>NZ_JAOXSR010000001.1:0-1055317 GCF_026163685.1 Oerskovia flava
CAGCTGGACCCGGTCCGACGAACGGGACGCCCGCCGCCGCGACCGCCAGGCGGACCGTGACGGCGACGCCGAGCTCGGCGAGTACAACGCCATGCTCGCCAAGATGGCGGCGAACGACCCCCCGCCCCCCCCCCCCCCCGCCCCCCCCCCCCCCCCCCCCCCCCCCCCCCCCCCCCCCCCCCCCCGCCCCCCCCCCCCCCCCCCCCCCCCCCCCCCCCCCGCCCCCCCCCCCCCCCCCCCCCAGTCCAGGCTAGGTGGGTTGTGACCAGAGCTGCGGCCAGGCCCGTGTAGGTGGCCGGGGTGAGGGCGGTGAGGCGGGCGGTGACGTCGTCGGGGAGGCCGAGGCTCTTGACGAACGAGCGCATCTCGTCGCCCGTCAGACGGTGCCCGCGCGTGAGCTCCTTGAGCCGCTCGTACGGGTTCTCCATGCCGGGCACGCCCGCGACGGACGCCGCGCGCATCGCCGACTGGATCGGCTCGCCGAGCACCTCCCAGTTGGCGTCGAGGTCCTCGGCCATGAGGTCGGCGTTCGCAGCCAGGGCCTTCAGGCCGCGGCGCACGTTGTCGATCGCGAGGAGCGAGTGGCCGAACGCGGGGCCGATGTTGCGCTGCGTCGTGGAGTCCGTGAGGTCGCGCTGCAGGCGGGACGTCACGAGCGTCGCACCGAGCGTGTCGAGCAGCGAGCACGAGATCTCGAGGTTCGCCTCGGCGTTCTCGAAGCGGATCGGGTTCACCTTGTGCGGCATGGTCGACGAGCCTGTCGCGCCCGGCACCGGGATCTGCGTGAAGAACCCGAGCGAGATGTACGTCCACACGTCGGTGCTGAGGTTGTGCAGGACGCGGTTGAAGCGCGCGACGTCGGCGTAGAGCTCGGCCTGCCAGTCGTGCGACTCGATCTGCGTGGTCAGCGGGTTCCAGGTCAGGCCCAAGCCCTCGACGAAGTGCCGCGAGACCGCCGGCCAGTCCACCCCGGGGACGGCGACGACGTGCGCCCCGTACGTGCCCGTCGCACCGTTGAGCTTGCCCAGGTACTCGGCACTGTCGATCCGGCGAAGCTGACGGCGCAGCCGGTGGGTGAGGACCGCGACCTCCTTGCCGAGTGTCGTCGGCGTCGCCGGCTGGCCGTGCGTGCGGCTCAGCAGCGGGACCTCGGCGAGCTCGCGCGCCATGTCCGCGAGCTGGTCGGCCAGCGCGGTCGCGGCGGGCAGCCAGACGTCGACGACGGCGCCGCGCACCATGAGCGCGTACGACAGGTTGTTGACGTCCTCGCTCGTGCACGCGAAGTGCACGAGCTCCCCGACGGACGGCAGCACCGTGTCCGGACCGAGCGCCTCGGGCGCCGCGACGAGGCGACGCTTGATGAAGTACTCGACGGCCTTGACGTCGTGCACCGTCTCGCGCTCGATCGCGCCGAGCTCGGCGACCGCGTCGGCGTCGAAGTCGGTGACGATCGCCCGCAGGTACGCCTGCTCGGCGTCCGAGAGCGCCGGCGCACCCGGCACGACCGGGCCGTCCGTGACCCCCGGGACACCGGTGCACAGCGTGATGAGCCACTCGACCTCGACGTGGAGGCGCTCGCGGTTGAGGGCGGCCTCGCTCAGGTGGTCGACGAGCGGTGCGACCGCGCCGCGGTAGCGGCCGTCGAGCGGGCCGAGCGCGATCGGCGGGGTCGCGTCGGCGAGCCGGGTGCGGGCAGGGGCGGGGGCGTCGTTCGTGGCGGACACGTGCGTCATTCTCCCACGCGCGTCCCGCCCGGGGCGGGACGTCTCGTCGTGCACAGCCCGGCGGCCACGACCCACGTCCACAGTCCACCCGTGTGCGGACGCAGCGGCGGTGCCCGGGTTCCTACGGTCGGCGCATGACGAGCACCACGACCCACCACGTGACGGGCCACCTGACCAGTGACGGGACCGGCCCAGGGCGGTGCACACCCGTCGGGTACGGAGCGAGCGAGGACCCCCGGCCCGACCTGCGCCACGCCGCCGCGCTCGTGGACGGCGCGTCCGCCCGGACCGCCGCTGCGGGCGACGTCGACTGGGCGGGGCAGGCCGCCGAGGGCTACCGCCGTGAGCTCGCCGAGATCGTGCGGCGCGCCCGCACGGCGGGGTACGCCGTCGAGGAGGCAGCCCTCGTGTCGGGCCGCTACCTCGAGGTGCTGGCCGCCGAGCGCCAGGCCGCGGTACTGGCCGGAGGGGCCGGTCGGTGACGCGCGCGGCGTGGGGTGGCGCCCCGGTGGACCCGACGGCGGTGATCACCATCAGCGGCGGGCGCACCTCGGTCGACACCGACCGGGTGCTGGCACAGGCCCGGGTGCTGCGGGACGCGGCCGGGCAGGTGGACGACGCCGTCGCCCGGGCGAACGCCGCCCTGCACCTGCTCGGGGGTGGGTTCGGCGGGAGCGCGCTCCGATCCTGGCCGGACAGCGGCTACCTCGGCCCGGAACCGTGGTCGCCCGCGCTCGCCGCCGCCCGCTCGGCCGCGCAGGACGCGGTGCGTACCGCCGTCGGGCACCTGCACGAGCTGTCCGCAGTGCTGGTCGACGTCGCGGACCGGATGCTCAAGGCCGTCGGGCTGTACGGGCTGAGCGAGACGGCGGCGGAGCACGCCGCGCGCACGAGCGGGATGGACGCGTTCTTCGCGACGGTCGCGTCGTGGCCGGGCATGGGGCTGCACGCGCTGTTCTGGAAGGGGAGCTGGGAGGTCGCCGGCGGCCTGCTGCGGGGGGAGGGCCTGCAGCCCGGGTTGTACGTGACGGCGACGGGCGACGTCCAGGAGGCGGCGATGCGCAGCACGAGCGCGGCTCTCGGGCTCGCCGACCCGGACCGGGACCTGCTCGCGGCCCCGGGCGTCGCGAACGGTGCCGCGGTCCTGCGCCTGCTCAGCCAGCCGCACCGGGGCCTCTACCGCGACGACGTCCTCGTGACCCCGCTGGTCGGCGAGCACCTGCCGGACGACGTCGACCTGCCCGCGCCGCGCACCGCCGAGGACCTGCTGCGCCGGATCGACACCGTGTACGGCAAGGACAACTCGTTGCCGCACTCGGTCGTCGCGGTCGAGGAGATCGCGCACGACGACGGCACCCGCGCCTGGGTGGTGACGATCCCCGGCACGCAGCTCGGCCGGACCGGGACCCCGTTCGGCATGACGTCCAACTACGACCTGGTGAGCGGTGAGCTGTCCGACAGCGCGCAGCTCGTGCTCGGGGCGATGGCGCACGCGGGGATCGACGAGGACGACGAGGTCGTGCTCGTGGGGCACAGCCAGGGCGGGATGGTCGCGGCGGCGGTGGCCGCCGCGGTGTCCGGCCCGGCGCGGGACCGGCCGCGGTACGCGGTGTCCCACGTCGTCACGGCCGGTGCGCCGATCGGGGGCGTGCGGCTGCCCGACGGCGTGCGCGGCACCCATGTGGAGAACCGGCAGGAGGGCGTGTCGAACCTCGACGGACGGCCCAACGTCGCCACACCCGACCAGGTGACCGTGCACGCGGACGCCACCCGGGCGCTCGCACGCGGCGAGGTCGTGCCACCGGCCGTGCCGCACGGCGTCCCGCACCACGTGCAGACCCTCACCGACGCCCGCGGGATCGGGCACGCCGGGCTCGCGGAGAACCTGGCGGCCGTGGAGCGCAGCGTCGCGGGGGAGCGGGTCGCGACCCGCTACTACCGCGGGACGCTCGTGCCCGACCCGACCGCCGCACTGAGCGACGCCGGCCGCCTCGTCACGCGCTCCACGCTCCCGACCACGCTGCTCACCGTTCCCCGATGAGCAGCGTGGCGCGACGGCGAGGTCAGTCCTTGCGGCCCGCCGGGACGACGGTCGTGACGAGGAAGTTGATCAGGGAGATGATCAGCGCGGCGAGCAGCGCCCACCAGAACCCGCCCTCGATGCGGATGCCCCAGTCGGTCTGCTCCGTGATCCAGGCGGTGAGCATGAGCATGAGGGCGTTGACCACGAGGGTGAACAGCCCCAGCGTGAGGATGTAGAGCGGCAGGGACAACAGCTGCACGATCGGCTTGACGATCGCGTTGACCAACGAGTAGATGAGGGCGACGGCGATCACCACGACGGCGGTACCGCCCGGGGTGTCGGAGCCGACGATCGAGAAGTGGTCGCTGATGAACAGGCTCGTGAGCCAGATCGCGAGCGCGGTGACAAGGACGCGGATGACGAAGCTCATGGCGGACATCCTGCCATCCGGGTGCACGGCTCGCGTCGCCGGGCGGACGGCAGCGGTGGCATGCTGTGGGCCGTGGCCCACGAACCCCGCGTCCCCCTCCGCCCCGTCGTCGCCGCGCTCCCGGCCTATGTGCCCGGCGCCCGTTCGCGGCCCGGCGCCGCCGCGTTCAAGCTGTCCTCGAACGAGAACCCGTACCCGCCGCTGCCGTCGGTGCTCGTGGCCATCACGGACGCGGCGGCCGACGTCAACCGTTACCCCGACATGTACGCCACCGAGCTGACCGAGTCGATCGCGACCTCGCTGAGCCGCGAGGGCATGAGCGTCGGTGCGGACCAGGTCGTGGTCGGCAACGGCTCCGTGGCGGCGCTCGCGCACGTCCTCGCCGCGGTGGTCGAGCCCGGCGACGAGGTCGTCTTTCCCTGGCGGTCGTTCGAGGCGTACCCGATCGCCGTCGCGGTCGCCGGCGGGACCGCGGTGCGGGTCCCGCTGCTCACCGGTGCGGACCACGGCCGCCTCGACCTCCCGGCGATGGCCGCCGCGATCACCGACCGCACGCGCGTCGTGCTCGTCTGCACGCCGAACAACCCGACGGGGGCGGTCGTGCACCGCGACGAGCTCGACGCGTTCCTCGCGCAGGTGCCCTCGGACGTGCTCGTCGTCCTCGACGAGGCGTACCTGGAGTTCGTCCGCGACCCGGACGTCCCGGACGGTCTCGACGTGCTCGCCGCGCACCCCAACGTCGTGCTGCTGCGTACGTTCTCCAAGGCGTTCGGCCTCGCGGGCCTGCGGGTCGGCTACGCGGTGGCGCGCCCTCGCCTGGCGGCCGGCATCCGGGCCGTGTCGACGCCGTTCGGTGTCTCGCACATCGCGCAGCGGGCCGCGATCGCGTCCCTCGGGGCGCACGAGGAGCTGGCCCAGCGGGTCGAGCACCTCGTCGCCGAGCGCACGCGTCTGGTGGACGGCCTCGCCCAGCAGGGCTGGGACCTGCCGCGGACGGAGGCGAACTTCGTGTGGTTCGACCTCGGGGAGCGGACGGCGGCACGTGCGGCCGAGGCGGCCGCCGCCGGTGTGCTCGTACGCCCGTTCGCCGGCGAAGGGCTGCGCGTCACCGTCGGCGAGCGGGAGGCGAACGACCTGTTCCTGCAGGTCGCGGCGACCTGGCGCTGATCGGCGGCTCGACCTGGTGTGGTCGACCAACGTGTAGATCGTGACGATCGTCCCCTCGGACCCCGGTCAGGAGACCGGTCCCTCAGGGGATCGACAGCGGCAACATCGCCTACGGGCCGCTGAACAACCCATCCCCGCTCACGCTCCAAAAACGTCCACCACGCTGAGCCGGGCAAGAGCACGAGATCGAACCGCTGTCGGTGCGTCGCGCCGGAACTACTGTGACCCCATGGGGGATCACCGGAGGACGCAATCGGACGTGGAGCTGCTCGAGGCGCAACTGCGGATCCTGCGCGCGATCGCTCTGGCACAGTCTCGATGGCGTGAGGTCGCCGCGGCGATCGCCGCGGGCGACCCGTTGCCGTTGGAAGGCGTGACGCCCGACGAGGAGACGGCGGTCCTCAACCTGCAGTTCAGACGCCTCGCGCCCCAAGAACGGGACGCACTTCGTGCCAGGATCGACGCCCTGGAAGCCGCGCTGGAACCACTGCGCGCCGGCGTGTCCGAGCGCGACTCCGGCGCCGACCAGTCGAGGCAAGAAGAGGCCCCGGGCGAGCTCTTGAGCACGGTGCCGCCTGACGCGCGCTGGTTCGCCGTGGCGCCGCGGTCGGGCACGGTCTTCACCCTGGGTACCGCGACGTCGCCGCGCGGCGAGTCGCACACCTACCCGTACGCAGTGCGGCTGATGAACGACTACACAGCGGACTGGCCACTGTGGCCGGCATCCTCCGAAGTGGCCGACGAGCTCAACGAGCTGCTCGACGACCACCTCGCGACACGACTTCGCCGGTGGGCACAGGTCTTCAACGCCCACTACGACCACAGCGACGGCTGGGACGACCACGATCTCGCCGCCGAGCACCGTGCCGAAGCAGACCGCTTGCTCGCCGACCTGCGGGCGGCGCTGCCGCTGCCATGGGTGGTCACGCTCGACTACTGGGAGACTAAACGCGCCGACCGGTGACAGTTCTCGTGGACGGTCTCTGACCATCGTCGCTCGACCACGGACTCGTCGGCATCGTCCTCCGTGCGAATCCGTGCGCGAAGCGTGTCGCGATCGCCAGTCGCGCGGGCCAGCGGGTCGGCTCGGATCGTGAGGCTACTGACGTCGCGGTCGTCGACCGCCGCAACCATGAGCGAGAGCGCGTCGTCAGTAGACGGCAGCATCGACGAGATCTTGGATCATCGCGACTCTGGTGTCCTTCGACACGCGTACAGCGAGGTGCGGTGCTGCCTCATTGCTCGTTGAGAAGGTCGCCGGGGCGCACTTCGGAACGCGTCCATGGCCACCAGGTGCATGTCGGCTGGGACGTGTGGCGGCGCCCGGTGCACCTGGACGAGATCGCTGCGCGCGTGTGTCGGGGTGTGGGGGCACAGTGGTGGGGTGAACCTTGAGCGTGTGCCGCGCGCCCCGGTGATGCGTGGTCGCGCGACCGTCGTGCACCTGGACGCTGACGCGTTCTTCGCGAGCGTCGAGCAGCACCAGCGTCCGTCCCTGCGGGGGCGTCCGGTGCTCGTCGGTGGGGTCGGGCCGCGCAGCGTCGTCGCGACCGCGTCATACGAGGCCCGGCAGTACGGCGCGCGGTCGGCGATGCCGATGGAGCAGGCCCGCCGGCTGTGTCCGCCGTCGACCGTGGTCGTCGTACCGCGCTTCGAGGCGTACGCCGCCTACTCCGCGCAGATCATGCGTGCGCTGCGCGAGGTCACCGACCTGGTCGAACCGGTCAGCATCGACGAGGCGTTCGCCGATCTCGACACCGCTGTCGCAGCGGGTGCCGACCTGACGGACGTCGCGCTGCGGATCCGGGAGCGGGCACGCGAACTGAGCGGCCTGTCGGTCTCGATCGGGCTGGGCCGGTCCAAGCTCGTCGCGAAGCTCGCCTCAGAGGCCGCCAAGCCTGCGGGGGTGCGGGTCGTGGATCCCGCCGATGAGGACGGGTTCCTGCTGGCGCTGCCGGTGCGTGCGCTGTGGGGCGTGGGCCCGGTGTCCGCCGCTCGTCTCGACGAGCTCGGGGTGCGGACCGTGGCCGACCTGCGCCGCCAGCCGCTCGACACGCTGCTCATGGTCGCTGGCGAGGCCGGCGGGACGAACCTCTACCGGATCGCGCGCGGCTGGGACGACCGCCCTGTGACGACGGTGAGCGAGCGCAAGTCCGCGGGCGCCGAGCACACGTTCGACACCGACCTGCACGGGCGCAGGGCCATCTCCGGGGCGCTCGACCGGGTCGTCGACTCCGCGCTCGCCCGCCTGGATCGGCATGCGGTCGCGGCGCGCACCGTGGTGGTCAAGGTCCGCACGGCTGCGTTCACGACGGTGACCAGGTCGGTGACCCTGCCGCGCCCGACGTCGGACGAGGGGGCGCTGCGGGCCGCCGCGCACCGAGCGCTCGGGCTCGCTGACGTCGCCGAGCCGGTGCGGCTGCTCGGGGTCTCGTTCCATGCCCTGTCCGAGCACGCGCAGATGATGCTCCAGCTCGACGAAGACGGCGACCCGGTGCCTGCGGAGCGGCCGGCCCGCGATGAGGAGGCGGCTGTGCCGACCGTACAGGGTCCCGTGCGGGCGACGGCGGCGAACGTGGCACCAGGGCTGGACGTGGAGACCGAGGCCGACGGGCGCGGATGGGTCGTGCGCGTGGGCCTCGACAGGCGCATCGCGACACGCTTCGAGACCGCACGGACCGGACCGGGCTACCAGCGCTGGGTCGACCCCGACGTCGAGAGCCTCACCCTGGTGGGCCCGCTCGGCCCCGACGGCGAGCCGGTACGGGACCTGGCCCCGAACGACGGCACGTAGCCTGCCGCCAGACAGATCGTCTCGCCCCGTCAGGCCTCGAGGATCGACGAGATCTCCTCTGAGAAGAAGTGCGCGGTGCGGTCTCCGCGCACGTACTGTCCTGGATCGCACTGGCAGCACGTTGGTCGTCATGATCGTTCTCCCGGTCCTGGCCCGTGCCAACCTCTCTGCGTCCCGATGGCGGACGAGGTGTCGTCGTGCGTCGCGGCGCCCGACCGAGGCGGCCGTCGCCACCTGTTGCCCTCGCCGCGGCTTCGGAGAAGACTCGCGCCCATGGACATTCCTCCGTACGACCAGCTCGTCGACGACTACGGGTGGCTCGTGGGGCCGGCGGCGATCGTCGTGTGGATCGTGGTCTGGCTCGTCGTCGTCATCGCGTACATCCGGATCATCCAGAAGGCCGGGTACTCGGGCTGGTGGATCCTCGTCGCGCTCGTGCCGATCCTCAACGTCGTGATGTTCCTGGTCTTCGCGTTCTCGAAGTGGCCGGTCGTGCGCGAGGTCGAGAACTTCCGCACCTGGGCGCACGCGCCACGTCCGGGGCAGCAGCCCCCGGCGGGGTGAGCCGCTTGGAGGATTCCTCCAACGACGTCGGGCAGACCTTGGGACGAGCCGTGACTCCCCAACCTACGGCCGCGTAGCCTACGCTTGCGTAGGCTACGGAGACGTAGGTTCGATCGACACGATCGTGGACTGCCCCCGAGCGGGCCGGGAGCGCATCCCCGGGTCGCAGCGAAGGAGATCGCGTGAACCAGCACCCCGACGAGGGCGCCCCGCTCGTCCAGCTCGTCACCCCCGAGGGGGTTCGGGTCACCACCGACGAGAACGCGGCGTACCGCGAGCGGGTCGCGCACCTCGACGCCGCCGCGCTGCGCGACCTCTACCGCGACATGGTGCTCGTGCGCCGCTTCGACACCGAGGCGACGTCCCTGCAGCGCCAGGGCGAGCTCGGGCTCTTCGCCCAGTCGCTCGGGCAGGAGGCCGCGCAGATCGGCTCCGGCCGAGCGATGGCCCCGCAGGACTACGCGTTCCCGTCCTACCGCGAGCACGGCGTCGCGCACACGCGCGGGGTCGACCTGGCGGACGTGCTGCGGCTCTTCCGGGGCGTCGACCACGGTGGCTGGGACCCGACCGCGCACAACTTCCACCTGTACACGCTCGTCATCGGCTCCCACACGCTGCACGCGACCGGCTACGCGATGGGCGTCCAGCGCGACGGACTCGTCGGCACCGGCGACCCCGAGCGGGACACCGCGGTGGTCACGTACTTCGGCGACGGCGCCACGTCCCAGGGCGACGTCAGCGAGGCCCTCGTCTTCGCGGCCGTGAACAACGCGCCCGTGGTGCTGTTCTGCCAGAACAACCAGTGGGCCATCTCCGAGCCGACCTCGAAGCAGACGCGGGTGCCGCTCGTGCGCCGCGGTGACGGGTTCGGCGTGCCGAGCGTGCGGGTCGACGGCAACGACGTCCTCGCCTGCTACGCCGTGACCGCCGAGGCGCTCGAGCGCGCCCGCTCGGGCGGCGGGCCGACCTTCGTCGAGGCCTACACCTACCGCATGGGTGCGCACACGACGTCGGACGACCCGTCGCGCTACCGCTCCGCCGCCCAGGAGGACTACTGGCGCCAGCGCGACCCGATCGACCGGCTCGCGGTGCTGCTGCGTTCCGAGGACGCGTGGGACGAGAGCTGGGCCGCGGACCTGCAGGCCGAGTCGGACGCGCTCGGCGAGCGCCTGCGCGAGACGGTGCGCGGGTTCACGGCGCCGCCGTCGTCGTCGATGTTCGACCACGTCTACGCCAGCGAGCACGCAACGGTCGCGGCGGAGCAGGCGTGGTTCGCGGAGTACGAGACGTCGTTCGCGGACGCGGGCGGCGCGGCACAGGGAGGCGCTCGGTGAGCGACACGACGTCCGGGGCTCCGGCGAGCTCGACGCTGACGATCGCCAAGGCGATCAACGAGGGCCTGCGCCGGTCCCTGGAGACCGACCCCAAGGTCCTGCTCATGGGGGAGGACATCGGCGCCCTCGGCGGGGTCTTCCGCGTGACCGACGGGCTGCAGAAGGACTTCGGCGAGGACCGGGTGGTCGACACCCCGCTCGCGGAGTCGGGCATCCTCGGCACCGCGATCGGCCTCGCGCTGCGCGGGTACCGGCCGGTGTGCGAGATCCAGTTCGACGGCTTCATCTTCCCGGCCTACGACCAGATCACGACGCAGCTCGCCAAGATGCACTACCGCTCGCGCGGCCGGCTCATGCTGCCCGTCGTCGTGCGTGTGCCCTACGGCGGCGGCATCGGCGCGGTCGAGCACCACAGCGAGAGCCCTGAGGCGCTGTTCGCGCACACGGCCGGCCTGCGGGTGGTGTCGCCGTCCACCCCGCAGGACGCGTTCACGATGATCCAGGAGGCCATCGCCTCGCCCGACCCGGTGCTGTTCTTCGAGCCGAAGGGCCGCTACTGGGACAAGGGCGAGGTCGACCTCACCCGCTCGTCGGGCGACGAGACCCTCGACCGGGCGCGCGTCGTGCGAGAGGGCACCGACCTCACGCTCGTCGCCTACGGACCGACGGTCTCGACCGCCCTGAAGGTCGCCGCCGCCGCGGCGACCGAAGGCCGCAGCATCGAGGTCGTCGACCTGCGGAGCATCTCCCCGCTCGACACCGAGACCGTGGTGCGCTCGGTGCGCCGGACCGGACGCTGCGTCGTCGTGCACGAGGCACCGACGTTCCTGGGCAGCGGGGCCGAGGTCGCCGCGCGCGTGACCGAGGAGTGCTTCTACTCGCTCGAGTCGCCCGTGCTGCGGGTCGGCGGCTTCCACACGCCCTACCCGGTCGCGAAGATCGAGCACGACTACCTGCCGAGCCTCGACCGTGTGCTCGACGCCGTGGACCGCGCGTTCGGCTTCTGACCCCGGCGCGCGGCGCCACCCGATCGTCCCCCACCCCGAGGAGCAGCAGTGCCCACCTTCGAGCAGTTCAAGCTCCCTGACGCCGGCGAAGGGCTCACCGAGGCCGAGATCGTGCACTGGCACGTCGCGGTCGGCGACGAGGTGACCGTCAACCAGACGATCGTCGAGATCGAGACGGCGAAGTCCCTCGTCGAGCTGCCCTCGCCGTTCACAGGCGTCGTCAGCGAGCTGCTCGTCGCTGAGGGCACGACCGTCGACGTCGGCGTCCCCATCATCGTCGTCGACACCGACCCCGGAGGTGCCGCGCCCGCGGCGCCGGTCGCGGCCCCCGCCGCGGAGCCTGCCGCGGTCCCCGCCGAGAAGCCGGCCGACGGGTCGGCCGCCGCGTCGAGCGGGTCCGTCCTCGTCGGGTACGGCACGGTCGAGCAGGGCACGGCCCGACGTCGGCGGCGCACCCCGGAGGCGCAGCCCGCCCCCGCCTCGGCACCCACGGAGCGGCCTGCCGCCGCGCCTGCTGCTCTGCCTGCCGCCGCGCCCACCGTCCTGCCCGACGCGCGGGCCGTCGTCGTGCTCGCCAAGCCTCCCGTGCGCAAGCTGGCCAAGGACCTCGGCGTCGACCTCGCGGGCGTCCACGCCACCGGGCCGGGCGGGATCGTGACCCGCGAGGACGTCGTGGCGCACCACGAGCTGGGCGAGGCGCGCTCGCTCGCGACGTACGAGGGCGACGAGCCGTGGCTGCAGTCCGGCGGCGTGACGCCCGACGGCCGCCAGACCCGCGTCCCGGTGAAGTCGGTGCGCAAGCGCACGGCCGAGGCGATGGTGGCGAGCGCGTTCACCGCCCCGCACGTCACGGTCTTCCAGACGGTCGACGTCACGCGCACCATGAAGCTCGTCGGGAAGCTGCGCGAGGACCGCGAGTTCGCCGACGTGCGTGTCACCCCCCTGCTCGTCACGGCGAAGGCCATGCTCCTCGCGGTGAACCGCCACCCGGAGATCAACGCGAGCTGGGACGACGAGGCGCGGGAGATCGTCTACAAGCACTACGTGAACCTCGGCATCGCCGCCGCGACACCGCGCGGTCTCGTCGTGCCGAACATCAAGGACGCCCACCGGCTCGACCTGCTCGGCCTGGCCCGCGGTATCGCCGACCTCACCGCGACCGCGCGGGCCGGCCGGACGTCGCCGCGGGACATGAGCGACGGCACGATCACCATCACGAACGTCGGTGTCTTCGGCATCGACACCGGCACGCCGATCCTCAACCCCGGAGAGGCCGCGATCCTGGCGTTCGGCGCGATCCGGCAGCAGCCGTGGGTGCACAAGGGCAAGATCCGCAAGCGCTGGGTCACGCAGCTCGCACTGAGCTTCGACCACCGGCTGGTGGACGGCGCCCTGGGGTCACGCTTCCTGGCCGACGTCGCGCGCGTGCTGGAGGATCCCGCACAGGGCCTGGTCTGGGGCTGACAACACCCGAGTCGGCGCATCGGGCCTGGAGCGAGCCGGGCTCTCCGACCTGGCAATCGTCGACATCGCCCGGCGAGCAGCCGCGCGGTGGCCCGATCCCAAACCGCAGATCGTGCCGGATCTAGGCCGCAGGTTGTACCGGTCGCAGCCCGCGGAACATGCGAGTCCGGTTGGAGGAGTGCCCTCGACGTCGGCGAACGAGTACGCCGCGGCGAGCACCTGGCTGCGCGCGTCCTAGGCGAGAAAGCCCGTGACCTGCTTGACCACGGCCCTGTACGCGCCGTCAACGTCCCGGAACTCGGGGCAGAAGGTGTAGACCTCGTCGTCGAGCAGGTAGTCGACATCGGCCCAGCCGCCCGTCCAGACCACCATCTCGAACTCGTCGTCGAGTGCGTGCTTGCGCAGCGTGAACCCCAACGACTCCGGAACCTGCACGCTCGAGCGGTCAGGTGTAATCGGGTGGGGCCACGCAGCCGCTTCGTCCCGCCAGGTCAGCGGTCCCACCGAGGCAACGTAGTTCCACTCCTCGATGCCCGATCGCATTCGATCCGCGAGGACATCCAGGTCAACGAGGTGCTCCACGGGCACATCCTGCCGCGTCAGGAACGTCGAGAGAAGCCTGTCGGATGACGGGCGTGTGGCGACGGTTCCTGCTCGAGTTCTCGCCTGCGTGGTCCCGTTCCTCTCACAGTCGCCCGGGGCGGGGTGTGCGAACTTCCTCACACGAGGTTTACGGCCCGCGTGCACCGGTGAAACACGCGCTTCCTAGCGTCTGGGGTACTGAACGGGACCCCGTCCGGACCTCGCCGTCCGGACCCACCGAGGAGCCGCCATGCCTGTGACGCCCACGACGACCGACGACGGTACGCAGCCTCCGACGACGACCACCGCGAGCCCGGACACCGGGCAGACGGCCGCCGTCGCCCGCCCGGTGCACCGCAGCGGCCGGTGGATCGACCACTGGGACCCCGAGGACCCGACGTTCTGGCGTGACGGTGGCCGCAAGGTCGCGAACCGGAACCTGTGGATCTCGATCTTCGCCGAGTTCCTCGGCTTCGCGGTCTGGGCGCTGTGGTCGATCGTCGTCCCGCAGCTCGGCGCGGCCGGGTTCGTGCTGACGGTGGACCAGCAGTTCTGGCTCATCGCCGTCCCGAGCCTCGTGGGTGCGACGCTGCGCATCCCCTACACCCTGGCGGTGCCGCTGTTCGGCGGGCGCAACTGGACGATCGTGTCCGCGCTGCTCCTGCTGCTGCCGACGGTCACGCTCGCGATCGTCGTGCAGAACCCCGACACGTCGTTCGGCGTGCTGCTGCTCGTGGCGGCCCTCGCGGGTGTCGGCGGCGGCAACTTCGCCTCCTCGATGGCGAACATCTCCTTCTTCTACCCGGAGAAGGAGAAGGGCAAGGCGCTCGGCCTCAACGCCGCGGGCGGGAACCTCGGGACCGCGGCGGTCCAGCTCGCGGTGCCGCTGGTGATCGTCGTCGGTGCCGGGATCGCCCTCGAGCGGGCCGGCCTCATGATGATCCCCTTCATCATCCTCGCCGCGTTCCTCGCCTGGCGGTACATGGACAACCTCACGTCGGCCAAGGCGGACCTGCGCTCCTTCGCCGCTGCGACCCGCAACAAGCACACCTGGATCATCTCGTTCCTGTACATCGGGACGTTCGGGTCGTTCATCGGCTACTCGGGCGCGTTCCCGACGCTGCTGAAGAACCAGTTCCCGGAGATGACGCTGTCCATCGCGTTCCTCGGTGCGCTGGTCGGCTCGGTCTCCCGCCCGCTCGGCGGGATCGTCGCGGACAAGGTGGGCGGGGCGCGGGTGACGATCGCCTCCTTCGCGGTGATGGCCGTCGGTGCCTTCGGCGCGATCCAGGCCCTCGGCACCGGGAGCTTCGGCCTCTTCTTCGCCTCCTTCCTGCTGCTGTTCGTCGCGACCGGCGTCGGCAACGGCGCCACCTACCGGATGATCCCCGCGGTGTTCGTGCACAGCGCGGCGGCCTCCGCCCTCGACGGGGACCTCGCGTCCGACCCCGCCGCGGTGGACCAGGCCCGGGCCCGCGCCCGCAAGGCGGCCGCCGGCTGCATCGGCATCGCGGGAGCGGTCGGGGCGTTCGGCGGGTTCCTCATCCCCCGCGGGTTCGCGGTCTCGAACGACCTCGCCGGGTCGCTCGTCCCCGCCCTGTGGGTCTTCATCGGGGTCTACGCCGTCATGGCCCTCGTCACCTGGGCCGTCTACCAGCGCCGCGGTTCCGCGATGGCCGCGGCGACGATCTAGGCCGGTGCCATGACCCCCGCCGCTCCCGTCGCGCCCGACGTCCCGCCGTCATCGACCGCGCAGACCCACTGCCCGTACTGCGCCCTGCAGTGCGCGATGGACCTCGCCGTCACCCCGTCGTGCGCGGGGGAGGGCACGACGGCGGAGCCCGGCTCCGTCGTCGTGTCCCCCCGACAGTTCCCGACCAACAAGGGCGGGCTGTGCCAGAAGGGCTGGACGAGCGCGAGCGTGCTGCGCGCCGGTGACCGGATCACGACCCCGCTGCTGCGGGGAGAGGACGGCGAGCTCCACCCGGCGTCGTGGGACGAGGCGCTCGGCCTCGTGGCGACGCGGCTGGCGGCGATCCAGGCGGAGCACGGGCGCGACGCGGTCGCGATCTTCGGCGGCGGGGGTCTGACGAACGAGAAGGCGTACACGCTCGGGAAGTTCGCCCGGACCGCGCTGCGGACGGCGAACATCGACTACAACGGGCGCTTCTGCATGGCGAGCGCCGCGGCCGGCGCGAACCGGGCGCTCGGGGTCGACCGCGGGCTGCCGTTCCCGCTGGCGGACCTGGGCGGTGCGGACGCCGTCGTGCTCCTCGGGTCGAACCTCGCGGAGACGATGCCGCCGTCGGTGCAGCACCTCGCGGGGGTGCGGGACCGGGGCGGGCTCGTCGTGGTCGATCCGCGCCGCAGCGCCACGGCCGCGCTCACGGGCGACGTCACGGGGCCAGGAGCCAGGGGCGTGCAGGGGGTGCACCTGGCTCCCGTCCCCGGGACGGACCTCGTGGTCCTGCTCGCCCTGCTGCACGTCGTCCTCACCGAGGGCCTCGCCGACGACGAGTACCTCGCGGCCCGTACGACCGGGTTCGAGGACGTGCGCCGGTCGGTCGCGGCCTGGTGGCCCGAGCGGGCCGAGGGTGTGTGCGGGGTCCCCGCCGAGGACCTGCGCCGGGTGGCGCGGCTGCTCGCGGCGGCGTCGCCGGCGGGCGGGGGAGCGGGCGCGTACCTGCTCACGGGACGCGGCGTCGAGCAGTCCACCCAGGGCACCGCGACCGTCACCGCCACGATCAACCTCGCGCTCGCCCTGGGTCTGCCCGGGCGCGTCGGGAGCGGGTACGGCGCGATCACCGGGCAGGGCAACGGGCAGGGCGGGCGCGAGCACGGCCAGAAGTCCGACCAGCTCCCGGGCTACCGCAAGATCGACGACCCGGCGGCCCGGGCGCACGTCGCGGCCGTGTGGGGTGTCGACCCGGCGTCGCTCCCCGGCCCGGGCAAGCCCGCCGTCCAGCTCCTGCAGTCGCTGGCCCGGCCCGCGACCGCGACGACGCCCGGCGGCCCGCGCGCGCTTCTCGTGCACGGTTCGAACGTGCTCGTCAGCGCACCGAACGCGGACCGGGTCGCGGACCGGCTGAAGTCCCTCGACCTGCTCGTGGTGTGCGACTTCGTCCCGTCGGAGACGGCGCTGCTCGCCGACGTCGTGCTGCCGGTGACGCAGTGGGCGGAGGAGGAGGGCACCATGACGTCGCTCGAGGGGCGGGTGATCCGCCGTCGGCAGGCCGTGCCGGCGCCCGGCGAGGCGCGCTCGGAGCTGTGGATCCTCGCCGAGCTCGCCCGCCGGCTCGGGTCGGCCGTCGACTTCCCGACCGACCCGGCGGTGGTCTTCGACGAGATGGCGCGCGCGTCGGCGGGCGGGGTCGCGGACTACTCGGGCCTGAGCCACGCGCGGCTCGACGCCGACGAGGCCGCGGGCGGACCGGGCCTCTTCTGGCCTGTCCCCGCGGCCGGGACGGCCGAGGCCGAGCCGTCCGCAACCGGTGCGCCCGCGGAGCACCCCGGGACCCCGCGGCTCTTCCTCGACGGCTTCCCGACGCCGGACGGCCGGGCCCGCATGATCCCCGTCGACCACGTGGGCCCGAGCGACGACGTGCGCCCGGACGCCCCCGTCTACCTCGTCACGGGCCGGGTGCTCCAGCACTACCAGTCCGGCGCGCAGACCCGCCGCGTCACGGAGCTCGACACGGCGGTCCCCGAGGCGTTCGTCGAGATGCACCCCATCCTCGGGTTCCGGCTCGGGCTGCAGGACGGTGACGTCGTGCGCCTCACGTCCGCCCGCGGCGCCGTCGAGGCGCCCGCGCGCTGGACCGACAAGATCCGCCCGGACACCGTCTTCATGGCCTTCCACTGGAGCGGGGTGGGCAGCGTCAACCGCCTCACCACCGACGCGACCGACCCGATCTCGGGGATGCCCGAGTTCAAGGTGTGCGCGGTCGACGTGCGCGCGGTCGGGGACCGCGCGCTGGACGTGAGCACCGTGAGCAGGGTGGGCGCCGTGCCCGCCGCGGCCGGAGCAGGAAGGAACCGCTGATGACACCCCCACAGCACCGGGTCGTCGTGGTCGGCAACGGCATGGTCGGCTCCCGCGTCGTCGACGACCTGCTCGCGCGCGACCGCGACGGAGCCCTGGCGATCACCGTCCTCGGGGCCGAGGAGTACGAGCCCTACAACCGCGTCCTGCTCAGCGAGGTCGTCGCGGGCAAGGCCGAGCTCGCGGCCCTCACGCTCCCCGGAGCGGGCAGCGGCGCCGACCGGGTCGCGGTGCACCGCGGCGCCCCGGCGATCGGTCTCGACCGGGACCGTCGCACGGTCCTCACGGCCCACGGCGTGCACCCCTACGACACGCTCGTGCTCGCGACCGGCTCGACGGCGCGCGTCCCGGAGCTCGACGGACTGACCGGCGAGCACCTGCCCGCCGGCGCCCACGCCCTGCGCACCCTCGACGACGCCCGCGAGATCGTCGCCGCCTGCGCCAACGCGCGCCGGGCGGTCGTCATCGGTGCCGGCGTCCTCGGGCTCGAGGTGGCCTGCGGGCTGGCGCGGCGAGGCATCGCGGTCGACGTCGTGCACGGTGGCGCGAGCCTCATGGACCGCCAGCTCGACGTCGCGGCCGGGCGTGTGGTCGAGGGCACCCTCGCCGACCTCGGTGTCCGGTCGTGGACGCAGGCACGCACCCGCCGCGTCGTGGTCGACGACGGCCGGGTCACGGGCGTCGAGCTCGACTCCGGGACGACGCTCGCGGCCGACCTGCTCGTGCTCGCCTGCGGCACCGACCCCGAGGTGGGGCTCGCCCGGGCCGCCGGCCTGACGGTCGAGCGCGGCGTCGTCGTCGGGCACGACCTGACGAGCCCCGACGACCCGCGCGTCGTCGCGATCGGCGACTGCGCGCAGCCGCCCGAGGGCGGCACCGGGCTCATCGCCCAGGGCTGGGACCAGTCGCGCCGGCTCGCCGACCGGCTGACGGCGCCCGCCCCGACCGCGACGGGCGTCCCGGCGCGGAGCGCGCGCCGCGGGTCCGTGCCGCACGTCCGGCTCGGTGACCCCGACCGCCCGAGCATGGCGCTGCGGCTGGGGATCCGGGTCGTGACCCGGCCCGCCGCCGGCCCGCACCCCGCGCCCTCGGCGCCCCTGGCGGACGTCCCGCCGGCTCGGCCCGCCCCACCGGCGCCCGCTCCCGGGACGGACGTCGTGCGCCTCAAGGCGGTGGGCCTCGAGGTCGTGACGATGGGCGTGTGCGGCGCGCGGCGGGACCACGACCCGGCGCACCGGACCCTCGCGCTGAACGACCCGGCGTCGGGCCGGTACGTCGAGGTCGTGGTCGCTGGCGGCTACCTCGTCGGCGCGACGTGCGTGGGCGCGCCGGACGTCGGCGCGGACCTCACGGCGACGTACTCGCGCCGGACGCCCGTCCCCGCGGACCCGGCGCACCTGCTGCTGCGGCCGGTGGCCCAGGCGCCCGCGCCGGCGGCGACGCCGACGCACATGCCGGACCGCACGACCGTGTGCACGTGCAACGGCGTGACGAAGGGCGACATCGTCGGGAGCTGGCGCGAGGGCGCCCGCACGGTCGCCGACGTCGCGTCCGCGACCCGGGCGACCACGGGGTGCGGCGGTTGCAAGGACGTCGTGTGCGGCCTGGTCGACTGGCTCGCCTCGGCCGACCCGGACCAGTCCTCTCAGCCGGGCGGCGGGGCGCGTGAGAACAACGTTACGACCGGGCAACCGGAGAGGCACCGGGCGGAAATCGCGCCTCACTAGCGTCGTCGAGCACCAGCCCGTTCTCCACCCGGGCCGCGCATCCTCGTCGGTGACCGCGGCCCACCCACCCCCCAGGAGCAGACGTGACCGGACCTCAGGCCAGTCCCGACCCCAGCGTGGACGCTGCCGCGTCCGCCGACCCCACCCCGGGCCCCCGGCACGTCGTCGTCGTCGGCGGCGGGATGGTCGCCCAGCGGCTCGTCGAGGCGCTGCGTGCGCGCGACGGCGCCGGGACGTGGCGGGTGTCGGTGTTCGCGGAGGAGCCGCGCAAGCCGTACGACCGCGTCGCGCTGACGAGCTACTTCTCGGCCCGCGACCCCGAGGAGCTGACGCTCGGCGACCCGGCGCTGTGGGACGACCCGCTCGTCACGCTGCACCGCGACTGCGCGGTCACCGAGATCGACCGCGAGGCCCGCACCGTCACCGACCGCCTGGGCCGGGTGCACGCCTACGACGAGCTCGTGCTGGCCACCGGGTCGAGCGCCGCGATGCCGCCCATCCCGGGCAACGACCTGCCGGGTGTCTTCGTCTACCGCACGATCGACGACGTCGCGGCCCTGCGCGGGTGGGTCGAGGACAAGCGCCGCGCGATGGAGACCGACGGCGGGTTCGAGCGTCCGGTCCGCGGCGCCGTGATCGGTGGTGGCCTGCTGGGCCTGGAGGCCGCGGGCGCGCTCAAGGCGCTCGGTGCCCAGGCGACGGTCATCCAGTTCGGCACGCACATGATGGACGCCCAGATCGACCTGGGTGGCGGTCAGGCGCTCAAGCGGCTCATCAACGAGATGGGGATCGCGGTGCGCTGCGACACCGCGACGAAGGAGATGAAGGTCTCGCGGCGGACCGGGCACGTGGGGCGTCTCGACTTCGTGGACGGCGGCCGGCTCGACGTGGACGTCGTGGTCGTCGCGACCGGTGTGCGGCCGCGCGACCAGCTCGCCCGCGAGGCCGGGCTCGAGGTCGGGGAGCGGGGCGGCGCGGTCGTGGACCTCGCGTGCCGCACGCAGGACGAGCACGTGTGGGCCGTGGGCGAGGTCGCCTGCATCGAGGGCCGCTGCCTCGGGCTCGTGGCCCCGGGCTACGCGATGGCGGAGGTCGTCGCGGACCGCCTCCTCGGCGGGTCGGCGACGTTCCCCGGCGCCGACACGGCGACGAAGCTCAAGCTCCAGGGCGTCGACGTCGCGAGCTTCGGCGACGCGTTCGCCCGCACCGAGGGTGCGATGGAGCTGGTCTACGCCGACCCGGTCGCGGGCGTCTACAAGAAGCTCGTGCTGTCCGACGACGCGCGCACCCTGCTCGGTGGGGTGTTCGTCGGCGACGCCACGCCGTTCGCGTCCCTGCGGCCCATGGTCGGCAGCGAGCTGCCGGGCGACCCGGGCGCGTTCCTCCTCCCGGAGGGCTCCTCCGGCGGCGGGGCCGCGGCGCTCGAGCTGCCCGACGGCGCCGCGGTCTGCTCGTGCAACAACGTCACCGCCGGGACCATCCGGGGCGCCGTCACCGAGCACGGCTGCACCGACCTCGCCGGCGTCAAGGCCTGCACCAAGGCGGGGACGAGCTGCGGGTCGTGCCTGCCGCTCGTCAAGAAGATCACGACGACCGAGCTCGAGCGGGCCGGCGTCGAGGTCTCCAACGCGCTGTGCGAGCACTTCGAGCTCTCGCGGGCGCAGCTCTTCGACGCGGTGCGGGTCGCGGACCTGCACACGTTCAGCGAGATCATCGCGCGGTTCGGCCGCGTCCCGGAGCCCGTGGTGAGCACCGACGGTGCCGTCCTGGTCCGCGACGCCGGGCGCGGCTGCGACATCTGCAAGCCCGTCGTCGCCTCGGTGCTCGCCTCGCTCGGCAACGGGCACATCCTCGACGGCGAGCAGGCGACGCTGCAGGACACCAACGACCACGTCATGGCGAACATGCAGAAGGACGGTACGTACTCCGTCGTCCCGCGCATCCCGGGCGGTGAGATCACCCCGGACGGGCTGCTCGTCATCGGGCAGGTCGCCAAGGACTTCGGGCTCTACACGAAGATCACGGGCGGTCAGCGCATCGACATGTTCGGGGCGCGCATCGAGCAGCTGCCGCACATCTGGCGCCGGCTCGTCGAGCACGGCTTCGAGTCGGGCCACGCGTACGGCAAGTCGCTGCGCACCGTGAAGTCGTGCGTCGGGTCCACGTGGTGCCGGTTCGGCGTCCAGGACTCGGTGGGCATGGCGGTCGACCTCGAGCTGCGGTACCGCGGGCTGCGCTCGCCGCACAAGATCAAGCTCGGCGTCTCGGGCTGCGCCCGCGAGTGCGCCGAGGCGCGCGGCAAGGACGTCGGCGTCATCGCGACCGACAACGGCTGGAACGTCTACGTCGGCGGCAACGGCGGCTTCACCCCGCGGCACGCGCAGCTCCTCGCGGAGGACCTGGACGACGCCGCGCTGCTGCGCACGATCGACCGCTTCCTCATGTACTACATCCGCACCGCGGACCGCCTGCAGCGCACCGCGCCGTGGATCGAGGACGTCGAGGGCGGCCTCGACGGGGTCCGCGCCGTCATCATGGAGGACAGCCTCGGCATCTGCGCCGACCTCGACGCCGCGATGGCCCAGCACGTCGACCAGTACGAGGACGAGTGGCGCGCGGCCCTCGAGGACCCGGAGAAGCTGCGGCGGTTCGGCTCGTTCGTCAATGCCCCCGCGACGCCCGACCCGGACCTCGTGTACATGACCGAGCGGGGCCAGGTGCGCCCCGCGACCGCGGACGAGCGTGCTGCCGTCCTCGCCGAGGCCGAGGGCATCGAGCCCCCGGCGGGACCCGTCGTGATCGCCGGGACGACGCTGGAGGTGCGGCGATGAGCGCCGAGACGCACGCAGGACCCGACGTGCAGGCCGGGACGAGCTGGGTGCAGGTGTGCCTCCTGCGCGACCTCGAGGTCGAGCGCGGGGTCGCCGCGCTCGTCGAGGGCGAGCAGGTGGCCCTGTTCCGGCTGACCGACGGCACGGTGTGCGCCGTCCAGCAGCGCGACCCCTTCTCCGGGGCGAACGTCATGTCCCGCGGCATCGTCGGCAGCCGCGGCGGCGTGCCGACCGTCGCCGGCCCCATGTACAAGCAGGTCTTCGACCTGCGCACCGGGCGCTGCCTCGACCCCGTGGGCTTTGACCCCGTCGGGGGGAGCAGCCCGGACCTGGCGAGCCGGGCCGTCGAGGTGCGGGACGGCGTCGTGCACGTCGCGACCCGGTCGGACCTGCCGTGACGAGCCTGCTGGGGCTGGACCTGGCCGGTCGCACGGTCCTGGTCGCGGGCGGCGGCCCGGTCGCCGCCCGGCGGGCACGCGCCCTGCACGACGACGGCGCGCTCCTGCGCGTCGTGGCCCCCCAGGTCTGCGAGGACCTGGCAGACCTGGCCGCGGCCGCCGTGCCCGGCACCGTGCGCTGGGACCCGCGCGAGGTCGCCGAGCACGACCTCGACGACGTGTGGCTCGTGCTCGCGGCGACCGACGACCGTGCCGCCAACGCCCGCCTCGCCGGCTGGGCCGACGCGCGCCGCCTGTGGTGCGTCAACGCCGGCGCCGCGCACGAGGGCAGCGCCCGCACACCTGCCACGACGCGCAGCGGCGACGTGCTCGTCGGCGTCGTCAGCGACGTCGCCACGACCCGTCCCCAGGGCGCGGACCCGCGGCGGGTGCGCGCCGTGCGGGACGCGCTCGCCGAGCACCTGCGCTCGGGCGGCGCGGACCAGCGCCGTCGGCGCACCGTGCCGGGCGCACCGGGTCACGTCGTCCTCGTGGGTGGTGGCCCGGGAGCGGTCGACCTGCTCACCGTCCGCGGACGCCGCGCGCTCGCCGAGGCGGACGTCGTCGTCACCGACCGGCTCGGACCCGTCGACGTCCTCGAGGAGCTCGCCCCCGGCGTCGAGGTGATCGACGTCGGCAAGACCCCCGGCCACCACCCCGTCCCGCAGCACGAGATCAACGCGATCCTCGTCGAGCAGGCGCAGCGGGGGCGGCACGTCGTGCGCCTCAAGGGCGGGGACCCGTTCGTGTACGGCCGCGGCGGCGAGGAGGTGCTCGCCTGCCGGGAGGCCGGTGTGCCGGTCGAGGTGGTGCCCGGCATCAGCAGCGCGCTGTCCGTCCCGGCGCTCGCCGGCATCCCCCTCACGCACCGCGGCACGGTTGCCGCGTTCCACGTCATCTCCGGGCACGCGGGCCTCGACGAGGCCGCGCTGGTGTCCGTCCGCGACCGCGCGGCTACGCTGGTGATCCTCATGGGAGTCACGATGCTGGGCCACATCGCGGACCAGGCGCTCGCCGCCGGGGCCGACGCCGACCTGCCCGTCGCGATCGTCGAGCGCGGCTCGACCCCGAGCCAGCGCGTCACGCGCGCCCGGCTCGGCGACGTGGCGGTGCGTGCGCAGGAGGCCGGTGTCCGGGCACCGGCCGTCATCGTGATCGGGGACGTGGCTGCCGAAGGACAGCTCACGCCGGAGCCGGCCGCGTGAGCGTCACGGGTGACGCCCCTGCGGCGCGACCTGCTCTCGGGCAGGTCATGGCCGGCTGCACCGTCCTCATCACCGCGGACCGCCGGTCGTCCGAGCTCGCCGCCGCGCTCTCGCGCCGCGGCGCGGAGATCCGGCACGCCCCGGCGCTGAGCATGGTCCCGCACGTCGACGACGAGCACCTCGTGGAGGGCACCCGGGCGCTGATCGCCGACCCGCCCGACGTCGTCGTGGTGACGACCGGCATCGGCTTCCGCGGCTGGATCGAGGCGGCCGACGCGCACGGGATCGCCGACCCGCTGCTGCGGATCCTCGGCGACGCGCGGCTCGTCGCCCGCGGCCCCAAGGCGCGCGGCGCGATCCAGGCCGCCGGGCTGCAGGCCGACTGGGTCGCGGAGTCCGAGACGTCCGGCGAGATCGCGGACGTGCTGCTCGGTGAGGGCGTCGACGGCCTGCGGGTCGCGGTCCAGCACCACGGTGCGGGCGCGGACGGCCTGGACGTCGTGTTCGCCGAGGCCGGGGCCGAGGTCGTGAGCCTCATCGTCTACCGCTGGGGCCCGCCGCCCGACCCGGACGCGCTGCGCGACTCCGTGCACGCGGCCGCGACCGGCGAGATCGACGCGGTGGTCTTCACGTCCGCGCCCGGTGCCGAGGCCTGGTTGGCGGCGGCGGAGGCCGAGGGCGTCGGCGACGAGGTCGTCGGCCGGTTCGTCGCGGGCGCCATGGTCGCGGCGGCCGTAGGCCCCGTGACGGCCAAGCCTCTCGAGCACCGCGGTGTGGTGCCCCTGCAGCCCGAGCGCGGGCGCCTCGGCGCCCTCGTCCGTGAGCTCGTCGGGTACTACGAGCACGCCGAGACCCTCGCGATCACGACCGTCGTGGGAACATTGCAGATCCGGTCGCGGGTGGCCGTCCTCGACGGTCAGGTGCTGCCGTTGTCGCCGAGCGGGCTCGAGGTGCTGCGTCTGCTCGCGTCCGCGGGCGGCGACGTCGTGCCTCGTGACCGGGTCCTCGACGTGCTGCCCGGCGAGTCCCGCGACCCGCACGCCGCCGAGGTCGCGATCGCCCGCCTGCGCGAGGCGGCCGGCCGTGAGCTCGTCAAGACCGTCGTCAAGCGTGGATATCGTCTGGAGCTGGCATGACCACTGAGATCCTGGCCTTCCCGTCGAGCGGGAGCCCGAGCGACGAACCGTCGGCCGGTGCACCGGTGCTCGTCGGCTGTTCCCACGGGACCAGCGACGAGTCGGGTCGTGCCGCGATCCGTGCCCTGCTCGACGACGTCCGGGCCGCCCGGCCCGACCTGACGGTCCACGAGGCGTTCGTCGACGTCCAGCAGCCCGAGGTGGGCGACGTCGTCACCGAGGTCGTCACGGGCACGATGCAGGACGCCGTGGTGGTGCCGCTGCTGCTCTCGGGCGGGTTCCACGTGGACGTCGACATCACGGAGTCCGTCGCCGGCCGCGGTGAGGAGAGCGGGCCGGGGCACGGGCGGGCGAGCGCCGCACGTCCGCTCGGACCCGACGACCGGCTCGTCGACCTGCTGGCCGAGCGGCTCGCCGAGGCCGGCCTGCGGCCCGATGACGCGGTCGTGATCGCCGCCGCCGGGTCGAGCCGCGCGGGAGCCGCGCGCGACGTCGAGCAGGTCGCGGCCGGGCTGCGCGAGCGGCACACCGGCCCCGTGACGGTCGGGTACGGCGCCATGGCCAAGCCCAGCGTCCCCGACGCCATCACCGCCGCCCGCGCGGACGGTCGCCGCGTCGTCGTCGCCGCGTACCTCCTCGCACCGGGGTTCTTCTACGACCGCGTGCTGGAAGCGGGCGCAGACCTCGTCTCCGCACCGCTGGCGCCGGACGCCCGTCTCACGGCGATCGTGCTCGACCGCTACGCCGACGCCGCGGCCGTTCTCGGGCGGTAGGTCGGCGCGCTGTCGACGATGGCGGTCCGACTCGGCGACGGCGATCAGCCGGTGCCGGCGCGCTTGTGCTGTTCGTAGTAGCGGGCCATCAGCCGCCAGTAGACCATCAGCAGCGCCATCACGACGGCGGTGGCACCGGCCGCCGGTGCGGCGCGGTGCCGGTGGGCGGCGACCATCGCGACGATGCCGGCCAGCGATGCCGCCGCGTCGACCGCCAGCGCGGCGTCGCGGGGCCGCTCGGCGATCCACAGCTCCTCGCCGAGCACCGCCCGCGTGGACAAGGCGTGGTCGTCCGCCGGCCTCGGGAAGATCACGGGGTTGGCGGCCATCCAGGCACCGACGATCGCAACGTGACTCCACCGCCGGGTCCACAGCGGAACCAGTACCAGCGGAACGCTCAGCCAGCGGGTCCACGCGCTCCACGGGTTGGAGTGGCGCGCGAAGACCATGTGCGTGAACTCGGCGGAACCACGGGACATGTCAAGACCCTTCCGTCCGGCGCTCGTCACGGCAGACGGCGTCAGGCACGTGCAGCACGATCGCTCCGGTGCGGACCATGATCCCAACGTACGACCGCAGGACCATGTCGCCAACAGGGACGGCGAACGGGGGCTCTACCTCGTGAGGCGACGTGGGGTCGTGCGGGGCGCGAGCAGCGCGACGAGCGCGGCGAGTGCGGCGGTCACGCCCAGGCACACGACGTACGCGCCGAGACCGAGGGTGGTGTGCAGCGCCCACAGCAGGGAGCCGGTGACGGCCAGGGCGGTGGCTGATGCGACGGCGTCGGACACCTGGAGCGCGGAGCTGTTGGCGCCCTGCTCGGCGACGGGGGAGAGGTCGAGGGTGAGCACCGACAGGGTCGGGTGCGTCATCCCCATGCCGAGGCCCGACAGCGTCCACGCGAGCATCCCGACGACGGGCGGGACCGCCGTCCAGGCGAGCAGCGCCGCGCCGCCGATGCCCAGGGCGAGGAGCGTCCCGCCGAGCCGGACGTAGCCCGCGTGCGTCAGGCCCCACGTGGCCCGGCCGCGCAACCAGGACCCTGTCGACCAACCGAGGGCGCCGAACGTCAGGACGGCGCCCGCGAGCGACGGTGACAGACCGCGCTCGTGCTGCAGCAGGAGCGGCAGCAGCACCTCGGCCCCCATGAAGGCGGCCGCGACGAGCCCGCGGATCGCGATGACGCTCGGCAGCCCGCGCGCCGCCCGCACCGTGCCCCGCGGCAGGAGCCGCGGGACGGCGACGACGATCGCGGCGAGTGCGACCCCGAGCAGCAGGACGAGCGTCGTTCCCCGCAGCTGTCCCGCGTAGTTGAGCGCACCGATGCCGACCGCGGCGACCACGGCCCAGGCGACCGACGCACGACGTGCGGGGCGACCGTCGGCGGGAGCGGCGTCGGGCTCCTCAGCCTCGGGGGGCGTGCCGCGCGCGGCGCGCATCCCCGGCAGCAGGAGGACGAGCGCGGGGACCGCGAGGACGGGGACCGCGAGGAACACCCAGCGCCAGCCGACGTGCTCGACGACGAGCCCCGCGATCGCCGGGCCCACGATCGAGGGGATCACCCACGCCGCGGCGAACGCGGCGAACACCTTCGGCCGTCCCTCGACGGGGAAGACGCGCGCCACCAGCACGTACAGCGCCACGATGTACAGGCCGGTGCCGACGCCCTGCATGACCCGACCCGCGACGAGCACCAGCATGTCCTGCGCGACCCCGGCCACGAGCAGCCCGGCGAGGAAGAGGCCGATGCCCGTCCACAGGGGCGCCGTCGGGCCGGCGCGGTCGCTCCAGCGGCCCGACGCGACCATGCCGACGATGCTCGCGGCGATCGAGCCCGCGAACGCGAGCGTGTACAGGGTGAGCCCGTCGAGCGCGACGGCGACCGTCGGCATGGCGGTCGCCACGGCGAGCGCCTCGAACGCGCCGAGGAAGATGAACGCGACCATACCGACCAGGACGGTGCGCCGGACGCGCGGCGGGAGGGCGACGCTCGCGTCCAGGTACCCGTGTTCCGTCCGCAGCTCGGCCGTCATACGAGCACGACCTTGCCGGTCGTCGCGCGTTCCTCGAGCTCCCGGTGCGCCCGGGCCGCCTCCGCGAAGGGGACGAGGTGCACCAGGACGCGCCACGCGCCGTCGGCCACCAGTGCCAGCGCGCGCTCCTGGAGCGCATAGAGGTCGCCCCACGGGGGCGCGGCCGGGCCCACGGCGTGCACGACGTCGTAGGGCACCTCCGCCTCCTCGCTCGCCCGGGGGTTGGCCTCACCGGACGCCCACCCGTGCACGACGAGCCGTCCGCCCGGGCGCAGCAGGTCGGCGGCGTGCGCACCCAGCTCGCCGCCCACACCGTCGAGGACGACGGTCGCCCGCCCGGCGACCGCCCGTGCCCGGGTGACCCAGCCCGGCGCCCGGTAGTCCACCACCGTGAGCAGGTCGTCGGGAGAACCTGCACCCGGGATCAGCGAGCGCACGAGCGCCACCTTCTCCGGGCCCCCCGCCAGCGCGAGGACCTGCGCCCCCGCGGCGACCGCGCTCTGCACGAACAGTGACCCGAGCCCTCCGGCCGCAGCCAGCACGACGACGACGTCCTCGGGTCCGATGGCCGCGAGACCGAGCACCCCGAGCGCCGTGCGGCCGGTGCCGATCATCGCGATCGCCTCCGGGGCGCGTACGTGGTCGGGGATGCGGTGCAGCGACTCCACGGGTACGACCGCGCAGCGGGCGTACCCGCCCCCGGACGCCACCGCGCCGAGGTGGGCCGCGACCCGACGCCCCAGCCACGCGGCGTCGACCCCGGGGCCCACGGCGTCGACCGCGCCGGCGACCTCGCGTCCGGGGACGGTCGGGAGCGAGGGGAGGGCGAGCGGTCCGCCGGTCTCGCCCCGGCGCAAGGACGTGTCGAGGAGGTGCACACCGTGCGCGCGGACGCGTACCCGGACCTGCCCCGGTCCGGCGACGGGGTCGGGCACCTCCTCGAGGACGAGGTTCTCCGGTGGGCCGAACTCGTGCAGACGGATCGCGTCCATGGTGGTGTTGCTCCTGGTTCCAGATGGGTCGGACGGGCGTCGGTGACGCGCCACGACCAGTCTGAAACCTCAACTATGGTTGAGTTCAACCCACCGCCTGACGGAGGACATGTGATCCACGACACCCCCTCGCCGGACGACGAGCTCACCGTCGGCCAGCTCGCCGCCCGCAGCGGGGTCAGCGTCTCGGCCCTGCACTTCTACGAGCGCCAGGGGCTGCTGCACTCCCGGCGCACGAGCGGCAACCAGCGCCGGTACGCCCGGGAGGCCCTGCGCCGGGTGTCGTTCATCCGCGTGTCCCAGCGGGTCGGGATCCCGCTCGCGGCGGTCGGTCAGGCGCTCGCGACCCTGCCCGACGACCGCACCCCCACGGCGAAGGACTGGCGTCGGCTGTCGACGGCGTGGCACGCCGACCTCGACGCCCGCATCGAGCAGCTCTCCCGCCTGCGCGACCACCTCACGGACTGCATCGGCTGCGGGTGCCTCTCGCTGCGCAAGTGCGTCCTCGCCAACCCGCACGACGAGCTCGCCGCCGAGGGCCCCGGCCCGCGGGCGCTGCTCGTCGACGGACTCGAGGACTGACCTCGGGTCACCAGCCCGCTGCTGGCCGCTCACCGGCCTGCTACCAGCTCGGGGTCCAGTCCCCGCCTCCGCCGCCGGGCTCGTCGCCCTCGCCGCCGCCGTAGAGCTCCTCGAGCATCTGCTGGAGCTGGTCCTCCTCGTCGCGCGCCTCGGAGTTCTGCTGCTCGAGCTGTTCCTGACGCTCGGCCTCGGCGCGCTCCTCCTCGGACTGCCCGCCGTCGGGCTGCTCGTCCTGCTTCTGCTCCTCGTCCTGCTCCTCCTGCTCGTCGTTCTCCGGCTGGGAGTCGCGTGCCTCCTGCGACTTGTCCTCCAGGCGGTCGAGCGCGGACTCGTTCTGCTCCTGCTCCTCCTCGGACTGGTCCTCGCAGTCCGGCCAACCACGGATCTGCTCGGCCGACGCGTACGCCTGCTCGGCGTACTCGAACCAGTCCTGCGTCCGGTCGCGCAGCTCGTCGGGATCGGGCTCGGTGCCGTCGCCGTAGGGGTCGAGCACCCGCTCGTCGTACGGCAGCCCCGCCTCGCGGGCATCGAGCGCGGTCTCGACGGCCTCGAGCTCGGCACTGACCTGCTCGGCGTACTCCATGTCGGAGTCACCCATGTCCTCGTAGGCGAGCGACATGTTGGTCTGGATGGTGCAGCGCACCATCGGCTCGGCGTCGACCGCGTGGTCGTAGGCCACCCGCAGCGAGGTGATCGCGTCGTAGTACGCGCCGTCCTGCAGGTTCGCCGTGCCGGTGTTGAAGTGCGCCTTCCACGGCTCGACGATGTTCAGCGTCCGCTGCGAGCCGTAGACCGACGCGGCGCGCCGGAAGTCGCCCTCCTCGTAGGAGCTCAGCGCGAACGATGCCATGACGGGCAGGAACGCGAGCTTGAACCCGAGGACCAGCGCGACGAGCATCAGCGGCGCGGTCACACCGAGGAGCAGGCGCCGACGACGGAGCCGGGCCGTGCGCAGCCGCGCGCCCGGCGTCGTCGTGGGCGGCGTGCCCCACGCGGGCCCGCCCGGAGGTCGTGGTGCGCTCATGCGCGCACCCCCAGCGGCCGGCCGATCGACGTGCCGCGGAACCACGCCTCGAAGCCGAGGAGGACGACGAGCGCGAGGGCGAACGGCCACAGCACGGGCCGGAAGGCCGTGATCTCCCGTCGCCCGTCGCCGGCGACCTGCTCCGGGTCCACCCCGGCGACGAGCTCCGCTGTCGGGGTCGGTGCCGTGCGGTGGACGTAGGCGACGCCGAGCTGGTCGGCGGTCGCGCGCAGCGTCTCCTCGTCGATGATCGACAGGGCGTCGGGGTCCGGTTCGCCGACGACGGCGCGGGTCGGGTCGATGAGGTAGTCCGCCGTCTCCGGGTCGATGTCGGGGCCGTACTCCTTCATGCGCCCGCCCTCGGCGGTGCCGTAGCCCAGGACCGCGCCGCCGTCGACCAGGGGTGCGAGCTCCGCGAAGGAACGAGGCTCGCCCTCGGCGGTCTGCTCGCCGTCCGACAGGAAGAACACGAGCCGCATGTTGGCCGGGCGGTCCGCCGCCGCCCCCTCGAGCGCCGAGCGCAGCTCGTCGAGCGGCCGGTCCGTGAGCGAGCCCTGGGAGTAGAGCGTGATCTCCTGGCGGAACGTCTCGGCCCAGGAGCGGATCGCGCGGGCGTCCGTGGTCAGCGGCAGCTGTCGGCTGGCCTGCGAGTCGAACGAGATGACGGAGTACCGTGCGCCCGGCAGGTCGCCCACGAGGCCGGTGATGTCGTGCCGGACGCCGTCGAGGCGCTGGCGCTCGCCGTCGTAGTCCTCGGCGGCCATCGACCCCGTGCGGTCGACGACGAAGAAGACGTCGAGCGCGGCGACCGTCTGGTCGCGGGACGTCTGCGGGACGCTCGGGCCGAGCCCGATCACAGCCAGCAGGAGGACGGCGCCGGTCCGGCGCACCCACGCGATGCGCGGCGCCGACGCGACGTCGGGCCGCGCCGCGCGCACCGCCTGCCAGGTCGTCAGGGCGGCCAGCGGCACGAACACCAGGGCCCACGCCCACAGGGGCAGCAGGGGTTGCAGACTCATCGGGCGCTCACTCCTTCACCCTCCACAGGGCCACGAGCAGCAGCCCGACACCGGCGACGGTGACGACGAACCACCCGACGGGCCGGTCGGTGACGAGGAGCTCGGGGCTCGCGTCGAGCTCGACGACCTGCTGCGCGACGACGTCGTCCACCATGCCCTCGACCGCGGCGGGGTCGTCCGCGAGGTAGTACAGCCCGCCCCCGCTCTCCACGACCTCCCGGTACTCGATCTCCTCCGGTGTGCCCTGGTACTGCGGCGGCGACCCGAACAGCCCGTGCAGCGTGATGTCGCGCGACCGCACGAGCTCGCCCGCCTGCGGGAGCGTGTAGATGGGAGTGCCGGAGACGAAGTTGTCGGTCGCGAGGATGATCGAGCGGGAGCGCTCGGTGTCCTCCGCGTCGAACTGCAGCGCGCAGTTCGCGAGACCGTCGCCGATGAGGCTCGCGCCGGACCGGTTGGCGAGCGTGCCCGCCACGAACGTCTCGAACTCGAGGATCGACGCGTCGTCGCTGCCGCCCGTGTAGTCGAAGGTGCTCGGGTCCTTGTCGGTCGCGCTGATGCCCGCCCGCAGCTCGTCGCGCACGAGGGCGTAGTCGTCCGTCAGGGGGAAGACCGTGCGCGACGACGAGTTGAAGATCGACAGCGCGATGCGCTCGCCCTCGAAGTTCTCGACGAGCTCGAGGAAGACCTCCATCACGGCGCCGTCGTAGGGGATCATCGACCCGGACACGTCGAGGCAGAGCACGATGTCGCGCGTCCCGAGCCGGTCCACCACGACGTCGGTCTCGACCGGCCGGGCCGCGACCGCGCCCGCGCCGACCGCGGCGAGGAGCAGCGTCGCCACCGTCGCGCCCTGCCACCACCGGTAGCGGCGCAGCCAGGCCGCGAAGGCCGGGACCTTCGCGAGGTAGGCGGAGTTCGCGACCCACACCACGTCGGCCCCGTCACCCCGCCCTGCCCGACGGCGGCGCGCCAGCCACCAGGCCGTCGCACCGGTCACGACGAGGGCCACGAGCACGAGCACCCATACGACGGGCCACAGGATCGATGCGCCCTGCGGTCCGGGGACCAGGGAGGTCACCACGAGCGCACCACCTCCCGGGCGCGGCTGATCGACTGGGCGCTGGTCCCCGCGGCGTCCACCGGGTCGACGTCGTACTCCGCGAACGCCGGCCGGTAGTAGCGGGAGATGAGCTGCGTGAGGCGTCCCGCACCGTTGAGCCGCTCGATCTCCGACAGCGTGAGGATCGACGCGTCGATGCCGAGCCGCTGCGACGCGAAGCCGCGGACCTCCGTCGAGAGCGTCAGGTGCAGTGCGCGCTCGTCGAGCTCCCCGGCACGGAACCGTCGCTCCACCTCGTCGAGCCGCTTGTCGTACGTCGCCCGCAGCGCGGCGTAGGAGTCGATGCGGTGCGACTGGAACGGGGCCGACGGCGGCGCGGCGGACTTCTCCTCCGCGCTCGCCCGGGTGCGGCGCAGCACGATGACGACCCAGACCACCACGAGCAGGATCAGCGCGACGCCGATCGCCGCCCACCACCACGGGTAGTCGACCGGCGGGTAGATCTCATCGACGGGCACGCTTCTGCCTCCCCAACAGCTCGACGAAGCGTTGCACGACGTCCTCGGTCCCGGCCGCGACCATGCCCTCGACCTGGTGGCGGCGCAGCGTCTCCGCCACCTGCGCGCGGCGGGCGGCGGCCACCTGCGCGGCCTGCGTCGCCAGCTCGGCCCGGCCGCGCAGGAACGGCGGCAGCGTGAGCGTGCCGTCCACGTCGGCGACCCGGCGTCGGCGTGCCCGGGCGCCGCCTGGCTGCGCCGCGGAGGGGGAGCCGGGCAGGACCTCGACCGGGGAGAGGTCCGCGACCGCGACGACCATCACCTCGTGACGCACCCGCATGCGCCGCAGGAGCTGCTCGTGCTCCGGGCCGGGCCTCGCCTCGTCCGTGACGATCACCATGAGGGACCGGCGCTGGAAGGCGCCCATGGCCCGGTCGAGGACACGGTTGAGGTCGCTCGGCGGGGCGTCGGCCCGCAGCTGGTTCTCCACCGTGCGCAGCAGGACCTCGAGGTCCTGCGTGCTGGCGCGCGGCGGCAGCTGCACGAGCCGCTCGGCGTCGCCCGCGACGAGCGCGACCCGGTCGCCGCGGTCCCGCGCGATGTACGCCACGAGAGCGCAGCAGAAGTTCGCGACGTCCCGCTTCGGCTCGCCGCTGGGTGCCGTCGCGCCCATGTTGCGGCCCGTGTCGACCACGAGGACGAGGTTGAGGTTGGACTCCCGGATGAATCGGCGCACGATCGGGATGCCCGCGCGGGCGCTCGACTTCCAGTCGATGTCGCCCACGTCCTCGCCCGGGGCGTACAGGTGCAGGTCGTCGAAGTCCTGACCGTGACCCTTGAAGATCGACCGGTGGCGTCCCTCGAGCAGCCCGGCAGCGCGGCGCGCGACCGGCAGGTCGAGGCGGGCCCTGACCTGGGCCAGGCGCGACACGTCTGCCATGGGGATCTGATCCTGTTCGGGAGGTGCGGGTGGGCTACGGCGTGGGGACGGCGTCGAACACGGCGTCGACCAGCTGCTCGGGCGCGACGTTGTTCGCCAGCGCGTCGAACGTGCGCACCAGGCGGTGGCGCAGCACCGAGTACCGCACTGCCTTGACGTCGTCCGGGACGACGAACCCGCGCCCGGCCTGGACCGCCAGCGCCTGCGCCACGCGCATGAGGGCGATGCCACCACGCGGGCTCGCGCCGACCCGCACCTGCTGGTCGAGCCCGGCCACGGGGCGCGGACCCGAGAACCGGGTCGTGTTGATGAGGTCGACGATGTATCGCTTGATCGAGTCGTCGACGTACACGTCGTCGACCAGGCCGCGCAGGAACCGCACGTCGTCGAGCGTGATGGGCTGCGCGGTGATCGGGTCCGTCATCTGCCCCGTCGCGATGCGCTGCAGGATCTCCAGCTCTTCCTGCGGCTGCGGGTAGGTCAGCACCTCCTTCATGAGGAAGCGGTCCATCTGCGCCTCGGGCAGGACGTACGTGCCCTCCTCCTCGATGGGGTTCTGCGTCGCGAGGACCATAAAGGGGTCGGGCAGCTTGTACTCCTCGCCACCGATCGACGTCTGCTTCTCCTGCATCGCCTCGAGCATCGCGGACTGCGTCTTCGCGGACGACCGGTTGATCTCGTCGAGGAGCACGAGGTTCGCGTGCACCGGGCCGAGCTGCGTCGTGAACTCGCCGCTCGCGTAGTTGAAGATCTGCGTGCCGACGATGTCGTTCGGCATGAGGTCCGGCGTGCACTGGATGCGGTGGAACGAGCCGTTCACCGCGTCCGCGAGCGTCTGTGCCGCGGTCGTCTTCGCCAGGCCCGGGACCGACTCGAGCAGGATGTGGCCGCCCGCCAGCAGCGAGCTCACGAGCGCCGTGCGCAGCGCCTCCTGGCCCACGAGGCGCTGGTCGAACACCTGACCGACCCGCTTGAGCAGATGCCCCGCGCGGTCGAGGTCCGACGTGCTGATCCTGCCGTGCCCTGCGGCCATTGAGTCGTCCTTCTGGAGGTCGTACCGGTGGAGGTCGCGCACGAGGGAGCCCCCGGCGAACCCGGCCCAGTATGCCAGCGGCCGCCGCGCAGGGCCGGACGGGCGCATGTGGCTTTCCCGGATAGGCCGCGCCCCGCACGAGCCCTACCCTGGACGGGTGACCCCCACGGCCCGGACGAGCAAGATCCCGACGAGCGCGGCGGACACGACCCGCAACCCGTGGTGGCTGATCCTCGCGGGCCCGGTCGCCGTCGTCGTCGCGGTCCTCGCCGTGCTCGCCGCGGGGAGCTTCTCCGGCGCGTTCGCGCCGCTGACCGGGTTCCCGGACCCCGGGGTGGCGGTGCGCTGGGGCCTGCCCGTGTCGACGGTCCTCACCGAGCTCGCTGTCGCGGTGACCCTCGGCGCGCTCGTGCTGGCCGCGTGCGTCTTCCCGGCCGGTCGACCCTTGCAGCGTTCGCTGGGTGTCGCCGGGGTCGCCGCCGGGGCGTGGGCCGTCCTCACCGTGGTCCAGCTCGTGCTGCGGTACTCCAGCATCTCCACGACACCCGTCACGGCACCGGGTTTCGGCGCGCAGCTCGGCCAGTTCGTCTCGGAGGTCCCGCTCGGGCGCACCCTCCTCGCGATCACGATCGTCGCGGCGTCGACCTCCGCGATCGCCCTCGCGGTGCGCAGCGCCACCGGAGCGCTGTGGACGGCCGGGCTCGCGCTCGTCGCCATCGCGCTGCAGTCGAACACCGGGCACGCCGCGGGGTCCGCCAGCCACGAGCTCGCGATCTCCTCGATGTTCCTCCACCTCGGCGGCGCGGCCTTGTGGATCGGGGGGCTCGCGGTGCTCGCGGTCGTCCGGGTGCGGGGCGGGCTCGACCGGCAGGCCTTCGCGGACTCCGTCGCGCGGTACTCGCCCATCGCAGGCTGGAGCTTCGTCGCCGTCGGGGTGTCCGGCGTCGTCAACGCGTGGATCCGCGTCGGCGGCCTCGACGGGCTCGGGACCGACTACGGCATCCTCATCCTCACCAAGATCGCGCTCATCACCGTCCTCGGGGTCATCGGCTTCGCCCACCGCGAGCTGGTCGTGCGGCGGCTCCTCACCGGCGCCGCTGCGGCCGGGGCGGAGGCGAAGGACCGGACCGGCTGGCTCTTCTGGCGTCTCGTCGCGGTCGAGCTCTCCGTCATGGGCGCCGTGTCCGGCGTGGCGGTCGCGCTCGGCTCGACGGCGCCCCCGATCCCGGACGCGCCGATCACCGACGCGACGCCCGCCGAGATCGTCACGGGCCACCCGCTCCCGGTCGAGCTGACGGCGGCCGAGTGGTTCACGCAGTGGCGCTGGGACCTGCTGCCCGCGTTCGCGTGCGTCGCGGCGCTCGTGGTCTACCTGCGCTGGGCGAGGCGCCTCGCCCAGCGCGGCGACGCGTGGCCCGTGCTGCGCACCGTCTCCTGGTGCACGGGCATCGCCATCATGTTCTGGGTGACGTCCGGCGGGCCCGCGATGTACGGGCACGTGCTGTTCAGCGCCCACATGGTCCAGCACATGATCCTCGCGATGGTGGTGCCGGTGTTCCTCGTGCTCGCCGCGCCCGTCACGCTGCTCGTGCGCGCGGTGCCCGGTCGTCGCGACGGCTCGCGCGGGCCGCGCGAGTGGGTGCTCGCCGTCGTCACGTCGAAGGTCGGGCAGTTCTTCGCCAACCCGCTCGTCGCCGCGATGAACTTCGCCGGCTCGATGATCGTCTTCTACTACACGCCCGCGTTCGAGCTGTCGCTCACGACGTACGTCGGGCACCTCGCGATGATCCTGCACTTCACGCTGGCGGGGTACCTGTTCGCGAACGCGCTCGTGGGCATCGACCCCGGACCGCACCGCCCCGGCTACCCGCAACGCCTGCTCCTGCTCTTCGCGACGATGGCGTTCCACGCGTTCTTCGGCGTCGCGCTGGTCTCCGGCGAGGCGTTGCTCGTCCCCGAGTGGTTCGGGCTCCTCGGCCGTGAGTGGGGCCCGACCGCCATCGAGGACCAGCAGCGCGGCGGAGCCGTGGCCTGGGGCGTCGGCGAGCTGCCCACGCTCGTCCTCGCGATCGTCGTCGCGATCAGCTGGACCCGGTCCGACGAACGGGACGCCCGCCGCCGCGACCGCCAGGCGGACCGTGACGGCGACGCCGAGCTCGGCGAGTACAACGCCATGCTCGCCAAGATGGCGGCGAACGACACCCAGCCCCCCGCCCCCCGCTCCCGCCGCCGCTGACGCCCCCGCCGCTGCAACTCCTTCCGCCGAACACGACCTTGCTGCTGTCTTGAGCGTCATCGCGACATCAGGGTCGTGCTCGACGGCGAGTAGGCGCCTGTTCGGAGCAGGTGGCGGCGGACGACCGTCGTCATGCGGCCCCTCGTCGCCGGCCCGGCCCGGCGTGACGTGCCCAGACCCGGACCCAGACCTGGCCCGGCTGCGAGGTCGCGGCCGGTGAAGCGGAGGAGGTCGACGGCGCCGCAGCCGACGAGGTCGTTCTGCCGTTCGCGGTCCCGCAGCAGCGCCCCGGGCTCGCTGTGCACGTCCACACCGTCCATCTCGGCGATGAGCCAGCGGTCGCCGGGCAGACGCCAACCGATGTCGCCGCGCCCGAGGAACCGCCCGTCGTCGTGCACCTGGACCTGCAGGGCGTCGGGCGGGATCCCGGCGTCCGCGCACTCCAGCCGTCCGAACGTCTCGAGCGGGGACTCGGCGCGGCCGTCGGAGAGCGCCCACCACGAGTGCGTGCGGGCGACCCCACGGCGGCCGCGGGCGAGGTCGTGCGCGCGGGCGAGCCCGTCGGCGTCGAGCAGGCCGAGGTGCTGCGCGCTGTCCATCACCGCGACGGCTCGCCGCCGTCTCATCTCCGGGACCGCCTGCGCGAGGGCCCAGCAGGGGGTCGCGACCAACCGCCCGCCGACGCGGGTGACCGTCATCCCGTCGTCGAACTGCCGCAGCGCGATGCCGTCGCGCGACACGGACGCGCGGGCACCGGGCAGCGCGACCTGTGGGACGACGTCGGCTCCCACGCCTTGGATCCCCAGCAGCACCAGGGCGCACGGCCCGACGGCGATCGCGTCCGGACCGTAGGCGAGGAGAGCCAACCAGGCGGCGCGGGTCCGCCGGTGGTCGTGCGCGGTGGTCAGGTCGCGGCCGGGTGGGGTGGCGCCGACAGGTGGGGTCGTGTCGAAGACGCCGCGCGTGGGTCTCGACCAGCGGCGCTGCGCCACGAGTCGGCCCCGCCGGTGAGCGGTGACGCCGTGGGCGTCGCACTGTGCGGCGTCGACCAGCCCGGCCTGCCGGGACGCGACGTCGAGCAGCTCGGCGGGCACAGCGGTGAGGGTGCGCATGAGGCGAGTCGAGCAGGTTCTCCACCACCGCCGTCGGTCAACGACGCCCGTCTGTGGACGCACCGCCGCCGCGCGGCCCTGTGCACAACTCGCGCCGATGCCGCCGCCGGTCCCCGCCCGCCACCGAACACGCACCTACACGCCGTCGACCACGACGTTGCTGCCGTTCTCGCGCCGAGAACGACAGCAACCTCGTGTTCGGCGGGAGGGGGGTGGGGGCTGGGCGTGGTATGACGGTTCGGTGACTTCTGATGCGTCGGCTCCGGCGCCCACACCTGTGTCCCCACCGGCCGCCACAGCGTTCGGTGACCTCGACGAGTACGTCGCCATCCCGCGCGCGGCGGGCCTGGTCCTGTCGCGCGACGGTCGGCGGCTCGTCACGTCGGTCGCGACGCTCGACGCGAAGCGCACGGCGTACGTCACGGCGCTGTGGGAGGTGGACCCGGCCGGTGAGCGGCCGGCGCGCCGCCTGACGCGCAGTGCGGCGGGGGAGTCGAGCGCGGTCTTCACGGCGGAGGGCGACCTGCTGTTCACCTCCGCGCGGCCCGACCCCGACGGTGAGGGCAAGGACGGCGACGACCGCAAGCCGGCGCTGTGGCTCCTGCCGGCGGAGGGCGGCGAGGCCCGTGTCGTGGCGACGGCCCCGGGCGGGGTGGGCGCGCCGCTCGCGGCTGCGGCGGCCCCGGTCGTCTCGGTCGCGGCCGACGTGCTGCCGAGCGCCCGCGACCTCGAGCACGACGCCGAGCTGCGCGCCGCGCGCCGGGACGGCAAGGTGTCGGCGATCCTGCACACGGGGTACCCCGTGCGGCACTGGGACCACGACCTCGGCCCGACGGAGCCGCACCGGTTCGTCGCCGACCTGACCACGCTCGTCGACACCCCGGCCGAGCCCACCTCTGCCGAGCCCACGGACCCCACGCGGCTCCTCGACCTGCGCGACGTGTCCGTCGGCCCCGACGCCGCGACCACACCCGGCGCCGCGCTGCGTGAGCACGCGGCCGACCTGTCGCCCGACGGCACGACCCTCGTCACGACCTGGCAGGTCGCCGGCCCCGGCGCGACGATGCGCACCGTCCTCGTCGCGATCGACACGGCGACGGGCGAGCGGCGCACGCTCGTGGACGAGCACGGCGCCCAGGTGCACACCCCGGTGATCTCGCCCGACGGGCAGTGGGTCGTGTTCCTCCGCGAGACCCTGACGACGCCGCAGCAGGCGCCGAAGGAGTGCCTCGCGTTCGTACCCCTGTTCCCCGCGTCGTCCGTGCCCACCCCCGCCGACGCCGCGGACCCCGAGGACGGCGACGCCACGCACCACCTGCTGCCGCGGACGCTCACGTCCCGCTGGGACCGGTGGCCGACGTCGGCCCGCTGGCTCCCGGACGGCTCGGGCCTGCTCGTCACGGCGGACGACGACGGCCGCGGGCCGGTCTTCCACGTCGCGTTCTCGCCGGACGGGTCGGGCCCGCACGGGACGGTCGAGAAGGTCACGTCGGACGCCGCGGTCTTCACGGACGTGCGGGTCGCGCCGGACGGCTCGGCGGCGTACGCGCTGCGGGTGAGCTACCTGGAGCCGTCCAACCCGGTGCGGATCGACGTCGCGCAGTTCCTCGCGAGCGGCGAGCCGGGTGCGCGCACGCCGGTGGCGGCGACCGCGCTGCGCGGCCCGGTCGCGACCCCGGACCTGCCGGGGACCCTCGTCGAGGTGGCGACGGCCGCGAGCGGCGACGTGCGCGTGCGCGGGTGGCTCGCGCTGCCGCACGGCGCGAGCGCCGAGGACCCGGCGCCGCTGCTGCTGTGGATCCACGGCGGGCCGCTCAACTCGTGGAACGCGTGGAGCTGGCGTTGGAACCCGTGGTTGATGGTGGCGCGCGGGTACGCGGTGCTGCTGCCGGACCCGGCGCTGTCGACCGGGTACGGCCAGGACTTCGTGCAGCGCGGGTGGGGTGCGTGGGGCGGTGCCCCGTACACGGACCTCATGGCGATCACCGACCACGTCGAGGCGCTCCCGGAGGTCGACGAGACCCGGACGGCTGCCATGGGCGGGTCCTTCGGCGGGTACATGGCGAACTGGGTCGCGGGCCACACGGATCGCTTCTCCGCGATCGTCACGCACGCGAGCCTGTGGGCGCTGGACCAGTTCGGCCCGACGACGGACCACTCCTACTACTGGCAGCGCGAGATGACGCCTGAGATGGCGCTCGCGAACTCGCCGCACCGGTTCGTGCGGAACATCGTCACGCCGATGCTCGTGGTCCACGGCGACAAGGACTACCGCGTGCCGATCGGGGAGGGTCTGCGCCTCTGGTACGAGCTGTTGTCCGCCTCAGGGCTGCCCGCAGGACCCGACGGCCAGACCGCGCACCGCTTCCTGTACTACCCGGACGAGAACCACTGGGTGTTGAGCCCGCAGAACGCGAAGGTCTGGTACCAGGTGGTGCTCGCGTTCCTGGCGGAGCACGTGCTCGGCCAGGAGCCGGGCGAGGGGGACGCGGCGCTGCCGTCGACCCTCGGCTGAGCGCGCTCGCCGACCTGGCCCGCGTCCCCGGTGGGGGGCGGGTCAGGTCTGCAGGCCGCCGCGCACGATCGAGTCGCCCGAGTGCGTCGGGTCGCCGTCGAAGTGCTCGTGCGAGACGTCGACGAGCGAGTAGCGGTCGAGGTCGAGCCCGGTCGGGACGTCGAACCGGCCCTCGGTGCCCTCGAGCACGCCGAGGCTGACGAGCCCGCTGAGGTCGTCCGCGATGAGCCACACCTCGCGGTACCCGTCGACGGCCCCGTCCGGCGCGGTGGGGGCGTCGACGCTGACCACGACCTGGCGTGTGCCGTCGGCGGTCTCCTCGACCCGGGCGTCGCCGGCCGCATCGGGCCAGTCGGGCAGCGCGTCGAGCGCGGCCGTGGCGAGGGTCGTCACGGAGGGTGCGGTCTCGCGAGACTCCCACAGGACCCCGCCGGTGACGCCGACGACGAGCGCCGCGCTCGCGGCGGCAGCCGTCCAGGCCACGGGCACCGCGCGTGCCCGACGGCGGTCGGCCAGCGAGTGCACCGTCCCACCCTGCACCTCGGGCTCAGCGGGCTCAGCCGGTCCAGCGGGCAGGGGTGCGGTGGGCTCGACCTCGTCGAGCCGGGCGACCGCGTCGCTCAGACCGAGCTCGGCGTGCACCCGCTCCCAGACGGCGGGTACGGGCGCGACGAGCGGCTCGGCGTGGCCGCTCTCGCGGCCGGTCCGCGCGACGTGGCCGAGCTCGGCGACCTCACCGGCGCACTGCGGGCAGGTGGAGGCGTGGGCGAGCTCGGCGTCGCTCGCGACCTCGGCGGGTTCCTCGCCGAGAGCGAGGAGCGCGAGGATCTCTGGATCAACGTGCTGCACCGTCCACCTCCAATCGTGTGCGCAGCCGGCTGAGACTTCGCCGGACGTGACTCTTGACCGTCCCGAGCGGGAGCGAGAGCTCCTCCGCGATCTGCACGTGCGTCAGGTCGCGGTAGAACGCCAGCTCCAGGATCGTCCTCCCCGGGTCCCCGAGGCGGCCCAGCTCGTCCGCGATGAGGACACGGTCGGTGATGTTCCCGGCCACCGTGTCCGTCGTCTCCTGGTGAGGGTTCGTCGCGACGAGCGTCGCGGCTTGCTCCGACCGCCGAGCACGTGTGCGGGCCTCGTGGGCGTCCGCGATGGTGTTGCGGGCGATGCCCATGATCCAGGTGGGCAGCTTCGCGCGGTCGGGGTCGAAGCGTTCCCGGCCGCGCCAGGCGGCGACGAACACCTGCTGGGTGACGTCCTCGGCGTCGGAGCGGGAGCCGAGGGAGCGCATCGCGACCGTGTGCACGAGCGCCGACCACCGCCGGTAGGCGGTCGCGAGCGCGGTCTCGTCGCCCGCCGCGAAGGCGGCGCCGAGCTCGCCGACGTCGCGGTCCGCCCCGTCGGGACCGGTCACGTGCGCTCCTTCGCGTGTCCTGCGTGCTGCTGGTCAGATCGTCCAGTCGAGGGTAGCGCCCGAATCACTGCGCGGGTACCGCCGTGACCACGACGTTGTCCGCATAGTGTCCGGCTCGCTGGTCGAAGGTGCCACCGCAGGTCACCAGGACGAGCCGGGGGTCGCCGGCGCGGTCGAACACCGCGTCGAGCTGGACCTCGTCCTTGGGGATGCGTTCCACACCGTCCACTGTGTAGTTGTGGGTCGTGCCGTCCGCGTCGGTCACCGTCACCTCGGTGCCGGTCTCGACCTCCAGGAGGGCCGCGAACGGCCCGAGCCCTCCGCTGCGGGTGTCGACGTGCGCGGCGACGACGGTCGTACCCGCCGGGCTGGCGGGTGCTGGTCCGAACTCGTACCAGCCGGCGCGCTCACCGGTCGGCGGTAGCTCCATGGTCCCGTCGTCCTCGATCCCCACGCGGTCGACGGTCATGTCGATGTCGAGTGCGCTGATGACGAGCCGTTCGGGGGCCGGCGGTGCCGCCGGCGCCTGGTCGGTCGCGGGCCGGACCGGCACGTCGGGCAGGTCGGCTGCCGCGTCGGCGGGTCCGGCGTCGGGGTCCGGTGCACCGTCGTCGGCCGGTTCCTGCGCCTCGCCCGTGGCGGGTGCGGAGGCCACGGGCGGGGCGCCGTCGGGCACGTCGGTCGGTCCTGCGCACGCGGCGGCGAGCAGGACCAGCGAGACGAGGGCAGCGAGCCCGGCGCGGGTGGCCATGACGGGGGACCGGTGCGCCGGACTCGCTGCGTCCAGGGGAGTTCTCCTCATGCGGGTCGGTCGACTCCTCAGCGGACCTGCTGGGCCGACCGCTCACGGGCGGCGCGGGCGAGCATCACGCCGGCCGTACCGATGAACAGCGCCACGAGGCCGCCACCGAAGGCGAGCATCCACGGGGCCTGCGAGGAGCTGGTCGCCGCGAGGCCGACCTCACCGGCGGGGACGCCGGACGGGGACGAGTGCAGACCGTCGATGGTCTGCGTGGCGAGCGCCAGGTTGTCGTCCTCGAGGCTGCCCCACGCGTACGCGATGGTGTTGACACCCTCGGCCACGTTCACGTCGGCCGGGCCGATGACGGGGTCGGTGGTCCCGGCTGCGGCGACCGCGGCGGACACGGTCCCGGCGGGCAGGTCGAGGACCTCCTCGTCAGGGTTCTCGAGGCCCTCGATGACGGGGGAGTCACCGGCGAGCACGTCGACGGCGGGCGCGGCTGCGACGTGGCGCACCGTGAGCCTGCCCTCTCCCGCGGCGGTCTGCGAGGTGTCGTTCGTGAAGAGGGTCGCCGTCGGCTCGCCGTCGGCGTTGAGGTGCGCGACGGCGGTGTAGTTGCCGCCCGCGTCCAGCGGGAGGTCGACGGGGCCGATCGCCGGCTCGCTGTCGTCCTCGGCGTCCGCGGCGGTGATCGCCACGGAGTACGTCCCGGCGGGCAGGTCGAGCGGGCCGGCGAGGTCACCGGGCTCGAAGTCGTCCAGCGTGAGCTCGCCGTCGACGTAGACGTCGACGGTCAGGTCGGGGACGCCGTGCAGGACGGACAGCTGCGCGCCGTCCTCCGTGTCGGCGGCAGCCGTGCCGGCGAGGCCGCCGAGCGCGGCCAGGGTGAGTGCGGCCGTGCCGGCGATGGCGCCGGCCGTGCGGTGTCGCGTGACCATGAGTGTCTCCAGGAGTCTGTCGGTCGTCCGTGATCGAACGAGAACTACGTGTGGAGCTGCTGACATCCACTACTTCTCCCGCGGGACGCGATCCGGATGCACCGGTCCGAGACTTTTTTCGACGGACCGTCGTCGGGGGGGGGGGGGGGGGCGGCCCGGGGTGGTCGGCATCCACCCAGGGACTGATGCACACGGTCGGGGGCGGGCGCTACCTTCAGCGCATGACGACGACCGCAGAGCCTCCGGTGGACCCGACACCGCAGGTCAACGCGCCACCCGCACCGCCGGCACCGACCGTGGAGCCGACCGTCGCGCCGACCGCACCGGCCATCCCGGCGCCCGGGGGCCGTCGGCCGCGGCTGGTGGGCATCGACCTGGCGCGCGGGCTCGCGATCATCGGCATGTTCGGGGCGCACACGCTCTCCACCGCGGAGCTCGGCTGGGACCCGACCACGTGGGCGGGCGTGGTGCACGGGCGGTCGTCCATCCTCTTCGCGACGCTCGCGGGCATCTCGTTGGCCCTGATGTCCGGCGGTCGCCGGCCGCTCGGCGGTGCGGAGATGCGGGACGCTCGCACGCGCGTGCTCGTGCGGGCGGCCCTGATCTTCGCGCTCGGTTCCGTCCTCGCCCTGTTCGGCTCGGTCGCCGTCATCCTCGAGGTGTACGCCGTCCTGCTGGTGGTCGCGCTGCCGTTCCTGCGCTGGTCCCCGCGCCGGCTGTTCGTGCTCGCGGGGATCCTCGCGGTCGTCGGGCCGGTCGCACGGCTGCTCGTCAGCGACGCGCTCCTGTGGTGGGGCGCGTACCCGAGCGGCTTCCTCGACCTCGCCCTCACGAGCACGTACCCCGGCCTCGTGTGGATCGCGTTCGTGCTGCTCGGTCTCGGGGTGGGGCGACTCGACCTGACGAGCAGGGTCGTGCGCACACGGCTCGTCGTGGTCGGACTGCTGCTCGCGGTGGCGGGCTACGCCGGGGGCTGGGCCTCGACGCGAGCGGCCGGGCTCGAGTCGGCGGGGTACGGGTACTCGTCGTCGAGCTCCTTCGAGAGCGACCTCTCCGGCTCGGGCTCGGACGTCCTGGACGAGGGTGTGCCGGGTGACACGATCGACCTGTCCGGCAGCACCTGCTATCCCGACGGCGACGGGTTCGTCTACTGCGAGCCGTCCGGGTGGGCGGACTCCACCGGGGACCTCTCCGACGACGAGTGGTACGACGAAGGGACGGCGTTCACCACGGACCTCACGGGGCTGGTCGGTGCCGAGCCGCACACCGGGACGCCGTTCGAGGTCGTCGGGTCCTCGGGGATCGCACTCCTCGTCATCGGCCTGTGCCTGCTCGCCCCCCGCCCGGTGCGCCGTGTGCTGTACCCGGTGGCCGCCGCGGGCACGATGGCCCTGACCCTGTACTCGCTGCACGTCGTCGCCCTGGCGTTCGGGGGCTCGTGGTTCGCCGACAGGCCTACCCTCTTCTTCGCGACGCTGGTCGCCGGGGCGCTGGTCTTCGCGGTCGTCTGGCGGCGACTGCTCGGCCAAGGGCCGCTGGAGCGGGTCGTGTCGACCGTGTCCCGCCGCGCCGCGACGGTGTCCGCGCCCCGGCCGCCGGCCCGTCGTGGGGCCGAGGCTGCGGAGTCCGCCGCGGGCGCCGGTGCAGACGAGGGTGCGGGCGAGCCTCAGGACAGCGCGGCGTCCGCGATCACGCCGGCGAGCTCGGCCGGCCGGGAGAACATCGGCCAGTGACCGGTCGGCAGGTCGACGTACGTGAGGTCGGTCAGCTCGCCGATCTCGGTGTGCAGGGGCGGGCCGGGGTTCGCGAGCTCGGCGAGGACCGCGGATGGCAGCGACGTGCAGATCGCCGTGGTGGGGACGGCGAGCCGCGCAGGGTCGGACACACGGACCGGCCCGCGGGCCACGGGGCCCGGTGTCGGCACCGCGCGCTCCCGGAAGCGGGCGAGCTGCGCGTCGTCGAGCCCGTCGGTGCTCGACCCCTCGTCGGCGAGCTCGCCCCAGGACGGTAGCGGGAGCTCGTCCGCGTCCGCGGGCAGCGCGGGGCGCAGCGCAGCGCCGTCGACGAGCGGGCCCGTGTCCACGTAGACGAGGCGTCGCACGCGGGTGGGGTCGCGGTCGACGACCTGCTGGACGACCGGCCCGCCGCCGCTGTGCCCGACGAGCACGACGTCGCCGTCGAGCCCGGCGACGAGGTCGGCCACGGCGTCGACGTGGTCGTCGCGGGTGACGCCTGCGCGGTCGTGCGCCGAGGCGGCCGGGTCGAGGCCGGGAAGGGTGACGGCGTGCGGGACGAGGCCGGCTGCCCGCAGGTGCGGGACGACGTCGTCCCACGCCCAGGCCCCGAGCCAGAAGCCGGGGACGAGGACGACGTGGACGGGTGCGGGGTGCGAGGAGGTGCTCTGCTGACTGGTCATGTCTCGACTCTCGCACCGCCCTGGTGACACCTGTCTGTCACCATTGTTCGACGACGGGTGCCGCACCTGCTGGACCGCCGGGAGGGGGAGGGTGTGAACAAGACAGAACGTCTCTACGCGATCGCGGAGGAGCTGCGCAGATCAGGGCGCACGGGCACCACCGGCCCGCGTCTCGCAGCGGCCCTCGAGGTGAGCGAGCGGACCATCAAGCGTGACGTCGCGGCCCTGCAGCAGGCCGGCCTGACCATCTGGGCGCAGGCGGGTCCGGGCGGCGGTTACGTGCTCGACCCGAGCGCGACGCTCCCGCCCGTGAACTTCACGCCAGGTCAGGCCGTCGCGGTGGCCGTCGCGCTCGCGACGCTGCCGCCAGGCAGCCCGTTCGCCGTCGACGCGCACGCCGCGCGGGGCAAGGTCTGGGACGCGCTCGCCGCGGGCGACCGCGAGCGCGCCACGGCGCTGGCGGCGCGCGTGTGGGTCCGTCGGTCGTCCGACGCCGCCGCGGACGCCGAACCCTCGGCGGACGCCGACGCGGTTCCGGAGGTGGGCGACGTCGTCGGGCGCGCACGGGTGCGGCTGCGCGTGCTGCGTGCTGTCGAGCAGTCGCTCGCCGGCTCGCGCGTGCTCGCCGTCCGGTACCGCGACAGCCGCGGCGAGGAGACGTCGCGCCGGGTCGAGCCAGTGATCCTCGCGCACACCGACGGCGCCTGGTACCTCGTGGGGTGGTGCCGGCTGCGCGAGGGGATGCGGTGGTTCCGCCTCTCCCGCGTGGTGCGCGCCGACGTCACGGGGGAGACCTACGCGCCGCGCCCGGTCGAGGAGGTCGGGGAGCCGCCCGCCGGCGCGGCGTCCGTGCGCTGACGGCGCTCGGGGCGGTTCAGCCGGTCCGGCCGTCGCGGTCCGGCGGCTCGAGTGGCTCGACGAGTCGGCTCACCAGGGTCGGGAGCCACGTGCTCTCCCGGGTGCGACGAGCCGCAGCGTCGCCGTCGGCCACGAGGAAGGACTCGTGCGCCGCCGCGGTGTACGCGCTGACGAGCAGCCGCGTCGCGTCGTCGCGGTCGACGGCGAAGCGCAGGCCGATGCTCTCGAGGGTGCGTTCGAGGATCCCGGACACGTCGACGAGGAACCGGTGCTCCTGGGCCACGAAGCGGGCAGCCACCTGCGGGTCGCGCAGTGCGAGCAGCTCGAACTCTGCGCTCATGAGGTGCCAGCGGCGCTCGTCGCTGGGGTCCGCCATCACGGCCGTGATGACCTCCGCGACCATCGCGGGCTCGACGGCGCCGTCTCGCGCGGGCCGGCGCGGCAGGTGCTCGACGGCGCCCTCCAGGTTCGCGATCCGCTTGCGGGTCTCCCGGTCGGCCAGGGCGAGGAAGAGCTCTTCCTTGCTCGCGAAGTTCGAGTAGAACGCCCCGCGGGTGAATCCGGCGGCCTCGCAGACGGCCTCGATCGACGCCGCGTGGATCCCTTGCGCGGCGAACTCGTCGTACGCGGCGTCGAGCAGGCGCTCGCGGGTGCGCTCGCGTCGGGGTGAGACGGCTGGGTTGTCGAGGTCGGTGGTCACGGCAGACATGCTCCCACTGGTGGTCGAGGCTCGAGCGATGTCGAGGCTTGCGATGCACCAGCGTATCGGATACGTTCGCGTATCGGATACAGCGGCGTATCTATCAGACCGTCATCTCACCTGGAGGCCGCGTGTCCTCTGTCCTCTACTCCCTCGGGCGCTGGGCCGTGCAGGCGCGGCGACTGGTCGTCGTGGGCTGGATCGCCGTCCTCGTGCTGGTCGGCGGGATGGCCGCCCTCTTCAACCAGGGCCTCGACAACGAGGTCTCGATCCCCGGGACCGAGTCGCAGGCAGCGCTCGACCGTCTTGCCTCGACGTTCCCGCAGGTCAGCGGCGCCAGCGCGCAGGTCGTGGTCGTCGCGCCCGACGGCGTGCGGATCGACGACGACAGCGTGCGCGGCCCCGTCGAGGACGGGGTCGACGCGCTCACCGCGATCGAGCAGGTCGCCGGGGTCACGTCGCCGTACGACGACCTCATGCCGGCGTCGGTGAGCGACGACGAGTCGGCGGTGCTCCTGACGGTCCAGCTCGACGGCGAGCAGGAGACCATCACCGACGAGACCAGGGCCGCGCTCGAGACGGCCGTGGACGACCTGGCCACCGCCCTCCCGGCCGGGTCGCAGGCATCGCTCGGCGGGCAGCTCTACAGCAACGAGTTCCCGGAGATGACCCTCACCGAGGGCCTCGGCCTGGTCGTCGCGCTCGTCGTGCTCGTGCTCACGCTGGGGTCGTTCGTCGCGGCCGGTCTGCCGCTGCTCAACGCGCTCGCCGGGGTCGGCATCTCCATGGGCCTGCTCTTCGCGGCCACGGCGCTCGCGCCGATCAACTCGACCACCCCCATGCTGGCCGTGATGCTGGGCCTCGCCGTCGGCATCGACTACGCCCTGTTCATCGTCTCGCGCCACCGCGACCAGCTCCGCGACGGTCTCGCCGTCGAGGAGTCGATCGCGCGCTCGGTCGCGACGGCCGGGTCGGCCGTCATCTTCGCGGGCCTCACGGTGATGATCGCGCTCGTCGGCCTCGGCGTCGCGGGCATCCCGTTCCTCACCACCATGGGTGTCGCCGCCGCCGTCGCCGTCGGGGTGGCCGTGCTCGTGTCCATCACGCTCGTGCCCGCGATGCTCGGTGCCGCCGGCGAGCGCCTGCGCCCCCGGCCCGGCCGGTCGAGGACCCGCCGCTCGAAGGCGGCACCCGTCGCCTCCGGGGAGCACCACAACCGCTTCTTCGCCGGCTGGGTCCGCACCGTCACCCGGATGCCGGCGGTGACGATCGCGATCGTCGTGGTCGCCATCGGGCTGCTGTCGGTCCCGGCGCTCAACCTGCGTCTCGCGCTGCCCGACGCCGGGTCGCTGCCCGAGAGCAGCTCGGCGCGCGTCACGTACGACCTCGTCTCCGAGAACTTCGGCGAGGGCTACAACGGCCCGCTCATCGTCACGGGCAGCATCGTCACGAGCACCGACCCGGTCGGCCTGATGGAGGACCTCGCGGACGAGATCCGCCAGCTGCCGGGCGTCGCCGACGTGCCGCTCGCGACGCCGAACCAGAGCGCGGACACGGGCATCATCCAGGTGGTCCCGGAGGGCGCGCCGGACTCGGAGGAGACGGAGGACCTCGTCCACGAGATCCGGTCCCTGCACGACCGCTTCCTCGACGAGCACGGCGTGGACCTCTCGGTGACCGGGTTCACCGCGGTCGGCATCGACGTCTCCGAGAAGCTGGGCGCGGCGTTGCTGCCGTTCGCACTGGTCGTGGTGGGGCTGTCGCTGGTGCTCCTCACGATGGTGTTCCGGTCGGTCTGGGTGCCGGTGAAGGCCACGATCGGGTACCTGCTGTCGGTCGGTGCGGCGTTCGGCGTGGTGTCGTTGGTGTTCGACGCAGGGGTCCTCGCCGACGCGCTGCACGTCACGCGGCTCGGGCCGGTGATCAGCTTCATGCCGATCGTGCTCATGGGCGTGCTCTTCGGGCTCGCGATGGACTACGAGGTGTTCCTCGTCGCGCGCATCCGGGAGGACTACGTGCACTCGGGGGATGCGCTGACGTCGATCAGCACCGGGTTCCAGGGCTCCGCGAAGGTCGTCACCGCGGCCGCCGTCATCATGTTCGCGGTGTTCGTGGCGTTCGTCCCCGAGGGGGACATGAACCTCAAACCCATCGCCCTCGGGCTGGCGGTTGGTGTCGCGGTCGACGCGTTCGTGGTCCGCATGGTGTTCGTGCCCGCCGTCCTTGCGCTGCTCGGGGACAAGGCGTGGTGGATGCCGCGCTGGCTCGACCGCGCGCTGCCGTCGTTCGACGTCGAGGGCGAGGGCCTGGCGAAGGAGCTCGCGCTCGCCGACTGGCCGGAGAAGGGGGCGACGGACGCCGTCGTCGCCCACGACCTGGTCGTTGCCGGGCCGCGCGGCCCGATCGCGGGCCCGGTCACGGTCCGGGTGCCCGACGGCGGTGTCCTCCTCGTGCACGGGCCGGCACCCGCCGCGGTGTCGGGTCTGCTGCTCGCGCTGGCCGGTCGCCTGCGGCCGGCGGCCGGCGCGGTCAAGGTGACCGGGCTGGTCCTGCCCGAGCGGGCGGGCGCGGTGCGCCGCCGGGTGGCCGTGGTCGACCTCGCCGACGGACTGCCGGGGGCCGTGGACCACGCGCTCGCGGAGGGTCCGCGCGTCCTCGTCCTTGACCGCACGGACGCCGTCGTCGGTCAGGTCGACCGACGTGACCTCGCGTCCGCGGTCGACCGCGCCCGGGCGGCAGGGGTGACGGTCGTGCTCGGGGCGGTGGGTGCCGTGCCCTTCGACCTCGCGCCACCGGGCGCGCAGGTGCTGGACCTCGCCGCCGCCGAGCGGGCGGGACGCACGGACACGGCCGACGGACAGCAGATCGCACAGGAGGTGCACGCATGAGCGCGGGACGTCAGGCCGCACAGGCTCCCCGCGCGGGGGCCACGAACCGTTCGTGGACACCCTGGACGGTCGTCGCCGCGGTGCTGATGCCGGTGCTCGTCCTCGGCCTGCTCCTGTGGGCGCTGTGGTCCCCGCAGGACCGCCTCGACACCGTCAAGGCCGCCATCGTCAACAACGACGAGCCCGTCGAGCTGGACGGGCAGACCGTGCCGCTCGGCCGTCAGCTCGCGGCGGGGCTGGTCAGCGGTGGCGACGTCGCGCTCGACGACACGTCGGCCGGCGCGTCCGACGACGGCGACCTGACCTCGACCTCGACGACCAACTACGACTGGGAGATCACCGACGCCGAGGGTGCGGCCGCCGGCCTCGCCGACGGCACCTACGCCGCCGTCGTGACCATCCCCGAGGACTTCTCCGCCGCGGCCACGTCGTTCAGCGGCGCCGCCGCCGACGCGCAGCAGGCGACGATCGACGTCGACACCGCCCCCGGTGGCCGCGTGATCGACGAGGCGCTCGCCCGCATCGTCACCACGGCCGCGGCGACGCTCATGGGCACGACCCTCACGGAGAACTACGTCGACGGCGTGCTCACCGGGTTCACCACGCTGGGCGAACAGCTCGGCGAGGCGGCCGACGGCGCGCAGGAGCTCGCGGACGGCACGGCCGAGGCCGGTTCGGGTGCGCAGGAGCTCGCCGACGGCGCCGACCAGGTCGCCGGCGGTGCGGGTGACCTGGCCACGGGGGTCGGCGAGCTCGACAGCGGCGCCCGCCGGCTCGCCGGTGGTGCGGGTGACCTGGCGACCGGGGCGCGGAGCCTCGCGGGTGGCGCGGCCCAGAGCGCGGCCGGCGCAGCCGGGCTGGCGGGCGGAGCCGCCGAGCTGGCCGACGGCGTCGACGGCCTCGCCGGTGGTGCGCGGAGCCTCGCCGACGGCGTCACCGAGCTGGACGAGCAGGTCGGCGCGTTGCCGGACCAGGCGCAGCGGCTCGCCGACGGGTCGCAGCAGGTCGCGGACGGCGTGGACGTGCTCGTGGGAGAGCTCGAGGCAGCAGGGGAGGGCGTGACCGAGCTCCTCGGCGGCCTCGCCGCCGAGCTCGGCTGCGCCGCACCCGCGTCGCCCGAGCTGGAAGAGATCTGCCGGACGATCGCCGAGGCCGGGGCAGGCCTCGGCGAGGGCGGCGGGCAGCTCGGTGAGCTGCGGGCCGGGGCGCAGGAGGTCGCCGACGGCAACGCCGCGCTCGCCGCAGGCCTCGGCGCACTCTCCGCCGGGACCGGCGAGCTCCGGACCGGGGCCGAGGCGCTCGCGGACGGCACCGAGCAGACCGCCGTCGGTGCGGGCGACCTCGCGACCGGCGCGCGCGGGCTCGCCGACGGCCTCGGCACCCTCAGCGGCGGAGCCGGCACGCTGGCGACCGGCGCCGAGGAGCTGGCCCGCGGCACGTCAGGACTCTCGGGCGGTGTCACCGCGCTCGGCGACGGCGCGACCCAGCTGGCGACCGGGACCGAGGGAGTCGCGAGCGGCGTGGGCGAGCTCGCGGGCGGCGTCGGGCAGCTGGCCGACGGCAGCGCCGAGCTCGCCGACGGCCTCGGCCAGGCCACCGAGGAGATCCCCACCTACGGCGACGCCGAGCGGGAGAACCTCGCAGGCGTCGTCGCGAACCCGGTCACGGCACCCGGTGTCGACGGACTCGGCACCGGGTCCACCGGCCCGCTCTTCGCGGTCGTCGCCCTGTGGCTCGGAGCGCTCGCGCTCTTCGTGGCCTTCCCGGCCGTGCCGCTGCGGGCGCTCGGCTCGACACGCTCGACCGTGCGGCTTGCCCTGTCGACGCTCGCCGTGCCCGCAGGGCTCGGTGCCGTCACCGGCCTCGTCACCGGGGCGGTGCTCGCCGCCGTCGAGGGTGCGAGCGCCGGCGGATGGCTCGGCCTCATGGGCCTCGGGGTGCTCGTGTCCGTCACGTTCGTCGCGCTCAACCAGGCGCTCGCGGCGGCCCTGGGGAACGTCGGGCGGGGCATCAGCCTGCTGATCGCGGTCCTCGCGCTCGCGACCGGTGTGGTCGCGACCGTGCCCGACGCCCTGGTCGCCGTGCGGGACCTGCTGCCCGTGGGCCCGGCGACGGACGCGCTCGTCGCGGTCGCCGAGCCGGGCGCCGGCGGGGCAGGTGGCGACATCGCGGCGCTGGTCGTGTGGAGCGCGGTGTCCGTCGTCGTCACGATCCTGGTGGTCGCGCGACGCCGCACCGTGCGCGTCGGCGCGCTCCTGCGGGCCTGACCCCGGCGGGTCTGCGGGCGGGTGTCGGTGGCCTGCCCCAGACTCCAGCCATGGACAGGGATGAGGCACGGGCGGTCAAGTCGCAGCTGGTCGGGTACGCCCGTGAGCTGGCGGAGCGCGGCGGGGCGGAGATCGAGGCCAACGCCGCGCCCGACGCGTCGAGCCTCGTGCGGTCGCCCACCCTCGCGCTCGGGCTGGCGCCCCGCGGCGAGGGCGGCTACGCGATCGCGGTCCGTTACCGCCTGGGCCTGCCCGCCGCGCGCAGCATCGCGCGCAAGGTCGCGGCCGAGGCCGGGGGAACCGTGGACGTGCGCCGGACCGGGCGGGTCGCGGCGTCGCCCGGCGAGACGCCGCGCCCTCCGGTCGCGACCGCCCGCGCAGCGGGCGAGACGGGCAGGGAGCGCCCGCTGCGCCCCGGGGTGTCGATCGCGCACGTCGACGTGAGCGCCGGGACGCTCGGGGCGTTCGTGCGGGACGACGGCGCGCTCTGCGCCCTCTCGAACTACCACGTGCTCGCCGGGTCGCCCGCTGCCCGGGCGGGGGACGTCGTCGTCCAGCCGGGCCCGGCGGACGGTGGGCGCGCCCCGGGCGACCGGGTGGGTGTCCTGGCGCGGGCCGTCCCGCTGGTGCCGGGGCAGACCGCCACGGTCGACGCGGCGATCGCCCTGCTGGACGACGCGGACGTCGATCTCGACCACCCGGTCGGCCGGATCACCCGGACGGTGACGGCGCTGGGCGGGGAGCGTGTCGGCAAGATCGGGCGCACGACCGCCGAGACGGCAGGTGTGGTGACCGCCATCGAGCTCGACGACGTCGTCGTCGGCTTCGGCGACGAGCTCGGTGCGCTGCGCTTCGACGGCCAGATCGAGGTGGAGTCCACCGGGGACGGCCCGTTCTCGCTCGGCGGGGACTCCGGGTCGCTCGTGTACACCGAGGGCGGCCTCGCGCTCGGCCTGCTGTTCGCGGGATCCGAGACGGGTGGCGCCAACGGGACCGGCCTGACCTACGTCAACCCCATCGACACCGTGCTCGGTGCGCTCGGGGTCACCCTCGCCGGGTGACGCGGGCGACCGGCAGGCGGACAATGGTGCCGAGGAGGTGATCGGCCATGGCGAGCCTCGAGCAGGCCCGGGCCGCGAAGCGCGAGCTGGTGGACATGCTCGGCGGACGCGACGGCGTCTCCGGGGTGGGCGTGGCGCGCGTCCCGCACGAGCCGGACCCGGTCGACGACTGGGTGGTCCAGGTCAACGTCGCGTCGTCCGCCGCGTGCGACGACCTCCCCGACGAGATCGACGGCGTGGGCGTGCGCATCCGCGTCGTGGGCGTGATCCGGGCCGGCTGATCCGGCTCACCGCTGGAATGTCCGGAAAAGTCGCTTCCGGGAACCGCGTCATGATCCGTCCGCTCGGACGTCTCCTTCCACAAGGGCGGTCACCGACCGCCGTGGCGAGGAGAGGCACGGTTCGATGGACGACGACACTCCGGCACCCGACGTCGTGCGCACGGCCCTGCTCTGGGCGCTCGAGCACGACCGGGAGGCACTGGCCGAGCACCGCGAGACCGCCTGGTCCACACCCCGCGGCGTCCTGCGCGTCCGCGCCGACCGCCGGCTCGTCGAGCGGTGGGCCGCCGCCCACGGCGTACCGCGCAGCGTCGCCCGCGGATCCCTGATGGTCGTCTGAGCGAGACCCGCTGTCACGTGCGGTCGGGCACGACCTGGATCCGGGGAGCCCGTCCGTGGATCGCGGTGAACGCGTCGACGAGCTCCGCCTCGCTGACGGCCTCACCGTCGGTGAGGCGCCGCAGGTAGGGCCCGAGCCACAACCCGCCGGCCTTGACGACGTGGTCGTGCCAGCGCGGCGCCAGGGCCTCGTGCGGGGTGAGTCGCGCGGCCGCAGCGCCGTGCGTGACGCCCTCCGCGACCCAGACGTGCGGCGCCGGGGCGTCGAGCACCACCATCACCTCGTACGGGTAGAGGAACTCGTCGCCCGGCTCCCAGTCGACATCGATCCGATTCGACGCGAGGTGCAGCAGACGCATGGTGCTCATCCTGCCACCGTGCCCTTGGTCGTCGCTGCTGCGCTGCGGCGCGGTGCCGCAGAATATCGGGGTGGCTACCTCACGACTTCCCCGTGTCCGTGCGTCCGAGCTCGTCGGGCGCGGCTGGCTCAACACCGGCGGGAAGGACGTCACCCTCGCTGACCTGCGCGGGAAGGTCGTCGTGCTGGATTTTTGGACGTTCTGCTGCGTCAACTGCCTGCACGTCCTCGACGAGCTGCGCGAGCTGGAGGAGGCTCGACGTGACGAGCTGGTCATCGTGGGGGTGCACTCGCCGAAGTTCGAGCACGAGGCGGACGCCGCCGCGCTCGCCGCGGCCGTCGAGCGGTACGAGGTCCACCACCCCGTGCTCGACGACCCGGACCTCGTGACCTGGTCCGCGTACACGGCCCGGGCCTGGCCGACGCTCGTCGTCATCGACCCCGAGGGGTACGTCGTCGCGCAGATGGCGGGGGAGGGGCACGCCTCGACGCTCGCTGCGCTGGTCGACGAGCTCGTCGCCGAGCACGACGCCACGGGGACGCTGCACCGTGGCAGCGGCCCCTACGTGCCGCCCGCACCGACGTCGGGCACCCTGCGCTTCCCTGCCGCGGCGATCGAGCTGCCCGGGGGCAACCTCCTCGTCGCCGACGCGGGGCACCACTCGCTCGCCGAGCTCGCGCCCGACGGCGAGACGCTCGTCCGGCGCATCGGCTCCGGTGAGCGGGGGCTCGTCGACGGCGCGCCCGACACCGCACGGTTCAGCGAGCCCGACGGCCTGTGCCTCGTCCCCGTCGAGCTGCGCGCCTCCCTCGGGTACGACGTGCTTGTCGCCGACACGGTGAACCACGCGCTGCGTGGCGTGCGGCTCGCCGACGGTGTCGTGACCACCGTGGCCGGGAACGGGCAGCAGTACATGGTGGGCGCGGCCGACAACGTGCTCCAAGGAGGAGGCCACGGGCCCCTGCGGCAGAAGCTGTCGTCGCCGTGGGACGTGGTGTGGTCGCAGGAGCTCGCCGCGTTCGTCGTGGCGATGGCGGGCCACCACGCCCTGTGGGTGTTCGTGCCGGAAGGCGCCGACAAGGAGAGCGGCATCCTCCTGCTCGCCGGGACGATGAACGAAGGGCTCGAGGACGGGCCCGGCAAGAGGGCCTGGTTCGCGCAGCCGTCGGGGCTGTCCGTCGCCGGTGACGGCGCGCTCTGGGTCGCCGACGCCGAGACGTCCGCGCTGCGCCGCGTCGAGACCGTGGAGGGCGCGGGCGTCGTGGTGCGGACCGCCGTCGGGCAAGGGCTGTTCGACTTCGGTCACCGCGACGGGCCGGCCGACCAGGCGCTGCTGCAGCACCCGCTCGGGGTCGCGGCGCTGCCCGACGGCAGCGTCGTCGTCGCCGACACCTACAACGGCGCCCTGCGCCGCTACGCCGCGGCCGGGCCGTCGCAGCCCGGCGAGGTGACGACCCTGGCGACCGGTCTCGCGGAGCCCAGCGACGTCGTCGTGCAGGTCTCCGGCGACGGCGACGACCAGGCCGTGCACCTGCTCGTCGTGGAGTCCGCGGCGCACCGCATCACCCGCGTCGCCCTGCCCGCCACGCTCGCCGGCGAGGTGCTCGACGGCGGCGCGCACCGCACGCAGCGACCCGTCACCGAGGTCGTGGCCGGCGCGCTGCGGCTGGACGTGCCGTTCGTGCCCGCGCCGGGGCAGAAGCTCGACGACCGGTTCGGGCCGTCGACGGAGCTGCAGGTCAGCGCGACGCCGCCGGAGCTCCTACGGTCGGGGGCCGGGACGGGCACCGAGCTGTCCCGCGACCTGGTGATCGACCCCGCGGTCGCCGAGGGGGTGCTGCACGTGACCGCCCGGGCGGCGTCGTGCGACGTCGTCCCGCGCGGTCCGGATGGTGAGCCCGATCCGGACGTGTTCCCCGCCTGCCATCTCGCCCAGCAGGACTGGGGAGTGCCCGTGCGGGTCGTCGGCGACACCGGGGACGACGGACGGACCCTCGTCCTGCGGCTCCGCGGCTGATCCTCGCGCCTCGTCCACAGCCCGTCGCACGAACTGTGTGCCAGCCTCAGGTGACGGGTCTATCGTGTCCGGCATGTCAGACGCGACGACGCCGGACCCGACGGTGGAGACCGGGACTGCCGACCGCATCCAGGTGACCCTCTCCAGCGCGAGCGTCTACCCGCGCAAGGCGCCGTTCGCCTTCGAGATCGCCGCCGAGCTCGGGTACGACGGCATGGAGGTCATGGTCTGGTCGGACGAGACCACGCAGGACGCGCGCGCCCTCGCGAAGCTCTCCGCGGACCATGGCATGCCCATCCGGAGCATCCACGCCCCGACGCTGCTGGTGAGCCAGCGGGTGTGGGGCAGGGCGCCCGGCCCCAAGCTGCGCAAGACGGTGGACCTGGCGATGGAGGTCGGGGCGCGGACCGTCGTCGTGCACCCGCCGTTCCGGTGGCAGTACAAGTACGCGCGGGAGTTCGCGGACCTCGTGCGTGAGCTGGACGACGGCGGCGACGTGACCATCGCGGTCGAGAACATGTACCCGTGGCGCGGTGGCAAGCGCGAGATGCAGGCCTACCTGCCCGGCTGGGACCCCACCGACCACGACTACGACCACGTCACGCTCGACCTGTCGCACGCCGCGGTCGCGCAGCAGGACAGCCTCGCGCTGCTCGACGTGTTCGACGGACGGCTCGCGCACGTGCACCTCGCGGACGGGTCTGCGTCGGCGAAGGACGAGCACCTGGTGCCCGGGCGCGGCGACCAGCCGTGCGCCGACGTCCTGGCCGAGCTCGTGCGGCGGGGGTGGTCGGGGGACGTGGTCGTCGAGATCGCGACCCGGCGCGCGACCGACGCGGCCGAGCGGCGCGAGGACCTCGCGGCGTCGCTCGCCTTCGCCCGGACCTACCTGACCCCCGGTGACCACCCGGACTACGTCCCGCCGCCGGGCCACCGGCACCGCAGCCTCGACGCGTGGTGAGCCAGCTGGTGGGGCACCCGTGCGGTGGGGCTCAGCCTGCCGCCGCGCGGTCGACGAGCATCTCGACCGCGTCGAGCACACGCCCGAGGCTCGCCTCGAACGGTGCCAACGTGCTGTCGAACCCGCCGCCGACGTAGATCCGCGTCATCGTGGGGTAACGCTCGACGTCGAACCAGTCCTCCCAGAAGCTGCTCATCGAGGTCCAGTACTCGTCGGCGTCGACGCCCGTCGTGTCGTTGTCGACGCGTTCGGCGATGGTGGCGCGGGCGAGCCCTTGGACGACGTTGTCGACGAGGCCGATGGTCTCGACCACCTGCACCTCGTCCAGCCCGGTGTCGATGATGGTCCGCAGGCCGGCCTCCTGCGCGTCGAGCACGTGCGGGGCGAGCGGCGCGCGCCACATGTTGGTCTGCAGGATCCAGGGGTGGTCCAGGTAGAGCGTCCAGTGCGCGCGGGCGTACTGCGCGAGCCCTTCGCGCCACGGGGCGCCCGGGTCGGGCAGCGTCATCTCGCCGTAGGCGCGGTCGATCATCAGGTCGACGAGCTCGGTGCGGCCCGGCACGTAGGTGTACAACGACATGGCGCCGACGCCCAGCTCCTTGGCGACGCGGCGCATGGACAGCGCGTCGAGCCCGCCCTCGCGCACGACCGTGAGCCCGGCGGTGACGACCTCGTCGAGCGTCAGGCTCGCCTTGCGGCCACGGGTCGCGGGCGCGGGCGGGTCCCACAGGAGCGCGAGCCGCCGGGACACCTCGGGCGACCGCGCCGCCGGGAACTGCTCGTTGGTGTCCCGCGCGTGCTCGGCGGCCCGGACCGCGGCCGGTACCCCGGCCTCGGCCGCGGCGATCACGCCGACCGGCCGCGCGGTGAACGACGGGTCGCCGGTCTGCTCGGGCGTCCGTGCCTGCTCCGTCACCGGCGCCACCTCCTTCCGTGCCCCGCCCAGACGGGGGATCCCTTTCGCGTACACCGTATGGTAGCGTGATTCCTCCATTATGGTACGGCGTACGAAAGGGGTGTCTCGGTGATTCGAGCCCGAGGCCTGACCAAGACCTTCCACCGCAAGAAGGAGACCGTCGAGGCCGTCAGAGGTGTCGACGTCGACGTCCGCGAGGGCGAGCTCGTCGCCTTCCTCGGCCCGAACGGGGCCGGCAAGTCCACCACCTTGCGCATGCTGACGAGCCTGCTCGAGCCCACGGCGGGCACCGCCGAGGTCGCCGGGTTCGACGTCGCGCGCGACCCGGCGCAGGTCCGCGCCCGCATCGGCTACATCGGGCAGGGCAACGGAGGCGGCTTCTCCTACCGGGTGCTGGACGAGCTCCACAACCAGGGCCGCTTCTACGGCCTGGCGTCCGCCGAGTACTCCCGCCGGGCGCAGGACCTGCTCGAGGCGCTCGACCTCGGCGGCCTCGGCAAGCGCACCGTCCAGTCGCTCTCCGGCGGCCAGCGGCGCCGGCTCGACGTCGCCCTCGGGCTCATGAACCACCCGCCGCTGCTGTTCCTCGACGAGCCGACGACGGGCCTCGACCCCCACTCCCGGGCGAACCTGTGGGAGCACATCGCGGCCATGCGCGAGCGCTACGGCATGACGATCGTCCTGACGACCCACTACCTCGACGAGGCGGACTCGATGGCCGAGCGCGTCGTCGTCATCGACCACGGCGAGATCATCGCCGACGCGACGCCGGCGGCGCTCAAGCGCAGCCACGCCGACGACGTCATCACCCTCACCGTCGGTGACGCCGCGGTGCCGCCGGGCGGCGACCCCGCCGCCGTCGCGGCGCGCGTGCAGGGCTCGCTCACGGACGCGGTGGGCGAGGTGAGCACGGCCCCCGGCGACGACGGCGCGACGACGGTCCGGATCAGCACCACCCACGGCGCCGACCGGCTGCCCGAGGCGATCGAGGCGCTGCGCGTCGGCGGGCTGAGCGTCCGCGCGGCCGAGCTGCGGCAGGCGAGCCTCGACGACGTCTTCCTCAACCTCACCGGACGCAGCCTGCGCGAGGAGGCGGCGTGATGAACGCTCAGCAGACCGAGCTGTCGGGCTCCCCGCGGTCCCTGGGCGGACCCGCCACCGACACCCTGCGGGTGCGGTCGGGCGCCGCCAAGTTCTTCGCCGACACGTGGGCCGTCTTCACGCGCGAGATCCTCCTCGTGCTGCGCGACCCGTTCACCCTGATCTTCTCCCTGCTGCAGCCGCTGATCTTCCTCGGCCTCTTCGGGCCGCTGCTCACCGGCGCGCTCGGCGGCGGGATGGGCGGCCCTGGCGGCACCACCGCGGACACCCTGCAGTGGTTCGTGCCGGGCGTCATCGTCATGATCTCGCTCTTCGGCACCTCGATGACCGGCTCCAACCTGCTCTACGAGATGATGACGGGCTCCTACGAGCGTGTCCTCGCCACACCCCTCGACCGCTCGGCGATCCTCGTGGGCAGGGCGCTCAAGGAGTTCGCACCGCTCGTCGCCCAGGGCCTCATCATCGCGCTCGTGTGCGTGCCGTTCGGGTTCCAGCTCTACCCGCTGCACCTGCTCGTCGGGCTCGCGCTGCTCGGCCTGTTCGGCATCGGGATCGGGGCGCTGTCCAGCGCGCTGGCGCTCGCGGCCAAGAACCGTGAGTGGCTGTTCTGGGGCGTGCAGCAGTCGCTGCTGTTCCCCCTGCTCATCCTCTCGGGCATGATGCTGCCGCTCGAGGCCGGTCCGGCCTGGATGCAGACCGTCGCCCGGTTCAATCCGCTCACCTACGTCGTCGACGCCGAGCGCACCCTGCTCGCCGGGTCCTTCGCGGACACCGACGTGCTGTGGGGCCTCGTCGCCGCCGCGCTCACCTGCGTCGTCGGCCTCTGGGTCGGCATCCGGCGCACCCGCAAGACCGTCTGACGCGCCGCTCGTCGGCGGGTGCTTGACTGGACCGATGGACCGTCCTGCACCCGCCGACCGAGCTGCCACCACCCCGTCGGCCGCGCTCACGGTGTCCGAGGTGAGCGACCGCGTCGAGGCGATCTCGGCGCTGTACGCGCGCAAGTTCGGGATCGAGCGCGACCCGGACTGGTTCGCGCTCAAGCTCGCCGAGGAGGTCGGCGAGCTCGTGCAGGCGTTCCTCGCGACCACACGGCGCACCCGCCCGCGCGTCGGGACCGGGGCGAACCTGCCCGACGGCGCGGACCCGGCGTTCGCGGACGAGGTCGCCGACGTCCTGGCGCACCTCCTGCTCCTCGCCCGCTCGCAGGGTGTCGACGTCGACGCCGCCGTGCGGCGCAAGTGGCTCGCCTGGGAGCCTGAGCTCGCGACCGGGCTCGACGAGCCCGGCCCGTGAGGGCAGCGGGATAGTCTCGGCGGTGTGAGCGACGACGTGCGGAACGTGCAGCAGGCCCTTGCCAGCATCACCGAGCACTGGCAGCCGCACCGGCTGACGAGCATCAACGACTACGACGTGAAGGTCGTCAAGCTGCAGGGCGAGTTCGTCTGGCACACGCACCCCGACACCGACGAGCTGTTCATGGTGCTCAACGGCGAGCTGACGATCCAGCTCCGCGACCGCGACGTCGTGCTCGGACCGGACGACGTGTTCGTCGTCCCTCGCGGTGTCGAGCACTGCCCCCAGGCCGCGGGCGAGGTGCATGCCCTGCTCGTCGAGCCCCGGGGCACCGTGAACACGGGAGACGCCGGCGGCGAGATGACGTCGCCGCTGCGCGAGCTCGACTAGCGACACGTCTACCTCGCGAGGACCACGAGCTGCTGGGTGGCTCGCGTCATGGCGACGTAGCGGTCGACGGCGCGCTCGATGCCGTCCGCGTCCCCGCCGAACGACTCGGGGTCGACGAGCACGACCAGGTCGAACTCGAGCCCCTTCGACAGCTCCGGCGTCAGCGACCGGACGCGGGGTGCGCCGACGAACGTGGGGTCACCGATCACGCACGCCGTCCCTTCGTGCTCGGCGAGCCAGGCGTCGAGGATCGCGTCGCGCTCGTCGGCACGGGCGTGCAGCACCGGCACGCCGGTACTGCGGACCGAGGTCGGCACGTTGGCGTCGGGCAGCGCCGCCCGGATGACGGGCTCGGCCTCCGCCATCACCTCCTGGGGGGTGCGGTAGTTGATGCTCAGGGAGGCGATCTCCACACGGTCGAGGCCGACGCGTGCGAGCCGTTCCCGCCACGTCTCGGTGAACCCGTGCCGTGCCTGGGCGCGGTCCCCGACGACCGTCAGGCTGCCCGACGGGCAGCGCTGCCGCAGCATCTGCCACTCGGCGTCGCTGAGCTCCTGCGCCTCGTCCACGACGACGTGCGCGAAGGGCCCGGCGAGCAGGTCGGGGTCCGCGACGGGCACCGAGTCGTCCACCAGGGCGTCCTGCAGGTCCTGCCCGCGGAGCATCGACATCACGGCCATCTCGGAGTCGTCGGTCGCGATCAGGTCGTCGACGACGTCGGCCATGCGCCGGCGCTCTGCCGCCACGTCGGCCTGGTGGCGGCGTCGGCGCCGTGAGGCGTCCGGGTCGCCGAGCCGTCGGCGGGCGGCGTCGAGGAGCGGCAGGTCCGCGACGGTCCACGCGCTCGGGTCCTCGCGCTGCAGCGCCTGCACCTCGTCGGGCGCGAGCCACGGCGCGCACCGGTGCAGGTAGGCCGGGACCGTCCAGAGGTCGCCCACGAGGTCGGTCGGCTCGAGCAGCGGCCACGCGCGGCTGAAGGTGCGCACGAGCTCCTTGTCCTGGACGAGCGCGCTGCGCACCTGGTCCGCCGGGACCTCGCCCTCGTCGGCGTCGCCTCCCGACTCGTCGCGCACCTTGTCCGCGAGGATCGACAGCAGCGCGTCCCAGATCTCGTCGCGGGCCTCGTTGTGCGGTGTGCCGGGGTCCACGGCCCCGTAGGCCTCCGCCCAGTCGGCGGTGCTCAGCCAGACGTCCGCCCACGGCGTCTCGATCTCCATGCCCTCGGTGGGTGCCTGCTCGTAGAGGCCCACGGCGGGCTCGATCGCGCCGACCATCCGGGCGTCCGCCTTGAGCCGGGCCGCACGCGGGTCGGTCTCGGCGCCGGCCGCCGCGCCCTCGGGGACGAGGTCGCGCAGCGTGCAGGTCTGCACACCCTCCTCCCCGAGGCTGGGCAGCACGTCGGCGACGTAGGCGAGGTAGGGCTGGTGAGGTCCGACGAAGAGCACGCCGCCGCGGCGGTGCCCGAGCCGGGGGTCGGAGTAGAGGAGGTAGGCGGTGCGGTGCAGGGCGACGACCGTCTTGCCCGTGCCGGGACCGCCGTCGACGACGAGCGCCCCGCGGGACCCGGCGCGGACGATGGCGTCCTGGTCGGCCTGGATGGTCCCGAGGACGTCCTGCATCCGCGCAGTGCGACGACGGGCCAGGCCGGCGATGAAGGCGGACTGGTCGTCGAGGGCTGGGTGACCGTCGAGCGCTCCTGGGGTGTCGAGGGCGAACACCTCGTCCCAGTAGTCGCTGACCCGGCCACGGGTCCAGCGGTACCGGCGTCGGCTCGCCAGGCCCATCGGTTTCGCGTGGGTGGCGCCGAAGAAGGGTTCCGCCGCCGGGGAGCGCCAGTCGACGAGCAGCCGCCGGCCCGTGGCGTCCGCGAGCCCGAGCCGCCCGACGTAGACGGGGTCCGTGCCGTCGGCGGGGACCATCCGTCCGAGGCACAGGTCGGCGCCGTACCGCTGCAGGGTGCGCAGGCGAGCGGTCAGCCGGTGGATCTCCTGGTCGCGGTCGAGCGCCGCCTGCCCGCTGCCGCCGGGTGCACGACGCGCGGCGTCGAGCCGGCTCGACAGGTCGGCGACCGAGTGGTCGATGCTCTCGGTGATCGCCGCGAAGTGGCGCTCGTCGCCGCCGACGAGCGCAGGGTCGGACTTCGCGGAGAGGGACGCTGGAAGGTCGAAGACGCTCGTGGTGCGGGGGGACGGGGTCACGTCATGCTCCGATCGTCGGGCCGTTGCCGTGTCATCGTCCGGCACGACAGGGGTCTTGCCGCAAGACCCCCGGTGCGCTATACGTTGAGAACGGAAGGGCTGCTGTGGCGCACGCGCACGCGGCGGCCCCACGGCCTCCGCGGTGAGCGCGCCGACGCGGGCGCGCTCGGCGCGCGAGGGTTCGGGCTACCATCGGCGTCGATCTGACGTCGCTGCTCCGCGAGCTCGGCTGACCGTCCGCAGAGTGGAGCACCATGACCGACCCGCGCACCGAGCCCCCCGTGGTTGCCGACGAGATCGGGACGCTGCGAGGCTTCCTCGACTTCCACCGCGAGACGATGCGGTGGAAGACTGCCGAGCTCGGCGCCACCGAGCTCGCGACCAGGCTCCCGCCGTCGACCATGACGCTCGGTGGGATGCTCAAGCACCTCGCATTCGTCGAGTCGCACTGGTTCTCCGTCGTGCTCGTCGGCGAGCAGATCATGGCTCCCTTCGACACGGTCGACTGGTCCGCGGACGGCGACTGGGACTGGCACAGCGCGGCCGAGGACACGCCCGACCAGGTCCGCTCGCTCTTCGACCGCGCGGTCGCGGCCTCCGACGCGATCCTCGACGCAGTGCTCGCCGACGGCGGCCTCGACGCCCTGTCCGTCGGCGCGGACCGGCGGACCGGAGAGCGGTGGAACCTGCGGTGGGTACTCGTCCACATGGTCGAGGAGTATGCGCGGCACAACGGGCACGCCGACCTGATCCGCGAGTCGATCGACGGGTTCGTGGGCGAGTAGGCCCGGCTGTCGCTCCGTATGGGTGCCCTCTCGGCCTTGACCTTGACGTAGCGTCAACTTCTAGCGTGGTGATCGCTGCCGCACACCGCGGTACGGGACTCGCACGGAGGAGGTGCGTCATGGCGTCCACGGCAACCGGTCGTACGGCCGACTGGTCGATCCAGGAGGTCGCCCGGCTGGCCGGCACGACGAGCCGCACGCTGCGGCACTACGACGCCGTCGGGCTGCTCGCGCCGACCAGGGTCGCGTCGAACGGCTACCGCCACTACGACGCCGACGCGCTCGTCCGGCTCCAGCGGATCCTGCTCCTGCGCGACCTGGGGCTCGGGCTGCCCGCCATCAAGGAGGCGCTCGACGCGTCCCCCGGCGGCTCCCAGGTCCCGGCGCTGCGCCACCACCTGGAGTGGTTGCGCACCGAGCGGCAGCGGCTGGCGCGACAGATCGCGTCGGTCGAACGGACGATCACGACGATGGAAGGAGGTGGCGAGCTCATGGCGGACGACATGTTCGACGGGTTCGACCACACGCAGCACAAGACCGAGGTGACCGAGCGCTGGGGCGCCGAGGCGTACGCGACGAGCGACGCCTGGTGGCGCGGGCTGTCCGACGACGACCGCGCGGCCTGGAAGGACCGCACCCGTCGCCTCGGTGAGGACTGGGCGGCCGCCGCGCGCTCCGGCGTCGGGCCGGGGTCGCAGGAGGCGCAGGCGCTCGCACGACGCCACGTCGAGTGGCTCGGCGCGGTGCCGGGAACACCCGGCGCCGGGGCGGCTCCCGTCAAGGAGTACGTCCAGGGCCTGGCCGAGATGTACGTCGCGGACGAGCGGTTCGCGGCGAACTACGGCGGCCTCGACGGCGCGACGTTCGTGCGCGACGCCCTGCAGGAGTACGCGGACGCCCACCTGTAGACCGATCGCGACGCCTCGCCCGCGGGGCGTCGCGGTCGTAGCCTGGTGGGCACGGCTCGCACTCCACCACCGTTCTCCAGCGCGGGAGGCCCCGATGGGCACGACGACATCGCCGACGTCAGGGTCGTCGCCGGGCGCGACCTCGGAGCGTGCGTCGGGGCCGCGGACCATCCGCAACGTGGCGCTCGTCGGGCACAGCGGCGCCGGCAAGACGACGCTCGCCGAGGCGCTCCTGCACCGCGCGGGGGTGATCTCCCGGCCGGGCACCGTCGACGACGGCTCGACGGTCTGCGACCACGAGCCGGAGGAGATCAGCCGCGGCATCTCCGTCGGCCTGTCCGTGGCGCACCTGGACTGGACCGCCCCCGACGGCGTCACCTACGACGTCACGCTCCTCGATACCCCCGGCTACGCCGACTTCGCCGGCGGTCTGGACGCCGCGCTGTCGGTCGCGGACCTCGCGGTCGTCGTGGTCAGCGCGGTGCAGGGTGTGCAGGCCGGCACCGAGGAGGCGTGGCAGCGGTGCGTCGACGCCGGCGTGCCGCGCATGGTCGTCGTGAGCAAGGAGGACCGGGCGCGAGCCGACTTCCGGCGGGTCGTCGACGAGCTCCGCGCGACGTTCGGGCCGGTCGTCGTCCCGCTCGAGCTGCCGCTCGGCGAGGAGCAGTCGCTGCACGGTGTCGCCGACGTCCTCAGCGAGCAGGGCCACGACTACGGACCCGACGGCCGGCACAGCACCGGCGCGCTCCCGGCGGACCTCGTCGACGAGGAGCACCGCCTGCACGACGAGGTCGTCGAGGAGATCGTCACGCACGACGACGACCAGCTCGAGCGCTACCTCGGCGGCGACGAGCCGAGCGCGGCCGACCTCGAACGCACCCTCGCCCACGAGGTGCTCGACGGCGACGCCGTCCCCGTCCTGCTGGGTTCCGCCGTGACCGGGGTCGGGATCGACCGCCTCGCCGACTACCTGTGCGAGCTCGGGCCGTCGCCCGCCGACCGTCCCGCGACCGTCGTGGTCGCCTCCGGGGGCGGGGGACAGGGCGGGGCGCCGCACCTCGTCCCGGCCGACCCCGACGGTGACGCGCTGCTGCACGTGTTCCGCACCGTCGTCGACCCGTTCGTCGGCCAGGTCTCGGTGTTCAAGGTGCTCTCGGGGACCGTGCGGAACAACGACCGGCTCGTCGCCACGGACTCGGGCGCCGAGGAGCGTCTGCACGGCGCGTTCCGGCTCACGGGCCGTGAGCACGAGCTCGTCGACCGGGTCGAGGCCGGTCAGATCGTCGCCGTCGCGAAGCTCACCGCCAGCCCCACCGGCACGCTGCTCGCCGCGCGCGCCCTGCCGCTGCGGGCACGACCGCTCCCCGCGCGACCCGCCGCGTACGGCCTCGCCCTGCAACCCGTCTCGCAGGCCGACGACGACAAGCTCTCCAGCGCCTTGGCGCGGTTGTGCGTCGAGGACCCGACGCTGCACGTCGGCCGCACCGGGGCGCAGACCGTCCTCGCCGGGCTCGGCGACACCCACCTGGAGGTCGCGCTCGAACGGCTCGCCCGCACGTTCGGCGTCCACGTGACGACCGAGCCCGTGCAGGTCGCCTACCGCGAGACCGTCCGGCGCACGGTCGAGGCCGAGGGCCGGCTGAAGAAGCAGTCGGGCGGGCACGGGCAGTTCGCCGTCGTCCAGCTCCGGGTGAGCCCGCGCGAACGGGGCGCGGGCTTCGAGTTCGTCAACGCCGTCGTCGGCGGCTCGGTCCCCAAGACGTACCTCGCGGCGGTCGAGCGCGGGATCGTCGAGGCGATGGCGGCGGGCGGCCCGCACGGGCATCCGGTCGTCGATCTGCGGGTCGAGCTCTACGACGGCAAGGCGCACTCCGTCGACTCCTCCGACATGGCGTTCCGGACGGCGGCCGCGATCGGTCTCAAGGAAGCGCTCGCCACCGCCGGGACCGTGGTCCTCGAACCCGTGTGCGCCGTCGAGATCACGGTGCCCACCGAGTCCCAGGGTGACGTCATGGGCGACCTGTCGTCCCGGCGCGGACGCATCACCGCGACCGCGTCGCTCGACGACCGGTGGGCGCGCATCGACGCGCTCGTGCCCGAGGCCGAGCTCGCGCGCTACGTGCTCGACCTGCGCTCCCTCACGGGCGGACGAGGCCGGTTCGAGGCCGTGCCGGACCACTACGACGCGCTGCCCGCCGGTCGTCGCGACCCGGTGTGACGCCGCCCAGCAGTGCGCTCAGCAGTGCGCGGCGCCGAGGTCGGCGAAGAGGTCGCTGTTCAGCCGGAACGCCAGCTTTGCCTCCGCGACGGTGCCCGCGAGCTGCTCCGGGGTGAGCCGGAGCGCGTCGAGGCGCTCGCGGTACACGTCCTTGAACGGCTTCGACCTGGGGATCTCGGTAAACGTGTAGAACGCGAGGCCGTCGACGGACAGGCCGTAGTGCCGCTCCATCATCCGCTTGATGATCTGCCCGCCGGAGAGGTCGCCGAGGTAGCGCGTGTAGGCGTGCGCGGCGTAGGCGGGCAGGGACCCGCCGACCTCGTGCAGGCGCGCGACGTACCGCTGCGTCGCGGGGTGGATCGTGACGCGCTCGGCCCAGTCCGCACCGACGAGGAAGGTGAGGTCCTTCTCGATCTCCGGGGTGCGCGTGAGCTCGTCGAAGACGAGGGTGGCGCCCTGGTCGTCCTGGCGGATCGCGGCGCTCGCCTGCTCGAGCGCGCCGTAGATCGCCCACTGCTGGGCGGCGAGGTCGGCGTACGCGGCGATGCCCAGCTCGCCTCCCATGAGCTTCTCGACGAAGCCGGAGGACTCGGCGGCCTCGTGCTCGGGGCGGGTGCCCTCGCGCAGCCGAAGGGAGAGCGGCTGGTCGGTCGGTGTGGCTGCGGCGGGCGGGGTCACGGCGGTCACAGAGGCTCCTGCGGGTGTTCGGGGAAGGCGTGGCGCGGCATGCTGACACATCGTCATGACGTCGCGTCAGGAACTCTACAACGCGAAGTTAGGTTTGCCTATCCCCTACGGGGGGCTGGTCGTGGACGTCCTCCGGGTTGGGCAGGCGCGCGATGAACCGGAAGCCCAGCAGTGCGACGAGCGCCGCGAGCCCGCCGGCGACGACGAGCGGCGTCGTCAGGTCGACGCGGGCCAGCAGCCCGCCGAGCAGCGCGCCGAGCGGCATGGTGCCCCACAGCAGCGTGCGCCACGTCCCGTGCACCCGGCCGAGCATCCCGGCCGGGATGAGGCTCTGCCGCAGGCTCATGACCAGGACGTTCCACACCGTCGTCGACCCGAACGACACGGCGAGGCACACGGCGACGACCGGGACGAGCGGCACCGCGCCCATGAGGACGAGGCTCAGCGGGCCGACGAGGTTGGCGCTCGCCATGACCCGCCCGGCCCCGAAGCGTTCCTTGGCGCGGCCTGCGAGGCCGGCTCCCACGAGGGACCCGACGGCGCCGACCAGCATAAAAGCGCCGAACCACGCCTCGGGGACACCGAGGCGCTCGAGCACGAACAGCACGACGGTCGCGGTCGCGGCGGAGAAGCAGATGCCGATGAGGACGCTGAGGATCCACAGAGGCTTGAGCAGGGGGTGCGCGAGGATGAAGCGGAACCCGTCGGCGAGCTGGCGGTACCAGGCGACGACCGGCTCGGTGCTCGTGGCCCGGTGCGTGCCCGCGGCGGCGACGGGCAGGAAGAACGCGAGGACGCCCGCGACCGCGTAGGCGAGCGCGCCGACCCCGAGCGGGATGACGACGGCGATCGCGAACAGTGCCGACGTGAGCGGCGCGGACAGGAAGTTCTGCACCGTGATCTCGCCGGCCTCGATGCGGGAGTTCGCGCGCGGCAGGTCGCGCCGTTCGACGAGCGCGGGGACCACGGCGCGGATCGCGCCGTCGTACAGCGTCTCGAACGCGCCGTAGGCGAAGATCACGACGTACAGCCACCAGATCGTCAGGGTGTCGGTCGCGGCGAGGGTCAGCAGGAGCACGGCCAGGACTGTCCGCACGCCGTTGGCGAGCGCGAGGGCCCGGCGTCGGTCGATGCGGTCGAGGACGATCCCCGCAGGGATGGCGAAGAACAACCACGGCAGCATCGCGACCGCCGCGATGCCGGAGATGAGCAACGGGTCGTCGGTCAGCCGGACCGCGAGCAGGGGAGCGGCCACGCGGGCGATCCCGTCGCCGAGGCTCGAGCTGATGTTCGCCGTGACGACGTTGCCGAACGGCCCGCCCAGGTGGCGTCGGGGCGGGCGGGGGCGTCGGGTGCGGGGCACCCTCCGAGCGTAGGCGAGTGGTCGCGCGTCCTACGCCGACAGCGACGGGCGGGCCGCGGGGCGCCCGGTCGGCATCGGGTCGGCGCCCACCGCCCGCAGGACGAACGCCTCGGTGGCGTCGATGGCGCGGGCTCGCTCGGCCGGGTCCTCGGGGACGAGGCGGCCGGCGAGGCACGCGTTGACGAGCTGGACGGTGGTGTCGATGTCCTGGTCGGGGAACTCGCCGATCTCGATGCCGGAGCGGAGGATGCGGCGCAGGATCGCCTCGACGATCTCGGCGTGCTCGCGCAGCCGCTGGCGGGTGCTGCGGGAGAGCACGGTGCGCAGGTCCGGGCCGGGGGCGAGGTGGAACACGCGCTTGAGCCTGGCCTGCTGGCGGATGTAGGTCCGCAGCTGCTCGACGGGGTCGCCGACGTCCGCGAGCGCGCGCTCGAGCGTCTCGACGTACTGCTCGGTCTCGTGGGTGATGAAGCCGAGGAGCAGTGCTTCCTTGTCCGGGAAGTGGTTGTAGACCGCGGTGCGGCCGACGCCGGCCGCCGCGGCGATGTCGGCGAGGGAGATCGCGTCGAAGCCGCGGTCCATCATGAGGTTCGAGAGCGCGGCGAAGAGCTTCTGACGCGTCTGCGCGCGGTGCTCGTGGAGGGAACCTCCGATGATCTTGGGCATGATGACATCATAGGCGCCCGGTGTCAGAATGCTAGTCGGCGGGATCCTGCGGCTCCTGGCCCCTCGGAGCGCGCAGGAAGGGGGAGAGCAGCTCGTCCGCGAGCTGCTCGCGCGGGACGTCGAGGTCGAGCTTGCGGAAGCCGCCCGAGGCCTCGAGCACGGCGGCGCCGTGCAGGATCGACCAGATCGACCGAGCGAGGACCGGGACGGGGGCCGTCCGGTCGAGGTGCCCGGTGGCCTGCGCGGCCTGGATCGCGCGAGCGAGCGTCTCGAACGACGCCGGTCCGCGCTCGTGCGTGCGCCCGTCCCGGCCGCGGAACATCAACCGGAAGTAGGCGGGGTGCTCCGCGGCGAACCCGAGGTAGGCGTGGCCGATGCGGCGCACGGCGTCGCCGGCGTCGTCGGCGCCCGTGACGGCCTCGGTCAGGGCATCGGCGAAGAGGTCGTATCCCTCGTCGGCGATCGCGTCGACGAGGTCGTCACGATCGGCGAAGTGGCGGTACGGGGCGGCAGAGCTCACGCCGACGCGCCGAGCGAGCTCGTTGAGCGAGAAGGCGTCGGGCCCGACCTCGGCAAGCAGGACGCGCCCCTGCAGCAGCAGTTCCTCGCGCAGGGCGCCGTGGTGATAACGGGCCCGTGGAGACATGTTGACGACCGTAACATCTCACACTATGTTGATGGCGTTCACAATATTAATGCCTCTCACATCGGAGCCTGTGATGCCGGAGCGTCCCCCTTCCACGATCGACGTCGGTCCGCGATCACGGTCTGCTGCCGGATCCCCGCGCACCCACCGGGCAGGGCTGGTGGCCGTCGCGCTCCTCGCCGTCGCGATCGCGGGACTGTCCCTCCAGACCTACGCCCAGGGCACGCTCCGCGAGCTGGCGCACGACGGCGTCGGCCTCGCCGCCACGTACGAGGACGCCCCGCTCGTGATCCAGGGCGCCTTCTACGTCCACGTCGTGTCCGCCTCGATCGCGCTCGTGATCGGGCCCGTCCAGTTCCTCCGACGCCTGCGGGAGCGTCACCCACGGCTGCACCGGGCCGGTGGCCGGGTCTACCTCACGGCGGTGGTCGTCGCGGCCGCGGCGGCGCTCCTGCTCGCACCGTGGAACACGGCGGGTCTCGTCGGCCTCTTCGGGTTCGGGACGCTCGGCGTGCTCTGGCTGGTGACCGCCGTCCGCGCCTACCGTGCGATCAGACGTGGCGACGTCCGGTCCCACCAGGCGTGGGTGATGCGCAGCTACGCGCTGACGTTCGCCGGGCCCACGCTGCGCCTGTGGCTCGCCGTCCTCATCCTCGGCCAGGTGGCGCTGGGCGGAGCGACCGACGAGGAGGCGGTCTTCGCCGCCGCCTACGCGGTCGTGCCCTTCCTGTGCTGGCTGCCGAACCTGGTCGTCGCCGAGTGGCTCATCAGACGGCGCGGTCTGCCCGCGTACCGCCTCGCGGCCGCCTAGACCGGTCGGCACGCACCCGAGGCCCCCACCCGGTCGCCGAGAACGACGTTGATGTCGCGAACCGTCCGACAACGACAGCAATCTCGTGCTCGGCGCGGAGCAAGGTCGTGCTCGGCGGAGAGGGGGCGAGGCGTCTGGGAGACTGGCCGGATGAGCGACGCTGGCCCGATCGTGCCCGACACCAAGGACTGGACGTGGGTCCTCGACCAGCCGTGCCCGGAGTGCGGGGTCGAGGTGTCGGCGCTCACCCCGGACCAGGTCGGCCCCGCGGTGCGGGGTGCGATCCCGCGCTGGCAGCGGGTCCTGGCCCGGCCCGACGCGGCGACCCGGCCCGACCCGGCGACGTGGTCGCCGCTCGAGTACGCCGCGCACGTCCGCGACGTGTTCGGCGTCTTCGACGTGCGGCTCGCGGCGATGGTCGAGGGTGACGACCCGCTGTTCGCCAACTGGGACCAGGACGCGGCGGCGCTCGCGGACGACTACGCCCACCAGGACCCCGCGGTCGTCTCCCGCGAGCTCGCGATCGCGGGGGACCGGGTCGCGGGCCGCTTCGACGCGGTCGCGCCCGACCAGTGGGAGCGCCCCGGACGTCGGTCGAACGACTCGGTCTTCACGGTCCGTACGCTCGGGCAGTACTTCTGGCACGACGTCGCGCACCACCTGCACGACGTCGGCGCGGACCAACCTGGCTAAAGCAACAGAATCCGGTCATGTAACACGCTGGCATTCTTCACCCGCTACTGTCCGGGCATGGCATCCGAAGTCGTGGGCCTCGTGCCCGTCGAGCATGCTCGCGACCATCTCCTGGCCGTCCCTCGGACCCCGGGCACGGCGAGGGTGCCGCTCGAGGTCCTGGCGGCAGGCTGGTTCCCGGCGTCTGCCTGGGAACGGCCGCCCGGCGGAGAGCCCGAGGTGCGGCCCATGGCCGGGGCGCGCTTCCGCGGCATGGTGTCCGACGATGTCGCGCTGCCCGGGATCCTGCGCCTCACCGAGGGCGTCACGGTCGTGGGGCCGTTCCCGCTGACGGCGCCGCAGACCCAGGCGCTGGACCTGGCGTCCGCGACCGCGGAGATCTACGCCGTGACCCTCGACGAGCCACGCGACCGCTCGGGGCCGGTGCAGCCGGTCGACGACCGTGACGGGCTGGGCCGGGTGTTCGCGGACGGCTGGCCGTCGGAGACCGAGCTGGGCGTGGTGCGCTGGATGATCGCGGCGGCCCGGCGCGCCGGTGGCGCCGTCGTGATCGACGGTCGGACGCACCTCACGCCGGACCCCAGCGCCTCGGTCGACCTCACGCTCTTCAGCGCGCAGGCGCTGGACCCGCAGTCGGCGCTCGGTGTCCTGCGCACGGTCATCGCGACGTCGCAGATCACGGGCGTCGAGGAGCGTCCGGACGGTCCGAGCGACTATTTGGTGACGGGGGAGTCGTCGTACGACGGCGCGCTGGAGATGCTCGTGCAGCGCGTGCAGGTGGTCCCGCAGTCGCTCGCGGCCCTGGAGTGGCGGGAGTACGGGCCGTTCGCCTACCGGCTGTCGTGGCGTCCCTCCGACCCGTACGAGCTGGAGGCCGAGCACCCCTCGGGGGTGCACGTCATCGCGCGGACGCGGATGCGGGCGTCGGTCGCGCGTCTGGCGGCGATGCTCCAGGGCCGCATCGGGGGCACGCTCGTCGACGAGGGCGGCTTCGTGGTCGGTGCCCACGACCTGGAGGAGCGGCTGCACCCGACGAGCGCCCCACCGTCGTCGCGCTTCCGGGTCTGAGGTTGTCCACAGATTCTGTGCACAAGGCTGTGGGTTGTGTGGGCGGTCCGCCCCACCACCTGTGGACGAACCTGTGGTCAACGGACCGGGGTGAATTACATCACCGGCAGCTCTTGTCCTGTCCGGCGGTGAGGGCTAGAACTTCTCTAACGGCATCGACAGGCACGGGGACGACGTTCCTCGGACCGAGTCCGGACCAGGCACAGCGGCCCGCGTCTGACGATCCACGGTCGACCGGAGAACGGTAGGGGCACGGCGGACACGTACCGCCAGCTGCGAGTGACGGCGCAGGTTCCTCCCGGACCGGAAGACCGACCGCAGAGCGCCGGTCACGGAGAACGGGCGGTGGGAGCGATCTCGCCGGTCGGTGATCGGCGCCGAGCCGTGACGTCGCCACGGCGCCCCGACGGCCCACCCCCACGGGGAGGGCCGACCGCCCCGGAGCGCGGATCGACCCGATGCCCCTCGGAGCCACGTTCCGGGGGGCATCGGCGTGCCGCCGGCCGCGAACCTGCGCACCGTCGGGCCTAGGCTCTTCACATGAGCAACCTCGAGACCCGTCCCGACGAAGAGGTGTGCACGGCCGGCGGGCCCGCCCCCGCCGGTGGTGTGGAGATCCTCACCCCGCGCGACGTGCCGCTCGGCGGGACGCGCGCGATGCAGGTGCGCCGCACGCTCCCTCAGCGCGAGCGCTCCCTGGTCGGCGCGTGGTGCTTCCTCGACCACTACGGTCCTGACCCGGTGTCCGCGATCGGCGACGGCTCCGACGGCATGCAGGTGCCGCCGCACCCGCACACCGGCCTGCAGACCGTCTCGTGGCTCTTCGCGGGGGAGATCCTGCACCGTGACTCCGTCGGTTCCTTGCAGACCGTGCGCCCGGGGGAGCTCAACCTCATGACCGCGGGGCGCGGCATCTCGCACTCGGAGGAGTCGCCCGCGGGGGTTCGCCCGCCGGTGCTGCACGGCGTCCAGCTCTGGGTCGCGCTGCCCGCGGACCGCATGGGCGACGCCCCGGCGTTCGAGCACCACGGTGACCTGCCCGTCGCCGAGCTCGACGACGCGCGCGTCCAGGTGATCGTCGGGGAACTCACCGTGGCCGGTCAGACCCTGCGGTCGACGGCGACGGCCTTCACCCCGCTCGTGGGAGCGCAGGTCGACCTCGCCCCGGGCGCCCGGGTGGTGCTCGACGTCGACCCCGGCTTCGAGCACGCGCTGCTGGTGGATGCCGGAGAGGTGCGGTTCGAGGGCACGTACGTGCCGCCGTCGGCCCTGGGGTACGTGGCACCCGGGCGCGAGCGCCTCGTCGTGCAGGCCGGTCCGGACGCGTCGGTGCGGGCCGTCCTCCTCGGGGGCGAGCCGTTCACGGAGGAGATCGTCATGTGGTGGAACTTCGTCGGGCGCTCGCACGACGACGTCGTGGCCGCCCGCGCCGACTGGCAGGCCCAGCTCGTGGTGTCCGACGACGGCGGCACGCCCCTGCAGGGCGGCACCCGGTACGCCGACGGTGCGCGCCAGGCGAGGTACGGCGAGGTCGAGGGCTACGACGGCGGCCCGCTCCCGGCGCCCGCCCTGCCGGACGTGCGGCTGCGCCCCCGGCAGCCCCCGACGCGCTGACGACGCCGGGGGCCGCGGGATCGTGCCGCCGCCGACCTAGCCGGCCTCGGCGTACTCGACGGTCCGTACGGACGTGACGTCCACGCCGTCGACCTGCTTGGTCACCGTGACGGTGACCTCGCCCGCCTCGATCGAGGACTGGCGTGTCGCGAACGACTGGTAGGCGTTCTTGCCGGGGGCGACGTCGGCGAACGTCCGCTCGCCGTACGGCGTGGTGACGGTGACGTCGACCGGCACGTCCTCGTCGTTGACGACACGAACGGCGAGGAACACCTTCCCGGCCGCGGTGCGCGCCTGCGCCTCGGCCGAGAACGCGACCTCCGCCTCGCCACCGTCGTCGCCGCACTCGAGGCGTGCGTCGCCCCACACGCCGTGGGCGCCGTTGATCGACCCGGGCGCGTCGACGATCAGGTCGATGTACTGGGCGCCCGTCACGTCGAGGTCGACGGTCTCGGTCGGGAACCCGGCCTGGAAGGTCGAGCCCTGGTAGCGGGTCGTGTCGTCGAGCGCCACCGTGAAGACCACCGAGCCGTTGAAGCCGTCCTCGAGGCCGGTGTCCGCGGTGAACCGCGTGCACTGCCCGCCGAGGTAATAGGTGACCTTCGACGCCGCGTGCACGCCCAGGCCCTTGTCGTAGGTCTTCTTGAGCGCGGGCGTGGTGTTGATGACGAGCGGCTTGTCGGGTGAGGACGCGGAGTCCTTGTTCGCGACGTCGATGCCGATGACGCCGTAGCCGTTCGTCGCGGACGTCCACTCCAGGTCGGACACCCACACGTCCCCGGCGGGGGCGTCGGGCAGGCCGAGCGTCACGGGACGCACGTCGAAGAGCTTCGCCGTCGTCCCGGACGGGAACGTGACGGACTGGAGCTGCTTCGCCGGGTTGAGCGGCGCGACGTTCGCGTAGACCTGGTAGCTGTACGTCGGGTACTCGTACCCGTCCGGGTTGTTGGCGTTGTTGCGCCCCAGGCTCGCGACGGCGACGTTCGCGTCCTTGAGCGGGCCAGCTGCCTGGATGAGCCAGTTCGGGAAGTAGAACGTCTGTCGGCTCGTGGTGCCGTCCCTGTAGGTGATGGTGACCTGCGGCGTGACGCCCGCGCCCGTGGCGGACGAGCCGAGGAACGCGAGGTGCGTGCCCGTGCCCTCCAGGGCGACGGTCTGCCCGTCGAGGGCCATCGAGTTGGGCACGCCCGGCTCGGAGTCGGGCCACCGGAACTCGATGGTGTCCTCGCCGCGCTGGACCTCGAGCGGCTCGCCCCACGTCGCCCCGGCGGCCGCGAGCGCGTCCTCCGAGAACGACGCGCCGCCGCCGTCGAAGTTGCCCGCGTCCTTCGTCGCGACCGACGTGATCGAGACGTGGTTGAACGCCGCGGCGAGGCTGCCGTAGGCGACGTCGAGCTGGCTCGACGCGGAGACGGACCGTTCCCCGCCGGAGGCGTCGAGGTACGTCGCCGTGCCGCCGACGCTCTGACGCCCTGCCCCGGCGCCGGTGCCCGGGCTGACGACGAACGTCGCGGTGAGCGTCTCGCCCGGGGCGACGGACGCGGCGGTCGTGCCCTGCTCGCTGACGACCGTCCACCCCTGCGGCACGTCGGGTGCGATCTCCACGTCGTCCTTGGGCTTCGTCCCGGTGTTGTGGAACGTGACGTGCGCGGTGGTCTCCTCGCCCTGGAACACCTGGTCGTCGAGTGCGACGGACACGTGCGCGCGGTGCGCGTCGGAGTCCTCGCCCCCGACGGCGCTCGTGCCGGTGAGGGTGACCGTCGCGGTCGCGTCGGACGCGACGGCGGCGATCTTGACGTGCACGACGCCGCCCCGCTCGTCGTCGTAGTACCAGCCGGTCTCGGCCGCCTCGAGCGCGGCGGCGTCGGCGAGCTCGGTGAGCTCGGTGCCGTCGACGCTCACGTCGTCGGGCGCGGACCCGGTGTGGACGTCGAGCGCGTAGGCACGGGCCGCGGCCTTGCCCGCGTAGTCCCCGTCCCGCTCGCCGACGGTCACGACGACGTCCCCGCCGTCCTGCTCGGGGGCGGTGACGGAGAAGACCTGCCGCGAGGCAGCGCCCTCGGCGTACGCCCGCGTCACCTGGTCGTCCTCGTAGAGCTCGAAGCTGCTCTCGCCCTGCGGGTAGACGTCGAGCGTGATCGGCGCGTCCGCGGGGACGAGCGACGCGTTGCGCGCGACGACGCCCTGCGGCACCACCGCGCCGGCCCGCACGAACACGGGGAGCGTGGCGAGCGGTGCGGCGTACCCGTCGAGGACACGACCACCGTCGTACAGGGCGCCGGTCCAGTAGTCGACCCACCGGCCCTTCGGCAGGTAGATGCCGTCGCGCACGTCGGAGCCGGTGAAGACCGGCGCGACGAGGAAGTCCTCGCCGAGCAGGAACTCGCTGTTCGCCTCCGCCCCGTACGCGTACGGGTCGTCGGGGTGCTCCAGCGCGATCGAGCGCATCATGGGCGTACCGGTCGTGTGCGACTCGGCCGCGAGCGTGTAGATGTAGGGCATGAGCCGCTGGCGCAGCTGGAGGTACGTCCGGTTGATCTCGGTCGCCTCCTCGCCGTAGAGCCACGGCCGCTTGTCGACCGACGCCCAGCCGCTCATCGAGTACAGCGCGGGCGCGAACGCCTTCCACTGCAGGTCGCGCACGTACGACTCGGCCGACCCGCCGAAGATCCCGTCGACGTCGCCGGTCGTGAACGCCTGGCCGGAGTTGCCCGAGCTGAGCAGCGCGGGCACCTGCCACCGCACGGCGTCGAGGTTGCCCGCGTGGTCACCGGTCCACTGCATGCCGCAACGCTGGGACCCTGCCCAGCCCTCGACCATGAGGGAGGTGCCGCGCGCGTCGGAGTGCGCCTCGATGCCGTCGTGCGCGGCCTCGCACGCGGTGAGCGCCATCCGGTAGCCGGAGCCGACCCAGGCGACGTCGAGCTTGCGCAGGCGGGCGCCCGCCTCGCCGATCTCGAACTCCTGGTTGGTCAGCGAACGCTCGGTCCACAGGCCGGTCTTCAGGCCGGTCTCGTCCTCGATCTGCGCGATGGTCTCGGGGAGCTCGACGTACTCGCAGCCGTAGCCGTCGTTGACGAGCATCCAGCCGCCGGGCATGTCGTGCTCGACGAAGTCGCGCGCGATCTCGAGCGCATCGGGCGTGCGGAGCTTGCCCGGCACGTCCCACGAGTTCGGGTTGCGCTCCTTGTACGTCTCGGAGCCGCGGTTGTAGCAGTCGGCGTCGCCGTACTCGAGCGCGTAGACCGGCGGCATGTGCGGCCGGCCGGTGAGCCGCGTGTACCCGTCGAGGGACTCCTTGTAGTCCCCGACGAAGTAGTAAGCGTCGAAGCGTCGCTCCTCGTGCGTCGTCGTCGCATCGTCGGTGAACGCGTAGGTGCCGCGCGCGAACGTGTTGCGCAGCACGCCGTAGCCCGCGCTCGTCATGTAGTAGGGGACGGCGTTCGGGTAGCCGTCGTCGTCCCAGTCGTACGAGCGGGCGATGTTGATCGTCGCGCCCGTGTGGATCGAGCGACCGTTCTGCATGCCGCCGCCGAGGAACTGCTCGCCCTCGCGCGGCGTGAGGTGCTGGGTCGCGCTGTTCGGGCCGAAGGTGATCGGAGCGCTCTCCTCCCACACGAGGGACCCGTCGGCGCGGGCGAGCGTCATGCGGTTCGTCGCGCGGTCGATCGTCAGCGTGACGGCGTCGGTGGCGAGCCGGATGGTCTCGCCGTCCTCGACCGTGGGCGTGGCCCCCGCGAACTCGTCGGTCCCGACGACGATGTCGGCCGTGCGCGCGGGGTCGCCCTGCGGAGTGTTGGCCGGGTCGGTGAAGGACCCGCTCGGGTCGGCCTCGACGCGCAGCGTGCTCTCGTCGAGGAAGGTCACGCGCGCGGCGCCGTCCTCCGCCTGCAGCGTGACGGAGCGTCCCTCCTGCTCGACGGCGGTGATCGCCCCGATCGGCGTGCCGTTCGTGGCCACGGGGACCTCGGGGATGACCGGCTTGGGGTCGATCGGGGTCGGGCCGACGGCCGGGGCCGCGCTCGCACCGGCCGCAGGGGCGGGCTCGGGCGCGGCCCCGGCGGGGACGGCGACGAGCCCGGAGACGACGAGCGCGGCGGCGGCGACCGCCGCCGCGGCTCGAGGTGGCAGTCCGCGCGTTCGCTTCGCGGGGTGTCGCTGACGTGCTGGCTTCATAGAGCTCCCTTGCCCGTGGCGGTCCGGCGTGGGCGGGCGTCGCGTGGAACGAGCCCTGGCCATCCAGGACCGCCTGATGAGTCCTGCTGCACTATTCTGCGCGATTCAGCATTGAATCACGCAGTAAGCATCACGTAGGACGGGCTCTGGCGCAAGAGTCAGGATGCCCTGCGCCGCAGGTGCAGCCCTCCGCGCGGCGTGGGCTCGGTGCCCGGGACCGTCTCGACCGTGGGTCGCACGCGGGCGACCCAGGCGCCGTACCGCGCGGCCAGGGGGTCGGCGCTGAGCCCGTGCGCGAGCACGCTGAGCAGGACGGTCAGCCCGATCGTCGCCACGGCCTGGCGCACCGGCTCAACGAGCTCCAGCTCCTCGACCGTGATGAGCGCGAACACGACGGAGGCGAGCCCGCGGGGTCCGAACCACCCGACGAACGCGACGGTCGGTGCCCGCAGGCCGGTCCCGAGGAGCGCGAGCGCGACGGGGACCATGCGCAGCACCGTGAGCGACAGCAGCGCGTAGACCACCTCCCGCCACCCGGCGGTCTCCACGACGAGCGGCACGGCGGCGAAGCCGAACGCCAGCCAGACCGCGAACCCCAGCGGTTCGGAGAGCATCTCGGTGAGCTCGAGCCCGGAGTCCTCGTCGTCGATCCACCGCGCGGCGGCCGCGAACGCCGTCCCGGCGACGAACGCGGCGACGAATGCGTTGCCCGTCGCGAGCTCGGCGAGCACGTAGGCCAGCCCGGGGATCGCGAGGACACCGAGAGCCCGGGAGCGCGGCGAGCTGAGGTCGCGCCGCCGGGAGGCCCCGAGGAGGATCCCGCCGCCTGCCCCCACGGCGACCCCGACGGCGACGCCGATCCCGAGCTCGAGCACCGCCTGCGCCACCGTCAGCGTGGTGCTGAGCCCTTCCGCGCCGGCGATCGCCGCGACGGCGAAGAGGACCACCGGCGTCACCATGCCGTCGTTGAGCCCGCTCTCCACGTTGAGCAGCCGCCGGACCCGCACGGGGACGACCGGGTTGAGCACGGTCGCGGCGCCGAGGCCCGCGTCCGTCGGTGCGAGAGACGCGGCGAGGAGCAGCGCGACGACGAACGGCAGGTCGGGCAGGACCACCTGGGCCGTCAGCACGCCGGCGACCACCGTCACGGGCAGGCCGATCAGCAGGAGCCGTGCGACGAGGCCCCGCTCGGCCGCGATCTGCCGGGGGCGCACCTGGGCGGCGTCGTGGAAGAGGATCAGGGCGAGCGTCAGCTCGGCGAGGGCCCGCACGGCCGGTGCGGCAGCGGTGTCGGCGCCACCGGCGGGGATCGCCAGGAGGCTGCCCGCCAGCACGAAGAGGATCGGCGCGGTGACCGACACCCGCCCCAGACCGCGCGCGGTGGCGGCGAACAGCAGGAGCAGGGCCGAGAAGAGTGCCAGCGTCACTGTCATCTGCACACTGCCATCCACACCGTCATCTGAACCTCGGGGGGAGCGATGCGGAGCGTCGGCCTCGCCCGACGCCGGTCCCTCCCAGCGTAGGGCGGGAGCGCGCGCCGGGCCTGCGCACCGGGCCGCACGGCGGGAACGCCAAAGGCCCCGCAGTAGTCTGCGAGGCCCTCGACGAGATGGAGCGGGTGACGGGAATCGAACCCGCGCTATCAGCTTGGGAAGCTGAAGTTCTACCATTGAACTACACCCGCGCGACGCAGCAACCTGGACGTCGGTCGCCCGTGCGGGGCTCCCTACGGCATGCTGTTCAACCTGCGCGCGACCCGATCATACCCAACGGAACCGATGACGCCAGCATCGGTTGCCACCACGACGCCCGAGGAGGCGCCTTGACCCAGGATCCGTACCAGCGCGAGCCCGACCACACGGCAGGGGAGGCGGGCCGCGACCCGCAGCCCGCCGAGCCGTCGTACGGGACGCCGCCCGCCACCGAGGAGCCCGGGCAGCCGGGCGGGGGCCAGCCCTACGGGACCCCGCCGAACGCGGGGCAGCCCTCCGCCGGCCAGCCCGGGGGGCCGTACGCGCAGGGCTACCCCGGCCAGCCGTACGCGCAGGGGTACCCGGGGCAGCCCTACGGTCAGGGCTACCCCGGTCAGCCGTACCCGGCACCCGGCTACGGCTACGAGGACCCGCTGGCGAAGTCGCGGCTCGCGGCGGGCCTGCTGGGCATCTTCCTGGGCAGCATCGGGGTCCACCGGTTCTACCTGGGCTACACGGGCATCGGCCTGACGATGCTGCTGCTCACGATCGTCGGGTCGTTCGTGACGTTCGGGCTCTCGGCGATCGCCGTGTCGATCTGGGGTCTGGTCGAGGGGATCCTCTACCTCACGGCGCGGCAGGGGTCGTACGCGGTGGACTCGACGGGACGCCCGCTGCGTTCCTGACCACCACCCGGGGTCGGAGCCTGCAGGCACGGCGGCGTCCGTGCGTCACGGACGGAGCGCTCCGACCCCGGGGGAGTCGGCTAGCGTGGCCCCGTGCTGCTCTCCGACCGCGACATCCGCGCCGAGCTCGATGCCGGGCGCGTCCAGCTGGACCCGTACGAGCCGTCCATGCTGCAGCCGTCGAGCATCGACGTGCGGCTGGACAAGTTCTTCCGGCTGTTCGACAACCACAAGTACCCGTTCATCGACCCGGCGGCGGACCAGCCCGACCTCACCCGCCTCGTCGAGGTGGAGAAGGGCGAGCCGTTCATCCTCCACCCCGGCGAGTTCGTGCTCGGCTCGACCTTCGAGGCCGTCACGCTGCCCGACGACGTCGCGGCGCGGCTCGAGGGCAAGTCGTCCCTGGGTCGGCTCGGGCTGCTCACGCACTCCACGGCCGGGTTCATCGACCCGGGGTTCTCCGGTCACGTGACGCTCGAGCTGAGTAACGTCGCGACGCTGCCGATCACGCTGTGGCCCGGGATGAAGATCGGGCAGATGTGCTTCTTCCGGCTGTCGTCGGCGTCGGAGCACCCGTACGGCTCGTCGGTCTATGGTTCTCGCTACCAGGGCCAGCGCGGTCCGACGGCCTCGCGGTCCTGGCAGAACTTCCACCGCACCGACGTGTGACCGGACGCCCGGGGCACGGCCGGCTGCGACGACCAGCGACGAAAGGCTGACCCGTGGCCCAGGCTCCCGCGACCGGACTCCCGGTGCTCCCTCCTGTCTCCGCCCAGGGCCACCAGGCGCGGCACCTGCTCGCGCTGCCGGCCGACGTCGAGGTCGAAGAGGTCGAGACCCTCGCGCTCTCGCGCTTCGCCGGCGCGCGCTGGGACGTGGTGCCCGCGGGTGTCGAGCCGGCCACCCCTGCGCCCCGCACGGCGCGACCGGGGGAGCCCGGGGTGCTGCGCACCTCGCGGCACACCACGCTCACAGGCCCGTACGCGCCGTCGGCCCCGAGCGGCCCCGCGCTCGCGCTCCCGCCCGGTACCGCGACGGTGTTCGACGTCGTGTGCCCCCGCGAGCGCGGCGAGGCGCCCTACCCGGGCGGCGGGGACCGCGAGGGCCTCGCGCGGGCGTTCCCCGCTGGCCTGCCCGTGCGGGAGGAGGAACGCGCGCTCTCCTGGCTCGTCGCGGCGGCTCGCCGCCTCGGCGGTTCGATCCAGGTCGACGTCGCCGCGCCCGTCGGCCCGGGCACCGTGCTCACACCCGACCCGGCCGCCGCGGTCGACATGTGCGTGTACTCCGACGTGTGGCTGGACCCGCACGCTGCGCTCGCGGTCGTCGCCGCCCTGCACCCCCGTACGCGGCTCGCGACCGAGGGCACCCCGTGGCAGGGTCCGCCGCAGGGCATCGGCGAGCGACACCTGTACCGCGGAGAGAAGATGGACCCGGAGCTGCGCCGGGCCGTGCACGCGGCGGCTGACGACGTCGACATCGCCGCCCTCACGGGGCCGAAGGTCCTCGAGGGGTACGGCATCGTCGTCGACATGGGTGTCGACGGGTTCGTGGCGGTCGAGGTCGGAGGCGAGGAGCGCCTGCCCCTCCTGCTGCGCGGTCTGCCGTGGACGGCCGGTGGCGCGGTGGCGTACCGGGTGCGCTGGGAGCCGCTCGACCTCGTGGAGTCGCAGCAGGAGCGGCCTGCGCTCGACCACCAGGTGGCGCGCCGGCGGGCCGCCGTCCTGGTGTCCACGGTGGTCAAGGCGCTGCACGGTGCGGTCGGCGGGGAGATCGCGGACGAGGCTGACTTCCTGGTGGACGCGGTCGATCTGTGACGCGGACCACCCCGACGGGCGGAGCTCGGCACGGCGGGGGACGCGTGCCTGCCCGCTAAAATGGGTCCGGCGTGCAGCGCGCGGAGCCCTCGCGGCACGCAGCCTGTGCGCCTCGCCCTCGCCCACCCGCCCACGACCAGGACGGAGCGGACGTGCTGCCTGTGCTCGTAGCGCATCTCGTCATGGCACTCGGCGCGCCCGTGCTCTTCTCCCTGCTCGGCCGCAAGGCCTTCCTCGTCCTGGCGCTCGCGCCAGCCTCCGCGGTCGTCTACGCGCTGACGTGGACCGGTCGGGTCATGGCCGGGGAGCACCCCACGCAGGTCATCGAGTGGGTGCCGGGCCTCGGCCTCGAGCTCGCCTTCCGCATGGACACGCTGTCGTGGCTCATGCTGCTGCTCGTCGGTGGTGTCGGTGCCCTCGTGCTCGTCTACTGCTCGGCGTACTTCTCGCCGACGGCGACCGGGCTCCGCCGCTTCGGCGCGGTGCTCACCGCGTTCGCGGGCGCGATGGTGGGTCTGGTCGTCGCCGACGACATGCTCCTGCTGTTCGTGTTCTGGGAGCTGACCACCGTCTTCTCCTACCTGCTGATCGGCCACTACGCCGACCGCAAGGCCAGCCGCCGCGCTGCCATGCAGGCGATCGTCATCACCACGGCGGGCGGTCTGGCAATGCTCGTGGGCGTCGTGATCCTCGGCGTCGAGGCCGGCACGTTCCGCCTGTCGGAGATCATCGCAGACCCGCCGTCCGGTCCGGCCGTGACCGCCGCCGTCGTCTGCCTGCTCGCCGGCGCGGCGAGCAAGTCCGCGCTCGTCCCGCTGCACTTCTGGCTGCCCGCCGCGATGGCCGCGCCGACCCCTGTCAGCGCGTACCTGCACGCCGCCGCGATGGTCAAGGCCGGGGTCTACCTCGTGGCGCGGTTCGCCCCGGCGTACTCCGACACTCCCGTGTGGCGGGTGATCGTCATCAGCCTCGGCGCGGGGACGCTGCTCGTCGGCGGGTACCGGGCGCTGCGCCAGTACGACCTCAAGCTCGTCCTCGCGTTCGGCACGGTGAGCCAGCTCGGGCTCATCATCCTGCTTGTCGGTCTCGGGTCGCGGTCCGCGGCGCTGGCCGGCCTCGCCATGATCGGCGCGCACGCCATGTTCAAGGCGGCGCTCTTCCTCACGGTCGGCATCGTCGACGCCGCGACGGGGACACGTGACCTCCGGCGGCTGACGGGCGTGGGCCGGGCGCTGCCCGCGACCGCCTGGGCAGGCGGACTCGCGACGGCGTCGATGATCGGGCTGCCCCCGTTCGCCGGGTACGTCGCCAAGGAGGCCGCGCTCGAGTCGCTGCTGCACGGCGAGGGCCCGATGTGGCTCGACACCGTGGTCCTCACCGCCGTCGTCGTCGGCTCGATGCTCACGGTGGCCTACGGACTGCGCTTCTTCTGGGGGGCGTTCGGCACGAAGAAGCACGTCCAGGCCGCGCTCGCCCGTGCCAACGCGCACATCGACCTGCACACACCGTCCCGGGTGCACCTGGCGCCCACGGCCGAGGTCATCGAGGCGCCCGTTCCGCCGTCGAGGATCAAGAAGCAGCCGGTTCTGCTCGTGGCTCCCGCGCTCGTGCTCGCCGTCCTCGGTCTCGCCGCCGCGCTCGTGCCCCACTTCGGCGAATACCTCCTCGCACCGTACGCGGAGACCTACCCGGTGGGCGACCCGGGTCACCTGCTCCTGTGGGCCGGTGTCACGCCGGCCCTGGGTCTCACCGTCATGGTGCTCGGGGTCGGTGCGCTGCTGTTCTGGCAGCGGTACCGCGTGGAGCGTTTCCAGGCCTCCTTGTGGCGGGTCCCCGAGGCGGACCGGACCTACCGCAAGATCATGCGCAAGCTGGACGACGTCGCCGCCGACGTCACGGCGCTCACGCAGCGCGGATCACTGCCGTTCTACCTCGGCGGGATCCTCCTCGTCCTCGTCCTCGGCCCCGGGGCGGTCATGATGGCCGGATGGGCCTGGCCGGAGCAGGTCAAGGCGTGGGACCGACCGGCACAGCTCGCCGCGGTCGCGGCGATCTGCATCGCGTCCGTCCTCGCCGCTCGCTCCCGTCGCCGGCTCAAGGCCGTGATCCTCATCGGGGTGGCCGGCTACGGCAACGCGGTGCTCTTCCTGCTGCACGGGGCGCCCGACCTCGCACTCACCCAGGTGCTCGTGGAGACGATCACCCTCGTCGTCATGGTGCTCGTGCTGCGCCGCCTGCCCCCGTACTTCTCCGACCGGCCGCTCGCCGCGAGCCGGTGGGTGCGCGTCGGCCTGGGCGTCGCCGTGGGTGTCGTCGTGATGGGCTTCGCCCTCACGGCGCCTCTCGCGCGCGTGGCGGTGCCGGTCTCCGCAGCCTTCCCCGAGGGCGCGTACGGGTACGGCGGCGGGAAGAACATCGTCAACGTCACGCTCGTCGACACGCGCGCCTGGGACACCATGGGCGAGATCTCGGTCCTCCTGGTCGCCGCGACCGGTGTCGCCTCGCTGGTCTTCCTGCGCTCGCGCAGCGGCGAGATCCTGCGCGTCGGCAACGCGCGCGTCCCCTCACCCTCCACCCCGGGGGTGTGGGGCGGCGAGCCCGACCCCGGTGCTGCACTGCGCCGTCAGGGTGTCGTCGACACCCAGCACCGCCAGCCCCGGATGGTCGTGTGGCTCAACGCCGGGCGCACCCTGGCCCCGCAGCGGCGCTCGGTGATCTTCGAAGTCGTCACGCGGGTGCTCTTCCACTCCATGGTCGTGTTCGGGATCTTCCTGCTCTTCGCCGGGCACAACGCACCCGGTGGCGGGTTCGCCGCGGGCCTCGTCGTCGGGATCGCGCTCATCGTGCGGTATCTCGCCGGCGGACGCTACGAGCTCGGCGAGGCCGCGCCGGTCCATCCCGGACTGCTCCTGGGCACAGGGCTCTTCCTGTCGGTCGGCGCGGGCATGGTCCCGCTCGTCGCCGGGGGGAACATGCTGCAGAGCTACATCATCGACCTGTCGCTGCCCGTGCTCGGGAACGTGCACTTCGTGACGTCGCTCTTCTTCGACATCGGGGTCTTCCTGCTCGTCGTCGGCCTCGTGCTCGACATCCTGCGTACGCTCGGCGCGGAGATCGACCGCCATGCTGAACAGACCAGCCGCGAGGACGCCGACCCCATGGAGGCCATGGCACCCGACACGATCGGGGGTGGACGCGCGTGATCGGGTACCTGACCGCGGCCGCGCCGTCCCCGGCGGTCGACGGCGTCGTCGACATGACGCCGAGCCTGACCTTGGTGCTGGCGATCGGGGTGCTGTTCGCCGCCGGGGTGTACCTGCTGCTCGAGCGCAGCCTGACCAGGGTCCTGCTCGGCTTCATCCTCATCAGCAACGGGGCGAACCTGCTCTTCCTCGTCGCCGGCGGCCGGGCGGGTGGTGCGCCGGTCGTCGGCACCACACCCGACGACCAGATGAGCGACCCGCTCGTGCAGGCCATGGCGCTGACGGCCATCGTCATCACGCTCGGCCTCACGGCGTTCGTCCTCGCGATGGCCTACCGGTCGTGGCAGCTGCACGGGCACGACGAGGTGCAGGACGACGTCGAGGACCGACGGGTCGCGCGGCACGCCGCGCGCAACGCTCCCGCGTTCGAGGACCTCGACACGCAGGACGGCGACGAGACGCTCGACGACGAGGCCGCCCAGGTCCGGGACGAGACCGACGGGAACGACGGCCCGGACGAGCCGCCCGGATCCGGGGGCACCGGCAGGGGTCACGGCACCCGCGACCGGGGGGTGGAGCGATGAGCGACCTGTACGGCTACGCGACGCTCGTGCCGCTGCCCGTGGTCCTGCCGCTCTTCGCGGCAGGGCTCGCCCTCGCGCTCTGGCGGCACTCGCGTGCGCAGCGCACCATCAGCGTCGTCACGCTCACGCTCATGCTCGCCGCGGGCGTCGGCCTGCTCGTGGGTGCCGACGCCGGACCTGTCGTCGTGCACATCGGCGGCTGGGACGCGCCGATCGGCATCGACCTCGTGGCGGACCGGCTCTCGGCGCTCATGATCACGGTCTCGAGCTTCGTCATGCTGTGCGTCCTGCTCTACTCGCTCGCGCAGGGCGTCGCGGACGGGGACGAGCAGGCACCGGTCGCGATCTACCACCCGACCTACCTCGTGCTGGCGGCCGGGGTGTCCAACGCGTTCCTCTCGGGCGACCTGTTCAACCTGTACGTCGGCTTCGAGATCCTCCTCGCGGCGAGCTACGTCCTGCTGACGCTCGGGGGCACCGGGGAGCGTATCCGCGCGGGCTCGATCTACGTCGTCGTCGCGCTGCTGTCGTCGGTGATCTTCCTCGTCGCGATCGCCCTGGTCTACGCCGCGACCGGCACCGTGAACCTCGCGCAGCTCGCGACGCGACTGCCCGAGGTCGACCCCACGGTCCAGACGGTGCTGCAGCTGCTGCTCCTCGTCGCGTTCGGCATCAAGGCCGCGATCTTCCCGCTGTCCGCGTGGCTCCCCGACTCGTACCCCACGGCGCCCGCCCCGGTCACGGCGGTGTTCGCCGGCCTGCTGACCAAGGTCGGCGTGTACGCGATCATCCGGACCCAGACCCTGCTCTTCCCCGACGGGCGCCTCGACGACGTGCTCATGTGGCTCGCCCTGCTGACGATGGTGGTCGGCATCCTCGGGGCGGTCGCGCAGAACGACATCAAGCGACTGCTGTCGTTCACGCTCATCAGCCACATCGGCTACATGATCTTCGGCATCTCCCTGGCGTCCGAGCCGGGGATGTCCGCGGCGATCTTCTACGTCGTGCACCACATCACCGTGCAGACCACGCTCTTCCTCGTCGTCGGCCTCATCGAGCGCAGGGGCGGGTCGACGTCGCTCGACCTGCTGGGTGGGCTGGCCAAGGTCGCGCCCGGGCTCGCGATCCTCTTCTTCATCCCCGCGATGAACCTCGCCGGGATCCCACCGCTGTCCGGGTTCCTCGGCAAGGTCGGTCTCCTCGAGGAGGGCGTCGCACAGGGCACGCCGCTCACGTGGGCCCTCGTCGTGGGGAGCGTCCTGACGTCCCTGCTGACGCTCTACGCCATCGTCAAGGCGTGGAACAAGGCGTTCTGGCAGACGCCGCCCGTCGAGCTCGACACGTCCGTCCGGCTCCCGCGCGGCATGGTGGGCCCTGCGTCGGCCCTCGTGGCCTTCGGGCTCGGGCTGACCCTGGTCGCAGGCCCGCTGTACTCGTACTCGGAGCGGGCCGCCGCCACGCTCATGGACGGCGTCACGTACGTCGACGCCGTCCTGCCGGACGGACCCGAGGCCTGGGTGGACGCACCGATCGCGGGAGGTGACGGATGAGCCTGCACCGCCGCCGCAGCGCGGCCGCCGCCGGGTCCCTGCGGCGCGCCACCTCGCAGTGGCGCACCCTCGTGTGGCTGACCGCGATGTGGATCCTGCTGTGGGGCGACCTGACCTGGGCGAACCTCCTCGCCGGGGCGCTCATCGCGTTCACGGTCCTGACCCTGCTCCCGCTGCCCTCCATCGCCGCGCAGGGCACCCTGCGGCTCGGACCGTTCCTCGTGCTCGTCGGGCACTTCGTCCGCGACCTCGTCGTCGCCTCCGTCCAGGTGAGCATCCAGGTGCTGCGGCTGCGCCACACGCCGCGCGGCGCCGTCGTCGGGGTGCGGCTGCGCAATCCGTCGGACATCTACCTGACCATCACGGCCGAGCTGAACTCGCTCGTGCCGGGGTCGATCGTCGTCGAGGCCCACCGACTGACGGGGATGCTCTACCTGCACGTGCTCGACCTCGACGCGGCCGGTGGGGCCGACGAGGTCCGCGCGCGGACCCTCGCGCTCGAGGCGCGCGTCCTGCGCGCGTTCGCGTCGAACACCGACCTCCGCGCGGCCGGGCTCTACCGCACCGGGCGCGCCGAACAGCCCGAGCCGACGGAGGTGGGCTGATGTTCTGGGTGTTCCTCGGCTGCGGGATCCTGCTCGCGATCGGTGCGACCTGCGCGATCGTGCGGGCAGAGCGCGGTCCGTCCATGCTCGACCGCACCGTCGCGCTCGACGTGTTCACCACGACCCTCGTCGGCGCGATCGCGCTCGAGGCGGCGTGGTCGCGCCGCACCGAGACGATCCCCATTCTCGTCGTGCTCTCCCTCGTCGGGTTCGTGGGGTCGGTGACCATCGCCCGCTTCGCGTCCACCGAGCCGGAGGGCGAGAAGCGCATCCGCACGCACGAGGAGGTCGCGCAGGAGGACGCCGCGCGCCTCGCCGAGGAGGAGGCGGAGCGCATCGCGAACCCGCCCACCGCAGGGCCCCCGAGCACCGACTCCGAGCACCTCGGGGCGACACCGGACGGGGAGGTGCGCTGATGGACGGGCTCGACTGGGGAACGGTGGCGGACGCCGCCGCCGCCGTCTTCCTCGTGTGCGGCGCGTTCCTCGCGTTCGCCGCGGGCGTCGGCGTGGTGCGCTTCCCCGACCTGCTCGCCCGGATGCACGCGGCGACCAAGCCGCAGGTGCTCGGCCTCATCCTCGTGCTCATCGCCCTCGGGCTGCGGCTACGCAGCTGGGAGATCGTCGGGACGCTCTTCCTCATCATGGTCTTCCAGCTGCTCACGTCGCCGGTCGCCGCGCACATGGTCGGCCGGGCGGGGTACCGCACCGGCAAGGTCCGCACGGACCTGCTGGTGCTCGACGAGCTCACCGCGGACCAGGACGACGCCGAGCAGGCGGCAGGCAGCGAGAGTTCCCGGCCGGCGGACGAGCGCGACGCGCGCGGTGAGGACGTCACTGGTAGACCGGGGACATGACGTCCCCTGCTCCGCCTGGCGCTCCACCGGCCAGCCCGCGCGTCGTCGGCCCGGACGCAGCGGGCGAGAGCACACGGACCGTCGTCGTCGCGTTCGCCGCGAACCTGCTGGTCGCGGTCGCCAAGTCGTTCGCCGCTGTCGTGACCGGCTCGGCGTCGATGGTGGCGGAGGCGGTGCACTCGTGGGCCGACACCGGCAACGAGGTCTTCCTGCTGGTCGCCGACCGGCGCGCACGTCGCCCGGCCGACCGTGCGCACCCGCTCGGGTCCGGGCGCGAGGCGTACGTGTGGTCGATGTTCGCGGCGATCGGGCTCTTCGCCGTGGGCGCCGGGGTGTCGATCACGCACGGCATCCAGGAGCTCGTCGACCCGCAGCCCGCGGACAGCTTCGCCGTCGCCTACGCGGTGCTGGCGCTCGCGTTCGTCCTCGAGGGGGTCTCGTTCCTGCGCGCGGTCCGGCAGGTGCGGGCGGAGGCGCGCGCCGCCGAGCACGAGGTGCTTCAGCACGTCCTCGTGACGTCCGACCCGACGCTGCGGGCCGTCTTCGCCGAGGATGCCGCCGCCCTCGCGGGTCTGCTGGTGGCGTTCGGCGGGGTGCTCGCGCACCAGCTCACCGGGTCGCCCGTGCCCGACGCGGTCGGGTCGATCGTCGTGGGCGTGGTGCTGGCCGTCGTCTCCGTCGTCCTCATCGACCGCAACCGCCGGTTCCTGGTCGGGGAGGGCGCACGGCCCGAGACCCGGGCCGCGGTGCTGCGCGGCCTGCTCGCCCTGCCCGACGTCGACCGGGTCACCTACCTGCGGCTCGAGTACGTGGGGCCCCGGTCCCTCTACCTCGTCGCGAGCGTCGACCTGGTGGGCGACGAGGTGGAGTCGTCCGTCGCGCGGCGCCTCGACGAGCTGGAGCGCCGCGTCGCCCAGGTGCCTGCCATCGCCGGTGCGGTGTTCACCGTGTCGACGCCCGAGGAGCCCGCACTCAGGCCGTGACCCGGGGAGCCTCGCGGTCGAGCAGCGACCGCTTGATCGCCAGCCCGTACCGGAAACCGCCGAGGGTGCCGTCGGTGCGCAGCACCCGGTGGCAGGGCACGAACAGGGCGGCCGCGTTCATCGCGCAGGCGCCCGCCGCGGCACGGACGGCCGCCGGGCGCCCCGAACGGGCCGCGTACTCGGTGTACGTGACGGGGTCACCGGGCGCGACGGTCCGCAGCACGTCCCACGCGTGGCGGCGGAAGGGTCCGGACGTCTGACGGACGGTCACGGCGTCGATCGCCCGCACGTCGCCCCCGTAGTACGCGTCGACGGCCCGCGTCGCGGCGGCGACCTCCGGCGCGGCGGGGTCGCACGGGTGCAGCGACGCCGGTCGCAGCCCGGGGTGCACGAGCGTGACCAGCTCGTCGGCCTGCGCGGTCCAGCCGGAGGCGAGCACGGCGCCGTCGGGCGCGACGACGACCGTGAACGGGCCGTCGGGGGTCGAGGTCGTGGCGACGTGGGCGGTGGTCGTGTCGGTGGTCGTGCCGGTCATCGGGCGGGTCCTTCCGTCGTGGGCGCGGTGCCGCGCCAGATGTGCATGCCCGCGTACGAGCGCCAGGGCGCCCAGGCGTGGGCGCGCTCGGCGAGCGCAGCGGGGGAGTGGGGGAGCGAGAGGGTCCGGGCGGCGGTGCGCAGGGCGCCGTCGGTGGCCAGGAGCACGTCCGGGTCGTGCAGGACGCGCAGGGCGACGTAGTCCGCCGTCCACGGGCCGACGCCCGGGCGGGCGACGAGCGCCGCGCGGAGCCGGGCCGGGTCCTCAGCGGCGGAGACGACGAGCTCACCGCTCGCGAGCGCGTGCGCGACGTCGAGGATCGTCGTGGTCCGTCGGGCCGGGCCGCGCAGGTGGTCGCGCCCGCCGGCGGCGACCTGGTCCGCCGTCGGGAAGAGCCGGGTGAGCCCCGCGAACCGCGAGGTGTACGGCGTGCCGAGGGTGCCGAGGCGCGTGAGGTGCGTCCGGGCGGCGGCGACCGAGATCTGCTGGCCGACGAGCGCGCGCAGCACGATCTCGTGCGGGTCCACCGTGCCGGGGACGCGGATCCCAGGGGTACGTGCGACGCCGGGGGCGAGGACGGGGTCGCGGCCGAGCACGTCGTCGACGGCGCCGGGGTCGGCGTCGAGGTCGAACAGGCGGCGGATGCGCGAGATTGCGGCCGGCAGGTCCGCGACCGAGGTGAGCTCGAGCCGGATCGTGAACCGCGACCCCGGGCGGCGGCCCCGCCGTAGGCCCTCGTCGGTGGCGTACCGGGCCTCGAACGCACCGGGCCCGCGGGGCAGCGCCAGAGTGCGGGCGTAGGTCGGGCCGCCGGGCGCGCCGGGGTCCGCGACCTCGACCCCGCTCACCGCCCGGCCGGCGAGGAAGGCGAAGATGCCGGCGTCGTACGGCTCGCGCACGGGGAGCGTGAGCTCGATGAGGCTCGTGGTGCCGGACGGGTGGGTGGGGCGCGCCCGGGCCCGCAGGGCGCTCGGCGTCGCGTCGAACACCTCGGTGATCGTGTCGTTGAACTGCCGGATGCTGCCGAACCCGGCGGCGAACGCGACGTCCGCCAGGCGCAGGTCCGTGCCGGTGAGCAGCGTGCGGGCGGTCTGGGCGCGGCGCGCACGGGCCAGGGAGACGGGCCCGGCGCCGAGCTCGTCGACGAGGACGCGGTGCACGTGCCGGGCGGAGTAGCCGAGCCGTCGGGCGAGCCCGTCCACCCCCTCGCGGTCGACCACGCCGTCCTCGACGAGGCGCATCGCCCGCGCGGAGAGGTCGTGCGCGAGGTCCCACGACGGCGTGCCCGGCACGGCCTCCGGCAGGCAGCGCTTGCACGCCCGGTACCCGGCCTCGTGGGCCGCGGCCGACGTGACGTAGAACGTGACGTTCTCCGGCTTGGGCGTGCGCGCGGGGCACGACGGTCGGCAGTAGATGCCCGTGGTCCGCACGGCCGTGATGAACTGCCCGTCGAACCGGCGGTCGCGGGAGGCGATCGCCCGGTAGCGCTCGGCGAAGAGCGGGCCGGTGACAGTGGCCGTCGGCGGTGCGGTCGAGGTGGGCATGCCTCGATTCTCGCGCCCTCGACCCGGCGTTGCCTAGCGGGAATCGGACACGGCGGTCGCTGCCGTCTCAGCCTTGGGGGTCGGCCCTGCCGGGCGGTTCGCCGTCGAGCAGGCGGAGAAAACGTCGCAGCGTTCGGGACAGCGCCACGATCTCCTCGTCGTCGAGCCCCGCGACGAGGTCGTCCTCGTGGGCGAGCAGCTGCTCGACGGTGCGCTCGACGAGCTCTCGGCCTGCCGGGGTGAGCTCCACCCAGACGGCGAGGCGACCGCCGGGCAGCCCTCCGGATCCCGCTCCCTGTCCCGCGGCCGGGTCTCCGCCGGGGACGCGGCGCACGAGACCGTCCCCCTCGGCCCGGTCGACGCGCTGCGTGATCGCACCGCGGCTGACGCGGCAGCGGTCGGCGAGCTCGCTCGCGCGGAGCCGGTACGGGGGGCCGGAGCGGCGCAGGGTCGCGAGGAGGTCACGGATCGCCGGGTCCATGCCGAGCGCGGCCATGGTGCGGCGCCGGTCGTCCTCGAGGACCTTGGCGATCCGGCGGATCCGCGTCAGGACACCGATCGAGCGCAGGGGCAGGTCGGGACGCTCGCGCGCCCACTCCTCCTGGATCAGGTCGACGTCGTCGAGGGTGGGGTCGGTGGGGTGGGCTATTGACACGTTCTGAGTTTAGACCTAAACATGGTGCCCATGACAGTGCGCAGAGTGATCATCACCGGGGGCGGCACCGGCATCGGACGGGCTTGCGCCGCACGCTTCGCCCGTGCCGGCGACGAGGTATGGGTGACCGGCCGCCGTCGGGCGCCGCTGGACGAGGTGGCCACGGACCTGGGCGTCACCGCGCTGAGCTTCGACGCCTCCGACCCCGAACAGGTGGCCACCGCGCTGGACCACCTGCCGAGCAGCGTGGACGTCCTGGTCCACTGTGCGGGCGGCGTCGCGCGGACCCCCGGCCCCGAGAGCCCGGGGGAGGCGGCACGGCTGGCCGCGGTGGCCGCCGAGTGGCGTGCGAGCCACTCGGCGAATGTCCTCACCGCCGTCCTCGTCACCGCGGCGCTGGCCGGACGGCTCGTCGAAGGCGCCCGGGTGGTCGCGATCGGGTCCATCGCCGCGCGCACGGGCGCGGGGTCGTACGGCGCGGCGAAGGCGGCGCTCGAGGCGTGGGCCGTGGGCCAGGCGCGAGCGCTCGGGCCCCGGGGCATCACGGTCAACGTCGTCTCGCCCGGACTCACCGAGGACACCGAGTTCTTCGGCGACACCATGACGCCCGCCCGGCGGGAGCGCCTGGTCGCGGAGACCCTGACCGGTCGCGCCGGGACGCCGGACGACGTCGCCGCCCTGGTCACCTTCCTCGCCTCCCCGGAGGCCGGGCACGTCACGAGCCAGGTCGTGCCGGTCAACGGTGGCGCCCAGGCCGCGCGATGAGAGCCGTGGCCGAACCTGCGGCCTCGCCCGGACCCCTGCCTCAGCCTCGCGCAGGGCTCTCGGCCACACCCTGGACCCCGCGGCGCGCCAACCAGTCGAGGACCTCGGCCAGGTAGCGGCTCCGGGCCGGCTCCGGGGACAGGGCGAGGTCGTGCGCGCCGCCGTCGACCGTCGCGAGGGTCACGTCGTGGCCGAGCCCCGGAGCGCGCGCCCGGATGTGCTCGACATCGAGCACGCTGTCGGTCGTCAGGAGGTCCCGGTGCCAGTGCTTCGACGGTCCGGACCGGTCGGAGGTCAGCACGAGCACCGGGCAGTCGATGTCGAGCCCACGCGCGATCCGGGCGTGCGCGCGCCGGATCGTGCGGAACCACCCGGCGCGCGCAGGGAAGCCCTCGTGCGGCTTCCACGCGAGGTCGTAGTCCCACTCCCCGCCGGTCTGCGCGTGCAGCGCGCGGCCCCAGTGCGGGTCGAGACTGCCGACGACGAGCCGCGGCGCGATCCTGCCGAGCGCGTCGAGCACCCACGTGCCGGGGACGCGGGTGAACCAGTTCTCGTTGAGGTCGAACCAGGGGCTGTTGAGGACGAGCGCCCGGACCTGCCCGGGGCGGGCGTCCGTCCACAGGCTCGCGATCAGGCCGCCGGTCGAGTGCCCGAGGAGGACGACGTCGTCGTGCCCCTCTGCGCGGATCGCCCGCACGGCGGCGTCGAGGTCCTGCGCGTAGACACCGAGGTCGGTGACGTAGTTGGGCCCGTCGTCCGGGCTCCCAAGGGCCTCTCTCGACCCCTGCCCGATCGACCGTCCGTACCCACGAAGGTCGACCGCGTAGAAGCGGTACCCGCGCGACTCGAACGCCTCGGCGACGTGCATCTGGAAGAAGTAGTCGACGAACCCGTGCACGTACAGGACCGCGGGCGCGCCCGCGAGCGGGTCCTGCCCGACGTCGGGCACCCGGCGGCGCACGAGCGTCGCCACCGCGCCGGCCGGCAGCGCGAGGGGTCGGGCGACCCAGTCCTCGCCGAGCACGTCGGTGCGCCAGGGGGTCGTGGGTTCCTCGGTCACGCGTCACCTCTCGTCGTCGGGCCGCTGGTCGCGGTGCCGCGACGAGCCGGTCACCACCTCACCACACGCGGGGGTACCGTGCCAGGGTGACGAGCCGGATCCTCGCCCACGCCGACGGCGGCCTGGGCCACCTGACCCTCGACCGACCGCGTGCGCTCAACGCGCTGGACCACCTCACGCTCGACGAGGTCGCCGGCGTGCTCGAGGCCTGGCGGGACGACCCGGCGGTCGCCGCCGTCGTCCTCGACGGGGCCGGTGAGCGCGGGTTCTGCGCGGGCGGCGACATCCGTGAGCTCTACGGGTCCGTCACGGACGGTCGCCACCCCGACGCGCGCCGGTACTTCCGGCGCGAGTACGCCCTCGACGCCGCGATCGCCGAGTACCCGAAGCCGGTCGTCGCGATCATGGACGGCATCACCATGGGTGGTGGTGTGGGGCTGTCCGGGCACGCGGCCGTGCGCGTCGTCACCGAACGCTCGCGCGTCGCCATGCCGGAGACCCGGATCGGCTTCACGCCCGACGTCGGCGGGTCGTGGCTCCTCGCACGGGCGCCCGGCCACCTCGGGGAGCACCTCGCCCTCACGGGCGCGAGCATGACGGGCGCCGACGCGATCCACGCCGGGTTCGCCGACCACCTCGTCCCGGCCGACCGGTTGCCCGCGCTCGTGGACGAGCTGCGGCGCACCGGGGACGTCGCCGAGGCCGTCGCGCGGTACGCCGTCGCCCCGCCCGAGGCGCCGCTCGCCGCCCGTCGTGCGCACGTCGACGCCTGCTACGCCGCCGCCACGGTCGAGGAGATCGTCGACCGGCTGCACGACGCCGCGCGGCGTGGCGACGAGCAGGCGGCCCAGGAGGTCGCGACGCTCGAGGCGCTGTCGCCCACCGCGCTCACGGTGACGCTCGCGGCGGTGCGCCGCGCGCGCGACCTGCCCACGCTGCGCCGTGCCCTCGAGCAGGAGTACGGGCTGGTCTCGTGGTTCATCGAGACGCAGCCCGACCTGCCCGAGGGCATCCGCGCCCAGGTGATCGACAAGGACCGCTCGCCGCGATGGCGACCTGCGACCCTCGCCGAGCTCGACCCGGGCGTCGCGCACGCCGCGCTCGCGTACGTGCCGCCCGAGCCGCTCTGGGGCTGACGTTCAGCCGCGCGACGTCACGGTGCCGGCGGTGCCGGCGGGTCGGTCGGGCGCAGCCGCGTCGTGTCGTCGATCTCCGAGTCGGGAGCGGGCGGGACGGCCGGCGGCTGGGTCGGCAGCGGCTGTGTCGCGTCCGGGGGCGGCGGGGCGTACTGGCCGGGCGGCGTCTGCTGCGGCGGGTACTGCCCCGGCGGCGGAGGCTGCGGGGCGTACTGGCCGGGCTGCTGGCCGGGGTACTGCTGCTGCCCGGGGTACTGCTGGCCGGGCTGCGGCTGACCCGGATAGGGCTGCCCGGGCTGGGGCTGGCCCGGATACTGACCCGGGTACTGCTGCCCGGGCTGCGGCTGGCCGGGGTAGGGCTGGCCGGGGTAGGGCTGACCCGGCTGACCGGGCTGGCCCGGGTACTGCCCGAACCCGCCGGGCTGGCCGCCCTGCGGGTAGCCCTGGGCGTACGCGCCGGCGGGCGCGTCGGTCGGCGACCCACCCTTGTTGCGCAGGACGAGCCACAGCACCAGACCGATGAGGATGAGCAGGAGCAGCCCGAGCCCGGCGATCAGCGGCCAGGCGAGACCGCCACCGGACCCGGCCGCGGCCGCCTCGGTGCTGTCCTCGGTCTCGGCGCCCGGCTCGTCGGTCGAGGTGTCCGTGTCCTCGCCGGTGCCCGCGCCGTCGTCGGTCGCGTCGGTCTCGGTGCCCGCCGCGCCGTTCGGGATGGCGGAGCCGCGCGCGGTGATCTCGTTGACCTCGCCGATCTGCGGAGTCCACACGACGGTGTTGCCCTGGATCTCGCCGGAGGCCTCGGTGACCTCGCCGGGGAAGGTGATGGCCATCCGGATCTCGAAGCCCTCGAGCAGCTGCTGGGTGAGGGCGTCGGCCTGCGCGTCGTCGGTGCCCATCTCCTCGTCGGACAGGTCCATGGCACCCGTGACGACGAACTCGTCGCCCTCGCGCACGATGGAGAAGTCGTCGGAACCGGTCGCCATGCCGCCCATCTGGGTGATCGGCTGGTCGGTGAAGGTGTACCGGGTGCCGGTGTAGCCGTCCTCCGAGTACGGCTCCTGCGTCGACCCGTCCGGCATGTCGCCGGTCATGTCGTCGCTGTTCTCCTCCCAGAACGACTCGGGGTCCTCGCCCATCATCTCGGCGATGTCGTCGGAGAACGCCATGACCCACGAGCCGCTGACGGTGTCGTCCTCGGAGAGGGTGAGGTCCATGTCCATGCGCATGCAGCCCGTGAGGACCAGGGTCAGGGTCGCGAGGAGCGCGCCCAGACCGAGTCGTCGTCGAGGCCGGCGCAGCAGTTCGGGGGAGTGTCCAGTCGTCACCCCACCAGCATGTCGGGTTCGCTGGGACAGCGCGAGGGGCGGTGCCCGTAACACGGCTTTTGTCGGGTGAGTTTCATCCGATCGTCACGATGCGGCCCAGAGTTGAGTGGAATAGACTCAACTTTGACATCGTTGAACAGGCAGACCCAGCCCTTGAACCTCACGAGCACGGAGCACGTATGGAGACCAAGTTCACGACCATGTCCCAGCAGGCCATCGGCGACGCCATCCAGTCCGCGTCCGCGGCCGGCAACCCCCAGCTCGAACCCGTCCACCTGCTCGGGTCGCTGCTGACCCAGGAGGGCGGCGTCGCCGTCGGGCTGCTCGACGCCGTCGGCGCCGACAAGCAGTCCGTCGGCCAGAAGGTGCGCGCCGCCCTGGTGGCGCTCCCGACCGCGAGCGGGTCCGCCGTCGCGCAGCCGACCGCCTCGCGCGCCCTGTCCGTCGCCCTCGAGAACGCCGGCACCGAGGCCCAGGGCCTCGGGGACGAGTACGTCTCGACCGAGCACCTGCTCCTCGGCATCGCCGCCGGCAGCTCGCAGGCCGCGACGATCCTCCAGCAGGCCGGAGCCAGCGCGGAAGCTCTGCGCTCGGCGCTCCCCGCGGTGCGCGGCAGCGGCCGGGTGACCAGCCCCAACCCCGAGGGCACCTACAAGGCGCTCGAGCAGTACGGCAACGACCTCACCGCGGCAGCCGCCGAGGGCAGGCTGGACCCCGTGATCGGGCGTGACTCCGAGATCCGTCGGGTCGTGCAGGTCCTCAGCCGGCGCACCAAGAACAACCCCGTCCTCATCGGCGAGCCCGGCGTCGGCAAGACGGCCGTCGTCGAAGGCCTCGCCCAGCGCATCGTCGCGGGCGACGTCCCCGACTCCCTGGCGGGCAAGAAGCTCGTCGCGCTCGACCTTGCCGCCATGGTCGCCGGCGCCAAGTACCGCGGTGAGTTCGAGGAGCGGCTCAAGGCCGTCCTCGAGGAGATCAAGTCCTCGGACGGCCAGGTCGTCACCTTCATCGACGAGCTGCACACCGTCGTCGGCGCAGGCGGCGGCGCGGACGGTGCCATGGACGCCGGCAACATGCTCAAGCCCATGCTCGCGCGTGGTGAGCTGCGCCTCGTCGGTGCTACGACGCTCGACGAGTACCGCGAGCACGTCGAGAAGGACCCGGCGCTCGAGCGGCGGTTCCAGCAGGTCTACGTCGGCGAGCCGACGGTCGAGGACACCGTCGCGATCCTCCGCGGGCTCAAGGAGCGGTACGAGGCGCACCACAAGGTGACCATCGCGGACTCGGCCCTCGTGGCCGCCGCGTCGCTCTCCGACCGCTACATCACCGGCCGCCAGCTCCCGGACAAGGCCATCGACCTCGTCGACGAGGCCGCCTCCCGCCTGCGCATGGAGCTCGACTCGTCGCCCGTCGAGATCGACGAGCTGCAGCGCGCCGTGACGCGGCTCGAGATGGAGGAGGTCGTGCTCTCCGAGTCGACCGACCCGGCCAGCCTCGAGCGCCTCGAGCGGCTGCGCGCCGACCTCGCCGACCGCCGCGAGGAGCTGTCGGCCCTCACGGCGCGGTGGGACGCCGAGAAGGCCGGGCACAACCGCGTCGGCGACCTGCGCGCACGCCTCGACGAGCTGCGCATCGCGGTCGAGCGGGCCGTGCGGGAGGGTGACCTCGAGACCGCCGGGCGGCTGCAGTACGGGGAGATCCCGCAGCTGCAGCGCCAGCTCGACGACGCGGAGCGCGAAGAGGCCCGCGGCGCCGAGGCCGACGGCGTCGAAGGGCCGGCCCAGGCCCCCATGATCGCGGACAAGGTCGGTGCCGACGAGATCGCCGAGGTCGTCTCCGCGTGGACCGGCATCCCCGCGGGCCGCATGCTGCAGGGCGAGAGCGAAAAGCTCCTGCAGATGGAGGACGTCATCGGCGAGCGCCTCATCGGCCAGAAGTCGGCCGTGGCGGCGGTGTCCGACGCCGTACGACGCTCGCGCGCCGGCGTCGCCGACCCCGACCGTCCCACCGGCTCGTTCCTGTTCCTCGGGCCGACCGGTGTCGGCAAGACCGAGCTCGCGAAGTCCCTCGCGGACTTCCTGTTCGACGACGAGCGCGCCATGGTGCGCATCGACATGTCCGAGTACTCGGAGAAGCACAGCGTCGCGCGCCTCGTCGGCGCCCCTCCGGGGTACGTCGGCTACGAGGAGGGCGGTCAGCTCACCGAGGCCGTGCGTCGTCGGCCGTACTCCGTGGTCCTGCTGGACGAGGTCGAGAAGGCCCACCCCGAGGTCTTCGACATCCTCCTGCAGGTGCTCGACGACGGTCGCCTCACCGACGGCCAGGGCCGCACCGTGGACTTCCGCAACGTCATCCTCGTGCTCACCTCGAACCTCGGCTCGCAGTTCCTCGTGGACCCGATGCTCGACGACGGCGCGAAGCGCGAGGGAGTGATGTCCGCCGTGCGGGCGAGCTTCAAGCCGGAGTTCATCAACCGGCTCGACGACGTCGTGATCTTCGACCCGCTGACGCTCGACGAGCTCGGCCGGATCGTGGACATCACGGTCGACGGGCTCGCCCGGCGCCTCGAGGACCGGCGGATCACGCTGGACGTCCGCCCGGCGGCGCGCGAGTGGCTCGCCCTCGAGGGCTTCGACCCTGCCTACGGCGCTCGGCCACTACGCCGGCTCGTGCAGCGGGAGATCGGCGACCGGCTCGCGCGCATGCTGCTCGCGGGCGAGGTGGCCGACGGGACCGCGGTCGTCGTCGACCGGCTCCCGGACACGGCGGGCCTGACGCTCACCGCGGGGGCGCTCGCGGCCTGACCTGCCCGGGAACTGGTCGGACGGAGGGGTCCACTCTCGCCCTGATCTGGGACATACTGGGGCGCATCTCGGCGCCGTCGACCGGCGTGCCGATCGACCCCGCCAGCCCCAGGAGGCACCTCGATGCCGAGGACCGCAGCATCGTCAGGCCAGGTACGGCACCGCGCGTCGGACCACCGCGCGCGCTGGTGGTCCGCGCTCCTGACGGTCTGCGTGCTGTCGACGGCGGGCGGCGCCGCCGTCGGCGTCGCGGAGCACCACTTCTCCGGGGCCTCGACGTCCCTGCCCTTCGCCGACCGGTGGGACGGGCCGACGTCCCGCTCGACGGATCGCCCGGCGCTCGCGCCGAGCCCGACGGCTGAGGCCCGGTCGGACGACGACGCGGCACACGGCGCGTCCGGTGAGGCCTCCCCGCCGGCCGAGAAGGTCCCCGGGACCCCGGACGACTCCTCGGGTGACGAGTCCGAGCCCGACGAGTCGCCGACCGACGGACCCACCGACGAGGTGGGTGAGGAGCCCGAGCCCGACGGCCCGCCGCAGCTCGGGTCGACGGGCCCCGAGGTGGTCGAGATCCAGGAGCGCCTGCAGGTGCACGGCGCCGAGGTCGAGGCCGACGGAGACTTCGGGCCGGGGACCGACGAGGCCCTGCGCGGGTTCCAGGAGGCCCAGGGGCTGGAGGTTGACGGGATCGCCGGCCCGCAGACGCGGGCGGCGCTGCTCCGCGACCCGGCCGCACCGGGCTCCGGCTCTGGATCGGGCTCCGGATCGGGCTCGGGTTCCGGGTCCGGCTCGGACTCCGGCTCCACGGACGCCGACGCGGTGCTGGCGATCGCCAACGACCACCGCGCGGCGGCGGGCTGCCCTGCCCTCACGGGCGACGACCGTCTCGACCGTGCGGCCACGCTGCACGCGCAGGACATGGAGGACAACAACTACTTCAGCCACGACAGCCAGGACGGCCGGTCGTTCGCCGACCGCATCACGGCGCAGGGGTACCCGAGCCCGGGCGGCGAGAACATCGCCCAGGGTCAGCGGGACGCCGCCGCCGTCATGGACGCGTGGATGAACTCCGAGGGGCACCGCGCGAACATCCTCAACTGCAGCTTCCGGTCGATGGGCCTCGCGCACGTCGGCGCGACCTGGGTGCAGAAGTTCGGGTACGAGTAGCCAGCGGGACGCGCCACCGCGAACCCGCCCTGCGCCGTCGGGCACGGGTGGGGTACGGTGGCGCCGCACGGGACGAACCGTGACAGCACACCACAACTGAACACCCACGGGAGCTCGCAGCAGCGAGCTGAGAGGGCGGCTCACGCGCCGCCGACCGTTCGAACCTGTTCGGATCATGCCGACGTAGGGAGAACTATGAGCTCGCAGAGCAGCGCGCCCGCGCGCGCCGTCACCACCGGCCCCATCGAGGGCTCCAGCAAGATCCACCAGCCCGTGCCGGGCCACGAGCACCTGCGCGTGCCGGAGCGCCGTGTGCACCTGAGCAACGGTGAGCACCTCGACCTGTACGACACGTCCGGTCCGTACACCGACGACGCCGCGAGCATCGACGTGCGGACGGGTCTGCCCCGGACGCGGGCGGACTGGGAGCGGCCCGCGGCCGTCGACGGTGCGCGGACCCAGCTGGCCTGGGCCCGGGCCGGGGTGATCACCGACGAGATGCGCTTCGTGGCCGCCCGCGAGGGGGTCGACGTCGAGCTCGTGCGCGACGAGGTCGCGCGCGGCCGGGCCGTGATCCCCGCCAACCACCGCCACCCCGAGTCCGAGCCGATGATCATCGGCAAGGCGTTCGCGGTGAAGATCAACGCCAACATCGGGAACTCGGCCGTGACGTCCTCGATCGAGGAGGAGGTCGAGAAGATGGTCTGGGCCGCGCGCTGGGGTGCGGACACGCTCATGGACCTCTCCACGGGCAAGGACATCCACGAGACTCGCGAGTGGGTGCTGCGCAACGCGCCGATCCCGGTCGGGACCGTGCCGATCTACCAGGCGCTCGAGAAGGTCAAGGGCGACCCTGCGCTGCTCACCTGGGAGGTGTACCGGGACACGGTGATCGAGCAGGCCGAGCAGGGCGTCGACTACATGACGGTCCACGCGGGCGTGCTGCTGCGGTACGTGCCGCTCACGGCGCGCCGGGTCACGGGGATCGTCTCGCGCGGGGGGTCGATCATGGCGGCGTGGTGCCTGGCGCACCACACGGAGTCGTTCCTCTACACGCACTTCGCGGAGCTGTGCGAGATCTTCCGCGAGTACGACATCACGTTCTCCCTCGGGGACGGGCTGCGCCCCGGGTCGATCGCGGACGCCAACGACGCCGCCCAGTTCGCCGAGCTGCGGACGCTCGGGGAGCTGACGAAGGTCGCGAAGTCGTACGGCGTGCAGGTGATGATCGAAGGCCCCGGGCACGTCCCGATGCACAAGATCGTCGAGAACGTGCGGCTCGAGGAGGAGCTGTGCGAGGAGGCGCCGTTCTACACGCTCGGCCCGCTCGCGACCGACATCGCGCCCGCGTACGACCACATCACCTCTGCCATCGGCGCGGCGATGATCGCGCAGGCCGGCACGGCGATGCTCTGCTACGTGACGCCCAAGGAGCACCTGGGCCTGCCGAACCGCGACGACGTGAAGACCGGTGTCATCACGTACAAGATCGCCGCGCACTCGGCGGACCTCGCCAAGGGACACCACCGGGCGCAGCTGCGCGACGACGCGCTGTCCCGGGCGCGGTTCGAGTTCCGGTGGCACGACCAGTTCGCGCTCTCGCTGGACCCGGACACCGCGCGCGCGTTCCACGACGAGACGCTGCCGGCCGAGCCCGCGAAGACCGCGCACTTCTGCTCGATGTGCGGGCCCAAGTTCTGCTCGATGCGGATCTCCGCGGACGTGCGCGAGTACGCCGAGGCGAACGGCCTGACGTCGGTGGAGGCGATCGAGGCGGGGATGGCGGAGAAGTCCGCGGAGTTCGCCGACGCCGGCGGCCGCGTCTACCTCCCGGTCACGGCGAACCAGCCGTAGCGAGCGCTGAGTGCGGGGAATGTGCGCGGTCGAAACGGTTCGGCCGCGCACATTGCCCGCACTCACGGTGGGGCTCAGCGGTGAGGCTCAGCGGTGGGGGGTGGCGATGCCGTGCTCGTACGACCAGACGACCAGCTGGACGCGGTCGCGCAGGCCCGTCTTGGTCATGATGCGGCTGAGGTGCGACTTCACGGTGCTCGCCTCGAGGTACAGCTCCTGCGCGATCTCCGCGTTCGAGCGGCCCCGGCACAGCAGCGCGAGGATGTCGTGCTCGCGGGCCGTGAGCAGCGCTGCGGCCTCCTCGTCGCGGGCGGCGGGGGAGCGTCGTCGGGCGAACTCGTCGATGACACGACGGGTGAGCGACTGGTCCACGAGCCCCTCGCCCGACGCGATCCGGCGCACCGCGTCCGCCAGCACCTCGGGCTCGGCGTCCTTGAGCAGGAACCCGCTCGCGCCCGCCTCGAGCGCCCCGAAGACGTAGTCGTCGAGGTCGAACGTGCTCACCACGAGCACGGGCACGGGGTCGACGGCGCCCGGTCCCGCGATCTCGCGCGTCGCGGTGATCCCGTCCCCGCCGGGCATCCGGACGTCCATGCACACCACGTCGGGTCGGGTCTCGCGCACCACCCGCACCGCCTCGCGGCCGCCGGACGCCTGCCCGACGACCTCGATCCCGCCCTCGCTCTCGAGGATCACGGCGAACCCGGCGCGCACCACCGCCTGGTCGTCCACCAGCACCACCCGGATCATGCGTGCTCCTGCCTGTCGGTCAGCACTTCGGCCGATACCTTGGCCGACACCTCGGCAGGTGCTTCGGTCAACGCCTGAGGACGTCCGTCCCGGTGCGCCGACCCGGCCGGGGTACGGGACGTCGCAGGGCGGGGGACGGTGAGGCGGACCTGCCACGTGCCCTCGGGCAGCGGGCCGACGACCAGGGTGCCGCCGATCATCGCCGCACGCTCCGTCATGCCGATGACGCCGTGCCCCTGCCGTTGCGGCCCGCCCACCTCGCCGGCCCTCGCCTCCGCCCTGGCCTCGGCGCTGCCTCGGGTCGTCGCGGCAGAACCGGTGGAGTCTCCTCGGTGGTCGCTGACGACGGGCGTCACCCCCGGGTTGCGCACGGTGAGGACCAGCGCGCTCGCGCCGTGCTCGAGCAGGACGTCGATCGTGCGGCCGGGGGCGTGCCGCCGGGCGTTCGACAGGGCCTCCTGCAGCACCCGGTACACGGTGAGCTGGGCGGCGGGGCCGAGCTCGAACGGCTCCCCCACGGTCTCCTCGCGGACCTGCGTACCGGCGGTGCGGGCGAGGGAGAGGAGGTCGGGCAGGTCGGCGACCGTGGGCTGTGGCACGTGCTCGGCCGGCTCGAACCGGGCGACCGGTGCGCCGCCCTCGGCCTCGCCCACCGCAGCCGCTACCGGCCCGTCGACGTCGCTGCGCAGGATCCCGACGACGAGCCGCAGGTTGTCCAGCGTCTCGCGCCCCTGCGCCCGGATCCACCGCATCGACTCCTGGGCACGTTCCGGGTCGCTCGCCACGAGGCGTTCCGCGGCGGTCGCCTGGACGACGATGCCGCTGAGGTGGTGCGCGGCGACGTCGTGCAGCTCGCGCGCCATCCGGCCCCGCTCCTCGAGGACCGCCTGCGTGGCGAGCGCCTCGCGCTCCCGCTCCGCCTGCGCGACCTGCGCGTGCAGGCCCCGCAACAGCTCGCGGCGTGCGCCGACGTAGGCGCCGGCGAGGACCGCGCCGAGGTAGGTGATCGCGGTCGACACGAAGATCCCGCTGAGCGCGACGGAGGTCGTCTGGGTCTCACCGGCGCCGCCGCCGAGCACGAAGCCGAGGACGACGCTCGCCACGACCGCCGTCGGGATCGACCACAGCGTCGTGCGCCGCGAGGCGTAGGCGCCGACCGTGTACGCAGCGACGATCGTGGCGGGACCCTGGATGGAGTAGCCGGCGGGGAGCGTCGCGTCGATCGCGACCTGACCGACCACCGTCAGGCCCAGCGTGAGCGCGGGAGCGCGCCGACGCAGGCACAGGGCCATCGACTGCGCCACGAGGAGCAGGCACGTCGTGGCGCGGACGGCGGGGGTGACGTGGATGCCGTCGAGGACCGCGAGGTCCGCGGTCTCGGCGAGGATCTCGGCGCTCAGGAGCCCGTCGACGACGAGGAACATCCCGACGGACAGGGTCGCGACGACCCCTGCCAGGACGGTGTCCCGGCCGAGGTCGCTGCGGATCCCGAGCCGCGCGAGGAGGCGCCGCCCGGCGTCGTGCACGCTCATGGGCGGGCTCCCTCCGAGGTCGTGGTGTCCCACCGTAGAGGACACGACGTGCGGGTCGGCGTGCACGGCGCCGTCAGACGAGGTCGCGGGACCGTAGGCTCGCGGCACCACCGGCGAGGAGCGCCGTGGCCCAGAGCGCGAGCCCGGCCAGGGCGGCTGCGGCACCGAGCGCGGTCGACGCCCCCAGACCCGTCGACGCGATCGAGCCGAGCGCCTGCGGCATCCACGACGCCACGTTCGAGGTGCCGTCGGACAGCAGCATGACGAGGGCCTGGACGATCGGCTCGACGAGGACCGCGGCCACCACGACGACGACGGCCGCGACCTGGTTGCGCACGAGCGTGCCGATCCCGAGACCGATCCAGGCGAAGAGCGCGAGGACGGCGAGGCCTCGGCCCCACACGCCGAGCACCTCCGCCGCGGACAGCACGAGGGGTGCGTCCCCGGCGGCGAGCGCCACGGTCAGGCCGAGCGCCGACAGCACCGCGAGCCCCACGCCGATCACCACGGCGGCGGTCGCGACGGCACCGGCCTTCGCCCCGAGGATCGCGAGCCGTGACGGGCGGACGAGCGCGGTGGGCACGATGCCGCCGTGGCGGAAGTCGGCCGTCACGGCGAGAACGCCGAGCAGGAGCATGCAGATCGCGGTGACACCGGTGCTCCCGGTGCCGCCGGGTCCGGCGGCGAGGAGGTCGAGCGCGCTGCGCTGGAAGGCGGGCTGGGCGACGTCGAGCATCGCCGTGAGGTCGCCGGCGACGTCGGGGGGCAGGTCGGCGTCGCTCGTGACCCCGGCGGCGTCCAGCCGTTCGAGGAGCTGAGGCAGCACGAGGGACACGGCCTGCACGAGGAGCATCCCCCCGAGGGCGACGGCGGCGATCACCCAGGCGGCCCGGGTGGTCCGCAGCTTGAGCAGCTCGGCACGGTACATCAGCGCACTCCTTCGGTGGCGGCGGTCAGCTCTAGGTAGAAGTCCTCCAGGGACTGGTCGCCGACGAGCTCGGCGAGGCTGCCGTCCGCGATGACCCGGCCCTGCCCGACGACGACCAGGTCGTCGGCCACCTGGGTGACCTCGGCGAGGACGTGGCTCGCCAGGAGGACCGTCCCGCCGTCGTCGGCGAACGTGCGCAGGACGTCGCGCAACCAGCGCATCCCGGCGGGGTCGAGGCCGTTCGCGGGCTCGTCGAGGACGAGCACCTGCGGGTCGCCCAGCAACGCGGCGGCGAGGCCGAGGCGCTGGCGCATCCCCAGCGAGTAGGTGCGCACGCGGCGGCCGCCCGCGCGGTCGAGCCCGACGAGCTCGAGCACCTCGGTGACCCGTCGGGGGTCGAGCCCGCCCGCGGCGGCGAGCACCCGCAGGTGGTCGCGCGCGCTGCGACCGGGGTGCAGCCCGCCGGCGTCGAGCAGCGCGCCCACCACCCGCTCGGGGTGGTCGAGGGCGGCGTAGGCGCGGCCCTGGACGGTCGCGGTCCCGGCGCTCGCGGACGCGAGGCCAAGCAGGATGTGGAGCGTGGTGGTCTTGCCCGCCCCGTTGGGCCCGAGGAGGCCGACGACGCGGCCCGGGCGTGCGGAGAAGGTGATGTCGCTGACGGCGTCGAACGTGCCGTAGGACTTGCGCAGACCCGAGATCTCGATGGCGTGCATCCCGGTTCTCCTTTCGATGTCGGTGTGCTGCCAGCCTCGTCGTCGAGGGCGGGTGGGCGCTTCTGGCGCAGGGAGGAACCGTGGTTGCGACCTCCGACGGGTCCGTGCGGTACCGATGTGGCCGCTCGGTGGGCGGCCGTGACGTTTGTGCAGGTCGGAGCGGTGGACGTGACAAGACGGTGGGGTGTGGGGCAATACTGGGTCGTTGCGCCCGTCGCGTCGGGTGCCCCTGTCCTGCTCGCCACGCTCACCTGCACGCTCCATCGACCGCCCTGCCGACCGCTCCGCCCGGACGCTCGCCGATCACCCCTGGAGGTGCCATGCCCCGTCTGACGACGCGCCGCGCGGGCCAGCACCGCAGCACCACGTTGCCGTGGGTGACGGTCGCGGCCGGTGGTGGCGCGATCGTGGTGCTGCTCTCGATCGCGGGTGCGGTCGGAGCGGCGACGGTCACGAGCCAGAGCGTCGCGGTGCCCGACGGCGCCGGGGAGGACTGGGCGGACGAGCTCGACCTCGGGACGCCCGGGGTCACGCCGAGCTCCGAGCCGGTCGACGGCGACCCGAGCGGCCTGCCGCCGGTGCCGGAGCCGCCCGAGTCGATCGACACCACCGCGCCCGGCACGCCGGACCCCGCTCCCGAGCCGTCCGCGCCGGTGACCCCCGCGCCGGCGGCCACCACGCCGTCCGAGCCCGACGCCTCACCGACGGAGAACGACGAGCCGGACAAGCCGTCGCCGTCCGCGACCACGTCCGAGCCGGAGGTGACGGAGCCCTCGCAGACGTCGACCCAGAAGCCCGAGCCGGTCTCGCCCGAGCAGCCCGACCTCACGGAGCCGATCGAGCCGGGCGACTCCGGTCCCGCGGTCGAGTGGGTGCAGGAGCGCTTGCGCGCCCACGGTGCGGACGTCGCGGTGACCAGGACGTTCGACGCTGCCACGGTGCGCGCGGTCCGCGACTTCCAGACGGCTCACGGTCTCGAGCCCAGCGGCACCGTGTCCGGGGCGACCACCGACGCCCTCGCCGCGGCGCCGTCCGCCGGGGCGACCGGGCCGTCCGACGGTGTCTCCGAGAGCGTCCCCGAGGGTGTGAGCAGCAACCGTCTGCCCACCTCCCCGGAGGACGGGACGAGCAGCGGGTCCGAGCAGGACGTGGTCGGGTAGCGGTCCAGAGCGTCACACGTCGGTCGGTACCTCCAGGCCGTGCCCGCAGCGGAACAGCGGGTCGACCGTGTCGAACGGCACGTCCTCGCGCGACGCCTCGACGGCGGCCGTCGACCGGGGCAGGTCGAACGGGAGCCGTCCCTGCGGGGCCGCCCGGCCGAACAGCACGTCGCACAGCGCCTCGTCGCTCGACCCGAAGCTCACGACAACGGCGGCCGCCGCGGCGACGACCGGCGTGAGGATCGCCGGGCGGTCCAGGTAGACGTCGACGACGGTCGGCACCGCGGCCGCGACCTCGCGGACGTGGGCGAGGACGTCGTCGGGGAAGTCCAGCGACCCGGCGTGGAAGAACGACTCGAAGCCCGGTCCGCGCTCCTCGTACGGTGCGCTCAGCCGCAGGATCGCGACGTCGGCCTCGGCCGGCGAGCCCACGACGGTCGCGTGCTCGGAGAGCACCCGGGCGTCCACCCCTACGGCGTACACACGCAGACCCCGTGAGAGGGGGAGCGGTGTCGTGGGCGAGACCCCGGTCGGCCCGTTCGTCAGCACCGTGACCGACGCGCGCTGCGCGGCGGCGCCCGCGGCGCGGAAGTCGGGGTGCCCGACGACGACCGCGGCCTCGTCGACGTCGACGTACCGGCCGTCGTCGAACAGGCCGAGAACGAACTTCTCCCGCAGGAGCCGGCGTACGGACGCGTCGATGCGTGCCTCGTCGACCCGTCCGGACCGCACGAGCTCCACGACGAGCTCGGGGCAGGCCTCGCCGCCGAGCTGGTCGGCGCCGGCGTCGAGGATCGTGAGCACGCGGTCGAGCGGCGCCAGGTGCTCGACGCCCCACGCGCGGGCGGGGAACGGCCGGCCCATGACCTCGGCGTCGGTGACCAGCCCCCAGTCGGTGCACACGATCCCGTCGAAGCCGAGCCGTTCGCGCAGCAGGGCCGTGACGATCTGCCGGTTGAACCCGAAGCCGACGGGCTCGACCTCCTCGGGCCCGTTCCCGAGGTCGACCCGCAGGTCGATCGGCATGCCGTAGTACGGCATCATCTGGCGGGTCCCGGCGGCGATCAGCGCGGGGAAGGGCGCGAGGTGCAGGTCGAACCGGTCACCGGGGTAGACCTGCTCGCGACCGTAGGGGAAGTGGGGGTCCTCGCCGTCGGCCTGGGGGCCGCCGCCGGGGAAGTGCTTCGTCATGGTGGACACGGACGAGGTACCGAAGATCCCGTCGGCCCCGGTGGAACGGGCGAGTGCGCCGGTCCCCTGGAACCCGTGGACGTACGCGACGCCGAGGCGGGCGGTGAGCCCGGCGTCCTCCCCGAACGTCCCGGCGCCGCGGGCCCAGCGGGGTTCGGTCGTGAGGTCGACCTGCGGGTGCAGGGCGGTACGGATCCCGACGGCCAGGTACTCGCGCCGCGCGATGTCCGCGAAGCGTTCGACGAGGTCCGGGTCGCCGATCGCGGCGAGCCCGAGGGTCTCGGGCCACCGGGAGAACGGCCCGGCGAGCAGCCCGGCGCCGGGGTTGTCCGTGACGGCGTGCCGGGGGTCGCTCGCGACGGTCACGGGGATGCCGAGGCGGGTGCTCTCGGCGAGCTCCTGCAGCCGGTTGTACCACTCGGCCATCTCCCGGGCCGTGCCGGGTGCGCCGAGGACGTTGAGATGCGTCATGTGCCGCCCGGCGACCATCTCGGTGGTGCCGGGCAGCCCGAACGTCGGGTCGTCCTCGGTGAGGGTGCCGCCGTCGCCGACCGCCACCATCGTCTGGAAGAGCTGGCCGGCCTTCTCCTCGAGCGTCATCCGGGCGAGGAGGTCGGCGACCCGTTCGTCGACGGGGCGCGCCCGGTCGCGGTAGGGGGCGCCGGCAGGTGCGGGGGCGGTCGAGGTGCCGGGCACGTCGGTGGTCGTCATCGCACGCTCTTCACGCGGTAGACGAGCACCGCGCCGGTGGCGGCGACGAGCGCGCTGACGAGGTAGAGGAACGGGTACCCGCCGACGCCGATCGCGGTGCCGAGGGCCAGCAGAGGTGCCGCGACGAGCGGGGCGATCGACTGGGGGAGGGCGTTGGCGATGTTGAGCACGCCGAGGTCCTTGGCGGTGTCGTCCAGGTCGGGCAGGACCTGGGTCGCCAGCGCGAGGTCGACCGACAGGAACGACCCGGCGCCGAAGCCGATGATGCCCTGTGCGAGGACGACGAGCCCGGTGCTGGGGGCGAAGGCGAGCAGGACGAGACCGACGACCATGATGAGCCCGGCGGCGGCGACGAAGGGCCGACGCTTGCCGACCTTGTCGGAGAGGTAGCCGCCGAGGAAGCTGGAGACGAGCATGGCGCCGACGGAGGCGAAGTTCGCGGTGATGATGATGGCGATGGTCGCGGCCTCGTCCAGGCCGAACCGGGTGCCGAGGTAGTACGGCATGAAGGTCGCGACGCCGGCGTAGCCGAACATGACGAAGAACTTCGACAGCCACGTCCAGGCGAAGTCGGGGTGCTTGCGCACGTCGAAGACGAAGGACCCGGCGAAGTCCTTGATGCCGAAGCGTGCGGCGGGGCGGTGCTCGAGGCGGCGGTCCTTGAGGAAGACGGCGAAGAGCAGCGCGGTGACCAGCGCGACGACGCCGGGGACGACGAAGCGCAGCAGCTCGTCGGTGAACGCGCCGGCGAGGATCGAACCGGTGAGGATCGCGATCGGGATGCCGAAGCCGACGAGCCCGGACGCGAGACCGCGCCGTGCGACGGGGACCTGGTCGGGGAGCGTCGCGTTGGTCGCGGCGAGCGCCGCGTTGAGGCTGGCCTGGGCGAGGCACCAGCCGACGACGAGGACGGGGACGGTCGTCGCGGTCGCCACGACCCACAGGGCGGCGATGCCGACGACCGAGCCGCCGACGATCCACGGCCGGCGGCGGCCGAACCGGGAGGCCGTGCGGTCGGAGAGGCGCCCGGCGAGCGGGTTGCTGAACATGGCGAAGAGCGCGCCGATGCCGAGCACGACGCCGAGGACGGCGGCCTGGCGCTCCTCCCCGACGATGCTCTGGACCTTGAACGCCATGGTGACCATGACGGGTGTGAGCAGCGCGAGGTAGATCCCGACGTTCGTCAGGGCGAGGGTCGGGATGTAGGTGCGCGGCTCGCGGCCGGGGCCGCTCGTGCCGTCGGTACCGGTGAACGTGCCCGTGTCGGGGCTCGTGGCGGTCACGGGTGGGCCGAGCGGCGCGGCAGGCGTGCCCGGGGCGGGGGAGCTGTGTGCGGCCATGGATGACTCCTGTGTCTCCGGCGGCGCCGTCGGTGGCGTCGCTCCCGGCCGGTGTCGAGCCCCTCGGCAAGAAACCGACCGCTTGGTAAGTCAGAACGCTACCAGGCGGTCGGGATTGGGGAAAGGTCCGGGGGTCGCGCCGTCCCCGCCTCGTACCGGGCGCTGATCGTCCGTGGGGAGAGGTAGTGTTCGGAGCCCAGCACGACCGCGCGACCGGCACGAGGGTGAGTGGTCGCGACGACAGGGACGGAGACGCCATGACCGACGCCGCCGCCGTGCGCCGCGGGTACGCGAAGGGCCGCGCCAAGCGCGAGGAGCTCATCGAGGCCGCCACACGCCTCTTCGGGGAGGTCGGCTACCACTCGGCATCCCTGCGGGAGATCTCCGCGAGGGTCGGCATCTCGCACCCAGGTCTCCTGCACCACTTCCCCACCAAGGAGGCGCTGCTCGAGGCCGTCCTGGAGCACCGGGACGAGGTCGACATGGCGACCTTCGAGGCCGACCTGGCCGCGGGCGGGGACTACTTCGCGTCGCTCGTGCGGCTCGTGCGGCGCAACGCCGAGCGGCCCGGCATCGTCGAGCTGTACTGCATCCTGTCCGCCGAGGCGACCGCGCCCGATCACCCCGCGCACGCCTACTTCCAGCGCCGCTACCGCACGGTGCTCGACCGCTCGCAGGCGGAGCTGGAGCAGCGTGCCGCCGAGGGGCGCCTGCGGGCGGACGTCGATCCCGAGCACACCGCACGAGCGCTGGTCGCCCTGATGGACGGGCTGCAGGTCCAGTTCCTGCTCGAGCGGGACGCGGGCGGGCCGGTCGTCGACATGGCCGAGGCGCTGCAGACGTACGTATCCCTCGTCCTCGCCCCCTGACACGTCGCTGGCACGGCACCGACACGGCCGGGACGGGACGCGCCACGCATCCCGTCCCGGCCGTGTCAGCGACGTGCCAGGTGAGCTCAGCCCGCGTTCGCGGCGTCGAGGAGCCGGTCGAGCCCTGCCCGGTCGAGCCCTGCCATGCCGAAGTCGACCAGCGCGCGCAGCGGCATGTCGGCCGCCATCTTCACGAGCTCGGGGTCGAGCGTCGGTCCGTCGCCGGTGCCCTCGAGCGCGGCGCGCACGACCGGGCCCGCGACGGGGTGCGTGAGCGCCTCGGTGACGGTCGACATCGGCGACAGCGGCAGGGCGACGTCCTCACCGGTCACGTCGAGGCTCACCGTCCCGTGCAGGTCCCGTGACGACGTCCCCACGCTCACGCGGAACTCGCCGCCCTCGACGACCCAGCGCCGCAGCACGGGGTGCCAGTACGACAGGTCGCGCGCCGTGAGCTCGAACGTCAGCTCGCGGGACTCGCCGGGCGCGAGGGGCACCTTGGTGAACGCCTTGAGCTCCCGCTCGGGGCGCTGCACGCTCGCCTCCGGGTCGCCGACGTACACCTGGACGACCTCCGCGCCGGCGACGGGCCCGGTGTTGGTGACCCGCACGCCCACCGTGACGCCCGACGTCGGGCCCTCGCCGTGGGCGCTCGCGCGCACCTCGTCGAGGGCGAACGTGGTGTAGGACAGGCCGTGCCCGAACGGGTACGCGACCTCGCGGCCGACGGTGTCGTAGTAGCGGTAGCCGACCAGCACACCCTCGCCGTAGCGGACGTGGCCGAGCTCGCCGGGGAAGTTCCCGGAGGACGGGTTGTCCGCCAGGCGCAGCGGGATCGTCTCCGTGAGCTTCCCGGACGGGTTGCGCACGCCCAGCAGGAGGTCGGCGACCGCGCCCCCGCCTGCCTGGCCGCCGAGCCAGCCCTCGAGGATCGCGTGGGCGTGCTCGCGCCACGGCGCGACGGTCACGGCCGACCCGTTCGCGAGGACGACGACGACGCGCCTCGCCACGGTGGCGACGGCCTCGAGCACGGCGACCTGGCGGGCCGGCAGGTCCATGTGGTCGCGGTCGTAGCCCTCGGACTCGTCCCGGGCCGGCAGGCCGAGGAACAGCACGGCGGTCCCGGCGCCGCGGGCGGCGCCCACGGCCTCGGTGAGCAGGGCGTCGTCGAGCGCCGGGTCGGCGTCCTCGTCGAGGCTGAAGCCGGGGGCGAAGGGGACGTCGCCGGCGAGCGCGCGGATCTCGGTGAGGGCGTCGTCGAGCCGGGTCGGGTTGACCTGCGAGGACCCGGCGCCCTGGTAGCGGGGGGTGCGGGCGAACTCCCCGACGACGACGAGGGACGAGCCGGCTGAGTCGATCGGCAGGTCGATCGGCAGGACGGGGGCCCCGTCGACGGTCTCGTTCTTGAGGAGCACGGCGCCGTCCGCGGCGGCCTCGCGCGCCAGGGCGTGGTGCGCGGCGGCGTCCTCCGCGGTGAGCCCGGTCGCGCCCTGCAGGGCGGGGAGCGTGCGGTCGAGCAGCGTGAGCAGGCGGCGCACGGCCTGGTCGAGCACGGCCTCGTCCAGCTCGCCGGCGCGCACGGCGGCGACGATCTCGGCGTCGGTGCGGCCGCCGGTCGACGGCATCTCGAGGTCGAGGCCTGCCGCGAGGGCCGGCACCCGCTCGTTCACGGCGCCCCAGTCGGACACGACGACGCCGTCGTAGCCCCACTCGTCGCGCAGCACCTCGGTGAGCAGCCAGGGGTGCTCGGAGGCGTAGGTGCCGTTGACCTTGTTGTACGAGCACATGACCGTCCACGGGCGGGCCGTGGTGACGGCACGCTCGAAGCCGGTGAGGTAGATCTCGCGCAGGGTGCGCTCGTCGACGTCGGCGGACACGCGCATGCGGTCCGACTCCTGGTTGTTCACCGCGAAGTGCTTGAGCGACGTCCCGACGCCCTCCGACTGGATGCCGGTGATGAGTGCCGCACCGAGGTCGCCGGAGACCACGGGGTCCTCGGAGAAGTACTCGAAGTTGCGTCCGCACAGGGGCGAGCGCTTGATGTTGATGCCGGGGCCGAGGAGGACGGCGACGTCGTTCACGCGGGTCTCACGGCCGAGCGCCGATCCGACGCGCTGCAGGAGCTCGGTGTCCCAGGTCGAGGCGAGGGCCGCGGCGGTGGGGAAGCACGTCGCGGGGACGCTGTTCCCGAGGCCGAGGTGGTCGGTCGAGGCGGCCTGCTTGCGCAGGCCGTGCGGGCCGTCGGTGACCATGACGGCCGGGATCCCCAGGCGCTCGACGGGCTGGGTGTGCCAGAAGTCGAGCCCCGAGGTCAGCGACGCCTTCTCCTCGAGCGTGAGCTCACCCAGGAGGCGCTCGACGTCGAAGGGGGTGCGGCGGGTCGTGGCGGGGGGAGTGGTGGCCGGCGAGTCCTGCGTGGTGGTCATGACGAGCATCCCTCGGGTCGGTTCGCGGGCAGCTCTGCCCGTGTGTCCTCCTCAGCGTAGACCAGAAACCTACCGCACGGTAGGGAACTGACGTCACGGTATGCGGGATACCGGTTTCCCGGGGCCTGTGGCAGACTCGTGGGCGGCAAGGTGAGAAACCGGTTTCTCTCTCCCGCACGGACGAAGGAGTCTCTGCATGAGTGCACGACGCATCACCCTCCCCCTGATCCTGCCCGTCGCCGCGGCCCTCGTCGTCGGCGCCGCGGGCCTGCCGGCCGCAGGGCACCAGCCCGCCTCGACCGCCGCCACGTCGGTCCCCGCCGCTCGCGACCTCGGCGCCGAGGTGCTCGGGGCCGACGACGGCTGGGCCTCGTACAACGGGGGCACGACGGGCGGAGTCACGGCGCGCGCCGAGCACACGGCGACCGTCAGCACCTGGGCCGAGCTGCGGGCCGCGCTCGGGGGTGCCACGGGCGCCCGCGGCGACACCACCCCGCGGATCGTCTACGTGGACGGCGAGATCAACGCGTTCGAGGACACCGACGGACAGCCGCTGACCTGCGAGGACGTCGCGAGCCAGGTCACGGTCGCGGACACCGGCGAACCGTTCTCCATGGACGACTACATCGAGCACTACGACCCGTCGGGCACCTGGGGCTGGGTCGACCCTGCCGGGCCGCTCGAGGAGGCACGCGTCGCGGCGGCGGCGCTCCAGGCCCGCCAGACCCTCCAGCACGTCGGGTCGAACGTCACCCTCGTGGGCCTCGGCGACGACGCGCGGATCGTGGGCGGCAGCATACGCGTCCGCGACTCCCACAACGTCATCGTGCGCAACATCCACTTCTCCGACGCCTACGACTGCTTCCCCGCGTGGGACCCGGCGGACACGCAGACCGGCAACTGGAACTCCGCCTACGACAACCTCTCGGTGTGGACGTCCACCAACGTCTGGGTCGACCACAACACGTTCGACGACGGCGACAACCCGCCGTCGTCACTCCCGACCGTGTTCGGACGCCCGTACGAGGTGCACGACGGCCTGCTCGACATCACCCACAGCTCGGACTACGTGACGTCGTCGTACAACCTGTTCGACGACCACGACAAGACCCAGCTCATCGGTTCCTCGGACTCGCGCCTGGTCGACCGCGGCACCCTCAAGGTGACGGTCCACCACAACCACTGGCGAGACATCGGCCAGCGCGCACCGCGCGTGCGGTACGGCGACGTGCACGTCTACAACAACTACTACGAGCAGACGAGCGAGGGTGTCTTCGAGTACTTCTGGGGCGCGGGCATCGAGTCCAGCATCTACGCGGAGAACAACGCGTTCGACCTGGCCGACGGCGTCGACCCGGCGCGCGTGATCACCCGCTGGAACGGCACGCGCCTGTTCGAGACGGGCAGCACCGTCAACGGTGAGGAGATCGACCTCCTCGCCGCCTACAACGCCGCGGCACCCGCCGACCAGCAGCTCGCCGACGAGGCGCGCTGGACCCCCGGACCGGTCCCGGTCCTCCACGACACCGCGGACGTGCCCGCCGTGGTGCGGGCGCAGGCCGGCGCGGGCCGCCTCGGCGCGTACGACGGCGGTGCGTGGTCGGCGCCTGCCCGCCCTGCCCTGTCGGTGACCCACGCGACGCCCGGGGTGACGGACGGCCGTTTCACCCTCACGGCGAACCTGTGGTGGGGCTCCAACGCGACGGCCCTGCGGTTCCTCGCCGACGGCGAGGTCGTGCACACCGTCGCCCTCGCCGACGCGTCTCCGGCCGCGCAGCGCGCGTCGTTCGACGTCTCGGGCGTGCCCGACGGCGACCACCGGTACACCGTCGAGGCCGTCAACACGTTCGGCACGACGACGTCCCGCGAGCTCGTCGTCCGCGTCCGCGACGCGCTGCCCGCCCAGGCGGCGCTCGCGCACGACAACGGGGACCGTGACGGGCAGTACACGCTCACCACGAACCTGTGGTGGGGCACGAACGCGACCGGCTACCGCCTGCTCGAGGACGGCGTCGAGATCGACGCCCGGACGCTGACGGCGGCCACCCCGGCGGCGCAGCGGGTCACCACCTCGGTGACCGACCGCGCACCGGGGGTCTACGCGTACCAGGTCGAGCTGTCGAACGACGCCGGCACGACCACCACCCGCACCGTCACGGTGCGCGTGGACGGGTGACGGCGGACCACGGCCCGGTCACCGGCGTCAGTCGAGGAGCGACCCGGTGAGCGGCTCGTCGCTCGCCGCGAGGCACAGGCCGGTGCGGTCGCCGTCGTCCCACGACGCCTCGCTCGGGGCCCACACCCACAGCGTGAGGGCGTCGGCGTCGGCGTCGGCGCCTTCGCCGAGGACCTCCGCGGTGCAGACGCGGGCCACGCGCGCATCCGCCGCGGCCTGCCCGGGCCAGACGGAGTCGGCCGCGAAGTCGGTGCGGGCGACGACCTGCGCGTGGTGCTCGTCGGCGCACGGCACGACGTCCACGTCCGCGACCTCGCCCGCCGGGGGGAGGTCGGCGAGACAGCTGCCGAGCACGAGCTGGCGGGCGTGGGCGCTCTGCGGCGCGGCGACGTCGCCCGCGAGCGGGGCGCGGTCCCCGGCAGCCTGCTGGGCGAGGACGAGGACCACGACCCAGGCGACCGTCACGAGCGCGCCGAGGACGATGCCGGTGAGCGCGAGCCCGCGGCCGCGGGTCCCGTCACGGCGGGTGCGCGAGAGCGCCGCGGCGCCCAGCCCGGTCCCGACCGGGCCGAGCAGCAGCGCGGTGGGCACGCTCGCGACGGCGAGCGGCTCCGTGCGGGGCGCAGGAGGCTGCCACCCCGCGGCGTAGTACGTCTCCGGGGAGTAGCCGGGGACCTGCGGGCCACCGGCGGGCTCGGTCGGCTGCGCCACCGGCCGTCCCGCCGGTCGCTGGTCGGGCGCTGGGGTGGGCTGCCCGGACGGGCCGGCAGGCCCGCCCGGTGTCGCGAAGAGGTCGTCGCTCACGTCACCACCCGCTGACGGACATCCCGATGATCCACAGCGCGAAGATCGCGCTGAAGAAGGCCCCGACGACGATGCCGGTGATCGCCATGCCCTTGCCGCGAGTCCCGTCCCGGCGGATCTGGCCGAGGGCCACGATGCCGAGCACGAGCCCCACGAGGCCGCTGAAGCCGATGCACAGGAACCCGGCCAGCGACGTCACCATCGCGGCGATCGCCATGCCGTTCGTCCGGGGCAGGCTCGAGTAGGAGGCCATCCCGTACCCGGGGGGCATGCCCTGCGGCGCCCCGTAGCCCTGCCCGTACGGTGGCTGCCCGTAGGGCGGCTGCCCGTAGTCGGGCTGGCCGGGTCCCTGCCCGTAGCCCGACGCGGCCGGCTGGCCGTACGGCGGTGCCGCAGACCCGTACGGCGCAGGTCCCGACCCGTACGGTGCAGGTCCCGACCCGTACGGCGCGGCGCCGGGGTCGGCCGGACCGTAGGGGGCGGGGGTGCCGTAGACCGGGTCCGGCGCGGCCGGCCCGCCGTCGGCGTCGGGGTCGGGCGGGCTGTACGGGCTGAGCGGCTCCGGTCGCGTCGGTCCTCCGGGGGCTGCGTAGGGGTTGGGCTGTTGCGGGCCCGGGTCGGTCCCCTGCCCGTCGGGGTCGCCCGCTCCGTAGGGAGGGGTCGGCGGCGTCGTCATGGAAGTACCGTATCGGTCGGACCTCCGCCCCGGTCCGTGGTCCTCAGGTGAGGTCGACGACGACGGGCACGTGGTCGGACGCGCCCTTGCCCTTGCGCTCGTCGCGGTCGACGAGCCCGCCGGTCACGCGCGCCCTGGCCGCGGGGGACAGGTAGGCGTAGTCGATGCGCATGCCCTGGTTCCGCGGGAACCGCAGCCGCTGGTAGTCCCAGTAGGTGTAGGTGTGCTCGGCGGGCCACAGCTCGCGGGTCACCTCGGTGTAGCCAGCGGCGGCGAACTCCGCGAACGCGTCGCGCTCGGCCGGCGAGACGTGCGTGTTCCCGGCGAAGGCCGCCGGGTCCCACACGTCCGTGTCGAGCGGGGCCACGTTCCAGTCACCCACGAGCGCGACCTGCGCCGTCGGGTCCTGCTCCAGCCAGCCGCGCGCCTGGTCCGCCAGGGCGTCCAGCCAGGCGAGCTTGTACACGTAGTGCGGGTCCTCCAGGGTGCGGCCGTGCGGGACGTACAGGCTCCACACGCGCACCCCGGCGCACGTCGCACCGATCGCGCGCGCCTCGACCGCCTCCGGGTCGCCGAACCCGGGCTGGGTCGCGAACGAGGTCTCGACGTCGTCCAGCCCCACCCGCGAGACGATCGCGACGCCGTTCCACTGGCTCCGCCCGACGTGCGCCACCTCGTAGCCGGCGGCCTCGAAGGCGGCCGTCGGGAACTGCTCGTCCTTGCACTTGGTCTCCTGGAGCGCGAGGACGTCCGTCCCGGAGCGGTCGAGGAAGTCGATCGCCCGGTCGACACGGGCGCGGATCGAGTTGATGTTCCAGGTGGCCAGGCGCATCCGGCCAGGGTAGCCACCGCGGGGGACACGGGCCGCCACCGCGAGAACCGGCCGGGCCGGTCTGCCTACACTCGACGGGTCATGAGCCCGTCCTCCCGCCGCGCGCCGCGGCTGCGCCCCCGCCCGCGGTCGAGCCCTCGCCTGCACGTCGTCTTCGTCCCCGGCCTGGGTGACCGCTGGCGCCCGCTCGTCTGGCTGCAGCGCCAGGCGCTGCGCGGCTGGCGCGCGCACGGCGTCTGCACGACCCTGTTCCCGGTGGGCTGGTCCTCCGAGGCGCGGCTCGACGACCGGCTCGAGGCCCTCGACGCCCTCATCGACACGATCGAGGCGCGCGGCGAGCAGGTCGTGCTCGTGGGCGCGTCCGCCGGGGCCGGCGCGGTCCTCGCCGCGTACGCCCGCCGCCCCGAGGTGCGCGCCGTGACGATCGTCGCCGCGAAGTACCACGATCCCGCTGCGATCCCAGGGCCGGTGCTGGAGCACAACGACCTCTTCGACGAGTCCCTGCGCACCGTGCCGACCCTCCTGGAACGCCTCGGCCCGGCCGAGCGCGCCCGCATCCTCGCCCTGCGCTCGGCCAAGGACGGCGTGGTCCCCGACGAGGACACCCTCCTCGCGGGCGCCGTCAACGAGACGATGCGGATCGTCGGGCACGTCACCGCGATCGGGTACGCCCTGCTGTTCCGGTCGCGCCGCATCGTGCGGTTCGCGCGCGAGGCCCCCGGCCCGGAGGGTCCTGCCCGGTCAGGGGTCGCCCGCACGTAGGCTGTGGCCATGGCGACTGCACTGATCACCGGCGCGAGCGCCGGCCTCGGCCTGGAGTTCGCGTGGCAGCTGGCGACGGCTCGTCACGACCTCGTCCTCGTCGCTCGCGACGCCGAGCGTCTCGAACGTCTCGCCCGGCAGATCCACGCCGCCGCGGGCGTCCGCGTCGAGGTCCTGCCGGCAGACCTCACGCTGCCCGACGACGTCGCCCGGGTCGCCGAACGGCTCGCCACCACCGAGCGTCCCGTGGGCCTGCTCGTCAACAACGCCGGGTACACCACGCACCAGCGCTTCGTCGGTGGCGACATCGACGCCGAGGTCGGCGCGCTCGACGTCATGGTCCGGGCCGTGATGGTGCTCTCGCACGCCGCTGCCGGGCAGATGGCCGCGCGCGGGCGCGGTGCGATCCTCAACGTCGCGTCCGTCGCCGCACTGACCGCCGGCGGAACGTACGCCGCCGCGAAGGCCTGGGTCCGGACCTTCACCGAGGCGCTCGCGGTCGAGCTCCGGGGCACCGGTGTCACGGCGACGGTTCTGTGCCCCGGGTTCACGCACACCGAGTTCCACGAGCGCGCCGGCATCGACAAGGACCGGCTGCCCGCGGTCGCGTGGCTCGACGCGGACGCGGTCGTGGCGACGGCGCTCGCCGACGTGCGTCGCGGCGTCGTCATCTCGACACCGTCCGTGCGCTACCGGGTCGCGTCCGGCGTGCTGCGCGCCATGCCGCGCTTCGCGGTGCGGGCGATCCGCCGGCGCTGACGCCGGACCCGCTAGCCTGGCCCCGTGACTTCTGACGTGACCGGCTCGGTGCCCTCGACGTTCTCCCCGACCCCGCGCGAACAGCTCCGTGACCTCATCGCCGAGCTCGCCGTCGTCCACGGGAAGGTGACGCTGTCCTCCGGCAAGGAAGCGGACTACTACGTGGACCTGCGCCGGGTGACGCTGCACCACCGGGCGGCGCCGCTGATCGGGCACGTCCTGCTGGACCACCTGGAGGAGGCGGGCCTCGGCACCGCCGACGTCGATGCCGTCGGTGGCCTGACGCTCGGCGCCGACCCCATCGCGACCGCCCTGCTGCACGCCGCGGCGTCGCGCGGCCTGGACCTCGACGCGTTCGTCGTGCGCAAGGCCGCGAAGGCGCACGGCATGCAGCGCCAGATCGAGGGCCCGGACATCGCCGGGCGGCGGGTGGTCGTCGTCGAGGACACGACGACGACCGGCGGCTCGCCCATCGCCGCGATCGAGGCGGCGCGGGCCGCCGGGGCGCAGGTCGTGGGCGTCGCGACGATCGTCGACCGCGACACGGGCGCCCGCGAGAAGATCGAGGCGCTCGGGGTGCCGTACCACTTCCTGTTCGGCCTGGCCGACCTCGGTCTCGCGTAGGGGCGGGCGATGTTCCCCGACCCGGGAGTGGTCCCGGGAGTCGATGCCGGCATGGACAGCGGCTTCGGTGGTGTGTTCGCGCTCGGGATCGTCGCCGTGCTCGCGGTCGCCGTCGTCGGGTTCTTCCGTGCCCAACAGCGGAACGAGGCGACCCACCGGCTGCACGGCTGGGCGACCAGCCACGGCTGGCGCGTCGTCGGTGAGGACGAGTCCCTCGTGCGGCGGTGGCCCGGCCGGCCCTTCGGCAAGGGCGACCGCCGGCGCGCCACGGACGTGCTCCGGGGACAGGTCGAGGGGTACCCGGCCACGTCGTTCACCTACACATGGGTCACCCGAGGCTCGGGACACTCCGTCGGCACGGTCGGGGACCACCACATGTCGAGCAGCGACACGACCGAGGAGGCGCACGTCGTGGCGATCGAGCTCCCGGCCGCGCTGCCCCACGTCGAGCTCACGCCCGAGGGGATGTGGACCGCGGTCGCGAAGGCCTTCGGCGGGGAGGACCTCGAGGTCGGCTCGCCGGCCTTCGACGCCGCCTGGCGGGTACGGACGAGCGACGTGACCGCGGCCCGCGCGCTCCTCGTCCCGCCGCTCGTCGACCGGTTGTCCGAGCCGGAGTTCGCCCGTCGCAGCTATGTCCTCGATGGCCGCACCGCGTACACGTGGACCAAGGGCCGGACCGACCCGGGCGACATCCTGCCCGCGGCGCGGCGGCTGGCGACCATCGCCGACCTCACGCTCGGCCCGTCCGGGCCCGTCGACGACGAGAGGCCGGACTGGGGGACCCCCGACCACTGAGGGTCGGGCCCGTCCACACGGGCCGGTACCGGCTCTCCGGGCGCCCGGCCGAGTTCGGAGAGGCCCTCCGGGAGGTCGGGCGCCCTGCCGTGTCCGGGGTGCAGGGTCCGGTCGACGGACTCCTGGTCGAGCGCCGTGGTCGCGCCCTGCGCCTGCAGCTCGGCACGGAGCCGCAGCTCGGGCGCACCCCCCCGTGGCCGGCGCGTTCGATGACGGCGACCGCGTCGTCGGTCCGCCCCAGCTCGAGCAGGCCGGAGACGGCGGGCAGCGTGTCGGCGAACTCGTGGGACCGGGCACGCAGGGCGTCGGTCGTGCTCGAGGTGGTTGCCGAGACGGAGGCGGAGCTCGTCGTGGTGGGGCTGCGGCGTCGGACACCGGTGGGCGAGCTCGTCCGAGGGTCCACGGCGCAGCAGATCCTGCTCGGCGCCGACCGCCTTGACCGGCCGGTCAGACCAGGTCGACGAGGTCGGCCACGGAGTCCACGACCTTGCTCGGCCGGAACGGGTACCTGTCCACGTCCCGCATCGTGGTCGACCCCGTCATGACGAGGTACGTGTGCAGCCCGGCCTCGATGCCCGCGACGATGTCGGTGTCCATCCGGTCGCCGACCATCGCCGTGGTCTCGGAGTGGGCGTCGATCCGGTTGAGCGCCGAACGGAACATCATGGGGTTCGGCTTGCCCACGAAGTACGGCTCGCGCCCGGTGGCCGCGGTGATCATCGCGGCCACCGCGCCCGTCGCGGGGAGCGGCCCCTCCTGGGAGGGCCCGGTCGTGTCGGGGTTCGTGCAGATGAACCGCGAACCGCCGAGGATGAGCCGCACGGCCTTGGTGATCGCCTCGAACGAGTAGGTGCGGGTCTCACCCAGCACGACGTAGTCGGGGTCGGACTCCGTGAGCGTGTAGCCCGCCTCGTACAGCGCCGTCGTCAGCCCGGCCTCACCGATCGCGTACGCGCTGCCGTGCGGCACCTGGTCGTGCAGGAACTGTGCGGTCGCGAGCGCCGACGTCCAGATGGACTCCTCCGGCACGTCGATGCCCGACGTCGCGAGGCGCGCCCGCAGGTCCCGCGCCGTGAAGATCGAGTTGTTCGTGAGGATGAGGAACGGCCGTCCCCGCTCCTGCAGCGCGCGCAGGAACTCCGGCGCGCCAGGGATGGCGTGCCCTTCGTGGACCAGCACACCGTCCATGTCGGTGAGCCAGCTCGTGATCGTGCGCTCGGCCACAGTGCGACCTTTCGTCGTGGTGCTCTTGAGCGTCAGCCTAGTGCCCGGCGCTTCCGTGGGCGGGTGCCGTCCGCTCGGACAGCCTGATCGTGAGCGCTGCTCGTGAACCCGCGACTCCCCGCCATTGACGTAGACGTGAATGGAATGGGTGAGCAGAAGGTCAACGGCCAGGGCGTGAGCGACGAGCAGATCCAGGCGTGGGCTGACGAGGCTGAGGCCGGCTATGACGTGTCGAGACTGCGCCGTCGTGGGCGCCCGAGCGCTGGTGAAGGGCCAGGGAGGGTGGTCCCTGTGCGGTTGGACGCGCGCACGCTAGCAGCGCTCAACGAGCGCGCGCAGGCAGAGGGGCTGATGAACCGGTCCGAAGCGATCCGGGCGGCAGTGCGTGCCTGGGCGCACGTTGCGTGCGGCTCGACGACTCGGCAGTACCTCGACCTGCTGACCTGATGCCCCGATCTGCGGCGATCCGGTCGTGTCCGGCTACGCTTCCCGGGTGACGAGCCACCGCCCCAACCCGGTCCCGCGACACGCCGTGCCCCCGGCGCAGGACGCGCCCAGCGGCGACGCCGCGCCGCAGCGGTCGTCGTGGCGCTCGGCACCGTCCTTCGTGGTCCGCGGCGGCATGGTCGGTGTCGCGGAGTCCGTACCCGGTATCTCGGGCGGGACGGTCGCGCTCGTCGTCGGCCTGTACGACGGCCTCATCGACGCGGCGGGGCAGACGCTGCACGCCGGGCGCGAGCTGGTGCGGGGCGTCGTGCGGCGGGAGGGGCTCGCGTCCGGACGCCGTGCGCTGCGGGAGGTCGACTGGCCGATGCTGCTGCCCGTCCTCGTCGGCATGGCGACGTTCCTCCTGGTGTCGCTACAGATCGTCGCGCCACTCCTCGAGGCCCACCCGGTGCCCGTGCGCGCGGTGTTCTTCGGCATGATCGCCGTCTCGGTCCTCGTGCCGTTGCGGCTGCTGCCCGGTCGGTTCCGGGTGGTCGACGGCGCTCTGCTCGCCCTCGGCGCGGCAGTGGCCTTTCTCCTCACCGGTCTGCCGCCCGCGGACCTGGTCGACCCGCCCCTGTGGCTCGTGTTCGTCGGCGCGGCGATCGCCATCAACGCGCTCGTGCTGCCGGGCGTCTCCGGCTCGTTCATCCTGCTGGCGATGGGGCTGTACATCCCCGTCCAGCAGGCGCTCTCCGACCGCGACCTGCAGTTCGTCGGGGTCTTCGCGCTCGGCGCGGCCGTCGGCCTCGGGTCGTTCGTCAAGCTCCTGCAGTGGCTGCTGCACCACCGCCGGCAGGTCACCATGGCCACGCTGGCCGGCCTGATGGTGGGTTCGCTGCGTGCCCTGTGGCCGTGGCAGGACGAGGCCGCCGGGCTGGAGGCACCCAGCGGCTCCGTGGCCGCGACCGTCGCTCTGGCGCTCGCCGGCGCGGCGGTCGCGGGCCTCGCGATCTGGTGGGAGTCGCGCGGTGGACGCGAGTCCTGAGACTCCCGGCGTCGGGCCGTGGCCCGGCGGTGAGGCCGCCTGGCCCCGCGGAGCGGACGACGCGCTCGACCCGCGGTACGACGTCGCGCTCCTCGCGGAGGGGGACCGGCGCAATGTCGTCGACCGGTACCGCTACTGGACGCTCGAGGCGATCGTCGCCGACCTCGACACCCGCCGGCACCCGTTCCACGTCGCGATCGAGAACTGGGTCCACGACCTCAACATCGGGTCGGTCGTCCGCACCGCCAACGCGTTCGCCGCGGCCGAGGTCCACATCGTCGGCCGACGGCGGTGGAACCGGCGCGGCGCGATGGTCACCGACCGCTACCAGCACGTGCGTCACCACCCGGAGGTCGGCGACCTGCTCGCCTGGGCGGCGGACGACGGGCCCGACGGCGGGGGCGGCCTACCCGTGATCGGCATCGACAACGTGCCCGGCTCGGTCCCGATCGAGGGGTACGAGCTACCGCGCGCGTGCGTCCTGCTGTTCGGCCAGGAGCAGTCCGGGCTCACGCCGCAGGCGCAGGCCGCGTGCCGCGACGTCCTGCACATCACCCAGTTCGGCTCGACGCGCTCGCTCAACGCGGGTGCCGCCGCGGCGATCGCCATGCACGCCTGGATCACCCGGCACGCCGGTCCGTGAGGCTGACCGGGCCGGTCCGCCGACGTCCCACCCGCTGACCCGCCGTGTCCAGCGGACGGGACCGATCTGACCTCCGACCACGATCCGTGCCAAAATCGGTGCGATACCAGGGCTCGGCAGCGTCGTCGTCCCCACCTCACTTCCGTCATTGGAGTACCGCAGATGGCTATCGCAACCCCCGAGGTCTACGCCGAGATGATCGACCGCGCGAGGGCGGGCAAGTTCGCCTACCCCGCTGTGAACATCACCTCGTCGCAGACCGTGACCGCCGCCATTCAGGGCTTCGCGGAGGCCGAGTCCGACGGCATCATCCAGGTCTCCGTCGGTGGCGCCGAGTACGCGTCCGGCTCGACGATCAAGGACCGCGTCTCCGGCTCGCTCGCGCTCGCCGCGTACGCGACCGAGGTCGCCAAGAACTACGACGTGACGATCGCGCTGCACACCGACCACTGCGCCAAGCAGAACCTCGACTCCTGGGTCCGCCCGCTGCTCGCCCTCGAGGCCGAGCAGGTCAAGGCCGGCAAGCTCCCCACGTTCCAGTCGCACATGTGGGACGGCTCGTCCGTGCCGCTCGACGAGAACCTCGTCATCGCCGAGGAGCTCCTCGAGCTCTCCGTCGCCGCGCGCACCATCCTCGAGATCGAGGTCGGCGTCGTCGGTGGTGAGGAGGACGGCCACGAGGCCGAGATCAACGAGAAGCTCTACACGACGGTCGAGGACGGTCTCGCGACGGTCCGCGCGCTCGGCACCGGCGAGAAGGGCCGCTACCTGACGGCCCTGACCTTCGGCAACGTGCACGGCGTCTACAAGCCCGGTGCGGTCAAGCTGCGTCCGGCCCTGCTCAAGCAGATCCAGGAGGGCGTGGGCGCCGAGGTCGGCAAGGAGAACCCGTTCGACCTCGTCTTCCACGGCGGCTCGGGCTCCACGGCCGAGGAGATCTCCGAGGCCGTGGACAACGGCGTCATCAAGATGAACATCGACACGGACACGCAGTACGCGTTCACGCGCCCCGTCGTCGACCACATCTTCCGCAACTACGACGGCGTGCTGAAGATCGACGGCGAGGTCGGCAACAAGAAGGCCTACGACCCGCGCGCCTGGGGCAAGCTGGCCGAGGCCGGCATGGCGCAGCGCATCGTCGAGGCGTCGCAGCAGCTGCGGTCCGCGGGCCAGAAGATCCGCTGACCTGATCTGACCTGAGCTCTGCACGACGAAGGCTCCCGACCGGCACACGGTCGGGAGCCTTCGTCGTGCAGAGCGGTGGGCGGGAAGGTCAGCCGTCCTCGTGCCCTCCGCGGCGCCCGGCCGGAGCGGGGGCGCTGCCGGGCACGGAGGTGTCGTCGTCGAGATCGATGCCAGGATCGACGTCGACGATCTCGAGCAGCTCGCCGATGCGTGTCACCTCGAGGAGGAAGCGGACCGTTGGCGGGGCGCGCAGCACCCGCACGGGGCGCGCCGCACGCGAGGCGAGCCGCGCGAGGAACGCGACGCCCGACGAGTCCATGAACGTCACGTGGTGGGCGTCGATCTCGACCTGCAGCCCGGACTCCTCGGCGGCCGCGCTGGCCTCCTGGAGGTCCACACCGAGGTCGGCGTCGATCTCGCCGGACAGCACGATCCGTGCCCTCGACGACCCGATGATGACGTGGACGCTGGCAGGGTCGCCCGTACCGTTGTCGGCGCCGTCGGACCCGGGTCCTGAAGAGACGCCAGACCCGCCGCCGGCTGAGTGATTCCCGTCGCGCACGTTGCTCCTTCCCGCTCCTACCGGACCGCTCGAGGTCTCGGTGACCACCAATCTACGGTTGAATGTCCAGTCGGGACAGTAACGCGGCCCTAACGTCCACCGTCGGAGGTGAAAGTGACCGGCTCGTCGAGCCTCGGCGCGCACCATGAGACCGGTGCAGCGTCCTCACCTCACCCCGGCCTGCCCGGTGACCCTCGCGACGTGCGGACGCTCGCCATGGAGCGCGCCGGCACGCCGATGTTCATCACCGGCACGCGCGAGGAGGGGATGCCGATCGTCTGGGTGAACGAGGCGTTCACCCGCGAGACCGGCTACGCGTTCGACGAGGTCGTGGGCCGCAGCCCGGACATGCTCATGCACCTGCTGTCGGAGCCGCGGGGGGCCGACGGCCTGCGCGCCTCGGTCGACGCGGGCCTCGAGGTCACGCACACGGTCCGCAGCTTCCGGCGCGACGGGACGCCCGTGTGGAGCCAGCTCTCGCTCGCCCCTCTCGGCGACGCGGACGGTCGGATCACGCACTGGGTCGGTGTGACCGCGGACGTCTCGGAGCACCTGGAGCGGTACGCCGCGCAGGTGGCGTCGTTCGAGCTGGAGCGGCGCGAGCGCGTCGGGCTCGACCTCATCGCGCGCTCGTCCGACCTGCTCAACGACCTCGAGTACCCGTTCGCGCTCCGGGAGATCTGCGAGCACCTCGAGGGTGTCATCGTCGGCTGGGCCGGCTTCTACCTCAACGACGACGGCCTGCGGTTCGCCGAGGGCGTCGACGTCGCGACACCGCCGAGCGGACGCGGGACGCGGCACGGCCGTCACATGCCGGCCGGCCCCGCGATCAAGCACACGGCGCAGACGGACGCCCTCGGGGACGCGATCACCGCCCAGGACGCCTCGGCGGAGGCCCCGGCCGGGTACGACGACCACCGCGACGCGGTGCAGGAGCTGCTCGACGGGACCGTCGACGGCCCGGTCCACCTCGACCTGACGAGGAGCTACCCGCAGTGGTCGGCCTCCGGGTGGATCGCGCGCGACGTCCGGCACCGGCTCGGCGTGCTGTCGGGCTTCCCCGACGTGGTCTCGGTGCACGCCATCCCGGGGCGTCGGCGTGTGCTCGGCCTGCTCGTGACGAGCCCCGTCGTCACCGGGCTCGCGCCCGTCGACGCCGAGCACGACCAGGAGGCCGCGGCGCAGGCCGCCGCGCGCGAGGCGAGCACCGCGACCGTCCTGCAGGTCATCGCGCGCCGCGCCGGGGTAGCGATCGACAACGTGCGGCTCTACGCCCGCGAGCACCGGCTCGCCGAGACGCTGCAGCGCGCCATGCTGCCCGAGCAGGCCGACGTGACCGGCCTGGACGTCTGGACGTACTACGCACCCAACTCCGAGCACGCCCAGGTCGGCGGGGACTGGTACGACGTCCTGCAGATCACGCCCGACGTCGTTGGGCTCGTCATCGGCGACGTCGTGGGCCACGACGTCGAGGCGGCCGCCGCGATGGGGCAGCTGCGGTCGGTCGTGCGGTCGTACGCGTACGAGCTCACGACGCCCGGGCCCGTCCTCGAGCGGGTGGACCAGCTCGTCGAGGGGATGCGCATCCCGCGGTCGGCGAGCCTCGTGTACGCGAGCCTGGTCCGCACCGTGGCCTTGCTGCCGGACGACGTCGCCACCGACGACCCGAGCGGCACGCCGACCGGCGCTGCGCCCGACTCGCAGGACACGTCGGGGTCAGGTGACGACCTGCACCCTGAGCGCTGGGCGATCGAGTACACCCGGGCGGGCCACCTGCCGCCGCTGCTCCTGCGGGGTGGCGAGGTGACGCAGCTCAACGACGCCGGTGGCGCGCTCATCGGGTTCGGCTCCACGAAGCGTGCGACGGCCCGGGAGGAGCTCCTGCCGGGCGACGTCCTGCTCTTCTACACCGACGGGCTCATCGAGCGCCGCGACCGCGCGCTGCGGGTCGGCCTCGACGCCCTGGTCGACGCGTCCGCCGCGATCACCGCCATCGACGCCGCCGGGATCGGGGAGGAGCTGCTCTCCCGCCTCGCCGACGCGCCGGAGGACGACGTCGCGCTCGTCGTCCTGCGGATCCCGGACCCGGCGACCGACGCGCACGCCACCGCGCTGAGCCCGCGCAGCCGCCGGTGGCTGCTGCCCAGCGAGGCGGCGTCGATCGGCCGGGCGCGGCACGCCGTGCTGCGCACCTGTCAGGCGTGGGACCTGGGCGACAGCGCGAACGCGGAGCTCGTCGTCTCGGAGCTCGTCGCCAACGGTGTGCTGCACGGGTGGGGTCACATCGCGCTGCGGCTGTTCGACACAGGTGACGGGCTGCGCGTCGAGGTGGAGGACTCCAACCCCGCGCCCCCGGTCACGACCGACGGACACCCCAACCGCATGGGCGGGTTCGGGATGCAGATCGTCGAGCGGCTCGCGGACTGGGGCTGGCGCCCCGCCGGGTCGGGCAAGCTCGTGTGGGCTCGGCTGCGCCCGTCGCCCCTGGGCAAGCCGGACGGCATCGACGCCACCCGCGACACCGACGACACCGATGCCCCGGAGGGTACGGACCGCTAGGGACGGTCTGCTCTGGACGGGCCGCTCGGGACCGTCAGTCGGTCGCGCCGTTGGCGGCGAAGCCCGTCGGCGGGGTGGCAGGCTCGCAGCGGTGGTCGCCGTCGATGCGGAAGAGCTCGAGCGCCCCGCACACCTCGAGGACGAAGAGGTCGCGGGCGTCGCAGCCGCGCAAGACGGTCGCTCCGCCCCGCTTGCGACCGGAGTCGGCGAGCGAGATGAGGAACGCCGCCCCGGTCGAGTCCATGAACGTCACCCGGCACATGTCGATCACCAGGAGCTGGCGGCGCAGTCCGACGACGCGGGCGGCGATCTCGGGGAACTGGTCGCGCTCCGCGAGATCCAGGTCTCCGGCGATGACGAGCGTGGTCGTCGCCGGGGACGTTGCGATCTCGATCATGCCTATGAGCGTAAGCGGCGCGCCCCCTGCATGCACACGGTCGCGGGTGCCCACCGGGCCGGGCGCCGCCCGGACCGCCCAGGCCTGCCAGAATGGCTCGTATGACCGACGCGAGCACTCCCGCCCAGCCCACGCGCAACCTGCTGTCGGGCCCCGACCCGGTCCACCTGCCCGACGAGCCCGACGCGTCGGTGCGGACCGCGACCGATGCCGGGACGTCCGCCGAGGACGGCGCCCGCCGGTACCCCGCGTCGTCGTACGCCTGGGCGCTGCTCGCCGAGGCCGCGCTCGCCGACGACGACCCGGTCGCCGCGTACGCCTACGCGCGCACCGGGTACCACCGCGGCCTGGACGCGCTGCGCCGCGCCGGGTGGCGCGGCCAGGGGCCGATCCCCGCCACGCACGTGCCGAACCAGGGCTTCCTGCGCGCGCTCCTCGCGCTCGCGGAGGCGGCCGACGCGATCGGCGAGGTGGACGAGGCGACCCGGTGCACGACGTTCCTCGTCGACTCCGGGACCTCGGCCGACGAGGTCCGCGCGCTGCGCTGACCCACGGTCCCGGTATCACTCCTGCGTGTGCCGCTGGGGTGGTTGGTCAATGACGGGTAAACTCGTCGCGGTTCCCGGGTGACTGCCGCCCGGGTGCCCCTCGGGCCCGTGGTGGATCCGCCGTCGAGCAGGATCCCCGTGGCGCCCCACGAGCGCGCGTCGCACCGGACCGGCCCGAGGACCAGGCAGTGTGAAAGTGGGGAATCCATGCCAGGCGTGGTGCTCGTCGGTGCCCAGTGGGGCGACGAAGGCAAGGGAAAGGCGACGGACCTGCTCGGGTCCCGCGTCGACTACGTGGTGAAGTTCAACGGTGGCAACAACGCCGGCCACACGGTCGTCATCGGTGACGAGAAGTACGCGCTGCACCTGCTCCCGTCGGGCATCCTGTCGCCCGGGGTGACCCCGGTGATCGCGAACGGCGTGGTCGTGGACATCGAGGTCCTCTTCCAGGAGCTGGACGACCTCGTCTCGCGCGGCGTCGACGTCTCGAAGCTGCTCGTCTCGGGCAGCGCCCAGGTCATCGCGGGCTACCACCGCACGATCGACAAGGTGAGCGAGCGGTTCCTCGGCAAGCGCCGCATCGGTACGACCGGTCGTGGCATCGGGCCGGCGTACGCCGACAAGATCAACCGTGTCGGCATTCGCATGTGGGACCTGTTCGACGAGAAGATCCTCGCGGAGAAGATCGAGGGTGCCCTCGACCAGAAGAACCACCTGCTGGTCAAGGTCTACAACCGGCGCGCGATCACGGTCGACGAGACCGTGGACGAGCTGCTGCAGTACGCGGACCGCATCAAGCCCATGGTCGCGGACACCTCGCTCGTGCTGAACAAGGCCCTCGACGAGGACAAGACCGTCCTGTTCGAGGGCGGCCAGGCCACGATGCTCGACGTCGACCACGGCACCTACCCGTTCGTCACCTCGTCCAACGCGACCGCGGGCGGCGCGCTCACGGGCTCGGGTGTGGGGCCCACGCGCATCAGCTCCGTCATCGGCGTCGTCAAGGCCTACACGACGCGCGTCGGGGAGGGGCCGTTCCCCACCGAGCTGTTCGACGACATGGGCGAGTACCTGCTGAAGACCGGCGGCGAGTACGGCGTCACCACCGGCCGCGCGCGCCGCTGCGGGTGGTACGACTCGGTGATCGCCCGCTACGCGACCCGGGTCAACGGGATCACCGACCTCGTGCTGACGAAGCTCGACATCCTCACGGGCCTGGAGAAGGTGCCGGTCTGCGTCGCGTACGACGTCGACGGCGTCCGGTACGACGAGATGCCGACCGACCAGACGGCGTTCCACCACGCGAAGCCGATCTTCGAGGAGCTCGACGGCTGGTGGGAGGACATCTCCGGCGCCCGCTCGTTCGACGACCTGCCCGTGAACGCCCAGCGGTACGTCCGTGCGCTCGAAGGGATGTCCGGTACGCGCATCTCCGCGATCGGTGTCGGCCCGCAGCGTGACGCGATCATCCCGCTCCACGACCTGCTGCACTGACCGGCGGACCCCCGCCCGCGGACGCGGGCGGGGGTTCGTGCGCCGAGACGGCGGTGGGCCGCGGGAGCACCGTCGGTAGACTCGGCTCCCGTGAAGATCCTCGTCATCGGTTCGGGTGCCCGCGAGCACGCCATCGTCCACTCCTTCGCCGCCGAGGCCGGTACCTCGGCCGGTGGGGCGCACGAGCTGCACGCCGCGCCCGGCAACCCCGGGATCGGTGAGGTGGCGGCCCTCCACCCCGTGGACGCGCTCGACGGGGAGGCCGTCGCCGCCCTGGCCACCTCGATCGGTGCGGAGCTCGTGGTCGTCGGACCGGAGGCGCCGCTCGTCGCCGGGGTCGCCGACGCCGTGCGCGCCGCCGGGATCCCGTGCTTCGGCCCCGGCGCCGAGGCCGCCCGCCTCGAGGGCTCGAAGGCGTTCGCGAAGGACGTCATGGCCGCGGCGTCGGTCCCGACGGCGCTCGCGCACGTGTGCAGCGACGTCGACCAGGTCGCCGACGCGCTCGACGCGTTCGGTGCGCCGTACGTCGTCAAGGACGACGGTCTCGCCGCGGGCAAGGGCGTCGTCGTGACCGACGACCGGCAGGCGGCGCTCGAGCACGCCGCAGCCTGCTTCGCGACGCCGCGCGCCGCCGCTGACGGTGAGGCACAGGTGGTCGTCGAGGAGTACCTCGACGGCCCCGAGGTGTCGCTCTTCTGCCTCAGCGACGGATCCACGGTCGTCCCGCTCGCCCCGGCGCAGGACTTCAAGCGCGCCCTCGACGACGACGCCGGCCCCAACACGGGCGGCATGGGCGCCTACAGCCCCCTGCCCTGGGCGCCGGAGGGCCTGACCGACGAGGTCGTCACGCGCATCGCGCAGCCGACGATCGAGGAGATGGCCCGTCGCGGCACCCCGTTCGCCGGCGTGCTCTACGTCGGCCTCGCGCTCACCAGCCGCGGCACACGCGTCGTGGAGTTCAACGCCCGGTTCGGCGACCCGGAGACGCAGGTCGTCCTCACGCGTCTCGCGACGCCGCTGTCCACCGTCCTGCTCGCCGCGGCGCGCGGTGCGCTCGCCGACCTCCCCCGGCTGCGCTGGCACGACGACGCGGCCGTCACCGTGGTCGTCGCGTCCCACGGCTACCCGGGGACCGTGCGCAGCGGGGACCCGATCACGGGTATCGCCGACGCCGAGGCGCTCGCGGGGGTGCACGTCCTGCACGCCGGCACGGCACGCGACGGCGACGGCACGCTCGTCAGCGCCGGTGGCCGCGTGCTGTCGGTCGTCGCACGGGGCAGCGACCTCGCCGACGCGCGGCGCCTCGCCTATGCGGGCGTCGACCAGGTCGTGCTGCCGGGTTCGCACCACCGCACCGACATCGCGGCGAAGGCCGCCGCCGGCGAGGTCGAGCTCGCAGGCTGACCCCGCGGGACTCAGTCCTCCGTGTCGTCGGGTCCTTCCCAGCCCTCGAAGCCGTCGGTGAAGATCTCCTCGTCGAGCAGGTGCGCGCTGCCGCCCAGCAGCGACCGGGTGATCCGCTCCGCCTCCGCGGTCATCTCGGTGACGGCCGCGGCGAGGTCCTCGTCGCCGACGTCGTGCCCCGCCTCCGCCGCGACGAGCACCGCACGGCGGATCACCTCCTTGACGAACGACGCCGTGACGCCGTCGGTGCGCCCCGCGGCGTCGTCGAGCGCGGCGGTACCGAAGCCGAGATCGCCCCGGTAGAGCTCGAAGAGCCGGCGCCGCGCGGGGAGGTCCGGCAGCGGGATCTCGACGGCGAGGTCGACCCGGCCGGGACGCTGGGCGAGGGCCCGTTCGAGGAGGTCGGCCCGGTTGGTGGTGAGCAGGAACGCCACGTCGGCGTCCGGCCCCAGCCCGTCCATCGCGTCGAGCACCTCGAACAGCAAGGGCTGCGGGCCGTCGTGGAAGGACCTGTCCTCCGCGATGAGGTCGCAGTCCTCCAGCACGATCATGGCGGGCTGCAGCGCGCGGGCGGTCTCTGCCGCGAGGCCGACGAGCCGCAGCGACGTCCCGGCGAGGACGATGACGGTGGTCTGCGGGCTCGCGCCGGTGAGGTGGCGGACGGTGTGCGTCTTGCCGGTCCCGGGCGGCCCGTAGAGCAGGACGCCCCGCTTGAGGTGCTGGCCCGCGGCCAGCAGCCGCTCGCGGTGCCGGGCGACGCCGAGGACCTGCCGCTCGATCCGCTCCAGCGTCCCGGGCGGGAGCACGACGTCCTCGGCCGCGACGGGCAGCCGCCGCAGGAACGTCATGCCACCGGCCGTCGGCTCGTACTCGGAGGTGGTGAAACCGACGACCTGCCCGCGCAGGACGCTGTGCTCGATCATGGCCTCGCGCAGCTCGGTGAGCAGGACGAGCCCGGTCTCCTCGTCCGGTGACATCACCTCGAGCGACCCCGGGGTGCCGTGCTGCGGGCTCGGCGCGCGTTCCAGGACCGCGACCGGCACGTCGCGGAACCGGAAGAGGTGCAGCCCGAACGCGATCACCCGCCGCTCGCTGTCGGGCCCGGTGGCGGAGCGGGCGTAGTCGACCGCTCCGACGGGGAACTGCTGCCACATGCCGGACTGCTCCACCATCTCGGACAGGGAGGTGTGCCGACGCTGCTCGCCGCCGCCGATGCCGACGACCTCGCCGCCGCCGTGCCGGGTGACGACGGCCTCGAGGGCGACGTCCGCGTCGACCGTGCGCAGCGGGGACATGGTCTCGGTGAGCACGGCCAGCTCCTGCGGAGGGACCCCGAGATGGTCCGCGAGCAGCTCGGCGACGGTCCGCCGGCCCTGTGTAGCGCGCTGCTGGGCGTGCTGGTTCACGGCCTCCATGAAGCCGCTGAAGGTGTCGAGGAACGCCGTCGTCCGGCTGTCGAGCGCGGTGGCCGAGGTCTCGGGTGCCGCCGTGGTGTCGGCGGGCGTGGTCGAGGGGGCGCCGGGGGTGCGGTCCATGGATGGGACACTAGTGGTCGTGACCGACAGCCACGACGCCCTCGACACGTCCGCCCTCGAGCTGCCCGGGTGGCGGCACGTGTACTCCGGCAAGGTCCGCGACCTGTACGAGCCGGACCTGCCCGCGCTCGGTGGAGTGCACCCCCTCGGCGACGTCGTGCTGGTCGTCGCGAGCGACCGGGTGAGCGCCTACGACCACGTGCTCTCCCCGGGCATCCCGGACAAGGGCGTCGTGCTCACGCAGCTCAGCCTGTGGTGGTTCGACCAGCTCGCCGACCTCGTGCCGAACCACGTGGTGAGCACCACCCCGAGCGCCGAGCCCGGCGACGGTCTGGTGCCCGACGTCGTCGCCGGGCGCGCGATGATCTGCCGCCGGCTGGAGATGTTCCCCGTCGAGTGCGTGGTGCGCGGCTACCTCACCGGCTCCGGCCTGGTCGAGTACCGGGCCGGCGGGAACGTGTGCGGGGTGCCGCTGCCCGACGGGCTCGTCGACGGGTCGCGCCTGCCGGAGGCGATCTTCACCCCCGCGACCAAGGCCGCGGTGGGGGAGCACGACGAGAACGTCAGCTTCGAGGTCGTGGCCGAGCAGGTCGGTCTCGACGCCGCGACCCGGCTGCGCGACCTGACGCTCGCCGTCTACGCCCGTGCCGAGGAGATCGCGCGCGAGCGCGGCGTCGTCCTCGCGGACACCAAGCTCGAGTTCGGCGTCGACCCGAGCACGGGGTCCACGGTCCTCGGGGACGAGGTCCTCACCCCGGACTCCTCCCGGTTCTGGCCCGCGGACGAGTGGGAGCCGGGGCACGCGCAGCCCAGCTTCGACAAGCAGTACGTCCGCGACTGGCTCACCTCCGACGCCTCGGGCTGGGACCGCGCGGGTGACGCGCCGCCGCCGGACCTGCCCGCCGACGTCGTGCAGCGCACCCGCGCCCGCTACCTCGAGGCGTACGAGCGGCTGACGGGCGCCCCGCTGGCCTGAGCGCGCGCCCGGGCGTAGACGTGCCCGCTCGGCGCGGTCCAGCGCACCTCCCCGGCGGCGGTGAGCGCGGGCCGCCACCCGGTGCGGGCCCGGACGACGTGGTGGTGCCGGCACAGCGCGATGAGGTTCCCCGCCGCGACGAGCTCGTCCGTGCCGGGCGCGCGGGGGTCGGGTGGGACGACGTGGTCGACGTCGCAACGGAACGCCGCGACCGTGCACCCCGGGAACGTGCACGTGCGGTCGCGGGCCAGCACCCGCGCGATCGTGGTGGACGACGGGCGCGGTGGTGCACCGGGTGGCTCGTGCATGGCCGGACTCCTCTGCGTGGGTGATCCCTCGGACGGACGATTCGAACGCCTGTTCGATCATGGACGAGACTACGGCGAGACACCGACAGCGGCGAGGGCGCGAGCGGGTAGACTCGGCGCCGGAAACTTCGCCGTCGAGCTTCCGGGGAATCGGGCCTCCGCGGCACCGCCGCAGACCTGCCCCGGAGGTCGCGGCGCCCGTCACGTCCGCAAGGAGCCCCCGTGGGACGCGTTGTCGTCGAGGTCATGCCCAAGCCCGAGATCCTGGACCCGCAGGGCAAGGCCGTCGTCGGCGCCCTGCCCCGGCTCGGCTTCACCCAGTTCACGTCCGTGCGCCAGGGCAAGCGGTTCGAGCTCGAGGTCGAGGGCGACGTGACCCCCGAGGTCCTCGCCGCCGCCCAGGAGGCCGCGATCAAGGTGCTGAGCAACCCGGTCATCGAGGACGTGGTCCGCGTGGCCGACGCCGTCACCGACTCGGCCGGGACGGTCACCTCCGAGGGCCTCGCCTGATGACCGCGCCGCTCGCCACGACGGACGCGACCGCGCTGAGCGCGGTCAAGGTCGGTGTCATCACGTTCCCCGGCACGCTGGACGACCGCGACGCCGCACGGGCGGTGCGCCTCGCCGGCGGCGAGGCCGTGTCCCTGTGGCACGCCGACGCCGACCTGCACGGCGTCGACGCGGTGGTGCTCCCCGGCGGGTTCTCCTACGGCGACTACCTGCGCGCCGGCGCGATCTCCCGCTTCGCACCCGTCATGGAGTCCCTCGTGGACGCCGCCCGCGGCGGGCTGCCAGTCCTCGGCATCTGCAACGGCTTCCAGATCCTCACCGAGGCGCACCTGCTGCCCGGGTCGATGATCAAGAACGACCACCTGCACTTCCTGTGCCGCGACCAGGTCCTCGTCGTCGAGAACGCGGACACCGCCTGGACGCGCGACTACGCCCAGGGACAGCGGATCACGATCCCGCTGAAGAACCAGGACGGTCAGTTCGTCGCCGACGACCGCACGCTCGACGAGCTCGAGGCGGAGGGCCGCGTGGTCTTCCGCTACGACGGCTGGAACCCGAACGGCTCGCGCCGCGGGATCGCCGGCATCAGCAACGCGGCGGGCAACGTCGTCGGGCTCATGCCGCACCCCGAGCACGCCGTCGAGGCAGGGTTCGGGACCGCCTCCGCGTCCGGCCCGCGGGCCGGCACGGACGGTCTCGGCTTCTTCACCTCGGTCCTCGGGTCCCTCGTCCGCGCGTGAGCACGGCATCCGTCGTCCTGCACGACGTCGACTGGAACGACCCCGAGGCCACGCACCTGCGCGAGATCCAGCAGGTCGAGCTCTCCGCGCTGTACGGCGTGGACCTGGGCACCAGCGACGTCGGGGACACGATCGAACCGTCGGCGGTCGTCGCGACCGTGCTCCTGCGGCTCGGTGAGCAGGCCGCGGGCTGCGGGACCGTGCGCGACGTCTCCGGCTCGCCCGACGGGCGCGGCGGCGTGCACCCACCCGCGACGGGTGAGGTCAAGCGGGTCTTCGTGGCCCCGGAGCACCGCGGTCGCGGGCTCTCGCGCGCGCTGATGGCCGAGCTCGAGCGGCGGGCGTCCGCCGCGGGCCTGCGCACCCTCGTCCTGGAGACGGGGACGCTGCAGCACGAGGCGATCGGGCTCTACCTCGCGCTCGGCTACCTTCCCATCGAGCGGTACGGCGCCTACGCGGAGGAGGCCGACTCGCGCTGCTTCGCCAAGGAGCTGCCCGTACCGGTCGAGGTGCGCGAGGTCCCGTGGGACGACCCGGACGCGACCGCGCTGCGGCGGGAGATGTCCGAGACCTCGAGCCAGGTGCTGTACCCGGAGGTCGTGGAGTACCTCGCCGCGCGGGGTGGGTTCGAGGCGGACGACGCCGACCTCGGGCGGGAGGTCCTCGTGGCCTTCGTCGCGTACCGGGACGGTGAGCCGGTCGGGACGGTCGCGCTGCGCCGTCCGGAGCCCGGTGCGCCGGCCGGTGCGGCCGAGGTCAAGAAGCTCTTCGTGGTGCCCCGTGGGCGTCGTAGCGGTGCCGCCCGGGAGCTCATGGCCGCCGCCGAGCGGGCGGCGCGGGAGCGCGGGCTGCGCCGGCTCCTCCTGGAGACCGGGATCCGGCAGCCCGCCGCGATCACCCTCTACCGGTCTCTCGGGTACCGGCCGGTGCGCCCGTTCCCGCCGTACGAGGGCAGCACGATCGCACTGTGCTTCGCCAAGAACCTGCCGAACTCATGACGTCTGTCACCCCCTTGGTGACGATTCGCCCCACTAAGATCAAGTCGTGATCACCGTCGCCTCTGCAGCGCCCGTCGTCCCTCTCTACGACGCCGTCGACGCCCTCATCGGCCTCGGCGCGCGGTTCCCCGGGTCGTGGGGCGCGGCCGCAGCCCAGCTCGAGGCGCGCGTGGCGGAGCAGGGCGGTGTCCAGGCGGCGCTGCACGAGCTGCTGGAGACCGCACCCAACCTCCCGCTGCTGCTCGCCGCGGCCGGGGTGGCGCTCGTCGCCGGGACCGCGGCAGCCCTGCACGTGCGTCCCGCACGACGCGCAGAGCCCGTCCGGCGGTAGCCGACGGGCTGGGTGGGACCGTGGACGAGGTCGTGCTCTCGCTCCCGTTCGCCGGCCGATGGCTGGCGAGGAACAGTCCGGCGCGGCGTGTCCCCAGCCACGGGTCCGACCTGTGGGGAGAGCGCTACGCCATCGACTTCGTCGGGGTCGACGGTGGTGACGACGACAGCATCGACGTGACCGACCGCGCGGACCGGCGGACCGCCCGGCAGCGGGACTGGCGGACGTTCCTCGCCGCCGAGCCCGCGGAGCGGTTCTACGCCTATGGCCGCCCGATCCTCGCACCCGCCGACGGCACGGTCGTCGCGGCGCACGACGGTGAGGTCGACCACGAGGGCCGCCGGTCCCAGCTCGCGCTGGTGCCCTACATGCTGGGTCAGGCGTCACGTGTCCGCGCGGGGGTGGGCACGGTCGCGGGCAACCACCTGGTGATGGCCCTGGGCGGGGGCCGAGGTCTGGTCGCCCTGGCGCACCTGCGGTCGGGCTCGATGCGGGTCGGCATCGGCGAGGAGGTCACCGCGGGACAGGTCCTCGCGGAGTGCGGCAGCTCCGGCAACTCGACCCAGCCGCACGTGCACGTCCAGGTCATGGACGACGCTGACTTCTCGGTCGCCCGCGGTGTGCCCATGACCTTCCGTCAGTTCCGGGAGCGGCCACGCCGCGCGCGGGAGTGGCACACCCGCGCGGCCGGGATCCCGGGCGAGGGCGCGCTCGTCGAGCCGCTGCCCTCCGCAGCGCGCGAGCACGCCTGACCTGACCGGCTCCTCACGTCACCTCACGGCGGCACGGCTCCGCCCAGGGGACGGTGCCGGTGGGCCGTCATCCCTGCAGGAGCGGTCGCACCTCGCGGCCCAGGAACTCGACGAAGCCCTCCAGGTCGGGCTCGTCCGCGGTCGGCTGGATCGCGACCGCGGTCGCACCGCTCGCGACGAGACGCTGCACCGAGCGGGCGATCTCGTCGGCGTCGCCGGCGACCCCGATCCCGGCACCCGCCGACTTGCCCCACAGGGTCGCCTCGGCGTCGACGCGCGCCTGCGCACCGGGTCCGGTCGCCGCGATCTGGGTCGCGAGGACGTCCCGGACCATCCCAGGTGGTGTCCAGCGGCCGTCGGGCTCGACGCCCAGCGCGGTCTCGCAGGCCCACCGGACCTCGTCGTCGGTGAGCGCCGTCGTCAGCAGCACCCCGTCACCGAGCCGCCCCGCCAGCTCCAGCGTCCTCGGGCCGGAGCCCCCCAGGTAGAGCGCGGGCCGGGGGTCCGGCGGCCAGTCGAGCTGGACGTCCTCGAGGTGCACGTAGCGTCCCGAGACGGTCACCTTCTCCCCGGTGAGCAGCCGGCGCAGCGCCTCGGTGTGCTCGGTGAGCAGCGTGAGCGGCGAGTCGACCCGCCCACCCACCTGACCCATCCATACCTGCACGCCGTGCCCGATCCCCGCGGAGAACCGGCCGGGGAACATCCGCGCGAGCGTCGCGATCTCCATCGCGGCGATCCCGACGTTGCGCAGGGGCACGGGCATGAGGCCGATCCCGACGTGGATCCGTTCCGTCCACGCGAGCGCCGCCGCGGCCGAGGCCACGCCGCTCTCCTTGAAGCAGTCCTCCCACACCCACAGCTCGTCCAGCCCCGCCGCCTCGGCCGTCGTCGCGAGCGACCTCAACCGCTCGGGCGGCCACGTGGGGGCGAAGACCACCCCGAGGCGGGGGGTCGGCGGTGAGGCGAGGGGTTCAGACTGCGTCGTCGTCATCCGCTCATCGTGCACGGAGCCTCCGACACCACGTTCGTCACCACGTTTGTCACCGCGCACGTCACGGCGCGCCGGTACCGCGCAGGTAGACGAGCTGGGCGGTGACGCTCTGCCGCGCGGCGCCCCGCACCGAGGGGTCGACGTCCCCGTAGACGTGCGCGACGACCAGGTCCACCGCGCCGGGCGCGCTCGCGTCCACCCCCTGCGCCACGAGCACCGCACGCACCTGGTCGAGGCGCTCGAGACGGTGCGCACGGTAGGCACGGACCTTCTCGCCGAGGTCCTCGACGGCCGGTCCGTGGCCGGGCAGCCCGACCACGGCGGGCCCCTCCGGCCGGGTGAGGGCCTCGAGCCGGTCCAGGCTCGCCAGGTAGTCGCGCAACGACCCGTCCGGCTCGGCGAGCACGGTCGTGCCCCGACCCAGGACCGTGTCGCCCGTGAGCACGCTCGCCGACGGGCCGTCGTCGGGCAGGACGAAGCAGACCGAGTCGGCCGTGTGACCGGGGGTGGCGAGCACCTCGATGCGCACGCCCGCCGCCTCGATCACCTCGCCGCCGGTCAGCGGCCGCCCGCCGTGGCAGTGCGCGGGGTCCGCGGCCCGGACCGGCGCACCCGTGCGGGCGTGCAGGCGGGCCGCGCCCCCGGTGTGGTCGGCGTGCCGGTGCGTGACGAGCACGAGCTCGACCCGCGCACCGGAGGCCAGGCGCTCGAGGTGCACGACGTCGTCGGGCCCGGGGTCCACGACCACGCGCCCGGCGTTCCCCGGCGCGGCCACGAGGTAGGAGCGTGTGCCGTCGAGGGTCATGGGCCCCGGGTTGTCCGCGCGCACGACGGTAACGAGCCGGGTCACGGGCGTCGGGGCGGGACCGGTCGGCGGCGTCCGCATGGGTCTCCGGCGTGCAGCCGGGCCGCTCAGGCCCCGTGCCGCAGGACCGCCGGCCGTCCGGCCTCGTCCCACTGCGCGAAGCGGGCGTCGATGAGGGGCGCGACCTGGTCGTAGCTGTCCCACGTGTCCGGCACGCGGTAGACGTCGGTGGCCACGCCGTCCTCCGGGCTCAGCGCGTCGACGTAGTCCTCGAGGTACAGCCCGCCGGCATCGTCGTCGCTCTCCGGGTCACCGTCCGTGTCACCGTCCCCGCCGGCGTAGTACGCCGCGGCGAACGCGTTGCCGACGTCGGTGAGCGCGTCGTCGGTCAGCGCGCCGTCCAGGGCGAGCACGAGCCGGGCGCCCGTGGTGGCGCGTTCGCGCAGGGCTGCGACGTCGTCGGCCAGCTCGTCGAGCAGCCGGTCGGACGCATGACCCGACAACACTGCCCACGCGAGGAACAGCCCGATGTGGGTGGCCGCGGCCTCCGGGGGCAGGTCGGCCGGGAAGTCGTCCTCGGTGTGCCAGGCCACGTCGTCGTACGTCATGCCCGTGACGCTACCCGAGTGCGGCGGCGAGCAGCTCGAGCGTCTGGGTGCGTCCCGGCGTGGCGTCGAGGGGCTCGTCCTCGCGCGAGCCCGCGACGGGGACGACCATGACCTCCTCGACCCCGTGCCGCTGGGCGAGCCGGCGCAGCTCCGCCGCGGCCTCGTCGGGGTCGCCGATGATCCAGGCCGACGCGGTGTCCGCGATCATCTCGGCGGTGAGCGAGTCGACCTCGCCCGCCTGTGCCGCCTCGACGGACTCGAGCGCGCCCAGGGGGCGGCCGGTGCGCAGGCGCGTCATGAGGCGCAGCTGCGGCAGGGCGCGCGCGTACGCCTCCTCGGCGGTCCGGGCGACCGACACGTTCGCGGTGAGGAACGTGCGGGGCTCCGGGTGCGCCTCGCTCGGGTTGTAGCCGTCGCGGTAGAGCGCGAGCACCTGCTCGATCCCGGCGCCGGAGAAGTGGTTCGCGAACACGTACGGCAGGCCGAGCTCGGCCGCGAGCCGCGCCGAGTAGTCGCTCGAACCGAGCAGCCACACCGTGGGGGAGCCGTCCGCGGCGGGGGTGGCGCGCACGTCGTAGACCTGCCCGCTGGTCAGGCGCAGCTGCGCGCCGTCGGGGCTCATGAGCGCCATGATGTCGGTGACGTGCTGCGGGAACCGGTCGACGTCCGCCGTCGGGCCGGTCGCGCGCAGGAGCTGCGTGACCACCGGGTCGCTGCCGGGGGCGCGCCCGAGGCCCAGGTCCACGCGGCCCGGGGCGATGGCCTCGAGGGCGGCGAACTGCTCGGCGACGACGAGCGGCGCGTGGTTGGGCAGCATGACCCCGCCCGAGCCCACCCGGATCCGCTCGGTCGTCGCGAGGGCGGCGGCGATCATCACCGGGGGAGTCGACGCGGCGACCGCCGGCATGTTGTGGTGCTCGGCGAACCAGTAGCGGGTGTACCCGAGGCGGTCGGCGAGGCGCACGAGGTCGAGCGAGGCGGTCAGCGCCTGCGCGCTGGTCTGCCCGGCACGCACCGGGACGAGGTCGAGGACGGACAGGCGAGGACCGGGGGCAGGCGTGGTGTTCATCGCCTGGGTCAACGGTCTGCCGCGCCGCCGCATTCCGGCGCATCAGCGCAGCGGTTCGCGCAGCCCGCTCGCGCGGCGCACCGGGTGCCCGACGGCGGCCCGCACCGCGGCCTCGCTGCCCACCACCCGCACCGCGTCCTGGGCGCGCGTGACCGCCGTGTACAGCAGCTCGCGCGTGAGGAGCGGCGACGTCGCGGGCGGGAGCAGGAGCGTGACCCGGCGGAACTGGCTGCCCTGGGCACGGTGCACCGTCATCGCGTGCACCGACTCGACGGGCGGCAGGCGGTGCGTGCGGACCCGCACGGGCGCGTCCGGGTCGCCGAAGACCGCGACCACACCGTCGCCCTCGGCGACGAGGACCCCCGTGTCGCCGTTGTAGAGCCCGACGTCCGGGGCGTTGGTCGTGACGAGCAGCGGCCGGCCCGCGACCCACGGGGTGTCCGTCGCGGGGCGGTCCGTGACCTCCTCGACCCAGGCCTCGACCTGGGCGGCCCAGCGGTTGCGACCTGCGGGGCCGCGGCGGTGCGCGACCATCACCCGGTGCTGGGCGAGCGCCGCGAGCGCTCCGGGGGCGTCGCCCGCCCGGGCGGCGGCGACCAGGAGACCGCCGGCCGCGACGGCGTCGCCGCGGACTGCGGCGAGCGCGGGCTCGTCGGGCTCGCCGTCGGGAGTCTCGAAGAACTCCACGGAGGTGTGCTGCGCCCGCAGCAGGTCGAGGACCGTGTCGGCCTCCCCGCGCCGGATCGCCTCGGCCAGCGGCAGGATCGCCGAGTCGCTGTCCTGGCGGTGGACCGTCCGCAGGCGCACGACGCCGTTGCCCAGCGCCGACCGGTCGTCGACCTCGCCCTCGGACGGCTCGGGGGCGTCCGCGAGGGCGCCCGCCGCCACGGTACGGATCGTCGTGGACGTCGGCGCGGCCACGACCCGGGGACGGTTCACCAGGTCGCCCAGCACGGCGCCCGCCTCGACGGACGCGAGCTGGTCCGGGTCGCCGACGAGGACGAGCCGGGCGTCGGGGCGCAGCGCTTCGAGCAGCCGCGCCATGAGCGGCAGCGCGACCATCGAGGTCTCGTCGACCACGACGACGTCGTGCGGCAGGTGGTGGTGCGCGTCGTGCCGGAACCTCGTCGTGCTGCCCGGGCGGTACCCGAGCAACCGGTGCAGCGTCGAGGCGACGGGAGCCCCGACGCGCTCGCGGTCGGCGGGGTCGTCGAAGCGGGCCACGACGTCGCGCACCGCCTCCTGCAGCCGCGCCGCGGCCTTGCCCGTCGGCGCGGCGAGCGCGACCCGCAGGCCGTGCGCGTCGCCGGCCCTGTCTCCGGGACCCCCGGCGGGACCGATGACCGGGCCGGCCGCGTCGTGCAGGACGGCGAGCAGGCGGGCGACCGTCGTCGTCTTGCCCGTGCCGGGCCCACCCGTGAGCACCGTGAGGCGCCGGTGCGCGGCGTGCGCGGCGGCGAGGCACTGCCGGGAGTCCCGCTCCGAGGGGAAGACGCGGGCGAGGGCGGTGGCCAGGCGGTCGTCGTCGACGGGCAGGTCCGGCGCCGCGAGCCGGCCGTCGACGTCGTGGCGGACCGCGAGCTCGTCCCGCCAGTAGCGGTCCAGGTAGAGCATGCCGTCGACCCAGCGGGCGGGCCGGTCGGCCGGACCGTCCACCCCGTCCGCGACGAGCGGGCTCCGGGCGACCATCTCGGTCCACGGTGCCGTCTCGGGCCACGGCAGGTCTTCGGCGGTGCGCACGGCCTCCTCGTCCTCGGGCAGCCGCAGGGAGCCGAGGTCGTCCAGCCGTACGCAGACCGACCCGCTGCGCAGCGCGCGCACCGCGAGCGCGACGGCGAGCAGCACCTGGTCCTCGTGCTCGCCCGTGAGCCGCCCGAGGCGCAGCGCGACCCGCAGGTCGGTCGCGGACAGCACACCTGCGGTGTTGAACTGCCCGAGCCAGGCGGGGACACCGACCGCGAGCCGCGGGTCGCCCTCGTCCGGCGCGGCAACCGGCAAGGACGCGGGTGCGGCCGCGGGTGCGGCCGGTCCGGTGGGGACGGGCGTGCCGGTGGGGATCATGGACGGCCTCCGTCGAGCAGGGCGGACACGGCGGCGACGAGCCCGGGCGGAGGCGTCCACGCGACGACACCGTACGGGGCGCCGTCGGGCCCGACGGGTGTGCTCGGGCCGGCCATGCCACGCACGAACAGGTACGCGCCGCCCGCGAGGTCGCGGTCGGGGTCGTGGTCGGGCAGGCGCCACCGCAGGAACCGGTGCAGCGCCACCAGGTAGAGCACGAGCTGCAACGGGTAGTGGGAGGCGAGCATCGCGTCCCGGGTCGCCTCGGGGTGGTAGTGCCCGACGGTCAGCGGCACCCCGGGCGGGCCGACGCGGTTCGTCTTGTAGTCGACGACGAGGTAGCGGCGCCGCCCGTCCTCACCCGGCACCCGCAGCACGGCGTCGATCGACCCGGTGAGGTACCCGCGCAGCGGGACGCCACCAGCGGGCGACCCGTCGGCCGACTCGTCGGCGAGGGCCGCCAGCAGGTCGGGGTACCGGACGAACGGGTCGTCGGCGGCGAGGTGGTCGCGCAGCACGTCCGCGAGGTCGCGCAGGGTCGACGGGCGGACGGCCGTCGCGTCGCCGCCCGCGAGCGGCAGCTCGAAGTCCAGCTCGGGGAGGCGGTCCCGGGGGTGTACCTCGGCGAGCGCGAGCCCTCCCGCGACCGGTCCGAGCGGGGTGCGGAGCGCGAGGCCGAGCGCCTCGGCGAGGGCGACGGGCTCGACGCCGGGGACCCGCACCGTCGCCGCCCGGGCGCAGCGGGTCGTGAGCTCTGCGTCGAGGTCGTCCGCGGCCGTGTCGACGTACTCGAGGATCTCGTGCACGAGCGTGCCGAACGCCGCGCCGCCCGGCTGCCCCTCGAACGGGGACGGCAGGTCCGTCCCGGGTGTGACGACGTCGTCGGCGCCGCCTGCGAGGTCCCCGACGGCGGGCGCGTCCTCCGCGCTGCTTTCCTCCGGCTCGTCCTGGACGCCCGGGTCCTCCGGCTCGGACTCGATCCCGCCGACCGGTCCGTGGTGCGCGGCCGCGGTGAGCGCGGAGTACGACGCGCGCCGCCACTCCCGGTCCGGAAGGTGACCGCCGGTCGCGACCTCGAGCCGGGTCTGCGGCCGCTCGCCGGGGGACCAGCGCTCGCCCCTCGGCCGGGAGGTGACCTGCTCGACCTCGACGGTCCCGCCCGAGCGTGCGGCGACGGCCTCGAGAGCGGCGTGCACGGCGTCGTCACGCATCGCGTCGGGGCGCGCGGAGCGGCCCGGCTCGCCGCCGAGCAGACGGTCCGCGAGCAGCAGCCGCGTCAACGGCCCGGACGCGGTGTTGCGCTTGGTCGGCGTCCAGTGCACCACCACCTGGTGCCGGGCCCGCGTGAGCGCGACGTACAGCAGGCGCAGGTCCTCGCCCAGCTCCTCGTCGCGCGACCGCAACCGTGCGTCGACGAACCCGGGGGACCCGACACCCCCGACGTGCAGCACCCGCTGCCCGTGGTCGTCGTGGAAGGTGAAGAGCTCCTGGTCGTCGGGCTCGTAGCGGTCCCAGCCGAACGGCACGTACACGACCCCGAACTCCAGGCCCTTCGCGCCGTGCACGGTGACCACCTGCACGGCGGCGGCGTCGGTCTCGAGGCGACGGGTCCGCTCGTCGCTGAACACCGTCCCGACCTCCGCGATGCGCGCCCGCAGCCACGCGGTGAGCGCCGCCGTGCCCAGCGACTCCGTGCTGGCGGCCTCGTGCAGCGACTGGGTGACGTGCCGCAGGTCCGTGAGGTACCGCTCGCCGTCGGCCCGGGCCATGACCCGAGCGGTCGCGCCGCGGCGCGCCGCGACCTCCGCGACGGCCGCCACGCCCCGGTCGGCGAGCAGCCGCGCCCAGGCACGCACCGTGTCGCTCAGCTCGTCGTGGTCCGCGTCGGTGGCCGTCGCCAGACGCTGGGCGTCCCAGCCGACGAACGGCGTGAGGGCGAGCGCCGTCGCCCGGCGGTGCAGGCCGGGCTGCTCCAGCGCGGCGAGGAGCGTGAGCCAGTCCTGCGCCGCCGCGGAGCCGAACACGCTCGACGGCCCCGACACGACCGCCGGCACGCCGAGCGCCACGAGCGCGGTCCGGACGGCCTCGGCCTGCGCGTTCGTCCGGGCCAGCACCGCGACGTCGCGCGGCTCGAGCCCGCGCCACACGTCGCCGTCCCGCATGCGGTCGACACCGAGCCGGCGCGAGATGTCGGCGGCGGTGTCCGCCGCGAGGAGCGTCCGCGCGTCGGGCGCCGACGGCGCGGACGACCCGGAGAGGCGGAAGGCGCGGCGCGTGACCTGCCGCAGCCGCACGGGTGCCCCGCCCGCCAGCCGGGCCTCAGGGTGTGCCGGCTCGACCGGCCGCACGACGATGCGCGGGTCGCCGAGCGCAGTCTCGCCCAGCAGCGCGTGCAGCCCGGTGAGCAACGGTCCGTCGCTGCGCCAGCTCGTGCTGAGGGTCGCGACGTCCAGCGCGTCGTCCACGGCCCGCAGGTACGTCACGACGTCCGCCCCGCGGAACGCGTAGATCGCCTGCTTGGGGTCCCCGATGAGGACGAGCGTGCGGTGCCCGTGGAACGCGGTGCGCAGGATCTCCCACTGGTCCGGGTCGGTGTCCTGGAACTCGTCCACCATGACGACCCGGAACCGGCTGCGCACCCGTTCGGCAGCGGTCGCCCCGTGCACCGGGTCCGTCAGCGCCCGGCGCAGCAGGACGAGCAGGTCGTCGTAGTCGAGCAGGTGCATCGCCCGCTTGCGGGCCTCGACCTCGCGACGGGCCGCCCCGGCGACCTCGCGGCGGACGGCACCCACGGAACCCACCGGGGCGTCGTCGGGCGCGAGCACCGCGTCGTGGTTGCTCACCGCGGCACGCGCGACGTCACGCACACCCTGCGGGGCGAGCGGCGGCTCGCCCTGGTCCGCGAACAACCGCACGTACAGGTCGTCCGAGACCTCCTCGACGAGGTCGGCGACGTCCGGCAGGAAGCTCGTGGTGAGGTCCACGTCGGCGGCGGTCCCGAGCGCGGTGAGCATCTGCTGGCAGAAGCCGTGCGTGGTCGTGATGGCCGCCGCGTCGAGCTGGGACAGCGCGACCCGCAACCGGTCGCGGCGCCGCCCGAGCTCCTCGTCGTCCGTCGCCGCGAGGAACGCCACGAGCGGGTCCGGGTCGTCGGCCGCGTCCGGTGCGCGCAGCGCGCGCTCGGCGGCGACCAGGCGCTCGCGGACGCGGTCGCGCAGCTCGGACGTCGCCGCGCGGCCGAACGTCACGAGCATGATCTCCGGCAGCGCCGCGATGCCTTCGGCGACGTAGCGGGTCGTCAGCGTGGCGATGGTGTGCGTCTTGCCGGTGCCGGCGCTCGCCTCGAGCACCACCGTCCCGGTGGGCAGCTCGCCGTGCGGGTCGAAGCGCCGGGGCGGGGCACCCGACGCGGAGGTGCCGGGACGGGCCGGGGTCGCCGGGGCGGGGCCGCTCATCGAGTACCTCGTCGCTCGTTCTCCAGCAGGGTGTCCCACACGCGCCGCGAGACGGCGCCGAGACGGGTCGGGTCGTCGGGGAGCCGGCCGAGGTCCGCCGGTCTCGCCTGGCCGCCGACGTCGGCCAGCGGGGCGTCCCGGCCCCAGGCGAGGACGACGTAGGGGTCCTTGCGCTCGAACCCCTTGTCCCACAGCCAGCCCGCGCGGACGAGCGCGTCCCGGGCGTCCGTGGTGCGGCGCTCCTCCGCGTACTTCAGCGACACCTCGGGCAGGAACGGCAGCGGCTCGCGGGCGGCCTCGTCCCGGAGCGCGACGAGGTCGGCCAGCAGGTCCGCCGCCGCGTCCGGCGGGGTGACCTGCGACCAGGCGACGTCCATGCCGCGGGACGAGCGGCCGATCGTCGTCGCGTCCCACGGCTGAGCAGGGTCGCTCGCGGCGAGGGCGAGCACCTGCACCCACGCCCGCAGCCGGTGCTTGGGTCCGAGCCTCGAGTACTCGGTGCGCACGACCCGCCGCCCGTGCACCCCCGGCACGGTGCCGACGAGCGTGCGTCCGCCCGGCAGCGCGGCACGGACGTCCACCGTCTCCCCGGAGCGCAGCACGTCGGGGCTCACGGGGCGGCCCGCGGCGGCGTCCGCCTCGCGCGCCGCCTCGACGGCCGCGACCCGGAGCGGTCCCACGGACTGCACGACGCGCTGCAGCGCGGACCGGCCGAGCTCGCGGGGCGGGACCTGACCGCGCCGCCACTCGGCCTGCATCGCCCGGCCCGGGTCCACCCCGGTGAGCGCGGCGCGCAGGACACGGTCGCCGACACCCCAGCCGGACAGCCCGGTCAGGGCGAGCGGGAGACGGTCGTCCACGTCCTCGGCGTCGACGACGAGACCGACGTCGAGCGTGTGCTGGGCGAACCACCGCGGTGCGTTCTCGAGGAGGCGGACCAGGTCGTCGAGCTCCACGTCGCTGCTGGTGCCGGTGCCCGCACCGGAGCCGGGGTCGGTCGTCAGGTCGACCGGCAGCTCGAGCGGTGCCGCGACGAGCGCCCCGGCCGCTCGACGCTCACCCCGTACGGCGCGCGCCCCGTCGAACGCGGCGACGTCGTGGCTGAACGGTCCGGGCACGCCGAGGGCTCCCGGCGTGAAGCTGCGCTCGTCCACGGTCTGCAGCGGGTGGCGGACGACCACGTGCTCGCGCACCGGCCCGCCGCCGGGAACCGTCGCGACCCGGTCCAGCGCGTCGAGCAGCTCCGCGACCGGCACGGCGGGGGGCCGCGGTGCGCCGGTGCGCTCGTCGGCGCCCGTGTGCACGACGACGAGGTGGTCACCCGCGGCCGCGACGGCGTCGAGGAAGATCTGCCGGTCCTCGCTGCGCGGGTCGCGCTCACCGATCTCCGGGTGTCGCGCGAGCAGGTCGTCGCCGGCGGGCGAAGCGGTGCGGGGGAACGCGCCGTCGTCCAGCCCGAGCAGGCAGACGACACGGTGCGGCACCGACCGCATGGGTTCCAGCGAGCACACCGTGAGCGCGCCCGTGCGGAACCCGGAACGGGTCGCCCGGCCGGCGAGCCGGTCGTCGAGCACGGCACGCACGTCGGCGAGCCGTAGCTCCACGTCGCCGTGCGCCGATCCGCTCGCCCGCACGTCCCCGAGCACGCGGCGTGCCGCGCCGACCTGCCAGGTCTCGGTCGGGGGCGCCTCGGCGAGCAGGGTGAGCGCCCGGTCGAGCGCGTCGAGCCAGTGCCCGAGCGGGTGCACACCCGTCAGGGCGCGGAGCACCTCGGTCAGCCGGGCGACGAGCTCGGCCAGGCGACCGGCGAGGTCGACGTCGGTCGAGCCGACGTCGTCGAGCGGCAAGGCCGGGCCGACGAACCGGGCGTCCTCGTCCGCCATCGCCGCCCCGAGCAGGATGCGGTCGAGCGCCGCGTCCCACGTGCCCTGCCGCACCCGCGCGTCGATGCCGAACCGCTCCCGCCGCTCGCCGTCCTCGCCCCAGTGCACCCCGGCCTCGACGGCCCACTGCCGCAGCCGGTCCACGTCGTCGTCCGAGAAGCGGAACCGGCGTCGCACGGGAGCGCTCGCCGCGAGGTCCAGCACCTCGGACGCCGTGACGCGTCCGTCCGCGAGGCGGAGCAGGGTTGCGAGCAGGCCGAGCACGGGGTTCGTGGTCCCGGGGCCGCGGTCCGCGAGGCTGACGCGCAGCCGCTGGCCGGGGTGCGCGTCGTCGCCCAGCTCGGGGACGGCGCCGAACGTCGCGGTGACGAGGGGGGCGAACGTCTCGATGTCGGGGCACAGCACGATCACGTCACGGGCCTGGAGCGTCTCGTCGGCGGCGAAGAGCCCGACGAGCGTCTCCCGCAGCACCTCGACCTGCCGCGCCCGGCCGTGGCAGGCGAGCACCTGCACGGACCGGTCGGCAGGGTCGACGACGTGCGCGCCGTCGGGTTCGTCGGCGCGCAGCGCGGACTGCAGCGCGCCGAGCAGCGTGGGCCGGGGCGCCGCCGTCGGGTGATGGGTGACCTCCGCCCCGTCGAGCCGGAGCTGCAGCTCGACCGCGTCGCGCGCGGTGGACCCGAGGAAGGGGTGCCGGGCGAGCGGCGGGACGTCGGCGCGGCGGGGCCGGGTCTCGGGCGCACCGTCCGCGTGCGCGGCGACCTTCTCCCACAGGCCGGGGGAGGGGTGCACCAGCCACAGGTGGACGTCGCGGTGCTCGGCGAGGGCACGCAGCACCCGCAGCTCGTCCTCCGGCACCCGCGTCGGGCCGAACACCGACAGCCGTGCGGGCAGGTCCACGACGGCGGGGTCGGCGCGCAACGCGTCCACCGCGTCGGCGACGCGGCGGGCGGGGTCCGTCCCGGGGACCCGGACGAGCAGGCGGCGCCACAGCTCGGGCTGCCAGGCCAGGTCATCCGGTGCCGTGCCCACGGAGGTGTCCCCGGCGGACCAGGCGAGCACGACGTCGGGCCGCTGCCGCGCGTAGTCGACGAGGAGGTCCGCGACACGCCGGGCGAGCGTGAGGCGACGCCCTCGTCGTACCTCGTCGTCCGGCTCGCCGACGTAGCGCGCGAGCGGCGCGGCCCACGGCTCGTCGAGGTGCGCGTCGAGCACCTCCAGCACGGACCAGGCGAGGCGCTCGGGCCGCCACGGGTCGTCGTCGGGCTCCACCCCCGTGAGGTCGGCGACGACCTGCTCCACCAGCCGCCGCGGCCCGCTGAAGTCGACGTTCGCGCACACCCCGGACACGGCGTCGGAGGCCCCCAGGTGGTGCGAGAGCCGCTGCGCGAGCCACCGCTCGACACCTCGCGTGGGCACGGCGACGACGTCGGGGGTGAACGGGTCGGCGGGCAGGTCGGCGAGCACGGCGGCGAGGGGCGCCACGAGCGCGTCCGCGCGCTCGGAGCGGTGCACGTGCAGCAACGAGGACCCCCATCGACCGGAACGTCGCGCCCGCGGGACGGCCGGGCGCTACGAGGAGGCTACGAGGTCCCTCCGACACGGGCGAACCGTCGTCCACAGCGATGTTCTCGATGCGTCCCTCAGGGTGCGCGACGACAGGGCGCGCGACAGCTAGGTGGTGCTCGCCCGAGCGACGAACACCCACTCGCGGCCGGGGCGGTCCGGTGCGTCGCGTACGTCCTCGACGGTGAAGCCGCAGGCGGCGAGCGAGTGCTCGACCTCCTCGCGGGAGCGGAACCGCAGCGTCGAGTCGGAGTGGAGCTCGCGTCCGTCGGGCAGGACGGTCGTGTCGTGGAACGACACGAGCGGGAGCGAGACGTCCGTGAGGTCGGTCCACGACGTGACGACGCCGGTCCCCGGGACGTCGACGCGCACGAACGTCTCGTCGCGCACCCAGCCCTCCCACGCCCGCCGCGCCGGCACCCGCGTCTCGAGGACGAGGTGGCCGCCCCGCGCGAGCGCCGCCCGCACGCCGCGCAGCGTGGCGTACCAGTCGTCGTCGGTGCAGAACACCTGCGCGACGTTCGCGGTCATGGTCGCGAGGTCGACCTGCAGCGGCGGGAGGCCGGTCGCGTCGCCGTGCAGCCAGCGCACCCGGTCCGCGCCGGGCTTGGTGCGCGCGACGTCGAGCGACGCGCCCGCCGGGTCGACGCCGACGACGTCGAGCCCCCGGCGCGCGAGCAGGCACGCGAAGGTACCGGTCCCGCAGCCGACGTCGAGCACGCTCCGCGCGCCCAGCTCGTCGACGATCGCGACGTACGCGTCGAGGTCGCTGCGGTCGGGGTCGAGCGGGTCGTAGAGCGCGGCGAGAGCCGGGTCGTCGAAGATCGCGTCAGGCATGGCCCGACGCTACGGACGCCCCCACGGAGGCGTCCACCGGATTGCGGTCAGGCGTGCAGCGCCTGCTCCACGTCCTCGATGACGTCGAGCGGGTCCTCGAGGCCCACCGACAGCCGGACGGTCGTCTCCGCGATCCCGACGGCGGCCCGCCCCTCCGGCCCGAGCTTGCGGTGCGTGGTGGTCGCGGGGTGCGTGACGAGCGACTTGGCGTCGCCGAGGTTGTTGGAGATGTCGACGACCTGCAGGGCGTCGAGGAAGGTGAACGCGCGCTTCTTCGCCGTCTCGGGGTCCGTGCCGGGGGCGACGTCGAGGTTGAACGTCACGACGGTCCCGCCGCCGGTCTGCTGCGACATCGCGAGCTCGCGCTGCGGGTGCGAGGCGAGGAACGGGTAGCGCACCGCCGTGATCCCGGGCAGCTCCTCGAGCGCGGCGGCGACCTGCGCGGCGGCGTCGTTCTGCGCGCGGACGCGCACGTGCAGCGTCTCGAGACCCTTGAGCAGCACCCACGCGTTGAACGCGGACAACGACGGACCGGTGTTGCGGATGAAGGTCTGCACCGGCCCGGTGACGTAGTCCTCGGTGCCGAGGATCGCGCCGCCGAGCACCCGCCCCTGCCCGTCGATGTGCTTGGTCGCCGAGTACACGACGACGTCGGCCCCCAGCTCGAGGGGCTTCTGCAGCAGGGGGGTCGCGAAGACGTTGTCGAGCACGACGACGGCGCCGGCCGCGTGCGCGAGGTCGCTCACCCGGCGCACGTCGACGATGTCCTGCATGGGGTTGGACGGCGTCTCGAAGAACACGACGTCCGCGGGCGTCGAGAGAGCCTCCTCCCACTGGGAGAGTACGTGCCCGTCGACGTAGTCGGTCCGCACGCCCCACTTGGCGAAGATCTCGTCGAAGATGACGATCGACGACCCGAACAGGGCGCGCGCCGCGACGATCCGCGACCCCGACCCGACGAGCGCCGCGAGCGACGTGAACACGGCCGACATGCCCGACGCCGTCGCGTAGCAGGCCTCGGCGCCCTCGAGCAGGCGCAGGCGCTCCTCGAAGGTGTGCACGGTCGGGTTGCCGTAGCGCGAGTAGACGAACCGGTCGAGGTCGCCGGCGAACGCGGCCTCGGCGTCGGCGGCGCGGTCGTAGGTGTAGCCCTGCGTGAGGAACAGCGCCTCGGAGGTCTCCTGGAACTCGGTGCGGTGGTGCCCGCCGCGCACGGCCAGCGTCGCCGGGCGCGCCGAGGCAGGCAGGGGCTTGCGCCCCGAGCCGCCCGCGACGCTCACGACTGCTTCCAGGGGAGGCCGGCGACCTTCCAGCCCTCGCGGTCGCGCGCACCGGTCGGACCGGGTGCCCCCTCGAAGCCCTCCAGCACGTTGTACGCGGGGCCGAGCCCGGCCGCCGTCGCGGCCCGGGCCGCGCCGATGGAGCGCTGCCCCGAACGGCACAGGAAGACGACGGGCCGCTCGTCACCCGGGGCGAGCCCGGCGGTGGTGAGCTCGTCGAGGAACCCGGGGTTCGGGCGCCCGTCCGCGGTGACCCACTGGCTGAAGACGGCCTCGCGGCCCAGGCCCGCGACGTCGGGCACGCCGATCACCTGCCACTCGCCCTCGGTGCGCACGTCGACGAGCACGGCGCGCTCGTCGGTCTCGAGCAGCGCCCAGGCGTCGGCGGGGGTGAGGTCTCCGGCGTAGCCGGCGGCGGGTCGTGCGGTGGGTGCGCTCATGCGTCCTCCATCGGTCGTGGCGGTAGCACCCTCGCCCGGTCCCGCGCTGGTGCGCGATCCCGGGGGGTTGCTGCGGCGTCATCGTGCCAGGTCACTCGGCCGCTCTGGATGGTTGGAGGGATCGTACGACACCTGGCCAGCATCCGAGACGACCTGCCCACCAGTTGACACGATTCTCGGGCTCACGCATCCTGGTTCGCAGGTCATGAGCGCCAGCGTCAAACCCCGGTTTGCTGGCCGGCAACCCTCCTCTCGCGGTGGGGTGCCCCGGGTGACGACCAGGCCCCTCGTCACGAGGCGTGGGGCAAGCGCGGGGAGCCCCTCCCCGACTCTCGCCGGAGGACTCTGCCGTGACCGTGACGACCGCCGCACCTGCTGACGCCGACCGCGCCGCGACGCCCGAGTGTTCGTTGCTGCCCGTCGTGGGCAGCGACACCCTCGTCCCCCTCGTCGACGGGCGCAGCGTCCCGTACGCGAACCTCGACGTCGCGGCGTCCGCCCCGGCGCTGCAGATCGTCGCCGACCGCGTCACCGAGGTGCTCCCGCTCTACGCGAGCGTCCACCGCGGCGCCGGGTACCTCTCGCAGGTCTCCACCGCGCTCTACGAGTCCGCGCGCCGCACCGTCGGCGACTTCGTCGGCGCCCGGGACGACGACGTCACGATCGTCACCCGCAACACCACCGACTCCCTCAACCTCCTCGCGGGCTGCGTCCCCGCCCGCCCCGACGGGCAGCCGGGCCGGGTGCTCGTCCTCGACGTCGAGCACCACGCGAACCTCCTGCCCTGGCAGCGCGACGGCGCCGCGACCGTCCTCGTCGGGGGCACCTCGGTCGCCGAGACCCTTGCCGGCCTGCGCGCCGAGCTCGCCCGCCTGCCGTACGCGCTCCTCGCCGTCACCGGCGCCTCGAACGTCACGGGGGAGTCCCTGCCGGTCGCGGACCTCGTCCGCATCGCGCACGACGCCGGAGCCCGGATCGCGCTCGACGGCGCCCAGCTCGTCCCGCACCGCGGGTTCTCCCTCGCGGCGACCGGCGTCGACTACGTCGCGTTCTCCGGCCACAAGACGTACGCACCCTTCGGCGCGGGCGCGCTCGTCGGGCGCCGTGACTGGCTCGACGCCGGCACCCCCCACCTCGCGGGCGGTGGCGCGGTGCGCAACGTCAGCGCGGGGGAGACCCGCTGGCAGGCGGCCCCCGCCCGCCACGAGGCCGGCTCGCCCAACGTCATCGGAGCGGTCGCGCTCGCCGCCGCGTGCGACGCGCTCGCCGCCCTCGACCCCGACGCGCTCGTCGCGCACGAGACCGCGCTGCGCACGCGCCTCGTCGACGGGCTCGACGCCATCGACGGCGTGCGCGTCGTGCGGGTCTGGGCCGACGCCGTCGACCCCGTCGGTGTGGTGACCTTCTCCGTCGTCGGGCACGACCCCGGCCTCGTCGCCGCCTACCTGTCCGCCGAGCACGGCATCGGGGTGCGCGACGGGCGCTTCTGCGCCCACCCGCTGCTGTCCCGCCTGGGATACGACGCGGGCGCGATCCGCGCGTCGGTCGGCGTCGGGACGACGGGCGACGAGGTCGAGCGGCTGCTCACCGCGCTGCAGGCCTACGTGACCGACGGCGCCACGTCCCGCTACGAGGTCGTCGACGGCTGCTGGGTGGTCGCCGACGACCCGCGACCCGTACCCGTCGGGTCCGGCCTCGCCGGGCTGTTCGCCACCGCCGCGGCAGGCTTCCTCACCGACGCCGTCGGCTGCGGCCCCGCGCCCCTCGACGAGTAGGCACTCCGCCCTCCCGGACCGGAGGACGACGGACGGCCCCGCAGGGTCTGCGGGGCCGTCCGTCGTGATGGTGCGCGGAGGCGTCAGTCCTTGAACGCGTCCTTCGCGTTCTCGCCGGCCTTCTTGAGGTCGGCCTTGGACTGGTCGGCCTTGCCCTCTGCTTCGAGCCGCTCGTTGTCGGACACCTTGCCGGTGCCCTCCTTGAGCTTGCCCTTGGCGTCTTCGGCAGCGTTCGAGATCTTGTCATCGAGTCCCATAGGGATCTCCTTTCGTCGTGATCGTTCGACGCTATGCGGGGTCTGCACCGCTCGCACGCGGAGCGCATCTCTCGTGGATCGACCACGCGACGACGTCGCCGACGCGCCCCCGTGCCCGCTCCCCGGGGAGTTGTCCACAGGCCTCTGCGGGGCGCACGTGCGTCTCGCTAGTGTCCGGACCTGGCGCAGGAGAGCCCGGCGCCGACACGGAAGGACACCCCGATGACGACGAGCCCGACGCGCCTGATCCCCTACCCCCGCCCGCCGGAGTCGATGGAGCGCGCGGTGAGGTGGATGGGGATCGTGGGTGTCGCGGGAGTGCTCGTGTGCCTTGCTCCGGCCCTGCTCGCGGCCGCCCTCACCGCGGACCTCGCGGCAGCCGCACCCTGGCTGCTCGTCGTGCTCTGGGGCACGGTCGCCGTCGTCGTCGGGCTGAGCGTGGCGCTCGTCCGCCTGCGGGGACGCCTCCTCAACGGCGACGAGAAGGCGGCCAGGACGGCACGGATCCTGCTCTGGGTCCTCATCGCCCAGCAGGCCCTCAGCCTGCTCGGTGGTGCGGGCGGGGCGAGACTCACCACGGCCGTCGTGTTCTTCGGCCTGTACGGCTACACGCTGAACGCGCTCGGCGACCCCCATGTCCGGGACTACCCGCGTCGGGTGCGCGAGTACCACGAGGCGTTCGCCGCCCAGCGCGCGGCGAGCAGCGCCGGATGAGGTGCGCACGATCGTGATGGGATGGTGCGGTGCACCACGACCTGACGCTCCACGGCCCGGGCGTGCGGCTCGAGCCGCTCGACCACACCCGTGCCCCGGCGCTCGCCGCACTCGTCGACGACGAGCTGTGGGCGGGGATGTCATCCCCGACCCCGCGCGACGTGGACGCCCTGCGCACCTACGTCGACGCCGCGCTAGCGGCGCCAGGCCGGCTGGCGTTCACCGCCGTCGACGCGGTGAGCGGTGAGGTGCGCGGCAGCACGTCGTTCTACGACCACGAGCCGGGGCTGGGGCGGGTCGAGATCGGTCATACGTTCTTCGGCCGCCGCTGGTGGGGGACGACGAACAACCCGGCCTGCAAGCTCGCGATGCTCACGCACGCGTTCGAGACGTGGGGGCTGCAGCGGGTGGCGCTGCGGGCCGACGCCCGCAACACCCGCTCGACCGCCGCGATCCGCCGGCTGGGCGCCGTCCCGGAGGGGGTGCTGCGCAGCCACCGCCTCCGGCCCGACGGCACCCGTGGCGACACCGCCTACTTCTCGATCCTCGCCGACGAGTGGCCCGCTGTCCGGGCGTCCCTGGTCGCGCGGCTGTCCGTCGCGGATTCTCGTCGCTGAGGGTCGGTCGGACTCGCTACCCTTCGCCCAGCGCGTCGGACCCACCGGCGCACGAGCAGGAGGCGCCCGTGTCCCAGCCCCACCATCCTGAGCCGAGTCCTGAGCCGATCGCGGCGCCGGGCCCCGGCCCGACGCACGACCTGGGGTTCAGCGCGCCGTACGCCGTGCGCGACGACGCGCCGCCACCGGCCGGACCGTCACCCGCGGTCCACTTCCGTCAGCGACCCCTGCCGAACGTCCCTGCGTCCCTGCGCACCGCGCGGCGCCTGCTGATCACCATCGGCGTCGTCCTGGCGCTCTCGGTCGTGCTCATGGTGTTCGTCGCCGTCATGGTGGTCGTCAACCGGGGCGCCGACGCTGCGTGGATCCTGGCGGGCACCGTGTTCGTGGTCCTCGTCAACGGCGCCTTGAGCGCGGTGTTCTTCTGGCTGGCCGGCCCGGTAGGGCGAGGGCGTGTCTGGGCGTGCACGACCGCGACCTGGCTGATGGTGGGAGCGATCGTGTTCCTCGTCCTCGGCATCTTCTTGGAGGAGGGCAGCGGGATCCTGCTCGACCTCGTTCTCATCGTCCTCGCAGCCGTGACGCTGCGGACGTTGCGCAGCCAGGTCTCTACCTCCTACTACCGGGGGGTTGCCGAGCACACCGCCGGCCGTGCCCGGTCATGACCTCGGCGTGACCGCTCCCGTGAGGTGCAGAGTGCCGGAGCGCCCGCTCCAGGCCTGGTAGGTGAACCCGCCCCCGGGCCCGGACGGGCGGATCGCGACGTCGACCGTGCTCGGCAGCAGCACGGGCTTGGCGAAGCTCACGGTCCAGTCGTAGGTCTCGCCCCGTCCGGTACCGACCTCCGCCAGTGCGCGCGCCGCGGTGTACATGCCGTGCGCGATGGTGCGGGGGAACCCGAACGCCTTCGCGCCGAGCGCGGAGGTGTGGATCGGGTTGCGGTCGCCGGAGACGGCCGCGTACGCACGACCCGTCCCGGCGGGCAGGCTCCAGCGCGCGGTGGGCAGCGGCGGGACCCACTCGCCGCGCGCGTCCGGCTCCGTGCCCGGTGCGGAGGACGTGTCAGGCAGGTCGACGCCCTTCGCCAGGTACGTCGAGACCCCGCGGTACGCGAGCCCCTCCCCGGGCACCGTCACCTCGGTGACGAGATCCACCTGCGCCCCGCGCCGGTGCGGGCGCAGGTTCGTCGCGTGCGCCCGCACCTCGAGCTGGTCCCCGAGCCGCACGGGCCGCAGCACGGCGGCAGAGTTCTCCACGTGCACGAGCCCCAGCAGCGGCAGCGGGAAGTCGCCGCGCACCATCACGGCCGTCGCCAGAGGGAAGGCGAGCACGTGCAGGAACCCGGCCGGCACCCCCGCGGGGTTCCCGGCCGACGTCGTGCCCCCGGCCGGCTCCCCGACGACGCGCCGGTAGCGCTCGAGGTGCGCCGCGACGTCGGGCACGGACGTGTCGACGCCCGCGACCCGGTACGTCACGTCGGGCAGGACCAGGTCGCCTGCGCCCGAGGACACGGTGCGCCGCACGGCGATCCGGCCCGACGACGCCAGGCCCCGTGCGTAGAGCCCACCGAGCGCGGGGAGCGCGGGCAGGGTCTCGACGCGCGTCACCGGCCCACCAGGTTCTGACCGCAGACCCGCAGCACCTGACCGCTCACGCCGGCGGCCGCGGGCGAGGCGAGGAAGGCGATGGCCTCGGCGACGTCGACCGGCTGACCGCCCTGCTGCAGCGAGCTCGCCCGCCGCGCGACCTCGCGGGCCGCGAACGGGATGGAGGCCGTCATGTCGGTCTCGATGAAGCCCGGCGCGACCGCGTTGGCGGTGCCGCCGACCTCGCGCAGCAGCCGTGCGGTCGCGCGGGTGTGCCCGATCACGCCGGCCTTGGAGTACCCGTAGTTCGTCTGCCCGCGGTTGCCCGCGATGCCGCTCGTCGAGGCGAGCGAGACGATGCGGGGCGCGTCGGACAGGCCGTTCGCCCCGAGCAGGTAGTCGTTGATGCGCAGCTGGGCGAGCAGGTTCACGGCGATGACCGCGTCCCACTTGTCCGGGGACATGTTGGCGAGGAGCTTGTCGCGCAGGATCCCGGCGTTGTGGACCAGGACGTGCAGGCCGCCGTGGCGTGACCGCGCGTGCTCGAGGATGCGTGCGCCCGCATCCGGTGCGGTGACGTCGAGCTGGAGCGCGGTGCCCCGGATCTCGTTCGCGACCTTCGCGAGCGCCTCGCCGGCTGCGGGGACGTCGACCACGACGACGGTCGCGCCGTCGCGCGCGAGGGTCCGGGCGATCGACGCCCCGATGCCCCGCGCGCCACCCGTGACGACGGCGACGCGCCCGGCCAGCGGGCTGTCGTCGGTGGCCGCCGGCGCCTCGGCGGGCCCGACCTCGAGCAGCTGACCGTCGACGAACGCCGACCGGCCCGAGAGGAAGAAGCGCAGCGCGGCGAGCGCCGACGGGCTGTCGGGGGCGGCGCCGTCGGTGAGCTGGACGCCGTTGCCGGTGGCCCCGGCCCGGAGCTCCTTGGCGACCGAGCGCAGGAACCCGTCCACGCCCTCGCGGGCGGCGGCGAGCGTGGGGGAGTCGTCGTCGCCCGCTGCGCGGGAGACCGTGACGACGCGACCGCCGGGCAGGAGCCGGCGCAGCGCTCCGCCGAGGTCCATGACGGGCCCGGAGAGGTCGGCGGGGCTGGTGATCTCGGTGAGGACGACGACGATCGCGCCCCAGCGCGTGTCGGCGTCGGCGTTCTGCCGCACGTCGAGGTCCCAGCCCAGCAGCGCGTGCGCGACGTCGTCGGCGGCGTCGGGGACGCCGGGCTTCCCGCCGAGGACGAGCACGGGGCCCGGGACGAGGGGGTCGCCGGCGCGGTAGCGGCGCAGGTGCGCGGGGCGAGGAAGCCCGAGCTTCTTCGCGACGGTCTTGGTCACGCCGGAGTTGACGGCGGTGAGGTAACGATCAGCCATGGTGCGATCCCTTCCGGTGCTCAGGCGCTCTCGATGACGGCGGCGACGCCCAGCCCGCCCGCGGCGCAGACCGAGACGAGGGCGCGTGCCGGGCGGCCGGTCTCGGCCGCGCGCTGCGCGACGAGCTTCGCCGCGGTGGCGACGATGCGTCCGCCGGTCGCGGCGAACGGGTGGCCCGCGGCGAGCGAGGAGCCGTTGACGTTGAGGCGCGAGCGGTCGATCGCGCCGAGCGCACCGTCGAGGCCGAGCTCGGTGCGGCAGTACTCGTCGTCCTCCCACGCCGCCAGAGTGGTGAGGACGGTCGAGGCGAACGCCTCGTGGATCTCGTAGAAGTCGAAGTCGCCGAGCTCCAGGCCCTGCCGGGCGAGGAGCCGCGGCACGGCGTGCGCGGGAGCCATGAGCAGCCCTTCATGGCCGTGGACGTAGTCGACCGCCGCGGTCTCGGCGTCGACGACGCGGGCCAGGACGGGCAGGTCCTTCGCCTCGGCCCACGCGCGGGACCCGAGGAGCACGACGGACGCGCCGTCGGTGAGCGGGGTGGAGTTACCCGCCGTCATGGTCGGCTCGGCGCCGCCGGCGGAGGCGGCGAGCCGCTTGCCGAAGACCGGGGGGAGCGTCGCGAGCTTCTCGGCCGAGGAGTCCGCGCGCATGTTCTGGTCCTGGGTCAGCCCGCGGAAGGGCGTCACCAGGTCGTCGAAGAAGCCGCCTGCCCAGGCCGCCGCGAGGTGGTGGTGGCTCGCGAGGGCGATCTCGTCCTGCGCCTCGCGGCTGATGCCCCAGGTCGCGGTCGTGATGGCCTGGTGCTCGCCCATGGACAGGCCCGTGCGGGGCTCGTCGGTGCGGGGCGTCAGGGGGGCGAGGTCGCCGGGGCGGATCGACGCGAACGCCTTGAGACGCCCGCCGAGGCTCTTCGCGTGGCTCGCTGCGAGCAGGGCCCGCCGCAGCCCCTCGCCGACGGCGATCGGGGCGTCGGAGACGGTGTCGGAGCCGCCGGCGACGCCCGACTCGATCTGTCCGAGGCGGATCTTGTTCGAGACCGTCACGACGGCCTCGAGGCCGGTGGCGCACGCCTGCTGGAGGTCGTACGCGGGGGTCTGCGGTGACAGCGACGAGCCCAGCACGGACTCGCGCACGAGGTTGAAGTCGCGCGAGTGCTTGAGGACAGCACCGCCGACGACCTCGCCGAGACGTTCGCCCTGCAGCCCGTACCGGGCGACGAGGCCCTCGAGCGCGGCGGTGAACATGTCCTGGTTGCTCGCGGTGGCGTACTTCCCGCCGGCGCGTGCGAACGGGATGCGGTTGCCGCCGATGATGACGGCGTCGGTGCCGGGCGTCGTGCTCGTGCTCCGGCCGGGGGACGGCTTGTTGGTGGCCACTTCGCCTGCTCTCTGCTCGCTCCGTCGTCGAGGTCCCGTCGGATGAGCCGCGCGACCTCGGTGTCCAAGACCCACAGTACCTGATACTCTCAGTATCGTGAGACGGATCACACGGTCTCACGGCGCGCGCCGGCACGGCGCCCGCACGACACCGACGTCGGGCACAACGGAGGACAGCGTGAGCAGCCCATCGAGCACCACACCGGGCAGAGCGGCGGCCGTCGTCGACGGGCGCTCCACCCGCTGGGACGACCACCGGGCCGCACGGCGCGCCGAGCTCGTCCGCGCCGCGAGCAAGGCCGTGCACCGCGGTGGACCCGGTGTCTCCATGGACGAGATCGCGGCCGCGTCGGGGACCTCGAAGTCGATCATCTACCGCTACTTCGACGACAAGACGGGGCTCCAGGTCGCCGTCGGCTCCGCCGTCGTCGGGCGGATGCACGCCGCGCTGACGCAGGCGGCGGAGGCGGCCGAGACGCCCAAGCGCGCCCTGCACGCCATGGTCGGCGTGTATCTCGAGATGATCGAGAGCTCCCCGAACGTCTACTACTTCGTCACCCGCACCGGCTCCATCGCGGGCACCGACCACGCGACGGGCGCCCCCGTCGCCGACGCTCCCCTCGCCGCCTTCCTCGACTCCGTCACCCAGCTCGTCGCCGAGCCCTTCGCCCGTGCGACGGACGTGGCGCCCGCCGACGCCGCCGCGTGGGCGGCCGGTGCCGTGGGGTTCGTGCGCGGCGCCGGGGAGTGGTGGCTGGGCCACCGCGGCCGGCCGGACGCGCCCGACCGCGAGCAGCTCACCGACCGCGTGGGCAACTGGCTGTGGGCCGGCCCCGTCGGCGTCCTCGGTGAGAACCGTCCCACCTCCCGCCCCGATCCCGACCCCACGACCGTGACAGAGGAGTCCCGATGACCACCACCTCGGACCGGCCCGCCGGACCTGGCGAGCACACCCCCGCTCGCACCCCGCTGCCCGCCCCGACCGACGAGACCGCGACGGTCGACGTCGACGCCCTCTCCCAGCACCTGCTGGGTCGTTGGGCCGACCTGCGCGCCGCCGCGCGTGCCACCGCGGGCGAGCCGGAGTTCTGGCGCATCGAGGGCCAGTCGGTGGCCGAGCACCGCGCGCGGGTGCTCGACCAGGTCAAGGCTCTCGTCCCGCGCAAGCAGGTCTGGCGCGCGTTCCCCGAGCGCCTCGGCGGCGCCGACGACCCGGGCGGCAACCTCGCGGGCTTCGAGGAGCTCGTGGCCGCCGACCCGTCGTTGCAGATCAAGGCAGGCGTCCAGTGGGGCCTGTTCGCCTCGGCGATCCTGCACCTGGGCAACCCCGACCAGCAGGACCGGCTGCTCCCGGGCGCGATGGACGTCTCGGTGCCCGGCGCCTTCGCGATGACGGAGACCGGGCACGGCTCCGACGTCGCGAGCATCGCCACGACCGCGACGTACGACCCCGACACCGAGGAGTTCGTCCTCCACACCCCGTTCCGCGGAGCGTGGAAGGACTACCTCGGCAACGCAGCCGTGCACGCCACGGCGGCGGTCGTGTTCGCCCAGCTCGTCACCCGTGGTGTGAACCACGGTGTGCACGCGTTCTACGTCCCGATCCGGGACGCCGACGGCACGCCGACCGACACCGGTGCGTTCCCGTTCCTGCCGGGCATCGGCGGCGAGGACGACGGGCAGAAGGGCGGCCTCAACGGCGTCGACAACGGCCGGCTGCACTTCGACCAGGTCCGCGTCCCGCGGGCCGACCTGCTCGCCCGCTACGGCGCGGTCGCCCCCGACGGCACGTACTCGTCGCCCATCGACAGCCCGGGGCGCCGGTTCTTCACCATGCTCGGCTCCCTCGTGCAGGGCCGCGTCTCGCTCGACGGCGCGGCCGTCACGGCGTCGAAGCTCGGCCTGGCGATCGCCGTGCGCTACGGCAACGAGCGCCGCCAGTTCACCGGGGCGTCGTCGACGGAGGAGGTGACGATCCTCGACTACGGGACGCACCAGCACCGGCTCGTCCCGCGCATCGCGGAGGCGTACGCGTCGCACTTCGCGCACGACCGCCTGCTCGACCTGTTCCACTCGGTGTTCTCCGGCGAGGAGGACACGCCCGAGCAGCGCGAGGACCTCGAGACGACGGCCGCCGCGCTGAAGGCGACGAGCACCCGCTTCGCGCTCGACACGCTGCAGGAGACGCGCGAGGCGTGCGGCGGCGCGGGGTTCCTCACCGAGAACCGCATCACGAGCCTGCACGCCGACATGGACGTCTACGCGACCTTCGAGGGCGACAACACGGTCCTGCTGCAGCTCGTGGCGAAGCGGCTGCTCACCGACTACGGCAAGTCGTTCAAGGGCATCACCCCGGGCCAGATGGCCCGGGTCGTCGTCGAGCGGGCCACCGACGCCGCGCTGCACCGCACCCCGCTCAAGCGTGCGGCGCAGGCGATCTCCGACGCCGGCGACCCTCGCCGTGCCGCCGGACAGCTGCGTGACGCCGACACGCAGCGCGCCCTGCTCACGGACCGCGTCGAGACCATGGTCGAGGAGGTCGCGCTCGCGCTGCGCCCCGCGCAGAAGGCCGACCCCGAGACCGCGGCGCACCTGTTCAACACCCACCAGGTCGAGCTCATCGAGACCGCGAAGGCCCACGCCGACCTGCTGCGCTGGGAGGCCTTCACCAAGGCCCTCGAGCTCGTCGAGGACGCCGGCACCCGGCAGGTCCTCACGTGGGTGCGTGACCTCTTCGGCCTCAGCCTCCTCGAGCGCAACCTCGCGTGGTACCTCGTCAACGGTCGGATGTCCGCGCAGCGGGCGCGGACCGTCACGAGCTACCACCAGCGCGTGGTGGCGCGCCTGCGCCCCCACGCGCAGGACCTCGTCGACGCCTGGGGCTACGGTCCCGAGCACCTGCGGGCGAAGATCGCGACGGGTGCCGAGAAGGAGCGCCAGGACGAAGCCCGCGCCCACTACCGCGCCCTGCGCGCGAGCGGGGACGAGCCGGTGAGCGAGAAGTCGCTGCGCGCGAAGATGGGTTCGCGCCTGACGCCCACGCCGTCCGAGGACGCCTCGGCCTGAGCCACCTCGGCGCCGAAGCGGAGCGGTACCGCTGCCGAGGAACCCGGAGCCCGCCACCGGGTGCGACGTCCACCAGCCGTCGCCCCCGGGGGCGGGCGCTGCCGTGCGCCCGCCCCAGCCCGCCGCAGGTCGGCGCCGTCCACCCGTGGACGCGGGGGATACGATGGGTGACGAGTCAGCACAGATAGGGCCTGGACTTGGGCCCTCCTCTCCGTGAGGCACCCCGCAGCATCGCCATCCCGCACCCGCGCGCCCTGCGCGCCGCGGAGCACCGCCGTGCGACCCCGGAGGCCCCGTGCCGACTTCTCCCGCGTCCCCACTTGTCACCACCCTTCCCGTCCCGACCGTCCCCGCGCGGTCCTCGGCCGTCGCGGCGGTCCTCGCCCGGCTGCGCGACGTCGTCGACGCAGGTGGTGACACCGCCGAGCACCTGGACCGTGCGGACGCGACCGCGCTGCTGGCCGCGGACGAGGTCGAGCTCGACGGGCTCCTCGACCTGGCCTCGCGCGTCCGGGACGCCGGGCTGGTCGAGCGCGGGACGCCCGGGGTCGTCACGTACTCGAAGAAGGTCTTCATCCCGGTCACGACGCTGTGCCGCGACCGCTGCCACTACTGCATCTTCGTCGACACCCCCGGCAAGCTCGCGACGGCCGGCAGGCCGGTGTTCATGACCATCGAGCAGATCGTCGACGTCGCGCGCGAGGGTGCGGCGCTCGGCTGCAAGGAGGCGCTGTTCACGCTCGGGGACCGCCCCGAGGACCGCTGGCCGGTGGCCCGCGAGTGGCTCGACGCCCACGGGTACGCCTCGACGCTCGACTACGTGCGGGCCGCCGCGCAGGCCGTGCTCGAGGAGACGGGTCTGCTGCCGCACCTCAACCCTGGTGTCATGAGCTGGGCGGAGATCCAGCGCCTGCGGCCCTACGCGCCGTCGATGGGCATGATGCTCGAGACGACGTCGCGCGCCCTGTGGGCCGAGAAGGGCGGCGCGCACCACGGCTCGCCCGACAAGGACCCGGCCGTGCGGCTGCGGGTCCTGGAGGACGCCGGCCGCTCCCGGGTGCCGTTCAGCACCGGGCTGCTCCTCGGGATCGGGGAGACGCTCGCCGACCGTGCCGACACGCTGTTCGCGATCCGTGAGGCCCACGACCGGTACGGGAACGTCCAGGAGACGATCGTGCAGAACTTCCGTGCGAAGCCGCGGACCGCGATGCAGGACGAGCTCGACCTCGGCACACGCGAGTACGTCGCCGCCGTCGCCACCGCCCGCCTGGTGCTCGGCCGCACCGCGCACGTGCAGGCGCCCCCGAACCTCACGGACCCGGACGAGCTCCACCTCCTCGTGCGGGCCGGCATCGACGACTGGGGCGGCGTCAGCCCGCTCACCCCGGACCACGTCAACCCCGAGCGCCCCTGGCCGCACCTCGACGACCTCGACCGCCTCACGCGACGCACCGGCTACACGCTGCGCGAGCGGCTCACCGCCCACCGCGAGTACGTCCTCGCCGACCGGCAGGCGCCCGGCGAGTGGATCGACGAGCGGGTGCGCCCGTACGTCGACGCGCTCGCGGCCCCCGACGGCCTGGGCGAGCCCGACGCCGCGCACCGGCCCGCGCCGTGGGGCACCGGCCACGGCGGCACCTCGGGACGTGCTGTGGGAGGTCTCGCGGGAGGGACGGCGTCGGGCGCGGGCGCCACGTCCGACCCCGCCGTGCGCTCCGCGCTCCGCCGCGCCGAGGCCGACCCGGCCGGGCTGCGCGACGACGAGTACGTCGCCCTCCTCGGGGCGCGCGACGCCGACCTCACCGAGCTCGCCGCGCTGGCCGACGCCCTGCGGCGCGACGCCGTGGGCGACGTCCTGACCTACGTGGTGAACCGGAACCTCGACGGGACCCTCCTCACGGCGGAGCCCGCGCCGACCGACGGCCGGCTCGGCCCGGGGGAGGTGGCGCGGTTCGTCGCCGAGACGGCCGACCTGGGCGCCCGCGAGATCTGCGTGCAGGGGCCGCCGGCGCCGGGGGAGCCCGGGTCGGTGTACCTCGACGTGGTCGACGCCGTGCACGGCGCTCCGGTCCCCGTGCACCTGCATGCCTTCCGTCCCGCCGAGCTGCTCGACGCCGTCGCGCGCCTCGACCTCCCGCTGGACGACCTGCTCGCCGAGCTGCGGCATCGGGGTCTCGGCAGCGTCCCGGGGACCGCCGCGCGGATCCTCGACGACGACGTGCGGGCCGTCCTCTCGGGTGGGACGGACGTGCCGGCCGCGACGTGGGTCGACGTCATCACCCGCGCCCACCGGGCGGGCCTGCGCTCGACCGCGACCATGGTCTACGGCCACGTGGAGACCCCGGCGCAGGTCGTCGCGCACCTGCGCACGCTCGCCCGCGTCCAGGACGCCACCGGCGGGTTCACCGAGCTCATCGCGATGCCGTTCGTGCCCGTCGAGTCGCCCGTCGACCTGCGGGGCGTCGCGCGCCCCGGGCCGAGCCTGCGGGAGAGCCGGGCCGTGCACGCCGTCGCCCGGATCCTGCTGCACGGTCGGGTGGACCACGTGCAGGCGGCCTGGACCAAGCTGGGTCTCGACGGGGCGCGGCTCGTCCTCGCCGGCGGCGCCGACGACCTGGGCGGGCTGCTGCTCGACGGCGGGTCGCTCGCCGGGTCCGGCGCGGAGACCGGGCGCTCGCTCACGGTGGACGACGTCGCCGCGACGGCCGGCGAGCTCGGCCGCACGCTGCGCCGGCGCACGACCCTCTACGAGGACGCGTGACGCCGCACCCCGCTCCGGGCGCCCTCGACGGGACGGACGTCGACGTCGCCGTGGTCGGCGCGGGGTTCGCCGGCCTGGGCACCGCGATCCGGCTCCAGCGCGAGGGCGCGGCGTCGTACGTCGTCCTCGAGCGCGGGGACGACGTGGGCGGGACGTGGCGCGACAACACCTACCCCGGGGTCGCGTGCGACATCCCCTCGCACCTGTACTCGTACTCGTTCCGGCCGCCCTCGCGCTGGTCGCGCCGGTTCGCCCCCGGCGCGGAGATCCTCGAGTACCTGCGCACGAGCGCCCGGGAGGAGGACGTGCTCGCGCACGTGCACCTGCGCACCGACGTCCTCGACGCGCGCTGGGACGAGAGCACCGAGCGTTGGCAGGTCAGCACGAGCCGCGGCACGTGCACGGCGCGCGCCCTCGTCCTGGCCGCCGGCCGGCTCCACGAGCCGCGCCTGCCCGACGTCGCCGGGTCGGCCTCGTTCGCCGGGCGCGCCTTCCACTCGGCCCGGTGGCCGACCGGGCTCCGGGCGGGCGACCTCGCGGGTGCGCGCGTCGGGATCGTGGGCACGGGAGCGTCGGCCGCCCAGATCCTGCCCGAGGTGGCGGCTGTCGCCCGGGAGGTCGTCGTCGTGCAGCGCAGCGCGCCCTGGGTGCTGCCGCGCGAGGACCGGCCGGTCGACGAGGCCGAGGCCGCGGCGCTCGCCGACGACCCCGCGGCGTACGAGCGGGTGCGCGCCGAGCTGTTCGCCGCCGCCGAGGAGGGGCACCAGGCCCGCACGGGTGACCCGGCCGCCGTGGCGGGCGTGCGGTCCGCCGCGCTCGACCACCTGCGGTCCCAGGTGCCCGACCCGGCGCTGCGCCGCGCCCTCGTGCCGGACTACGAGATCGGGTGCAAGCGCATCGTGTTCTCCGACGACTACTACCCGGCGCTCGCGCGGCCGAACGTCCGGCTGGAGACGCGGCCGCTGCGCGCGGTGGTCCCCGACGGGATCGTCGTCGGCGACGACGATCCCACGGCGACGGAGGCGACCCAGCTGGCGACCCACGGGCTCGACGTCATCGTCTGGGCGACCGGGTTCCGCTCGACCCGCCCGCCGTACGCGCGGGGAGTCCACGGGCGCGGTGGCCTACGGCTCGACGAGGCGTGGTCGGACGGCATGCGCTCGTTCGCGTCGACCGTGGTGCACGGCTTCCCCAACCTCTTCGTCCTCAACGGCCCGCACGCGACGCTCGGGCACAACTCCGCGATCGTCATGATCGAGGCGCAGGTCGACTACGTCCTCGGTGCGCTCGCGCACCTGCGCGCGCACGGCGGCACGCTCGACGTGCCCCTGGAGGCGCAGGAGGCCTACACCCAGGAGATGGACTCCCGGCTCGCGTCGATGGTGTGGGCCACCGGCGGCTGCACGAGCTGGTACCGGGACGAGGAGACCGGGCGGGTGACGCTCGTGTGGCCCGGCACCGGGACGCAGTTCCGGGAGCGCAACGCGCGGTTCGACCCCGCCGTGTTTCAGGCCGGGTTGCAGCGTGCCGCGAGCACCGCGACCAGCCCGACGTCGGGCCGCCAGGGCTCGAGGTTCCACGTCGCCTTGTCGGGTGCGCCGAGGGCGTGACAGCGCAGCTGGTCGGCCATCGTCGAGGAGTCGGCCTCCGGCTCGAGCGCGACCAGCCGGGACCAGATCGCGTCGATCCCGGCGTCCCCGGCCCCGCGCGCCCAGGACGTGGGGTCGACGGCGAGCGACCGGCCGCCCTCGCCCTCCGCCTGACCGTCGCGCCACTCGGCGCTCACCACGGCGTCCGTCCCGAGCCGAGTGCGCAGCGTCGTGCTCTCGTCCCACGGCACGAGGTCCACGCCGGCGTCGCCGGTCGCCTCGACGGTCCCGCCCGAGAGGGGCGCGAGCCCGCCGACCACCGCCTCGTCGAGCGTCTCGTCGAGCAGCGTGACGGACCGGTCCGGGTGGACCTGCACGGTGGCGCCGGCGGGGGAGCCGACCTCGACGGCGACGGGTGCGGAGTCGGGCACCGCGAGCTCGAGGACGACCGACCCGTCGTCCTGCACGTCCGTGGACACCGACTCCTCCGGCAGCCGGATCACCAGCTCGACGTCGTCGAGCGTGACCGTCGTCCGCCCGGCCGACTCGGCCGGGTCCGTGCCCGTGCCGGTGGACGTGTCGTCGTCCGTCGGCGACCCCGCGCCCGAGGAGGCCGCGGGGCCGGGGTCCGCGCCGTCGTCGGGCAGCAAGCCGCAGCCGCCCAACAGGGCGAGCGCGCAGGCGGCGAGCACCGGCGTCGCGAGGATCCGGCGGCGGGGGTCGAGAGGCACCCGCCCATCCTGCCCGATGCGGCTCAGGCCCCGGTCGCTCCACCCGGAGCCGAACCCGGCACGACCGGACGGCCGCAGCATCGTGCACCAGGCCCGCCCGTCACGACTGCGGACGGGTGGTCACGTCCCCGTGGAGGGTGGGTGCGCGGCTCCCGGGAGATCTAGGGTCGCCTCGGTACGGCTGGCCACGCTGTCGTCCTGACGGGTGCTCCGGGTCGATGTCGCGGGGACGTCTAGATCCCGAGGATCGCCTTCGCGACCGAGAAGTAGATGATGAGGCCCGTCGTGTCGACGAACGTCGAGATGAAGGGCGCGGAGACGATGGCGGGGTCGATGCCGACGCGGCGGGCGACCATCGGGACGGTGGAGCCGACCGTCGTGGCCAGCGCGCACACGCACACCACCGTCAGGGCGAGGACGGCGGCGATGTCGGTGCCCGCCACCAGCGCTGCCGGGCCGAACCCGACCAGGGCGAGGGTGAGGCCGAGGAGCAGGCCGGTGAGCAGCTCGCGGCCCACCACCCGCGCCAGGTCGATCGGTCGGACGTCACCGACCGCCATGGCCCGCACGACCGTCGTCGCGGCCTGCGAGCCCGCGTTGCCGCCCGTGCCGATGAGGAGCGGGATGAACAGCGCGAGGGCGACGACGGCGTCCAGCTCCGCCTCGAAATGGCTCTGCACCCCGACCGTCAGGGTCGCGGCGACGATGAGCGCGAACAGCCACACGATCCGGGTCCGGACGAGGCCGAGCACCGAGACCGAGAGGTACGGGCGGCGCAGCGGCTCCGAGCCGCCCACGCGGGCGGAGTCCTCGTCGTCCTCGGCCTCGAGCACGCGCATCGCGTCGTCCACGGTGAGGATGCCGAGCAGCCGGTCCTCGTCGTCGACGACCGGGACGCCGACGTACCCGCCGTCGCGCACGACGTTCGCCGCGTCCTCCTGGTCGTCCGTGGCGCGCACGGTCGTCGGCTCGGACATGACGTCGTCGACGCGTGCGTCGGGGTCGCTCAGCAGCAGGCGGCGCAGGGAGACCACGCCGTCGACCCGCCGGCCCGGGCCCACGACGGGCACGGAGTAGATCGTCTCCACCTCGTCCCCGAGGCCGCGCAGGCGGTCCAGCGCCTCCGCGACCGTCACGCCGCTCGGCAGCGCGGCGACCTGGGGCGACATCCGGCGCCCGGCGCTGTCCTCGGGGTAGCCGAGCAGGACGGTCGTCGCCGCGCGCTCGCGGGGCGTCAGCCCCGCCAGGAGCTTCGTCGCGACACCGGCCGGGAGCTCGTCGAGGAGCGGGGCTCGGTCGTCCGGGTCGAGCTCGGCGAAGATCTCCGCCGTCGCCTCGTCCCGCAGCGCCGCGACCAGCTCGCGCTGCAGCGCGGGGTCGAGGTCCTCGAAGACCTCGAACGCCCGCCCCTTCGGCAGCAGCCGGAACGCCACCGCGCGGTCGCCGCGACCCATCCGGCCGAGCTCGTCGACGACGTCGGGCACGTCGAGCGCCGCCAGCCTCGCCTGCAGGGACGGGAGGTCGGGCGAGCCGGGGTGCTCGGGGTGCTCGGGGTGCGGCACGACGCTCCTCCTCCGGTCGGGGTGCTGGCTGGCTGCCGCGACGACCCTACTGCCCGAGGTCGGCGCCCGCCCGGACGCCCGTGACACCGGCACGGCCGTCCGGACCTCGACCCGATCCCTCCACCTGCTCGCCGGCGCCGCTCGGGAGCGTCCGCGCCCGGTGGCGGCGACGTCGTCGGAGGGTCGTGATCGCGACGCCGAGGAGCAGCACCGCGCCGCCGCCGGCCTCCGCGGCGTTCGGGACCTCGCCGAGGACCCACCATGCCATGAGGATCCCCACGACGGGGACCAGCATGGTGAACGGCACGACCGCCGACGCCGGGTAGCGGCCGAGCAGCGTGTTCCAGATGCCGTAGCCCACCAGGCTGGCCAGCCAGGCCGTGTACGCCGTGGACAGCAGCGGCGCGAGCGTGAGGTGGGTCAGCGCGTGACCCACCGCGGCGGGCCCGTCGACGACGAGCGACAGCGCGACCATCGGCACCGGGACGACGAGCGCCGACCAGACCGTCATCGAGAGCCCTGCCAGCGCGGCCGGCTCGGTGGGCAGGGCGGTGCCGGCGACGGCAGGGCGCGCGCTCCCCGTCCGGCGGGAGATCACGTTCCCGATCGCCCACGAGGCCGCCGCCGCGAGCGTGAGCACGAACGCCAGGGCCGGTGTCGCCGCGCTGCGCCCGAGGCCGACGACGAGGAGCCCGGCGCCGCCGACGACGACGCCGACGAGCTGGGCGCGCGTCGGCACCTCGCGCAGCGCCATCGCGGCGAACAGCACGGTCAGCCCGACCTGCGCCTGCAGGACGAGCGACGCGAGACCGGGCGGCATCCCGAGCGCCAGCGCCGTGTACAGCAGCCCGAACTGCCCCAGGCTCATGAAGGCCCCGACGAGCAGGACGTCGCGCCAGCGCGCCGCCGGGCGGGGGACGAGGAAGACCGCGGGCACCAGGACGGCGACGAAGCGCATCGCGAGGAACAGCGTCGGCGGGACGTCGCCGAGCCCGAGGTCGATCACCACGAAGTTCGCGCCCCACACGACGGCGACCAGCACGGCGAGGAGGGTGTGGCGCAGGGGCATGCCCCGATCCTGCGGCCACGCGACCGTGCACGTCCAGCGAGTATTCGTGCCGTGTTCTCGGTAGCATCGCTGCATGATCGATCTCGGTGCCGTCGAGGCGCTCATCGCCGTCGAGCGCGCGGGCTCCGTCCACGGGGCGGCGGCGGACCTCGGCTTCACCCCGTCCGGCGTCTCCCAGCAGATCAAGCGGCTCGAGCGCGACCTCGACACGCGCCTGCTCGACCGCGCCGGTCGCGGCGTCGTCCTCACCGCCGCCGGCCGCCGTGTCGTCGAGGAGGGCCGGACGCTGCGGGACCAGGTCGAGTCCCTGCGCTCGCGGCTGCACGCCGCGGGGGAACGCCCGTCGGGGACCGTGCGGCTCGGGGCGTTCTCCACGGCCGTGCGCGGGATCGTGGCGCCCCTCGTCCAGGTCGTGCGCGCCGACGCCCACGACCTGCGGCTCGTCGTGCGCGAGGTCGAGCCGTGGGACGCCGTCGCCGAGGTCGCGGCGGGCCGGCTCGACCTGGCGCTCGTGCACCGCTGGGAGGGGGTGGGCCTCGCGATCCCGCCCGCGCTGCGCTCGGAGGAGCTCTTCCGCGACGAGGCGGACGTGCTGGTCCACCGTGAGAGCCCGCTCGCCGCCCGTGACCGGCTCGTCCCGCGTGACCTGCTCGACGAGACGTGGGTCTGCACGCCCGACGGGACGATCTGCTACGAGTGGTTCTGCCACATGTTCGCGCGCGAGGCCCGCGTGCCGCGCATCGACTTCCGGTCGCTGGAGTTCGCCTCGCACGTCGAGCTCGTGGCGCGCGGCCTCGCCGTCGCGCTCGTGCCCCGGCTCGGCCGCGGGCCCCTGCCGGCCGAGGTCGTCGCCGTGCCGGTCGGCGAACCGGTGCCGACCCGGCCCGTCAGCGCCGTCTGGCGCGCGACCATGACGGCCGCCCCCGCGGTGCGATACCTGCGCGAGAGCCTGCGGGACGTCGTCGGGTCGTCCGCGGGCGGAACTCGCGACCGCCCCCGGCCGTTGGACGAGGACACGACAGAGACGACCCGGAGGACCAGGACGCGCGGCCGGGAGCCGCGCGACGACGTGGAGGTGGCATGACGAACGAGGCGCGCACGACGACCGGCCCGGACGGCGAGCTCTCGACCGAGCACCCCGTCGACCCGCGGGCGATCGCGATCACGGGACTCACGACGCTCGCCTGGTACGCCGTGCCGGACGTCGTCCGGCACCGGGGTGCGCGCGCCCTGCTGAAGACGGGGGTGCTCGTCGCGGGCGGCGTCCTGTCCACCACGTCGACGATCGAGGGCCGCCGCGCCCGCGAGGCGTTCGGGTCGCTGCGCGAGACCCTGCCCGCCGACCCGACCGCCGACCCTGCTGTCTCGGTGCCCGAGCGCGAGGAGCCTGACGCGGACACGACGGGACGTGGCCGGGAGACCGGCCCGTCCCCGGTGGCGATCGGCGCGGCGACGCTCGGCGTCGTGGCGGGGTCGGTGGCGCTCGCGGTCGCGGGCGAGAAGTGGCTCTACCGGCGCGGCGAGCGGCTCCGCGCCCGTGGGACCCGCCTCCCGCACACGCGGGTCGCGCTCGCGTCCGCGGTCGTGGCGGGGGCGCTGGCAGCGCTCGAGCCCTTCGCCTGGAAGGGTGCCGAGCGCTTCGGCACGCCCCGGTAGACTGGGCCCCGCGCCGTCGTGCGCCCCCTTCCGCGCCCACCCGAGGGAACCGATGACTGCCCAGGCACCCCAGGCTTCCGCACGCCCCGCCGCGCGTCCGGCTGCTCGTCCGACGCTCGACACCGTCGAGCACGCCACCGCCACGCCCGACGAGGTCCAGCCGTTCGCCGAGCTCGGCCTCAAGCCCGACGAGTACCAGCGCATCCGCGACATCCTGGGGCGTCGTCCCACGGCCGCGGAGCTCGCAATGTACTCGGTCATGTGGTCGGAGCACTGCTCCTACAAGTCCTCGAAGGTGCACCTGAGCACGTTCGGCGCGAAGACGACCGACGAGATGAAGCAGCACCTGCTCGTCGGCATCGGTGAGAACGCGGGCGTCGTCGACATCGGTGACGGCTGGGCCGTGACGTTCAAGGTGGAGTCGCACAACCACCCGTCGTTCGTCGAGCCCTACCAGGGCGCCGCGACGGGCGTCGGCGGCATCGTGCGCGACATCATCTCGATGGGCGCGCGCCCGGTCGCCGTCATGGACCAGCTGCGCTTCGGCGCCGTCGACCACCCTGACACGGCGCGCGTGGTGCACGGCGTCGTGAGCGGCGTCGGCGGCTACGGCAACTCCCTCGGCCTGCCGAACATCGGCGGCGAGCTCGTCTTCGACGCGTCCTACCAGGGCAACCCGCTCGTCAACGCGCTGTGCCTCGGCGTCCTGCGCCACGAGGACATCCACCTCGCCAACGCGTCGGGTACCGGCAACAAGGTCATCCTCTTCGGTGCGCGCACGGGCGGCGACGGCATCGGCGGCGCGTCGATCCTCGCGTCGGAGACGTTCGAGGACGGTGTCCCCGCCAAGCGCCCGAGCGTGCAGGTCGGTGACCCCTTCATGGAGAAGGTGCTCATCGAGTGCTGCCTCGAGCTCTACGCCGCGAAGGTCGTCGAGGGCATCCAGGACCTCGGCGCCGCGGGCATCTCGTGCGCGACGAGCGAGCTCGCCTCCAACGGTGACGGCGGGATGCACGTGTGGCTCGACGACGTCCTGCTGCGCGACCCGACGCTCAACGCCGGCGAGATCCTCATGTCGGAGTCGCAGGAGCGCATGATGGCGGTCGTCGCGCCCGACAAGCTCGACGAGTTCCTCGCCATCACGGCGAAGTGGGACGTCGAGACCGCCGTCATCGGCGAGGTCAACGGCTCCGGCCGACTGACGATCGACCACCACGGCCAGCGGATCGTGGACGTCGACCCCAAGACGGTCGCCCACGAGGGCCCGGTCTACCACCGCCCCTACGCGCGCCCGGCGTGGCAGGACGGCCTCAACGCCGACACGGTCTCGGGGCCCGACGGCGCGGCGCGCCTCGAGCGCCCGTCCTCGGCCGACGAGCTGCGCGCCACCGCGCTGCGCCTGCTCGCCTCCCCGAACCTCGCTTCCAAGGAGTGGGTGACGAACCAGTACGACCGGTTCGTCCAGGGCAACACCGCGCTCGCGCAGCCCGACGACTCGGGCGTGATCCGCGTCGACGAGTCCACCGGGCTCGGCGTCGCGCTCGCGACCGACGCGAACGGCCGGTACGGCAAGCTCGACCCCCGCACCGGCGCCCAGCTCGCGCTCGCCGAGGCGTACCGCAACGTCGCCACGACGGGCGCCCGGCCGCTCGCGGTCACGGACTGCCTGAACTTCGGCTCGCCCGAGGACCCGGACTCGATGTGGCAGCTCGTCGAGGCGATCGAGGGCCTCGCCGACGCCTGCGCCGAGCTCGGCGTCCCCGTCACCGGCGGCAACGTCTCCCTGTACAACGGCACCGGCGAGGCCGGGCAGATCGACTCGTCCATCCACCCCACCCCCGTCGTCGGGGTGCTCGGTGTGCTGGACGACGTCGCGCACGCCACGCCCTCGGGCTGGCGCGAGGCGGGGGAGTCGATCTTCCTGCTCGGCACGACCCGAGGCGAGCTCGACGGGTCGGCGTGGGCCGACGTCGTGCACTCCCACCTCGGCGGTGTCCCGCCGCGCGTGGACCTCGCCGCGGAGAAGGCGCTCGCCGGGGTGCTCGTCAACGCGAGCCGCGACGACCTCGTCACCGCCGCGCACGACCTGTCCGAGGGCGGGCTCGTCCAGGGTCTGCTCGAGGCGTCGCTGCGCTTCGGCGTCGGCGCCAAGGTCTCGATCGACGGCATCGCCCAGCGTGACGGCGTCACCCCCTTCGAGGCGCTGTTCTCCGAGTCGACGGCCCGCGTGCTCGTCGCGGTGCCGCACGCGAACGGCCGCAGCGCCGAGTCGCAGCTCGTCGACGCGTGCGTCGCGCGCGGCGTGCCGTACCTGAAGATCGGCGAGACCGGCACCGACCCCGCGCAGGCGTCCGAGACGGGCGAGGCGCTCGAGATCGAGGGCCTGTTCACGATCGGCCTCGACGAGGCCGACGCGGCCTTCCGCGCGACCCTGCCGGGCATCTTCGGCTGAACCGGGGCACTCCCGCGGAGCGATCACGTCGTTCCGCGGGAGGTCCTGTGAAGAGGGGCGTCCCGGCGCCCGCCACGCCGGTCCGACCTGACATCCTGCGCGCATGAGCAGCGACCGGTCCGTCCCGACGTCCTCCGCGCCGTCACCCTCCTCGCCGGCCCCCGTGGTGGCAGCCCCCGTCGTGCGCGCGGACGGCTCGTCGCGGCGTCGGCGCCCGGGCGGGCGTCCGCTGGGTCTTGTGCTCTGGGCGGCGGCGGTCCCCGTCGTGGGGGTCGCGGTGGTCCGCGCGGTCCCGTACGACGGCGTCACCCCGCTCGCGCAGGTCGTCGGGGTCACGCCGTGGGCGGCGCTGGGCGCGGTCGTGGTGCTCGTGGCGGCGCTGGTGGCCCGGCGCCGGGCCCTCGCCGGCCTGCTGGGCGTGGCGACCGTCGCGTACGCGGCCTGGCTGGTCCCGTTCGTCGTCCCCGGCCCGGGGATCGACCCCGACGCCGGCCCCACGGTCCGGGTCCTGGCGGTCAACGCGTACTTCGGGCAGGCGGACGCCGCTGCGGTCGTGCGGATGGTCCACGAGCAGGACGTCGACGTGCTGACGGTCGTCGAGCTGACGACGGACTTCGAGGCACGGCTCGAGGCCGCCGGTATCGCGGACGTCCTGCCGCACCACGTGGACGCCAAGGTGGGGACCGGATCAGCGGGCAGCGGGCTGTGGAGCGCGACCGAGCTCCACGACCCCGACACGACCGAGTTCTCGACGTTCGCCATGCCGTCCGCCCTCGTGGACGTCGGGGGCACGCCGGTGCGCGTCACGGCGGTCCACCCCGTCCCGCCGCTGCCCGAGATCACGCACGTGTGGCACGAGGAGACCGCGCTGCTCGCCGAGCGCGCCCACGCCGACGACACCCCGCAGATCCTCGCGGGCGACTTCAACGCCACCCACGACCACGCCTCGTTCCGGGCGCTCCTCGGCGACCGGTTCCACGACGCCACCCGCACCGCGGGGCACGGGCTGAACCTCTCCTGGTCGCACGGTGCGGGTAACCTCCCGCTGCTCGACCTCGACCACGTGGTGACCGAGCGGACCATGGCGATCGACGACGTCGTCTCCCTCACCGTGCCCGGCTCCGACCACAAGGCGCTCGCCGTGACGGTGCAGGTGCCCGCCTCGTCCTGAGGGCGGGTGGGCGGCGCCTGCTGACCGGCGCGGGTGCTGCGGGCCCGCCTCGATCCCTGGAAACGCGCGACCTTCGACCGTACGATCGAAGGAACCCTGCGTGCAGAGGACGGCGACGATGACGTGGCTCTTCCTGGTCGACGGAGCGGCCCGAGCGGCCGCCCGCATCGCCGCGCGCTGGACGCAGCCCGCCGGGACCCGTGCCAGGACACGTGGTGGCGAAGAGATCGACCCGATCGTCACGCTCGAGCTCCAGGTCCGCCTCAGCGAGCTCGCGGACGAGATGCGCCGGATCGAGCAGGATCCCGTGCTCTACGGCCGGGCGCACCACTACCTCGCCGTCCAGGGTGCGTACGACGCGCTGCTGCGCGACGCCTGCCGTCTCACGGGCCTGCCGGTGGAGGACGTCCCGCTGCGCGCCGGGCTGCGCGTCGGGGACGACGAGCGCTTCCGGGAGGAGCTCGAGCTGAGTGCTCGCGGCTGGTCCTGGTGAGCCGTCTCCTGTAGTGGGACGCCTGTACCGGAAGCGTGCACGACGTCGTAGCGTCCTCGGGAGGCGGGCCACGCCCGCGTCCGCGACGGTGGCCCCGCGAGAAGGAGGCTCCATGGACGCCAGGCTGCAGTCCGCGTTCGACGAGGTGATCGCCCGCAACCCCGGCGAGACCGAGTTCCACCAGGCGGTGCGCGAGGTCTTCGACTCGCTCGGGCCGGTGCTGCGCAAGCACCCGCAGTACGTCGAGGCCGCCGTGCTCGAGCGGATGTGCGAGCCCGAGCGGCAGATCATCTTCCGGGTGCCGTGGGTGGACGACGCGGGCCAGGTCCGCATCAACCGGGGCTTCCGGGTCGAGTTCAGCTCGGTGCTCGGCCCCTACAAGGGCGGGCTGCGGTTCCACCCGTCGGTCTACCTCGGGATCGTCAAGTTCCTGGGCTTCGAGCAGGTCTTCAAGAACTCGCTCACGGGGATGCCACTGGGCGGCGGCAAGGGCGGCGCCGACTTCGACCCGCGCGGCCGGTCCGAGGGCGAGATCATGCGGTTCTGCCAGTCGTTCATGACCGAGCTCTACCGCCACCTCGGCGAGCACACCGACGTCCCGGCAGGGGACACGGGTGTGGGCGGCCGGGAGATCGGGTACCTCTTCGGGCAGTACAAGCGCATCACCAACCGCTACGAGTCGGGGGTGCTGACCGGCAAGGGCGTCACCTGGGGCGGGTCGCTCGTGCGGACCGAGGCCACCGGGTTCGGCACCGTGCTGTTCACCGAGCGGATGCTCGCGGCGCACGGACGCTCCCTCGACGGCCTGCGGGTCGTGGTCTCGGGGTCCGGCAACGTCGCGGTGCACGCGATCGCCAAGGCGCAGGAGCTCGGTGCGCGGGTGATCGCCTGCTCCGACTCCGCCGGCTACGTCGTCGACGAGCGGGGCATCGACGTCGAGCTGCTGCGCGACGTCAAGGAGCGCGAGCGCGGACGCGTCGCCGACTACGCCGAGCGCCGCCAGGGCGCGGCGTTCGTCGCCGGTGGCAGCATCTGGGACGTCCCGACCGACGTCGCCCTGCCCTGCGCGACGCAGAACGAGCTCGACGAGGACCAGGCCAAGCGCCTGCTCTCCCAGGGTGTGATCGCGGTCGCCGAGGGCGCCAACATGCCCACGACGCGCCGGGCCGCAGCCCTCCTGCAGGACTCGAAGGTGCTCTTCGCCCCGGGCAAGGCCGCGAACGCCGGGGGAGTGGCGACGTCGGCCCTCGAGATGCAGCAGAACGCGTCGCGCGACTCGTGGACGTTCGAGCACACCGAGGACCGTCTCGCCCAGATCATGGCGGGCATCCACGACCGCTGCCTCGAGACCGCGGACGAGTACGGCACGCCCGGCAGCTACGTGGCCGGTGCGAACATCGCGGGCTTCACCAAGGTCGCCGACGCCATGCTCGCCCTCGGGGTCGTCTGAGCGGTCGTCCGACGGTCTTCTGCACCGGAGGTCGTCTACGCTGACCGGAGCCCGGGGCCTGTGCGAGAGCCCCGGCCTGACGGTGGGAGCGGCAACGGTGCAGAACGACGTGCGGAACGACGGCCTGGTGGACGGACCGGCCGGTGGCCAGGACGACGGCCAGGCCGGGCAGGACGCCACCACGGTGGCGCTCGAGCTCGCGGTGCAGGACCCTGCCGGCGCGCAGGTCGCCACCGAGGTCGGGGCGCTGCGCGTGGAGCTGTGCTCCGCGCTGGGCGCGACAGGCGGGATCACGCCGAGCATGGGACTGATCGAGGCGACCCTCGCCGCCGCGGACGCCGGCGTCGAGGTGCACCCGCTGGTGCGGCCCCGCCCCGGCGGCTTCGTCTACTCCGCGGCTGAGCTGGAGATCCAGGTGCGGGACGTCAAGGCCGCCGTCGCCGCCGGGGTCCACGGGGTGGTGGTCGGCGCGCTCACGCCCGACGGTCTCGTCGACGAGGGGGCCGTCCGCGCGCTCGTGGCCGCGGCCGACGGCCGGGAGGTCACCTTCCACCGGGCGATCGACGTCGTGGCGGGCGAGGCCGCGGTCGTGACCGCGCTCGACCTGCTGGTCGAGCTCGGCGTGACCCGTGTCCTGACGTCGGGTGGCGCCGCCCGCAGCATCGACGGGCTGGAGCGGCTGCGGCTCATGGCGCAGCACGCTGACGGCCGGATCCAGGTCATGGCCGGGGGCGGCGTGCGGATCGAGGACGTTCCCGACCTCGTGGCCGCCGGGGTGGACGCCATCCACCTCTCGGCCAAGGCGACCGTGGCCGACGACGGCGGTCCGGGCGGCGGGGGCGACGACGGCTACGAGGTGACCGACCCGCGCGTGGCGTTCGCCGCCGCGACGGCGCTCGCGGACGCCGGGGTCGCGGCGGGTTCGCAGCCCGTCTGAGCACTTCTCGCTAGACATCGGATGTCTTGTGGCGATTCGGCGTGCTCACGGGCTATAGTGCGAGTCTGTTGCCCGATACATCGGATCTTTAATCGAGATCGACCGAAGATCTGCTGCGAGCCCCGAGGAGCCTCCCATGACGCAGCCCCTGGCCTCGGCCGTCTGGTCACCGCCGCTCGGGCCCGTCCACCCGGACGGGCTCGAGCAGCCGCGCATCGCGATCGCCGGGATCGCGATCGAGTCGAGCACGTTCTCCCCGCACGTGAGCGGGTGGGAGGCGTTCCGCGTCCGGCGGGGGAGCGAGCTCCTCGACCGGTACGAGTTCCTCGCGCCGGGCACCCCCCGCGGTGACGCCGCCCGGTGGGTACCGCTCCTGCACGGCCGCTCGCTGCCCGGAGGCGCGGTCGACGCCGACGTCTACCGCGCGATGCGCGACGAGATCGTCGCCGGGATCGTCGCCGAGACCGACCGGCACGGACCTCTCGACGGGATGTACCTCGACCTCCACGGGGCTATGAGCGTCGTCGGGATGGCGGACGCCGAGGCCGACCTGGCGACGGCCGTGCGCGCCGCGCTCGGGCCGGACACCCTCGTCTCGGCCTCGATGGACCTGCACGGCAACGTCTCGGCCGAGCTCGCCCAGCAGGTCGATCTCCTCACCTGCTACCGGATGGCCCCGCACGAGGACGAGGTCAACACCCGCGAACGGGCCGTCCACCACCTGCTCGAGCGCCTGCGCGGGGCGCACGGCACCGACCCGGTCGCCCGTCGCCCCTGGCAGGCGTGGGTCCAGGTACCGGTGCTGCTGCCCGGTGAGAAGACGAGCACCCGGATCGAGCCCGCGCTCGGCCTCTACGAGCGGGTTCCCGCCGTGCAGGCGCTCGACGGCGTGCTCGACGCAGGTATCTGGATCGGGTACGCCTGGGCCGACGAGCCGCGGTGCCAGGCCGCCGTCGTCGTCACGGGCGACGACCAGGAGGTGATCGCCCGCGAGGCGCGCGAGCTCGCCGAAGCGTTCTGGGCCGCGCGGCGCGACTTCGCGTTCGTCGCGCCGGCTCTGCCGCTCGACCGGTGCCTCGACGTGGCGCTCGGTCGGCCCGCCGACGCGCCTCGGCCGTTCGTCGTCTCGGACTCCGGCGACAACCCGACCGCCGGTGGCGCCGGCGACGTCACCTGGACCCTCGGCGAGCTCCTCGAGCACCCGCGCCTGCAGGACGGGCTCGTCACGGTCGTGCACGCGTCGGTGTTCGACCCGGCCGTGGTCGCGGTGGCCGAGGCCGCCGGGGTCGGCGGGCATGTGGACGTGCACGTGGGCGGGCGCGTCGACGGGCGGTCGCGGGGGCCGGTCCGGCTGGCCGGTGAGGTGTACTCCGTCACGCCCGGGGACCCCGACGGCGGCACGGTCGTCGTGATCCGTCGCGGCGGGCTCTTCGCGATCGTGACCGAGCGGCGCAAGCCCTACCACCACCTCCGGGACTTCACCGCGCTCGGGATCGACCCGCACCGCGTGGACGTGCTCGTCGTGAAGATCGGCTACCTCGAGCCGGAGCTCTACGACCTGGCGGCCGACTGGCGTCTCGCCCTCACGCCGGGCGGCGTCGACCAGGACCTGCTGCGGCTCGGCCACCGGGAGGTCGTCCGACCGCTGTTCCCGTTCGACCCGGACATGGCCGACCCCGACCTGACGCCCGTGCTGCGACGCCGCGGCGCATAGTCATCTGACGTTTGTATCCCTCCGGATCTTCAAGGACACCGATGATCACCTTCGAGCACCGTGTCGGCCCCGTCTTCGAGGGCGCCGACGCCCCGCAGTACCCCGACCTGCACGTCCCCGAGTGGTTCCGGGATGCCAAGCTCGGGTTCTTCGTCCACTGGGGCATCTACTCGGTGCCGGCCTGGGGGACACCGCACGCGGAGGGCACCGTCGCCGAGGAGGACGCCTACGCCCACCACCAGTATGCCGAGTGGTACGCCAACACCGTGCGGATCACCGGCAGCCCCACGCGCCGTCGGCACGAGGAGCTCTACGGCGTCGGGACGACGTACGAGGACCTGGCCGACCGGTGGGACGTCACCGGGTTCGACGCGACCCGGCTGGTGGGCGACCTCGTCGACGCGGGTGGCCGCTACGTGGTGCCGACGACCAAGCACCACGACGGGTTCGCGCTCTGGGACACGTCCACGACCCCGTTCAACGCGGTGCGGCGCGGCCCGCGCCGGGACCTCGTGCGCGAGATCGCCGAGGCCACGCGCGCCGCCGGCGCCCGCCTCGGACTCTACTTCTCCGGGGCGCTGGACTGGCACGTCTCCGAGCTCGCCCCGATCGAGTCGTCCACCGACCTGTTCCGCTCGCGCCGCAACGACCCCGCGTTCGCGCGCTACGCGGCCGCGCAGCTGCGCGAGCTCGTGACCCGGTTCGCCCCGGACGTGCTGTGGAACGACATCGACTGGCCCGACGACGGCAAGTCCGGTGCGCCCTACGCCCTCGCCGCGCTGTTCCGCGAGTACCTCGAGGCCGTTCCCCACGGGGTGGTGAACGACCGGTGGGGCGTGCCGGTCCACGGCTACCTCACGCGTGAGTACACGCACGTCCCCGACATCCTGCCCACGCCGTGGGAGGCCACGCGGGGCCTCGGGTGGTCGTTCGGCTACAACGCGGCCGAGGGCCCCGAGCACACGATCGGGGAGACCGAGCTCATCCACCTGCTCGTCGACGTGGTGAGCAAGAACGGGAACCTGCTCCTCAACGTCGGGCCCCGCGCGGACGGCTCGATCCCACCGCTGCAGCGTGACCGCCTCGCGCACCTCGGTCGCTGGCTCGCGACGAACGGCGAGGCCGTCTACGGGACCCGGCCGTGGGTGCGGCACGGCGACACCCCGGCCCACGCGGTGACGGGCGCACCCGACACGACGGCGAGCCGCGTGTCGTACACCCGCCGTGACGGCGAGGTGTTCGTGCACGTGCTGGACCCGGGCCGCGGTCGCGTCCTGCTCGCCCCGGAGCTCGACACGGGCCGGCCGGTGCGCTGGCTCGTCGACGGATCCACCGCCCACCGCCGCGCCGACGGCGCGCTCGAGGTGCCCGCCGGCCTGCGCGACGAGAGCGCCGTGGTGCTGCGCGTCGCGACCGCCTGACGGGCCGGCCGGTCGACCACCCGGCGGCCGGCCGCCGGGCGCTCAGTCCGCGAGCAGGTGCGCGGCCGGGTCGGTGAGCACGTGCTGGAGGATCAGGCGCCCGCCGCCGATCACCCCCGCCTCCGGCCCGGTCGTCGCGGGCGTGATGAGGAGGTTCTGCGTCACGAGCGGGTGGCAGCCCTCGTAGAGCTGGCTGCGCACCATCGCCACGAACGGCTCGAGGGTGGACAGGGCGCCGCCGAGGAAGACGGCGTCGGGGTTGACGAAGTTCACGACGGTGCACAGCACCTCCCCGAGGTGGCGCCCGGCCTCGCGGACCAGCGTCGTGACCTCGGGCTCGGCGTCCCGGGCGCGCTCGACGATCTCGGCGGTCGACCGCACGTCGATGCCACGCTCGCGCAGCTCGCGGGCGATCGCAGCGCCGGACGCGATGGTCTCGAGGCAGCCGCGCTTGCCGCACGAGCAGGGGATCTCCCCGGCCGCGCTGACCCGGGAGTGGGTGATGTCCCCGGCCGCACCGTTCGCGCCCCGGTGCAGCTGGCCCGACGCGATGAGCCCGCTGCCGATACCGGTACCGGCCTTGACCGTGACGCTGTGGCGCAGGGGCCGGGGGGACGCGAAGTGCTCGCCCAGCGCCATGAGGTTGACGTCGTTGTCGACGAGGACCGGGACCTGGGCGCGCTCCTCCAGCCACCGGGTCACCGCGAAGCCGTTCCAGCCGGGCATGCGCGCGGGCGACTCGACAGTCCCGGCCTCGACGTCCACGGGGCCCGGCAGCCCGACGGCCATGCCGCGCAGCGTCGTGACCGGGCCGACGGTCGCGGCGAGGTCGAGCGCCGCCGCGAGCACGGACTCCAGCGAGGGAGCGGGCCCGGCGGCGACGTCGACGGGCAGCTCCTGCACGGCGCGCAGGGCACCCGTCAGGTCGACGACCCCGATCCGGGCGTGGGCACCGCCGAGGTCGGCGGCGAGCACGTACCCGCCCTCGGGACGGATGCGCAGGAGGCGCGGTCGCCGTCCGCCGCGCGAGGCGCCGATCCCGCCGTCGTCGACCACGCCGGCGTCCATGAGCTCCTGGACGCGCAGGGAGATGGTGGACGGCGCGAGGGACAGCTCGCGGGCGAGGTCCGCGCGGGACGTGGCGACACCCGCGGAGACGAGCGCAACGATCTGCGAGCTCACCGAGGCGTCCTGCCCGGCGGCGTCGCGCGGGACGGGGAGCGGACCGGTCGACGTCATGGTGGTTCCTTCGCCCTCGAACAAAGTGTGCGAGCCACCATCATGGCGCGGATCGGCCCGCCTCGACACCTGATCGGTGAATGTACTCGAACTGTTACATGATCTTAACGTACTTCGTTCACTTTCTTCGATTCATATGATGTTATGGGTCTGTGCCCGGACGACGGGCGACCGACTCGACGAGGAGAGACCGTGACGCAACCCCCCGTACCCGGTACCGCTGCCGCGGGAGCCGGCGCGCAGCTCGACTGGTTCACGCAGGCGCGCTTCGGGCTCTTCGTCCACTTCGGCCTCTACAGCGTGGCCGCCCGGCACGAGTGGGTCATGACCCGCGAGCAGATCCCCGTCGCCGACTACGAGCGCTACGCCCAGGTCTTCGACCCCGACCGGTTCGACGCCCCCGCGCTGGTGCGCGCCGCCCAGGAGGCGGGGATGGGCTACGTCGTGCTCACCACGAAGCACCACGACGGCTTCGCGCTGTGGGACACCCGCGAGAGCGACTACTCGACGCAGACGACCGTCGGCCGCGACCTCGTGGCCGAGCTCGTCGAGGCGGCGCGGGCAGCCGGGCTGCGGGTGGGCCTCTACCACTCGCTCATCGACTGGCACCACCCGGACTTCACGATCGACTACCACCACCCCCAGCGCGACGCCGCGGACGCCCGCGAGCTCAACGCCGGCAAGGACATGGCGCGGTACCGGGCGTACCTGCACGCCCAGGTGCGCGAGCTGCTCACGGGGTACGGGCAGATCGACTACCTGTTCTTCGACTTCACCTACGCCGAGGACGTCGACGGGTGGCGGGGGAAGTACCCGCAGGACTGGGACGCCGACGGGCTCCTCGCGCTCGTCCGCGAGCTGCAGCCCGGGATCGTCGTCAACGACCGCCTGGGGATCCCCGCCGACCTCGTCACGCCCGAGCAGTACCAGCCCGACGCGCCGATGACCGCGGCGGACGGGACGCCGCAGGTCTGGGAGGGGTGCCAGACCCTCAACGGGAGCTGGGGCTACGACCGGGACAACACCGCCTTCAAGACCCCCGACCTGCTCGTGCGCATGCTGGTCGACACCGTCTCCAAGGACGGCAACCTCCTGCTCAACGTCGGGCCCGACGGTCGAGGTGCCCTCAGCCCGCGCGACGCGGCGACCCTCACCGCGATCGGCGGGTGGATGGACCTGCACCACCGCGCCGTGATCGGCGCCGGGGCGAGCGACGTCCCCGCACCGCCCGCGACCGTCGTCACGCAGCGACCGGGGCGGCTCTACGTGCACCTGCTGGCCTGGCCGTTCGGGCACCTGCACCTGCACCTGTCCGGCCTGGCCGACGACGTCCTGCACGCCCAGCTCCTGCACGACGCGTCCGAGATCCGCACCTCCCGGACCGACCCGTCCCAGGCGGCGTGGAACACGACGCCCGGCGGGCAGCCGCCCGGGACGCTCACCCTGCACCTGCCGACCACCCGACCGGACGTCCTCGTCCCGGTGGTCGAGATCTTCCTCAAGTCCGAGGACGGCGGGGCGACGACGCCCCGCACCTGACCCGGCTCTCCGGCCGCCCGTCAGCGACACCCCACGCAGTACGAGAGAGGAACACCTTCATGCGCATCCCCCAGGCAGTCTCCGTCAGCACGGCGGCGCTCGCCGTGCTCGCCCTCACCGCAGCCTGCGGCTCCGGAGGTTCTGGCAGTTCCGGCGACGCGTCGTCCACGATCGTGTGGGACATGTGGGCCGGCAGCCAGAGCGACATCGACGCGCTCGAGGCGACCCTCGAGATCGTCCGGACCGAGAACCCGGACCTCGAGGTCGAACTGCAGACCGCCCCGTGGAACGACTACTTCACGAAGCTCACGACGAACCTGTCGTCGGGGAACATGGCCTGCGTGACCTCGATGAACGGTCAGCGGTTGTCGGGCTACGCGAGCGCGTTCGAGCCGCTCACCGACGCCGACCTCGAGACCGCGGGCATCGACCCGGCGGACTTCACCGAGGGCTCGCTCGACATCATGTCCTACGACGGCGACCTCTACGGGATCCCCTACGACGTCGCCGCGATGATGGTCTACTTCAACAAGGACCTGCTGGCGGAGGCCGGCACGCCGGACCCCGAGCTCGACTGGACCTTCGACGACTTCGAGGCCACGGCGCAGGGTGCCACGACGGACACGCACAAGGGCTTCGCCGTCGGCATGGGCGAGTTCCAGTGGATGGCGCTGCCCATCGCGCTGTCGGGCAAGCAGCCCGTCGACGAGAGCGGTGCGCTCGCTCTCACCGACCCCGACTTCGAGGCGGCCGCCTCCTGGTACGCCGAGCTCGTGACCGTCGACGAGGTCGCCTCCCCGGCTCCGTCGGCGTCCGACACGGGCTGGGGCGAGAACGAGTACGCGGCCGGCAACGCGGCGATGGCGGTCGACGGCACCTGGAACGCCGTCAGCTACCTGGACAACGAGACCGGCTTCGCCGCCGGCATGACGAACCTGCCCTCGGGCCCCGCGGGCAACACCGCCCTCGTGCTGGGGTCCGGCTACGGCATCGCGAAGGACTGCGAGGACAAGGAGGCCGCGCTGAAGGTGCTGGGCTCCCTGGTGGGCGAGGCCGCCCAGGACGAGATCGCGTCGTCGGGCCGCAGCTACCCGGCGCGGGTCTCCTCCCAGCCGCTGTACTTCGAGTCGCTCGACGAGTCCGTCCGTGACGACGTCCAGGCCGCGTTCGACGCCGCGTTCGCGAACGTCGAGGGTCAGCGCTCCACGAGCGACTGGGACCAGGTGAACACGGCGCTCCAGCCGAGCCTCGTGAGCGTCTACAACGACCAGGCGACCATGGCCGACGTCCTCGCGCAGGTCCAGCAGCAGTTCGGCCAGTGAGGCCGAGGAACCTCGTCCCATGTTCATGACTCGCCAGCAGGCGTCGCGCGGCCGTGGCCGCAGCGCGCTGAGCAAGGTCGAGTCCCGCCAGGCGCTGGGCTTCATGAGCCCGGCCCTGGTGGGGCTCGCCCTCTTCACCATCGTCCCTGTCGGGCTCTCGATCGTCATGAGCCTGTTCCACTGGCCGGCGTTCGGCGACCGGAGCTTCGCCGGCCTGGGGAACTACGAGACGCTCTTCACGCAGAGCCCCGACTTCTGGCCCGCGCTGCGCAACTCGGCGGTCTTCACGCTCCTGTACGTGCCGGCCAACCTCGTCGTCGCGCTCGGCCTGGCCCTCGCGCTCGGTCCGCGGATCCGCGGTCGCGGAGCGTTCCGGGTGCTCTTCTTCATCCCCGTCGTCACACCGATCGTCGCGAACGCCCTCGTGTGGAAGATGCTCCTGCAGCCGCAGGGCCTGTTCAACGGGGTGTCGATGACGGTGTTCGGCTACGAGCTGCCGAACTTCCTGGCGGACCAGAACTGGGCGATGATCATGGTCGTCGTCATGTCCGTCTGGCAGGGCATGGGCTACAACATGCTCATCTTCTCCGCCGCGCTGGAACAGCTTCCGGCGCCCGTGGTGGAGGCGGCCCGCATCGACGGCGCCCAGGGGGTGCGGATGCTGCGCAGCATCGTGCTCCCCATGCTCTCGCCGGCGATCTTCTTCGCCACGGTGATGACCGTCATCACGGCCCTGCAGGTCTTCGCCCAGCCCCAGCTGCTCACGGGTGGGGGGCCGGGGAACGCGACCATGCCGCTCGTCCAGTTCATCTACAACCAGGGCTTCCGGTTCCAGGACCTCGGCCTGGCCGCTGCCGCGGCATGGGTGCTGTTCGTCCTGATCATCCTGTTGACCGCGTTCCAGTTCCGGGCGCAGAAGCGGTGGGTGCACTATGAGCACTGAGGCACTCGACACCCGCGTCGCCGGGCAGCGTTCCGGGTGCGTGCGGCTCGTCCTCGCCCACGTCGGCGTGGTGCTCGCGGCGGCGATCTTCATCATGCCGCTCGTCTACGCGTTCTTCTCGGCCCTCAAGCCGAACACCGAGATCTTCTCGATGCCCCCGACGCTCGTCGGGTCCGAGGTCCGGTGGAGCAACTTCGTCGACGTGTTCACCTACGGGCCGTTCGCGACGTACATCGCGAACTCGTTCTTCGTCGCGCTCTCGGGGACCTTCGTCGTCCTGGTCGTCTCGACGACGGCCGGGTACGCGTTCGGCCGCCTGCGCTGGCGAGGACGGGACGCCATCTTCCTCGTGTTCCTCGTGACGCTCATGGTCCCGCAGGAGGTCCTCGTCGTCCCGATGTTCATCGTCATGCAGTGGTTCGGGTGGGTGGACACCTACCAGTCGCTGATCTTCCCCTTCGCGTTCACCGCGTTCGGGACGTTCCTCATGCGCCAGTTCTTCCGCGGCATCCCGTTCGAGCTCGACGAGGCCGCCCGGGTCGACGGCGCAGGCCCGCTGCGCACGTTCCTGCAGATCATCCTCCCGCTCGCGCGCTCCGCCGTGGCGGTGCTCGCGGTCTTCACGTTCATGGCGTTCTGGAACAGCTACCTCTGGCCGCTCATCACGGTCGTGGACTACCAGTCGCACGGGACGCTCCCGATCGGTCTGGCCACCTTCTCCGGGCAGAACGGGACGCGCTGGGACCTGCAGATGGCGGCTGCGATCATCTCGATGGTCCCGACGACGATCATCGTCATCGCACTGCAGAAGCACCTGGTCAAGGGCATCGCGACGGCCGGGCTCGGGGGGCGCTGAATGGGATCCACGACGACACGGGTCGCAGCGGCACCGACGACCGGGAGCGGACGGCGGGGTGCCGCGCACCGGGCCGTCGCCGGAGTGGACATCGGCGGGACGTCGACCTCCGCGGTCGTCGTCTCCGGCGCCGGCGAGGTGCTCGCGACCGCCCGACGTCGTACCCCGGCCCAGGAGGGCGGGGCCGCCATGTCCCGGGCCGCCGCCGAGGTGGTCCGGGCCGCGCTCCGGGACGCGGGCGGGGGTGACGCGGGCGAGGGTCGGATCGAGCTCGTCGGCGTCGGCGTCGGAGCCGCCGGGGTGATCGACCCCACCACCGGAGCGGTCCTCGCCGCCTCCGACTCGTTCCACGACTGGGTCGGGCACCCCCTCGTGGCCGAGCTCGAGGCGGCGCTCGCGGTCGGCGTCGTCGTCGAGAACGACGTCAACGCGTTCGTCTCGGGAGAGCGGGCGCACGGCGCGGTGAGCGGGGTCGACGACGTCCTGGGGATCACGCTCGGGACGGGAGTCGGCGGGGCGCTCGTGCTCGACGGGACGCTGCGCCGCGGCCCGCACGGCGGCGCGGGGGAGATCGGGCACGTCCCGGGGTTCGGTGACCTGCCGTGCACCTGCGGGCAGCGAGGTCATCTCGAGACGCTCGCCTCCGGCCTGTCGATCGCCCGCCGGTACGCCGAGCGGCGCCTCGCCCACGGCATGTCGTCCCCGCCCGAGGGATGGACCGCTGCCGAGGTCGCGGCCCGGGCCCGTTCGGGGGACCTCGCCGCGCGCGCCGTGGTCGAGGAGGCCGGCCTCGCGGTCGGGTGCGCCGCGGTGATGGTCGCCACGCTGGTCGACGTGACCGAGGTCGTGGTCGGAGGCGGTGTCGCGCAGGCATGGGACCTCCTGGCACCCGCGATCCGCCGGGGGATCGACGCGCGACCGCCCGTCTCGGGCGCCGAGGTGCGCGTTCACCGCTCGTCGCTCGGCGCCGACGCCGTGGCGCTCGGCGCTGCCGCGGTGGCGGCCGCACGCATCGGCGTCTGACCCCGCGCTCCACGCCTCGACACCGCACGGCCCGCAGGATCCTGCGGGCCGTGCGGTGTCGTGCCCCTGGTCGCGGTCGGCCGGGCGTGGGCGCAGGAGTCGAGCGTGTTTCAGTTAGGTAACTTTCCTGATGTATTCTCCGACTGCGGATGAGAATTCGTTAGTGTTCCTGCACAAGCCCTCCCGGGCCCACCGCAGACAGACGCGAGGACGCGTCGACCACACTCGAAAGGGACCGAAGATGATCCGAAGCACGGGGCGCCAGCGCCTGCTTTCTGCCGTCGCGTTGGCCTCCGGCCTCACGCTCCTGGCGGCCGGTTGCTCGTCGTCGTCGAACGACGAAGGGAACGACGGGGACGCGCCGTCCACCGCCGAGGCCCGCACGCTCAACGTCTGGGCGGGTAGCCAGACGCCGATCGTCGAGAACTTCAACCCCTACGCACCCGGCGTGCTCCACGCCGCGCTGGGCGGGGTCTACGAGACGTTCTTCGTCTACAACAAGGTGCAGGACGACCCGCCGATCCCGATGCTGGCCGAGAGCGCCGAGTTCAACGACGACGGCACCGAGCTCACCGTCGTCCTCCGCCAGGGTGTGCAGTGGAGCGACGGCGAGGACTTCGACGCCGAGGACGTCATCTACTCGTTCACGGCCGAGCACGTGAAGCGTGACTGGGTGAAGTCCGTGGAGGCGGTCGACCCGCACACGGTGACGTTCACGTTCGACGGGCCGCAGTTCACCAGCGAGTTCGCGCTCCTCGGGGCCTCCTGGCTCGTTCCTGAGCACATCTGGTCGGGCATCGAGAACCCGATCGAGATCGTCAACGAGAACCCGGTCGGCACCGGTCCGTACATCGTGGACACGGTCTCCGACAACGCCTACACGGTGACGGCGAACCCTGGGTACTGGGGTGGCGAGCCCGCGGTCTCGGAGATCCGCTACCTCGGCGTCGACCAGAACCAGACCGCGTCCGACCTGCTCACCTCGGGCCAGATCGACTGGGCCACCATGTTCATCCCGGACGTCGACGCGGTGCTCGCCGACGGCCGCCTCGGCTACCTCAACACCCCGCAGGACCCGACGGTCCTGTACACCTGCGCGAACGTGGACCTCGGGTGCGAGGGACCGCAGACCGACAAGGCCGTGCGCCAGGCGCTCAACCTGGCCATCGACCGCGGCGAGATCAACGAGAAGGCGTTCGTCGGCCTCGCTGCCGACATCTCCCCGACCTTCGCGCTCCTCGGTCGCGACGACCACTGGATCTCGCCGGACGTCGAGAGCGTGAGCCCGCAGACGGCTGACGTCGACGGGGCGAAGGCGATCCTCGAGGACGCCGGCTACGAGCTCGGTGCGGACGGCATCTTCGAGAAGGACGGCCAGAAGCTCGAGCTCGAGCTGACGTCCGTCGACGGGTGGACGGACTACAACGACGCCGCCCGCCTCATCGAGGAGAGCGCCCGTGCCGCGGGCATCGGCCTGACCGCGAGCACCGTGACGTGGCAGGAGTTCTCCGACTCCCGCCAGTCCGGTGAGTTCGAGCTCGTCATGGGCGGTGTCGTGGGCACGTCCGTCGCCGACCCGTTCCAGATCTACCGCGACTGGTTCTCGGGCGAGTACACCCAGCCGGTCGGCGAGATCCTGCAGCCGGGCGAGTGGAACTTCTCCCGCTACGACAACCCTGCGGTGAACGACGCCGTCAAGGCTGCCGCCGCGACGAACGACGAGGCGGCGAAGCAGGCGGCCTACGCGACGATCCAGGAGCACATCGTCGAGGACCTGCCGTACATCCCGATCGTCATCAACGCGACGCAGACCTTCTTCGACACGAGCGACTTCACGGGGTGGCCGACCGAGGACGACACGTTCGTCTTCCCGCCGGCGTGGTCGAACCCGTCCTCGGGCGTGATCCTCGGCAAGCTCGCGGGCCAGTGACGCACCCGGTGACACCGCGCTGACTGCACGCCGAAGAGGAGCTCCGATGACGACGGGACGACAGCAACGATGAAGTTCTACGTGCGGCGGATCACGTTCTACGTGATCACCCTGTGGGCCGCCATCTCCCTCAACTTCGCCCTTCCGCGCCTGATGCCAGGCGATGCGATGAGCACCATGATCGCGCGGATGGGCCGGTCCGGGGACATCCCCGAATCGACCCTGCGAAGCATCGAGCTCCTCTTCGGCAACCCGGACGAATCCTCGCTCTGGGAGCAGTACGTCGCCTACCTGGGGCAGCTCTTCCGCGGCGACCTCGGGGTGTCCGTGACGAAGTACCCCGCCCCGGTGACCGAGCTCATCGGTCAGGCGCTGCCGTGGACGATCGGTCTGGTCGGTCTCGCGACCGTCATCTCGTTCGTCCTCGGTGTCGGCGCCGGTGCGTTCGTCGGCTGGAAGCGCGGGACCTGGGTCGACAGCTTCGTCCCGGCCTCGACCCTGCTGCAGGCGGTGCCGTACTTCTGGCTCGCCATGATCTTCGTCTACCTCTTCGCGGTGACGAACAGGTGGTTCCCGATCGCGTGGAACTACGACCCCTTCTCCTTCTCCGGTCCCGAGCTCAGCTGGGCGTTCGTCGGCAGCGTGGTCTATCACGGCACCCTGCCCGCGCTGACGATCGTCATCAGCTCGTTCGGAGGCTGGCTGCTCGGGATGCGCAACATGATGGTCGCGACGCTGTCGGAGGACTACGTCACGACGGCGGAGGCCAAGGGCCTCAAGCGCTCACGCATCCTCACGACGTACGCGGCACGGAACGCGGCGCTTCCCTCGATGGCCGGCTTCAGCATCGCGCTCGCGTTCGTCGTCGCGGGATCGATCGTGACCGAGCAGGTCTTCTCCTATCCCGGCCTCGGCAAGCTGATGATCACCGCGGTGCAGGGCAACGACTACGCACTCATGCAGGGCACGTTCCTCGTCATCACCATCGCGGTGCTGGCGGCGAACTTCCTCATGGACCTGATCTACGGCTTCATCGACCCGAGGACACGGCACAATGGCTAAGGACGACATCCGCGACCGGGAGACCGTCACGCCCGCCGACGTGCTCGGGGGCCCGACGCGGCGACGCGGACTCACGGACTTCATGCCACGGAAGTCGGGGAAGCTGCTCGCCGGCCTCGTCCTGGTGGTCGGCACGCTGCTCTTCGCCTTCCTGGGGCCGCTCTTCACGCAGAACCCTCGCAACTCCGACAACCCCGCGCTCCTGCCGCCGGGCAGCGACGGGCACGTCCTGGGGACGACGTCCCTCGGGCGGGACGTCCTCGCGCAGCTCGCGCACGGCGCCCAGGGATCGATCATGGTCGGCCTGGTCGCCGGCGCGATCGCCCTGGTGCTCTCGCTGATCTTCGGCATCCTCGCCGGGTACGTCGGCGGCTGGACGGACGAAGGGCTCTCGGCCTTCACGAGCGTCATGCTCGTCCTGCCGGGCCTGCCCCTCATCATCGTGCTCGCCTCGTTCGCGCAGCAGTCCGACGCCCTGCAGTTCATGTCGCGGAGCCTGTGGCTCGTGGCCATCATCCTGGGGCTCACGGCCTGGCCGGGCGCCGCGATCGTCCTGCGCTCCCAGGCGAGGTCCCTGCGCGTCCGTGACTACGTGGCGGCCTCGCGCGTCGCCGGGGAGAAGCCCCACTGGATCATCGGGGTCGAGATCCTCCCGAACCTGCTGCCCCTCCTCGCCGCGCAGTTCATCGGCGCGGTGATCCTCGCCATCATGAACGAGGCAGGCCTCGCCTACCTCGGGCTCGGACCCTCCGGGTCGATCACGTGGGGAACGATGCTCAACGAGGCGCAGACGGGCGCGGCCCTGACCCGCGGAGCCTGGTGGTGGTTCGTCCCACCGGGTCTCATGATCGCCCTGTTCGGTTGTGGGCTCTCGCTCATCAACTTCAGCATCGACGAGGTCGTCAACCCGAAGCTGCGCACCGCGCCGGCAGCCGTGAAGAGCGTGCGGAAGGCGGCCAAGGCGGTCGCCGAGGACGAGAAGAAGGTGGAGGCATGAGCAGCACGCGCGAGCCCGAGCGGGAGCCGGTGGTCACCCGGGCGCCGGGCGGCACCCCGGTCCTCACACCGGTTCTCACGGCGAAGAACGTCTCGATCGAGTACGAGGTGACCCCGGTCGTCCACGCGGTCAAGGACGTCTCGCTGACGCTGCACCGTGGTGAGATCCTCGGCCTGGCCGGCGAGTCCGGCTGCGGCAAGACGACCTTCGCCTACGGACTGAACAAGCTGCTCAAGCCGCCCGCGCTGATGCGGTCGGGAGAGATCACGTTCCACGACAAGAACGGCGAGGACATCGACGTCGTCGGTCTCGACGGCGAGCGCCTCCGGGCGTTCCGCTGGGACAAGATCTCGATGGTGTTCCAGGGAGCGATGAACTCCCTCAACCCGGTGATCAGCGTCAAGGCGCAGCTCTACGACATCTTCTCGACGCACCGCCCCGGGATGTCGACGAAGGAGAAGAAGGCGGCCAGCGAAGAGCTGCTCCGGACCGTCGGGGTCGACCCGGCGCGACTCGGCTCCTACGCGCACGAGTTCTCCGGCGGCATGCGTCAGCGGGTGATGATCGCGATGGCGCTCGCCCTGCGGCCCCAGGTCATGATCATGGACGAGCCGACGACGGCGCTCGACGTCGTGGTGCAGCGCGGCATCCTGCGGGAGATCATGCGCCTGCGTGAGCAGTTCGACTTCGCGGTCGTCTTCATCACCCACGACCTGCCGATGCTGCTCGAGATCAGTGACCGGATCGCGGTCATGCGTGCCGGCGAGATCGTCGAGCTGGACAGCGCCGAGAACATCTACACGAACCCGCAGCACGAGTACACGCGCAAGCTCCTGAGCTCCTTCCCGAGCCTCACGGGCGACCGCGGGGCGTTCGTCCGCACGGGAGAGCAGTCGGGAGAGGTGGCCTGAGCATGAGCGTCCTCGAGGTCAAGGACCTGGTCAAGGACTTCACGGTCCGCAAGGGGTTGAAGCGCTCGAAGCTGCGGGCGGTGAACGACGTGTCGTTCACCCTCGAGCCCGGCAAGACGATCGCGCTGGTGGGGGAGTCGGGGTCCGGCAAGTCCACGGTGGCGCGGATGATCGCGAAGCTGGAGACGCCGTCGTCGGGGGAGATCCTGCTGGACGGGGTCCCGAGCGCCACGCGTGGCCGGGGTCTCGACGGCTACCGGCACGACGTGCAGATGGTCTTCCAGGACCCGTTCGCCTCGCTCAACCCGTTCCACTCGATCGAGCACCATCTCGAACGCCCGCTGAAGCTGCACAAGCGGGCGAAGGGGCGAGGAGAGCTCGAGGGGCAGATCCACGCGCTGCTCGAGCGGGTGAACCTCACGCCTGCGGAGGTCATGGCCAAGCGCCGTCCCCACGAGCTCTCGGGCGGTCAGCGTCAACGGGTGGCGATCGCCCGGGCGCTCGCGCCGGGTGCCCGCTTCCTCGTGGCGGACGAGCCGGTCTCGATGCTGGACGTGTCGATCCGCCTCGGGGTGCTCAACCTGCTCGCCCGGCTGCAGCGCGAGGAGAACCTCGGCGTCCTGTACATCACGCACGACCTGGCGACCGCACGGCACTTCAGCGACGAGATCCTCGTGATGTTCCGCGGCACCATCGTCGAGCGCGGACCGTCGGACGAGGTGATCCTCGACCCCCAGCACGAGTACACGAAGCTCCTGCTGTCGGCGTCTCCCGACCCGGGGAACCAGGGAAGGCTGCGCGACGAGGTCCGTGCCGAGCTCGCCGCGTCCGCTGCGGGCGGGACGGTCCAGGACCCGGGGCGGGACCGGTTCGGGACCGCGGGCCTGTGAGGGCCTGACGCCGTAGAGTCGGCCCCGTGCCCAGCCGTCATCTGCACCTCGCGCCCAGCACGTCCGCCCCGGCCGCGGCGGTCCGCGCGGCCCTGACCGCGCTCCGCGCGGAGATGGAGGTCCCGGCCGAGTTCCCGCCGGACGTGCTGGCGGAGGCGGAGCGCGCGGTCGACGGGGTCGCGGGCTCGCGCGACGACCTGCGCGACCTGCCCTTCGTGACGATCGACCCGCCCGGGTCGATGGACCTCGACCAGGCGATGCATCTCGCGCGCGAGGACGACGGGTTCGTCGTGCACTACGCGATCGCGGACGTCGCGGCGTTCGTCGAGCCCGGTGGGGCGCTCGACGCCGAGGTGAACCAGCGGGGCATGACGCTCTACGGGCCCGACCTCCGCACGCCGCTGCACCCGCCCGTGATGTCCGAGGGCGCGGCCAGCCTCCTGCCGGGGCAGGACCGTCCGGCCGCGGTGTGGCGGGTCGTGCTGGACGCGAGCACGGAGGTCGTCGACGCGCAGGTCCGGCGTGCGCTGGTCCGCTCGGTCGCCCGGTTCGACTACGCGCAGGTGCAGGCGTGGGTCGACGGCGGTGCGGAGCCGGACGCGACGGTCGGGCCCCGGGAGGCCGCGTCGCTGGCCCTGCTGGCGGCGGTCGGGGAGGGGCGGCGCCGCCTCGAGCGGGAGCGCGGCGGGGTGTCGCTGGACGTGCCCGAGCAGGAGATCACCACGGCCGAGGACGGCACGTTCGGTCTCGAGCTGCGTTCGACGCTCCCGGCCGAGGGCTGGAACGCCCAGATCTCGCTGCTGACGGGGATCGCGGCCGCCGGCATCATGCGGGCGGGCGGCGTGGGGATCTTCCGCACCCTGCGCGACGCGGACCCGCGGGACGTCGCGCGACTGCGCCGCACGGCTCGCGCGCTCGGCATCGACTGGCCGCAGGAGACCACCTACGCGGACCTGCTGCCGACGCTCGACTCGCGCGCGTCCCGGCACGCGGCCTTCCTCAACGAGGCGACGTCGCTGTTCCGCGGCGCCTCCTACGCGCCGTTCGGCGCCACGGGCCAGGAGCCGGGCGTGCCCGACGACGCCGCGCACGCCGCGATCGCCGCCGAGTACGCGCACGTGACCGCGCCGCTGCGCCGACTCGTCGACCGCTACGGGACCGAGGTGTGCCTCGCGCTGTGCGCGGGAGATCCCGTGCCGCGCTGGGTGCTGGACGCCCTGCCCGGCCTGCCGCGCACCATGGCGCGCACCGGTCAGCGCGCGGGGACGTACGAGCGGTCGAGCGTCGACGTCGTGGAGGCCGCGCTCCTGCACGGCCGTGAGGGCGAGGAGTTCGACGGGGTCGTCGTCGACGTCGAGGACGACGCCGAGCGTGAGCGCCGCCTCGAGCGGGAGGCCGGCGCCGAGAACGGTGGCGAGGACGGCGGGACCGCCGCGGGGTCGCCCGCGCGCGTCGGGCAGGTCGTGCTCGCCGACCCGGCGGTGCGGGCCACCGTGACGGGCGCGGAGCTGCCGCTCGGCGACCCGTTGCGGGTGCGCCTGGCGGAGGCGTCGGTCCCCGAGCGGCGCGTCCGCTTCGTCGTCGCCTGAGCGGTCGTCGCCCGAGCGTCGTCGCCTCGGCCGTCGAGACCCGTGCGCCCTGCGTACGCTGTGCCCATGCCTGCCCGACGACGCACCGACCCCGCCGTAGGACGCCTCGCCCTGGCGGCGTGGCGGCAGGGCACCGCGATGACGACCGACGTGACGACCGCGGTGCGCTTCACGCTCGAGGAGATCGCCGACGTCGCGCCCGGCCGCTCGGTGGAGGTACGCGTCCCGCCGTCGGGCGCGGTGCAGTGCGTCGAGGGGCCGCGGCACACCCGCGGCACGCCGCCGAACGTCGTCGAGACCGACCCGCAGACGTGGCTCGGCCTCGTGACCGGTGCGGTGGCCTGGGCCGACGCGGTCGCCGACGGGCGGGTGCGTGCGTCCGGGGAGCGCGCCGACCTCTCGGGGCTCCTGCCGCTGCAGGCGGCGCGCAGCCGGGACTGAGCCTCAGGCCGCGGGTGCGGACAGGGCCGGCAGCAGGCCGTCCCAGACGGCGCGCAGGATGTCGTTGGCGTTGCGCTCGTTGTGGGCCGTGACGGTCACGACGGCGCGCTGGCGGGGGAGCACGATCGAGAACTGGCCGTACCGGCCGTCGGCCCGCCACGCGCCGTCGGGCGTCGAGGTCCACACCTGGTAGCCGTACCCGCCCGCCGACTCGGGGTCGGTCGAGAAGTGCGCGGTGCTGACGACGTCGGTGTGCATCGCGTCGACGAAGTCCGCCGGGACGAGGGAAACTCCCTCCCAGGTCCCGCGCTGCAGGAGGAGGCGGCCGAGGCGGGCGAGCTCGCTCGTCGTGAGGTGCAGGCCCTTCGCCCCCTCGCTGAACCCCAGCGGGCAGCGCAGCCACTGCGGGTTGGCGATGCCGAGCGGGTCGAACAGCCGGGGGACGAGGTAGTCGCGCAGGTCCTCGCCGCTGACCCGCTCGACGACGCGTCCGAGCAGGTAGGTCGACGCGTTCGAGTAGTCGAACCGTTCGCCCGGCCGGGTCACGAGGTCCGCCGAGAGGAACGTCGCCGCGACGTCGTGCGGCGCGTCCGCGGGCAGCTCGAACCACGTCACCGGGCTGCCCGACGTCATCTGCAGCAGATGGCGGATCGTCACCTGGTCGACGCCGGCGCCCACCCGGCCGCGGTGGTCGGCGAAGTGGTCGAGCACCGGGTCGTCGAGGTCGAGCAGACCCGCACCGCGCGCGATGCCGATCGCGACCGCGGTGAACGTCTTGGACCCGGACCAGACGTGCACCCGGTCGTCCGCGCGGAAACGGTGCTCCAGCGGATCGTGACCCTCGCGGTGGACGTGCACCCCGTAGACCCCCAGGTCCTGCTCCTCGGTGCGGCGGCGGAAGTCGTCGAGGAGCGCGGTGTCGTGAGTCATCGGAACATCGTGGACGACCGGCGGCCGGAGGGCAAAGCGTCCGACCGCCGGACCCACGTGCAGGTCAGCGCAGGGGCGTGGCGTCCCGGGCGGCGACGTACGACGGCCGGTGACCCGACGCCCCGAAGGGCTCGTCGAGCGCGTTCTCGACGCTGTTGAACACGAAGAAGATGTTGGAGCGGGGGAACGGGGTGATGTTGTTGCCCGACCCGTGCATGATGTTCGCGTCGAACCACAGCGCGGACCCCGCGGGGCCGGTGAACTGCTCGATGCCCAGGCGATGGGCCAGCTCGGAGATGTCCTCCTCGGACGGCACACCGGCCTTCTGCTCCTTGAGCGAGGACCGGTAGTTGTCCGCAGGTGTCTCGCCGAGGCTCGGCACGAAGGTGCGGTGCGAGCCCGGCATGACCATCAGCCCCCCGTTGAACGGGTAGTTGTCGGTCAGCGCGATCGAGCAGCTCACGGCGCGGGGGATCGGCATGCCGTCCTCCGCGTGCCACGTCTCGAAGTCGGAGTGCCAGGAGAAGCCGGTGCCCTTGAACCCCGGCATGTAGTTGACCCGGGTCTGGTGCAGGTAGACGTCCGAGCCGAGCAGCTGGCGGGCACGGCCGAGGATCCGCGGGTCGCGCGACAGGGCGTCGATGGCCGGGCTGAGGCGTTGCACCTCGAAGACGGAGCGCACCTCGCCCGAGGACTGCTCCGTGACGGTCCGCTCGTCGGCGACGACGGCCGGCGTCGTGGTCAGCCGGGTGAGCTCCTGGCGGTACGCGACGACCTCGTCGGCGGTGAGCACCTCCTCGAGCACCGTGAAGCCGCGCTCGGCGTGGGCGGCGAGCGCGGCGGCGTCGAACGGGCCGTCCGCCTCGGTGCCCCACACGGTGGGGTGCTCGCGGGCGATCGTGCCGGCCGACGTCGTCACTCTCGTCGGGTAGAGGTCCCGCCGCGCGGTCTCGGCGGTCTGCGGTGCGGTCGGGGATGCGGGCGTCTGCGTCGTCATACGGTCTCCTTCGGCGGCGTTCGTCCTGAGCAGGGGCAGGGCGCTGCGGAGGAGGCCGGGCGCGGGCCCAGGTCCGGGCGGAGCAGGAGTACGGCATAGGTCGACGAGCGGCGCGGCTGTCTCGGGCACCTCCCAGAGGGCACATCGGTGGGTCGCGTCCACGCCACGTTACCGACGTCAGCGGCGTTGTCCAGCGGTACCTCGGTCGGCACCTCGTCGGCACCGTGGCCCGCAGGGCTACTGATCGGTAACGTTCCGGCCGCCAAGGGTGGCGTCCCGGCGGGCGGGCGGCTAGCGTCACTGGGCATGATCGGCACACGCCGGTCGGACGCCGCGAGCACAGTGACGTGCGCAGGCGTTCGACAGGTCGTGACCCGGCCGCAACCGACAGTTCACACGGGTGCGCTTCGATGAACCTGGTCGTCGTGCGTCCGGTCCGTGGACAACGGGTCGCGCGTCGGTGCCGTCCGCACCAGATGAAGGAGTCAGCGTGTACCACCACCAGAACCTGCGACGTCGGAGGGTGGTGGTGGCTGCCGCGCTGAGCATGGCGCTCGCCGTGCCCACCGCGTCCGCCGCCGTCGCCGCCCCCGGGGCACCGACCGCCGTGAGCGCCGCGGTCGACGACGCCACGACCGTCGTCATCAACGAGGCGTACCTGTCGGGCGGGAGCGCCAACGCTCCGTACTCGACCAAGTTCGTCGAGCTGTACAACCCGACGGACGCGCCGGTCGACCTCGACGGCTGGTCGCTGCAGTACCGCTCGGCGACCGGCACCGGTGCGTCGAACGGCACGGTCGCCCTCAGCGGGACCATCGACGCCGAGGGCTACTACCTCGTCGCGGGCGGCTCCAACGGCACCAACGGTGCGGCGCTGCCGGAGCCCGACGCCTCGGGCTCGGTGAACTTCCAGGGCCAGAACGGCACCATCGCGCTGGTCGACGCCCCGGCCGCGATCACGCTGCCCACAGGCGACGTCGTCGGAGCCGACGACCGGATCGTGGACCTCCTCGGATACGGCACCTCGAACACGTTCGAGACGGCGGCCGGACCGGCGGGACGAGCCAACAACGCGGGCGGGTCCCTCAACCGGACCGGCTTCGTCGACACGGACGACAACTCGGCCGACTTCGCGGTCCTCGACGCGGTCACGCCCCAGAACAGCGGCAGCGACCCCGGCCCGGACCCCGAGCCCGAGGTGTGCGAGGCGGAGACCATCGCCGAGATCCAGGGGACCGGCGACGTGAGCCCCTGCGTGGGCCAGACCGTCACCGCTCGCGGCGTCGTCACGGCGTCGTACCCGACCGGCGGCTACGACGGCCTGTACATCCAGACGCCCGGCACCGGCGGCGACCTGGACCTCGAGGAGCACGACGCCTCCGACGCGATCTTCGTCTACTCCGCGGCCGCCGCCGCCGATCTCGAGATCGGTGACCACGTCGAGGTGACGGGCACGGTCTCCGAGTACTTCACCCTGACGCAGATCGCGCCCGCCGCCGGCGGGTGGACGGTCCTCGACGAGCCCGCGGAGGCCGTCAAGCCCGCGAACGTCGCCTTCCCGGCCGACGACGCGCAGCGCGAGACGCTCGAGGGCATGCTGCTGCAGCCGGCCGGCGACCACGTCGTCGCCGACAACTACTCGACGAACTTCTACGGCTCGATCGGTCTGGCGACCGGGACCACCCCCCTCCTCCAGCCCACCGCGGCCGGTCGCCCGGGCAGCCCGGAGGCCGCCGCGGCCGTCGCGGACGCCGCAGCCCGCGGCGTCGTGCTCGACGACGGCGCGACGACGAACTTCAACACCCAGGCCAACAAGGCCACGCCGCTGCCCTACCTCACCCCGGACGCGCCCGTGCGGGTGGGTGCCGCGGTCGAGTTCGTCACCCCGGTGATCCTCGACTACCGGTTCGACGCCTGGACCTACCAGCCGCTCACCCGTCTCACGGCGGACAACGCCGAGGGCGTCCAGCCCGCCACCTTCGCCGACACGCGCACCGACGCCCCCGAGGACGTCGGCGGCGACATGCAGGTCGCGATCTTCAACGTGCTGAACTACTTCACGACGACGGGCGACCAGCTCAACGGCTGCCAGTACTACACGGACCGTGAGGGCAACCCCGTCACCGTCCGGACCGGCTGCCTCGCGCGCGGGGCCGCCGACGCCGAGAACCTCGAGCGCCAGGAGACCAAGATCGTCGCCGCGATCGACGCGCTCGGCGCCGACGTCGTGGCCCTCATGGAGATCGAGAACTCCGAGCCGTTCGGCAAGGACCGCGACCAGGCGCTGTCCGACCTCGTCGACGCCCTCAACGAGGTCGCCGGTGACGGGGTGTGGGCGTTCGCGCCCTCCCCGGCAGCGGTGCCCGCCGACGAGGACGTGATCCGCACCGCGTTCATCTACCGCGCGGAGTCGGCCGAGCTCGTGGGCGACTCGCAGATCCTCCTCGACGACCCGGCGTACTCCAACGCTCGCGAGCCGCTCGCCCAGGTGTTCCGCCCGGTCGACGGCGGGGACGACAGCGAGGTGCTCGTCGTCGCGAACCACTTCAAGTCGAAGGGTTCGGGCACGGGTGAGGACGCCGACCAGGGCGACGGCCAGGGGGCGTCCAACGCGTCCCGCGTGCGTCAGGCAACGTCCCTCGTCGACTTCGCGCAGGAGGTCGCCGACGACGCCGGGACGGACAAGATCCTGCTTGCCGGCGACTTCAACGCCTATGACCAGGAGGACCCGCTCGAGGTCTTCCGCGACGCGCAGTACACGAGCCTGGGCGCCGCGACCGGGGAGAACACCTACCTGTTCGGTGGCCTCGTCGGATCGCTCGACCACATCTTCGCCTCGCCGGCCGCGGCAGCGACCGTCACCGGTGCGGACGTGTGGAACATCAACTCGGTCGAGCCGATCGCGAACGAGTACTCGCGCTACAACTACAACGCGACGATCCTCTACGACACCTCGCCGTTCCGCTCCTCCGACCACGACCCGCTGGTCGTCGGGCTCGACCTGGCCGGCGAGCAGTCCGGCACCACGCAGATCGACCTGTTGGCGATCAACGACTTCCACGGTCGGATCGACAGCAACACCGTGAAGTTCGCGGGGACGATCGAGGCGCTGCGCGCCGAGAACCCCGACAACACGCTCTTCCTGTCGGCGGGCGACAACATCGGCGCGTCGGTCTTCGCGTCGGCGTCGCAGAACGACCAGCCGACGATCGACGTCCTCAACGCGCTCGACCTCGCGAGCTCCGCGGTGGGCAACCACGAGTTCGACCAAGGGCTCGACGACCTCACCGGTCGCGTCGAGGACGCGAGCGACTGGAACCACCTCGGTGCCAACGTCTACGACAAGGGCACGCTGAACCCGGCGCTCCAGGAGTTCGACGTCATCGAGGTCGACGGCGTGCGGCTCGGCATCATCGGTGCCGTGACGGAGGAGACGCCGGCGCTCGTCACCCCGGCAGGCATCGCCGACATCGACTTCGGTGACCCGGTCGAGGCCGTCAACCGGGTGGCAGCCCAGCTCACCGACGGGGACGAGTCCAACGGCGAGGCCGACGTCCTCATCGCGCTCTACCACGAGGGTGCGGGCGCCGGCACGCCGGACGGCTCGACCCTCGAGGAGGAGGTCGCCGCGGGCGGGATCTTCGCCGACATCGTCGAGGAGACCGACCCTGCGGTCGCGGCCATCTACACCGGCCACACCCACAAGCAGTACGCGTGGGACGCGCCGCTGCCCGGCTCTCCGGAGCGGACGCGGCCGATCATCCAGACCGGCAGCTACGGCGAGTACCTCGGGCACGCGACGCTCACGATCGACTCCGACACCCTCGAGGTGCTCGAGGCGACCGGCGTGAACGTCGCGCGCACCACCACGGCGGACGCCGACCTGGTGGCTGCGTACCCCCGCGTCGCGGAGGTCCAGCAGATCGTCCAGGCCGCGCTCGCCGAGGCCGAGATCATCGGCGCTCAGCCCGTCGGCGAGGTCACGGCCGACATCACGACCGCGTTCGCCGGCGGGTCCTACGTGGACGGGATCTACACCGGCGGAGGCCGGGACGATCGCGCGTCGGAGTCGACGCTCGGCAACCTCGTCGCCGACGCGCTCCTCGCCACCCTCGCCGACCCCGACCGTGGCGGCGCCGACATCGGCGTCGTCAACCCGGGCGGCCTGCGCGGTGAGCTGTACTACGGCGACGACGGCGTCATCACGTACGCCGAGGCGAACGGCGTCCTGCCGTTCGTCAACAACCTCTGGACCGTCACGCTGAGCGGTGAGCAGGTCGTCGAGCTCCTCGAGCAGCAGTGGCAGACGGACGCCCAGGGCAACCGCCCGTCTCGCCCGTACCTGGCCCTCGGGCTCTCGGAGAACGTCTCCTACACGGTCGCCACGGCGGACGTGAACGCGACTCCCGGCTCGAACGTCACCTCCGTGACGATCAACGGGGAGCCGCTCGACCCGCAGGGCGAGTACACGGTCGCGACGTTCTCCTTCCTCGCCACCGGTGGTGACAACTTCCGGGTCTTCACCGAGGGGACGAACGCCCGCGACTCGGGTCTCATCGACCGGGAGGCCTGGATCGCCTACCTCGAGAACAACTCGCCGGTCTCGCCGTCGTTCGCCCGCACGGGCGTCGTCGTCGACGAGCTCCCGGGGGCCGTCGAGGCCGGCGGAACCGTGAGCGCGAGCCTCTCGCGGCTCGACCTCACGTCTCTCGGGTCACCGCAGAACACCGCGGTCGAGGCCTACCTCGTGCCCGAGGGTGAGACGTTCGACCCGGCCGCACCGGGCGACGCCCTCGGCTCCGCGACCGTGACCGACGGTGCGGCGACCCTCGAGGTCGTCGTCCCGGAGAGCACCCCGGCGGGTGAGCACGCCCTGTACGTCGTGGCGTCGCCCAGCGGCACCACGACCAGGCTGCCGCTGACCGTCGAGGCGTCGGTGCCGTCCGGCGTCGAGCTCGAGAGCGTCGAGGCGCAGCCGCGCTGCACGGGCAGGTTCGTGCACCTTGCGGTCCGCGCCGTCAACGGCGAGGACGTCCCGGTCGAGATCACGATCGCGACGCCCTACGGGAGCAAGACGTACAAGAACGTGCGTCCGGGTGCGTCCGCGTACCAGTCCTTCAACACCCGCTCCACGTCCGTCGAGGCGGGCGAGGTCACGGTCACCGGCTCGTTCGGAGACGGTGAGGGGACCGAGGAGTACACGGTGCCGTTCGACGTGATCAGCTGCAGCTGACACACCTCGTCGGGCCCCGGTCGACCACGTCGGCCGGGGCCCGACGCCGTCCCGGGGCGAGTCGGCGGCTCAGGGAGTACTCAGCACCGCCGGGTAGGGTCGTGCCGTGAGCACGAACGCCCCTGCCCCCAGCCCGGCGCCGGACGGAGACGCCCCGACCGAGCGGGTCGAACCGACCGAGACGTCGGGCGCGCCGTCGGTCGAGATCGAGTCGGCCGTCGACCCGGCGACGGTGCGGCGCGCCCCGCGCTACCGCGCGTTCTTCTGGACCGGGGCGATCGCCGGGATCGTCCTGGGCTCGGTGCTCGCTGCCGTCCTGCTGTCGAACCCGCAGGCGTCAGGTCTCCTCAAGCCAGGCGTCTACTTCACGGTGACGGTCCTCGGGACGACGATGGTCACGGTGCTCCTCGCCGGGCTCTGGGCCGTCCTCGCGGACCGGCGCAGCCTGCGCAGGCGCTGACCCTCCCGTCGACGGGTCGCTGACCGGCCGCTTCGGTCGCCGGGGTACCTCTGTGGGAGACTGGGGAACGTGGCCCCCCGCGGAGATGGACTTCTCACCCACGACCTGATGCCCGGCGAAAAAGGCCCGCAGGACGCCTGCGGCGTCTTCGGAGTCTGGGCGCCCGGCGAAGAGGTCGCCAAGCTCGCCTACTTCGGCCTGTACGCGCTGCAGCACCGTGGCCAGGAGTCGGCCGGCATCGCCACCAGCAACGGTGAGCAGATCCTCGTCTACAAGGACATGGGACTCGTCTCGCAGGTCTTCGACGAGACGGCGCTCAACGCCCTGACGGGGCACATCGCCGTCGGGCACTGCCGGTACTCCACCACCGGTGGCGTGACGTGGGAGAACGCGCAGCCGACGCTCGGCCCCACCGCCTCCGGGACGGTGGCGCTCGGGCACAACGGCAACCTCACCAACTCGGCCGAGCTCGTCAACCTGGTCGCCGAGCGCTACGGCGCCCAGCGCCGCGGCGAGCTCGCCCGCGGCAACACCACGGACACGGCCCTCGTCACGGCGCTGCTCGCCGGCGACGTCGACCACACCCTCGAGGCGACCGCGCTCGAGGTGCTCCCACGCCTGCGCGGCGCGTTCAGCCTCGTCTTCATGGACGAGCGCACGCTGTACGCGGCCCGCGACCCGCAGGGTGTGCGCCCCCTGGTCCTCGGCCGCCTGGACCGCGGGTGGGTCGTCGCGAGCGAGGCGCCCGCCCTCGACATCGTGGGGGCGTCGTTCGTCCGCGAGGTCGAGCCCGGCGAGCTCATCGCGATCGACGCCGACGGGCTGCGCTCCACCCGGTTCGCGCCGATCGAGCGCGCCGGCTGCGTCTTCGAGTACGTCTACCTCGCGCGCCCCGACACGACCATCAACGGTCGGTCCGTGCACGCTGCGCGCGTCGAGATGGGCCGCCAGCTCGCGCGCGAGCACCCCGTCGAGGCGGACCTCGTGATGCCCGTGCCCGAGTCCGGCACCCCGGCCGCGGTCGGCTACGCGGCGGAGTCCGGCATCCCGTTCGGCCAGGGCCTCACGAAGAACGCCTACGTGGGACGTACGTTCATCCAGCCGTCGGACACGTTGCGCCAGCTGGGCATCCGCCTCAAGCTCAACCCGCTGCGCGACGTCATCCGCGGCAAGCGGCTCGTCGTCGTCGACGACTCCATCGTGCGGGGCAACACCCAGCGCGCGCTCATCCGGATGCTGCGCGAGGCCGGCGCCGCCGAGGTGCACGTGCGCATCAGCTCGCCGCCCGTGAAGTGGCCGTGCTTCTACGGCATCGACTTCGCGTCGCGCGCCGAGCTCATCGCGAACGGCCTCGGCCCGCAGGAGGTCGGCAAGTCGCTGGGCGCCGACACGCTCGGGTACATCTCCCAGGAAGGGATGGTGGCCGCGACCGAGCAGCCGGCGTCCCAGCTCTGCGCCGCGTGCTTCACCGGGAAGTACCCGATCGAGCTGCCGCCGGACGACCAGCTCGGCAAGCACCTGCTGGAGCAGAACGAGCTCCCGCTCGGCGCGCCCGAGGACGGGCTGCGCACCCTGTCGGTGGGCGTCGGCGGCGCGACCGCGCTCGACCACCCGTGACCACCCCCCGCTCGTGACCCTCCACCACTCGTGACGTTCGACCACGTGACCACGCACCACCGACTCGTCGTGGCGTCCCGCCGCGCCCCCCGAACCAGGAGCAGAACTCGTGCCTGACGCATCCCTCGAGCCCCGGCCCGACGGCCTGACCTACGCCGCCGCCGGGGTCGACACCGAGGCCGGCGACAAGGCCGTCGAGCTGATGAAGGACGCCGTGCGCCGCACCCAGGGGCCGCAGGTCCTGGGAGGCGTCGGTGGGTTCGCCGGGCTCTACGACCTCGCCGAGGTCGCCCGCTACCGTAAGCCGCTGCTGGCCACCTCGACGGACGGCGTGGGGACGAAGGTGGCGATCGCCCAGGCGCTCGACACCCACGACACCATCGGGTTCGACCTCGTGGGCATGGTGGTCGACGACATCGTCGTGGTCGGCGCGAAGCCGCTGTTCATGACCGACTACATCGCGTGCGGCAAGGTCGTGCCCGAGCGCATCGCGGACATCGTGCGCGGGATCGCCGCGGCCTGCGAGGTCGCGGGGACCGCCCTCGTGGGCGGTGAGACCGCCGAGCACCCCGGCCTCCTCGGCGTCGACGAGTACGACGTCGCGGGCGCGGCGACCGGTGTGGTGGAGGCGGACGCGCTCCTCGGGCCCGACCGGGTCCGCGACGGCGACGTCCTCATCGCCATGGCGTCCTCGGGGCTGCACTCGAACGGCTACTCGCTCGTGCGCGCCGTGGTCAAGCACGCCGGCTGGGGACTGGAGCGGCACGTCGACGAGTTCGGCCGCACGCTCGGTGAGGAGCTGCTCGAGCCGACGCGGGTCTACGCGAGCGACTGCCTCGCGCTCGCGCACGACGACGCCGCCCAGGTGCACGCGTTCACGCACGTGACGGGTGGTGGACTCGCCGCCAACCTGGCCCGCGTCCTGCCGGCCGGCCTCGTCGCGACCGTGGACCGGGCGAGCTGGGAGGTGCCGCCGGTCTTCCGTGTCGTGCGGGAGCTCGGTGCCGTGCCGCGCACGGACCTCGAGAACACGCTCAACCTCGGTGTCGGCATGGTCGCGATCGTCGGTGCCGACGGCGCGGACGCCGCCCTCGCCCGGTGCGCTGCCCTCGGTGTCCCGGCGTGGACGCTCGGGACCGTCGCGGCCGAGGACCCGGCCGCCGGCCAGGAGGGCCTTGTCGCGGGCACGAAGGGCGTCCAGGCGGGCGCGGTCCGGCTCGTCGGCGACTACCGCTGACCGAGGACCTCGAACGATCGCGACGGACGACGGCGCCGGTTCCTCTCAGGAGGGGAACCGGCGCCGTCGTCCGTTCATGACCTACCGCAGTCCACGAGCCTCATGACGGGATGGTCGTCCGTCGGAGGTGCGGGGGGGTTGCGCACACTGTGCTCGAGAGCACGAGGTCTCTGCAGAGCGAGGACCGACGGGTGTCCGTCAGCGGTCGTCCGACCAGTCGGTGTACCGCTGGTCATAGCTCTCGAGGTCTCGACGATCCTCACCGCCGAAGCGGGACTCCGTCGCGAGATCGGTGTGGCTATGACCGGTCAGCTCTTGTTCGAGAGCCTGGTAGTTCGTCTCGGGGCTGTAGTACTTCAGCGCACGAGCGACCTTGGTCTGCTTAGCCTTCTGACGGCCGCGGCCCATGGCTCCGACCCCCTCAACGTAGAAGCGGGGCGGCAACGTACTCAGACGTGCGGCCCCGGGGTGTAGTTTCGTCTGTTCAGAGTCCAACGGTACATGCTCCGCGGCTATTCCAGCCACTCGGAAGACCCGAACGCGGGGCTCGTCACACTGTCTCCACATGGTGGGAATGGGGTGATCACCACGCCTACCGCCTGTACCCGGAGAACCAAACCTATTTCACCCTGTCTGCCAAGTCGTGCAAAATCCGCATGCTGCAACAATGGTGAGGACTAGCGACGGGCTGTCGTCGTGATCCGACGTCACCGTCGGACCAGTACGCCGCTAGGAGGAGGTGCAGTGATGTCCGTCCACGGAGAGTCCGAGGTCCTGCTCACACCGGCTGAGGTGGCGAGCTTGTTCCGTGTCGACCCCAAGACCGTGACCCGCTGGGCCAAGGCCGGCAAGCTCTCGTCCATCCGCACGCTCGGTGGGCATCGCCGGTACCGCGAGTCGGAGGTCCGCGCCCTGCTGGGCGCGGCGAGCGAGAACGCGGAGGGTCAGGACACCAAGGAGTGACACGGCAGCGGGCGGCACAAGCGGCGCCACGGCGAGGTGGCAGCGCGAGCTACGGCACCGCAGCGTCGGAGTAGCTCAGGACTTCCGGCGGACGATCGCAGCGACGGCGAGGGCAGCACCGGCGACGACGGCACCGATGAGCACCTTCACGTTGCGGCTCCTGGCGGGGTCCCGGTCCGGGAGCCCGCCGCCGCTCAGCAGGTTTCCCGTGTCGACCGCTGCCTGCTTGGCCTGGTGCGCGGCGTGGGAGGCGGCGACCCGAGGGTCGAGCCGTGTCGTGAGGTCGTCGATCGTCGCCGCGAGCTCCTTGCGGGTCACGGCGATCTCGGCCTCCAGCTCGGCCTGCGACTTCTTGGTGTCCTTCGGGGAGCTCGACTCGGTCACGGGTGCAGCCCTTCCTTCACGGTGGCGATGTCTTCCTTGATGTTGCGGGTCGCCGACTCGGGGGTCGGGGGGATCCCCTTCTTGAGCTGGCTGCGGCCCACGAGGCCGAGCACGACGGCGACGAGCACGAGCGCCACGCCGACGATCAGTCCGGCGAGCCACAGCGGAAGCGCAGTCGCGAGCCCGGACATCGCCGCGTGCAGCAGGAACCCGAGGGCGTAGAGCAGCAGGACGGCGGCTGCGACGAACAGGCCGATCGCCAGCCCTGCGCGGGTGGCCTTCGTGGTCAGCTCGGTCTTCGCGAGGGCGATCTCGGAGCGGACGAGTCGTGTGGCCTGCTCGGAGAGCTGCTCGACGAGCCGTCCGATCGTCGGCTTGTCGGTGGTGGGCGGTGTGCGCCCGTCGTCCCAGTCACTCATGGTGGTCGCCCTTCTCGAGGTGAGTCTCGTCCCACTCAACCGGGCGGGGTGCGCGCTCGCAACTCCCTGCGTGCTGGTCGCAAGACGACGAACCCCCGCCCGGTACCCGGGCGGGGGTTCGATGTGGTGGCTCCGACCGGCGTCGATCCGGTGACCTTTCGATTTTCAGTCGAACGCTCTACCAACTGAGCTACAGAGCCCCGAACAGCGAAGCCCGGTTGTCGATGACCGACGACCGGGCGATTCGCCGTCGAGCGACCCTGACGGGACTTGAACCCGCGACCTCCGCCGTGACAGGGCGGCGCGCTAACCAACTGCGCTACAGGGCCTTGCGTGGCTCCCTGAGGAACCGCGTGAATCTTACCGTACCGATCGCGCGATCCGTAAATCGTGCGCTGCGGCGGGTGGATCACGTACCCCCAACGGGATTCGAACCCGTGCTACCGCCGTGAAAGGGCGGGGTCCTAGGCCGCTAGACGATGGGGGCCTAGGTCCTTGACTGCCCGGGCTCGCCCGGGTGGTTGCACGGGCGCGAACCGTCGAAGACCTCGGTCAGCATACGGTCCGGGGGCGGCCCTGCGCAAAACAGTTCTGCTGACGGCCCGACGTCGGCCCGGTGGCGCGGACAGGGGAGGATGGGCGGTGTGGTGGAGATGACACGTGCCGAGTTCGAGGATGCCGTCCGAGACGCGCTCGACGAGATCCCGCAGGACCTCGCGGAGCGGATGGACAACGTCGTGGTGCTCGTCGAGGACGACGCGCCGGCGGACGACCCGGAGCTGCTCGGCCTCTACGAGGGGGTGCCCCTCACGGAGCGGGACCTCATGTGGGCGGCCGGGGCGCTCCCGGACAGGATCACGATCTACCGCAACCCGACGCTCGCGATCTGCGAGACGCGCGAGGAGGTCGTCGACGAGGTCGCGGTCACCGTGGTCCATGAGATCGCGCACCACTTCGGGATCGACGACGACCGGCTGCACGAGCTCGGATGGGCGTGACGAGCCAGGTGTGACAGCATCGTCGTTCATCGATATCATCGCTACATGACGATGAATGAGGAGGTGCCGGCGCACGACGAGGCCGCCGGGCGGGCGAGCGGCCCGGCCCACGACCACGACGCCGTCGCGCACCTCCTGCGCGCCCTCGCGGACCCGAACCGCCTCGCCCTCGTGCACCTCCTCGCCGAGGGCGAGCGCCGGGTCGTCGACCTCACCGCGGCGCTCGGCCTCGCGCAGTCCACCGTCTCCGCCCACCTCGTGATGCTGCGGGACGTCGGTGTCGTGGCCGTGCGGCGCGAGGGCCGTGCGTCCTGGTACCGGCTCGTACGACCCGAGGTCGCGCACCTCCTCGCCGACGCCGAGCGGGTCGTCGACGCCGCGGCCGGTGCGCCGTGACCGGGCACTCGCACGCGCACGGCACGGCGACGGCGGCCCACCGCCGCCGGTTGGTCGTCGTGCTCGTGGTGACCCTCGTCGTGATGGTCGGTGAGGTGGTCGGGGCGCTCGTCTCCGGCTCGCTCGCGCTCCTCGCGGACGCGGGCCACATGCTGACGGACGCGACCGGCATCGGGATCGCGCTCTTCGCGAGCTGGCTCGCGACCCGGCCGACGACGACGGCCCGCACCTTCGGATGGCAGCGCGCCGAGATCCTCGCCGCGCTCGCGAACGCCCTGCTGCTCGGCTTCGTGGCGGTGGTCGTGATCGTCGAGGGTGTCGCCCGGGTCCGTGAGCCCGCCCCCGAGATCGACGCCGGCCTGATGGTCGTGGTCGCGCTGGTGGGCCTCGCGGCGAACGCGGTGTGCCTGCGGCTCCTCGCCGGCGGCCAGAAGGAGAGCCTCAACGTGCGGGGCGCCTACCTCGAGGTCTTCGGCGACCTCCTGGGCTCGGTCGCGGTGATCGTGGCGGGTGTCGCCGTGGCCGCGGGCTTCCCGCGCGCGGACGGGCTCGCCTCGATCGCCATCGGCCTGATGATCCTCCCGCGGGCGCTCCTCCTGCTCCGCGAGGTCGCCAGGGTGCTCCTCGAGTCGACCCCCGACGGTGTCGACCTCGACCAGGTCCGGCGGCACATCGAGCAGGTCCCGGGCGTCGTGGGCGTCCACGACCTGCACGCGTGGACCATCACGTCCGGCGTCCCGGTGATGTCCGCGCACGTCGAGGTCGAGCCCGACCGCCTCGCCCGGGGTGAGGGCACGGCCGTCCTGGACCAGCTCCAGTCGTGCCTGCGCGGGCACTTCGACGTCGACCACTGCACGTTCCAGGTCGAGCCGCCCGAACGTCGGCACGCGGAGACCTCCGCCCACCGGTGAACGCACACGGAGCGAAGCCCGACGGCTGACTAGGCTGGGCACCATGACGATTCTGGTGACGGGTGGAGCGGGCTACATCGGCGCGCACGTGGTGCGGCTGCTGCAGCAGCGGGGCGAGCAGGTCGTGGTGGTCGACGACCTCAGCACGGGCGAGGCAGGGCGTATCGGCGACGCGACGCTCGTGCAGCTCGACGTCGCGAGCCCGGAGGCCGCGGACGTGCTCACGCGCACGCTGCGGGAGCACGACGTCCGTGCGGTGATCCACTTCGCCGCCCGCAAGCAGGTCGGCGAGTCGGTCGAGAAGCCGGCCTGGTACTACCAGCAGAACGTCGGCGGCTTCACGAACCTGGTGTCGGCGATGGAGGCGGCGGGCGTGGACCGACTCGTCTTCTCGTCCTCCGCCGCCACGTACGGCATGCCGTCGGTGTCGTTCGTCGAGGAGAAGCTGCACGCGGAACCGATCAACCCGTACGGCGAGACCAAGCTCGTGGGGGAGTGGCTCGGGCGCTCCGCCAGCCGTGCCTGGGGGCTGCGGTTCGTCGCGCTCCGTTACTTCAACGTCGCTGGGGCGGGTTGGCCCGACCTCGGTGACCCGGCCGTCCTCAACCTCGTGCCGATGGTGCTCGACCGGCTCGCGCGCGGCGAGCGCCCGAAGATCTTCGGGGACGACTACCCGACGCCGGACGGCACCTGCATCCGGGACTACATCCACGTGCTGGACCTGGCCGAGGCGCACCTCGCGGCGATCGACTACCTGGGCGTGGAGGCGCGTCCGTTCGACGTCTTCAACGTCGGGACCGGCACGGGGTCCTCGGTGCGCGAGGTCATCGACGAGATCGGTGTCGCGAGCGGCCTCGACGTGACGGCGGACATCTTCCCGCGGCGTGCGGGGGACCCGCCCCAGCTCGTCGCGTCACCCGAGCGCATCAACGAGGTGCTGGGCTGGCGCGGCTCGAAGGCCCTCCCGGAGATCATCTCCTCGGCCTGGGAGGCGTGGCAGGCAGGACCGCGGCGCATCGATGTGTGACGATGGCTGAAGGTCGACGCTGACCGGGGCGTCATGACACCCCCGTAAATGCTCAGTATGCTGAGCATCTACGAGGAGCGGGGAGTCGATGGAGCACACGGACACGGCGAGAGCGCCGGAGCGCCTGCGGGACCCCGGGGAGCAGCTCGCCCCCGAGGTCGGTGGCGTTCGGTCGGCCGCGGACGCGACGGGCTCACGCCCCGTGGGCCAGGGCCTCGAGGTCAGGGTCGCCGCGGCGCTCGACGTGACCCGGGTCGCGCTGGACGAGTACCTGGACGACGCGACCGCCGACGCCAAGGACACCGACGCCGCGTACGGCGCCCTGTGGGCGACGCTCGGCGGGCAGGTCGGCGGGAAATTCCTGCGGCCGCGGTTGATGTATGCGGCATACCTGGGTCTCGGCGGGCAGGACGCCCGTCGGGTCCGCTCCGCCGCGGTCGCCCACGAGCTGCTGCACACCGCGATGCTCGTCCACGACGACCTGCTCGACCACGACGAGGTACGACGCGGGCGGCCCAACCTCGCCGGGACCTACCGGCGACGGGTCGCGGCGGCCGGGCTCGACGGCCGTCGCGCCGACGACCAGGTCCAGTCCGCGGCGCTCCTCGGCGGCGACCTGGCGCTCATCAGCGCGGTCGACGTCGTGGTGCGCGGCGAACTCGAGCCGGACGAGAAGCTCGAGATGATCTCGCTGCTGGTCCGCTCTGTGCACACCACCGTGGCGGGTGAGCTGCTCGACGTCGCAGGGCAGGCACGCCCGGCCCGCGACGTCGACGCCCTGCGGGTGGCGGAGCTCAAGACCGCGTCGTACACCTGCGTGATCCCCCTGCTGTCCGGTGCCGTCCTCGCCGGTGCCGGCACGAGCGAGCGGGAACGGCTCGAGCGCTACGGCTCGGCGCTCGGGGTCGCGTTCCAGCTGGTCGACGACCACCTCGGTGTGTTCGGAGACCCCGCGGTCACGGGCAAGTCGGTCCTGTCCGACCTTCGCGAGGGTAAGCGGACGCATCTGCTCGCGCTCGCCCACCGCCGTGCGACGCCGTCCGAGCGCGCCGTCCTCGACACGCACGTCGGGCGCCCGGACCTCGACGAGGCCGGGGCCGCCCTCGTGCGCGAGGCGCTGCACTCGAGCGGAGCTGTCCGCGAGGTGCGCGACGTCGCGCGCGAACGCCTCGACGACGCCCGGGCGGCGGCGTCGCGCGGACTGCCCCCCGATCTGACCTCCTACCTCACCCACCTCGCCGACGCGCTCGCCGACCGGACCGCCTGATCGAGAGGCCCGCATGACCTCCCCCCGTGCCACACCCCCCTCCCTCTACGACCGCACCGCGGCCCGTGCTAGCCGGGCCGTGCTCGCGACCTACTCGACCTCGTTCGGTGCCGGGTCGCGTCTGCTCGGTGAGCGCATGCGCCGTGACATCGAGGCGGTCTACGGACTCGTCCGAGTCGCCGACGAGGTGGTCGACACCCACCGCGGCGCGACCGCGGGCGACCTCCTGGACGCGCTCGAGGAGGAGACGGCCCTCGCGCTGGAGCGGGGATATTCGACGAACCTCATCGTGCACGCGTTCGCACGGACGGCTCGGCGGGTGGGGATCGGGCACGCCGAGATCGACCCGTTCTTCGCCTCGATGCGCATGGACCTGACGGTGTCGGTCCACGACAAGGCCAGCTACGAGCAGTATGTGTTCGGCTCGGCCGAGGTCGTGGGGCTGATGTGCCTGGCGGTCTTCCTCAATGCCGACCGCCGACCGGACGAGCCGCTGATCGGGGGCGACGCCCGCCTGGTGCGGGGAGCCCGTGCCCTGGGGGCCGCGTTCCAGAAGATCAACTTCCTGCGCGACCTGCGCACCGATGTCGAGACCCTCGGCCGCAGCTACCTCCCCGGGGTCACGCCGCAGTCCCTCAGCACGGACGACCTGGACGCGATCCTGGCCGAGATCGGGGCCGACGTGCAGGCCGCGCGCGAGGCGCTGCCGTACCTCCCGCGCCGCCCGCGCATCGCGGTGGCGTCGACGCTCGCGCTCTACGAGCGGCTGCTGACCAAGCTGGCCGCGACCAGCCCCGCCGAGCTCCTGCGCTGCCGGGTGCGTGTTCCGGACGCGGAGAAGGTGCTCGTGGTCGCGCGCGTGGTCGTCCGCTCGTTCGCGCCCGGCGCCGACCGTGCGCAGGGTGGTGCGGCGTGAGCGCCCAGCAGGAGGTGGTGGTCGTCGGCGGTGGTGTCGCAGGTCTCGCGACGGCGGCGCTGCTGGCGCGCGGCGGCGCGCGCGTGACGCTGCTCGAGCGCCACGACCAGGTCGGCGGCCGGGCGGGGACGCTCGAGGTCGACGGCTTCCGCTTCGACACCGGGCCCTCGTGGTACTTCATGCCCGAGGTGTTCGAGCACTTCTTCGCGCTCTTCGGCGAGGACGTCGACGAGCACCTCGACCTCGTGCCCCTGGACCCGTCCTACCGGGTGTTCCCCGAGCCGGTGGACGGCGGCGCGGCGACGCCGTTCGACGTCGTGCGGGACCAGGAGGAGAACTGGGCGACGTTCGACGCGATCGAGCCGGGCGCGGGGGAGCGGATGCGTGCGTACGCCGCGGACTCCTCCGAGGCGTACCGCATGGCGCTCGACCACTTCCTCTACACGACGTTCGAGCGCACGGACCGGGCGGTGGGCGTCGACGTGCTGCGACGGCTGCCCCGGCTCGCGCGCCTGCTCGGCTCGACGCTCGCCCGCAAGGTCGCGGGCACGGTCTCCGACGAGCGCCTGCGCCAGGTGCTCGGGTACCACGCGGTGTTCCTCGGGTCCTCGCCGTACCGGGTCCCCGCGCTCTACTCGCTCATGAGCCACCTCGACCTGGTGGACGGTGTACGTTTCCCGCGCGGCGGGATGTACACGATCGTCTCCGCTCTCGAGAAGATCGCCCGCGCCCAGGGGGTCACGGTCCGCACGGGCGCGGACGTCGTCGGGATCGAGGTCGAGGACGACCCGGCGCGCGGCGCGTTCGGTCGACCTGCCCGACGCCGAGGCCGCGCCACGGGCGTGCGGCTCGCCGGTGGCGAGGTGCTGAGCGCCGACGTGGTCGTCTCCGCCGCGGACCTGCACCACACCGAGACGCAGCTCCTGGCACCGGAGCACGCCACGTACCCGGCCGAGTACTGGGAGAGGCGAGGCCCCGGCATCAGCGCGCTCCTCGTCATGGCGGGGGTCCGCGGCGAGCTGCCCGAGCTCGCGCACCACTCGCTGTTCTTCACGCGGGACTGGCCGGGGAACTTCGCCGACATCCTCGGGCAGGACACGAACAGCCCCGTCGCGCAGCTCCGCGTGCCCGAGCCCGCCTCGTTGTACGTCTCGCGGACCTCGGCGACCGACACCGTCGACACCGCCGACCCGGCCGCGCCGCCGGGCCACGAGAACCTGTTCCTCCTCGTGCCGTTCCCGGCGGACCCGGACCTCGGGGGGGACGTCCCGTCACGTCGCAGCCTCGACGCCCTCGCCGACGGGTACCTCGACCAGGTCGGCCGGTGGGCGGGGATCGACGACCTGCGCGAGCGGGTGGTGCTGCGCCGCGTCGTGGGTCCCGCGCACTTCGCCGACTCGTTCTCGGCATGGCGCGGGACGGCCCTCGGGATGGAGCACACGCTGCGGCAGTCCGCGATGTTCCGGCCCGCGGGGGTCTCCCGACGGGTGGAGGGCCTCTACTACGCCGGTGGCGGCACGGCCCCCGGCGTCGGGTTGCCGATGTGCCTCATCAGCGCCGAGCTCGTCGCGAAGCGGCTGCTCGGCGAGACCTCCTCGCGGCCGCTGCCCGCACCGCTGCGTCCCGGCTTCCTCGCCGCGAGCCGGCGTCCGGCCTCGCGCCGTACCGCGGCCGAGCCGGCCGCGCGCGACCAGGACGGCCCGGTGAGCGCCGGATGATCGGGCTCGTCTACCTGGGTGCCCTGCTCGTCTCGCTCGGCGGGCTCGCCGTCCTGGACCGACGCTTCCGGCTCGCGTTCTGGCACGACTGGCGCCGGACGGCCCTGACCCTCGCCGTCGGCCTCGTGTTCTTCCTGCTGTGGGACGTCGCGGGGCTGCTCCTCGGCATCTTCGCCCGGGGCGACTCGCCGCACATGACCGGGCTGCTCCTGGCCCCGGAGCTGCCGGTGGAAGAGGCGGTGTTCCTCACCCTGCTCTGCTACAACACCCTGCTGGTCTGGCGTGCCTTCGCCCGGCGGTGGCCCGTGCGCGCGGCGGCGGGAGGCGAGGCATGACCAACATCGTGCTCAACGTCGTCGTCCTCGGCGTGCTGTCGGCCGTGACGTTCCGGACGCTGCGTCGCGGCCGCACCCGGCCGCTCGTCGCCGCCGCGCTCGTGATGCTCCTGCTCACGCTCGTCTTCGACACCCTCATGATCGCGGTCGGCCTGTACGTGTACGCACCAGACAAGATCCTCGGCATCTGGATCTGGGGGGCGCCCCTCGAGGACTTCGCGTACCCGCTCGCGGCCGTACTCCTCGTGCCCGCCGTGTGGACGTGGCTGGGCGACCGGCGGGCGGCGAGCGACCGTCCCGCCGACTCGTCGACGAGCCACGGGGCGCAGAGGTGAGCGCCGCCGTGGCGCACCGGGCGACGGGGGTGCGGGACGTCGTCGCCGCGTCGCGCCCGTTCTCGTGGATCAACACCGCGTTCCCGTTCGCGGCGGGCTACCTGCTCGCGACCGACGGGCGGTTCGACGTCGCGCTCGTCGTCGGCACGCTGTACTTCCTTGTGCCCTACAACCTGCTCATGTACGGCGTGAACGACGTGTTCGACTACGCGAGCGACCTGCGCAACCCGCGCAAGGGCGGTATCGAGGGGGCGCTCGCCGACCCCGCCACGGCGCGCGTCACGCACCGCCTGATCCTCGTGGCGTGCGTCGTGACCAACGTGCCGTTCCTCGTGGTTCTGGTCCTGCTCGGCGGGGCGGCGGCGAACCTCGTGCTCGCGCTCGTCGTGTTCCTGGTCGTGGCGTACTCCGCGCCGCGCCTGCGGTTCAAGGAGCGCCCGTTCCTCGACTCGTTCACGTCGGCCATGCACTTCGTCGGGCCGCTGCTCTACGCGCTGGTGCTCGTCGACGCGCCGCTCGGTGCGCGGACCGTGTGGCCGGTCCTCGCCGCGTTCGTGGCCTGGGGCATGGCCTCGCACGCCTTCGGTGCGGTGCAGGACGTACGGGCCGACCGCGAGGGCGGGATCGCTTCGGTGGCGACCGTGATCGGCGCGCACAGCACGGTCGTCGCGGCGGCCGCGACCTATCTCGCCGCCGCCGCCGTGCTCCTCGCGCTGCCGTGGCCAGGAGTGCTCGCCGCGGTGCTCCCGCTGCCGTACGTCGTCAACGTGCTCCGGTTCTGGACCGTGCGCGACGACGACTGCGAGCGCGCCAACGCCGGGTGGCGGACCTTCCTGTGGCTCAACCTCGTCACGGGGTTCTGCGTGACGATGCTGCTCCTGTGGACTGCCCTCGGCTGAGGCGCGCGACGCCGGTGCTCAGGAACCGGTGTCGAACTCCCAGTGCCACGGCTCGTTCTTCGACCCGCCGGCGCGCGCCCATACGGGGTTGTCCCAGCCGTAGCGCGGCGCGTTCTCGCGCATCCACGCGTACTGGGCGGTGCCGTAGGAGTTGACCCCGTCGCCGAGGTCGATCGCCAGCCCCCACCCGTGGTCGGAGGTCCCCGGCGTCGCGGCGAAGAAGCCCTTCTCCGCCTTCACGGCGACCTGGGTCGCGTACGAGCGGTAGGACGAGTTGATCGAGATGTCCCGTCCGAACTGTTCACGGTAGGCCGCGTTGAGGGCCTCGAGCGCCACCCCGGCGTCCGCGCGGACGTAGTGCCCCGGCGCGAAGGACGGCGTGTGGAGCAGGTCGGTGGGGATGTTGCCGTTCGAGTACCCCTGGACCGCGGCGGTCATGGCGGCGGCGTCGGCCGCGCGCTCCTCGAGCTCGGCCTCCAGCTTCGCCGCTTCCGCGGCCGCCTTGGCCGCACGCTCCGCGGCGATCTCCTCCGCCGTCGGCGGTGCGGGCTCGACCTGGACCGCGAGGTCCGAGCTGGCGCCGTCGAGCAGAGCCGTCAGGCTCTTCGTCGTCGCGGCGATCTCCTCAGGCGTCGGGGCCTGCGACCCGGCGGCCTCGGCCTCCTCGGCCTCCTCGGCCGCGTCGTCGGACTCGGCGGCGTCGGGCTCGGCGGTCCCCGCGTCGGCGTCCGTGTCGGCCGCGTCGTCGGCCTGCGTGTCGGTCGGACGCGGCTCGGCGTCGACCTCCTCGGCGTCGGTCCCGGCAGTGGCGTCGGCGTCGTCCTCGAGGAGCGTGAGCGGGCTGCGCTCGCTGTCGCGGCTCGCGCGCTCGGTGGTGCGGTCGGTCGAGTCCGCTGCGAGGAGCGGCTCGGGCACCTCGAGCTCGGGCGTGTCGAGGTCGATCTCGGGGTCGAGCACGTCACCGGGCGTGGCGCCGGTCTCCTGGCCGAGGGCGTCCTCCAGCGTGGACCGGGTGGTGTCGACCAGCTCGCGCAGGGCGGCGGTCTCGGCGTTGATCTTCTCCAGCCGGTCGGCGGAGACGGCGCCCGTGCTCTGGGCGGCGAGCATCTCGGATCGCGCCAGCGCCGCGCTCGCCTCCTCGACGGCCTCCGTCAGGGGATCGGTCTCGGCCGAGTCCTGCCCGTCGTCCTGCGGGTCGGTGGACTCGACCACGAGGCCGAAGGTTCCGCCAGCCGCGGTGCGCGGGGCCTGCCAGCCGGCACCGGACGCGGTGCGGGTGGTGCTTGCGTCAGGCGCGGACGTCGTCGGATCGGTCGGGGCGTCGGCCGAGGGGGCGGTCGCGCCGCCGGGGGAGGCGAATCCCGCGGTGGCGACGGCGGTCGTCAGAGCCATCGCGGTGAGCGAGGCGGCGACGCCGAAGGTCGACCGGTGGGGCCGGAAGGTCGTCACGGCCTGCGGGGTGCGACGGCGTGCGGTACGACGGGGTGCGGTGTGACGACCCATTCAGCGACCACCCTCCGGCGCACGCAGGACGAGGGGCAGGCAGGTGCCGCTCGTGGCGCGCTGCGCGGAGGGCTCGGTCACACCAAGGCCTCGTGCATGCTCTCGTGCAGGGTTCACGCAAGGTTCCGTTCTTCGGGCTGAGCGAGGCGTGCAGGGTCCGTCGCGCTCGAGGCGCGGGCACGGGGGCACGCTCGGGCCGGAGGCTGTGCGCCTCCTGGCTCAGCAGGTGTTCACCGCGCCACCGTCGGGGTCGCCGCCGGGCTCGGTGCGTGCAGACAGGCGCCGCGGATGGTCCTCCGAGCGCCTGCCGGTTGTCTCATCTTCAACCATCTTCCTGAAGGCGGCCCCCGGAAACCACGCGGAAGCGTCGAGGATGACGTGGCGAGAACGTGCCCAGACGGTGAAGAGGGGACGAGCGTCGCCCCGACGACGGAGCCACGGACGTCAAGCGCCGGCAGGTGCGGACGCCTCGGTGGCGAGCGCGAGCAGCGCGTCGGCGTACGCGTCGGCGGGGTCGTCGCAGGTGAACGAGCGCTGCTCGCCGAGAAGCTCCGTGCGGACCGTGTAGCCCGACGCCACGCGTTCGAGTGCGCGGAAAGTGCCTCCGAGCAGGGTGCGCAGCTGCTCCTCGAGCGGGTGCCACAGCGCGTCGTCGAGCGCGACCGAGTCGAGCGCCCACTCGGTGGTTCCGTTGAAGCCGAGGATCACCCCGGTGTCGAACTCGTGCGGCTCGATCGTCATGTCGCTCACCGTGAAGACGTCACCCCCCGCACCGGTCGCCAGCAGCCGGAACCGGTCTCCGGAGACGGGATGCCAGCGGACGCCGACTTCCCTCAGGGCACGGGCGCGGTCCCACGAGATCATCACCCCACCGTAGGGTGCCCGCGTCCGGCTCGCCCACGCACCGGGACGGTTCGTCCCACGGGGACCGGGCGACGCGTCGTCGAAACATCGGCACCGTGTACTGCGACCATGACCTCCCTCCCCGGACACCCCCCGCACGATGCAGCGCCCGGCGGCGACCCCGCCTCCGCGCGGGTTGCGGACGTCCCCGTCACCGTCTCCATCCATCGGACCGTCAGCCCGCAGAACGTCGCCGACGCGACGTCGTGGGTGCAGGCCGGGGTCAACCTGGCCAACCGGTACCCGGGCTTCCTCGGTTCGGGGTGGATCCGGGCCGCGAGGGACTCGACCGAGTGGCACATGCTCTACCGGTTCGCCGACGCCGGGACCCTCGACGCGTGGGAGTCCTCAGACGACCGCGCGAGCTGGCTCGAGCAGGGGCGGGGACTCGTCGAGGAGCGACGGGTCGAGCGGCGGACCGGCATCGAGGGCTGGTTCGACGACCCGTCCCGGGTCGACGACGCCACACCCGGGCCTGCCGAGGACCGGCACGAGCCGGGGGCGGCACCCGCCCGGTGGAAGCAGTCGGTCAGCATCTGGCTCGGGTTCTTCCCGGTGAACCTCGCCTTCGCGCTGCTCGTCGGGCGCCTCGTTCCGGACTGGGACACCGTGGCGGTCCTGCCGCGCGTGCTCGTCACGACCCTCGTCCTCACTCCCGTCATGACGTACCTCGTGCTGCCGCGGGTCACGCGGCTCCTGGCCGGGTGGTTGTCCCGCTGAACGGGGCACGGCAGGGCTGCGCATAGCCTGGACGGATGGACGAAGAGATCGAGACCGCCACCAACGTCCTCGTCATGCTGGGCTCCGTGGCCGCTGCCGTGGTCGTCGCCTTCGTGCTCGGGACGGTGATCTCGGCCCTCGTCCGGCGCGCGGGCCGGACGAAGCCGTGGGCGGACGACCTGTCCCGGCACATGCGTCGGCCCGTGCGTGCGGTGCTCGTCGTGGTCGCGGTGTGGATCGCGGTCCGCGTGTCGACCGACCCGAGCGTGGGCTGGCGCTCCGTCGTCGAGCACCTGCTGCTCATCGCGCTCATCATCACGGGCGCGTGGCTGGCAGGGGCGCTCGCGTTCGTCCTCGAGGACCGCGCGCTGTCGCGGTTCCGCACCGACGTCCCCGACAACCGGCACGCGCGCCGGGTGCGCACGCAGATCACGGTGGTGCGGCGGCTGACCGTCTCCGTGCTCGTGGTGTGCGCGTTCTCCGGGATCCTCCTGACCTTCCCGGAGGCGCGCGCGGCCGGAGCCAGCCTGCTCGCCTCCGCCGGGCTGATCTCCATCGTCGCCGGCATGGCGGCCCAGACCTCCCTGGCGAACGTCTTCGCCGGCATGCAGATCGCGTTCACCGACGGCATCCGCGTCGACGACGTCGTCGTCCTCGAGGGCGAGTGGGGTCGGATCGAGGAGATCACGATGACGTACGTCGTCGTGCACCTGTGGGACGACCGCCGCCTCATCATGCCCTCGACGTACTTCACGACGACGCCCTACCAGAACTGGACGCGGCGGGCGGCCGACCTGCTGGGCACGGTCGAGCTCGACCTCGACTTCCGTGTCCCCGTCGGGGAGATGCGCACGGAGCTCAAACGGCTGCTCGGCCTCACGGAGCTCTGGGACGAGCGCGTCGGCATCCTCCAGGTGACCGAGGCGACCGGCGGCACCGTGCGCGTGCGTGCGCTCGTCAGCGCCCACGACGCCCCGACGCTGTTCGACCTGCGCTGCTTCGTGCGGGAGGGTCTGGTCGACTGGTTGCAGCGTGACGCGCCCGGCGCGCTGCCACGGACCCGCCTCGAGGGTGGCGTCGCCGCGCAGGTCGAGGACGCGGCCCCGGTCGAGAAGTCCGTCGACACGTCCGCCCCGGTCGACCTGGGCGAGCCCGTGCTGCCCGACGACGCCCCGTCCGACGGGACCGTCGCCGCACCCGGCCGCGGCGACCGGGAGCAGCCCGCACCGCCCGAGCGTCCGCGGATCCCCCGCCGCACCGCTGTCCGGAGGGCCGTGCCGGACGACGTCGTCGAGACGTTGCTGCTGGAACCGGTCAATGACGGGCCGGCACCCGCCGACCGGTCGTCGGGCACGCGCGAGGTCCCCGCGGCGGCGGAGTCGGCGATGTTCACCGGGAGCCTGGCCGCCGTCGAGCGCTCGCGGGCGTTCACAGGGCCCGGTCAGGACGTCATCGACGAGCGCGAGGAGCACGCCGCCGAGGACGGCCCGCACGAGAACCACGACCACCATCACGACCACCACGGCGAGGCGTCGCGCGGCTGAGGCGGCCGGTCGGCGTCAGCGACGGCCTGCCAGCCACCCCCGCAGCCTGTCGGGCCGGTCGGTGATGATGGCGTCGACGTCCGCCTCGCACAGCAGCTCCCACTCGGCGGGCTCGTTCGCCGTCCACACCATGACCTGCAGGCCCATGGAACGGAGGCGGTCGAGGAGGCCCGGATCGGCGGCGAGCAGCGTGCCGGCCGGGTTGCACGTCACCACGTCGAGCTCCTTGCAGACTCGCAGGAGCTCGTCCGGACCGTCGGGCGGAAGCGCGAGGAGCAGTCCGCGGGGCAGGTGCTCGGCGGCGTCGCGAAGGGCCTCGACGGTCTGGGGCCAGAAGCTCTGCACGACCACTCGCTCTGCCAGGCCGGCGGCGTCTACCGCGTCGGTGACGCGGCGCGCCTCCGTCGGCGTCCAGGCGCCCTTGACCTCGAGCAGCACATCCGTCCCGGGACGCTCGACGAGGAGGGCGAGCACCTCGTCGAGCGTCGGGACCCGCTGACCGACGAAGGCGCGCGAGAACCACGAGCCGGCGTCGAGCGCGCGCAGTGTCGCGAGGTCGAGCTGTTCCACCGCCCCGCTGCCGTCCGTGGTGTCGTCCACCGTGCTGTCGTGGATCACGACCACGCGACCGTCGCGGGACAGGCGCACGTCGAGCTCGATGGCGTCCGCGCCGGCACGCCATGCCGACTCGAACGCGGCGAGCGTGTTCTGCGGGGCCACCGACGAGTTCCCGCGGTGGGCGATCACCACCGGTTCGGTGGCCCCTGCCGGTCGCAGCACCGTCACAGGTACGGCTCCACGTTCTCGCGGAACGCGCGCTCGAGCCGAGGCGTCAGTGCGGCCAGCGCCTCAGCCGGGTCCGTCCCCTTGAGGACGATCTCCTCGATCCCGTCGGTGAGGATCTGGTCCCCGGACGGGACGAAGACGCGCGCCCAGTCCTGCGACCGGGCCTTCGTCGCGAGCTGATCGACGGCGGTGCGGTACTGCGGTGTGGAGTCGTAGATCGCGCTCATCGTCTCTCCCTCCTGTGCTGAGGTTCGCACAGGCATGTAGCCCGTGCTCTGCGAGAAGTACGCCGTGTTCTCAGGATCGGTCATGAAGGCGAGGAACATCGCGGCCGCGAGCTGCTGCTCAGGGGTACGCGAGGAGGGGATCGCGAGGCCGGTGCCGCCCGTGGGAACGCCCGTCCCTGCGGGGCCGTCGGGCATGTACGCGGCACCGAGGTCGAAGGAGACGGTGTCGAGCAGACCGGTGAGGCTGCCCGTCGTGCCCACCACGGAGGCGAAGACACCAGCCGCGAAGTCCGCGTTCGTGTCGGTACCGACGGCCGCGATCTCCTTCGCGTGGAACAGGTCGTGCACGAACTGGCCCGCCGCTACGGCCTCAGGCGTCTCGAGCGTGACCGTCCACTCCTGGGAGTACTGTCCACCCTGACCCCACAGCATGTTCGCGAACCACCACGCCGACCAGGACGTGCCCGTGCCGAGGCCGAGCGGGGCGCCGTCGGCGGGCACCTGCTCGCGCAGCGCGGGCGCCCACTCCTCGAGCTCCGCCCACGTCTCGGGGCCACGGTCCGGCAGGCCGGCGGCCGCCCACATCTCCTTGTTGTAGTAGAACAGCGGCATCGAGCGGGCGTACGGTGCCGCCCAGTGCTTGCCGTCGTAGGAGTAGTCGCCGTACAGCGTCGGGTTGTAGTCCGCCACGTCCACCTCGAGGTGGGCGAAGATCTCGTCCACCGGCATGATCTGCCCGTTGATCATGTAGCGGAACCACCACACGTCGGACGCGATGACGAGGTCGGGCAGGTTGTCGGTGCCGGATGCTGCCTGGAAGCGCTGCGCGATCTCGTCGTACCCGGCGCCGGCCGTGACCAGTCGGACCGAGATCTCGGGGTGCTGCGCCGTGAACCGGCGGATGAGCTCCTCCTCGACCTCCTTCGACGCGCCGGGGTGGTTCGACCACCACGTGATCTCCGAGGCAGGCGTGATCGACGACCAGTCGATCCCGGTGCCGGCTGACGGGGTGCTCGACCCCGTCCCGCCGACGGTCGGGCCGCCGCACGCGGTGAGGGCGAGGGCCAGGGCGCCGAGGCCGCCGAGGCGCAGGACGTCGCGACGGGACGGGCTCCACGAGGAGGGAGTGACGAGCTCGGGCACGGTGGGTCTCCTTGGGTGTGTGCGTGGTGGAGCGAGAGAGATGGGTCGGGAGTTCTGGGTGGCTGCCGGGCGGTGCCGGTCAGCCCGTGACGGCGCCGGCCGTCAGACCGGCGACGAGCCGGCGCTGCAGCACGAGGAAGACGACGAGGATCGGCAGGGTCACGAGCACGGTGGCAGCCATGAGGACGCCCCAGTTCGTCATCCCGTCGATGCTCTGCAGAAGCGTCAGTCCGACGGGGAGGGTCATCTTCGAGGCGTCGTCGATCACGAGGAACGGCCACAGGTACTCGTTCCACTCGCCGACGACGGACACCAGCCCGACCGCCGCGATCGTGGGCCCGGACATGGGGACGACGAACCGCCACAGCCTGCGCCAGTGTCCGGCGCCGTCGAGCTGCGCGGCTTCGAGGATCGAGAGGGGCAAGGAGAGGAAGTGCTGGCGGAACAGGAACGTCCCGAACGCGCTCGCGAGGCCGGGCACGAGGATGCCCTGGTAGGTGTTCAGCCAACCGAGGGACGCGACGAGGGTGTAGTTGGGGATGATCGTGATCTGCTGCGGGATGAGCAGAGCGAAGATCACGACCACGAACACGGTGCGTCGGAACGGGACGTCGAGGAAGACGAGCGCGTACGCGCAGCACAGGCCGAGGAGCAGCTTGAGGGACGCGCCGGCGACCGTCAGCGCCGCGCTGTTGAGGAAGAGCTGACCGATGGGTATCGACTCCGCTGCCTGCGCGTAGTTGGCGAGGTCGAACCGCTCTGGCAGCCACTGCAGCGGGATCCGGTAGAGCTCGTCGGAGCGTTTGAGGCTCGCGAGCGCCATCCACACCAGCGGCAGGGCCATGACCACCGTGGCGACGATCATCGTCACGTAGCCGCCGACCGGGACGCGCGCCCGACGGCGCCGGGCGGGGCGCACCGCGACCGCACCCGCGCCGTCGCTCGGGCCATCGCCCGCTCCTCCGGTCACCACCGGCGGGAGAGCGTCCCGGGCCGTCGAGCCGGGCGTCGTGGCGTCAGGGCGGTCGAGTCGGGTGAGGCTCATGCGTAGTGCACCTTCCGCTCGACGAAGCGCAGCTGGACGACCGTGACGGCCAGCAAGAGGACGAAGAGGATGGTGGCGACGGCCGACGCGTAGCCGGCGCGACCCGTGACGAACCCCTCCTGGTAGATCTGGTACATCAGCGTCGTGGTGCTGCCGAGCGGCCCGCCCTGGGTCATGGCCTGGATGATGTCGAACGACTGCAGCGAGCTGAGCAACGTCGTCACCAGCAGGAAGAACGTCGTGGGCGCGAGGAGCGGCAGGACGATCGAGCGGAACGTCCGGACCGTCGACGCGCCGTCGAGGGCGGCTGCCTGCCGCAGCTCCGCCGGGACCGCCTGCAGACCGGCCAGGTAGATGAGGGCGACGTACCCGAGGTTCTTCCACAGGTAGACCACGATGATCATCACGAGCGCCCAGGGCGAGGTCGTGTACCACTGCGGGGACGGCAACCCCAGCATGCCGAGCCCGCTGGCGACGAGGCCGTAGCGAGGGTCGAACATGAACAGCCACAGCATCCCGACAGCCACACCCGAGAGGACGTACGGTGCGAAGACGACGGTGCGGGCCGCCGACCGACCGCGCAGCCTGCGGTTGAGCAGCAGGGCGAGGGCGAGGCCCAGGACGAGCGAGCCGCCGACCGTCGCGACGGTGAACACCCCGGTCGTGGCCAGGACGGTCCCGGTGCCGGGCGCCGTGAACCACTCGACGTAGTTGCCGAGCCCGATGAACCGGGCGTCGGGGGAGCCGAGGTTCCACTGGAGCGTCGAGAGGTAGAGGCTCTCGAGGAGCGGCCGGTAGACGAAGATCAGCAGGAGGGCGACGTTCGGGCCGGCCAGCAGCAGGAAGGCCAGGTAGGTGCGGAGGCGGATGGTGCGCCGTCCCGGGCCACGGCGGGTCGCCGGTCGCGCGGGGGCGGTGAGGGTGGACATGGGTGCTCCGAATCACGAGCGGATCGACGCCGTCACCCTAGGAGGGGTTCAGGGCCGCGAATCACCACGGACGGGATGATTCGCCGAGTGTTCGCGAACCGTTCATCGGCACCTGGGCGGCGCGTCACGCCGGACACGTGGCCGTCATACGATGTGGGTCTTCGGCCCCGGTGATGGTTGTATGCAGGACATGAGACGCAGCACGAAAACCCGCGGCGCGACTCTCGGCGCGATCCTTCTCGTCGCCGGGCTCGTCGGCGGGTGCACCGGTGAGGAGCCGCCGGAGGACGAGGCCTCGACCGCAGCCCCGGAGAGCACCGAGGACCCGACGGATGACCCGACGGACGACTCGGCCGAGGGCGCGACGGACCCGACCGGCCCGTTGACCGCGCAGCAGGTGTGCGCCGAGCTCTACGTCGGCGGCGGAGAGCCGCTCGAGGAGGAGGTGGGCAACGCGCTCGTCGCCGCGAGCAAGGGCATGGACCAGGTGGTCGCGGGGCAGATGACGGCCGTCGGTGTCCAGCTGAGGACGCTCGAGACGAACGCGCCGGACGAGTTCACGGCTGCGATCCAGCAGGTACGGGTGCCGTTCGTGCAGCTCCAGGAGCACTTCGACATGGGGGGCTCGGACACCGTCGAGCTCGACATCGGCTCCGCACGGGCCGGGCTGGGCGACCTGCGCGGACTCTGCGCCGACGAGGGCTACGCCTTCCCGTCCTGACGCCGGTGGTTCAGCGTGCGCGCCCGGAGAGGGCGAGCAGCCGGGTGAGGTCGTCCGCGCCGTCGGGCACGGGGAGCGGGTCGGCGAACAGGTGGCTGCGGGCGAGATCGTCGGCACGGGCCTGCGCGTGGCCGAGCGCCCAGCCGACGAGCTCCGCGCCGAGATCGTCGTCGGGCCGGCCGAGCGCCCGCCGCAGGTCCCATGCGTGCACGGTGAGGTCGAACGTCATCTCCGCGCAGTAGTGCGCGGCGCGCACGTCGCCGTAGGACAGGTGCACCGTGCGGTCGAGCACGCCGGGCTCGAGGAACGCCTCGCGCGACACCACGGACGCGTCGATCCACCGGTCGACGGGGTCCTCGCCCAGGACGTCGCCGTCGAACACGTCGCCCACCTCGCCCGTGGTCCGACCGGCGAGCAGCTCCGGTACCCACAGCTGCTCCGCGGTCAGGTGCCGCACGAGGTCGCGGACGCTCCACCCGTCGTCCGGGGTCGGCAGGTCCCACTGGTCGTCGGTGATGGTGCGGACGGGGTGGTCGAACGCACCGATCGCGTCCCCGTGCGCGGCGAGCAGGTCCATGAGGGGCTCCTCGTGACGTCGGCCAGGTGCCTTCCCACCGTGGCACGGCGACGACGCTCCCGCAGCGTGACGCCGGCCTGATACGCGTACCCGGTCAGACGGGCGACGCGGTCCGCACGGGTTCGCGGACGGGTTCGCGGGCCTGCTCCTCGAACGGCGCGTCGGCCTCGTCGAGCGGGCAGGCGAACCGGCGGCGGTAGGCGCCGGGGCTGGTGCCCAGAGAGCGGGCGAAGTGGTGGCGCAGCACGGCCGCGCTCCCGAAGCCGACGAGGGCGGCGATCTCGTCGATGCCGGCGCGGGTGCTCTCGAGCAGCTCCTGGGCGCGGGCGACGCGCTGCCGGGCGGTCCACGCGGCCGGGGTCGTGCCCGTCTCGGCACGGAATCGGCGAGCGAAGGTGCGCTCGGACATCATGGCGCGCGCGGCGAGCTCGGGGACGGTGAGCGGCTGGTCGAGGTTCTCGCGCATCCAGGCGAGGAGCGCGGCGAGGGAGTCGCCCTCGCGCGGGAGGGGGTCGACGACGTACTGCGCCTGGCCCCCGTCGCGCTGGGGTGGGACGACCATGCGGCGGGCGATCGACGTGGCCGCGGCCGCGCCGAGCTCACGGCGCACGAGGTGCAGGCAGGCGTCGATGCCTGCGGCGCTGCCCGCGCTCGTGATGATGCGGTCGTGCTCGACGAACAGCACGTCGGGGTCGACGTCGGCGCTCGGCACCATGTCGGCGAGCTGCTCGGTGTACATCCAGTGGGTCGTGCAGCGCCGGTCGGCGAGGAGCCCGGCGTGGGCGAGCGCGAACGCGCCCGAGCAGATGCTGAGGATCCAGGCGCCGCGCGCGTGCGCGGCCCGCAGCGACTCCAGGACGTCGTCGTCGACCGGGGCGTCGGCGCCGTAGGCGATGATGACGACGAGATCGGCGTCGGTGATCGCCTCCAGCCCGTGCTCGATCTGGAGCTGGAAGCCGCCCTTGGTGGGCACGAGCCCGGGTCGCGGCGTGCACAGCGTGAAGTCGAAGCGCGGGCCGCCGGTGTCGGTCCGGTCGATGCCGAACACCTCGTAGGCGACGCCCAGCTCGAAGGGGGCGGTGTTCGGCATCGCGAGCGCGGCGACGGTTCGGAGCATGCCTCTACCGTCCCACGGCTTTGGCAGGATCTCAATGGATGTCGTCACTCCAGCCACTCGTGGCGGTATGTCGACGGGCGCAGCATTGCTGCCATGACACTCTTCCTCGTCGCCGCCGCCCTGCTCGCCCTCGTCCTCGTCCTGCGCCGCACCGTCCGGCGCGACGGTCTCGGTCACCGTTCACCGCCGCCCACGCGGCGCGCGTGGACCGACGACCTCCCGGAATGGCAGCGCCGCTGACGCACCCGTGGTGAGCCACGGTTGCGCGACGGCCGGTCGACGGCGCACTGTACGCGGGTGCCCCTCGACAGCCCTCGCCCCGTCCGTCACGTCCTGTTCCCCGGCCGCCACCACCTCGTCACCCGTTTCCAGGTCGACTACCTGCGGGCGCTGCGGGCCGGGCTGGTCCGCGATCTCGACGGCGTCCCGGTGCGGTGCGAGCCGGACGTCGTGGTCGTCTGGGCGGTGACGTCGGCGAACCACTCCGGCACGCGCCGCAACCCGTTGCCGGGCCACCGGCGCGAGGCGCTCATCGAGAACGTCAGCGCGCGCGAGAACCTGCGGTCCGTCGTCGTCCCGGTGCCCGACGTCGCGCCGCACCCCCGGTTCGCGCACCTCGTGCTCACGTCGGTGGCGACCGGTACCGCGCACACGGTCGTGCCCGACCCGGCGCACACCCTCGTCGCGTGCTCGACCCCGACCGTCATCGAGGCCTACCGCGACCTCGGGTACCGGGTCGCGGGGGTCGAGCTCGATGCGGACACTGACGTGGGCGAAGGCGCCGGTGCCGCGCGGCCGTGGGACGTCGTCGAGCTGCTGGCCGCGGGCGACCCCTCCTGGACGGAGCTCGCGCACCCGGCGGTACCCGAGCTCTACGGGCGGTACGGGATCGTGCCGCAGGTCCGCCAGGTGTTCGCCGACCCGGTGGTCTCCGGCGACGGCGACCTCACCACGACCCGCGACTACCGCACCTACGCGGCGGCGTTCGAGGACGCGTCGGCGCGCAAGTGGGAGCAGGTCGTGCCGTACGTCGAGCCGGGCCGGATCGTCGACATCGGCTGCGCGACCGGCGGGCTTCTCGAGCTCGCCGCGCGCGAGCCCCGGCTGCACGAGTCCGACCTCTTCGGCGTCGACGTCGCCCGGCACCTCGTTGCAGAGGCGGAGCACAAGAAGACGCAGGGTGTGTTCGCCAACCCGAACGTCTGGTTCGTCCAGGCCAACATCCTCGCGCAGAGCGTCATGCCTGCCCGGTCGGTCGACACGACCGTGACCATCGCGCTCACGCACGAGGTGAGCTCGTACGGCGACGGGACGGCCGACGTCGACCGCTTCGCCCGCCGCGTCCTCACCCACACCCGCCCGGGCGGGGTGTGGATCAACTCCGACGTGTGCGGCCCCGCCGGCGGGGACCGCGAGGTCCTGCTCACGCTCACCACGACCGACGGCGCCCCCGCCGCGGGCGACGGCCCGGGCGGCGCCCGCACGGACCTCGACGACCTCGAGCGGCCCGACGTCGCGGCGTACGTCCGGTCCCTGTCGACCGCGGGGCGCCTGGCCCAGTTCGCGTACGACTTCCCGCGCCTGTCCGGAGCGGGATTCATGGCCGGCGACGAGGGCGACGGGTCCTGGCGCCTGACCCTGCGGGACGCCATGGAGTTCCTCACGACCAAGGACTACGCCGACAACTGGCTCTCCGAGTGCCACGAGCGCTTCTGCGACCTCGACGGCGACGCCTGGGCCGACCTGCTGCACGCGGCCGGGTTCGAGCTCGACCCCGCGAGCGGGCCGTGGCGCAACGAGTGGCTCGTGGAGAACGCGTTCGCCCCCGTCGCGTCGCTGCGGGACGCCGCCACCGGCGAGGTCGTCGACTGGCCCGACACGCACGTGCTGTCCGTCGCGCGCAGGCCTGTGCTCGAGAGCTGACGGCGGTGCCGGTGTCGGTGGCGGCCCCTACCGTGGGAGGACGCCGACGGACGGGAAGCACCGCATGACCGGCTGGAGCCTGCGCGACCTCAACCGCTCCACCCTGGCACGCCAGCACCTGCTGGACCGTGCGACCGGGACGGCGCCCGACGTCGTCGGGCAGCTGGCCGGGCTGCAGGCCCAGCACGCGACCTGGCCGTACGTCGCGCTGTCGTCACGACGCGCGGGAGCGCCGATCGCGGACCTCGAGGACGCCCTCACCGGGCGCACGGTCGTCAAGGCGACCGTGATGCGCCAGACCCTGCACCTCGTGGCCGCCCAGCACCACGCGGCCTACGACGCCGTCGCCGCCGCCCAACGGCTCGCGACCTGGGCGCCGAGCGGACGCCGCGCCGGGATCGACCTCGTCGAGCTCAACGCACGCCTGCGCGCGTTCTGCGGCGAACCCCGCACGGTCGACGAGATGGAGGACCACCTGCAAGGGCTCCACCCCGGCGTGGACGCGGCAGCGCACATCCCCGGCGGCGTCTCGCGCGCCTGGTTCCGGCTGGGCACCGCAGGTGGTGGGCTCGTGCACGTCCCGCCCAGCGGGCTGTGGTCCGAGCACGGCCGGCCGCGGTACGTCGACGTCCGGGCATGGCTCCCGTCGGACGTCGTGCCTGACGATCCCCCGACCGCCGAGGAGGCGCTGCCCGAGGTGGTGGCGCGGTACCTCGCCGCGTACGGGCCGGCGTCGGTCGCTGACGTCCAGCGTTGGGCAGGGATCCGCAAGATCACCGACGTCCGCCGGGCGCTCGCGGCCCTCGGGGACCGCATCGAGCCGGTGACCGGTACGGACGGGCTCGAGCTCGTCGACCTGGCCGGCACCGCGGACCTCACGGACGCCCCCGCCCCGGCGCGCTTCCTCGCGAAGTGGGACAGCGTCCTCGTCGCCTACGACGCCCGGGACAGGATCCTGCCCCCTGAGCACACGCCTGCCGTCATCCGGAAGAACGGTGACATCCTGCCGACGTTCCTCGTGGACGGGTTCGTCGCGGGGCTGTGGTCGGTGTCGCGCGCCGGAGAACGTGCCGGCCTGCGTCTCCAGCCCTTCGGGCTGGTCCCGCGCGCGGACCGTACGGCGCTCGAGGAGGAGGCGGAGCGGATCGTCCGCGTCGTCGAGCCGGACGCGGCCGCCCACGAGGTGGGCTGGGACTGACCGTCACGACGCGGCGTCGGGGACCTCCAGGGCGGGGAGCCCGTCGAGGCTCTGCGCGTTGCGATCACGCCAGTACCCGTCGAAGTACTCGGGGGAGCGGCGCTCGTGCGAGCGGTCCAGGATGTCGCGGTCCGCGACGAGCTCCATCCGCGGCACGGAGAACCCGCACGAGTCCGACACGCGGGTGACGTCCACGACGACGACGCCCCGCTGCCCGATCTCCCGCTCCTTGGCGAACCGGGGTCGCAGCGCGGCGAACTCGTCCGAGCCGGCCGGCACGTAGCGGCCCGTCCCGTGCAGGCGCACGATGTTCGGCGGGCCCTCGAACGCGCAGAACATCAGCACGATCCGGCCGTTCTCCCGCAGGTGCGCCGCCGTCTCGGCACCGGACCCCGTGTAGTCGAGGTAGGCGACCGACCGCGGGCCGAGCACCGCGAACGTGCCGGCCATCCCCTTCGGGGAGACGTTGACGTGCCCGTCCCCGCTCAGCGGTGCCGAACCGACGAAGAAGACCGGCTGCGCCAGGACGAACGCCGCGATCTTCTCCGTGATTTCCTCGTGGATCGTCGCCATGGGGGCGAGTCTGCCACCGGTCGGCGCGTGGCGGCGAGCTCGCTACTCGAAGCGGATGCGCGCCACCCGGTCCGCGACCGGGACGTCGGCCGCCTCGGACCCCTCGTTCGCGAGCCGGTGCACGACGAACGCGATCTCGTGGGCCAACCCGTCCTCCAACGCCGTGAGCGTCGACCCGTCGACGAGCAGCCGCCGACCTCGGACGGTCAGCCGCACCTCGGGGTAGCCCCGCGCGGCAAGGTGCGCGTGGCTCGCCGGGCCCTCGACCAGTTCCTGCTCCGCGGGCGTCGGCGCCCGAGACAGCAGGGTGGGGATCGTGTACGACGCCGGGCTGTCGGCCGTACCCAGAGACTGCGGGAGCTCCGAGGCGAGGACCGTGGTCACACGCAGCGGCGGTGGCGCGGGGTCAGGGCGTGGGGGCTGTCCTTCGGTCATGCTCATCACGGTCCGTCGCGGCCAGAGGCATGGCGGTGCCGGACGGTCTGGCCATGGACCGGCGGCGAGGGCTGGAAGGGTCCTCGTTCCGAAACTACGCCCCGCCCGGCAGCACGTCGAGGATGGAGGCCCCGGTAACGCGAAAGCCTCCTTACGGCCGGAGCCGGAAGGAGGCAATCGTCGAGACCCCGCTCGCGCGAGGTGCGCACATCCCAGGCCACGACACGCGGGTCACCCCCGAGGTCGGACAGCAGAACAGGATGCTGCGCCGATCATCCCACGAGTCGCGCCGTGATGGGGGCTGGACGGGAAAATGCCGTGCACGTCACCATCAGGCGCGCGTAGCGTCCCGCCCATGTGTGCAGCAGCCATCGCGATCCGTCCCCGTCCCCGTCGCCACCGCTGACGGCGCAGGGACACGCACCTTCCGAACGTTCCGCGCCCCCGGCTTCCTGCCGGGCGGTCGTCTCGTCCTGCCCGGCTCCCGTCGTTCACCAGGAGCCGCCGCATGTCTCGCACACGCCTCGGGCCGCACTCGGACAGAACCACCCGGCGCGATCACGAGGCACCTCGACCGGCTCGGTCGGCCGGTCCGGGCCGTCGAGGTCGACCCACGGACGGCCGACGTCCTCCGCCGACGGGTCAGCCCGCGGGTGTCGGTCGTCGAGGACGATCTCCTGCGCCACGCGCCACCGGCGTGGCCGTACGACCTCGTGGGCAACATCCCGTCCCACGTCACGAGGGGTGGCGCTAGCCGTCCTCCTCACGCAGTGGGAGGTCGCGCGCAAGCGTGCCGCGGTCGGCGGGACGACCGTGCTGACCGCGCAGTGGTGGCCCGGGTACACGTTGACGCTGGGCCGGCGCGTCGCCGCGTCGGCGTTCACACCGAGGCCCTCGGTCGACGGGGGCATCCTCTTCATCGACCAACGGGCCGTCCCGCTGATCGAGGGTCGTGCGACCTCGACGCCCACCGGTGTGTCGGGGCTTGGGCGCTGAGTCGCCGGCGTGCCGGGCGCCGTGGACCACGACTCTGACCCGCCGACGTGCAACCTCGTGGAGGTGGGCCGGAGTGCTTGACCGGATTCGGAGGCACGTGGTTTGATCCCTCGCACAGGAGGGGAGTACCCCACCCACGCCTCGTCGTCAGTACGGCCCATGAGGGTTCCGGCGAGCGGGCCCGTCACAGGGCTGGGAGAGACCTCCGATCAGAGGATCGGAGTGTTCTGATGGATGTCCCGTTCTGGGTCTGGGCCTCAGTGCTCGGCGTCATCGTCGTGATGCTGGCCGTCGACCTGTTCGCCCACCGCCGGGCCCATGTGATCGGAGTGAAGGAAGCGGCCGCCTGGTCTGGGGTCTGGGTCGCTCTCGGTGTTGCTTTCGGGGTGGTCATCTGGTGGGTCTGGGGTGCTGGGTTCGCGCAGCAGTACTTCGCCGGCTACCTGATCGAGAAGTCCCTCGCCGTCGACAACGTCTTCGTGTGGGCCATCATCCTCAGCTACTTTGCCGTCCCCCGTGAGTTCCAGCATCGGGTCCTGTTCCTGGGAGTGCTGGGCGCACTGGTCTTTCGCGGCATCTTCATCGCTGCCGGGGCCATCCTCATCCAGAACTTCGCCTGGGTGCTGTACGTCTTCGCTGCGTTCCTGCTCTTCACCGGGTTCCGGATGATTCGACAGCGTCACGACCACCTGGAACCAGACCGGTCGGTGGTGCTGCGCACCTTCCGCCGGTTCATCCCGATGACCCAGACCTACCACGGCCAGAGACTGCTGGTCCGCCGCAACGGGATGCTCCTGGCCACCCCGTTGCTGGCCGTGCTGGTCCTGATCGAGGTCACCGACGTGGTGTTCGCCGTGGACTCCATCCCCGCCATCTTCGCGGTGACCGACGAGGTGTTCCTGGTCTTCACCGCCAATGCCTTCGCGGTCCTGGGTCTTCGCGCGATGTACTTCCTGCTCGCCGACCTGATCCACCGCTTCGTCTTCCTCAAGGTCGGCCTGGCTCTGGTGCTCATCTGGGTCGGGGTGAAGATGCTTCTCAAGATCGACGTCTTCTACGTCCCGACCACCGTGTCCCTGGCAGTCGTCGCCACGATCATCACCGTCTCGATCATCGCGAGCCTGCGCGCCACCCGCGGGCAAGGCCGCCAAGCGCTGCCCGCACCGTCCGATCCTCCGTTCAGGGTCGCCACCGAGACGGAGGACGCCGATCTGCAACCCTTGTGGGGATCACCCGGCAGGACCGGAGGCCGCGCTACGACGGCCGACCACGAAGACGGCGGTCCTTGAGGCAGCGGTCGCGGCCGCAGCGCTACCGGGTGGGGTCAGCAGCGGGGGTGGTGGGCCCCCCGGGGTTCGAACCCGGAACCTACGGATTAAAAGTCCGCAGCTCTGCCAGTTGAGCTAGAGGCCCTCGTCGGGGCCGGGTGCGTCGCGCGCGCCTGGCCCGTCCGAGAGTTTACGCGGGGCGAGCGGTCTGGCGGTGAGGTGGTCGGGGGTGGTGCGCACCGTCGTCGGGCAGGCCGTGCCGGACGGGCGGCGGGACCGGGGACCCGAGGCCCCGCGCCCGCGTGGCGCGTACCGTACGCGGCTCGGGTGAACGTGTCACGCGGGGTCTTGCCTCGTGAGAAGTTCTCTGAGATTCGGGCCGAACGCTTGCGATCCGACGTCGTTCTTGTTTCGGTGGAAGAGACCGAGGGGCCCGCGGGAGGGTCCATCGCCGTCGCCCGTCCGGGTGGCGACGTGTGTCCCGCGAGTCTCGCCCGGCTACGAGAGGAGTTCTCGTGCTCACCTTGACCGACAACGCCAGTGCAGCAGTTCAGGACCTCACCACGAAGGCTGGAGTCCCCGAGGGCGGCGGTCTGCGGATCGCCGAGTCCGCCGAGCAGACCGGGAGCTTCGAGCTCGCCCTGGTGCCCGGCCCGCAGCCGGACGACACCGTGGTGGAGTCCGGAGAGGCGCTCGTGTTCGTGGAGTCCGCCACGGTACCGACGCTGGAGAAGCTCACGCTCGACACCGACCCGCAGGCGGAGTCCGTCGGCTTCGTGCTGACGCCGCAGGAGTAGAGCGACCCGGGGTTCCGACCCCGCCCGGCCGTCGTCCGATCCTCACGAGATCGACGACGCGCCGCCCAGAACTTCACGACGGGCCGTCCGCACACGCGGGCGGCCCGTCGTGCTGTGCCCGGGCCGGTCAGTCCCCGACCGGCCCGACGATCCACAGCCCACCGAGCACGGCCGCGCCGACCGTGACGAGCAGGAACACCACGACCCAGAACAGCCCGGGCAGCCGCGTCAGGCGCGCGAGCATGTCGGCGTCCGAGCTGCGTGCGCGCCCGCGCGAGCGCTCGGCCTGCAGCTCGATCACGGGGCGGACGGCGCCGAGCAGCAGGAACCACGTGACCGTGTACGCCACGGCGCTCTGCGCCTGCGGCTCCAGCCACCACGACACGGCCACGAGGGCCGCGCCGCTGACCAGCACCGACCACAGCCCGAACCAGTTGCGGATCTGCGCCAGCATGAGAGTCAGCAGCAGCACCAGCAGCCACAGCAGCCCGACGGCGTAGCCCTGGCGCAGCAGCGCGGCCGCCCCCAGCCCGATCAGCCCGGGCCCGACGTACCCCATGAAGGCCGTGAGGATCATGCCGAAGCCGCGCGGCCGCCCGTAGGAGACCGTCAGGCCCGAGGTGTCCGAGTGCAGCCGGATGCCGCTCAGCCGACGACCCGTGAGCAGCGCCGCCAACGCGTGCGCCCCCTCGTGCGCGATCGTCACGACATGGCGCGCGACGCGCCACACCGGCGTGACGAGCACGACGGCGACCGCCACCGCAGCCGTCACCATCACGACCGACGTGTCGGGAGCAGCGACCGGCGTCGTCGCGGCCTGCCAGATCTGCCCGACGACGTCCGTCACGCTCGCCCATGCCCCTGCGGAGGTGTCGACTGTCACGCGCGACATTCCACCACAACCGCCTGTGCCCGACCCCCACAACGACCCTGCCCGTCGTCGAGCACGACGTTGAGGTCGTCGGGCGCGGGTTCACGGCAGCAGGGTCGTGTTCGGCGGGGGAACGAAGGGGGAGACATAGGTCACCACCACGGTCGGGGGCGGGCATGAGACACTGGGTTCACGAGGGCAGCGCAACTGCGCGCCCCGCGTCGTGGAGATCCCCCCGGATTACGTGCGGCGGACCCCGATCCTTTGAGCCCCGAGAGGCCCACACACTGTGACTTCCTTTGCCGATTTCGGCCTGCCCACCCCTGTTGTCCGCGAGCTCTCGCGCCAGGGCATCGACTCCCCGTTCCCCATCCAGACCGCCACGCTCCCCGACTCGCTCAAGGGCCGCGACGTCCTCGGCCGGGGCCGCACCGGCTCCGGCAAGACGCTCGCGTTCTCGCTGCCGACGGTCGCCCGTCTCGCCGAGTCGCGTACGTCGCGCCACCCTCGCCGGCCACGAGCGCTCGTGCTGTGCCCGACGCGTGAGCTCGCCAACCAGATCAACGCCACCATGGAGCCCGTCGCCAAGATCCTCGGTCTGACGACGACCACGATCTTCGGCGGAGTCGCGCAGTCGCGTCAGGTCACCGCCCTGGACAAGGGCGTCGACATCGTCATCGCGTGCCCCGGGCGCCTCGAGGACCTGCTGAACCAGCGGGTGCTCACGCTCGACGGCATCGAGATCACCGTGCTCGACGAGGCCGACCACATGGCCGACCTCGGGTTCCTCCCCGGCGTCAAGCGCATCATGGACAAGACCCCCAAGGTCGGCCAGCGCATGCTGTTCTCCGCGACGCTCGACAACGGCGTGGACCAGCTCGTCAAGCGCTACCTCAGCAACCCGGTGCGCCACTCCGTGGACGACGCCGCCGCGCCGCCGCCCCAGATGACGCACCACATCCTCGCGGTGCGGGACGCGGACGCCAAGCGTGACGTCGTGCACCAGCTCGCGTCCGGCACCGGCCGCCGTGTGCTGTTCATGCGCACCAAGCACCAGGCGAAGAAGCTCGCCAAGCAGCTCACCGCGCAGGGCATCCCCGCGGTCGACCTGCACGGCAACCTCGGCCAGGGGGCGCGCGAGCGCAACCTCGAGGCCTTCTCGTCCGGTTCGGTGAACGTGCTCGTCGCGACCGACATCGCCGCGCGCGGCATCCACGTCGACGAGATCGAGCTCGTGGTCCACGTCGACCCGCCGGCCGAGCACAAGGCGTACCTGCACCGCTCGGGCCGTACCGCCCGTGCCGGGTCGGAGGGCGTCGTCGTCACCGTCATGCTGCCCGAGCAGCGCGGCGACGTGCGCGACCTGACCCGCAAGGCGAAGATCACCGCTCAGCCCCGCCCCGCGGCGCCCGGCGACGCGACCGTCACCGCCCTCGTCGGCGACGTCGCCGCGTACGTCAAGCCCGCGGCGCTCACCCCGCCGCAGACGCAGGCCCGCCGGGGGACGCCGTCGACCAACGGCGGTACCCGCTCCTCGCGCCGCGGTGGCGGCCAGGGCGGTGCCCGCTCCGGCGCGGCCCCGCGCACCGGCACCTCGGCTCAGCGCCCGACGACGCAGGGTCAGTCCCGCGGCGCGGGCGCCCCGGCCGGTGGCGGCCAGGGTGGTCGCGCGCAGGGCGGTCGTGGGCAGGGCGCTCAGAACGGCCAGGGCGCGTCGGCCGGCGCCGGCGCACCGCGCGGGCGTCGTGGCGGGCGCGGTCGCGCGCAGCGCCCCGCCGGCGGCACGGTCTACACGACGTCGTCCTGACGCACCCACACCGAGCACGCCGAACAGGCGGTTGCTCGGCACCCTCACCCGACGGTGCCGAGCAACCGCCTGTTCGGCGTCCGGAACACCGCGGGTCCCGCACTGGTTGAGCACGATGGAGGTGGACACATGTCCTATGAAGTGACCAAGACCGACGAGCAGTGGCGCGCCGAGCTCTCGCCCGAGGAGTACGCGGTGCTCCGCAAGGCCGGCACGGAGCGTCCCTGGACCGGGGAGCTGCTCGACGAGAAGCGCGTCGGTGTGTACCGGTGTCGGGCGTGCAGCGCCGAGCTCTTCCGGTCCGACACGAAGTTCGACTCGCACTGCGGGTGGCCGAGCTTCTTCAGCCCGCTCGCGGGCGACGCCGTCGAGCTCATCGAGGACCGCAGCCTCGGCATGACCCGCACCGAGGTGCGCTGCGCGTCGTGCGGGTCGCACCTGGGGCACGTCTTCGACGACGCGCCGCAGACCCCGACCGGTGACCGGTTCTGCATGAACAGCCTCAGTCTGACGTTCGAGTCCCAGGACTGAGCACCGCCGCGGGGGAGCTCAGCGGTTCGCCTGCCAGCGCACGACGTCCACCGAGTACTGGTGGAGCAGGTCGGCCAGCGCGGCGACGTCCTTGGGCTCCCACGCCGCGAGCGCCTCGGAGACCGACACGACCCGCGCCTGCTGCGCCGCCTCGAGGCGCGCGGCGCCGTCCTCGGTCAGCGAGATGATCTGACCGCGCGAGTCCTCCGGGTCGACCGAGCGCTCCACGAGGCCGAGGTCGTGCAGGCGGCTGAGCTGGCGGGAGATCGTCGCGCGACCCACGCCGAACTGGTCGGCCAGGTCAGACCCCCGTACGCCGGTGCTCCCGGCGATGTGCGCGAGGAGGGGGTAGGCGCTCGCCGGCAGGTCGGGGTGGATGCGCCGAGCCATCGCCGTCGCTGCCGCGCCCGCCCGGCGCAGGAGCACCCGGAGCTCACGCTCCAGGTCCGTGTACGCCTCGGTGGCACTCACCTCGGCTGATCTGGCACTGGGGGTAGCGGCTGACATGTGCCCATCATGCCGCCTCGGGCCGCGGCGCGGGTCGGCTCGTCCCCAGCCGTTCCCGACCTGTGACATCCCGACGGCATCCCGACTGACATCCCGGCCCGCGCACGGGCTCAGCCGCGCGGCGTCCCGCCCACGGCGAGGGACTCCTCGAGGGGGCTCTCCTGCTGCTCGCGTTCCAGACGCTCCACCTGCTCCTGGCGCTCTTGCAGGCCCGACCGGGTACCGAGCGGCACCTCCTTGAGGAGGGCGACGCAGAGCAGCGCCACGACGGCCAGCGGGACGGCCACGAGGAAGATGTGCGCGATCCCGGCGCCGTACGACTGCTCGACGAGATCCCGCAGAGGTGCAGGGAGCGTGGTGACGTCGGGGACCGCCGCGCTGCCGCCGAGGGAGTCGGACGGCACGCCGAGCCGGTCGAGGCCGCTCCGGATCGACGACGTGACCTGGTTCGCGAGGACCGCCCCGAGCACCGAGACGCCGATCGCGCCGCCGAGCGTGCGGAAGAACGCGACGGTGGAGGTCCCGGCACCCATCTCGTCGACGTGCAGGGTGTTCTGCACCGCGAGCACGAGGTTCTGCATGAGCATGCCCATGCTGACGCCGAGGAAGAACAGGTACACCCCGATGAGCACGAAGCTCGTGTGGTAGTCGATGGTCGACAGCGCGAAGAGCGAGCCCACGAGGATCGCGGCGCCGGTCACCATAAACGCCTTGTAGCGGCCGGTGCGCGTGATGAGCTGGCCGATGAGCACCGACGCGACGAGCGTGCCGACGATCATCGGGATGGTCAGCAGGCCCGACTCGGTGGGCGTCTTGCCGCGCGCGACCTGCATGTACTGGCTGAGGAACACCGCGGTCCCGAACATGGCGACACCCACGGCGACGCTGGCGAGGACCGCGAGGACGAACGTCCGGTTCCGGAACAGGTGCAGCGGGATGATGGGCTCGACGGCGTGCTTCTCGACGAGGACCGCCGCGACCAGCGCGCCGACGGCGCCGACGACCATCGCGGCGCTGGGCCAGGAGGCCCACGCGAAGCTCTGCCCGGCGAAGGTCACCCACAGCAGCAGCGTGGAGACGCCGACGCTGATGAGGAGCGCACCCCAGTAGTCGATCCGCACCACCCGGCGGGGCAGCGGGGGCAGGCGCAGAGTGCGCTGCAGGACGACGATCGCGACGATCGCGAACGGCAGGCCGACGAAGAAGTTCAGGCGCCAGCTCACGGTGTCGGTGAGCACGCCGCCCAGGAGCGGGCCGCCGATCTGGCTGACGGCCATGACCGCACCCATGAGGCCCATGTACCGGCCGCGCTCGCGCGGGGAGATGATGTCGGTGACCAGGACCGTCGCCAGCGCCATGAGGCCACCGGCGCCGATGCCCTGCAGCGCACGGAACGTGATGAGGGTTCCGACGCTCTGCGACAGCCCGGCGAGGGCCGCCGCGACGACCGAGATGACGAGCGCCACCTGGATGAGCATCTTGCGGTTCGTCAGGTCGGCGAGCTTGCCCCAGATCGGGGTCGAGATCGTCGTCGTGAGGAGCGTCGCGGTGACGACCCACGTGAACGAGGACTGCGAGCCCTCGAGGTCGCTGATGATCTTCGGCAGCGAGCTCGAGACCACCGAGGTCGCGAGGATCGACACGAACATGCCGAGCAGGATCCCGGAGAGGGCTTCGAGGACCTCTCGTCGGGTCATGGTCCCGGCGGCGACCGGGGTCTTCGTGGGGGTGCTGGTCATCGGGCGTGGTGCTCTTCCTGGTCGGGGGTCATGGTGGCGGCCACGGCGCGGATGGTCCGGGTCGCGGTGGCGAGCTCGTCCCCGGTCCACCCGGCGAACGTGCGGGCGACCAGCAGGGCGATCTGTCGGGAGGACTCGGCGGCGAGGTGGCGACCGGTCTCGGTGAGCTCGATCGTGCGGGCCCGCCGGTCGTCGTCGTCCACCGTGCGCCGGACGTAGCCGGCGTCGACGAGCGTGCTGACCTGACGGCTCGCGACCGACACGTCGACGCGCAGGCGGGTCGCGACGTCCGAGACCTGCACGGCGCCGCAGCGCTCGAGCAGGCGCAGGAGGCCGAGGCCGGCGCGCGGGCGGTCGAGGTCGCGGGCGAGCTGTGCCGCCGCCTCTCGCTGCGCCCGGGCGAGCTCTTCGAGCGCGCGGACGAGGTCGTTCGCTGCGTCGTTCGGGGTGCCGGTCGAGCAGTCGGTCGGGGCGTCGGTCGCCGCTGGGGGAGAAGCGAGGGTCGATCGCACGGGGTCTCCTTACTTGCCGTAAGCAACAATACGACTAGTAATTGCTCAAGGCAACTGTTTCTAGGGCCAGGTGGGCGAGAGTGGAACCTACGCCCGCCACGGGGTGAGACTGGGACGGTGCCCGACCGTCCCGAGAACCACCGCCCGCGCCGTCCCGCCATGCTCGACCCGCGCGACGCCGCCGACCTGCCCGGCGAGCTCGACCCCGCCCTGCGCGACGAGGTCGCCCACACGACCGCGAACGCCATCGTGCGGGGCGGCCGGGACACGCAGGACCCCGAGGTCGTGGCACGGCTGGTCCGGCTCGTGGAGCGCGAGGGTCTCGACGTCGTGGCCGGGCTCTGGGCCGACGCGGCGCCCAGCTCGCTGCCGGGCGCGCTGTGGCGGCTGTACGTCCTGCGCGAGTGGGTCCGCCGCGACCCGCAGACCGTCGCGCTGCGCTACCGGCTCGGCGCCGAGGCGGCTCCCGTGCACGGGGCGATCGCCGGCGTCGTCTCCCCGCCCGGTCCGGAGGACGTGCGCGAGCTGGCCGACGCCGTCCTGTCCGGCGTCTTCACCGGCGCGCTCGACGTCGCGCTCGACCGGGCCGGGTCGTTCTGCCGGATCCTCGCCACGGGCGCCGCGTTCGACGCCGACTCCCGAGAGGTCGCCGACCCGTTCGGCGCGCTGCACCTCACCCGCGGCGCCTCCTCGTTGCAGCGCACGGCCGAGGAGCTCGAGCACGCCGCGGCGCTGTGGCGGGCCGGGCGCCTCGACTGATCTCCGCGCACGTGGCGCAGCCCACCACCACCCGCCCCGCCCTCGCTGGGCCTCGTCCGGGCACGCGGCGTAGCATGGTGGACGACGTCGGGCCGCGGTAGCCCCGGGCTCCACACTCAGCCGCTACGAGCGGCCACGCGCCGAGAGGCGCTCCGCGGTCCGGCGTCGCCCACCCCCTCCCTCGCGCAGCGAGCGCGCGCAGGATCACCTTGCAGCGATGACGGGATCGCCCGCGGCCTCCGCTACATTTGGCGAGAGTTCGACGCGCGTTCACCGTGGTCACCACGACGACACGCCCAGCGGTAGCCGTTCACCCGGCCGCGGCCCTACTCTGAACCGACCCCAGCGACCCCCCCTCTCGGAGCCTGCCGTGCGCTTGCGCCTGACACCGCGCGATACCTCGTTCTTCGACCTCCTCGCCGCCTCGGCGCAGCACCTGGTCACCGGATCCAACCTCCTGGCCGAGCTCCTGGGTGCGGACCGCCCCACGCGCAAGGTGCTCGCGAAGCAGCTCGCCGAGACCGAGCACCTCGCCGACGATGCCACGCACACGATCATGCGTCGCCTCAACCAGACGTTCGTCACGCCGTTCGACCGAGACGACATCTACGCGCTGGCCTCCGCGCTCGACGACTGCATGGACTACATGGAGGAAGCGGCGGACCTCATCGTCCTCTACAAGATCGAGGAGCTGCCTGCGCGGGTCTCCGACCAGGTGCAGGTCCTCCAGCGGGCGTCCGAGCTCACCGCCGAGGCCATGCCCCGGCTGCGCTCGATGAGCGACCTCGCGGAGTACTGGGTCGAGGTCAACCGGCTCGAGAACCAGGCCGACAAGATCCACCGCAAGCTCCTCGCGCAGCTCTTCGACGAGATCGGCGACCCGATCCTCCTCATGAAGCTCAAGGAGATCGTCGAGATCCTCGAGGAGGCGGCGGACGCGTTCGAGAAGGTCGCGAACACCGTCGAGACCATCGCGCTCAAGGAGTCCTGACCCCGTGGAGCTCGCGCTCGTCGTCGTGGTCGTCGCCTTCGCGCTGGGCTTCGACTACACCAACGGCTTCCACGACGCCGCCAACGCGATCGCGACGTCGGTCTCGACCCGGGCGCTGACGCCCCGGGCCGCGCTCCTCATGGCCGCGGTCTTCAACTTCGTCGGTGCGCTCCTCGGGACACAGGTCGCCGAGACCATCGCCCGGGACATCGTCGCGATCGACGACGCGTCCGCGCACCGTGGACTCGTGATCGTGCTGTGCGGCCTCATCGGCGCCATCACGTGGAACCTCATCACCTGGTGGTTCGGGCTGCCGTCGTCCTCGACGCACGCCCTCATCGGCGGACTGGTCGGTGTCGGCATCGCGTCCGGCATCACCGTCTACTGGAACGCGGTCGTCGAGAAGGTCGTCATCCCGATGGTCGTGTCGCCGCTCGTCGGCTTCGGCCTGGCGTTCGCGCTGATGGTCGCCGTGCTGTGGATCTTCCGCAAGGCCGCGCCCGCGAGGGCGTTCCGCCGCTTCCGGATCGCGCAGACCGCGTCCGCCGCGGCGATGGCCCTCGGCCATGGACTGCAGGACGCGCAGAAGACCATGGGCGTCATCGTCCTCGCGCTCGTCGCAGGCGGCTACCACACGGGCAACGGGATCCCGCTGTGGGTCAAGCTCTCCGCCGCGGCCGCGATCTCGGCCGGCACGTACGCCGGCGGGTGGCGCATCATGCGCACGCTCGGCCGCCGGATCATCGAGCTCGACCCGGCCCGTGGCTTCGTCGCCGAGTCGATCGCCGCGCTGGTGCTCTACACGAACGCGTTCGTCTTTCACGCGCCCGTCTCCACCACGCACACCATCACGTCCGCGATCATGGGCGTCGGCGCGACCAAGCGCCTGTCCGCGGTGCGGTGGGGCGTGGCGAAGAACATCGGGTTCGCCTGGGTGCTGACCATCCCCGCCGCCGGGTTCGTCGCGGCGGTCATGTACTGGGTGATCTCGCCCTTCCTCGTCTGACGGCGGCGCTCACCCGGGAGCACGAGGGATCAGTGCAGCGGCGGCGCGACCTTCTCTGCCGCGACCACCCGAGGGCCCTTCGCGGTCTGCGCGACGTGCGCGACGAGCACCTCGCCGGGCTCGAGGAACGGGTCCTTCGTGGGCAGCACGTTCGCGACCGAGCGGCGGGAGTGCTGGCCCAGGACGTCGAGCACGGTCGGCAGCACCGGTCGGTGCGTGCACAGCACGGCGGACCGCTCGGACTCGAGGAGCTCGCGCACGGTCCGGGCCACCCGTGACGGCGACCGCTCGTGCTGCGCCTCCGTGAGGTGGTCGCCGCTCACGGGCCGCAGGCCCGCAGCGCGGGCGTACGGGTCGAGCGTCGCGGCGCACCGCTCCCACCGGCTCGTCACCAGCTCACCGACGCCGTACGCAGCGAGCACGGGGACCAGCGCGGCGGACTGCGCGTGACCTGTCGGGGTGAGCGGCCGGTCCTCCTCGTCGCCGTGCCACCCGGCGCGGGCGACCGCCTTGCCGTGCCGGGCGATCGCGACGACGTGCGTCGCGAGCCTTCCGTGCTCGTACTCCTCCGCGAGGGCGACCAGAGGGTTGCGGTCGGCCGCCCTCGTCAGGCGCGCCAGCGCGGCCTCGACGCCCAACCACTCCGCGCGGTCGATCTCCTCGACCGAGACCGGCGGCACGGGGGCGCGCGCCGCCAGGGGCGCGGAGTCCGAACGACGCCCCGCACGGCGGGCGGCCCAGTAGTGGACGCGCTTCACCCGGCCCTCGGGTGTGAGGTACTGCAGCCCCGGCAGCGGCACACCGAGCAGGACGGGACGCCCCGTCTCCTCGGCGACCTCGCGGGCGGCGGCCGTCTGGAACGTCTCCCCGGGGTCGAGCTTGCCCTTGGGCCACGACCAGTCGTCGTACCGGGGGCGGTGCACGAGCCGGACCTGGAGCTCGCCGTCGCGCACCCGCCACACGAGAGCGCCCGCCGACTCGATGACCGGCGCGTGCGGTACGTGCGTGGGGCCGAGGGTGTCCACGAGGGGCGCCACGCCGGGCAGGGCGGCCATCCTCACCGGCCCATGCCTCGGCGCCGGCGCTGACGCTGCACGTGCGTCGCCTGCAGGTCGGTGAGCGGCTCGCCGTCGGGTCCGGTCGAGTGCCGCTCCCACGACCCGTCGGCCTGCAGGTGCCACGACGCGGTGCCGTCGTCCATGGAGAGGTCGATGAGGTCGATGAGCTCGGTCACCTGGTCGGGGTCGACGATCCGCACGAGCGTCTCGACACGGCGGTCGAGGTTGCGGTGCATGAGGTCGGCCGACCCGATGTACACCTCGGGCCCGCTCTCGGGGCCGTCGCCGATGGCGGGCCCGCCCGAGTTCGCGAACGCGAAGATGCGCGAGTGCTCCAGGAAGCGGCCGAGGATCGACCGCACCCGGATGTTCTCGCTGAGCTCCTCGACGCCCGGTCGCACGGCGCAGATGCCGCGCACGACGAGGTCGACGCGGACCCCGGCCTGCGACGCCCGGTACAGCGCGTCGATGATCACCTCGTCCACGACGGAGTTGACCTTGATCTTCACCCACGCCTCGCGGCCCTCGCGGGCGGCGTCGGCCTCGCGCTCGATGCGCTCGACGAGGCCGGACCGCACGGTGCGCGGTGCGACGAGCAGCCGGTGGAAGCGGGACTGCGGGGCGTACCCGGAGAGCTGGTTGAACAGCCGTGTGAGGTCCTGACCGACGTCCGGGTCGCACGTGAGCAGCCCGTGGTCGGTGTAGAGCCGGGCGGTCTTCGGGTGGTAGTTCCCGGTGCCGACGTGGCAGTAGCGCCTGAGGCCGTCGGACTCCTGGCGCACCACCAGCGAGAGCTTGCAGTGGGTCTTGAGGCCGACGATCCCGTAGACGACGTGCACCCCGGCCTGCTCGAGCTTGCGGGCCCAGGAGATGTTCGCCTGCTCGTCGAACCGTGCCTTGATCTCGACCAGCGCGAGCACCTGCTTGCCGGCCTCCGCGGCGTCGATGAGCGCGTCGACGATGGGGGAGTCGCCCGAGGTCCGGTACAGCGTCTGCTTGATCGCGAGCACCTTCGGATCTGCCGCCGCCTGCTCGAGGAACGTCTGCACCGAGGTGGAGAACGAGTCGTACGGGTGGTGCAGCAGGACGTCGCGCTCACGGATCGCGGCGAAGACGTCGGTGGGGCTCGCGCTCTCGACCTCGGCGAGGTACCGGTGCGTCGTCGGGACGAACGGCGGGAAGTGCAGGTCCGAGCGGTCGAGGTCCGCGATGACGTTGAGCCCGGTGAGGTCGAGAGGCGCCGGCAGGATCGAGACCTCGTCCTCCGCGACGCCGAGCTCGCGGACGAGCAGGTCGCGGATGCGGGGGCTGATCCCCTCGCCCAGCTCGAGGCGCACCGGCGGTCCGAAGCGGCGGCGCAGCAGCTCCTTCTCCATGGCCTGCAGGAGGTTCTCGGCGTCGTCCTCCTCGACCTCCACGTCCTCGTTGCGGGTCACCCGGAACGTGTGGTGCTCGCGCACCTCCATACCCGGGAAGAGGTGGTCGAGGTGGTGGGCGATGACCTCCTCGACGGGCACGAACGACGTCGGACCCTTGCCGGGCGCCGCGGCCTGCGCGGTCGGGGCCGACGGGCGTCCGCGGGCGTCGACGGCGATGAAGCGCGGCAGCAGCGGCGGCACCTTCACCCGTGCGAAGTGCTCCTTGCCGGTGGCCGGGTTCGCGACGACGACCGCGAGGTTGAGCGACAGCCCCGAGATGTAGGGGAACGGGTGCGCGGGGTCGACCGCGAGCGGGGTGAGGACGGGGAAGATCTGCTTGCGGAAGAACTTGTGCAGGCGCTCCTGCTCGCGGGTCTCCAGCTCGTCCCAGTGCACGAGCGTGATGCCCTCGGCGGCGAGCGCCGGCTGGACGTCGTCCGCGAACACCCGCGCGTGCCGGGTCATGAGCTCCTGGCCGCGCTCGCTGATGACGTCCAGCACCTGGCGGGGGCTGAGCCCGGACGCCGCCGTGACGGCGATGCCCGTGGCGATGCGGCGCTTGAGGCCGGCGACGCGCACCATGTAGAACTCGTCGAGGTTGGACGCGAAGATCGCCAGGAACCGCACCCGTTCGAGCAGCGGCTGCGTGACGTCCTCGGCGAGCTCCAGGACCCGCTGGTTGAACGCGAGCCAGCTGAGCTCGCGGTCCGCGAAGCGGTCCGTCGGCAGGGCGGCCAGCTCGGCGGGGGTGGGACCCGCGTCGGGGTCCTCGGCGATGTGCTCGGCGATGTGGGCCGCGAGCTCGGGCTCGATCGCGCGCTGCGTCGACGTCTCGGTCATGGGGTTCATGGTGGCATCCCTGCGTGAACTTTGGGTGATCGGGCTCAGGGGCCGATGAGGCCGGTGTCGACCGGCGCGTACTGCACGTCTGCCGCGAGCCGGCCGAAGCCCGCCCGCTCGTAGGTGCGCAGAGCGGCGGCGTTGTCCCCGTCGACGTAGAGCACGGCCCGGTCCAGGCCGCGCCCGGCCAGGTGGGCGAGCCCGACGGCGGTCAGCACCTTCCCGAGTCCCGCGCCCTGCGCGTCGGGGTCGACGCCCACGACGTAGATCTCGCCCTCGGACGAGCCGCCCGGGACCTTGGTCCACAGGAACCCGGCGAGATGCTGGTCGGCCCCGTCGCTCGCCCCGTCGTGCTCGACGTCCCTCTCCGTGCCACTCCCGATGTCACGCTCGATGAGGAAGAAGCCCTCCGGGTCGAACCACGGCTCGGCCTGGCGGGCGCGCAGGTCGGCGAGGGTCATCCGGCCCTGCTCGGGGTGCTCGGCGAACGCGCGGGCGTTGACGGCCAGCCACGCCTCGTCGTCGGCCCCGGGGACGAACGTGCGCAGCCGGTAGCCGTCGGGGACGGTCGGCGCCGCGGCGCCGGACAGGTCCGCCAGACGGCGCCCGAGGAAGAGCAGCTCGCGCACGACGGCGTAGCCCGCCTGGGCGGCGAAGTCCCGGGCGCCGTGCAGGTCGCCGTGCGCCCACACCCGCAGGGTGCTGCCGCGCTGCCCGGGCTCGCCGGAGCGGCTCGGCAGCCGGGCGTCCCGCTCGGCGGTCCGCAGCAATGCACGGCCGATGCCCTGGCGGCGGGCGTCGGGGTGGACCACGAGCTCGGCGCTCGCGCCGTCCCCGCCGCGGTCGATCTGCGCATACCCGGCGACGTCCCCGGCCGCAGTGCGCGCGACGACGTGCGTGATGTCCTCGTCGTCCGTGCCCAGCCGCAGGAGCGGCTGCTCGGAGAGGGGCGGCGCGCCGTCGACAGACTGCGCCGCGTCGGCCAGCGCGCGCACGGCGCTGCAGGTGGGCGGGTCGAGGGGGCCGATCTCGAGCGGGTGCGCGCGCATGGGGTCCATCCCATCACGGCAGGCGGGCGCCGCGCGCCGCGAGGACCCGGGGACGTGGCGCGTCGGCGCCGGCGGCGCCGTCGCTAGGCTGCCCGGGTGAGCGAGACCCGTGGGACCGCCCCCACCCCGGACGGCGACAAGCCTGGCGACCGTGCCGTGCCCGTCGACCGGGTCCAGCGGCGCACGATCGCCGTCCTCGCGGCGAGCCAGGTTCTCGGTGGGATCGGTGTCGCGACCGGGGTGGCGGTGGCGTCTCTCATCGCGTCCGAGCTGTCCGGCTCGGACGCGATCGCGGGCCTCGCGCAGACCTCCGCGGTCGTGGGTGCGGCCGTCGTGGCCCTGCCGCTGTCCCGGCTCGCCGCGCGGGGCGGGCGGCGCGGGTCGCTCACGAGCGGCTACGTCGTGGCGCTCGCCGGGGCGCTCGTCGCCGCGGCGGCGACGTGGTGGGGTGCTTGGCCCCTCCTGCTCGCGGGCATGCTGCTCTTCGGTGCCGGGTCGGCGACCGGGCTGGCGTCGCGCTTCACCGCGACGGACCTGGCGCGCCCCGAGCGGCGCGCGACGGACCTGTCGATCGTCGTCTGGGCGACGACGGTCGGGTCGGTCCTCGGCCCGAACCTCGCCGGGGTGACCGAGCAGCTCGGTCTGCTCGAGGGTGCGCCCGGCGACCACGCCGGGCACGCCGGCGACGCGACGTCGCCCGTGCCGTTCCTCGTCGCCGCGCTCGCTTTCGCGGGGGCCGCCGCAGCGGTGTGGCTGCTCCTGCGGCCGGACCCGCTGCGCGTCGCCGCGGATCGCGCCGCCGCCGCGGCTGGTGGGCGCGCCGACGCAGACGTCGACGTCACTGCTCTTCCCGGCGTGGCCGCGACGACCACGAGCAGGCCCGGCTTCCGGGAAGGCCTGGCCGCGGGCTGGTCGGTGCTGCGCGCTTCGCCGACCGCGCAACTCGCGCTGGGGGCGATCGTCGTCAGTCACCTCGTGATGGTCGGCCTGATGTCGATGACGCCGGTGCACATGAACCACGGCGGGGCCAGCCTGCAGGTGGTCGGCGTCGTCATCAGCGCGCACATCGCCGGGATGTACGTGCTCAGCCCAGTGATCGGGTGGCTCGCGGACCGGTGGGGGCACGCGCGGGTGCTGGGCGCCGGGGGGGTCGTCCTGCTCGTCTCCGCCGTGACGGTCGCGGGCGCTCCCAGCGACGACGCCGCTCGCCTGACGGTCGGGCTCGTGCTGCTCGGGGTGGGGTGGTCCTGCGGGCTCGTGGCCGGGTCGGCGCTGCTCATCGACGGGACGCCCCCCGCGCACCGGACGGCCGTGCAGGGACTGTCCGACTTCTCGATGAACCTCGGCGGCGCGCTCGGCGGGGTGCTGGCCGGGGTCGTCATCGCGGTCGCGTCGTACGCCGTCCTGGCGTGGTGCGCCGCGGTGCTGCTGGGCGCCTACCTCATGGTGCTCGTGTGGAAGATGCCCCGGCGCCGGGTGGCCTGAGGGACGCAGGCCACCCGGTGCCTCAGCTCTTCGCGCTCGTCAGTCTTCCGAGCTCGTCGACGGCTTCGCCAGGCCGGAGGCGATGAGCGTCATGACGGAGGAGTCCGCGAGCGTCGTGGCGTCCCCGACGGCCCGGTTCTCCGCGACGTCCCGCAGGAGCCGGCGCATGATCTTGCCCGAGCGGGTCTTGGGCAGCTCCGGGACGACGAGGATCTTGCGGGGCTTGGCGATGGCGCCGATCTGCCGGGCGACGTGGTTGCGCAGCGCCGTCTGGACGGCGTCCGCCCCCGCGTCGTCGGCGGCCCGGTCGGCGAACTCGCCGATGAGGATGACGAACGCGACCACGGCCTGACCGGTGGTGTCGTCGGCCGCACCGACGACGGCGGCCTCCGCGACGTACTCGTGGGACACGAGCGCCGACTCGATCTCGGTCGTGGACAGGCGGTGGCCGGAGACGTTCATGACGTCGTCGACCCGGCCGAGGAGCCAGATGTCGCCGTCCTCGTCCTTCTTCGCCCCGTCACCGGCGAAGTAGATGCCGGGGAAGCGGGACCAGTAGGTGTCCTTGAACCGCTCGAGGTCGCCCCAGATGCCGCGCAGCATCGACGGCCACGGCTCGGACAGGACCAGGTACCCGCCGCCGCCGTCCGGCACGGGGTGGGCCTCGTCGTCGACCACCTCTGCGGCGATCCCGGGCAGCGGTACCTGGGCCGAGCCGGGCTTGGCCGCGGTGACGCCCGGCAGGGGCGAGACCATGATCGCGCCGGTCTCGGTCTGCCACCACGTGTCGACGATCGGGGCGGTCCCGCCGCCGATGACGCGGCGGTACCACATCCAGGCCTCGGGGTTGATGGACTCGCCCACCGACCCGAGGACGCGCAGGCTCGACAGGTCGAACCGGTCCGGGATCTCCTCGCCCCACTTCATGAAGGTGCGGATCGCGGTCGGCGCGGTGTAGAGGATCGAGACCTTGTACTTCTCGACGATCTCCCACCAGCGGCCCTGGTGCGGGCTGTCCGGCGTGCCCTCGTAGATCACCTGGGTCGCGCCGTTGAGCAGCGGCCCGTAGACGACGTACGAGTGGCCCGTGACCCAGCCGATGTCGGCCGTGCACCAGTACACGTCGGTCTCGGCCTTGAGGTCGAAGACGTTGCGGTGCGTGTAGGCGGTCTGCGTGAGGTAGCCGCCGGTCGTGTGGAGGATCCCCTTGGGCTTCCCGGTGGTGCCCGACGTGTAGAGGATGAACAGCGGGTGCTCGGCCTCGACCCACACCGGGTCGTGCTGGACGTCTGCCGCCTCGAGGGCCTCGTGCCACCACACGTCGCGGCCCTCGGTCCAGGCGACGTCCTGGCCCGTGCGGCGCACGACGAGGACGTGCGCCACCGTGGTCGGCTCGGCGCCGTTGCGCGGCTCGAGCGCCTCGTCGACCGCCGGCTTGAGGGCCGACGGCGCCCCGCGCCGGTAGCCCCCGTCGGCGGTGATGACCAGGGTCGCGCCCGCGTCGGCGATGCGGCTGCGCAGGGCGTCGGCGGAGAACCCGCCGAACACGACGGAGTGCGCGGCGCCGAGGCGGGCGCACGCCAGCATCGCCACGACGGACTCGACGAGCATGGGCAGGTAGATCACGACGCGGTCGCCGGTGGTGACGCCGAGCGCGGCGAGGGCGTTGGCCGCGCGCGAGACCTCGCGCTGCAGGTCCGCGTAGGTCACGGTGCGGGTGTCGCCGGGCTCACCCTCGAAGTGCAGGGCGACGCGGTCGCCGTGGCCGGCCTCGACGTGCCGGTCGACCGCGTTGTACGCGGCGTTGAGCGTGCCGTCGGCGAACCAGCGGGCGACGGGCGCGCCCGACCAGTCGAGGGTCTCGGTGAACGGGGTCCGCCAGCTGACGAGCTCGCGGGCCTGGCGCTCCCAGAACGCCAGCCGGTCGGCCTTCGCCTCGTCGTAGAGACCGGCCTGCGCGTTCGCCTGTTCCGCGAAGCGTGGGTCTGGTGGGAAGCTGCGGGTCTCGTGGAGAAGGTTCTCCAGGCCGGGCGTCGGTTCGGTGGTGGGGTTCTCTGGCACGCGTACCTCCGGTGCGCATCGGCTCTGGTGCGGCGCCCGACGACGGACGGCGTGCTCGCGCGCGGGCAGCCCTCGACCGTCGGACGGCGGGGCTGGCGTCGCCCCGACCCTCGGGAGTCTAGACCGGATCGGGTGACGGCCGTCACGTGGCCCGCTATTCGGCCGTAGTGCTTGCAAATAGGTCCTGCAGGCCCCTGCGGAGGACCGCCCGGTCTCCGGGCCACTGTCCGATAGCCTCGGCGACGAACCGACGACCTCGGGAAGGACCTCATGGGCGACACCCCGCTCGACCGCACCACGACCCCGCCACCGCTGGCGGTCGGCCCCCCGCACAGCCGCCTCGAAGACGTCTTCGGGATCCTCACCGGCACCTACCTCGCCTCGCTCGGGCTGTTCCTGCTCGGCTCCGTCTCGGCCGTCACGGGCGGCACCGCCGGCCTGGCGCTGCTGCTCGTCCAGGTCGCACCCGTCCCGTTCGGCGTCCTCTTCTTCGCCGTCAACGTCCCGTTCTTCGCCCTTGCCGTCTGGAAGAAGGGCTGGGGATTCACCGCGAAGACGGCCGCCGCCGTCGGGCTGGTCTCTGCGCTCTCCGCGCTGCACCCGCTCGCCTTCGACGGTCCCGTCGACATCGACCCCGTCTACGCGGTGCTCTCCGGCAACCTCGTCATCGGCATCGGCCTGCTCGTGATCTTCCGGCACGGTGCGAGCCTCGGCGGGTTCAACATCCTCGCGCTCGTCCTGCAGGAGCGGCTCGGCTGGCGTGCGGGCTACGTGCAGATGGCGTTCGACGCCGTCGTCGTCCTGCTCGCGTTCGCCGTAGCCCCGCCGACGACGGTGCTGCTCTCCGTCGCGGGCGTCGTCCTGCTCAACGTGGTCCTCGCGCTCAACCACCGACCGGGCCGCTACCTCGGCCACTGACGTGCGCGGAATGGGGCGCGGCCCGGCCGCGTTGGGTCCCGGTGTGAGCCGACTCTTCCAGCCCCTGAGGCTGCGCGACCTGACCCTGCCGAACCGCATCTGGCTCGCCCCCATGTGCCAGTACTCCGCGACGGACGGCATGCCCGACGACTGGCACCTGGTGCACCTCGGCGCCCGGGCCACCGGCGGGTTCGGGCTGCTGCTCACGGAAGCGGCCGCCGTCGTGCCCGAGGGCCGGATCTCCCCGCAGGACGTCGGGATCTGGTCGGACGCGCAGGCCGACGCCTGGGCCCGCATCACGGCGTTCGTGCACGCGCAGGGCGCGCTGGTCGGGATCCAGCTCGCGCACGCCGGGCGCAAGGCCTCCACGCACCGGCCCTGGGACCCGGCCCGTGGAGCGGTCCTGCCCGACGCCGGTGGGTGGACCCCCGTGGGCCCGTCGCCCGAGGCGTACCCGGGCCTGGCGGAGCCTGCCGCGATGACCCTCGACGAGGTGCAGGCGGTCCCGGGTCAGTTCGCCGAGGCCGCGCGCCGGTCCGTCGAGGCGGGCTTCGACGTCGTCGAGCTCCACGCCGCGCACGGCTACCTGCTCCACCAGTTCCTCTCGCCCTTGGCGAACCGTCGCGACGACGCCTACGGCGGCTCCGTCGAGAACCGCGAACGGCTCCTGCTCGAGTCGGCGGTCGCCGTGCGTGCCGCGCTGCCCGACGGCATGCCGCTCCTCGTCCGCGTCTCGGCGACGGACTGGCACGAGGACGGGCTCGACGACGACGACGTCGCGCACGCCGCCGCCCGGCTGGCGCAGGTCGGCGTCGACCTGGTCGACGTGTCCACCGGCGGCGTGGCGCCCGCGACGATCCCCGTCGGACCGGGCTACCAGGTGCCCGCCGCGCGTCGTGTCCGCGAGGTCTCCGGGCTGCCGGTGAGCGCCGTCGGGCTCCTCACCTCGCCCGAGCAGGCCGAGCAGGTGCTCGTCGACGGCGCCGCGGACGCCGTGATGATCGGCCGGCCCGCGCTGCGTGACCCGATGTGGCCGCTGCGCGCGGCCCACGCCCTGGGTGTGGACGTGGACCGCGCGCCGTGGCGACCGCAGTACGAACGCGGAGCCTGGACGGCCTGAGGCTCGCGCGGTCAGCGCCCCCGGGGGGCGGTGGCCGCGGGCGGACGCGTGATGTGCGTCGTCGCGGACACGCGTCCGCCCATCTCGTTGAACTCGCGGTAGATCTCCTTGGCGTCCTTGAGCGCCTGCGTGATCTGCTCCTTCGGGAGGCGCGCGAGGCTCAGCTGGTCCTGGTAGAGGTACAGGAACGTGTTGAAGTCGATCTTCGAGAGGTCGACCGTCGACTTCACCGCGACGAACGCGCTGACCCGCTCCATCTTCTCGTAGATGCTCTTGGCCGAGACGTTCTGGTACCAGGCCTTGAGGTCGACCCGGACGATCGACAGGCCCTCGGTGACGACGTAGTACTCCTCGATCGTCCCCGTCGAGGCGGAGGCGCCGCCGAGGAACGCGGTGAGCGCCTCCGACACGAGCGTGCCCACGCCGTCGATGATGTCCGACGACGTACCGGCCACGAACGACTTGAGCGACGACTTCACGGCGTCGGCGAGGTGCTCGACGGACGTCGAGCTGAAGGCGTGGACCTCCTTCTTCGAGGCGAGGATCGACGTGATCGGGACCGTGCTGTTGGTGCCGCCCGCGCCACGGAGCGACTCCTGGATCCGCACGTCGAAGAGCTCTGCCTTGGTCTCGCCGAGCCGCGCGAGCGACTCGATCACCTCACGCTGGGTCTGGGCGAGCTCCTCGCTGCCGTCGAACTGCTTCACGATGTCTCGGATCAGGGACATGGGTACTCCTCGGTGGTCTCGGTCGTGCAGGGGTGTCGTGCAGAGGTGGTTCCGGCGCGCGGCCGTGCCGCGCGCGGGTGTGCAGGTCAGAAGGTGACCTGGGTCCACTGCAGGTCGGCGCGGCGCTCGAGGCCCACGGGCGGCGGGTAGCTCGCGTCCGCCGGGACGGGCCGGTTGTACCCGTAGACCCAGACGCCGTCGAGGACCCGGCGCTGCGCGAGCGCCAGGGCGAGCCGGGCCGCGAAGTTGGAGATCTGCTCGGCGCAGGCGTGCACGAGGATCGGATCGGCGTAGCCGGGCGGCACCCTGGTGAGCAGGTCTCCGATCTGGTCGACGCTCCACTCCCAGTCCTGGGGCCGGGAGTCGGCGTCGCCCAGCTCGGTGTCGTTGCCGTGCGCGGAGAGGCAGAGCGGGTCGGTCAGGCCGGCGAGCGCGTGCGCGAACCCCTGGTCGGCGTGCACCTGGGCCCCGACGGGCAGCTCGACCACGTCACCCCAGGCCGACGAGCCCGACGACGGATCAGCGGTCGAAGTTCTGATCCGGGTGTCCTGCGTACAGACGATGAGCATGGCTTCCCCCTGTGGATCGTCCGGACGTCGTCGTCCGGATCTCACCAGCTCGGCCGCCCCCTCGGAGGCCGGGTCTGGCTGCCTCTCACGCTAGGAGCGCGCGTGCGGGACGGGATCGTCAATTCTGAGGAAGATCGGGTGCTGCCGAGCCGCTCCCCACCCGCAGCAGCGTCGCGACGGCCGCGAGCTGCGACGTCGTGCCGAGCTTCGTGAGGATCGCCCGGATGTGGCTGCGGACCGTGGTCAGCGACAGCACGAGCGAGCGAGCGATCTCGGCCGCGGGCATGCCCTCGACGAGCCGGGCCAGCACCTCCCGCTCGCGCCGGGTCAAGGACTCGACCCGTTCGAGGTCCAGGACCAGCGCGTGCAGGAGGGCGACGGCGTGCGCGTCGACGCCACGCGGCGAGCGGCCGGACAGGTGCCGGTCGAGCGCGCGGAGCTGGTGGAGCAGGGGGAGGTCGCCGTCGACGACCCACGCGCCGCGCCGCGCCGCGGCCAGGAGCGTGCGGGCCGCGAGCCTGCTGCCCAGGACCCCCACGCCCGTGCGCCCGCGGCCGAGCACGTTGAGCGAGGCGTCGGGGAGGTGCCCGTCCTCGTCCGTGACCAGGACGAGGTGGGAGCTGCCGACGACGAGCTCCCGGGCGATCGTCGAGCACGGGTGCGGCCGGACGTCGGACCAGCCGAGCGCGTCGAGCCCTGCCGCGATCGACGACGCCAGGACCGGGTCGCGGGACACGACGTGCACGGCGGCCGCCCCGTGGCGACCGGCACCGGACACGGTCCCGTGCACTACGGCCTCCCCCCGCCGACGCCCACCGCCTTGCGGCTTGCGGACATCGTGGTGGACGGGGTGGGGCTCGGCAACCGATCGAGGCAGGGTCGGTGCTGAGGCGTCAGGCGGTGGCGACCATCCCGTCCTGCTCCGCACCGGCGCGTGCTGCCGCCTCGACCGCGGCGGCGACGAGCGTCGTGACCTCCGGGTTGAACACGCTCGGCACGATGTAGGTGGGGTTGAGCTGGTCCTCGTGCACGGCGGAGGCGAGGGCGGTCGCCGCGGCCAGCAGCATGCCGTCGGTGATCTTGTGCGACTGGGCGTCGAGCAGGCCGCGGAAGACACCGGGGAACGCGAGGACGTTGTTGATCTGGTTCGCGAAGTCGCTGCGCCCGGTGCCGACGATCGCGGCGTGCTTCGCGGCCTCGACGGGGTCGACCTCGGGCCGCGGGTTCGCCATGGCGAAGACGATGGCGTCGGGCGCCATCTGCGCGACGTCGTCTCCCGTGATGACGTCGGGCGCGGAGACCCCGATGAAGACGTCGGCCCCCACGACGGCCTCCTTGAGCGTGCCGGTGACGCGCCGCGGGTTCGTGTTGACGGCGGTCCAGGCGAGCGAGGGCGACAGGCCCGGGCGGTCGCGGTGGACGACGCCCTCGATGTCGGCGACGACGACGTCGCGGGCGCCGGCCGACAGCAGCAGCTTGAGGACCGCGGTGCCCGCCGCGCCGGCACCGGACAGGACGATCCGCACGTCGGCGAGGTCCTTGCCGACGACCTTGAGCGCGTTCGTCAGCGCCGCGAGCGCGACGATCGCGGTGCCGTGCTGGTCGTCGTGGAAGACGGGGATGTCGAGCTCGGCGCGCAGCCGAGCCTCGATCTCGAAGCAGCGCGGCGCGGAGATGTCCTCGAGGTTGATGCCGGCGAAGACGGGCGCGATGGCCTTGACGGTCCGCACGATCTCGTCGACGTCGGTCGTGTCGAGGGCGATGGGGAACGCGTCGATGTCGGCGAACCGCTTGAACAGCGCGGCCTTGCCCTCCATGACGGGCAGCGAGGCGAGCGGCCCGATGTCGCCGAGGCCCAGGACGGCCGACCCGTCGGTCACGACCGCGATGGTGTTGCGCTTGATCGTCAGGCGGCGCGCGTCCTCGGGCTCCGCGGCGATGGCCTCGCAGACGCGGGCGACGCCGGGGGTGTAGATCATCGACAGGTCGTCGCGGTTGCGGATGGGGACCTTGGACTCGATCTTCAGCTTGCCGCCGAGGTGCAGCAGGAACGTGCGGTCGGACACGCGGTCCACGACCACGCCGTCGAGCGCGCGCAGGGACTCGACGATCTGGCCGGCGTGGTCCTCGCCGCGGGTCGCGACCGTGACGTCGACGGTGATGCGCTCGTGGCCCGAGGCGGTGACGTCGAGCGCGGAGACGATCCCGCCGGCGTGCTCGATGGCGGTGGTCAGCTCGCTCACGGCGGTGGGCCTGGCCTCGACCTGGAGCCGGACGGTGATGGACGAGGAGACGCTCGGCGCTGAACTCATGCCCCACAGTATGGCGTGCGACGCGGCGTGCCCACAGGCCCCCACACGACGACGGCGTCCTCGCGGACGCCGCCCTCGCCAGCCGGATGGTGGCTATCAGGCGTGCACCGAGTGATTGCTGCAACGGGTCGTCATCACGTCCCGGTCAACAAGTCCTATGCGTGGACTCCTCGCGCGTGGGTACCGCCATCCGCGTGCTGTTCCCTCCTTGATACGCCTGGTCCGGCGCGGGCGCAACGGCTGGGTGAAACCCTCACACGGTGTTCGAGCGGCGCCCGTTCGCGGGGGTGTCAGGGACGTGTGCGGCGGCCTCGGCGCACGGCCCGCCACACGACCCACCCCGCGACGGCGACGACGGCCAGCGCGCCGCCGATCACCAGCGGGGAGGTCGGCGACAGGTGGGAGCGCAGCGCCACGGGGCGGGTGAACGTCAGCACGGTCCACCCGTTGTCGGCGGCCAGACGCCGCAGCGTGCGGTCGGGGTTGACGGCGAACCCGTGCCCGACGGCGGTCAGCATCGGGGCGTCCGTGATCGAGTCGGAGTAGGCGTAGCTCGCCCCGAGGTCGTACCCCTTGTCCTGCGCGAGCTCGCGGATCGCGCTGGCCTTGTTCTCCCCGTACGCGTAGAAGTCGATGGTGCCGGTGTAGCGCCCGTCCTCGGTCGCCATCCGCGAGGCGATCACGTGGTCCGCCCCGAGGACCGCGGCGATGGGCTCGACGACCTCGGCGCCCGAGGCCGAGACGATGACGACGTCGTGCCCGTGCTCGTGGTGGTTCGCGATGAGCTCGACCGCCTCGAGGTAGACGACGGGGTCGATGAGCTCGTGCACCGTCTCGGCGACGATCCGCGACACGGTGCTCACGTCCCACCCGGTGACGAGGTTGCTGAGGTGGGCGCGCATGCGCTCGGTCTGGTCGTGGTCGGCACCGCCCACCATGAACAGGAAGTGGGCGTAGGCGCTGCGCAGCACGTCCCCGCGGGAGATGAGCCCGCCGGCGTAGAACGGCCGGGAGAACGCTGCGGCGGACGAGGTCGCGATGATCGTCTTGTCCAGGTCGAAGAAGGCGGCGATCCGGCGCGGCCGGGAGGGGTCGGCCGCCGCGTCCGCTGTGGAGTTCACGGGGCGAGCCTAGCGGGAGTCTTCCCGGTATGTCCCTGTTCCTCGTCCTCCACGAGCGGCGCGGCACCAGGACGTGTCAGCGGCCGATGCCGTCCAGCTCGGCCACGTCCTCGGGCGACAGGGCGAGCCCGGCGCCGGTGATGTTCTCCTGCAGGTGCGCGACCCGGGAGGTACCGTGGATGAGCAGGATGTTCGCCGAGCGCTGCAGGAGCCAGGCCAGGGCGACGGCCTTCGGCGTCGTGCCCCGGCGGTTCGCGACCCGGGAGAGCGCCTCGGACTGCAGCGGGGCGAACCCGCCGAGGGGGAAGAACGGGACGTAGGCGATGCGGTCCGCCGCGAGCCTGTCGATCAGGGGGTCGTCGTGGCGGTGGGCGAGGTTGTACAAGTTCTGCACGCAGACGAGGGGTGCGACCTCTTGTGCGTGCGAGACCTGCTCCGCCGTGACGTTGCTGACCCCGAGGTGCCGGATCAGGCCCTGCTGCTGGAGCTCGGCGAGGGTCTCCATCGCCTCGACGATCGCGCCGTCGTGGTCCGTCGGCGGCCCCATGACCCCGGGGCCCGCGAGCTGCATCGTCCCGTACCCGAACCGGGTGACGGTCCGGTCGCCGAGGGTCCATGTGCCGCCGGCGAGGGTGGACGTCGTGGTCGTCATCGTACGCGTTCCTGGCCGTGTGCCCGAGCCGTCAGCTGCTCGACAGGATCTCGGACAAGTGGGTCGTGCTGATCCTGTGCGGCCTCGGCGGTGAGGGTGCAGAGGACCCGGGGACCCCGGCTCCGATGCGCTATTCGGAGCTCTCCCGCCTGCTCGCCGGTGTGAGCCAGAAGATGCTCACCCAGACGTTGCGCTCGCTGGAGCGTGACGGGCTCGTCACCCGGACGGTGACCCCGACCGTGCCGGTCACCGTCACCTACGAGCTCACCGACCTCGGGCTCTCGCTCTACCGGACCACGCGTCAGATCAGGACCTGGGCGCAGGACCATATGGACGACGTCCAGGCGCACCGCGACATCTACGACGCCGGCGCCTGACGCCTCGGTCGTTCGTCGTTCTCCACAGGCTGCCCGGCGCGGCACCCGTCCACAGGCCCGACGCCGGCCGGGACCGTGCGGGCCGGCCTCGCCCACGATGGTCTCGGAGCAGCGGCCGGGACGGGTCCGCGGCCGGTGGCGACGAGGGGCGGCGAGCGTGCGGGGAGGGGGGAGCGGTGTCGCGGCGGTGGTCGGCGTCGTGGGGGCCGTCGGCGGGGCAGGGGCGTCCGTGTGCGCCGCGGGCCTCGCCCGGGCTGCGCACCGCGACGGCGACCACGTGGTCCTCGTCGACCTCGAGACGCGAGGTGGTGGGCCTGACGTCCTGCTCGGGATCGAGCCCGAGCCCGGGCTGCGGTGGGCGGACCTGCACGGCGCGCGCGGCACCCTCGACGGGGCGGCACTGGTCGCGCGGCTGCCCGCGTGGTGCGACGTGCCGGTGCTCGGGGCGGCGCGGGACCGGCCCGAGGCGATCGACCCTCAGGTCGTCGTCGACGTGTGCGCCGCCGTGGCCGACGCGTGCGACCTCCTTGTGCTCGACCTCCCGCGGTGGGTCGCCACGCAGCCCCGGGACCTCGGTGCGGCGGTGCTCGGCGCGTGCGACGCGCTCGTGCTGGTGACGCCGCTCGACCTCCCCGGGGTCGCCGGAGCGCTCGCCGCCCGGTACGTCCTGACCGAGACCGGTGCACGGCACCTCGCTCTCGTGACCCGCGGCCCCGCGCCCGGGCGGCTGTCGCCGTGGGAGGTGAGCGACGCCGTCGGGCTCCCGCTCGCGGCCGCCGTGCGGTGGGACCCGCGGCTCGCCGGGGCCGTGGAGCGCGGTGAGGGCCCACCCTCCGGCGCCCGGAGCGCGCTGGGCCGGGCAGGACGTGAGCTCGCGTCCTGGGTGCGGTCGCCAGGCGCAGCACGGTGAACCGGACGGCGGGCGGGGACGTGGGTCCTCCGGACGGCGCGCGGGGGCGCGGCATCGAGACCGAGCTCCTCGACGGGGTGCGCTCGCGCATGGCGGGCCGCGGTGCCCCGCCCGGCGACCAGGAGCTGCGCGCCGCGCTGCGGGACTCGGGTCGGGTGCTGGGCTCCGCCGCGCTGACCGACCTCGCCCGCGCCGCCCGCGCGGAGCTGTACGGCGCCGGCCCGCTCCAGCCGCTCCTGGAGGATCCGCGCGTGACCGACGTCCTCGTCAACGCGCCCGACGAGATCTGGGTCGACCGGGGCGCAGGGCTCGAGCGCGTCGACCTCGTGCTCGGGACGCCCGAGGACGTCCGTGCCCTGGCCGTGCGGCTCGCCGCCGCGGGCGGTCAGCGGCTCGACGACGCGAGCCCGCTCGTCGATGCGCGCCTGCCCGACGGGACCCGGCTGCACGCGGTCGTCGCGCCGGTCTGCGAGCAGGGCGCCGTCATCTCGCTGCGGGTCCTGCGGGCGCACGCCTTCACGCTCGACGAGCTCGTCGCACGCCGCGCGCTGCCCCCCGCGTGGGGCCCGGTGCTGCGCGGCCTCGTCGCCGGCCGCGCGAACATGCTCGTCTCCGGGGGAACCGGCACCGGCAAGACGACGCTCCTCGCCGCGCTGCTGTCCCTCGTCCCGGGCGACGAACGGGTCGTGTGCGTCGAGGAGGCGCGGGAGCTCGCGCCCGACCACCCGCACGTCGTCCCCCTCACGGCGCGCCGACCCAACGTCGAGGGGGCGGGCGGCGTCGAGCTCACCGACCTCGTGCGCAACGCCCTGCGGATGCGACCCGACCGCATCGTGCTCGGCGAGTGCCGCGGCGCCGAGGTCCGCGAGGTTCTCATGGCGCTCAACACCGGGCACGACGGTGGCCTCGCGACGATCCACGCCAACGCGGTCGCCGTGATCCCTGCCCGGCTCGAGGCGCTCGCGGCCCTCGCGGGGATGGGCCGCGCCGCCGTGGCCGCGCAGGCTGCGGGCGGTCTCGACGTGGTGCTGCACCTGCGCCGAGACCGGGCCGGTGGGGTCGGTCGCCGGTACCTCGCGGAGATCGGGCGGGTCACGCGGACGGACGACGGTGAGCTGCGGGTCGAGGTCGCGGCGACCTGGGACGGTGCCGGCGAGCCGGTCACGGGCCCCACCTTCGAGGAGATCCGCTCCCGCTGGGGGACACCGTGAGCGGCGGGTCGGGGCACCTGGTCGTCGGGCTGCTCGTCGGGTTGGCGGTGCACGTCGTGCTGCGCCGGGGCGGTCGACGCGCCCGCAGCGTGATCGGCGTCCGGCCCGCAGCGTGGCGGCCCGGCGTGACCTGGCGCAGGCTCCGGGCGCGCCGGGCGCAGCACGCTCCCGAGCTCGTGCGGCTCGTCGTCGCCCAGGTGGGGGCGCTGCTGCGCGCCGGGGCGTCGCCCGCCGTGGCCTGGCAGCGCGCCGCCGAGGTCCGGGCCGACCCTCGCGGGATCCCCGACGTCGACGCGCTCGCGGAGCGTGTCGGGGGCCTCGCCCCGGCACGGTCCGTCGTCGCGGCGTGCCGGCTCGCGGCCGAGGTCGGTTCCCCGCTGACCGCGGTGCTGGACCAGGTCGCGGCGACCCTCGCGGCTGAGGCGGAGGCACGCGCCGAGCGAGAGGCGTCGCTCGCCGGCCCGCGCGCCACCGCACGGGTCCTGCTCTGGCTTCCCGCGGTGGGGGTCCTTCTCGGCTCGGCCCTCGGCGCCGATCCGGTGGCCCAGGCGCTCGACGGCGGGCTCGGGAGCGCGGCCGTGGTCGGCGGGGTCGTGCTGTTGGTCGTCGGTCGGCGCTGGACCGCCCGGATGGTCGGCGCGGCGCGGGCGGCGGGGGGCGAGGGGTGAGCGCGGAGGGGGCCACGGTGTGGACGCTCGCGGCGTGCGCGCTCCTCGGGGCGCTGCCGTGGTGGGCCGCCCGCGCCACCCGGGAGCGACGCCTCACCCGCCTCGGGTCGCGGGAACCGGACGCGGCGCGGGGTGGCGCCCCGCCCGGGACGGGCATCGAGATCGGGGTGCTGCTCGAGCTGCTCGGCGCGGCGGTCCGCGCCGGCACGTCGGTTCCGCGGGCGCTCGAGGCGGTCGGTGTCGCGGTCGACGGCCCCGACGGGACCGCGCTGCGCCGGGCGGGCGCCGCCCTCGTGCTCGGTGCGTCCTGGGCGACCGCCTGGGACGGCGCACCGCCGCGTCTGGCCGTGGTGGGCCGGGCGCTACGGCCCGCGTGGGAGCACGGCGCCGCGCCCGGCGACGCGCTGCGGACCGCCGGCGAGCAGCTGCGTCAGGAGCGCCAGGCAGCCGCGCGGCAGGCGGCGGCACGGCTCGCCGTGCACCTCGTGCTGCCACTCGGCACGTGCTTCCTCCCGGCGTTCGTGCTCATCGGTCTGCTGCCGGTCCTCGTGTCGCTCGGGGGTGGTCTCCTGGGGCGGTGAGGGTCCGCAGGCGGTGTTCGAGGTGCTCCCGCTCGGCGTCGTTCGCGCACAGCGCGAGAGCCGTGGCGAATGCTCCGGCCGCCTCGTCGGCCCGCCCGGACCGTGCGAGCAGCTCCCCGCGGGTGGCGTAGAGCCGGTGGTGCCGGGGGAGTGCCTCGTCGAGCCCGTCGAGGAGGGCGAGCCCGGCCGGTGCGCCCGCCGCCTCCGCGACCGCGACCGACCGTGCGAGCCGGACCACGGGTGACCGGGTGAGCTCCTCCAGCTCGCCGTACAGCTCCGCGATCAGCGGCCAGTCGGTCGACGGCGCCGACGGGGAGCTCGCGTGCTCTGCCGCGATGCGTGCCTGGAGCAGGTACTCCTGCGCGAGGGGCGAGACCACGCTCGGGTCGGGTCCGTCGAGGACGGTGGCGAGCAGGTCGAGACCAGCCGTGATCTCGTCGCGGCGCCAGCGCGACCGGTCCTGGTCCGCCAGGAGCACGAGCCCGCCGTCGGGACCTGTGCGGGCGTCCCGGCGCGAGTGCTGGAGCACCATGAGCGCGAGCAGCGCGCGCACGACCGGCCTGCCGGGGACGAGCTCGTCGAGCAGCCGGGCCAGGCGGATCGCCTCGCCCGCCAGCTCGGTGCGGACGACGTCGGGTCCCGAGCCGGGCGCGTACCCGGCGGTGAAGACGAGGTAGAGCACCGTCGCGACGACGTCGAGACGCTCGTCGAGCCGGTCCGGTGCCGGCACGGCGAACGGGATGCCGGACGCGGCCAGCCGCTTCTTCGCGCGCGTCAGGCGCGCCGCCATCGTCGACTCCTGCACGAGGAACAACCGCGCGATGTCCGCCACCGGCAGACCTGCGACGAACCGCAGGGTGAGGGCCGTGCGGGCCTCGGGCGAGAGCGCCGGGTGGCAGCACGCCAGCACGAGGCGCAGGCGGTCGTCGGGCACGTGCGCGCCGTCGTCGGCCCGCGCGGTCCCGTCCCCGCCGTCCCGGCTCTCGCCCCCCGGGAGCTCGTCGTGGCGGGCGGCGCGCTCGCGGGCGTCCACGACCATCAAGGGTTCCTTGCGCGCCGCGACGGCCTCGGCGCGCAGCCGGTCGAGGACCCGCCGCCTGGCCGCGGTGTGCAGCCAGGCGGCAGGGTTGCGCGGCACGCCGTCCACCGGCCAGCTCCGGGCGGCCGTGGCGAACGCGTCGGCGAGCGCGTCCTCCGCGAGATCCGGGCGGCGGTACTGCCCCACGAGCTGGGCGAGGAGCCTCGCCCAGTGCTCGCGCCACGCGTCCTCGAGCGGCTCGGTCACGAGCCGTCCACGTCGATCACCGGTCGGATCTCGATCGAGTACTCCGGGAGGAGCCCGACGAGCTCGAGGACGACGTCCAGGTCCGGAACGTCCAGGAGGTAGAAGCCGCCGAGCTGCTCGGCACCCGCGGGGTCCTCGCCGGCCGTGCCCCCCGCGCCCTCCGTGGCCGGGCCCTCGGTGATCTGGGTCGTCTGCCCGCGGCGTCGGAACGTCGTCGCCGCGCTGACGGTGCTCAGGGCCTCGCCCGCGAGGATCGTGCCCTGCTCCGCGACGGCCCGGGAGAACACGTCGTGCTCCCGCAGCAGCTGTGTGCGTGCGGCGGGCGACGTGTCCTCCCACAGCCGCTGGTCCTGGTGGAGCAGGAGGAGGAACTTCATGCGGACCGACCTCGTGCGCCGCGGTTCACGAGGCGTCCGAGGAGGGATCCTCCGGGACCGTCGCCCGGATCTCGAACGTCGAGGTGTCGCCCGCGAAGGCCTCGCCGATGAGCGCGGTCAGACCGTCCACGTCGTCGGTCTCGACCACGTAGTAGCCCCCCAGCTGCTCGGCGGTCTCCGTGAACGGCCCGTCGGTGACGGCCTGGGCACCGGCCGTGCCGGGCCGCACCAGCCGCGCCGTGGCCGCCGCGAGCAGCTCCGCGCCACCCGTGATCGTGTGCCCACGCTCGGCGCAGAGGGTGCCGAACGTGTCGTGCCGGGCGAACGCCGCCTCCTTCTGCTCGGGTGTGGCGGTCGCCCAGTTCTTCTCGTCGTCGTGGATGAAGATCACGTACTCGGTGCTCATGGAGTCCTCCGGTCTGTCTGCGGTCGTGACGTGGTCGTGCTGACACCCCTATGACGCGCGAGATCCGCTGGATCGACACCCCACGGTGATCCTGGCCGTCCACAGGTCCGCCGCGCGCGCTCGCGTCCACTGTCGCGCAACCGGCCCCGCACCGCATCGGCCGAGCCGCGCCACAGTGAGGTCCCGGCCCGCGACCGGCGGGCCCGCAGAGGAAGGAACGACCGTGACAGAACCAGAGAACACGACCGGGCAGCCCACCGCAGGCGGCCTCGTCGAGCGGCTCCGCCAGGGTGGCGACGAGGCGGGACTCGCGACCGCCGAGTACGCGATCGCGACGATCGCCGCCGCCGGCTTCGCCGGGCTGCTCATCGCCGTGCTCAGCAGCGGCGAGGTCCGCGAGGCGCTCCTCGGCATCGTGCGCAGCGCGCTGTCCGTGGGGTGAGCGTGGACGCCGCCAGGTCGCGCCGACCAGCCCGGACGCGACTCGCCCCGCGCCCCGGGCGGGCGGACACCGTCGCACGGGAGCGCGGCAGCGTGACGGCCGAGCTCGCGCTCGCGCTGCCCGCCGTCGTGCTCGTCCTGGTGGCCGTCCTGACCCTCGCCGCGGCCGCGAGCGCCCAGATGCGCTCCGCGGACGCGGCGAGGGTCGGCGCGCGGTCGGCCGCCATCGGGGAGGACGACGCTGCGGTCCGGTCTGCGGCGCTGCACGTCGCGGGTGACGGGGCGCAGGTCGTCGTGGTGCGGGGTGACCCGTGGGTCGAGGTGCAGGTCACGACGCCGGTCGTCGGGGGGTGGCTGTCCGGCGCGCCGCTGCGGGCGAGCGGTGCGGCCGTGGCGCGGGTGGAGCCATGACCCGGGCGTTCCCGTGCCCGGGATCCCGCGGCGGGCGTGCGGACGACCCGGAACGAGGTTCCGGGACCGTGCTGGCGCTGGCTCTCGTCGCGGTCGTGCTGTTCCTCGCTGCGGCGCTCGCGGCCCTCGCCTCGGCGCAGTCCGCGCGCGGGCAGGCGCAGACGGCCGCGGACCTGTCGGCCCTCGCCGCCGCGACCGCTCTGCGGGACGGGTGGGACGGCTGCGAGCGGGCGGGGGACGTCGCGCAGCGCAACGGCGCCCACCTGACGAGCTGTGCGGAGCTCGGCGCCGGGGTGGTCCGCGTCGAGACGTCGAGCCCGACGGCGCGGGGCCTGCTGGGTGCGGCGCTCGGCGACGCGCACGCCGCGGCCCGGGCAGGGCCGGCGACGGCCAGGGTGCCCCGGGGTCGAGGCGGCCGCGGGCGTCGGTCAGTCGGGGGCGTGCGCGAGGACGGCGTCGAGCAGCCGCACGGCGGCCGCCTTGTCGAGCGGGTTGTTGTAGCTGCCGCACTTGGGCGACTGCACGCACGCCGGGCAGCCGTCGGCGCACGGGCAGCGGGCGATGGCCTCCCGGGTGGCGCGCAGCCAGGTCGCGCCGAGGTCGTAGCCGCGCTCGGCGAAGCCCGCCCCGCCGGGGTAGGCGTCGTAGACGAACACGGTCGCCTGCTCGGTGTCGACGTGCATCGCGGTGGAGACGCCGCCCAGGTCCCAGCGATCGCACGTCGCGAGCAGGGGCAGGAGCCCGATCGCGGCGTGCTCCGCGGCGTGCAGCGCGCCGGGTGCGGTCTCGGCGTCGATGTCGGCCGCGGCCAGCACGTCCTCGGGGACGGTCCACCACACGGCCATGGTCGGCAGCGTGTGCTCGGGCAGGTCGAGACCTTCGGCGCCGAGGATCTGCAGGTCGGGCAACCGGCGGCGCTGGAAGCTCACGACCTGCGAGCTCACCTCGACGGGCCCGTACCCCCAGCCGATCGGCCCCCACCGGCGCTCGGCCGCGCCGCGCCCGCCGGTGGCCTCCTCGTCCTCCTGCACCACGATCGACGTCACGGACCGCGACCACGTCCCGTAGTCCACGTCGGCCCGCCGGACGAGCGCGACGCCGTCGGGCAGGTCGAGGTGGTCGACGACGTAGGTGACGCCCTGGTGGACGTAGACCGCGCCGTCGTGGACGGACCCGTCGGCGGACGCCGCGTCGACGGTGCCGAGCAGCCGGCCCGTGCTCGCCTCGACGACCCGCACGGGCGCGCCGCCGGAGCCGCGCAGGTCCGTCATGCCGGCCGCGGACTGTGCGTGCGTCCAGTACCAGCCCGAGCTGCGGCGCCGCAGCGCGCCGCGGGCGACGAGCACGCCCAGGAGGTCGGTGACCGCCGCCGGGTCGCCGAACGCCGCGAGGTCGCCGACCCGCAGCGGGAGCTCGGCCGCGGCGGCGCACAGGTGCGGGGCGAGGACGTACGGGTTCGACGGGTCGAACACGGTCGCCTCGAGGGGGGCGTCGAAGATCGCCTCGGGGTGGTGCACGAGGAACGTGTCGAGCGGGTCCTCGCGGGCCACGAACGCGACGAGGCCCTCGGCTCCCGCCCGCCCGGCCCGGCCCGCCTGCTGCCAGACCGACATCCGCGTGCCGGGCCAGCCCGCGATGAGCACGGCGTCGAGGCCGGAGATGTCGACGCCGAGCTCGAGCGCGTTCGTCGTCGCCATGCCCCGTACCGCGCCGCTGCGGACCGCCTCCTCGAGCGCCCGGCGCTCCTCGGGCAGGTAGCCGCCGCGGTAGGCGGCGACCGTGCGGACGAGCTCGGGCGCGGCGGGCCGCAGGTGGTCCTGCGTCTGCGTGGCGACCGCCTCCGCGCCCCGCCGCGACCGCGTGAACGCGAGCGTGCGCGCCCCGGCGGCGACGAGGTCCGCGAGCAGGTCCGCGGCCTCGGCGGTCGCGGTGCGCCGCGGGTGCTCGGGGGCCTCGCCCGACGCGGTGGGCACCGCGGGGTCGTCGGGGTGGGTCGCCTCGTACCCGGCGACGACCGGCGGTTCCCACAGCGCGAACGTCTTGCGTCCTGCGGGCGAGGTGTCGGCGGTGACGGTCGTGACGGCGCGCGGCTCGACGCCGATGAGGCGTGCCGCGGTGAGGGCCGGGTCGGCCGCGGTCGCCGACGCGACGACGAACGTCGGACGGGCGCGGCCGGTGGCAGGCGCCTGCTCGGCGTCCGGCGACGGGGCGTAGTGCGCGGCGAGCCGCCGCAGCCGCCGCAGGACGAGCGAGACGTGCGCCCCGAAGACCCCGCGGTAGGCGTGCCCCTCGTCGACGACGACGTAGCGCAGGTCCCGCAGGAACCGCGCCCACCGGCGGTGGTTCGCGAGGAGGGCGAAGTGCAGGAAGTCGGGGTTGGTGAGGACGACGTCGGCGTGCTCCTGCACCCACTTGCGCTCCTCGAACCCGGTGTCACCGTCGCACGTCGCGACCCGCAGGTCGCGGGTCCCGGCGGCGTCGAGGAGCCGCTGCAGCGCGCTGAGCTGGTCGGCGGCGAGCGCCTTCGTCGGGGAGAGGTACAGCACGGTGCCGCGGCGGGCGACCGACTCGATGCGGCCGGGGTCGAGCATCGTGGCGGCGGCGTCGGCGCGCACGGCCGAGAGCGCGGGCAGCCAGAACGACAACGACTTGCCCGAACCCGTCGACGTGGCCAGGGCGACGTGCCGACCCGCCCACGCGGCCTCGGCGGCCTCGACCTGGTGCGCCCACGGCCGCTCCACCCCGAGGGCCCGGTAGCCCGCGACGAGCGTCGAGTCGGCCCAGGCGGGCCAGTCGCCGTGCGTGCCGGTGCGGGCCGGCAGCTCGCGCACGTGCGTCAGCCGGTCGGCGCGGCGCCCGCCCGCGAGCAGGACGTCGAGCAGCTCCGCAGACGGTCGCGCGGGCGAGGTCGCGGACTGCTGTGGGGAGGGCTGGCGCGGCACGTCCCCGAGTCTCCCACCTCGACGGTCCGCTCAGCCCCGGCGGGTCAGCCGCGGAACAGCTGGACGACGGCAGCGGTCAGGTAGGCCGGGTCGGCGACGGCGGTGAGCTCGCGCGCCGAGTGCATCGACAGGATGGGCACACCGACGTCGACGGTGCGGATCCCGAGGCGCGTCGCGGTGAGCGGGCCGATCGTCGACCCGCACGGGATCGTGTTGTTCGAGACGAACTCCTGGCTGGGCACCCCGGCCGCGGCGCACGCCCGCGCCCACGTGGCCGCGCCGACCCCGTCGGTCGCGTACCGCTTGTTCGCGTTGATCTTGAGGATCGGCCCGCCCCCGGCGACGGGCCGGTTCGCCGGGTCGTGGCGCTCCGGGTAGTTGGGGTGGACCGAGTGACCGACGTCGCTCGACACGCACAACGACCCGGCGAGCGCCCGGTGCCGGTCCTCCTCCGTCGCGCCCAGGCCCGCGGCGATGCGGCCGAGCACGTCGGCGAGGAAGGGGCCGCTCGCCCCGGAGCGGGTCTCGCTGCCGATCTCCTCGTGGTCGAACGCGGCGAGCACGGCGACGGGGGCGCCGGACGTCTCGTCCGGCGTCTCGCCGTGCAGAGACTCCGACACCAACAGCAGCGCCGTGAGGCCGGCGTGCACCGAGAGCAGGTTGTCGAGCCGACCGGAGGCGAGGAAGACGTCGTCGGCCCCGAAGATCCGCGGTTCCTGGGTGTCGGCCAGGACGAGGTCGTAGCCCTGGACGTCGGCGGCCCGCACCCCGGCCCGCTCCGCGAGCTGGGCGAGCAGGTCGGCGGCGCCGAGGTCGCCCAGCCCCCAGACGGGCTGGGTGTGGCGCTGCTTGTCGAGCGTCAGCCCGTCGTTGACCGCGCGGTCGAGGTGGATCGCGAGCTGGGGGATGCGCAGGAGCGGCCCGGTGCGCACGAGGTGCACGTCCTCGGCCCGGCTGCCGTCGCCCACGACGAGGCGCCCGGCGAGCTCGAGCTCGCGGTCGAGCCAAGAGTTCAGCAGCGGCCCGCCGTACACCTCGACGCCCGCCTGCCACCACCCCTCGCGGCCCGTGGTGGGCCGCGGCTTGAGCACGAACCCGGGGGAGTCGGTGTGGGCGCCGAGGATCCGGAACGGTGTGGTCGCCGCGGCGCCCGCAGGGCGGACCCACGCGATGACGGCGCCGTCCCGGACGACGACGTAGCGCCCCGGGCCCTGCGTCGCACCGGGCCAGGCATCCATCTCGTCGAGGCGGACGAACCCGGCCGCCACCGCGCGGCGGGCAACCTCCTCGGCGGCGTGGAACGAGGACGGTGACGCCTGGACGAACCGGGCGAGGTCCTCGGCGTGGGCGTGGGCGGAGTGGGCACGGGTGGCTGCGGCGTCGGGCACGCCCCCATTATCCGCGCCCGGTCCGGTGGGGCGCGGCGCTGCACGGCGGTAGCGTGGAGCGCGCCATGCCACCTGTCACTCCGCGCCCGACGCCGGGCCTCGCGCCCCACGGTCCACCGCTCGTCGAGCGCGCCACCGGGCTCGCGGCCGAGCTGCGGGCGGCCGGGTGCGTCTTCGCGGAGGAGGAGGCCGCGCTGCTCGTCGAGGCCGCGTCCGACGGCGCCGAGCTCGATGCGCTCGTGGCCCGCCGGGTGGCGGGTCTGCCGCTGGAGCAGGTCCTCGGTTGGGCGCAGTTCTGCGGGCTGCGGATCGTCGTCGAGCCGGGGGTGTTCGTGCCGCGCCGGCGGTCGGAGGGGCTCGTGCGGCTCGCGGTCGAGCGGACGGGCGCGGCGGACGTCGTCGTCGACCTGTGTTGCGGCTCCGGTGCGCTGGGCGCAGCGGTGCGGTCTGCACGCCCCGACGCGGACGTGCATGCGGCCGATCTCGACCCTGTCGCGGTCCGCTGCGCGCGCCGCAACCTCGGTGTACAGGTCTACGAGGGGGATCTGTACGACGCACTTCCTCCCGCGCTCCGGGGCCGTGTCGACGTGCTGCTCGTCAACGCGCCCTACGTGCCGAGCGACGCGATGGCGTCCCTGCCGCCCGAGACGCGCGAGCACGAGCCGCGCCACGCGCTCGACGGCGGGCAGGACGGTCTCGACGTCCACCGCCGGGTCGTCGACGGCGCGCCGGCCTGGCTCAGGGCGGGCGGCCGGGTGCTGATCGAGACCAGCGTCGCCCAGGCCGCCGTCGTCGCAGCCCTGATGAACAGCGCGGGCCTGGCGGCGCACGTCGCCCACGACGACGAGATCGGGTCGACGGTCGTCGTCGGGACGAGGTCGACGCCCTGACCCGGCGCGCCGAGCGGATCGGCGCTCCCGGCGCCCGGGTACCACGTACGATGTACGGCGATATGCCCCGCAGCGCCGACGAGACACCCGCTGCCAGTACCGACCCGAGGACCTGATGCCTGCACCGACGTCCCCGCGCGACCCCGCGCGCACGCTCGCTCTCCTGTGGGGCGTGGCCACGCCCGGCGCCCGGGGACCCCAGCAGTCCCGCACGCCCGCCGAGGTGGCGCGGGCCGCCGTCGGGCTCGCCGACGCCGGGACGCTCGAAGCGCTGTCCATGCGGCGCGTGGCGGCGGCGCTCGGCCTCGGCACGATGTCGCTCTACACGTACGTGCAGAACAAGGACGACCTCGTCGACCTGGTCGTCGACCACGCCTACGGCGAGCTGTACCCGCAGGGCGCGGTGCCGGGGGACACCTGGCCCGAGCGGCTGCGCGAGGTGGCGCGGGCCAACGTCGCCCTCGTCGAGCGGCACCCGTGGCTGCTCGACGTGGATCTCGCCCGGCCCGTCCTCGGGCCCGGGGAGACACGCAAGTACGACCTCGAGCTGCGCGCGGTCGACGACGTCGGCCTCGGGGACGTCGAGATGGACGCGACGGTGACGCTCGTGGTGAGCCACGCGCTGGCCGCAGCGCGCCGTGCTCGTGCCGCGCGCCTCGTCGCGGAGACCAGCGGGCAGACCGACGACGAGTGGTGGGAGGCGAACGCCCCCGTCCTCGAGGCGATCGCCGACATGAGCACCTACACGGTGGCGGCGCGCGTCGGCTCCGCGGCCGGCGAGGCCCAGCAGGCCCCGTACTCCGCCAGCGCCGAGCTCGAGTTCGGCCTCGGCCGCATCATCGCCGGCATCGAGGCGCTCCTGGCGCACCCCTGACTCCCTGCCCCCGACCCGACCCGACCCCGCATGCTCGGCGGAGCAGGCGTGGTCAGGCGCCGAGCACGAAGGTCTGGATCGCGATGACGGCGGCGCCGCGGGCCCACTCGGTGAACGCGGGGCTCTCGATCGTCAGGGGCGGATCCGTCGCCAGAGGGTCGCGGTCGGCGTGCAGGCCGTCGAGGAGCGCGTCGTGCGCGACGGTCGCGAGGCGCACCCCCTCACCGCCCAGGACGACCCGGTCCGGCATCGTGAAGTTCGCGGCGACGGCCACGAGCCGCCCGAGCGCGCGGCCCGCGTCGTCCACCACACGCCGTGCGGCGGGATCGCCCTGCTCGGCGAGGTCGAGCACCTCGTCGTAGCCGACGGGCCGGGCGTGGGCGACCGAGACCTGGGCGGTGATCGACCCGATCGCGAGCATCGCCGTCGCGCACCCGCGGTGCCCCAGGAAGCACGGCGGCCCGGCGGGGTCGAGGGGGTGGTGGCCGACGAGCCCGAGGCTCGCGTCGTCGTTCGTGACGAGCCGCCCGTGGGCGACGAGCCCGAACCCGACCCCGGCGCCGACCGTGAGCAGCGCGAACGTCCGCGCGCCGCGCCCCGACCCGAACCAGTGCGTGGCCTCGGTCAGGGCGGTGACGTCGTTGGCGACGACGGTCGAGATCGAGGTGCGCGCCTGGACCAGGTCGCCGAGCGGGACGTCGTGCCACCGGAGGAACGGCGCGCGGACCACGTTCCCGCGGCCCGCGACGTGCCCGCCGAGGCTGACGCCCACCGCGGTGACGGGCGATCCGCCCGAGAGCTCGGCGACGACGTCGGCGACGACGTCCGCGACCGCGGCGGGGTCGTGGTCGGTGAGCGGGCGCTCGGCGGCCGCGACGACCTCGGCCCGCAGGGACGTGCGCACGGCGTGCGCGGTGTCGCCCGTGAGCTTGACGCCGACGAAATGGTGCGCCGAGGGCACGACGTCGAGGGGCTGCGACGGCCGCCCGACCCGCGCCGGCGCCTCCTCGTCGACCTCCACGAGGAGTCCCGCGTCGAGGAGCGGCTTGGTGAGCCGCGTGAGGCTGCCGGCGGACAGGTCGACGCGGCGCGCGAGCTCGGCGCGCGACAGCGGGCCGTCGAGGAGCACCTCGAGCGCGATGCGGTGGGCGGGTCCGCTGAGCGGCACCCACGGTCCAGGCGTCATCGTGGCCTCCTCGGCTCGGTGGCCACCAGTGTGGCTGATTTCCTTCCGTGGCTCAAAGAATCCGAAGGGTTTAGTTGAACCATAGAAGAATATCGAGCGCGACGCGCCGGAGGGAATTCTGGGGAGTCTGCCGATCGGCAGGGCGCACATGAGGCGAGAGTCCCGCCCAGGCCGACCTGCCCTGAAAGAGTTGACGCTCTCAATAGTTCTACGTTAGAAATAATCCAGAGATGCCACCCCCCTGACGAAGAGGTCATCATGACGACGCCCCGCTCCGCCACCGACGAGGCGACCGACGGCACCGGGTCGCCCGCGGCGCCTGGCCTGCTGCACCTGCGCGCCGCGGGAGTGAGCCTCGTCCTCGACACGCGTGGCCCGCTGCTCCCGCGCGTCCTGCACTGGGGCGCCGACCTCGGCGACGTGCCCGACGCCGAGCTCGACGAGGTCTTCCGCACGAGTGTGCCGCCGGTCGCGTCCGGCTCGACCGACACGCCGGTCCCGCTGTCGCTGGTCCCGGAGCAGTCCGCCGCCTGGCTCGGTACCCCCGGGCTCACGGGGCACCGCGACGGCGCCGACTTCTCCACCGCCTTCGCGGTGACGTCCGTCGAGACGGAGCACGACACCGAGCGCGACGGCGCACCCGTCGCGCACCGCGTGGTCACCCGCGCGACGGACGCCGTCGCGGGCCTCGACCTGCGCCTCGATCTCGAGGTCCTGCCCGCGGGCCTGGTCCGCACCCGCGCCGCGGTCACCAGCACCGGCGACGGTGTCTTCGCGCTCGGCACGCTCGACGTCGCGCTGCCCCTGCCGCGCGAGGCCGACGAGATCCTCGACTTCACCGGCCGGCACCTGCGCGAGCGCAGCGCGCAGCGCCACGCGTTCGTCGCCGGCACCCATCTGCGGGAGTCACGCAGGGCGCGCAGCCACGACGGCACGCTGCTGCTCACCGCCGGCCGCCGCGGGTTCGGCTACCGCGCGGGCGAGGTCTGGGGCGTGCACGTCGCGTGGTCCGGCAACACGCGCACCTTCGCGGAGCAGGCGATGCCCACCGGGACCCGCCTCCTCGGCGCCGGCGAGCTCCTCCTCGCGGGCGAGATCCGGCTCGCCGCAAGGGAGGCGTACGAGAGCCCGTGGGTCTACGCCTCCTACGGCGACGGGCTGGACGAGCTCTCCGGCCGGTTCCACGAGTACCTGCGCTCGCGCCCCCAGCACCCCCGCACCCCCCGCAAGTCCCTCATCAACGTGTGGGAGGCCGTGTACTTCGACCACGACCTCGACCGCCTCACCGCGCTGGCGGACGCCGCCGCCGAGGTCGGGGTCGAGCGCTACGTGCTCGACGACGGGTGGTTCCACGGCCGCCGCGACGACACCTCCGGGCTGGGGGACTGGTACGTCGACGCCACGGTGTGGCCGCAGGGCCTCGGCCCCCTCGTGGACCACGTCCGCGGTCTCGGGATGGAGTTCGGCCTGTGGTTCGAGCCGGAGATGGTCAACCCCGACTCCGACCTCGCCCGGTCCCACCCGGAGTGGATCCTGCAGGCCGGTGGCCGGATGCCGCCGGAGGCCCGCAACCAGCAGGTCCTCGACCTCGCCCACCCCGAGGCGTGGGCGTACGTGTTCGAGCGCATCGACGCGATCCTCACCGAGTACCCGATCGGGTACGTCAAGTGGGACCACAACCGCGACCTCATCGACGCCGGGCACTCCGCCACGGGCGCGGCCGGGGTCCACGAGCAGACCCTCGCGACCTACCGCCTCCTCGACGAGCTGCGGGCACGCCACCCCGAGGTCGAGTTCGAGTCCTGCTCGGGCGGTGGCGGACGCGCGGACCTCGGCATCCTGGAACGCACCGACCGGATCTGGACGTCGGACTGCATCGACGCCCTCGAACGGCAGGTCATCGAGGCGGGGACCGGGCTGCTCGTCCCGCCGGAGATGCTCGGCTCGCACATCGGCTCGCCGCACTCGCACACCACGGGCCGCCGGCACGACCTGGGCTTCCGCGGTGCGACCGCGTTCTTCGGCCACCTCGGCATCGAGTGGAACCTCGCCGCGGCGAGCGAGCAGGAGCGGGCCGACGTCGCCCGGTGGGTCGAGGCGTACCGCACGCACCGGGACCTGCTGCACCACGGCCGCACGGTGCGCGCCGACGACCCGGACCCCGCCCTGCGCGTCCACGGCGTCGTGGCGGCCGACGGGCGTGAGGCGATCTTCGCCGTCGTGCAGGTCGCCACGGGGGTGTGGGCGCCGCCGGGCCGCGTGCGCCTGCCGGGCCTCGACCCGGCGACGACCTACGACGTCCGACCGCTCGCCCCCGGCGACGAGGTCGTGCCCCGGCACCGCAACGCGCTGCCGCCGTGGTGGACCGACGGCGCACGGCTGTCCGGCCGCACCCTCGGCGCGGTCGGCGTGCAGGCGCCGAACCAGTTCCCCGAGCACACGGTCCTGCTCCACGTCCGCGCGGTCTGAGCGACCGGTCAGGCGCGCAGCAGCTCCGCGACGCGCGCGAGCGCCTCGTGCCCGACGACGTCCCCGCCCAGGAGCGGGACCTCCAGGACCGGGAGCGTCGGCAGGGCGGCGCGCACCGTGCGCACGTGCACGTCCTCCTGCGCGCGGCGGGAGGCGAGGAAGTCCCCGGCGTCCGCGGGTGAGCGCTTGTTGATCACCAGGCCTGCGACGTGGACGCCGAGATCCGTGAGCGTCGTGTGCAGCTCGACGGACTCCAGCACGGGCAGCCGCTCGCCCGCGAGGACGATGACGAACGCCGTCCGGTCGGCGTCGGTCAGCGTCTCCCGCAGCCGCTCGAAGCGGGCGCGGCGCGCCACCAGCACGCGCCGGATCTCGTCGTCGCGCGCGGCGCGCCCGTCGGAGCGGTCAGAGCGTCGGTCCTCGGACCGGTCGGTGGGCCGCTCGTCGAGGCCGCGCAGCGCGTCGTCGAACCTCGCCGAGCGGTCGCGGCTGCGCAGGAGCCCGTCCGTCCAGGCCGTCATCGTCTCGGGGAGGGCCATGAGCCGGGCGGTGTGGCCGGACGGCGCGGTGTCCAGGACGACGAGGTCGTAGTCGGTGACGCCGAGCTCGACGGCCTCGGCGATGCGTTCGAGCACGGCGGCCTCGTGGGTCCCGGGGGTGTGCCGTGCCAGCTCGAGGTGACGGTCGACCTGGTGGGCCAGGTGCTCCGGCATGAGCCGCCGCAGCGTCTCGCCCACCTGGGCCAGGTGCCGGTCGGTCGTGGCCTCCGGGCAGACCTCCACGCCGTCGAGCCCCGGCGCGAGGCGCACGGGCCGGTCGCCGACCGGCACGCCCCACAGGTGCCCGAGGTTGTGGGCGGGGTCGGTCGAGACGACGAGGACCCGCCGGCCCGCACGGGCCTGGGCGAGCGCGACGGCGGACGCGACCGTCGTCTTGCCCACACCCCCCTTGCCGCCCACGAACAGCACTCGCGCCCGGGCGGCGACGTCTAGCAGCACGACACGTGCTCCAGCGGCGAGCGGTCCATGCCCATGCGCCGGTGCCAGTCGTGCAGGCGCTCGTGCATGACGGGGAGCAGCTCGAGCGTGTAGTACGACGCCGGGTTGGGCACCCCGAGGGCCTCGGCCATGACGATCATCGTGAACAGGTCGTCCTCGTCGCGCCGCGCCCGGGCGAACGTGCGGCGGTACGGCGCGACGTAGAACTCGCGCAGGCCCGCCGAGAAGCGGGCCTGCGCGTGCCGCAGCCGGGCGAGCGCCCTCACGACCCCACGCGCTCGCTGTCCGTGTCGGCGGACTCGTCCTCGGCGGCGCCCCGCCGGGCGGCGACCATCGCGATCGTCGCCTCGAGGACGACCCACAGCGCGGCGACGAGGATGACGATGTCCATGCCGAACAGCAGCCAGTTCTCGTTCGCGTAGAACGTGCCGAGCTGCACCACGAGGGCGTAGATCGACATGACGAGCACGAACACCAGCGGGACGAGCACGGGCAGCGTCGGGCGCTTCTTGCGCAGCAGGATGACCACGACGACGGACAGGGTCAGCCCGGCGAGGAGCTGGTTCGTCGTGCCGAACAGCGGCCAGATGACCATGCCGCCCGCGCCGTCCGCCCCGGCTCCGAACGCGAGACCCATCGCGACGGCGAGCGCGACGACCGTCCCGACGACCTTGCCGATCTTGAGGCCGGCGAGCTCCCCGGCCTCCTGGATGACGAAGCGCTGCAGGCGGACGCCGGTGTCCATGGTGGTGGCGGCGAACAGCACGGCCATGGTCGCGAGGATGGTTGCACTGAGCGAGGCGGGGATGCCCAGGCCGGCGTTGACGATCGTGGCACCACCGGTGACGAACGCCGCGACGCCGCCTTCGTTGAACGCGCTGTAGACGGCCTCCCACTCGGTGAGGGTCGCGAAGCCCGCGGTCGCGGCGATGATCGCACCGAGCGCCAGCATGCCCTCGCCGACCGCGCCGAAGTAGCCGACGAACCGGGCGTCGGTCTCCTTGTCGAGCTGCTTCGAGCTGGTGCCCGAGGCGACCATGCCGTGGAAGCCGGAGATCGCGCCGCAGGCGATCGTCACGAACAGCAGCGGCACGATGCTGGGCGTGCCCGCCGGGACGGCGTCGTTCACGGCGGGCGCGACGATCGTCGGCTGTGCGAGCAGGACGGCACCGTAGAGGATGCCGAGCCCGATGAAGAGCTGGACGCCGTTGATGTAGTCCCGCGGCTGCAGGAGGAGCCATACGGGCAGCATCGACGCGATGCCCGCGTAGAGGAACAGCACGAGGATCCAGAACGACGCGGCCGACAGCCCGAGCACGGTGTCGGGGAGCACCACCGGGAACCGGTCGCCCACGAGGATCAGGCCGTACAGGGCGACGACGCCGATGACGGTCGTCAGGGGAAGGCTGATCTTCCAGCGGTAGATCATCTGCCCGATGACGAGCGCCACGAGGACGGCGCCCCAGGTCGGGATGACGGCGGACGGCGTCGAGATCAGGAGGTTCGAGATGACGACGGCGAACGCGGCGTTGACCATGAGCAGCAGCAGGAAGATCACGACGAGGAACAGGTTGCGCCCCCGCTTGCCGATGTACCGGCCCGAGAGCATGCCCATCGACCGGCCCTTGTTGCGCACCGACGCCCACAGCGCGCCGAGATCGTGCATCCCGGCGAAGAAGACCGTGCCGATCGTGACCCACAGGAAGGCGGGCAGCCAACCCCAGATCACCGCCACGGCGGGCCCCACGATGGGGGCCGCGCCCGCGACCGAGGTGAAGTGGTGGCCCCACAGGACGAACTTGTTCGTCGGGACGTAGTCCACGTTGTCGTTCAGCTCGTGCGCTGGCGTGGTGAACGCCGGGTCGAGCCGGTAGATGCGCTTCGCGAGGAACTTCGAGTAGAGGAAGTAGCCCGCGAGCACCATGGCGAGGCCGACGAGCATCAGGGTCAGGGAGTTCACGGTCGCTCCGGTTTCCGTCGTCGTTGAGGGAGTGAGAGTCCAGCGAGTGTAGGCGACCGCACGCACGGTCGTGACGCACGCCACACGTGCGTAGACTCTGGCCATCACCGGCGGGGGGTCGGTGGTGGCCAGTACCTGGCAGTCGTCAAGGAGGACGGATGCTCACGCTCGGTTCCAGCAGTCTTGCCATCGTCGCGGTGATCGGGGTCATCGGCCTCGCGGCGCTCGCGTTCGCCGTCGTCCTGCGTCGCCAGGTCCTCGCCGCCGAAGAGGGCACCGCGAAGATGCAGGACATCGCGCGCGCCATCCAGGAGGGCGCGTCGGCCTATCTCAGCCGCCAGTTCCGCACGCTCGCCCTGTTCGCGGTGGTGGTGTTCGGTCTGCTCTTCCTGCTGCCGGGCGACGGGGGGATCAAGGTCGGCCGGTCCGTGGCGTTCCTGGTGGGAGCCGGGTTCTCGGCGGCGATCGGCTACCTCGGGATGTGGCTCGCGGTGCGCGCCAACCTGCGCGTCGCAGCGGCCGCGACCCGGCCGAACGGTCGTGCGGAGGGCGCGCGCATCGCGTTCCGCACGGGAGGTGTCGTGGGCATGTCGGTCGTCGGGCTCGGCCTGATCGGCGCGGCCGGGGTGGTGCTGCTCTACCGGGGCGACGCGCCCGCGGTGCTCGAGGGCTTCGGCTTCGGTGCCGCCCTGCTCGCGATGTTCATGCGCGTCGGCGGCGGCATCTTCACCAAGGCGGCCGACGTCGGCGCGGACCTGGTCGGCAAGGTCGAGCAGGGCATCCCGGAGGACGACCCGCGCAACGCGGCGACCATCGCGGACAACGTCGGCGACAACGTGGGCGACTGCGCCGGGATGGCCGCCGACCTCTTCGAGTCGTACGCCGTCATGCTCGTCGCGGCCCTCATCCTCGGCAAGGCCGCCATGGGGGAGCAGGGGCTCGTCTTCCCGCTGATCGTCACGGCGATCGGTGCGCTCGTCGCGGTGCTGGGCGTCTTCATCACCCGGATCCGCGGGAACGAGAGCGGGCTGCGCGCCATCTACCGAGGCTTCTACCTCTCGGCCCTCGTCGGCGCGGCGCTGGCCGCTGCCGCCGCCTTCACCTACCTGCCGTCGTCGTTCACGGAGCTGAACGGCACGGCCGACCTCGGGGACGTCACCAGCGACCCCCGGGTCGTCGCCTCGCTGGCCGTGCTCATCGGCGTCGTGCTGGCGGGCGTCATCCTGTGGGTCACGGGCTACTTCACCGGCACGACGTCGAAGCCCACCCTGCACGTGGCGGCGACGTCCCGCACGGGTGCGGCGACGGTCGTGCTGTCCGGGATCGGTGTGGGCTTCGAGTCCGCGGTCTACACCGCGGGCATCATCGCCGCCGCGATCTGCGGCGTGTTCCTCCTCGCGGGCGGGTCGGTGTGGCTGTCGCTGTTCCTCATCGCCCTCGCGGGCTGCGGGCTGCTGACGACCGTGGGCGTCATCGTCGCGATGGACACGTTCGGCCCGGTGTCGGACAACGCGCAGGGGATCTACGAGATGGCGGGCGGCGCGTCGGGCGAGATCGGTGCCGCGGACGACGAGGGCGCGCAGATCCTCACCGACCTCGACGCCGTGGGCAACACGACGAAGGCCATCACCAAGGGCATCGCCATCGCGACCGCCGTCCTGGCCGCGACCGCGCTCTTCGGCTCGTACGCCGACGCCGTCCAGACCGCCCTCGACGACGTGGCCGAGGTCGGGGGAGGCCTCGTCACCTCGATGCTCAGCTACGAGATCATCTCCCCGATCACGCTGGTCGGGGTCATCCTCGGTGCCGCGACCGTGTTCCTGTTCTCCGGCCTCGCGATCGACGCGGTGACCAGGGCCGCCGGGGCGATCGTCTACGAGGTGCGGCGCCAGTTCCGCGAGCACCCCGGCATCATGACCTTCGAGGAGCGCCCCGAGTACGGCAAGGTCGTCGACATCTGCACCCGGGACTCGCTGCGCGAGCTCGCGACGCCCGGCCTGCTCGCCGCGTTCGCCCCGATCGCCGTCGGATTCGGCCTGGGCGTCGGGCCGCTGGCCGGGTTCCTGGCGGGGGCGATCGGCGCGGGTGTGCTCATGGCGGTCTTCCTCGCGAACTCCGGCGGCGCCTGGGACAACGCGAAGAAGATCATCGAGGACGGCGCGTACGGGGGCAAGGGGTCACCGGCGCACGAGGCGACCGTCATCGGCGACACCGTCGGCGACCCGTTCAAGGACACCGCCGGACCCGCGATCAACCCGCTGCTCAAGGTCATGAACCTCGTGGCCGTGCTCATCGCCCCGGCCGTCGTCGTGATGAGCGTGCCGGCCGACGCCAACCACACCCTGCGGATCGGCATCGCCGTCGTCGCGGCAGGGATCGCGTTCGGGGCCGTCATCGCGTCGCGTCTGCGGGCGGCCCGCGTCGACCGCGAGCAGCTGGAGGAGGAGCCCGCAGCGGTCCGCACCGGGTCCTGACCGGCCGCGGGTTGCGTCCGATCGGGTGCTCGACCAGGTGCCCGTCCGGTCGCGGGTCCGGTCGCGTGTCCTGAGCACACCCGGGCGCACGGGATCATAGGTCGCATGGACTCCAGCGTCTGGCGACCCGTCGCTCGCGGCGTGGTCCTCGCCGCCGTCGCCGTGACGACGGCCGTCGTCGTGGTGAGCGGGGCGTTCGACCAGGCCAGGCCCGTGGTGAGCTTCCCGGTCGCCGCCCCGCCGCCCGGTGGGGGCGGCACCCCTGGGGACGAGCCGGGCACGCCGGCCGAGGGCGGGACGCCGGACACGTGCGCGGACGCCGAGACAGCGTGGGCCGCGGCCAACAAGGCGCAGGTGTCGCTCAGCGTCGCCCACCCGGGCGCCCTCGTCGAGGGGTTCGTCGCGGCGCGCGACGCGCTCGTCTCGACGACGCCGCCGGCGGAGATCGCGGCCGACTGGCACCTCGTGGCGGGCTACCTGACGATGATCGCGGACGCCGTCGAGGAGGTCGGTCCGGAGGACCCGGACGGGCTCGTCCGGGCCATCGACCGGGCCGGCGCGATGATGGACGTCGAGCTCATGACGCAGTCCTCGGCCAGCGTGACGGCCTACCTGCGCGACTCCTGCGGGCGCTGACCGGCGCGACCCGTGCTCGGCGCCGCGCAGGGGCACGAGCATGGGGAGATGTGCCCACCTGGTGATGTCGTCGTCGCCTGGGAGCGTCCTGTGCGACACGATGGACCCCATGACCACACGACGCACGATCACCAAGACCGCCGGCGCCCTGGCCGCGGGCGCCCTCGCCCTGAGCCTGTCGGCCTGCGGCGGCGACTCCATCGAGGCCTTCTGCAACACGGGCTCCGAGTTCGAGACCGCGTTCGACGACCTGAACCCCGAGGACCCCGACGCCGTCGCCGCGGCGTTCGGCGACCTCGCCGACGAGATGGAAGCGGTCGACGCGCCGTCGGAGATCTCGGGCGACTGGGACGTGCTGACGGGCGTCATCGACTCGTTCGCCTCGACGTTCGACGACCTGAGCGGCATCGACCCGACCGACCCGGAGTACGCGGAGCGCATGATGGGCGTCATGGACGAGTTCCAGGCCGACGAGGTGCAGACGGCCGGCGAGAACGTCCAGGCGTTCACCGAGGAGAACTGCACGGCCTGAGCCTCCGGCCGTCCTGCCCTGCGCGTCGTCGACGGGCCCGTCCGCAGCTGCGGGCGGGCCCGTCGGCGTCCCCACCGTCGTCCCTGAGCCCGTTCTCCGGGAGGATGTCCTCATGGCACCTCGCGGCACGGCACCTCGCGGCACGGCAGATCTCGGTACGGCAGCTCTCGGGACGACGGACCCCGGACTGGTCGCCACGCTGCGCGGCGACCTGACCGACGGCGCGTACACCGTCGAGGGCGTCGAGGACCTCCTGGGGCCACTGGCGTCCTCGGCGCTGCACCGCGAGCAGGGGTTGCCCGCGCGGCGCGTCGTCGCGGCGGCGCTCGACGGCGGGCGGGGCGCGAACGGAGCCGACGCGCGGGCGGCGCTCGCGGCGCTGTTCCTCCTGGGGGAGCAGGTACCGCGCGGAGCGCTCGACCGGGCGCTGCCCGGGGCCGGCACGGAGGGTGCGGTCCGCCTCGGTCTCGTGGAGTCCGCCGGAGCGGGGGACGACGACCTCGTGCGGGCGCTCGTCGACCTGCGCCCGTACGCCGCCGAGGACGCGGCGGGCGCGGTGCACTGGTGGCTCGCGTCCGACCTGGGCGAGCTCGCGACGGGGCGCCGGCTCGCCGCCGACCACGTGCTCGGTGCGGGTGGTGCGTCGCTCACGCTCGCGCAGGTGACCGTCCGCACGCCGGTCGACCGGGTGCTCGACCTCGGGACGGGCTGCGGCATTCAGGCGCTGCACGCTTCCCGGCACGCACGGACCGTCGTCGGGACGGACATCTCCGCGCGTGCCCTGCGCTTCGCCGCCTTCAACGCGGCGCTCGACGGGGTGCGCCTCGACCTGCGCGAGGGGTCGCTGCTGGACCCGGTGGCCGGTGAGCGGTTCGACCTCGTCGTGTCGAATCCGCCGTTCGTCATCACGCCGCGCGACGTCGGGTCCACGTCGAGCGCTGCCGGCGGGGTGCGGATCCCCGAGTACGAGTACCGCGACGGCGGACGCTCGGGCGACGACCTGGTCCGCGACCTCGTCTCCGGCGTCGGGTCCGTGCTCGCCCCCGGGGGCGTGGCGCAGATCCTCGGGAACTGGGAGCACCGCCGCGGCGAGCCGTGGGCCGAGCGCGTCGGCGCGTGGCTGGACTCGGCGGGGCTCGACGGCTGGGTGGTCCAGCGCGAGGTTCTCGACCCCGCGGAGTACGCCGAGACGTGGATCCGTGACGGTGGCACGACGCCGGAGCGTGAGCCCGGCGCCTGGGAGGCGGCCTACGGGGCGTGGCTGGACGACTTCGCGTCGCGCGACGTCGAGGCGATCGGGTTCGGCATCGTGACGCTGCGCCGGCCCGCGGCGGGCGCGGTCACCCTGCGGCGCCTCGAGGAGCACACGGGTGCGGTCCGCCAGCCGCTCGGCGCGCACCTCGCCGCGTCGCTCGCCGCGCACGACTGGCTCGAGTCCCAGGACGACGCCGCGCTCGCCGCCGCGCACCTCGTGGTCGCCGCGGACGTCACCGAGGAACGCTTCCACGCGCCGGGCGCGGAGGACCCGCACGTCGTCGTCCTGCGTCAGGGCGACGGCTTCGGGCGGGGGGTGCAGGCGTCGAGCCCGCTCGCGGCGCTGGTCGGGGTGTGCGACGGCGAGCTGGGGGTCGGGCAGATCGTCGGCGCCCTGGCCTCGTTGTACGAGGTCCGGGCCGACGAGCTCGCCGCCGAGCTGCTGCCGGCGGTGCGGAACCTCGTGCGCGACGGGTTCCTCGCGCCCGTCTAGTCCCCTTTCGTCCGGCCGATCCTGCTCGGTACCGCTAGTTTCGGGAAATGGACCTGGAGCTGCGCCACCTACGGATGATCGTGACGGTCGCCGAGCACGGCAGCGTGACGAAGGCGGCGGCGACCCTCGGGATCGCCCAGCCCGCCCTCACCGCGCAGCTCAACCGGATCGACCGGGTCCTCGGTGGGTGTGTGTTCACGCGTGACCAGCGGGGCGCGCGCCCGACCGCGCTCGGCCAGCTCGTGCTGAGCCGCGCCCGGGTGCTGCTGCCCGCGATGGCGGCCCTCGAGGACGACGCGCGCCGCCTCGTCAACCGTCGGTGGGACCATGGCGCGCCGCTGCGCGTGGGCACCGTGAGCACCGCGATCGCCGGGCTGTTCGTCAACCGCGTCGTCACCGCGCTGCCGGGCACGCGGGTGAGCATCGTGTCGTCCGCGTCGGCCGACGACATCGCGCTCGAGGTCGCCGCCGGGACGCTCGACGTCGCGCTCGTGGGCCTGTGCGCGGACGCCCCGCCGCCCAGCGCGCGGGGTGTGGTGTGGCGCCAGGTGTGCGTCGACCCGGTCTTCGTGCTCCTGGCCGCCGGGCACCCGCACGCCGAGCGCACCGCCGTCGACCTCGCGGACCTCGCCGACGAGGTGTGGCTGCACGCGCCCGGGTCCGGGTGCTTCGAGCGGTGCTTCGCCTCGGAGTGCGCCCGGGCGGGCTTCTCGCCGACCGGGCTCAGCGAGGTCGACCGCGCGGCGTGCGTCGACCAGGTGCGTGCGGGCCACGCGGTGGCGCTCGTCCAGCCGGTGTTCCCGGAGACGCCGGGGGTACGGGCCGTGCCGCTCGCCGGGTCGCCGCTGCGCTGGGCGCAGTACGTGGGATGGCACGCGGACGTCGCGGACCAGCTGCCCGTGGGGGTCATCGCCGACGCCGCAGCGCACGCACACGACGACGCGGTCGCGCGCAGCCCTCGCTACCTGTACTGGTTGGACCGGTATGGGGAAGCACGTACATAACGTCCGGGTATGACTTGATCACTATCTGTGCCCCGGAGTGTCCCGGTCCTAGCGTGGCTGGTGTTCGCCCATCGCCCGGAGATCCCGGGCGACGACGAAGGGACACCACGATGGCACGCACCACCTGGAGGACGTTCGCCGCAGCCTGTGCGACGACGGCGATCGTCACCGGACCGTTGGCGCTGCACGCGACCGCGGCCAGCGCCCCACCACCGGACGGCACGGCGGCCACCCCGCCTGCGGTCGAGAAGGCACCACCCGGGGTCCTGCGCGCGATGCAGCGCGACCTCGGCCTCAGCACGCGGGACGCGACGGAGCGTCTCGCGTTCCAGTCGGACGCCGCGAGCGCCGAGGTCACCCTCGAGGCGAAGCTCGGTGACGAGTTCGCCGGGGTCTGGGTCGACCCCGAGGAGAACACGCTCTACGTCGGCGTCGTGGCCGACTCCGACCGCCGGGCCGCGAGCGCGGACCGCCGCGCGGCGAGCGCCGCAGGGGCGCGTGTCGTCGCCGTCGAGCACACGCTCGACGAGCTCGAGACGTGGAAGTCTCGGCTCGACGCCGAGCTCGCGGACGAGACGGACGCCATCCCCTCCTGGTACGTCGACGTCACGACCAACGCGGTCGTCGTCAACGCGCACGCCGACGCGCTCGACGAGGCCGCCGAGCTCGTCGAGGCGGCGGGGGTGCCCGCGGGCGCCGTCGAGATCGTCACGACCACCGAGTCGCCCCGTACCTTCATCGACGTGGTGGGTGGCAACGCGTACTACATGTCGGGCGGCGGGCGCTGCTCGGTCGGGTTCGCCGTCCAGGGCGGGTTCGTGACCGCGGGCCACTGCGGCCAGACGGGCACGACGACCACCAGCCCGAACGGTACGTTCCGCGGATCGAGCTTCCCGGGACGCGACTACGGGTGGGTGCAGGTCGGGGCCGGCAACACCCTGGTGGGTGCGGTGAACAACTACAGCGGTGGCCGCGTGCAGGTCGCGGGCTCCACGGCGGCGCCGGTCGGGGCGGCGGTCTGCCGTTCGGGCTCGACCACGGGCTGGCGCTGCGGGACCATCCAGGCCTACAACTCGTCGGTGACGTACCCGCAGGGCACGGTCACGGGGCTGATCCGGACGAACGTGTGCGCCGAGCCCGGTGACTCCGGCGGCTCGCTCCTCGCGGGCAACCAGGCGCAGGGTGTGACGTCGGGCGGGTCGGGCAACTGCCGCACCGGCGGCACCACCTACTTCCAGCCGGTCAACCCGATCCTCAGCGCCTACGGCCTCACGCTCATCACGTCCGGCGGTGGGGGCGGCAACCCGGAGCCGCCGCCCGCGGGCTGCACGGGCTACGCCAGCACGTTCACGGGCACGCTGAGCTCGGGGGCGACCGCCGCGCAGCCGAACGGCAGCTACTACACGACGACACGCTCGGGCACGCACCGCGGCTGCCTCTCCGGCCCGTCGGGCGCGGACTTCGACCTGTACCTGCAGAAGTGGAGCGGGTCGCAGTGGGTGTCGGTGGCGCAGTCGACGGCACCGGGCTCGTCGGAGACCGTCACCTACAACGGCACCTCCGGCTACTACCGGTACGTGGTCCACGCCTACTCCGGCTCGGGCTCGTACACGCTGGGCGCGACGGCACCGTAACCCTTCGCGGCCGTGACGACGGCGGCCCGTCGCCTTCCCCGGGCGACGGGCCGCTCGCGTGTCCTCCTCGACCGACTACGCCACGAGCTGTGCCCCGTACTTCGCGACGATCGCGATGGCGAGCAGGACGAGCCAGGTGGCCGTGAGGTAGGTGTAGGACCCGGACCGCACGAACGCGAGCATCCGTGCCTGGGCCCGCGCCGGCAGGTACAGGTTGTCCTCGAGGACGTTCCAGTGCAGCAGCGAGGCGAACACGAGCGTCGTCGCGACCGTGATGAGCAGGCACCACGGGCACAGCGCACCGATGACGAACATCGACTGGTAGAACAGCCAGTACGCGAGGACCACGCCGAGGAAGTACACGACCTGGGCCGAGAAGAGGAACCAGCGGGGGAACCGCACCCCGCCGAGGGCCGCGACCGCGATGGTGATGACCACCGGTTCGGCGATGAGCCCGAGGAACGAGTTGGGGAAGCCGAGGAGCGCGGACTGCCACGCGGCGCCGACGGTCCCGCACGAGAGCACGGCGTTCACGTCGCACATGAGCTGCGCGCTCGGGTCGGCGGCGAGCGTGATCGCCTCGATCGACAGGACGAGCGCGGCCGTGAGGCTCAGCAGCGCGAACACGAGCATCTCGCCGAAGATCAGGCCGCGGGAGTGCTGCCAGCCGGTGGGCCGGCCGAGATCGGTGGTGCCAGGTGCGACGTCGGGGCGCTCGTCCGGGTCGTGGGTCAGGGTGACGACCGGGTCGCTCATGCTCGTCCTTCGCCGTGGGCGGCCCACGGCGTCGGAGCACGCAGGCGGCGCCCGTCGGGCGCCGGTCCCAGGCTACGAACCGGGTGCGTGGCCGGGTAGGGACGAAGGTCCTCGGGGTGCGTCCGGTGTGGGTGGGACCGGCGTCCCGAGGATCATCGCGAGGCTGAGGTCCCGCACCCGCCGGGCGTCGTCGCCGCGGGGGGCGAGGTGGCTCGCGGCGAGGGCCAGGTGCTCGGCCCCCACGACGGTCGCGAGCGCGATGGTCGCACGGGCCCGCGCCTCCTCGGCGTCGTACCCGGCCTCCTCGAGGAGGCGGCACAGGAGGTCCGTCCGTCGCGCGGTGACGCGCCCGAGCGCCGCGGCGACGCCCGGGCGGTCGGTCTGCGCGTAGAGGAGTTGCTCGCCCGTGCGCGGGGTGGCGCGCCGGCCGACGGCGGTGAAGAGCGCGGCGAGCCTGGCCTGCGCGTCGCCCGGGGTCGCCTCGGTCTCCGCGACGATCCGCTCGGTCTCCTCCTCCCAGCGGGCGAGGACGGCGTCGAGCAGCGCCTGGCGGTCGGCGAAGTGCCAGTAGAAGGAGCCCTTCGTGGCGCCGAGCGCGCGGGCGACCGGCTCGACCCGGACGGCGTCGAGACCGTCGGCGGCGAAGGTCGCGTAGGCGGCGTCGACCCAGGCCGCGGCGTCGAGGCGGGTAGCGGGAGGCACGTTCCGTACGCTACCGTACGGAGCATCCGTACGGCACCGTATGGAGCGTTGCTCGTCCAGGAGGTCTTGTCATGACCGGCGTCTTCACGTCCCTCGCTCTCGCGGACCTGCCGCGGCCGGACTACGCGGACGTCGTCCTCGTCCCGCTGCCCGACGGTGCACCGACCGACCCGGCCGTGTGGGCTCGGGAGATCTTCGCGGTGCGGTCCGCGCCGCCGTGGGTGCGGGTGGCCTTCGCGGTGCGGCAGTCGGTCGTGGCGCTCATCGGGGTCTCGCGCGGGGACCAGGGGGTCTTCGACGTCGACCGGGTCGAGGGGGAGGAGGCGTTGATCGTCGCGGACGACCGGCACCTGGACTTCCGGGCCGCCGTGGGGGTCGACGTCGGTGCTCGCCTCGTGCGTGTCACGACGGCTGTGCGCCTGCACGGGTGGCGCGGGCGCGGGTACTTCGGGCCGGTCCGGCTCGCGCACGGCCCGGTCGTCCACGCGATGTTGACCCGCGCGGCGCGCGGGCTCGCCGGCGGGGACGCGGTTCGCTGAGCGTGTCCGCGTTCAGGTGAGCACGGTGAACTCCACCAGCGGGTGGCGTTCGCCGTTCACCTGGATCTCGACAGCATGGATGCCCGGGTGGTGCACGCGTGTGGTCATCTGCCGCATGCCGTGACGCTTGGTCAGGGTGATCGTCTCCCCGGGCGCGACCGTGCGGACCGCGAGCTTGAAGACCTTGGGGGAGCGGCGTCCGTCGGCCTTGACGTAGTGCACGGCATAGTCGACGGCGAGCGACGCAACCTCCGGGCCGGTGTTGGTGACCTGCGCCGTGAGCTCGAGCACGCCGGGCAGGCGCACGACGTCCTGGGCCAGCTCCGTCGTCACCGCGACGCTCGCGGGGGCGTGGCCGAGGAGGGCGAGAGCGCCGGGGTGGCCCTTCTTCACCAGGGTGCGCAGCCCGTGGCGCACCACGCGCGCGGTGCGATCGGCGGAGACGGGATCGTCGTCGTCGGCGCGGCGCCAGCGGTCTGCGGTCTCGACGACGAGGTCGGGGGCGTGCCGGGCGAGGTCGTTGAGGTGGTTCGCGACCGAGCGGCGAACGTACTCGCTCTCGTCGCGGTGCAGCGCGTCGAGCAGCGGGATCGTGGCGGACGGCCGGTCGATCAGCTCGCGGATCCGCACCGCCCACGGCAGGTACGAGCGGGTGCCCTCGCTCGCGAGGCGCCGGACGTGCTCGTCGGGGTGGCGGGTCCACCTCTCAGCGGCCACGAGCGTCCGGTCGAGGTCGGCGGCAAGGAAGCCGCGGATCGCGAACTCGCTCGTCAGGCGCGGCGTGAGCTCGGCGAGCAGCGCCAGACCGTCGTCGAACGAGGCGTCGTTGCCGGCTGCGGGGGCCCGTCGTGCGACGGCCTCGGTCACGGGCCACAGCGTCCAGCCGCGGAACGACTCGTCCACGAGGAGCCGGCGCACGACCTGTGCGAACGCGGCGTAGTCCGCGGGCAGGTCGGCGAGCAGGGCGTCGGTCACGAGGTCGGTGCGCGCGCGCAGCTTGTGCCCGTCGACCGCGCTGCCGACCGCGTCAACGTGCGTGAGGTCGAGCGTCGGGTCAGCAGCCGCGAGGCGCGTGCGCAGACCGGCGATCGCGGTGGCGTCGAGCAGCTCGTCCATGGTTCCCACGTCGCTCAGCGAACCAGGTGCCACCGACACCCGGGCGAGGGCCAGGCCGGCCGGCCCGACGGCGGGTCGAGTCAGATGTCTGGTGCCGGGTGGAGTCCGAGGTAGCGGCTCAGTGCGTCTTCCACCTTGGCGAGGTCGTCGTGGTGGAGGTAGTCGACGGGATCGCCAACGATGTAGTCGACGTCGATGGTGCGTACTTGGTCGATGAGGAACACGGTGGTCTGGTCGGCCACCTCGAGTTCGGGCCGAAACTGTGTCCGGTGCGCCCTGGTGGATGTCGGGACGATGGTCGCTACCGACCAGGGGAAGTCGGTCGGCGAGAGCACGAGCCCGTACCGTCGCCCGCCCTGCTCGTGACCGCGCGCCTCGCCGAGGTCGACCTGGTAGACGGCGCCGCGGATCACCAGGCGTCCGGCTCGTCGTTCAGGTTCTCGTCGCGGTGAGCGGCCGCGTCCGCGCGCGCGCGGTCGAGCCAACGTTCTTGCGCGAGCAGGTGCAGGCCGCGGCGCACGGCGTCGCTGGTGGTGACACCCTCCTCACTGAGGCGGTCGAGGATGCGCCGCTCCTCGGTGGTGGGGCGGAAGGTGACGGAGTCGCGTTTGGACGCGGCCTTGCTGACGCGCTTGGGGGCGAGCTTCGAGGTGGAGGAGCTCGCCTTCAACAACGTGGAGTCGGCGGAGACGTTGGTAGCCATGGCCCCATTCTACGCCGTGTGTCTCACATTTGTAAGACCATTGGGTGCGCCGGGGCCTTGCTTGGCGCCAACCCTCGCACGGGGGTTGCTCGACCCCGAAGTGTGGTGCGAGCCCCTGCACGTCTTCGAGTGAGTGCCCCCGCGAGACCGCCGTTCGCAGCTGCCGCAGTAACGGTGGCCGGGTATCTGGTGTGGGAAAGGTCGGTCGGACGTGCTGGTGCCTCGGCGAGCGCGCTCGGCATCCGCGGTATCGCGTGGTCGGTCCCCTACCGCACCGGGCGAACGGCGTGGGGGCGTGCCGTCGATGCCGAGAGCGCGGGGTTTTCACCTCGAATGGGTGAGGCGGCTCGGCGGCGAGACCCTACGGTGAGAGTGTCGGACCTCGACACGTCGCCGGACGGTGCCGGGCCTGCGTGACGAGCAGCGCCGCCGTCGGGCAGGGACTCTGTGCTGAGGAGAGGATCAACCGTGGCTGCTGGTGACTCCGAGGTGACAGAGGCGGGCCCGACTCGCCGGACGAACTGGTTGCCACTGGTGGCCTTGGCCATCGCCCAGTTCGTCATGGTGCTGGACCAGTCGGCGATGAACGTCTCGATCAGCGCGCTGGTGGCCGACTTCGACACGTCGGTGACCACGATCCAGGCGGTGATCACGCTCTACTGCCTGGTGATGGCGATGTTCATGCTCACCGGCGGCAAGATCGGCGACATCATCGGCCGGCGGAGGACGTTCGTCATCGGTCTCATCATCTACGCAGCGGGTTCGGCGGTCACCGCGCTGGCGCCTTCGGTGGCCATCCTGGCCCTCGGCTGGTCGGTGCTGGAGGGAATCGGCGCCGCGCTCGTGCTGCCGGCCCTGGTGGCGCTGATCGCCGGCAACTTCGAAGGCGCCTCCCGCAAGGTGGCGTACGCCGTGATCGGCGGGGTCGCCGGGGCCGGGATCGCGGTGGGGCCGATCCTGGGTGGTTGGGCCACCACCGAGTACTCGTGGCGGATCATCTTCGCCGGCGAGGTGCTGCTGGTGGCACTGATCCTGGCGATGACCCCCAAGGTGGTCGACGCGGTCAGGACCGGCCCGGTACCAAGGCTCGACGTCGTCGGCAGCATCCTGTCCGCCGCAGGCCTGGGCCTGGTCGTCCTCGGGGTGCTGCAGTCGAGCACGTGGGGCTGGATCAGGCCCGAGGTGGACTCCCCGGTGACGCCGTTCGGCTTCTCGCTGACCGTGTTCGTCATCACCCTCGGTGGAGTCCTGCTGTGGTCCTTCGTGGCCTGGCAGGGTCGACGAGAACGCACGGGTCGCGACCCGCTGGTGCACCTGGCGCTCTTGAAGATCGCCCCGCTTCGTTCTGGCTTGTTCGGCCTGTTCAGCCAGAACCTGATCCTGATGGGCGTCTTCTTCACCATCCCGCTGTACCTGCAGCTGGTGATCGGGCTCGACGCCCTGGAGACCGGTCTCAAGATGCTGCCCGTCTCGATCGCCATGTTCCTCGCCTCCGCGGCAGGCTCACGGCTGTCCGGGCGCTACCCGATCCGGTCGATCGTCCGGGTCGGGCTCGCGACCAGCATGGTGGCGGCCGTCATGCTCCTGGCCACGATCGAGCCCGAGCTGGACGACTCGAGCTTCGCCTGGTCGATGGCGGTGCTCGGCGTGGGCATGGGCCTGATCGCCTCCCAACTCGGCAACGTCGTGCAGTCCTCGGTCGACGCCTCGGGCCGGGGAGAGGCCGGCGGTCTGCAGTTCACCGGCCAGCAGCTCGGCTCGTCCCTGGGGGTAGCCCTGCTCGGGGCGATCGTGCTGTCCGGGCTCACCGCCGGGTTCGTGTCCACCATCTCGTCCGACGAGCGGATCAGCAGCGCAGTCTCCGACCAGGTCGGTGTGGCCATCGGTTCCGGCATCGACTTCATGTCCGCCGACCAGGCCCGAACCGCTGCCCAGGAGGCCGGGCTGGACGAGCCGACCACCCAGGCGCTCGTCGAGGACTACGAGTCCGCGCAGCTACGAGCGCTCAAGGTCGGGCTGCTGGCAGCGGCCCTCCTGGCCCTGCTCTCCCTCGCCTCCACCAGGGATCTACCGCATGGCGCGGTCAGGAAGGAACCCGACCCCGACGAGACCGAGGCGGGACGTCACGCCTGAGGCCGGAGCGCGGAGGCCACGGACGGCCGAGGTCCACGACGGAGGGTGCAGAGCGAGAGCCATCACGGGATCACGCGTCGCGGACGCCGACCGCCACGGCACCATCGCCCGGCACAGTTCGCGATCCGCACCAGCAGCCCGTGCGGGCGAGGCCAGCAGCACCGTGACGGCTCGGCCCTCGAGCGGGACTGCTATAGCCTCGACGATCCGTGTCTTCCCAGCACAGGAGCCCTCTTCGCGCCCACAGCCCGCCAGTGCCGTGAAAGGCGAGGTCAAGCAATGGAGGTTCACGTGTTGATGGCAAGCAGGCGGTCGGTGCTCGCACCGTGCCTTGCGGGGGTGGCGGCCGCTCTCCTTGCGGCATGTCTTCCCGTTCTACCCGAGCAGCAGCCAGTCGGCCTGCGTGTGGACGGTGGAGTCATCTCGGCGGTGATTCCGTCGTGCCCGGGTGACGCGGTACTTCGCGCGGTGGTTACTCCGGCGGATCCGAATATTGAGCTCCAGGCGGCGTGGAGTGCCGAGGAACTGCTCACGGACGCTTCCGGCGTGGTCGTGCTCGACCGGACGAGCTGGAGGACGGTCCGAGGCGACTACAGCGGGCTTGCGGTCTTCGGTGTCGACGTCGAGACCGAATCGACCGGGTTCGGCGTGCCTGTCGATGACCCGGACTCGCTGCGCGACCTACCGCCCGATCATTTCTGGGTCGGCGGCGAGATCATGAGCGCAGAACAATTCCGTGCGATGATCGCGGCGGACTTTCCTTGCGAGGCATGAAGACAGCCAGGAGCATCGAAGGTGGCGTCAGGCCCGTCGAGGTACTCCGGATAGTCGTCTGAGAGTCTCCGTCCAGGGGAACCGCGGGCCTCTCAACTGCCCGGCCTCGGCCAACCGCCAAGCTCTCAACGGTGATAGACCATCTTTCGATGGAAGGACGACGGTGATGCGCAGCTCTGGCGAAGTTGTCGACGCGCTCGCGGAGGCACTCCGTGTGTACACCGCAAGGAGTGTCTCTGTTGAGGCGGTTCGTCGCGACGTGGCAGTGTTGAGCGTGGGCGACGAGGAAGACGTTGCAACTCTCGTGGTGGGGCTGATGTCCACACAAGGGTTGGTCGAGAACTCGGGGATGTCGCTGACCACGAGCGGTTACGCCGACCGGGTGAAAGGCGAGACGATGGCGTCGAGACTCGCCTACATCGAGGCTTGGGTCCGGGCGGAGGGGTCAGGAGATGCCGCGCCGTCCCGCAGTGCGGACTCGGTGCCGAATATCCCAGAAGCCGTTTCGGTATTCGTGACAGGTAACTCAGCATATGGTCTGGACCGTCGAGGGCAGGTCACATCGGGAGGGCGCGATACCGGGCTGCGCTTGCGGGTGGATTCGGGCTCCGTGATCGTCGTCGACGGGCCCCGTGCGTTCAGGGTCCGAGGTGAAGGGGACGAGGAGTTCGCGTCGTCGCTCTTGGGGATTCTCGATTCTCGTTCTCCGGGCGCGGACGACTGATCGCATGGGAGTGGGGGCCTGCAGGTAGGAGTCGGGCTGCCCACCGGCTCGGGAAGATCCGGGAACCGGGGACCAGGTGCGAAGTCGTGCGGGATTGAGTTCTGGAGGGGATAGATGCTGATGACCATGCGCCGTCCGGTTCTCGCGGCTGCGCTTGTGTGCATGAGTGCATCTTTCGTCGCATCATGCCTTCCTGTTCGCCCTGTGCCACCCCCTTTGGGGCTACGTGAGGACGATGGGGTCGTCTCCGTGGCCATTCCGACGTGCCCGGGAGAAGCAGTTCTCCTCGGGAAGGTAAGTCCCATGGACGAGGACGCGCCGGACGGACCCACTCCGGTGTGGAGCGCAGAGGACCTGCTGACCGATCCAATGAGCGGAATAGCGCTCGATCGGACGAGCTGGGCATCGGCTTCGGGTGACTACGGCGACCTCGCGAACTTCTGGGTCGAGTTCGAGACCGATTCGGTGGGGTTCGGGGACGCTGTCATCAACCGGGAAAGGCTGCGTGGCCTCCCGCCCAACACTTTCTGGGTCGAGGGTGAGCGAATGACGATCGCACAATACCGCGAATTGGTATCGGTAGACCTCCCGTGCGAGGAGTAGGGGCGGAGGCGGTTCGCCTCAGGCGTGACCGGCGCGTTGGCCCGCTCTGCCCGTCCTCGCAGCGAGGTCGCTACCGAGTAGGGCGCGCATCCTGGAAGCGGGCACGCGAGAGATGCGTCTACGAGCCCTTTCTCTTCGGTGCACCGGCTCGCAACCGCAGGGTTGATCTACGACGAGTACGCCGCACCTGTGCTCGGGCACTGATGGCCCAGTCCGCGTCGCCGACGAGCAGCACCTCGTCAATGGCAAGTTCCGGAAAGATCCATCGAGACGAGTCCAGCGATACTACGTCTTCAAGCAGCAGCCGCTTCAGGTTGCGCAGCGCTGCGATGTTGTGCGCGTGCGCGACCTCACGTACTCCTGAGATTTTAAGCGATTCTAGCCGCTGGTACTCAGGAAGGTGCTCGAGGGAAAGTGCTCGAGGGCCATGGAGTACTAGCTTCTTCACGGTTGAAAGTCCAGACGGGGGAGGCGGTAGCGTGACATCACCTCGCATGCCCGTGAGTGACACTTCCTCCAGTTTGTCGAGCTCATTGAGCCAGGAGAAGTTCCCGCGCTCGAGGTACAGCTTGCGCAGCGTCGTGCTCCGCCGTAGAGATGCCCAGTTCATGTGCGCCGATCCAGCGAACGACCGCACTGGGATCATCGACAGGTCGGTGGCGGACGCGGGGACAGCCCAGATGTCAAGATCTGATAGCCTGCTCGCTCTCTCGAGCATCGTGGTGTCGATTCGAGCACTTTCGGTGACGAGGAGATGTCGGAGCTCCGAGATCACCGGGCGGAGAAAGTCGAGGCTCGCGACCTCGGGGCTGAGCTCCTCGACAAAGATCCCGAGACCTGAGCGGCCCGCGCGCCGAAGCGTCGATTCCCTCGGTGGCAGGCCTTTGATCACCAGGTATCGTACGCCGTCGATCGTGCGTCGGTTCCGTGGGATCACTGCATCCTCCGGACTCTTGGCGTGCTGCTCATCGCGTACTGTCGGGCAGATTCTCGCACCCCTCGCCAGCCAGGGAAAGTCCTCTTGCTATCGGCGAACTTTATACTGCTCTTCCTGGATAGCCCCTTCTCGTCGGCGACCTCCACACTCCGTTTCCTGGATGGTGCCCGTGAAGAGAGTGGGTGGCAGTAGGTGTCTTCTCGCGCGCCACCTCCGGTCTGACGGCACTCGCTACTTGGATGGTCGCTCGACGACTCGAGAGACGAGGACACATGCCATGCGCCGTGCGCGTCGATGGCCACCGCGCCGGTCGGTGAAGCAGACGCCAACGACACGCCCGAGGGGACCGTGCCGTCATCATCGGATCGTCGCCGGCGCGACTTAGGATGCTTGCTGCGCCTGCGGTGGGCGCTGACGGAGAGGACTGCGTGGAGCACGACGACATCGACGCGCTGCGGCGCAGCCCGGCGTGGCGTCTGCTGCGGTCGGACAACGCTCCGCTGGCGCTGAGCTTCCTCGGTTCGGTGTTCGTCGAGCAGAACGTGCGGTCGATCGGCGAGGCCGAGCTCGTCGCGCGCCTCGACGACGCGCTCTACGAGATCCACCGCGCAGAGTCCCGTCCGGCCGAGTCTCGTCCGGCAGAGCCCCGTCCTGCCGAGACGCACCCCGACGGGAGCGCCGCGCCGGACGGTCCGCGCTACCCACGCTCGCCCAAGGCGTACCTCGACCACTGGTCCGCTCCGGAGCAGGGGTGGTTGCGCAAGTACTACCCGACGGGGTCGGACGAGGCGCACTACGACGCCACGCCCGCGGTGGAGAAGGCGGTCGCGTGGGTGACGCAGCTGCGCGAGCGGTCGTTCGTCGGCACGGAGTCCCGGCTCAACACCGTGTTCGAGCTGCTGCGCCAGCTCACGGTGGGCACCGAGTCCGACGCGCAGGCGCGGCTGCGCGAGCTGGAGGAGCGTCGGGCGGCGATCGACGAGGAGATCGCGCGGGTGCGCTCCGGGCAGGTCTCGCTGCTCGACGCGTCCGCGCAGCGCGACCGCTACCAGCAGCTCACGAGCACCGCCGCCGAGCTGCTCAGCGACTTCCGGGAGGTGGAGGCGAACTTCCGGGCCCTCGACCGTCAGATGCGTGAGCGCATCACCGGCTGGGACGGCGCCAAGGGCGACCTGCTGGACGCCGTCGTGGGGAGCAGGTCCGCCATCGCGGACTCCGACCAGGGCCGCAGCTTCCATGCCTTCTACGACTTCCTCCTGGACCAGCAGCGCCAGGAGGAGTTCACGACCCTCGTCGCGCGCGTCCAAGCGCTCCCGGCCCTGAGCCCGGACGGCGCCGGCCCGCACCCGAGCGCCGATCCGTCCGCCCGCCGGTTGCGCCGGATCCACTACGACTGGCTCGACGCCGGTGAGCGCACCCAGGCCACCGTGCGGGTGCTGTCGGAGCAGCTGCGCCGGTTCCTCGACGACCAGGTGTGGCTCGAGAACCGCCGGGTCATCGACATCCTGCGCAGCGTCGAGTCGCACGCCCTGGCCCTGCGCGACCACCCGGAGCGCGCCCGCCTCGGCGCGGAGGACTCCGGCCCGCTCGCCGTGCCGATGGACGCGACGCACGTCGACGTCCACCTGCCGACCGAGCGTCCCCTGTTCCGCCCGCAGCCACCCGCGCCGCTGGCGTCCGACGACGTCACGCCCGGTGCGGCGGACTTCGACGCCTCCGCCCTCTTCGACCAGGTGCACGTCGACCCGGCTCGGCTCGTGCGGCACGTGCGCGGCGCCCTGCGCCACCGCCGGCAGGTCTCGCTGCGCGAGGTCGTCGAGCAGGCACCCCTCGAGCAGGGACTCGCCGAGCTCGTGACGTACCTGTCCCTGGACGACCCGCGCTTCGCCGTCGTGCACGACGGCGAGCACACCGACGAGGTGTCGTGGACGGCGGGCGACGAACGCCGTACGGCGCACGTCCCGCGCGTGACGTTCGCCCGCACCGGCGCGACGGCGGTCCCCACCCACGCCCCCGCAGCCACCCCGCCCACACCTGAGACCGAGGAGGCCTCGTGAGCCAGCCGGCCACCCGGACCGCACCTGCCGAGCTGCCGCTCGTCGTGACGTCGCTCGTCAAGGGTGTGGTCTACCGCGACCAGCACCCCCAGGTGTGGCGCGACCTGCTCGCGCTGCAGGCGCAGGCCCGTGACTTCGTGGCGACGCTCGGCCTCGAGGTCGTGCTGGACGAGTCCGAGGGGTACGCGTACCTGCGCTCGCGGCCCGAGGAGGACGCGGAGTCGTTCGTGCCCCGGCTCGTGGCGCGCCGGGAGCTGCCGTTCGACGTCTCGCTCCTGCTGGCGCTGCTGCGCAAGCGGCTCGCGCAGTTCGACTCCGAGGGCGGCGAGACGCGCCTCGTCCTGGGCCGCGACGAGATCGTCGGGCTCGTGCGGGTGTTCTGGCCGGAGTCGAGCAACGAGGCGAAGGTGCGCGACCGGGTCGAGGGCACGGTCCGCCGGGTCGTCGAGCTGGGCTTCCTGCGGCCGGTGCCCGACGCGCCGGACACGTACGAGGTGCGCCGCATCCTCAAGGCGTTCGTCGACGCGCAGTGGCTCGCGGACCTCGACGCCCGGCTCGTCGAGTACGCCGAGCACGCCGAGCACGCCGCCCGCACGACCGGGTCCAGCACCGCAGACGGGGAGGCCTGATGGCCGAGGGACTGTTCAGCGCCGTCGAGCTCCACGACGCGGCGGCCGACGTCGACACGCGCGCAGGGTTCCGCCTGGAGCGCCTCGAGGTCCTCAACTGGGGCACGTTCGACCGGTACGCGTGGAGCGTCGACCTCGAGGGCCGCAACGCCCTGCTGACGGGGGACATCGGCTCGGGCAAGTCGACCATCGTCGACGCCATCACCACGCTCCTGCTGCCCGCGAACCGCATCAGCTACAACAAGGCCGCGGGGGCGGGCACGCGCGAGCGCACGCTGCGCTCCTACGTCGCCGGGCACTACAAGTCGGAGCGCAACGAGGTCACGGGCGCGTCGCGGCACGTCGGGCTGCGCAGCGGGCACACGTACTCGGTGATCCTCGGGGAGTTCGCCAACCGGGGCTTCGACGCGCGGGTCGTGCTCGCGCAGGTGTTCTGGCTCAAGGACGGCAACCAGGGCCAGCCCGAGCGGTTCTTCGTCACGAGCACGTCGCCGATGACGATCGCGGAGGACTTCGCGGGGTTCGACGGCGACGTCAACGTCCTGCGGCGGCGCCTGCGCGCGTCCGGGGCGCAGGTGCGCGACCACTTCCCGGAGTACGGCCGCGACTTCCGCCGCCTGCTCGGCATCGAGTCCGAGCAGGCGATGGAGCTGTTCCACCAGACGGTGTCGATGAAGTCGGTGGGCGACCTCAACGAGTTCGTCCGCGAGCACATGCTCGAGCCGTTCGACGCAGCCCGGTGGACGGACAAGCTCGTCTCCCACTTCGACGACCTGACGAGCGCGCACGACGCCGTGGTGCGCGCCCGCACGCAGATCGACCGCCTCACGCCGCTGCTCGCGGACTGCGACGCGTACGACGCCGCGGGCCGGCGGATCGCCGAGCTCGCCGCGCAGCGTGACGCCCTGCGCGCGTTCACCGCGGGTCGCCGGGTCACGGCCCTCGACCGGCGCATCGCCGACCTCGAGGACACGGTGGCGGAGCGCACCGTGCGGCTCGGGCGGCTCGGCGAGGAGATCGCCGTGCTCGACGCCGACCGCCAGCGCCTCGAGATCGAGCGCGCCGGCCACGGCGGGGACCGGCTCGCGCAGATCGAGGCCGAGGTCGCGCGTCGCGAGGTCGAGCGCGCCGAGCGGCACACCAAGGCCACCGAGTTCGGGCGCTACCTCGAGAACGCCGGGCTGGACCCGGTCGCGTCCCGGGGCGAGTTCCTCGCGGTGCGGGAGACGACGGCGGAGCGTCAGTCCGCCGCGCAGGAGGCCCTCGCCGAGATCGAGGCCCGGGCTGCCGAGGTCGCGGCCGAGCTCCGGGGTGTGGAGACCGAGTCCCGCGAGATCAACGCCGAGCTGCGCAGCCTGGCCGACCGTGAGTCGAACCTGCCCCGCGCGAGCCTGGACCTGCGCTCACGGCTGTGCGCCGACGTCGGGCTGACCGAGGCCGACCTGCCGTTCGCGGGCGAGCTCGTGGGCGTGCGGGCCGAGCACGCCCCCTGGGAGGGCACGGCCGAGCGGGTCCTGCGCGGCTTCGCCCTGTCCCTGCTCGTCCCCGCCGAGCACTACGAGGCGGTCGCGGCGTGGATCAACTCCCACCACCTCGGGACGCGGCTCGTCTACCACCGGGTGCCCGCCGAGACGCGCGTGCGCGAAAGCCACGGGACCCGGTCACCGGGAGGGCAGCCGCTGCTCGCCGACCTGCTCGAGGTCAAGGACGGCCCGCTCGCCGACTGGGTCGAGGCCGAGCTCGACCGGCGCGCCGACCACGTGTGCGCGGACACCCTCGACGAGTTCCGCCGCGCGAGCCGCGCCGTGACGCGCGAGGGCCAGGTCAAGCACTCGCCGAGCCAGCACGAGAAGGACGACCGTCGCGACGTCGGGGACCGCCGCGGCTACGTGCTCGGCTGGTCCAACGCCGCCAAGATCGACGCGCTCCTCGAGCAGGCCGCGGGCGTCACGGCCCGTCGCGAGGCGCTCGAGGAACGGCGCGACGAGGTCGGCCGGGAGAAGTCGGCCGCGATCGGCCGGTCGCACGCCCTCAACCGGCTCGACGTCTTCCGCGAGTGGCGCGAGCTCGACTGGGAGGAGTCCGTGCGCGCCGTCGCCGACCTCCACGACGAGAAGCGGCGGATCGAGGACGGCTCCGCCGAGCTGGGCAAGATCGCCGCCCGCCTGCGCGAGCTCGCGGACGCCGCGGCGGCGCTCGCGCACGAGCGCGACGCCCTGCTGGCCGATGCCGGCGGGGACCGGCACGCGCTCGACGCCGCCCGGGAGCAGCGCGCCCGGGCGCAGCGTGTGGTCGCGGACCACGGCGACGTCGAGTCCGGCCTGCTCGCCGAGCTCGCGCGTGCGTTCGACGCCGAGGCCGCCGCGCGCGGCCGTGGGGAGGGCGACGGGTCCGGAGCTGGGTCCGGTGAGGGGGCCGACGCCGAGACGGTCGAGAGCTCGCTGCGGGCGCGGCTCACCGACCAGGTCGAGCAGACGCAGGCCGCCCAGGGACAGCTCGGCACGCGCATCGCCGCCCAGATGACGGCGTTCCGCGCGGCCTACCCCGTGGAGACGACCGAGCTCGACGACGACGTGCGCTCCGCGCCCGAGTACCGGGCCCTGCACGAGCGCCTCACGCGCGACGACCTGCCGCGGTTCGAGGTCGACTTCAAGACGTACCTCAACACCAACACGATCCGCGACATCGCGGGCTTCCACGCCGAGCTGTCGAAGCAGGCCGACATCATCCGCGAGCGCGTCGACACGATCAACGACTCGTTGCGCGCGATCGACTACAACCCGGGCCGGTACATCCGCCTCGAGATGGCGCCCACCCCGAACACGGAGGTGCGGGAGTTCCGGGCCGACCTGCGCGCGTGCACGGACGGCGCGCTCGGCCTCGACCTCGAGGGGCGTCGCGACGAGGAGACCGACGAGGAGACCCTGGAGTTCTACTCCGAGGAGCGGTTCCTGCGGGTCAAGGCGATCGTCGAGCGGTTCCGCGGCCGGGAGGGACTCAGCGAGGCGGACGAGGCCTGGACCCGGCGGGTGACGGACGTGCGCAGCTGGTTCGTGCTGTCCGCCTCGGAGCGCTCGCGCGAGGACGACGTCGAGCACGAGCACTACTCCGACTCGGGCGGGAAGTCGGGCGGACAGAAGGAGAAGCTCGCCTACACGATCCTCGCCGCGTCGCTCGCGTACCAGTTCAAGCTCGACTGGGGTGCGGTGCGCTCCAAGGCCTTCCGGTTCGTCGTGATCGACGAGGCGTTCGGGCGCGGCTCCGACGAGTCGACCCGGTTCGCGCTCGAGCTGTTCCGCAGCCTCGGGCTGCAGCTCCTCATCGTCACGCCGCTGCAGAAGATCCACGTCATCGAGCCGTACATCTCCGCCGTCGGGTTCGTGGACAACCCGACGGGACGCAGCTCACGCCTGCGGACGCTGACGATCGAGGCCTACCGGGCGGAGAAGGACGCGCACGTCACGTCGTGACCGCTCGGCGGCCCGTGCTGTCTCTGTGGCCGGACCCTGCGCACCGTCTGCGCCAGTTCCCCACACGGGTGTCCTACGGTTGTCGGATGAGTCACGAGCACGTCGCGCCGACCCAGCCGCTGCCCCGCTCCGGCGGGCAGCAGCCGGGTCGATCGCACCAGCGGCCGCCGGACGGGCCGCCCGCCTTCCCGGACCACGCCCCGGGTCACCCCGCTGCCCACGCCCCCGCGCACTTCCCCGCGCACGGCCGGGCGGCACCGACCGGGACGTCGCCCGGTGCGGGGCCGAGCGTCGTCGCCCGGGTCGTGGCGGTGCTCACCGCGCTCGTGGCGGCCGTCGGCGTCTGGGTGCTGTGGCGGTACTTCGCCGACACGTTCGAGGGCCAGCAGCTCGAGCGGCTCGCGTTCGACGGTGCGGTCTACGGCCAGGGCCGGTTGTGGCAGCTCGCGGAGCCCGTGCTCGACGTCGTCTCCGTGACCTTCCTCGTCGCCGGCGTGGGTGCCGCGATGCTCATCGCGCTGTTGCGTCGGCGCTGGGGGCTCGCGCTCCAGGTCGCGTTCCTCGTCGTCGGCGCGAACGTCACCACGCAGCTCGTCAAGCACAGCCTGCTGGGTCGCGAGAACCTCATCGGCGGCTGGGACTCGGGCAACACGCTCCCGAGCGGCCACACCACGGTCGCGGCGTCGGTCTCCGCCGCCCTGCTGCTCGCCGTGCCGCGACCCGCGCGACCGCTGGTCGCCGTCCTCGGCGCCGGGTACACCGCGGCGACGGGCGTCTCGACGCTCGTCGGCCAGTGGCACCGACCGAGCGACGTGGTCGCCGCGGTCCTCGTCGTGCTCGCCTGGGGAGCGATGGTGTGCGCGTTCACACCGTCGTCGGCGCTCGACGTGGACGCGGGCAGCGCCCCGGGCTCGGCGATCGTCGGTGTGCTCCTGCTGCTGGGTGCCGCCGCCTCCGGCGCGGTCGCGGTGTGGAGCCTGCAGCGCGTCTACCCGGCGAGCTGGTCGTCCCCCGACGCGGACCAGGTCACGGCCTACCTCGGCGGGGCGGCGGGCGTCGTCGCGGTGAGCGCGGCCGCGTTCGCGCTCCTGCTGCTGCTGCGTCAGGCGACGGGTCGTGCCGCCACGCGCTGACGGCGACTTCACCCATCTTCTGCACCGCCCGTCCACAGCGATAGGGTGCGCCCGGGCGCCGGTGGCGTAACGTCATAGGCTGCCGGGTGGTTCGAGGGCGGGCACGACGAGCGTGCCGAGCCCTGGCCCCACCACCTCGACGGAGCGGTCCGCAGGTCCGGTCGGCGCGAGCCGCCACAGCACAGGAAGCAGGTACGGATGTCCCAGGGACGCAAGCTCGTGATCGTGGAGTCGCCCGCGAAGGCCCGCAAGATCCAGGGCTATCTCGGCGACGACTACGAGGTCGAGGCGAGCGTCGGGCACATCCGGGACCTCCCGCAGCCGTCCGAGATGCCCGCGGACATGAAGAAGGGCCCGTACGGGAAGTTCGCGGTCGACGTCGACAACGGGTTCGACCCCTACTACGAGGTCTACGGCGACAAGAAGAAGAAGGTCGCCGAGCTCAAGCGGGCGCTCAAGGACGCCGACGAGCTCTACCTCGCCACCGATGAGGACCGCGAGGGCGAGGCCATCGCGTGGCACCTCATCGAGGCGCTCAAGCCCAAGGTCCCCGTCAAGCGCATGGTGTTCCACGAGATCACCCGCGAGGCGATCCTGCGGGCCTTGGAGAACACGCGCGACCTGGACGCCCACCTCGTCGACGCCCAGGAGACGCGGCGCATCCTCGACCGTCTCTACGGCTACGAGGTCTCGCCGGTGCTGTGGCGCAAGGTCCGCCAGGGCCTGTCCGCGGGGCGCGTGCAGTCCGTCGCGACGCGCCTCGTGGTCGAGCGCGAGCGTGAACGCATGGCGTTCGTGCCTGCCGAGTACTGGGACGTGACCGGGACCTTCGGGCTCGCCGACCGCACGGCCACCGACGCGGGCAACGCGTTCGGCGCGCGGCTCGTCCAGCTCGACGGCGCACGCGTCGCGAGCGGTCGCGACTTCGACGACCGTGGCCGGCTCAAGCCCGGGGCCGCCCGCGACGGCGTCGCGCAGCTCGGTGAGGACGCCGCTCGTGAGGTGGTGGCAGGCCTCGAGGGCGCCGACTTCACCGTGCGCAGCCTGGAGACCAAGCCGTACACGCGCCGGCCCGCCGCGCCGTTCACGACGTCGACCCTGCAGCAGGAGGCGAGCCGCAAGCTGCGGATGTCCTCGCGGCAGACGATGCGCACCGCGCAGTCGCTGTACGAGAACGGCTACATCACGTACATGCGGACCGACTCGCCGGCACTGTCGGCCGAGGCCGTGGACGCCGCGCGCCGCCAGGCAGCCGAGCTGTACGGCACCGAGTTCGTCCCGGACAAGGCGCGCCTGTACGCCTCGAAGAACAAGGGCGCGCAGGAGGCCCACGAGGCGATCCGTCCCGCGGGGGACTCGTTCCGGACGCCCGCGCAGGTCGCTCGCGAGCTCTCGGGCGACCAGTTCAAGCTCTACGAGCTCGTCTGGAAGCGCACCGTCGCCTCGCAGATGGCCGACGCGAAGGGCTCGACCGCGTCGGTCCGGCTCGGAGCGGCGCTGCGCACGGACGGCCGCGACGCGGTCTTCGCCGCCTCCGGCACGGTCATCACGTTCCGCGGGTTCCTCGCGGCGTACGAGGAGAGCTCGGACACCGACCGCTACGCCGAGGACTCGCTCGGTGCGGCCGGCAGCGCCGGCAAGGGCGACGAGGCCCGGCTGCCGCAGATGGCCGAGGGCGACGCGCTCACCGGCTCCGACCTGACGGCCGACGGGCACTCGACGTCCGCACCGCCGCGCTACACCGAGGCGAGCCTGGTCAAGGCCCTCGAGGAGCGCGGCATCGGGCGTCCGTCGACGTACGCGTCGACGATCTCGGTCATCCAGGACCGCGGGTACGTGCTCACCCGTGGGCAGGCGCTCGTGCCGAGCTGGCTCGCGTTCGCGGTGATCCGGCTGCTCGAGGAGCACTTCGAGCGGCTCGTCGACTACGACTTCACGGCCGCGATGGAGGCCGACCTCGACGCGATCGCCGCGGGCGACAAGGACCGGGTCGAGTGGCTGACGCGGTTCTACTTCGGCCAGGACGGCGAGAACGCCGTCGAGGGCCTGCGCCACCTGGTGCAGGACCTCGGCGACATCGACGCCCGGGACATCAACTCGGTCCCCATCGGGGAAGGCCTGCAGCTGCGGGTCGGCCGCTACGGCCCGTACGTCGAGGACCTCACGGTCGAGGTGAAGGAGGGCGAGAACCCGCCGCGCGCCTCCGTGCCCGACGACGTCGCGCCCGACGAGCTGACCGTGGCCAAGGCGCGCGAGCTGCTCGCGGCCGGGGCGGACGACGGCCGGGTCCTCGGCACCGACCCGTCGACCGGGTACCCGATCATCGCGAAGGCCGGGCGCTACGGCCCGTACGTGACCGAGCAGCTCCCGGAGCCGGAGTTCGAGGAGGGGCTGTCGGCCGCCGCGCTCAAGCGCGCCAAGGCCGCGCTCCCCAAGCCGCGCACGGGCTCGCTGCTCAAGACGATGACGCTCGAGTCGGTCACCCTGGACGACGCCCTGCAGCTGCTCTCGCTGCCGCGCGTGGTGGGGACCGACCCCGAGTCGGGGACGGAGATCACCGCGCAGAACGGCCGTTACGGCCCGTACCTGAAGAAGGGCACGGACTCGCGGACCCTCCCGTCGGAGGAGGCGATGTTCACGGTGACGCTCGAGGAGGCTCTCGAGCTGTACAAGCAGCCGAAGCGTGGACGCGGCGCCACCGCCGCGCCGCCGCTGCGCGAGCTGGGCGACGACCCGACGTCGGGCAAGCCGATCGTCGTCAAGGACGGCCGCTTCGGGGCGTACGTGACCGACGGCGAGACCAACCGGACGCTGCCGCGCGACACGACCCCCGAGTCGATCACGCCCGAGCAGGCGATCGAGCTGCTCGCCGAGAAGCGCGCGCAGGGCCCCAAGAAGAAGCCCGCGCGCAAGCCGGCCGCGAAGAAGCCTGCCGCCAAGAAGCCCGCGGCCAAGAAGTCCCCCGCGAAGTAGAACCCCAGTGATCGACTGGGGTTCTACCTCGCGAACTGGGGTTCTACCTCGGCGGCTGCCGCGACCGGGTCAGTGGGCGACGTGCTTCTCGGGCTCCGGGAGGCCGGCGTCCGCCCGGACGCGCCGGGAGTAGCTCTCGATCGAGCGCAGCGCGTCGACCAGCTCGGGCACGTGGACGTCGAACGGCATCGCGTGGATGGTCTCGCCCTCGGCCGTCGCGGACTGCGCGACGCGGGTGAGGTCGCCGACGTCGTCGGCCGTGAGCCCGATCTCGGTGAGGGTGTTCGGCAGCCCCACACGGGTGGTGAACACGATGAAGTCGTCGATCTCCTGGGTGGGTGCGCCCTCCAGCACGAGCTGGGTCAGGGAGCCGATGTTGACCTTCTGGCCGTGGGTGAGGCCGTGGGTCTGGGGCGCGGCGGTCAGCCCGTTGTGGATGGCGTGCGCCGCGGCGAGCCCACCGGACTCGAAGCCCAGCCCGGACAGCAGGGTGTTGGCCTCGACGACCTTCTCCACGGCCGGGGTGACGATGTGCTCGCGCACCGCCGCGATCGCCGGCAGGGCGTTCTCCCAGAGGATCTTCCACGACAGCTCGGCGAGGGCGGTGCCCGTGACGAGCGGCAGGCCGCCGGCCATCGTCGTGGTGTTCGCCTGCGCGACCGCGCGGGCCTCGATCCACGTCGCGAGCGCATCGCCCACGCCGGCGACGAGGAACTTCGCCGGGGCGTTCGCCACGAGCTGGGTGTCGACGAGCACGAGGTCCGGGTTGTGGGGGAAGAACCGGTACTCCTCGAACGCGCCGTCCTCGGTGTAGATGACGGACAGGGCCGAGCAGGGCGCGTCCGTCGAGGCGACGGTCGGGACCGAGACCCAGCGGATCCCGGCGAGGTGCCCCGCGGCCTTCACCGCGTCGATCGTCGAGCCGCCGCCGACGCCCACGATCACGTCTGCGCCGGCCTCCTCGATCTCCCGGGCGAGCCGGTCGACCTCGGCCGCGGTCGCGTAGGTCCCGAACCCCGTGCGGTGGCGGGGGAGGTCGGCGGCCTGCAGCGACTCCGCGACGGTGTCCTGCACGAGAGCCCACACCACGTCGTCGGCGACGAGCAGGGGCTTGGTCCCGATGGGGGCGACGAACTCGCCGAGCCGGGTGAGGGCGCCGCGTGCCTGGACGTAGCGCAGGGGGCTGATGAGGGTACGGACAGGGACCACGGACACGGGGACCTCCTCGGTGGGGCGGGAGTCGCAGGTCCGGCATGGGTGCGCCGTGCCCGGCGACACCTCGACTGTAGGCACGGCCCGTCGGGCATCGCCATCGCTGCAGGACCACCGGCGCGAGTCGGTGACGTTGGTCCCACGAGGGCGCTCAGTCCACGGAGACGGCGTCCAGCACCGGCAGCCGGGCCGCCCGGATCGCGGGCCAGACGCTCGCGACGAGTCCGATCACGACGGCCGCGCCGAGCACCCCCAGCACCTGTGTCCAGGGGATCGCGAGCGTGCTCAGCCCTTCGTCGGCGAGCACGCCTGGTAGCGCGGCACCGATCCCGATGCCCGTCGCGACCCCGAGCACGGTGCCGTAGACGGCCGTGAGGACGGACTCGATCGCGATGATCCCGGCGAGCTGGAGACGCCCGAGGCCGACGGCGCGCAGCAGCCCGATCTCGCGCGTGCGCTCGATGATGGACAGCGCGAGCGTGTTGACGATCCCGAGGAGCGCGATGACGATCGACAGCGCCAGCAGGGCGTAGAGGATGACGAGCACCTGGTCGACCTGGTCGGCGAACGCGGACGCCGTCTCCTCGCGGTCGAGGACGGTCAGCACGAGGTACGGCTCGACGGCGGCGAGCAGGTCGGCGCGCAGCGCCTCGGTCCCGGCGGGGTCGGTGGCCGTGACGTAGACGATCCGGACGGACTGCTGACCGGCGGGCACGAGCGCGTCGAAGAGGTCGTCGTCGACGACCACCCCCGTGCTGACGATCTGGCTGTCGATGACCGCACCGATGCGCACCTCCCGCGCGGCGGCGCCCGCTCCGAGCTCGAGCACGTCCCCGTGCTCCCACCCGCGCTCGCGGGCGGTGGACCGGTGCACGACGGCGTCCCCCGCCTCGAGCGCGGCCGTCGGGTCTCCCTGGATCGCCACAGGGTCGAGGGCGGTCGCGAAGAACCGGGCGGGCACCCCGCCGACGTCGGCGCCCCGGGCCTCGGTCCCGGCGGGTGCGTCGACGGCCAGGGCCGGCGTCACGCCGAGCCGGACGGCGTCGACGCTCTGCGTCCCGGGCACCGCCTCGACGGCGCGCAGCGCACCGTCGGGCACGACCCACGTCGCGGAGTCGACGAGCAGGTCGGCGCGGACCTCCGTCTCGACGACGGTGCGCACGGAGGCTTGCGTGGACGCCGCGATGACGCCCGTGACGGAGACGAGCGCCATCCCGATGAGCAGCGCGCCCGCCGTGCTCGCGGTGCGCCGCGGGGTGCGGGTGACGTTGCCGCGGGCGAGGCGGCCCAGCGGGCGGAGCGCGGCGACGAGGGGGGCGGCGAGGACCGTGAGGACACCGCGGGCGACCGCGGGCGACCCGACGAGCACCCCGACCAGCACGAGGCCCGCGCCGACGCCGAGGAGCAGGCGCGGGTCGAGACCGTCGACGACCTCCCACCCTGTGGGGGCGTCGCTCACCGACGCGCCGAGGTGCGCGGCGAGCACCAGCACGCCCGCACCCACCGCGACGAGCACCAGGCCCGCGGCGGCGCGGACACCCGTGCCCCGGTCGGGGGCCACGTCGTCGCGCATCGCCTGCACCGGCGGGACGAGCGCGGCCCGGCGGGCGGGCAGGATCGCGGCGAGCACGCTGACGAGCGCGCCGAGGCCCACCGCGAGGACGATCTGCGTGGCGTCGAGCGGTGCTCGGCCGGAGAACTCCAAGCCGCCGGCGGCCAGGCCCGCCCGGATGAGCCGGACGAGCCCGGCTCCCGCGAGCACCCCGAGCGCCGCCCCGACGACCCCGACGACGAGCGCCTGGGCGAGCACGGACGCGAAGACCTGCGCCGGGGACGCCCCGAGGGCACGCAGCAGGGCGAGCTCCCGCAGGCGCTCACGGACCGACATCGCGAACGTGTTGGTGATGATGAAGGCGCCGACGAACAGGGCGATCGCGGCGAAGACGAGCAGGAAGGTCTCGATGAAGCCCAGCACCTGCTCGACGGCCTCGCCGGCCTCCTCGCGGACCTGGTCGCCCGTGACGGCCTCAGCGCCCTCGGGCAGGCTCGCCCCGACGCGGTCGGCGAGGCCCTGGGCGTCGACGTCTGCTCCGGCGTCCGTACCGGCGTCGGCGTACACGGAGATCATCGCCGCGAGCCCGTCGGGGGCGTAGGCGGCGCGGGCGGTGGCGTCATCGATCCCGACGAGCACGGCCCCCGCGGGCGCCGCCTCGACCGTGAAGACCCCGGCGACCTCGACCTCGCTCGGCTCGTCGCCGAGCACGACGGTGGTGGTGTCGCCGACCTCGAGTCCGGCCGTGCGCGCCGCGCTCTCCTCGAGGACGATCTGCCCGCCGGCCGGCCACGCGCCGTCCGCCAGGGTCAGGCTGGGGTCCTGCGGGTCGATCGAGAACGCCGTGCTGGGAGGGCCGGAGGTGACGACGGCCGTGCCGTCCGCCGAGACGAGGACGACGGGGCCCGAGACGTCGGGCACGGCGCGGTCGACGCCGTCGAGCCGCGCGAGGTCGTCGGCGAGGTCGAGCGGCACGAGGCTGCGGGCCTCGCCGAAGCCGCCACCGGAACCTCCGCCCGCGCCGGGGTTGTCGGACTCGAGCACGTCGGCGCCGCGCACGTAGACGTCGGCGACGAGCGTCGTCGCGATGATGTCGTCGAACGTCGAGGACAGCATGCCCCGGAACGCGAACGTCCCCACGACGAACGCGACCCCGAGCGTCACCGCGAGCACGGAGAGCACGAACCGCACGAGGTGGGCGCGCACGCCCCGCAGCGCGACGCGGATCACGACGGCTCCGCGACCGCGGCCAACGCGTCGAGGACGTCCTGCTGGGACGGGTCGAGGATCTCGCCGGCGATGCGGCCGTCGGCGAGGAACACGACCCGGTGTGCGTAGGAGGCCGCGCGCGGGTCGTGCGTCACCATGACGACGGTCTGGCCGAGCTCGTCCACCGAGCGGCGCAGGAACGCCAGCACCTCGCCGGACGAGCGGGAGTCGAGGTTGCCGGTGGGCTCGTCGGCGAAGACGACGGAGGGCCGCGAGACGAGCGCTCGTGCGCACGCGACCCGCTGCTGCTGCCCGCCCGACAGCTCGGACGGCCGGTGGTGCAGGCGGTCGGCGAGCCCGACGGCGCCCACGACCTCGTCGAACCAGTCTCGGTCGACCGGGGTGCGGGCGATGTCGAGGGGGAGTGTGATGTTCTCGGCCGCGGTGAGCGTGGGCACGAGGTTGTACGACTGGAAGACGAAGCCGATCCGGGTGCGCCGCAGCGCCGTGAGCCGCCGCTGGGACATCCGGGAGATGTCCTGGCCGTCGACCACGACCTGGCCGGCGGTCGGGGTGTCGAGACCCGCCATGCAGTGCATGAGCGTCGACTTCCCGGAGCCGGAGGGTCCCATGATCGCGGTGAGGTGCGCCCCGGAGAAGGCGACGTCGACGTCGTCGAGGGCGCGCACCGCCGTCGGGCCGGAGCCGTAGACCTTCACCAGGCCGTGCGCGCTCGCTCTGGCGGCGGGTGTGGGTGTCGGTTCGGCCATGGGCCCATCGTGGCCCGTCGCCGTCCGGTGCGCATCACCCGGCGGAAACTTCTGGTGCCGGGCTCGCCCACTCGGTGGACGACGCGCCTGAGAGCGATCCCACAGCGATAGCGTTGCCCCATGAGCAACGAAGCCAGCGTGCAGCAGCAGTCCGCCTCCGCGGGGAGCGTCAGCGGCCCGGTCGACGGGCTGCCGGTCGACGTCACGGGCGTCGTCCCCGACCCCCGGACCGCTCCGACGATCCGCTGGGGGATCCTCGGTGCCGGCGGCATCGCGTCGTCGTTCGCCGAGGCGGTGCGCCAGCACACCCAGGCGCGGGTCTCCGCCGTCGGCTCGCGGGACCGCACGCGCGCGGAGCGGTTCGCCACGGCGCACGGCATCCCCACCACGCACCACGGGTACGACGAGCTCGTCCACGACGACACGGTCGACGTGGTGTACGTCGCGACGCCGCACTCGCACCACCGCGAGCACGCGCTCCTCGCGATCGCGGCGGGCAAGCACGTCCTGGTCGAGAAGGCGTTCACCCGCAACGAGGCCGAGGCGCGCGAGGTCTTCGAGGCTGCCGCGGCGGCCGGCGTGTTCGTCATGGAGGCCATGTGGACGCGGTTCCTGCCGCACGTCGCGGCGATCCGCGGGGTGATCGCCCGCGGCGAGATCGGTGAGGTCGTCAACCTCAGCGCCGACCACGGTCAGTTCTTCCCGTACGACCCGGGCCACCGGCTCTACGCACCCGAGCTCGCGGGCGGCGCGCTGCTTGACCTCGGCGTCTACCCGGTCTCGTTCGCGCACGACGTGCTCGGCGCGCCGGACACGGTGACCGCCGTCGGCGCGCTCACCGAGACCGGCGTCGACGGGCAGATCAGCATGGCGTTCGGCTACGGGGCGCGCACGCAGGCGACGCTCTCGACGACGCTGTGGTCACGCACCGCGACACAGGCCGTGATCTCCGGGACCGCCGGGCGCATCGAGGTGGACGGCACGTTCTACGCGCCCACGTCCTTCCGGGTCGTGCGGCACGACGGCGCGATCTGGGACTATTCCGGCTTCACCGGCGAGGGCAAGCAGTACCAGGCGGCCGAGGTGGCCCGCTGCGTCGAAGCGGGTCTGACGCAGAGCCCGCGCATGACGTGGGACGGCACGCTCGAGGTCATGCGGACGATGGACGAGGTCCGCCGGCAGATCGGTGTGTCCTACCCGGGGGAGTGAGCCTCGCCGGGCTCGTCCGTCGTGGGTTCGTGAGGCGTCGGCTCGTCCGGTGCATCCGCCGCAGCCGAGGTGTGCTCGACGACGTAGCTGCGGCCGTCCGGGCCCGTGACGTACTCGAAGCGCGTGCGCAGCTCGCGCTCGCGGGACTGCTCCTCCGGGGAGACGCCGCGCCCGGGGGAGCCCTGCCGCCCGACCTGCGCCGGGCCGAAGATCGGCAGGAACCCCTCGGTCAGGCGCAGGCCCAGCGGTCGGCGTGCGCGGTCGCGTCCGGTCGAGCCCTTCGTCGTGCGGTCCGTCATGCGCGTCGTCCTTCCGGCCTGCGTCGGGTACAAAAATGCTTGGTGCACCAAAGAGTGGTCCACCAAGCATAGGGCGGCCGTCGGTACGCTGGCGACATGACCGATCCCCAGGTACCGGCGGACCCCCTCGCGCTCGAGGCGCAGGTCTGTTTCGCGCTGTCCGCGGCCGCGCGCGCGATGGTCGCCATGTACCGCCCGCTGCTCGACCCCCTCGGCCTGACCCACCCGCAGTACCTCGTGCTCCTCGCGCTGTGGCAGGACGCCGCAGCGGGCCAGGCCACCACCGTCACCGGCCTCGCGGACCGGCTCCTGCTCGACCCGGGGACGCTCTCCCCGCTCCTCAAGCGCCTGGAGGCCTCGGGCTACCTCGAGCGGACGCGGTCCGCCCGTGACGGGCGGCTCGTCGAGGTACGGCTCAGCGGCTCGGGCCACGCGCTGCGCGAGCGCGCCGAGCAGATCCCGCCCGCGATCGTGCGCGCCACCGGGATGACGGAGGACGAGCTGCGCGACGTGCACGTCGCCGCGTCGAGGGTCGTCGCCGCGTCCAGGCGCGACCAGGTCTGAGGGACGCGACTCCGGTGGGAGGAGACGAGCCAGCCCCGCGCGAGGCCGCCGTCGGGCGATGGACGCGCGCCACCGTGCGCTTCCTGTCGATGCGCCCGCGCTGGGCCATGGCGGGGCGCGCCGCGGTCGCCGCCGCGCTCGCCTGGACGGTCGGTCTCGTCGCCCCCGAGCCCTTCTCCGACTACCCGTACTACGCGCCTCTCGGCGCCGTCGTCGCGACGTCCACGACCGTCGCCGGGTCCGTGCGGCACTCGGTGCAGGCCGTCGGCGCGATCGTCCTGGGCGCGGTGATCGCCCGGGGCGTCGACCTCGTCCTCGCGCCGAGCGCTGGATCGGTCGCGGTGGTCGTGGCGCTCGCGGTCCTCGTCGGCGGCTGGCGGGTCTTCGGCATGATGGGCCAGTGGGCGGCGACGTCGGCGCTCTTCGTCCTCATCATCGGCAACGAGGACAAGGTCGGGTTCGTCACGGCCTACGCCGGCCTCGTCGTCGTCGGCGCGGGCATCGGCATCCTGGTGAACCTCGCCGTCCCGTCCCTCCTGCTCGTCCCGTCGGAGCGTGAGCTGACCCGGCTGCGGGACACCCTCGCCGAGCAGCTCGAGGAGGTGGCCGAGGGCCTCGAGAAGGAGAGCCCGCCGACGGCCGAGGAGTGGGCAGAGCGCCGCCGTGCGGTGCAGCCGGTCCTCGAGCAGACCCGCGCCAGCATCGCGCGCTCGCAGGAGGCGACCCGCGGGAACGTCCGGGCGCGCGTGCACCGCCGGATCGAACGGACGGCTCAGCAGCTCGGGTGGGCGCAGGCGCTCGACGTCGGCGCCTCCGTGGTCAGCGAGGTCACCCGGCTCGTCGCGGAGTGGGAGCGCCAGGATCGCTCCGACGTGGCGCTCGGTCCCCGGTTGCGGCCGACGACGGCGGAGGCGGTCGCCGCCTACGCCCGGGCGCTGCGCGCCGACGACGGCTCGCCCGACGGGCCGTCGACCGAGGAGGTGACCGACGCCGTCGACGAGGTGCGCCGCGAGGTGCGGGTCGTGCGAGGCGGGTCGGACGAGGACTACTTCGCGGCCGGAGCCCTCGTCCTCGCCCTGCGTCGGGGCGTCGCCGCGCTCGCACGCGACACGGGCGTCAGCGGTCCGTGACGGTGATCCCGTCCGGGCCGACCGTGAACCGCACGGCCGCCAGGTCGACGGCCCCGGCGTCGGGTGCGGGGGAGGTGCCCGCCAGCTCGGCGAGCGTATGGGTCCCCGCGACGACGAGGACCGCGCAGCCCGCGGCACGTGCCGCGGCGACGCCCGCGGGCGCGTCCTCGACGACGAGGCAGCGCGCGGGGTCCACCCCGAGGCGGCGGGAGCCCAGCAGGAACGGGTCCGGGGCGGGCTTGCCGTGCGTCACGTCGTCGGCGGTCACGACCACCTGAGGAGCGTCGAGCCCGGACGCCCGGATCCGGACCGCGGCGAGCGGCCCCGTGCAGGACGTCACGATCGCCCGCCGGTCCTCCGGCAGGCTCGCGAGCGCCTCCGGCGTGCCGGGCAGGATCGTCACGCCGTCGGTGTCCTCCAGCTCGAGCTCGAGGATCCGCGCGAAGGCCTCCTCGACCCGGTCGGCCGGCAGGAGACGCGCGATGAGCGAGCGGGCCGGCGTGCCGTGCTCGATCTGGAAGCTCTCGGCGCCCGGCAGGTCGTGCTCGGCCGCCCACCGCCGCCAGCACCGCTCGACGGCGGGCACGGAGTCGATGAGCGTGCCGTCCATGTCGAACAGCACGGCGTCGAAGGTACGGCCCGCGAACGCGGCACCGGGCGTGGGCGGCGCCGTGCGGGCGCGGTCGGTCGAGGGCTCGGTGGAGGGCATCACTCGAGGCTACCCGGCGCGTGGGACGCCGCGGCTACAGTGGGCGCGTGAGCGGACCCGGGTACTTCATCTCCTTCGAGGGCGGCGACGGTGCCGGCAAGTCGACGCAGGCGCGCCTGCTCGGGGAGTGGCTGGGTGACCTGACCGGCAGGGACGTCGTCCTCACGCGCGAGCCGGGCGGGACGCCGCTCGGGCTCGAGCTGCGGCAGGCCGTGCTGCACGGCGGTGACATGGACGCGCGGACCGAGGCGCTCCTGTACGCCGCGGACCGTGCGCACCACGTGGCGAGCGTCGTGCGCCCCGCGCTCGAGCGCGGGGCGGTGGTTGTCACGGACCGCTACCTCGACTCGTCCGTCGCCTACCAGGCGGGGGGTCGGGAGCTCGGCGCGGACGAGGTCGAGCTCATCTCCCGCTGGGCCGTGCAGGACCTCATGCCGGACGTCACGGTGCTGCTCGACCTCGATCCGGCGCTCGCCGCGCGCCGCATGGACCGCGCGCACGACCGCCTGGAGCGGGCAGGGGCGGAGTTCCATCGGCGCACGCGCGAGGCCTTCCTGCGGCGGGCCGCGCAGGATCCCGAGCGGTGGCTGGTCATCGACGCCTCCGCGCCCGTCGAGGACATCCAGGGACAGATCCGCGTGGACGTCGCGGCGCGCCTCGCCCTGACGCCCGTCGTCGAGGAGGCCGAGGACACCATGGCCGCCGATCCCGACGACGGGTTCGACGACTCGGACACCGCGATCGGCTACACCCGGCCGCGCGACGCGCAGACGGGCGGACGTGCCCCGGCCGACCACGGCCAGGAGGCGAGCAACGCGTGAGCGTCTGGGACGACGTCGTCGGGCAGGAGCACGCCGTCGAGGTGCTCCAGGGAGCGGTCCGCGACCCGGCCGCGATGACCCACGCGTGGCTCTTCACCGGGCCCCCCGGCTCGGGCCGCTCCAACGCCGCCCGTGCCTTCGCGGCAGCCCTGCAGTGCGAGCAGGGCGGCTGCGGGCACTGCCAGGCCTGCACGACGTCGCTCGCCGGCACCCATGCCGACGTCACCCTCGTCACGACCGAGAAGGTGACGATCGCGATCGACGAGGTGCGGGACCTCGTCGGGCTCGCGAGCCGCAGCCCGTCCCAGGGCCGTTGGCGGGTCATCGTCGTCGAGGACGCCGACCGGATGGCCGAGCGCACCACGAACGTCCTCCTCAAGGCGATCGAGGAGCCACCCCCGCACACCGTGTGGGTCCTGTGCGCGCCCAGCCCCCAGGACGTCATGGTGACGATCCGCTCACGCTGCCGCGCCATGGTCCTGCGCGTGCCGCCCGTCGCGGCCGTCGCACGGCTGCTCGTCGAGCGTGACGGCGCCGACCCGGCGCTCGCCGAGGGCGCGGCGCGCGCCGCGCAGAGCCACATCGGGCTGGCGCGCCGCCTCGCGCGGGACCCGGACGCCTGGCAGCGCCGCACGTCGGTGCTCGCGATCGCACGCCGCATCCGCGGCGTCGGCGACGCGGTCCTGGCCGCGGGTGAGCTCGTCGAGGTCGCGCAGTCCGAGGCGAAGGCCGCGACCGCAGAACGCGACGCGGCGGAGAAGGCCGAGCTCTTGCGGTCCCTCGGCGCGGAACCCGGTGAGACGCTGCCCCCGCGGCTGCGCTCGCAGGTCACCGAGCTCGAGAAGGACCAGAAGCGCCGCGCGACCCGTCACCAGCGCGACGTGCTCGACCGCGCGATGGTGGACCTGCTGTCGCTCTACCGCGACGTGCTCGTCGTACAGCTGGGAGCAGAGGTCGAGCTCGTCAACACCGAGCTCGCCGAGACCGTGCGCTCGCTCGCCGAGGACTCGACGCCCGAGCAGACGGTCCGGCGCATGGACGCGATCGGGGTGGCTCGGGAGCGCCTCGACGGGAACGTGGCGCCGCTCCTCGCACTCGAGGCCATGGCGATCGCCCTGCGCCCGCAGGGCTGACCGGAACCTGCCTCACGGGGAGCCGTCGCGCGACCGGACCCACAGCGTCGTCGTGCGGTCGTCCTGCACCTGCGTCCCGACGGCCCGGAACCCGGCGCGGGCCGCGACCGCCTCGCTCGCCTCGTTCCCCACGACGGTGGCGAGCCGCACCTCGTGGTAGCCCGCTCCGAAACCCCACGTGGCCAGCTCCACCACGGCGCACGTCGCGAGGCCGTGTCCGCGGCCGACGGGGAGCAGCGCGTAGAAGACCTCCGCGGCGAGCGGCGTCCGTGCAGCGACGCCCGCGGTGCCGACGGGCTTACCGTCGAGCAGGACCACGTACCGGGCCGTGATCCCCGCCCGGTCGCGCTCCACCGCCACCCGCACCCGTTCGCGGGCGTCGTCGTCCGACAGATCGGGCGGGTAGTAGGTCCACCGGGGCACGTCGGCGACGCGGGAGAGCGCCTGCTCGAGGGGCCAGTCGTGCGACGTCAGCCGCCGCAGCCCACCCCCTGGCGCGTCCGCCAGGGCGAGCTCGTCCGGTGGTCCGGCACGCAGCGTGGCCATCCGTCGACGATATCGGCACGATGTGCTGCGCCGGCCGTGCCGTCCCGCTCGGGCGGGGCGGCACAGCCGGCACGTCTGCGCTCAGCTCAGGCCAGCGCCTTGGCCTTGAGCGTCGTGAACTCCTCCGGGCTGATCGCCCCGGAGTCGAGGAGCGCCTTGGCGCTCGCGATCTGGTCGGTCGGGGACGCGGCGGCGACCTGGCGGATGTAGGAGTCGGTGTCGTCCTTGGCCTGTCGGATCATCTCCTGCTGCCGTTCGGCCATGCCCCTGCCCCGAGCGATGAGGTAGACGAGCGCAGTGAGAACGGGCAGGAAGATGAGGAAGATCACCCACACCGCCTTCCACCAGCCGGAGAGCTGGTGGTCACGGAACAGGTCCCCGACGATCTGGAAAAGGACCATGAGATAGGCGATGAAGAAGAAGCTGTAGACCAGGAGCCAGAAGAAGTCCCAGAAGTCCATCGTTGCAACCCTTTCTCGATTGCGGGCCCGAGGGGCCGCGGGATGCGGTACCAAGACGACCCGACACGAGGAATCTAGCGATTCGGACCTCTCCGCGCGCGCCACGCCCGAGGGTCCTGGGGTCACGATCCGGTGTCACCTCGGTGCCCGGTGCTGCGGTGGCTGCCGTTTGCGTCGACGATGGACCCGTACAGGCGCCCACCTCGAGGAGTCCCGCATGCTCACCGCCCGCCGTGCCCCCGCGCTCGCCGCGGGAGCGCTCCTGCTCGTCATCACCGCGTGCGCCACCGGGACGGAGCCAGGAGGCGCCAGCCCGACGTCGCAGCCCGAGGAGAGCGGGACGGTACCTGAGGACGAGACCACCCAGGAGGAGACCGTGGATCCGGACGGTGAAGGCCGACCAGACGCCGCCGACATGACGCTCGAGCCGGGCGCGAGCGGCCGAGGGCTGCCCGCAGGTATCGACGCCCCGACGGACGGGGGCAGCGGCGCGGCGTGGACGGACCAGGACGGGCTGCTGTACGTGTTCACGCACGGCTCCAGCTCGTGTCCTGTGCTCGCCGAGGGTGCGGCCGAGGTGGCGGACGGCGACGTCGTCGTGACGTTCATCGAGATCCCCGCGGACCAGGTCTGCACCATGGACTACGTTCCCGCGACGACCGTCGTGTCGGTCCCGGACGGCGTCGACGCGTCCGCCCCGGTGACGGTCGTGCTCGACCGGGACGGTTCGGTCTCGGTGCCGGCGCGCACGGACGGCGCGCCCGGTGAGGCGGCCTGGGTCGGCCTCGCCTGACCCCGTAGCGAGCCACATCGACCGAGCGACGATCGATATGTCGTGAAGACCCCGTGAAAGGCGGTTCGCGGCGATCGTGCGGTGAGGTGTTTACCAGGCCGAGCGGCTACCTTGGCGTGGTGAGATCCCCCTCCCGCGCGCTCCCGCTCGTCTGTGCCTCCGCTCTCGCGGTCGTCCTCGCCCTGGGGGCGTGCACCGCCCCGCCGAAGGTGCAGACACCGGCCGACGAGGCGAATTCCTCGTCGGCACCCGGCACCGGCGACGGCGCACCGGCCGGCTACGAGGACTACTACACGCAGAGCCTCGACTGGACGGACTGCGGCGGTGGCTTCGAGTGCACGACGGTGCGCGCTCCGCTCTCCTGGCAGGACCCCGACGCCGGCGACATCGACCTCTCGGTCAAGCGGATGCCGGCGGGCGGGGAGAAGATCGGCTCCCTGCTCACCAACCCCGGTGGCCCGGGAGGCTCGGGGCTGGAGTTCATCGACGCCGCGATCAGCAGCTTCGGCGACCCTGTCACCGAGGCCTACGACGTCATCGGCTTCGACCCCCGCGGGGTCGGGGAGTCGACGCCCGTGGAGTGCTTCGACGACGCGCGCAAGGACGAGTCCCTCTCGCGGGACTTCCCGTACACGGCCGAGGGCATCGAACCTCGCGCCGAGGAGCTCGCCGCCTGGGGCGAGGCGTGCGCGGAGCGCTCGGGCGATCTCCTCGCGAACGTCGACACCCAGAGCGCGGCGCGCGACATGGACATGATGCGCGCGGTCCTCGGCGACGAGAAGCTCAACTACCTCGGGTACTCCTACGGCACACAGCTCGGCGCGACGTACGCGGGCCTCTTCCCGGAGCGCGCCGGCCGCCTGGTGCTCGACGGCGCGATCGACACGACCCTGACGTCCGACGAGGTCGGCGCGCAGCAGGCCGTCGGCTTCGAGAACGCTCTGCGGGCGTACGTCACGGACTGCCAGGGCGGCGCCGGCTGCCCGCTGTCCGGGTCGGTGGACGACGGCATGGCCCAGATCCGTGACCTGCTCGACCGCGCGTTCGACAACCCCCTGCCGACGACGGGCGAGCGTCGCGTGACGCAGACCCTCGCGTTCTACGGCGTCGCCGTCACCCTGTACAACGACGGCAACTGGTTCCTCCTCACGCAGGCGCTCACCGAGGTGTTCGAGGACGGCGTCGCGGACACCCTGCTGTTCCTCGCCGACTTCTACAACGACCGCAACCCCGACGGCTCCTTCTCGTCGAACTCGGCCGAGGCGTTCCGCGCCGTGAACTGCCTCGACGACCGCGGCAACCCCGACCCGGACTTCATGGCGGCCCAGCTCGAGGAGATCGAGGCGGCGGCCCCGACGATGGGCACGTTCTTCGGGTACGGCGGGCTCACGTGCGCCGACTGGCCCGTCCCGCAGGTCGAGCAGGAGTTCGACCTCGCCGCCGCGGGCGCCGACCCGATCCTCGTCATCGGCACGACCAACGACCCGGCCACGCCGTACGTGTGGTCCGAGGGGCTCGCCGAGACGCTCGACTCCGGGGTCCTCGTGACCTGGGAGGGTGAGGGGCACACGGCCTACGGCCGGGCGAACGACTGCCTCGAGGACGCCGTCGATGCGTTCCTCGTGGACGGGACCGTCCCCGAGGACGGCCTCACCTGCTGACCCGGTCACCGCCTGCCGGCACCGAACCCTGACCGACGGCGTCCGTCCGTGACGCTTTGGAGACTCGGCCGATGGCCAGGTACAGTGGGGCCGCGCTCGTTGCTCCGGCACCGGGATCACTCCGGTGCGCTGGACCCTGCGCGCGCCGCCTTAGCTCAGTCGGCAGAGCGTCTCACTCGTAATGAGAAGGTCGTGGGTTCGATTCCCACAGGCGGCTCAGACCGAAGGCCCGGAACGTCACCGTTCCGGGCCTTCGTCGTGTCGCGGTGCACCGCGCGCGGAAGTTCATCCACATCCCGCTTGGGCGCGGACACCTGCGCGAACTAGCCTCGGGCCATGTGGAGCTTTCGGCGTCGTCGCCCGGTGACCTACCTGCTCGGGGCGCCGGTCGAGTCCTACCCCGACGTCCCGCCCGAGGTGGGGCGTGGGCAGGTGCGGCGGATCACGGAGGTCGGTGAGGACGTCCTGCACCAGCCGTGCCGCCCGGTGGCCGAGCTCGGGACGCCCGAGCTTGCGGCGCTCGTGGACGACCTGTTCGCCACGATGGACAACGCGGAGGGCGTCGGGCTCGCCGCCAACCAGATCGGTGTGGGGCTGCGCGTCTTCGTCTACGACGTCGAGGACGAGGACGGTGACCGGCACGTCGGGCACGTCGTCAATCCCGTCCTCGAGATCACGAGCGACCCGGAGGACCCGGAGGAGCAGGACGAGGACGACGAGGGCTGCCTGTCCGTCCCCGGCGCCTACGCACCGCTGTCGCGGGCGTGGAGCGCGCGGGTCCGCGGCGTCGACCAGTACGGCGACGAGCTGCTGCTCGAGGCGGACGGCTACCTCGCGCGAGCGTTCCAGCACGAGGCGCAGCACCTCGACGGCCGCCTCTACATCGACCTCCTCACCGAGCGTGCCCGTCGGGACGTGCTCACCGAGATGCGTGAGGAGCGCCCGGCGATCCTGGAGGGCCGTCGCGAACGCGCCGTGGCCCAGGGCCGGGAGCCCGCCGAGTACCCGGAACGCCCCCGCGTCTGAGGGTCGTCAGCCCAGCCGCCGCACGAGCAGGAGAGCGCCGCCCGTCAGGGCCATGAGGGCGCCGACACCCATCGCGAGGAGCATCGACGTCGAGTCGCGAGGGGCCGGGGGAGGTGGCGCGCCGCGCTCGCTCGCGTGGGCGAGGCCGCCGCTCGTGGAGGGCTCGTCGCTGGCGGTGACCGGCTCCTCGGAGGGTTCCTCGGTCGGCTCCTCCGTCGGCTCCTCGGTGGGCTCGACCTCCTCCTCGACGGGTGGCTCCTCGGCCTCCTCCACGTCGGGTGCGGGTGCCTCGGTGACCGGGACGGCCGACTCCTGCTCAGGCTCCTCCGGGGCCGGCGGCGCCGTGGGCTCGGACGACGTGGTCGGGCGAGGGGTCGACGACGGCCGGGGCTCGGGCTCGGGTCCGCCCGGCTCCGGCGTCGGCAGGGACTCGACCTCGTCCTCGCTGCAGACCGGGTCGTCGCCGCCCCAGACGCTGTGCATGTCTCGCAGGCCGGTGACCTGCACCCAGCGCAGGCAGTGCCCGTCCCGGTGGTGGCGCCCGAGGCGGTCGAACGTGAGCTCGCCGTCTTCGACGTCGGCGGGGCGGTACATCTGCGTGTACCAGCGGGAGTGCGATCCGTCGAGCGCCGTCACCTCGTAGTGGAGCGACCCCCAGTCGGACCACAACCGCGTCGGGTCGAAGGTCACGGACGTCGGCGTCACCGTGATCTCTCCGGAACCGTCGCGCTGCGCGACGACCCCGCCGACCGGCTGTGCTGCCGCGGGTGCGGCCGCGCCCCACCACGCCGTCGCGATCAGCGCGGCGGCGAGCGTCGCGGCGGCGACTCGGCGCATCGGTGGGTCCTCCAGCTGCCGCGCGGGGCGGCGTCCGTGGGTGGTGAGCGCTGACATCGTACGCAACCTCACCCGTCCGCGGACAGCGCCGGGCCTCTGCCCGATCCCGCGCTCAGAGACCGGCGATCCAGGTCCGCACGGCGACGCCCACCTCGAGGTCCCGACCCTTGACGTCGTGCGCCCCCGGCAGCAGGACGGTCGTCACCGGTCCGCGGATGGCGGCCGAGTGCTGCTCGAGCTCTTCCGGCGACCCGAACGGGTCACGGTCGCCCGAGACGAACAGCACCGGGACGTGCAGGTCCCCGAAGTGGTCGACCCGCAGCGAGGACGGCTTGCCCGGCGGGTGCAGCGGGTAGCTGAGGAGCGCGAGCCCGGCCGCGGGCAGGATGTCCGCGACCGCCATGGAGCACATCCGGCCGCCGTACGACCGGCCGCCGAGCACGAGCCGCTCGGTCGCGACGCCCAGCTCCTCGGCGAACCGGTGGGCCTCCTCGGCGAGGTGGGCGACGGCGACCGCGGGCCGGTCGGGCATCCGCCTGCCCGCGAGCCGGTACGGGAAGTCGACCCGACGGACCGGGAGCGGGGCCACCGCCTCCTCGACCGCGACGAGGGTGTGATGGTCACGGCCGGCACCTGCGCCGGGGGTGAGCAGGAGGCCGGCCACGGGAGATCTGTCACCAGTCATCGCGCCAGTCTTCCAGCAGCGCACGACGCACGACGAACCGCCCGGCCCCGCGATGCACGGGGCCGGGCGGCGACAGGGCGGGTGTCAGGACGACGCGAGGCGCTCGGGGGCGAGGTCGATGCGTCGCAGCAGCTGCGCGTTCGCCGCCACGATCACGGTCGACGCGGACATCAGCACCGCACCCACCGCCATCGGCAGGACGAAACCGACCGGCGCGAGCACACCCGCGGCGAGCGGCACGGCGGCGATGTTGTACCCCGCCGCCCACCACAGGTTCTGCCGCATCTTCCGGTAGCTCGCGTGCGACAGCTCGATCACCGACAGCACGGACCGCGGGTCGTCGCTCGCCAGCACGACCCCGGCCGACGCGATCGCGACGTCCGTGCCCGCGCCGACCGCGAGGCCGACGTCCGCCTGCGCGAGCGCGGGGGCGTCGTTCACACCGTCGCCGACCATCGCGACGACCCGGCCCTCGTGCTGCAGCTCGGCGACCTTCGCGTCCTTGTCCTCGGGCCGCACACCGGCGAACACCTGGTCGATGCCCAGCGATCGGGCGACCGACTCGGCGACCGGCGGCGCGTCCCCCGTGATCATGACGACACGGATGCCCCGGCGGTGCAGCGCGTCGACCGCCTCGCGGGACTCCGGCCGGATCTCGTCGGCGAGGGCGAACGCACCGAGCACCGTCGCGTCGTCGGCCGGGCCGTCGTCCTCGCCCAGGGCGAGCGCGTGCAGGACCGTCGCGCCCTCCCTCTCCCAGGTCGCGGCGTCTGGCAGGGGGGCCAGGCCGTGCTCGGCCAGGAGCGCGGGTCCGCCGACGGCGAGCCGGCGGCTTCCCACCGTGGCCCGCACCCCGACGGCGGTCGACGACCGGAAGTCGCTCGCCACCGGGACGTCCAGCCCGCGGTCGGTCGCCGCGGCGGCGATCGCGCGGGCGAGCGGGTGCTGGGAGTCCGCCTCGACGGCCGCGGCCAGCGCCAGGACCGCGTCCTCGTCCTGGCCGGGGGAGACGGCGCGGTGCGTGACGACCGGCTCGCCACGGGTCAGGGTGCCGGTCTTGTCGAACAGCACGGTGTCGACCGTGCGCATGCGCTCGAGCGCGAGGCGGTCCTTGACGAGCACACCCGCACGGGCGGCGCGCTCGGTGGAGATCGCGACGACGAGCGGGATCGCCAGGCCCAGGGCGTGGGGGCAGGCGATCACGAGGACGGTGATGGTCCGCACGAGTGCTTCCTCGGGTGTCCCGAGGACCAGCCAGGCGGCCACGGTGACGGCGGCCGCGGCGAGGGCGTACCAGAACAGCCAGCCCGCGGCGCGGTCCGCGAGGCGCTGCGTCCGTGAGCTCGACGCCTGCGCCTCGGCGACCAGCCGCTGGATCCCGGCGAGCGCGGTGTCGGCGCCGACGGCGTCGACCCGGACGCGCAGGGCGTCGTCGATCGCGACGGTCCCGGCCACCACCGGGTCGCCCTCCGCGCGCAGCACGGGACGGGACTCACCCGTGATCATGGACTCGTCCACGTCCGCGCTGCCGGCGGACACGACGCCGTCGGCGGGCACACGCCCACCCGGTCGGACGACGACGACGTCCCCCACCCCCAGGTCGGACGGCGAGACCGTCGTGGTCGTCCCGTCCGCGTCGACGCGCTCGGCCTCGTCCGGCAGGAGGGCCGCGAGCGAGTCGAGGGCGGACCGGCTCGCGGCGAGCGACCGCATCTCGATCCAGTGCCCCAGCAGCATGATGACGACGAGCAGCGTCATCTCCCACCAGACGTCGAGCTCGTGCGAGAGCAGGCCGAGGCTCGCACCCATCGACGCGACGTAGGCCGTCGTGATCGCCAACGAGATGAGGAGCATCATCCCGGGTGACCGGTCCCGCAGCTCGCCGACCGCACCGGTGAGGAACGGTCGACCTCCCCAGAAGAAGACGACCGAGCCCAGGACGGGCGAGACCCACGGGACCCACGCGGCGTCGGGCAGGTCGTAGCCGACGAGCATCGCGAACATCCCGCTGAACCCGATCACGGGGACGGCGAGGGCCAGCATGATCCAAAACAGCCGCCGGAACTGCGCGACGTGGTCGCCGTGCCCGCCGTGGCCGGCGTGTGCGTCGTGCCCTGCGTGCGCATCGTGGCCGGCGTGCGCGTCGTGGTGCGTGTGCTCGTGGTGCTGCGTGCGGTCGAGCTCGTCGTGCTGCACGGTGGCCTCCTGATCTTCGTCGATATACCCCTACGGGGTATAGCAACAGCAGAGCACGCCGAGATCTTCCCGAGGTGTCAGTCGGGCTGGCTCGTCACGGTCGTCAGCAGGAACGCGCAGTCCTCGAGCGCGACGACGGCGTGCCGCTCGTGGGTGAGCACGCGCAGCTCGCCGGTCCCCAGGTCCTCGTCGCCGCCGACCGCGGTCACCCGCACCCGGCCGCGCAGCACCTGCAGCGACGCCGCGGGCGGGGCGTTGTGCTCCCCGAGCTCGACCCCCGCGACGAGCGCGAGGATCGTCTGCCGCAGCGGACCGTCGTGCACGACCACCTCCGCGCTCCGGCCGTTCTCGGCGGCACGCGCCCCGGTGAGGTGCGCGTCGGTGAGCAGCTCGATGTTCGTCATGGTGGCTCCGGTGTCGGGGCGGCAAGGGCCTCCATCATGGCAGGGCTCCTGGGTGTCGGCAGGGCCGGGTAGCGTCGCGGGAATGGCGAGAAGCACGCAGGGCCCCGGACGGCAGACGAGCACCCGCACCGGCGAGGACTGGGGTGGGCGCACGGTGGACGCGGAGACCTTCGAGGGTGTCGAGTTCGTGGACTGCGACCTCTCCGAGGTCGTCACGGCCGGTGCGACCTTCATCGACTGCGCGTTCCGCGGGGTCCAGCTCAACGCCTCCGCCCACACGGACACGGCGTTCACCAACTGCACCTTCGCCCGGTCGACGTTCTTCGACACCACGTTCACCCGGTGCAAGCTCGTCGGTTCCGTGTTCGACGACTGCACGTTCGACCTCCTGCGGGTCGAGGGCGGCAACTGGTCCTTCGTCGAGATGCCGCGGGCAGACCTGACCTCGGCCGTGCTGCGCGGCGCGCGGTTCCGGGAGGCCGACCTGACCGGCGCCCGCTGCGCGGGAGCGACGCTGCGCGACCTCGACCTGTCCGGCGCGCTGCTGCACCGGGCGGACCTCACCGGCACCGACCTGCGGGGCAGCGACCTCAGCGCGCTCGACCCGCTGTCGGCGACCCTCACCGGAGCGATTATCGACGCCGGTCAGGCGCTCACGGTCGCCGACGCGCTGGGTCTCGACGTCCGCGCCGACTGAGGCGGGCACCACAGCGACCGCCCGCCGCGCTCGCGTCATGATCCGGCCCGCGAGCGGTCTCTTCTCCTGGTACCCGACACCCCGGGTGCCGAGAGAGGAATGGTGCCCGTGGCTCCCGAGAACCCGATCGACGTCGCGACACGCTCCGACGAGGAGCTCGTCGCGTCCGTCCGGGACGGCGACGCCGACGCCTACGCGACCCTCTGGGAGCGGCACGCGGGCGCGGGCCGGGCCGCCGCACGACGGATCACGGGATCGTTCGACCCGGAGGACCTCGTGCAGGAGGCCTACGTGCGGATCCTCGCCGCGATCCGGTCGGGCCACGGACCGACGGGCCCGTTCCGTCCCTACCTCTACCAGTCGATCCGGAGCATCGCCGCCAGCTGGGCACGCTCGCCGCAGCTCTTCCCGGTCGAGGACGTGCCCGAGGTGGGCGACCCGCGCGACATCGCCGAGACCGTGCTCGACGGGTCGATGACGACCCGCGCGTTCCGGCGCCTGCCGCAGCGCTGGCAGGCGGTGCTCTGGTACACCGAGGTCGAGGGCATGGAGCCGCGGGACGTCGCGCCGCTGCTCGGACTGCAGGCCGGGGCGGTGTCCGCGCTCGCGTACCGCGCGCGCGAGGGTCTGCGCCGCGAGTGGCTCCAGGTCCACGTCAACGAGGAGGCCGTCGCGCCCGAGTGCCGCTGGGCGGTCGCCCGGATGGCGGAGCACCAGCGCGGTGCGCTGTCGGCCGTCGCGCGAGACCGCTTCGACGAGCACCTCACCGGCTGCCTGTCGTGCGCGATCCTCGTCGAGGAGATCGACGAGGTGGCCTCCCGGCTCGCGCTCGTCCTCGTGCCGCTGGTCCTCGGCCTCCCCGCCGTGCTCGGTGGCGGGTCCGCCGCGGTCGGCGTCCTGGCCTCCGGTGCGCCCGTGGGCACCGGTGCGCCCATGGTGGCGGGCGGACCGGTGGTGACCGACACCTCGACGAGCGGGGTCGGCCCCACGGGGGGCGGGTCTGCCAGCGCGGCGAGCGCCGCCACCGGTCACGGCGCGCTCCTCGCCGGGCTGATCGCCGTCGGTGCGGCGACGGTCGCGGGCGTCCTCGCGTTCGCGCAGCCCTGGGCCGGTGAGACGCCGGTCCCGGCCACCGAGTCCGTCGCGGCACCCGCGACACCGTCGGTCACCCTGCCGGAGCCGGACCACGACGTTCGTGAGACCACGGACGACACCGCCGACGACACGGTCGCCGAGCCCGGAGGGGAGGTCGCGGCGGACGACACCGGGGTAGCAGGCAGCGAGCATCGGGAGGACGGGGCCGACGCGCCGACGGAGGAGCTGGCGGAGGAGGACACGGGCACCGGCCCGGCGGCGGAGACCCCCGCGGCGCCGGAGAGCTCTGAGGGCTCGACGGGTCTCGTCCCACCTACCGTCCCTGTGCGCCCACCCGATCCTGTGGACCCGACCGATCCGGAGGTGCCGGTCGTGCTCGACGCGCCGACCGTCGTCGGCCCGGCAGCAGGTGAGCTCGTCCATCTCCCGGAGCTCGGCGGGGAGGGGACCCCCGGAGCGCTCGTCGAGCTGCTCGACGCGCGCGACCAGGTCGTCGGCACCGCGACGGTCGACGAGGCCGGCGCCTGGACGGCGGTGCCGTGGGGGCTCGACGGCTCGGGCGAGCAGACGATCGTCGCCCGCCAGAGCCAGCGCACCGGGGGAGTCGACGTCGTGTCGGAGCCGAGCGGCGCCGTCGGGCCGTACACCTTCGAGCGACCACGTCTGACCGCCCCCGCGGACGGGGCGAGCGTGCCGTACTCGGTGCTCGACCTCGACGGCAACGGCGAGCTCGACGACCTCCAGGTGGTCCTCACCGGGCAGGCGGGACGTGTCCTCGAGGTCGTCGTCGACGGGGTCCCGACGGGCAACCGGCACACGGTCGGGCTGCTGCCGCTCGTCCGGACGCTGTCCGGTCTCGCTCCGGGCGAGCACACGGTCGGAGTGCGCTACGTGGCGGACGACCGGGTGGGCCCGCTGCGGGTGTCGGCGTTCACGATCGTGCCCTAGCTCACCGGACGACCGTCACGGGGCACGGTGCGTGGTCGACGGCCTGTCGGCTCACCGAACCGAGCAGCAGCCGGTCGAAGCCGCCGAGCCCGCGGTTGCCCACCACCAGCCGCTCCGCACCCTCGGCGGCCGCGAGGAGACCGCGGGAGGGTGGTGCGTGCACGACGGAGCGTCGCAGGCGCTCGGGCGGCAGGTCGATCTCGGCCTTCTCGATCGCCGCGTCGAGCGCGTCGGCGGCGAAGCGCTCGTAGTCGTCGATCGGCGGTGCCCACCCCCAGGAGTCGGGCAGCGGCGCGAGCGTGACGATCTGCCAGCAGTACACGGCCACCAGGACGGACCCGGTCCGTCGTGCGGCCTCGGCGCCGTGCCGCAACGCGGTGACCGCCGTGGACGATCCGTCCACCCCGACCACCACCCGCGGCAGAGCCCGCTCGCCGGGCTCACCGGGCTCGTCGTGCGGCTCGCCGCGGACGATCGTCACCGGTCCCGTCGCGTGCTGCACGACGGCGGACGAGACGGATCCGAGCACGGTCCGCCCCAGGCGACCCAGCCCGCGGCGGCCGAGGACGAGCATCGCGGCCTCCTCGCCCAGGGAGAGCAGCGTGGGGACCGGTGCGCCCTGGACCTCGACGGCGATCGCGTCCACGTCGATGCCGAGGCGAGCACCGGCCGCGACGAGTCCCGCGTCGAGCAGGTCGGTGGCCGCGCGGCGGCGCTCGGCCACCAGCCCGGCCAGGGCGCCGGTGTCCGTGGCCGACAGCCCGTCCCGCCACGAGGGTTCCCACACGAGCACCGCGCTCAGAGGCAGGTCGCGGCTCACGGCCTCCCGCAGCCCCCAGGTGAGGGCGGTGCGTGACCCGGCCGAGCCGTCGACGCCGACGACGATCCCGCCGGGACGGACGAGGTCCTGCGTTGCTGGTGCCACCGACGTCGGTCTCCTCGAGGTGCCCGCAGGGCGCGGGGGTGTGCGGATGGGGCGGGCAGGGTGCTGGTACGGCGGGCGGGATCCTGACGGCGATCGCTCAGAACCGGGGGCCGTCCTCCCCGTGCAGGAGGTTGCGGATGGGTCGGGTGATCACGTCGACGCGGTCGAGCAGGCTCGACGGTCCGGCGATGACGATGGCGCGGTCGGCGAGCGGGACGTAGGCCGCAGCGGTCTCGCGCACCCTGACCTGCAGCGCGGGCCGTGCGACACCGTCGACGGTGTACGGCTCGGTCGTGAGCTCGGCGGCGTCGACCTCGGTCACGATGGCCCGCATCGCCGCGCGGTACTCCTGATAGCTGTCCAGCAGGTCTTCCTCGTCCGCGACGTCGGAGTGCAGCGGCGCGGCCAGCGCGCCGCTGAGGGCGGCGCGCACGATGTCCGCGGCCTGCTCCTCGTCGTCCGGGCGGACCCGGAGCGTCTCGATGTCGAGCGTCTCGCCGAGGTAGGACACGTACGAGCGCAGGAACCGCTCGTCGGACGGGTCATGGTCACCCGTGCTCGTCCCGGTGACGGTCTCCTCGTCGAGGTCGAGTCCCCAGGTGAGGGGGTCGTCGACCTCGCCCACCAGGCCGCTGAACCGTGCGAAGCGCGCGACGATCTGCTCCCAGGCGTCGTGAGCGGGGGGGTCGGGGTGATCGTCGGGACGGGGCATGGTCCTCCTCACGGCGGCTGCGACGGGCACGCACTGACGAGCCTGCCCCTCCGGGGCCCCGGGGTCAACGGCCGTCGGGCGTGTCGTGCACGCCGCATGGAGCTGGTCGTGCCGGTCGCGCGGCCCGGTACGCGAAGGTCACGGCGTGAGCCCTCTTTCACGCCAGTGGCGAACATCGGCATATCGAGGCCCTACGGCTCGTTGGTCGCGGATAGAGTCGATGCGGTCAGGCCTGAGCACCACCGGCGCAGGTGTACGCCGCTCGTGAGGAGCAGCACATGTTCGAGAGATTTACCGACCGAGCCCGTCGGGTTGTCGTCCTTGCCCAAGAAGAGGCGCGGATGCTCAACCACAACTACATCGGCACGGAGCACATCCTGCTCGGCCTCATCCACGAGGGCGAGGGCGTCGCTGCGAAGGCGCTCGAGTCCCTCGGCATCTCCCTGGACGGTGTGCGCACCCAGGTCACGGAGATCATCGGCGAGGGCCAGCAGGCCCCGAGCGGCCACATCCCGTTCACGCCGCGTGCCAAGAAGGTCCTCGAGCTCTCGCTGCGCGAGGCGCTCCAGCTGGGCCACAACTACATCGGGACCGAGCACATCCTGCTCGGCCTCATCCGCGAGGGCGAGGGCGTCGCCGCCCAGGTGCTCACCAAGATGGGTGCCGACCTCAACAAGGTGCGCCAGCAGGTCATCCAGCTGCTCTCGGGCTACCAGGGCAAGGAGCCGGTCGCTGCCGGCGGCCCCGCCGAGGGCCAGCCGTCCGGTTCGGCCGTGCTGGACCAGTTCGGCCGGAACCTCACGCAGGCCGCGCGCGAGGGCAAGCTCGACCCGGTCATCGGTCGCACGCTCGAGATCGAGCGCGTGATGCAGGTCCTGAGCCGCCGCACCAAGAACAACCCCGTCCTCATCGGCGAGCCCGGTGTCGGCAAGACCGCGGTCGTCGAGGGCCTCGCCCAGGACATCGTCCGCGGAGACGTCCCCGAGACGCTCAAGGACAAGCAGCTCTACACGCTCGACCTCGGCGCCCTGGTGGCGGGCTCGCGGTACCGCGGTGACTTCGAGGAGCGCCTGAAGAAGGTCCTCAAGGAGATCCGCACCCGCGGCGACATCATCCTGTTCATCGACGAGATCCACACCCTCGTGGGTGCCGGCGCCGCCGAGGGCGCGATCGACGCCGCGAGCATCCTCAAGCCGATGCTCGCCCGTGGTGAGCTCCAGACCATCGGTGCCACGACGCTCGACGAGTACCGCAAGCACGTCGAGAAGGACCCGGCGCTCGAGCGTCGTTTCCAGCCGATCCAGGTCGCCGAGCCGGCGCTGCCGCACGCGATCGAGATCCTCAAGGGTCTGCGCGACCGCTACGAGGCGCACCACCGCGTGTCCATCACGGACGCCGCGCTGGTCTCGGCCGCGACGCTCGCCGACCGCTACATCAACGACCGGTTCCTGCCGGACAAGGCGATCGACCTGATCGACGAGGCCGGCGCCCGCCTGCGCATCCGCCGGATGACGGCTCCGCCCGAGCTCAAGGAGCTCGACGAGCAGATCGCCGACGCGCGCCGGGACAAGGAGTCGGCGATCGACGAGCAGGACTTCGAGAAGGCGGCACGGCTGCGCGACAGCGAGAAGCAGCTCACGCAGAAGCGTGCCGACAAGGAGAAGGCCTGGAAGTCGGGTGACCTCGACACGGTCGCAGAGGTCGACGAGGAGCTGATCGCGGAGGTCCTGGCGATGTCCACGGGCATCCCCGTCTTCAAGCTCACGGAGGAGGAATCCAGCCGCCTGCTCCACATGGAGGACGAGCTGCACAAGCGCGTCGTCGGCCAGGAGGCAGCCATCAAGGCGCTCTCGCAGGCCATCCGTCGCACGCGCGCCGGCCTCAAGGACCCGAAGCGTCCCGGTGGGTCGTTCATCTTCGCCGGGCCCACGGGTGTCGGCAAGACCGAGCTCGCCAAGGCGCTCGCCGAGTTCCTCTTCGGCGACGAGGACGCGCTCATCCAGCTCGACATGTCGGAGTTCTCCGAGAAGCACACCGTCTCGCGGCTGTTCGGCTCGCCCCCCGGCTACGTCGGGTACGACGAGGGCGGTCAGCTCACGGAGAAGGTGCGGCGCAAGCCGTTCTCGGTCGTCCTGTTCGACGAGGTGGAGAAGGCGCACGCCGACATCTTCAACTCGCTCCTGCAGATCCTCGAGGACGGTCGTCTCACGGACTCCCAGGGTCGAGTCGTCGACTTCAAGAACACCGTGATCATCATGACCACGAACCTCGGCACGCGAGACATCGCCAAGGGCGTCCAGACCGGCTTCAACGCCGGCGGCGACCTGGTGACGTCGTACGAGCGCATGAAGGCCAAGGTCAACGACGAGCTCAAGCAGCACTTCCGTCCTGAGTTCCTCAACCGTGTCGACGACGTGGTGGTCTTCCCGCAGCTCTCGCAGGCGGAGATCGTCGCGATCGTGGACCTCATGATCGCCAAGCTCGACTCCCGCATGCGGGACAAGGACATGGGGATCGAGCTCACGCCCGCCGCGAAGTTCCTGCTGGCGGACAAGGGCTACGACCCGGTCCTCGGTGCCCGTCCGCTGCGTCGTGCAATCCAGCGCGACATCGAGGACGTCCTGTCGGAGAAGATCCTCTTCGGCGAGGTCAAGGCCGGCGAGATCATCGTGGTCGACGCCGAGGGCGAAGGCCTGCTGGGCGAGTTCACGTTCCGCGGGGTCCCCAAGGGCGACCACTCCCGCGGGCCGCTGAGCGTCGCCGCCGCGAGCGCGATCAACGCGCCCACGGGCATCTCCACGGCGGACCTCCCGCCGACCGGGGAGCTGCAGGCCGGCGCGGAGTGACCTGACACCGGTGCTCTCGACCTGACACGGTCCGCTCGACCTGACACAGGGCACGGACCCGCACCACGACGAAGCCCCGGACCCCCTCACGGAGGTCCGGGGCTTCGTCGTGGTGCGGGTGGTGCCGGGGTGGTGCCCGGTGGTGCCGGCGGGATCAGCCCTTGACGGCGCCTGCCGTCAGGCCCGTCGCCAGGCGGCGCTGGACGAGGATGAAGAAGATCATCACGGGGACGGTGATGATCGTGGAGCCTGCCATGACGGCTCCCCAGTCGTTGGAGTACTGGCCGAAGAAGGACCGCAGCCCGATCGCGACCGTGTAGTTCTCGGTCGCGCCGCCCAGCATCGTCAGCGCGAAGATGAACTCGTTCCACGCGGTGATGAAGCTGAAGATGCTCGTCGCGACGAGCCCGGGCGCCACGAGCGGCAGCAGGACCGACCAGAACATGCGCCCCCAGCTGGCGCCGTCGAGGTACGCGGCCTCCTCGAGCTCGACGGGGACCGCCGCCACGAAGCCGCGCAGCATCCAGATGCCGAACGCGAGCGCGAGCGTCACGTAGACCACGACGAGGCCCGCCAGGGTCCCGAGGAGCTGCAGGTCGCGGACCTGCACGAACAGCGGGATGACGAGCGCCTCGAGCGGAACCATCTGCACGATGAGGATGAGCATGAGGATCTGCGTGCGCATCCGGAAGCGGAAGCGTGCGACCGCGACGGCGGCGAGCAGCGCGAGGACCGCGGAGACGAGGACCGTCGCGCCCGCCACGATGAGCGAGTTGCGCAGGAACACCGTGAAGCCGCCCTCGTCGAGGACGAACGCGAAGTTGTCGAGCGTGAGCTCCTGGGGAAAGAACGAGCTCGACCGTCCGGCGCGGGCGTCGAAGGCGCTCGCCAGCATCCAGTAGACGGGGAACAGCGTGAAGATCAGCAGGAGCGCCACGAGGACGCCCTTGCCGATCGTGTGCGCGGGGGAGGTTCGTCTCACAGCTCTTCCTCCTTGAGGATCGTGCGCACGTAGACCGCGGTGATCGAGAGCAGCAGCAACGTCAGCAGGACGGCGATCGCTGAGCCGAACCCGTAGCGGTTCTGGCCGAACGACTCGACGTAGGACCACACCCCGAGGTTGAGCACCTCTCGGTTCGACCCGGCCCCACCGGGCATGAGGTAGACCTGCGCGAACACCTTGAAGTCCCAGATCGTCGACAGGATGATGACGACGGCGAAGACCTGGCGCAGCTGCGGGACGATGATCTGGAAGAACCGTCGCCACCCGCCCGCACCATCCATCTCCGCGGCCTCGAGCATCTCCTTGGGCACACCGAGCAGGCCGGCGAGGACGGTGATCGCGACGAACGGGAAGCCGTGGTGGATGACGTTGAGCAGGACGATCGCGTAGAAGCTGAAGCGCCCGGTGAACCAGTTCACCGGGTCGTCCATGAGCCCCATGTTCATGAGCGTCTGGTTGAAGATGCCGCGGTCGGCGTCGAAGATCCACACCCACACGTAGGTGCCGGTGACGGCGGGCATGGCCCAGGCCGCCATGATCGCGCTCGAGACGATGGTGCGCCACGTGGTCCCGAGGGACGCGAGGAGCACGGCGACCGCGGTCCCGAAGGCGACGGTTCCGGCGACGGCCAGTACGGCGAAGCCGATGGTGTTGGGCAGGACGATGGTCCAGAGCTGCGCGGAACCCAGGATCTCGGCGAAGTTCGCGAAGCCGATCCAGTTGGGCTCGCCCGAGACGATCTCGCGGAGCCCGTAGTCCTGCAGCGAGAACAGCACCACACGGATGAGCGGCCACAGGAGGAGGACCGCGAGGACGAGGAGCGAGGGGGCGAGCAGGAGCCAGGGCCGGGCGAGCGCGGCGCGGCGCCGGCTGAGGGGGCGACGCCCGGTGGGGGCGGGCGAGCTGCCCGCCCCCACCGGCGCTGCCGTGGGCAGCTGGGTCGACATACGGCGTCAGTCGCCGTTCAGGGTGTCGGTCAGCTCCTGTGCGGCGGCGGCGCTCGCGTCCTCGACGCTCGACTGGCCCGAGAGGATCGCCTGCATCATGACGCTCGTGGTCTTCTGCGCCTGCACGGCGCCGAAGGCCGGCGAGGCCGGCACGGAGGCGCCGCCGTCGACGAACTGCTGGGCGAAGGGTGCGACCAGCGGGTCGTCGCTGCCGACGGCCTCGTCGAGGAGGGAGGACTGGCCCGGGAAGTACCCGGACTGCGAGGCCCACTCCTGAGCGAACTCGCCGGTCGTCATCATCTCGATGAACGCGAAGGCGAGGTCCTTGTCGTCGGAGGTCTCGAACATGCTCAGGTGCGAGCCGCCAAGCACGGAGGGGGAGATCCCGCCGTCCTTGCCCGGGATCGGCACGGCGGAGAACTTGCCGTCCATGTCCGGGTTCTTCTCGATGATCGCGGCGGGCGTCCAGGAGCCCATGACCGCCATCGCGACGTCACCCTCGGCGAACGCGTCGAGGACGTCGGTCTCGCGCCAGGTCACCGCGCCGGCCGACGACAGGTTGTGCTCTGTCGCGAGGCCGGTCCAGAAGGAGATGCCCTCGCGCGCACCGGGGGAGTCGAGTCCGGAGGTCCACGTCTCGCCCTCGAGCGTCGCGACGTCTCCGCCACCGCCCCAGACCCATGGGTAGACCGTGAACTCGGCGTCACCGGGCACGGCGACGGCCACCATGTCGGGGTTCGCGTCCTTGACGGCGATCGCCGCGTCCTCGATCTCCTGCCAGGTGGTCGGCGCCTCGAGGCCGAGCTCGTCGAAGACCTCGGTGTTGTAGACGAACGAGCGCACGCCGGCGTACCAGGGCATGCCGTAGAGCTCGCCGTCGTACGTGCCGGCCTCGACCAGGCCGTCGACGAGGTCGTCACCGAGCCCGGCGCCCTCGACGTACTCGCCGAGGGGCGCGAGCGCACCGGCGTCGGCGAACTCGGGCGTCCAGGTGGTCCCGGTCTCGGCGACGTCCGGCGTCGTGCCGCCGGCGATCGAGGTGACGAACCGGTCGTGGGCGTCGCCCCACTCGACGAACTCGACGTTGAGCTCGGCACCGGTCTCCTCGGTGAACGCCTCGCCCACGGTGTCGAAGAACTCGTCCGAGCTCGGGTTGGTCCCCTGCATGATCCACACGTCGAGCGTCTTGCCGGCGCCGTCGACGTCGCCACCCTCGCCGCCGTTCCCGCCGCCGGAGCAAGCAGTCAGGCCGAGAGTCACCACGCTGAGAGCGGCTACTACGGGGAGTCTTGTTGATCGCATCAGGGCCTCTTCACCATGTCGAGTCACACATGTCGGTCGTGCGGAGTTGCCGTCTCCGCTGCTTGTAAGAGATCTTCACATATTCGAGGAGCGGCGACCTCCTCGCGCTTGTAAGAGATCATCACACATGGACTGAAGTGTGGAAGTAAATTTCACACAGTGGTAACGAAACCGTGATCTGGCGAGACGGCGGGGGTCAGGCCAGGTGCCACGCCTCGGTCATCTCGGACCACGGGGTGCCCGGAGGCGTGCCGGGAGGCGCCTCGACCGGCGTCTGGCACGGGTCGGTGTGCGTCCACCACTCCTGCGTGACCGGGTCTGCGGCGATGCGTGCCATGTCCGCGTCGTGATCGGCCCCGACGTACTCGTAGTACGCGAACAGCAGCTCCCCGTGGATGAAGATGGTGTAGTTGGTGACGTGGTGAGTCGAGAGGGTCGCCTCGACCTCGGGCCACACCGCGGCGTGCAGCTCGAGGTACCGCTCGCGCATGCCCGGCGTGATCCGGACGACCTGACCGTGGCGCTCCATGAGTGATTCCTCTCGAGTGATCGGTTCTACCCAGCGTAGAATCTGCTATATGCCTGTTATGGGGCTATCGAAACGGCGGAAGATCTACGATACATTCGATGAATGATCCGGGACGGCATCGTCGATGCCCATCATCACCTGTGGGTGCGTGCACGCCACCCGCAGGACTGGATCGACCCCACGAGCATGGCCGCGATCGACGCGGACTTCACGCCGGACGACCTCGCCGCCGCGACGTCCGGGCACGGGATCGAGGGGACCGTCGTCGTGCAGTCGGTGAGCTCGACCTCCGAGACGCTCGACCTCCTCGACGTGGCCGCGGGCTCGTCGCTCGTGCGGGGCGTCGTCGGCTGGGTGGACGTCCGCGCGCCCGACGTGCCGGAGCGGCTCGCGAGGCTGCGCGCCGCACGGGGTGGTGACCGACTCGTCGGCATCCGGTACATGGTCCAGGCCGAGGCCGACCCCCGGTTCCTCGACCGCGACGACGTCCGCCGGGGCATCGCGGCCGTCGCGGCGGACGACCTCGTCTTCGACCTCGTCGTGCGCGACCACCAGCTCGCGGCGGTCGTGCGGCTCGTCGAGGCGCAGCCGCAGAGCCGGTTCGTCCTCGACCACCTCGGCAAGCCGCCGCTCGCGGACGGGCACCTGGCGACGTGGTCCGCGGACCTGGCGCGCCTGGCCTCCTGCCCGAACGTCAGCGCCAAGCTCTCCGGGCTCGTCACCGAGGCGCGGTGGGACGACTGGACCCCGCGCGACCTGCGGCCCGCCGTCGACCACGCCCTGGAGACCTTCGGTGCCGACCGGCTCCTGTACGGCTCCGACTGGCCGGTGAGCCTGCTCGCCGCGTCGTACGGTCGCTGGGTCGAGGCCCTCGACGACCTCCTGGCAGGCCTGAGCCCCGCGGAGCAGCACGCCGTCTGGCAGGGCACCGCCCGTCGCGTCTACGGCCTGCCGTCGGCGTCGCCCCCGACGGGGAGCACCCCCTCGACAGCGCCCGCAGCGGGCGAGAAGGAGAGCACGTGAACAGCACCGAGCTGGACGGCCTGCGCGCCGTCGTGACCGGCGGCGCGCAGGGCATCGGCGCCGCGATCGTCCGGGCGATGGCCGAGCGCGGCGCCCGCGTCGTGAGTCTCGACCGGGTCGCGGAGACGGGGCCCGACGCCGTGGGGTCCGTGGTCGCCGACCTCACCGACGACACCGCGGTGCGCCGCGCGATCGACGAGGCCGCCGAGCTGCTCGGCGGGATCGACGCGCTCGTGAACAACGCCGGCATCGGGCTCCGCGGCACGATCGAGGACAACGACGACGCGGACTGGATGCGCCTGCTCGACGTCAACGTCCTCGGGATCGTGCGGGCGAGCCGGGCCGCGCTGACGCACCTGCGGGCGTCGGACCACGCCGTCATCGTCAACACGTGCTCGATCGCGGGCTGGGCCGGGATCCCCGACCGGGCGGCGTACAGCACGTCGAAGGGCGCCGTCCAGGCCCTCACGCTCGCCATGGCGGCCGACCACGTGCACGACGGCGTCCGCGTCAACGCGGTCAACCCCGGCACGGTCGACACGGTGATGGCACGCGGGCACATCGCCGCTGCGGCCGACCCCGTCGCCGAGCTCGCGGCCATGGAGTCACGCCAGGCGACCGGCCGGATGGTCAGCCCCGAGGAGGTCGCGCACGCGGTCTGCTACCTCGTGAGCCCTCTCGCCTCCTCGACGACCGGCACGTTCCTCGCGGTCGACGGCGGGATGCACGGCCTGCGCCTGCGCGGCCCGGCCGCGAGCGGGTCCTGACATGGCCGCGCGCACGACGACGGTCGGTCGCGACGTCCGCCTGACCCCGCTCGGGTACGGGGCCGCCCAGGCGGGCAACCTCTACCGCGAGGTCGGCGACGCCGAGACAAGGGCGGCGTTCGACCGGGCGTGGGACCTCGGGCTGCGGTACTTCGACACCGCGCCCCACTACGGCCTCGGGCTGTCCGAGCGCCGGCTCGGGGACGCGCTGAGGGGCCGGCCGCGCGACGAGCTGGTCGTCTCCACGAAGGTCGGTCGCCTGCTCGTCCCTTCGCCCGAGACGGCTCACGAGCGCGACCTGCCCGGGTTCGACGTCCCCGCCACCCATCGCCGCGAGTGGGACCTCACCCGCGACGGGGTGCTCCGCTCCCTCGAGGAGAGCCTCGAGCGCACCGGGCTCGACCGCTTCGACGTCGTCTACCTCCACGACCCGGACCACCTCGAGGACCAGGCCGTCCGGGAGGCCATCCCCGCCCTCGTGGAGCTGCGAGACCAGGGGGTCGTGGGCGCCGTCGGCGCGGGGATGAACCAGTCGGCGATGCTCACGCGGTTCGTCGAGCGCACCGACGTCGACGTCGTCATGTGCGCGGGGCGGTTCACCCTGCTGGAGCAGCCCGCGCTCTGCGACCTGCTTCCCGCCGCGACCGCCCGCGGCGTGGGCGTCGTGGTCGCCGGCGTCTACAACTCCGGGCTCCTCGCCCGCGACCGGCCGGCCGACGACGCCACCTACGACTACCAGCAGGCCCCCGCCGCGCTCGTCGACCGAGCCCGCCGGATCGCCGCCCGCTGCACGGAGCACGGCGTCACCCTGCCGCAGGCCGCGCTGGCCTACGTCCGCCGCCACCCCGCCGTGGCGAGCACCGTCGTCGGCCTCCGGACCGCCGCCCAGGTCGAGCAGACGGTGGAGCGAGCCGCCGCCGTCGTGCCCGACGCCCTGTGGGACACCCTGGCCGGCGACGGCCTGCTCGACCCCGCCGCGCACCCCGCGGCCTTCGCCCGACACCCCTGACGTACCGCGTGCGACACGCACGCACGACTCCGCACGAGACGAGGACATGATGCACCTGCTCCGCCTGGGCCCCGTGGGCCAGGAGATCCCCGCCGTCACCGACGACGACGGGGTGGTCCACGACCTGCGGCCGGTCACGGCCGAGATCGACGGCGCGTTCCTCGCCGCGGGCGGCATCGACCGGGCGCGGGCCGCGCTCGCTGCGGGCGAGCTGCCCGTGCTCCGCGGGGCGCAGGACCTGCGCCGGGGCGCGCCCGTCGCGCGGCCACCCGCCGTCATCTGCATCGGGCAGAACTACGCGGCGCACGCCGCCGAGTCCGGCGCGCGGCCGCCGTCGGTGCCGATCGTGTTCCTCAAGCACCCCAACACGGTCGTGGGCCCGGACGACACCGTGCCCCTGCCCCCCGGTGCCGAGAAGCTGGACTGGGAGGTCGAGCTCGCGATCGTCGTCGGGCGGCGGGCCAGCTACCTCGCGTCGGTCGAGGAGGCGCGTGCGCACATCGCGGGCTTCACCACGGTCGACGACATCTCCGAGCGGGCGTGGCAGATGGACGAGTCCCTCGGCCAGTGGTCGAAGGGCAAGTGCGGCGAGGCGTTCGCCCCGACCGGTCCGGCGCTGGTCCCCGCCGACGAGGTCGACCCCGGCGCGCTGCGGCTGCGGTCCTGGGTCAACGGGGAGCCCCGGCAGGACTCGTCCACGCGCGACATGATCTTCGACGTCGACCACCTCGTGTGGCACCTGAGCCAGTACATGGTGCTCGAGCCGGGCGACCTCATCTCCACCGGCACCCCGGAGGGCGTGGCGTTCTCGGGCCGCTTCCCCTACCTCCGGGACGGCGACGTCGTCGAGATCGAGATCGAGGGCTTCGGGCGCCAGCGGCACGCCGTCCGCACACCGGCCGCCGTGCGCGCGAGCGCCGCCCTCGTCCCGTGATCGCCAGCCCGAGCGCGACGGATCCGGGTCTCGTGCTGCGCTACGACGCACCCGCGACGGCCTGGACCGACGCCCTGCCGATCGGCAACGGCTCGCTCGGGGCGATGTGCTTCGGCGGTACGGGCCTGGACCGGCTGCAGGTCAACGACGACACGTGCTGGTCGGGGTCCCCGGCGAGCGCCGCCCGGCCGGCCCCGGGCGCGGGCCCGGAGGCCGTGCGCCGCGTCCGTGCCGCGCTCGCCGCGGGGGACGTGCGGGCGGCGGAGGACGAGGTCAGAGCCCTCCAGCACGGGCACAGCCAGGCGTACCAGCCGCTCGTCGACCTGTGGATCGCAGCGTCTGACGCCCCGGACGCACCCGTCGAGGACTATCGACGCACGCTCGACCTAGGTGCGGCCGTCGCCGCGCACACCTGGCAGCGGTCGGGCGTGGTCGCGACGCAGGAGGCGTGGGCGAGCGCTCCTGCCCGGGCGATCGTCGTGCGTCGTAGCGCGCAGGACCTCGCGCGCGCGCCCGCCGTGCTGCCCACCACCGAGGTGCGGGTCACGTCCGTGCACCCGACCGCCGTCGTGACCGCGCGGCTCGACGACCGCTCCCGTGGCGGGCGCGTCGAGGCGGTCGTGCGGATGCCCTCGGAGGTCGCGCCCCCGCACGAGGACCCTGCGCAGCCCGTCGTCTACGACGACGCACCGGGTGCGGCCGTCACCGCCGTCGTCGGGATGCGCGTGCTGACGGACGGCGAGATCGAGGTGGACGACGGCGGTCTGCGCGTCACGGGTGCGAGCCACCTCACCGTCGCGCTCGGCAGCCGGACCGACCACACCGACCCGCTCACTGCGCCGCACGGTGACGTCGGCGCCCTGCGCACCGAGCTGGACCTGGCCCTCGACGGGCTCGCCCGCCGGCTGCGGGCCGACGCGGACGAGGTGCGCGCCGAGCACGTGGCCGACCACGACGCGCTCTTCGGCCGGGTCACGCTGCGGCTCGGGGAGGGCTCGGACCTGGCGACGGACGAGCGCGTGCGTCGGCACGCCGACGGCGACGAGGACCCGGGGCTGGCGGCGCTCGTCTTCCAGTACGGCCGGTACCTCATGGTGGCGGGCTCGCGGCCAGGGACGCTGCCCCTGACGCTGCAGGGCATCTGGAACGAGGAGGTCCGGCCGCCGTGGAGCAGCAACTACACGACGAACATCAACCTCGAGATGAACTACTGGCCCGCCGACGTCGCGAACCTCGCCGAGTGCCACCGCCCCCTCCTCGACTGGCTGGGGCACGCCCGCACCACGGGCGGGGTCGTGGCGCGCGAGCTCTACGGGCTCGACGGCTGGGTCCTGCACCACAACTCCGACGCGTGGGGCTTCGCCCTGCCCGTCGGGGAGGGTGACGCGGACCCGTGCTGGTCCATGTGGCCGCTCGGGGCCGTCTGGCTCGCCCGCCACGCCTGGGACCACTATGACGTCACGCGGAACCTCGACCACTTGGAGCACAGCGGCTGGCCCCTCGTCCGGGACGCGGGGCTCTTCGCGCTCTCGTGGCTCGTGGACGGGCCCGACGGGCGGCTCGTGACATCGCCCTCGACGTCGCCCGAGAATCACTTCCGCGCCCCCGACGGGCAGCCTGCCGCGCTGAGCACGTCGACCACCGCCGACCTGGCGCTGATCGGCGACCTCCTCGAACGCGGCCTGGACGTCCTGGACGCGCTGGCTCCCCGCGGTGTGTACGACGACGCGTGGCGGACCCGGGCGGCCGACGCCCTCGCCCGCCTGCCCCGGGAACGGGTCGGCCCCGACGGGCGCCTGGCGGAGTGGTCCCAGGACGTCGAGGACACCGAGCCTGACCACCGGCACACCACCCACTTGGTCGGCGTCTACCCGGCGGCGCGGATCGACCCCGAGCGCACGCCCGGGCTCGCGGACGCGGCGCTGCGCACCCTCGACGCCCGCGGTCCGCGGTCCACCGGGTGGGCGCTCGCGTGGCGGCTCGCGCTGCGCGCCCGGCTTCGGGACACCGACGGCGCCGCCGCGACCCTGCGCGCGTTCCTCGCGCCCACCGGCGACGCTGCCGACCCGGGACGCGCCGGCGTCTACCGCAACCTGTTCTGCGCCCACCCGCCGTTCCAGATCGACGGCAACTTCGGCTTCACGGCCGGTGTGGCCGAGATGCTCCTGCAGTCTCGCTCCGAGAGCCCCGGTCGCACCGTGCTCGACGTGCTGCCCGTGCTGCCCGCGTCGTGGAGCGAGGGCGAGGTTCGCGGGCTGCGGGCCCACGGTGCCGTCACGGTCGACCTCGCCTGGCACGCGGGCGACGTCACCGTGCGGCTCGTGGCCGACCGCGACCACCAGGTGGTCGTGCGAGGTCGTGGGCCGGACACGACCCTCGACCTGGTCGCCGGCGTCCCGACCGTGCTCCGACCCGGGTAGGGCGTGTCAGCCCTCCCGGCCTCACCCCTCGGGGAGCTCCCAACCCAGGTCGCTGCAGAGCCCGATGAAGTCCGTGGCCGTGGCCACCCGGTCAGCCTCAGCGCTGTCGGCGAGCTCGTCTGCTGCGGTGATCAACGAACCCTGATCCGAGTCCTCGAGGCCTTCCTGGGCCAGGGCCACCATCTTGTCGAAGTGGTCGGTTTCGCGCCCGCCCGTGCTCCAGGCGTGGATCGCGTTGCACGCGTCCTCTTCCGCAAGGGAGAGCCCGCTCGAGCAGGCTCCCAGACCCAGGAGCAGGACGGGCACGCACACGAGCACCATCGGCTTCCGCATCGACCCACCGTAGTGCCGTGACCTGGCGCGTCGCGAGGTCACGGCACCATCAACCCCACGTGAGAGGGTGGTTGCCGTCCCAGCCGCGGTGCGTTCCGACGCGCTGTGTGCCGACGCCGTGTCACGAGAGGCCGGGTGCCCGGCTGGAGGCAGAGTTGACGAACCCTGACATGTCCCGCGGTGCTCGTCTGGCCGCCCACGGAGCCGTGTCCACGGCGCTGTCGCTGTGCAGCGACCGCAGCCTGCAGGAGCTCGTGGACGCCGCCACGCCGATCGGTGCCGGCATCGGCGGGCAGGCCGTCCTGCTGGAGGTCGACGGAACCGCGGTCTTCGTCAAGCAGGTGCGCCTGACCGACCTGGAGCGCCGGCCGGAGAACGTCCGCTCCACCGCGAACCTGTTCGGGCTGCCGGACTTCTGCCACTACGGTGTCGGCACCATCGGCGCTCCCGGGTTCGGAGCCTGGCGCGAGCTGGCCGTGCACACCATGACGACGAGCTGGGTGATCGAGGGAGACCACGAGGGCTTCCCGTTGATGTACCACTGGCGGGTGCTCCCGGACTCCGGCCAGCCGCTTCCCGAGGAGCTGGCCGATGTGGAACGAGCAGTCGCCTACTGGGGAGGTGGATCGGGCATACGCCGCCGGATCGAGGCTCTGCAGCACTCCTCGGCGAGCATCACGCTGTTCCTGGAGTACATCCCGCAGAACCTGCACGCCTGGCTGGGTGACCAGATGGGAGCCGGTGACGAGGCCGCGGAGCGGGCCTGCGCCATGGTGGACGACGAGCTGGAGGCCGGCATCTCGTTCATGAACGCCCACGGGCTGCTGCACTTCGACGCCCACTTCGAGAACATCCTCACGGACGGCAGCCGGCTCTTCTTCGCCGACTACGGTCTCGCGATCTCCTCCCGCTTCGACCTCGCTCAGGGAGAGGTCGACTTCTTCGACGAGCACCGCAGCTACGACCGGAGCTACGCCGTCACGCACCTGGTGAACTGGCTGGCCGTCGCCCTGTACGGGTACGGACCGGAGGAACGCCAGGCGTTCGTGCGCTCCTGCGCCCAGGGGGTGTCCCCGCAGGGAGCCCCCGCGGCGGTCGCGGCAGCTCTCGTCCGGCACGCACCGGTCGCCGCGGTGATGGGGGACTTCTACCGTCGGTTCCAGCGGGAGAGCCGGGCGACGCCCTACCCGCTGGCAGCGATCCGCCGGGAGTGAGGACGTCGGAACGCGTGGGGGATGGCGAGAGACCTAGGTCTGCTCGTCGTCGACGGGCACCGAGCGCAACGACTGCTCGACACCCAGCAGGTGGTTCGCCATCCGGATGCGCGCGGCCTCGGGGTCCCGGGACGAGAGTGCCGTGAGGATGTCGACGTGCTCCTGGTGGGTTCGACCCTCGACGCCCTCCTCGTGCAGGCCGCGCCACAGGCGCTCGCGGACGGTGCGGCTCGCGAGCGACTCGACGAGGGCGGCGAGGACGGGGTTGCCGGAGTGCCGGGCGATGATCCGGTGGAACGCGATGTCCACCTCGATGAACTGCTCGTGGTCGTCGGCCGCGCCACCCTCGAGGGTCCCCGCGACGCCGTCGAGCAGGGCGCGCGCCTCGGCGAGGGCGTCGTCGGTGATGCGGGTCGCGGCGAGTGCGGCGGCCTCGGTCTCGAGGATGCGGCGCACGGCGTGGAACGGCTGGGCGCTGCCGTCACCCTGGAGCTCGACGACGAAGCCCATGGGGGCGAGCAGCCGGGCCGGATCGAGGCTCGTGACGTAGGTGCCGTCGCCCTGCCGGGTGTCCACGATCCCGAGGATGGACAGGGCGCGCACACCCTCGCGCAGCGAGCCGCGCGAGACGCCGAGGGCCTCGGCCAGGTCCTTCTCGACGGGGAGGCGGTCGCCCGCGGACAGGTCGCCGTCGATGATCATGCGCTTGATGCCGGCGACGACATCATCGGTGCGGGACATGACCCGATTATGGCTTACCGGACGGGCGCGAGCACGGAATCCTCTGATGACTGGCGCATGGACCAGTAGCCGCCGTCCGGGAACCGGAACTCCGCGACCGACGCAGGGTGCATCTGGGTCGAGTACCCGGGCCGCGCGGGCAGGACGTAGCCGCTGCCGGAGCCGGTGTCGGCGACGACGCACGGGTCGGTGAAGTGCTCGTGCAGGTGGTCGACGAACTCGGTCACCCGGCCCTCCAGGTCGCCGGCGATCGCGACGTAGTCCAGCACCGAGACGTGCTGGACCATCTCGCACAGACCGACGCCCCCGGCGTGCGGGCACACCGGGACACCGAACTTCGCCGCGAGGAGCAGCACGGCGACGATCTCGTTGATGCTCGCGAGCCGCCCGGTGTCGAGCTGGCAGAAGTCGATCGCGCCGGCCTGGAAGAACTGCTTGAACATCACGCGGTTGTGGCAGTGCTCGCCCGTGGCGACCCCCACGGGTGCGACGGCGCGGCGCACCGCGGCGTGGCCGAGGACGTCGTCGGGCGAGGTGGGCTCCTCGATCCACAGCGGGTCGAACCGGGCGAGCTCCCGCACCCACTCGATGGCCTGCGGGACGTCCCACACCTGGTTGGCGTCGATCATGAGCCGGCGGTCGGGGCCGATGACCTCGCGGGCGATCGAGCAGCGCCGCACGTCGTCGGCGAGGTCGGCGCCGACCTTGAGCTTGACGTGCCCGTAGCCGGCGTCGACGGCCTCCTGGCACAGGCGCCGGAGCTTGTCGTCGCTGTACCCGAGCCAGCCGGCCGACGTCGTGTAGACGGGGTAGCCCGTGCGCTCGAGGTGCGCGACACGCTCCGCCTTCGTCGCCTCCTTCGCCCGCAGGATCGCCAGGGCCTCGTCGCGTGTGAGCGCGTCGGAGAGGTAGCGCAGGTCTGCCGCGTCGACGAGCTGCTCGGGCGTCATGTCGGCGAGCAACCGCCACAGGGGCTTGCTCGCGCGCCGGGCCACGAGGTCCCACGCCGCGTTGAGGACGGCGGCGACCGACAGGTGCACGACGCCCTTCTCCGGTCCGAGCCAGCGGAGCTGGGAGTCGGAGGTGAGGGAGCGATAGACGGCGCCCATGTCTGCGGCCATCTCGTCGACGTCCCGGCCGACGAGGAGCGCGGCCTGCTGGCGTGCGGCCGCCGCGACGATGTCGTTGCCGCGGCCGATCGTGAACGTCAGTCCGTAGCCACCGAGCGGGGCGCCGGTCGTGTCGGTGCCGTCGGTGCGCAGCACGACGTAGGCCGCGGAGTAGTCGCCGTCCTTGTTCATCGCGTCCGACCCGTCCGCCGTGAGGGAGGTGGGGAAGCGGACGTCCTCGATCTCGACGCCGGTGATCGTGGGCATACGGACCTCGCAGAGCATCGCCGCGAGGAATCTCGCGTAAACATCAGATGACTCGATCACCGTAGTCCAGCGAAACGGGCACGGTCAAGCGCAGAGAGCCCGCTCGGGGCGAAGAGATCGAATGTCTATCGAATGTCTGTGGCGCTCGCGGGAGGATTCCCGTGCCAGGGGCGCTCAGTCGGCGAGCAGTGCCCGGATGTCCCTCTCCGCCTGTGCGGGGGTGGTCGGCCGGCAGCCGAGCGCGACCCACTGCCGCACGAGGCGGGGTTCGTCGCGCCACAGCCCCCAGCCGCGGCGCAGCAGCGTCAGCGGGGGCTTGCGCATCTCCCCGAGGTCCCGCAGCAGGCGGAACCAGAAGGTCATCAGACGAGGGCGGCGCAGGCAGATCGCGTCCGCGAGGATGCCCTCGGCCTGCGCACGCCCGACCAGCTCGGCGGCGAAGATGCCCTCCGCGAGCACCACCCGCGAGCCGGTCACGTCGAGACGCGTGGTGCCGGTGCGGCGCGAGGTCGGGATGTCGTACACGGGCATGTCGCAGTGCCCTGTGCGGCACAGCTCGACGAGCGCCGCGAGGGCGTCCCCGGCGTCCCAGCTCCCGGGGGCGTCCCAGTCGACGATGCCGAACCGCTGCGGCATCCCGGGGTGGTCGACGTCGTGGTAGAAGTCGTCCAGCGCCACCACCGGCAGGCCGAGACGCCGCGTGAGCGACGTCTTCCCCGAGCCCGACGGGCCCGTCAGCAGGACGATGCGACGGGGGAGCTCCCGGCTCCCGGGCGGCAGGTCGAAGAGGGTGGGGTCGCTCACGAGGCCCCATTCTCCCGCACGTGGATGCCCGCGCAGGCGTCGAGGAGCAGCTCGAGGCCGACCGCGAACTCGTCGGCGAAGGAGTGGCCGCTCCGAGCGGCCTGTGCGGTGACGAGCTCGACCAGGTGCGGGTAGGTGTCGGCGGGGAGCCGCTCGAGCATCTCTCGGGCGAGGTCGGCCGAGTCGTCGGGGTCCGTCAGCAGCAGGCTCGCCTCCTGGAGGGCGAAGCCGTAGACGAACGAGTCGAGCAGGGCGTAGACGTGCCCGGTGGCCGGGACCGAGAAGCCCGCGCCGCGCAGGCAGCCGAGCAAGGCGTCGTGGTGCGCGAGGGTCGCGTGGCCGGGTGCGCGCCGGGAGTCGAGCAGCGGAAGGGCCCACGGGTGCCGACGCAGGACGGCGCGCTTGGACGTGGCGACGGTGGTGAGCGCCGCGCGCCAGTGCGTCCCCGCCGGGGCAGGGCTCATCTTCGCGAAGACCGCGTCCACCATGGCGCCGAGCAGGTCGTCCTTGTTCGCGACGTGGGTGTAGAGCGACATCGCCTCGACGCCGAGCGCCTCGCCCAGCCTGCGCATGCTCAGCGCCCGGAGCCCGTGGGCGTCGACGAGCGCGATCGCGGCCGCGACCACGTCGTCGCGCCGCAGCGGTGCCTCGCGTCGGGCGGGTGTCATGCGGCCTCCTCCGTTGACGATCCTTACACCGTAAAGCTACAGTCCTTACACTGTAAGGGTCGACGACGGAACGTGGAGGTGGTCAGCGTGCCGATGCCCAGGTGGTGGGGCCAGGTCAACAAGCGGGTGTTCAACCCGGCCGAGCTGCGGCGGGGAAAGCGGCCTGTCCTCAGCCACGTGGGCCGTGTCTCCGGCACGGCCTACCGGACGCCGCTCGACGCGTTGCCCGTGGCCGGCGGGTACGTGTTCGTCCTCGTCTACGGCTCCCGGTCCGACTGGGCCCGCAACATCCTGGCCGCCGGGCACGCCACCCTGACGGTCGAGGGGCGCGACGTCGCCCTCACCGCTCCGCGGGTGATCGGTGAGGACGAGGCGTGGGCCGCCGTCGGCGACGACGCCGCGCGCCCCCCGCGCGTGCTGCGGATCACGGAGTTCCTCCGCATGGATCTCGACGTGTCCGCCGGCGGAGCATGACACCTGTCATGGCCTGACCGTGACGACCAGGTGAGAACTCGTGCCGTGCCGCACTGCTCGCGGCGCCGCGGCGGGGAGAGGGTGGGACCAGCGCACCGAGAGGTGCGGACGGAACCTTCCACGACCCACCGAGGAGCACCTGATGATCGAGTCGTTGCGCGAGTTCACCGAGGGCCTGCCGGACCTCGTCCAGTGGCTGGCCGTCGTGCTGGCCGGCGCCATCCCCTTCGTCGAGTCCTACTTCGGCTCCGTGATCGGCATCCTCGCGGGGGTGAACCCGGTCGTGGCCGTGGTGGCGGCGATCGTCGGCAACGTCGTCTCCATGACGGTCCTGGTGCTCGGTGCGGCCAGGGCGCGCGAGGCGGCACTGCGGAACCGGGAGCAGACGAGCTCGCCCAAGCGCCAGAAGCTCAAGCGCATGTTCGACAAGTACGGCGTGGCCGGTGTCAGCCTGCTCGGTCAGACGGTGCTCCCGAGCCAGATCACGTCGCTCGCGATGGTGTCCTTCGGGGCGTCGAAGACCGCCGTGATCCGCTGGCAGATCGTCTCGATCATCCTGTGGGGTGTGCTCTTCGGTGTCCTCGCGACCCTCGGGGTCGACCTGGTGGCGTGAGCCGTGCGTCCTCAGTCGAGGACGGCGAAGGCCTCGACCTCGACGAGCACGTCCGGCTCGAAGAGGATCTCGACGCCGATCAGCGCCACGGGCGGCAGCGGCCGGGGGATCCCGAGCTCGTCGGCGACACGGTCGATGCCGGCCATGAAGTCGGCCATCATCTCGGGCTTCCACCCGGCCGCGTAGAACGTGAGGCGGACGACGTCGGAGAACGTCGCGCCGGCACCGGTCAGGCCGAGCGCGGTGTTCCGCAGCGCCTGCGCGACCTGACCGGTGAGGTCGCCCGCGGCGACCGGCCTGCCGGCGGCGTCGCGGGCGATCTGACCGGCGACGTGCACCTGGCGCGTGCCGGTGCCGATCGCGACGTGGTGGTAGGGGACGGGCTGGAACATCCCCTCGGGGGAGAGCAGCTGGACGGGCACGGGGTGTCCTCTCGGTAGGGCGGGTAGGTATCACCTGTCTACCTGGTCACCGAAGGGAACTTCAACGAGACTAGGTGTCATGGTGGATACCCCAGACCCCGCGTCCGCGCAGGAGCAGACCACGACGGTGCAGGTCACCCCGACGCAGCGAGAGCTGCTCGACGAGGTGCTCGACAAGTGGTCCCTGCACGTCCTCGACACGCTGTGCGAGCGGCCCCGGCGCTTCAACGAGCTGCGACGGGCGATCCCCGTCGTGACGCAGAAGTCGCTCACGGCGACCCTGCGGCGGCTCGAGCGCAACGGCATGGTCGAGCGGGTCGTCATCAGCGACCGTCCGGTCGCCGTCGAGTACCGCATCACGGCGCTCGGGGACACGCTCCAGGACCTCATCGACGCCCTGCTGGGCTGGAGCGGCGAGCACCTGCCCGCCGTCGAGGACGCGCGCGCCCGCTTCGACGGCGAGGACTGAGGGCCGTCAGCCGACGAGCACCACGTGCAGGGTCCGCGGGCCGTGGACACCCTCGACCCGGGAGAGCTCGATGTCGCTCGTCGCGCTGGGTCCGGAGATCCAGGTCTGGGGGCGGCCCGGGTACGCAGCGAGCAGGCGCACACCCTCGGGCACGGTGTGCACGACCTGCTCTGCCCGGACCACGCACACGTGCAGGTCGGGAACGAGCGAGATCGCCCGGCGGCCCTGGTCGGGTTCACCGTCGAGGACGATCGTGCCCGTGTCGGCGATCGCGACGCGGGCCGCGGTGACGACCGCGTCGACCTCGTCCAGCTCGAGCGCCGAGCGAGGGTCCTCGCGGGAGTCCTGCACGACGACGGTGCCCGCCCCGAGCGCGTCCGTCCACCCCGCGGGCAGCCGGGGCGGCACGACGACGGAGCGTGCGTCGGCCAGCAGGTCGCCCACCACGCGGGCCACCTCGTCGTCACCGCTCGCCCGGTGCACGTGCGCCTTGTAGTCCTCCAGCCGGTCCACGAGGATCTCGAGCGCCGTCGCCGAGCCCGGTGCGTGCTCGCTCGCCGTCCGGTACGTGCGGGCGGGCTGCGCTGCGGACGGCGCCGCAGCCCCTGCCTTCCCGTCGCCGGAGAGCGCGGCACGCACCCTGGCCAGGACCTCGTCGCGCGCGCTCATCGTGCATCGTCCTCGTCGTGCGGGGGGCCGTCGTGCGGGGGTTCGTTGTGCGTGGGTCCGTCGTGGTCCTCGGCCCACCAGGACCGGAAGCTCTGCCGGGCGGGGACGGGCAGGTCTCTCGACGACGTCCAGCGCGACCCCGGGAACGGGAGCCGCGACACGCGTCCGTCGCGACCGCCGGCCAGGCGGCCGAGCACCGCCGCCTTCTCGGCGAGCTCGAACCGCCGCTCGTCGCGCATGACGAACGACGCGGCCTTCATCGCGGCGCCCCACCCCGTCGGCCGGCCCTCGCGGTCGGCGTCGACCTCGCGCGCCCGCAGCTCGACGAGGATCGACGGGATGTCGATCTTCACGGGGCAGACGTCGTAGCACGCGCCGCACAGCGTCGACGCGTAGGGGAGCGCGGAGTTCGGGTCGTCGTGCCGCCCGCCGCCCCCGGCCGAGCTCTTCGTCAGCTGCGGTGTGAGGATCGCGCCGATCGGCCCGGGGTAGACCGAGCCGTAGGCGTGGCCACCGACCCGCTCGTAGACCGGGCACACGTTGAGGCACGCCGAGCAGCGGATGCAGTGCAGGGCGGCGCGGCCGACCTCGTCGGCGAGGACGTCGGTCCGGCCGTTGTCGAGCAGCACGAGGTGGAACGCCTGCGGCCCGTCACCCGGCGTGACGCCCGTCCACAGGGACGTGTACGGGTTCATCCGCTCGCCCGTGGAGGAGCGGGGGAGCAGCTGCAGGAACACCTCGAGGTCGGCGTAGGTCGGCACGAGCTTCTCGATGCCCATGACGGTGATGAGCGTCTCCGGGAGCGTCAGGCACATCCGCCCGTTGCCCTCGGACTCGACGACCGCGAGGGTGCCGGTGTCCACGACGCCGAAGTTCGCGCCGCTGATCGCGACCTTCGCGGAGAGGAACTTGCGCCGCAGGTGCGCGCGGGCGGCCATCGCGAGCTCGCGCGGTGCGTCCGTGAGGTCGGCGGGTACGTCGCCCATGCGCTGCAGGAAGATCTCGCGGATCTCGGCGCGGTTGCGGTGGATCGCGGGGACGAGGATGTGGGACGGCATGTCGTCGGCGAGCTGCACGATGAGCTCGGCGAGGTCGGTCTCGACGGCGGCGATGCCCTCGGCGGCGAGCGCCTCGTTGAGGCCGATCTCCTGCGTCGCCATCGACTTGACCTTGACGACCTCGGTCTCGCCCGTGGCCTTGACGAGGTCCGCGACGATCCGGTTGGCCTCGTCGGCGTCGCGGGCCCAGTGCACGACGCCGCCCCGTGCGGTGACGTTGCGCTCCAGCTCGGTGAGGAGCTCGGGCAGGCGTGCCATGACGTCGGTCTTGATCGCGGAGCCCGCGTCGCGCAGCGCCTCCCAGTCCGGGACCTCGTCGACGACGAGCGCGCGCTTGGCGCGGATGGTCGACGTCGCGTGGCCCAGGTTGGTCCGCAGCTGGGTGTTCGCGAGCGCGGCCCGGGCGGCGTCCGGGAATGTCTCGCCCCACCGCAGGGGGTCGTCGGGGTGCGGGACGTCGCCGAACGGGGCGGCGTCGTCGGGCACGGTGCGACGGCGGGGGAGGCCGAGGAAGGTGCTCATCGGTGACCGCCCTCGGTCGCGCCGGCGCGCTCCTGCGTGCCCTGCGCCCCGACGGGTGCCGGCGCCGGGTCCTCGCGCGTGGAGGCGAGGATCTCTGCCAGGTGCATCGTCGCGACCCCGCTGCGTGCCCGGCTCAGCCCGCCGCCGATGTGCATCAGGCACGAGTAGTCGCCCGCCGTGACGACCGCGGCGCCCGTCGACGAGACGTTCGCCATCTTGTCGTGGAGCATCGCTGTGGAGGTGTCGGAGTTCTTCAGCGCGAACGTCCCGCCGAACCCGCAGCAGCTCTCGGCGTCCGGCAGCTCGACGAGGTTCATGGCCTCGACGGCGCGCAGCAGCTGCAGCGGCTTGTCGCCCACACGGATCATCCGCAGCGAGTGGCAGGTGGGGTGGTAGGTCACGCGGTGGGGGAACCATGCCCCGACGTCCGTCAGGCCGAGCACGTCGACGAGCAGCTCGGAGAGCTCGTACGTCTTGGCCGCGACGGCCTCGGCCCGCGCCCCCAGGCCGTCGAGGCCCGCGCGACGGCAGACCATGCCCTGCTGGTGGCGGATCGACCCGGTGCAGGAGCCCGACGGCACGACGATCGCGTCCCACTCGCCGTCGAGCACGGGCTCGAACGTCTCGACGTGGTGGCGGATCACCGGCACGGCCTCGTCGAAGTAGCCGGTGTTGACGTGCATCTGGCCGCAGCAGGTCTGCTTCTCGGGGAACACGACCTCGTGCCCGAGGCGCTCGAGCAGCCGGACGGTGGCGCGGGGGGCCTGCGGGAACATGACGTCGGCGATACAGGTGGCGGTCAGGGCGATACGCATCCGGTCTCCTGGGGGCGAGTCGGTTCCGGTCTCGCGACGCATCGGCGACGGTGCGCGACGAGGCTGTGGTCAGACCACAGAGGGACCACTGTAGACGATGTGGTCAGACCACATGACACCGTGTCGTTACGCTGGGCCCGTGCGCACCCACGAACGCGTCCTCGCCCGCATCGAGGCGGACCTCGCCGCCGGGCGCTGGGCCCTCGGCGAGCGCCTGCCCGGCGAACGCGTCCTCGCCGAGGAGCTCGGCGTCTCTCGGCCGTCCGTCCGCGAGGCGCTGCGGGTGCTCGAGGCGATGGGGATCGTGCGGACCGCGGTCGGGTCGGGGCCCGACGCCGGCGCCTCCGTCATCGACCGGCCGGCCGCCGGGCTCGGCGCGGCCGTGCGCCTGCACGTCGCCTCCGGGACGCTCGCGGTGCGGGACGTCGTCGAGACCCGGGTGCTGCTCGAGACCTGGGCGGTCGCCGAGGCGGCAGGGCGGGTGGGCGCGGGCAGCGTCGACGCCCAGGCCGTCGACGCGCTCCTCACCGAGGCGAGCGGCCTGCTCGACCGGATGGACGACCCCGCGCTGTCGGCGACGGCCTTCCACGAGCTCGACGCGTCCTTCCACCTCGTCCTCGTGCGCCTCGCGGGGAACGCGCTGGTCGAGGCCGTCATGACGGGGCTGCGCGGCGCCGTCGAGTCCTACGTCGCGGCGGGCAGCGCCGGGCTGCCGTCGTGGGAGACCACCGCGACGCGGCTGCGGGCCGAGCACCGCGGCGTGCTCGCCGCCGTCGGCGCGGGCGACGGGGCCGGTGCCGCCCGGGCCGTGCGCGAGCACATCGAGGGCTTCTACCGGGAGGCCGGTCTGTAGGTGGCGGCTCAGGAGCCCAGCGCGAGCGTGACGACGAGCAGCGCGGGGACGCAGAGCACCGTCGTCACGATCCCGGCGGGCGTCGCGAGGGGCAGGGGGTGGGTCGCGACGCGGCGCGCCACCATTCGCGGCAGACCGCCAGCATCCCGAGCGCGCAGACGACCGTGGCCGTCGCCGCCGCCGCGGCCGACCACAGCAGCCCGAGGTCGGCGGCCGCGAGGGTCGAGAAGAGCAGGCACGGCGTCGCGACGATCGCGCCCATGGTGGCGAGCGCGGCGAGGATCGCGGTCAGCGGGCCGCCCAGGGAGCGCCGAGGTCCCGGAACGTCCGCCCGGTCCGGGACACCTCCTCGCACCAGGCGGCGACGTCGTGGACCACGGGCCGGCGCTCGTCATCCTCGCCGACCCACGTGACGTGCTCGGCGGTGATCGGCGTGGGACCGGGGGCGGTGCGCACGGCCTCGAGGACCCGGGTGAAGGCTCCCGTGTCCCGCAGGTCGCACAGCAACCCCGCGTCGGGGTCCTGCCGCGCGGCGAGCAGGTCCGCCAGCAGGTCGATCCGGGTGTGCTGCTCGGTGCGCCGGCCGCGGGTCCCGTCGACATGGACGACGTCGGTCTCGTAGCCGAGGGTCACGGTGCCGAGCGTGCCGTGGACGACGACGCGCGCCGGGGTGCGCTCCTCGGCGCAGAGCGTCAGACCGCACGCGACCTGCGTGCCGTCGTGGGCCACGACCCGGACGGACGACGTGTCGTCGGCCTCGATCGGGTTCGCCCGGTAGAGGTCGACCTCGACCGACGCGACGTCCTGCGCGCGGGTGACGCCCGCGACCCGCAGGGCGGTGGCGACCGCGTGCGCGAGCGGGTTCGTCACGACGCCGTCGACGACGTCCCGGCCGCCCATGCGGCGTCGGCCGGCCCACGGTGCCCGCGCCCAGTACCCGGCGGTGCGGACCCACGTCCCCACCGCGCCGATCCGCACGACGTCGCCGATCTCGCCATCGGCCACGATCCGGGCGACCGCGTCGAGCGCGGTGGAGCCGAACGTCTGGAAGCCGACCTGGCACCGCCGTCCCGTCTCGGCGACGACCTGCACGAGCACCTCGTGCTCGGCGAGCGACGGGGTCGGCGGCTTCTCGAGGAGCACGTCGCACCCGGCCCGCAGCGCCGCCGTCGCCAGCGGCACGTGCGTGGGGATCGGGGTGCAGAGCACGACGACGTCGGGCCGGTGAGTGCCCAGCCCGTCGAGCGTCCCGCCGTCCGGCGAGCCGTCCAGCAGGTCGTCGAGCGCGGCGAACCACCGCGTGCCGGACGGCGTGTGCTCCTGGTCGCCGGGGCCCTGCGGGTCGACGACGGCGACCAGCTCGACGGTCCCGGCGGTGTGCAGGTCGACGAGCCGGCGCAGGTGCGAGGCGCCGTGGCCGTGCGCGCCGACGAGGGCGACGCGCGCGACTCGCGTGACGCCGGTGGTGCCGCTCGCCCGGGAGAGGTCAGGCACGGGCCGTCTCCTCGCTGCTGCTCTCCGCTGTGCTGCTCTTCTCGATGCCTCGAGCGAGCCGGTCGGCGGTCCGGGCTGCGAGGTGCGCGGCCTCCTCGAGGGACAGTGCGTGATCCACGAGCACGGCTGACAACCCGATCTCGAGCGTCGAGCCCGCCGGGACGGTCAGGGGCTCGTCCCACGCGAGCGCCGGACCCGCGCCGGGGTACTCGGCCGCCCGCACGAACCAGGGGCGCACCGTGTGCGGCGCGCCGTGCTGGAGGAGCAGGAGCGTCGTCGGCCCGGTCTCGTGGTCCTGGACGAACGCGACCCAGGGTGACGTCGAGCCGTGCGCGAGCTCCTCGCCCACGCCGGTCGCCGAGAGCACGGCGGTCGTCGCCGCGGGGGCGACGCGCCAGAAGAGCCCGCCGTAGCCCGCGCCGGGTCGCCCGTTGGTCGCCGGGCTCGCGATGACGAGGTCCCCGTGCTCGGCGTGCAGGGCGCTGCGCCAGTCGAGGACCCAGGCGTCCGTCCCGCCCGCGGCCTCGGCGACGAGCTCGCAGCGCAGCGTGCGCTCCTCGCGCGCCTGGGGATCGCCCGAGGCGGCGGACCAGAGGACCTCGTCGTGCAGGGTGGTCCCGTCGGCCCGGGCGCCGCCGCTGACCTGGCGCCCGTGGTTGTCGAGGAGCGTCGGGCCCTCGTCGCGCACGAACGTCCGTCCGCCCCAGTGGCTCGTGCCGTTGACGTCCGCGACCGCGACCGACGCGCCGTAGTGGTGGCGGTGGTCCACCGGCCCGGCATCGGTGAGGGCGATGCCGCCGAGCGTGTGCACGGGGTGCAGGAACGGGCGGGGCGAGTGCACGGCGGGGATCCGGTCGCCGGGCTCGTAGCGTGCCAGGTGCAGGTCCCCGAGCGCGAGAACGCTCGCGTCACCCTCGGACCGCCAGCGCGGGCCGGGGGCGGACGGTGTGGCCGCGCCGCGCGGCGGCGGTACCGGGCCGGTGCTCGCCCGCACCTCGATGCGGGGCTCGAACTGCGTCGGACCGAGCGTGGCCGGGTCGACGCCGGGGTCGTTGATCACGGCCCGCAGACGCTCCCACGCACGTCGCCCGAGATCTGCCTGCGGGACGGCCGCCGTCGTCAGGGACGGCGTCGAGAAGCGGGCGAGCTCGATGTCGTCGAAGCCGACGATCGAGACGTCGCCGGGAACCGCGACGCCGGTCTCGTTGAGCCGGGCGAGCAGCCCGAACGCCACGAGGTCGTTGAACGCGACCACCGCGGTGGCGCGGGTCGCGAGCGCGGTGTCCGCGGCGGCGAAGCCCGCGTCGACGGTCGACCCGCAGGGCAGGTGGTCGATGCGCACGTCGGGGTGCCGCTCGCGCGCCACCCGCAGGCCGCGCAGGCGTGCCGCGTCGGACGCGCTGCCGACCGGGCCGGCGAGGTACGCGAGATGGCGGTGGCCGAGCGCCACCAGGTGCTCGACGACGGCGGTCGCGCCGTGCGCGAAGTCGATGGACAGCGTCGGCGTGGCCGCGGAGCCGGGCTGGGGTGCGGTGAGCTCGCGGTTGACGAGCACCACCGGGTGCGCGCGGGGGAGCAGCTCGCGCAGGTCCTGCTCGGGCATCCGCGGTGAGACGAGGACGAGGGCGTCGCACCGCAGCCGGGCCTCGAGCGCGATCTCCGCCTCGGCGCTCGGGTTCTCCGCGGTGTCGGCGACCAGCACCCGGTAGCCGTCGGGGTCCGCCGCGCTCATGATGCCGCGCAGGATCTGCTGGAACAGGGGGTTGCCGAGGTCCGGCACGACGAGCGCGACCGTCTCGGTCCGCCCGAGGGACAGGCTCCGCGCGACGTTGCTCGGCCGGTACTGAAGCTCGGCCGCAGCCTCGCGGACCCGGCGGCTGATCTCCGGGTCGACCGTGGACCGGCCGTTCATCACCCGGGAGACCGTGGCTCGCGAGACCCCGGCCGCGCTCGCGACCTCGGCGATCGTCACGGTCGGACGTCGCTCGCTCACCTTCGACATCGTGGCCTCCAGCTTTCCGGTCGGTGGGCCTCGCGCTCGCGTTCGCGGGGGCGGGCCGGTGATGTCCCAGCGTGTGTGGGGGGCGTGCCGACGCTGGCGGCCCAGTCCGACGGTACACCATGGGAAACCGGTTCCCTGCGTGCTACAGTCCTCGATCAGCAACCGGTTTCTCACGGAAGAGGACCGGCTCTGGTCAACGACGATCCGAAAGGTCAGCCGATGGAACGCATCCACGTGCGGCGCGCCGCACGGCGTGGGCTCGACGAGGGAGGCAGAGATGTCCGTCCTCGGTGAGCTACGCTCGTCCCGCAAGGCCGCGAGCGGGCCCAGGGCCCGTGGGGGCCTGCGACGCGGTGACGGCCGGGCGGCGGCCCTCTTCCTCGCCCCGTGGTTCGCCGGTCTGCTCCTCATCACCGCGGGCCCGATGGTCGCCTCGGGATACCTCTCCCTCACGAACTACAACCTTCTGCAGCCGCCCGAGTGGATCGGCCTCGACAACTACTCGCGGATGCTCGAGGACCCGCGCCTCCTGAACTCCCTCCAGGTCACGTTCACCTACGTGTTCGTCTCGGTGCCGCTGCAGCTGGCCGCGGCGCTCGCGCTCGCCCTGCTGCTCGACCGGGGGCTCAAGGGCCTCGCCATCTACCGGTCGGTCTACTACCTGCCCTCCCTGCTGGGCGGCAGCGTCGCCATCGCGATCCTGTGGCGCCAGGTCTTCGGTTCCGACGGTCTGGTCAACCAGGTCCTCGCCTTCTTCGGCGTCCAGGGCCAGGGGTGGGTGTCGCACCCCGACTACGCGCTCGGCACCTTGATGGCCCTCAACGTGTGGACCTTCGGGGCACCGATGGTGATCTTCCTCGCCGGCCTGCGGCAGATCCCGCAGATGTACTACGAGGCCGCGTCGATCGACGGCGCGGGCAAGATCCGCCAGTTCCGCTCGATCACCGTCCCGCTGCTGACGCCGATCATCTTCTTCAACCTCGTCCTGCAGGTGATCAACGCCTTCCAGACGTTCACCCAGGCCTACGTGGTCTCGGGCGGCACCGGCGGTCCCGCCGACTCGACGATGTTCTACACGCTGTACCTGTACCAGCGGGGCTTCGGGGCCCTCGACATGGGGTACGCCTCCGCCATGGCCTGGCTGCTCCTCGCGATCGTCGCCGGGATGACGGCCGTCAACTTCCTCGCCTCCAAGTACTGGGTCTTCTACAATGACTGACGCGACCGTGCGCGACGCCGCGCCCCCTGCCACCACGACCCTCACCGAGCTGGCGGCATCGATGCCGCCGGGACCGCCTCGGCGGTTCCGCCGCCGCTCCAGCGTGAAGTCGGCGCTCAAGCACACGGGCCTCATCGCCTTCGGCTTCGTGATGCTCTACCCGCTGCTGTGGATGATCGCGAGCTCGTTCAAGCCCTCGGCGCTGATCTTCCGCGAGCCCGGCCTCATCCCGAGCGAGGTCGACCTCAGCAACTACTCCGAGGGCTGGAACGCGCTGCTGCACCCGTTCAGCCACTACCTCATGAACTCGGCGATCATCGTCGCCGGATCGCTGCTGGGGAACCTGCTCGCGTGCTCGCTCGCGGCCTACGCGTTCGCGCGGCTGAAGTTCAAGGGCCGCACCCTGTGGTTCGCGATCATGCTCATGTCGATCATGCTGCCGATCCACGTCATCATCGTGCCGCAGTACATCCTGTTCTCCCAGCTGGCGTGGATCAACACGTTCCTGCCGCTGATCGTGCCCAAGCTGCTCGCCACGGACGCGTTCTTCATCTTCCTCATGGTGCAGTTCTTCCGCGGCATCCCGACCGAGCTCGACGAGGCGGCGCGCCTCGACGGCTGCGGGCACGGACGCATCTTCTTCCGCATCATGCTGCCGTTGTCGGTGCCCGCCCTGGCCACGACCGCGATCTTCACCTTCATCTGGACGTGGAACGACTTCTTCAGCCAGCTGATCTTCCTCACCAAACCCGACATGTACACGGTCCCGGTCGCGCTGCGCACGTTCGTCGACTCGACCGGCCAGAGCTCGTGGGGCTCGCTCTTCGCGATGTCGATCGTGTCCCTGATCCCCGTGTTCCTCGTCTTCCTCTTCGGCCAGAAGTACCTGGTCAAGGGCATCGCCACGACCGGCATCAAGTAGCCGGTCACGGTCCGTACGCAGGCAAACAACGACGTTTCGTCACGCACCCAAGGAGAGTCATGAGTACATCGATCACCCACCGGCAGCGCCCTGCCCGGGGCGCCCTCCTGAAGGTCGGCGCGCTGCTGACCGTCGGGGCGCTCGCCCTCGGTGCCTGCGGCGGTGACCGCGGCGCCGCAGGCCCGGCCGACACCGACACGACCGCCGCCGAGGAGGGGGAGGACGTCACCATCCGCTTCTCGTGGTGGGGGTCGGACACCCGGCACGAGGTGACGCAGGAGGTCCTCGACCTCTTCATGGCGGAGAACCCGGACATCACCGTGGTCGGTGACTTCACCGACTGGGGCGGCTACTGGGACAAGCTGTCCACGACGGTCGCGGCGGGCGACGCCCCGGACGTCATCACGCAGGAGGAGCGCTACCTCGCGGACTACGCGAGCCGCGGCGTGCTCGCCGACCTCAGCACCCTCGACATCGACACGGCCGAGGTCGACCCGGGCGTCGTCGCGTCGGGCGAGGTGGACGGCGGCCTCTACGGGATCGCGACCGGGATCAACGCGTACGCGGTCGTCGCCGACCCGCAGATCTTCGCCGACGCGGGCGTCGAGATGCCCGACGACACCACGTGGACGTGGGACGACTACGTCGAGATCGCGTCGGAGATCTCCGCGAGCGGCGAGGACGTCTTCGGCGCCCAGGACTACGGGTTCAACGAGCCCGGCTTCGCGATCTGGGCCCGGCAGCAGGGCCAGAACCTCTACACGCCCGAGGGCACGCTCGGCTACGACGAGCAGACCCTCGCCGACTGGTGGCAGACCTCGCTCGACCTCCAGGACTCGGGTGGCACGCCCGACGCCGCGCGGTCCGTCGAGATCGACGCCGGCGGCCCCGAGCAGTCGCTCCTCGGCACGAACACCGGCGCGATGGGCGTGTGGTGGACCAACCAGCTCGGGGCGATCTCCGCGGCCGCCGGCCGTGACCTGGAGCTGCTGCGCTTCCCCGGTGAGTCGGAGCACGAGCGGACCGGCATGTACTTCAAGCCGGCCATGTACTACTCGGTGGCCGAGACGTCCCAGCACCCGGAGGCCGCCGCGAAGCTCGTCGACTTCCTGCTCAACGACCCGGCGGCCGGTGAGCTGATGCTCTCCGACCGCGGCATGCCGGCCAACACGTCGGTGCGTGACGGGATCCAGGAGCTCCTGCCGCCGGTGGAGCAGCAGGCCGCCGCGTTCCTCGAGGACCTCGAGGACGAGATCGTCGACGGCGCGCCCGTCCCGCCGGTCGGCGCCGGTGAGGTCGTCGAGATCATCCGCCGGATCAACACGGAGGTCCTCTTCGGCCGGCTCAGCCCGCAGGAGGCCGCCGCACAGTTCACGGCCGAGGTCGAGGCCGCGACCGGCAGCTAGTCCCTGACGGGCGGACCCGGGGCTGCGCCCCGGGTCCGCCCGTGCTCGTCCCACCGGAGTCCCACCCGGGAAAGGAAACCCCCGACATGCCCCACGCCCCGTCCCTCGCCCCCGCCGCCCCGGGTGCCGCAGCCGTCGCCGGCCGCGTCCCGCCGTCGGCCCCCGAGCGCCGGCGCTACGCCGTGGCAGGTACCGGGCACCGCGCGCAGATGTACGTCGACGCCCTGCAGGGCCCGCACGCCGACGTCGGGCAGCTCGTGGCGTGGTGCGAGCCCAACCCGGTGCGGGCGGCGTACTACGACGCGCTCGTCGGCACCGCGCGCCCGACGTACGCACCCGCGGACCTCGAGCGCATGATCGTCGACGAGCAGGTCGACACGGTCGTGGTGACGAGCCCGGACCGGACGCACGCGGACGTCGTCGGGCGCGCCATGCGTGCCGGTGCCGACGTGGTCCTCGAGAAGCCGATGACCACGAGCGTCGAGGGCTGCCACGACATCCTCGCCGCGGTGCGGGACACGGGTCGCGACCTCGTGCTGACCTTCAACTACCGCTACTCCCCGCGGAACTCCGCCCTCAAGCAGGTCGTGGCGTCGGGGGAGATCGGCGAGGTCACCTCGGTGCACTTCGAGTGGGTCCTCGACACGATGCACGGCGCCGACTACTTCCGCCGCTGGCACCGCGAGAAGGCCACCTCCGGCGGGCTGCTCGTGCACAAGGCGAGCCACCACTTCGACCTGGTCAACTGGTGGCTCGCGGACGACCCCACGTTCGTCGTCGCGCGCGGCGGCCTGCGCTTCTACGGCGACTCGGGGGCCGGCGCCGCCACCGCCGACCCCGCGCCCTTCGCGCTCGACCTCGACGACGACCCGCGGCTCGCGAGCCTCTACGGCGACGCCTCCCAGCACGACGGCTACCGGCGCGACCAGGACGTGTTCGCCCCCGGGGTGAGCATCGAGGACACCCTGTCCGTGCTCGTCGAGTACTCGCGCGGCGCCCTGCTCACCTACTCCCTGACGGCGTACGGCCCGTGGGAGGGGTATCGCGTCTCGGTGACCGGCACCCGCGGGCGCGCCGAGCTCGAGGTCGTCGAGCGCGCCGCCGTGCTCGTCGGCGACGAGGGCCGCCTGGTGCTCGACCCGAGCGCGGTCGAGGACGCCTCGGTGGACCCGGTACGCCGGCGCGGCGAGCGGCTCGTCGTCCAGCGCCACTGGGAGCCCGCCCGCGAGGTCGAGATCCCGCAGGGGGAGGGTGCGCACGGAGGCGGCGACGCCGTCCTGCTCGCGGACCTGTTCCGCGGTGCGGGCGACGACCCGCTCGGTCGGCCGGCAGGCCTGCGGGACGGGGTGCTCTCGACCGCCGTCGGGCTGGCCGCGAACCGGTCCCTCGCGAGCGGGGAACCGGTGCGGATCGCCGACCTCGGGCTGCACGTCGGGGAGCGCCCATGACCGTCACGACCCACGCGAGCGACGTCCTGCTCGTCCTGCGGGCGGGTGACGACGTCGCCGTCGCCACCCGCGACCTCGTGGCCGGGACGATCGTCGACGGCGTCCCGTCCGGAACGGTGGAGGGCGAGTCCCTGACCGTCGCCGGCGAGGTCCCGCGCGGCCACAAGATCGCGCTGCGCGACGTCGCGGCGGGCGCGCGCGTCCACAAGTACGGCCAGTCGATCGGTGTCGCGACGCGCGACGTCGCGGCGGGCGAGCACGTGCACTCGCACAACCTCGCGATGGACACCTCCGAGCACACCGGGCACGAGCTCGGGGGCCAGCACGTCGAGCTGGCGGTCCCGCCCGGGCCGCGCCCCACGTTCCGCGGGTACCGCCGCGCGGACGGGAAGGTCGGCACCCGCAGCTACGTCGCGATCCTCACGTCGGTCAACTGCTCGGCCAGCACCGCGCGGATGATCGCCGACCAGTTCCGCGGGCTCGCGATGGACGCCTACGGCGACGTCGACGGCGTCGTCGCGCTCACCCACACCTCCGGGTGCGGCCTCGTGCCCGCGAGCGAGGGCGCCCAGGTGCTCCTGCGCACGCTGCGCGGGTACGCCCAGCACCCCAACGTCACCGGCATCCTCGTGCTCGGCCTCGGCTGCGAGATGATCGCCGTCGACACGATCCTCGCGGGCGCGCAGGTCTCGCCCGACACCCTGGTGCGGACCCTGACCATCCAGGACTCGGGCGGTGTCCGTGCGACCGTGCGCGCCGGGGTCGCCGCCGTGCGGGAGATGGCCGACGAGATCGACGCGCGCTTCGCGCGCGAGGACTGCGACGTCTCCGAGCTGGTGCTCGGGCTGAACTGCGGCGGCTCCGACGGGTACTCGGGGATCACCGCGAACCCGGCGCTCGGCCAGGCGTCCGACCGGCTCGTCGCCTACGGCGGCACGTCGGTGCTCGCGGAGACGCCTGAGGTGTTCGGCGCCGAGCACCTGCTCACCCGGCGCGCGGTGACCCCCGAGGTCGCCCAGCGCCTGCTGGACCGCCTGGAGTGGTGGCAGGGCTACGCCGCCGCCGGCGGCGGGAGCCTCGACAACAACCCCTCGCCCGGCAACAAGGCCGGCGGCCTGACGACGATCCTCGAGAAGTCGCTCGGTGCGGTCGCCAAGGGCGGGCAGGCCGACCTCGCGGCCGTCCACGAGTACGCCGACCCCCTCGACACCAAGGGCTTCGTCTTCATGGACACGCCCGGGTACGACCCCGTCTCCGTCACGGGCATCGTCGCCGGCGGTGCGACCGTCGTGTGCTTCACGACCGGCCGCGGGTCCGTGTTCGGGTGCAAGCCCACGCCGTCGATCAAGCTCGGGACCAACAGCGAGCTCTACGAACGGATGGCCGAGGACATCGACATCGACTGCGGTCGCATCGTCACGGGCGACGCGACCCTCGAGCAGGTCGGCGACGAGATCTTCGCGCGCATCCTCGCCGTCGCGTCGGGGGAGCAGACCGTCAGCGAGGAGCTCGACCTCGGTGGCGAGGAGTTCGTCCCCTGGCAGCTCGGCACGGTGACATAGGACCGCCTGTCACCCACCCGACGCTGAGTGCATGAGAACGGCTGGCTCGAAGCGATTCGAGCCAGCCGTTCTCATGCACTCAGCGAGGAGGTCACCAGTCGTGGACCGTGCCGTCCTTGAGCCGGTTGAACGGCAGGTAGGCGGGCTGGTACTCGAAGCGGGCGGCGGCCTCGTCGTCGTGCTCGACGCCGAGACCCGGGGCGTCGCCCGGGTGCAGGTGGCCGTCGACGAACGTGAACGACTGCCGGAACACCTCGTCGGTGAGCGGCGAGTGCTTCATGTACTCCTGGATCCCGAAGTTGTGGATCGCGAGGTCAAGGTGCAGCGCGGCGGCCATGCCGACCGGCGAGATGTCGGTCGGCCCGTGGATGCCCGACTTGATCTGGTACTGCGCTGCGAAGTCGAGGATGCGGCGCAGGGCCGTGATGCCGCCCGTGTGGGTCACGGCCGAGCGCACGTAGTCGACGAGCTGCTCACGGATGATCGTCTGGTAGTCCCAGACCGTGTTGAAGATCTCGCCGATCGCGAGCGGTGTCGTCGTGTGGTGCCGGACCAGGCGCAGGGCCTCCTGGTTCTCGGCGGGGGTGCAGTCCTCGAGCCAGAAGAGGTCGTACGGCTCGAGGTCCTTGCCGAGCCGCGCCGCCTGGATCGGGGTCATGCGGTGGTGGCCGTCGTGCAGGAGCGGCAGCTCCGGCCCGAACTCGGCGCGGACCGCCTCGAAGACGCCCGGGACGTGGCGCAGGTAGGCGCGGGTGTCCCAGTCCTCCTCTGCCGGCAGCGGCGCCCGCCGCGCGGGTTCGTAGTCGTAGCGCCCGCCCTCGGACGCCTGCGCCGCGACGCCGTAGACGGCGTCGACGCCCGGGACCGACGTCTGCACGCGGATCGAGCGGTAGCCCTCGTCGAGGTGCTGGCGGATCGAGTCGAACAGCTCGGGCAGGTCACGGCCGGACGCGTGCCCGTACGCCATGATGCCCCGCCGGGAGGCCCCGCCCAGGAGCTGGTACAGCGGCAGTCCGGCGAGCTTCGCCTTGATGTCCCACAGCGCGACGTCGACCGCCGCGATCGCGGCCATCGTCACCGGTCCGCGGCGCCAGTAGGCGCTGCGGTAGAGGAACTGCCACGTGTCCTCGATGGTGTGCGCGTCGCGCCCGATCAGCAGCGGCACGACGTGGTCCCGCAGGTAGGACGCGACGGCGAGCTCGCGGCCGTTGAGCGTGGCGTCGCCGAGCCCGGTGACGCCGTCGGAGGTCGTGATGCGCAGCGTGACGAAGTTGCGGCCCGGGCTCGAGACGAGCACCTCCGCCGAACGGATCGCGGTACCGCCGGGCGTGGCGGACGGCGCGGTCGAGCCCTGCGGGGTGGGCGTCGTCGGGGTGTGGGTCGTCATCAGGCTCTCCGTCGAGTCGGGTGCGGGGGATGCGGTGCTGGGGTCGGGGTCAGGCGCCGGGCCGCGGGTAGGAGGCCTTCGGCAGGTGGTAGGCAAGGTCGACGGCGGTCTCGACAGCCTCGTCGAGCCCGAGCCGGTGCTCGGCGACCAGGCGGGCGAGGTGCCCGGCGTCGACGCGGCGGGCGAGGTCGTGCCGCGCGGGGATCGAGCAGAAGGCTCGGGTGTCGTCGACGAACCCGCTCGTGTTGTAGAAGCCCGCGGTGTCGGTCGCGGTCTCGCGGAAGCGCCGCATGCCGTCCGGGGTGTCGAGGAACCACCACGGCGCCCCGAGGCGCAGGGCGGGGTAGGCCCCGGCGAGCGGGGCGAGCTCGCGCGAGAACGACGTCTCGTCGACCGTGAACGCGATGAGCCGGAAGTTCTTGTGGTGGCCGAACGCCTCCAGCACGGGCCGCAGCGCGTGCACGTACTCGGTGGCCACCGGGACGTCGTACCCCTTGTCCTGGCCGTAGGCGCGGACCACCTCGCCGCAGTGGTCGCGCAGCACCCCGGGGTGGAGCTGCATGACGAGGCCGTCCTCGGCGGACATCGACGCCATCTGGAACAGCATGTGGGCGGAGAACGCCGCTGCGTCCTCCGCAGACGCCTCGCCGCGCAGCGCGGCGTCGACGATCCGTGCCGCGTCGGCGTCGTCGAGCGGCGTCGTGTCGGCGGACAGGTGGCCGTGGTCGGTCGCGCGAGCACCGGCCGCGACGAACGCGGCCCGGCGGGAACGCAGGGCGTCGAGGTAGCTCGCGTAGCCGACGACGTCGGCCCCTGCGGCCTCCCCGAGCGCGCGCACGTGGTCCGACCAGTCCGGCCGGTCGACGTGGAGCAGCGGGTCGGGGCGGAACGTCGGGACGACCCGGTCGCCCCACCCGTCGGCCGCGAGGCGGGCGTGGTCGACGAGCGGGGACTGCGCCGGGTCCGTCGTGGCGAGGATCTCGATGTTGAACTGCTCGAAGAGCGCCCGCGGGCGGAACTCCGGTCGTGCGAGGCGGTCCACGAGGTGGTCGAACAGCTCGTCGGCGGTCTCGGTGGACGGCGCGACGGGAGCGTCGAAGACGTCGACGAGCGCGTGCTCGAGCCAGTATCGCGTCGGTGTCCCGCGGTACAGGTGCCACCCCGCGCAGAAACGTCGCCAGATCTCGCGCGGGTCCGTCTCGGCGGCCGGCGTGCCCTGCGGGGCGGAGCCCACGGGGGAGACCCCGAGGCTGTGCACACCGTCGACCCCGGGGGCTCCGTGGCGGGAGGTGCTCTGCGCGACGAGCATGCGCACGAGGTAGTGGTCGGGGGTGATGAACAGCTCGGCCGGGTCACCGAACGGGGCGTCGTCGGCGAGCAGGCCCGCGTCGACGTGCCCGTGCATCGACACGACGGGCAGGCCGGCGGTGGCGGCGTAGATCTCGCGTGCCAGCGGGCGCAGCGCCGTGTCGGCGGGCAGGGCGCGGTCGGGGTGGAGCGACCACGAGGCCGGCGCGGTGGTCGTGTGACGGTGGGCCGTGCTGGTCAAGTGATCCTCCTGAGACGTGGATGCGAACGTTTGCATGCTACTCCAACAAGTGGTCCTGTATCGAAGCGAGCACAGTTGCCAATCGTTCGCACGGTGCCGAGGTGAACCCGGGTCCGCTCCCCGTGCCGGCGGGAGAGTCGGAGCGGACCCGGGTCCGGGCGTCAGCCGCAGGCGGGCGCCTCGTGCTCCGTCGTCGAGACGCTCTCGCGCTCGTCGGCGGGGTCGGACGGTCGGGCCGTGACGCTCACCGAGCCGGCTGCCGGCTCGGCGTCACGCACCACGAACGACTGGTACGCGCTCTTGCCGGGAGCGACGTCGGTGAAGGACCTCGTACCGAACGAGGAGTCGATCTCCACGTCGACCGCGACCGTGTCGTCGTTCACGACCCGCACCGCGACGTGGGGCTTGCCGGCGACGCACCGGGCCTGAGCGGTCGTGCTGACCGCCACGCCCTCCGGCGACTCCTCGACCCCCGACAACCGCTCGATCCAGATGTTGCGGAAGAGCGGGTTCAGACCCGGGTCGCCGTGGTCCTGCAGGCGGATGTGACCCGGCGTCGGGCCCTCCTCCTTCCCGTTGCCGGTCTTGCCGTCGATAGCGACGTCGTCGTGCACGACCTCCCCGTTCCAGACCAGCGTCAGACGGGCGTCGGCGGTCTTGGTACCCGAGCTGTCGAAGCGCGCGGCCGTGAACTCGATGTCGTACGTCTGCCACGTGCCCATGGGTGTCGCGGCGTTCACGTCCGGTGCCTTCTTCAGGTAGATCGCGCCGGCGTCGTTGGTGCCGGGCGGGTCGATCCCGAAGGACTCGAGGATCTGGATCTCGAAGCGCTCCTGGATGTAGACGCCGCTGTTGCCGCGGGCCTGGCCCGTCTGGGACGGGTCATGCTCCGGCTGGTACCACTCGACGTGCATCCGGAAGTCCTCGAACTTCTCCTTCGTGCGGATGTCGCCACCGAACGACTCCAACGTCCCGTCCGCGACCGGCCACGTGGCCGGTCCGCCCGAGACCGCCTCCCATGCGTCGAGGTCGCTGCCGTCGAAGAGCACGGTGCGCTCGGTCGGCGTGACGGTGAGGCTGTCGAGGTTCACGTGTCCGATGTCGTCGTCGTCATGGACGTAGGCGATGGTGTTCGCCCCCTCGCGCAGCTCGACCGTCTCGGTCTGGGTGGCCCACCTGGACCACTGCACGGTGCTGTCGAGCCAGGTCTGCTTCACCTTCTCCCCGTTGACGTACAGGCTGAGGTTTCTCGGCATCGGCCTCGGGTCGTTGTTCTGCCCGTTGGCGTACCGCAGCACCAGGTCGTGCGGGCCGGCCTCGTCCGCGCGGACGGCGAAGGTGGTGCGCGCGCCGGGCTCCCAGTTGCGGTCGACGAACCCGGAGCCGGAGTAGCCGGCGTGGTTGCTGTTCCAGCCCGCCCCGCCGCCGATGTCGGCCGCCTCGGCCTCGTAGACCGGCGGGGCGACCGAGCCGTCCGGCAGGCGCGTGAGCGTGTACCAGGCCTCGGTGCTCCACAGCTCCTCGCCACCCTCGGCAGAGAAGGGGCGAGGGGAGTGGACGTTGACGACGCGACCGGGCTTCAGCCCGGCGATCTCGAGCGCGACGGTCGTGCGGTCCTCCGACAGCGTCGCCGCCGTCACCTCGAGGTCCTCCTCGTCGACCTTCGGTCCGCCGTACTGCGGGGTCGCGACGTAGCGCCACTGGGCGGCCGTGTACTTCGACGCGAGGTCCTGCGCGGTCTCCTCGGAGAGCGGCTGCGTGTACTCGATCTCGAACCCGCCCTCGACGGCCCGCATCTCGAGCATGTCGAAGGCCCGGCTCTCGTCGAACGTGAGCTTCTGCAGCCCGTGGCTGAGCTTGCCCGCCTGGCCCCAGTTGCCGGACCAGCCGATGCCGCCGACGTAGATCGAGCCGTCGGGGCCGACGCTCGTGCGGCTGACGCCGGACTCCAGGCCCTGCGTCATGCGGAACACGGCCCCCTGCTCCTCGCCGGCGACCTCCTCGAGGAACGCGCGCTGCAGGCCCCCGTAGGTCACGTCACCGATGGCCATCTGCCCGGCGAAGACGCCCTCGGTCAGCACGACCGGGTTGCTCGGCGAGTTCGAGATCTCGTTGTGCGGCAGCCACAGCACGGGCTCCGTGACGGGCTGGTCGTCGTAGGGGCCGTCTGGGTTCGTGTAGTGGTGGTAGAACGCGCCCTGCTCGACCCGCACGAGCTTCGACGTCGGGATGCGCACTCCCTGGTTGTCGGTGACGTACATGCCCCCGTCGGCGCCCCAGCCGAGCCCGTTCGGCGTCCGCAGCCCGCCCGCGACGTACTCGACCTCGCCGGTGTCCCCGTCGATCTTCATGACCGAGCCGCGGTTCTCCGCGAGCTGGGGGTCGAGGGAGTTGCCGCCGGGCACCATGGCGATGCCGGTCGTGACGTAGAAGTGGCCGTCCTCGTACAACAGGCCGAACGCGAACTCGTGGTAGTTGCCGCCGAAGGGCCACGTCGCGATCGTGTCGTACTCGTCGGCGACCTCGTCGCCGTCGGTGTCGACGAGCCTCGTGAGGCCGTGCTTCTCCGACACGTACAGCTCGCCGTCGACGTACGCGACGCCCATCGGCTCCTCGAGGTTCTCCGCGACTTTCGTGTAGGTCACCTCGCTCGCCTCGGCATCACCGGTGACGTGGTCGATCAGGTACACCTCGCCGAGCTCGGTCAGCCGGTCGCCGCCCCACGTCGAGATCGCCATGCGGCCGTCCGGGAGCCAGTCCATGCCGGTCACCTGCGGCTGGAAGCCGTCGGGGCGCAGGTTCGTCAGGGTGTAGTCGGGGTGCACCTCGGTCAGCGGCAGCCCGTCGCCCGGCGCCTCGCTGACGCCCTCGCACTCCTTGCGGCCCGGCGCCGTCACCCGCGTGACGTCGGCGTCCGTGCTGAGCACCGAGTTCGGGACGAGCGTGAAGCTCGTCGCGCCCGGTGGGCGCCACTCGAGCTTGAGGCGCTGGTCGAAGTCACCGTCGAAGTGGTCGATGTGCAGCGCGCGGTAGCCCGGCTCGAGGTCCACGGACCCGTCCTTGGGCGACGCGCCGTGCCGGCCGGGGTGGTCGACCACGAGCTCGTCGTCGAGCAGCAGGCGGGCGCCGTCGTCGCTCGTGAGCCGGAAGTCGTACGTGCCGGCCTCGGGAGCGTTGAGGTAGCCTGTGACCTCGGTGACGAAGCGGTTCGCGAGACCGAAGTCTGCGTTCGTGGTCCAGTCGATCGTCGGCATGATCTTGTCGACGTTCGGGGTCTGACCGGGCTTGAGCGTGCAGTAGTCGTCGAGGACGACCTGCACGTCGAACACCCGCAGGGTCACGCCGGGTTCCTGCGGCCGGATGTCGGCCTGCGCGGTCGCCTGGACCGGCAGCAGTGCGACGGCGGGGAGAGCGAGGGCGGCCAGCGCCGCGACGACGGCTCGTCGCCGGCGGGTCGACGCCCGGGGCCGGGGACCGGGAGTGCGTACGGGACGGGAATGGGTCGAGCTGCGTTCCATCAGCCTGCCTCTCCATCGAGGGACTCACGTGCCTGGGACCTGCGCACAGGGCTCGCCACCGTGCGCTGGTGCTCGCCACTATCCGGTCCGCCGAGATCGAGGACAACGAGTTGCCACTTGTTGCACCTGGTACGCGGTCGGGAGGGTGTGTGACCGGCAGCAGCAGCCGAGGTCGTCAGCCGCGCCGCGCCGTCGAGCCGCGTTCGACGAGCTTCGCGGGCAACAGCGTCGGGGCGGACGTCCCCGGTGGCGAGCTCCGGAGCTGGACGAGCAGCCGCTGGACGGCGAGAGCGCCGAAGTGGCGTAGCGGGGCGGCGACGGTCGTCAGCGGCGGGGTGCAGAAGTCGGACCCGAAGATGTTGTCGAACCCGACGACGCTCATGTCGCGAGGAACATCCACCCCCAGGCGCACGAGGCCGCGCATCGCGCCGATCGCCACGAGGTCGTTGTACGCGATGGCCGCCGTGGTCCGGTGCTTCACCAGCACCTTGGCCGCCGAGAGACCGCCGGCGAGCGTCGGCGCGAACGGGCCGTGGCGGCGCGCCTGCAGGTCGAGCTCGTGCGTCGCCTCGCGGAACGCCCGCCACCGCATCCCGTCGGCCCACGAGGCCTCCGGCCCGGCGACGTAGGTCAGGCTCGTGTGGCCGAGCCCTGCGAGGTGCTCGACCGCCCGTCGCATCCCCTGGGCGTTGTCGGTGAGGACGCTCGGGACGTCGGTCATCGCGCGGTTCATGACGACCGTGGGCCGCTGCTTGGCGACCACCCGGATCGAGGAGTCGGACAGCCGGGACGTCGCGAGGACCAGGCCTTCGACGAGCGGCAGCGTCCGATCGAGCGCCTGCCGCTCCGCCTCGTCGGACTCCTGGGCGTCGACCACCAGCAGGGTGTACCCGGCATCGCTCGCGGTCTTCTCGGCTCCCCGGATGATCTCGAAGAAGAACGGGTTGGTCACGTCCGCCACGACGACGGCGAGGAGCGATGTCCTGCCCGTCGGCAGGCCGTGGGTCAGAGGGTTCACGCGGTAGCCGAGCTCGTGCGCGACCTTGCGGATGCGGTCGGCAGTCTCGGCGTTGACGCGGCCGGGGCGCGAGAAGGTGCGCGAGACGGTCGACGTCGCGACGCCGGCGGCCTTCGCGACGTCGTAGATGGTCGGGTTCGTCCCCGGGACCTCGTCGTCCATGCGCTCGGACTGTAGTACGGCTAGATGCCCGGGACAACAGGTTGCCATCGGTGTGCCGACCGGACCCCGCTCCCGTCGAGGCAAGAGACGGCAACCCCTTGACGAGGTTTCACGAGGCGCTCTCGAATAGCAGCGTGAACACGCGTGAGCGGGGAGCCCTGCCGACGGTGGTGCGCCAAGGCGCGCCGCACGGGTCGCAGGACTCCCTCACGACCCCGGAGCTGGTCCGGGCCCTGTCCACGGTGATCGAGCGGCTGGACGACGGCAGGCGCGTGGGCGTCGCCTTCTCGGGCGACCCGGCGTCCGTCCTCCTGCTCGCCCTGACGGCCGAGACCCTCGGGCGGGCCCGGGTGACCGCGCTCGTGAGCGCCCCGGCGGGCTCGACTGCGGTCCAGCGGTGCGGCGTGGTGCGGATGGCGGCCACCGTCGGCGCAGCGGTCCTCGAGGTGGACGACGGCGCGGTCGACGAGGCCGTCCGGCGGCTGGACCTGGCGACCGTGGTCCGTCCCGCCGGCCCCGCGGACCCGGGCACCGGTGCCCTCGACGTGGTCGCACCCCTGGTGGAGATCGGGCTGGACCGCTCGACGATCGTCCGGCTGGCCACCGACCTGGGTCTGGCGCTCAGGGCGCCCACCGGGTGCGGCGAGCCGTCGGAGAACGGTGGCACGACGGAGGAGTCCGTGCAGGTCGAGGCCGCCGAGAGCGAGCTGCGCAGGCTGGGTCTGGAGGAGCTCCGGGTCCGTCATCACGGTGACCTCGCCCGGCTCGAGGCGGCGGACCTCGACCTCGCGAGCGTGACGTCGGAGCCTTTGCGCGGGGAGATCCTGCGCGCCGTGCGCTCCGCCGGCTTCCGGCACGTCGCGATCGATCTCGGCGCGTCGACGGACCTGCTCGACGGGTGACGTCGGTACCTCGGCGCCGCCACCTCGGACCGGCCGGGCGTGGCAACCGACGGCAACCACGTCCGTCGCGGCGTGCGCGGGCGGCAGCGCGCGCGTGGTCGGCCTCTGCTCGGTTCACGAGGACGAGGTGCAACAAGTGGCAACTCGTTGTCGGACCGTGACCCGGCTCATAGTGTCCTAGCCACGTGCACCGGGCTCGATCCCGGAGCACGTCAGGTATCGGTCCTCGACGGAGAGGCAGACGGATGGCACGCCGCGCGCGGCTCGTGGAACACGGGTCCCCCGGGCGTCCGACGGCTCCCGCCGCGACGGGCGAGACCCCCGCACCCATGGCGTACCGCTCCGCGCGACGAGGCAGCGGACCGTACGACGAGCAGGAAGGCCGCCAGATGTGGACGCTCTCAGGTTTTGCGGACGAGATCTCCCCCGACGTCGAGACGCAGTGCGTCGTGGCGGCGGAGCTCGGCCTCACGCACATCGAGCTCCGCAGCGCGTGGGACGTCAACGTCCTCGATCTCGACGCGGACCAGCGTGAGCGCGCCGCGGAGCTGCTGCGTCGCCACGGCCTGCGGGTCTCGAGCATCGGCTCGCCGATCGGCAAGATCTCGGTGGACGACGACTTCGACGCGCACCTCGCCCGGATGCGTCACGCGGCCTCCGTCGCGCAGCTCTTCGAGGCGCCGTACATCAGGGTCTTCTCCTTCTGGGTCCCCGACGGGACGGACCCGGCGGCGAGCCGGGACGTCGTGCTGCGGCGGATGGCGGCGCTGACGGAGGTCGCGGCAGCCGCCGGCGTCGTGCTGCTCCACGAGAACGAGAAGGGCATCTACGGCTCGACCCCCCAGCGGTGCGTCGACCTCGTCGAGTCGGTCGGCTCGCCGCACCTCCAGGTGGCCTGGGACGCGGCCAACTTCGTCCAGGTCGGCGTGCGCCCCTTCACCGACGGCTACGCCCAGCTCCGTCCGTACCTCGAGTACGTCCAGATCAAGGACGCGGTCGCGGGCACCGGCGAGGTCGTGCCGGCGGGCCACGGGGACGGTGAGGTCGTGGAGACGATCCGGGCGCTGCGGGCCGACGGCTTCGACGGGTTCTTCTCCCTCGAGCCGCACCTCGGCGCAGCGCACAGCCTCGGAGGCTTCTCCGGCCCTGAGCTCTTCACCGAGGCGTGGAGCGCGTTCACCGCGATCCTCCACGCCGAGGAGGTGCCCTACCGATGACCCACGCAGACCGATCGCCCGACGCGCGAACCCGCACCATCGCGAGCCCCACGGAGGACCGTGCCATGACCACCACCCAGGATGCGCGACCCGACTCGTCCGCGAGGACACCCCCCGGCAGCAGGGCCGGGGCGGGGACGTCGCGGTCCGGCCCCGCGCCGTCGATCGGCGGACGCGCCGTCGCGCTCGTCTCGGCGTCGTGGCGGCCCGTGGGCGTGCTGCTGCTGCTGTTCGCCGGGTGGTGGTTCGTCGCCTGGCGCGAGCTCGTCCCGGCGTACCTCGTCCCGGCTCCCGGTGCAGTGTGGGACACCATGGTCGCCGATTGGGCGATGCTGCTCGAGCACACGTGGGTGACGACGGTCGAGACCGTCATCGGCTTCCTGCTCGCCGCCGTCATCGGCGTCGCGACGGCGGTGCTCCTCGTCTACTCGAAGACGGCCGAGAAGTCCCTCTATCCGCTGATCCTCTTCGCGCAGGTGATCCCCAAGATCGCGATCGCGCCCATCCTCGTGGTGTGGTTCGGCTTCGGCATGACGCCCAAGATCATCCTCGCGGTGCTCATCGCCTTCTTCCCCGTGGTGGTCTCCGCGGTGGCGGGCCTGCGGTCGGTCGACCCCGAGCTGCTCGAGCTCTCCGCGACGATGGGCGCGTCCCGATGGAAGACGTTCCGCAAGATCCGGTTCCCCGGGGCGCTCCCGCAGCTCATGTCCGGGCTGAAGGTCGCCGTCACGCTCGCCGTGGTGGGTGCCGTCGTCGGTGAGTTCGTCGGTGCCGACCGCGGCCTCGGGTACGTGCTGCTGCTCGCGAGCGGCAACCTGGACGCGCCACTGCTCTTCGCCGACCTCATCCTCATGTCGTTGATCGGCGTCGTCCTCTTCCTCCTCGTCGAGCTGGCCGAACGTCTGCTCATCCCCTGGCACGCCTCGCGGCGGGGGAACCTCGCCCTCGCGTCCTCGTGACGACGCACCTCCAGCACGGTCCCTCGCAGTTCTCCGCCGTCCGTCCGGGCGGCACGATCAGAAAGGCTTCACCCATGCGCGGTGTCAAGATCGGAGTCTCGCTGGCCGTCGCCGGCGTCGTGGCGACGGGGGCTTCGGCCTGCGGCCAGGGCGACGGGGGGTCCGCGGACCCGGGGGAGGGCGGCGACGAGCTCACCCCGGTGACCGTCACCCTCAACTGGGTGCCCTACGGCGAGCACGCGCCGTTCTACTACGGGGTCGAGCAGGGGATCTTCGAGGAGGAGGGCATCGACCTCACGATCCAGCCGGGCAACGGGTCCGGGAACACGGTGCAGCAGGTCGCGCAGGGCAACACCGACTTCGGGTGGGCGGACACGCCGCCGCTCGCGAACGCGATCAGCTCCGGGATGCCGGTCAAGAGCGTCGGTGTCTTCCTGCAGACCGGGCCCAGCTCGGTGGAGTTCTTCTCCGACCAGCAGATCACCGAGCCGGCGGACCTCGTCGGCAAGACGGTCGGCGGCACGCCCGGTGACGCCATGTACGGCACCTTCCCGGCGTGGCTGGAGATCAACGGTGTCGACCCCGCCGACGTGACGGTGGTCAACGTGGACGCCGCGGGCAAGATCGCCGCGCTGATCGAGGGCCGGGTGGACGCCATCCAGGGGTTCCACCACGACCAGGCCCCGACGATCGAGAACCAGACCGGCACCCAGGTCGACGCGCTGCCGTTCGCCGACTTCGGCATGAACCTGCTCGGCACCGGCCTGGTGGTCAACGACGCGACCATCGAGGGCGACCCGGACCTCGTCGAGGCGATGGTCCGCGCGACGTCCCGCTCGTTCCTCGAGGCGGCCGACGACCGCGAGGCAGCCGTCGCCGCGATGGCGGAAGGCGCCGAGCAGGCACCGGACGAGAACGTCCTGGCCGCGCAGCTGGACGCCACGATCGAGCTCCTCGGTCTCGACCAGGCGCCCGCCCCCAGCGTCAACACCGAGCAGCAGTGGGTCGACACGCTCACGTTCCTGTCCGAGAACACCGACTTCGACGGTGCGGTCACGTCGACCGACTACTGGGACGGGTCGTTCGGGGAGGACCTGTGATGGCGGCGACCGAGCTGGAGGCGCCCGCGGAGGTGATCGCCACGGACCCGATCATCGAGGTCTCGAACCTCACGATGCGTTTCACGTCGAAGCGGTCCGAGACCGTCGCGCTCGACGACGTCTCGCTCGCGGTGCGACCGGGTGAGTTCGTCACCATCGTCGGTCCGTCGGGCTGCGGCAAGTCGACGCTGCTGAAGATCGTCGCCGGCCTCACGCCCTTCACCTCGGGCCGGGTGAACCTCTACGGCGAGCCGGTCACGCGGCCGCAGCGGGAGATCGGGTTCGCCTTCCAGCGCTCGGCGCTGCTCGAGTGGCGCGGGGCGCGCAAGAACATCCTGCTCCAGGCGGAGATGCGGGGGATGGACCGGCGCGCGGCCGAGCGCCGGGCGGACGACCTCATCGCGCTCACCGGTCTCACCGGGTTCGAGAAGGCGCTCCCGCACGAGCTGTCCGGGGGGATGCAGCAACGGGTGGCCCTGTGCCGGGCGCTCCTGCACGAGCCTCGGGTCCTCCTCATGGACGAGCCGTTCGGTGCCCTCGACGCCTTGACGCGTGAGCAGATGAACATCGAGATGAACCGGATCTGGCGGGAGACCGGGACGACGATCGTCCTCGTCACCCACTCGGTCCCCGAGGCCGTGTTCCTGGGCAGCCGGATCGTGGTGATGAGCCCACGGCCCGGGCGGATCGTGGAGACGCTCGAGCCAGGTCTCGGCGACCGGCGCGACTACGGCGCCACGCTCGCCGACCCCCGTTTCGTCACCGCGGCGGAACGGCTCCGGGACCTGCTCGGCGCCAGCCATGTCGCCGAGTGACCCCACGTCCCCGAGCGACCCCACGTCGCCGGAGGGCAGCGCATGAGGACGGGTCGGTACGGTGTGGGCGTCGTCGGCATGGGGAGCATCGGGACGATGCACGCGCGGGCGCTCCGTGAGCTGGACGGTCGTGCGGCGCTCGTCGCCTACAGCGGCGGCGCGCGGCACGAGTCCGGGAGTGCGCTCGCCGGGTGGCAGGTGGCGCGGCTCCCACCGGAGCAGGTGATCGCGCACGAGGAGGTCGACGTCGTCGCGATCTGCTCGCCGAGCGGAACCCACGCCCGGCTCGCGCTCGCAGCGCTGGAGGCCGGGCGGCACGTCGTCGTCGAGAAGCCGCTCGCCCTGACGGTCGCCGACGCCGTCCGCGTCGCCGGGGCTGCCCGCGAGCGCGGACTGATGGTCTCGATGATCTCCCAGCGACGTCTCGAGCCCGAGCACCAGGCGCTCAAGAGCGTGCTGGACGCGGGAGCTCTGGGCGACGTCAGCCTGGCCACCACGCACGTGCGGTGGTTCCGTGACGACGACTACTACCGCGCGGCGGGCTGGCGGTCCAGCATGGCGCGGGGCGGTGGCTCGCTGATGAACCAGGGGGTGCACAACGTCGATCTCCTGCGCTGGCTCTGTGGGCCGGTGGAGTCGGTGACGGCCCAGTACGGGACCGTGGCGCACGAGATGGAGGCCGAGGACACCACCGTCGCGACGGTGCGGTTCGCGTCCGGTGCGCTCGGGCTCGTCACCACGACGACCGCGACGCCACCGGGGTTCCCCGCGACCCTCGCGGTGTACGGGTCGCAGGGGACGGTAGAGCTCGCGCAGGGCGAGGTCCGTCGGTGGGACGTCCCCGGCGTGCCGACTCCGGGAACCGTCGCCACTCTCGGCGGCGCGGCGGACCCGCTGGCGATCGGGCACGCGGGGCATCTCGCCCAGTGGACGCAGATCCTCGACGCCCTCGACGGGACGGCCCCGACGCCGGTGGACGCGGAGGACGCGCTGGAGACGGTCGGCCTCCTGTGCGCGATCTACGAGGCGGCCTCGACCGGGCGGTCGGTCAGCCCCGCCGGCCTTGTCGCCCGCGCCGCCGACGCCTGACAAGATGCACGGCTGCGAACCTTTGCAGCACGGCTTGCAGCCGGTGTTTTCCCTGAGGAGGCGCCGAGCCTACAATCGTTCGCAGTCCGGCCCGTCGGGCCCCGAGAACCTGGAGGCAGCAGTGGTGACCGCCCGTGACGTCGCCCGCGAGAGCGGTGTGTCGATCTCGACGGTGTCGCGTGCCCTCGCGGAGCCCGACCGGGTCGCCGCCGAGACGCGCGACCGTGTGCTCGCCGCCGCGACGCGCCTCGGCTACCGACCCAACCGTGCGGCCAGCGGGCTGCGCGCGGGTCGCACCGGTGCTCTCGGTCTCGTCGTCCCCGACCTGGAGAACCCGTACTTCGCGTCGGTGACCAAGGGTGTGCAGGCGCGGGCCCGCCAGACCGGTCACGCCGTGTTCGTCGTCGACGCGGGCGAGGACCCCGAGCTCGAGACCGAGCTCGTCCTCGGTCTGCACGCGCAGACGGACGGAGTCGTGCTGTGCTCGCCGCGCGCGATCGAGGCGGACCTCGAGGTGCTCGGCTCCGCCCCGGCGGTCCTCGTCAACCTGCGCGTCGACGGCGTGCCGTCCGTGACGTCGTCCGACATCGCCGGGATGCTGCTCGCGGCCGAGCACCTGCGTGCGCTGGGTCATCGTCGGATCGCCTACGTCGGCGGACCGGAGCGATCCTGGTCGGACGCGCGGCGCCGGGAAGGGCTCGCGATCGCGCAGGCGCGCTATCCCGAGATCGAGGTCGTCGCCGTCGGCTCGTTCCGTCCGCACGTCGCGGGCGGCCGGGCCGCCGCGGACCTCGTCGTCGCCTCGGGCGCGACCGCCGTGCTCGCCTACAACGACCTCGTCGCGGTCGGTCTCGTGGACCGGCTGCGTGCCCGGGGAGTCGTGGTCCCCCATGACCTGAGCGTCGTGGGGTTCGACGACACGTTCGTCGCGACCCTCGCTTCGCCGCCGCTGACGACGGTCCGGACGGACCTCGCGCGGCTGGGCGCCACCGCCGTCGACCGCCTCGTCGCCGTCCTCGACGCTCGCCGACGTCGGGACAGGGGCCTGGCCGTGAGCGACGGGCCGGAGGCCTCCGAACCCGTCACCGAGCTCGACGTCGAGCTCGTCGTGCGTGACTCCACGACCGTCGCCGCCCCCACGCCCACCACCGTCAACGCCCCGCAGGAGGCATCGTGACCGTCCCGACCAGCACCACCGCGCTGCAGAGAACCGGCTCGAGCACCGGCTCGAGCACCGGACCGGTGCAGCCGCCGAGGCTGTGCCGCGATGCGTTGCCGGGTGTCGTCGCCGAGCCCGTGCGGCCGGAGCAGGTCGGGATCGTGCATCTCGGGATCGGTGCGTTCCACCGCGCGCACCAGGCGGTCGTCACGGAGGATGCGGCGCTCGCGACGGGTGACCTGCGCTGGGGGATCCTCGGGGTCACGCAGCGCTCGGGCGCGGTGCGCGACCAGCTGCGGCCCCAGGGCGGCGTCTACACCGTGCTGACCGCCGGGGTCGACGGCGTCGAGCCCCGCCTGATCGGTTCCGTGCTCGACGTCGCGTGGCCGGCGCAGGAGACGGCGCGCGTCCTGGACGTCGTGGCCGCGCCGAGCACCCACGTCGTCACCCTGACGATCACGGAGAAGGGGTACTCCCGCTCGTCGGACGGGACGCTCGACGTCGACGCGGTCCGTGCGGACCTCGACGTGCTGCGGGCCGAGGAGCAGGCCGGCCCGGCCGGATCAGGGCCCCCGGCGGCGTCGAGCGCCGTCGGGCTGCTCGTGCGTGCGCTCGCCGCGCGTCGGCGGGCCGGGGGCACACCGATCACGGTGCTGAGCTGTGACAACCTCGTCGACAACGGCCGTGTCCTGGCAGGGCTCGTCCGGGTGGCGGTCGACGCCGCGCTGCCCGGCACCGAGGGCGACCCGCTGCGGGAGTGGATCGCGGCGTCAGTCACGTTCCCCGGCAGCATGGTCGACCGCATCGTGCCGGCGACGACCGCTGCGCAACGCGACGAGGTCGAGGCTCTGCTGGGCGCGCGCGACGAGGGTCTGGTCGTCGCGGAGCCGTACCTCCAGTGGGTGATCGAGGACCGCTTCGCCGGGCCGCGCCCCGCCTGGGAGCAGGCCGGAGCGACCCTGACGGCCGACGTCAGGCCGTACGAGCAGGCCAAGCTCCGTCTGCTCAACGGGACGCACTCCCTCGTCGCGTACGCGGGCGCCCTCGCGGGGCACACGACGATCGCCGAGGCGGTCGCCGACCCACGGATCGCGGCGCAGGCGCGGGCCTTCCTGTTCGACGACGCGCTGCCCACCCTCACGCCGCCCGACGGGACGGACCTCGTCGCCTATGGCGAGCAGATCCTCGAGCGCTTCGCGAACCCGCACACCGGGCACACCACCGTGCAGGTCGCGATGGACGGTTCGCAGAAGATCCCGTACCGCTGGCTGGGGACCGTGCGGGACCGGCGCGCGGCCGGTGTCGTGCCGCGGGCCGCTGCGGCCGCGGTCGCGTCCTGGATGGTCTTCGTCGCGCGAGGGCGGACGGTGACGGGCGGGCCGCTGCCCCTCGACGACCCGCTGGCGTCCGAGCTCCGCGCGGCGGCGGGGCCGGCGCAGGGCGAGGACGGTTCGCTCGACGCGGACCGTCTCGTCGACGCCCTGCTGGGCGTGCGGGCCGTCTTCGGCGGCGCGCTGGCCGACGACGGCCCCTGGGTGGCGGCCGTGCGTGCCGAGGTAGGGGTGCTGCTCGAGCAGCTCTGAACGCGCGGGCGGACCTCGTCGTGCCGCGACCGCTCAGCGCACGGGCGCTCGCAGGCCGCCGCGCGGCAGGAGCGCGAGACCTACGGCGACCGCGCTGACGATCGCCGCGACGCCGACCACGACGAGACCCGTCCGGACCCCCGTCGCCTGGGTCAGCGCACCGGCGAGCAGGCCGCCGACGGCGTGCCCACCCAGGAGCACCGGGGAGTAGATCGCGAGGACCCGCCCGCGCATGGTCGGCGGGGTGGAGAGCTGGACGTAGGTGGCAGCGCTCGTGATGAACAGCAGCGTGGCCACGCCGACGAGCACGAGCAGGATGCCGAACGTCGTCGTCGTGGGCATCACGGCCGCGACGATCTGCAGGGCGCCGAACAGCGCGGCGGCGACGACGACGAGACGTGCGTCGAGGGTCCTGACCCGGGCTCCCACGACCGCCCCGACCATCGCCCCGACGGCGCACAGTGAGGTGTAGAGGCCGAACCCGGCCGAGCCCGTGCCCCACACGTCGTCGGCGAAGGCCGCGAGGACGACAGGACCGTTGAGGCCGAAGACGCCGATGCACCCGGCGAGGAGCACGACCCACGGCAGCGTGGGGTGCGTGAGCAGGAACCGCACGCCCTCCCTGACCTGGCCGCGGGCTCGGGCGAGCACGTGCGGGGCGTGCAGGTCGCGCGGGCGGATCGCGGCGAGCAGCCCGAGCGCGGTGACGGCGAGCGCCACCGACACGAGGAACGTCCGTCCCTCGCCGATGCTCACCATGAGCAGGCCGCCGACGGCGGGCGAGACCATGGTCGCGACCTGACCGGCGACGTTGTTCGTGGAGACGGCGGCGCGCAGGCGGCCGTCGCCGACGAGCTCGCTCACGAGGACCTGGCGGGCGGGCTGGTCGAGGGCGCTGACCAGGCCGAGCAGCACCGCCACGACGTACACGTGCCACGTGGCGACCTGCCCGGACAGGACGAGCAGCGCGAGCCCGAGGCCGAGGCCCGCGGTGGCGGCGGTCGTACCCAGGACGATCCGACGCTTGTCATGGCGGTCCGCCACGAGCCCGAAGGCGGGTCCGACGACGAGCAGGGGGAGGTACTGCAGCGCCACGGCCAGGCCCACGGCGACAGGGCTGGCGGTGAGCTGGAGGACGAGCCAGCTCTGGACGATCCGTTGCATCCCGACCGACGAGACATGGACGGTCTGGGCGGCGAGGTAGATGCGGAACCCGCGGTTGCGGCCGAGGGGCGGCGGTTCGAGGGTGTGGTGCTGCGGCATCGCAGGAATCTCCGGGGGCTCGCTGTTGAATCGTTATGATCCGAGTCGCTTCCAGGGCTGGACATCTGGCCCCAGTCCAGTATTGTAACGTTTCATTCGGACGAGCCGGAGTGCCGCAGTGGTCACTCGAGCCGGTCGGCCGACCTGGATGACGACGAGCAAGGAGGCTCACATGAGGATCACGCGCAGTGCAGTCCTGGGCATCAGTGTCGCGACGACCGTCGCGCTCACCCTGGGGGCATGCTCCGGAGGCGGCAACGGCGAGACGACCGAACCGGGTGCCGGTGACGCGCTCGACACGGACCGCGACATCACCCTCACCCTGGCGTGGTGGGGCAACGACGACCGCGCCTCGAAGTACGAGGAGTCGGTGGACCTCTTCGAGGAGCAGAACCCCAACATCACGGTCCAGACCCAGTTCCAGGCGTGGGACGACTACTGGACGGCGCGCAACACCGAGGCCGCCGGGCAGGCGCTGCCCGACGTGATGCAGATGGACCTGTCCTACCTGCGTCAGTACGGTGCGACCAACCAGCTGGCCGACCTCAACGGGCAGATCGGGGTCAACCTCGACGTCGGCGGGTTCGACGAGGCGCTGCTGGCCTCCGGCAACCTCGAGGGTGGTCAGTTCGGCATCCCGACCAGCAGCAACACGCTCGCCCTGTTCTACAACGCGGATCTCCTGGACGAGCTCGGCATCGAGCCCCCGGCCGAGGGCTACACCTGGGACGAGTACGACGCCTGGCTCACCGAGGTCTCCGAGGCGGGCGCGGGGGAGGACCCCGTCGTCTTCGGTGGTCCCGACTACTCCGTGACGTTCTGGTTCTTCCTCCAGTGGCTCATCCAGCAGGGCGTCGAGCCGTTCACCGAGGACGGCCAGCTCGGCTTCGACGAGGCCGACCTGACGTCGTGGCTCGAGCGCACGCAGCCGCTGCGTGACGCCGGGGTCGTCTACCCGATCGAGCGGACCAAGCAGCTCGAGCCGCTGGGTGGCTTCACGGTCAACGAGGCCGCGTCCGAGTTCAGCTGGGACAACTTCCTCGCGGGCTACGTCGCCGACTCCGGCACCGACAACATCCAGATGCTGCCGATCCCGTCGGGTGACGACGGCACGACGAGCCTGTTCTTCAAGCCGTCGATGCTGCTGTCCTCCTCGGCGAGCTCGGAGGAGCCCGAGGCCGCTGCCGCGCTCATCGACTTCCTCGTCAACGACCCCGAGGTCGGCCGGATCTTCGGCACCTCGAAGGGCGTCCCGGCGGTCGCCGAGCAGCGCGACGCGATGGAGATCGAGCCCGGCTCGGTCGATGAGCGCGTCGTGGCCTACGAGGAGTCGGTGACCGACCAGGCGACCGAGGCCGCCCCGATCCCCGTCGAGGGCTTCGGTGCCATCGAGGCCGAGTTCAAGCGGCTCGGCGAGGAGCTGCTGTACGAGACGATCGACATCGAGGAGTTCGTCTCCCAGTGGTTCAACGGCGCTGCGTCCTCGATCCCGCAGTCCTGACACCCTCCGGTGCGGCGGCCTGGTGCGCCGCCGCACCGCGGGTCGCCGCACGAAGGCCCCGACCGAGCGATTCCGACTGAACGACGACGACTGATCGGACGAGAACCGTGACCCTCACACGCGATGACGCGCAACGCGGGACGCCGGCGCCTGCGCCTGGCACACGGACCCAGCAGAAGCGCTGGAGGTCCGCCGACGTCCGCGCCGGCTACGCCTTCCTGACGCCGTGGCTGCTGGGCTTCCTGCTGCTGACGGTGGGGCCCATGCTCGCCTCGTTGTACCTGGCCTTCACGGACTACAACCTGTTCCGGTCGCCGAGCTGGGTCGGGTTCGACAACTTCACGGCCCTGTTCTCCGACCCGCGGTACATCCAGTCGGTCAAGGTCACCGCGGTCTACGTCCTCGTCGGCACGCCGATCAAGCTGATCGCGGCGCTGGCGGTGGCGATGCTGCTGAACCTCAAGCACAGCGCACAGGGCGCCTACCGGTCGATCTTCTACGCACCGTCGCTGATCGGCGCGAGCGTGTCGATCGCGATCGTGTGGAAGGCGATGTTCATCGACGACGGCATGGTGGACAAGATCGGGCAGTTCTTCGGCGCACCCGCCGGCGGCTGGGTGGGCAACCCGGACATGACGATGCCGATGATGATCCTGCTCGCCGTGTGGCAGTTCGGTGCACCGATGGTGATCTTCCTCGCCGGCCTCAAGCAGGTCCCGGCCGAGCTGTACGAGGCGGCATCGGTCGACGGCGCGGGCGCGGTGCGCAAGTTCCTCAAGATCACGCTGCCGATGCTCTCGCCGGTGATCTTCTTCAACCTGCTGCTCGAGACGATCAACGCGTTCCAGGTGTTCAACTCGGCCTTCATCATCTCGGGCGGCACGGGTGGCCCGGCCGGATCGACCCTCTTCTACACGCTCTACCTGTACATCCGCGGGTTCACCGACTTCCAGATGGGCTACGCCTCGGCGATGGCCTGGGTGCTGGTCCTGGTGGTCGGGATCATCACCGCGGTCTTCTTCAAGACCTCGAAGTCCTGGGTCCACTACTCCGGAGAGACGCGATGAGCCAGACGAGCTACCCCAACCTGCCCGCGCAGGCCGCCGGCGGCGTCCTGCTCATGGAGGACACGGCCACGGGCCCCGAGGGCCCCGGCGGGCGCGTCGCCGGCTCGCGCAGCGCGGCCCAGCGCCGCCGGCGTGTGCGGGCGGTCGCGTTCCACGTCCTGATCCTGGCCATCACCGTGGTCATCCTCTACCCCGCGGTGTGGATGCTCATGTCCTCGTTCAAGCCGTCGAGCGACATCGTGGGATCTATCAACCTCATCCCGACGACGTTCACGCTCGACAACTTCGCGAAGGCCCTCGGCGGGATCGGCGGCGTCTCGTTCTGGACGTTCTTCATGAACTCCATGATCCTGGCCGTGGCGTCCGTGGTCGGGGTGGTGCTCTCGGCGACCGTCTCCGCCTACGCGTTCGCGCGGATCTCGTTCCCGGGGCGAGGGCTGTTCTTCTCCCTCATGATCGGCACGCTGCTGCTGCCGTTCCACGTCGTGATCATCCCGCAGTACATCATCTTCAACAATCTCGGCCTGGTGAACTCCTTCGTCCCGCTGCTCGCGGGCAAGTTCCTCGCCGCCGAGGCGTTCTTCGTGTTCCTCATGGTCCAGTTCATGCGCAACCTGCCGCGCGAGCTCGACGAGGCCGCCCGGATCGACGGGGCCGGGCACGTGCGCATCTTCCGGTCGATCATGCTGCCTCTGATGCGACCGGCGATCATCACCAGCTCGATCTTCGCGTTCATCTGGTCCTGGAACGACTTCCTCGGCCCGCTGCTGTACCTGAAGAAGCCCGACCTGTACTCCCTGCCGATCGCGCTGCGCCTGTACGTCGACCAGACCTCGGTGTCGGACTACGGCGCCCAGATGGCGATGGCGGTGCTCGCGCTCCTGCCGGTGCTGCTGTTCTTCATCGTGTTCCAGCGCTACATCGTCGACGGTGTCGCCACGCAGGGCCTCAAGGGCTGAGCCGGGAGCGCGCAGAATGGCAGCCATGGTGGACGACGACCGCACGGCCGGACCCGACGGGTCGCAGCGGCCCGAGCGCCGTACCCGCACCCCGCGTGAGCGGGGCTCGGGTCTCGCCCTCTTCGCCGAGGTGCTCCTCGTCGGAGCCCTCGTGCTGGTCGGCAGCCTGCTGGTGGTGACGGCACCGGCGGCGGTCGCGGCCGGCGTCGCACACCTGCGGCGGCACGTGGCCGGCCGGCCCGACGGCGTCGGGCAGGTCGCGCGAGACGCCGGCTCGGCCCTGCGGAACCTCTGGCCCGTGGGGCTCGGGCTCCTCGCCGCGGCGGTCCTGCTCGAGCTCAACCTCCAGCTCGCCGCGTCGGGTCTGCTGCCCGGCGCCGCCCTCGTGCGTGCCGTGTCGCTGGTCGCGCTGCTCGGGCTCGTCGTGATCGCCCTGCGGGCGGCCGCAGCCTGGTCCTGGCCCGACGGCGTCGGACGGGCGCGACCGGCCGTCGAGCTCGCGCGTGACGGGCTGCGTCGCACGCGCGAGGACCCGACCGGATCCTTCTTGCTGGCGGTCGCGGTCGGAGTGTGCGGGCTCTTCGTCTGGATGCTGGTCCCACTGGTGATCGTGGTGCCCGGCCTGCTCTGCCTCGCCGTCGTCGGCGTCGAGGCCCGCCGCGGCGGACGACCGCCGACGGTGTGAGACGTGCGTCGGGGGCCGGCGTGACCAGCCCCTGACCGCACCGGTGACCGGGTGCCGTACCCGGTCGCGCCGGCACGGGGGAGACCCCTCCGTACGGCACTTTGAAACGTTGCAATCACAGCATCGACGCTGTGGTGCGACCGAGCGAAGGGAAGACGATGAAGCCTTTCTCGCACGCACGGACCCTCGGGGCGGTGGCCACGGCCGCCTGCCTCGGACTGGTCGGGACGGCCGCCGCGGCAGCCCCGTCGGTCACGACCCCGTCCACGGCCGACCCCGGCGGGGGCGTCCAGATGGAACGGCTCGACCGCGGGCTCGTGGCCGCGACCACGAGCGAGGGCGTGTTCCTCAGCTGGCGGCTGCTCGGCGACGAGGTGACCGGGCACTCCGCGACCGGGATGACCGGCCCCGGGTTCCACGTGTACCGGGACGACGAGCTCGTCGCGACCGTCACCGACAGCACGAACTACCTGGACACCGCGGGTGACGGCTCGTCGTCCTACCGCGTCGCGCCCGTCACCGGCGCGGCGGGCACGAGCGACGCCGTCGAGCCCTGGGAGGGCGACTACACGGAGCTGCCGCTGGAGAAGCCGGCCGACGGCGTCACCCCCGTGGGCGAGGCGTACACGTACTCCGCGAACGACATCGCCGTCGGTGACGTCGACGGCGACGGGCAGTACGAGTACGTCGTCAAGTGGGACCCGTCCAACTCCAAGGACGTCTCGCAGGTCGGCTACACCGGGCCGGTCTACCTCGACACCTACAAGGCCGACGGCACGCTGCTGCACCGCATCGACCTCGGGGTCAACGTCCGTGCCGGCGCGCACTACGCGCAGGTCATGGTCTACGACTTCGACGCCGACGGCCGCGCGGAGATCATGGTCAAGACAGCGCCGGGCACCACGACGCTGCGGTACGAGGACGGCGAGGTCGTCTCCGACGAGCCGATCACGATCCCGCAGGACGACCTCGTCGCCGGGTACGGCCACGACGACGACTACCGGATGAGCGCGGACGACTACTACGAGCACCTCGTGGAGATGTTCGTCGGCTGGTCCGAGCACCCGGAGGTCGTGGCGGAGAACTGGCCCGCCACGCTCGAGGAGGCGTTCGGGATCGAGCCCGAGCACGACTACCCCCTCTCGGACGCCGCGGCCCGCGAGCTGGCCGACTTCTTCATCGACGAGTACGCGCCCGCCCGCAGCGCGCGCAACCAGCTGCGGGGCTTCGAGGGGTTCATCGTCGACGGGCCCGAGTACCTCACGGTCTTCGAGGGTGCCACGGGCGCCGAGCTCGAGACCGTCCACTACGAGCCGGGGCGCCACGACGACGGCCTGATGTGGGGCGACTACGCGATGGCCCGCATCGAGCCGGGCAACCGCGTCGACCGCTTCCTGGCGACCGTCGCGTACCTCGACGGCGAGCGTCCCTCGGCGGTGTTCGCCCGCGGGTACTACACGCGCAGCGCGCTCGTCGCCTACAGCTGGGACGGTGAGGAGCTCACCACCGACTGGACGGTCGACAGCGGATGGGCACCGATGAACAACCCGTTCAACGACTCGCCCCACGGGGTCGAGGGCGCGGACCCGGAGTTCGGGACCCTCACCACGCAGGGGTTCCACTCGCTGAGCACCGCGGACGTCGACGGTGACGGCAACCAGGAGATCGTCTACGGCTCGGCCACGATCGACCACGACGGCAGCCTGCTCTACAGCTCCTACGACGTCATGCCCGAGGGGAGCGCGCAGCCGGGCGAGCTGGCCAAGCTCGGTCACGGCGACGCCATGCACGTGACCGATATCGACCCGGACCGTCCGGGCCTCGAGATCTTCACCGTGCACGAGGGCGGGACCTGGGCGCCGTACGGCTGGGCCCTGCGCGACGCCGCGACCGGTGAGATCCTCGACGGCCGCTACTCGGGGCGCGACACGGGTCGGGGCATGGTCGGCGACGTCGACCCGACCACCCGGGGCATGGAGATCTGGGCGAGCATGCCCGGCGGGTCCGACGGCTCGGGCCTGCTCAGCGCCACGGGCGAGCTGCTGGACACCGCGACCCCGGGCACGAACTTCAGCGTGCGCTGGGCGGCGGACATGACCACGCAGATCGTCAACGGGTCCGGTAACCAGACGCCGACGATCGACGACCGGACGCGCGGCACGCTGCGCACGCTCGACGGGACGCTGACGAACAACGGCACCAAGGGCACGCCCGGCCTCGTCGCCGACGTCCTCGGCGACTGGCGCGAGGAGGTGCTCGTGCGCACGGCGGACAGCTCCGCGATCCGCATCTACCTCAGCACCGAGGTCACCGACCGTGCGATGTACACGCTCATGCACGACCCCCAGTACCGGGCGGAGGTCGCGCGGCAGAACACGTCCTACAACCAGCCGTCGTACCCGGGCTTCTACCTCGCCTCGGACACCGACTTCTCGACGGTGCCCGTGCCGGAGCTCGCCCTGCCGGACCCGGGCGTGGCGCTGTCCGACGTGAGCGCGGAGGCGCGCTGCGTCGGGTCCAAGGTCCACCTGGCGGTCCGGGCGGCGAACGCCGAGGACGAGGCGGTCTCGATCGAGATCCGCACGCCCTACGGGGACAAGACCTACCGCCACGTCCCGGCGGGCAAGAGCGCCTTCCAGTCGTTCAACACCCGCGCCGCGTCGGTCGAGGCCGGTGAGGTCGAGATCGTGGCCACCGTCGGCGACCGCGAGCAGGTGCGGACGGTCGGCTTCGCGGCGGCCGCCTGTGGCTGACCCGGCCGGATGCTGACCTGACCCGTTGCCCACCCGTGGGGTCGTGCGCCGGACCGGTGTGCGACCCCGCGGTGGTTGAGTCCGGTCGCCACCTGTGGTTGTATCGATTCAAGACCTGCGTCCCGGGAGAGCCCCCGGGTCGCTCCGGCACGTCGACGAGGAACCCGCCGCCATGACGTCTGGTAGTCCGACATCTCCCGCACCCGCACCTGTCCCTGTGCTCGCGCCCGACCGCCCGGCGTCGCCACGACGTCGGTATGCCGTCGTCGGGACCGGGCACCGCGCGGGGCTCTACGTCTCCGCGCTCACGGGGGCGCACGCCGACCAGGGCGAGATCGTCGCGTGGGTGGAGCCCAACGCCGTGCGCGCCCGCTACCACGACGAGCAGGTCACCCGAGAGACCGGGGCGGGGCCGCGCCCGGTCTACGGCCCCGACGACCTCGAGCGCGCGATCGCCGAGCAGCGGGTGGACCGCGTGATCGTCACGACGCCCGACCACGCGCACGCCGACCTCGTCTCCCGCGCCCTGCGCGCCGGCGCCGACGTCGTCGTCGAGAAGCCGATCGCCACCGACGAGGCCGAGGCCCGCCGCATCGTCGACGCGGTCGCCGAGACGGGGCGCGACCTCACGATGACCTTCAACTACCGGTACGCGCCGCGCAACGCGGCCCTGCGCGAGGTCGTCGCCTCGGGCGAGATCGGGGACGTCCTCGCGATCCACTTCGACTGGGCCCTGGACACCGTGCACGGCGCCGACTACTTCCGGCGCTGGCACCGCGACAAGCGCCGCTCCGGCGGGCTGCTCGTCCACAAGTCCAGCCACCACTTCGACCTCGTCTCCTGGTGGATCGACGACGCGCCGCGGCGCGTCGTCGCGAGCGGCGGACGCCGCTTCTACGGGCACGACGGCGCGCACGTGCGGGAGGCGTCCACCCGGCCGGGGACCGGCGTCGGGCAGGAGGACACGGCGGAGGCGCGGCTGCGCGCCGAGGGGATCGATCCCTGGCGCCTCGACCTGGCGGGTGACGAGAGGCTCGCCGCGCTGTACGGGCCCGAGGCGCGCGCCGAGGACGGGTACGTGCGCGACGCCGACGTCTTCGACGAGGGCATCGGGCTCGAGGACACCCTCGCGGTGCTCGTGGAGTACGAGCGCGGCGCGGTCCTCACCTACTCGCTCGTCGCCCACGCCCCCTACGAGGGCTACCGGGTCGTCGTCACGGGCACGCGCGGGCGGGCCGAGCTCGAGGTGGTCGAGCGCGGCTCGGTGGCGTTCGGCGACGACGGCGTCGCGGTCCTCGACCCCACCGCGACCCCGGGTGCGTGGGACGGTGACACGGTGCGGCCCTACGGCGAACGCCTCGTCGTGCAGAAGCACTGGGAGCGCGCCGTCGACCGGCCCATCCCCGAGGGCGTCGGGGGGCACGGTGGCGGCGACGTCTTCCTCCTCGCCGACGTCTTCGACGGTCCGGCCGCGCACGACCCGCTCGGCCGCGCCGCCGGCTACCGCGACGGGATCCGGGCGTCAGCCGTCGGGTACGCCGCGAACCGGTCCCTCACGACCGGCCTGCCCGTCACCGTCGCGGACCTCGACCTCGGGGTCGAGCTGCGCCGTGCCCACCACGACCCGCACCCCGCCACCACCGAGGAGACCCCCGCATGAGAGCGACCATCGTCGGAGCCGGCGCGATCGCGCACGCCCACGCGAGCGCGCTGGCCGAGCTCGCCGAGCACGACGGCGCACCGGCCGTCGAGACGACTCACGTCGTCGACCTCGACCTCGACCGGGCTCGCGCGTTCGCCGACCAGCACGGCATCGCCGGTGTCGCGACCGACGTCGAGGCGCTGCTCGCCGCGGGCGACGTCGACGTGCTGCACATCTGCACGCCGCCGTCGGCCCACTTCGCGACCGCCGCCGCGGCGTTGCGCGCGGGTGTGCACGTCGTGCTCGAGAAGCCGCCCGTGCTGTCCCTCGCCCAGCTCGACGAGCTCGTCGCGCTCGAGGCGGCCTCCTCCGCGCAGCTCACGGTGATCGTCCAGCACCGGTTCGGCCACGGCGCCGTGCAGCTGCGCTCGCTCCTCGCGGACGGCGCCCTCGGGCGCCCCCTCGTCGCGGTGTGCAACACGCTGTGGTTCCGTGACGCCGAGTACTTCGCCGCGCCCTGGCGCGGGCGCTGGGACACCGAGGGCGGCGGGCCGACCATGGGCCACGGCATCCACCAGTTCGACCTGCTGCTGTCGATCCTCGGCCCCTGGACCGACGTCACCGCCGTCGCCGCCCGCCAGGCGCGGGACACCGACACCGAGGACGTCTCGATGGCTCTCGTGCGGTTCGAGTCCGGGGCGATGGCGAGCATCGTCAACTCCGTCGTCTCCCCGAGCCAGGTCTCCGAGATCCGGATCGACACCGAGGCCGCGACCGTCGCGCTCACGCACCTCTACGGTTACACCGACGAGGACTGGACGTTCACCCCCGCGCCCGGCCGCGAGGAGGCTGCGGCCCTCTGGCGGCCGGACCCGACCGCCCTGCCGAGCGGGCACCTCGCCCAGCTCCTGCCGACCTATCGCGCGCTCGCCCAGGGGGCGCCGCTGCCGGTCACCTCCGCCGACGCGCGCCGCACGCTCGAGCTCGCCGCGGCGATCTACCGGTCGGCCTTCACCGGTCGCCCCGTCGCCGCCGGCGAGATCGGCGCCGACGACGCGTTCGCCCGCTCGATGGACGGCACCGGCGCTCCGTGGGGGCCCGCCTGGGCGCCCGTCTCGGCGGGGGTGCCCGGATGACCGCCGGCGCCGCGGGTCTCGCGCTCACGGACGACGGCGCGGCGCTGCACGTGCAGCGCGAGTCGTCGGACCTGCTGAGCTACGTCTACCGCCCGACCGAGGCCCAGCTCGAGAGCCCCCGGCCCTACTTCCACCCCCTGCGCACCCTCGGCGGCGACACCGTCAGCCTCTACCGGCCGCACGACCACGTGTGGCACAAGGGCATCGTGTGGTCGCTGCCGAACGTCGGACCGTACAACTTCTGGGGCGGGCCCACCTATGTCCGCGACGACGGATACGTGCAGCTCGACAACGACGGCTCGATGGACCACGTCGCGTTCCGCCACGTCGGGGAACAGGCCGGAGGTGTCGGGTTCGTCGAGGAGCTGGCGTGGCGCACACCGCCCGGGCCTGGCGTGACCGGGAACGGCGTGACGGGTGCAGACGTGACGGGTGGCGACGTCGTCGTGCGCGAGGCACGCGAGTGCGTCGTGAGCCTGGTCGAGGGGACCGGCTGGGTCCTGACCTTCCGCAGCACCGTCACGAACGTCTCCGCCGGCGACCTGCCGCTGGGCAGCCCCACGACCAACGGACGCGACAACGCCGGCTACGGCGGGCTGTTCTGGCGTGGGCCGCGGTCCTTCACGGGCGGCACCATCCTCGCGCCGGGCTACTCCGGCGGCGAGGACGTCCGCGGCCAGCGCCACCCCTGGATGGGGTTCACCGGTCAGCACGACGGCAGCGCGACCTGGTCCACCCTCGTCATGATCGACCCGGGGACCAACCCCGGCGGCACCCCGCAGTGGTTCGTGCGCAACGAGCACTTCGCCTGCCTGTGCCCGGCGCCGTTCTTCGGCGAGGAGATCGAGTTCGCCCCGGGGCAGACGCTGACGTTCGAGTACGCGGTCGTCGTCGTCGACGGGCACGGGACGCCCGAGCTCGGCGAGGACCTCGCCGAGCACGGCCGCCGGGCGCTCGCGGCGCGCGTGGTGCGCGCGTGAGCAGTGCCGGTACGCGCGCGCCCGACGCGCCCGTCTTTCCCGGCGGGACGTCGGTCAGCCACCTGCGCGTGTATGACTGGCCGACCGACGACGCCCCGGGCGGGAGCGGCACACCGCACCTGCACACCGCCTCCGCCGAGGGCTACGTGGTCCTGGCGGGGCGGGGCAGCGTCGAGACGCTGGGCCCGGAGGGCTTCGCGGTGCACGGCCTCGAACCCGGCCGGGTCGTGTGGTTCACGCCGGGCGTGATCCACCGGCTGGTCAACGACGGCGGGCTCGAGCTCGTCGTCGTCATGTCCAACGCCGGGCTGCCCGAGGCCGGGGACGCCGTGCTCACGTTCCCCGTCGACGTCGTGCGCGACGCCGACCGGTACGCCGCGGCGGCCGCCCTCCCGAGCCCTGAGGGTGCGGACGACGCGGGGCTCGCTGCGGCCGCCCACGCGCGCCGAGACCTCGCGCTCGCGGGCTACGCGAGGCTGCGCGCCGCCGTCGAGCAGTCCGGGCCGGGCGCGCTCGCGCCGCTGTACGACGCCGCGGCGCGACTCGTGGCGCCACGCGTCGCCGGGTGGCGGCGGACGTGGGAGTCGTCGGTCGTCCGCGCCACGCACGAGACGGACGCCGTGCTCGCCGCGCTCGCGGTCGGCGACGGCTCCGCGTTGACGGCCGGGCGCGTCGCCGCACGCGCGGCCGACCCCGGTCCGCGGAGCTACGGCATGTGCGGGCGTCTCGCGACCTTCCCCATCGCGCCGACCGGCTGAGACGCGACCGAGGTCAGTGCGCCTCGCGCACCACCCGGACGGTGCCGGCGGGCACGACGAGCGTCCCGTCGACGTCCCCGCCCGCCAGCAGCTCGACCCCGGACGTCGCGACCTTGGCGTCGTCGGCGGTGTGGTTGATCGCGAACAGCCAGGCCGTGCGGCCGTCGGCCGACCAGCGGCGCACGGTCTCCACGCCGTCGGCCGCCGCCTCGGCCGGGAGCACCTGCGCCGCCCCGGCGACCGTGCGCGCGAGCGCCGCGGTCCCCGCTCCGTCGAGCCGGGTGGCGACGTACCAGGCGGACCCGCCGGCCGTCGTCGGGCGCCGCGTGACGGCGGGCAGCCCGGCGAGCTGGCCGTCGTCGTACGACGCCACGACCTCGGTGCCGGGGGAGACGTGCGTCTTCTCGGTCCACAGGTCGGCGCTCGACGCGTCGAGCGGGCCGCCGCTCACGCGCACGGTCTCGTCGACCTGCAGGGTGTAGAACTCCTCGGTGCGGACCCCGAGCAGCTCGCGGAACGCGCCGGGGTAGCCGCCGAGCCGCACGTGGTCGTGCTCGTCGACGATCCCGGAGAAGTACGTGACGACGACGGTGGCGCCCGCGTCCGCGGCGGCGGCGAGGTTCGCGGCGTCGGCGTCCGTGACGAGGTAGAGCGTGGGGGCGATCACGAGCCGGTACCCGGAGAGGTCCGCGCCGGGGCGTACGACGTCGACCGTCACGCCCGCGTCCCACAGGGCTCGGTACCAGGCGAGCACCTCGTCGGGGTAGCGCAGCGCCTGCGTCGGGTGGGAGTCGAGCTCGGCGCCCCACCAGGCGGGGTAGTCGAAGCAGATCGCGGCGCGGGCCTCGACCCGGGACCCGCGCACCTCGGCGAGCGCCTCGAGCGCGCGCCCGAGCTCGACCGTCCGGCGCCACACGTCGGTGTCCTGGCCGGCGTGCGGGACCATCGCCGAGTGGTACTTCTCGGCGCCTGCGGCCGACTGGCGCCACTGGAAGAACATCACGGCGTCCGCGCCCCGGGCGACGTGCGCGAGGGAGTTGCGCAGCATCTCGCCGGGGGTCTTGGTGTGGTTGCGGGGCTGCCAGTTCACGGCGGACGTGGAGTGCTCCATGAGGATCCACGGGTCACCGCCCGCGACGCCGCGGGTCATGTCGGCGCTGAAGGCGAGCTCGACGTGCCGGTCTGGGTTCTCCGCCGCCGTGTAGTGGTCGTTCGCGACGACGTCGAGCTCGGGTGCCCAGGAGAAGTAGTCCATGCCCTTGGTCGCCGACGACACCATGAGGTTGGTCGTCGTCGGCACGTGCGGCGTCAGCTCGCGCAGCAGGTCACGCAGGTCGCGGTAGTAGTCGAGGAGGGAGTCCGACGAGAACCGGTCGAAGTCGAGCTGCTGCGTCGGGTTGGCGTACGTCGGGGCGACGAGCGGCGGCAGGACGTCGTCGAAGGACCCGTAGCGCTGCGACCAGAACGCGGTGCCCCACGCGGCGTTGAGCGCGTCGAGGGTGCCGTACCGGGCGCGGAGCCAGTCGCGGAACGCCCCGGCGGCGGTGTCCGAGTAGTCGCGCGGCACGTGGCAGCCGATCTCGTTGTCGACGTGCCACAGGGCGAGCGCGGGGTGCTCGCCGTAGCGCTCGGCCATCCGCGCGGCCATCCGCAGGGCGTACTCGCGGTGCACGGGGTGGGTCACGGAGTACGCCTGGCGTCCGCCCTGGTGCAGCACGGTCTCGTCGGCGAGGCGCGGCAGGATCTCGGGGTGCTTGCGGGTGAGCCACGGCGGCGGGGAGGCGGTCGCGGTCGCGAGGGCGACCTGGATACCGGCGTCGTGCAGGCGGTCCATGGTCTCGTCGAGCCAGGCCCAGTCGAGCTCACCCTCCCGGGGCTCGATGGTCGCCCAGCCGAAGATCGCAACGCTGACGAAGTTCACCCCGGCCTTGCGCATCAGCTCGACGTCCTCGAGCCGGGTCGCCTGCGGCCACTGCTCGGGGTTGTAGTCGCCGCCGTACGCGAGCCCGGGCAGGCGGGCGCTCCAGGGGCGGACGGCGGTCGGGTCGAAGGCCTCGGGGGTGGTGCGACGTCGCATGCCACAAGTCTGCCATGAAACGATACAAGCGAGGCGCAGGGCCGCGTACGCTACCGCTCGACCACCGGGCCGGCGCCCGGTCTCCGGCCCCGCGGCGTCGACGCCGCCCCGCACACGAAGGAGCTCTCGTGGCCCAGTTCGACCTGCCCCTCGACCAGCTCGTCACCTACCGGCCCGACCGCACCGAACCGGCCGACCTCGACGGCTTCTGGCGCCGCACCCTCGACGAGCAGGACGCCGCGCACCCCCTGCGGGTCACACGCGAGACCGTCGACACCGGCCTCACCGAGATCGTCACCGAGGACGTCACGTTCACCGGGTTCGGCGGCCAGCCGATCAAGGCCTGGTTCCACCGCCCCGCACGGAGTGCGCCCGACGGGAGGGCGCTGGGCGCCGTCGTCACCTACATCGGCTACGGCGGCGGGCGTGGCCTGTCGATCGAGCACACCCTGCTCGCTCAGGCGGGGTACGCCGTCCTCGTCATGGACAACCGCGGCCAGGGCAGCGCGCACCAGGTCGGGCACACCGGCGACGCGCACGACGGCGGCCCGCACGCCGCCGGGTTCCTCACCCAGGGCGTGGAGTCGCCCGAGGCGTACTACTACCGGCGGCTGTTCCTCGACGCCGCGCGCGCCGTCGAGGTGGCCCGTGCGCACCCGGCGGTGGACTCGGGCCGGGTCATGGTCTCCGGCGGGTCGCAGGGCGGTGCGATCGCGCTCGCCGCCGCCGCGCTGTCCGGCCTGCGCGGGGTCGCGCTGCGCGGGGCGATCGTCGACGTGCCGTTCCTCGCGCACGTGCGCCGCTGCGCCGAGATCACCGACGCGCACCCGTACGCCGAGCTCGTCGGGTACCTGCACGCGCACCGCGAGCTCGTCGAGCAGACCTTCGCGACCCTCGCGTACTTCGACGGCATGAACCTCGCCCCACGGGTGGGCGTGCCCGCGCTGTTCTCCGTCGGGCTGCGCGACGAGATCTGCCCGCCGTCCGCGGTGTACGCGGCCTTCAACCACTACGCGGGACCCAAGGAGATGAGGGTCTACGCCTACAACGGGCATGAGAACGGCGGCCCGTACCAGCACGCCGAGCACGTCCGCTTCGCCCGCCAGGTCCTCGCCTGACCACGACCCCGACGGCTCCCCGCCGCCGACCACCACCCTGCCGCCTCCCCGCCGAACACGACCCTCCTCGCCGCCGAACACGACTCTGCTGACGTTATGGCGACCTGAACGGCAGCAAGGTCGTGTTCGGCGGAGGGGGAGGGGGCGCGGGGGCGGGGGGAGGGGGTTGGGGTTAGGGGGTGGTGCTGGAGGCGCGGACTACGAGCTCGGGCTGGAAGAGGACCTGCTCGGCGGGGGCGCCCGCGGCGGCGGCGAGGAGGAGGTCGGCGGCGCGGAAGCCGAGGGCGTGGGTGGGCTGGCGCACCGACGTCAGGGGGGTGCCGAGCTCGGCGGCGAAGGTGACGTCGTCGTACCCGACGACGGCCACGTCGTCGGGCACCCGGACGCCCTCGTGGCGCAGCGTGCGCAGGGCGCCGAGCGCCGTGAGGTCGTTGACGCAGAAGATCGCCGACGGGTGGTCCGCGGAGGCGAGGAGCTCGCGCGTCCCGGCCTCGCCGCCGTCGGCGTTGAGCGAGGGCACCGTGATCTCGACGAGCGCCTCCGCCGGGTCGAGCCCGGCCGCCTCGAGGGCGCGCACGACGCCCGTGTGCCGCTCGACGCACTGACGGATCGCGTGCGGGCCGTTGAGGAACGCGATCCGGGTGTGGCCCTGCTCGAGGAGGTGGCGGGCGGCGAGCTCACCGCCGGACACGTCGTCGACCGCGACCGAGGAGAGGTCGTCGAGCGGGGACGAGCGGTCGAGCAGGACGACGTTCACGCCCCGCGCGCGCAGCGCGAGCAGGTGGTCGATCCGCTCGTCGGACGGCACGACCATGACTCCCTGGACGCCGTGCTCCTCGAAGAGGCGCAGGTAGCGCTGCTCGCGCTCGGGGTCCTCCTCGGAGTTCGCGAGCATGAGGGTGTAGTCGTCCTGGGTGAGGCGGTCCTCGATGCCGCGCGCGACGTCGGTGAAGAACGGGTTGGCGATGTCGAGGACGATCGCGCCGACCGTGGTGATGGTGCCGGCCCGCAGCTGGCGAGCAGACCCGTTCGGGACGAACGAGAGCTCGGCGATGGCGGCGACGACGCGCTCGCGGGTGGTGGGGGAGACCCGGTCCGGACGGTTGAGGACGTTGGAGACCGTGCCCACGGACACCTCGGCCAGTCGTGCGACGTCGTTGATGGACGCGCGGCGCCGCTGGACGGGTGTGCTCATCTGGTGCTCCTCCTGTGGCGTGCGCGTCGGTGCGCACGGGCGGCTCGGCCATCGCGTACCGGGTCGGCGACCGACCCATCGTGACGTACGACGGTGCTAGGTTTCCATTATGAACCGATTCACCGACGAAGAGGTCCCCGAGGCGCGCTCCGAGACGTCCGAGCACGTGTGCTTCGTCTCGCGCGTGCGCCCCGAGCGGCTCGCGGAGTACCGCGCGGCGCACGCGGCGGTGTGGCCCGAGATGCTCGAGGCGCTGCGGGACACGGGCTGGCGCGACTACCGGCTGTTCCTCGGCGAGGACGGGCTGCTGGTCGGCGTCCTGGTCACCGACGACTACGAGCGGGCGCAGCGTGCGATGGCCGCCACCGAGGTCAACGCGCGCTGGCAGGCGGCGATGGGTGACTTCTTCGCGGCGTCGGAGGGTCGTCCGGACGAGGGCTTCGTCCTGCTCGACGAGGTCTTCCACCTGGAGGGCCAGCTCGAGCGCGCGGGCCTGCCCACGCGCTGACCCGCCGAGCGCGCCGTAGGCACCCGCCAAGGGGTCCCGCGCGGGTGATCACCGCATGTTCGACGGGCGGGGAGGGCATGTTCGGTCCCGTTCGGTCGTCTTGACCTCGCCTGTCGAGCACCGTACGCTCAGGCGCAATGAATCGATTCATTGCGAGGTGACCGGGCCGTCCGGCCAGGGCCACGCGACGTCGCGCAACGCTGCGCGCACCAGGAGGGAAGCATGATGTCCGACTCACCGGCGCAGTCCCGGCTCGAGGCCGCGCAGGCCGCGCTCCGGCAGCAGACCATCGAGCTGCCCTCCTGGGCGTTCGGCAACTCGGGGACACGGTTCAAGGTGTTCGCCCAGGACGGTGTGCCCCGCGACCCGTACGAGAAGATCGCCGACGCGTCGCAGGTCCACGCCGTCACGGGCATCGCCCCGCGGGTCTCGCTGCACATCCCGTGGGACCTCGTCGAGGACTACACCGACCTGGCGCGCCACGCGGCCGACCACGGCGTGAGCATCGGGATGATCAACTCGAACCTCTTCCAGGACGACGACTACCGCCTGGGGTCGCTCACGCACCCGGACCCGGTCGTGCGCAAGAAGGCCGTCGACCACCACCTGCAGTGCATCGAGGTCATGGCGGCCACCGGGTCCACCGAGCTCAAGCTGTGGCTGCCGGACGGCATCAACTACCCCGGGCAGGACTCGATCCGCGCCCGCCAGGACCGGCTCGCCGACTCGCTCGCCGACATCTACGCGGCGCTGACCGCCGCGGACCCGCGCAACACGCTCGTGCTGGAGTACAAGTTCTTCGAGCCCGCGTTCTACGCGACCGACATCCCGGACTGGGGGACGTCGTTGCTGCACTGCCTCGCCCTCGGCGAGCGGGCCAAGGTCGTCCTCGACACCGGCCACCACGCCCCGGGCACGAACATCGAGTTCATCGTCGCCCAGCTGCTGCGCCAGGGACGGCTCGGCGCGTTCGACTTCAACTCGCGCTTCTACGCCGACGACGACCTCATGGCGGGCGCGGCCGACCCGTTCCAGCTGTTCCGGATCATGCACGAGATCGTCACGGTGGGTGCGTTGGACGCGAGCAGCGGCGTGAACTTCATGCTCGACCAGTGCCACAACATCGAGGCGAAGATCCCGGGCCAGATCCGTTCCGTGATGAACGTCCAGGAGGCGACCGCCAAGGCGCTCCTCGTCGACATGCCCGCGCTCGAGGCCGCGCAGCACTCCGGTGACGTGCTCGGCGCGAACGGGGTGCTCATGGACGCCTACAACACCGACGTGCGGCCGCTGCTGGCCGACCTGCGGGTCGAGCAGGGTCTCGACCCGGACCCGATGGCCGCCTTCGCGGCGTCGGGGTACACCGAGAAGATCGTGGCCGAGCGCGTCGGTGGCGTGCAGGCCGGATGGGGAGCCTGACATGACGACGACGACCGACCGCACCCCCGCGCAGCCCGGCGCCCAGCCCGGCGCCCAGAGCGCCGCCGACGCGGTCGCCGACCTGGTCGCCCGCTCGAACCGGCTGGGCGCCGACCCGCGGGTGACCAACTACGCGGGCGGCAACACGTCCGCCAAGGGCGTCGCCACGGACCCGGTCACGGGCGAGCCCGTCGAGCTGCTCTGGGTCAAGGGCTCGGGCGGCGACCTCGGCACCCTCACGGAGAAGAACCTCGCCGCGCTGCGCCTCGACCGGCTGCGCGCCATGGTGGGCACCTACCCGGGCGTGGAGCGCGAGGACGAGATGGTCGCCGCGTTCGACTACTGCCTGCACGGCAAGGGCGGTGCGGCGCCGTCGATCGACACGGCGATGCACGGCCTGGTCGACGCCGCGCACGTGGACCACCTCCACCCGGACTCGGGCATCGCGCTGGCGACGTCGGCCGACGGCGAGGCCCTGACCCGGGAGGTCTTCGGCGACGAGGTCGTGTGGGTGCCCTGGCGCCGGCCCGGCTTCCAGCTCGGCCTCGACATCGCCGAGATCAAGGCGGCGAACCCGCAGGCGATCGGCTGCGTCCTGGGCGGTCACGGCATCACGGCCTGGGGCGACACGTCGGCCGAGACCGAGCGACGCTCGCTCGAGATCGTGCGGCGCGCGGAGGAGTTCATCGCGGCCCGGACGGCCGAGCTCGCCGAGCACCCCTTCGGGGCGGTGCGCCCGGGCTTCGAGGCGTTGTCGGAGGACGAGCGCCGGGCCAAGGCCGCCGCGCTCGCCCCCGTCGTCCGGGGCCTGGCGTCGACCGACGCCCCGCAGGTCGGGCACTTCACGGACTCCGACGTCGTGCTCGACTTCGTCGCCCGCGAACGCCTCGCGCCGCTCGCGGCCCTGGGCACGAGCTGCCCGGATCATTTCCTGCGCACCAAGGTCAGCCCGCTCGTGGTGGACCTGCCCGCGGACGCCTCGGTCGAGGAGACCGTGGCCCGGCTGCGCGAGCTGCACGCCGAGTACCGCACGCAGTACCAGGCGTACTACGACCGCCATGCGACCCCCGACAGCCCGGCGATCCGCGGCGCCGACCCGGCGATCGTGCTCGTGCCGGGTGTCGGCATGTTCTCGTTCGGCAAGAACAAGCAGACGGCGCGCGTCGCGGGCGAGTTCTACGTGAACGCGATCAACGTCATGCGCGGTGCCGAGGCGATCAGCACCTACACCCCGATCGACGAGGCGGAGAAGTTCCGCATCGAGTACTGGGCGCTCGAGGAGGCCAAGCTCCGGCGCATGCCGGCGCCCAAGGCGCTCGCGACGCGCGTCGCGCTCGTCACGGGTGCGGGCTCCGGGATCGGGCGCGCCATCGCGGAGCGGCTCGCCGCCGAGGGCGCGTGCGTCGTCGTGGGCGACCTCAACCTCGAGGGCGCCCAGGAGGTCGCGGACTCGCTCGGCGGGCCCGACGTCGCGGTGGCCGTGCGCGCCGACGTCACCTCGGAGCGTGACGTGCGCGCGATGGTCGACGCCGCGGCGCTCGCCTTCGGCGGGGTGGACCTCGTGGTGAACAACGCGGGCCTGTCTATCTCCAAGCCGCTGCTGGAGACCACCGAGAAGGACTGGGACCTGCAGCACGACGTCATGGCGAAGGGGTCGTTCCTCGTCGCGCGGGAGGCGGCGCGCGCGATGATCGCCCAGGAGATGGGCGGCGACATCGTCTACATCGCGTCGAAGAACTCCCTGTTCGCCGGCCCGAACAACATCGCGTACTCGGCGACGAAGGCGGACCAGGCGCACCAGGTGCGCCTGCTCGCGGCAGAGCTCGGCGAGCACCAGATCCGGGTCAACGGCATCAACCCGGACGGTGTGGTGCGCGGCTCGGGGATCTTCGCGGGCGGCTGGGGCGCCAAGCGCGCCGCGGTGTACGGCGTGCCGGAGGAGGAGCTGGGCGCGTACTACGCGCAGCGCACGCTCCTCAAGCGCGAGGTGCTGCCCGAGCACGTCGCGGCGGCCGTGTTCGCGCTGACCGGTCCCGACCTCTCCCAGACGACGGGCCTGCACGTGCCCGTCGACTCGGGCGTGGCGGCCGCGTTCCTGCGGTGAGGTGGGGGCGGTGAGCGTCGAGCGTGCGGACGAGCTCGACGTGCCCCGGGGGTCGGCGGCGTTCGTCGCCGTCGACCTCGGGGCGACCAGCGGGCGCGTGATCCTCGGGGTGGTCGAGAACCCCGCGCCGGGGACGGACCTGCCCGACGGCGGTGGCGCACCCCGGGTGCACCTCGTCGAGACCGCGCGGTTCACCAACGGGCCGGTGGCCCTCCCGGTGTCGGCGCCCGCCGGGGAGCCGGGACCGGGCGACACCGGCACGGCGCTGCACTGGGACGTGCTGCACCTGTGGCGTGGTGTCCTCGACGGGGTGCGCGCGGCGGGCCTGCTGGCGCGCCGGCACGGGCTCGAGGTGCGCGGGGTGGGCGTCGACTCGTGGGCCGTGGACTACGGCCTGCTGGACGCGACGGGCGCGCTCCTCGGCAACCCGCGGCACTACCGCGACCCGCGCACCACGGGCGTGCCGGACGCGGTGTACGCACGGGTGGACGCGGCGACGCACTACGCGGTGAACGGCCTGCAGACCCTGCCGTTCAACACCGAGTTCCAGCTCGTCGCGGGCGCCGACGACGCGACGTGGGCGGCGGCCGCCGAGCTGCTGCTCGTGCCGGACCTCATGACGTACTGGTTGACCGGGCGCCGCGTCGCGGAGGTCACCAACGCCTCGACGACCGGCCTGCTCGACACCCGGTCCCGCACCTGGTCCGACGACCTCGTCGCGCGCCTCGGTGCCGAGTACCCGGCCCTGGGCGCGCTGCGCGATCGGCTGCCCGCGCTGGTCGAGCCGGGGACCGTCGTCGGGCACCTGCTGCCCGCGGTGCAGGAGGCGACGGGCCTCGGCGCGGTGCCCGTCGTCGCGGTCGCCTCGCACGACACGGCCTCGGCCGTGGTCGCCGTCCCCGCCTCCACGCCGGGAGCGACGGTCGCCTACGTCTCGTGCGGCACGTGGTCCCTCGTGGGGCTCGAGCTCGACGAGCCCGTGCTGAGCGAGGCGAGCCGGGCGGCGAACTTCACCAACGAGCTCGGCCTCGACGGCTCGGTGCGCTACCTGCGCAACGTCATGGGCCTGTGGGTGCTCAACGAGTGCGTGCGCGAGTGGACCGAGGCCGGTGACGACGTCGACCTGGGTGCGCTGCTGGCGGCGGCCGGCGACGAGCCCGGCGGTGGTTGCCTCGTCGACGTCGACGGCGACGAGTTCCTCGCGCCGGGGTCCATGCCGGACAGGGTGCGCGCGGCCGCGCGGCGGACGGGTCAGGAGGTCCCGCAGACCCGTCCCGCGCTGGTCCGCGCGGTGCTCGACAGCCTCGCCGCCGCCTACGCCCGGGCGCTCACCCAGGCGTGCGAGCTCTCCGGCGCCCGCGTCGACACCCTGTACCTCGTGGGCGGCGGGTCGCAGAACGAACTCCTGTGCCGGCTCACGGCCGAGGCGACCGGGCTGCCGGTCGTCGCCGGGCCGGTCGAGGCGGCGGCGCTCGGGAACGTGCTCGTCCAGGCCCGGGCGGGCGGGGCCGTGTCCGGCGGGCTCCCGGACCTGCGCCGGGTCGTCGTGGCGAGCAGCACGCTGCGCCGCGTCGAGCCCCGCGCGGCGGGCACCCTCGTCGGGTGACGCCCCGACGGGGCCGACCCGTAGGGTGAGCGGATGATCGACGGCTCCCGGGAATCCCCGTCGCCCCCGCCGGCCCCGTCGTCGGTCGAGGCCGAGGCCGAGGTCGAGCTCGTGCACGACGGCGTGACGCACGTCGTGCGCGTCGACGGCACGGTCCGCCGCCCCGTGCGCCCGTTCACGGCGACGATCCAGGACTACCTCGCGCACCTGCACGCCCGGGGTTTCACCGACGCCCCCGTGCCCCTCGGCACCGACGGGCAGGGGCGCGAGGTGCTCTCCTTCGTCCCCGGTGACGTCCCGGTGGAGCCGCTGCCCGCAGACGTCGCGGGCCTCGAGGTGCTGGCGGCCCTCGGCGGGTTGATCCGTCGCCTGCACGACGCCGCGGAGTCCTGGGAGCCTGATGCCGGGGCGGTGTTCGGGTCCATCCCCGGCGTCGTCCCGGACGGCGTCGTCCCGATGTTCGACACCCCGGAGCTCGTCTCCCACCAGGACTACTGCCCGGGCAACGTCGTCTTCCGTGGCGGTCTGCCCGTCGCGCTCATCGACTTCGACCTCGCCCGCCCGACGACGCGCGGCGCCGACGTCGTCAACGCGCTCGGGTGGTGGGTGCCCTTGCGCGACCCCGTCGACCGTGGCGAGGCGCTCGCCGGGGCCGACGCCGCGGTCCGCGTCCGTGCGTTCGCCGACGGGTACGGCATGGACGGTGGGCTGCGGGAGCAGGTCGTGCCGCTCGCGCGCAGGCGGGCGGCGAACCTGCGGCTCACGATGCGTGCGGCGGCCGAGGCGGACCCGGTGTTCCGGCGGTGGTGGGACGACGGGCTCGCGGAGCGGCTCGACCGCGCGGAGGTGTGGTTGTCCGGCGAGGCGGCACGGATCGAGCGGGCGCTGCTCGCCCCCGCGGCCTGAGGATCAGCCGAAGACGACGTCCTCCTGCAGGACGGCGTCGGGCAGCTTGGTCCGCACGGACGACAGGCGCCACCGGTCCGGGAAGAGGGCCAGGAACTCGCCGTCCTCGCGCTGGAGCACCTCCACACCGAGCTGCTGGTTGAGGTCGGCGACCCACTCGCGGGTCGTGCGCAGCGCGATCTGGTACTGGAGGCGGTCGAGCGTGACGGGCGCGTTGAACTCGGTCGCCATCCGGTGCTCGGCGACCTCGAACTGCATCGGCCCGACGGCGGCGAGCACGGGCGCCTGGTCACCGCGCAGGTCCGAGCGGAGCACCTGCACAACACCCTCCGCGCCGAGCTGCGTGACGCCGCGCTGGAACTGCTTGTAGCGCGAGACGTCCTTGGCGCGCATCACCGCGAAGTGCTCGGGCGCGAAGGTCGGCAGGGGCGGGTACTCGACGGGCTGGTCCAGGTACAGCGTGTCGCCGACGCGCAGGTTGGCGGCGTTGACGAGCCCGACGACGTCCCCCGGGTACGCCTCGTCGACGATCGTCCGCTCACGCCCGAAGACCTGCTGGGCGTACTTCGTCGCGAAGGGCCGCCCGGTGCGCGCCGACGTGACGACCATGCCGCGCTCGAACACGCCCGAGCAGATCCGGGCGAACGCGAGGCGGTCACGGTGCGCGGTGTCCATCCCGGCCTGCATCTTGAACACGAACGCGCTGAAGGGCGCCTCGACGGGCCGCCGCTCGTCCGTGACGGTGGGGCGCGGGGTCGGGGAGGGGGCGACGTCGACCAGCACGTCGAGCAGGGCGTGCACACCGAAGTTCTGCACCGCCGACCCGAACAGCACGGGAGTCGTCTCGCCGGCGCGGAACGTCTCGTCGTCGTGGTCGGCGCCCGAGGCCTCGAGGAGCTCGGACTCCTCGGCCGCCGTCGTCCAGGCGTCACCCTCGCGCTCGAGCGCGGCGTCGGCGTCCATGACCTCCTCGGGGGCGATCGTCGTGCCGCCCGCCGTGCGCGTGAACCGCACGTAGCTGCCCGTGCGGCGGTCCAGCACACCGCGGAAGTCGCCGCCGATGCCCACGGGCCACGTCAGCGGTGTCGGGACCAGGCCGGTGCGCTCCTGGATCTCGTCCATCAGCTCGAGCGCGTCCTTGCCCGGGCGGTCCCACTTGTTGATCACCGTGATGAGCGCGATGCCGCGGTGCTTGCACACCGCGAAGAGCTTCATGGTCTGCGCCTCGAGACCCTTCGCGGCGTCGACGAGCATGACCGCGGCGTCGACCGCGGACAGCACCCGGTACGTGTCCTCCGAGAAGTCGGCGTGCCCGGGGGTGTCGACGAGGTTGATCACGGCGTCCCGGTACGTGAACTGCAGCGCGGCCGACGTGATGGAGATCCCGCGCGCCTGCTCCATGTCCATCCAGTCGGACACCGTGCGCCGGCCCCCGGCCTTGCCGTCGGCGCGCCCGGCCTCGCGGATCGCGTTCGCGTGCAGCGCGAGCGCCTCGGTGAGCGTCGACTTGCCCGCGTCCGGGTGGCTGATCACCGCGAACGAGCGGCGCCGCGCTGCCTGCGCGAGCACGGCCGCCCGGTCCCGGGAGGAGATGGCGCCGTCGGCGGAGGTGGTGGTCGTCGCGTTCGCGGACTGGGGCACGGAGTCGTCCTGCACTGATCGGGGTCGTTGGGGTCGTGCACCATTGTCGCGCACCCTACGATCAGCCGGTGCGCCCCCTCCGCCTGGCGTTCGTCGCCTATCTCGCCGCCGTCCTCGTCGTCACGCTGTGGCCGTCGCCGCAGACCACCGACGCGCCACGGTGGACGGCCGCGATCCTCGCCGCCGCGCACACGCTCGGGATCCCGCTGACGGTCGAGGTGCTCGAGCCCCTCGCGAACGTCGTGATGTTCGTGCCGTTCGGCCTCCTGGGCTGGTTCCTCGCCGCGGACCGGCGTCCCGGGACGCCCCGCGGCCGGCTCGCGGCGGTCGTGGTGCTGGCAGGCTGCGCGCTCAGCGCGAGCATCGAGACCGTGCAGCTGGCCGTCCCCGGGCGCGTCACGTCGCTCCAGGACGTCGTCGTCAACACCGCGGGCGCCCTCGTCGGCGTGCTCCTCGCGCTCCTCCTCACCCCGCTCGTCGACCGGCTCGTCGACCGGCATGGGACCCGCAGGCCGACCCGGCTTGGCCGATGACCCGTCCCGGGGGAATGATCGACCCATGCTGATCCCCACCGGCGCACCCGGCTCACGCATCGTCGGCCTCGGCCACGACCAGCCCGCCACCATCTGGACGAACGACGACATCGCGCAACGGGTCGAGACCAACGACGAGTGGATCCGCTCCCGCACCGGCATCGTGACCCGCCACGTGGCCGACGACGACACCACCGTCGCGGACATGGCCGCACGTGCCGCACGGCACGCCCTCACGGACGCGGGCGTCGAGGCAGCCGACGTCGACCTCGTCATCGTCGCGACCGCCACCGCGCGCGACCGCTCGCCCAACACCGCCGGCCGGGTCGCCTACCAGCTGCGGACCGGCGTCATGCCCGGGCAGTCCACGCCCGAGGAGGCCGACACGCTCGACCTGCGCGGCGCCGTCGGGCCGGCCGTCCTCGACGTCAACGTCGCGTGCTCCGGGTTCGCGCACTCGATGGCGCTCGCGGACCAGGCGATCCGTGGCGGGTCGGCGCGCACCGCGCTCGTGATCGGCGCGGAGAAGCTCACGGCGTTCACCGACTGGACGGACCGCAGCACGTGCATCCTCACGGCCGACGGCGCCGGTGCCGCCGTCGTGCAGGCGAGCGACACGCCCGGCATCGGCCCGGTCACGTGGGGCTCCGAGCCCGACCTGACCCCCGCGGTGCTCATCGAGGCGCCCGACGAGAAGTTCGTCCAGGACGGCCGCGCCGTCTTCAAGTGGGCGATCACCCGCGCGGCCGAGCGTGCCCGCCTGGTCGTCGAGCGCTCGGGGATCGCGGTCGACGACCTCGAGGTGCTCGTCGCGCACCAGGCGAACCTGCGGATCATCGAGCCCCTGGCCAAGGCGCTCGGCATGGAGGACAAGATCGTCGTCACCGACATCGTCGAGTCCGGCAACACGTCGGCTGCGAGCATCCCGCTCGGGCTGTCGAAGTGGTGGCACGCGGGCAAGATCCCCGCGGGCGTCCCCGCGCTGCTCTTCGGCTTCGGCGGCGGCTTCGCCTGGGCGGGGCAGGTCGTCGAGACCCCCTCGCGCTGAGGCGACCGACCGCTCTCCGGGACAGCCTCGACGCGCAGGCGCCGCGGACGGCAGGATGGGCGCATGCCCCTCACCCCGCGCTACCTCGCTGCCGAGGACCGCTACGAGTCCATGACCTACCGCCGCACGGGACGCAGCGGCCTCGACCTGCCGGCGATCTCGCTCGGCCTGTGGCACAACTTCGGTGACGTGAACCCGTTCGAGACGCAGCGGGCGACGGTGCGTCGCGCGTTCGACCTCGGCATCACGCACTTCGACCTCGCGAACAACTACGGCCCGCCCTACGGCAGCGCCGAGGAGAACTTCGGGCGGCACCTCGCCCAGGACCTCGCGCCCTACCGGGACGAGCTGATCATCTCGAGCAAGGCCGGCTACGACATGTGGCCGGGCCCGTACGGCGACGGCGGCTCGCGCAAGTACCTCGTGTCCTCGCTCGACCAGTCGCTGCGCCGGATGGGGCTCGACTACGTCGACATCTTCTACTCCCACCGTCCCGACCCGAGCACCCCGCTCGAGGAGACGATGGGTGCGCTGCACGACATCGTCCAGCAGGGGAAGGCCCTGTACGTCGGCGTCTCCAACTACTCGCCCGCCCGCACGCGCGACGCCGCGCGCATCCTCGCCGACCTCGGCACCCCGCTGCTCATCCACCAGCCCAGCTACTCGATGTTCAACCGGCACGTCGAGATCGCCGACCGCGAGGACGCCTACGACGGCCGCCAGGACGAGTCACTGCTCGACGTCGTCGGTGACCTCGGCATCGGGACCATCGTCTTCTCGCCGCTGCAGCAGGGCCTGCTCACCGACCGGTACCTGTCGGGCGAGGTGCCCGCGGGCTCGCGCGCCGCCGTCGGGCACTTCCTCAAGCCCGAGGCGATCGGGGAGACCTACCTCGAGCGGGTGCGGGCGCTCAACGGGATCGCGGCGGGGCGCGGGCAGAGCCTCGCACAGCTCGCGCTGTCGTGGGTGCTGCGCGACCAGCGCATCACCTCGGCGCTGATCGGCGCGTCGAGCGTCGCGCAGCTCGAGAACAACGTCGCGGCGCTCGAGGCCGCGCCGCTCACGGACGAGGAGATCGCCGCGATCGAGCCGCACGCGGTCGACGGCACGTCGCGCTGACCCGGCTCAGGGGCCGGCGTCCGCGGCGCCGGCCCCGCGGAACGGTGCCAGCCCCGCGGGGCCGAGCGCCGGACCGACGACCTCCACGTCCGCGTCCGACAGGGCGACCAGCTCGGCGCAGGTGATCGCGAACGACGGCCCGGGCGCGAGCAGCGGGGCGAAGTCGACGGTCGCGGCCGCGAACACGATCCGGGTCACGCCCGCCCAGACGAGCGCCCCGGTGCACTGGGGGCACGGCTCCCCGCTGGCGTAGCACGTCGCGCCCGTGAGCCGGTGCCGGTCGGCGACCGGCACCGAGCGGACCGCCTCGGTCTCGGCGTGCGCGGTCGGCCCGCTCACGGCGGCGTCGTTGCGCCCGGTGGCGAGGACCCGTCCCCGCCCGTCGACGAGCACGGCACCGAACGGCGCGCTCCCCGCGGCGGCGGCCGCGCGCGCCAGGTCGAGGGCCGTGCGCAGGTGCACCCGGTCGGGCTCCGTCACGTCGGTGGCCGCCGGGTCGGCGGTCACGAGGCGAGGTCCACGGTCGTGCCACGGCCGAGGGCGCGGGCGGCGTCGAGCAGCAGCCGGCCGATCGCGACGTCGAGGATGCCGAGCCCGACCGAGTTGAACAGCGTGACCTCGTCCGGTCCTGTCCGTCCCGCGGCCCGGCCGGTCAGCACGTCGCCCAGCTCCACCTGCACGTGGTCGGGGCCGATCGCGCCCTCGTCGATCGCGAGCAGCACGTCGCCCGACTCGTGCAGCGCCGTCGACCGGGAGTCGACGACCACCCGGGCCGCGGCCATGCCCGCGCCGTCGATCTCACGGTGGTCGGGGCGGGGTGGGGCGCCGACGGCGTTGACGTGCAGCCCCGGGTGGAACCACTCGCCCCGCACCACGGGCTCGCGGGACGGCGTGAGCGTGCAGACGACGTCCGACCCGCCGACGACCGCGGCGGGGGAGTCGAGCACCGTCACCTTGAGCGACGGGTGACCCGCCGCGAGGTCCCCGACGAACCGGGCGGTCGTGGCCGGTGTGCGCGACCACACGAGCACCTGCTCGAGCTCCAGGACGCCGGCCAGGGCGTTCACGTGCTCCACCGCGAGCCCGCCGGCGCCGACGAGGCCCAGGACCGACGACGTCGGCCGCGCGAGCGCCCGGGTGGCCACCGCGCTCGCCGCGGCGGTGCGCAGGCGGGTGGGGAGGCCGCCGTCGAGCACGGCCTCGCACTCGCCCGTCAGGGCGGACACGAGCACCAGCACCGACCGCTGCGCCGGCAGGCCGCGCGCCCGGTTCCCCGGGATGTCGGCGAGGAGCTTCGACCCCGCCAGCCCCGTGCGGGAGTCGACGGCGGTCAGGGGGAGGAACTGCGCGTCGGCACCGGGGAGCCGGGCGGACGACAACGGCGGCTGGTCGGCGGTGCCGCGCGCGACGTCGGCGAAGGCGTGCTCGACCGCCGCGACGACGTCGGCGGGTCCGACGAGGCCTGCGAGCTCGGAGCGGGTGAGGACGAGAGGCATGGGTTCTCCAGAGGGAAGGTCGGGCGAGCGGGTCTTGGCGTTCGGCCCGGCCGTCGGGGCCGGGTGCCGCGTCAGGCCGCGCGCACGCGGGCGAACGTCGTCGTCAGGCCGGACGGCGGTCGGCTGTGCGTGACGAGGCCGGCGACCGCGACGAGCGCGAGCACGTACGGGAGCATGACCAGCAGGGCGAAGGGGACGTCGACGCCCAGCGCGGGGAGCGTGAACTGCAGGGCCTGCGCCGCTCCGAACACGAGCGATGCCACGACCACGGGGACGGGTCGCCAGCTCCCGGCGATGACGGCGACGACCGCGAGGTAGCCGACGCCGGCCGTCATGTTGTCGCTGAAGGTGCGGACCTCGGACAGCGCGAGCTGCGTCCCGGCCAGGCCCGAGAGCAGCCCGACGCCGAGCACCGCGAGGTGCCGGATGCGGAGCACGGGGATCCCCGCGCGGTCGGCGGCGGCGGCGTCCTCTCCCACGGCGTCGATCGACAGGCCCCAGCCCGTGCGTCGTGACGTGAGGATCCCGAGCACCACGACGGCTGCGAGGAGCGCGTACCCGAGCGGGGTCTGGCGGAACAGCGCGGGCCCGACGACGGGGATCTCGCTGAGGACGGGCACGGCCCACCGGTCGAAGCCGGGGACCGCGGTGCCGCGCTCGAAGAGGAGCCGTGCCCCGAACGTCGTCCCGGCGAGGGCGAGCGCGTTGGCCGCGATGCCGGTGACGATCTGGTTGGCCCGCAGCGTCACGCTGAGCAGCGCCTGCAGGACGCCGAAGAGCAGCCCGGCCGTCGCGCCGCAGAGCACCCCGGCGAGGGCGGAACCGGTGGTCGTCGCCCCGATGACGGACGCGAAGGCGCCGGTGAGCATCATGCCCTCGACGCTCATCGTCAGGACGCCGGCACGCTGCCCGACGAGCTCGCCCGAGGAGGCGACGAGCACCGGGACGGCGAGCGCGACGCTCGCGACGAGGACGTCGGTGAGTACCTGGACGATCATGACCGTGCCTCCTCGAGGGTGGTGCCGACGGGCTGTGGTGCGGGCTCATGTGCGGCGGGACGGCCGGGCGGGTCCGGTGGCGCGGAGACGTCGACCGGTGGCCGCCGGAACGGGCTGCGCACGGTGCGGCCGCGGGTGCGGCCGCGGCGGGCGCGGGTCACGGTCCATGCGGCGGAGCCGGCGATCGCGAGGACCAGGAGGGACTCGGTGATCTGGGTGACGGCAGCGGGCACGCCCGCGGCGAGCTGGAGGTTGATGCCGCCGGAGACGAGGAAGCCGAGCGCGCCGGCGACGAGCACCGCCGCGGCGAGCGAGCCCCGGGAGAGCAGCCCGACGACCAGGCCCGAGAACCCGTAGCCGGAGGACAGCCCTTCGGCGAGGACGAACGGCGCCGTCGCGACGAGGACGCCCCCGGCGAGGCCCGCGAAGGCACCGGCGCTGGTCAGGCTCGTGAAGCGCAGGCGGTCGACGGGCAGACCCAGGCGATGGGCGGCGGGGCGGGAAAGCCCGACCGCCCGCAGCCGGAGCCCGGTGGCGGTGCGGGCGAGCACGACGGCGACGACGCCCGCGAGCGCCAGGGACAGCAGGATCGCGACGGTCGCGGGCGAGCCCTCGACGCCAAGGAGCGGCAGGTGCGCGGCGTCGGGCAGCGGCGCGGACTGCGGCAGGGTCTCCGAGCTCGTGACCTCCTGCCGCAGCAGCGCCTCCTCGTGGATCGCCAGCAGCAGCACGGCGACGCCGACGAAGTTCAGCAGGAGGGTCGTGATGACCTCGCTGACGCCGCGGGAGACGGCGAGCCACGCGGCGATCGACGCCCAGGCCGCCCCGCCCGCCGCGGCCGCGATCAGCACCGCGGGCAGGGCGAGGGCGGCAGGGACGGACTCGGGCAGCGCCGTCCCGACCGCGGTGGCGGCGACGGCACCGAGGCAGATCTGCCCCTCGCCGCCGACGTTCACGAGGTTCGCGCGCAGCGCCACGATGAACCCGGTCGCGACGAGCAGCAGGATCGCCATGACGCCGAGGGACGACCCGACGGCGTACGGCGTCCCGACCATGCCCTCCCAGAGCGCGGTGCCGGCCTCGACCGGGGTGGCGCCGGCGAGCGCGGCGAGCACCGCGCTGACGGCGAGGGCTGCTGCCGCGGCGAGCACCGCGACCGAGAGCGGGTGACGGAGGTTCATGCTGCGGTTCCCATCATCAGGCGGGCGACGCGGTCCCGGGCGTCCGGGTCCGTGCACGGCACGGGACCGAGCAGCCGGCCCCGGTAGGCGACGAGGATGCGGTCGCACAGCGCGAGGAGCTCGGGCAGCTCGGAGGACACCACGAGCACACCGACCCCGCGGTGGGCCGCCTCGCGCAGGCGGGTCACGACGTCGTCCACCGCGCCGAGGTCGAGGCCCCGGGTGGGGTGCGCGGCGACGACGCAGGTGAGCGGGTCGAGGCTCAGCTCGCGGGCCAGGACGGCCTTCTGCTGGTTGCCGCCGGACAGCGACGACAAGGGGGCGTCGGTCCCGGCGGTGCGGACGTCGAAGCGCTCGGCGAGCTCGTCGGCCCGGGTCCGCATGCTGCGGCGGTCGAGGAGGAGGAACCGACGGTGCTCGCGCAGCCGACCGAGGAGGAGGTTCTCGGCGACGCTCAGGCCCGGGACGACCGCCTCGTGGTGCCGGTCCTCGGGGACGACCCCGAGGCCGAGGGCGGCGCGACGGGCCGGGGACGCGCGGGTGACGGTCTCCCCGGCGAGGTGGATGCTGCCGGCCTCGGGGGCGAGCGAGCCGGACACGGCCGCGACGAGCTCGCTCTGCCCGTTGCCCTCGACGCCGGCGATCCCGACGATCTCGCCGGGCGCGACGGCGAGGTCGACCCCGTCGACGCGCCGCGCGCCCTCCGGTCCGAGCACCGTGAGTCCCCGGACCTCCAGGATCGCGGGCTCCTCGGCCCGGGCCCGGGCCCGGGCCCGCGTGGTCGTGGGGCCGTGCGCCGGCGGTCCCGCGACGTCGGGCCCGGTGACGCCCAGGGTGGCGGCCAGGACGGCGTCGAGCCCGCCGATCTCCCGCCCCACCATGAGCGTGACGAGGCGCTCGGGCGTGAGGTCCGCGATCCGGCCGCCCCCGACCACGCGCCCGCCACGGAGCACGGTCGCCCGGTCGCCGACCCGCATCACCTCGGCGAGCTTGTGGGTGATGAGCACGACGGCGGTGCCCGAGTCCGCGATGCGCCGCACCGTGGACAGGAACCCGTCGATCTCCGCCGGGCCGAGGACGCCCGTCGGCTCGTCGAGAAGGACGAGCGCCGGGTGCGGCAGCAGGGCCTTGACGATCTCGACCTGCTGGCGCTCGCCGACCGAGAGCCGGTCCACCCGGGCCGACGGGTCGACGACGAGCCCGAAGTCCGCCCGGAGCTCGGCGAGCCGCTCGCGCAGCGCCCGCCGGTCCGGGCGCAGGCCGCTGCGCCCGAGGAGCAGGTTCTCCTCGACCGTGAGGGTGGGGACGAGGCTGAAGTGCTGGTGGACCATGCTCACGCCCCGGCCGATCGCGTCGGCGGGGGACGCCGGGGCGAACGGTGCGCCGTCGAGCAGGACGTCCCCCGACGAGACGGGGACCGTCCCGAACACGATGTTGCACAGGGTCGACTTGCCGGCCCCGTTCTCCCCGAGGATGCAGTGCACCTCACCGTGCGCGACGTCGAGCGTCACGTCGTCCAGGGCCACGGTCGGCCCGAACGTCCGGCGGACGGCCCGGAGGCTGAGCGCCGGCGCGTCGCCGGTGCCCGGGGCCTTCGGTGTGCCCGACGGCGCGGTGTCGGCGGGGACGGCGGCGGGCGCGGTACGTGCGGTCGTGCGCATGGTGCCTCCTCGGGGGAGCGGTGGGGGAGGTGAGGGTGGGCGGCCGGTCGGTCGTGACCTCGGCAGGTCGTGACCTCAGTAGGTCGTGACCTCGCCGGACGCGACGGACTCCTCGATCTCGGCGAGACGTTCGGTGATCTCCGGGTCGTCGGTGCACACGACGATGCCGCTGCCGTCGCGGTCGGTCGTGAGGCCGAAGGGCACCTGCGCCGCCTCCCACGTGCCGTCGAGGACGGCGTGCACGGCGTACTCGACCTCGGTGCCGATGTCCGTGCGGACGAAGCCGACGTAGGGGCTCTCCGCCGCGCACTCGCCGGGGATCGGCCCGCCGATCATGTGGGCACCGGCGTCCTGCGCGGCCTGCTCGATGCCGGACTTGCCGAGGTTCACGATCTGGCCGACGACGTCGACCCCCACCGCGTAGTTCGCGGCGGCGGCCTGCTTGGCCTTCGCGGGGTCGTTGAAGTCGCCGAGGAACTGCGGCGTGACGACCTCGGTGCCGGGCACGGCGGCCTCCGCGCCGTTCGCGAAGGCCTGGGACGCGTTGACGATGGCGGGGAGCTCGACGCCGCCGAGGAAGCCGACGGTCCCCGTCTCGGACGAGAGAGCCGCCAGCGCGCCGGACAGGTACTCGGCCTCGGCCTGCTGCGGGTCGTAGTAGGCGAGGTTGTCGAGTGGCTCCGCGTCGGCGGGGCCGCCGATCTCGACGAACAGCACGTCGGGGAACTGGGGGGCGACCTTGCGCACGTCCGCGTCGGTCTGCCCGCCGACGGAGATGACGAGGTCGGACTCGCTGGCGAACCGTACGAGCACCTGCTCGTAGTCCGACGCCGCGACCTCTTCGACGGTGGACACCTCGATCTCGTCGCCGAGCTCCTCCTCGAGCCGCTCGACGCCGAGGTGGGCCGACTGCATAAAGCCGGTGTCGGAGATCGAGCCGGGCAGGAAGACGCCGACGACGAGCGGTTCGTCACCCGTCGGTGCGGCGGGGTCGCCCGCGGCGTCGGTGCCGCTGGCGCACGCGCCGAGCAGGGCGATGCTCGCTGCCGCCGCGCCGACGGCCAGGGCGTGGTGCCGACGCGGAGGGTGGGCGGAGGGATGCCGGTCGGTCGATGTCACGGCGGGGGCGGATGAGGTGCGGTACGTGCGCATGGGGTCCTCCTCGGAAGATGATTAGTGGTATACCACTAACGAGAAGTGTCGTGACCCCGTGTTGTCAGCGTGTTTCGCAGCCGTAAATCGTGCGTGACGGCTCGCCCCGGTGCCGAACAGGCGGTTTCTCGGCAGAACGCCGCTCGTGTGCCGAGAAACCGCCTGCTCGGCAGGGTCAGGGGGTGCGGCGGCGGCGGTTTCGCGTGCGGGTGAGGGCGACCGGGTCGACCGCTCCGCTCGTCCAGGCGTTCGAGAGCTCGAGCGTCGGTTCGAGCCCGGACGTCACGTGCTGCCGGGCGAGACGGGTCGTGAGGTCGGCGTCGCCCGCCTCGATCGCGTCGAGCATCTCGGCGTGCTCCTCGCACTGCGCGCGGGTGTCGCGCTGCTTGGTGAGGTGGAACAGCCACCGGACGCGGGCGCCGAGGGGAGCGATCATCGACTGCAGCAGGGGGTTGCCGCAGGTGCGCACGATCGCCTCGTGGAACGCGGCGTTGGCGGCCGCGGTCCGGGCCTCGTCGCCGGCGTCGAGAGCCGTCCGGGCCTCGGTGACGAGCTCGCGCATCTCGGCGACGTCGGCGTCGGTGCGCCGCAGCGCGGCGAGACGGGCGGCGAGCACCTCGACGCTCTCCCGGACCTCGAAGAGGTGCACGACGTCGTCGCGCGTGAAGGGTGCGACGAGTGCGCCCTGCCGGGGGACGGTGATGACGAGGCCTTCGCGCTCGAGCATCTGCAGGGCCTCACGCAGGGGAACCCGGGAGACGCCGAGCTCCGCGGCGATGTCCCGCTCGACGAGCCGCTGCCCCGGGGCGAGGTCCAGGCCGATGATCCTGGCCTTGAGCGTCTCGTAGGCGACCTCGCGCAACGAGGAGCGCGGTGCGGCGTCGGGCAGGGGTGCCGGTGCGCTCATCCGGCCATCCTACGGAAGGCGCACCGGCGGGTGGCGGGCGCTCAGCGGAAGCGCTGCGCGGCCAGGGGGGCGTGGTGCGCGAGCTCGCGGACCACCGGGTGCTCGCCGGTCGCGAGCACGTCGCGCAGCGGGCCGCTCGCGACGAACTCGCCGTCGGCGAGGACGTGGACCGTCGGGCACATCCGCTCGACGACCTCGAGGTCGTGCGAGACGAGCAGCACGGCGGTGCCGAGGTCGGAGACGACGTCGAGCAGCGAGCGCACCACGTCACCCCGCATGGTCGGGTCGACGGCGGTGAGCGGCTCGTCGAGCAGCAGCACGTCCGGCCGCGTGGCCAGGGCGAGCGCGAGGGCCAGGCGCTGCTTCTCCCCGCCCGACAACGAGTGCACCACCCGGGTGGCGTAGCGCTCCTCGAGCGCGACGAGCGCGAGCAGCTCGGTCGCGGACTGGCCGTTGGCGCGCCCGGCCTTGCGGGCGTCGGTGAGCGCGGAGTCGAGCGTCCGCGTGACGGTCCAGCGCGGCTCGACACCGACCAGGCCGTTCTGCGACACCGCGCGCACGGTGGTCTTGAAGACCTTCTTGTCGCGGCGCGACAGCTTGGAGACGGTGCGGCTCGCGTAGGTCGCGGTGCCGCGCGTGGGCTTGACGTCGCCGAGCAGGGCGCGCACGACCGTCGTCTTGCCCGCGCCGGACGGACCGACGATGCCGACCGGCTCCGCCCCGCGGCTCAGCTCGATGTCGATACCACGCAGGACCTCGTGGCCCCCGTAGCCCGCCCACAGGCCGTTCGCCCGCAGCACTGATGCCTCGCTCATGTGTCACCTTCTCGTCATGGACGCGCCCCGTGGATCGGGCGCCGTACCGTCCAACGAACGACGGTACCCGTACGATCCCGCCCGCCCCTACCGGGCTTGTCGCCAGCGTCACTGGCCGGCGTCCCGCGCACGACGACGCGGGGCGCCGGCGTGCGACGTGGTCGTCGCACCCCGGCGCCCCGCTCGTGGGCGTGAGCCCGTCAGCCGCAGTCGGCCGCGGCGTACGACGCGCTGGCGTCCGCGCCGGCGGCCGAGGCCTGGGCCTCGCCCGCCTCGATCGACGCGGCGCGGGTCGCGAACGACTGGTACGCGCTGCGTCCGGGTGCCACGTCGGCGACGGTCCGGGTGCCGAACGGCGTGCTGAGCGTGATGTCCAGCGGTGTCTCGCCGTCGTTGGTCGCACGCACCGCGAGGAAGACCTTGCCGGCGAGGCAGCGGGTGTCCGCCGTCACCGTCAGGGGCGCTGCGGGCGCGTCCGCGGACCACGCGATCGTGTAGTCGCGGGTGCTGCCGTCCTCGGCGGTGACCCGGACCGTTGTGGTGCCGGGCACCTCCTCGGCCGGTGCGACGTCGACGCTCGCGTAGGGGTCGTGCGCGACCGCGGCGACCTCGGGCACGTCACCGGCCGCGACCGCGTACGCCGTGACCTCCGGGTCGAACCCGGCGAGCGCTTCGCCGTCGACCGTGATGCCCGACGCCGCGGCGTCGGTCCCGGTCCCCGGCACCTTGGCCAGGACCTCGATCTCCGAGACGACCATGTGCGTGTTGTCCCGTGCCGTGAGCACGACGCGCACCGCGGAGGTGCGGACGTCGACGGGCACGGTGACGGCCGGCGCCGGGCCGGTCGTCGGTGCGTCGACCGCGACGGGCTCGCCGACGTCGGTCCACGTCCCGTCGACGAGCGCCTGCGCCCGCACGGACTGCGCCCAGCTCGCGCTGGACCCGTCCTTCCAGAAGTGCGTCACGACGCCGGTGACGTCGCGCTCGGCGGGCAGCGTCACGGTGAGCGTGTCGTTCGCCCGCTTGGTGCCGGAGACCCAGTTCGACCAGGCCTTGTCGGTGAGGACGCCGTTGACGACGCCGGTGACCGAGTAGCCGGGCTCGGTGAACGTGGCCGCGGTGGTGGTCCCCGTCGCCAGCGCACCGTTCGCCGAGGTGGCCTCGGTGACCTGCACGCGTACGACGGCGGGCAGGGTCGTCGGCTCGCCGTCCAGGACGCCGGCGTCCGCCGTGCCCGTCAGCTCGACGACGCCCACCTCGTCGAACGCCCCCGCGGGTGCGTCGTCCCAGGTGACCGGGCGCTGCACCTCGTCGCCGCCCGCGGCGAGAGCCGAGACGGTCGTCGGGAGCTCGGGCTCCCCGCCCGCGTAGGCCTTCGCGCGCGCGGGGAGCGTGCGCTCGAGCGTGTCGACCACGACTCTCGCCGTCGCGGTCTGCTCGCCGCCGGTCGGCAGCGCGACCGTGCCGGTCACCTCGACGGTGCCGGGCTGCGCCCAGGCCTCGTCACCGGGGACGTCCCAGGTGACGGGGAGCCCGCCGCGCGCGCCGTCCCGGTAGACGGGCGTGACGACGTCGGGCAGCTCGGGTGCGACGCCGGGCGTCGTGAACGCCTCGACGTCCTGCGTGCCGAGCACCGTCTCGTCGACGATGCGCCAGCGCTGGTTGATGCCCGAGTTGGCGAGGTACGTGCCGACGGGGGAGCCGTCGGCCGTGGCCTGGCCGCCCACCTCGAGCAGCGTCTTCGACGAGGCGTTGACGAGCGTGTAGGTGCCGTCGCCGGTCGTGGACAGCGTCCACTGCGCGGCGAGCGGCGTGCTCGACACGTCGTCGGGGGCCGGGACGAGCACCGCGGACGTCTCGGCGTCGACCGCGAGCTGCTCGCCGGTCGCCGCGTTGGTCACGGCGTACCGCGTGCGGTGCGTGCCGGAGCCCTCGGGAGCACCGAGCGCGGTGAGCTCCCAGGCCTGCTCGGCGACCGCCGCGTCCGTGCGGATCACGACGCCGTCACCGGTCGCGGCCGGGGCGAGGGAACGGTTCGACTGCGCGCCGTCGAGGCGGTAGACGTGCCCGGCCTGCACGAGCGCGGCGTCGTCCGCGACACCGGAGACGCCGTCGACGACGAACGTCGTGACGGACTCGGCCGGGACCGTCAGGGTCGCGTGGGGTGCGGCGTCGCCAGACTGCTCGACGGCGACCGCCTCGCCCTCGACGAGGTAGCCCGCGGTGCTGGTCACGACGGGCGTCACGGTCGCGTCCGCAGCCACCTCGCCGAACCCGGACAGGTCCAGCTCGACCGCACGCGCGGACTCGCCGGCGTTGACGTGCACGACCGTCGCGGACTCGCCGTCCGCGGCGACGGCCGCGGTGCTGTTGAGGTCGTCCGTTCCGATGAGCGAGTCGCCGGGCTCGATGTAGTGCGTGAAGTTCTGCGTCGCCCAGTACTTGGTGTTGGTGTAGATCGGGCAGGTCGCGAGCGTGTCCTCGGCGGTGCAGTCGAACGGGATCTGGATCTCGCCCCAGTTCATGCCGTTCGCGCTCTCGCCGCCGGGCGCCATGTTGTTGTAGTCCTCGACGGGCTGCCAGAACACCCACGCGCTCGGCTCGAGCTCACGCAGGTCGTCGATGATGTGCTGCGCGCTGCCGACGCCGGACTCCATGGTCTCGAAGTCCTGGCCGGTCGAGCTCCAGTTGCCGCCGACCTCGCTCATCCACAGCGGCTTGTCCTCGCCCTTGGCGATGTCGCGGACCGTGGTGCGCTGGCCCGTGCCGTACGTGTGCACGTTGAGCTGCGCGACCTGGTCGCGCACGGCGTCCGGGTAGGAGTTCCAGTTGGTCGCGAACGTGCCCGGGTTCGTCTCGTCCATCGCCGCGATCACGGCGTCGGTCGCCGAGCCGTCGAGCGCGTCGGCGAGCGCCGGGATGACCTGCGCCTGCAGGCCCGGGCCCATGTGGGCGCCCTCCTGGCGGCCGCCGGTCGGGTTGCCGTCGGAGCCGAGCTGGGTGCCCCAGTAGTTCGTGTTGGGCTCGTTGAACGGGTCGATCGTGTCGACCTCGATGCCGTGCGCGTCCTCGAGCCGCTCGGTGACGCCGACCATGTAGGCGGCGAAGTCGTCGATGCTCTCCGTCTTGAGCTGGTCGGCCGTCGAGCTGAAGCCGCCCGAGACGTATCCGCTGACGGTCATGAACCACGGCGGGGAGTTGGAGAACGTCTCCCAGTGCGTGACGTCGTCCTTGATGCGGTCGACCCACCAGCGCTGCGTCGCGTCCGCGTCGGGGTCCCAGTGGTCCGGGTCCGCCGGGTCCCACCAGTCGACGTCGGTACGCGTGGTGCCCTCCGGGGCCTTCCACCAGCCGTCGACGGCGCCGCCCGCGCGCAGGTACGGCGGGACATCGGGCGCGTTGCCGCCGCCGACGTTGTAGCGGGCGATGTTGAGGTTCAGCCCGTCGGGGCCGAAGACCATGTCGGCGAGCTCCTCGCGGATCTCGTCCGGGTAGTCGCCCGTCGCGTTGGCGAACCAGACGAGGCTCGTGCCCCAGCCCTCGAAGGGCTGGCCGGCGTAGCTCGGGTCGGGCGTCACCGTCACGGTGGGGAGGTCGGACTCGGCCGCGAGCGCGGCGGGGAGCGTGGCCGCCCCCACGGCTGCGGTGCCCGACGGCGGGTGGGCGGTGGCGCTCATCGCACCACCGGTCAGGGTCACGGTGGCGACGCCCAGTGCGGCGACCCACCTCGTGCGTGCTCGTACGTTCATCCTCGAACTGCCTTTCTCTCGCGGCTCTGCGAACGGGCTGTGCGTGCTGGTGCGTGCCTGCTGGTGCGTGCGTGCGTGCGTGCGTTCGTGCTGGTGCTGCGGTCGTGCGGGACGTGCGGGCAGAGCAGACCGGGGCGCGCGCGGGGCCGGGTCGGTCCGGCCCCGCGGGCGGTGGGGTCAGGCGCCGGTGCGCGGGCGGCGCAGCACGGCGACACCACGCGGCGCGAGCACGACCGGGCCGGTGGCCCCGGCTCGCGTCCCGATCAGGACCTCGCCGGAGAGCTCGTCGACGTCGACCTGGTGCGCGGTGCGGTTGACGAGGAACCAGAACTCGTCGTCGTCGGTCGCGCGCACCGCGAGCTCGACGTCGCCGCGGACGGGTGCCGGCAGCTCGCTCGGCACGCCCGCGTCGTCGAGCAGGCGGCGCAGCACCGGGGTGAGGCCGGTGCCCAGGCGGGTCGACACGTACGTCGCGGACCCGGACCCGACGGGGCGGCGCGTGATCGCCGGCCGGCCACCGTGCTCACCGGTCTTGTACCAGGCGAGGGTCTGGACGGCCGGGTCGGTCACCGTGATCGGCTCGGACCACAGGGTGCCCTCGACGCCGTCGGCGCCGTCGTCGATGAGCACGGACTCGCCGTCGAGCAGCGGGGCGAACTCCTCCACGCGGATCCCGAGCAGCTCGCTGAACGCGCCGGGGTAACCACCGAGGTGGATGTGGTCGTTCTCGTCGACGATCCCCGAGAAGTAGGTGACGACGAGGTGGCCACCCCCCTGGACGAACTCGTCCAGACGGGTACCGAGGCCACCGGGCACGACGTGCAGGACGGGTGCCACGACGAGGTCGTACCCGGACAGGTCGGTGTGCGCGGGCACGACGTCGACGCGCACGCCCGCCGCGAGGAACGCCGAGTACCAGTCGAGGGCCTCCTGGCGGTAGCGCAGCGCGTTGTGCGGGTGGGAGTCGAGCTCGCTCGCCCACCAGGAGTCCCAGTCGAAGAGGATCGCCGTGCGGGCGGGGAGCTGGTGCGAGCCCGCGACCGGGGCGAGGCTCTCGAGGGTGGCGCCGAGGTCGCGCACGGCGCGGTGCAGCACGCTGTCCTCGCCGGCGTGCGGGACCATCCCGGAGTGGTACTTCTCGGCGCCCGCACGGGACTGGCGCCACTGGAAGAAGCAGACCGCGTCGGCGCCGTGCGCCACGTGCGTCAGGGAGTCGCGCACGAGCTCGCCCGGCTTCTTCGCGACGTTGACGGGCTGCCAGTTCACGGCGCTCGTCGAGTGCTCCATGAGGAACCACGGCAGGCCGCCCGCGATGTGACCGGTGAGGTTCGCGGAGAACGAGAGCTCGTCGTGGGCCTGGACGCCGGGCAGGACGTAGTGGTCGTTGGAGACGAAGTCGATCTCCTGCGCCCAGTCGGCGTAGTCCATGCCCTTGGTCTCGCCCATGACCATGAAGTTCGTCGTCACGGGGACGTCGGGCGTGAGGTCGCGCAGGATGTCCCGCTCGGCGCGCAGGTAGTCCTTCAGCGCGTCGGAGGAGAACCGCTTGAAGTCGAGCTGCTGCGTCGGGTTCGGGTGGGACCCGGCCAGGCGCGGCGGCAGGATCTGGTCCCACGCGCTGTAGCGCTGCGACCAGAACGCGGTGCCCCACGCGTCGTTGAGGTCGTCGAGCGTCGGGTAGCGGTTGCGCAGCCAGGTGCGGAAGGCACCGGCCGCGTCGTCGCTGTAGTCGTAGATGTTGTGGCAGCCCAGCTCGTTCGAGACGTGCCACGCGGTGAGCGCCGGGTGGTCGGCGTAGCGCTCGGCCATGGTCCGCACGAGCCGGAGGGCGTGCTCGCGGAACACCGGTGACGTCGGCCGCCAGTGCTGGCGCGCGCCGGGCCACACCGTCTCCCCGGTGGAGGTCACCGGCAGGATCTCGGGGTGCGCCGTCGTCAGCCACGGCGGTGGGGACGCGGTCGCGGTCGCGAGGTCGACGGCGATCCCGTTCTCGTGCAGCAGGTCGAGGATCGCGTCGAGCCACGCGAAGTCCCACGTGTCGGCCGTCGGCTGCAGGCGGGCCCAGGAGAAGATCGCGACCGAGACGATGTTGACGCCCGCCGCGCGCATGAGCCGCACGTCCTCGTCCCACACCTCACGCGGCCACTGCTCCGGGTTGTAGTCCGCGCCGAAGGCGAGTCGCGGCGTCGGGCGCTCGCCGTCGCCGGTGGTGGGCCAGCGGAGCCAGCGGTGCGGGGACGTGGTCGACATGGGGTGGAGCTCCTCGTTCGATGCAGAAAGGGTGGTGCGGCTGCGGGGTCCTGCACGGGGCGGGCGGCTGCTCGCCGCCCGCCCCGCACCGGTCACTCGGTGACGGTGAAGCCCTGGTCGCTGCCGTAGGCGACCGAGGCGTCCTGCCAGCTCTGCAGGCCGTCGGTGAGGGTCGTGCCGCCGACGTAGGCCTGGCCGACCGTGTCGTTGAAGATCGAGTTCGCGTACACCTGGAACGGCAGGTACGCCCAGCCCTCGACGACGTTCGCCGCGGAGTCCGCGAGGACCTCGTTGACCGCCTGGCCACCGAAGTACTCGAACTCGACGTCGCGGAACTCCGCGCCCTCGAGGTCGGCCGTCGTCGCGGGGAACGCGCCGCCCTCGATGCGGGTCTGGACGCCGTCACCGACGGTCGCGTACTCGAGGAAGGCCCAGGCGAGGTCCTTGTTCTCGCTCGCCTCGGGGATCGCGAGCGAGGAGCCGCCGTTCTCGGCGGTCGCGGTCGCGCCCTCCTCCCACTGCGGCATCGGGGCCACGGCCCAGTCGCCTGCGGCGCCGGGGACGCTCGACTCGAGGTTCCCGCGCATCCACGCACCGATCACGAGGGTCGCGATCGAGCCGTCGGACAGGCCCTGGTACCACTCGTCGCTCCACGAGCTGACCGGGGCGACGAGCTCGTCGTCGATCATCGTCTGCCAGGTGTCGGCGAAGGTCTGCGAGCCCTCGTCGGAGAAGTCGATCGTCACGTTCGTGCCGTCGACCTGGTACGGCTGGCCGCCGGCCTGCCAGATGAGGCTCGTGGTGAAGCCGGCGTCGCCGGTGTCGTTCGTGATGTACGCGCCCGGGTCGGCCTCCTGGAGCTCACGGCCTGCCTCGATGTACTCGTCCCACGTCGTCGGGACCTCGATGCCGTGCTCGTCGAAGACGCGCTTGTTGTAGAACAGCGCCATCGGGCCCGAGTCGGTGGGCAGGGCGTAGATGCCCTCGCCCTGTGCGACGGCGCCCCACGGGCCGGGGGTGAACGTGTCGGCGAGCTCGTCGGCGCCGTACGGCGTGAGGTCCGCGAGCGACTCCGACAGGGAGAACTGGGGGAGGGCGTAGAACTCCACCTGGGCGAGGTCGGGCGCACCCGAGCCGGCCGCGATGGCGTTCTGCAGGGCGGTGTACTGGTCGTTGCCAGTACCGGCGTTGACGAGCTCGATCGTGACGCCCGGGTTCTCGGCCTCGAAGTCGGCGGCGACGTCGGTCAGCGTGGGGTCCCACGCCCAGACGGTGAGGGTGCCGCCCTCTTCGAGGGCGCTCTGGGCGTCCGCGGGGGAGGCGTCGTCGTCGCTGCCGCCGCCGCATGCGGTGAGCGTCAGGGCGAGGGCGCCGATCGCGGCGACCGTCGCGGTCGCGCGGGAGCGCGTGCGGTGGGTGGTGGTGAACATGGAGGTTCCTCTCACTTCGTCGTCAGACGGATCGGTGCGGGTGGTGCTGGGGGAGATGTGCGGGCCTACTCCTTGACGGAGCCGGCCGCGAGTCCTGACTGCCAGTAGCGCTGCAGGAGGAGGAAGGCGGCGATCAGCGGGAGGATCGTCAGGAGCGACCCGGTGATCACGAGGTTGAAGATGGCCTCGCCGCCGGCCGTGGACGCCTGCGCGTTCCAGGCGTTGAGCCCGAGCGTCAGGGGGTACCAGGAGGGGTCCTTGAGCATGATCAGCGGCAGGAAGTAGTTGTTCCACGTCGCGACCATGGTGAAGAGCAGGACCGTGACGATGCCGGGGGCGAGCAGCGGCATGCTGATCTGGAAGAACGTGCGGAACTCGCTCGCGCCGTCGACGCGTGCCGCCTCGAGCATCTCGGTCGGCACGGCCTCCGCGGCGAAGGTCCACATGAGGTAGAGGCCGAACGGCGAGATGAGCGACGGGATGATCACGGCCCACGGCGTGTTCGTCAGGCCCATCTGGCTGAACATGAGGAACGTCGGCACGGCGAGCGCCGTGCCGGGCACGGCGACCGCGCCGATGACGACGGCGAACACCCCGCGCTTGCCGGGGAAGTCGAACTTCGCCAGGGCGTAGCCCCCGAGGATCGCGAGGAAGGTCGCGCCCCCGGCGCCCAGCACGACGTACAGGACGGTGTTGGCGAGCCAGCGGCCGAAGATGCCGTCGTCGTACGTCAGGGTCTGGGCGATGTTGTCGAAGAGCGCGAAGTCGCCCGCGAACCACAGGCCGAACGAGTCGAACAGGTTCGCCTGCGTCTTGCTCGCGTTGATGACGAGCCAGAGCAGGGGGACGAGGGAGTACACGAGCACGATGCCGGTGAGCACGGTGAGGACCACGTTGCGGCGCGGCTTCTCCACCGAGTGCCGGCGTCCGCTGCGCAGGCTCGACGGGGACGACGTGCGGGCGGGGCGGGCCCCGGGCGCGGCGGGGACGGTGGCGGTGTGCGTCATGGTCAGCTCTCCTTGCGCATGCCGCGGAGCTGGACGACGTAGGCGATCACCATCGTGATGAGGCCCATGATGATCGCCACCGTGGCGGAGTAGTTGTACTGCTGGCCGGAGAACGACAGCGAGTAGGCGTACAGGTTCGGGGTGAAGTAGGTCGAGATCGCGTTCGGCGCGAGCGACTGCAGGATGCTCGGCTCGTTGAAGAGCTGGAAGCTGCCGATGATCGAGAAGATCGTGGCGATGACGAGGGCGCCGCGGATCGCGGGGAGCTTGATGGCGCGCACGATGCGGAGCTGCCCGGCGCCGTCGATCTCCGCGGCCTCGTAGAGCGAGGTGGGGATCGTCCGCAGCGCGGAGTAGAAGATCAGCATGTTGTAGCCGACGAACTCCCAGGTCACGATGTTGCCGATGGACAGCAGGACCCAGTCCGGGGAGAGCGGGTTCGGGATCGACGTGCCGAGCCAGTCGTTGATGTTGCCGACGAGCCCGAACCGGGTGCCGTACATGAAGCCCCACATGAGGGTCGCCACGACGGCAGGTACGGCGTACGGCAGGAAGATCGAGATCCGGAAGAAGTTCTTGCCGTGCAGGCGGCCGCTGTCGATCGCGAGCGCGACCAGCAGGGCGAGGCACAGCATGATCGGCACCTGGACCACGAGGAAGAGCGAGACGCGGCTCAGCGCGGACCAGAACTGCGGGTCGCTCAGCGCTCGTGAGTAGTTGTCGAACCCCACGAACGCGTTGCCGCCGACGATCTGGTTGCGGAACAGGCTGAGGTAGATCGAGTAGGCGATGGGCGCGAGGAAGACCAGCGCGAAGACCGCCATGAAGGGCCCGATGAAACCCCAGCCGATCCAGCGGCGGCGGCGGTGCCGGTGCGGGGCAGGGTCGGGCACGCCGTGCGCGGCGGCCACGGGTGGAGACAGCGTCGTCATGGTGCTTCCTTGCTGTTCGCGAGCTGGTCGTCAGGCCACCCGCGAGGGACCGCGGGTGTTTGCGTAAACATCGGAGAACGGCCTCGTGGATGTTTACGTAAACATGGACTACGGTGATCGTGGCACCGCCGCTCCGAGACGTCAAGTCCCACGTGAGCGCGGCGCAGCGAACGCTAGGGTGCGTCGCGGTCGACGGAAGGGCACGAGCAGGCATGAGTCAGGGGCTGGACGAGGTCGCGCCGGAGCGACGCTCGGCGCAGGAAGATCCGGGCGCGGCGTCCGCGGTCGTGGAGGCTCACGTCCTCGGTGAGGTGCGCCCCGAGCGGCGCCGCCGCCGGGTGTCCATGGCCGACGTCGCGCGGCTTGCGGGGGTCTCCTCCCAGACCGTGTCGCGGGTCGCCAACGGCCACCCCGGCGTGGTCGACGAGACCCGCCGGCTGGTCCTGGGCGCGATGGCCGAGCTCGGATACCGCCCCAACAGCGCGGCGCGCGCCCTGAAGAGCGGTGAGTTCCGCACCATCGGCGTCATTCTCTTCACGCTCTCCACCACGGGGAACGTCCGCACCCTCGAGGCGATCGCGTCGTCCGCGGCCGCCGAGGGCTACGCGATCACGCTCATCCCGGTCGCCGTGCCGACGCAGGACGGCGTGCGGGGCGCGTTCACCCGGCTCGGGGAGCTCGCGGTCGACGCCGTCATCCTCCTCATGGAGGTCCACCTCCTCGACGCGGCCTCGGTCTCGCTCCCGCCCGGGGTGCAGGTCGTGGTCGCGGACTCGGACGCCGGCGACCAGTACAGCGTCGTGGACACCGACCAGGCCGACGGCACCCGCCAGGCGGTCGCCCACCTGCTCGACCTGGGGCACCGCACGGTGCACCACCTGGCCGGTCCCGAGGAGTCGTTCGCGGCCGAGCGTCGCACCGCGGCGTGGCGGCGCACCCTCGAGGAGGCCGGGTGCCCCGTCCTGCCCGTCGAGCGCGGCGACTGGTCCGCCGAGTCCGGGTACCGGGCCGGGCTCCGGCTCGCGGCCGACCCCGCCTGCACCGCCGTGTTCGCCGCCAACGACGAGTTGGCCCTCGGGCTGCTGCGCGCCCTGCACGAGAGCGGGCGCCGCGTCCCGGAGGACGTCAGCGTCGTCGGCTTCGACGACATCTCCGAGGCGGGGTCGTTCCTGCCCCCGCTCACGACCGTCCACCAGGACTTCGCCGAGGTCGGCCGACGCTGCGTCGAGGGGGTGCTGCGCCAGTTCCGCAACGACGAGCACGAGCGCGGCACCCACCTCGTCCCGACCCACCTCGTCGTCCGGAGAAGCACCGGACCCGCGCCCCGCTGACGCACCACCACACCGAGAGCCGAGGACTTCCGAGCATGACCCACGCACGTATCGAGCTTGACCCCGCAGCGACCGTCGGGCGGGTCTCCCCGCGCCTCTTCGGGACCTTCGTCGAGCACATGGGCCGGTGCGTCTACGACGGCATCCACGCCCCGGAGCACCCGAGCGCCGACGCCGACGGCTTCCGGACCGACGTCGCGGACCTCGTCCGCGAGCTGGGTGCCACGGTCGTGCGCTACCCGGGCGGGAACTTCGTCTCCGGGTTCGAGTGGGAGGACAGCGTCGGCCCGCGCGACGAGCGGCCCGTGCGGCTCGACGCGGCGTGGCACAGCGTCGAGACCAACCAGGTGGGGCTGCACGAGTTCGCGTCCTGGGCGCAGCGTGTGGGCCTCGAGCTGATGATGGCGGTGAACCTCGGCACGCGCGGGCCGCGCGACGCCGCGCGCCTGCTCGAGTACTGCAACTTCCCGGCCGGCACGGCGCTGTCCGACGAGCGCCGCGCCAACGGCGCCGAGGACCCGTTCGGGATCCGGCTGTGGTGCCTGGGCAACGAGATGGACGGCGACTGGCAGATCGGCCACAAGACCGCCCACGAGTACGGCCGGATCGCCGCCGAGACCGCGCGCCTCATGCGCTTCGTCGATCCCGGGATCGAGCTCGTCGTCGCGGGCAGCTCGTCTGCGGGGCAGCCGACGTTCGGCTCCTGGGAGCGCGAGGTCGTGCGCCAGACCGCGGGGCTCGTCGAGCACATCTCCCTGCACGCCTACTACGAGGAGCTCGACGGCGACCTCGACTCGTTCCTGGCCTCCGGCGTCGGGCTGGACCGGTACATCGAGGAGGTCGCGGGCATCCTCGCCGAGGAGGAGGCCGCGCTCGGCCTGGAGCGTCCGCTCGGCATCAGCGTCGACGAGTGGAACGTCTGGTACCAGACCCGCTTCAACGAGCAGGACAAGGAGCCGCTCCTCACGGGGGAGTGGGCGTACGCGCCGGCGATCATCGAGGACGAGTACGCCGTGGCGGACGCCGTCGTGGTCGGGTCGCTGCTCAACTCGCTGCTCCGGCACGCGGACCGCGTGACCATGGCGAACCAGGCGCAGCTCGTCAACGTCATCGCGCCCATCCGCACCGAGCCCGACGCCGCGGCGTGGCGCCAGACCATCTTCTGGCCGTTCGCGATCACGGCGGCCCGCGCCCGCGGCGAGGCGCTGCGCATCGCGGTGGACGCCCCGTTGGTGAGCACCGCCGCCTACGGCGACGTCCCCTCGGTCGACGTCGCGGGGACGGTCGACGGCGACCGGGTCGAGCTGTTCCTCGTCAACCGCGACCACCGGGCGCCCGTCGAGGTCACGCTGGGAGGCGCGGGCCAGGGGTTCGCCCTCGCGGGCGAAGCCCTGGTCCTGACGGTCCCCGAGGGGCGGGACCGGTTCGCGACCAACACCCGCGACGAGCAGCCCGTGCGCCCGACGGCGCTGCCGGTGCGCGAGGTCGCCGGCGAGGTGCTCGCCACGCTGCCGGCGCTGTCGTGGGCGGCGGTCTCGCTCACGGTGCGCTGAGTCCTCACGGTGCGCTGAGTCGCGGCCTCGTGCACGACGACGGGGCGTCACCCGGGGTGAGGAGGGCATGGAGCCTCCCCGGGTGACGCCCCGTCGTCGGGACGGCCGGCGGTGTGCTTCTCAGCCCGGGAGGGAGGGCAGCACGTACCGGGCGTACCGGTCCGCGACGGTGGCGGCCACCGTGCGGGGGTCGGTGTCCCAGATCTCCTGGTGGAAGATCTCGGTCTCGATGTCGCCCGTGTAGCCGGCGTCGGACACCCACCGGGTGATGGTGGGGAAGTCGACGTAGCCGTCCCCGACGTACCCGCGCGAGAGCAGCGGGTCGGCGGCGAGCGGCAGGATCCAGTCGCAGACCTGGTAGGACGCGATCCGCCCCTCCGCCCCGGCGCGGGCGATCATGGTCTCGAGCTGGGGGTCCCACCACACGTGGTAGGTGTCCACGACGACGCCCACGACGTCCGCCGGGTGCGGTGCGGCGAGGTCGAGAGCCTGGCCGAGGGTCGAGATGACGGCGCGGTCGGCGGCGAAGATCGGGTGCAGCGGTTCGAGGACGATCCGCACGCCGTGCTCGGCCGCGAAGGGCGCAAGGTCCGCGATGCGGTCCGCGACGCGCGACCGGGCCGCGACGAGGTCGCGGTCCGCCGCCCCGGCGTCGTGCCGCGGCCCGGCCCCCGGGCTGCTGTTGGCGGGGAGCCCGCCGACGACGAACACGAGCTCGCTCGTGCCGACGGTCGCGGCCTCCTCGACGGCGCGCCGGTTGTCGTCGAGCGCCGCGGCGATCCCGGCGTCGTCGGCCGCGGTGAGGAACCCGCCGCGGCACAGGGAGGAGACGCGCAGGCCCGCCTCGGCGACGATCTTCGCCGCCACCGTGGCCCCGGTCTCCTGGACGCGGTCGCGCCAGAGGCCGACGGCGTCGTACCCGGCCTCCGCGGCGATCTCGACCGCCTCGGGGAGGGTCGAGCGCTTGATCGTCGCCGTGTTGAGCGAGAGCCTGCCCGTGCCCGGCCCGGTCACAGGTCCACCCCGTTGACCGCGAGGAACGTCGAGAGCCGGCGCGCGGCGAGCGCCGGGTCGGTCAGCAGGCCCGCGGTGTCGGCGATGCGGAAGAGGTCGACGAGGTGCTCGACGGAGCGGCCCGCGTGCAGGCCGCCGACCATCTGGAACCCGGGCTGGTGGCCGTTCAGCCAGGACAGGAACGCGATGCCCGTCTTGTAGTAGTACGTCGGTGCGGCGAAGATGTGCCGGCCGAGCGCCTCGGTCGACGCGAGGATCGCGTACCCGCGGGCGGCGCCGTCGTCGTCGCCCGCCGCGCCGGCGTCGAACGCCTGCAGCGCGGTCGACGCCGCCGGGTAGATCGCGGCGAAGATGCCGAGCAGGGCGTCGGAGTGGCCCTGCTCGTCGCCCGCGACGAGCTCGGGGTAGTTGAAGTCGTCCCCGGTGTACAGGCGGACCGCGCCGCCGGCGGCCGGGTCGAGCGTCGCGAGCTCCCGGCGCAGGCCGACCTCGTGCGCGGCGTCCAGCAGCGAGACCTTCACACCGTCGACGCGGCCCTGGTGGGCACGGATCAGGTCGGTGAAGGTGCGGGTCGCGCTGGTGATGTCGGCCGGGTCCTGCGCGCCCCAGTACCCGGCGAGGGCCGGGTCGAACATGGTGCCGAGCCAGTGCAGGACCACGGGCTCGTCGGCCTCGGCGAGCACGGCGTCGTAGACGCGGGCGTAGTCGTCGGCGTCCCGGGCGACGCGGGCGAGGGCGCGCGAGGCCATGACGATGACCTGCGCGCCGGCGTCCTGCACCATACGGACCTGCTCGCGGTACGCGTCGGTCACGGCGTCGAGCGCGGCCCGGTCGCCGGGCTCCCAGCTCGCGACGAGGGCGGGGTCCAGCTGGTCGGTGCCCGCGCCGCAGGCGATCCGGGCACCGACGGCGCGCGCCTCGGCGGACGAGCGGCGGACCAGCTCCTGGGTCGCCGCCCAGTCGAGGCCCATGCCGCGCTGGGCGGTGTCCATGGCGTCGGCGACGCCGAGCCCGTGCTCCCAGATGCGGTGCCGGTAGGCGAGCGTCGACTCCCAGTCGACCTCGGCGGGGCGGCCCGGGGTGTTGTCGGCGCCGACGTGCGGCACGACGTGCGCCGCCGCGAAGGCGACCCGGGAGGTGATCGGGCCGGTCGGCGTCGTCCAGGGTCCGGGCGCGCGCAGCTCGCGCACCTCGGTGCCGGCGACGCGGCCGGCGCCGAACCGCGGCAGCCGGACGACGACGCCGCTGTCGGCGAGGTCGAGCGCGGCGGCCACCGGGGTGGCCGACCGGCCGGGCAGGCGGGTGGTCTGCGGGGTCACAGGGAGATCTCCGGGACGTCGAGGCGCCGGCCTTCCGCCGACGAGCGCAGTCCGAGCTCGGCGAGCTGCACACCGCGCGCGGCGGAGAGCAGGTCGAAGCGGTGCGGGCGCCCGGCGACGACGTCGCCCAGGAACTCCTCCCACTGCAGCTTGAAGCCGTTGTCGAGCTCGGCGTTGGCGGGGACCTCGAGCCACTGGTCGCGGAAGGACTCGGTGACGGGCAGGTCCGGGTTCCACACGGGCTTGGGGGTGTGGGCGCGCTGCTGCGCGACGCACTTGGTGAGCCCGGCCACGGCCGAACCGTGCGTGCCGTCGATCTGGAACTCGACGAGCTCGTCGCGGTAGACGCGCACGGCCCAGGACGAGTTGATCTGCGCGACGACGGGGTCGCCGTCGGGGGTCTCGATCTCGAAGATGCCGTATGCCGCGTCGTCGGCGGTCGCGGGGTAGGCCGCGCCCTGCTCGTCCCAGCGGGTCGGGATGTGCGTGATCGTCTGGGCGTTGACGGTCTTCACCGACCCGAGGATGCCCTCGAGGACGTAGTTCCAGTGGCAGAACATGTCCGTCGTCATACCGCCGCCGTCCTCCTTGCGGTAGTTCCACGACGGGCGCTGAGCGGCCTGGTGATCGCCCTCGAAGACCCAGTAGCCGAACTCGCCGCGCAGCGACAGGATGCGCCCGAAGAAGCCCTCGTCGACGAGGCGGCGCAGCTTGACGAGGCCGGGGAGGTAGAGCTTGTCGTGCACGACGCCGGCGGTCACGCCGGTCTCCTCGCGCAGGCGGGCGAGGTCGACGGCCTCGTCGAGGGTCTCCGCGGTCGGCTTCTCGGTGTAGATGTGCTTGCCGGCCTGCATGGCCTTGGTGAGGGTCTTGGCGCGCAGCGCGGTCATCGAGGCGTCGAAGACGATGTCGACGCTCGGGTCGGCGATCGCGCCGTCGAGGTCGGTGCTCCAGTGCTCGACGTCGTGCAGGGCGGCGAGCTCGCGGACCTTCGACTCGTTGCGCCCGATGAGGACGGGCTCCACCTGGACCCGGCTGCCGTCCGCGAGCACGACGCCGCCCGCGTCCCGGATGGGCAGGATCGAGCGGACGAGGTGCTGGCGGTATCCCATGCGCCCGGTGATGCCGTTCATGGCGATGCGCAGCGTGCGGTCGGCCGGGGGTGTGCTCATGCGAGTGCTCCTGCGGGACGGGCGCGGCGGTGCGCGCAATCGGGAATGCGCTTTCCACGAGGCTAGGGGAAGCGCTTTCCTGCGTCAACCTGCGAGCATCACCTCACGTGTCTCGAGCGGGGTGAGCGCGCCCCGTGCCCTCTGATCACAGCACGTCCTGACCGATCGGGCGAGAGGAGCGTCACGGGCACGTGGTCGGTGCTGTCGGGCGCAGGTCCGGGGTGGAGTCACGCACGACGACCGTCCCCGTCACCTCGACGGACCCGGCGTCCGCACCGAGCGCGAGGCGCGTGGCGATCTCGCCGATCGACGTCAGGGGGATGCGGACGGTCGTCAGTGCCGGGGTGACGTCGCGCAGGGTGACGATGTCGTCGAAGCCCGCGACCGCGACGTCGTCCGGTACGTGCAGCCCGGCGTCGCGCGCGGCGGCCATCGCCCCGACGGCCATGACGTCGTTCACGGCGAGCACGAGGCGGGGGCGGTCGGGGCGGGCGAGGAGCTCGGCCATCCCGGCGTACCCGCCGTCGCGCGTGAACGCGCTGTGCACGACCGGCCCGACGGCCGTGCCGCGCTCCTGGAGCGCCTGCGCGAACCCCGCGGAGCGGTCGGCGGCCGTGCGGTGCCCGGCCGGCCCGGCGAGCACCCCGACGCTCCGGTAGCCCAACGCGTGCAGCGCGCCGGCGAGGTCGCCCGCTCCGCTGCGGTTCGCGACGACGACCGTCGGCAGCGCGGCGAGGGGCTGCCCGACGAGCGCGACCCCGCCCCCGTGGCGGTGGTACTCCTCGAGCGCGGCGACGAGAGCGTCGTCGGACGCGCCCCCGTCGAGGCGGCCGCCCGCGACGATGATCGCGCGGGCGCGCTGGCGGTGCATCAGCTCGACGAACGCCAGCTCGCGGTCCGCCCGGTGCTGGGTGCTGGCGAGCGTGACGACGAGGTCCGCCTGCTCCGCGGCGCCCGTGACGCCCGCGGCGATGGACGAGAAGTACGGGTCGGAGATGTCGTGCACGATGAGGCCGACCGACGTCGTCCGGCCCCGGGCCATGGCCTGCGCGTTGGCGTCGGGAGAATAGCGCAGCCTCGCCGCCGCGGTGAGCACCCGCTCGCGCAGCTCGGGGCTGACGGTCCTGGTCGCGCTGCCGTTGATGGCGCGCGACGCGGTGGCGAGGGAGACCCCGGCCTCTCGGGCGACCTGGCTGAGGGTCACGGGACCCGGCGGGAGGGGCGGCATGAACACAGCGTAGGACCTCGGAAGGCGCTTCCCCGTGATCCTGGGCGGGCGTCGGCAGGTCGGGACGCCGGCGTCAGACCGGCGTGACCCAGTCGGCCGGGTGCGCGAGCACGTCGCGCAGGACGAGCCGCGCCCCGCCCGTCATCGCGGCGTAGGAGCCGACGAGGGCCGCGGAGACCTCGAACTCGGCCCAGGGTGCGGCGAGCACCCGGGTGCGCAGCCCGGTGAGCAGCGGAGCGCGGAGGTAGGGGAGCAGGTCGGGGTAGATCCCGCCGAGGAGCACCGTGTCGATGTCGACGAGGTTCATGAAGTCGGCGAGCGCGCTGCCGAGCGCCGAGCCGGCGCGGGCTGCGGCCGCCGTGGCCCGGGCGTCCCCGGCGTCGAGCGCCGCGACGAGGTCCGCGACCTGGGCGTCGACCCCCAACCCGGCGGCACGCAGCAGCGCGTCCTTGCCGGCGTACTGCTCGAGGCAGCCCGTCGCGCCGCAGGGGCAGCGGGGTCCGTGCGGGTCGACGACGACGTGCCCGATCTCCCCGGACCAGCCGTGGCGGCCCAGGAAGAGCTGGCGGTCGATGACGATCGCCGACCCGATGCCCACGTCGCCCGAGACGTACAGGTAAGACGACGGGCCGGGGCGCGCGCCGTCGTCGGGCAGCGGCGGTGCACCGGGCGCCGGGTCGGACGGGACGGGCGGGCCACCGTGGGCGAGCGCGGACTGCGCGAGGCCGGCGAGCTTGGCCTCGTTCGCGACGTCGAACCGCAGACCGGGATCGAGGCCCAGGAGGGGCACGGGGTCGAGCTCTGACCAACCGAGGTTGGGGGCGACCTGCAGCCGCCCGGCGCGGGCGTCGACGAGCCCGGGCAGGGCGAGCCGCGCACCGGCGACGCGCATGCCCTGCGCGTCGACCTCGGCGAGCAGGTCCCGGGCGAGCGTGCCGAGGCGCGCGAGGACGTCGGCGGGGTCGCTCGCGTGGAAGTCGCCCGGGGTGACGCGCTCGGCGACCACCGCGCCGGTGAGGTCGACGACCCGGCCCCCGAGGTAGTCGACGTTGACCTCGAGCCCCAGCCCGACGATGCTGCGTGCCGCGGGCGTGAGCGGTACCGCGGGGCGCCCGGCCCGCTGCGGTGCCAGGGGTGGCAGCTCGCGCAGGATCTCGGCGTCGACGAGCTGGTCCACGAGCACGGAGACCGTCGCCCGGGTCAGGCCGGTCACCACGGAGAGGTCCGCCCGCGAGCGGGGAGCGGGCGACTCGAACACGGCACGCGCGACGAGGGCGAGGTTGTGCTCGCGCAGGGTGCCCTGCCGGGCGGCCAGCGACACGGGGGTCCGGTTCACGCCTTGACCTTACCGAGAACTCCGCATAAGTTCATCCGTACAACAAATATGCCCCGCCACGCGGGGACGATCCGTGCAGTGATCTCGACGAGGAGAGAGTCGTGGCCGACACCACCGCCCAGAACATCAACTATTCCTTCGGCCTGTGGACCGTGGGCTGGACCGCGCAGGACCAGTTCGGCAGCGCGAGCCGCGCCGCGCTCGACCCCGCGTACTCCGTGCACAAGCTCGCCGAGCTCGGCGCGTGGGGCTTCACGTTCCACGACGACGACGTCGTGCCGTTCGGCTCGGACGACACCACCCGCGAGCGCCTGCTCGGCGACGTGAAGAAGGCTGCCGACGAGACCGGCCTCGTCATCGAGATGGTGACCACCAACCTCTTCAGCCACCCCGTCTTCAAGGACGGCGGCCTGACCTCCAACGACCGCGGCGTGCGGCGCTACGCCCTGCGCAAGGTGCTGCGCAACGTCGACCTCACCGCCGAGCTGGGCGCGAAGACGTTCGTCATGTGGGGCGGTCGCGAGGGCACCGAGTACGACGGCGCCAAGGACCTGCACTCGGCGCACGAGCGCTACGCGGAGGGCCTGGACCTCACGGCGGCGTACATCAAGGAGCGGGGCTACGACCTGAAGATCGCGCTCGAGCCCAAGCCCAACGAGCCCCGCGGCGACATCTTCCTGCCGACGATCGGGCACGCGCTCGCCCTCATCGCGAAGCTCGAGCACGGCGACATCGTCGGGCTCAACCCCGAGACCGGGCACGAGCAGATGGCGGGCCTCAACTACACGCACGGCATCGCCCAGGCGCTGTGGGCGGGCAAGCTCTTCCACATCGACCTCAACGGTCAGCGCTCGATCAAGTTCGACCAGGACCTCGTGTTCGGCCACGGCGACCTGCTGTCGGCGTTCTTCACGGTCGACCTGCTCGAGAACGGCTTCCCCAACGGCGGTCCTCGCTACACCGGCCCGCGGCACTTCGACTACAAGCCGTCGCGCACCGAGTCCGAGGTCGGTGTGTGGGACTCGGCGAAGGCCAACATGGAGACCTACTCGCTCCTGGCGGCCAAGGCCGCCGCGTACCGTGCCGACCCCGAGGTCCAGGACGCGTTCCGCCACTCCGGCGTCTTCGAGCTCGGCGAGACGACGCTCGGCGCGGGCGAGTCCGTCGCGGACCTCCTCGCCGACCGCTCGACGTACGAGGACTTCGACGTCGACGCCGCGGCGGGTCGCGACTTCGGCTTCGTGCGCCTCAACCAGCTGGCGCTCAAGCACCTCATCGGCTGACATGGGGGACATGAGAACTCTGGTCGCCGGCGTCGATACGTCGACGCAGTCCTGCAAGGTCGTCGTCCGCGACGCCGAGACCGGGGCGCTCGTGCGCTTCGGCTCGGCGCGCCACCCCGACGGCACCGAGGTCGACCCCGAGGCGTGGTGGACCGCGTTCGGCGCGGCCGCCGCCGCGGCGGGCGGGCTCGACGACGTCGCGGCGCTCGCGGTGGGGGGCCAGCAGCACGGCATGGTCGCGCTCGACGTCGACGGCGAGGTGGTCCGCCCGGCGCTGCTGTGGAACGACACCCGCTCGGCCGGTGCCGCGCGCGACCTGGTCACCGAGCTCGGCGACGGAGACACGGACGCCGGTCAGCAGGCGTGGGCGGACGCGATCGGCTCGGTGCCCGTCGCGTCCCTCACCGTGACCAAGCTGCGCTGGCTGCGCGACGCCGAGCCCGAGAACGCGGCGAGGGTGGCCGCGGTCGCCCTCCCGCACGACTGGCTGACGTGGCGCATCGCCGGGTTCGGGCCTCGCAGCCAGGGGCTCGAGCCCGACCTGTCGGCGCTCGTCACCGACCGGTCCGACGCGTCCGGCACGGGCTACTACGACGCAGCCGCCGACGGTGGGGCCGGGGCCTACCGGCCCGACCTCGTCGAGCTCGCGCTCGGCCGGTCCGACGTCGTGCTGCCCCGTGTGCTCGGCCCGGCCGAGGCCGCGGGGGTGGCGTCGCCGGTCGTCGCAGGCTCCGCGGTCGACGGCGGTGCGCTCCTCGGACCCGGTGCGGGCGACAACGCCGCCGCGGCCCTGGGCCTCGGGATGGTCGAGGGCGACGTGGGGGTCTCGCTCGGCACGTCCGGCGTCGTGTCGGCGGTCGCCGCCGAGCGGACCGCGGACGGCTCCGGCCTCGTGACGGGCTTCTCGGACGCCACGGGCCGGTACCTGCTGCTCGCTGTCACGCTCAACGCGAGCCGGGTCCTCGACGCCGCCCGGACCGTCCTCGGCGTGGACCACGCCGAGCTGTCCCGGCTCGCGCTCGAGGCGCCGGCCGGCGCCGACGGCCTCGTCCTCGTGCCGTACCTCGAGGGTGAGCGCACGCCCAACCGTCCCGACGCGAGCGGCACGCTGCACGGTGTGCGGCTCGGCAGCTCGACGCCGTCGCACGTGGCGCGGGCGTTCGTCGAGGGCATGCTGTGCGGGCTCGCGGACGGCCTCGACGCCCTGCGCGCGCTCGGTGTGCCCGTCGAGCGGCTGGTGCTCATCGGCGGCGGCGCGCAGTCCGAGGCGGTGCGGCGCATCGCGCCGCAGGTGCTCGGGATGCCGCTGACGGTGCCGGAGCCCGGCGAGTACGTGGCCGACGGCGCGGCCCGCCAGGCCGCGTGGGTCCTGGCCGCCCGGGGGTCGGGCGAGGTGGGTGGCCCGCCCGCGTGGCGGACGTCGTCGAGCACGGTGTCCGAGGCCGCGCCCGAGCCGGTGGTGCGTGAGCAGTACGCTGCCGTGCGCGACCTGGTCTGAGCCGCGTCCGCGGAGCGGCAGCGCTGCCCGAACCGGCCCGGAGGTGTCCACCTGGACGCCTCCGGGCCGGTGTCGGGTACCGTCCGACCAGGCGACCGCACCGGCGCCGCCGGGTCCCGGCCCGCCGGGAGAGACGTGGAGCATCGGATGACGCAGCGTGTACGGGTCCTCGCCGGCCGAGGCCGCTACGAGGACCCCTGGCACGACCACGCCGCGACCTCGCACCGGGTCGCGGTGCTGCTCGGGGCGCTGCCCGACGTCGACGTCGAGGTGCGCAGCACGTTCCCCGACGCGCTCGACGACCTGGACGGACCCGCCGGTCCCGACCTGCTCGTCGTGAACTGCGGGCGCGGGGAGCCGGGCGACGACGACGCCGCGTGGGCACCGCTGCACGGCACGCTCTCCCGCTGGGCGCGGGCCGGCGGCGCGGTGCTCGGGCTGCACCAGGCGGCGAACACCTTCCCGGACGCGCCCGACTGGCAGGACGTGCTGGGCGGTCGCTGGATCCCCGGCGAGTCGATGCACCCGCCGTTCGGCGAGGCCCGCGTCACGGTGCGCCCCGGCCACGAGGTGACCCGCGGGCTCGGGGACGTCGACGTGCTCGACGAGCGCTACTGCTTCCTGCGGACCCGCCCGGGCATCGAGGTCCTGGCGACGGTCGAGCACGACGGGAACGACCACCCCGTGGTGTGGGCGCACGAGGCGCACGGCGGCCGGACGGTCTACGACGGCCTCGGGCACGACGTGCGGTCCTACGACTCCGCGGGCCGGGTCGACCTGCTCCGCCGGTCGGCGACCTGGCTGCTGGGCCGGGAGCCGCAGGGGTGAGCGATGCCCCCGACGACGCTCGCGAGCGGGCGTCGCTCGTCACCCTCGCGGTCGTCGCGCGCCGGGCCGGGGTCTCCGTCCCCACGGTCTCGCGCGTGCTCAACGCGCGCCCGGGCGTCGCCGAGGCCACCCGCGGGCGAGTGGTGGGCGAGCTGGAGCGGGCGGGGTACGTCGTCGGGCACCGGCGGGCGCCCCGGCTCCTGGACCTCGTCATCCCCGAGGTGGGGTCGCTCTACGAGTCCGCGGTCGTCGAGGCCGTACAGGCCGCCGCCCGGTCGCGGGGTGTGTCCACCGTGCTCACCACGTCGGCCACGGGCGACTGGCTCGCGCAGGTCACCGGCCGCACGAGCGGGGGAGTGATCGCCGCGCTGCACACGGTCGTCGACCGCGAGGTCGCCTGGTCGCGGTCCACCGGCACCCCGCTCGTCCTGCTCGAACCGGTCACGCGCCCGCCCGACGGCGTGACCTGGGTCGCGACCGACAACCGTGGCGGCGGTCGCGCCGCCGCCGAGCACCTGCTCTCCCGCGGGCACCGGCGCATCGCCTACGTCAGCTCCATCGGCGGGTGGCCGGCGACCGAGCGGCGCGCCGGCGTCCTCGGGGCGCTGCACGACGCGGGCCTCCCCGACCCGGAACGCGGCGGCTACGTCGTCGACGACGTCGTCGCACCCGGCGGCGTACGCCCGGCGCTCGAGGCACTCCTGGCGCTCCCGCAGCCCCCGACAGCGGTGCTCGCCTCGCACGACCACCTCGCCCTGATGCTCCTCGGCGCCGCGCACGAGCTCGGGCTCGTCGTCCCGCGCGACCTGTCCGTCATGGGGTTCGACGACGTCCACGCCGCCGAGCTCGTCGTGCCCGCCCTGACGACGATGCGCCAGCCGCTGCGCGAGCTGGCCGACGCCGCCGTCGAGCGAGCACTCGCCCCCACGGCGACCGCGTCACCCGGCGCACCGCTCGCGCTGCCCGTGCGGCTCGTCGAGCGCGCGTCGGTCGCACCCGCCTGAGGCGGAAACTTTCAGACCGTCCGCAGGCGGTCCCGGGGCCGGGTCGGGCCGTGCCGCGCGGTTAGCGTGGTCACCGCCGACAGCCCGACGACGTGACCTTCGGAAGGACACCGCATGACCACCACCCTCAGCCCGACGTCCCCTGATGCGTCCGTGCGCGCCGTCGTCGACCTCGACGTCGCCGGGCCGACGATCTCGCGCCACCTCTACGGGCACTTCGCCGAGCACCTGGGCCGCTGCATCTACGACGGGTTCTGGGTGGGGGAGGACTCCGACATCCCGAACGAGGGCGGCATCCGCCTCGACGTCGTGGAGGCGCTGCGTGCGCTGCGCATCCCGGTGCTGCGCTGGCCGGGCGGCTGCTTCGCGGACGAGTACCACTGGTCGGACGGGATCGGCCCGCGCGACCAGCGGCCCCGCATGGTCAACACGCACTGGGGGAACGTCGAGGAGAACAACCACTTCGGCACGCACGAGTTCATGGCGCTGTGCGACCTGCTCGGCACGGAGCCGTACGTGAGCGCGAACATCGGCTCCGGCAGCGTGCAGGAGATGAGCGAGTGGGTCGAGTACCTGACCCGCGCCGGGGACAGCCCGATGGCGCGCCTTCGCCGCGAGAACGGGCGGGACGAGCCGTGGCGCGTGCCCTTCTGGGGCGTGGGCAACGAGCCGTGGGGCTGCGGGGGCAACCTGCGCGCCGAGCAGTTCGCCCCGCTCGCCCGGCAGTACGCGACGTACGCGCGCAACCACGGCGACAACGCGCTCTACAAGATCGCGGCCGGCGCGTCCGACGACGACTACCACTGGACCGAGACCCTCATGAAGGAGATCTCGACGCTCGGGGCGAAGGACCCGCACCTGGTGTTCCAGGCGGTCTCGTTCCACGCGTACACGTTCTCGGGCACGTGGGGGGCCAAGGGCCGCGCGACGGAGTTCTCCGAGGACGAGTACTACGAGACGATGCGCCGCACCCTGCGGGTGGGTGACTACATCGCCGGGCACGCCGCCGTCATGGACGCCTACGACCCCGAGAAGAAGGTCGGGCTCGTGCTCGACGAGTGGGGGACGTGGTGGGACGTCGAGCCCGGCACCAACCCCGGCTTCCTGTTCCAGCAGAACGCGATGCGGGACGCGATCGTCGCGAGCCTGCACTTCGACATGTTCCACGCGCACGCCGACCGCCTCGTCATGGCGAACATCGCACAGACGGTCAACGTGCTGCAGGCGATGCTGCTCACCGACGGCGAAGCCCTGGTCCTCACGCCGACCTACCACGTGTTCGAGATGAACGCCGGGCACCAGGACGCGACGTCGCACGCCGCGCACCTGACCTCGGCGGTGCCGACGCGTGAGGTCGACGGGCAGGCCGTGCCGCTGGTGTCGCTGTCGGCGTCCAGCAAGGACGGCGCCGTGCTCGTCTCGTTGACGAACCTCGACGCCGACGCGGCGCACACGGTCGAGCTGGACCTGCGCGGTCGTGCGGTGCACGAGGCCCAGGGTCGGGTCCTCGTCGCGGACGCGCTCACGGCGCACAACACGCCCGACCTGCCCGACGCCGTCGCGCCCGTCGCGCTCGAGGGCGTCACGCTCACCGGTGGTGTGCTCCGCGTGGAGCTCCCGGCCGCGTCGTTCGCGACGGTCTCGCTCCAGGCCGCGGATGCCTGACCGAGCATGGAGCCCTTCGACCTGAGCGACGTCCGGCTGCTGGACGGGCCCTTCCGGGACGCCCAGCGCACGGGCCTCGAGTACCTCCTGCGGCTGGACCCGGACCGTCTCCTCGCGCCGCTGCGGCGTGAGGCGGGCCTGGCGCCGGTCGTACGTGACGGCGACCCGGTCGGGTCGTACGGGAACTGGGAGGACTCGGGGCTCGACGGGCACACCCTCGGCCACGCCCTGTCCGCGGCGGCGCTGATGTCGGCGGCGACCGACGACCCGCGTCCGCGGGTGCTCCTCGACCGCCTGGTCGCGGGCGTCGCGCAGTGCCAGGACGCACTCGGCACCGGGTACGTCGGGGGAGTGCCCGACGGGCAGCGGCTCTGGGACCGGGTCGTCGGTGTCGAGGCTGAGGCCCAGGCCGGGACGTTCGAGCTCGGGGGCGCGTGGGTGCCCTGGTACAACCTGCACAAGCTGTTCGCCGGGCTGGTCGACGCGTACCGGCAGGCCGGCTCCCGGGCGGCGCTCGACGTCGTCGTCCGCCTCGCCGACTGGTGGTGCGCGGCCTCGCGCGACCTGGACGACGACCGGTTCGAGGCGATGCTCGCCACGGAGCACGGCGGGATGACCGAGGCGTACGCCGACCTCGCCGCGATCACCGGGCGCGACGAGTACCTCACGATGGCCCGCCGGTTCGCCCACCGGGCGGTGCTCGAGCCGTTGGCCGCGCGCCGCGACGCGCTCGACGGCCTGCACGCGAACACGCAGATCCCCAAGGTCGTCGGGTACCAGCGGCTCGGCGAGCTCACGCAGGACGAGGAGCTGCTGGGCGCGGCGCGGTTCTTCTGGGAGACGGTGACGCGGCGTCGGACGTACGCGTTCGGCGGGAACTCGGTCCGCGAGCACTTCCACCCGGCGCACGACTGCTCGCCCGCGCTCGCCTCGCCCGAGGGTCCGGAGACGTGCAACACGACGAACATGCTGCGCCTCAGCCGGGCGATGTTCCTGCACCGCCCCGACCCGGAGATCGTTGACTTCTACGAGCGGGCGACGTTCAACCACATCCTGTCCTCCCAGCACCCCCGCGGCGGGTTCGTGTACTTCACGCCGGTGCGCCCGGACCACTACCGCGTGTACTCCCAGCCCCAGGAGTGCTTCTGGTGCTGCGTCGGGACCGGGCTGGAGAACCACGCCCGCTACGGCGAGCTCGTCTGCTCACGCAGCGCCGACGCGCTGTGGGTCCACCTGTTCGTCGCCTCGACGGTGCGGTGGGCCGAGCGCGGGGTGACGCTCGAGCAGCGCACGCGTTTCCCGGCGGACGACGCCGTCGAGCTCACCGTCCGTGCCGCGGCCCCGGTGGGCTTCACGCTCCGCGTGCGCCGACCCGGCTGGCTCGAACCGGGGGCGCGGGTCGACCTGGCGGTCAACGGCGCACGGGTCGCCGAGGTGCTGGTCGACGGGTACCTCGAGATCCGCCGGACCTGGCACGACGGCGACCGGGTGACCTTCACGCTCCCCGCCGCGGTGAGCGCCGAGCGCCTGCCGGACGGGAGCGACTGGGTCGCGTTCCGGCACGGTCCCGTCGTCCTCGCGGCGCGGACGACCGCCGACGACCTCGTCGGCCTCGTCGCGGACGAGGCGCGGATGGGCCACGTGGCCGGCGGCCCGCTCCACCCGCTCGCCGGGCTGCCCGTCGTCCTCACGGAGTGCGACGACGACCTCCCGGGTACGGTGCACCGGCTGCCGGGCGAGCCGCTCGCCTACGTCCTCGAGCGCGCCGACGACCCGGCCGGCCGGGTCACCGTGCTGGAGCCGTTCGCCGGGATCCACGACGCGCGGTACGTCCTGTACTGGCCGCTCGCCGCACCGGGTGCCGTCCCGGGCGTGCGCGCCGCGTTGCGCGCCCGGGACGACGCCGAGCTCGCGGAGTCCCGGGCGACGGTGGACGTCGTGCACGCCGGGCAGCAGCAGCCGGAGAGCGACCACGCGTTCACCGGCGAGCAGACGTCGACCGGCACGGTCGAGGGCGTCGGCTGGCGGTCCGCCACCGGCTGGTTCGGCTACCGGCTCTCCGATCCCCACGGGCACGGCCGCGCGCTGCGGATCACCTACCGCCCCGGCACCACGCCCACCGCCGTGCGCCTCGACGGTGCGCCGGTGGCCGAGCTCGACGCGCAGGAGGAGCCGCCGACCGGGCCGCGGGTCGTCGAGATCCCGTTGCCGGACGGCGCAGGCTCGCGTGCCGGGGTCGAGGTGCGCCTCGAGGCGACCGCGGGAGGTCGCACGGCACAGGTCGTCGAGGTCCGGCTGGTGTCGTGACGGGCGAGAGCTCGCCGTCGGTCAGGACCCGCCGGGGAAGCCCGCCTGCCGCCACGCCTCGTAGACGGCGATCGACGCGGCGTTCGTGAGGTTGAGCGACCGACGCCCGGGCTGCATCGGGATCTTCAGCCGGTCGGTCAGGCGCGGGTGCGCGAGGACGTCCTCGGGCAGGCCCGTGGGCTCGGGCCCGAACAGCAGCACGTCACCCGGGCGGTAGACGACGTCGGTGAACGACGTCGTCGCGCTCGTGGTGAACGCGAAGACCCGCTCACCGGGCAGCGTCGCGAGCGCGGCGTCGAGGTCCGCGTGCACCTCCACCGCCGCGAGGTCGTGATAGTCCAGACCGGCCCGACGCAGCTTCGGCTCGTCCATGTCGAAGCCGAGCGGCTCGACGAGGTGCAGCCGCGCGCCGGTCACCGCCGCGAGACGGATCGCGTTCCCCGTGTTCCCCGGGATCCGCGGCTCGAAGAACATCACGTGCGGCAGCGTCGGCGCCGGCCGGGCCGCAGGGTTCGCGACGTGCGGTCGCCAGTCGCCGGCCAGGTCGCCGGGCTCACCCCCGGACGAGGGCGAGGCGGCAGGGCGGGAGGGGACGACGTCGGGCACGGTCCCGATTCTCCCACCCCACCCCTGCCGAGGTAGAACCCCGGTCCGCGAGGTAGAACCCCAGTCGGCGACTGGGGTTCTACCTCGCGTACGGGCTTCGCACGTCCCGTCCGTCGCCGGGACGACGGCGGGGCGCCCATATCCGTCTGAGGGGGGATGTGCGGCGCACCGCCCGCGCGGTGGACTGGTGCGGTGATCGACACCTCTCCCGCCGTGGCGCGCGCCCAGGAGCCGCAGCCCGTCCGGACCGGTGCCTCGACCGGACGCCTGGCCCTCGTGGTCGTCGCGGCCGGTCTCGGCATCGGCGTCCTGACGGAGTGGGCGCAGGGCGTCCTCGTCGACCCCTGGGCGATGTGGGCGAACTCCATCGCGGTCTGGGTGCTCGTCGCCTTCGCCGTCGGGGCGCTCGCGGGCACGCCGCGCCGGGCCGCGGTCGCGGGCGTCGCGGTCGAGCTCCTGCTGCTCGCCGGCTACTACGCGGTCCGCACGCTGCAGGACGTCCCGTCGCAGGAGCGCATCCTCGTGTTCTGGATCGCCGGGGCGCTCGTCGGGGGTCTGGTCTTCGGCGTGGCCGGGTCGTGGTGGCGCTCCACCGAGTCCTGGGCCCAGATCGCCGGGGTCTCGCTCGCCGGCGGTGTGCTCGTGAGCGAGGGTCTGATGCGCGCGGTCGCGTTCCCGTGGCAGGGCGCGTCGGGCGCGATCATGGTCGCGGTCGGGATCGTCCTCACCGTCGTCATCGCCCGCACCGCCCGCCAGCGCTGGATCGCCCCGCTCTGCCTGCTCGTCGCCGTCCCGCTCGGACTCTCCGGCACGTGGGTCGCGAACTCCTTCTTCCTCTCCTGAGGCCGCGCGCTCACCTCGAGAGGTAGAACGAGATTCCGCGAGGTAGAACCGGGGTGCGCGAGGTAGAACCCCCGTGACGAACGGGGGTTCTACCTCGCGGACCGGAGTACTACCTCGCGGACGGGGGTTCTACTTCGGCGAGCTGCTCTCCAGGCGGTCGCGCAGTCGCGCGAGCTGCGCCCAGAGCTCGTCGGGTACCCGGTTGCCGAACGTGTCGAAGAACTCGGCCGTCATCTGCGTCTCGGCCAGCCACGGCTCGGGTGCCACCTCGAAGAGCGCCTCGAGCGCGCCGTCGGGCAGGTCGAGGCCCTCGACGTCGAGCGCTCCGGGTGCGGGCAGCAGGCCCACCGGGCTCTCGACCGCGCCGCGGTCGGTCCGCGTCCCGCGCGAGCGGTCGACCTGGCGGGCGATCCACTCGACGACGCGCGAGTTCTCGCCGAACCCGGGCCACAGGAACCCGCCGTCCGGGCCCTTGCGGAACCAGTTGACCTGGAAGATCTTGGGCCGCTTCTCCGGGTCCAGGCTCGCGCCCACGCGCAGCCAGTGCGCCCAGTGGTCGGCCATGTTGTAGCCGCAGAACGGCAGCATGGCGAACGGGTCGCGGCGCAGCTCGCCGACGGTGCCCTCGGCCGCGGCGGTCTGCTCGGACGAGATCGTCGCGCCCATGAACACCCCGTGCTCCCAGCCGTACGCCTGCGCGACGAGCGGCACGTTCGTGGCCCGCCGACCGCCGAAGATGATGGCGTCGACCGGAACGCCCGCGGGGTCCTCCCACGAGTCGGCGATGGTCGGGCACTGCGCGGCCGCGACCGTGAACCGCGAGTTCGGGTGGGCCGCCGGGCGTCCGGCGTCGGGCGTCCAGTCCTGACCGGTCCAGTCCGTGAGGTGCGCGGGTGGCTCGGGCGTCAGGCCCTCCCACCACACGTCACCGTCGCCGGTCAGGGCGACGTTCGTGAAGATCGTGTCGCGGTCGAACGTCGCGACCGCGACCGGGTTCGTCTCGACGCCCGTCCCCGGCGCGACGCCGAAGAACCCCGCCTCCGGGTTGATCGCGCGCAGGCGCCCGTCGGGGCCGGGCCGCAGCCACGCGATGTCGTCGCCGATGGTCTCGACCGTCCAGCCGGGGATCGTGGGCCGGAGCATCGCGAGGTTCGTCTTGCCGCACGCCGAGGGGAACGCCGCGGCCAGGTGGTAGCGCCGGCCCTCGGGCGACGTGACGCGCACGAGGAGCATGTGCTCGGCCAGCCAGCCCTCGTCGCGGGCCATCGCCGAGGCGATGCGCAGCGCGAAGCACTTCTTGCCGAGCAGGGCGTTGCCGCCGTAGCCCGAGCCGTAGGACCAGATCTCGCGCGTCTCGGGGAAGTGCGCGATGTACTTCGTGTCGTTGCACGGCCAGGGCACGTCCTCGCTGACCGCGCCCGTGTCGTCGATCAGGGGCGCGCCGACCGAGTGCACGGCCGGGACGAACGCCGCGCCGTCGTCGATGAGCCGCAGCACGGCGTCGCCCACCCGCGTCATGACGCCCATGCTCACGACGACGTAGGGGGAGTCGGTGACCTGGATGCCGACCTGGGAGATCGGCCCCCCGACCGGGCCCATGGAGAACGGCACGACGTACATCGTGCGGCCCCGCATCGAGCCGTCGAACACCTCGCGGAGCTCGGCGCGCATCGCCTCGGGCTCGCGCCAGTTGTTCGTCGGGCCGGCGTCGACCTCCTCGCGCGAGCAGATGAACGTGCGGGACTCGACGCGTGCGACGTCGTGCGGGTCGGAGCGTGCGAGGTAGCTGCCGGGGCGCAGCTCGGGGTTCAGCGGCAGGAGCGTGCCGGCGTCGACCATGAGGTCGACGAGCCGCTGGCGCTCAGCGTCCGACCCGTCGCACCACACGATCGAGTCGGGCTCGGTGATCGCGGCGATCTCGCGCACCCAGGCCCGGGCGTCGCGGGGACGCGGGTCGGCGGACGGCGCCGGCACGCCGGCGGGGACCGCCTCGACGTCGTCGATCAGGGCGACGTGCCGCGTGCGGCGAGGGTTGGCGGTGCTGATGGTCATCTGTGCTCCCGGTATCGCTGGTGGTCCCGCGTCGTCGTGCCCGACGGCGGTGACGTCCTCGTACCTCCACCCTCGCGCCGTACGGTGACGGTTTTCCACTCAGGATGCTGTGAAGATTCGCCGATCTTGACGTATGGTCAAGGAATGGCGGACAACTCAGGCTTCGGCCTCGAGAACGACGGCGATCTCCTTACGCTCGGGCGACGGATCCGGCACCACCGGACGGCCCGGGGTCTGACGCTCGAGCAGCTCGGCGAGGCGGTCGGCACCGCGCCCAGCCTGCTGTCCATGGTCGAGAACGGCCGCCGCGAGCCCCGCCTGTCGCTCCTGCAGCACGTCGCGACCGTGCTCGACGTGTCGGTGACCGACCTCCTCGCGGACGAGCCGCCGTCGCGCAGGGCCGCCCTCGAGATCGACCTGGACCGGGCGCAGCGCGGCCCGCTGTTCGCCTCGCTCGGCCTGCCCGCCGTGAAGGCGAGCCAGAAGCTGCCGCTGCCCGTGCTCGAGAACCTCGTCGGCCTGCACACCGAGCTCGCGCGCCGCGCGTCCGAGGCCATCGCCACCCCGGAGGAGGCGCGGCGCGCCAACACCGAGCTGCGCCTCGAGCGGCAGGCGCGCAACAACTACTACCCGGAGATCGAGGCGCTCGCGGAGGACATGACCCGCAAGGCCGGCTACACGATCGGCGCGCTCACCCACCGCTCCGTCGCGCGCATGGCGGAGCAGCTCGGGTTCACGATCCTGCACGTCGACGACCTGCCGCACTCGACCCGGACGGTCACCGACCTGCGGCACGGCCGCATCTACCTCCCGCCCGCGTCGATCCCCGGCGGGCACGGGCTGCGCTCGCTCGCGCTCCAGGCGTTGGCGCACCGCGTGCTCGGGCACGAGCGCCCGCGCTCGTACGCGGAGTTCCTGCGACAGCGCGTCGAGATCACCTACTTCGCCGCGTGCTGCCTCATCCCGCAGTCCGCGGCCGTCGAGTTCCTGGACCGGCGCAAGCGCGAGAAGGACCTCGCGGTCGAGGACTTCCGGGACGCGTTCGGCGTGACGCACGAGGCCGCGGCCCAGCGCTTCACGAACCTCGCGACCGAGCACCTGGGCATCCCGCTGCACTTCCTGCGGGTCGGCGACGACGGCGCCCTGTTCCGCGGCTACGCGAACGACGGCCTGCCGCTCCCGGCCGACGTCACCGGCGCGATCGAGGGCCAGATGGTGTGCCGGCGCTGGGCGGTGCGCGAGGCGTTCACCCGCCGCGACCGCGCGCAGGAGTCGTACCAGTACACCGACACGCCCGCCGGGACGTTCTGGTGCTCCACCCAGACCGGCACGACGACGAACGGCCAGTTCTCCCTGGCCGTCGGGGTGCCGTTCGCGTCGGCCAAGTGGTTCCGCGGTCGGGACACCGCGGTGCGGCGGCAGTCGACCTGCCCGGACGAGTCGTGCTGCCGTCGCCCGGCCGCCACGGCCGCCGCGCACTGGGAGGACGTGTCGTGGCCCAGCGCGCGCATGCACCAGCACGTGCTCTCGGCACTGCCGACCGGCGCGTTCCCCGGGGTCGACGCGACCGAGGTCTATGCGTTCCTCGACAAGCACGCCCCCTCGGACTGACCCGCCCGGCCCCGCCAACGCTGAGTGCGGGGAAACTGCCGTCGGAGAGCGCTCTCCGGCGACCGTTTCCCCGCACTCAGCGGGGACCGCCGGGCATACTGGCCGACATGGACGTCGCCGCTGTGATCGCGCTCCTGTCCCACGAGAAGTCCGGCGTCCGGCGCCGTGCGGTCATGATGCTGCCGGGTCTGACCCACGGTGATCCGCCGACGCCCGAGATGGTGGACGCGACGATCCGGCTCACCACGGATCCGAAGAAGAGGGTGCGGGACTACGCGTGCTTCGTGCTCGGACGGCAATTCCACGAGGTGGACACACCCGAGCTCCGGGACGCGCTCGCGGCCCGGCTCGACGACGTCGACCGTGAGACGCGGTGCGAGGCCCTCGTCGGGCTCGCGTACCGCCGAGATCCCCGTGCGCTGCCGCGCGTGCGAGCCGCGTTGACCCGGCCGAGCGGCGCCGTCTGGCAGCTCGAGATCGTCGCCGCGGGAGCGCTGGGCGACCCGGGTCTCCACCCTCTCCTGGTGCCGCACCGCACAGGCTGGGACGACGAGGTCGCGGACCAGCAGGCCGACGCCGCGTGCCGGTTGACCGACCCCGACGGGCCGGGCGAGGACATGCTCGACGGCGTGGCCGACCTGTGTCGTCGTCGCGGGCACGAGCTGCCGGACGGCGACACCCTCCGGTCCTGGCGCTTGATGACGGTGCTCCTCGACATCGCTCCCCACCGCGCAGCGGAGTTCTACGACGCCGTCGCCGACCGCTTGGAGGGCGACGAGCCTGCGCTGCGCGAACTGCGCGTCGACTCAGCCCTGGCACAGCTCGCCGACGAGGTCCGCCAACGCTGAGTGCGGGGAAACGGTCGTCGGAGAGCGCTCTCCGACGACCGTTTCCCTGCACTCAGCGGGGGAGCGGGGGCGTCAGGCGGGGAGCGGGCCGCCGCGGGTCGCCAGGCGTTCGGTGAGGCGGGCGAAGACGTCGCCGGTGCGCAGGCCGTCGTGCTCGAACTCGTTCGTCACCCAGGCCTCGGTGTTGCCCACGTGAGCGGCGGTCTCGAGCGACAGGTCGGCGTCGACGAACATGTCGTCGTGGTAGACCGCCGCCTCGACGGGGACCTCGTTGCGCGCGAGCGTGTCGAGGTCGTAGAGGTCGGGCCAGCGCTCCCACGTCGCGAGCGCCTCGGCCGCGCGGCGGAACGGTCGCAGCGCGGCGACCTCGTCGAACATCCAGGGGTAGATCATCTCGCCCGTCAGCAGGAGCGGGCGGGTGCCGGGGGCGAAGGCGGGGTCGTCGTCGCGCACCGCCTGCGCGGCCCACGCGGTGGGGCCGGTGTGCGACTGCGCGTAGATCGACTCGTGCAGCACCGCGTAGAGCGGGTTGGTGCGGAACGACGTCGTGGCGGCCACGTCGGCGAGGAACGTGTCGGTGAGCTCGTCGGGCGCACCCGGGTCGAACGCCTCGTCGACGATCCAGTGGATGCGCTCGGCGCCGGGCTTCATCCCCAGGTCCATACCGACCGACTGGAACCGGTGCACGGACAGCGGGTCGCCGTCGGGCAGGCGGACGTCGCCGACGGCGAGGCGGTCCGCGATCGCGGCGAGGCGCGCCTCGTCGTGGGGGTACCGCGCCCGGTAGCGCGCGTTCTTGGCGACGACGCGCGGCTGGGTGCGCCGGTACACCTCGCGTGCGTCGGCGCTGAGGCCGGGCAGGCCGCCCGTGACGAGGCACGCGGCGAGGCCCTCGGGGGCGCGCGACAGGTACGTCATGGTGAGGAACCCGCCGTAGGACTGGCCGAGCGTCGTCCAGCGCCGCCCGCCGTAGACCGACCGGCGCACGTGCTCGGCGTCGGCGACGATCGAGTCGGCGCGGAAGTGCGTGAGGTGCTCGGCCTGGTCCGCGGCCGAGCCCTGTGCGGCGAGCACTGCGGCGCGGACCGCGGACGAGCGCCCGGTCCCGCGCTGGTCGAGCAGCACGACGCGGTACGTCGCCAGGGCCTGGCCGAGCCAGCCGTCCGGACCGGTGGGGCGCGGCCCCTTGCCGCCCGGCCCGCCCTGGAGGAACACGAGCAGCGGGAGGTCGTCGCGGCGTCGGGCCGGGTCGACGAGCTCGCGGACGAAGAGCGTCAGACGCCGCGGGTCGCTCTCGTCCGACCAGTCGAGGGGGACCTCGATCTCGCGGTCGGTGACGTGCAGGCCGGGGACCGTGTAGCCGGTCTCGCTCGTGGTGCTCACGCAGCCACCCTAGCCAGCGCACCGCCGTACCCCGACGCCCCGAGCGCACGATGCCCCGAGCGCACGACGCCCCGAGCGCGCGACGAGGGGGTGGCACCGCCGCGACCGGCAGGACCACCCCCTCGACGGGACGATCGAGGACTACTGCTCCACGTCGTCGTCCACCCAGTCCATCGTCTTCGTGACGGCCTTCTTCCAGTTGCGGTACAGCCGCTCGCGCTCGCCGGACTCCATCGACGGGGTCCAGCGCTTGTCCTCGGCCCAGTTGTCGATGACGTCCTGCTCTCCGGACCAGAAGCCGACGGCGATGCCCGCGGCGTACGCGGCGCCGAGCGCGGTGGTCTCGGCGACCTTCGGACGCACGACGTCGACGCCCAGCTGGTCGGCCTGGAACTGCATGAGCAGCTCGTTGGCGACCATGCCGCCGTCGACGCGCAGCTCGGTGAGGTCCACTCCGGAGTCGGCGTTCATGGCGTCGAGGACCTCGCGGGTCTGGAACGCCGTCGCCTCGAGCGCCGCGCGGGCGATGTGGTTCTTCGTGACGTACCGCGTGAGGCCGACGAGCGCACCGCGGGCGTCGGAGCGCCAGTACGGGGCGAAGAGTCCGGAGAACGCGGGGACGAAGTACGCGCCGCCGTTGTCGTCCACCTTGCGGGCCAGCCACTCGACGTCGGGCGCGTCGGTGAACATCCCGAGGTTGTCGCGCAGCCACTGGATGAGGGAGCCGGTGACGGCGATCGAGCCCTCGAGCGCGTACCGGACCGGCTGGTCGCCGATCTTGTAGCAGACGGTCGTGAGCAGACCGTTCTCGCTCATCACCTTCTCGGTGCCGGTGTTGAGGAGCATGAAGTTGCCGGTGCCGTAGGTGTTCTTGGCCTGCCCGACCTCGAAGCACGCCTGGCCGAACGTGGCGGCCTGCTGGTCACCGAGGATGCCGGCGATCGGGACGCCCGGGACCATGCCGCGCTGGCGGCCGTGGCCGTAGACCTCGGACGAGGACTTGATCTCCGGGAGCATCGACAGCGGGATGCCCATGTCGGCGGCGATGTCCTCTCGCCAGGAGAGGGTGTCGAGGTCCATGAGCATGGTTCGCGAGGCGTTCGTGACGTCGGTGACGTGCACACCGCCGTCGGTCCCGCCCGTCATGTTCCACAGCACCCAGGTGTCGGTGTTGCCGAACATCAGGTCGCCGCGGTCGGCCGCAGCCCGGGCGCCCTCGACGTTGTCGAGGATCCACTTGACCTTGGGTCCGGAGAAGTAGGTCGCGAGCGGCAGGCCGACGATCGCCTTGTACTTCTCGGCGCCCTCGGAGCCACCGAGCTCGTCGACGATCTTCTGCGTGCGGGTGTCCTGCCAGACGATCGCGTTGTAGACGGGCTTGCCGGTCGTGCGGTCCCACACGACGGCCGTCTCGCGCTGGTTCGTGATGCCGACGGCGGCGATGTCGGCGTGCGTGAGGTTCGCCCGGGTCAGGGCGAGGCCCACGGCCTCGCGGACGTTGTTCCAGATCTGCTCGGGGTTGTGCTCGACCCAGCCGGCCTTCGGGAAGATCTGGTCGTGCTCGAGCTGCCCCGACGAGACGATCTCGCCGGAGTGGTTGAAGACGATGGCGCGGGAGCTGGTGGTTCCCTGGTCGATGGCGAGGACGTAGTCAGCCATGGTGTGTCAGTCCTTCTGTGGATCGGGTGCGCTTGGACGAGGTGCTGGTGCGACGGGTGCTGCCCGGTGGCGACGTCGTGGTCGCCACCGGGCGGCGGACGGTCAGGCGACCGCGGCGGCCAGGAGTCCGGCGAGGACACCACCGACGATCGGGCCGACGACCGGGACCCAGGAGTAGCTCCAGTCGCTCGGGCCCTTGCCCTTGATCGGCAGCAGTGCGTGCGCGATACGGGGGCCGAGGTCACGTGCCGGGTTGATCGCGTACCCGGTGGGACCACCGAGGCTCGCGCCGATCCCGACCACGAGGAGGGCGACCGCGAGGGGGCCGAGCTCGTGCGGGGTGTTGCCGAACTGGAGGACGACGAACACGAGGACGAACGTGCCGATGACCTCGGTGACGACGTTCCAGCCGTAGGAGCGGATCTCCGGGCCGGTGGAGAAGACCGCGAGCTTGGTGGCGCCGGGCGCCTCCTGGTCGAAGTGCTTCTTGTAGGCGAGGAAGGCCAGCGCGGCACCCACGGCGGCACCGGCCATCTGCGCGGTGACGTAGTAGAAGCCGTTCGCGGCGGTCACGGGGATGCCCGGGGCGAACTCCTCCGCGCCGTTGGCCCAGATGCCGAAAGTCACGGCCGGGTTGATGTGTGCACCGGACCGGTACGCCACGAACACACCGGCGAAGACGGCAAGGCCCCATCCGAAGTTGATGAGGAGCCAGCCGCCGTTGAATCCCTTGGTCTTCGGGAGGATGACGTTCGCGACGACTCCTGCACCTCCGAGGAGCAGGAACGCCGTCCCGAGGAACTCGGAGACGATGAGCTCGCCTGTTGACACGTCCATCGTGTACTCGCTTTCTTGTTGGACTTCGCTGTCGCAACCCCGACGGCGCATCCGTGCGCCGTGGTTGTCGGGCCCCGTCGGGGACGGGGCCGGGTGGTGCGAGGTGCGGTCGTCGGGGTCGTGGCGACCGCACCCGGGTTCAGTTGTGCTCGGAGGGGCAGTCCCTGCGCGGGGTCGGCAGGGGGGTCAGGAGGTACGGAGGGGTTGCAGGGGTGCGACGTCGTCGGCCGTGAGGCGCGAGCGCTCGGCGGTGGCGTCGTCGGGCTGCTTCTCGGCAGCGGCCTCGGCCTCCGCACGGGCCGTGTAGGACGCGATCTCCGCGGCCTTGGTCTCGTCGTCCCATCCCAGCAGGGGCGCGACGACGTCGGCGATCTCGGGGAGCGCGGCCAGACCGCGGTCCCGCACCTCGTAGTTGAGGCGCGTGCGGTGCAGCAGCAGGTCCTCGAGGTGCAGGGCGCCCTCGTGCGTGACGCCGTAGGAGATCTCGGCGCGCAGGTACGCGGGCGCGTGCTCGAGCGGGCGCGCCATCGACGGGTCCTCCTCGCACAGCGCGACGATGTCGCGCAGGGCGGAACCGTACCGGTGCAGCAGGTGGTCGACGAGCGCAGGTGTCCAGCCGTACCGCGAGGCGTGCGTGCGGGCCTGGCGCTGGAGGGCGACGAGCCCTTCTGCCCCGACGAGCGGGATGCGGTGCGTGACGGACGGCAGCGCGGCCGCCCGCTGCCCGATGGCGAAGTCCACGGCGTCCTTCGCCATCACCCGGTAGGTGGTGAGCTTGCCGCCGGCGATGACGGTCAGACCCGGGACGGGCGAGGCCACGGTGTGCTCGCGGGAGACCTTCGCCGAGCTCGTGCCCTCCTTGGTGCCGGGCTGCAGGAGCGGGCGGAGCCCGGCCCAGGTGCCGATGATGTCGTCACGCGTGAGGGGCTGGGCGAGCACGGCGTTCGCGTGCTCGAGCACGTAGTCGATGTCGGCCGACGTCGCGACGGGATGCTGGAGCTCCTGCTCCCACGGGGTGTCGGTGGTGCCGATGACCCAGTAGCGCGACCACGGGATGACGAACAGGACGCTCTTCTCGGTCTGGAGGATCAGCCCGACCTTGCCCTTGATCCGTTCCCGGGGCACGACGATGTGGATCCCCTTGGACGCGAGCACCCGCAGACCGCCCTCGTCGCCCGCGAGCGACTCGGTGTCCTCGGTCCAGACGCCGGTCGCGTTGATGACGTGGCGGGCGCGGACGGAGACCTCCTTGCCCGTCTCCAGGTCGACGAGGACCGCGCCGTTGACCGTCCCGGTCGATCCCTTGGTGAGCTGCACGACCTGGGTGCGGGACGCGGCGTGCGCGCCGTAGGAGGCGGCGGTCCGCACGAGGGTCGTCGTGAGCCGGGCGTCGTCGACGGAGGCGTCCCAGTACTGGATGGCACCGATCGCGGCGTCGTGGGCGAGGTCCGGGAACTTGCGCTCCATCCCCTTGCGGGACAGGTGGCGGTGCAGGGGGAGCGCGCGCTTGCCGGGAGCCGCGGTCGCGAGCGTGTCGTACAGCGCGATGCCGGCGCCGACGTAGGCACGTTCCCAGACGCGGTGCTCGAGCGGGTAGAGGAACGGTACGGGCCGCACGAGGTGCGGAGCGATGTCCTTGAGCAGGAGGTCGCGCTCGGTGAGCGCCTCGTGCACGAGGTGGAAGTCGAGCATCTGCAGGTAGCGCAGGCCACCGTGCACGAGCTTGCTCGACCGGCTGGAGGTGCCTGCCGACCAGTCCTGGGCCTCGACGATCGCGGTGGACAGGCCACGGGTGACGGCATCGAGCGCGATGCCGGCCCCGGTGACGCCACCGCCGATGACGAGGACGTCGAGCTCGCTGTCGGCCTGCGCGCTCGCCTCGAGCGCTGTCAGAGCCTGCTGCCGGGACTCGGCGGTGAGTCGGGTGGAGGCCATCCGTTTCGCCCTCTCTCGTCGGTGGTCGCGGAACGTGCCGTCGCGGGGTTCGGCGACGGGTCGTCCGAGGTGTCGCGCACGGTCGGCACGTACTAACGTCAGCACGGCAGGAACGTCCGCGCAACCGCAGTGCACAAACGTGCAAGCAGAAGAGGTGTTGACTGATGCCTGACCGTGAGCAGGACGTCCTCCGGGCCGCGTCCATGTACTACCTCCAGGACATGAAGATGGAGGCGATCGCCAAGCACCTGCGCACCTCGCGCTCGACCGTCTCGCGGCTGGTGAAGAAGGCGCGGGAGACCGGCCTGGTGGAGATCTCCCTGCGCCCGACGCGCAGCCGTGCACCGGGGCTCGGCCAGCACCTCGCGTCGGCGTACGGCATCGACGCCTACGTGGTGCCTGTGCCCGACTCCGCTGCTCAGGTGGACCGGCTCGACCAGGTCGCGCTCACGACCGCACGCCTCCTCGGCTCGTGGTTCGACTCCGACATGGTGCTGGGGCTCGCGTGGGGCACGACGCTCGCGGCGATCGCCCGTCACCTGCCCCGCAAGCCGACCCGGGGCTCCGCCGTCGTGCAGCTCAACGGGGCCGCGAACACCCGGACCTCGGGGGTCCACTACGCGGGTGACCTCATCGCCGGGTTCGGCACGGCGTTCGACGCCCACGTGCACCATTTCCCAGTGCCGGCGTTCTTCGACTACGCCGAGACCAAGCAGGCGATGTGGCGTGAGCGGTCGGTCCGACGGGTGCTCGACGTGCAGCAGCGAGCCGACGTCGCGCTGTTCTCGGTGGGGGCCGTCTCGGGCGGTGTGCCCTCGCACGTGTACTCGGCCGGCTACCTCGACCCTGAGGACGTCGCGGTCCTCGAGGCCGAGCGGGTGGTGGGTGACGTGTGCACGGTCTTCCTGCGGGGCGACGGCACCTACAGCGACATCGCGCTCAACGAGCGGGCGACCGGACCGACCCCGACCGAGCTGCGCCGGATCCCTCGCCGGGTGTGCGCGGTGGCGGGCTACAACAAGGTCGCGCCGCTGCGGGCCGCGCTGCGGGCCGGGGTGGTGACGGACCTCGTGGTCGACGAGATGACCGCGGTCCGGCTCGTCGAAGACCTCTAGAAACTATACCTCCGCGTGTATGAGTATGCAGGGCGGGTCACGACCGCGTAGATTGTCGACGTGACCGAGACGCATCCCACGCCGTCCGGCGAGCGCGCCGCCCGTGACTTCGTGGTCCGTGCGGCCGTCCCGGCAGACGTGCGCACGATCCGTGACCTCGTCGAGCCCTACGCGGCGCAGCGCATCCTCCTCGCGAAGGAGATGGTCGGCTACTACGAGGCCGTCCAGGAGTTCGTCGTCGCCGACGCGGGCACCCCCGGGGACGGGCGGGCGGGCACGTCCGACGTCGTCGGCTGCGGCGCGCTGCACGTCATGTGGGACGACCTCGCGGAGATCCGCACACTGGCCGTCGACCGGCGGTGGCTCGGCCGGGGCGTCGGGCACGGGCTCGTCGTCGAGCTGCTCGCGCGTGCCCGGGCGCTCGGACTTCGGCGCGTCTTCTGTCTGACGTTCGAGGTGGACTTCTTCACCGCCCACGGCTTCCACGAGATCGACGGGACACCCGTGGCGCCCGACGTCTACGCCGAGCTGTTGCGCTCGCACGACCACGGCGTCGCGGAGTTCCTCGACCTCGCGCACGTCAAGCCGAACACCCTGGGAAACACGCGGATGCTCATCGAGCTGGACTGACCCCCTCGCGTCCCGGGGTCCTCAGCTGATGGGGGCGGTGGACTCCCGGGTGACGACGCGGCACGGGAGCTCCTCGATGCCGGGGCGGCGGGTGCCGTCGATCGCGGCGAAGAGCCGCTGGGCCGCGATGCGCCCGACCCGTTCGAGGTTCATGTCGACGCTCGTGAGCTGCGGGCGCGCGTTGGTGGTCAGCACCTCCCAGTTGTCGAAACCGATGACCGACGCGTCGCCGGGGACGTCGCGCCCCAGCTCTCGCAGGGCGTCCAGGACGCCGCGCGCAATCTGGTCGCTGCCGCAGAAGAACCCGTCGACGTCGGGGTGCTGCTCGACGATCATCCGCGCCGCCCCGCGGCCCCAGCCCTCGCTCCACGAGCCGAAGTAGGTCTGGTTGCCGACCAGCGAGAGGCCGGCCGCCTCGAGCGCGGCCGCTGCGCCGGTCGCCCGGTCCTGCGCCGCCTTGTAGGCGGGGTCGCCCGACACGTGGGCGATCTTGCGACGCCCGCAGGACAGGAGGTGCTCCACCGCGAGGCGTCCGGCACCGACGCCGTCGGCCGTGATCGACATGTCCTCGGGGTCCTCGGACGGCGCGTAGGCATAGACGACCGGCACGGGGACCTCCGCGCCGAGCGGAGGGCGCGGGTCCGTGCGGGACCCGACGACGATGAGGCCGTCCACCCGGCGCGAGAGCAGCGCGCGCACGTGGTGCTGCTCGCGGATCGCGTCGCCGCGCGCGTCGCAGAGGAACACCGAGACGCGGCCGGCGCCGAACGCGTCCTCGGCGCCCATGAGCACGGGGATCGAGAAGCGGCCCTCGAGGTCGCTCGTGAGCAGCCCGACCGTCCCGGTGCGGCCCTTGAGCAGGCCGCGGGCCAGGGCGTTGGGCGCGAAGGACAGCCGCTCGGCCGCCTCGAGGACCCGCAGCCGGGTCTCGGCCTTGACCTGGTCACGTCCGTTGATCGCCTTGGAGGCGGTCGCGATCGACACGCCGGCGAGGCGGGCGACGTCGGTGAGGGTCGCAGCGCGCGGCGGCGTGCCGGAGGTCTGGTTGGTCATGTGTCGCGGCCCCCTTCCGGTGCGACGGGTACCGCGGTTCCCGTGACCGAACTGTAACCCTTCCGGCTGCTTGACGGGTCGCGCCTGCTGCAATACATTCAGAAAACCTTTTCGGCGAGTTTCGGTGAGTGGGTCTTCATCGAAGAGTAGTGCGGGAGAGGGACGTACGGCCAGGCGGACGAGTCGACGGCGACACGCTGACCGAAAGGTGCTCGCACCACTCGGATGCAGAGGGGTCACGGCACGCACGGTGGACGGGCACGGCTGGACAAGACGCGATGGACGCGACAGCTCGACGACGAGTGGTAGGAGACGCGAATGACGAACGACCGGAAGCGCTCGACGGTCACCAGGATGACCTCGGCCGCGGTGATCGGCCTGATGGCCCTCGGCCTCGCCGCCTGCGGGACCTCCGGGTCCGGCACGAGCCCGGGTGCGGACCCGGGGCCGGGAGCCGGCGGGGTCGAGGGTGTCGACGACGGCACCTCGCTCACGCTGTGGACCCGCGCCCCGATGGAGCAGCAGGCCAAGCTCCTCGTGGACGCGTACAACGCGAGCCACGAGAACCAGGTCGACCTGACGATCGTGCCCAACGACGACTACGTCGCGAAGGTCGGGGCCGCCGCCGGCAGCGGCGGACTGCCCGACCTCTTCGCCGCGGACATCGTCTACGTGCCGAACTGGGTCGAGCAGGGCCTGTTCCAGGACCTCACGGGCCGGATCGACGAGCTCCCCTTCAAGGACGAGATCAACGCCGGGCACCTCGAGGCCGGGACCTACGACGACGCGGCGCACGTGCTGCCGTTCGTCCTGGACATCTCGGTGCTGTTCTACAACAAGGACCTCTACGAGCAGGCCGGCCTCGACCCCGAGGCGCCGCCGACGACGCTGCGGGAGATGGCCGAGCACGCCAAGGCGGTCGACGCCCTCGGCGGTGACGTGGACGGGACCTTCTTCGGCGGCAACTGCGGCGGGTGCCTCGTCTTCACCTGGTTCCCGTCCGTGTGGGCGGCCGGGGACGAGGTCATGGCGAACGACGGCACCGAGTCGCTCCTCGCCAGCGAGACCGCCCAGGAGGTCTACGACATCTACGCGGACCTCGTCGCGTCCGACGCGGTCGGGGCCGGTACGCGGGACGAGACCGGCGCGACCTGGGTCGCTCCCTTCCAGGAGGGCAAGGTCGGTGTGATGCCGTACCCGGCGACGCTGCTGGCCACGACGGACGAGTCCGTCGACGTCGGCGTCGCCCCGATCCCCGGGCCTGACGGCGGCGCCTCCACCTTCGTGGGCGGCGACGGCATCGGGATCTCCAAGGACTCGGAGTCGTCCGACCAGGCGTGGCACTTCCTGTCCTGGATGATGTCCGAGGACGCGCAGGTCGAGGTGCTCGCGAAGAACGGTGACGTCACGTCGCGGGCCGACCTCGCCGACAACGAGTACTCGTCGCAGGACCCGCGGGTCGTGACGATCAACGAGGTCGCGAGCCAGGGCCGGACGCCCGTCGCGCGCAACTTCCAGCAGGCGTTCAACGCGCCGACGAGCCCGTGGCTCACGCTGATCCGCAACGCCGTCTTCGAGGGCGGCACGACGGTGCCCGAGGACAACGACGAGATCACCGCGGTCCTCCAGCAGTGACGGCCCCGTGCGCCGCCGGTCTCGCCGGCGGCGCACGGACCCACGGCCCGCCGGGCCCACCGGTCTCCGGGCCGTCAACCGAACGACCGCTCGAACGCCCCTGCTCGTCCGTCCTCTGGAGCTCGACATGTCGGTGCAGCAAGCACCCGTGATACCGCCGCCCGCCGGCGGTCTGCCACCCAGGTCCCGCGCCCGCCGGCTGCGGTCCTCCCGCGGCGCCGCCCTGCGCGGGTGGGCCTACGCCGCGCCGACGGCGCTGTTCGTCCTCGTCTTCTTCGTCCTGCCGATCCTGCTCGTCGGGCAGATGTCGGTCTCCGACTGGCCGCTGCTCGCCGGGAACCGCGGGTTCAACGCCCCCGACAACTTCCGGGACGCGGTCGACAACCGCTTCTTCTGGGACTCGGTGGTCTTCACCCTGACGTACACCGTCATCGCGACCGTCCTGCTCATCGGCCTCGGACTCGGCCTCGCGCTGCTCGTCCAGGAGTCGGGGCGCTGGAAGGGCTTCCTGCGCACGGCGATCCTCGTGCCCAGCGCGCTCGGCCTGGCGTCGGCGTCCCTGCTCTTCTACGCGCTGTACTCCCCGCAGAGCGGCCCGATCTCCCCGCTGCTGGAGGCGCTGGGGCTCGTCGAGGGCCCGGTCTCCTTCCTCGGCTCGCCCGGGGCGGCGCTGTGGTCGACCGTCTTCCTCATCGTGTGGCGCTTCGCGGGCTTCTACATGCTGCTGCTGCTCGTCGGCCTCCAGGGCATCCCGCACGACGTGTTCGAGGCGGCCCGGATGGACGGCGCGAACCGTCGGCAGACCTTCGCGCGGATCACGCTCCCGCTCCTGCGGCCGTCCCTCGCGCTCTGCACGATCATGTGCGTCACCGGCTCGCTGCTGGCGTTCGACCAGTTCTACATCCTCACCAAGGGCGGCCCGGACAACAGCACCATCACCGTCGTCCAGCTCATCTACAACGTCGCGTTCCAGGGGCAGAACGACCTCGGCATCGCCGCGGCGCTGTCGTTCATCGTGCTCGCGGCGCTCGTCGTGATCAACGTCGTGCAGTTCCGCGCCATGCGCGCACCGGAGGGGAAGTGACACCGGCCATGACGCAGACCGTCACACCGCAGCACGAGACGCCGGCGAGCGGGCCCGCGCAGGCCCGCCCCCGCCGTCGGGCACCGCAGACCCGGATCGCGGGGCTGGCGCTGCGCACGCCCTACTGGGTGTTCACCGGCGCGCTCGCCGTCGTCTTCCTCTTCCCGCTCGTGTGGGCCGGCGTCGCGTCGGTCTCGCCCCAACCGGGCAGCAACCAGATCAACGGCTGGGGCCTCGGCAACTACGTGACCCTCGCCGGCTACCAGGCCGGGGTGTGGCAGTACGTCGCGAACTCGGTCGTCGTCTCGGGCCTGACGGTGCTGTTCACGCTCGTCGTCTCGCTGCTCGGCGGCTACGCGTTCGCCCGGTTCCGGTTCCCCGGGCGCAACGTGCTCTTCCTCGTCGTGCTCGCGATCCTCATGGTGCCGTACGCGACGCTCCTCATCCCGCTCTACGTGCTGCTCAACTCCCTCGGGCTGCAGAACTCGCTGCTGGGCCTCGCGCTCGTGCTCACCATGTTCCAGCTGCCCTTCGCGACGTTCATGATGCGGATCTCGTTCGAGTCGGTGCCGCGCGAGCTCGACGAAGCCGCGCTCGTCGACGGCTGCTCGTCGTTCGGCGCGCTGCGCCGGGTCCTCCTACCGGCCGTGAAGCCGGGGTTGATCACGGTGGGGTTGTTCGCGTTCCTCGCGGCTTGGAACGACTTCGTCGCCCCGCTGATCCTCATCACGGACTCGGCGAAGGCGCCGCTGCCCCTCGCGGTGGCCAACATGCGTCAGCAGGTCATGGGCGTCGTCGACTACGGCGCGACCCAGGCCGGGGTCGTGGTGCTCGCGCTGCCGTGCGTCGTGCTGTTCCTCCTCCTGCAGCGCCACTACGTGCAGGGCTTTATGACGGGAGCCCTGAAGGGATGAGCCCGCCCCCCTGACCACGTCGTCCCCGTCCCTGCTCGAGCACCCGCACCGATGCGGCGTCCGCCGCCACCGGAGGTATCCCGTGACCCTTCATCCGTCGACCCGTCCGCAGCCCGCCGTGCGCCCCGGGTACCCCGTGCCGGGCACCGGTGTCCCGGTCGCGCCCGGCAGGTCCCGCCTGCAGCCACTTGGCATCGACCAGGTCCGCATCACCGGCGGGTTCTGGGCCGAGCGGCAGGAGGTCAACCGTGCCGCGACGCTCGGGCACATCGAGCACTGGTTGGAGCGCGAGGGCTGGCTGGGGAACTTCGACGCGGCGGTCCGCGGCACGCTGCCGGGGGCGCGTCGCGGCCGGGAGTTCGCCGACTCGGAGGTCTACAAGCTCCTCGAGGCCATGGCCTGGGAGCTGGGGCGACGGCCCGACGACGTGCTCGAGCGCCGGCGCGACGCCATCGTGGCGCGGGTCGCGGCGGCGCAGGAACCCGACGGGTACATCGGCACCATGTTCGGTCGCCCGGGCCAGGGCGCGCGGTACTCCGACCTCGAGTGGGGTCACGAGCTGTACTGCCAGGGCCACCTCCTGCAGGCGGCGGTCGCCCGGATCCGCACCGGGCACCCCGACGACCTGCTCGTCGAGGTCGCGCGCCGTTCCGCGGAGCACGTCTGCGCGACGTTCGGACCCGGGGGGATCGAGGGGATCTGCGGGCATGCGGAGATCGAGGTCGCGCTCGTCGAGCTCGGCCGGGCGCTGGACGAACCGCGGTACGTCGAGCAGGCGGCCCTGTTCGTCGAGCGGCACGGCCACGGCACCCTGCGGGACATCGAGTTCGGCCGTTCCTACTACCAGGACGACGTCCCGGTGCGGGATGCCGAGGTGTTTCGCGGGCACGCCGTGCGCGCCAACTACCTCGCGGCCGGTGCGCTCGACGTCGGCGTCGAACGGGCGGACGGCGCGCTGGTCGACGCCGTCGTCCGGCAGTGGGAGCGCACCTCCGCGCGGCGGACGTACGTCACCGGCGGGCAGGGCTCGCACCACCAGGACGAGGCGTTCGGGGACGACTTCGTGCTGCCCCCCGACCGCGCCTACTCGGAGACGTGCGCCGGGGTCGGGTCGGTCATGGTCGGGTGGCGGCTGCTGCTCGCCGAGGGCGACCCGCGGTACGCCGACGCCGTGGAGCGCGCCCTGTTCAACGTCGTCGCGACGTCCCCGGCGCACGACGGCCGGGCCTTCTACTACGCGAACACCCTGCACCAGCGGGTGCCGGGGGAGCCGGCGAGCCAGGACGAGCCGAGCAAGCGCGCCGAGTCGTCGTTGCGCGCCCCTTGGTTCGAGGTCTCCTGCTGTCCGCCGAACGTCGCGCGTACCTTCGCGAGCCTCGCGGCGTACGTCGCGACGGTCGACGCCGACGGGCTCCAGCTCCATCAGTACGCGACCAGCGAGATTCGGGCGACCCTGACGACGGGGGAGCCGGTCGCGCTCGACGTCGAGACACGGTTCCCCGCCGACGGCCGGGTCACGGTCCGGGTCGTGGAGGCACCGGACCGCCCGTGGTCCCTCACGCTGCGGGTGCCCGGCTGGTCACGGCGCGCGACCCTGAGCATCGACGGGGGCGCGGCCCGCACGGCGGGTCAGGGCCGGGTGCTCGTCGGTGACCTGCGCGCGGGCAGCGTCGTCGTCCTCGAGCTCGACGTGGCGCCCTACTTCGTCCAGCCGGACGACCGCGTCGACGCCGTCCGCGGCTGCGTCGCCGTGCAGCGCGGGCCGGAGGTGCTGTGCGTGGAGTCGGTCGACCTCGGCCACGTCCCGGGCAGCGGCGACGTCGGTGACCTGCGGGTCGACACGAGCGTGGCGCCGTGGCTCGCGGGGGACCGGGTGCTCGTCCGGGCGATGGTGCGCACACCGCGCGAGGGTGCACCGTCGTGGCCGTACCGGCCGCTGGTGCCGCCACCGAGCCCTTCCGACGACGGGGCGGGCGACCCCGCACGGGCGGTCGATGACCAGGCGTACGACGTGCCGCTCGTGCCGTACCACGACTGGGCCAACCGCGGGCCGGCCACGATGCGGATCTGGCTGCCGACGCACTGAGGGCGCCGGCCGCCGGCGCTCACGCCGGGAGGCGGTAGACGTCGCCGTCCTGCTCGACGAGGCCGTCCTCGACCAGGCTCGCCACGCACCGGCCCAGCTGGGCGGTGTCGTGCCACAACCCGGCGACGACCGCACGGTCGAGCGGGCCCGGCGCGTCGCGGAGCGCACCCATCACCCGGCCCCGTACCTGCCGGTCGGTGCCCTCCCAGGCCTGCGTCCGACGTCGGGCGGCATGCTCGTCCGCAGGGCTTCCCGCGAGGCGCCACGCGCACCGTGGGGCGACGGGGCACGCCTCGCATTGCGGCGACCGCGCGGTACACACCAGCGCCCCGAGCTCCATCGAGGCCGCCGCCCAGGCGACGGCCTCGTCGTCGCCCGTCGGCGCGACGGTCGACGCGAGGCGTCGCTCGGCGGCCGTGTAGGCCGGTGCCGGCAGGGCCACGCCGGTGACGGCGCGGGCGATGACCCGGCGGACGTTCGTGTCCACGACGACGGCGTGCCGTCCGTGCGCGAACGCCGTCACCGCGGCCGCGGTGTACTCACCGACACCCGGCAGCGCCCGCAGCTCGTCGACCCCGTGCGGGACCACCCCGCCGTGCTGGTCCGTCACGGTGCGGGCGCAGTCCTGCAGGCGCAGGGCGCGGCGGGGATAGCCGAGCCGGCCCCAGGCGCGCAGCACGTCGGCCGTCGGCGCCGCCGCCAGGTCGGCGGGCTCGGGCCATCGCGCCATCCATGCCCGCCACACGGGCTCCACCCGGACCACCGGGGTCTGCTGCAGCATCACCTCGCTGACGAGCACCCCCCACGCGGTCCGGTCCGCCGCCCGCCAGGGCAGGTCGCGCGCGGCGACGTCGAACCAGGACACGACGGCGGCCCGCAGGTCCGCGTGCTGCTTCCCCGAGGGGGTGCCGGACATGCTGACGGAGGTGCTGGGAGAGGCCATCGGTCCCTATTCTCACGCACCACGACCAGACCACGGCGCGGCTGGTCCGCCCCGCGCGCGGGTCGACGTACCGTGGTCGCATCGCGGTCGGTCGCACGACCGCACCCGACGGGACGACGGACGGAGCACGCGTGAGCACGGGGCCCACCAGACCCAGCGCCGGTGTCCTGTGGGTCAGGCGGATCGTGGCGCTCGCGGTGCTGGCGGGCGTGGTCGCCGGCCTCGTGCTGCTCGGGTCGCTCGCGGTGCGCGCTGTGCAGCCCCTGCTCACCGGGGGAGACGAGCCGGCGGGGAAGACCGCGCCACCGAGCCCGACCGCGTCCGGCCCTCCGCAGGACTGCGAGGCCCGGCACCTCGAGCTCACCCTCACGAGCGACGAGGAGGAGTACGCCCCCGGGCAGAACGTCCTCTTCACCATGGCGGTCTCCCACGTCGGCTCCCGGGAGTGCCTCGTCGACGGGTCCGACGTCGCGCGCCGGGTGACGATCACCTCCGACGGCGAGCGCGTCTGGTCGTCGGGGGACTGCGCGAGCGGCGAGCGCATGCTCCTGCTGGGCGCAGGAGACGCCGACAGCGCGCAGACGCGCTGGCAGCGCTACACGTCCGCCCCGGAGTGCGAGGGCGAGCCCGAGGCGCTGCCGCCGGGCACCTACGAGGCCGTGCTCTCGATCGAGGGCGTGGACGGAGCCGTCAGCGAACCGGTGACCGTCGTGCTCGCCGCACCTCCGACGCCGAAGGAGGAGCCGTCCGGGGACGCGACCGACGAGCCGACCGACGAGCCGACCGACGAGCCGACCGACGAGCCGACCGGTGAGCAGGGCGAGGACGAGGACGACGAGGTGGGCGGCGAGGACTCGTAGCGGTTCGCTTCACCGCTGGTCGTCCGATCCGAGCAGACCTCGGAGAAAACAGTGCAGCAGAGTTTCGGTCTTGTTGGAGCGTGACCACGCGGCGTCGTGGGTCGTCCGACTCTCCTGGCGAGAGAAATGCTGCAGATCAGCGCGCTGTTCGCGACACCTGTGGCGGAGAAGGTGCTGCCGTGTGCAGCCGAAAATACCGAAAAGGATTGCGGTCTGCGCGTCGGTGGTGGTTGACTGTCGGGCGACCGCCGATCTCACCGTCGAGAGGCCCGGGGTGCTGCTCCATCACGATGCCGTGGACGACGTGCGCTGGTGCACGGCGTCCCGAGGGCGTCGCGGAGCCCACGGCAGGCCCCCCACGGTGAGTCGCAGGTCGGCGCGCCACGAGAGCAGGGCGGCCAGGGTGCCGATCGTTCCCTGCCGATCGTCCCGTCGGCGCGACGCTCCGTCCCAGATCCCGATCGAGAGGACACGATGATGTCGGGAAGATCGTTCAGGAAGGCCGTCGCGGCGGCCGTGACGGGCGCGATGGTCTGCGGCGGCCTCGTGCTGCTGCCCGCCTCCGCCCACGCCGCGTCCCCCGTGCAACCAGGGAACGAGGACGACGTCGGGCTCTACACCAACGGCGAGTCCGACGTCATGGAGATCGGTGACCCCGCGTTCGTCAACGAGGCCGAGATCGCCGGGCTCCTCGAGCCCGACGTCCCGTTCACCGCCGACAGCATGCACGACGCGATCTTCGACGCCGACCTCGCCGCCGGCGGGACCGACTACTACCTCGACCGGGTGCTCGGCGTGAGCGGCACGGCGGGCAACGGCGTGCTGCAGACCCGCGGCCGGACGTTGTACATGCGGGGCGGCAGCAACTGGGGGGTCATGGGCTTCGCGGGCAGCGCGTTCGCGGGCGGCCCCAACAACCTCGGGAACTTCTATACCGTCACGGTCCCGGGCGTGACCGTCAGCGAGGTCGGTGCGCAGCGGTTCAACGCGCCGAGCCATGCGTCGAGCCGCTACACGATCGGCCAGACGGGTGTGGTCGCGGACCTCAAGAAGCTCATCACCTACGACAACGTCGCCGTCACCGCCCTGACGTTCACGAACCCGGGCGGCGCCGACGCGACCTTCACGGTCCGGGCGGCCTCGCCGATCGCCACGACGTCGACCGACGCGGACGACGAGCTCACCGGGACGCGGACGCTGACCAGCGGGTCCAACAACGGGCTCGTCGACACCCCGTGGTCGGACGTGACCGTCGGGCTCAAGGCGGAGGGCTTCGAGCGCAGCGGCGCCGCCCTCGACCGGGAGATCACGGTGCCGGCGGGCGGCACGCTCGACCTGTCCGTCGTCGGCGTCCTGTACACCGACACCCTGACCGGGTCGCGGGACGCGTTCGAGGACTACGCGCAGATGGATCCGGACGAGGCGTTCCGGACCGGTGTCACCGAGTTCAACCGCCGGTGGGCGGCGGACATCCCGTACATCGACGTGCCGAGCGCGGCGATCGAGAAGGCGATCGTCTACCGGTGGTGGGGCGAGCGGTACAACAGCCTCGACGCCAACGAGCCGGGCTACGTGTACCAGTACCCCACGACGATCGAGGGTGTGAACCTCTACCAGAACTCGATCGCGCTCACGCAGCCGATGCACCTGCAGGACACCAAGTGGATCCGTACGCCGTACCTGCCCTACGGGCAGATCCTCAACATCGGTGAGCTCTCGGGATCCTCGGCGTTCCTCGACAGCCCAGGTCACACGAGCTGGAACAACCACTACTCCCAGTACCTCGGCACGGCAGGCCTCGAGGCCTACAACGTGCACGGTGGTGGCGCGGACCTCGCGGAGAAGTTCGCCCACTACTTCGAGTGGGACGGCAAGGGCCAGCTCGAGCACTACGACGGCAACGACGACAAGCTCATCGCGTACGACACGAACTACATGCCGGGCAACGACTCGGACGCGATCACGTTCGGTTACCCGCGGGTGAACGCCGGGGCTCCTGGGGCGCGCACGATCGAGCGGCCCGAGTCGGCGTACGTCTGGGGGGCGTTCGACGCCGCACGCCAGCTCTACGAGATCGCCGGCGCCGAGCAGGCGAAGGTCGACGAGATGGGTGGTACGGCCGACGAGATCCGCGACGCGATCCTCGACCGGCTGTGGAGCGAGGAGACGCGGATGTTCCTCGCAGGGACGTCCCACGGCGCGCGGTCGGGCGGGAGCCTGAACCCGTTGTCCGAGGCGGAGCGTGACCTCATCCCGGCCAAGGAGTCGAACCTCTACGACATCTACGCCGAGAACCTCATCCCGTTCGAGGACCACGAGCAGTACGTCGACGGGTACCGGTTCCTGCGCTACGGGGACAACTTCCCGATCTTCCCGTTCTACACCGCCAACCAGTACGACCGCGCGAAGTACGGCATCGGGGGGTCCAACAACTTCTCGAACATCAACTTCACGGTCCAGTACCGCGGTGTGCGAGCCGGGCTGCGGCACTACGACCCCGAGCACACCTACGTCACGCCTGCGTACGCCTCGCGGCTGCTCGACTGGATGGCGTGGAGCATCTACCCCGGCGGAGACGTGCGGGTGCCCAACCAGGCCGAGTACTACTCGAACTGGAACCCGACCACGAAGACGTTCAACCGCAACAACCCGAACCACGTGATGCTCGGGAACATGAACTACATCTTCGTCGAGGACATGGGCGGCATCCAGCCACGCTCCGACGACAAGATCGAGCTCTGGCCCATCGACCTGGGCTACGAGCACTTCATGGTGAACAACCTGCGCTACCACGGCAGCGACATCACCATCGTGTGGGACCCGGACGGGTCGCGCTACGACCTCGGCGCCGGGTACAGCCTGTTCGTCGACGGTGAGAAGAAGGCCACCGCGGACGAGCTGGGCCGCTTCGTCTACGACCCGACGTCGAACGAGGTCGTGGAGGCCGACGACGGGCTCGAGGTCTCGGTCGTGGCTTCGGCCGCGTCGGACTTCCGCACCGCCAAGGACACCCCGATCGAGGACGAGCGGGTCGTGTCCTACCTGCGGACGGCCGGTCTGGACCTCGACGAGGAGGCGACGAACCTCGCGGTGGGGGCCGAGCTCTCGTCGTCGGCCACGCAGGAGGGCGTTCGCCCCACCCCGTGGCGGAACTTCCACACGCCGGGGTGGAGCACGGGGTCCATGAACTACACCCCGGGTGCCATCAGCACGACCGAGCGCGCGGTGTCCCTCGACGCGGTCACCGACGGCGTCACGGTGAACGAGCCCTACTGGGGCAACCACGGCACGACCGGCGACACGGGGTACGTCGAGCTGGACCTCGGCGAGGCGACCACCCTCGACAACGTCAAGGTCTGGTTCGTCAGCGACCGCCAGGCCGGCGGGTACCGCGAGCCGCTGCGCTACTCGATCCAGGTCCCGGACGGTGACGGTGGGTGGACGTCGGTCCCCGACCAGTTCAAGGCGCCCAAGATCCCGGGCCCGAAGTTCAACGAGGCGCTCTTCGAGACGGTGACCACGGATCGGGTCCGGGTCGCGTTCACGAACGCACCGTCGTTCTTCACGGCGATCTCCGAGATTCAGGTGTTCGACTCCGGGCGTGACGTGCCCGAGGTCGTCAACGACCCGCCGACGGTCTCGATCTCGGTCGACACGTCCGCCGACGGCAACCTCTCGACGCGGCTCGTCGCCACGGTGAGCGACGACGGCATCCCCGAGGACGGCGAGCTCACGTACGGCTGGGAGGTCGTCTCGGCGCCCGAGGGTGCCGGCGTGATCTTCGGCGACGCGAGCAGCCTGACGACGTCCGTCACGGGGACCGTGGCGGGGGACTACGTCTTCCGGCTCACCGCGTCGGACGGTGAGCTGACGACCGAGCGGGAGGTCGAGGTCACCCTCGCCGAGAAGGCCATGTCCGCGGAGTTCGGTGCGGCGGCGACGATCACGACGAGCGGTTCTGCCTCCTGGGAGAACGCGAACCGGGTCAACGAAGCGACGACCCCGGCCAGCTCCGCACCGGGTGCTGGCAACGGCTGGGGCACGTGGGGCCAGCCGAACAACGGGACGAGCGCCGCGAACGCGGCGTGGATCCGGTACGCCTGGGGCTCGCCGGTGCTGGTCGCGTCGACCGAGATCTACTGGTACGACGACAACGGCGGCACGCGGATGCCACGGGCCGACACCTACGTCGTCGAGCACTCCGCCGACGGAACGAGCTGGACACCGGTGACCCTCGCCGAGGGCTCGACGTACGCCGGGGCGCTGACCCGTAACGCGTACAACCGGATCGATTTCGAGCCGGTCGAGGCCCAGTACCTGCGGATCCGGATCACGGGTGTGCAGGGGAGCGGAGCGGGGACAGGGGTCCTGCGCTGGCGGGTGAACGGGGACACGGTCGAGTCGGTCGCGAGCCCCGTCATCATGCGGACCGTGACGGGCCAGGTGCCGACGCTGCCCGAGCAGCTCGATGTCGTCTTCTCGACCGGGACGCGCGGTGCGCTGGACTTCACCTGGCAGGTGATCACGCCGGCCATGGTGGCCGAGACCAACGTGGAGCCGTTCGTCGTGTACGGCACGAACACCACGTACGGTCTGATCGCCGAGGCGCAGGTGTACGTCCGCCCCGAGGACTCGCCGGGAGGAATCTCCATCCAGGGTGCCGAGCAGTTCGAGCGGACCGTCGAGGTCGGTGAGCTGCCGCACCTGCCGACGAAGGTCCTCGTGTCGTACAACGACGGGTCGCGCGACAACCAGGCGATCGGGGTGGACTGGGACTTCGACGAAGCCCTCGTCGAGACACCGGGCGTCTACACGGTGACGGGTGACCTCGTCCTGCCCGACTACGTCGGGACGGCGGGGACGACCACGACCACGCTCCGGCTGACGGTCGGGGACGGTGCACCAGATGGCCCGGCGGTCACCGTCACGGCCGACACGCGGTGCGTCGCCGGTAAGGCGTTCGTGGCGGTCCGTGCCGTGAACGACGACGAGGTGCCGCTCACGGTGCGGCTCGACACGGAGTTCGGCACAAAGACCGTCAACGGGGTGGCGCCGGGCAAGAGCGCGTACCAGTCGTTCGCGGTCCGGGCGGCGGCGGTCTCCGCCGGCGAAGCGACCGTGACCGTCACCGATGCCGAGGGGAGGTCGACCACCGCGACGTCCGCGTTCGACGCGCTGACCTGCGGCTGAGTCGCGCTGACCGGCCACTCGGGCCGGGTGGGGCGGGGTCAGGAGCCCCCGCCCCACCCGGCTCTTGCCGTTGCGCGGACCGTAATACTTCAGGTGGTAGGTTTTCGCAACTCGGATTTCTGGATAGCAACTTTCGTCTTGGCATCGGCAGAAGTGGCCGGTATGGTCGCTCGAGTGACGTGGGCAACAATCCCCGTGTCGCGCGTGAGCGCTCGTCGACGAGCGCTGACGGCTCCGTCCGGGACCACCGATCTGCGAACAGCGCGGTAGCCGATGTCGGTGCCAGGTGTTGTCGCCGATCGAGGGCCTCCGGCTCCTCGATATACGTCAAGGAGGACGTTGTGCACAGACCTATCCCGGGCCGCCGCTGGCTGACCCGCGGTGCCGCCGCAGCGCTGTCTGTTGCGGTACTGGTACCACTGACGATCAGCGGGGCGAGCGCCCACCCCGGACACGACGACGCGACCATCGACCCACCGGCTGCCGCGGACGCGGCGGCGCTGGACTGGAACGAGTACGAGAAGAACCTGCTCACCAAGAACACGGGCGAGCCGATCGACCTGGCCGTGCTGCCCGACTCGCGGGTGCTGCACACGGCCCGTGACGGCGTCGTGCGCCTCACGGACTCGGCAACCGGTCGGACCACCGAGGTCGCCGAGCTCGACGTCTACGCGAACTCCGAGGACGGGCTCCAGGGCATCTCCCTCGACCCGGACTTCGCGGAGAACGGCTACGTCTACATGGTCTACTCCCCTCGGGTGATGGACGGGACCTCGCCCGACGGGGTGGAGTACCCCGAGACGACGCCGCAGGGTAGTGCTCCGAACTCGCTGCCCGCTGGTGAGGACGAGAGCTACTGGAACCAGTGGCTGGGGTACAACCAGCTCTCGCGGTTCACCTGGGACGAAGGGTCCAGCACGATCGACCTGGCCACCGAGCGGGAGATCATCAAGGTCCCGGCCCAGCGAGGCCAGTGCTGCCACGTGGGCGCCGACATCGCGTGGGACGCCGACGGCAACATGTTCCTGTCCACCGGGGACAACACACCGGCCGGTACCCCGGGCGCCAACGGCTACACGCCGATCAACAACGCCCCCGGCATGAACCCGGGCTTCGACGCCCGCCGAGGGGCCGGCAACACCAACGACCTGCGCGGGAAGATCCTGCGGATCAACCCGATCGAGGACATCGCCGCGGACACCGAGCCCGGCCCCGGCAGCACCTACACGATCCCCGAAGGGAACCTCTTCGACGGCACGGACGCCGACCCGGAGCTGGTGCGCGAGGAGATCTACGTGATGGGTCTGCGCAACCCGTTCCGGATCGACTACGACGTCGAGTCCGGCTCCCTGTTCTGGGGCGACTACGGTCCTGACGCCGGTGCGGCGAACCCCGATCGTGGCCCGATGGGGTACGTCGAGTGGCAGTTGACGACCGAGCCGATGAACGGCGGCTGGCCGTACTGCCACGGCCCGAACGAGGCCTACAACGAGTGGGACTTCGAGGCCGGGACGCCGGGAGAGTTCTTCGACTGCGACGCGCTGGTGAACACCTCCACCTGGAACACCGGTCTCGACGACCTCCCGCCGTCGATCGCGCCGCAGGTCTACTACGGCGACAACCCCGGCGACCAGCCCGAGCTGCTCGACCCGCTGGTCGAGTGGGGCGGCGGCGGTCAGGCGCCGATGGGCGGCCCGATCTACCGCTACGACGAGAGCCTCGAGTCGGACATCAAGTTCCCGGAGCACTGGGACGGCAAGCCGCTCATGGCCGAGTTCTCGCAGGACTACGTGGCCGCGTTCACCCTTGACGAGCTCTCGTCCGACGGTGAGGTCACCGAGGTCACCAACTTCCTGCCGAACGAGCACCTCGAGTCGGTCGGCCAGCCCATCTGGGACAACGTCATGGACATGGAGTTCGGTCCGGACGGCGCGCTCTACGTCCTCGAGTACGGCGACGGCTTCTTCCGCCAGAACCCCGACGCCGGGCTGTACCGGATCGGCTACGGCGCGGACAACCTGACCCCGCAGGCCTTCATCTCGGCCGACCCGATCTCGGGCAGTGACGCACCGCTCGAGGTGACGTTCGACGCCTCGGCCTCTCGTGACGCGGAGAGCCCGAGCGAGGAACTCACGTACGAGTGGGACTTCGACGCCGACGGTGAGTACGACGCCGAGGGCGTGTCCGTCACGCACACGTTCACCGAGCGGGGCCAGTTCAACGTGCAGCTGCGCGTCACCGACCCCGAGGGCAACTTCGGGCTCGCGATCCAGCAGATCACGGTCGGCAACACCGCGCCCGAGATCACGCTCGACGTCCCGGACGGCGCCATCTTCAACTGGGGCGACGCCGTCTCGTACACGGTCTCGGTGAACGACGCCGAGGACGGGGACGACCCGACGTGCCGCAACATCCAGTACACGTTCGGTCTCGGGCACAACGAGCACGCGCACCCTGAGGTGAGCGGTCGAGCGGCGGACACCGAGGCTGGTTGCGGGTTCACCATCCAGACGAGCGAGGATGCCGTCGAGCACGGTGAGGGCGAGAAGATCTTCGGCACCCTCGTCGTGCGGTACACCGACCAGGCGCAGGGCGACGTGCCCGCGACGACCGGTGAGGTCACGAACATCCTCAAGCCCGAGGTGCAGCAGGCGGAGTGGTATGACGCCGCCGAGGGCATCGAGGTCGTGGACGGTGCGGACGCCAGCGCCGGGTCCTACGTGACCTCGCTCGACGAGGGCGACTCGTTCACCTTCCGTCCGATGAGCTTCGTGCACGCCCCCACCGGGGACACCATCGACCAGGTCACCGTCCGCGGGAGCGGTGAGGGCACGGTCACGCTGGGGTGGGCGGACGAGGACGGTGCGGCCGGTGAGCCGCTCGCCCAGTTCGAGTTCACCGGCGAGGACGGCTGGCGGGACGTCGCGCAGACGCTGACCAGCGTGCCCGAGGGTTCGGGCTCCGTCGTCGTGACGAGCACCGGTGGGGTCGACGTCGACGCCCTCACCTTCGCCGTCGGCGACGGTGAGGGCGAGCCGCTCACGGTTCCGGTCGAGCAGGTGTCGATCCAGATGTTCTCGTTGATCCCGTGGGTGAACGAGGTGGGTCTGGAGGCGGTGCTGGAGCGTCTGGGTGAGATCGGGTTCGAGAACATCGAGCCGTTCGGTGGGAACTTCGGTGGGTACACCGCGCAGGAGTTCCGTGAGCTGGCGGACTCGTACGGTCTGAACGTGCCGTCGTCGCACTACAACGTGAACGAGGGGACGTTCGACGAGACGTTGGACTACGTCTCGACGCTGGGCCAGGAGTACGTGGGCTCGGGCGGGTTCCCGCAGCCGGGGATCGGTTCGTACGAGAACACGTTGGCGACGGCCGAGGCGATGAACCGTCTGGGTGAGCGGACCGTGGACGCGGGGCTGGAGAAGTTCTTCGGCCACAACCACGACCAGGAGTTCACGACGACGTACGAGCACGACGGTGAGGAGCTCTCCGCGTGGGAGATCCTCGTCGCGGAGACCGACCCGGAGTTCGTGACGTTCCAGCTGGACGTGGCGTGGGCGGCTCATGCGGGTGTCGACGTCCCGGCGCTGATCGAGCAGTACGGCGACCGGATCGAGCTGCTGCACGTCAAGGACGCGATCGGTCTGGCTGGTGAGGGTCGTCCGACCTTCACCAACCTGGGTGAGGGCGACATGCCGCTGCAGGAGATCCTCGCCGCGGGTCAGGAGGCAGGCGTCGCGTACTACGTGATGGAGTACGACCTGGCCCCGGCGGGCGAGGAGTTCGCCGTGACCGGGTTCGAGTACCTCACAGGGCTGCCGGCCGGAGAGCCGGACGTGGCCGTCGAGGTGACCGTCCAGACGCGGTGCCTCGCCGGCGGTGCGTACGTCGCGGTCCGCGCCCTCAACGAGGACACGGTCCCGCTCACCATCACGCTCGACACGCCGTACGGCAGCAAGACGGTCGAGAACGTGGCCCCGGGCAAGAACGCCTTCCAGACGTTCAACGCGCGGGCCGACGAGGTCGACGCCGGCACGGCGACCGTCACCACGACCGACGCCGAGGGGAGGACGGCCACGGTCGAGTCCGGGTACGCCGCTCTGAGCTGCGGCTGACGCCACGACGGGTGAGGCGGGGTCCGACCCCGCCTCGCCCGTCCCGGAAGGTGTGCCCGCCGCGGTCCTCACGACCGCGGCGGGCACACCGCTGTCCGGGGTAGTGCGGGCGCGCCAGGGCTGAGCAGGGCAGACCGGTCAGGTCAGCGCAAACCTGGTCAGGGCCGGGTGAGGATCAGACGTAGCGCTCGAGGATGCTCGACTCGGCGAGGCGCGACAGGCCCTCGCGCACCGCGCGGGCCCGCTGCTCGCCGACGCCGTCGACCGCCATGAGGTCGTCGATGCTCGCCGCGAGCAACTTCTGCAGGCCGCCGAAGTGCGCGACGAGCCGGTCGATGATGGCGCCCGGCAGGCGGGGAACCTTCGAGAGCAGCCGGTAGCCGTGGGGCGCGACGGCGGCGTCGAGCGCGTCGCCGCCACCTGGGAGCTCGAGGACTCGGCCGATCTGCCCCAGGTCGAGCAGCTGCGTCGAGTCCAGTGAGGACAGCGCGCGCTGCACGTCCGCCAGCGACCTCTCCTTGCGGGCGAGCTCGACGTAGTCGCGGATGACGAACTCGCGGTCCGAGCCGATGCCGCCGATGAGCTCGTCCAGCTGCAGGGCGAGCAAACGCCCGTCGGTGCCGAGCTCGATGACGTAGCCCGCGATCTCCTCGGAGATGCGGCCGACCATCTCGAGCCGCTGGACCACGGCGCACACGTCGCGCACCGTCACGAGGTCCTCGATCTCGAGGGCGGACAGGGTTCCGCTCACCTCGTCGAGGCGGGCGCGGTAGCGCTCGAGCGTGGCCAGGGCCTGGTTGGCGCGCGAGAGGATCGTGTCGGAGTCCTCCAGCACGTAGCGCTGACCGCCGACGTAGATCCCGACGATCCGCATGGACGCGCTCACCGAGACGACCGGGTAGCCGGACTGCTTGGCGACCCGCTCAGCGGTGCGGTGGCGGGTGCCGGACTCGGTCGTCTCGATCGTGGGGTCGGGCAGCAGCTGGACCGCCGCGCGCAGGATCCGGTTGGCGTCGCGGTCGAGGACGACGGCGCCGTCCATCTTGGACAGCTCGCGCAGCCGGGTCGCGGAGAAGCCCACGTCGAGGACGAACCCACCCGAGCACATGGCCTCGACGGTCTTGTCCAGGCCGAGGACGATCAGGGCACCCGTCCGCCCGCGCAGGATGCGTTCCAGGCCGTCGCGGAGCTCGGTCCCGGGAGCGACGGCCGCAAGGGTCTCCCGGAGCAGGTCGTCCAGGTGCGCGGGGGAGTTTGCCACGGGCAGAATCTTACGCTGCCGACGCTGTCACGCCGCGGTGGAGCGCCCGGACCTGGCAAGATCTGGTCACGATTCGGTTGCGGTGTGTCCAGGCGCGGGCCGTGCTGCACCCCGTGCGAGCTCGACGGCCTCGCCGAGGTGCTGAGCGGGCAGGATCGTCATGCCGGCGACGGGCTTCACGGCGGACCCCCGGGGGACGACGGCGCGCGTGAAGCCAAGCCGTGCGGCCTCCCCGAGCCGGCGGTCGAGCCCGCCGACGGGGCGGATGTCGCCGGCCAGCCCGACCTCGCCGAACGCGATGGTGCCCGGTGGCAGACCCTCGTTCTCCCGCGCGGAGAGCACCGCGAGGGTGATGGCGAGGTCGGCGGCCGGCTCGGAGACGCGGGCGCCTCCGATGGTCGAGACGTAGACGTCTTGGTCGACGACCCGCACGCCCGCGTGCCGGTGCATCACGGCGAGGATCATCGCGAGGCGGCTGTTGTCGATACCGCTGGTGGTGCGCCGCGGGTTCGCGAGCGAGCTGGGGACGACCAGTGCCTGGATCTCCAGCGCGAGCGGCCGGCGGCCCTCCAGGGTGACCGAGGTGCAGGTGCCCGGGACGCCGATGCCGGTGTGCGACAGGAAGAGCCCGCTCGGGTCGGCGAGGCCCACGATCCCGGCCTCTGAGAGGTCGAAGCAGCCGACCTCGTCGGTGGGCCCGTACCGGTTCTTCACGGCGCGCACGAGGCGCAGGCGCGAGTGGCGGTCGCCCTCGAACTGGCAGACGACGTCGACGAGGTGCTCGAGCGTGCGGGGGCCCGCGACGGAGCCGTCCTTGGTGACGTGCCCGACGAGTACGACGGGCAGGTCCCGGCCCTTCGCCGCGGCGATGAGTGATGCCGCGACCTCCCGCACCTGGCTGACGCCGCCCGGCGCGCCGTCGACCTGCGCGGAGGCGATCGTCTGGACGGAGTCGACGACGAGAAGGTCCGGGTCGACGGCCTCGACGTGCCCGAGGATCGTCGCGAGGTCCGTCTCGGCGGCGAGCAGCAACCCGGGCGCGAGGGCGCCGATCCGTTCGGCACGCAGCCGTACTTGACCGGCGGACTCCTCGCCCGTGACGTACAGGACGGTGCGCGGCGCGGAGGCCGCGACGCCGGGCAGGTCGGTCGCGCCGGACGCGACGTTGGAGGCGACCGCCAGCAGCAGCGTGGACTTGCCGACACCCGGTTCCCCGGCGAGCAGCACGACCGCGCCCGGGACGATACCGCCACCGAGCACCCGGTCGAACTCCGCGACCCCGGTGGGCGTCGCCCGGGCGGACTCGACGTTGATCTCGCCGATCGGGCGGGCGGGGGAGCGCGTCGGGGTGACCGCCGTCGTCCGCGGCCCGGCCGCGGCGGCGGCTTCCTCTGTCACGGTGCCCCACTCCTGGCACTCCCCGCAGCGGCCCGCCCACTTGGCGGTGGTCCAGCCGCACTCGCTGCAGCGGTAGCCGGGGCGGGTGCCGCGCTTGGACGACTTCGCGGTGGTTGAGGACGTGCTGGTCGAGGTCACGGCTCGACGGTAGCCGGGGCGTCCGACAGCCGCGCAAGCACGTGCACCGGCACTCCCGTGCCGACACGTGCGCCGGAGTCCACCGTCCGGGGGCGATCCGCTGCGATCCTGGGGGCATGCGCCGGATCCCGCACGACAGCCCGTGGTGGACCGTGATCGCCACGGCCGGGTCGGTGGTCTCGTGCGTCCTGGTGTTCTACGGCCTCCCGCTCGGCGACGACCTGCTGCCGGGCCCAGCGAGCGCGGTGGTCTTCGGCGTCGGTGTGCTGGCGCTCACCTGGCTCATGGTGATCCTCGGGCGTCGTCAGATGCGGGCGAGCGCCGACGCGTCGGTGCAGGTCCAGTCGGTCGTCGGGCTGTTCTTCCCGATCATCGTGTTCTTCGCGATCGTCTACTACCTCTTGGCGGTCGACGGTACGGGCCAGTTCGAGGGGATCGAGTCGCGGACCGACGCTCTCTACTACACGGTGGTCACCCTCGGCACGGTCGGTTTCGGCGACATCCACCCCACGGGCGACGCGGCGAAGGTCGTCACGATGGTCCAGATCATCTTCGACCTCGCGGTCGTCGGTGTGCTGCTCGCCGTCGCCGCGACGCGGGCGCAGGGCCGGGTGGCCCACCGAGACGACGCCCGGGCTCAGCACCGCACCGAAAAGTCCTGATCCAGCCGTTTCGAGTTCCTGCGGGGCGCGGCGGGTCCTCGCGCATTCGTACTGCCACGTCTTCCCTGGTCAGGCGCTGGTCCACGCCTTGAGTCGGTTCTCCTGCAGAGCACGGTTGCACGAGCGGTCAACCGAAAACCATTGCGAAGAGGTTTCTGTCTGTGGCATGTTCCCCCTGATGTCCCGCACGACGACGTGCACCGAGGGTCCCGGGTCGACCGCCAGCGCGCGCCGGCCCGCGTCGACCCGGTCGACCTCAACGAGGAGCAGGCATGCAGCACAACGACGTGAAGCCGTCGAGACGGACCGTCCTGCGGTACGGGGCGCTCGCGACGGTCGGTGCCGTCGCGCTGGCGGGTGCGGGCGCACCCGCCGCGGCGGGGCGGACGGGGAGCGCGGGAGGTCTGGTGACGCCCGCGGCCCGCCCGTCTGTCGGGTCCGCGCTCCTGCGTGCGGCGGACCGGTCGGTCACCTTCGACCGCTGGGTCGCGGAGCCCTTCGCCATGGCGGACGTGACGCTGGCGCCGAGCGTCGCGACGCGGGCCCAGGACCAGGCGCTGCACCTCGCCCGCGCCTATCCGGTGGACCGGATCCTCGCGGTCTTCCGACGCAACGCGGGCCTGGACACTCGCGGCGCGGCCGCGCCCGGCGGCTGGGAGGGGTTCGGGCACGCGAACGAGCGGGCATGGGGCCCGGACGACTACCCGGGGCGGGCGAGCACACAGACGGCGAACCTCCTGCGCGGGCACTACGGCGGCCACTTCCTGTCGATGCTCGCCCTCGCCTATGCGAGCACCGGCGACCCCGTGCTCAAGGAGAAGTCCGACGCCGTCGTCGACGGTCTCGGCGAGGTGCAGGCGGCGCTCGCCGCGACGGGGCGGTACAGCCATCCCGGCTTCCTCGCCGCCTACGGGGAGTGGCAGTTCAGCAGGCTCGAGGAGTACGCCCCCTACGGCGAGATCTGGGCGCCCTACTACACGTGCCACAAGATCATGGCGGGGCTCGTGGACGCGTACCGGCTCACGGGCTCGGGGCAGGCGCTCGAGATCGCGGCGTCGATGGCGGACTGGGTCGACCACCGGCTGAGCGGGTTGCCCGCCGCGCAGCTCGAGCGGATGTGGGGCATCTACATCGCGGGCGAGTACGGCGGGATGAACGAGGTCCTCGCGGACCTGGCGGTGCACACGGGCGAGAACGCGTACGCCGAGACCGCGCGGCTGTTCGACCTCACATCGCTCGTCGACGCGTGCGCGCAGGACCAGGACACGCTCGACGGCAAGCACGCGAACCAGCACATCCCGCAGTTCCCCGGGTACCTCAAGCTCTACGACATCACCGGCTCCGAGCGCTACCGCGACGCCACCGAGAACTTCTGGGGCATGGTCGTCCCGGGCCGCACCTATGCGCACGGCGGGCACGGCGAGGGCGAGCTCTTCGGGCCTCCGGGCATCGTCGCCGGCGACATCGGTGCCCGCAACGCCGAGACGTGCGGCACCTACAACATGCTCAAGCTCAGCCGCCTGCTGTTCTTCCACACCCTCGACGCGCGGTACATGGAGTACTACGAGCGCGCGCTGCTCAACCACGTCGTGGGGTCGAAGAAGGACGTCGAGTCCACCACGAGCCCCGAGGTCACGTACATGTACGGCGTGAATCCCGGGACCCGCCGGGAGTACGGCAACACGGGGACGTGCTGCGGGGGCACCGGGTTGGAGAACCACGTGAAGTACCGCGACTCGGTGTACTTCCGCGCGGTCGACGGCGGTGTGCTCTACGTCAACCTCTACCTGGCGTCGACGCTCGACTGGCCCGAGGAGGGGTTCCGCGTCGTGCAGGAGACGCAGTACCCGCGGGTCGGGTCGAGCGTGCTGACGGTCGACGGCGACGGTCCGCTCGACCTGCGCCTCCGGGTGCCGGGATGGGTCCGGCGCGGGTTCCGTGTGCGCGTCAACGGCGCGGAGCAGGAGATCGACGCCGTCCCGGGCACGTACGTCAGCGTCTCGCGCGCCTGGAGCCGCGGCGACCGGGTGGAGATCGACATGCCGATGAGCGTGCGAGCGGTGCCGACGCCCGACAACCCGCGGGTGCAGAGCATCGAGCACGGCCCGACGGTCCTGCTCGCCCGCAGCACCTCGCGCAGCTTCCTGCGGCTCTCGCTGTCCACCCACCTCGGCCTCGACGGGTCGCTCGACGCCGCGCTCACCAACCTCGGGGACGGGTACTTCCGCCTCGGCGACCTCGTTCTCGAACCGGCGTGGTCCGGCGACGACACCCAGTACCACATGTACGTCGAACGACATGAGCCGAGGGTGGCCTTCGCCGGCCTCGACAGCGGCGTGCGCAACGCCGCGCGCGCCGACGGGACCTCCTTCCTCGACGTCGTCTGGGAGGCGGGCGGCTTCTCCTCCCGCCACGAATTCCTCACGACCGTGCAGCGGACCGCGGACGACTTCGTCGGCGCGGGCCTGCTGAGCCGCCGGGACGCCCAGCGCATCCTGGTCACCGCCGGCCGGGCGAGGCTCGCATGAGCGCCCGGACGAGCACATGGCCCGGTGCCGGCACCGGCGCCCGTGCCCGGCTGGCCGTCGCGGTCGCGGTGGTCCTGACGTGCCTCGCGGGCCTCGGCGCCACGGTGAACGCCTCGCTCGCGGCGTCCACGTCCTCGGCGAACGCCACCGCGGCTGCCGCCGAGCCGGTGAACGTCGCGCTCGTCGGTGAGCCCGCCGCGAGCTACACGGCCGCCTGGAACACCCTCGAGGCGGTCAACGACGGCGCGGGCGTGAGCACGGGCGGCGCGCACGGTGCGACGTGGGGGACCTACGGGCAGAACCCGCGGCCCGCGACGCAGTGGCTCGAGTACTCGTGGCCCGCACCGGTGACGGTGGACCGGTCGGTCGTGCGCTTCTGGTCCGACGGCGCGGACGCCAATGGTGACAACGTCCGGGTGCCGCAGTCGTGGACGATCCAGTACTGGGACGCCGCGGCGGGAGCCTTCGCCGACCTGCCGGAGCCGAGCGGCTTCCCGGTGGCGCGGCTCGAACCGAACGAGACGACGTTCGACGCCGTGTCCACCACGCGCCTGCGGGCGACGTTCTCGGCCCTCCCTGGCGGACCGGGCAGCACCTTCTCGGCCGTGGGCGTCTCCGAGTGGGAGGTCTGGGGCTCCGGCGGTGTCGAGGAGCCCGAGCCCGTCGACCCGCACGGCCCGATCGACGTCGCCCCGGTGCACGTCCCGACCCCGGTGGGTGTCCTGCCGGACCTCCCGGCCAAGGTCGACGCGGTCTTCGTGGACGGACGGGTCGAGCGCGTCGCGGTCGACTGGCAGGAGGTGACGGCCGACGACGTCGCGCAACCGGGCGCCCTCGAGGTCACCGGCACCACCGAGGCGTTCGCGGACCTCGTGCGCGGCACCGTGCACGTCCGCGCGGGCGAGCCGGGCGCCGTCGTCGGCGTCGACCCCGTGAGCGTCGTGACGCTCGCGGGCGTCGCTCCCGTGCTCTCGCCGGTCGTCACCGCGGCGTACGAGGACGGGTCGAGGGACAGTCGGACCGAGGTGTCCTGGGGCCCGGTCGCACCGGCGGACTACGCCGAGCCCGGTGGGTTCTTCCTCGTCCCCGGCACGGTGGCCGGCACGGACCTGGAGGCAGAGGCCGTCGTGTTCGTGCTCGCACCGGACGACGTCGAGGACACCCTGCCGCCCACGGTGACGATCACCGCGGAGCCCGGCCCGACGACGTCGGGATGGATCGTGACGCACCCCGAGGTCGTGGTGGTGGCGAGCGACAACCGCGACCCGTCGCCCGCGGTCGAGATCAGCGTGGACGACGGCGCGTGGACGCCCTACGCGGGGCCGTTCGCCGTCGACCAGGACGGGGTGCGCACGGTCCGTGCCCGCGCGACCGACGAGGCGGGGAACGTCGGCGAGGCGGTGCGCGAGCTGCGCGTCGACACGGTCGCGCCGGTGACCACCGCGACGGTCCGCGACCTGGGTGCGGGCGTGGAGATCACGCTCGAGGCGACCGACGCCGGCTCGGGGGTCGACCGCATCCAGTGGGAGGGCCCGGGGACCTTCTGGGGCACGTACTCCGAGCCGTTCACGCGCGCGCTGACCGACGAGGTGCAGGTGATCGAGTTCGCGGCGACGGACGCCGCGGGCAACGTCGAGGAGCGCGGCCGTCTCGAGCTCCCTGCGCGGGGTGAAGGCCTTGACGTCGACGTGGTCGTCACGCCGCGCTGCCTCGCCGGGACGGTCCACGTGGCGGTCCGCGCGACGAACGCCGAGGACGTGCCGCTCGACGTCGAGCTCAGCACGCCCTACGGGAACCGGTCGGTGCCGGGCGTCGCCCCGGGTCGATCCGCGTACCAGTCCTTCACGGCCCGCGCGGCGTCGGTCGACGGCGGGGACGTGGCGGTCACGGCCACGGCCGGCGGCGACCCGACCACCGTCTCCGTGGCGTTCCCCGCGACCGACTGCGGCTGACCCCGGCCGTCCCACCAACCCGTCCACCAGCACCCTTCGAGGAGAGACGATGACGACCTCCCGAGCACGACACGACCACCGATCTGCCGCAACCCGCTCGCGGCACCGGCATCGTTCCCGACCCCGTTCCCGCTCAGGTCCGCCGGTGGCCGGCGCGCTCGTGACCGCGCTCGTCGCGGCCACGGCGGTCGTGGGAGCGGTCGCGTCGCCGGCCGCAGCGGCGACGTTCACCTCGACGCAGAACCCGATCCTCGGTGACGGCAGCTACTACTCTGCCGACCCGGCGCCGCTCGTCGTGCCGGCGGGCGCGCCGGGCAACGACACGGGCGCCGACCAGCTCTACGTCTACACGGGCCACGACGAGGCCGGGCCGACGACGAACGACTTCATCATGAACGAGTGGGGCGCGTTCGTGACGGCCGACGTGGACGCCGGCGAGTGGACGCACCACCCGTCGCTCATGCGTCCCGAGCAGGTGTTCGACTGGGCGTCGCCCGGCCGCGCGTACGCCGGGCAGGTCGTGCGCGGCATCGACGACCGGTACTACTGGTACGTGCCCGTCCACGAGGCGGCGAGCACCGCGAGCGACCGGTTCGGCATCGGCATCGCGGTGTCCGAGACCCCGACCGGGCCGTGGACCGACCACGTCGGGGCCCCGATCATCTCCCAGCGGCTCCCGACGCCGAACACCATCCACAACATCGACCCGACGGTGCTCGTCGACGGGGAGGGCGAGGACCGGCGCGTCTACGTCTACTGGGGGAGCTTCGGCAACCTGCGGATGCTCGAGCTCGACCAGGACATGAAGACGCCGGTGGGCCAGGTGAGCACGGTCACCGGCCTGACCGGGTTCTTCGAGGGGGCGTGGGCGTTCGAGCGCGACGGCACCTACTACATGGCGTACGCCGGCAACAACGCCGGACCGACGTCGTCGTGCACCCCCGCGAACTACCACGCGTGCCTCGCCTACGGGACGGCGCCCGCGCCCACCGGCCCCTGGACGTACCGCGGCACCATCCTCTCGCCGGTCTCCTCGACGACCAGCCACCCCGGCATCGTCGAGCACGACGGCGAGTGGTGGCTGGCGTACCACACGGCCGACGCCGTGGGCGGCAACCACTTCCGCCGCTCGGTCGCGATCGACCGGGTCGAGTGGGACGACAGCCAGACGCCGCCGCGGATCAAGCCTGTCGTCACGACACCGGAGCGGACCAAGGACGTCACGCCGCGTGCCAACGTCGCTCAGGAGGCGACGGTCACGGTGTCGAACGAGCCCGTCCCCACGCAGTACTGGAAGAAGGCGCTCAACGACGAGATCGTGCGCCCCAACCCGCTCCCGCCGGACATGTGGGGGACCTGGACGGGCAACAACCCGCCCCAGCAGTGGGTGCAGTACACCTGGGACCAGCCGATGCGGCTCGCGGGCTCACAGATCGACTTCTGGAACGACCAGCCGCAGGGCACGGGGGTCGGCGTCGCAGCACCCGCGTCCTGGCGCATCCAGTACTGGGACGCGTCGGGCACGGGTGCGTGGGTCGACGTCGCGAACCCGAGCGCCTACGGCACGGCGACGAACGGCTTCCAGTCGACGACCTTCGACCCCGTCACGACGACGCAGGTGCGTGCGGTCTTCGACGCCTCGACGAACGGCAGCACCTACTCGGGCGTGGCCGTCGAGGAGTGGAAGGTCCTCGCCCAGCAGCCCGAGGCCGTCGAGCCGCCCGCGATGACCGTCGAGGTCGGGGAGACCGAGCTGCCGGGGACCGTCCCGGTGACGTTCCCGGGCGGGACGACGCTCGCGGTCCCCGCGTTCTGGGACGAGGTCACCGCCGACGACGTCGCGGAGCCTGGGACGTTCACCGTCGAGGGGTCCGTCCTCGGCCACGCGGACGGACGGGTGGGCGCCGAGGTCACGGTGATCCCGGCGCAGGCCGCCGAGGGCGACGAGACCGCGCCGACACTCACGCTCACGCCCCTCGGGAGCGCGGGCAGCGACGGCTGGTTCCGCTCGGACGTGCGCGTGCGCGTCGACGCCGCGGACGACTCGGGCGGGCGCGTCGTGCTCACCACGCAGGTGGACGACGACGACCCGGTCACCACTGAGCCGACGCGCACCACCGAGGTCGTGGTGGCGGGCGACGGCGAGCACCGGGTCGTGGCACGGGCGACAGACCGCGCGGGCAACGTCTCCGACGAGGAGGCGCTCGACGTCCTCGTCGACCGGGTGGCCCCGGTCAGCACGGGCACGCTCGACCCCGACGCCCGGACCGTGACGGTCACGGCGACCGACGCGACGTCCGGCGTCGCGCTCGTCGAGGTCGCGATCGGCACGGGCGCGTGGCAGGTCTACGACGGCCCGGTCGCCGCACCGGACGCGAGCCAGCACCGGGTCTCCTTCCGCGCGGTCGACGCGGCGGGCAACACCGAGACGCCGAAGGTCGTGACGATCCCGGCCGACATCTCGGGACCGCTCACGGGGAACGTCGCACCGATCGCCACGGCGAGCGCGTCGTACACGGCCGGCTGGAACAGCGTCGGCGCCCTCAACGACGGCGCCGACCCCGCCACCCCGAGCCAGGCCCAGATCTGGGGCACGTGGTCGGGCAACCGGCCCGCGAGCCAGTGGGTCCGCTACGACTGGGCCCGTCCGGTCCGGCTCACCGGGGCCGAGCTGAAGTTCTGGCGGGACTCGAACCCGGGCACGGGGGACGGGGTCGCTGCGCCCGACGGGTGGTCCCTGGAGTACTGGGACGACGACGCGGGCGCCTGGGCGGACGTCGCGGACGCGTCGGGGTACGGCACGTCGACCACGGCCTTCAACACCGTCACCTTCGAGCCCGTGACGACCTCACGGCTGCGCGCCACCGTGCAGGCGAACGGCAACGGCTCGACGTACTCCGCCGTCGCGATCACCGAGTGGCGCGTGTTCGCGGACGACCCGGGCACGGGTCCGGTCGTCCCGGAGCTCGCCGTGACCGCGACCGCGCAGACGCGTTGCGTGGCGGGCCGGGCCTACGTCGTGGTCCGTGCGGTCAACGATCATGACGGGCCCGTCGACGTCGCGCTCGAGACCGCGCACGGGTCACGGACGGTGGACGCGGTGGCACCGGGCAAGAGCGCCTACCAGTCCTTCGCGGTCCGCGCGGCCCACGTCGACGGCGGCGACGCCGTCGTGCGCGCGAAGGGGAGCGTCGGCGGCCAGGAGGTGAGCGTCGACGTCGTGGTGCCCTACGAGCCGATCGTCTGCGGCTGATCCACGGCCGGACGAGGCGCGGCGGGAGGCCAACGTGCGCTTCCCGCCGCGCGGCGTGTCGTGGGCACGGCCGGGCGCACCCTAGGCTGGGCGATCATCAGCCCGGTCGGGCAGCTCCAGCCGGAGGGAGGGTGGCATGAGCCAGTCGCCGCACGACGGTGCCGACGCGCCCCGGCGCCCTGTCGGCCGGACGCCGGACGCCCTCGGTGCCACCGATCTCCGGCACCGCCGCCGCCCGTCGCCCGAGGTGTACCGGCGTCGTCGCCTCGTCGTGGGTCTCGCCGCGCTGCTCGCCGTGGTCCTGGTCGTGGTGTTCCTCGCCGTCGTGTGGCCCGGGTTCGCCCGCCCCGCGGCCGAGGAGGAGCCCGCCCCCACGGTGACGGTCACCGAGCCCCCGCAGACGCCGACGATCGACCCCGTCGAGCGCACGCTGGACGCCCAGTTCGCGCAGGCGCTGCCATCCGAGGTCCTGCGGTTCGCCCTGCGCAGCGAGGGCGAGACGGAGGCGCTCGACGGGTGGGACCCGCTCGAGGCCTACGAGCTGGTCTACGCCGACGCGGCGGGCGACGACGCCACGAGGGTCACGGTCGTCGCCGGCCAGTGGTCCACCGATGCCGAGGCCCGGACCGTGGCCGAGGCGCTGGTCGCCGAGGCAGGCACCCCGACCTCGACCGGCGACGTCCTGGTCGACGGCGAGACTGCCGGCACCTACGCCGTCACCCCCGCCGAGGACGGCACGGCGACGGTGACGTGGTACAACGGCACCGCGGTGGTGCAGGCCACGGGACCGGTCGAGGACATCGAGGACTTCTATACGGTCTTCCCGATCTGACCCGAGGCGCCGGGAGGCGCCCGGCACCCCACACCATGACCGGCGCGTCGGTGGAAGCCGCCGCCCGCGCCGGGCGGACGACGAGGAAGCAGGCAGGACATGACCGGAACCGACGAGGCCGTGACGCGGATCGCCGTCCTCGGCGCGGGCGTGATGGGGGAGACCGTGCTCGCGGGGGCGCTCGCGGCCGGCTGGTCGCCGGACGACGTCGTCGCGACGGTCCGGCGTGACGAGCGTGCGGCCGAGCTGCGCGTGCGCCACGAGGTCGAGGTGACGCACGACAACGTCGAGGCGGTCTCCGGCGCCGGCGTCGTGGTGGTCGCGGTGAAGCCGAAGGACGTCGCCACCCTCCTCGCGCAGGTCGCGGACCACCTGGCGCCTGGCGCGGTCGTCCTGAGCGTCGCCGTCGGGCTCCCCACGACCTTCTTCGAGTCGCGCCTGCCGTCGGGCACGCCCGTCGTGCGGGTCATGCCGAGCACGCCGTCGGTGATCGGGGCGGGGGTCAGCGCCGTGAGCGGCGGGGCCGCCGCCACGGAGGACCACGTCGCTCTCGTCGAGCGGGTGCTCGCCGCGACCGGTCTCGTGGTGCGGGTCCCGGAGAAGGACCAGGACGCCGTCGGGGCCCTGTCCGGGTCCGGCCCGGCCTACGTGTTCTACGTGGTGGACGCGCTCGCGGAGGCCGGGGTGCTGCTCGGCCTGAGCCGTGAGCTCTCGCTCCGGCTCGCGACCGCGACCGTGGCCGGCAGCGCGGCGATGCTCCAGGAGACGGGTGAGCACCCGGCGGTGCTGCGGGAGCGGGTGTCGTCGCCCGGCGGGACCACGGTCGCCGCGGTGCGACGGCTGGACGCCGGTGGGGTCCGGGCGGCGTTCCTCGACGCGCTCGAGGCGGCGCGGGACCGTTCCCAGGAGCTCGCCGCGGCGCTGGAGCGCGACTGATGGCGGAACCTGCCCGGGTGCGCCCACCTGCGATGTCCGACGTGGCGCGCCTCGCGGGTGTCTCCCACCAGACCGTGTCGCGGGTGCTCAACGACCATCCGAGCGTGCGGTCGGAGACCCGCGAGCGTGTCCTCGACGCCATCGCGACCCTCGGGTACAGGCGCAACAGCGCCGCCCGTGCGCTCGTGACGATGCGCTCCGCGACGGTCGGCGTGGTGACGACCGGCTCTGCGCTCTACGGCCCCACCAGCACGCTGATCGCCGTCGAGGAGGCCGCCCGGGAGCAGGGCTACTACGTGAGCGTGGCGACCATCCGGCGGTACGACGCCGAGACCATGCACCGGGCGCTCGAGCACTTCATGGCGCAGGGCGTCGAGGGCATCGTGGTCATCGCCCCGCAGACGGACGTCGCGGCCGCGGTCGACTCGTTCCGTGCCCCGGTGCCGGTGATCATGATCGCGGCCCGGGAGCACCACGAGCCGGCGGAGGCCGACGCGTCCGCCGTGGTGGGCACGTCCGCCGGGAGCATCCTGCCGATCTCGGTGGACCAGCAGCTCGGCGCCCGGCTCGCCACGGAGCACCTGCTCGAGCTGGGTCACGCGAGCGTCCTGCACCTCTCGGGCCCGCTCGACTGGTTCGACGCCCGCGAGCGCGAGACGGGGTGGCGGGACGCGCTCGAGGCGCATGGCGCCGAGATCCCCGACCCGATCGCGTGCGACTGGTCCTCGGACTGCGGGTACGACGTGGGGCGAGAGCTCGCGGAGTCCGTCCGTGCCGGGGACGGGCCCACCGCCGTGTTCGCGAGCAACGACCAGCTCGCGCTGGGGCTCCTGCGGGCGTTCTGGGAGGGTGGGGTCCGGGTGCCTCGTGACGTCTCCGTCGTCGGGTTCGACGACGTCGCGGGTGCCGCGCACTTCATCCCGCCGCTGACCACGGTGCGCCAGCCGTTCGCCGAGCTGGGCCGCCGGTGCATGGCGATGGTGGTCGACGCCCTGGGGGGCGCGCAGGTACGCAGCACGCAGATCGCGCCGGTGCTCGTGGTCCGCGACAGCTCGGCCGGCCCCAGGGGGTGAGCGCGGGGGTTGACGGGACCTGCGCGGAACCGGTTCGAGTCAGGGGTTGGATCCTGCGCGTGTGAGCGCTAACATTCTTGGACGGCAGTACGGCGACACACACGCGGCAGAGCGGCCGCGACGAGGAGGAGCAGCGATGGTGCAGCAGGGCGAGGCCCCCGACCTTCGGGAGGTCGTCACCTCCGGAGCGACCGCCCTCGGTATCGAGCTGGGCTCGACCAGGATCAAGGCGTGCCTCGTGGGGCTGGACGGCACACCCCTGGCGAGCGGCAGCCACGAGTGGGAGAACGAGTTCGTCGAGCGCACGTGGACGTACTCCTTGGACGCGGTCCGTACCGGGCTGCAGGACGCCTACGCGCGGCTCGCGGACGACGTCGAACGTCGGGCGGGCGTGCGGCCGACCACCTTCGGCGCGATCGGCGTGTCCGCGATGATGCACGGCTACCTGGCCTTCGACGCCGACGACGAGCTGCTGGTGCCGTTCCGTACCTGGCGCAACACCACGACCGGTCCGGCGGCGGCCGAGCTCTCCGAGCTGTTCGGGCACAACATCCCGCTGCGCTGGTCGATCGCGCACCTCTACCAGGCGATCCTCGACGACGAGCCGCACGTGGCCGACGTCGCCTCGCTCACGACGCTCGCGGGCTACGTCCACCGGTGCCTCACGGGGCGGACGGTCCTGGGGGTGGGGGACGCCTCCGGCGTCTTCCCGATCGACCCGCAGACAGGTGGCTACGACCGGCGGATGCTCGAGGCCTTCGACGCGCTCGTCGCCGAGCGCCGCCCGGGCACCACGCTCGAGAAGCTGCTGCCCGAGGTGCTCGTCGCCGGCCAGGAGGCCGGTCGCTTGACCGCCCAGGGCGCGGCGCTCCTCGACCCGACGGGCGCGCTGCAGCCCGGTATCACGCTGTGCCCGCCCGAGGGCGACGCGGGCACCGGCATGGTCGCCACGAACTCGGTGGCCCCCCGTACGGGCAACGTCAGCGCGGGCACGAGCATCTTCGCCATGGTCGTCCTCGAGCGCCCCCTCGAGAACCGCCACCACGAGCTGGACCTCGTCACCACTCCCGCCGGTGACCTGGTCGCGATGGTGCACTGCAACAACGGCGCCAGCGAGCTGAGCGCCTGGGCGGACATGTTCGCCGAGCTCGGGAGCGCGCTGGGCGCGCAGGCCGGCCCGGACGAGGTCTTCGGGGCGCTGTTCCGTGCGGCGCTCGCCGGCGACGCCGACGGGGGCGGGCTGCTGGCGTACAACTACCTGGCCGGCGAGCCGATCACAGGCCTGGACGAGGGCCGGCCCCTGTTCGTCCGCACGCCTGACAGCCGCCTGACCCTGGCGAACTTCATGCGCGCGCAGATCTACGGTGCGTTCGGCACGCTCGCCCTCGGGATGCGCGTGCTCGACGGCGAGGGCGTCGCGCTGGACGCCATGTTCGCCCACGGGGGGCTCTTCAGGACGGCCGGGGTCGCGCAGCGGCTGCTGGCCGCCGCGCTCGACGCCCCCGTGACCGTCGGGCGGACCGCGGGCGAGGGCGGCGCCTGGGGGATCGCCGTGCTTGCGGCGTACCAGCACGCGCGGTCGCAGCAGCCAGGCGCGTCCGACCTCGGCACCTACCTGCGCGAGCACGTCTTCGCCACGGCCGAGCTCGAGACCGTGGCGCCCGACGCCGCGGACGTCGCCGGGTTCGGCGCGTACCTCGAGCGGTACAGCGCCGGGCTCGCCGTCGAGCGCGCCGCCACCGCGGCGCTCTAGCCCGGGACCACCGATCAGACCCGCCGAGCGGACGGACCCGCCCGGACCGGGACCCACGAAGGAGAACCAGACGATGAGCACGCCGAGCCCCACCGACGCCCTGCGGTCGCCCCTGCAGGAGGTGCCGGCCGCCCTGCGGGAGTCCGTCGACGCCGCGAAGGAACGGGTCGCGACGCTGCACGCCGAGCTGCCCCGCTGGGAGCTCGTGGTCTGGACGGCGGGCAACGTCTCCGAGCGTGTCCGTGCCTCGGGCGACCCGGGCGACCCGGGCGGACCGGGCACCGGCGACCTGCTCGTCATCAAGCCGTCCGGGGTCGCGTACGACGACATCACCCCCGCGGCGATGGTCGTGTGCGACCTCGAGGGCAACCTCGTCGAGGGCGACCGGGCGCCGTCGTCCGACACGGCGGCGCACGCCTACGTCTACCGCCACATGCCCGAGGTGGGCGGGGTCGTGCACACCCACTCGACGTACGCGACGGCGTGGGCCGCGCGCGGCGAGCCCGTGCCGTGCGTCCTGACGATGATGGCCGACGAGTTCGGCGGAGACATCCCCGTCGGCCCCTTCGCGCTCATCGGTGACGACTCGATCGGTCGGGGCATCGTCGAGACCCTCAGCGGTTCGCGCAGCCCGGCGGTGCTCATGCGCAACCACGGCCCGTTCACCATCGGCAAGGACGCGCGCTCGGCCGTCAAGGCGGCCGTCATGTGCGAGGAGGTCGCACGGACCGTCCACATCAGCCGCCAGCTCGGCGAGCCGACGCGTATCGCCCAGGACGACGTCGACTCCCTCTACGCGCGCTACCAGAACGTCTACGGCCAGCAGCCGGCGCGCTGAGGCAGCACCCGCCACGACCGCAGCACCGAACGACCCAGCAGTTACCGGTACGACAGCACACGGGAGGGGCCCGCGCCGACGCGGACCCCGGCCCACGACACGAGAGATGTGGACGAGATGACCAAGCCCTACGCGGACCGCGAGATCTGGTTCTTCACCGGGAGCCAGGACCTGTACGGCGAGGAGACGCTGCGACAGGTCGCCGAGCAGTCGCAGGAGGTCGCGCGAACGCTCGACGCGTCGTCCGACGTGCCTGCGACCGTCGTGTGGAAGCCGGTGCTCAAGGATGCGGGCGCCATCCGCCGCGCGATGCTCGACGCGAACGCCGACGACCGCGTGCTCGGTGTCGTCACGTGGATGCACACGTTCAGCCCCGCGAAGATGTGGATCGGCGGTCTCGACGCGCTGCGCAAGCCGCTGCTGCACCTGCACACGCAGGCGAACGTCGAGCTCCCGTGGGACACGATCGACTTCGACTTCATGAACCTCAACCAGGCCGCGCACGGCGACCGGGAGTACGCGTACATCGCGACGCGCCTCGGCGTGGCGCGCACGACCGTCGTCGGCCACGCGTCGAACCCCGCCGTGACCGCGCGCATCGGTGCGTGGACGCGCGCCGCGGCCGGCTGGGCCGCGACGCACGAGCTGCGCCTCGCCCGCTTCGGCGACAACATGCGCAACGTCGCGGTCACCGAGGGTGACAAGACGGAGGCCGAGCTGCGCTTCGGCGTCTCGGTGAACACGTGGGGTGTCAACGACCTCGTCGAGGCGGTCGCCGCGGTGGACGACGCCCGGGTGGACAGCCTCGTGCTCGAGTACGAGAACCTCTACGACGTCGCCCCGGAGCTGCGCAAGGACGGCGACCGGCACGAATCGCTGCGCTACGCCGCGCGGCAGGAGATCGCGCTCGAGACGTTCCTCGAGTCCGTGGGGGCCAAGGCCTTCACGACGAACTTCGAGGACCTCGGTGACCTGCGCCAGCTGCCCGGCATCGCGGTGCAGCGCCTGATGTCCAAGGGGTACGGGTTCGGCGCCGAGGGCGACTGGAAGACGGCGGTGCTCGTGCGCGCGGCCAAGGTCATGGGCGAGGGCCTGCCGGGCGGGGCCTCTCTCATGGAGGACTACACCTACGACCTCACCCCGGGCCACGAGCGGATCCTCGGCGCCCACATGCTCGAGGTCTGCCCGTCGCTGACCACCTCGAAGCCCCGCGTGGAGATCCACCCGCTCGGCATCGGCGGCAAGGAGGACCCGGTCCGGATGGTGTTCGACGCCGACCCCGGTGTGGGTGTCGTCGTGTCTCTCGCCGACATGCGGGACCGGTTCCGTCTGACGGCCAACGTCGTCGACGTCGTCGCGCCGACCGCTCCGCTGCCCCACCTGCCGGTCGCGCGCGCCGTGTGGGAGCCGCGTCCGGACTTCGCGACCTCGGCGGAGTCGTGGCTCACCGCCGGCGGCGCGCACCACACGGTGCTGTCCACCGGGGCGGGTGTCGACGCGTTCGAGATCTTCGCCGACATCGCCGGCACCGAGCTCCTTGTCATCGACGAGAGCACAACGCGTCGTGGGTTCCGCGACCAGGTGCGCTGGAACCAGGCCTACTACCGCCTCGCCCAGGGCCTGTAGGTCTCCCTCACGGGGCGGCACACCCCTACGGGCGGTCGCCGGGGACCGTGGCCGGGCGGACCGGCCACGGTCGACCCGGTGCGCCACGGCCTGTCCGGGTGCGTTGCCGGGGGTCGGTAGGTCGTGATCGAACCGTGACCCAGAGGGCTTTCGCCCGGTGTGTGTGAGCGCTAACATCGGAGCCAGGGGGGTGTGAGCGTTCACACAGCGGAACCGGGTTCGAGGCACAGGTGCTTCGAGTCGGTCGAGCTGATCGATGAGCTTCGGTTTGACGGGTTTCATTTGTCATTCGGACGTTGACACCGCTAGATATTGACAAACCTGAACAGACACCGACAGCGCCCAACAGGATGCGGTCGGTCACGCACGGAACGGTCCGGGCACGATGCCAGGACCGGCATCTCAAGGAGGAGAGCATGTTCAGCACTTTCACGGCGCGCAGGCGTCTGACAGGAGTTCTCGCCGGTGCGGCGATCTTCGCGCTCGCAGCCTGCGGCGGCGGCGACACCGACGGCGGTGGCGGCGCCGAGGGTGACGGCGACGGCGGCACGAGCGGCGACACGATCGTCGTCGGCTTCTCGCAGGTCGGCGCCGAGAGCGGCTGGCGCGCGGCGAACACCAAGTCCATCCAGGACACCCTGACCGCCGAGAACGGCTTCGACCTCAAGTTCTCCGACGCGCAGCAGAAGCAGGAAAACCAGATCCAGGCGATCCGGTCCTACATCGCCCAGGGCGTCGACGTCATCGCCTTCTCGCCTGTCGTGGAGTCCGGCTGGGACTCGGTGCTCGAGGAGGCTCGCGACGCGGGCATCCCCGTCGTGCTGACGGACCGGGCCGTGGACTCCGAGGACGACACGCTCTACGAGTCCTTCATCGGCTCCGACTTCGTCCTCGAGGGTGAGATGGCCGGTGAGTGGGTCTCGGAGAACCTCGCGGCCGAGCAGCTCAACGTCGTCGAGCTCCAGGGCACCACCGGCGCCGCGCCCGCGATCGACCGCAAGACCGGGTTCGAGTCGGCCACGGCCGGCAACCCGAACATCGAGATCATCGCGTCTCAGACCGGCAACTTCACGCGGACCGAGGGCAAGCAGGTCATGGAGGGCTTCCTGCAGGCCCACGACGACATCGACCTGGTCTTCGCGCACAACGACGACATGGGCCTCGGTGCGATCGAGGCGATCGAGGCCGCCGGCATGGTGCCCGGCGAGGACATCAAGATCGTCACGATCGACGCGGTCAAGGACGGCATGCAGGCGCTGGCCGACGGCAAGATCAACTACATCGTCGAGTGCAACCCGCTGCTCGGCCCGGACCTGGCCGAGATCATCAAGAGCGTCATCGCCGGCGAGCCGGTCGAGAAGCGCATCGTCGTCGAGGACCTCGCGTTCGACCAGGAAGCAGCCATCGAGGCGCTCCCCACCCGCGAGTACTGACGCGGACAGCACGACCTGACGGTGGGGACGCGGCACCGCGTCCCCACCGCTACCACGGACGGGTCGTGCACCAGGTGCTTCGAGGCCCTGGTGCACGGCCGACACCCCGCAGTCCCGCACGCTGCACAGCACGCCGCCCGCGCCCCGCGCGGGCTCGGCACGGAAGGTCAACGATGACTACGCCACACGACGCCCCACCGGTCGTCGAGATGACGGGGATCTCGATCGAGTTCCCCGGAGTCAAAGCTCTGCAGGCCGTGGACTTCACCCTTCGCGCGGGCGAGGTCCACGCCCTCATGGGGGAGAACGGCGCCGGCAAGTCCACGCTCATCAAGGCGCTCACGGGCGTCTACTCGATCGACTCCGGCCGGATCGTCGTGGACGGCCAGGAGCAGGAGTTCAGCGGTCCCGGGCAGGCCCAGTCCGCCGGCATCAGCACCGTGTACCAGGAGGTGAATCTCTGCGAGAACCTCTCGGTCGCCGAGAACATCATGCTCGGTCACGAGCCGCGCCGTGCCGGCGCGATCGACTGGCGTGCCACCCGGCGCACCGCGGGCGAGCTGCTCACGCGGCTGAACCTCAACATCGACCCGGCCTCCTCGCTGTCGGCGCACTCGCTCGCCGTCCAGCAGCTGGTCGCGATCTGCCGTGCCATGGTCGTCGACTGCAAGGTCCTCATCCTCGACGAACCGACCTCGAGCCTGGACGCGGACGAGGTCGCGCAGCTGTTCGCCGTGATGCGGTCTCTGCGCGACCAGGGCGTCGCGATCCTCTTCGTCTCGCACTTCCTCGAGCAGATCTACGAGATCTCGGACCGGATGACCGTTCTGCGCAACGGTCAGCTCGTCGGTGAGTACCGCACGGCCGACCTGCCCCGCCTCGAGCTGGTCTCGAAGATGATCGGTACCTCGCTCGAGGTGCTCGAGGAGCTCGAGGAGGCGCCCAAGCGATCAGTCGCCGAGCGCCCCGACACCGCTCCGCTCGTCCAGGCCGTCGGGCTCGGGCGCAAGGGCTCGGTACAGCCGTTCGACCTGGACCTCTACGAGGGCGAGGTCGTCGGGCTGGCGGGCCTGCTGGGGTCCGGCCGTACCGAGCTTGCTCGGCTGCTCGCCGGCGCCGACCGCGCGGACTCCGGTCTGACGCGCATCGCGGGCGCGCTCGCGCGCCTGCGCACCCCACGCGCGGCCATGCAGCACGGCATCGCCTTCTCCTCCGAGCACCGCAAGGCCGAGGGCATCATCGGTGACCTGACGGTCCGGGAGAACATCATCCTGGGGGTCCAGGCCGACCGCGGCTGGGCCCGCCGGCTCCCGCGCAAGCGGGCGGACGAGATCGTCGACCGCTACATGACCGCGCTCGACATCCGGCCGGCGAACCCCGACGCCCTGATCCGCAACCTCTCGGGCGGCAACCAGCAGAAGGTGCTGCTCGCCCGGTGGCTCGCGACCGCACCCCGCCTCCTGCTGCTGGACGAGCCGACCCGCGGCATCGACGTCGGCGCGAAGGCGGAGATCCAGCGGCTGGTCGCCCAGCTCGCCGCCGACGGCATGTCCGTCGTCTTCATCTCCGCGGAGCTGGAGGAGGTCCTGCGGCTCAGCCACCGGATCGCCGTCATGCGGGACCGCGAGAAGATCGCAGAGGTCACCAACAACGAGAACGTCACGGTCAGCGACCTCGTGGAGCTGATCGCGAGCGGAGGTCAGCACCGATGAGCACGCAGGCACCCGCCCCCGCGGACCGCCCGGGCACGAGCGTCGGGTCGCGCGCACCGGGTGACACCCGCCGCGGCCTGACGAGCTTCACGCAGAACCGGCTCTTCTGGCCCGTGGCCGCGCTGGTCCTGCTGGTGGTCGCGAACACGATCAAGAACCCCGGCTTCCTCGGGGTTCGCCTCCAGGACGGCAACCTGTTCGGGGCGACGATCAACATCCTGCGCAACGGTGCGCCGCTGCTGCTCGTGGCCCTCGGTATGACGCTCGTCATCGCGACCCGGGGGATCGACCTGTCGGTCGGCGCCGTGGTCGCGATCTCGGGCGCGGTCGCGTGCAGCTTCATCGCCTCGTCGCCCGACCCTACGAGCGTGACGACGGTGCTCGTCGCCGTGGGGATCGCGCTGACGCTGTCGTTCGTGCTCGGCGTCTGGAACGGGTTCCTCGTCTCGGTGCTCGGGATACAACCGATCATCGCGACCCTCGTCCTCATGACGGCGGGTCGTGGCATCGCGATGCTCATCACGAACGGTCAGATCACGACGGTCAACAGCCCTCCGTTCAAGACGATCGGTTCGGGCTTCTTCCTCGGCCTCCCGGTCGCGATCCTCATCGCGGGCGGGGTCTTCGCCCTCGTCGCGGTCCTGACGCGGCGCACGGCGTTGGGCATGCTCATCGAGTCCGTCGGCATCAACCCGGCGGCGAGCAGGCTCGCCGGGGTCAAGGCGCGCAACATCGTGTGGACCGTGTACGCGGTCGCGGCGCTGTTCGCCGGCCTCGCCGGGTTGATGATCAGCTCCAACGTCATGGCGGCCGACGCGAACAACGCCGGACTGTTCATCGAGCTGGACGCGATCCTCGCCGTCGTCATCGGGGGGACGTCGCTGGCAGGAGGCAAGTTCTCGCTCTCGGGCACCCTGGTCGGCGTCTTCGTCATCCAGACCCTCACTCTGACCGTGACCATGCTTGGCATCTCGCCGTCCGTGACGCCGCTGTTCAAGGCGATCGTCGTCATCGCCGTGTGCCTCATGCAGGCTCCCGTGGTGCGCAAGAAGCTCGCCGCCCGACGGCGCCGCAAGGCGTCGGAGGCCGGTACCGACAGCACGTCCGCCCGCACGGAGGTCGCAGCCTGATGTCCATCGACCAGATCCAGGCGCCCGAGACCAAGAGGTCCGGCGGGCTCGTACCGGCCGTCTCCGGCCTGCGCCGCCGACTGCACATCGACCGCCGCTACCTGCCGGTGCTCGGCACGCTCGTCGTCCTCGCGCTCATGCTCGTGGTCGGGGCGACCCGCTACGACAACTTCCTGTCGGGACGGGTCATCTCGAACCTGTTCATCAACAACTCGTTCCTCATCGTGCTGGCAGTGGGGATGACGTTCGTGATCCTCACCGGCGGCATCGACCTGTCGGTCGGAGCGGTGGTGGCGTTGTCGGGGATCTCCGCGGCCTCGCTCCTGCAGACCGGGTGGCCGGCCGCGGTGGTCATCCCGCTCGTCGTGCTCATCGGCTCCGCGCTCGGCCTGGTCGTCGGGATCATGGTCCACGTCTTCGAGATACAACCGTTCATCGCGACCCTGGCCGCGATGTTCCTCGCGCGTGGACTGAGCTACGTCATCAGCCTCGAGTCGATCACGATCACGAACGAGACGTTCGTGGAGCTCGCGAGCTGGTCGCTGCCGATCGGCGAGACGTGGCGGATCAACGCGAGCGTCGTCATCGCGCTGGTGGTCGTCGCGATCGGCTTCTACGTGCTCCACTACACGCAGTTCGGCCGGACCGTCTACGCGATCGGCGGCGGTGAGCAGTCGGCCATGCTCATGGGTCTGCCCGTCGCACGCACCAAGGTCCTCGTCTACGTCATCAGCGGGACCTGCGCGGGGCTCGGGGGACTGCTGTTCGCCCTCTTCTCCCGGTCCGGCTACTCGCTGACGGGCGTCGGCATGGAGCTCGACGCGATCGCCGCGGTCGTGATCGGAGGCACGCTGCTCACCGGCGGGACGGGATTCGTGCTCGGCTCCGTGCTGGGTGTGCTCGTCCTCGGACTCATCCAGACCATCATCACCTTCGAAGGAACGCTCAGCTCCTGGTGGACCAAGATCGTCATCGGCGCGCTGCTCCTGATCTTCGTGATCCTGCAGCGGGTCCTGGCGGTCCGCCGGACGTAGGTCGTCGGGTGCCGGGCACGTCCCGGCACCCGACGAGTCCCGACGTGCGCCGGTGCGCGCCGGGACCACAGCAGGGGGCCGGTACCCCGTGCGCATCGAGAACGGGTCCAGGGGGACGCCGCCCGGTCGTGTGATCGTTAACATCAACGACGGTCGACGGATTCCCAGGTCTCTCAACGAGGAGAGGTACTTGATGTCAGCATCCACGCACCACCCGCACGAACCGTCCGTCGCGCCACCACCGAGCCCACGACCCCCACGGGCTGCGGACGCACACCGAATCGGACGCCGCCGCCGGCAGGCCGTCGCCGGCGTCGTCTCGGCGAGCCTCCTCGCCACCGGCGCGCTCGTCGCCGGGACGCTGCCCGCCGCCGCCGCCGAGCCCGAGCTGCCGGAGGGCGCCTGGATCGAGCAGTTCGACGGCGACGCGCTCGGCGCCGACTGGACGGTGGTCAACCCGGCCTCCGAAGCGCTCGAGGTGTCGGGCGGGGCGTTGCGGCTCACGTCGCAGCCGGGGGACACGTGGCAGTCCACCAACAGCGCCCGCAACATCCTGATGCTCGACGTGCCCGACGGCGACTTCACCGTCGTCACACGGGTCGACGCGCCGGTGTCGCAGGTGTACCAGGGGGCAGGCCTCATCGCCTGGCAGGACATGGACAACTACGTCCGCTCCGGGCTCACGTTCGTCGGGTCGTTGTCGCCATCGGGCCGTGCGATCGAGAACGACGTCGAGACCGGCGGTGTGTTCACGGCGAACGAGTTCACCGACCGGCCCGGGTCGACGGGAGAGACGCTGCGCATGCAGCGCGCCGGCGACACCCTGACCACGTCGTTCTGGGACGAGCCTGCGGGCGTCTGGGCCGACGCCGGGGCGGTCGAGCTCGACTTCCCGATCACTCAGGTGGGCCTGTACGCGCTCGCGGCGCAGGACGGTACCGCGCACGAGGCCGTGTTCGACTACGTGGCGCTCGACGCCGCGCCCGGGACCGACCAGGTCCCGACCGGTCGATTCACGCTGTCGGGCCCTGCCCCGTTCCGGTACCTGGTCTCGACGGACGAGGGTCTCGCCCTCGACGACGAGCGCCCGTCGACCACTGTCGCGCTCGGTGCGACGCCGGTCGGTGAGCCCGGGAGCGACGGGTCGCAGCCGATCACGCTGTCGGTCGGTGACCGGCCCGTCGTGGTGGACGACGCGCGTCTGACGCTCGGTGCCGAGGGAGCCGACGCCGCTACGCTGCGGCTGACCGACGCGGGCGGCGGCCGGGTCGTCCTGCGTGACGCCACGGACCCGGAGGCTCACGCCGGCCTGGCGGCCGACGGTGCGCTGGTCCTGGGCGGGCGGGAGGACGCCGTGCGGCTGACGATCACCCCCGTGTCCTCCGCGGAGCACGAGATCACGGTCGACACCCAGGCGACGCGCACGCAGATGAGCGACGAGCTGTACGGGGTCTTCTACGAGGACATCAACTACGCGGCCGACGGCGGCCTGTACGCCGAGCTCGTCCGCAACCGGTCGTTCGAGTTCAACAACCAGGACAACGGGTCGTTCACTGGGATGACGGCCTGGTCCGCGGTGAACCGGGGTGGCGCGAGCGCCACGACCACGGTCGTCAACGACGCCGGGCGGCTCAACGAGACGAACCGCAACTACCTGCGCCTGGTCTCGACGGGTGCGGGCGCCGGCGTGCGGAACGCCGGCTACAACACCGGCCTGTTCGTCGAGGAGGGCGCGGACTACGACTTCTCGGTCTGGGTCCGTTCCACGGTCGCGCAGACGCTGACCGTGCGCGTCGAGGACGCCGCGGGCACGGCGGCCTTCGCGAGCGGTACCGTCGACGTCGACGGCAGCGACGAGTGGGTGCAGCACGACATCACGCTCAGCGCCGAGGGGACCACGACGTCCGGCCGCCTCGCGGTGCTCACGGGCGCCGCAGGCACCGTGAACCTCGACATGGTCTCGTTGTTCCCGCAGGACACCTGGGAAGGGCCGGTCAACGGGAGGTCGGTGCTGCGCAAGGACCTCGCGGAGAAGATCGAGGCCATGGACCCGCGGTTCTTCCGGTTCCCGGGCGGCTGCGTCACGAACGTGGGGACGTTCCGCACGTACGCCGAGAGCGGTTTCACCGACCGGCGTCGGACGTATCAGTGGAAGGAGACCATCGGTCCCGTCGAGGAGCGCGCGACGAACTGGAACTTCTGGGGCTACAACCAGTCCTACGGCATCGGCTACCTCGAGTACTTCCTCTTCGCGGAGGACCTCGGCGCGACGCCGCTCCCCGTGGTGTCCGTCGGTGCCAACGGCTGCGGCAGCACGATCCCCGAGATGACCGACCCCGTCCAGATCGCGCGCTGGGTGCAGGACACCCTCGACCTCGTCGAGTTCGCCAACGGTGACGTCGACACGCAGTGGGGTGCGGTGCGGGCCGAGCTCGGGCACCCCGAGCCCTTCGACCTCAAGTACATCGGCCTGGGGAACGAGGAGAACACGCGGACCTTCGAGGCGAACTTCCCGGCGTTCCGGGACGCGCTCGAGGCCGAGCACCCCGAGATCACGATCATCTCCAACTCGGGCCCGCTGTCGAGCGGTGCGCGCTTCGACGAGCTGTGGGAGTTCAACCGCGAGCAGGGCGTCGCGATGGTCGACGAGCACTACTACAACGACCCGTCGTGGTTCCTCGAGAACGACGAGCGCTACGACTCCTACGACCGCGAGGGCCCGGCGGTCTTCCTCGGCGAGTACGCCTCGCGGGGGAACACCTTCGCGAACGCCCTGTCGGAGGCCGCGTTCATGACAGGTCTCGAGCGCAACGCGGACGTCGTGAAGCTCGCCGCCTACGCTCCGCTGCTCGCGAACGAGGACTACGTGCAGTGGTCGCCGGACGCCATCTGGTTCGACAACGACGAGTCGTGGGGCTCGGTGAACTACTACGTGCAGACGATGTTCGCCGAGAACGACGGTGACGAGGTCGTCCCGAGCACGCACACGGGACCTCCGGTCGCAGACGCCGTGCTCGACGGCGGTGTGTTCCTCTCGACGTGGGCGACGTCCGCCGCGTACGCCAACGTCCGGGTGACCGACAACGCGTCCGGTGACGTGCTGTTCTCCGACGACTTCGCGGACGGTGCCGGCTGGGAACCCCAGGCGGGCACCTGGGCGGTGGACGATGGCTCCTACGTGCAGTCGTCCACGACCGTGACCGACGCGCGCAGCATCGTCGAGGGCGCGTACGCGAAGAACTGGTCCGACTACACGCTCGAGCTGGACGCCCGCAAGCTCGCGGGCAGCGAGGGCTTCCTCGTCGGGTTCGCCGCCGGTGGGCCGAACGAGTACTACTGGTGGAACCTCGGCGGGTGGAACAACACCCGGTCGGTGCTGCAGCGCGCTTCCGGTGGCAGCGCCGCCGAGGTGCAGGCGATCGAGGGGCAGAGCATCGAGACCGGTCAGCCGTACCGGATCAAGATCGTGGTCGAGGGCTCGACGATCGAGCTCTACCTCGACGACGAGCTGCAGATGTCCTACGAGCAGCCGTCGGCGAAGTCGCTCTACCAGGTCGTCACCCACGACGAGGACACGGGCGACATGGTCGTCAAGGTGGTCAACCCCACCGAGACCGCCGCGCGCACCACCGTCCGTCTCGACGGCGGGATCGAGGTGGCGCCCGAGGCGACCGTGACGGAGATGGTGGGGTCGCCGTCGGACACCAACACGAAGGCCGCGCCGACGCACCTGGTGCCGGTCGAGCGCGCGTGGGACGGCGCGGGGGACGAGTTCTCGTACGAGTTCCCGGCCCACTCGATCACGTTCGTGCGGCTGCAGACCTCGGCCACGGACTCCGTGGCTCTCGACGTGACCGCGAGCAGCCGGTGCACGGGTCCCACGGCCTACGTGGTGGTGCGTGCGGTCAACGGCGAGGACGAGGTGGCCTCTGTCCGGCTCCAGACGCCGTTCGGCAGCAAGACGTTCGCCGCCGTGGCGCCGGGCGCGAGCGCCTACCAGGCCTTCAGCACCCGCCAGCGGGCGGTGGAGGAGGGCACGGTCACGGTGACCGGGACGCTCGGGGACCGGTCGACGTCGTACGACGTCGACCACCCGGCGGTCGACTGCACCTGACCCGGCGTGATCATGCCCGCCTGGCCGGGCACGACTGATCAGGCCTGACCGCGTGTGACCCGTGGCCCGGGCGGCCCCTCCGGGGGCCTCCGGGCCACGGGCTCCGCGCGGATCTTCTCGGTCCGATTCGATATCGGTATCGCTAACGATCTCGAACCAGAGGGGGGCTCTCCGAGGAAGCCGCCCCGAGAGGAGGTGAGAGCCCGCGGGAGGGCTACGCGCGATCACCCTGACCCGGCCCGGCACGACCGAGCGCCGGTGGCAGGGCGCAGACGATGGACAGAACACCAGGAGGAACTGATGGAGAGTCAACGTGGACGACGACGTCGTCTTCGAGGGACCGTGGCCGCGGCAGCGGTCGCGACACTGCTGACGGCGTCGTTCGCGGCGCTGCCGTCGTACGCCGCGGACGAGGAGCTCGTCGTCAACGGCGGCTTCGAGGACGGGACGACGGGCTGGTTCGTCAACGACGGGAACGCGACGGACGCCGGTGTGCTCTCGACCACCGACGACGCGTTCTCCGGTGCGGCCGCCGCGCTCACCACCGAGCGGGCGACGACCGGGTCGGGACCGATGCAGGACCTCAGCGGCCTGGTCCAGGCGGGGGAGGCCTACGAGCTCAGCGCCCGCATCAGGTACGACGCCGCGGACGCCCCCGCGACGAAGGAGTTCTTCGCCACGATGCACTACGGCGGGAGCAGCTACACGAACCTCGTGAGCGTCGTCGCGACGAAGGGGCAGTGGGCACTGATGGAGGGGACCTTCACGATCCCCGCGGCGCAGGACGTGACGACCGCGCGGCTGTTCTTCGAGACGCCGTGGACGGCCAACCCGTCGGCCGACCCCGGCACGCACCTCATGGACTTCACCCTCGACGACGTGTCGGTGGTGGGCGCTCCGCCGCCGCCACCCGCGTCGCGGACGATCGAGGTCCTGGGCAAGGTCCCGGGGGAGCACAACCCGCTCGTCTCGCACAAGTTCGGTGCGGACGGCTTCGGGTTCGTCGAGGACGGTCGGGTCTACATGTACCTGACCAACGACACGCAGGGGTACGCGCCGGACCCGGTCACCGGGATCTCGCCGCAGATCAACTACGGGGACATCAACCAGATCACCCTCATCTCCTCGGAGGACCTGGTGAACTGGACCGACCACGGTGAGATCCAGGTGGCAGGCCCTGACGGCGTGGCCCCCTTCACGAACAACTCGTGGGCTCCCGGCTTCGCCAAGAAGGTCGTCGACGGCGTGGAGAAGTACTTCCTCTACTACGCCAACGGCGGCGGCTCGAGCAACGTCCTCACGGGCGAGTCCCCGCTCGGGCCGTGGGCGAGCGAGCGGACGAGCACGCTCGTCAACGCGAGCACCCCGGGCGTCGAGGGTGTCGCCTGGCCCTTCGACCCGGCGCCGTTCGTCGACGACGACGGCACGGGCTACCTCTACTTCGGTGGCGGCCCGGCGTCGACGAGCATGCCCGCGGCGGAGCGCTTCAACAACCCGAAGAACATCCGCGCGATCGAGCTCGGCGACGACATGGTCTCCACGACGGGGTCGGCCGTCGTGGTGGACGCCCCGGTGGCGTTCGAGGCCGCGCACGTGTTCGAGCGGGAGGGCATCTACTACCTGTCCTACTCGTCGCACTTCGGCGGGAGCGACTTCGGTGGCAACCAGACGCCTCTGCCCGGGTACCCGGGTGGTGGGCAGATCGGCTACATGATGTCCGACGACCCCATGACGTGGCCGAAGGAGACCTACGCGGGCGTCCTGTTCCCCAACCAGTCCCAGTTCTTCGGGGCCGGGACCGGGGGCAACAACCACCAGTCCGTGTTCGAGCTCGACGGGAAGTTCTACTTCACCTACCACGCGCCGACGCTCAATAAGCGGATCAACGGGAACACGACCCAGGGGTATCGCAGCCCGCACATCCAGGAGCTGACGTTCGACGAGGACGGCACCATCCAGCAGGTCGTCGGGGACTTCGCCGGCCCGGAGCAGGTCAGGGACCTCGACCCGTACCGGGTGATCGAGGCCGAGACCTTCGCGTGGCAGCAGGGTCTGGCCACCGCGAAGGTCGAGGGTGGTTCCGCGCAGTTCGGGGACGGCGCCCCGAACCTGGTGGTCCGTGACGTCGACGACGGCGACTGGTCGGCGCTGTCGTCGGTGGACCTCGGGGCGGACGGCGCGGGGAGCGTCACCGCGCGCGTCAAGCCGCTCGTCGAGGGTGGCCGGATCGAGGTCCGGCTGGACGACCGCACCGCACCGGTGGTGGGGACGATCCCGCTCGACACCGCGGTCGGGGAGTGGGCGGAGATCACCGCCGAGCTGGACGGCGCGACCGGGGTGCGGGACGTGTACTTCACGTTCAGCGGCCCGGCCGGTCAGGACCTCGTCGAGGTCGACACCTGGCAGTTCGCACCGGCGGAGGCGGGTGCGTCCGTGGACCTGTCCGTCACGGCCGAGGCCCGCTGCGTGGCGGGCAAGGCGTACCTCGCGGTGCGTGCCACGAACGACGACGCCGCCGCGGTCGACGTCGTGCTGTCGACGCCGTACGGCAGCCGGGTCTTCACGGAGGTCGCGCCGGGCAAGGGCGCGTACCAGTCGTTCCCGGCGCGGACGGCGTCCGTCCCTGCGGGTGTGGCGTCGGTGACGGGTACGTCGACGCTCGACGGCGAGGAGGTGACCACGACGTTCGAGACCCCCTTCGAGGCAGCCGGCTGCAGCTGACCCGGAGCATCCCGCGCCCCACCGAAGTAGAACCACAGTGCGCGAGGTAGAACCGGGGTGCGCGAGGTAGAACCGGGGTACTCACCCCGGTTCTACCTCGCGCACGGGAGTTCTCCCTCGGCGGCCCAGGTCGACATCGTTATCGACAATTGTTCGTTCTTGACCGGCTCTGTTCAAGCGCAAGGGCACATGTTAGCGTTCACACGCGCCGGTCCAACGACGGACGGGCCGCCCGGCGAGGCTGCCGGGGCACGACGACGAGGAGTCACCGATGACCTCACGCCACGAACCACCACCGACCCGCAGGCGGATGCCCCGCCGCGTGCTCGGCGGGCTGCTCGGCCTGACGCTCACCGCGCCGCTGCTGACCGCCCCCGCCACGGCCGCTCCCGCACCGACCCTCCAGCTCGCCGCCGCACCGTCGGACGGCCTGAGACTGTGGCTGCCGCTCGACGAGACCGAGGGGACCGTCGCGCACGACGAGTCCGGCAACGGGCTCGACGCGACGCTCACGGGGGCCGGCGGAGGCTGGCGCGCGGGCCAAGGGCTCGAGTTCGGCGGGAGCAACCACGTCGAGCTGGTCGACGATCTCCTCGCGGACCTCGACGCCGTGACCGTCAGCGCCGACGTCTGGATCGACACGTCCCTGACCGGGAACTACTTCTTCTACAACCTCGGCAACGCCGCCGTCGGCACCCCGCAGTCCGGGACCGGCTACCTCTTCTCCACCGGGAACGCGAACTACCGCGCGACGATCTCCGACGTCGCGTGGGGCCGCGAGCAGAACACGGTCAAGGCACCCGCCGGCGCCCTCGCGCGCGGCGTGTGGAAGACCGTCACCTACACGCTCGCCGACGGCACCGCGCGCCTCTACGAGGACGGCGCGCAGGTCGGCGAGAACGCCGCGGTGACGCACACGCCCGGCGCGATCGGCGGGGGCAGCACGACCGCCAACTTCCTCGGGAAGTCCGCGTACGCCGCGGACGGCCTCTTCAAGGGCCGCATGAAGGACTTCCGCCTCTACGAGCGCGCCCTGAGCGCGCAGGAGGTCGCCGACGTCGCGGCCGACGCCGCGGCAGGCGCCGTCACCGCGGACGCCGCCGCGCTCGACCTCGGTGACACCAGCGCCGTCGTCGCCGACCTCGCGCTGCCTGCTCGGGGCGCCGGTGGCTCGGCGGTCGCGTGGGAGTCCTCCGACACGTCGGTCGTCGCTACGGACGGCCGGGTGACCCGCCCGGCGGAGAACCCCACGACCGTCACGCTCACCGCGACCGTCACCCTCCGGGGCGCGTCCGAGACCCGCACGTTCGACGTCACGGTCCTCCCGGGCGAGGCCGGGGGTGACGACCAGGTGACGGTCGACGCCGCAGCGGCGGCCCTCGAGGTGACGAACCTCGACGACGTCCGCGGACACCTCACGCTGCCCACCACCGGTCTCGACGGCACGAGCGTGACCTGGGCTGCGTCGTCGGGCACCATCACGCCCACGGGCGAGGTGACCCGGCCCGCGCACGGTGAAGAGGCCGAGACCGTGACCCTCACCGCGACCGTGACGCTGGGCGACGCGGTCGTCGAGCGGACGTTCGAGGCCCACGTGCCGCCCTTGCCGCAGGACGAGGAGCTCGAGGGCTACCTCTTCTCCTACTTCATCGGCGAGGGCACGGCCGACGGCGAGCAGGTCTACTTCGGGCTCAGCAAGGGCAACGACCCGCTGCGCTACATCGACCTCAACGACAACCAGCCGGTGCTGACCTCCGAGCTGGGCGACGAGGGCCTGCGCGACCCGTTCATCATCCGCTCTCCCGAGGGCGACAAGTTCTACCAGATCGCGACCGACCTCAAGGTGCACGGCTCGTGGGACTGGGACGGGTTCCAGCGCCGGGGGTCCAAGTCGATCATGGTCTGGGAGTCCACCGACCTCGTGAACTGGACGGACCAGCGGCTCGTGCAGGTCTCGCCCGAGAACGCGGGCAACACGTGGGCACCCGAGGCGTACTACGACGAGACGATCGGCGCGTACGTCGTGTTCTGGGCGTCCAAGCTCTACGCCGAGGACGACCCGAACCACACCGGCAACACCTACAACCGCATGATGTACTCCACGACGCGGGACTTCGTGACGTTCACGGACCCGCAGGTGTGGGTCGACCCGGGCTACTCGGTCATCGACTCCACGGTCATGCTGCACGACGGTGAGTACTACCGGTTCACGAAGGACGAGCGGAACAACACCTCGAGCACGCCCTGCTCGAAGTTCATCATCGGGGAGAAGTCGTCCGAGCTGCGCTCGACCGACTACGAGTTCATCACCGACTGCATCGGCAGGGCGAACTCGCTCGGCGCGGGGATCAACCAGGGCGAGGGCCCGACGATCTTCAAGTCGAACACCGAGGAGAAGTGGTACATGTTCATCGACGAGTTCGGTGGACGAGGCTACGTGCCCTTCGAGACCACCGACCTCGACGCGGCCGAGTGGAAGATGTCCACCGGCTACGAGATGCCGTCGCGCCCGCGCCACGGCACGGTGCTCCCGGTGACGCAGGCCGAGTACGACCGCCTGCTCCAGACGTACCAGCCCGACGCGTTCGTCGAGGCCGTGGACGACGTCGAGGTCACGGTCCAGGTCGGGTCCGCGCCCGTCCTCCCGTCGAGCGTGACCGCCCGTTTCGCGGACGGGTCCACGGGTCCGGCCGACGTCACGTGGGACGCCGTCGACGCGGCGTCGTTCGCGCAGGCCGGCGTGTTCGTCGTCGAGGGGTCGCTGGGCGGCGGTGTGAGCGTCCGCGCCCGCGCGGTCGTCACGGTGACCGACGACGTCGTCCCCGTCGAGGGCCTGAGCGTCACGCCCGCCTCGGCGCAGGTGGGTATCGGGGGGACCCGGCAGCTGGTCGCGACGGTCAGCCCGGCGAACGCCACGGCGCGCGCCATCACGTGGGCGTCGGAGGACCCCGACGTCGTCACGATCTCGGCCGACGGCCTCGTCACGGGCGTCGGCGAGGGCACCGCGATGGTCACCGCGACCACCGCCGACGGCGAGCACACCGTGTACGTGGCGGTCGAGGTCACGGCCGACGTGCCCGGGCTGGTCGTGCGCTACGCGCTCGACGAGACGAGCGGCACGTCCGCGGCGAACTCCGCCCCGGGCAGCAGCTTCGGCGCGGCCGCGCTCGTCAACGGCGCCGCGTTCACCGGCGACGAGGGGGTGGCGCTCGACGGCACGAACGACTACGTCGACCTGCCGGACCACGTGCTCGCCGGGCTGACCGACATCTCGGTGAGCCTCGACGTGAAGATCGCCGCGGCGCAGGCCACGCCGTACTTCATCTACGGGATGGGCAACACGAGCGGGACCACCGGGGACGGGTACCTGTTCACGACCGGCAACGCGTACCGGACCTCGATCGCCACGGGCAACTGGTCGACCGAGCAGACCGTCACGAAGGGGTCGAACCTCGACCGCGGGGTCTGGAAGCACCTGACCTACACGCTCGAGGGCACGACCGCCACGCTCTACGAGGACGGCGTCCAGGTCGGGCGTCAGACGGGTGTGACGATCAACCCGCAGGACATCGGTGGCGGGTCGACTCTCGCCAACTACATCGGCCGCTCGGTGTACACCGGCGACCGGTACCTGCAGGGCAACGTCCGCGACTTCCGGATCTACGACCGCGCGCTCACGGCCGACGAGGTCGCTGCCGTCGGGGCGGACCACACCGCGGTGACGGGCGCCGAGCTCGACACGCTGAAGGTCCCGGCGGTCGTGCACGCGGCGAGCTCGACGGTCACCCTCCCGGTCGAGCCCGGGACGGACCTCACGGCGCTCGCGCCGGAGCTCACGGTCTCGGCGCTGGCGACGGTGACCCCGGCGAACGGGTCGGTGCAGGACTTCACCGACCCGGTCGAGTACACCGTGGCGGGCCCGGGCGGAGCGTCGCGCACGTGGTCCGTCCAGGCGAAGATCATGAACAGTCCTTCGTTGCCGGGCCTGTACGCCGACCCGAACATCGTCCAGTTCGGCGACACGTTCTACATCTACGCGACGTCGGACGGGTACGCCGGCTGGGGTGGCAAGGAGTTCTACGTCTGGAAGTCCAGCGACCTCGTCGACTGGGAGCGCTCGGAGGAGCCGTTCCTCACGCTCGACGGTGCGAACGGGAACGTCCCGTGGGCGACCGGCAACGCGTGGGCCCCGACGATCGCGGAGCGGGAGGGGAAGTACTACTTCTACTTCTCGGGCCACAACCCGACGTACAACCGCAAGACCATCGGTGTCGCGGTCGCGGACAGCCCCGAGGGCCCGTTCACGGCCGAGCCGACGGCGATGATCACCAACGGAGAGTCGATCGCGTCGGGTCAGGCCATCGACCCCGCCACGTTCCACGACCCCGAGACGGGCAAGTACTGGCTCCTGTGGGGCAACGGCGGGCCGACGAACGGCCCGGTCATGGCCGAGCTGAACGACGACATGACGTCGATCAAGCAGGACACCCTGCGCCGGATCCCCGGCCTGACGGGCTTCCGCGAGGGCCTGTTCGTCAACCTGCGTGGCGGGCTCTACCACCTCACGTACTCGATCGACGACACCGGCTCGGAGAACTATCGGGTCGGGTACGCCACGGCGACCAGCATGGAGGGGCCGTGGACCTATCGCGGCGTCATCCTCGAGAAGGACGCGACGCAGGGTCTCCTCGGGACCGGGCACAGCTCGATCCTCAACGTCAAGGGTACGGACGACTGGTACATCGCGTACCACCGCTTCGCGATGCCCGGTGGCAACGGCACGAACCGCGAGACGACGATCGATCGCCTCACGTTCGGCGAGGACGGGCTCATGCTCCCCGTCACCCCGACCCTCGAGGGGGTGCAGCCGCTCGATGCGGCGCCGCAGCCCGAGGTGGAGATGACGGTCGAGGTGGCACCCCGCTGCGTCGCAGGCCGCGTCTACCTCGCGGTGAGCGCGACCAACGCCGGGGACGTGCCGGCGACGATCACGCTCGCGACGCCGTTCGGTTCCCGGACGGTGGCGGACGTCGCGCCGGGCAAGGTCGCCTACCAGGCGTTCACGACGCGCTCGGCGAGTCTGACGGCCGGCACGGCGACGGTCGCCGCGACGGCCCTCCTCGACGGCGAGGAGGTCACGACCGTTCGGGACGTCGAGTACGACGCCTCGACCTGCTGACCACGCCGAAGCGCGAGGTAGTACCGCAGTCCGCGAGCTAGTACCGCAGTCCGCGAGGTAGTACCGGGGATCGTTCCCCCGGTACTACCTCGCGCACCTGGGTTCTCTCTCGGCAGGGGAAGTGCCGGAATCTCGACGAGGAGAAGGACGACATGAGAGCACGAACCACGCAGGACCGACGGCGGGGCAGCGCAGCCCTCGCCGGCACACTGGCGGGCGCCCTGCTGGCGTCCGTACTGATCGCCGCCGCAGCGACACCCGTGGCGGCCGATGTCGGCGGGGCCACGGACGACGGTCTGGTCGCCTGGTACCCGCTGGACGCGACCGCCACGACCGGGGGGACGACCGCGAACCTGGCCGAGGGCTCGACCTTCGGTCCGGCCACGGTCCACGGCGGTCTGCCCGGCGCGGACGGGCTCACCCTCGACGGGGTGGACGACTACGTCGACCTCCCGGACAGCTTGCTCGCCGGCCTCACGGACGTGACCGTCAGTCTCGACGTGAACATCGCCACGACCCAGGGCACGCCCTACTTCATCTGGGGGCTCGGCAACTCCAGCGGGAGCAACGGCAACGGCTACCTGTTCGCGACCGGCAACCCCTACCGGGCCGCCATCGCGTCGGGCAACTGGTCGACCGAGCAGATCGTCACAAAGGGCGCGGGCAACAACCTCCCGCGCGGCACGTGGACCTCGATCACCTACACGCTCGACGGCACCACGGCCCGCATCTTCGAGGACGGGGTCCAGGTCGGGCAGAACACGAACGTCACGACCGACCCGGGCGCCATCGGCGGTGGGTCCACGTTGGCGAACTACATCGGCCGTTCCCTGTACTCCGCGGACCGGTACCTCGCGGGCCAGGTCCGCGACTTCCGGCTCTACGACCGGGCGCTCGAGCAGGCGGAGGTCGCCGAGCTGGCCGGGCCCGTCGCAGACGCGGCGGTCGAGGCCGACGCCGCTGCGCTCGACCTCGGCGACACGAGCGCCGTGACCCGTGACCTGGTCCTTCCGCAGCGCGGCGACCAGGGTTCCGTCATCATCTGGGAGTCCTCGGACGCGTCAGTGGTCGCGCCCGACGGTACGGTCACCCGACCCGAGCCGGGGGAGCCCGACGCCGAGGTGACGCTCAGCGCGACGCTCACCCGCGGTGTGGCGACCCGGACGGTCGACGTCCCGGTCACGGTCCTCGCCTCCTTCGACGCCGAGCAGTCGGTGGCCTGGGACGCCTCGCACGTCGTCGTCCCGAACCTTGACGACGTCCGCGGCAACGTCACGCTGCCGACCTCCGGGGAGTACGGCTCGATGCTCACGTGGGGCACCTCCCACCCCGAGGTCGTGACGACCACGGGAGAGGTGGACCGGCCGGCGCACGGTGCGGACGCCGTCGTCGTGACGCTCACCGTGACGGCTACCAAGGGCGGCGCGACCGCGTCGCACGAGTATGTCGCCACGGTGGCGCCGCTGCCGGCCGAGGCGGACTACGAGGGCTACTTCTTCCCGTACTTCGAGGGCGAGAGCACACCCGACGGCGAGTCGGTCTTCTTCGCGGCGAGCGACGGGAACGACCCGCTGCAGTGGCTCGAGCTCAACGAGAGCGAGCCCGTGCTCAGCTCCGAGTTGGGGGAGCGGGGCCTGCGGGACCCGTTCCTCATCCGCTCGCCCGAGGGTGACCGGTTCTTCATGATCGCGACCGACCTGAAGATCTACGGCGGCAACAGCTTCGCCAATGCGCAGGAGCGCGGCAGCCGCTCGCTGATGATCTGGGAGTCCGACGATCTCGTGACCTGGTCCGACCAGCGTCAGGTCCAGGTCTCGAGCGCGTTCGCGGGCAACACGTGGGCGCCCGAGGCGCACTGGGACGCCGCCCGCGGGGAGTACATCGTGTACTGGGCGTCGGCGTTGTACCCGACGACGGAGACCGCGGGACGCAACTACCGCAACAGCTACCAGCGGATGATGTACTCGACCACGCGCGACTTCGTGACCTTCACCGAGCCGCAGATCTGGATCGACGAGCAGCGGGGCGCGGGCCTCGGCATGATCGACTCGTCGATCATCGAGCACGAGGGGACCTACTACCGGTTCACCAAGGACGAGAGCTACATGGGCATGCGGCTCGAGACGTCCACGGACCTGCGCGATCTCGACTGGGACTTCGTGGCGGAGCGCATCGGGTTCGGGCAGCCGAACGGGTACGGCGGCACCTTCACGGCCGCCGAGGGGCCCACGGGCTTCAAGTCGAACACCGAGGAGAAGTGGTACCTCTTCATGGACCAGCCCAGCTATCACGGCGGGCAGGGTTACGTGCCGTTCGAGTCGACGGACCTGTCGACCGGCGAGTGGACCCTCGCGGAGGGTGCCGCGCTGCCCACCAGCCCGCGTCACGGGACGGTCATGCCGGTCACCGCCGCCGAGCACGCACGTCTGCTCGACGCGTTCGGTCCGGAGCAGCCCGCTGAGGAGCTCGACCTCGCGGTCGACGTCGCACCGCGCTGCCTGGCGGGCAGGGCGTACGTGGCGGTCTCGGTGACCAACGCGGAGGCTGTGCCGGTCGACGTCGAGGTCGTCACTCCCTACGGGACACGCTCCTTCGCGGCCGTCGCACCGGGCAAGGCCGCCTACCAGTCGTTCAACGCCCGTGCGACCTCCGTCCCGGCCGGGTCGGTCATGGTCACCGGGACCGCGACCCTCGACGGGGCGACCATCACGTCGGACCAGGAGGCGCCGCTGCTCGCGACGACCTGCTGACGGCCTGAGCCCGCCCGGTACGTCGGGTGGGCTCGAACCTGAGCCCCCCGCGTGGTGTGCCGGCACCGCGCGGGGTCCGCGCCCGGCGCCACGTCAGCCCGCCTCCGCGGGCCGTCGTGGCGCCGGGCGTCGTCGTGCCCGGAGGGGGGCGTGGGTGAAATCCCGGTGCGGAGTTGGACAAGTGTCCAGATCGGCGGGAAAACCTGGCAGGATCGTCACTGCACACGTCGGCCAGGGGGCGAAGGACGAAGGAGCCTCCCCCCGTGACGACCCGCCCTGCCCTCGATCTCGCGCGCCCGAAGCGCATCGCTCGCTGTGCCCGGGCGCTGCGCGCCGGAGCCCTCGCCCTGGCGGTGCTGGCCCTGAGCGTGGTGGGTGCCGGAGTCGTCCCGCCGGCGGTAGCCGCCGCCGGGCCCGAGCGCGGTATCGACATCACCGTCGACATCGAGGAGCGCGAGGGCCCCCAGCGCCCGGGGGTCGAGGTCGTCGCCGACCGGCCGGTCCCGGGGTCGACGATCCTTGTCCGGGCCTGGGGACTCCTACCGAACAGCGACGTCCAGGTTCACCTGCACTCCGACCGTCTGCTCCTGGGCGTGGGACGCACCGACGCCGAGGGGCGACTCGAGATCGAGCTCGTGCTCCCGGCGTCGATCGCCCCCGGTATGCACCATGTGAGCGTCACCGTGCTCGACGGAGGTGCCGTCGTGGAGTCGGCGCCGTTCGAGGTCTTCGCCGGCGCACCCGTGGACCCGGGCGGTCCAGACCCCGTCGACCCGGACCTGCCGGGCGCTGACGGCGGTCCGGGGAGCCCGGGCGTGCCCGGGGCCCCCGAGGCACCCGGCGCCCCGGAGGCGCCCGCGAACCCGGGTGCATCGGGCCCGGCTCGGCCGGGTGCGCTCCCGGTGACCGGTGCGGCGCTCGGCGGGCTGCTCGCGCTCGCCGCGGGCCTGGTCGTCGGCGGCGTCTACCTGTCGCGGCGCCGGTACGGACCTGACGGCACCTGACGGCACCTCACGGCACCTGACGGCACGGACCTGTCAGGCTGAGCGCCCGCTCGTCGTCGGGCGCTCGTCCGGCACGCTCACGGCCGGGCGGCGAACCGTTCGAGCAGCTCGGCGTGCCCGGAGCACACGAGCAGGTCGTTCGCCGAGATCCGGGTCTCGGGGGTCGCGTAGACGAACTCGATACCGGGGGACTTCACGCCGATGACCGTCACGCCGTAGCGCTCCCGCACCTTGGACTGCGCGAGGGTGAAGCCCTGCGTCTCCTTGGGCGGCCGCATCTTGACGATCGTGAAGCCGTCCTCGACCTCGATGTAGTCGAGGAGCTTTCCGGAGACGAGGTGCGCCACCCGGTTGCCGGCGTCAGCCTCGGGGAAGACGACGTGGTGAGCCCCGATGCGCTGGAGGATCCGGCCGTGCTCCGCGGAGATCGCCTTGGCCCAGATCTGCGGCGTCCCGAGGTCGACGAGGTTGCCGGTGATGAGGACGCTTGCCTCGAGCGACGTGCCGACGCCCACGACCGCGACGGCGAAGTCCCGTGCGCCGAGCTGTTCGAGCGCCGTCGGGTTCGAGGCGTCGGCCTCCACCAGGGGCAGGCGTCCGCTCCAGTGGGCGATCAGGTCGGGGGACTTCTCGACCGCCAGCACGTCCTGTCCCAGGCGGTCGAGCGTCGTGGCGAGGGACGACCCGAACCGGCCCAGGCCGACGACGAGCACACCGGCGTCTCTCGTGGGTGCCTTCTTCTCCGCCACGTGGCTTCACCTCTCTGCGTTCTGCGTCGGTCCGGACCGTGCGGTCCGGGGTGCTGCGTCCGGCCCGTGCTGTTGCCGGGCCCGTCGGTCCGTCAGCCGATGATCGGTCGCTCCTCGGGGTAGCGGACGATCCGGCGGCGGTCGCGCAGCGCGAGCGCCGCCGCGAAGGTCATCGTGCCCGTGCGGCCGACGAACATCAACGCGGTGAGCACGTACTTGCCCGCCTCGGGGAGATCGCCTGTGACGCCGGTCGACAACCCGACGGTCGCGAACGCGGAGATCGTCTCGAAGAGGATGACGTCGAGGGTCCACCCTGTGATCGACAGCAGGACGAGGCTGGACAGCAGGACGGCGGTCGCGCCGATGAACGACACCGCGACGGCCAGACGCAGGGTCTCGCGGGGGATGCGGCGTCCGTACGCCTCGGTGTCGCGGTCGCCGCGCGCCTCGGAGACGATGGCGAGGATCATCACGGCGAGCGTCGTGACCTTGATGCCCCCCGCTGTCGAGGCGCTGCCGCCGCCGACGAACATCAGGGCGTCGGTGATGAGCCAGCTCGACTCGAGCATGTCGCCGGTGTCGACCGTGCTGAAGCCACCCGAGCGGGGCATGACGCCGGCGAACAGGGCCGCGAGAATCCTCGACGGCACGCTCAGCTCGCCCAGCGTCTCGTCGTTGCGCCACTCGAAGGCGCCGATGAGAACGGCGCCCACGACGACGAGGACGGCGCTCGTCGTGAGGGTGATCTTGGTGTGCAGGCTCCAGCGCCGCGTGTCGCGTCGGCTGCGCAGGACGTTGAGGATCACCGGGAAGCCGAGCGAGCCGATGAAGACTCCGAGGATGATCGGCAGGCACAGCATCCAGTCACCTACGTGCGGGGCGAGGCCCTCGGCCGTGGGGACGAACCCGGCGTTGTTGAACGCCGAGATGCCGTAGAAGACGCCGTGCCAGGCGGCCTCGCCGATGCTCTCCTCGAGGACGAGGAACCGCGGGAAGAGCATGAGCGCGATGAGCAGTTCGATCGCGGTCGACGTGAGGATGACGACCCGCACGAGCGAGCCCACCTCGCCGAGCCGGGTCGTCTTGGTCTCGGAGGCCGTGAGCAGCTTCTGCGTCAGGCCGATCCGTCGGGAGACGGCGAGCCCGAGGATCGATGCGAGCGTCATGATCCCCAGGCCACCGACCTTGATGCCGACGATGATGACGACCTGACCGTAGGTCGACCAGTAGGTCCCCGTCGGGACGACGACCAGCCCGGTCACGCACACGGCCGATGTCGCGGTGAACAGGGCGTCGACGAACGCCGCGGACCGGCCGGTCGTCGTCGCCCACGGCGCCATGAGCAGCGCGGTGAACAGGGCGATCACGGCGGCGAAGACCGTGATCGCGAGGCGCGCGGGCGACTGCCGGGCGACCCGGTCGACGAACTCCCGCGCGGAGAACAGGCGAGCGGTCACCCCCTTGGCCATCCGGTCTCCTGATCTGCGTCCGTTCCCGCGTGTGGACCGCGAGCGAGGTGCACGCGCCGGTGGGCGCGCTCTGGGCAAACTCTGCCACGAGGGCAGGGGTGAGTCACGGACCACCGGGCTTCTCGGTGCACGGTCGGTGGGTCGCGCGGCGCCCGCGCGGCGTTACGGTGGTCCATGCCCAGAGCCGCCATCCCCGAGGGACGGACCGTGATCGAACCCGTAGCCCGCGAGCTCGTCACCCGCTGTGAAGGTCCCGTCCGCGTGGTGTGGAGCCCCGAGCTCCTCGCATACGACTTCGGCCGTGGCCACCCGATGGCGCCCACGCGGCTCGACCTCACGATGCGGCTCGCCCGGGACCTGGGTCTGCTGGACGCGCCCGCGGTACAGGTCGTCGAGGTGCAGGCCGCGCCGGACCGCGTCCTCGAGCTCGTGCACGACCCCGCCTACGTCGCGGCCGTGCGCGCCGCCTCGCACGGCGGGCGCGTCGATCCGGCGCGGGGGCTCGGGACGGAGGACGACCCGGTCTTCGCGGGGATGCACGAGGCTGCGGCACGGATCTTCGCGGGGTCCTACGACGCGGCCGGCGCGGTCTGGTCCGGCGAGGTCCGGCACGCCGTGAACATCGCGGGCGGGATGCACCACGCGCAGGTCGGGGCGGCGTCGGGGTTCTGCGTCTACAACGACGCGGCGGCCGCCGTGCGACGCCTCCTCGACGACGGCGCGCAGCGGGTCGCGTACGTCGACCTGGACGCGCACCACGGCGACGGCGTGGAGTCGATCTTCTGGGACGACCCCCGCGTGCTCACGGTCTCGGTGCACCAGAGCGGGACGACCCTCTTCCCGGGGACGGGTCACGCCGTGGACACCGGCGGCCTCGCGGCGCCTGGCTCGGCGGTGAACGTCGCGCTGCCGCCCCGGACGGACGGGGCGCGCTGGCTGCGGGCGATCGACGCCGTCGTGCCGGAGGTGCTGCGCGCGTTCCGCCCGGAGGTCCTCGTGACCCAGCACGGGTGCGACGCGCACGGCGACGACCCGCTCTCGGACCTCGACGTCTCGCTCGGCGCGCAACGCACGGCGGCGGCCTGGATGCACGCGCTCGCGCACGAGGTCGCCGACGGCCGGTGGGTCGCGCTCGGGGGCGGGGGCTACGCCGTCGTGCGGGTGGTGCCGTTCGCGTGGGCAGCTCTGCTCGCGGAGGCGGTCCACCGGCCGTTCGGGACGTCGTGCGCGGTGCCGAGCGGATGGCGCGAGCAGGTCGAGGTCCTCTCCGGGACACGGGTGCCCGCGGTCGTCGAGCTCGACGACCTGGACTTCCGCCCCTGGAGCGGCGGCTACGACCCGTCCGACGACGTGGATCGAGCCGTGGCGGCGACGCGGACGGCGGTCTTCCCGCTGCTGGGCATCGACCCGCACTACTGACCCGCCGCCTCGGGTGCGGGCTCGATTACGGGACTGGGCGGGGAACGGGTATCCTCGGAGACGGACTTTTATCGCGTTGGTCGTTCACGATCAACCGTGGACCACCATGATCGGGGCGACCCCGATCGCTCACCGATCAGCATTGCGAGGACCCATGGGCTCCGTCATCAAGAAGCGCCGCAAGCGTATGGCCAAGAAGAAGCACCGCAAGCTGCTTCGCAAGACGCGCCACCAGCGCCGCAACAAGAAGTGACGACTCGCGCGTCCTGACGCGCGAGTCACCACGAGAGCCCGGCCCCTCCGAGGAGGCGCCGGGCTCTCGTGCGTCCCCCACCTGCGTGCGGGCGGGATGACGGCGTGAATCCGCCGCCGTGTTCACGCCATCATCCCGCCCACAGCGGGAAACGGGGTGGTCAGCCGCGGAGGGTACGGCGCAGGGCGCGCAGGACCAGGCCTACGACCCAGGCGGCGCCGGCCCAGCTCGCTGTGCTCACACCGCTGCGGGCGACGCGCCGGCGTCGACCGCGGAACTCGCGGATGGGCCAGCCGATGTCCTGGGCGAAGCGGCGCAGCCGCGCGTCGGGATTGATCGCGCACGGGTGGCCGACGGCCTGCATCATCGTCACGTCGTTGAGCGAGTCGCCGTAGGCGTACGACGCGTCGAGGTCGATGTCTCGCAGCTCGGCGAGCTCGCGGACCCCCGCCGCCTTCGCCCGACCGTGCATCATGTCGCCCACGAGGCGGCCGGTGTAGAAGCCGTCCTCGTGCTCGGCGACAGTGCCGAGCGCCCCCGTCGCGCCGAGCCGACGGGCGATGAGCTCACCGATCTCCCGGGGCGTAGCGGACACGAGCCACACCTGGTGACCGGCCGCGAGGTGCTCGTCGAGCAGCTTCTGGGTGCCCGGGTAGATCCGCAGGGCGAGGACCTGGTCGTAGACCTCCTCGCCGATGGCGGTCACCTCCGCGACGGAGCGGCCCGCGATGAGCGTGAGCGCACGGGACCGCACCCGGTCGATCTGGGTCTTGCTCTCGCCGAACGCGAGGTAGCGGGCCTGGTGGAACGCGAACGTCACGAGGTCGCGCGTCGAGAAGAACTCCCGCTGGTGCAGCGCCCGCGCCAGGTGGAACGAGGAGGCCCCGCGGATGATGGTGTTGTCGACGTCGAAGAACGCAGCCGTGGACTGGGCGGACCCGGGCTGTGACGTCGGCATATGCCCCACTCTATCGGGGTGGGCGGGCCTCGCTGTCCCGTCCGCGCACGTGCGTACGCTGTGCTGGTGAGCACTCTCGGCGACGCACGTGTGGTCCTCTTCTCCCGGGACGGGTGCCACCTGTGCGACGACGCGCGCCGGGTCGTGGCACAGGTCTGCGCGGAGGCCGGGGCGGCCTGGGTCGAGCGCGACGTGGACGACCTCGAGGCAGATCCCACGGGCACGTTGCGCGAGCAGTACGGGGACTACGTGCCCGTGGTGACGGTCGACGGCGTCCAGCAGGGCTTCTGGCGGGTGGACGCCGCCCGGCTCGCGCGGGCGCTGGCGCGGACTCGCCCCGATTTCGGCTGACCGCGCGGACCTGGGATGATCGGTGCGGAGCCCTCCTGGGCTCCGGCCCGGCCGCTGGTGGCCCGGGTCGTCGGGGGTCGGGCCGTGAGCCGGCTCCGTCTCGTCAGCACGTCGTCAAGGGCGACGACGTACGGGGTGATGGGTGGAACGCGTGGTCGAGTCCGTGAACGAGTCGGGTATCCCTGGGGCGACGGTCGCGCGCCTGCCGTTCTACCTCCGCGCCCTGCGTGACCTCGCGGCGCGCGGTGTGAGCACGACGTCGTCGGTGGACCTCGCCGAGCTCGCCGGGGTCGGGTCGGCGCAGCTGCGCAAGGATCTGTCGTTCCTCGGCTCCTACGGCACGCGCGGGGTCGGGTACGACGTCGACTCGCTCGCGACGTACATCTCGAGCGCACTGGGGCTGGTCGAGGAGCACAAGATCGCCATCGTCGGCATCGGGAACCTCGGTCACGCGCTCGCGAACTACTCGGGCTACGGGTCGCGGGGCTTCCAGGTGGTGGCGCTGCTCGACGCGTCGTCGGCCGTGGTCGGCTCGACCGCGGCAGGGCTCGTCGTCGAGCACACGGACGCGCTCGAGGACGTCGTCGCCCGCCACGGGGTGTCGATCGTGGTGCTCGCCACGCCCGCGTCCGCCGCGCAGCCGGTCACCGACCGGATCGTGGCGGCGGGGGTCAAGGAGATCCTCAACTTCGCGCCGTGCGCGCTGCAGGTGCCCGACGACGTGGACGTGCGGTCGGTCGACGTGGGCAGCGAGCTGCAGATCCTCGCGTTCCACTCCCAGGCGCGCGCGCTGGCGTCCGGGGTGGCCCGTGGCGCGGTGGCGGGCGCCTGAGACGCACCGCGCCGCACCGCCGGAGTCTCAGAGCGCGGACGCCCGCGGCACGCAGGTGCCGCGGGCGTCGGTCGTGCAGGTGGGGTCTCAGGCCTGCTTGATGGCCGAGAGGTCGAGCGCGATCTTGACCTTGTCGCCGACGAGGACGCCGCCGGTCTCGAGCGCTGCGTTCCAGGTCAGCCCGTAGTCCTTGCGGGAGATCTCGGTCTTGGCCTCGAAGCCGGCGCGCGGGTTGCCGAACGGGTCGGTCGCGGTGCCGGCGAACTCGGTCTCGAGCGTCACGGTGTTGGTGACCCCGTTGATCGTGAGGTCGCCCTCGATCGCGTAGTCGTCACCGTCGGTCGTGATCTTGGTGGAGGTGAACGTCCACGTCGGCTTGTTCTCGGCGTCCCAGAAGTCCTGGCTCTTGAGGTGGCCGTCGCGACCGGCGTCGCCGGTGCTCACCGAGGCGGCGTCGAGCTCTGCCTGCACGGTCGAGTTCTCCACCTCCTCGCCGATGGTGATGCTGCCGGACGAGATGGCGATGGTCCCGCGGACCTTCGAGATGCCGGCGTGGCGGACCGTGAAGGCCGCCTGCGAGTGGGAGGGGTCGATGGTGTAGGTGCCAGCGGTCAGGCCGTTCGGCAGGGGCGTCGCCATGATGGGTCTCCTAGGTTCGGTGGGACGGTCTCGGTCAAGCTCGTTGAAGATTCAACTTCATGCGCCCGTATCAACACAGCCCCCGTAACCTCTATTCCCACAGGGCACGACGACCGTCGACGCCCCGGATCGACGCACCGGACACGCCCCGGATCGACGACCGCTCACCGGGCGCGGGTCGGCCGCGGCCCGCACGTGGAGGATCAGCCCGATGGCCAGCAGCACCGACCGCTCGACCGAACCCTCGGTGTCCGACGCCGTCGGCGACCCCGTGGAGCCCCGTTGGCTCGACGAGGACCAGCAGCGGTCATGGCGCCAGTACCTCGAGGGCACCGCGCGGTTCGTCGAGGCCCTCGGGCACGACCACGACGTGCACTCGGCGGTCTCCCTCGGCGAGTACGAGCTCTTGGTGCGCCTCTCCGAGAGCCCGGGTCGCTCCGTGCGCATGTCCGTCCTCGCCGACGGTCTCGCCCAGTCCCGCAGCCGTGTCACGCACACGGTGCACCGCATGGAGCGGCGTGGGCTCGTGCGCCGCACGGCCGACGCGGACGACCGTCGGGGTGTGCACTGCGTCATGACGCAGCAGGGGTACGACCTCCTCGTCGCGTCCGCGCCTGCGCACGTGGCGGCGGTCCGTCGCCTGATGGTCGACGTCCTGACCCCCGAGCAGCTCCGGGTGCTCGGCGAGTCCATGGCCGCGATCTCCGAGGTGTGCAAGCACGACCACGTGCTGTGAGCGCTCCGGCGCGGCAGTGAGGTCGTGTCCGTGAGGTCGTGTCCCTGAGGTCGTCGGGAGGCGGGGAGATCTTTGGGAGACTGGGTCCATGGTCGCAACCACGGTCCACCTCATGCGTCACGGCGAAGTCTTCAACCCCCAGGGTGTCCTTTACGGACGCCTGCCCGGATATCACCTGTCCGAGCTGGGGCACGAGATGGCTCGTCGCGTCGCCGCCCACCTGTCCGGCTCGTCCTCCTCGGACGGCGAGCAGCCGGTGCCCGACGGCGGGGCGGAGCACCCGTTCGACGTCGCCGTGGTCATCGCCTCGCCCCTGCAGCGGGCGCAGGAGACCGCGACGCCCGTCGCCGAGGCGTTCGGCCTGGAGCTGGGCACCGACGAGCGCCTGCTGGAGGCGGGCAACCACTTCGAGGGCATGACCTTCGGCGTGGGGGACGGCTCGCTCCGTCACCCCCAGCACTGGCCGTACCTGTGGAACCCGCTCCGCCCGTCGTGGGGCGAGCCGTACACGCAGCAGGTGGCGCGCATGCGGGCTGCCGTCGAGGACGCCCGCGTCAAGGCCGAGGGTCGTGAGGCCGTGCTGGTGAGCCACCAGCTCCCGGTGTGGGTCACCCGTCTGAGCTTCGAGGGCAAGCGTCTCTGGCACGACCCGCGCAAGCGCCAGTGCTCCCTCGCGTCGCTGACGTCGCTCCGCTTCGAGGACGACCGGCTCGTCGGCATCCACTACACCGAGCCCGTCGCGGACCTCCTGCCCGGCGCCACGAAGGTGTCCGGCGCGTGACGTCCCCGGTTGCTCTCAGGTCTCCCTCAGGTATCTGGGAGACAGTGCTGTCATGATCCGCGCTCGTACCCGTCGTTCTCGCGCCCGCACCCGTGGTGGTCGCCGCACCCAGCACGGCGTGCGGGTGCGGGCGGGCGCGGTCCTCGCCGGCGGGGCCCTGCTCCTGGCAGGGTGCGCCCAGGACTCGGGCAGCACGAGCCCGGCCGACGTCGTCGGCCAGGGGTACGTCTCCGGCGACGGCTCGGTCCGCACCTGGGACGCCGGCGACCGGTCCGAGCCGGTGACCGTCACGGGGACGGACTTCGAGGGCGAGGCGGTGGACACGAGCGTCTGGCTGGGGGAGGTCGTCGTGCTCAACACCTGGTATGCGGCGTGCGCGCCCTGCCGGGCGGAGGCGCCCGACCTCGTGGAGCTCGCCGTCGACCGAGCCGACGACGGCGTGCGGGTCCTCGGGATCAACACCACCGACGAGCCGGGAGCTGCCCAGGCCTTCCAGCGGACGTTCGACGTGCCGTACCCGTCGATCGACGACCGCAGCGGCCAGGCCGTCGCGGCGCTCTCGGGCGCCGTGCCGCTGCAGGCCGTCCCGTCGACGGTCGTCCTCGACCGCGAGGGCCGGGTCGCGGCACGGGTCATCGGGCTCGTCGAAGGCACCACGCTCTCGGCGCTGGTCGACGACGTCGTGGCGGAGTCGACGTGATCGGGTACGGCGCCGTCGCGGCGGACGTCGGCTCCACGTTCGCGACGACGGCGTTCAGCGGGTCGATGTTCCTCGCGATCCCCGTCGCGCTGCTGGCGGGGCTCGTGTCCTTCGCGTCCCCCTGCGTGCTGCCCCTCGTGCCGGGCTACGTCGGGTACGTCAGCGGGATGGCGGCGGCGAACGCCGGCCCGGCTCCCGCCGGGCCCGGCGGCACTGCACGTGGCGGCTCGACGGGCACCGCGGTCGCGACCGCGGCGCCTGCGCGCGGCCGGGTCCTGCTCGGCGTCGGGCTCTTCGTCGGCGGCTTCACGCTCGTGTTCGTCCTGCTCATGACGGCCGCCGGGGCCGTGGGCGTCCACCTGCTGCGGTGGGAGGACGTCATCACGCGCGTGCTCGGTGTCGTGGTCATCCTCATGGGGCTGGCGTTCCTCGGTGCCGTGCCGTTCCTGCAGCGTGAGCGCCGGTTCCACCCGAGCCCGCGCGCCGGTCTGTGGGGTGCGCCGCTGCTCGGGATCGTCTTCGGCCTCGGCTGGACCCCGTGTCTCGGCCCCACCCTCGTCGCGGTCCAGGCGCTCGCGCTCGACGAGGCCTCCGCCGGTCGCGGCGCACTCCTCGGTGTCGCGTACTGCCTCGGCCTCGGGGTCCCGTTCCTGCTCATCGCGCTCGGTCTGCAGAGCTCGCAGCGCATGCTCGGGTTCCTGCGCCGCCACCGCCTGGCGATCATGCGCTTCGGCGGCGCCATGCTCGTCCTCATCGGCCTCGCGCTCGTGACCGGTCTGTGGAGCCTGCTCACGGGCGTCGTCCAGGGCTGGCTCGACGGCATGACCCTGGTGGTGTGATGAGCACGCGCGAGCCCGACCCGCGACCCGATCGCGGCGCCTACCGTCCCGAGGGCATCGACGACTCCTTCAGCGCCCCGGTCGCGACCGCGGAGCCCCCGGCCGAGAAGCCGGCGAGCGGGCCGGCGGACGGGCAACCGTCCCTCCCCGCGCTGGGGCTGCGCGGCACCCTGCGGTGGACGTGGCGCCAGCTCACGAGCATGCGTGTGGCGCTGATGCTGCTCATGCTCCTGGCCGTGGCGGCGGTGCCCGGCTCGGTGCTGCCGCAGCGCCCGCAGGACCCGGCCGCGGTCCTGCGGTACCTGCAGGACAACCCGACGGCGGGGGAGTGGCTCGACCGGCTGGGCTTCTTCGACGTCTACAGCTCGGTGTGGTTCTCGGCGATCTACATCCTGCTGTTCGTGTCCCTCGTCGGGTGCATCCTGCCGCGCACGGGCGCGCACCTGCGGGCCGTGCGCAACCGTCCGCCGCGCACCCCGCGCCGCTTCGACCGGTTTCCCGCGCAGGCCACCGTGGTCACCACCGCGTCCCCGGACGAGGTGACCGACGCCGTCGCGCGCCACCTGCGGGGCCGGTTCGCCTGGCTGCCGACCTTCCGCGTCGACACGGGTACCCAGGAGACACGCTCATCGGGCGGGCCGCGCGTCGAGCGGACCGTCGCCGCCGAGCGGGGCTACCTGCGCGAGACGGGCAACCTGCTGTTCCACCTGTCCCTGCTCGGACTGCTCGTCGCGGTCGCGACCGGTCAGCTCCTGCACTACCGGGGTCAGGCGATCATCACCGAGGGCCGGGGCTTCGCCAACGCGGTCGTCGACTACGACACGTTCGAGAACGGTTCGCTGTTCTCCCCGTCGTCGCTCGTGCCGTTCTCCATGACCCTCGACGGGTTCGAGGCGGAGTTCGCGACGGACGCCCTGGCGTTCGCGCAGTCGCGCGACTTCACGGCGTTCGTCACGGTGCGGGACCCCGACGGCACGGAGCACGTCGAGACCATCAAGGTGAACCACCCGCTCCAGGCGGGCAACGCCAAGATCTACCTGCAGGGCAACGGCTACGCACCCGGCATCACCGTGCACGACGCGAGCGGGGAGGTCGCGTTCTCCGGCCGGGTGCCGTTCCTGCCCGAGGACACGATGTACACCTCGGACGGGGTCGTCAAGGTGCCCGACGTCGCGCCGGGCCTTGAGCAGATCGGTCTCGTCGGCACGTTGCTGCCCACGGCGGAGGTGACCGAGGCCGGTGCCCGCTCGGTCTTCCCGGAGGCGCTCGACCCGTTGCTCGTGCTCGACGTGTACCGCGGCGACCTCGGCCTCGACGAGGGCCTGCCGCAGAACGTGTACACCCTCGACACCGACGACCTCACGGCGTCGGTGGACGAGGAGGGCGAGCGCGTCAAGGTGCTCGTCGCCCCGGGGGAGACCGTCGAGCTCCCGGACGGCCTGGGCACCATCACCCTCGACGAGGAGCTGCCGCGCTTCGTCGCCCTCGACCTGCGGCACGACCCGGCGCTCGGCTGGATCCTCGTGTTCGCCCTCGGCGCGCTCGCCGGTCTGACGATCTCGCTCTTCACACCCCGGCGCCGGGTGTGGGTGCGCACGTGGAGCGAGGACGGGGCGGCGGGCGACGCCCGTCCCGGGACGACCTCCACGGGCGGCACCGCGCGGCGTACCGTGGTGCAGATCGCGGGCCTCGCCCGTGGTGATGACGCCGGTCTCCAGGGCGAGGTCGACGCCGTCCGGCACGCGGTTCCCGGCGCCGAGCAGTCGGACGGACCGGCAGGCACCTCGCACGACTCAGCAGGACCCCACCCTCAGGACCGCGCCACGGGGCGCGGAGCAGGAAAGGCTGACCGATGACCCTCGCCGACCTGAGCGTCGACCTCGTCTGGGCCGCAGCGACGGCCCTGACCGTCGGGCTCGTCGCGTTCGCGTTCGACCTCGCCCGGCTCGCGGGCCGCTCTCCGGCGCGCGCGACGGCCGTGCCCGCCGCCGTGACCTCGGCTGAGTCCACCGAGGCGACCACGGGCTCCTCACCGACCCCCTACGGCCCGGACAGCACCGAGCGCGCCGGGTCAGAGGGTGCCCCGGTCTCCCGCAAGGCCGCCGGCATCGGGATCTCGACGACGTGGCTGGGGACGATCCTGCTCCTCGCGGCGATCGTGACCCGTGGGGTCGCGGCCGGTCGGGCCCCGTGGGCGAACATGTACGAGTTCGCGCTGGTCGGCACGTTCTTCGCGCTCGCCGTGTTCCTCGGTGTGAGCCTGCGACGCGACGTGCGGTACCTCGGGGCGTTCGTCACCGGGCTGTCCGTCCTGTTCCTCGTCCTCGCGCAGAACTCGTTCTACGTCGTGGCGACGGGTGTCCAGCCGGCTCTGCAGTCGTACTGGCTGGTGATCCACGTCGGTGTCGCCGTCGCGGCGACCGGGATCTTCACGGTGGCCTTCGCCACGTCCGCGGTCCAGCTCCTGCGCGACTCGCGAGACGGCGGCAGCGCGTTCCTCGGCCGACGGGCATGGCGATGGCTCGACTCCACCCCCCGACCGGCGGTCCTGGAGGCGTTGAGCTTCCGCATCAACGCGGTCGCGTTCGTGCTGTGGACGTTCACCCTCATCGGCGGCGCGATCTGGGCGGAGGACGCCTGGGGCCGGTATTGGGGCTGGGACCCCAAGGAGGTCTGGAGCTTCGTCGTCTGGATCGTCTACGCCGCCTACCTGCACGCACGCACGACCCGCGGCTGGTCGGGCCGCCGCGCGGCGTACTTCGTGCTCGTCGGCTACGCCTGCGTGCTGTTCAACTTCACGGGCGTCAACATCCTCTTCGACGGCCTGCACTCCTACTCAGGTCTGCCCGGCCAGGAGTAGCGTGCCCTACCTCGGGTCGCTGCCGTCCGAGCCGGCCGGACCACGCCGGTCGTCCGATGCCGGTCCGGCGTCGTCTTCGCCGCTCTCCGACGAGGCACCGCTCGCCGTGTCGCTGGTGTCCGCGGTGCTGTCCGCGGCGTCGGCGTCCGTGGTGCCGTTGCTCGTGCGCTCCCCGGGGGCTCCATCGCCACCGGCGGCGTCGTCCGACGTGCCGCCGCCCGCCGCGCGCTCCTGGCGTCGGCGCTCCTGCTCGAGGCGCCACAGGAAGTCGGGGTCGTCGTCGGGCGCGACCGGTCCGCGGCGTCGGCGCTTGGCCGACCCGCGGCCGGAGGACGGCATCCCGGGACGCTGGGGGTACCCGCCGCCCGCCGCGTAGCGGGTGCGCTGCGAGCGCTTGACGAGGATCCAGGCGACGGGTCCCACGAGCGGCAGGAAGATGATGAGGACGAACCACAGACCCTTGGGGACGCCGCCGCGCTCGTCCTCTTCGCTCGAGGCGCAGTCGGCGATCGCATAGACCGCCAGGCCGATGGCGAGCAGGGGCACGATCACGCGGAAGAACATGCCCACAGCCTATGCGCCTACCCTGAGTGCATGCCCATGGTCACGTACTCAGCCCTCCGGATCGTCATTCTCGGGGCGCTCCTCGGCATCCTCTACGGGGTGGGGATGCGGGGATGGCTGCTGCCCCTCGCCGCGATCCTCCTCGCGTTCCTCGTGTCCTACCTCACGCTGCGCGGACCGCGGGAGGCCGCGGCCCGCTACCTCGCGGACCGGGCGGCGGCGCGTGCCGAGCGCGGCGGGCGCCGCCCGGGCCGGCTCGCGCGGTCGCTCGACGAGGACGCCGCCGCGGAGGACGCGGAGACCGAGGCGCCTCAGAGCGACAGGCCGAAGCCCAGCAGCAGGCCGTAGCCCAGCTCGTACAGCCCGGTGCCGGCCAGCACCGGGACCAGCAGCGGGCCACGTGCCCCGACGACGACCGGGATGCTGAGCAGCACGGCCGGCAGGAGCAGCAGCAGCGTCAGGAGCGACCACGGCGCGGCGAAGGCGCACACCACGGCGAGCAGCAGCGGCACCCAGATCATGGCGAGGTAGACGCGCCGGGCGCGGAAGTCCCCGAGACGCACGGCGAGCGTGCGCTTGCCGGTGACGGTGTCGGTGGGGATGTCGCGCAGGTTGTTCACCATGAGCAGGGCGCACGCCAGCAGCCCGACCGCGACGGCGGCGACGTACCCGGTCCACGGCACCTGACCCGCCTGGGTGTAGGTCGTCCCGAGCACGGCGACGAGGCCGAAGAACACGAAGACCCCGACCTCCCCCAGGCCGCGGTACCCGTACGGGTTCTTGCCCCCTGTGTAGTACCAGGCGGCGACGATCGAGGCTGCGCCGACTGCGAGCAGCCACCAGTACCCCGTGACGGCGACGAGCACGAGGCCGAGCACCCCGGCGGTCGCGAAGGCGGCGAAGGCCGCGCCGCGCACCCGGGAGGCTGGTGCGGCGCCGGAGGCCGTGAGACGCCGTGGGCCGACGCGCTCGGCGTCCGTGCCGCGCACCCCGTCGGAGTAGTCGTTGGCGTAGTTCACGCCGACCTGCAGCGCCAGGGCGACGCCGAGCGCGAGCAGCGCGGGACCGGCCGCGAATCCGTCCACCTGCGCGGCCGCGCCCGACCCGACCAGGACGGGCGTCGCCGCCGCCGGCAGGGTGCGGGGCCGTGCGCCGGCGATCCATTCGGCTGGGGTGGCCATGGTGCTCCGTTCGGTGGATCGAGAGGTGACGAGTGTGCGTGCGCCGGTCAGGTGGGTGCCGTGGCCACGTGCCCGACGGCGAGGTCCCGCACCGCCGCCCGGTCCACCTTCCCTGGCCCTCGGCGGGGCAGGTCGGGGACGACGAGCAGGCGGCGCGGCGCGGCGGCCGCCCCCAGCGTAGTGCTGACAGCGGTGCGCACCGCTGCGAGGAGGTGGGGAGCGGCGTCGCGAACACCGGGCCGCGACGTCGTGCCCGCGATCACCGCGACGACCAGCTGACCCCACTCCGGGTCCGGGACCCCGACGACGCAGGCCTCGCCGATTCCCGGGACGTGCGACAACGTCGCCTCGACCGCAGCCGGAACGACGTTCACACCGCCGCTGACCAGCACGTCGTCCGCCCTGCCCAGGACCGTGAGCGTGCCGTCGGCGCCGAGCGCACCGAGGTCGCTCGTGCGGAACCAGCGGGCAGGCGGGCCGGCGGGCTCGTCGCGGAACGCGGCGGCCGTGAGGTCGGGCTCGCCGACGTACCCGCTCGCGAGGACGTCGCCCCCGATCTCGACGACGCCACCGGCTCCCAGCCGGACGTGGACACCGGGGAGCGCGACGCCGTCGTACACGCAGCCGCCCGACGTCTCGGTCATCCCGTACGTCGTGACGACCCGGGCCCCGGCGTCCCGGGCGCGGGTCAGCAGCCCGGGCGGGGTCGCGGCCCCGCCGAGCAGGACGGCGTCGAAGGCGCCCAGCGCGTCGAGGCCCGCGGTGTCGCCCGCGGACGCGGCCGCGACGAGCCGGTGCAGCTGGGTCGGCACGAGGGACACGTAGCGGCGGGGGCCGTCGAGGCGTGCGGCGGCCGCCGCGAACGTCGCTGGCGTGAACGTCTCGCCCGGTGGTGCCACGACGAGCCCGTGCCCGCCCACGTGGGCGCGGACGATCACCTGCAGCCCCGCGACGTGCGACGCGGGCAGTGCGAGCAACCACTGCCCGGCGCCGCCGAGGTGTGTGTGCGTGGCGGTCGCCGACGCCCGCAGCGCCGCCGCGCCGAGCGCGACCTGACGGGCGGTCCCCGTCGACCCGGAGGTCCGCAGCACGAGCGCCGTGCCCGCCGGGACGTCGTCGGGCAGCGGGTCCGGCACGGGAGCCGTCGCGACCGGGGGGCCCGCGCCGTCGAGGGCGCGCGCGAGGGCGGTGCGCAGCGCGGCGACGTCGTCGGGGTCGAGGACGGCGGCGCGCATCACCGCACCAGCGTAGGTCGCGCGTAGGGTGGGCCCCAACGAGGCAGGCCGGTGGTGACGTCCGTCACGTCCGGTCGAGCGGACCAGGGTCGAGACCCGGGGGGCGAGGATGCACGTGACCACGGTCGACGGCTGGCGCCGAGCGCCTGCCGCAGCCCTGCTCGTCCTGGCGCTGGGAGTCGTCGCCGCGTGCGGGGGCGAACCTCCCGCGGCACCCGTCACGCAGACCGTGCCCGCCCCCCTCGACGCCCGCCGCGGGGTGCCGCCGACTCCCGATGTCCCGCTGGTCTGGCCCCTCACCGGCATCGAGACCGACGAGGTCGCCGACCGACCGGCGCTCGCGGTGAAGATCGAGAACTCGGTGGCGTCCCGTCCGCAGACCGGGCTCGAGGATGCCGACATCGTGTGGGAGCAGGTCGTCGAGGGTGGGATCACGCGGTTCGTCGCCGTCTACCACTCGCGGGCGCCCGAGCTCGTCGGCCCCGTCCGTTCGGTGCGACCGACGGACCCCGCGATCGTCGCGCCCCAGCACGGGGTCCTCGCCTACACCGGCGGGCAGCGACCGTTCGTCGACGCCGTCGCCGCGGCCGGCGTCCAGTCGGTGGTGATGGACGCCGGCGACCCCGGGTTCGTCCGAATGCCGGAGCGGCGCGCCCCGCACAACATCTACGGCGACCTCGAGAGCTTCTGGGACCAGGCCGACGCCGACCGCACGGTGCCGCCGGTCGCCGAGCTCGTCCACGCCAGGGCGGGCGAGGGCTCCGCGACCACCGAGGGCGACCCCGCGGAGCGGATCGACGTGCGGCTCACGTTCGCGAGCTCGGCCGTCTGGCACTGGAGCGCGGACGACAGCGCCTACCTGCGCGACGAGGGCACCACGCCGGCCGTCTCGGCGGACGGAGAGCGGCTGTCCGCGGCCAACGTCGTGCTGCTCGACGTCGTCCTCGTCAACACCGAGTTCCGCGACGTGGGGGGTGCGGCGGTCCCGCGCACCGAGCTGGTCGCGTCGGGCGTCGGGCACGTCGCGAGCGGCGGTCGGTGGATCCCGGTGTCGTGGTCCAAGGCCGCCGTCGAGGCCCCGCTGACGCTGACGACCGCGGACGGCACGGCCGTGCTGCTCGAGCCCGGCACCACCTGGATCGAGCTGGTGCCCGGCGGGTCGTACACCGCCGGATGACGGGCATCTCGGGCAGCTGACCACCGCCGGGGCGACCGTGTCCGCCTGCGGGGGGAGCACGTCTCCGACCGAGGGGTGACGCCGGACCGGTGAGGTCGCGACGCGAGGCCGACGCGGACGAGTGTGGCGGCGCGCGACGCTGGAGGCATGGCAACCACGACACCGCACACAGGCCCCTTCGGCGAGCACGTCCCCGCCCCGCCGTCCTTCGAGCCGACCCCGCCGCCGGCGTTCCCGCCGGCGGACGAACCGGGCGCTGCGAGCTCCGCCGTCCCTGTCGTCGTCTCCGTCGCCCTGCTGTTCGGGCTCGCGGTGGCGGCGGCTTTCGTCGGGCGCGGGATCATCGGGATGCTGTCCGGCCTGCTGGCCGGCGGCTGACGGTCGATCTCCCTGCGGGCCCGCGACAGCCCTGCGCCCGACCCGCCGTCAGAACGCGTAGGGGAAGCCGCTCCAGTCGGGTGCGCGCCGCTCGAGGAACGCGTCGCGGCCCTCGACCGCCTCGTCCGTCATGTACGCGAGGCGGGTGGCCTCGCCGGCGAAGACCTGCTGGCCCATGAGCCCGTCGTCCGCGAGGTTGAACGCGAACTTCAGCATGCGGATCGCCTGGGGCGACTTGGCGGCGATGGTCCGGGCGTAGTCGATCGCCAGGGCCTCGAGGTCGGCGTGGTCGGCGACCTCGTTGACCGCGCCCCACTCGTACGCGTCCTGCGCCGAGTACTCGCGGGCGAGGAAGAAGATCTCCCGCGCGCGCTTCTGCCCGACCTGCCGCGCGAGGTACGCGGAGCCGTAGCCGCCGTCGAAGGACCCGACGTCGGCGTCGGTCTGCTTGAACCGTGCGTGCTCGCGGCTCGCGACCGACAGGTCCGCCACGACGTGCAGCGAGTGCCCACCGCCCGCGGCCCAGCCGTTGACGACCGCGATGACGACCTTGGGCATGGTGCGGATGAGCCGCTGCACCTCGAGGATGTGCAGCCGCCCGGCGCGGGCGGGGTCGACGTGGTCCGCCGTCTCGCCCAGCTGCTCGCCCTGCCCGGCCGGGTTCTCGACGGGGGTCGTGTACTGGTACCCGGAGCGTCCGCGGATGCGCTGGTCGCCGCCGGAGCAGAACGCCCAGACGCCGTCCTTGGGGGAGGGGCCGTTGCCCGTGAGCAGCACCGTCCCGACGTCGGAGGTCATGCGGGCGTGGTCGAGCACACGGTAGAGCTCGTCGACGGTGTGCGGCCGGAACGCGTTGCGCACCTCGGGCCGGTCGAAGGCGATGCGGACGACGGGCAGGTCGCGCTCGGTGGGACCCTCCCGGTCGACGCCGCGGTGGTAGGTGATGTCGGTGAGGCCCTCGAAGCCGGTGACGGCGCGCCAGGCGCGAGGGTCGAAGGTCTCGGACACACGGGGCGGGAGGCTGCTCACGTGCGCCAGCCTAGGTCGTCCTCGCACGAGCGGCTCTCACCGTCGGTCGGTGCGGCGATCTATTCGTACGTTCTGATAGATTGCCGAGGCGCCGCGCGCCGCGCGGTGAAGACGGACGGAGAGGCACCATGGCGGGGTCTGGTACCCGACGGCACGACCCTGACCGGCGCGACCGGATCGTCGAGGTGACACTGGACCTCATCGTCGAACGGGGGCTCGCGGGCGCGACGTACCGGACGATCTCGGCGGCGGCCGACGTCCCGCTCGGCTCGATGACCTACCACTTCGCGACGCGCGACGACCTGCTGCTCGCCGCCTTCCGCCGCTTCGCCGACGAGAGCTTTACGCCGCTGAGCGCCGAGGCGGCACAGATTGCCGACCCCGTGGAGGCGATGACCGCGGTCGTCCTCGCCGGCGACGGCCAGCGGTTCCGGATCCTGCTCGCGGAGCTCATGGTGCTGGCCTTCCGCGACGAGCGCTACGCCGAGCTCGTCCGCGACTGGATGCGCCGGGCGCAGGGCTTCTTCGCCGGTCGCATCGAGGGCGTCGAGCCGCACGTCCTCGACGCCGTGCAGGAAGGGCTCGGGCTGCACCGGTGGTTCATGCCCGAGGTGTTCACCGAGGACGTCGTCCGCGGCACCTTCCGCGCGCTCCTCCGGCAGGACCCCGCATGACGCGGGCCGCGCTGGTCGAGGGCAGCGAGCGGGTCGGCCTCGGACGGTGGCGCGCCGCACTCGTCGTGGCGTTCTTCGGGACCGGCCTGGGGATGGCGACCTGGGTCACGCGCACCCCCAGCATCCGGGACGTCCTCGGGGCGTCGACGGCGGAGATGGGGCTGATCATCGCCGGGCTGTCGGTCGGCTCGGTGATCGGGATCGGCGTCGGTGGGCTCCTCGTCGCACGCCGCGGCGCGCGCTTCGTCGTCGCCTGCGGGATGTCCGCGATCGTGGCCGGCGTCCTCGTCGTCGGCCTCGGTGCGGGGCTGTCGCACGGGCTCGTCGTCGCGACCGGGCTGGCGCTGTTCGGCTACGGGATGGGCTCCGGCGAGATCGGCCTGAACGTCGAGGGTGTCGAGCTCGAGGTCGCGGTGGGCCGCAGCGTCGTGCCCGGGCTGCACGGTTGCTTCAGTCTCGGGATCTTCGTGGGGGGTCTCGCCGGGCTCGCGGCGAACGCGGCCGCCGTGCCGGTGCTCGTCCACATGGCGACCGTGACCCTCCTCGTGGGCGCCGGGACGGTGTGGCTGGTCGGTCAGCTTCCCGCGCGCACCGGGGCGACGGCGCGCACGTCAGGCGCCGACCCGATGCGTGGCGCCGCCGTGCCACGCGGGCAGCGCTGGCCCTGGTTCGACGCCCGGCTCCTCGCCCTCGCGGCGATCATCCTCGGGATGGCGCTCGCGGAGGGCTCGGCCAACGACTGGCTGCCCCTCATCGTCGTCGACGGCTACGGGCTCTCCGAGTCGGTGGGAGCGCTCGTCTACGCCTTCTTCGGCCTGTCGATGGCCGTCGGGCGGCTGACCGGCGGGCGGGTCATCGACCGATTCGGGCGGGCGCCGGTCATGCGCACCAGCGCCGTCGTGGCGGCGGCCGGGATCGCGATGGTGTCCTTCGCGCCCGGTCCGTGGCTCGCCGCCGTCGGAGTGCTGCTCTGGGGGCTCGGCGCGTCGCTCGGGTTCCCCGTCGCGCTCTCGGCGGCCGGTGACGACCCCGAGCACGCCGCGAAGCGGGCCAGCGCGGTCGCGACAGCCGGCTACGCGGCCTTCCTCGTCGGGCCGCCGATCCTCGGCCTGCTCGGCGAGCAGGTCGGGCTGCGGGCCGCGATCCTCGTCGTCATGGTCGCCGTGCTGGCCACCACCCTGTTCTCCGGCGCGGTGCGCGAGCGCCCGTCACCCACCCACCGAGAGGACCCCTCATGAGCCCGACGCTCCACGTGCCCGGCATCCCCGTCGACCTGCGCCCCTCGCCAGGTTCGTCCTGGCAGGTCGACCCCGCTGCGGGGGCTCTCGAGGTCACCGCGGCCCCGCACAGCGACATCTTCGTCGACCCGGGCGAGGGTGACCAGGTGACCTCGCACACCCTGCTCAACGCGGTCACGCTGCTGGGCGAGGCACCGGCGGGCGACTTCCAGCTGACCGCTCGCGTCACGGCCGACTTCGGCGCGACCTTCGACGCGGGGGTCCTGCTCCTGTGGCTGGACGAGAAGCACTGGGCCAAGCTCTGCTTCGAGCTCTCGCCCGACGACGAGGCGATGGTCGTCTCGGTGGTCAACCGCGAGGTGTCCGACGACGCCAACGCCTTCGTCGTCGACGGCGCCTCGATCTTCCTGCGGGTCTCGCGCGTCGGGCGTGTCTTCGCCTACCACGCGTCGGTCGACGGACGGACGTGGCGCCTGGTCCGGGCCTTCGTCCTCGACGCCCCGGGCCTGACGCCGTCGATCGGTTTCGAGGCGCAGTCCCCGCACGGCGAGGGGTGCCGGGTGGTCTTCGACCAGGTGACCTTCACGAGCGCGCGGCTGGAGGACCTGCGCGACGGGTCGTGAACGGCGCGAGGAGCGGCCGCCTTGAAGGCTAAAGTGGTACGCTAGTACCACATCGTGTCCTGCGACGGCGGACCTGCCACCCGGCGGACACAGGAGGTCATCTCATGGCATGGGTCATCCTCGTCCTGTCCGGCATGCTCGAGGCCGGCTGGGCGCTCAGCCTCAAGGCGTCCGACGGCTTCACCAAGCTCTGGCCGAGCGTCTCGTTCGTCGTCCTGCTCGTCCTCAGCATGGTCGGGCTCAGCTACGCGCTGCGGACCCTTCCGGTCGGCATCGCCTACGGTGTGTGGGTCGGGATCGGCGCGTCGCTCACGGCCGTGGTCGCGGTCGTGCTGTTCGACGAGACGGTCACGGTGCTGAAGATCGTCTCCCTCGTCCTCATCATCGCGGGAGTCGTCGGACTCAACCTGTCGGGCGGAGGCCACGCATGACCCCGAGTAGCACGGCGAGCAGCGCGCCGCGGCGCCAGGCGCGCGGTACCCAGCGGCGGGACGCGATCGTCGCTGCCGCCGTCGAGCTCATCCTGCGGGACGGCCCGGCCGGGCTCTCGCACCGCACGGTCGCGGCCCACGCCGACGTCCCGCTCGCGGCGACCACGTACTACTTCACCGGCCTGGACGACCTCGTCGCCGCGGCCGGCGCCCGGATCGCCGCGGGGTGGGCGGACCACGCGCGCGCCGTGGTCGAGGGTCTGGCCGAGCGCCGGGCACCGGGCGCCGTCCCGCTGACCGAGGGGGAGCGGGCCGAGCTGCTCGTGCGCGCCGTCCTGCCGCAGACGGGCGTCGCGAAGTTGCGCGGCTTCTACGAGCACCTCGTCGCGGCGGGACGCCACGAGGCCCTGGCCCGTGCCTACGCCGACGGCCGCCAGCTCCTCGACGACGCGATCGCCGAGCTGCTCGCCGAGCTCGACGTCGACCTCGCGCCGGCGCTCCTCGTCGCGGTGGTCGACGGCGCGGCCGTGAGCGCCCTCAGCGAGGGTCGCGACGTGCGCGACCTCGCCGCGCACCTCGTGTCCGGGCTGCTGGCCACGGCCGGACGGCCCGCCCAGGGCGCGTGAGCCGCTCGTGAGCCCCGGTGGCCTAGCCTGGGAGGCGTGCCCGCCCTCGACGCGACGGTCGTCTACCGCACCCGTCTGACCACCCGGTTCCGAGGCCTCGACGTGCGCGACGGCGTGCTGCTGCGCGGCGAAGCCGGGTGGGGCGAGTTCTCGCCGTTCTGGGAGTACGACGACGCGGAGTCGGCCGCGTGGCTGGCCGCGGCCCGGGAGTCCGCGCACCTCGGCTGGCCCGCTCCCGTGCGCACGCACGTCCCGGTCAACGTCACGGTTCCCGCGGTCGACGGCGCCCGCGCGGCCGCGATCGTCACGGCGTCCGGCGGCTGCCGCACGGCCAAGGTCAAGGTCGCGCAGCGCGACCCGGACGGACCCGGGGGTCTCGAGCCCCTGGCCGCGGAGATCGAGCGGCTGGAGGCGGTGCGGGACGCGCTCGGCCCCGGCGGGCGCATCCGCATCGACGCGAACGGTGCCTGGACGAGTACCGAGGCGCTCGCCCGCCTGCGGCACCTCGACCGCGCCTCGGGGGGTCTGGAGTACGTCGAGCAGCCGTGCGCCACCGTGCCGGAGCTCGCGGCGGTCCGCCGCGCGACGCACGTGCCGGTCGCGGCCGACGAGTCGATCCGCCGGGCCGAGGACCCCTTCGCGGTGGTGCGCGCCGAGGCCGCGGACGTGGTGGTGCTCAAGGTGCAGCCGCTGGGCGGGGTCCGGGCGTGCCTCGACCTCACCGAGCAGATCGGCCTGCCGGTCGTGGTCTCCTCGGCGCTCGAGAGCTCGGTCGGGCTCGCCGCCGGGCTCGCGCTCGCCGCAGCGCTGCCCGAGCTCCCGTTCGCGTGCGGGCTCGCGACGTCGCAGCTGCTCGTCGACGACGTCGTGGACCACCCCCTGCTGCCCGTCGACGGCGAGATCCCCGTACGCCGTCCGGAGCCGACCGTCGCCCGCCTCGACGCCACCGCCGCGGACGTCGAGACCACCGACCGCTGGCTCGCCCGCCTCGCTCGCGTCGGCACCGTGCTCGACGCCCGCACCCTCACGCCCGGAGGCGCGACATGAACCAGCCGCCTTCGATCGTCGCCGCCCGCCGGCTCGTGGCCGACCTCGTCGCCGGGGGAGTGGCCGACGTCGTCCTCGCACCCGGCTCCCGCAGCGCCCCGCTCGCGTACGCCGTCGCGGAGGCCGCGGACGCCGGCCGGCTGCGCCTGCACGTGCGGATCGACGAGCGGTCCGCGGCGTTCCTCGCGCTCGGCCTCGCGCGCGGCGCCGCGCTCACCGGTGCGGGGGACGGCCCCGACGGGGGCGAGCCGAGCACGTTCGCGACCCGTGCGGCCCCGGTGGCGGTCGTGACGACGTCGGGCACCGCCGCCGCGAACCTGCACCCTGCCGTGCTGGAGGCCCACCACAGCGGCGTGCCCCTCGTGCTGCTCACCGCGGACCGGCCGCACGAGCTGCGCGGCACGGGCGCGAACCAGACCGTCGACCAGGTGGGCCTCTACGGCTCGGCCGTACGCCTGGCCGTCGACGTCCCCGCCCCCACCGGCCGCGCGGACGAGCCGCGCGACCTGAGCACGCTCGTGACCCGGGCGCTCGCGGCCGCGCGCGGCGACCGCTCGGGATACCCCGGGCCGGTCCACCTCAACCTGGCCTTCCGCGACCCGCTCGTCCCGACGTCGCCGCTCGGGTCCCCGGACGGGCCGGACGCCGGTACGGACCGGCGCCCGGAGCGTCGGGCCGTCGTCGTCCCTGCCGTCGCTGCCGTCGCGTCCTTGACCGCGGTCCCGTGGGGGTCGACGGGCGCGGCGGACGACGCCGGGCTCGCCGAGCCCCCGACCGTGCTCGTGGCCGGCGACGGCGCGGGTGCGGCCGCGCGGAGGCTGGCCGAGGCGCGCGGCTGGCCGCTGCTCGCCGAGGCCTCCTCGGGTGCGGCGGGCGGGGCGAACCTGGTGCGCGCGCACCGGCTCGTGCTCGGCGCGGACGCGCTCGTCGAGCAGGTGCGGCGGGTCGTCGTGCTGGGCCGCGCGACCCTGTCCCGGCCCGTCCAGACGCTGCTCGGACGGCCGGGCGTCGAGGTGGTCGTCGTCGCGCCCGGCGCCGGGCCGTGGCCGGACGCGGCACGCAACGCGTCCGTGGTGCTGCCCGCCGTCCCGGACGCCTGGTGGGACCGACCCGTCGAGGGCCCGGGCGCGTGGTGCGAGCTCTGGGTCGCCGCGGGGGACGCCGCGGCCGCGGTCGTGGCGACGCACCTGCAGGGGCCGACGACGGCGCTCGCCGTCGCCGCAGAGGTCGCGGCCGCGTGCCACCCCGGTGACGTGCTCGTCGTCGGCTCGAGCAACCCGGTGCGGGACCTCGACCTCGTCGCCGGGTGGGACGAGGCCGTGCACGTCGTCGCGAACCGCGGCGCCGCCGGCATCGACGGCACCGTGTCGACCGCCACCGGGATCGCGCTGGCCGCGGGCCGGGCCGGTCGCCGGACCCACGCCCTGCTGGGGGACCTGACGTTCCTCCACGACGCCGGGGGCCTGCTGCGCGGACCGGCCGAGGAGCACGTCGACCTGCAGATCGTGGTGGTCAACGACGACGGCGGCTCGATCTTCGCCTCGCTCGAGCACGGGGCGCTCGCGGCCGGGTCGAGAGCGGCGCACCGCACGTTCGAGCGCGTGTTCTCGACTCCGCACGGCGCGCACCTCGCGCAGGTCTGCGCGGGCTACGGCGTCGACCACCAGCTCGTCACCGACACCGCGAGCCTGCGGCACGCCCTCGCCTCCCCGACCCACGGCGTCCAGGTCATCGAGGTACCGGTCCCGCGCGCCGACCGCAGGACGGCGGGGATCGCGCTCGCCGGTCAGGTCCGGGACGCGGTGGCCGAGGTCCTCCGCGCCCGCTGAAGCGCGACCGCGCGGAGTTCGCAGCGAACTCACAGGCAGGTTCAAGCCCCGTACCAGCGCCGGGGTGTTCAGTGGTGTGCAGAGACCAGGAGGCCACCATGACCACAGAGAACACCCCGAACACCCCCAGCAACCCGGAGCAGGCGCGGCCCGTGCACCCGGCGCCGTACACGCGCCCCACGGACTTCCACGCCACGCAGCCGCTGCCGCTCCCGCCCGTGCCCGCGCCCGCGCCCGACCAGGGTCGGCCCTCGGCCCCGGCGCAGGTCCACTCCGGCCCGACGGCCGGCCCCGCTGCCGGCGCGGCATTCGGTTACCCGCCCGCGCCGCCGGTCAGCTCGGGCGTCCCTGCCGGAACGGCCGAGCGCCCCGCACGTCGCGGGTGGGTCCCGATCGTCGGCGTCGCCGCGGGTGCCGCGCTCCTCGCGAGCCTCGGCACCGCCGGCCTGACGGGTGCGTTCGACCAGGGCGCGGTCGAGCCGACGTCGCTCGCGACGGTCGAGCAGGACGACGAGGCGCAGACGGTCCCGGTCGCGAGCTCCACCTCGGAGAACCCGGACTGGCAGGCGGTGACGCAGGCCGTCGCTCCGTCGGTCGTCGCGATCCAGGTGCAGACGTCCGCGGGCGGCGGCGAAGGGTCCGGCGTCGTCCTCGACACCGAGGGGCACGTCCTGACGAACAACCACGTCGTCGAGGGCGCCGTGGACGACACGGTGCAGGTCACCCTCAGCGACGGGCGGCTCTTCGAGGCGACCATCGTCGGGCTGGACCCGACGACGGACCTCGCGGTCGTGCAGCTCGTCGACGCCCCGGACGACCTCACCCCGGCGACGATCGGTGACTCCGACGCCGTCAGCGTGGGGGAGTCGGTCCTCGCGGTGGGCAACCCGCTCGGGCTGGCGAACACCGCCACGACCGGGATCGTCTCCGCGCTCGACCGCCCGGTCTCGGCGTCGGGCGCGACCGGCGGGGACGTCGTCGTGACGAACGCGATCCAGATCGACGCGGCGATCAACCCGGGCAACTCGGGTGGTCCGCTGTTCAACGCGCAGGGCGAGGTCATCGGCATCACGTCCTCGATCGCGACGATGTCGAACGGGTCGAACCAGTCCGGGTCGATCGGCCTCGGGTTCGCGATCCCGGTGAACCTCGCGTCGAACATCGGCGAGCAGCTCATCGCCGACGGCGAGGCGGAGCACGCATTCCTCGGGGTCAGCCTGAGCGACGCGACGGCCACCTCCGACGGCGTCACGCGCCGGGGTGCGCAGGTCGAGGAGGTGACCCCCGGCTCCGCGGCCGACGAGGCAGGCATCGTCTCGGGCGACGTGATCGTCGCCATCGACGGCGACGCGGTCAGCGGGGCCGAGTCCCTCACGGCGTACGTGCGCGAGCGCACCGCCGGTGCCGAGACGACCCTCACGGTCGTCCGCGCCGGGCAGAGCCAGGAGGTCCGGGCGACGCTCGCGGCCCGGGCGGTCGAGGAGACCGGCGGCCAGAACGGCTCGGGCCAGGACGGCTCGGGCCAGGAGGGTCAGGGCGACCCGACCCGACCGGACAACATCCCCGGCCTGGACGAGCTCTTCCCGCCCCAGGGCTGACGGAGCCCCCACGAACCGGGGCTGGGCGGTGTACCGCGAACCGGTGTCCCCAGCACTTCCCAGCCCCACCCTCGTCCCGTCGGAGGTCTCCCCTGCCGCCGACGGGGCACGGTCGAGACGACCGGCCCGGCCCCCGTACCGGACGGTGCGTCCGACCCCGGTGCCCGGCCTGCGCGCAGCGCGGACCGGGCACCGTCGTGCGTCGAGGGCGACGAGGAGATCGCCCGCCCGCCGGTCGGCACAGGTCAGAGCGAGTCATGGCCTCCCGTGGGTCAGGCGGGGTCCGCCACCGGTTCCCACGCGGCCTCGGAGTCGTCCGCTCCGGACCCCGACCCCGCGCCCGGGTCCGCGCCGGTGACGACGGCGACGTCCTTCGCGAAGTACCCGGCGGCCTCGACGTAGTCGTTGGTGCGGTAGAAGTCCTTCGACAGGCCGGTGGCGAGCGTCACACGACCGGCGCCGTGCTCGCCGCTCCAGGCCTCGACAGCACGCAGCAGCTGCCCGCCGATCCCGCGGCGTCGGGCGTCCGACGTCACGACGATCTCCTCGACCCAGGTCACCGGCCCGTTGGACGCGAACGTGAGGTGCCGGTTGGCCAGGACGTACCCCACGATCTCGTCGGGTGTCTCGGCCACGGCGAAGAACGTGTCGAGCGCACCGAGGAGCGGTCCGAACGACCGGTCGAACGCGGTCCGCTCCGGGCTGCGCCGCGGGATCTGGAGCACGAGCGGCCACACGGCCTCGCGGTCGGCGACCCGCGCCCGGCGCACCACGACGGGGGACGTTCCAGAATGTCTCTGATCAGGGCTTTCGTCGGCAGGCACGACGCGAACGTAGCAGCCGACGCGGCGGCGCGAAACGGGTCGTCCACCGGACGAGAACGACGGCGCGGACCTGACGAACCGGCGCCGGTCAACCGCCCAGCGCGTACCGCATGGGCTCGAGCTTGGCCTCGGACTCGGCGAGCTCCGCCGCCGGGTCGGAGGCCGCGACGATCCCGCAGCCGGCGAACAGCCGCACCGTGCGCGGGTCGCGCTCGGACAGCTCGGCCGAGCGCAGGGCGATGCCCCACTCGCCGTCGCCGTCGGCCCCGAGCCAGCCCACCGGGGCGGCGTACCGGCCGCGGTCCATGCCCTCGATCTCGCGGATGAGCTCGCGGGCCGCGGCCGTGGGCGTGCCGCACACGGCCGCCGAGGGGTGCAGCGCCGCGGCGAGCGCGAGGCTGGACGGCACGGAACCGGCCACCGGACCGCCGTCGGCCGCGTGGCCCGCGAGCACGCCCGTGACGTCCGAGGCCAGGTGCATGACGTTGGGCAGGTGCAGGACGAACGGTGCGTCCGGCACGTTCATCGACGAGCAGAACGGCGCGAGGGCCTCGGCCACGGACGCGACCGCGTACTCGTGCTCCTCGAGGTCCTTGGAGGACCGGGCGAGCTGGGCTGCGCGCAGGAGGGCGTCGTCGTCGGACACCCCGGCGCGCGAGCGGCGGATCGTGCCCGCCAGGACGCGGGAGGTGACCAGGCCTTTCTCGCTGCGCACCAGCAGCTCCGGCGTCGCGCCCACCATGCCGTCGACGGAGAACGTCCAGCACGCCTCGTACGCCGACGCGAGGCGGGTGAGCAGCCAGCGCGGGTCGATGGGGGCGCTCGCGGTCGCGACGACGTCGCGCGCGAGCACGACCTTGTCCAGCGCCCCGTCCCGGATGCGCTCCACGGCCTCGCCGACGACGGCGCTCCAGTCCGTCGCGGACAGCGCGCCGTCGACCGTGGTCACCTCGCCCGGGGCGGTGACCGGCTCGCGGTCGGCCGCGCGGAGGACGTGCGCGCCGGGCGTGCGGGTCAACGAGCCCGCCGTGTCGATCGTCGTCACCCAGGTGCGCCCGCCGCGGCGGCCCACCACGACGCGCGGCACCACGATCGTGCCGCACGCGCGCGCGTCGCCCGAGGTGCCGGCCGTGTCGTCGAACGCGAAGGACCCGAACGCGACCGGGCCGCTGCCGGGTAGCCCGACCTCGTCGCGCACGACGGCGTGGGCGAGGACGTCCTGCCAGGCCGCCTCGGCGTCGGCGAACCGACCGGGCCCCCACGCCTCGAAGCGCAGCGCCTCGCCCCAGCCGACGATGCCGTCCCCGCGGCGCACCCACGCGAGCGGGCGCGTGTCCGGGAGGACGTCCAGGAGCGCGGTGAGGCCACCGGGGAGGTCGGCGACGGGGGTGGAACGCACCACGAGCGGGTGGGCCGAGGTGGCGCTCGTCGATTCAGCAGTCATCACCACCCAGGGTAAGCCGGGCGGCGTGACACCATGGTCCGCATGTCTCGCGCCAGCCTGGAGAAGAAGCCCACCGAGGTCGCGTCGATGTTCGACGGCATCGCTCGTCGCTACGACCTGACGAACGACGTCATCTCCCTGGGCCAGGACCGGCGGTGGCGCCGCGCGACCGTCTCGGCCGTCGCGGCGATGCCGGGGGAGAAGGTGCTCGACCTCGCGGCCGGGACCGGCACCTCGAGCGAGCCGTTCGCCGACGACGGCGTGCGGGTCGTGCCCTGCGACTTCTCCTTCGGGATGCTGCAGGTCGGCAAGGAGCGCCGCCCCGACCTGTCGTTCGTCGCGGGCGACGCGACGCACCTGCCGTTCGCCGACGAGACGTTCGACGCCGTGACGATCTCCTTCGGCCTGCGCAACGTCGTCGACACGGACGCGGCCCTGCGCGAGATGCTGCGCGTCGTACGGCCGGGCGGGCGGGTCGTGATCTGCGAGTTCTCCCAGCCCACGTGGGCGCCGCTGCGCACGGTGTACAGCGAGTACCTCATGAAGGCCCTGCCGCGCGTGGCCGCGGCGGTCACGCGCGAGGGGAGCTCGTACGAGTACCTGGCCGAGTCGATCAGCGCGTGGCCGGACCAGGTCCGGCTCGGCCGCCTGCTCGTCCGGGCAGGGTGGGAGCAGGTCGCCTATCGCAACCTCTCCGGCGGTATCGTCGCGCTGCACCGCGGGACCCGCCCCGCCCGGTAGGAGGCTCGTCGGTTGGCCTCCGGACGGCGGGCGGCTGGACGGATCAGGTAACGATTTGGTTACACTGGCGCGGTCCCGTTCGTTCACCCACCCCCGGAGTGCCCCATGTCCAGAGGTCGCCACAGTGCAGCACCGGCTGCGCCCGCCCGCACGCGGCGGCTCCCGGCGCTCGCGCTGATCGCCGTCCTCGGCGCCGCGGTCGTCGGCTCGGGCCCCCAGGTGGCGGTCGGCACCGAGGACACCGGCGTCCCGTTCGCCGGGTCGACGTCGGAGCGCGACGCGAAGGCCGCCAGCCGTTCCGGCGACCGGGCGACGCTGGGCGCCGGGCCGAGGACCGACACGACGGACCCCACGCCCGCTCCGACGTTCGAGGTCGCCGACGAGCCGACCCCGGAGGTCGTCCCCGCACCCGATCCGGAACCTGAGCCGGAGCCCGAGCCGGAACCCGAGACGGTGCCCGACGTGACCGGGCAGATGTGGACCACGGACGCCGTCAACGTCAGGACCGAGCCGTCGGCGGACGCCGAGAGGGTCACGACCGTTCCGTCCGCCACCGTCGTCGACGTTACCGGCGCCACTGACGACGGGTGGAGCCAGGTCGTCTGGGACGGGGCCGCCGCCTGGATCAGCTCGGCCTTCCTGTCCGAGACGGAGCCGGAGCCCGAGCCCGAGGAGCAGGCGGCGAGCACGTCCGGTCCGTCGGGCGCCGCCTGCTCGGTCAACCCGGAGATCGAGTCCGGGCTGCAGGCCAACGCGATCGCGACCTATCGCGCGGTGTGCGCGGCATTCCCCCAGGTCACCTCGTACGGCGGGCTGCGCCCGGGCGACGGCGGCGACCACGGCACGGGCCGCGCCGTCGACGTCATGATCACCGGCGAGACAGGGTGGCAGATCGCCCGGTACGTGCAGGCCAACGCGGGCTCGCTGGGTGTCACCTACATCATCTACGAGCAGAAGATCTGGATGGCGGGCGACTCCGCGAGCGCGTGGGCACCGATGGCGGACCGCGGCGGCGCGACCGCGAACCACTTCGACCACGTGCACATCAGCACGTCGTAGGGGGCTCGGGACAGGCGCTCGGTCCGCCGGGTCCGCGCTGGCCGAATCGTCTGCGGCCGAACTGCCTGATCGCGCGGTACAGACGGAACCCTCGTACCGTGGGGGAGTCGTGCACGCCGGTGTGCACGATCCTTGGTGCACTCCGACGGGGTGCCACGAGGCGCACGCAACGATGCGAACGCAGGGGGCTCGACGATGGACAAGTTGACAAAGGGTGCAGTAGCGGTCGGCGCGGGGGTGGTCCTCCTGCTCGGTGGGGCGGGGACGTACGCCCTGTGGTCCGACTCCCAGAGCGTCGCCGAGAGCGGCGAGATCGCCTCCGGTGACCTCGACCTCGAGCTCGGCACGGAGGGCACCTGGACGCTGAACGGCGCCGCCGTCGCGGACGTGACGGCGGTGCGGATCGTCCCGGGCGACGTGCTCGCTCTCACCCAGCCGATCACGGTGACGGCGATCGGCGACACGCTGCAGTCCACGCTCTCGGTCTCCTCGGCGGGGCTGACGGGTGACGCGGACCTGCTGGCGGCGCTCGACCTCGCCTTCACGTTCGACACCCCACCCGCGTGGGCGACCGACAACGGGGACGGCACGTTCGACGTCGCCCCCTCGGACGCGGCGTACGCGCCCGTCGACGCCGGGGTGACGCTGACCTTCGACGAGGCCACGCCCGACCAGGTGGCGACCGACGCCGTCGTGGACCTCTCGAGCGTCACGTTCAGCCTCGAGCAGTACCTCTGAGAGGTCGCACTCCATGACGGCCACCGATCACGATCGACGGCCGGGCGGACGGTGGGCGGGCGGGGCGGCGCGGTGGGTGATCGTGCCGCTCCTCTCGCTCGGCGCGCTCGGCGTGATGTCGGCGGCGTCGGCGCTGTGGGGTGCGCAGGCTCCCGTGAGCTCGGCCCAGGTGACCTCGGGGACCTTCGGGCTCAGCGCGACCTGGTCGAGCGCACCGAACCTCACGGGGATCCTGCCGGGCCAGTCGCGCGACGGCGTCCTGACCCTCCAGCACAGCGGCGACGGCACGTGGCGCTACCGCGTGGCGTCCAGCCACACGGGGACGCTGCGTCCGACGCTCACCGAGACCTTCTACGCCGGCGCGACGTGCACCGGCACACCCGTGGCGTCGGGTGCGCTGAGCGCGGCCACGCTCCCGCGGGGCGGGAGTGCCCAGGTGTGCGTGCGGTACACGCTGCCTGCGAACGCGCCGTCCGGCCTGCAGGGCGCCACCTCCCAGATCACCCTCACCGCGTCGGCCGAGAACAGGCCCTCATGACGCGCACCCGACGTCGGCTGCTGGCCTGGCCACTCGTTCTCACCCTCGCGCTGGTGCTGACCGGTGGTGCGGGCGCGGCGGCCTGGTGGACCGCGAGCCAGACGGTCCAGGCGACCGCGACGGCCGCCGTGATCGCCCCGGCGACGAACATCCGCTGCACGACGACGGGTGGCACCCTCACGCGCACCGCGACGGTGGCGTGGAACGCCGCCGCGCAGGTCCCCGCGTCCTACCGCGTGACGATCCGCTCCGGCACGACGGTGACGACCACGACGGTGCCCGGGACGCAGACGCAGCTCGTCATCTCCCAGTCGTTGCTGGGCGGCCTCCTCGGGTCGATCCTCGACCTGCTGCTCGGGGGAGCGGTGCTCAACGTCAGCGTGCAGGCGGTGCACTCGAGCGGCTGGGTGTCGGTGCCCACCGGGACCGTGGGCGTGCGCAACGCGCCCCTCCTGCAGGCGGGGATCGTCTGTGCGTGACGACCCTGCGCCCCGGCGCCGTCTGCTCGGCCGTGTGCTCGGCGCGCTGCTCCTGGCCGCGGCGCTCGCGCTCGCGCTGCTGCTCGTCGTCGTCCCCCTGTTCCTCGGGGCCACGCCGTACGCGGTGCTCACCGGCAGCATGCGCCCCGACATGCCCCCGGGCAGCCTCGTCGTCGTCCGCCCGGCCGAGCCCGAGGAGATCCGTGTCGGGGACGCCATCACCTACCAGATCGCCTCCGGGCGCCCCGAGGTGGTGACGCACCGCGTCGTCGGCGTCGGCGTCACGAGCGAGGGCAGGACGTTCACCGCGCAGGGCGACGCGAACGCCCTGCCGGACCCCGATCCCGTGGTCCCCGGGCAGGTGCGCGGCGTCGTGGTCTACGCCGTCCCCTGGGCGGGCTACGTCAGCTCGGCGATCGGGGCCGAGGAGCGCCGCACCGCGCTCTACCTCGTCGCGGGCGGGGTGGTCCTCTACGGCCTCTGGCAGGTCGCCGGCGGGGTGCGTGAGCGCCGTCGGGCACGACGTCGCCCGGCCCGGCATGCCGCGACCCCACCGTCTGCGCGTGCGGAGTCCGAGGCGCCCGCACCGGACCGGGTGCGGTGAGCCCCGTGCCCGTGTCCTCTCGCCGTCCGCGCACACCGGTGCGGCGCCGCCGCGGAGCCCGAGCACTTCTCGCGGCGCTCCTGCTCCCGCTCGCCCTCCTCGCCGCTGCGCCGGCACACGCCGTGCCCGACGTCGTGCCTCACGCCCTGCCCGACGGGCAGTCCGGCGGGCTCCAGCTGAGCGTCGACGGCGAGACGTGGGGCGACCGGCTCCCGGCGGCTCTCTTCGGTCCGTCGGTCCGTATCGTCCCCGGCGAGACGGTCGCCGCGGACCTCTGGGTCCGCAACACCTCCCGCGAGCACGCCCGGCTCGAGCTCGAGGTCTCGACCGGCGCGGAGCCCGGGACCGGGCTCGGCGGCTGGATCCAGGTGGCGATCGACGGTGACCCCGCGGTGGCGAGCAGCACGTGGCGAGGTCCGGTCCTCAGCCCGGGGCAGTCGAGGCGGGTGGAGATCCGAGTGCACCTGCCGGCCGAGGCGCCGAACGCGACACGAGCGGACCGCGCCACCGTGGTCGACACCGTGCGGCTGGTGAGCACCGGCTCTCCGACATCGCCGTCGCCTTCCGGGCCGCCCGAGCCCGGACACCCGGGCGCGCAGGACGACGGGCGGGCGGACGGCGGTGCGGGGCGGGGCCTCGCGACGACCGGAGCGGACCTCACCGCGCTGGGAGCCCTTGCGCTGCTGCTGGCGTGCGCAGGCGCCGGCGCGCTCCGCGCCCGCCGACGAGCGGGCTGAGGGTCGTGTGTCGGACCTGTAATGAACCTACGGAGGCGTAGGGAAGGTCCGCCTTGGTACACAAGCCTGCCCATTCCTGGCTAGAGTCGCCTCAGTCATTGTGACCGTCTTCACAAAGACGGCTGCGACCTGGCCGGGAGTCGGTCACGATGACACCGCGGGACATCGGGGTGAGGGTTCCTTCGCCCGGTCGCAGGCATGTGCAGCACGGACGTGGTCGTCGGAGTGAGGTGAGTACATGGTCAGCACGGTGGTAGGCAGTCGCGACGACGCGGACGTCATCGTCGTGGGGGCCGGTCCTGCCGGAGCCACGGCCGCGCACTACTGCGCCGCCGCGGGACTGTCCGTCCTCCTCCTCGAGAAGTCTTCGTTCCCGCGCGACAAGATCTGCGGCGACGGGCTGACGCCGCGCGCCGTGGGCGAGCTCGTCCGCATGGGCGTGCCGACGACCCCCGAGGACGGCTGGATCCGCAACAAGGGTCTGCGCGTCGTGGCGAGCGGTCGCTCCTGGGAGCTGCCCTGGCCCGAGCTGAAGAGCTACCCCAGCTACGGCCTGGCGCGCTCGCGCATGAACCTCGACCAGACGCTCGCCGAGCACGCGCAGCGCACCGGCGCCAAGCTCCTCGAGCGCACCAACGTCACCGGACCGCTGCTCGACGAGCGCACCGGCCGGGTCGTCGGCGTCACGGTCCGCCCGCTCGACGACAAGGGCCGTCGCGCGGGGGACGAGCGCGAGCTGCGCGCACCGGTGGTCATCGCGGCCGACGGCGTCTCCTCACGGTTCGCGCTCGCGCTCGGCCTCGAGAAGCGTCAGGACCGCCCGATGGGCGTGGCCGTGCGCACCTACTTCCGCACACCCCGGCACGACGACGCCTGGATGGAGTCCCACCTCGAGCTGTGGGACGGCGCGCCGAACCGCTCGAACCTGCTGCCCGGCTACGGCTGGATCTTCGCCCTCGGTGACGGCACCGCGAACGTCGGGCTCGGCTCGGTGAACTCCACCCCGGCCCGGCAGTCGGCCGCGAACGTCGACTACAAGGACCTCTTCGCCACCTGGATGGCCAACGCGCCCGCCGAGTGGGAGTTCACCCCCGAGAACCAGGTCGGCCCCGTGCGCGGCGCGGCGCTGCCGATGGGCTTCAATCGCACGCCGCTGTACTCGCGCGGCGTGATCCTCGTCGGCGACTCCGGCGGCATGGTGAGCCCGTTCAACGGCGAGGGCATCGCGTACGCCATGCAGGCCGCCCGGGTCGCGGCCGACGTCGTGGCCCAGTCGCGCGCCCGCTCGACCGACGCCGCGCGCGAGCGCACGCTCGCGACCTACCCCGAGATCATGCGCCGCGACCTCGGCGGGTACTACACGCTCGGCCGCTACTTCGTGCGGCTCATCGAGCACCCCGAGATCATGCGGCTGTGCACGCGGTACGGGCTGCCGCGCCCGCTCGTCATGCGCTTCGTCCTCAAGCTCCTGTCCGACTGTTACGAGCCCCGGGGCGGCGACGTCATCGACCGCGTCATCGCGGGGCTCACGAGGGTGGTGCCATCGGCATGACGACCACCCGTCGGGCGGCAACGACGCCGACCCGCACCCCGTGCACCACGAGCCCCCACTCGAGGAGAGCAGAGCGATGACCAACCCTTACGTCCCCGTCCTCGTCCTCATGGGCATCGGTGCCGTGCTCGCTCTCGGCGGAGTGGCCGCGAGCGCGATCATCGGCCCCAAGCGATACAACCGCGCCAAGCTCGACGCCTACGAGTGCGGCATCGAGCCCACGCCGCTGGCGGTGGGTGGCGGCAGGTTCCCCATCAAGTACTACCTCGTCGCGATGACGTTCATCGTCTTCGACATCGAGATCGTCTTCCTCTACCCGTGGGCGGTGGACTTCGCCACGCTGGCGACGTTCGGGCTCGTCGCCGCCCTGGGCTTCCTCGCGCTGATCACCGTCCCGTTCGTCTACGAGTGGCGCCGGGGTGGTTTCGAGTGGGACTGAGACCTCGGCCGGGCCTGCGGGCTCCGGCGCACCGGCACCTGGCGCGCACGCGCCGCAACGGCTAGGGAGAGGAACGCACATGGGGATCGAGGAGGCTCCCTCGGGCTTCTTGCTGACGACGGTCGAGAACCTCGCGGGCTACTTCCGCAAGGCCTCGCTGTGGCCGGTGACGTTCGGGCTCGCGTGCTGCGCGATCGAGATGATGGCGGCAGGTGCGTCGCGCTACGACCTGTCGCGCTTCGGCATGGAGGTCTTCCGTGCCTCGCCGCGCCAGGCCGACCTGATGATCGTCGCCGGTCGTGTGAGCCAGAAGATGGCGCCGGTCGTCCGGCAGGTCTACGACCAGATGAGCGAGCCCAAGTGGGTGCTGTCGATGGGCGTGTGCGCCTCCAGCGGCGGCATGTTCAACAACTACGCGATCGTCCAGGGCGTCGACCACATCGTGCCGGTGGACGTGTACCTGCCGGGCTGCCCGCCGCGCCCCGAGATGCTCATCAACGCGATCCTCGCCCTGCACGAGCAGATCCAGGCGGAGCCGCTCGGCGTCAACCGGGTCGAGGCCGCGAAGGCGGCCGAGGCCGCGGCGCTCGAGGCCACGCCGACGTTCCAGATGAAGGGGCTGCTGCGATGACGGCCGACACCCCGGCGGACAAGGCCGCGGGCGGGGGAGCGAAGCCCGCGCCGCAGCCCGAGGAGGTCATGGGTCCGCGCAGCGGCGACCTCGTCGCCGGCGCCGCGCCGCGCACCCTCGAGGTCGTCGAGGTCCGCACGGGCATGTTCGGCGGCCAGGGCTCGGGGGACACCTCGGGCTACGGCGGGCTCGTGCAGCCCGTCGCGATGCCCGGTCAGAGCGCCCGACCCTACGGCGGCTGGTTCGACGAGGTGGTGGACGTCCTCGGCGAGGTGCTGGCCGACGGCGGCACACCCCTCGAGCGCGCCGTCGAGCGGGTGGTCGTGGACCCGCCCGGCCCGCACGCCGAGCTCACGCTGCACGTGCACCGCGACCACCTGCTCGAGGTGGTCCAGGCGCTGCGCGACGACCAGGACCTGCGGTTCGAGATGACCCTGGGCGTCAGCGGCGTGCACTACCCGCACGACGTCGGCCGCGAGCTGCACGCCGTCTACCACCTGACGTCGATCACGCACGGTCGCACCCTGCGCCTCGAGGTCGCGGTGCCCGACGCCGACCCGCACATCCCGTCCACGACGGCCGTGTACCCGGCGAACGACTGGCACGAGCGCGAGACCTGGGACTTCTTCGGCATCGTCTTCGACGGGCACCCCGCGCTCGCCCGCATCGAGATGCCCGACGACTGGCCGGGCCACCCCCAGCGCAAGGACTACCCGCTCGGCGGCATCCCGGTGGAGTACAAGGGCGCCACGGTGCCCCCGCCGGACCAGAGGAGGTCGTACTCGTGAGCACCAGCACATCCGGCACGTCGGGCGCGCCCGCAGGGGCGGCGCCGCACGCGACCCGCGCACCGGCCGACGACCTCGACCCGTCGATCCCGAGCTTCGAGGCGTCGGGCGGGGACTGGGCGGAGATCGCCGCCGAGGCCGCGCAGCTCGGCGAGGAGCGCATCGTCGTCAACATGGGCCCCCAGCACCCGTCGACGCACGGGGTGCTGCGCCTCATGCTCGAGATCGACGGCGAGACCGTCACCGAGGCGCGCTGCGGCATCGGCTACCTGCACACGGGTATCGAGAAGAACATGGAGTACAGGACGTGGACGCAGGGCGTCACGTTCTGCACCCGCATGGACTACCTCGCCCCGCTGTTCCAGGAGACCGCCTACTGCCTCGCGGTGGAGAAGCTGCTCGGCATCACCGACGACGTGCCCGAGCGGGCGAGCGTCATCCGTGTCCTCATGATGGAGCTCAACCGCATCGCGTCCCACCTCGTGTGCCTGGGCACGGGCGGCAACGAGATGGGCGCCACGACGGTCATGACGATCGCGTTCACGGCGCGTGAGGAGATCCTGCGGATCTTCGAGGCCGTCACGGGTCTGCGCATGAACCACGCCTACGTCCGCCCCGGCGGCGTCGTGCAGGACGTCCCGCCCGACCTCGTCGAGCAGGTGCGCCGCGCGGACCCGCTCATCCGCGGGTACCTCGCCCAGCTCGGTGACCTCATGCTGGCCAACCCGATCTTCAAGGCGCGCCTGGTCGGCGTCGGGCACCTCAACCTCAGCGGGTGCATGGCGCTCGCGCTGTCCGGTCCGGTGCTGCGCTCGGCCGGCCTGCCGTACGACGTGCGCAAGGCCGACCCGTACTGCGGCTACGAGACGTACGACTTCGACGTCCCGGTGTCCGACGACGCGGACTGCTACGCCCGCGTCGTGCTGCGGCTGGAGGAGTGCTACCAGTCGCTACGGATCGTCGAGCAGTGCCTGGAGCGCCTCGAGCGCACCGCCGGGCAGCCCGTCATGGTCGGGGACAAGAAGATCGCGTGGCCGGCCCAGCTCGCCATCGGCTCCGACGGCATGGGCAACTCGCTCGAGCACATCAAGGAGATCATGGGCACCTCCATGGAGGCCCTGATCCACCACTTCAAGCTCGTGACCGAGGGGTTCCGGGTGCCGGTGGGGCAGGCGTTCCAGACCGTCGAGCACCCGCGCGGCGAGATGGGTGTGCATCTGGTGTCCGACGGCGGCACACGCCCCTACCGGGCCCACTTCCGGGACCCGTCGTTCAACAACCTGCAGGCCGTGGCGGCCATGTGCGAGGGCGGCCAGATCGCCGACGTCGTCGTGGCCGTCGCGTCGCTGGACCCGGTGCTGGGAGGGGTGGACCGATGACGACCGACACCGGCTACGACGCCGAGACCCGCGCACGGCTGACCGCCGACGCGGACCAGATCGTGGCGCGCTACCCGCAGGCGCGCTCGGCGCTGCTGCCGATGCTGCACCTGGTGCAGGCGGAGGACGGGTACGTCTCGCGCCACGGGATCCTGTTCTGCGCGGACCACCTCGGCATCACCGCTGCCGAGGTGTCGGCGGTCGCGACGTTCTACACGCAGTACAAGCGCCACCCGAACGGCACCTACACGGTGGGGGTCTGCACGAACACGCTGTGCGCCGTCATGGGGGGCGACGCGATCTTCGACGAGCTCGCCGACCACCTCGGCGTCGGGCACGACGAGACCACCGACGACGGGGCGATCACGCTCGAGCGCGTCGAGTGCAACGCGGCCTGCGACTATGCGCCCGTCGTGATGGTCAACTGGGAGTTCTTCGACAACCAGACGCCGTCGACCGCCACCCAGCTCGCCGACCGGCTGCGTGCGGGGGAGCAGGTCGCCCCCACGCGCGGGGCGGCGAGCGTGTGCAGCTTCAAGCAGATGAGCCGCGTGCTCGCCGGGTTCTCGGACGGCCGGGCCGACGAGGGCGTCGGCGCGGGTGGCCCGACCCTCGTGGGGCTGCGGCTCGCCGAGGACAACGGCTGGTCGGCGCCCAGCGGCTCGCAGGCCGAGGCGGCAGGGCCCGCGGACGCCGCCGGACCCGCGCAGGGCGCGGGCGCCGCCGCAGGCGAGGCTGCCGTCGGGGAAGAGCAGTCCAGCGCCGAGCGCGAGCCCGAGACCCCCGCGGACTCGGCCACGGGCGCCAAGCCGGGCACGCCCGAGGGCGAGCCGGACGCGTCGAAGGGAGCAGGAGCATGAGCACACCCACCGCACGCCCCACGCCCGACCCGCTCACCCCGATCCTCAGCCGGACCTGGGGCGCCGAGCGGTCCTGGTCGCTGGAGACGTACCTCGAGCACGGCGGCTACGACGGCCTGAAGGCCGCGCTCGCCCAGGACCCGGCCGACGTCGTCGCGACCGTCAAGGCCTCGGGCCTGCGGGGACGCGGGGGAGCGGGGTTCCCCACGGGCATGAAGTGGGGCTTCCTGCCCCCGCCCGACGGCGGCCCGCGCTACCTCGTCGTCAACGCCGACGAGTCCGAGCCCGGGACGTGCAAGGACATCCCGCTCATGCTCGCGAGCCCGCAGCTGCTCATCGAGGGCGTGGCGATCACGTCCTACGCGATCGGGTGCGACCACGCGTTCATCTACGTCCGCGGCGAGGTGCTGCACGTCTACCGCCGCCTGCTGCGCGCGGTCGAGGAGGCGTACGCGGCCGGGTACCTGGGCAAGGACGTCCAGGGCTCCGGGTTCGACCTCGACGTCACCGTGCACGCGGGCGCGGGGGCGTACATCTGCGGCGAGGAGACGGCGCTGCTCGACTCCCTCGAGGGCCTGCGCGGCCAGCCCCGGCTCAAGCCGCCGTTCCCGGCGGTCGCCGGGCTGTACGCCCGCCCGACCGTCGTCAACAACGTCGAGTCCGTCGCGAGCGTGCCGGCGATCGTCGCCCAGGGTGCCGACTGGTTCACGTCGATGGGCACGGAGCGGTCCGCGGGCCACGGCCTGTTCTCGCTGTCGGGCCACGTCGTCCGACCGGGGCAGTACGAGGCGCCGCTCGGGATCACGCTGCGCGAGCTGCTCGACATGGCCGGCGGCGTGCGCGACGGCAACGCGCTGAAGTTCTGGACCCCCGGCGGGTCCTCGACGCCGCTGTTCACCGCCGAGCACCTCGACACCCCGCTCGACTACGAGTCCGTGGCGGCGGCCGGGTCCATGCTCGGCACGCGCGCGCTGCAGATCTTCGACGAGACCACGTGCGTGGTACGCGCGATCAGCCGCTGGACGGACTTCTACGCGCACGAGTCGTGCGGCAAGTGCACGCCGTGCCGCGAGGGCACGTACTGGCTCAAGCAGATCCTGCGGCGCGTCGAGGACGGGACGGGGACCGAGGCCGACCTCGACGTCCTGCTCGACACGTGCGACAACATCCTCGGCCGCTCGTTCTGCGCGCTGGGTGACGGTGCGACGTCGCCCATCACGAGCGGGCTGCAGTACTTCCGGGACGAGTTCGAGGCGCACATCACGGGGCGCGGGTGCCCGTTCGACCCCGCGGCCTCGGCGCTCTTCGACCACACCCCGAGGCGTGCCCGGCAGGTCCAGACGGCGGGAGCCCACTGATGACGACGACGACACCGAAGCCCGGCACGCCCGCCGCTCAGCCGCCGCAGGGCAAGGCCCCCGTGCCGGCCGACCAGGTGACGTTCACGATCGACGGCATCGAGATGGCCGTGCCCAAGGGCACGCTCGTCATCCGGGCCGCCGAGCAGGTGGGCATCCAGATCCCGCGGTTCTGCGACCACCCGCTGCTCGCCCCCGCCGGTGCCTGCCGCCAGTGCCTCGTGGAGGTCGCCGCCCCCGACCGTGAGGGCAACGTGCGGCCGATGCCCAAGCCGCAGGCGTCCTGCACGCTCGAGGCGACGGCCGGAATGGTCGTGCAGACCCAGCGCACCTCGGCCGTCGCCGAGAAGGCGCAGCACGGGGTGATGGAGCTGCTGCTCATCAACCACCCGCTCGACTGCCCGGTGTGCGACAAGGGCGGCGAGTGCCCCCTGCAGAACCAGGCGATGAGCAACGGCCGCGCCACGAGCCGGTTCGTCGACGTCAAGCGCACGTTCCCCAAGCCGATCGCGATCTCGACCGAGATCCTGCTCGACCGTGAGCGCTGTGTCCTGTGCCAGCGCTGCACCCGCTTCTCCGCCGAGATCGCCGGCGACGCGTTTATCGACCTGCAGAAGCGCGGGGCGCAGCAGCAGATCGGCCGGTTCGACGAGAACGTGCTCGGGTTCGCCGAGCCTGCGGGTCCGTCCGACGGGCGCACGGACGAGGGCGCGCTGCTGCGCGGCCCTGCCGACGAGTACGCGAGCCAGTCGCGCGGGCGCGACGGCGAGCGGCCGGTCGGGCTCGCGCTCGAGGACGAGTCGGGGCTGCCCTTCGCGTCGTACTTCTCGGGCAACACCGTGCAGATCTGCCCCGTGGGCGCGCTCACCGGCGCCGCCTACCGCTTCCGGTCCCGGCCGTTTGACCTGGTCTCCACCCCGTCGGTCGCGGAGCACGACGCGTGCGGCTCGGCGATCCGGATCGACCACCGTCGCGGCACCGTGCTGCGGCGGCTCGCGGGCGACGACCCCGTGGTCAACGAGGAGTGGATCACCGACAAGGACCGCTTCGCGTTCGCGTGGCAGAGCGCTCCGGACCGCCTGACGCACCCCCTCGTGCGCGACCGTCACGTGGACGCCGCCGGACGCACGACCCGCGGTGAGCTGCGGCCGGCCTCCTGGGCCGAGGCCCTCGAGGTCGCGGCGGACTCGCTGCGCGCAGCGGTCGACGCCGGCGGCGTCGGTGTGCTGCCGGGCGGTCGGCTCACGCTCGAGGACGCCTACGCGTACGCGAAGTTCGCGCGCGTCGTCCTGGGGACCCACGACGTCGACCACCGCGCTCGTGCGCACTCCGCGGAGGAGGCCCAGTTCCTCGCCCACGCGGTGGCGGGCACGGGCATCGGCGTGACGTTCGGCGAGCTGGAGAAGGCGCCCGCGGTCCTCCTCGTCGGCCTCGAGGCCGAGGAGGAGGCGGGCGTGACCTTCCTGCGCCTGCGCAAGGGCGCCACGCGCCACGGTCTCAAGGTGTACTCGATCGCGCCGTTCGCCAGCCGCGGCCTCGAGCGCTGCCACGGGACGCTGCTGCCCGCGGCCCCCGGGACCGAGGCGGAGTGGCTCGACGGCATCGCCGGCGGGTCGGGCACCCTCGACGCCGCCTCGCAGCTCTCGGACGCCGCCGACGCGCTGCGCGAGCCCGGTGCCGTCATCCTCGTCGGCGAGCGGCTCGCGACCACGCCGGGCGGCTACTCCGCGGTGCTGCGCGCCGCGCAGGGCACCGGGGCACGCGTCGCCTGGATCCCGCGTCGCGCGGGGGAGCGCGGCGCCGTCGAGGCCGGGACCCTGCCGGGGCTCCTGCCGGGCGGTCGGCCGGTGGCCGACCCCGCGGCCCGGGTCGACGTCGCCGCCGCCTGGGGCGTCGACCACCTCCCCGAGTCTCCGGGGCGGGACACGGGGGAGATCCTCGACGCGCTCTCGGTGGGCCAGCTCGCCGGCGTGGTCGTCGGCGGCCTCGAGCTCGCCGACCTGCCCGACCCCGACCACGCGCGACGCGCGCTCGCCGCGGCCGCCGTCGTCGTCAGCCTCGAGGTGCGGCGCTCCGAGGTGTCCGACCTCGCCGACGTCGTGCTCCCGGTGGCTCCGCCGGTCGAGAAGCAGGGGACCTTCTGCAGCTGGGAGGGCCGCCTGCGCCCGTTCCCCGCGGCGCTCGAGTCCTCCGCCATGCCCGACCACCGCGTGCTCGATGCCCTCGCCGATGCCGCCGGGGCGACGCTCGGCACCCGCACGGTCGACGACGTCCGGCGCGAGCTCGACGAGCTCGGCGGCTGGGACGGTGCCCGGGCCGAGGCCCCGGCCGTCGAGGCCGCCGAGCCGCCCGCCGTCGCTCCCGGCACCGCCGTGCTCGCGGGCTGGCGCCTGCTGCTCGACGCCGGTCGCGGCCAGGACGGCGAGCGTTTCCTCGCCGGGACCGCGAAGAGGCCCGTGGCGCGGCTGTCGGCCGCGACGGCTGCCGCCGTCGACGTGTTCGACGGCGAACTCGTCCGCGTCGCGACGGACCGCGGGTCCGTCACGCTGCCCGTGGTCGTGACCGACATGGTGGACCACGTCGTGTGGCTGCCGCTGCGGTCGGCCGGGTCGTTCGTCCACGAGTCGCTGGCGGCCGGTCCCGGCGCGCTCGTGACGCTCGCCCCGGGGGCCTCCGCCGACGTGTCGCAAGGAGCGAGGGGTATGAGTCACCCAGGGTCTGGCAGCACGACCACGACGGACGAGGGGAGGCAGGCGTGATCACCGCCGCAACCGTCCCCGGCGTCTCCGCGGACTTCTCGAACGACACGTTCTGGACGTACCTCGTCAAGGCCGTCCTCATCATCGTCTTCCTGCTGACGAGCGTGCTCGTCGCGATCTGGTTCGAGCGCAAGGTCGTCGCCCGGATGCAGGTCCGGCCGGGCCCGAACGTGCACGGCCCGTTCGGCCTGCTCCAGTCGCTCGCCGACGCGATGAAGCTCCTTCTCAAGGAGGACATCACCGTCAAGGCGGCCGACAAGTTCGTCTACCTGCTGGCCCCGATGATCGCGGTGTTCTGCTCGCTGCTGACGTTCGCGGTGATCCCGTTCGGGCCCGAGGTCCGGATCCCGTTCACCGACTTCGTCACGCCGGCCCAGCTCACCGACTTCCCCGTCGCGGTCCTGTACTTCCTCGCGTGCGCGTCGGTCGGTGTCTACGGCATCGTGCTCGGCGGCTGGTCGTCCGGGTCGACGTACCCGCTGCTCGGCTCCGTGCGCTCGACCGCCCAGGTCATCAGCTACGAGCTCGCCATGGGCCTCGCGCTCGTCGGTGTCTTCATCATGGCGGGGTCGATGTCGACGTCGCAGATCGTCGACTCCCAGGAACAGCTGTGGTGGGCGCTGCCGCTCCTGCCGGCGTTCGTCATCTACGTCATCGCGATGATCGGCGAGACGAACCGCCTGCCGTTCGACCTCCCCGAGGCCGAGGGCGAGCTCGTCTCCGGCTACATGACCGAGTACTCGTCGATGAAGTTCGCGTGGTTCTTCCTCGCGGAGTACATCAACATGATCAACGTCTCGGCGATCGCCACGACGCTGTTCCTCGGCGGGTGGCGTGCGCCGTGGCCGCTGTCCGCGGTCAACGACGGCATGTTCAACGAGGGCTGGTGGCCGATCCTCTGGTTCCTCGTGAAGATGTGGGGCTTTATGTTCCTCTTCGTGTGGGTCCGCGGCACGCTCCTGCGCCTGCGCTACGACCAGTTCATGAAGTTCGGCTGGACGCGCCTCATCCCCTTCGCGCTCGCCTGGATCGTGCTGCTGGCGCTCACCCAGGGTGCCCGCCAGTTCCTCGAGATCGACACCACCACGATCCTCGTCGTCGGCGGGGTGATCGCCGTGATCGCGATCGCGGTCCTGTGGTTCTGGCCGGAGAAGAAGCCGGCCGCCGCCGAGCCCCCGCCGTTCGACGCCTTCGCGGGCGGCTTCCCCGTCCCGCCGCTGCCGGGGCAGCAGCTCCCGCCCTCGCCGCGCCGCGGCCGGGCACTGGTGCCCGAGACCGCCGACGACACCCAGACCGAGACCACCGAGGAGGCAGATCGTGGCTGAGGAGCCGTACGAGCCGCTCGTGCCGAGGAAGAAGGGCGTCGCGGACCTGTTCGCGCCGGTCGCCGGCTTCGGCGTGACCTTCGCGTCCATGTTCAAGCCGACGGTGACCGAGCAGTACCCGTTCGAGAAGGTCCCGACCAAGCCGCGCTACCACGGCCGCCACCAGCTCAACCGCTACGCGGACGGGCTGGAGAAGTGCATCGGCTGCGAGCTGTGCGCGTGGGCCTGCCCCGCGGACGCGATCTACGTCGAGGGCGCGGACAACGCCGACCTGCCCGACGGCGCGCACCGCTCCCCGGGCGAGCGGTACGGCAGCGTCTACCAGATCAACTACCTGCGCTGCATCTTCTGCGGGCTGTGCATCGAGGCGTGCCCGACGCGTGCTCTGACGATGACCAACGAGTTCGAGCTGGCCGGACCCACGCGTGCCGGGCTCATCTGGGAGAAGGACGACCTGCTCGCGCCGCTGCGCGACGGGATGCTCGCCGCGCCGCACCCGATGGTGCCCGGGACGACCGACACCGACTACTACCGCGGCGAGGTGAGCGGCCCCGTGCCCGAGCAGGTCGACTGGGTGCGCGAGCACCGTCCCGACGACCCGAGCCTCCCGCCCACGCCGCCCCCGCCGGCGCCCGAGGTCCGGAAGGTGGTCCGGTGACCGCGTCCACCGGCGAGGCGGTGCTGTTCTGGGTCCTCGCCCCGCTCATGGTCGTGGCCGCGCTCGGCCTGCTGTTCACGCGCAAGGCCGTGCACGCCGCGATCAGCGTCGTGTTCGTCATGATCAGCCTCGCGATCCTCTACATCGCGCAGGAGGCGCCGTTCCTCGGCGTCGTGCAGATCGTGGTCTATACGGGCGCCGTCATGATGCTCTTCCTGTTCGTGCTCATGCTCGTCGGGGTGGACGCGTCGGACTCGCTGGTCGAGACCATCAAGGGCCAGCGCTGGATCGGTGTGCTGCTCGGGCTCGGCCTGGGGTCGGTCCTCGTCGGGGTCGTCGCCCAGACGGCGTTCCCGCCGTCGGTGGGGCTCACCGAGGCCAACGCCGTCACCAACCCGGTGGCGCTCGCCCGGATCCTGTTCTCCGACTACGTCTTCGCCATGGAGGTCGTCGGGATCCTGCTCGTCACGGCCGCCGTCGCCGCGCTGGTCCTCACGCACAAGCGCCGCCTCTCCCCGAGGATCGGCCAGCGCGAGGTCGCGGACGCGAAGGTCTCTGCCCTCGCCACGGGCGGGCGGCTGACGCCGCTGCCCGCGCCCGGTGTCTACGCGCAGAACAACGCCATGGACACCCCGGCGCTCGACCCCCAGGGGCGGCCGATCGAGCTCTCGGTCTCGCGCGTGCTGCGCATCCGGGGCCAGGAGCGCTCGGCCGGGACGATCCTCGCCGCCGAGCGGGACGTGCTGCTCGAGCACGAGCCCGAGCGGGCGCTGCCCGCCCTGCGGGCGGACACGTCCGTGGACGCCTCTGCGGACACGACCGCCGGGGCAGCAGCGGACGACGCCGACGGTGCCGACACCTCTGACCGGCAGGAGCGCTGACATGGAGCTGTCGAACTACCTCTACCTCGCCGCGATCCTCTTCGCGATCGGTGCCACGACCGTTCTGCTGCGCCGCAACGCGATCATCGTGTTCATGGGCGTCGAGCTCATGCTCAACGCCACGAACCTCGCGTTCGTGACCTTCGCGCGGATCCACGGCGACCTCACCGGTCAGGTCGTCGCGTTCTTCGTCATGGTCGTCGCGGCGGCCGAGGTCGTGGTGGGTCTCGCGATCATCGTCGCCATCTTCCGTACCCGCCGGTCGGCCTCGGTCGACGACGTCAACCTGCTGAAGAACTGAGAGGGCCGGAATGCTGTCGTCAGCCATCGGGCCGACCGAGATCGTGGTCGCCACCGACGTGGTGCCCCCGGGCCTCCAGCTCGCACCCCTGCTCGTCCTGCTGCCGCTCGTCGGTGCCGCGATCCTGCTCCTCGCGGGCCGGCGGAGCGACCGCTGGGGGGCCTGGTTCGGCGTCGCGACGTCGGCCGGTGCCTTCGCGGTCGCCGTCGCGGTGGTCGTGACGATGCTCGGCCTGCCGGCCGAGGAGCGGGTCGTGGACCACCGTCTCTTCGACTGGATCTCCGCGGGGGGCCTCGACGTCGCGGTCGGCATGCGGATCGACCCGCTGTCGATGACGTTCGTCCTGCTCGTGACGTTCGTCGGGACGCTCATCCACGTCTACGCGGTCGCCTACATGGCGCACGACCAGGACCGGCGGCGCTTCTTCGCGTACCTCAACCTGTTCGTGGCGGCGATGCTGATCCTCGTCCTCGCCGACTCGTTCCTGCTGCTCTTCGTCGGCTGGGAGGGTGTGGGCCTCGCGTCCTACCTGCTCATCGGCTTCTGGAACCACCGCCGCGACTACGCGGTGGCGGCGAAGAAGGCGTTCGTCATGAACCGCATCGGCGACCTGGGCCTCATCGCGGCGCTCATGCTGATGTTCGCGACCTTCGGCGCGGTGGACTTCGCGACGGTGTTCGAGCAGGCTCCGGCCGCGGACGTCGCTCTGCTCACCGCGACCGGCCTCGCGCTGCTCGTCGCGGCGTGCGGCAAGTCGGCCCAGTTCCCGCTGCAGGCGTGGCTCGGGGACGCGATGGCGGGCCCGACGCCGGTCTCCGCCCTCATCCACGCGGCCACCATGGTCACGGCGGGCGTCTACCTCGTGGTGCGCTCGGCGCCGATCTTCGAGGGCGCGCCGACCGCGCAGCTCGTCGTCGTCATCGTCGGTGGTGTCACCCTGTTGTTCGGGGCGATCGTGGGCTGCGCCAAGGACGACATCAAGAAGGCGCTCGCCGCCTCCACGATGTCCCAGATCGGGTACATGATCCTCGCCGCGGGCCTCGGCCCGATCGGCTACGCGTTCGCGATCTTCCACCTCGTCACGCACGGGTTCTTCAAGGCCGGGATGTTCCTCGGCGCGGGGTCGGTCATGCACGGCATGGGCGACGAGGTGAACATGCGGCGCTTCGGCGCGCTGCGCACCTCGATGAAGGTCACGTGGATCACGTTCGGCCTCGGCTGGCTCGCGATCCTCGGCGTCCCCCCGTTCTCCGGCTTCTGGAGCAAGGACAAGATCATCGAGGCCGCTTTCGTGCCGGTCGACGGCGAGCCGTGGCGCGCCTGGGTGTTCGGCGGCGTCGCGCTCCTCGGTGCCGGCATCACCGCGTTCTACATGTCGCGGCTGTTCTTCATGACGTTCCACGGCGAGCGCCGCTGGAACGACGGGTCGGGAGACGAGCACGGCCGCGGGCCGCGGGACGGCGTCGTGCAGCACCCGCACGAGTCGCCCCGCCTGATGACGGTGCCGATGATCGTCCTCGCGGTCGGGTCGGTCGCGCTCGGTGGCCTGCTCGCGTTCGGGGACGGGTTCGTGCACTGGCTGGAGCCCGTCACCGGCCACGCCGCGCACGAGGACCCGGTCCTGCCGGTGTGGCTGATCATCACGCTCACGCTCGTGCTCGTGGCACTCGGCGTGCTGCTGGCCTGGCGCCGATACGTGACGACCCGCGTCCCCGTGGCGGTCCCGCGGGGATCGGTCCTCACCCGCGCCGCCCGTCGCGACCTGTACCAGGACGACGTCAACGAGGCGGTCGTCATGCGCCCGGGCCAGTACCTGACCCGCTCGCTCGTGTACGCCGACCGGCAGATGGTCGACGGCGGGTGGATGGGCCTGGCAGGCCTCGTCGGCTCGATCGGGGAGAGGGTGCGCGGCATGCAGAACGGATTCGTCCGGTCCTACGCGGCGATCATGCTCGCCGGCCTCCTGGTGGTGATCGCGGTGGTCCTCGCCCTGTCGGGCGGAGCAGACGCCACCGACGCCCTGACCGGTCCGACGAGCTGAGGGGACACCATCATGTCGACACAGATTCCTTGGCTCACGCTGCTCGTCGCCTGGCCGCTCGTGGGTGCGGCCGCCGTCTGGCTCACCACGCTCCTGCCCGTGCGCACGACCGGGGTGCGGGCCGTGCGCGGCGTCGCCCTCGGCGCGTCGCTCGTGCAGGTCGCGCTCCTCGTCGCCGCCTTCACGGCGTTCGACACCTCGACCGCCGGCACGCACCAGCTCGTCGAGACCTACCCCTGGATCCCGCAGCTCGGCGTGAGCTACGCGCTCGGCGTCGACGGGGTGGCGCTGCTGCTCGTCGCGCTGTCGGTCGTGCTCGTGCCCCTGGTGATCCTCGCGGCGTGGCGCGAGCAGGGTGAGGACGCCCGCAAGCTGAGGCACTACCTCGCGCTCGTCCTCGTGCTCGAGGCGCTGATGGTCGCGGTCTTCGCGGCTCGCGACGTGTTCTTCTTCTACGTCGTGTTCGAGGCCATGCTGGTGCCCGTCTACTTCATGATCGGCGGGTTCGGGGGCGGGGCGCAGCGCCGGTACGCCGCGGTGAAGTTCCTCTTGTTCTCCCTCGCGGGCGGGCTCATCATGCTCGCGGCGGTCGTCGGCCTGTACTTCTGGGGCCCCGGAGGGGAGCAGGCGTACCTCACGGACAACCTCGTGGCGAGCCTCGCCGCGCAGCCTGCCGACCCGGTGGCCGAGCGGTTGCTCTTCCTCGGGTTCTTCCTCGCCTTCGCGATCAAGGCGCCGCTGTTTCCGGTGCACACCTGGCTGCCCGACGCGGCGCAGCACGCCCCGGCAGGGACCTCCACCCTGCTCGTGGGTGTGCTCGACAAGGTCGGCACCTTCGGCATGCTCACGCTGTGCCTGCCGCTCTTCCCGGAGGCCAGCCGCTGGGCGGCACCGGCGATCGTCGTCCTCGCGGTCGTGTCGATCCTCTACGGCGCGCTCATGGCGATCGGGCAGTCCGACATCATGCGGCTCATCGCGTACACGTCGGTCTCCCACTTCGGGTTCATCGTGCTCGGCATCTTCGCCTTCACGTCGCTGAGCATCTCCGGCTCGTCGCTCTACATGGTCAACCACGGGATCTCGACGGGTGCGCTGTTCCTCATCGCCGGGTTCCTCGTCGCCCGGCACCCGCAGCGATCGCAACGGGTCGAGGACTACGGCGGCCTGCAGCGCGTGACCCCGGTGCTGGCCGGCACGTTCCTCGTGGCGGGCCTGTCCGCCCTGTCGCTGCCGGGGCTGTCTACGTTCGTCAGCGAGATCATGGTGCTCGTCGGGACGTTCGCGGCCAGCCGCCCCGCGGCGCTCGTTGCGGCCCTCGGCGTCGTCCTCGCCGCGCTGTACGTGCTGCTGACCTACCAGCGGGTGTTCACCGGCCCGGTGCCCACCGGTCTCGAGGCGCTGCCCGACCTGGGCGCCCGCGAGAAGTGGGTGGCGGGTGTCCTGGTCGCCGGCCTGCTGGTCCTCGGGTTCTACCCCGCCCCGGCCCTCGAGCTCGTGCGGGAGCCGGCCGAGGTCACCATGACCACCCTGGGCGCGGTCGGGATCACCGACCCGTCCGCCGACATCGAACTCCTCGCCGGTGAAGGGAGCGACTCGTGACCCCGGACACCGCCTTCGTGGCGCCCGTCATCGAGTGGGCCTACCTGGTCCCCGTCCTCGTCGTCCTCGGGGCGGGGGTCATCGGCGTCCTCGTCGAGGCGTTCGTCCCCGACCGCGCCCGCCGGCCGGTGCAGATCGTCCTCGGGCTCGGTGCCCTCCTCGGAGGGCTCGCCGCGGTCGTCGTCCTGTGGGGCGACGAGCGGGTGCAGGGTCTGCCGAACGAGGTCCCGGGCGTCCGCATCCTCGGCGGGTCCATGGTCGTCGACCCGTTCGCGCTCGCCGTGCAGGGCATCGTCCTGCTGCTGGCCGTCCTCGGGCTGCTCGTCGTCGCCGACCGGACCTCCACCGGCCAGGACGCGTTCGCCCCCACCGCCGCGGCGGTGCCCGGTACACCGTACGAGGATCTTGCGCGGCGCCGCGGGGTCCAGCAGACCGAGGTCTACCCGCTCGTCCTCTTCGCGGTGGGCGGCATGATGATCTTCCCCGCGACGGGGAACCTCCTCGTGATGTTCGTCGCGCTCGAGGTGCTCTCGCTGCCCCTGTACGTGCTCTCCGCGATGGCCCGCCGCCGTCGGCTCCTGTCGCAGGAGGCGTCCTTCAAGTACTTCCTGCTCGGCGCCTTCGCCTCTGCGCTGTTCATCTTCGGCGTGGCGCTCCTGTACGGGTACGCCGGGTCCGTCGACCTCGCCCGCATCTTCGAGGCGCTCGTGAGCGGTACGTCGCCGTTCGGCCCGCCCGGGGCGATGGTGCTCACGGGGCTGTTCCTCGTGCTCGCCGGGCTGCTCTTCAAGATCGGTGCGGTGCCCTTTCACGCGTGGACGCCCGACGTCTACCAGGGTGCGCCCACCCCGATCACCGGGTTCATGGCGGCCTGCACCAAGGCGGCCGCCTTCGGTGCGCTCCTGCGGGTGCTCTACGTCGTCGGCTCGGGTCTGCCGCAAGAGCAGCTCGACCACGTGCTCGTCGGGCTGTGGGTCGTCGCGATCGCCACGATGGTCGTCGGCACGGTCGTCGGTGTCGTGCAGACCGACATTAAGCGGCTGCTCGCGTACTCGTCCATCGCCCACGCGGGGTTCCTGCTCGTCGGTGTCATCGGGTTCAACGCGCTGTCGATCCGCGCGACGGTCTTCTACCTGCTCGCCTACGGACTGGCCACGATCGGCGCGTTCGCGGTCGTGACGCTCGTGCGGGAGCGCGCCCCTCGGCGGGAGCCGGTGGCGGTGGCCGTCGGCACCGCGGGCGCTGCGGACGCTGGGAGCACTGCCGGGGCCGGGAGCACTGCCGGGGTCGAGGGCGCCCCCGAGAGCGACGTCGTCCTCGGCGAGGCCACCCATCTCGTGGAGTGGGCCGGGCTCGGCAAGCGCAGCCCGTGGCTCGCGGGCGCGTTCTCCCTGTTCCTGCTCTCGATGGCGGGCATCCCCTTGACGGCCGGCTTCATCGGGAAGTTCACGGCCTTCCAGGCCGCGATCGGCGGCGGTGGCTGGATGTGGGTCCTGGTCGTCATCGGTGTGCTGACGTCCGCGGTGGCCGTGTTCTTCTACGTACGGATCATCGTGCTGATGTTCTTCACGCCTGGAGGGCGTCCGGAGGCGACGGGCGACGAGCCCGACGGCGGCCTCGCGCCCGGTGTGACCGTCGTCCGCTCGCAGGGATTCACCACCGTCGCGCTCGTCCTGTGCGTCGTCGGGGTCGTCGCGCTGGGTGTATTTCCGTCCCCGGTTCTCGATCTTGCCCTCGAGGCGGTTAAGTTCAGACCGTGACCTCCGTACCTCCCGTCTCTCCGCTCGGCTCGCCCCCCGAGACTTCCTCGGCCATCCCGCTGGCCGACCCGGAGCTCGCCGAGCGGCTCACGGCCCGGCTCGCGGGCGTCGAGGACCGGCTGCGCGACGCCGTCGCGCACGCCGAGGACCTCGTCGACTCCGCGGCCCGGCACCTCGTCGACGCCGGGGGCAAGCGGCTCCGCCCGCTGCTGACGCTCCTCGCCGGCGAGCTCGGCGACGGTGGGCGCCCGGAGGTGGCGCAGGCCGCGGTGGTCGTGGAGCTGACGCACCTCGCGTCGCTCTACCACGACGACGTCATGGACTCGGCGCCCGTGCGCCGGGGCGCGCCGTCGGCGCACGCCGTGTGGGGCAACTCGGTCGCGATCCTCACGGGGGACCTGCTCTTCGCCCGCGCGGCCGCGACGGTCGCCGAGCTCGGCCCCGAGGCGGTCCTCATCCAGGCCCGGACGTTCGAGCGGCTGTGCCTGGGCCAGCTCCACGAGACGCTCGGGCCGCGTGCCGGCGAGGACGCCGTCGAGCACTACCTGCAGGTCCTCGCGGACAAGACCGCGTCGCTGCTGTCCACCTCGGCACGTCTCGGGGCGATGTTCGGCGACTGCCCCGCCGACATCGTCGAGACGGTCAGCGCGTACGGCGAGAAGCTGGGCGTCGCGTTCCAGCTCGCGGACGACGTGCTGGACCTCGCGTCGTCGGGCGCCGAGTCGGGCAAGACCCCGGGGACCGACCTGCGGGAGCAGGTCCCGACCATGCCAGGGCTGCTGCTGCGAGCGCGCGCCGCGGCACCGGGCGCGAGCGCGGCCGACGTGGAGCTCGTGCGGATGCTCGACGCCGACCTGTCCTCGGACGAGGACCTGGCGCGGGTCGTCGAGGCGCTGCGCGCCCACGAGGTCCTCGCCGAGACCCGCGCGCTCGCGGTGTCCTGGGCGCGCGCAGCCGTCGAGGAGATCGCGACGCTCCCGGCCGGTCCGGTCAAGGACGCGCTCGTCGCGTTCGCCCAAGCCCTGGCGGATCGCACGGCCTGAACTTCACCCGTGCTGCACCAGGCCTGCACCTGACCTGGTCGGACAGGTGCGGTGTGGCTGTTGTCGACAGGCAGGCGCCGTCCGAGGGTAGTTCTCCCCATCGGACGTGGGGGTCGAAACCGGGCCAAGACAGTTATCCTTCTGAGCGCGACCGGTACGCGCGCCCTGAGCGCGCGGAGCACGGGGCCGGTCGCGACGCCCCACATCCTCGGAGGATCTGTGAGCTTCCTGTCGCGCTTGTACGACAAGCGTCGGACGGTCGCGTCCGCGACCACCGTCTCGATCTTCTCCACGGCTCTCGTGGTCCTCGCGGTCACCTATGACGGCGAGCCGACGGCCGACGTCGAGCTCAACGACTCCGGCGTGTGGGTCACCCGCACGTCGGGGGGTGAGCTCGCCCGCTTCAACTACGAGTCGCAGGCGATCGACGGCACCCTCCTGGCCGGCAGCGCGTCGTTCGACGTCGCGCAGACCGGCAACCGGGTGCTGCTCGCCGACACCGGGTCCGGGAGCGCCAGCCCTATCGACATCGCACGCCTGAAGTTCGACGGCACGGCCGCGCTCCCGGCCGAGGGGACGGTCGAGGCCGGGGGGCCGACGGCGGCCGTCTACGACGGCGAGACCGGCCTGCTGTGGGTCATGCCGTTCGCCGGCATCACGTCGTTCGACGCGGAGTTCCAGGAGCCGACGGCGGAGCTCGGCACCGACGGCGAGCTGGCTGTGGCGCAGGACGGCACCGTGTTCGTCGCGGTGCCGGCCGAGGGCGAGCTGACGACGGTCGAGGTGACCGGACGCGGTGCACCGAGCGGGGTCGAGACCACGAGCCTCGCCGTCTCGCCGAGCGACGCGGTCTCGGTGACCGTGGTGGGCGACGAGCCCGTGATCCTCAACCGGACGCAGTCGCGGCTCGTGCTGCCCGGGAACGCGACCGTCGCGATCGACGGGGGCGACTCCGCCCGGCTGCAGCAGCCAGGTCCAGCGACCGAGACCGTCGCGGTCGCGACGGCCACCGGGCTGGTCCAGCAGCCGCTCGCGGGTGGCGACGCGCAGGTGCGCCGGGCAGAGGGCGTCCCGGCGCGGCCGGTCCAGCTCGGCGGGTGCACGTACGGCGCATGGTCGCAGTCGGGTCAGGTGCTGCGCGACTGCGAGGGCACCGGTCGTGACCTGGACATGCGGCTCGAGGGCGTCGACCCGCAGTCGCGCCTGGAGTACCGGGTCAACCGCGACGTCATCGTCCTCAACGACCTCGCCGCCGGCACGCTGTGGATGGCCGCGGACGAGTTCGAGCTCGTCGACGACTGGGACCAGACGATGCCCGAGCAGGCGGAGGGCGAGGAGTCCGACGCGGACGACTCCGCCCCCGAGCAGGTCGACCAGGTCGTGCTCGACCGGTCGAAGCCGAACCAGCCTCCGGTGCCTGCCGACGACGACTTCGGGGTGCGTCCGGGGCGCAGCACGGTCCTGCCGGTGCTCGCCAACGACGTCGACCCGGACGGTGACGTCATGACGGCCGAGCTCGCCGGGGACCAGCCGAACGGCATCGAGATCCAGCAGGTCATGGGTGGCGCGGCTCTGCAGGCCGTCGTCCCGGACGACGCGACGGGCACCGCCGGCTTCCGCTACACGGTCGACGACGGTCGCCCCGGCGGCCGCGTCGACGCCTCGGTGAGCCTGCGCGTCGTGCCGTGGGAGGAGAACAACGCCCCGGAGCAGACGGGCGAGCCGGTGCTCGTCGTCGAGCAGGGCAAGTCGGCCACCATCAAGGTGCTGCCGTACTTCCGCGACCCCGACGGCGACGACCTCTACCTGTCGTCGGCGGCCGCGACGGTCGACGGGGACGAGGTGCGCTCGCGTCCCGACGGCACGGTCGAGTTCCGCGACGGCGGTGGGTCCACGGGGCGCAAGGAGGTCAGCCTCACGGTGGTCGACTCGTTCGGGATGCCGTTCGAGGGCCGCCTGCTCGTGCAGGTCTCAGGTGCCGGTCAGCTGCCGCCGATCGCGGTCCAGGACCACGTCGTCGTCCAGGCGGGCGAGCCGGTGACGATCGAACCGCTGCGCAACGACTCCGACCCGAACGGCGACCCGCTGCGCCTGACCTCGGTCGGCGAGTTCGAGCCCGCGGAGATCACACCCAACTACGACGCCGGCACGTTCCGCTTTCTGTCGAACGAGCCCCGCTCCTACGACATCCCCTACGTCGTCACCGACGGCCCGAACGAGACGACCGGGCTCGTGCGGGTCGACGTGCTGCCGCCCTCCGACGACGAGGGCGCACCCATCGTGGTGAGCGACACGGCGCTGCTGCCCTCGGGCGGGAGCACTCTCGTCGACGTGCTGGCCAACGACACCGACCCCGCCGGCGGGGTGCTCGTCGTGCAGTCGGTCCGCGTCCCGGACGACGCCGGTGTCACCGTCGCCATCCTCGGCCACCAGATGCTGCGGGTCACGGAGATCCGCCGGCTGACGGACCCGGTGACCGTCGAGTACACCGTGTCGAACGGGACGCAGACCGCGACGGGCGAGGTGCGTGTCATCCCCGTCCGACCGCCGACCAAGCTCCAGCCCCCGAACGCGGTCGCCGACGAGGCGACGGTGCGCACGGGGGACGTCGTGAGCATCCCGGTGCTGCGCAACGACACGCACCCCGACGGACTCCCGCTGTTCCTCCAGGACGAGTTCGAGCAGGGCGTCGACCCCGAGCAGGGCGAGATCTTCGTGTCCGAGGACCTCGTCCGGTTCAAGGCAGGTGACGAGGCGGGGACCGTCTACGCGATCTACCGCGTGCGCGACGAGAACGGGCAGGAGGACTCCGCCCAGATCACGATCCACATCCGCGACGGTGAGGACAACTCCCCGCCCCAGCCGCGCGACATCGAGGCCCGTGTGCTCGCCGGGAGCAGCGTGCGCATCGCGGTCCCGCTCGACGGCATCGACCCCGACGGCGACTCGGTCCAGCTGACGGAGATCTCGACGCAGGGTGACAAGGGCATCGCGCGGGTCGACGGCGCCTTCATCGAGTACGAGGCGGGGGCGCGCTCGAGCGGCGCCGACGAGTTCACCTACACCCTCCTCGACGCCCGCGGCGAGGTCGCGACCGGGGTCGTCCGCGTCGGGATCGCGCGCCCGGCGGACACCAACCAGCCGCCGGTCGCGGTCGACGACATCGTGACGGTCCGCCCCGAGCGCACCGTGGCCGTGGACGCGCTCGCGAACGACACCGATCCGGACGGGGACGTCATCGCGCTCGTGCCCGGCGCGATCGAGGACGAGCACGACATGGGTGCCGAGGTCGTCGGTGACCGGGTCGTGCTCACGAGCCCCTCGGAGCCCGGGTCGTACACCTTCTACTACGCCATCGAGGACACCTACGGCGCCCGGGCGTCGGCCGCGATCACGGTCGAGGTCGACCAGGACGCGCCGCTGCTCAAGCCGATCGCCCGCGACGACATCGTGCCTCTCGAGTCGATCCTCGGGCAGGAGTCGGTGAACGTCGACGTCCTGGCCAACGACGACGACCCGGACGGCGCCGCGAGCGAGCTCGAGGTGACCGTCGACGAGGAGACCGCGGTCGTCGAGGACGACGGCACCGTCACGGTGACGCTGGCGACCGAGCGTCAGGTGCTGGGTTACACGATCACGGACATCGACGGCCTCACGGCGCGCGCGTTCGTGCACGTGCCGGGCATCGCGGAGCAGAAGCCGACACTTCGCCCCGGCATCGCGCCTCTCGAGGTGTACTCGGGCGAGGAACTGTCGATCGACATCACGGACTACGTCGTGGTGCTCGAGGGTCGCGCTCCGCGTCTCACGGTGGAGTCGAAGGTGACCGCGCGTGAAGGCTCACGCGAGGTTCCGGACGAGTCGACGATCGTCTATACGTCGAACGACGGCTACTCCGGACCGGCGTCCGTCTCCTTCGAGGTGACGGACGGGTCGGGTCCGGACGACCCCGACGGGAACACGGCCGTCCTGACGCTCCCCATCACGGTCCTGCCGCCGGAGAACCTGCCGCCGGAGCTGCGGGAACCATCGGTCGAGGTCGCGGCGGGCGAGGACGCGTCGGTCGACCTCGGGCGCTTCGCCTCGGATCCGGACGACGACCCGCTGACGTTCACCGCCGGCGCGTCGCCCGACGGGTTGACGGTCACGGTCGAGGGCAGCCGCGCCGTCGTGCAGGCCACCCCCCAGCTGCCGAAGGGAACGTCGGCGACCATTCCCCTGACGGTGTCCGACGGCGAGAACCCACCGGTGGACGGGTCGCTCGCCGTGCGGGTGGTCGCCTCGACACGCCCGCTCGCGCGGGCCAACGAGGACGTCGTGAACGACGTGCACCAGGGACGGACCGAGACCGTCCCGGTGCTCGCGAACGACTCCAACCCGTTCCCGGACACCCCGCTCGAGCTCGTCGCCGCTGTCGTCGAGACCGGAAGCGGCGAGGCCGTGGTCTCGGGGTCGAACGTCCAGGTCACGCCGAACGAGAACTTCGTCGGCGTCATGGTGGTGCGGTACCGCATCCAGGACGCCACGCAGGACGTCGACCGGGAGGTCGAGGGCCGGATCAAGCTCACTGTGCTCGGACGGCCGGACACCCCCACACGGCCGAGCGTCGAGGAGGTGCGGTCCCGGACGGTGGTGCTCTCGTGGACGCCGCCGAACAACAACGGTGCCGACATCACGGGCTACACGGTGCGCTCGGACCGGGGCTACTCCAAGGAGTGCGCGACGACGACGTGCACCCTGGACGGTCTGACGAACGACGTCGAGTACACCTTCACGGTGGTCGCGACGAACGACGTCGGCGCGTCCGAGCCGTCGCCGGCCTCCGAGATGGCGCGTCCGGACGAGAAGCCCGACCCGCCGTCGCCGCCGTCGCTCGAGTTCGGTGACGAGAGCCTCACGGTGACGTGGCAGAACGCGTCGTACACGGACCGTTCGCCGATCGAGTCGGTCAACCTCGAGATCGTCCCGACCCCGCCGTCGGGCGAGCGGTACAAGGAAGGCGTCACCGGGTCCTCGGTGGTCTGGGACGGGCTCGCGAACGGCACCGCCTACACGGTGAAGATCCAGGCCGTGAACGCGGCACCGGACCCCTCGGACTGGGGCGGCGCGTCCGCGGCCGAGGTCCCGGCGGGCAAGCCCGCGGCACCCGCGCGCCCGGCGGTGACGCGCACGTCGATCGGCGAGCAGTCGCAGATGAACGTGACGTGGACCGCGCCGCACAACAACGGTGCCGACATCACGTCCTACACCGTCCAGGCGCTGCGCGGGGACTCCGTCGTGCAGACCGCGACGGCGGGCGGCGGCGCGACGTCGCAGACGCTCAACGTCCCGGCCAACACCACGGACTACACGTTCCGGGTGCGGGCGCACAACAAGGCCACCGACAAGTTCGGCGAGGCCGAGTTCAGCGGGGTGTCCAACCCTGTGCGCGCGTACGCAGCCCCGGGCGCCGTCTCGGGCCTGCGCGCGACGGCGACGGGGGCCAACGGCACCGTCCAGCTCGAGTTCGGGAACGCGTCGGGCACCGGCGTGCGCGCCGACGAGATCACGTACCAGTACAACGCGGGTGGAGGGTGGCAAGGGCTCGCCGCGAACAAGCGGGTGACCGGGCTGACCAACGGGCAGGGATATGCGATCCAGGTCCGGGGAGTCGCCGGCGTCGACGGTTCGCAGACACCGGGAACGGCCGCCACCGCGAACTCGGTGCGACCGTACGGCGACATCCGGGTGCCCGGCGTCAGCGCCACCAAGTCCGGCGCACAGCAGGTGCAGCTCTCGTGGACCGACCCGGGCTCGCACGGTCGGAGCTACCGGGTGCAGATCCGTATCAACGGCGGTAGCTGGGAGAACGTCGCCAACTCTGGTTCGCGGACGGTCGGCAACGGCTACGACCAGACCCATTCGATCCAGGCTCGCGCCGTGGAGACCGAAGCGCCGAACCGGACCGGCACCGCGTCAGCGACGAGGAGCGCGACGACGAACCCGCGTCCGCAACCCTCTGCTCGCGCAGCGAAGGGCAACTCCATGAGCAACAGCAACTGCAGCGACCCGACGTGCAAGTACGTCAACGTGGTCACGCAGAACTGGGAGGCGACCGGACAGCAGACCGTCCAGTGCTGGACCGACTTCCGGAGCGGCCCACACCAGTTCGCCTCCTCGTGGGTGAACGTGCCGGCGAACGGCGAGATCCAGACCCAGTGCTACATCGGGTCGGGATCCCCGAACTACGCCGGGCACAACGTCTGGGTCGTCATCAACGGACAACGGTCCGAGTCCGTGCGGTGGTGACCGCCGGGTGCCCGCACTCCCTGAACACCTGACCGACGAGCACGACGAGAACGGAATCTGATGGCAACGATGACCCCCGAGCAGGCCGCCTGGTTCGCTCAGACCTTCGACCGGCTGGTCACGAACGTCGGCCTGGCCGTGCTGGGCAAGCCCCACGTGGTCCGCCTGTCGCTGACGTGCATGCTCTCGGAGGGGCACATCCTCCTCGAGGACGCCCCCGGGACGGGCAAGACGTCGCTCGCCCGGTCGCTCGCCGCGAGCGTGCAGGGCACGCAGAACCGCATCCAGTTCACGCCCGACCTGCTGCCGTCGGACGTCACGGGTGTGACGATCTACGACCAGAAGACGGGCAAGTTCGACTTCCACCCGGGGCCGATCTTCTCGTCGATCGTGCTGGCCGACGAGATCAACCGTGCCTCGCCGAAGACACAGTCCGCGCTCCTCGAGGTCATGGAGGAGGGCCAGGTCACGGTCGACGGTGTCGGGCACTCCGTGGGCCGCCCGTTCATGGTCATCGCGACCCAGAACCCGATCGAGCAGGCGGGGACGTACCGCCTGCCGGAGGCCCAGCTCGACCGCTTCCTCATGAAGTCCTCGATCGGCTACCCCGACCACGCCTCGACCGTGGAGATCCTCGAGGGGGCGTCGGTGCGTGACCGCAGCCAGACGCTCAAGCCGCTCATCACGACCCAGGCCGTGACCGAGATGGCCGACCTCGCGGCGCGCGTGCACGTCGACGGCGCGGTGCTGGAGTACATCTCCCGGCTCGCCGAGGAGACGCGCAACGCGAGCGAGGCGCGCGTCGGTGTCTCGGTGCGCGGGGCGCTCGCCATCGTGCGCTGCGCCAAGGTGTGGGCTGCCGCCCACGGCCGCAACTACGTCCTGCCCGACGACATCAAGGAGCTCGCGCAGCCGGTGTGGGCGCACCGTCTGGTCCTCGACCCCGAGGCGGAGTTCGCCGGGGCCACGAACGAGGCCGTCCTGGGCCGTATCCTCGCGGACGTCGCAGCGCCGCAGGAACGTCGCTCGGCCTGACCCGGAAAGCTCCATGACCTCCTTCACCTCGGCCTTCTCGGCCGTCCGCACCGCGCCGCGCCGGGCGGCGTCCGGCGTGCGCGCCGCGACCGTTCCGCTCGGCAAGCGCCTCGAGCCCGTCGTACGACCGGTGGTCCGTCCGGTGGCCGACGCCGTCGGTCCCGTCCTCGGGGTCGTCAGCCCGTTCGGCTGGGCCGTGCTCGCCGGGACGATCGCGACTTGGTGGGCAGGCCTGTGGTACGTGTGGATCGAGGTCGTGGTCCTCGCGGTGCTCCTGACGGTGGCGCTGCTCAGCGCCGTCGTGTTCGTGCTCGGCCGGTTCCGCTACACGGTCGCCCTCGACCTGGCGCAGCAGCGGGTCACGGTGGGGGACCGCGCCGTCGGGCGGCTGGACGTGCGCAACGACTCCGCGCGCCCGCTCCTGCCATCCATCATGGAGCTGCCGGTGGGGGCCGGGGTCGCGTCGTTCCCGGTGCCGCGCCTGCGGCCGAAGGCCGCCCACGAGGAGGTCTTCGCGGTGCCCACGCACCGACGTTCGGTCATCCCCGTGGGCCCGGTGCGCTCGGTGCGCGCCGACCCGCTCGGGCTCCTGCGGCGCACGGTCGTGTGGACCGAGCCCGAGGAGCTCTACGTCCACCCACGCACCAAGAACCTCGCAGGCTCCTCGACCGGGTTCCTGCGGGACCTCGAGGGCCGCGTCACGCAGGACATCTCCAACTCGGACGTGTCCTTCCACGCCCTGCGCGACTACGTCCCCGGGGACGACCGCCGGCACATCCACTGGAAGACGACGGCACGCACCGGCCAGCTCATGGTGCGCCAGTTCGAGGAGACCCGGCGTTCGCACCTCGCGGTCGTGCTCTCCACCCGGGCGCAGGACTACGCGCACGACGACGAGTTCGAGCTCGCCGTGAGCGTGTGCGGCTCGCTCGGGCTGCAGGCCATCAAGGAGGACCGTGGCCTGACGGTGCTCGTCAACGACGGGTCGCTCCGCGGTGACCACCGCACCCGCCTGCTCGACGACCTCTCCGCGATCGAGACCAAGGAGATGAGCACGAGCCTCGTCGACCTCGCACGGGTCGCCGGGTCGACCGTCGCCGACGCCTCGGTCGTCGCGCTGATCGTCGGCAGCAAGGTCACGCCCACCGAGCTGCGCGCCGCGTCCGCCCGCCTGCCCCAGGACGTGCGGGTCATGGCGATCCAGTGCGTACCCGGCGGTTCGCTCAGCCGGCACGCGATCGCCGAGCTCGTCGTGCTCACCCTCGGGGATCTCGCGGAGCTGCCCCACGCCCTGCGGAGGCTGAACGACTGATGAGTGCTCCCACCACGACCCGCGGCGCGACCACGCCCGACAACGCCGGCAACACCGGCGAGCCCTGGACGACCGGCGGGACCGGCGGCACGGGGACGTCTCCGCGGCTCACCCGGCGCAACGGCCCGCAGGCGCCGCGCGCGGTGCGCCTCGTCGGCCTCGTCGACGGCCTGGCCGTCCTCGCGTTCCTGGTCGCCGCCATGATCGGGCTCGGTCCCGCCTGGGGGACTGCCTCGTACCTGCTGCCCGCGCTGGGCGGCGCCCTCGTCGGTCTCGGCGTGGCCTGGCTCGGTGCGTGGCGCCGCTGGCCCGCGATCAGCGTCGCGGCCGTCACGGTCGTGGCCTACCTGCTCCTCGGCGGGGCGCTCGCGCTGCGCGGCACGACCCTGGGCGGCGTGCTGCCCACGTTGACGACCTTCCGCGAGCTGCTCCTCGGCGCGGTCACCGGCTGGAAGGGGATCGTCACGACGGTCCCGCCGCTGCAGTCGTTCCCCGACCTCGCCGTCGTCCCGTACCTGCTCTTCCTTGTCGCCGGGGTCCTCACCGGAACCATCGCGTGGCGTGCCCGCCGTGCGGCATGGGCTCTCCTGCCCGCGGTCGCCCTGCTCGTCGGGGTCATCCTGCTCGGCACGATCATCCCGGCCCTGCCGCTCGTCCAGGGTCTGGTTCTCGGCGTCGTCGGTCTGCTGTGGGCGTCCTGGCGCGTCACCGAGCAGCGGATGGGTCAGCACCCGGTCTCGACCGAGGCGAGCCGGGCCGCGGTGCGCAGGCTGCGCTGGCACCGGGCACGCGCGGGGGCAGGGATGCTCGCGGTCGGCGCGCTCGCCGCCGTCCTGCTCGCCCCGATGGTGACGCCGGGTACCGGGCGCACCGTGCTGCGCGAGGAGGTCGTGCCGCCGCTCGACCTGCACGAGTACGTCAGCCCGCTCATGAGCTTCCGCAAGTACACGAAGGACATGACGGACACCGAGCTGTTCACGGTCCGCGGCCTGCCCGAGGGCGCGCGAGTCCGGCTTGCGACGCTCGACGAGTACAGCGGCGTCGTCTACGACGCATCGACCGGCGCCCCGGGCTCGGGTGTCTTCACGCGCGCAGGGGACCGGATCGCGACCCTCGAGAAGGGCACGCGGGCCACGCTGGACATCGAGGTCACGGGCTACGAGGGCTACTGGATGCCCGACGCGGGGTACCTCGCGGGGATCAGCTTCTCCGGTGAGCGTGCGGGCGAGCTCGCGGACAGCACCTACTACAACTCGACGACCGGTACGGCTCTGGCGACGGCGGGCCTGCGTCCGGGCGACGTGTACCGGCTCGAGGCGATCATCGCGCCGCAGCCGACCGAGGAGGACCTGCGCTCGGCCACCGTCGCCGACGTCGAGGTCCCCCAGCCGAGCGTCGTGCCCCAGGCGGCCGACGCCAAGGGCGAGCAGTTCATGGGCTCGGCGACCGACCCGGTCGAGCGCCTGTTCAACCTGCGGGACGGGCTCGAGGCGACGGGCATCTACTCGAGCGGACTCGAGGACCAGCTGCCGTCGCGCCCGGGCCACTCCGCGGAGCGGATCGAGACGCTGCTCGCCGCCGACGAGATGATCGGCGACGACGAGCAGTTCGCGGTGGCCCTCGCGCTGATGGCGAACAAGGCCGGCATCCCCGCGCGCGTCGTCATGGGCTTCTACCCCGACGAGGGTGCCTGGGAGCCGGGGCAGCCGTACATCGTGACGGGCGGCGACGTGCACGCCTGGGCCGAGATCGCGTTCGAGGGCTACGGCTGGGTGCCCGTGGACGCCGTGCCCGACGAGGACAACCAGGTCGAGCCGGAGCCGCGCAGCGACCCCGTGCCGAAGCCGCCCGTGCTCGAGGATCCGGAGCCGCCCGAGGAGCCGGCCGATGCCGAGTCCGGCACGGTCGACGACGAGGACGCCGAGGAGGACGCCGACGCCGACGAGTTCGACTGGGGACAGCTCTTCCTCGTCAGCGCGATCGTCGCGATCCCCCTCGTGCTGCTTGCGATCCCGATCATCGCGATCCTGCTCTACAAGGGTCGGCGTCGTGCTCGGCGTCGCGAGGCGGAGCGCCCCGTCGACCGCATCAGCGGGGGCTGGCGCGAGGTGCTCGACAACGCCACCGACCTCGGGACGGGCGTCCCGGCCGGGGCGACCCGTCGAGAGGGTGCGGGCCTGCTCTCGGACTCGTTCCCCTCGGCGCAGTCCCCGACGACCAGGCTCGCGCACCGCGCGGACGCCACCGTCTTCGGGTCGGGGGAGCCGAGCGACCAGGAGATCGCGGCGTTCTGGGACGAGGTCGACGGCGTCGTCACCGGGATGCGGTCCACGGTGAACCGTCGGCAGCGGATCCGTGCGGCGCTGTCCCTGCGGTCCGTCCAGATCGAGCGGTTCCGGCGCCGTCCGGGTACCCCGTCGAAGGGCAGCTGATGGAGCGTCGGACGACGACCTGCACCTCGTGCGGGTCCACCCAGGTGGCGGGGGCGGCCTTCTGCGCGGTCTGCGGGACGGCGTTCCCCCGCACCGGCGCGCAGGCCGCGCCACCGCCGCCCGCGCCGGTGGGCCAGGTGCAGCTCGGGTACGGTGCGCGGACGGGCGACGCGGCAGGCGGGTCGGCGGGCGGGTCGGCAGGCGGGTCGGCAGGCGGGTCGGCACGGTACGCCGAGCCGGGCTCGCCCACGTTCGGCATCACCACGGAACCGGAGGTCATGGCTATGACACAACGTGCGGACGGTTCGTGGGCACCGGCGCCCACGGGGCCGTCGGGTGGACGAGGGTTGGACGGACCAAGGAACGTCGGCGGTGTCGGTTCGGCGCCGACCGCCGGGACGGGCCGCCGGTTCGCCGCCTACCTCCTCGACGGGCTGGCCGTCGGTACGCTCTCCGGGCTGGTCATCGGGATCGGTCTGGCGACGGCCGGCGCCGACATGATGGCGAGCACGACCGAGGCCGAGCTGACCGACCAGATCCAGGCGCTGACCGGGTACATCGCCGTGGCAGGGCTGCTGTCCCTCGCGGCGATGGTCGGGCTGTGGCTGTGGGAGGGCCGCACCGGCCGGACGATCGGCAACTCGATCCTCGGTATCCGCACCCTCGACGCCGAGAACCGCACGCCGATCGGCTTCGGTCGCGCCGCGCTGCGGTGGATCATCATCGGCCTGGGCTCCATCGCGTTCGGCATCGGGCAGTACGTCGTCGTCCTGTCCCCGGCCTTCGACAGCTCCGGTCGCCGCCAGGGCTGGCACGACAAGGTCGCGCGCTCGGTGGTGCTCGACGTCCGCGCGGCCGACATCGAGCAGGCACCCGCCCAGCAGGTCCGGCCCGCGCCGCAGCACCCGGCCCAGCAGCACGCCCCGCAGCACCAGCCGCCGCAGCCTGCCACCGCGACGTCGGTGACCCCGCCCCCGCCGTCTGCCCCGGCACCCGACCCGTGGAGCTTCCCGGCACCCGCGCCCGCCCCGGTCGACGGGTCCGGGCTCATCACCGGCGTCCCGGGCATGGCACCTGCACCTGCACCGTCCTCCACCCCGCCCACGCCGGCGCCTGCTCAGCAGGCACCGGCGCCGGCTGCACCGCCGACGCCCGCACCCGCCCCGCCTGCTCCGCCCAGCCCTGCGCCGTCGGCCCACGGGCAGCCCGGCGCCCGGGCCCCCCACGACCCGACCCACCAGGCTCCGGCGCCCGCCGATCCGGGGACCGAGGACCCGGACTGGGACAGCACCCGGATGAGCCCGGCTGCGCTGCGCTCGACCGCCGGGGAGGCGACGTTGTTGCCCCGGTCCGGGGTGGTGCTCGTGACGGAGGCGGGTGAGGAGATCTTCGTCGAGGGTCGGGCGCTGCTCGGCCGCAACCCGCAGGCGCCGGCCGGCGAGGCCTGGACGCTCGTGCGGGTCGAGGACCCGACGCGGTCGGTGTCCAAGACCCACGCCGAGCTGCGCGTGGACCACAGCGGGATCTGGTTGACGGACCGCGGGTCGACCAACGGGACCGTGCTGGAGCCCGACGGCGCCGCCCCGCGTGTCGCGGCACCTGGAGAACGGGTGGCGGTCCTCCCGGGTGCGACGATCCAGGTCGGGGACCGCCGGGTCGTCGTCCGTGAGCGGGAGCACTCGTGAGCACCGAGACCGGGGTCCACCTGAGCTGGGGCGCGTGCTCGCACCGCGGCGCGCGCCGCACGCTCAACGAGGACGCGTTCCTCGCCGGCCGCTCCGTCTTCTTCGTCGCGGACGGTATGGGCGGTCACGAGGCGGGGGAGGTCGCCAGCTCCACGGCGATCGACGCGCTGCGGCCGCTCGGTGCGCAGGCAGCGGTGTCGCCCGAGGACATCCGGGTGCGTCTCGCCGAGGCGCAGGACGGCGTCCGGGCGATCTCCACGGCACCGGGCCGTGGTGCCGGCACCACGATCACGGGCGTGGTCGTCGCGGAGCAGGAGGGGGTGCCGTACTGGCTGGTGGTGAACGTGGGCGACTCCCGCACCTATCACCTCTCTGACGGCGTCCTGGAGCAGGTGAGCGTCGACCACTCCGAGGTCCAGGAGCTCATCGACGCGGGACTCCTCACCGCGGCGCAGGCACAGGTCCATCCGCGCAGGCACGTGGTGACGCGGGCGCTGGGGTCCGCTCTCGCACCCCAGGCGGACTACTGGTACATCCCGATCCGCACGCAGGACCGCTTCCTCATCTGCTCCGACGGGCTCACCGGCGAGCTCTCGGACGGGCGGATCAGCGAGATCCTGCTCGCGCAGCACGACCCGCAGCACGCTGCAGAGCTGCTGGTCAACGAGGCGATCACCGCAGGCGGGCGCGATAACATCACAGTTCTCGTCATCGACGCCACGGGTCTGCGGCAGGACACCGACGGGGGCAGCACCACGCCCCGGGACGGCGACGGCCTCGCGGACGAGGACACCTTGCCACGAGAGATTCAGCTGCAGATGGGGGACGTGTCGTGACGCTGCGCTACGAGACGGGTCCGGCGTTCGGTCTGGTCAAGGACGGGGCGGTCGTGCTCCTTCCGGAGGGCGTCTCGCCGAGCCTCCTCGACGAGCTGTGGGGTCGTCTCGGCGGCGATGCCGGGATCGTCGAGCTGATCCAGGTCCTCACCGGGGCGTTCGGCTCGAGCCTGCGCAGCATCCCGCCGTTCGCGGCGGTCGTCGTCCGGGGCCGCCGGGTCCAGGTCGCGGTGCGTGGTGAGCTGTCGGTCACGGTAGGGCTCGCCGGCGAGTCCGTGCACGTGTCGGGCGTGAACGTCACGACGTGGTCCGAGCGCACGCTCGAGGGCGTCGAGTCGGTGTCCGTCCAGCTCGGCACCGCCCTCGACGTCCCGCCCCCGCCCGGTGGAGCGGGCACGCTCGACGATCTCCCGGTGGTGGCCGGGATCGTGCTGACGCGCTGCGTACGGACCTGGCTCGTGGAACCTTCGGCGGCGGTGGACGTGGTGAGCCCAGCGGCGGACGTGGTGGGCCCACCGGCGGACCCCGCCCCCGCCCCGGAGGTGGTTTCCGTCCGGGGGCCCGCATCGGAGGAGACGATCGCCCCGGACCAGATGACCTTCGCCGAGGTCCCGGCCGGAGCAGCCGCGGACGCCGGGGTGCCCGGCGCGGACACGGTCGGCGACCTGCTCGGGCTGCCGGCGGACGTCGCGGCAGGTGCTCCGGACGACGAGCCGGAAGCCGCTCCTGTCGGCGACGACGGGTACGGCCACCTGTGGGGGTCGACCGTCCTGCGCACCGTCGAAGAGGCGGCTGTCCGCGTCGAGGAGTCGGACGAGGAGCACGACGACGCGGGCCCGCCCGTCCCCGGCCCGCCGACCGTCGCCGGGTCCGCCGCCGCACCAGAGGTCCCCGCTCCCGTGCCGGGCACGGCACCTGCGCCCTCCTCGTTGGACGCGCTGGTGGGTCCGCCGACCGACCTGCCCGCTGCTGATGGCAGCGGAGTGATCTCCGGGGTTCCCCGCGAGTGGACGGGGGCGACCCCGGCCGCCGTGGAACGGGCCGCGCACGTCGCGGTACCCGAGCAACCGGGGGCGCCCACGGACGCAGAGGTCGACGACCACGACGGGCACACCGTGTTCTCCTCGGCGATCGCCGACCTGCGCGCGGCGGCGGCGAGCGCCGCGGAGCACGCACCTCCCGGTCCGTCGTCGGGCGAGCCGACTCTCGCCGACGAGCTGCTGAGCGTCCCGCCGGCTCCGCCCGCACCACCCGTCCCCGGTCCCGGGGCGCAGGCGGGGCCTGCGTTCGACGCGACGCCGAGCGACCAGCAGATCCTCGCGCGCTGCTGCGCGCAGGGCCACCCGAACCCGCCGTCGCGCGACACGTGCGCGCAGTGCGGCGGGGGGCTCGAGTCGGACGCCCAGCTCGTCGCCCGGCCGTCGCTCGGTCGGGTCGTGCTGTCGAACGGTCAGGTCGTCGAGCTGGACCGGTCCGTCGTCGTCGGTCGTCGGCCGCGGTCGCAGCGCGGGCAGAGCTCTGAGCTGCCGCGACTCGTGACGGTCGCCAGCCCGCAGCAGGACATCTCGCGCTCGCACGTCGAGATCCGGCTCGAGGACTGGCACGTGCTCGTCAGCGACCTCCGCACGACGAACGGCACCACCCTGCTCCGGCCCGGGCAGCCCGCCCGGCGCCTGCACCCGGGTGAGGCGGTCATGGTGGCGACGGACGACGTCGTCGACCTCGGCGACGGGGTGACGATGACGTTCGAAGGCCTTCTGTGAGCAGCAAGCGCGCGCCGTCCGCACCACCGCTCATCAAGGGCTTCGAGTACGTCTCCCTCATCGGATCCGGCGGGTTCTCCGACGTCTTCCTCTACCAGCAGCAGCGACCGCGTCGGCGGGTGGCGGTCAAGGTCCTGCTGCACGAGTGGTCGGGGGAGGCGCAGCGGGCCGCGTTCGACGCCGAGGCCGACCTCATGGCGACGCTGTCGACGCACCCGTCGATCGTCACGATGTACGAGGCCGACGTCGCGGACGACGGCCGCCCGTACCTCGCGATGGAGTACTGCTCGCGCCCCAACCTCGGCGCGCGCTACCGCGCCGAGAGGTTCAGCGTGGCGGAGGCGCTGCGCGTGGCGGTGCAGATCGCGGGGGCCGTGGAGACGGCCCACCAGCTCGGCATCGTGCACCGCGACATCAAGCCGGCGAACATCCTCGTCACGGAGTACGGGCACCCGGTCCTCACGGACTTCGGCATCTCCGCGACCCTCGCCGACGCGACCCGCGCGGAGGGCATGTCGATCCCGTGGTCCCCGCCGGAGTCGTTCGGCGACCCGCCGCAGAGCGGCCTGCCCACGGACATCTGGGCGTTGGCCGCTACGACGTACACGCTGCTCGCGGGCCGGACCCCCTTCGAGGTGCCGGGCGGGTCGAACTCGAGCGCGAGCCTGATGAGCCGGATCGAGCAGGCGCCGCTCGCGCGGATCGGCCGCTCGGACGTCCCTGCCTCGCTCGAGCGCACGCTCGGCACGGCGATGGCGAAGGCGCCCGGGTCCCGCTACCCGACGATGCTCGCGTTCGCGCGGGCGCTGCAGCAGGTGCAGACCGAGCTCTCGCTCGCGGTGACGCCGATCGACGTCGTCGACGGGTCCGGTCAGGTGCATGTCGAGGAACCGGACGACGACGGAGGCACCCGTCTGCGCCAGGTCGTCGCGATCGACCCACGTGGCGCGCGGCCCGCGGCCCCTGCCACCGGGCCGTCCGGGACGACACCGTACGCTGCGGGCACGGGCACGGGCACGAGCGGTGCGGTCGCCCCCGCGGGGACCTCGCCGACGTCGGACCTCGGTCCGGTGCCGTTGCCGCAGCACACGCCCGCCGGGTACGCGCAGCAAGCGTCCGCGCAGGAGGCGCCGCCCGTCGCGCCGGTGCGGACCCCGCCGCCGGTCGTGGCCCCGGCCCCGCGCTGGGGAACGGCGCCGGTCGAGGACACGGTGCACCGCACGCCCGACGTCGTGGGCGCCCCGACCCCCGGCGAGGAGGCCCCGACCCGGCGCCGTGCGCTGTGGCCGGCGATCGTCGCCGCCGTGGTGCTCGTCGGCGTCGGGATCGGGGGCTACGCCGTGCTCGACGCGTCCGACGGTTCGGACCCGAGACCGACCGGGACGGCGAGCAGCACTGCGGGTGGCACGTCGACCGACGGGTCGCCCGGGGAGGATGACGCCGGCTCGGGCGCAGGCTCCGGCGAGTCCACGCCCCAGGACAACCTCGGCGCGCTCGTCCCCTCGGTGACGGACCTGGACGGCACCTACGACGCCGACACCGACGAGGTGACGTTCACCTGGGAGTCCCCGTCCCACGAGGAGGGCGACACCTATCGGTGGCGGAGGCTGAGCGCCGGCAGCGCCGGGCCGTGGGAGCCTGCCGACCTCGACGCCGTGGTGCCGGTCGAGGGCCCCGAGACCTGTGTCGAGGTGACGCTCGTGCGGGACGGGCGGGCGTCGGCGTACCCCAAGCAGACCTGCGTGAGGACGGAGTCCGAGTGAGCGAGCTGGCGATCGAGTTCTGCGGTGAGTGGTTCCGTGCCGACCCGGACGGCCCGACGTTCGACATCGGCCGTGACGGTGACCTCGCCATCGAGGACAACCCGTACCTGCACCGTCGCTTCCTGTGCATCACGTACGAGGCCGGGCTGTGGTGGCTCGTCAACGTCGGCACGCTCATCTCCGCGACGGTCTGTGACGCGGGCGGGGGAGTGCAGTCCTGGCTGTCGCCGGGCAACCGGCTGCCGATCGTCTTCCCCACGACGTCGATCGTCTTCACCGCTGGCCCGACGACGTACGAGATCCTCGCCCAGCTCAAGGGCGCGCCGTACCAGGAGATCCGCTCCGAGGACCCCGACACCGGCGCGACGACGATCGGCATGATCAGCTTCACGACGAGCCAGAAGCAGCTCATCGTGGCGCTCGCGGAGCCGATGCTGCGCCGTGACGGCACCGGGCTGTCGGAGATCCCCAGCTCGGCCGGCGCGGCCGCGCGGCTCGGCTGGGCCACGACGCGGTTCAACCGCAAGCTCGACAACGTCTGCGACAAGCTCGACCGGATCGGGGTCAAGGGGCTGCGCGGAGGGCCGGGCGCGCTCGCGACGAACCGTCGTGCGCGCCTCGTCGAGTACGCGGTCGCGTCCCGGCTCGTCACGACCGAGGATCTCCCGCTGCTCGACCTGACCGAGGACGTCTGACCCGTGCGCATCAAGCTGACCCTGCACCGCCCCGACGCGTCCCTGACCAACGTCGCCGTCACCGCCGACGCCACCGCGTCGGTGCGCGACGTCGCCGAGGCGCTGTTCGCGGGCGACCCCGCCCGCGCGGGGACCCCGGTGCCGGACCGGCTCAGCCTCGAGGTCACGACCGACTCGGCACGGGGCTCGCAGGGACGAGTCCTGAGCCCCACGAGCGACCTCATCGAGGCCGGCCTGCGGTCGGGGTCCACGGTCTCGATCGTCCGGGTCTCGGAACAGTTCGAGAGCCCTGGGCAGGACCGCGGTCCGGCTGTCGCCGTCCTGCGGGTCCTCGAGGGGCCCGACGCCGGGCGCGAGTTCCCGCTGCCCGTCGGCACGAGCTACCTCGGCCGCGACCGGGACATGGACATCCGTCTCAGCGACACGCTCGTCTCCAAGCGCCACGCGCGGATCACGGTCGGCGAGTCGATCGAGATCGTCGACACGAACTCCGCGAACGGTCTGGTCATGGGCGGCGAGCGGATGACCCGCGCGCACCTGACGTCGGCGGACACCGTCGAGATCGGCGGGACCACGGTCTCTGTCGTCGCGCTGCAGCGCACCGCCGCCGCCGTGGTGCCGTCGAGCCCGATCATCGAGTTCAACCGCTCGCCGCGCGTCGTCGCCCGGTTCCCCGAGCGGGAGCTGGCCCCGCCGAAGCCGCCGCAGCCGCTGCAGCCCGCCCGGTTCCCCCTCGTCGCGATGGTGGCCCCGCTCCTCATGGGCGTGGTGCTGTTCTCGATCCGGCAGAACGTGCTGTCCGTCGTGTTCATCGCGCTCAGCCCGCTGATCATGATCGGCAACTACATCGACCAGAAGATCACGGGGCGGCGGCGGTTCCGGGCGCAGGTGGCGCAGTTCAAGGAATCCGTCACGGCGATGCACGAGACGATCGAGCGCACCCACGCCGTCGAGCGTGCCGTACGCCTGACCGAGACGCCGTCCGTCGCCGACACCCTCGACGCCGTCCGGCGCTTCGGCGGGCTCCTGTGGACGCACCGCCCGGAGCACCGGGCGTTCCTCAGCGTCCGGCTGGGCCTGGGGCGCGGGGTCTCCCGCGTTCAGGTCGAGGACGCCGGGTCCGCCGACACGCTGCCCGAGTTCCTCCGTGAGATCGAGGAGCTCCAGGCGCACTGCGCCCACATCGACGGCGTCCCGATCGTCGCCCACCTGCGCACCGCGGGTGCCACGGGGATCGCCGGGCCCAGCGCGAGGGCGGCGGCCGTGGGCCGCGGTGTGCTCGTCCAGCTCGCCGCCCTGCACTCGCCCGCGGAGCTCGTGCTCACCGCGATCACCTCACCGCGCTCGCGGACCGAGTGGGAGTGGCTCGAGTGGTTGCCCCACACGGGGTCGCCGCACAGCCCGCTCGACGGCGCGCACCTGGCGGACAACCCCGGTGCGGGCGCCGCGCTCCTCTCGCGGCTGGAGGACCTCATCGGCTCGCGCGGGGCGGACCTCGACCGGCCGGCGGAGCGGCGCGGGGAGCTCGACCCGCACAAGGAGACCGAGAAGCTGCCCGAGCCGGTCCTGCCGACCGTCGTCGTGCTCGTGGAGGACGACGCCCCGGTGGACCGTTCACGCCTGACCCGCCTCGTGGAGCGCGGGCCGGACGTGGGCGTGCACGTCGTGTGGGTCGCGCCGACGGTCGAGCAGCTGCCCGCCGCCTGCCGCACCTTCGTGCTCACCGGGACGGACGGCTCGACGACGGGGGAGGTGCGCGTCGGCCGGCTGACGTTCCCCGTCGAGTGCGAGCCCGTCGACCTGGCGACCGCGCACGAGCTCGCCCGGATCCTCGCTCCGGTGGTCGACGTCGGCGCTCCCGTCGACGACGACTCGGACCTCCCGCGGTCGGTGTCCTACGTGACGCTCGCGGGGAAGTCGCTCGTGAGCGACCCCGAGGCGCTCGTCGAGCGCTGGCGGGAGAACAACTCGCTCACCGTGCGTGACGGCTCCCCGCCCGTGCGTCGGCGTTCGGACGGGACGCTGCGCGCGCTCGTCGGGCACTCCGGCACCGAGCCGCTCCACCTCGACCTGCGGACGCAGGGGCCGCACGCCCTCGTCGGCGGGACGACGGGAGCCGGCAAGTCCGAGTTCCTCCAGGCGTGGGTGCTCGGCATGGCCGCGGCCCACAGCCCCGACCGGGTGACGTTCCTGTTCGTGGACTACAAGGGTGGCGCGGCGTTCGCCGACTGCGTGAACCTGCCGCACACCGTCGGGCTCGTCACGGACCTGTCGCCGCACCTCGTGCGCCGTGCGCTGACGTCGCTGCGCGCGGAGCTGCGCTACCGCGAGCACCTGCTCAACCGGAAGAAGGCCAAGGACCTCATCTCCCTCGAGCGCACCGGCGACCCGGACACCCCGCCGAGCCTGCTCATCGTGGTGGACGAGTTCGCCGCCCTCGTCAACGAGGTCCCGGAGTTCGTCGACGGCGTCGTGGATGTCGCCCAACGAGGGCGCTCGCTGGGGCTGCACCTCATCCTCGCGACGCAGCGCCCTGCCGGTGTCATCAAGGACAACCTGCGGGCCAACACGAACCTGCGCGTCGCGCTGCGCATGGCCGACGAGGGGGACTCCACCGACATCCTCGGCATCCCCATGGCCGCGCACTTCGACCCGTCCATCCCGGGCCGCGGAGCGGTCAAGACCGGACCTGGTCGCATCACGCCGTTCCAGACGGGCTATGCCGGCGGCTGGACGACCGACCAGCCCGAGCGTCCGCGCCTCGACGTCGAGGAGATGACCTTCGGCACGTCCGTGAAGTGGGACATCCCGGCACCCGAGGTCGAGGAGGTCGCCGACCCGGGGCCGAACGACATCGCGCTCGCGGTGGCAACCATCTCCGCCGCGGCGCGCGCCGCGGCGGTGCCGGAGCCTCGCAAGCCTTGGCTGCCCGAGCTCGCCACGACGTACGACCTGGCGCTCCTGCCCAACCCGCGCACCGACGAGCGGCTGCTGCTCGGGGTCGTCGACGACCCGACGACCCAGCAGCAGCCCACGGTCTTCTACGAGCCGGACCGCGACGGGAACATGGCGATCTACGGCACGGGCGGGTCGGGCAAGAGCGCGGCGCTGCGCTCGATCGCCGTCTCGGCCGCCATCACGGCGCGCGGTGGGCCCGTGCAGGTGTACGCCATCGACTGCGGCGCGAACGGCCTGCGCATGCTCGAAGACCTGCCGCACGTGGGTGCCGTGATCTCCGGCGACGACTCCGAGCGCGTGACCCGTGTGCTGCGCATGCTGCGCACGGTCGTCGACGAGCGGTCGGCGCGCTACGCGAGCGTCCGGGCGGGCACCATCGGCGAGTACCGGGCGCTGGCGTCAGTGCCGACCGAGCCCCGCATCCTGCTCCTCGTCGACGGGATCGGCGCCTTCCGGGACGAGTACGAGTACAAGTCGACGCCGTGGTTCCCGGTCTTCGCCGCGTTCTCCCAGATCGCGACCGACGGCCGCCAGGTCGGGGTGCACGTCGTGGTCACCGGGGACCGGCCCTCGTCGGTGCCGACGTCCCTGGGCTCCACCATCCAGCGCCGCCTCGTGCTGCGCCTGGCCAACGCGGACGACTACATGATGCTCGGCACCCCCAAGGATGTCCTCTCGGCCGCCTCCCCGCCGGGACGGGGTGTGCTCGAGGGCAACGAGGTGCAGGTCGCCGTCCTCGGCGGCGACGCCAACGTCTCGATCCAGTCGCGTGAGATCGCCCGCCTCAAGGACGCGATGGTGCGCAACGGCGTGCCCGAGGCGCCACGGGTCGAGCGCCTGCCGGACTCCTTCCCGCTGGACGCGCTGCCGCTCACGGTCGGTGGTACCCCGGTCTTCGGACTGGACGACATGGACATCGCCCCGGTGGGCCTGCCCGAGAAGGGCACGCTGCTGCTGGGCGGGCCGCCGTCGTCGGGCCGCACGACGGCGCTCGTGGCCATGGCGCAGGCCGTCGCGCGGTCGCGTCCCGGCACGCGCGTCGTGTACTTCTCCCCGCGCAGCACCCCGATCTCGGGACTGCCGTGCTGGGACGTGGCGGCGACGTCGCCCGAGGAGGTCGTCAAGGTCGTCGAGAACCTCAAGGAGTCCGTCGAGAGCGGGCGGGTCGGCCGTGGGGAGATCGTGGTGCTGGTCGAGAGCATCACCGAGTTCACGGGCACCCCCGCCGAGACGCCGCTCGACAAGTTCGTGCAGGCGCTCGTCCGTGCAGGCCAGCTGGTGGTCGGCGAGGCCGAGACCTCCACCTGGAGCCAGGCGTGGTCGCTCGCCAAGCCGTTCAAGGCGGGCCGCACAGGCCTGCTGCTGACCCCGGGGGACACGGACGGCGACCTGCTCCTCGGCACGTCGCTCGGCCGGATCCGCAGGGCAGACTTCCCGGTCGGGCGAGGCTTCCTCGTCGTGTCGGGTCGCGCCCGGAAGATGCACGTCGCGCTTCCGGAGTGAGGCGGGGACATGGGGACCGGTCCCCATGTACGACCCCGTCGATGCATGGTTGAGTTCTCTGTGTCGAGAACATGAGCGGCTGCCCGCAGGGGGCGGCCCCGAACGAAGGAGCAGGACATGGCTGGTATGTGGGGTCTTGATGTCGAGCAGGTCCGGCAGCTCTCGGTCGAGCTGAACTCGAAGTCCGGTGAGATCGAGACGATCGCCAGCACGCTCACGTCGCGTCTCGCCTCGACGGCCTGGGAGGGCCCGGACGCCACGCGCTTCCGCGACGACTGGCAGAGCATCCACCTGACGGCGCTGAACAACGTGTCGCAGGCGCTCGCCGAGGCGGGCAACCGTGCTCAGCAGAACGCTGCGGAGCAGGAGAGCACCTCGAACGCTGGCTGACGCCGGTTCGGGAACGAAGGGCGCGAGATCCTCGGATCTCGCGCCCTTCGCGCGTGCGGGCGGCGGCGCCGGCAGCGAGCGGTGCCGGGTCGCGTATCGTGCCGCGTGTGTCGGGCGCACGGCGCCGACCTGACCTGTGGGCGGCACGCCGCGGGTCCCCCGAGACGAAGGACGGACCAGGACCATCATGAGCACCCAGCTCGCCTATCCCAGCGCTGACTTCCCCGGACCGGTCGGGGTGGGGATCGACCAGCCCGAGGGGTGGCAGCCGCTGCCCGACGTCGCCGTGCCGCTCGCCCTCGCGAAGGACGTGGAGGCGGGGGCGTTCCGGCCGAACGTCATCGTCATCGTCTCGCGCGTCCGCCGCCAGTACGGCCTGGAGCAGGCGGTCGCCGAGCTCCTCGGCAAGCTCACCGGCGTCGACGGCTACACGGAGATCGGGCGGGAGGAGCGCGACGTCGCAGGCTTCCCGGGCTTCCGCGTCGAGGCGTCGTTCCCCGACGCGCAGGGCGGGACGCTCGCGCAGGCCGTCCGCCTGACGGTCGTCGACCGGGGACCCGTCCTCGACATGGTCCAGACGACCGGCACCTGCGCGGGCCACCAGATGGCCGGCACGTGGCCGGAGATCCGTGCGATCCAGGACAGCCTGCGCATCACAGCCTGAGGTCCACCGCATCCCTGGCCGGGTCGAGGCCGGTGTTACATTGGGCCACATCGCGAGACGGGGTATCCATCTGGCGAGACTGGCTGGCACAGTGAGGGTTCACTGACGCAGTCGTACAATCGAGTTGGTCTGCCCGACCAGTCGCAGGGCCGGAGCAGCGCGCACAGCGCGACGCACGGAACGACGGCGGACGACCACTCATCCTCGATCGGAAGGCGCCCATCCTCGTGAGCAGCACCCGTCCACTGCGCGTGGCAATCGTCGGCGCAGGACCTGCCGGAATCTATGCCGCGGACATCCTGTCCAAGACGGACCTCGACGTGAGCATCGACCTGTTCGAGCGCCTGCCCGCGCCGTTCGGCCTCGTGCGCTACGGCGTCGCACCGGACCACCCGCGCATCAAGCAGATCATCGTCGCGCTCCACAAGGTTCTCGACCGCGGCGACGTCCGGCTCCTTGCGAACGTGGACTACGGCGTCGACCTCAAGCTCGACGACCTGCGCCAGTACTACGACGCCGTGATTTTCTCCACGGGCTCGATCCGGGACGCCGCGCTGCCGATCCCGGGCATCGACCTCGACGGCTCGTACGGCGCGGCGGACTTCGTGTCCTGGTACGACGGGCACCCGGACGTGGCACGCACGTGGCCCCTGGAAGCCCAGCAGGTCGCCGTCCTCGGCGCCGGCAACGTGGCGCTGGACGTGGCGCGCATCCTCGCGAAGCACGCGGACGACCTCCTGCCGACCGAGATCCCGGCGAACGTCTACGAGACGCTCAAGAGCTCGCCCGTGACCGACGTGCACGTCTTCGCCCGCCGGGGGCCGGCGCAGGCGAAGTTCTCCCCGCTGGAGCTGCGCGAGCTCGGTCACGTGCCCGACGTCGACGTCATCGTCTACCCCGAGGACTTCGAGTTCGACGAGGGCTCGATGGCCGCGATCAACTCCTCCAACCAGACCAAGCAGGTCGTCAAGACCCTCACGGACTGGACGCTCAAGGACCCGAGCGAGCACACGGCCTCGCGGCGGCTGCACCTGCACTTTCTGCACGCGCCGGCGGAGGTGCTCGGCGAGGACGGCACGGTTGTCGGGCTGCGGACCGAGCGCACGCAGCTCAACGGCGACGGCACCGTCTCCGGGACGGGCGAGCACCACGACTGGCCCGTCCAGGCGGTCTACCGGGCCGTCGGCTACTACGGCTCGCCTCTGCCGGAGATCCCCTTCGACGAGCTCAAGGGCGTCATCCCGAACCGCGAGGGCCGCGTCGTCGACATCGACGGCGAGCAGGTCCCCGGCGTCTACGCGACGGGCTGGATCAAGCGTGGGCCCGTGGGCCTCATCGGCCACACCAAGTCCGACGCGTCGGAGACGATCCGCAACCTCGTCGAGGACGTCACCGCCGCCGACGCGGAGGGCCGTACGGCGCCCCACGGTGAGCCGGGCGCCATCACCGAGTTCCTCGCCGAGCGGGGCGTCCACGTCATCGAGTGGAGCGGCTGGCAGGTGCTCGACGCGCACGAGCGGTCGCTGGGCGAGGCCCAGGGCCGTGAGCGCGTGAAGGTCGTGCCGCGCGAGGACATGGTCTCGATCGCGCTCGGGACGATCATCGCGAGCACGACGACCGACTGATCGCCCGCGCACGCTGCGCGGCTCGTACCGCCGACCGACGGCGCCTCTCCCCAGCTCGGGGCGGGGCGCCGTCGTCGTGCGGTGGGCGAGGCGGTGGCCGGGAACGACGAGCCTGCGCCGGACGTTGACCTCTCGGGACGCCGATGGGCGCCCCGTGCACGCACGAAAGGGGCTCGATGTGGGTCATCAGCACTTCAACGGCCTGAAGACAGCCGCTCTGTTCGGTGGGATGTGGGCCGTGATCCTCGGCCTGTGGGCGCTCTTCGGGGCGCGGTCGAACCTGCTCTGGGTGTTCGTCGCCATCGGTCTGGCGACGACGGCCTACAGCTACTGGAACTCCGACAAGCTCGCGATCCGCGCGATGCACGCACGTCCAGTGAGCGAGCTGGAGGCTCCGGCGATGTACCGGATCGTGCGGGAGCTCTCCACGGCCGCACGGCAGCCCATGCCGCGGCTGTACGTCTCCCCGACGCAGGCCCCCAACGCGTTCGCGACCGGGCGCAACCCGAAGAACGCGGCCGTGTGCTGCACCGAGGGGATCCTGACGCTCCTCGACGAGCGCGAGCTGCGGGGTGTGCTCGGCCACGAGCTCATGCACGTCTACAACCGGGACATCCTCACGTCGTCCGTCGCGGGTGCGCTCGCCGGGGTCATCACCTCGCTCGCGCAGTTCCTCATGTTCTTCGGCGGGGACCGCAACCGCGGGGGCAACCCGCTCGCCGGCCTCGCCATGGCACTGCTGGCACCGATCGCGGCCATGCTCATCCAGATGGCGATCTCCCGGACGCGCGAGTACGACGCGGACGAGGACGGCGCGAAGCTGACCGGCGACCCCCTGGCGCTCGCGTCGGCGCTGCGCAAGCTCGAGGCCGGCACCCAGCGCGCTCCGCTGCCGCAGAACCGCGACCTCGTCGACGTCTCGCACCTGATGATCGCCAACCCGTTCCGTGGCGCCGGCATCGGCAAGCTCTTCGCCACCCACCCGCCGATGTCCGAGCGCATCGCCCGGCTCGAGAAGATGGCAGGCTCGGGCGGCGGCATCACCCGCTACTGAGACCCGCCGCCCTCCGAGGTCCCAGGTCCAGGGAGGCCAGGTTCGAGCCCGTAGGGGTCGAGCTCGTCGAGCAGGGCGCGCACGTGCATGGTCGCGCTCCGCCACTGCCGGGTGCCCTCGGTCATGACCTCGTCACCAGGCGCCGCCACCGCCGAGCACCACTCCCGTGACGGCGGCGACCGCCCCGGCCGCACCGACGAGCGTCGCGCGCGAAGGCCGTCGGGGGATGCGCTCGAGCGGCTGGTCTGGCGCAGCCGCTGTCGTGCTCCGTCGGCGTGCTGCCAGGATGGCTTCGCGGGCGGTACGAGGGTCCGTCGTCCCGGGCAGCACGTCGAACCCGGACGGCGGCGCGACCATGATGGCGTCCGCCTCGCTCGTCGCGGTCTCGCGCACCCTGACGACGAGGGCTTGCCCGTCGGCCGCCACGTCCTCGACGGCGATCCACGGGACGTGCTCGTCGAGGTGCCGTCCGGTGCTCACCAGCGCGCGGGGTGTGATCCGCAGCGACGGTTCGGCCAGCCACGCCCAACCGCCGAGCGCTGACCACACCAGGACGGTCCCGAAGAGCAGGCCGACGAGGTGGAGCTCGGTCCCCCACCACGCCGCGAGCACGGCGACCGCGGGCACGGTGAGCCACGGGCCGACCGTCCCGGTCGCGACGGCGAGCCGGAGCACGGGCCCCGCAGCGTCCTCGGCGGCACCCGCCCGTGGCCCGTGGCCGAGCTCTGACCCGGCGGTCCCGGCGTCGGGCGGCGTCGGCTGCTCGGGCGTCGACTGATCGGAGGCGAGGTCGCGGGAGAGGGAGGTCGCAGGGCGGAGCACCCCGACCTCGGAGACGTACCAGGCGCCGTCCGGGCCACGGAGAGCCACGGGCAGCCCGTCCGCGACGAGCCCCACGACCGTGACCGGAGTCCGGTGCCACCGGTCCGGTGCCTGCGATGCGTCCGGTGCCTCGTCGGACTGCTCCCCGTGCGCCAGCTCGACCGCGAGGCGGAGGAGCTCGTCGTCGTCGACGTCGGCCACGGGACGCTCCGTCCTGCTCTCGGACGAGACCGCCTCGGGCTCGGGAACCAGCTGCAGACCGACCACGTCGCGCACCCGTGCCACGGGTCGATCCCCGTCGGCGGTGACGAGAAGGAGCTGCCCGTCATTCCACGTCGCGAGCACGGTGTGCGCGACGCCCCCGTCCCGCAGGATCCGACGCACCGCGTCTCGGCGACGGATCTCCCGGACGAGGAGGACGGGGGCGAGGAGCAGCCCTGCGGCCAGGAGGAGCGCCCCCGACGGGTCGTCGACGTCGTCGACGGCCTCGGCACGGCCGGCCGCGTCGTACCGGACGCCGACCTGCTCGCCGACGACGCGTTCGACGCCTTCGGTGCTGATCGTGAACCGGCGCCCGTCGACCTCGATGTCGGCCTCGAGCGCGTCGTCGTCGAGGGCGGTGACCGTGCCCGTCGCCACGGTCGCCGTCGCGCGGAACTCCTGCGCGGAGGTGGTGGCCGCCGCGAAATACCAGACCGCCGCGATGCCGCCGAGCGCGCAGAGCGCCGGGAACGCGAGGCGTGCAGCGCGCAGCCGGTAGAGCTCCGCGCGGATCGCAGGTGCCACCACCGGCACGACCGGTGGTGCACTCGCACCTGGCCAGCCCGCCGCCTCCGTGCGCTGACGGGCCACGCCGATCAGGTCCGCGATCCCGGGCGCGGCGCAGAGCAGGGCGAGTCCCCACACGACGACCATGCCCTCTCGAGCGTCCGCGGGTGCGGTGGTGGCGAGGAGCGCGCACGTCCCGGCGGCCAGCCACGGGGTGGCGCCGGGCAGAGCGAACGCGGTGGCGACCCCGGCGAGAGCCAGCCCGAAGACGACGCCCAGCATCCAGTAGGAGGGGTCCTCGACGAGCGTGGCGGGGTAGCCGCTCCCGTCGTCCTCCTCGAGGATGACGAGGGCGGCGAGGAGCAGCACGGGAACTGCCGCGGCGATCAGGGCCAGGCGGCGGGTCCGCGGGCGACGTCGCCAGACGGCGACGTCGGTGGCGAGCAGGGGCTCGGGACGGTTCACGCGCGGAGCATAGCGACTCTCGCGGCGCTGCGGATCATCCGATCGCGGCGAGGGCGTCCTCGAGTGCCGTGGCGACGCCGTCGTCGTCGTGGTGCCCGACGACGTCGCTCGCGGCAGCGAGGACCTGCGGGTGGGCGTTGCTGACCGCGAAGGAGCGGCCGGCCCACGCGAGCATGGGCAGGTCGTTGGGCATGTCGCCGAAGGCCCACACGTCCTCCGCGTCCACCTCGAGGCGGGCGCACCAGCGGGCGAGCGCGGCGTCCTTCGTGACGCCGGGGGCGAGGAGCTCCGCCAGTCCGACGGCGCCCGAGTAGGCCAGGTGTGCCCGCTCCCCGACGGCGTCGCGCACGCGGGCGAAGAGCTGCTGCTGGGCGTCGTCGTCGGCTCCGTCAGCGTGCCCGACGTCGCCCGGCCGGGTGGAGGAGAGCGCGGCGGGGGAGACCGCCAGCAGCTTGCCGACCGGTGCCGTGGAGCCCGACGTGCCGAGCGACTCCTCGACCGGGACCGCCCGTACCGCGGCCGGGAGGTCGGGCTCGCCCGGTGGGAACCACGGGTCGAACACCGGGCCGTCGATGCGTTCCAGCGCGAGCGCGACCCCGGGTACCGCGGCGCGCAGGTCGCCGACGAGCCCGGCGACGGCGTCGGGCGCGAAGCCGCACGTGTCGAGCGCCTCCCCGGCCCCCAGGTCCCACACGGCGGCACCGCCGAGGCAGATCACGCGACCGTGCCCGCCGACGAGGTCGGTCAGGGCGCCGAGCCAGCGCGGTGGCCTGGCCGTGACGAAGACGACCTCGACCCCGGCGGCCTCGACCTCGGCCAGCACCGCCCGGGTGCGCGACGAGACCGTGCCGTCGCTGCGCAGGAGGGTGCCGTCGAGGTCGGTGGCCACGACGCGTGGACGGCGCGCCGGGCCCTCCCGGAGCGCCGCGGGACTCACGTCAGCGGTAGTTGGTGAACTGCAGGGCGATGTCGAGATCGGCGCCCTTGAGGAGCGCTTGGACGGCCTGCAGGTCGTCGCGGGACTTGCTCGTCACGCGGACCTCCTCGCCCGTGATCTGCGTCTTGACCGCCTTGGGGCCCTCGTCACGGATGATCTTCGTGATCTTCTTCGCGTTCTCGCCCGCCAGGCCCTCCTTGAGGGTGCCGACGAGACGGTACTCCTTGCCCGAGGCCTGGGGCTCCTTGTCGCCCGTGTCGAACGCCTTGAGCGAGATGCCGCGCTTGATGAGCTTGGTCTGGAAGACGTCGAGGATCGCGAGGACCCGCTCCTCGGAGTTCGCCTTCATGACGATCGACTCGCCGCTCCACTCGATCGAGGCGCCGACGTTCTTGAAGTCGTAGCGCTGCGAGATCTCCTTCGAGGCCTGGTTGAGGGCGTTGTCGACCTCCTGGCGGTCGACCTTGCTGACGACGTCGAACGACGAGTCGGCCATGGTGGGTCTCCTTCGTGCAGGTGTCCGGGGTGCTGGTCCCACCGTATCGGGTCGCGCGCGTCGGCTCGGGTGATGTCCGGTCGTGGAGGTCCAGGTCGGGTCACGCCGCCCGGCGGACCGCCAGCCGTGTCACCCGGGCGTGGCGGAGCCCGTCGACCGTGAGGATCACGAGAGCGAGCCAGACGAGGATGAACCCTGCCCAGCGCGCCGGCGGCATGTCCTCGCCGAAGACGAGCAGCCCCACGAGGAACTGCAGGACGGGCGCGAGGTACTGCAGCATGCCGACGATGCTCAGGGGCAGGCGTCGGGCCGCCTCCGAGAAGAGGAGCAGGGGGAGCGCCGTGACGAGCCCGGCGGACGCCAGCAGCAGCGAGTGCCCCCAGCCCTCGGTCGCGAAGGTGCCGGCCCCGGTCGCGGCGAGCCAGCCGAGGTACACGACCGCGAGCGGCGTGAGCACCGCGGTCTCGACCGCCAGGCCGGGCAGGGCGTGGACGGTCCGCCCCACGCGGTTCTTGACGAGGCCGTAGAGGCCGAACGACACCGCGAGCGTCAGGGAGATCCACGGCAGCCGGCCGAGGCCGAGGGTGATGACGACGACCGCGACGGTCCCGACGCCTATCGCGACCCACTGGACGGGACGCAGCCGTTCGCCGAGGACGACGACAGCGAGCAGCACGGTGACGAGCGGGTTGATGAAGTACCCGAGGGCGGCGTCGAGCACGTGGCCGGTGAGCACGCCGTGGACGTAGACCGTCCAGTTGGTCGCGATGAGGACGCCCGCGACGGCGAAGAGGCCCAGCGTCCGTGGGGTGCGCAGCACGCTCCGGAAGGCGTGCAGGTGGCGGGTCGCGGCCAGCAGGAGCAGGCAGACCACGAGGCTCCACACGATGCGGTGGGCGATGATCTCGAGCGCCCCGGCGGGCTGCAGCAGCGGGAAGTACAGGGGCATGGCGCCCCAGAGCACGTAGGCGCCGGCGCCGGTCACGAGGCCCCACCGGTCGAGGCCGCCGCGGGGCGCGGTCCCCGAGGTGGACGATGCCGCCCCCTGGGGAGAGGGCGGCGGGCTGCCGGGGCTGCCGGCGGGGTGGCTCACCTGCTCACTGTAGGTCGCGATCGGCGGGGCGGGGGAACGGATTTCGTGCCACGGGCGGTGGGGCGCTATTGTTACCTGGCCCCCGGGGTGCAGCACGGCTGCGCCAGACGGCCCGTCGCACTCCCGACTCTGTCGGGCGGGACACGGGACGTCGACCAGGAGCGACAACTCCACACCGGCAGGTTGCCCGAGCGGCCAAAGGGAGCTGACTGTAAATCAGCCGTCATCGACTACGTGGGTTCGAATCCCTCACCTGCCACAGCCGACGGGGCGTCACCTGCGAAGGTGTCGCCCCGTCGTCATCCACGGGTCAGCGCGGGCCGAGGTAGGGTTCCGGTGGGTGCTCGCGGTGGTGCCGACTCGTGTGCGACGAGCACTCGAGGAGCGCCACAGCGTTGCAACGGCGCCGATTTCGTACCAGGCCTCAACCCGTGTAAAGTTTCCCGCGCCGCCCCGATAGCTCAGTCGGCAGAGCGTCTCCATGGTAAGGAGAAGGTCAAGGGTTCGATTCCCTTTCGGGGCTCTGTGGATGACGCGGGGCCGATTCGCTGGAATACTGGCGAACGGCCTCGCGTTCAGTCACGCGGCGGGGTAGCTCAGATGGTTAGAGCGCACGACTCATAATCGTGAGGTCGCGGGTTCGATCCCCGCCTCCGCTACCACTTCCTGACAACACCCGTACGACGGCCGGCGCCGTACGGCCTGCACGCACATGGCGCCCTCCGGAGGCGCGAGAGGTGGCACTACCGTGGCAAGCAAGAGCTCAGACGTTCGCCCCAAGATCACGCTGGCCTGCGTGGACTGCAAGGAGCGCAACTACATCACCAAGAAGAACCGTCGCAACGACCCGGACCGCCTGGAGCTCGCGAAGTTCTGCCCGCGTTGCGGCAAGCACACCGCGCACCGCGAGACCCGCTGATCTCGAGCGACACCAGAACCGACGGCTGATCCGGCAGGCAAGCAGACATGGCGATCAACGCAGACTTCGCCGGCCGTGAGTACCCGGTGAACGCGCCCTACTCGGTCGGCCGCGAGAAGGTCCGCGAGTTCGCCGCGGCCGTCGGTTCCACCCACCCCGTGCACCACGACACCGTGGCGGCGCGGGGTGCTGGCTATCCGGACCTGATCGCCCCCCCGACCTTCGCGGTGATCGTCGCGCAGCGCGCCGAGGCGCAGCTCGTCGAGGACCCGGAGGCGGGGATCGACTTCTCCCGCGTCGTCCACGCCGACGAGCGGTTCACGCACCACCGACCGATCGTCGCGGGCGACGAGCTCGTGACGGTGCTGCACGTGGACTCGATCGTCGAGCGCGCCGGCCTCGCGATGGTCACCACGCGCTCGGAGATCGCCGCCCTCGCGACGGACGGCACGACGACGCCCGTCGCGACCGTGACCTCCACCCTGGCCGTGCGGGGAGGCGACGCATGAGCGGCGCGCTCAAGCCCGTCCTCGCGGACCTGAGCGTCGGTGACGTCATCGGCACCCGCAGCATCGAGGTCGACCGCGCGCGTCTCGTCCGGTATGCGGGCGCCAGCGGTGACTTCAACCCGATCCACTGGAACGACACGTTCGCCGAGCAGGTCGGGCTCCCCGGCGTCATCGCCCACGGGATGTTCACGATGGGAGCGGCCGTCGCGCTCGTCGAGGACTGGGCCGGCGACCCCGGGGCGGTCGTGGACTACCAGACCCGGTTCACCCGTCCCGTCGCCGTGCCGAACCCGGGTACCGCGACCGTCGAGGTCACCGGCACGGTGGGCGTGATCGACGCCGACGCCGGCACGGTCCGCATCGACCTGACCGTCACCTTCGAGGGCGCGCGCGTCCTCGGCAAGTCCCAGGCCGTCGTCCGCCTCTGACGCACACCTCTCCTCCCTGCGAGAGACCTTCCACTCTGGGAGCGCTCCCACTACAGTGGGCGGCAGTCGCACGTCAAAGGAGACGATCATGGCGAATGCCGCGCACCGCGCCCCCGTACCCTCGACCTCCACGTCTGGGCGGCCCCAGCTCGACCGCCGCGCGTTCCTCGCGCTCGGCGGCGCCGGGGCGCTCGTCCTGACCGGGCTCGCCCCCGCGGCGGCAGGTCCGTCACGTCCTGCCCGCGCCGGTGGTCTCACGAGCGCGCAGAGCTCGGCACAGGCCTCGGCGAACGGGTCCGTCGAGCGTGCGCTCGGCTTCCTCGACGCCGCCGCCGACGCGTACCCCGACCTCGCCGGTCCGCGTCTGGCCCAGTCCTACGCGGACCAGCTCGGCCTGTTCTCGACCGCGTTCGTCTACGACAACGCGCTCGCGATCTGCGCGTACCTCGCGAGCGGTCCCGCGTACGTCGACCGCGCCCGGGGGCTCGGGGACGGGCTCGTGTTCGCCCTGGAGAACGACCCGGTCCACACGGACTTCCGGCTGCGGCAGGCGTACAACGTCGGCCCGTACGTCTTCTACGACGGCAGCCCGCAGGACCACGGCCTCGTGCTGCCCGACGGCACGGCGAACATCGGCTGGCAGTTCGGCTTCCTCGGCACGGCGGTGGGGGACATGGCGTGGCCCGGCATCGCGCTCCTGCACCTGCACGCCGCGACCCGCGACTGGCGGTACCTGCGGGCGGCGCACCGGATCGGCGAGTGGATCATCGACAACGCGTGGTCGCGCCGGCCGCTCGGCGGGTACTCGTTCGGGGTCGACGGGAACGACGTCCCGATCCCCAACGGGTCGACCGAGCACAACATCGACTGCGTCGCGTTCTTCCGCCAGCTCGCGGCGGCCACGCGTGACCGTCGGTGGACGCGCGCGGCGGCCCACGCGCGTGCGTTCGTCGACCGGATGTGGGAGCCCGACGGCGGCTACTTCTACACCGGCACGAACGACGGCACCGAGATCAACCGCGACCCGCTCCCGCTGGACCCGCAGACGTGGGGCTGGCTCGCCCTGCGCGAGCCCGGGTACGCGGGCGCGCTCGGGTGGGCGGCCACGGAGCTGGCCACCCACGACGTCGCGGGCGACGGGACGTCGCAGCTCCCCGCCGGGACGCAGGTGTCGGGCGTGACGTTCTCGAGCGCGAGCCTGACCTCGACGGCGGTCTACAACGACCTGCCGGTCCACCCCCAGGGAGTGTGGCTCGAGGGGACGGCGCAGCTCGCGACGGCGTTCGCCGACCGGGACGCGGCCGGTGACGCCGTGAGCGCCGAGGCGCTCCTGGCCCAGACACGGCTGGTGCAGGACGAGGTGGGCGCCGGCCAGACGATGGGTGGGACGCCGCTCCCGACGGCCGGAGGGGTGGTCGCGGCGTCGAGCCTGCTGGACTCGGGGTTCGGCTTCGGGTACTTCCAGGTCCAGCACGTCGGTGCGACCGCCTGGTACCTGATGGCTGCGGCCCGCTCGAACCCTCTGCAGGTCGGCGGTCTCGGCTGACGGTCAGTCGGCCGGGGTGGGAACCGGGCCGGTGGTGCTGCCGACGACGAGCTCGACGTCGAGCAGCACCGGGGCCGGGTTCTCCCCGGCGAGGAGTGCGATGACGGCGCGGCCGAGCTCGGCGCCCTTCTCGGCGAGCGGCTGGTGCACGGTCGTCAGCACGTCGGGGCTGAGCCACGGCAGGTCGAGGCCGTCGAACCCCGCGACCGACACGTCCTGAGGGACGCGCAGCCCGAGCTCGTGCGCCGCGAGCAGAGCCCCGGCGGCGAGGAGGTCGGAGTGGGCGATGAGCGCCGTCGGCCGCTCGCGCACCGGCACGTCGAGCAGGGCGAGGCCGGCGGTCTTGCCGTGCTCGACGAGCGACGCCTCGGTCTCCCACGTGATGACCGGCTCGATGGCGTCGCGGACCCCGGCGAGCCGGTTGGCCGTGGGCGTGCGGTCGACCTGCGCGAGCCGGGCGGCATCGATGGGGCCCGTGCGCTCGGCGGTGCCGAAGGACAGCGCGATCTCCGCGATCCGGGTGTGGCCGAGCTCGACGAGGTGGCGGACGACCGCGGCGGTGCCCTCCCGGTCCTTGATCCCCACGAGTCCCGCCCCGGGCACGGCGCGGCCCTCGCCGACCACGACGGGGACCCCGCGGCGCTGGAGCGCTGTCAGGGTCGCGTCGTCGCTGCTGACGCCCCAGACGAGGACGGCGACGTCCATCGCGGCGCTCTCCACGAGGGGGTCGACGGCGCGGGCCGGGTCGTCGCTCGGGATCCCGGGGATGAGCAGGACCCCGAGACCGTTCTCGCCGAGCGTGGAGACGAGCCCGTCGAGGACCTGTACCGAGACGGGATCGCGGAACGAGCGCTTGAGCTGGTCGCCGATGACGACACCGACGATCCCCGAGCGGCCGGACCGCAGCTGGCGCCCGAGCGGGTTCGGTCCCGTGTAGTCCAGCTCGGCCGCGGCCGCGAGGACCCGGTCCCGGGTCTCGGGGGTGATCGGGCCGGCGCCGGAGAAGGCGAGGGACGCCGTCGAGACCGAGACGCCCGCGAGCTCGGCGACCTTCGCGAGCGTCGGCCGGGACCCGTGGGTCGGGGTCGCCGGGCGCGGCGTCGCTCCGTTCATCGCGTTCCTCTCACAAGATCTTCGAACAGTTCTGCAGAAAAGTAGATTGACGGCGCGGCCAGCGTACCCGCAGACTGGTGACCATGCCTCGAATCGATTCGAAGCCCAGGTCCGACGGTCGGCTCGAATCGATTCGAACCGCAGGACCGGGCGATTCCTCCCTGACCCGTGCCCGCTGGGCCCTGCTCGGCATCTTCCTCCTCTCCGGCATCACGATGTCGAGCTGGCTCGTGCGCATCCCCTCCGTGCGCGACGCGCTCGACATGTCGCCGGCCGATCTCGGCGTGGTGCTGCTCGCGGGCGCCGTCGGTGCGCTCGTGACGGTCGCCGCGGCCGGACCCATCGTCAACCGGTTCGGCGGTCGCATCGCCTTCGTCGTCTCCGCGGCGCTCTTCGGCGCCGCCTTCACGCTGCTCGGCCTCGGGCCGACGCTCGGCAGCGTCGAGCTGCTCGCCGGCGGCATCTTCCTCACCGGTGTCGCCTTCGCGCTCGGTAACGTCCCCATGAACGTCGAGAGCGCCGGCATCGAGCGCCGGATCGGGCGAACGATCCTGCCGCAGTTCCACGCCGCGTTCAGCGTCGGCGCCGTCGCGGGCTCGCTCGTGGGTGCCGCGTGCGCGTACGCGGACGTCCCCGTCCTCGTCCAGTTCCTCGTGACCGGCGCGGTCGCCACCGCCTGGCGCCTCGTGAGCATCCCGGCGATCGTGCACGACACGGCCCGTCGCCCCGCCTCGTCGGCGGGCGACCGGCCCGCGGTGCACGGCGAGGTCGCCGACGCCGTCGTCGACGTCGAGAGCGCCGGTGTCCGCCTCGCCCCGCGGCGCACCCGCCTCGGCGCGGCACTCGGCGCGTGGCGCGAGCCGCGCACCCTGCTCATCGGCCTCGTCATCCTCTCGGCCGCCCTCTCGGAGGGTTCGGCGAACGACTGGTTGTCCCTCGCCGTCGTCGACGGGTTCGACCAGACCGAGGCCGTGGGCGCCATCGTGTTCGGCACGTTCGTCGGCGCGATGACCGTCATGCGCCTCGCGGGCGCTCGGCTCATCGACCGCTTCGGCCGGGTCACGGTCCTGCGGGCCTCGGGCATCACCTCGATCGCCGGCCTGCTGCTCTTCGGCTTCGCGCCCACGCTGCTCCTCGCGGGCGTCGGGGTGGTCGCCTGGGGCTTCGGGGCGGCGCTCGCGGTCCCGATCGGGATCGCGGCTGCGTCCGACGACCCCCTGCGGGCCGCGAGCCGCGTCTCCGTCGTCTCGGCGTTCTCGTCGATGGCCTCGCTCGCCGCGCCCCCGCTGCTCGGTCTCGCCGCCGAGGCGATCGGCGCACGGCACGCCCTCGTGCTCATCGTCGGCGCGATGGTGCTCAGCGTGCTCCTGGCACGTCAGGTCGCGCCACCCGCACCCTCGACGCCCGTCGCCCCGCTGCCGGCGGAGCTCACCGGCGGCGAGCCGCCGGTGTCGGTCACGCAGCAGCCGGAGGAGCCGCAGCGGGACGAGCACCAGCAGGCGCGCGTCGTGGTGACCGCGGACCTCGCGTCCGACGGGCACGAGGCGCACGACGTGCGAGGCACCCACCGCAGGCGTGGTGGCCGTCGGGCACCGGGTCGTAGCCTGGGACGGGGCCGTCGCGGCGCCCGTTCCGCCCGTCGTCGTGAGGAGACCTCCCCGTGAGCCGTGCCCGCTCCTCCGCCGCGGTCGCCGAGGTGGGGGACCGCACGAGCCGGACGGCGTCCTGGGCGGTCTTCGCGGTCTTCTTCTTCAACGGCTTCAACTTCGCGTCCTGGGCCTCACGGCTGCCCGCGGTCCGGGACTCCCTCGGTTTTGCCGAGGCCGAGATGGGGCTGCTCCTGCTGTTCGCCGCGACGGGCTCGCTCATCGCCCTGCCGCTGTCCGGGATGGTCGTCCAGCGCATCGGTGCGTCGCGCGCGGTGGTCGTGTTCGCCACCGTCAGCACCGCCGGGCTGGTCGTGGCCGTCCTGGGCGTCGGGGAGGGCTCCCCGCTCGCGGTGCGCGTCGGGCTGTTCTGCTTCGGTGTCGGCACCGGGGTGTGGGACGCCGCGATGAACCTCGAGGGTGCGGCGGTCGAGCAGCGTCTCGGCAAGGCGATCATGCCGCGGTTCCACGCCGGGTTCTCCTTCGGCACCATGGCCGGCGCCGGGGTGGGCATCGTCGCGGCCGCCCTGTTCGTGCCGGTGCAGTGGCACCTCGTCGGTGCGGTCTCGATGAGCCTGGTCGCCGTGCTGTGGTCGGTGCGCTACTTCCTCCCGGCCGGTGAGGTCCACGAGGCCGACGTCGCGCCGGACGCGTCGGCGGACCCTGCGACGGCAGCCGCACCGATCTCGGCCGCGGAGAACGCCCGCAGCGCAGGCCGCGCCTGGCTCGAGCCTCGCACCCTGCTCATCGGTCTCGTCGTGCTCGCCGCCGCGCTGACAGAGGGTGCGGCCAACGACTGGGTGAGCCTCGCGGTCGTGGACGGGTTCGGCACGTCCGACGCGATGGGCGCAGTCGGCCTCGCGGTGTTCCTCACCGCGATGACGGGGATGCGGCTGCTCGGCACGGGGCTGCTCGACCGGTTCGGACGGGTCGCGATCCTGCGAGTGTCCGCCGGGCTCGCCCTGGTCGGGCTGACGATCTTCGCGCTCGTCCCGACGCTCTGGGCCGCGCTCGTCGGTGTCGCGCTGTGGGGCACCGGTGCCGCGCTCGGGTTCCCCGTGGGGATGAGCGCTGCCTCGGACGACCCGCGCCACGCCGCGGTCCGGGTGAGCGTCGTCGCGACGATCGGGTACTCGGCGTTCTTCGTCGGTCCGCCGCTCATCGGCTTCCTCGCCGAGGTGGTCGGGTATCGCGAGGCCCTGTTGGTCATCGCTCTCCCCGTGGTCGTCGGCCTGTTCGCGATCAGCGCCGCTCGCCCGCTCCCGGGTGCGGCGGGCTTCGCGCCCGACGCCGCGGCCCCGGCGCAGGGGCTGGGAGACCAGGCGGAGGACCGGGCGCAGGACCCGGCCGAGGACGTCGCGACGGGCCAGCCGAACTAGGCTGTACGCGTGACCGACAGCCCCCGTACGCCCGCGCCCGAGCTCGACCGTCCCACAGGCGCGCGGCACGACGAGACCTACGCCCCGGCGCTCGCCGAGCTGACGACGCTGCGCGTCGGCGGCCCCGCCGACCGCTACGTCGAGGCGACGAGCGAGGCGGAGCTCGTCGAGACCGTGCGGGCGGCCGACGAGGCGGGCGAACCCCTGCTCGTGCTGGGTGGGGGGTCCAACCTGCTCGTGTCGGACGAGGGCTTCGGCGGCATCGTCGTGCGAGACGTCCGGAGCGGCATCACGGTCGCCGCCGAGGACACGTGCGGCGGCGCGAGCATCACGGGCCCTGCCGGCCAGGACTGGGACGAGCTCGTGGCGCGTGCGGTCGAGGAGGACTGGGTCGGTGTCGAGGCGCTCTCCGGTATCCCCGGCACGCTGGGCGCCGCCCCGGTGCAGAACATCGGCGCGTACGGCCAGGAGGTCGCGGGCGCTGTCTCGACCGTGCGGGTGTGGGACCGTGCGCAGTCCCGGGTGCGGACGCTGCCGGTCGGCTCGCTGGGCTTCGGGTACCGCACGTCGCTGCTCAAGGCGTCGATGCACGCGGACGCGGAGGGCGGCCCCTGGTACCCGACCCCCCGGTACGTCGTGCTCGACGTCAGCATGCAGCTGCGCCTCGGCTCGCTCTCCGCGCCGATCGCCTACCCGGAGCTCGCGCGCCGTCTGGAGGTGCAGGTCGGCGACCGGGCACCGAGCGCCGAGGTGCGCGCTGCCGTCCTCGCGCTGCGGGGCGCGAAGGGCATGCTGCTCGACGCCGACCCGGCGTCGCCCGGCTACACGGGCCCGGACCACGACCGGTGGAGCGCGGGCTCGTTCTTCACCAACCCGGTCGTCGCCGCCGAGCAGGCCGACCTGCTGCCGGCCGACGCGCCGCGCTACCCCGTGCGCTCGTCGGTGCCGAGCACCACGACGGGTCCGAGCCTCGGCGAGATCGACCCGTCGCTCGTCAAGACGTCCGCGGCCTGGCTGATCGAGCACGCCGGGTTCACCAAGGGCTACGGCGTGGTGGGTCCCGCGAGCCCCGCGACCCTCTCCACGAAGCACACGCTCGCCCTGACGAACCGCGGCGGCGCGACCGCGGCGGACCTCCTCGCGCTCGCCCGCAGCGTGCGCGACGGCGTGGTGGACGCCTTCGGGATCCAGCTCGTCCCCGAGCCCGTGCTGGTGGGCGTCACTCTCTGAGCAGGGCACCCCGCACGACGTCGAGGATCGCCTCGTCCGCGAGCCCTGCCTCTCGCGCGGCGCGGACGAAGGCGTGTGCGGCCTGCCGGGCGATCACGTCGCCGGGGTCGGCCCCGTCGGCGACGACGGTCCCGGCACGGCGGCGCGTGACGATCGTCCCGGCGCCCTCGAGCTCGCGGTAGGCGCGGGCGACGGTCCCCGGTGCGACGCCGAGGTCGGTCGCGAGGGCGCGGATCGTCGGCAGCCGGTCGCCGACCACGAGCCGTTCCGCGGCGATGTGCGCGAGGATCTGCGAGCGGATCTGCTCGTACGGGGGGACGCCTGAGCCGAGGTCGATCTCGACCTGAAGCTCACCGGCGGGCACGGTCGTCCTCAGCGTCGCTCGTGCCCGACGGGTCACCGAGGGTGACGTCCGCGCGGTGGGACGTGACGGAGAGCGCGACGACGGCGCACACGATCGCGAGCGCGACGAGCGACCACCCCACGGCCGGCATCCCGACGGAGGTCCACGCGGCGCCGAGGCAGGCGTAGAGGCCCGCGACGGTCAGCCCGCCGACGATCACGGGCCCGCGCAGGACGCGGTGCGCCGTCAGCCGCCGCAGGTCGGCGTCCCACTCGGACGGGACGTCGGGGACGGCCGGACGCGCGGCGATCGATCGCAGGACCAGCTCGCTCGCCCCGGTGACCGCGACCAGGGCGGCGAGGAGCGCGAGCCCGACGGCCCACGACGGGTAGGGCTCGCCGAACGACCAGGTGCTGGCGCCGTCGGGCAGCGTCCGCAGCCGCCGCAGCTCGCCGGTCGGTGCGGCGCTCACGCCGCCGAGGACGATCCCGGGCAGCGCGAGGAGCGGCCACCCCCACGTGAGCCGGCGCAGCGTGACCGGGGAGATCGTCGCGACACTGCGTGCGGTGAGGCTCGCGCTGCGCCGTTCGCCGGCAGGTCGCCGCCACGTGGACTCGCCGACGGCGAAGACCGCGACGTAGCCGAGCCCGATCACGGCCGGGACGAGGGCCACGGTGGCCGGCAGCGCGGTGAGGCTCGCGCCGACGAGGACGACGACGAGCAGGGCGAGGAAGGGCACGGCGAGCCATGCGCAGACGTGCACGAGCGCCACGCGGTGGCGCGCGGCGCGGACCGCGGCCTCGGTCCCCTCGCGACGCGGGCTGGTGAGGCGCACCACGCCGTAGGCGATCGCGATCACGAGCGCGACCCCGAGAAGGAGGGGGACAAGGATCAGCAGCAGGGCGACGACGCTCATCGGGTGACCTCCGCGGTCGCGTGGAGAGGTGCGTCCGCGGCCTGCGCCGAGGCGGTCCTTCCAGCGTGCTCGGGGTCGCCCGGCGCCCGGCCGGGTAGGCACAGGACGAGGACCGACCCGAGCGAGACGAGCGCGCCGACCCCGGCGAGCACGCCGACCCCCGGGTGGTCGAGCCGAGCGGCAGCGCTCGACCCGAGCACGAGCACGCCCGACAGCGTGAGGGCGAGCGGCACCTGCGCCGCGCGCAGGATGCGGTGCGCGGACAGGCGACGCAGCGCCAGGTCCCACGAAGTGTCCACCCCGACGACCGCTGCGCGCTGCGCGACGAGCCGCAGCACGGCCTCCGTGCCGGCCAGGACCACGATCGCGGCGATGAGCAGCGGCACCCCGTAGAACCACCCGGGGTAGGGGCTCACGGCGCTCATGGTCGTCTCGGTGGCACGGCTCATCGACCGGCCGTCGGGCGCCGCGGTGAGCCCGCCGACCACGACCGCGGCGGCGACGGCGACGGTCAGCGACCACACGAGGACACGCAGGCCGCGCGGCGCGATGTCACGCACCGTGCGGCGGGAGAGGCTCGCGGCGCGGACCGTTCCGGTGGGCCGTGGCCAGGTGAGCTCGCCGACGGCGTGCACGGCGAGGAACACGGCGCCCACTAGGGCCGGGACCATGCCGAGCACGACCCCGGTCACCAGGCCGCTCGTGGTGCCTCGCACAAGAGGGAGCGCCGAGAGGGCCGCGAGCACCGCGGCGACGAGCGCCGCCACCGTGACGAGTCCGGCGTGCCGGCGTGCGGCAGCAGTTTGTATCAACACATCGATACAATCTCATCGGTGACCCGGGCTGTCAACAGGGACGGCGGCGCCCGCGCCACGTCGCATGAGAGGTCTCTCATGCACGGCTCATGCCCGTCCCACCGGCCCGCGGTCGGATGGGTGCATGGAGACGACCGTCCGCAGCGCACCCACCGCCCCGCCCGCGCCCCCGGCGCCGTGGTACCGGAGCGCGGCGGCCGCCGACCTGCTCACGGGCGCGCAGGCGGGCGACCTGCTCGCCGCGGCGCTCGCGGCCGACGGCGCGGGCCTGGAGTCCTGGCGCGTGCACCAGGTGCACGCCCGGCCGGGCGCGGAGGTGAGCGTCGGGTACGACGTCGTCGCCCGCCGGGGGCGGTCCGCGCCCGAGTACCTCGTCGCGACCACCGCCGCGCTCCCCGCCGCGGCCGCGCGCCACGGCGTGGTCCGCCTCGACGACGGGCCGCGGTCGGTGCACGTGTGGCGCCACCCCGTCGACCCCCTCCTGCCGGGCCTCGCGACCGCGTGCGACGCGGCCGCGCTCGGCGAGCTGCTCGCCCGGTCGCCGCGCACGCGGGGCGAGGTGCCCGACGTCGTCACGTCCGTCGAGATGGTCGCCTACCGTCCGCTGCGGCGGGCGGTGCTCCGCGCACGGCTGCGCCGCGGCCCGGTCGAGAGCCCTGTCGACAGCACGGTCTACGTCAAGGTCGTCCGCCCGGACACGGTGCGCGACCTGGTGGCTCGCCACGAGCTGTTCGACGGGCGGACGCCCGCGGCACCGGTCGTGCGCACCTGGTCGGCCGACGGTGTGGTCGTCCTGCAGGAGGCGGCCGGGCAGTCCCTCGCGCAGCACCTCGCCGCCACGGCGCCGGGCGACCAGGCGTCCGCCATCGACCCGCAGCACCTGCTCGACACGCTCACCACCCTGCCTGCCGGGGCGCTCGACCTCACGCGACGACCGGCCTGGGCCGAGCGGACCGCGCACTACGCCCGGGCCGCGCGGACCACGCACGGTCTCGACGCGGAGCGGGTCGACCGTCTCGAGCGGGCGGTGCGCGCGATCGTCGACGACGTTGACGCGGGGCCGGTGGTGCCCACGCACGGCGACTACTACGAGGCCAACATCGTGCTCGACGGCGACCGCGTGCGCACCCTCCTGGACGTCGACACCCTCGGCCCCGGGCACCTGGTCGACGACCTCGCCTGCCTCGTCGGGCACCTCGCCGTCCTGCCGAGCCTCGCCCCGGACGTCTACGGCGGCGCCGCAGGGCTCGTCGCGCGCTGCCTGGAGACGTTCGACCGTGCGGTCGACCCGCGGTCGCTGCGTGCCCGCGCGGCCGCGGTCGTGCTGTCCCTCGCGGCGAGCACGGCCGACCGGCGGCTCGCGCACACGTGGTGCGGCGTCGCGGAGGAGTTCCTGAGAACCCTCTCATCGTCGGCTCCTGCTGCTCTCACCCGGCCCGACCAGGCTGTTCAGCACACGGCGACCACCAGGTCGTCCACACCGGGTCTCCCGCCCCCCGCGGGTGCCCCACGACTCGAAGGAGACGAGTGACATGAAGACTCGCAACGCTTGGATCGTCACCGGTGCTCTCGGGGCCGTCGGCCTCGGCGCGACCGTCGCGGCAGCGAACGGCACCTTCACCGCACCCGAGCCGGCGACCGTCTCGCCGGCCGTGACCGTCGGCGAGACGTCGACCCCGGAACCCACGGCCACCGTCTCGCCGCGCCCCACCGACGTGCAGAACGGGTCGTCGATCACGACGATCACCGCGCAGTCGGCGAACAGCCCGACGTCGGCCCAGTCGCCGAGGTCGCCCGCCAGCCCGGCGTCGCCCGCCAGCCCGGCGTCGCCCGCCAGCCCGGCGTCGCCGAACAGCCCGGCGTCGCCCAACAGCCCGGTGACCCCGCCGTCGCCGGCGTCCGCGCCGTCCCCGGCGTCTGCGGACTCGGCCCCGTCGGCCGACTGACCGGCCTCCCAGCCACGCACGCCGCCGCCCGCCCCGTGTCGACGGGGCGGGCGGCGGCGTGCGCGGTCAGGCCGCGTCGGCGAGCCGGTAGCCCATCCCGCGCACCGTCACGAAGTGCTCGGCGCCCAGCTTGTTGCGCAGGTAGCGCACGTACACGTCCACGACGTTGGACCCGGGGTCGAAGTCGTAGCCCCACACGCGCGAGAGCAGCTGCTCGCGGCTGAGGACCTGCCCGGGGTTGCGCAGGAAAGCCTCGGCGAGCGCGAACTCGCGGGCCGACAGGTCGACCTCCTTGTCGCCCGCGCGGGCGCGGCGTGTGCGCAGGTCGAGGCTGAGCCCGCCGTGGGACAGGACCGAGACCTCGCCGGCTGGTTCGCTCCGCAGCCGTAGCCGGATGCGTGCCAGCAGCTCCTCGAAGCGGAACGGCTTGGCCATGTAGTCGTCCGCTCCGCCCTCGAGCCCGGCCACGGTGTCCGACACCGAGGTGCGGGCGGTGAGGATGATGACGGGGATGGCGCTGCGGGCCTCGCGCAGTCGCCGCAGCACGGTGAAGCCGTCCTGGTCCGGCAGGCCCAGGTCCAGCACGAGCAGGTCGAAGTCCCCGCTGACCGCGAGGTCGTACGCCTCGCGCCCGGTGGTGACGGTGCTGCACGCGTAGCCCGCGGCGCGGAGCCCCTTGGCGACGAACGAGGCGATGCGTGCCTCGTCCTCCGCGATGAGTATCTGGCTCATGGTGCGGTCCTTCCGGGTGGGGGCAGCGGGGGAGTGGGTGCGCTCGGCGCGGTGGCGGCGGTCGGTGCCGTGCGCAGGGCCGACGGCGGGGCGGGCGGCGCGTCGACGGCCGGGGTGGACGCCACGACCGGGAGCACGAGCGTGAACGTGGACCCAGCCCCTCGCACGGACGCGACATCGACCCGCCCGTCGTGCCCGGCGGCGATGGCGGTGACGATCGCGAGGCCCAGGCCGGCGCCGTCGCGCGCCTCGATGCCGTGCTCGGCGCGGGCGAAGCGCTCGAAGATCCGCTCCAGGTCGGCGGGCTCGATCCCGACGCCCTCGTCCCGGACCCACAGGGTCAGGTGTGCACCGTCGTCGGACACCCTCGATCCCAGGGCCACGGTCGAGCCGGGGGCAGAGAACTTCACGGCGTTCGCCGCGAGCTGCAACCACGCCTGGGTGATGCGTTGCGCGTCGACGCGCGCCGTGGCGTCGGTGCGCGCGTCGACGAGCCACCGCCGGTCGCCGAGGGTGCGGGCCTTGTCGAGGACGTCGTCGGTGAGTCGCCCGAGGTCGACCTCGGTGGGGCGCACGAAGTCGGGCCGCCCCGCCGTCGCGAGGATGACGAGGTCGTCCACGAGCCGGTTCATCCGGTCGAGCTCGTCGAGCGCGAGGTCGCGCGTCGCGGTGGTGTCCTCGACGTCGGCGGGGTCCATGAGCTCGAGGTGACCACGGACCACGGTCAGCGGCGTGCGGAGCTCGTGGCCGACGTCGTCCAGCAGGCGTCGTTGTGACTCGAAGGACTCGTCGAGGCGGGCGAGCATGGCGTTGAACGCCCGGGTGAGCTCGGAGAGGTCGTCGTTGCCGGAGACCCCGATGCGCTGCGAGAGATCGGTGTCGCCGATCTGCTGCGCGGTCTGCGCGAGGACGCGGATGGGGCGCAGCAGCCGACCGGCGACGACCCAGCCGACGACTCCGATGAGGACGAGCGCCACGAGTGCGACGAGCGCGTACGTCGCGAATACCTCGTTGAACTCGGCGTGTTCGGCGTCGCGGTCGAAGGCGAGCACGAGTGCGGCGGGTGCGGTGTCGACGGAGGCCGCGTCGCCGGTCGTGGTAGCTGTGCCACCGTCCGCACGGACCGGGAAGACCATGGCGCGGTAGCTCGCCGTCGGGGTGGTGACGGTCCGCAGGACGACGTGGTCGGAGTCGACGAGAGCGGTGAGCTCGGCGACGAGTGCCTCGTCGTCTTCGAGACGCAGCTGGACGTCCTGCTGGGAGACCAGCGGAGACCGCCCGCTGCGCAGGCCGATGATTCCCTCGTTGCCGGCGGGCACCGTGAGCTGGATCGCGGCGACGACGACGTCCTCGGGCGAGTCGAACGGCTCTCCGGTGACGGGGTTGACCCCGGTGAGCGCGAGCTGCTTGAGCTCGAGGACGCTGCGGTTCAGCGTCTCCTCGATGCGGTCGTCGACACGGTGGCGTTGCAGCGTATAGGCCGTCGCGCCGGCGATGACCAGAGCGAGCGCGCTGAGGGTGAGCACCGCGGCGAGGATGCGCGTGCGGACGGTCAGGACGCGGCGGGTGGGCTCAGTCGTCATCGTCGTCATCGTCGTCGTCGTCGTCGTCGTCGCTGTCGTCATGGCCGGTCGGTGGTGCGGGCGTGACGCGGTCGTCGTCCTCGCGGGACGGCGGTGTGCTGGGTGGTGGGGTGCTGTCGGGCGGGGTGGTCGGTGCCTCGGGCGCGGGCTCGGTGGGCTCGTCGGTCGGTGACCCGGGGGTCTCGGTGGCCGGTACGGGGGTGATGACGACGACGTCGCCCAGCTCGAGGTTCGCGGGTCGGGCGGTGACCGCGGCGACGCCGACGACGCCGCCGACGAGGACGAGGACGGCGAGCACCGCGCCGAGGAGGGCCTGACGTCTCATGGGTTCATCACCTGCCGGCTCATGGACCCAGTATCGGTCGTACCGATGAGAAGCGGATGAGAAGAGACGGTGATATCTTGAGATCAAGAATCTTGACGACGAGAAAGGCCAGGATGAGCGACTGGGACCCGACCCGCTACCTGCAGTTCACGCACGAACGGTCACGGCCTATGGTCGAGCTGCTGGCCAGAGTACCGGGGCAGGCTCGTCGTGTGCTCGACCTCGGGTGCGGCCCGGGCCACCTGTCGGTCCTCCTGCGGGAGCGCTGGCCCGACGCCGAGATCACCGGTGTCGACGCCTCGCCCGCCATGATCGCCCGTGCGCGCGCCGAGGACCGCCGCGGCACCTACGTGCAGGCCGACCTGCGGGACCTGCCGCCCGAGCGTCGCGCGGACGTCGTCCTCAGCAACGCGACCTACCAGTGGCTGCCCGACCACCTCGAGCTCCTGCCGGAGCTCACCGAGCACGTCGACGACGGCGGCACCTTCGCGTTCTCCGTGCCCGGCAACCAGGACGGCGCGAGCCACCGGCTCCTGGCCGAGCTCGCCGCGCACCCGCCGTACGCCGCGTACACGGCGGACGTCGTGCGGTCCGGCGCGCACGGCGCCGCCACCTATCTCGACGTCCTCGCGCGACCGGGGTGGCACGTCGACGCCTGGGAGACGACGTACCTGCACGTGCTGCCGGGCGAGGACCCGGTCTTCGCGTGGATCTCCGCGACGGGCGCACGACCGGTGCTCGACGCCCTGCCGGCCGACCTGCGTCCGGAGTTCGAGGACGCGTACCGGGCGGCGCTCCGCGCCGCCTACCCGCGCGTGGCCTACGGCACGGTGCTGCCGTTCCGCCGCGTCTTCGTGGTCGCGACCCGCACCTGAGGTCAGTCCGCGAGCCAGTCGTCGACGCCGGCGAGCAGCCGGGTCTTCGTGGCCGCCCGGGCGCGGCTCGCCCGGATCGAGGACCGGGCGAGGTCGGCGAGCTCCGCGTCCGAGAACCCGTGGTCGGTGCGCGCGGACTCGTACTGCGCGACGAGGCGCGAGCCGAACAGCAAGGGGTCGTCGGCGCCCAGCGCGACCTGCGCCCCGGCGTCGACCAGCGCGCCCAGCGGGACCTGCGCGTCATCGTCGTACACCCCGAGCGACACGTTCGACGCGGGGCACACCTCGAGGGCGATCCCGCGCTCCACGATGTCCGCCAGAAGCCGCGGGTCCTCGGCCGCCCGCACGCCGTGGCCGAGGCGGTCCGGGTCCAGCTCGCGCAGCACCTCGTGCACGTGCACGGGGCCGAGCAGCTCGCCGCCGTGCGGGACCAGCGCGAGACCCGCATCGCGCGCGATCGAGAACGCCCGCGCGAACTCCGCGGTGTCCCCGCGCCGCTCGTCGTTGCTCAGCCCGAAACCCACGACCTCGCCCGCGTCCTGACCGACGTGCTGCGCCGCCAGCCGCGCCAGGACGCGCGCGTCGAGCGGATGGCGCATCCGGGAGGCGGCGACCACGACGGCGACCTCCACGCCCGTCGCGGCGCTCGCGGTGCGTGCGGCGTCGAGCACGATCTCCACCGCCGGGGTGATGCCGCCGACGAACGGGGCGTACGACGTCGGATCCACCTGGATCTCCAGGCGGCCCGAACCCTCGGCCGCGTCGTCCTCGGCGGCCTCGTGCACGATGCGCCGCATGTCGGCCTCGGACCGCACACACGCGCGCGCCGCGTCGTAGAGCCGCTGGAACCGGAACCAGCCGCGCTCGGTCGCGGGCACGCGCAGGGGGTCGCCGTCGAGCAGCGCGTGGGGGAGCCGGACGTCGTACCGGTCCGCGAGGTCCTTGAGCGTCGCCGTCCGCATCGAACCGGTGAAGTGCAGGTGGAGGTGGGTCTTGGGGAGCTTCGCCAGATCGCGCACCGTGGCAGTCTCGCATCCCCTCACGTGCTCGGCAGGTCGCCCCGCTGTCGGGCCACCGTCACCGCGTGGGTGCGGTCGTCCACGTCGAGCTTCGCGAAGGCCCGCAGCAGGTGTGTCTTGACCGTGGCCTCCGTGATGTAGAGCTCGCGGCCGATCGCCGCGTTCGACAACCCCTCGGACACCAGCGCGAGCACCTGCGACTCGCGGTCCGTGAGCCGCTCGCCACGGCGCATGGACGTCACCAGCCGGGTCGCGACCCGCGGTGCCAGCACGGTCTCGCCGCGTGCCGCCGCCCGGACGCCCGCGACGAGCTCGTCGCGCGGGGTGTCCTTGAGCAGGTAGCCCGTGGCGCCGGCCTCGACCGCGCGCAGGATGTCGCCGTCGGTGTCGTAGGTCGTGAGCACGACGACGTGCGGCGCGCCGGTCCGGTCCGGCCCCGTCGCCCGGGGGCCGCCGACGATCTCCGTGGTCGCCCCCACCCCGTCGAGGACGGGCATCCGCAGGTCCATGAGCACCACGTCCGGTGACAGCTCGGCCGCGAGCGCGACCCCCTGCCGGCCGTCGCCCGCCTCGCCGACGACGACGAGGTCGGTCTCGGCCGCGAGGAGACCGACCAGCCCTGCACGCACGACGGGGTGGTCGTCGACCACGAGGACCCGGATCACCCCCGCGCTCATGCCGTCCTCCGGTCCGCGGGCAGCTGGACCCGGACGGCCGTGCCGCCGTCGGGCACGGGCTCCACCCGCACGTCGCCGCCGCTCGCCGCCACCCGCTCGCGCATCCCGCGCAGCCCGAACCCCTCGGCGGAGTCCGGGGCGATCCCCCGACCGTCGTCGACCACGGCCAGGCACACCGAGGTGCCCTGCGCGTCGAGCGTGAGCGACACCGAGCGCGCCTCGGCGTGCCGTCGGACGTTGGCGAGCGCCTCCTGCGCCGAGCGCAGCACGACGACCTCCTGCGCGCTCGACAACCGCCCGCCGGCGCCGGGCGTGACGTCGAGGTCCAGGCGTACCCGCACCCCGGTCTCCTCCTCGAAGCGGCGTGCCAGACGGGTGAGCGCATCCGCCAGCGACCCGTCCTGCAGCGGCACGGGCGCGAACGCCGCCACGAGCGACCGCGCCTCGGCGAGGTTGTCGCGGGCCGTCGCCTCGACGAGCTCCAGCCGGGCGCGCGCCTCGCCCGACGCTCCCCGGTCGAGGTCCGCGACGGCCGCCTGGGACAGCATGACGACGCTCGTGAAGCCCTGCGCGAGCGTGTCGTGGATCTCGCGGGCCATCCGCTCCCGCTCGGCCGCGACGCCGGCCGAGTGGTGCGAGCGGGCGAGCTCCGACTGCGTCGCGTGCAGCTCGTCGACGAGCCGCGCGTGCTTCTCCGACTGCCGCAGCGCGTGCGCCACCCACACGCCCAGCCCGAGCGCGAACGCCAGCACGACCCCCATCTCGGGGAGCACCAGCCAGAACCGCTCGAGGTCGATGCCGTCGTCCCACGCGAGCGCCCCCGCCGTCCCCAGCGCGAGCACGACGCAGAACGCGACCGAGACCACGAGACGCTCGGAGAGCATCCACACCTGGGTGAACGCCACGAACAGCAGCAGCGTGTTGAGCGGGGCCTGCGTGATGATGACCAGGGTGCCCGTGACCAGCACCACCAGGTACGTGACGGCCAGGCGCTGGTCGCGCGAGCGCGCCGCCCGGCGGCCGACCAACGCGTAGGCCAGCATGATGACGCCGAGCACCAGGAGGGTCACGGTCCGCGCCGTGCCCGTGATGCCCGCGGTGAAGAGGGCCAGGGCGCTGAGCGCCACGATCACGTAGAAAGCGACGTCCCACCACACGACGTCGCGCGACCACGTGCCGTCGATCGTCTCGAGCGCCGACCCCTCGGCCGCAGGCCGCTCAGCCGTCGTCACGCCGCCTCCACCGGAACACCCGCACCCCCACGACCAGGCCCACCACGAGCCATGCGACCAGTACAGCAGCCGTCGCGCCGTGCTGCCACGACTCGCCTACCTCGAAGACCTTCGCCTCGTCGGGCAGGAAGACCGAGCGCATCCCCTGCGCCATCCACTTCAGGGGGAACAGCGACGCGATCGTCTGCATCCACGACGGGAGCGCGAAGAACGCGAAGAACACCCCGGAGATGAACTGCAGCACCAGGACCACGGGCGTCACGACGGCGGTCGCGGACTTCCCGGAGCGCGGCACCGACGAGAACGCCACGCCGCACACGGCACCGGTCGCGGTGCCCAGGACGAAGACCCAGGCGAAGGTGCCCCAGGCGGCCGCGTCGTCCGGCATCGGGACGTCGTAGGCGGTGGTGGCCAGGACCAGCAGCAGCGAGATCTGCACGACCGTGGTGATGAGGACGAGCCCGATCTTGCCGTAGAAGTAGCTCGACGCCGGCAGGGGCGTGGCGCGCAGGCGCTTGAGCGTGCCGTCGTCGCGTTCGACCGCGATGGAGATCGCGAGCGACTGGAAGCTCGTGAGCATCACGCCCGTCGCGATCATGCCGGGCAGGAAGTACTGGGCGAACGGCACGCTGGCGTCCGCCGTGCCCTGGTCCTGCCCCGCGAAGACGGTCGCGAAGATCGCCATCATGATCAGGGGGTAGGTGAAGATGAAGATCACCGCGTCGCGCTCGCGGAAGAACGCGCGCAGCTCGACGCCCGTGCGGTCCAGGCCGAGGCGCAGCGTCCCCGGCAGGCGTACCGCCCCGGAGGTGGGTGTGCGTCCCGCGCCGGTGGTGGGGCTCGCGCCGGCCGTGGTGCTCATCGTGCGATCTCCTCGTGCGTCGGACGGGCTGCTGCGGGGGCGGGCTCCTCGGCCCGTGCGTCGACGGGAGAGGCAGCGCCGATGAGGTCGAGGTAGACCTCCTCGAGGCTGGGCCGCACGACGCGCAGGCCGGGTAGCTCGCCGTCCGGGCCGGCGAGGCGTGCAGCGAGCGAGGTCACGAGGGCCGTCGGCCGAGCGGTGCGTTCCGCACGGGGCTCGCCGTCCTCGACCCAGTGCACGACGGGTCGCCGGGCGTCGGGTCCGCCGAGCGCGTCCGGGGCGCCGAGCGCGGCGAGGGTCCCGTCCCGCACGACGGCGACCCGGTCCGCCAGGTGCGCAGCCTCGTCGAGGTAGTGCGTCGTCAGGAGGATCGTCGTGCCGTCGTGGCGCAGGGACTCCACGAGCTCCCAGAACGAGCGCCGGGCCTGCGGGTCGAACCCGGTGGTCGGTTCGTCGAGGAACAGCAGCTCGGGGCGCCCGACGATCCCGAGCGCGACGTCGAGCCGGCGGCGCTGGCCGCCCGAGAGCTGGCGGGCGCGGGTGGAGGCCTTCTCGCGCAGCCCGGTCGCGTCGATCACCTCGTCGGGATCGCGCGGGCGGGGGTAGAACGTGGCGAAGTGCTTGACCATCTCCGCGACGGTCAGCTCGGCCTGGTCGCGGGAGTCCTGCAGGACGACGCCGATCCGGCTGCGCCAGGCGCGGCCCGCGGTCGCGGGGTCCGCGCCGAGCACGCTGACCTCACCGGCGTCGCGGTTGCGGAAGCCCTCGAGGATCTCGACGGTCGTCGTCTTGCCGGCACCGTTCGGCCCCAGCACGGCGAAGATCTCGCCCCGCTCGACCTGCAGGTCGAGACCGTCGACGGCCTGCTTGGTGCCGTACCTCTTGCGCAGGCCGCTGACCTGGATCGCGGGGCCGTGCGCGGCGCTCGCCGGTGGCGTGGTGATGTCCATACGACCAGCGTCCCGCGGGAGGCACCGGCGCCGCGACGGTCGTTCGTCCGTCCCGGGGGTCCGTCGAACGGTTGACCCCGGGACGAACGGCCGCCGCGGTGGTGCCGGGTGGCTACTCTGCCTCGGCGAGCAGCCGCTGGATGCGCGAGACGCCCTCGACGAGGTCGTCGTCGCCCAGCGCGTAGGACAGGCGCAGGTAGCCGCTGGGGCCGAACGCCTCGCCCGGGACCACCGCCACCTCGACCTCCTCGAGGATGATCGCCGCGAGCTCCGCGGACGTCGTCGGGGTCCGTCCGCGCAGCGTCCTGCCCAGCACCCCCCGCACGTCCGGGTACGCGTAGAAGGCGCCCTGCGGCGTCGGGCACACCACGCCGTCGATCTCCGAGAGCATCGAGACCATGGTGCGCCGGCGGCGGTCGAACGCCGCCCGCATCTCCTCCACGGCCGCGAGCGTGCCGGAGACGGCGGCGATCGCCGCCCGCTGGGAGACGTTCGCGACGTTGGACGTGAGGTGCGACTGGAGGTTGGTCGCGGCCTTGATGACGTCGGTGGGGCCGATCATCCACCCGACCCGCCAGCCCGTCATCGCGTACGTCTTCGCGACGCCGTTGAGCACGACGGTCGTGTCCGCCAGGGCCGGGACCGCGCGCACGATCGGCGTGAAGACCGTGTGGTCGTAGACCAGGTGCTCGTAGATCTCGTCCGTGATGACCCAGATGCCGTGCTCGAGCGCCCACTGCCCGATCGCGGCGGTCTGCTCGGGGGAGTAGACCGCGCCCGTCGGGTTGGACGGCGAGCAGAACAGCAGCGCCTTCGTCCGGTCGGTGCGCGCGGCCTCGAGCTGCTCGACGGTCACCAGGTAGTCCTGGTCGGCGCCCGCGAAGACCTCGACCGGCTCGCCCCCGGCCAGGCGGATGGCCTCCGGGTAGGTGGTCCAGTACGGCGCCGGGAGCAGCACCTCGTCCCCCGGGTCGACGAGCGCTGCGAACGCCTGGTAGACCGCCTGCTTGCCGCCGTTGGTGACGAGCACCTGCGACGGGTCGACCTCGTAGCCCGAGTCGCGCAGCGTCTTCTCGGCGATCGCCGTCTTGAGCGCCGGCAGGCCCCCGGCGGGGGAGTAGCGGTGGTTCGCCGGGTCGGCCGCGGCCTTGATCGCGGCGTCCACCACGTACTGCGGGGTGGGGAAGTCGGGTTCGCCGGCACCGAAGCCGATCACGGGGCGGCCCGCAGCCTTGAGGGCCTTGGCCTTGGCGTCGACGGCCAGGGTCGCCGACGGTGCGATCGCCGCGAGGCGTGCGGACACGCGTCGTCGGTCACCGGTCCCGGGGCCGGAGGTGGTGGCGCTGACAGGGCTCTCGGAGGAGGTGGGCTGGCTCACCCGCCCATCGTGTCAGATGCCCCCCGACGGCGTCACGGACGTCCGCGCACGCGCCGGTCCGGGCGGGTCCCAGGTGCCGGAAACGGTGCAGCCCGAGGACGGTCTCGCTCGCGGTTCGACCCTGCGCCGGGTCTCGCGTACAGTATTCCTTCGGTGGTTGACGTCACCCTCATGGGTCGTGCCTGCGGCGCGAGTCCGGAGCGGTGGGCGTCGGTCGTCGAAGGGTAGTGGCGCAATTGGTAGCGCAGCGGTCTCCAAAACCGCAGGTTGCAGGTTCGAGTCCTGTCTACCCTGCACAGCGTTCCCGCGAGGGGGCGCGTAGTCCGGCAACGGGTTACACCAAGAGGGGTTCAGTTCCAACACCACGTGGGGAAGAACAGTGAGCGAATCGCCGTCCGAGGCTGTGGGTGCTGAAGGCGCACGCGCCGACGGGGTGAAGAAGGGCCGCGACGCGAAGAAGCCCAACATCTTCGCCCGGATTGCCCTGTTCGTCCGCCAGGTGATCGCCGAGCTCAAGAAGGTCGTCACCCCGACACGGTCCGAGCTCATCACCTACACGACGGTCGTCCTCGTGTTCGTGGTGGTGGTCATGGCCTTCGTGACCGTCCTGGACCTCGGGATCGGCTGGGCAGCCTTCCAGATCTTCGCGGACTGACGTCCGTACGACGGAACTCCCGGCCCGGAGCAGGTGCGGCGCCGGTCGGCGGACGCACGGTCGAGGCCGCGGCGCGCCGAGGAGATCCCCTTCAGAAGCAGAACTCGTAGCAGTCAGCAGAAAGCAGGTTCGTTAGTGTCCCAGGAGTCGCTGGACCAGACGGAGAACGTCGACCCCATCGAGCCCGGCGCCGAGAGCGCCGAGGTGGAGTCCGACGCACCTGCCGACACCGAGACCGACACGTCGGTCGAGGCTGACGCCACCACGCAGGACCCTACCGAGGACGACGCTCCCGCCGACGAGCCCGAGGGCGACGACGAGGCCGCGGAGGCCGAGGGACGTGTCGACGAGGACGGAGACGTGCTCGACGACCTCGACCCGATCGAGGAGTTCAAGCGCGAGCTGCGCACGAAGCCGGGTGACTGGTTCGTCATCCACTCGTACGCCGGCTACGAGAACCGTGTGAAGGCGAACCTGGAGAACCGCATCCAGAGCCTCAACATGGAGGACTACATCTTCCAGATCGAGGTCCCCATGGAGGAGGTCGCCGAGATCAAGAACGCGCAGAAGAAGATCGTCCGCCGCGTTCGGATCCCCGGCTACGTCCTCGTCCGCATGGACCTCACCGACGAGTCCTGGGGCGCCGTGCGGCACACCCCGGGTGTCACGGGCTTCGTGGGCCACACCCACCAGCCGGTGCCGTTGACCCTCGACGAGGTGTTCTCGATGCTCGCCCCGACGCTGGCGCCGAAGCCGGAGGCGGGCAAGCCCGCGACCGCCTCGCAGCGGGCGCCGCTCGAGGTCGAGTTCGAGGTCGGCGAGTCGGTCACCGTCACGGACGGGCCGTTCGACACGCTGCCCGCCACGATCTCCGAGATCAACGCCGAGGCTCAGAAGCTCAAGGTGCTGGTCTCGATCTTCGGCCGGGAGACCCCGGTCGAGCTGTCGTTCGGTCAGGTCGCCAAGATCTGAGCCTGTCGCGGGGTCCCCCGCGTCGACAGCACCTGCAACCGGGTCATCGCCCACGGCGTCGGTCCACGAAACAGAGAGTCAGGAAAACGCATGCCCCCCAAGAAGAAGGTCTCCGGCCTCATCAAGCTGCAGATCCAGGCCGGAGCCGCGACGCCGGCTCCGCCGATCGGCCCCGCGCTCGGTCAGCACGGTGTCAACATCATGGAGTTCTGCAAGGCGTACAACGCCGCGACCGAGGCGCAGCGCGGCAACGTCGTCCCCGTGGAGATCACGGTCTACGAGGACCGCTCCTTCACCTTCATCACGAAGACCCCGCCGGCAGCCGAGCTCATCAAGAAGGCTGCGGGCGTCGACAAGGGCTCCTCGACGCCGCACACCGTGAAGGTCGCGAAGCTCACCTCCGCACAGGTCCGCACCATCGCGGAGACCAAGCTCGAGGACCTCAACGCGAACGACCTCGAGGCCGCCTCGAAGATCATCGCGGGCACGGCGCGCTCGATGGGCATCACCGTCGAGGGCTGAGCACAATGAACGCGGAGGTAGGACGAGCGCCAGCGAGTTCTGCCGAAGCGTGAACGTCGCTCAGACCGAGAGTGAGTGCTGGGGCTGAGCCCGAGCCCACTGAAGTATCACGCTCGACGGGATCGACCCGACGAGCGGTGGCAGGGTCCGCGCGGACCCGCAGACCACGACTGCTCGAACGAGGAGAAGCAGATGGCAACGCGCAGCAAGGCCTACCGCAACGCGGCAGACAAGATCGACTTCGACCGGCTGTACACCCCTCTCGAGGCCGTGCGCCTCGCGAAGGAGACGTCGAGCATCAAGTACGACGCGACCGTCGAGGTCGCCTTCCGCCTGGGTGTCGACCCCCGCAAGGCGGACCAGATGGTTCGTGGCACGGTCAACCTGCCTCACGGCACCGGCAAGACGGCACGCGTCATCGTGTTCGCCAACGGTGCGAAAGCGGAGGAGGCCCGTGCGGCCGGTGCGGACGAGGTCGGCGGTGACGACCTCATCGAGAAGGTGGCCGCCGGCTACACCGACTTCGACTCGGCCGTCGCGACCCCGGACCTCATGGGCAAGGTCGGTCGCCTCGGCAAGGTGCTGGGCCCCCGTGGTCTGATGCCGAACCCGAAGACGGGCACCGTGACCATGGACGTCACGAAGGCCGTCACGGACATCAAGGGCGGAAAGATCGAGTTCCGCGTGGACAAGCACGGGAACCTGCACTTCATCATCGGCAAGGTCTCGTTCGACGAGAAGTCGCTGGTGGAGAACTACGCGTCCGCTCTCGAAGAGGTCCTGCGGCTCAAGCCGTCCTCGTCGAAGGGCCGCTACATCACGAAGGCGACCATGACGACGACGATGGGCCCCGGCATCCCGCTGGACCAGTCCAAGACGACGAAGCTCCTCGAGGAGGACGCTGCCTGACGGCAGCGCGACCTCGTACCGACGCCGACGGCGCGGTTCCCGGACGGGAGCCGCGCCGTCGGCGTTCGTGCGTGCGGTCGTGCGTCAGCCGTGGTGGGTGCCGAGACCGGGCAGGCGGTGCTGGTCGTGGGGGACGGCGTGCTCGCCGGCCTGCGTGTCCGCGAGGCCGGCGGTCGTGAGCGTTGCGACGAGGACGGCGGCGGCGAACAGGGCCAGCACCCGTCGGCCGGTGCGGTCCGTGGTGGCGGGGGCGGCGTGGTCGGGCGCGGGCTCGGTCTCGCGGCGCAGCCAGCGGGCGACGAGCACGGCCCCGAGGACCTGCAGCGCGACGACGGCGATCACGGCCGTTCCCGCGGGGCCGGACGCGGGTGGCGTGGAGAACGCGGCGGGGGCGCTCACCGCGAGGAGTGAGCCGAGCGTCACGCGCAAGATGGCCGGACCCGTCCGGCGGAGGGCGACGATCGCCCAGAGGACCTCGGCGAGGCCGAGCGCGGCCCCCCACGCTCCGGCGGCGCTGGTGAGGTCGCCCGCGGCGACGGCGAGGTTCACCAGCCCCGCCCCGAGCACGGCGAAGGCCGCAGAGACGGCCAGGACGTCGAGTCCGCCGCGCGGGTCCGCTTGCGGGGCACGCGGCTCGGTGGTGGCGACGGTCGGGACCGGTGCTCGGGACGAGACGGGCGACGGCACGGGGGTCAGGCCGTGACGGGCCGGCGCTCGGCGGACTTCTCGGCGCCGAGGCCCGCGCCGAGCAGGATCAGGGCGCTCGCCAGGTGCAGCACGTTGTCCGCGCCGTTCAGCGCGATGATGTTGGCGGCCGAGCCCACGAGGAAGAGCCCGACGACCCCGACGAGCAGGTAGACCGCACCGACCGTCGTGTTCACGGACCTGGCCGCAGACACCGACCGGGTCGCCGCGAGCAGCAGCGCCGCTCCGATCGCCAGGTGGATGACGTTGTGCAGCGGGTTGACGGCGAAGACGAGGAGGTTGGCGCCCTCGGTGCCGGCGAAGCCCACACCCGAGGTCACGGCGAAGCCTGCCAGCCCGACGAGCAGGTAGACGGCGCCGAAGACGGCGCCCAGGAGTCTGTTCGGGGACGAGGTCATGATGGTTCCCACTTTCTGGTTCGTGCGTGGACGGTGTTCCACGGGCGGAGACGACCGAGGTTCGGAGCGCCGACCGCGGCGGATGGGTCAGGACCGGCTCCCCAGGTGCCGGTCCCGGCGGGGGGCGCCCGTGCACCCGCCTCACAGGGATCTCGGCGGGTCTGTATCAAACGTCCCGCCCGTCCCTCTCTTGCGGTGACGGGCCCCGCCGGAGCCCCGCGCACGACGATGCCGTGGACGGACGGAGGAGATGGCTGCCCATGCACGTGCTTGTCCCCGCTCGTTGCTCAGCCCTAGACTCGGCTGATCCGGGGGGCGCCCCGACCCGACCCGACCGAATGAGCGTGCTATCTCGGATGACACGAACCTCGGAGGAACTTCCATCCGTCGACGAGCCGGCCACGAGCCTCGGTGATCGCGGCGCGATCGCGCTGCTCGAGTACCGCGAGGGCCGGCACGAGGCGCTCGGCGAGTTCGTCCGCGAGGCGACCCCGCTCCTCTGGCACACCGTGCGGGCCCAGGGCGTCGACCGCGAGGCCGCGGACGACGTCGTGCAGAACGTCTGGGTCGCGCTGGTGCGCAACGCGCAGACCATCAAGGAACCTCACGCGGTGCTCAAGTGGCTGCTCATCACCGCGAAGCGCGCCGCGTGGGAGACCGTGCGCAAGCACCGCGACGACCAGCACAAGCGCACCGAGCTCCCGGACGACCTCGACGACGGCGCCGTCGCGCCGCTGCCGTCCGCCGCCCCCACGCCGGAGGTCGAGGTGCTGCGCAACGAGCGCGACCGTGCGCTGTGGGGCGCGCTCGAGCGGCTCCCGGAACGTTGCCGGCGCCTGCTACGACTCATCTCCTTGGCGGACCGGCCTGACTACAAGTACATCTCGAGCGCGATCGGCATGCCGGTCGGCAGCATCGGGTCCAACCGTGGGCGGTGCCTGGCGAAGCTCCGGGACATCTTCGAGACCGAGCAGGGGGCCGAGACATGGCAGGCATGAGGAGCGCGCCGTCCGGGTACAGCCCGGACGAGCCGCTGGACGAGGTGGACCTGCGCCTCCTGGACGACCTCGCGCGCCTGACCGAGATCGTCGACCCGGTTCCGGCCGGTCTCGTCGATCGCGCGCTGTTCGCCGTGACGCTCGCCGGGCTCGAGGCGGAGGTCATGGAGCTCGAGTACGTCCGCGCACCCGCGACGTCGGTGCGGGGGGACGCGCCGCCCGTCGAGGCGCGCACCATCACCTTCACGTCGGAGGCGGTCACCGTCATGATCTCGCTGTCCCCGACGGACGACGGCCGCATCCGCATCGACGGCTGGGCGGCCCCGGCGACGTCGCTGCGTGTCGAGCTGCACCGACCCGGTGGCGTGACCGCGACGACGAGCGACGACGACGGCCGCTTCGTCTTCGACGCCGTCGAGCGCGGGCCCGCGAGCCTCGTCGTCCGCCGCGCCGACGGCGCCGGCGGGGCCGTGAGCACCCCCGTCGTCGAGCTCTAGCACGCCCGGTGCCGTGCCGCGGTCGACCCGCGGCGCCTGGGCCCTGAACAACCGCGCGACGGGTCCCCGTCGCGTGCACCGGACCGTGGCGCAGCCGCACGGCCGGCGACGAGACCTTCGTCCTCGAGGAGGAGCACGTGAGCGAGACCCCTGAGATCCCCGATGCCCGCACGGTCCGCGACGCCGCGGGAGGGCGTCGTCCCGTCCGGCACCTCGACCCGGAGCGCGTCCGGCGCAGCCCGGGCGCCTCCCGCGTCGAACCCACGGCCTACGTGGCGGACCGCCTCATCGTGCGCGGTGCGCCGCCCGCGGACCTGCGGGAGCTCGCCGATCCCGCGACGCTCCGAGCCGGCGGGTCCGCGGCCGAGGTTGCCCTCCCGGTCTGGGCGGAAGGCGAGGACGCGACGACGTGGCTCGACGGTGTCCGGCGCATCGCGGCCGACCTGGGCTACCAGGTCGTGTACGACGGGCGCCTCGGCGACCTCGTGACGGAGGAGGACACGCAGGAGGACGACGACACCTTCGGCTACGCGCTGAGGTTCGTGCCTGTCCGTCCGGACGACGTCGAGGCCGACACGTGGGAGGTGCTCGAGCGCATCGGCCGCGAGCTCGGCGACCTCGTCGAGGACGACGGGCTCGAGGCGCCCGCCGTCGGTCTCGACCACGTGATGCGTGCCCAGCGCCGCACGACCCCCCTCCCGTTCGTCCCGGTCTCCCGACCTCGCTCGACGCCGCTCCCTGTGAGCGCCGTCGACGAGTACGGCGTACCCGGCTCCGGTGGGCTCGTCCCGGTCCGACTCATCTCCCCGCCGCCGGCGCGCCGCTTCGCCGACGGCCCGAACCCCTGGGTCACGGCGGACGGGTTCTCGCGTCCCGCCGTCGCGCTCGTCGACACGGGCGTCGGCTCGCACCCCTGGTTCGGCTCGTACGTGCCGGGGGAGCCGTCGGACGGACCCGACTCGGTCGTGGTGCGGGACGCCGAGCTCGACGGGTCGCCGATCGGCACGTTCCCGATCCCGACGATCGACTCGGAGGACGCCGAGTACGGGGGCATGAGCAAGGACCCGCTGACGGGGCCGCTCGATCCGGTCGCCGGGCACGGCACGTTCCAGGCGGGCATCGTGCACCAGCTGTGCCCGGACGCGGTGCTGCTGTCGGTCCGCGCGTTCGGGGGGTCGGGCGACGTGCCCGAGTGGGAGGTCCTCCACACGCTGTGGCGGCTCCTGCGCTTCCACCGTCGTGGCCTGCGGGGCGACGACGGCTACCACCCGGTGGACGTCGTGGTGCTCGCGATGGGTTACTACCACGAGCAGCCGGAGGACTACGGCTACGACGGCCCGCTCCGGCGGGTCCTGCGGGCGCTGCGCCGGGCAGGGATCGTGGTGGTCGTCGCCGCTGGGAACGACGGGACGACCAGGCCCATGTTCCCCGCCGCGTGGACGCCGCGGGTGGACCGGACCGACGGCGGTGCGGTGCCCCGCAAGCCCGAGGACCTCAAGCCCGAGTACACCCCGATATTCGCCGTGGGCGCGACCAACCCGGACTCGACCATCGCTGTCTTCAGCAACGACGGGCCGTGGGTGACCACGGTGAAGCCCGGCGCGGCCGTCGTCAGCACGATGCCGACGACCATCGACGGTCCGGTGACGCCGTCCGTCCGCCTCCCCGAGCGCCTGGGCCCGGGGGTGCGCTCGTCCGTCGACCCGGACGACTTCGGCGGCGGGTTCGCATCGTGGAGCGGCACGTCGTTCTCGGCGCCGTACCTCGCCGCGGAGATCGCCCGGGAGATCCTCGTGTCTCGCGCGCAGCAGGGCGCCCAGGAGCCCAGCTCGGGTGTCGGGGGTGCCGCCGCGCACCGTACCGCCGGGGCGTGGGATGCTGTGCGACGTGTGCCGGGACTGTTCGCGCAGGGAGTCACCACGGTGTGACCCCTGCCCGGGGGTGGTCGTGTGAACGACGACGTGCGTCGCGCGTTCGCCGACCGCCTCCGCCGGGCGCAGGAGCTCAACGCGTTGTCGAAGGTCCGCCCTGCCTCTCGTGAGTTCCGTCGGCTCGTCCGGGACGTCGAGCAGTGGGAGGTGGAGTCCGGGGCCACTGACTGGTCCCGGGAGACCCGGGTCCGCGCACTCGTGGGCGAGGCGGCCTGCGTGTACGCGCTCACGGGGAGCATCGAGGCGGGGGGCGAGGTGCTGACGCGGGCGCAGGAGGCCGCCGGCCTGCTCGACGACCGGCTCCGCGGCCTCGTCCACGGTCAGCACGGCGTGCTGCTGCTCCGGTCGGGGGACAGCAAGGCAGCGGTCCGGCCGCTGACGGTCGCCCTCGAGCTCGCCGGTCCTGCCGATCATCGCGACCGCACGGTGCTGAGCCTGAACCGAGGCTCGGCCCTCGTCGACATCGGTGCCCTCGACGAGGCCCTCGCCGACTACGAGACGGCGCTCGAGCACGCCCGCCTGGTCCAGAACGACCACTACGTCTCGTTCGCGCTGCACAACATCGGGTACATGCACCACGTCCGGGGCGACATGCCGGCCGCGCTGAAGTCGTTCGACGAGTCCGTGACGCTCCTGCCGGACGGTCCGGACGGGCTCGCGCTCGTGGGGCGTGCCCGTGTGCTGTACGAGGTCGGCCTGCTCTCGGAGGCCGAGGTCGCCCTCGCCGAGGCGGCGGAGCTCCTCGCCGACGACGGTCTGGCGCAGGAGCGTGCCGAGGCGCTGCTCGACCGCGCCCGCTGCCTGGTCGGCCTGCGTCGGTACGACGACGCCCGGGCGCTCGCGGGGCAGGCGCGCCGTCTGTACGCGCGATCGGGGAACACCACCTGGAGCCTGTACGCCCGCGTCGTGGAGCTCGAGGCGATGCTCGCGTCCGACCGTGCGGGCCAGGACGCGGCACGGCGGCGGTTGCGCCGGCGCAGCGTCCTCGCGCTGGACGTGGCGCGCGAGGGCGACGCCCGGGGGGCGGTCGCGCGCTTCGGGGTCAGCGTGCCCGCCCGACTCCACGCGGCGGAGTGGGAGATCCTCGCGGGCGGGCTCGACCGGGCTCGCGACGTCCTCGCGGAGGTCCCACGGCTGCCGGGGTGGGCCCCCTTCCCGGTCCGGGTGCAGCACCAGGCGGTCCGCGCGCAGCTGGCGTTCGCGCTGGGGGACCGGCGCAGCGGCGTACGCGCGGTGCGGGGCGGCCAGCGGGCGATCTCGGAGCACCGGGCACGGCTCGGCTCGGTGGACGCGGTGACGGCTACGGCGGTCCACGGCGTCCGGCTCGGCAACCTGGACGTCGAGGCCGCGCTCAGGACGGGTCGTGCGGCGGACGTCTTCGACGCGGTGGAGCGCGGGCGCGCGACCTTTGCCGGATCGGGACGCGTCCGGCCACCCTCCGACGCGGCGCTCGCCGCGCTGCTCACCGCGGCCCGGCGCGAGATCGAGTCGGCACGGGACATCGGCGCGAGCGGCGCCGGCGAGGAGCAGCTCCGGCGCCAGCAGCACCTGCGCGAGGCGCGTCGTCTTCAGGACGAGGCACGGCGACGGTCCTGGCGGATCGGGGGCGAAGCTGGGACCCCGGCGCCCACGACGACCCGGGCGCTCCGTGCGGCCCTCGCGGGCGACGGGTCGGACGCGGTGGTCGCCGACCTCGTGCTGTCGGGCGGGGACGTGGTCGCCGTGCGGGTCTCGCGGGAGGGCTCGCGCCTGGTCCGCCTCGCGCCCCTCGACGCGGTCGCCGAACGGGTGCGGCGCGCGCGGGCGGACTTCGCGGTGCTCTCGAACGCTCTCATCCCAGCCCCGATGCGGGCGGCCGCAGTGTCCTCGCTGCAGCGCACGCTGACCTGGCTCGACGACGCCCTCGTCGCCCCGCTGGGTGCTGACGGAGATCTTCACGTCGCGGCGCGCAACCTCCTGCTGGCCGTGCCGTGGGCGAGCCTGCCGTCCCGCCACGGGCTGCGGACGTGGGCGAACTCGTGGGTCGACCTCCGCCACGGCTTGCCGCTCCGACGTCCGGGCGAGGCGCTCGTCGTGGCGGGACCGGGGCTGCGGTTCGCCACGGCGGAGGCGAAGCTCGTCGCGGGGGTGTGGGACGACGCCCGTGTGGTGTCGGGCTTGCAGGCGACGTGCGCCGAGGTGGTCTCGCGCCTCCCGCGGGCAGGGGTCGTCCACCTCGCCGCGCACGGCACCCATGACATCGACAACCCGCTGTTCTCGTCCCTGCGGCTCGCCGACGGCCCGCTCTTCGCCCACGAGCTCGACGGCATCGACCTCGACGGTGTGGTCGTGGTCCTCTCCGCGTGCGAGGTGGGCCTGTCGACGCCGCGCGTCGGGGGAGAGTCGCTCGGTCTGACGAGCGTCCTGCTCCGGCTCGGCGCACGAGCGGTGGTCGCGAGCGTGGCGCCGCTGCGGGACGACGTCGCGGCACGGGTCATGCCGGCGCTGCACGCCGAGCTGCGGGACGGCGCGATGCCGGGCGTCGCCCTCGCGCGGGCCGTGGCGGACGAGCCCGAGCCCGTCCCGCTCGTGTGCTTCGGCCCGCTGGTGCTGTGACCCCGGGTGCCTGCCCGTCCGGGTGACGCCCGGGCAGGTTTGGACCACGCGCCGTCGTCCCGTACGATGTCCGAGTACCCAAGACCGCCGGTCGTCCGACGCTGCCCAGAGCCTTCTGTGGTGAGCGGAAGACCGAAGCTCCGTGAACAGCGGGGGCCAGCGCAGGTAGCGACATCGACGAGCAGGCCCAGGCCTGCACAACGAGCCCCGCGCCTGCGCGGGGCTCTTTCTCGTTCTCAGGGCCTCGCGCCCGGTCTCGTCACGACGAGGCCGCGGAGCCGGTGGTACCACCACCGGAAGGATTGCCATGGCGAGGCCGGACAAGGCAGCCGCAGTCGCAGAGCTCACGGACCAGTTCCGCGAGTCGAACGCGGCCGTGCTGACCGAGTACCGCGGGCTCACCGTCGCGCAGCTCAAGCAGCTGCGTCGGTCGCTCAGCGGCAACGCAACCTACGCCGTGGTGAAGAACACGCTGACCGCCATCGCGGCCAAGGAAGCCGGTGTCGAGATCGACGCCGACTTCAAGGGCCCGTCGGCCATCGCCTTCGTGACCGGTGACCCGGTCGAGGCAGCCAAGGGTCTGCGTGACTTCGCCAAGGCGAACCCCGCGCTGGTCATCAAGGGCGGTGTCCTCGACGGGCGCTCCCTGACCGCAGCGGAGATCACCAAGCTCGCGGACCTCGAGTCCCGCGAGGTCCTGCTGGCCAAGCTGGCCGGCGCGTTCAAGGCGTCGCTCTACCAGGCGGCGTACCTCTTCACCGCGCCCACGGCTCAGGCCGCGCGCACCATCGATGCCCTGCGCCTGAAGCAGGAATCGGAGAGCGTCGCCGCCTGACCTCCCTCGGGAGACCAGGTAGCACGCACACACCCCCTCTGCTTCCAGCAGGGCCCTGACGGGGCCGCTGCAGAGCACCAACCGAAAGGAACGCCATCATGGCGAAGCTCAGCACCGAAGAGCTCATCGAGCAGTTCAAGGGCCTCACCCTCATCGAGCTCTCCGAGTTCGTCAAGGTCTTCGAGGAGACCTTCGAGGTCACCGCCGCGGCGCCCGTCGCCGCTGCCGCTCCTGCCGCTGCCGGCGGTGGCGCTGCCGCCGAGGCCGAGGAGGAGAAGACGGAGTTCGACGTCATCCTCGAGGCCGCCGGTGACAAGAAGATCCAGGTCATCAAGGAGGTGCGTGCCCTCACGAGCCTCGGCCTGAAGGAGGCCAAGGACCTCGTCGACGGCGCCCCCAAGCCCGTTCTCGAGGGTGCTGCCAAGGACGCTGCCGAGAAGGCCAAGGCCGCTCTCGAGGGCGCCGGCGCTACCGTCACCGTCAAGTGACACCCCCGGTCCCGCGCTGACGGGACCGGACGCAGGACCGCGCGAGGCCCGCACCCGTCACGGGTGCGGGCCTCGCCGCGTCCACGGGGCGCGGGCTTCACGGATCGGGCCCGCGTGTGCCACCATGGCCGGTGTCGACGACGAGGTCGACAGCACGGGCGGAGCAGCCCGTGCGAGCCGAGCACCGGGTGCGCGGACGCCCAGCGCGACCGTCCGGTGGTGGCGCGCGGACCCGACTGGACGTGGGCGCGCGCGAGGGCTATGCTAACGCTTTGCGCTGTCTTGTGCCCACGATCTCAGATACCCGAGCCCCCCGACGACGTACGTGCGCGTCCGTTCGGTCGGCTCGAGGCGGGGGATCGTGCCCAGCCCGACGGTGCTGCGTGCTTTTCGATCTGCAGGGAAGGACCCCTCTTGGCTGCCTCGCGCATCCCTTCTGCTCCGTCCGCCGACGCTATCGCGAACCGCACCGCTTCCCGGCGCGTCTCCTTCGCCAAGATCTACGAACCGCTCGAGGTCCCCGATCTTCTCGGGCTCCAGACCGACAGCTTCGACTGGTTGCTGGGTAACGCCTCGTGGCGTGCGCGTGTGGACGCGGCCAACGCCGCCGGACGCCAGGACGTCCCCGCGACGTCCGGCCTCGAGGAGATCTTCGAGGAGATCTCCCCGATCGAGGACTTCGGATCCTCGATGTCGCTCTCCTTCTCCAACCACCGCTTCGAGCCGCCGAAGTACACGGCCGAGGAGTGCAAGGAGAAGGACTTCACCTACGCCGCGCCGCTGTTCGTCACCGCGGAGTTCGTGAACTACACCACCGGTGAGATCAAGAGCCAGACGGTCTTCATGGGCGACTTCCCGCTCATGACCGCTCGCGGCACGTTCATCATCAACGGCACCGAGCGTGTCGTCGTCTCGCAGCTCGTCCGCTCGCCGGGCGTCTACTTCGAGCGCACCGCCGACAAGACGAGCGACAAGGACATCTTCTCCGCGAAGATCATCCCCTCGCGCGGCGCCTGGCTCGAGTTCGAGATCGACAAGCGCGACGCCGTCGGCGTGCGCGTCGACCGCAAGCGCAAGCAGTCCGTCACGGTGCTGCTCAAGGCCCTCGGCCTGACCGAGTCGGAGATCCGCGAGGAGTTCGCGGCGTACCCCGCGGTCCTCGACACGCTCGAGAAGGACCACGTGCACACGGCGGAGGAGGCGCTCGTCGACCTCTACCGCAAGATCCGTCCCGGTGAGCCGCCGACGGTCGAGGCCGGCCGCTCGCTGCTCGAGAACTTCTACTTCAACCCCAAGCGCTACGACCTCGCGAAGGTCGGCCGCTACAAGGTGAACAAGAAGCTCGGCATCGACGCGCCGCTGACCGACTCCACGCTGTCCGTCTCCGACATCGTCGCGACGATCAAGCACATGGCCGCGCTGCACGCCGACCACTCGACGATGCCCGGCAAGCGCAACGGCGAGGACATCGAGGTGCGTGTCGAGACCGACGACATCGACCACTTCGGCAACCGTCGTATCCGCGCCGTGGGCGAGCTCATCCAGAACCAGGTCCGCACGGGCCTGTCCCGGATGGAGCGCGTCGTGCGCGAGCGCATGACGACGCAGGACGTCGAGGCCATCACGCCGCAGACGCTGATCAACATCCGCCCCGTGGTGGCGTCGATCCGTGAGTTCTTCGGTACCTCGCAGCTCTCGCAGTTCATGGACCAGAACAACCCGCTCGCCGGCCTGACGCACAAGCGTCGTCTGTCCGCGCTGGGCCCGGGTGGTCTGTCCCGTGACCGCGCCGGCATGGAGGTCCGTGACGTCCACCCGTCGCACTACGGCCGCATGTGCCCGATCGAGACCCCGGAAGGCCCGAACATCGGCCTCATCGGCTCGCTCGCGTCCTACGGGCGGATCAACCCGTTCGGCTTCATCGAGACGCCGTACCGCAAGGTCACCGGCGGCAAGGTCACCGACGAGGTCGTCTACCTGACGGCCGACGACGAGGACCGCTACATCATCGCGCAGGCCAACCAGAGCCTGAACGCCGACGGTGCCTTCACCGACGAGCGCGTCCTCGTGCGCACCAAGGGCGGCGAGGTCGAGATCGTCCCCGGCGCGAACGTCGACTACATGGACGTCTCGCCCCGTCAGATGGTCTCCGTCGCGACCGCGCTCATCCCGTTCCTCGAGCACGACGACGCCAACCGTGCGCTCATGGGCGCCAACATGCAGCGCCAGGCCGTGCCGCTGGTGCGCTCCGAGGCTCCGCTCGTCGGGACCGGCATGGAGCGTCGTGCGGCCGTCGACGCCGGTGACGTCATCGTCGCGACCAAGCCCGGCGTCGTCACCGAGGTCTCCGCGGACCTCATCCTCGTGGCCAACGACGACGGCACGACCGGCAGCTACCGCGCCGCGAAGTTCCGCCGCTCCAACCAGGGCACGAGCTACAACCAGCGTGTGCTGGTCGACGAGGGCCAGCGCATCGAGGTCGGCTCCGTCCTCGCCGACGGCCCTGCCACGGACGAGGGCGAGCTCGCGCTCGGCCGCAACCTGCTCGTGGCCTTCATGTCGTGGGAGGGGCACAACTACGAGGACGCGATCATCCTCAGCCAGCGTCTCGTCCAGGACGACGTGCTCTCCTCCATCCACATCGAGGAGCACGAGGTCGACGCGCGCGACACCAAGCTCGGCCCCGAGGAGATCACGCGGGACATCCCGAACGTCTCCGAGGAGGTCCTCGCGGACCTCGACGAGCGCGGCATCATCCGCATCGGTGCCGAGGTCGGCGCCGGCGACGTGCTCGTCGGCAAGGTCACGCCCAAGGGCGAGACCGAGCTCACCCCGGAGGAGCGCCTGCTGCGCGCCATCTTCGGCGAGAAGGCCCGTGAGGTCCGTGACACGTCGCTCAAGGTGCCCCACGGCGAGTCCGGGACGGTCATCGGCGTCCGCGAGTTCAACCGGGAGGACGGCGACGAGCTGCCCGCCGGCGTGAACCAGCTGGTCCGCGTGTACATCGCCCAGCGCCGCAAGATCACCGACGGTGACAAGCTCGCCGGTCGCCACGGCAACAAGGGCGTCATCTCGAAGATCCTGCCCGTCGAGGACATGCCGTTCCTCGAGGACGGGACGCCGGTCGACGTCGTGCTCAACCCGCTCGGCGTCCCCGGCCGGATGAACGTCGGCCAGGTCCTCGAGACGCACCTCGGGTGGGTCGCGAAGCAGGGCTGGGACATCTCGCTCGCCGAGGACACCGTGGGCAAGAACGGCAAGTCCTGGAAGGCGAACGTCCCTGACATCGCGGCGACGTCCGAGCCTGGACGGCCGGTCGGTACCCCGGTGTTCGACGGTCTGCAGGAGGACGCGCTCAGCGGTCTGCTCGGTACGACGCTCCCGAACCGTGACGGCGTGCGGACCGTGGGCCCCGACGGCAAGGCGCGTCTCTTCGACGGCCGCTCCGGCGAGCCGTTCCCCGAGGCCGTGTCCGTGGGCTACATGTACATCCTCAAGCTCCACCACCTCGTCGACGACAAGATCCACGCGCGCTCGACCGGCCCGTACTCGATGATCACGCAGCAGCCGCTGGGTGGTAAGGCGCAGTTCGGCGGTCAGCGCTTCGGTGAGATGGAGGTCTGGGCGCTCGAGGCGTACGGCGCCGCGTACACGCTCCAGGAGCTCCTCACGATCAAGTCGGACGACGTCCCCGGGCGTGTGAAGGTCTACGAGGCCATCGTCAAGGGCGAGAACATCCCCGACTCGGGCATCCCCGAGTCGTTCAAGGTGCTCCTCAAGGAGATGCAGTCGCTGTGCCTGAACGTCGAGGTGCTCTCCAGCGACGGTGTCTCCATCGAGATGCGGGAGTCCGACGACGAGGTCTACCGCGCCGCGGAAGAGCTCGGGATCGACCTGTCCCGTCGCCCCAACGCAGCCTCCAGCATCGACGAGATCTGATCTCGGGCGCTGCGGTGGTGCCGGACCAGCCGTCGGACCCCTCCGGGTCCGCGGCCCCGGCACCACCGTCACCGACCGACACCTGACACACCCCATCTCCACCGTGCCGACACCGCGCCACCTCTCGGAGCCACTCCGGACGGACGGCGCGACCGGCAGACGAAGGAAGTAGGACACCTTGCTCGACGTCAATGTCTTCGACGAGCTGCGTATCGGCCTGGCCACGGCCGACGACATCCGTGCCTGGTCGCACGGCGAGGTCAAGAAGCCCGAGACCATCAACTACCGCACCCTCAAGCCGGAGAAGGACGGGCTCTTCTGCGAGAAGATCTTCGGCCCCACCCGGGACTGGGAGTGCTACTGCGGCAAGTACAAGCGTGTGCGCTTCAAGGGCATCATCTGCGAGCGCTGCGGCGTCGAGGTGACGCGCTCGAAGGTCCGTCGTGAGCGCATGGGCCACATCGAGCTCGCCGCGCCCGTCACGCACATCTGGTTCTTCAAGGGTGTGCCCTCGCGTCTGGGCTACCTGCTGGACCTCGCCCCGAAGGACCTGGAGAAGGTCATCTACTTCGCGGCGTACATGATCACGTCGGTCGACGTCGACGGTCGCCAGGAAGACCTCCCGAACCTCCAGAACGAGATCGACCTGGAGAAGAAGGAGATCACCGACCGCCGCGACAACGACATCAACGCCCGCGCCCAGAAGCTCGAGGCGGACCTCGCCGCGCTCGAGGCCGAGGGTGCCAAGGCTGACGCGCGCCGCAAGGTGCGCGACTCCGCCGAGCGCGAGATGGCGTCCCTGCGCAAGCGCTCCGACGCCGAGCTCGACCGCCTCGAGCAGGTCTGGGACCGTTTCAAGAACCTCAAGGTCGCGGACCTCGAGGGCGACGAGATGCTGTACCGCGCCCTCCAGGACCGCTACGGCAACTACTTCGAGGGCTCGATGGGCGCCGCCGCGATCCAGAAGCGCCTCGAGACGTTCGACCTCGACGCCGAGGCCGAGTCGCTGCGAGAGACCATCCGCAGCGGCAAGGGTCAGCGCAAGACCCGTGCGCTCAAGCGCCTCAAGGTCGTCAACGCGTTCCTCACGACGACGAACTCGCCGACCGGCATGGTGCTCGACGCCGTCCCGGTCATCCCGCCGGACCTGCGCCCCATGGTGCAGCTCGACGGTGGGCGGTTCGCGACGAGCGACCTGAACGACCTGTACCGCCGCGTGATCAACCGGAACAACCGCCTCAAGCGTCTGCTCGACCTGGGTGCTCCGGAGATCATCGTCAACAACGAGAAGCGGATGCTCCAGGAGGCCGTGGACTCGCTCTTCGACAACGGTCGACGTGGTCGTCCGGTCACGGGCCCCGGCAACCGCCCGCTGAAGTCCATCTCCGACATGCTCAAGGGCAAGCAGGGGCGGTTCCGTCAGAACCTCCTCGGCAAGCGCGTCGACTACTCGGGCCGTTCGGTCATCGTGGTCGGCCCGCAGCTCAAGCTGCACCAGTGCGGCCTGCCGAAGCAGATGGCGCTCGAGCTCTTCAAGCCTTTCGTCATGAAGCGGCTCGTGGACCTCAACCACGCGCAGAACATCAAGAGCGCCAAGCGGATGGTCGAGCGTGCGCGCCCGGTCGTGTGGGACGTCCTCGAAGAGGTCATCACCGAGCACCCCGTGCTGCTCAACCGTGCACCGACCCTGCACCGCCTCGGCATCCAGGCCTTCGAGCCCCAGCTGGTCGAGGGCAAGGCGATCCACCTGCACCCGCTCGTCTGCGCCGCGTTCAACGCGGACTTCGACGGCGACCAGATGGCCGTCCACCTGCCGCTCTCCGCCGAGGCCCAGGCCGAGGCGCGCATCCTCATGCTCTCGAGCAACAACATCCTCAAGCCGTCGGACGGCCGTCCGGTGACCATGCCTTCGCAGGACATGATCATCGGTCTGCACCACCTGACCAGCGACAGGGCTGAGGCCGAGGGCTCCGGCCGCTCCTTCAGCTCGGTCTCCGAGGCCATCATGGCCTTCGACCAGGGCTCGCTGGACCTGAACGCCGAGATCACGATCCGGCTCACGGACCTCGTGCCGCCGGTGTCGGGCTTCGAGGCGCCCGAGGGCTGGGAGCAGGGTCAGCCGATCCTCTTCCCGACGACGCTCGGTCGCGCGCTGTTCAACGAGACGCTGCCCGTCGACTACCCGTACATCAACGGTGTGGTGGACAAGAAGCAGCTCTCCGCGATCGTCAACGAGCTCGCCGAGAAGTACCCGAAGGTCGAGGTCGCGGCGTCGCTCGACGCGCTGAAGGAGGCCGGCTTCCACTGGGCCACCCGCTCGGGTGTCACCATCGCGATCTCCGACGTGGCGACCCCGATCGAGAAGGCCGCCATCCTCGAGGAGCACGAGGCGCGCGCGCTCAAGGTGCAGCAGCAGTACGAGCGTGGTCTGATCACGGACGACGAGCGTCGCCAGGAGCTCATCGAGATCTGGACCCAGGCCACCGACAAGGTCGCCACGGTGATGAAGGACAACTTCCCCGAGCGCAACACGGTCTACCGGATGGTCGGCTCGGGCGCGCGTGGTAACTGGATGCAGGTCCGTCAGATCGCCGGTATGCGCGGTCTCGTGGCGAACCCGAAGGGCGAGATCATCCCTCGCCCGATCAAGTCCAACTACCGCGAGGGCCTGTCCGTCCTCGAGTACTTCATCGCGACGCACGGTGCCCGCAAGGGTCTGGCCGACACCGCGCTGCGTACCGCCGACTCGGGGTACCTGACTCGTCGTCTGGTGGACGTCTCGCAGGACGTCATCATCCGCGAGGAGGACTGCGGCACGGAGCGCGGTCTGACGCTGCCGGTCGCCGAGCAGCTCGGCGACCGTCTCGTGCGGCACGCGAAGGTCGAGACGAGCATCTACTCGCGGACCCTCGCGCTGGACGTCAAGGACGCCGACGGCAACGTCGTCGCGAAGGCCGGGGAAGACGCCGGTGACGTGGCGATCGACGCGGTCATCGGCGCGGGTGTCATGGAGGTCAAGGTCCGCTCGGTCCTGACCTGCGAGTCTCGGGTCGGCACGTGCGCGAAGTGCTACGGGCGCTCGCTCGCGACGGGCAAGCTCGTCGACATCGGCGAGGCCGTCGGCATCATCTCGGCGCAGTCGATCGGTGAGCCGGGCACGCAGCTGACGATGCGTACCTTCCACACCGGTGGTGTGGCCTCCGCGGACGACATCACGCAGGGTCTGCCCCGTGTCACGGAGCTCTTCGAGGCGCGGACGCCCAAGGGTGAGGCGCCGATCGCGGAGTTCTCCGGGCGCATCACCATCGACGAGTCCGAGCGGACGCGTCGCCTGGTGCTCACGCCGGACGACGGCTCCGAGGAGATCGCCTACCCGGTGACGAAGCGTTCGCGCCTCCTCGTCGCGGACGGTGACCACGTCTCGGTCGGTACCCAGCTCGTGCAGGGTGCGGTGGACCCGAAGAAGGTCCTGCGCATCCTCGGCCCCCGTGCCACGCAGAAGCACCTGGTGGACGAGGTCCAGGAGGTCTACCGCTCCCAGGGTGTGGACATCCACGACAAGCACATCGAGGTCATCGTGCGGCAGATGCTGCGCCGCGTGACCGTGCTGGACTCCGGCGACGCCCACCTCCTGCCGGGTGAGCTGGCCGAGCGCGGCCGGTTCGAGGACCTCAACCGTCGCGCGGTGGCGGAGGGTGGCCAGCCGGCCTCCGGCCGTCCCGAGCTGATGGGTATCACGAAGGCGTCGCTCGCGACCGACTCGTGGCTCTCGGCGGCCTCCTTCCAGGAGACGACGCGCGTGCTGACCGAGGCCGCGATGAGCGGACGGCGCGACCCGCTGCTCGGCCTCAAGGAGAATGTCATCCTCGGTAAGCTCATCCCCGCCGGCACGGGCCTGCCCCGCTACGGCAACGTGGACGTCGAGCCGACCGAGCAGGCCAAGACGGAGCTCTACCCGAGCTTCGGCTACGACGAGATCGACTTCCCGGCCCTCGGTATGGGCTCCGGAGAGGCGATCCCGCTCGAGGACCTGGACTTCGGCGACTACCGCTGATGTCTGCGGGGTGCCCGGCGACCTGTCGGGCACCCCGCACCTCCCTGCATCGTGACCGTCTTTGACTGCCCGCCCGGTGGCGGGTAGTCTTGCAACTCGTGCCCGCGCCGTCGGGCCCTCTGTGATGTTTTCCAGTGGGCCGATGTGAGTGCGCGGGCATTCCGGACCTGATCGACCTTCGCGGGCGGACAGAGCTGGACCATCGAGCCGGTGGTACGTGGCGATTGCGGCGCTTGACGCGCCGCAGGTGCCGCATGCGATCGGCGCCTGAAGCCCGAAGACCACAGCCGGGGGCTCCCCGGCACCGCTCGAGAAGACACGGAGACGTAGTGCCTACGATCCAGCAGCTCGTCCGCAAGGGGCGGACCTCGAAGGTCGGGAAGTCCAAGACTCCCGCCCTCAAGGGTTCCCCGCAGCGGCGCGGTGTGTGCACGCGCGTGTACACCACCACCCCCAAGAAGCCGAACTCGGCGCTCCGCAAGGTCGCGCGTGTCAAGCTCTCCTCCCAGGTCGAGGTCACCGCGTACATCCCCGGTGTCGGCCACAACCTCCAGGAGCACTCCATCGTGCTCGTGCGCGGCGGTCGTGTGAAGGACCTCCCCGGTGTGCGGTACAAGATCGTGCGCGGTGCGCTCGACACCCAGGGTGTCAAGAACCGCAAGCAGGCCCGCAGCCGCTACGGCGCCAAGAAGGAGAAGAGCTAATGCCTCGCAAGGGCCCCGCCCCGAAGCGGCCGCTCATCGTCGACCCCGTCTACGGGTCGCCGGTCGTCACGCAGCTCATCAACAAGGTCCTCATGGACGGCAAGAAGTCGACCGCCGAGGCGATCGTCTACGGCGCCCTCGAGGGTGTCCGCTCGAAGACCGACGGTGACCCCGTCGTCGTCCTCAAGCGCGCTCTGGAGAACGTGCGCCCCGCGCTCGAGGTCCGCTCCCGCCGCGTCGGTGGCGCGACCTACCAGGTGCCTGTCGAGGTCCGCCCCGTGCGCTCCACGACGCTCGCGCTGCGCTGGCTCACGGACTACTCGCGCGCCCGCCGCGAGAAGACGATGACCGAGCGTCTGATGAACGAGATCCTCGACGCGAGCAACGGTCTCGGCGCCGCGGTCAAGCGCCGCGAGGACATGCACAAGATGGCCGAGTCCAACAAGGCCTTCGCGCACTACCGCTGGTAGTCCGACCGACCGGCCCTGGGGTGACACCCCGGGGCCGTCGGCGGGTCCGGCCGGCTTGTCGGTAGAAGCAGCGCCCCCGTCTCAACCCCACACAAGAGGGAAGTACACCGTGGCACTTGACGTGCTGACCGACCTGAACAAGGTCCGCAACATCGGCATCATGGCCCACATCGATGCCGGGAAGACCACGACCACCGAGCGCATCCTGTTCTACACAGGTGTGAACTACAAGATCGGTGAGACGCACGACGGCGCGTCGACGATGGACTGGATGGAGCAGGAGCAGGAGCGCGGCATCACCATCACGTCCGCCGCGACGACGTGCTACTGGAAGAACAACCAGATCAACATCATCGACACCCCGGGCCACGTGGACTTCACGGTCGAGGTCGAGCGCTCCCTGCGCGTGCTCGACGGCGCCGTTGCCGTCTTCGACGGCAAGGAGGGTGTGGAGCCCCAGTCCGAGACGGTGTGGCGCCAGGCGGACAAGTACAACGTCCCCCGCATCTGCTTCGTCAACAAGATGGACAAGCTCGGCGCTGACTTCTACTTCACCGTCGACACGATCATCAACCGCCTCAAGGCGAAGCCGCTGGTCATCCAGCTGCCGATCGGCTCCGAGAACGACTTCACCGGCGTCGTCGACCTCATCGAGGAGAAGGCGCTCGTCTGGCGCGGCGAGACCAAGCTCGGCGAGGCCTACGAGACCGAGGAGATCCCCGCGGACCTCGTCGAGAAGGCCGCGCAGTACCGCGCGGACCTCATCGAGGCCGTCGCCGAGGCCAACGAGGAGCTGCTCGAGAAGTACCTCGGTGGCGAAGAGCCGACGATCGCCGAGATCAAGGCCGGCATCCGCGAGCTCGTGATCCGTGGCGAGGCGTTCCCCGTCCTGTGCGGCTCCGCCTTCAAAAACAAGGGCGTCCAGCCCATGCTCGACGCGGTCATCGACTACCTGCCGACGCCGCTCGACGTGCCTGCCATCGAGGGCCTCGACGTCAAGGACGAGACGGTCGTCGTGGAGCGACACCCGGACGCGACCGAGCCGTTCGCCGCGCTCGCCTTCAAGGTCGCCACCCACCCGTTCTTCGGGAAGCTGACCTACGTCCGCGTCTACTCGGGCAAGGTTTCGCAGGGCGCCCAGGTGCTCAACTCGACCAAGGGCAAGAAGGAGCGCATCGGGAAGCTCTTCCAGATGCACTCCAACAAGGAGAACCCGGTCGAGGACGCGTCGGCGGGTCACATCTACGCGTTCATCGGTCTGAAGGACGTCACCACCGGTGACACCCTCTGCGACCTCGCGAACCCGGTGATCCTCGAGTCGATGAGCTTCCCCGAGCCCGTCATCGACGTCGCGATCGAGCCCAAGACCAAGGCGGACCAGGAGAAGCTCTCCACGGCGATCCAGAAGCTCGCCGAGGAGGACCCGACGTTCCGCGTGAAGCTGGACGAGGAGACCGGCCAGACCGTCATCGGCGGCATGGGCGAGCTCCACCTCGACATCCTCGTCGACCGCATGCGTCGCGAGTTCCGCGTCGAGGCGAACGTCGGCAAGCCGCAGGTCGCCTACCGCGAGACGATCCGTCGCAAGACGGAGAAGATCGACTACACGCACAAGAAGCAGACCGGTGGTTCCGGGCAGTTCGCCAAGGTCCAGGTGACCTTCGAGCCGCTCGACACCTCCGAGGGCGAGCTCTACGAGTTCGTCAACTCGGTGACCGGTGGCCGTATCCCGCGCGAGTACATCCCGAGCGTCGACCAGGGCATCCAGTCGGCCATGCAGCTCGGTGTCCTCGCCGGCTTCCCGCTCGTTGGCGTGAAGGCGACACTGCTGGACGGTGCGTACCACGACGTCGACTCGTCGGAGATGGCGTTCAAGATTGCTGGCTCGATGGTCCTCAAGGAGGGCGTCAAGCGGGCAGACCCGGTTCTGCTGGAGCCGGTGATGGCGGTCGAGGTGCGTACGCCCGAGGAGTACATGGGCGACGTCATCGGTGACCTGAACTCACGTCGTGGAATGATCCAGTCCATGGAGGACGCGACGGGTGTGAAGGTCGTCCGGGCCCAAGTACCGTTGTCAGAGATGTTCGGCTACATCGGAGACCTCCGGTCCAAGACCCAGGGTCGTGCGGTGTACTCGATGCAGTTCGACAGCTACTCCGAGGTCCCTCGGAACGTTGCCGAAGAGATCATCAAGAAGACCCGGGGCGAGTAAGTCCCACAGGTCGAAGACCTGCTCAACCATCAACCTGTAGGAAACCGCAACGCCCCGCAGATGTAGGCTCTTCTGGTCAACAACTGCCATCGTTCGGCACATCTACCCAAGTCCCAGGAGGACCCCAGTGGCGAAGGCCAAGTTCGAGCGGACCAAGCCGCACGTCAACATCGGTACCATCGGTCACGTCGACCACGGTAAGACGACGCTGACGGCAGCGATCTCGAAGACGCTCGCGGACACGTACCCGGACCTGCCGGCGAACGTGCAGCGCAACTTCGACGAGATCGACGCGGCGCCCGAGGAGAAGCAGCGCGGTATCACGATCAACATCGCGCACATCGAGTACGAGACGCCCAAGCGTCACTACGCTCACGTCGACGCTCCCGGGCACGCCGACTACATCAAGAACATGATCACCGGTGCCGCACAGATGGACGGCGCGATCCTCGTGGTCGCGGCGACCGACGGCCCGATGGCGCAGACGCGTGAGCACGTCCTGCTCGCCCGCCAGGTGGGCGTTCCCTACCTGCTGGTCGCGCTGAACAAGTCCGACATGGTCGACGACGAGGAGATCCTCGAGCTCGTCGAGATGGAGGTGCGTGAGCTCCTCTCCGGTCAGGGCTACGACGGCGACGACGCTCCCGTCGTGCGCGTCTCGGGCCTCAAGGCGCTCGAGGGCGACCCTGCGTGGACCTCGAAGATCGTCGAGCTCATGGAGGCCGTGGACGAGAACGTCCCCGAGCCGGTCCGCGAGCTGGACAAGCCGTTCCTCATGCCTGTCGAGGACGTCTTCACGATCACCGGTCGTGGCACGGTCGTCACGGGCAAGGTCGAGCGTGGCACGCTCGACCTGAACTCGGACGTCGAGATCGTCGGCATCCGCTCCCCGCAGAAGACCACGGTCACGGGCATCGAGACGTTCCACAAGCAGATGGACCAGGCGCAGGCCGGCGACAACACCGGTCTCCTCCTGCGTGGCATCAAGCGCGAGGACGTCGAGCGCGGCCAGGTCGTCGTGAAGCCGGGTTCGATCACGCCGCACACCGACTTCGAGGCTCAGGTCTACATCCTGGGCAAGGACGAGGGTGGGCGTCACAACCCGTTCTACTCGAACTACCGTCCGCAGTTCTACTTCCGCACCACGGACGTCACCGGCGTCATCACGCTGCCCGAGGGCACCGAGATGGTGATGCCCGGCGACAACACCGAGATGACGGTCGCGCTGATCCAGCCGATCGCCATGGAAGAGGGCCTCGGCTTCGCCATCCGTGAGGGTGGCCGTACGGTCGGCTCGGGCCGCGTCACCAAGATCCTCAAGTGATCTGACGCGTCACGTGCTGCACCGCTGAGCAGCCGGTCACGAGGGCCCGGGCACCGCGAGGTGCCCGGGCCCTCGTGCCGTGGCAGGCGGCGTGCCGGGCAGTCCGGTCCGCTGGTCCGCACGGCCGGCCAGCGGCTGGCAGAGGGTGGGCCAGCGGTGCGGAAGAGGGTGGTCGCTCCCGCGATTAGCCTTCTGCGCATCCGTGTGGCAAACTGTTCAGGTTGCCTGTTACGGGCGCGTTCTTTCATGTGTCGAACAGTGTGTTGAACCGCTTCTCGAGATCCTCGCGATCCGTCGAGATGCGTTCCCCGGACTCACCGGGGTTCTGCGGGTTGAGCTCTCTGTCGACATGGATCGAGCGCCCTGCGGAACACACGTTCCACATCACAGGCTCGACAACGTTGTGTATCGGTGCTGAGGCGTCGGGTACGGGCACTCCGCCCGACGCGCGAGCTCTGGTTCACATATCCAACGGCCCCGCACCGTTCCTGGTGTGCGCGCTCAGGTATGTCGCTCTAGGCGACACGCCCGAACGCGGGGGTCGGACAGCTAGCGGTTCGAGAGAGAGAGTCAGACGACGCCATGGCGGGACAGAAGATCCGCATCCGGCTCAAGTCCTACGACCACGAGGTGATCGACAGCTCGGCGCGAAAGATCGTCGACACTGTCACCCGCGCTGGTGCGACGGTCGTGGGTCCGGTGCCGCTGCCGACGGAGAAGAACGTCTTCTGCGTCATCCGGTCGCCTCACAAGTACAAGGACAGCCGCGAGCACTTCGAGATGCGCACGCACAAGCGGCTTATCGACATCATCGATCCCACGCCGAAGGCCGTCGACTCGCTCATGCGACTCGACCTGCCTGCCGACGTGAACATCGAGATCAAGCTCTGAGGCTGGAGGACATCATGACTACCCCCCAGCAGAACGCCCGGCCGGTTACGGCCGTGCTCGGCACCAAGCTCGGGATGACACAGGTCTGGGACGAGGCCGGGCGCCTCGTGCCCGTCACCGTCGTCGCGGTGGGCACCAACGTGGTGACCCAGGTCCGCACCCAGGACGCTGACGGCTACGCCGCGGTCCAGCTGGCCTACGGCCAGATCGACCCGCGCAAGGTCACGAAGCCGCTCAAGGGGCACTTCGAGAAGGCCGGCGTCACGCCGCGCCGTCACGTCGCCGAGGTGCGCACCACCGATGCTGGCGAGTTCGCGCTCGGCCAGGAGATCACGGCGGAGGCCTTCGAGGCCGGCACCACGGTCGACATCACGGGGACCACCAAGGGCAAGGGCACCGCCGGTGTCATGAAGCGTCACGGCTTCTCCGGCGTGGGCGCCTCGCACGGTTCGCACCGCAACCACCGCAAGCCCGGCTCGATCGGTGGGGCTTCGACCCCGTCGCGCGTCTTCAAGGGCATGCGGATGGCAGGTCGGATGGGCAATGTCCGTCAGACCACCCAGAACCTGACCGTCCACGCGGTCGACGTCGAGAAGGGCCTGCTGCTCGTCAAGGGCGCAGTTCCCGGCTCCAAGGGTGGCGTCGTCCTCGTGCGTAGCGCCGCGAAGGGAGCGTGAGCCTGATGGCCGCTCAGACCGTTGACGTGCTGAACCCCCAGGGCAAGAAGACCGGCACCGCCGAGCTTCCTGCCGAGGTGTTCGACGTCGAGACGAACGTCCCGCTGATCCACCAGGTCGTCGTCGCCCAGCGTGCAGCTGCACGTCAGGGCACCCATGACACCAAGTCCCGTGGCGAAGTCCGCGGTGGTGGCAAGAAGCCTTACAAGCAGAAGGGCACGGGCCGCGCCCGTCAGGGCTCGATCCGCGCGCCGCAGTTCGCCGGCGGTGGCACGGTCCACGGCCCGACGCCGCGCAGCTACGACCAGCGCACCCCGAAGAAGATGAAGGCTGCTGCCCTGCGCGGTGCCCTCTCCGACCGGGCCCGCAACGGTCGTGTGCACGTGGTGACCGGCTTCGGCGTCGACGGCCTGCCGTCGACGAGCACCGCCGTCACGACCCTCGCGCTCCTCTCGCCCCGCAAGCACGTCCTCGTGGTCGTGGAGCGTGGCGACGAGCTGACCGTGAAGTCGCTCCGCAACGTCGAGCAGGTTCACCTGCTCGTCGCGGACCAGCTCAACACCTACGACGTCCTCATCTCGGACGACGTGGTCTTCACGCAGGGCGCGCTCGACGCGTTCCTGGCCGGTCCGGCAACGGGCTCGTCCGCCAAGGCCGTGGCTACCGAGGCCGAAGCGGCCGAGGTCGAGGCTGCCGACACCGAGGAGGCTGCGAAGTGAGCACCCCCACCAAGGACCCTCGCGACATCCTGCTCGCGCCGGTCGTCTCCGAGAAGAGCTATGGGCTCCTGGACGAGGGGAAGTACACCTTCCTCGTCGACCCGCGAGCCAACAAGACCGAGATCAAGATCGCCGTCGAGCAGATCTTCTCGGTCAAGGTTGCCTCCGTGAACACGATCAACCGCAAGGGCAAGACCCGGCGGACGCGTTTCGGGCTGGGCAAGCGCAAGGACACCAAGCGAGCGATCATCACCCTCCGCGAGGGCACGATCGACATCTTCGGCGGGCCGGTCGGCTGAGCCGGACGAGAGCAGATTGAGGACAGATCCCCATGGGAATCCGTAAGTACAAGCCGACGACGCCGGGCCGCCGCGGCGCGAGCGTTGCCGACTTCGTCGAGATCACGCGCTCGGAGCCGGAGAAGTCGCTGGTCCGCCCGCTCTCCAAGAGCGGTGGCCGCAACAGCACCGGTCGGATCACCACCCGTCACAAGGGTGGTGGACACAAGCGTGCCTACCGCGTCATCGACTTCCGTCGCCACGACAAGGACGGCGTGCCGGCCAAGGTCGCTCACATCGAGTACGACCCGAACCGCACCGCACGTATTGCGCTCCTGCACTACGCGGACGGCGAGAAGCGCTACATCATCGCGCCGAACAAGCTGAAGCAGGGCGACGTCATCGAGAACGGTGCCGGCGCCGACATCAAGCCCGGCAACAACCTGCCGCTGCGCAACATCCCGACCGGTACGGTCATCCACGCCATCGAGCTCAAGCCCGGTGGCGGCGCGAAGATCGCCCGTTCGGCTGGTGCGTCGGTGCAGCTCGTCGCCAAGGACGGCCCGTACGCCCAGCTGCGTATGCCCTCCGGCGAGATCCGCAACGTCGACCTGCGCTGCCGCGCGACGGTCGGCGAGGTGGGCAACGCCGAGCAGTCGAACATCAACTGGGGCAAGGCCGGCCGTATGCGCTGGAAGGGCAAGCGTCCCAGCGTCCGCGGTGTCGCGATGAACCCGATCGACCACCCTCACGGTGGTGGAGAAGGCAAGACCTCCGGTGGTCGTCACCCGGTGAGCCCCTGGGGCCAGCCGGAGGGTCGTACCCGCCGTCCCAACAAGCCGAGCGACAAGCTGATCGTGCGGCGCCGTCGTACTGGCAAGAAGCGCTGATAGGAGCCTGACAGATGCCACGCAGCCTGAAGAAGGGCCCCTTCGTCGACGACCACCTTCAGAAGAAGGTGGACGTGCAGAACGAGAAGGGGACCAAGAACGTCATCAAGACCTGGTCCCGTCGGTCGGTCATCACGCCCGACTTCCTCGGTCACACGTTTGCCGTGCACGACGGTCGCAAGCACACCCCGGTGTTCGTCACCGAGTCCATGGTCGGCCACAAGCTCGGTGAGTTCGCACCCACCCGGACCTTCCGCGGCCACGTGAAGGACGACAAGAAGGGCCGTCGCCGCTGACCCCCGGGTCAGCAGCGACGTGACCCCGACGGTCATAAGAGAGAAGAAGGCAGGACAGCAATGGAAGCCAAGGCGCAGGCGCGGTTCGTCCGTGTCACGCCCCAGAAGGCCCGGCGCGTCGTGGACCTCATCCGTGGCAAGCAGGCCGCTGAGGCAGTCGCGGTGCTGAAGTTCGCACCGCAGGCAGCGAGCGAGCCGATCCGCAAGGTCGTGGAGAGCGCGATCGCGAACGCCCGGGTGAAGGCCGACCGCGCGAGCGTGGCGTTCGAGGAGCAGGAGCTCTTCGTCGCCGAGGCGTTCGTCGATGAGGGTCCGACCCTCAAGCGTTTCCGCCCTCGCGCACAGGGGCGCGCGAGCCGGATCCTCAAGCGGACCAGCCACATCACCGTGGTGGTCGCTCCGCGCGAAGACACGAAGGGAAGGGCCCGATAGTGGGACAGAAGGTTCACCCGCACGGGTACCGTCTCGGCATCACCACCGACCACCGCTCGCGGTGGTTCGCCGACAGCACGAAGCCCGGACAGCGGTACCGCGACTACGTCCGTGAGGACGTGGCGATCCGCAAGCTCATGAGCACGGGTCTCGAGCGCGCCGGCATCTCCAAGGTCGAGATCGAGCGCACCCGTGACCGCGTCCGCGTGGACATCCACACGGCGCGCCCGGGCATCGTCATCGGCCGCCGCGGCGCCGAGGCAGACCGCATCCGCGGCGAGCTGGAGAAGCTCACCGGCAAGCAGGTGCAGCTCAACATCCTTGAGGTCAAGAACGCTGAGATCGATGCTCAGCTCGTGGCCCAGGGGATCGCCGAGCAGCTCGCGAGCCGTGTGTCGTTCCGTCGTGCGATGCGCAAGGGCATGCAGTCCGCCCAGCGCGCCGGGGCCAAGGGCATCCGTGTCCAGTGCTCCGGGCGTCTCGGCGGCGCCGAGATGAGCCGTTCGGAGTTCTACCGCGAGGGTCGTGTGCCGCTGCACACGCTCCGTGCGAACATCGACTACGGCTTCTACGAGGCCCGCACCACCTTCGGCCGTATCGGCGTCAAGGTGTGGATCTACAAGGGCGACATGACGGAGAAGGAGTTCGCCGCACAGCAGGCGACCGCCGCTCCTCGTCAGGGCCGTGGCGGCCCGCGCGGCGGCGAGCGCGGTGCGGACCGTCGTGGTGGTCGTCGCAACGAGCGTCCGGCCGAGCGATCGGCACCGTCGGAGGCGCCTGCCGCAGCCGCGGAGGCCCCCGCCGCCGAGAAGCCGGCTCCCGAGTCCGGAACGGAGGCCTGAGCGATGCTTATCCCGCGCAGGCTCAAGCACCGCAAGCAGCACCACCCGTCGCGCTCCGGCGCGGCGAAGGGTGGCACCCAGATCTCGTTCGGTGAGTACGGCATCCAGGCTCTCGAGCCCGCGTACGTCACGAACCGGCAGATCGAGGCTGCTCGTATCGCCATGACCCGCCACATCAAGCGTGGCGGAAAGGTCTGGATCAACATCTACCCGGACCGTCCGCTCACGAAGAAGCCTGCCGAGACCCGCATGGGTTCCGGTAAGGGTTCGCCGGAGTGGTGGATCGCCAACGTCAAGCCCGGCCGCATCATCTTCGAGCTGGCCGGTGTCCCGGAGCCCTTGGCTCGCGAGGCCATGCGCCGCGCGATCCACAAGCTCCCGATGAAGTGCCGTTTCGTGGTGCGCGAGGGTGGTGGCAACTGATGGCTATCGGAACCAAGGATCTGGCGCCGAGCGAGCTCGACAAGTTCGACGACGAGAAGCTCGTCGCCGAGCTGAAGAAGTCCAAGGAGGAGCTGTTCAACCTCCGTTTCCAGTCGGCCACCGGTCAGCTGGAGAGCCACGGTCGGCTCAAGGCCGTTCGTCGCGACATCGCACGGATCTACACGATCCTGCGTGAGCGCGAGCTCGGTATCCGTACGGCGCCGAGCGTGAGTGAGTGAGGCTGGAATGAGCGACAAGACGAACGGCGTTGCCGAGACGGTGACTCCGGAGCAGCGCAGCAACCGCAAGACGCGGCGCGGCTACGTGGTCAGCGACAAGATGGACAAGACCGTCGTGATCGAGGTCGAGGACCGGGTCAAGCACCCGCTCTACGGCAAGGTCATCCGACGCACGAGCAAGGTCAAGGTGCACGACGAGCAGAACGCTGCCGGCGTCGGTGACCTGGTGCTCATCATGGAGACCCGCCCGCTGTCCGCTACCAAGCGGTTCCGCCTGGTGGAGATCCTCGAGAAGGCCAAGTAAGTACCTGGCGACATGTCGCCAGGGAAGGATCGTGGCGGGCGGTGCCCTCCGTCCGTCACGATCGTTCTCGTGCCGCACCGCGGTGCGGCAACCAGTGAAAACAGGGTAGGCGGGTCCACCGCCCACACCTGGCCGGCTCACCCGCGAGGGACCCGGCACTGACAGCTATCCGTTCGGCAAGGCTCGCCCGGCATCGGCCGAGGTGAGAACCGGCTCGACGACAGGAGTTCATTACATGATCCAGCAGGAGTCGCGACTTCGTGTCGCCGACAACACGGGTGCCAAGGAGATCCTCTGCATCCGCGTTCTCGGTGGTTCGGGCCGTCGCTACGCCGGAATCGGCGACGTGATCGTCGCCACCGTCAAGGACGCCATCCCGGGCGGGAACGTCAAGAAGGGCGATGTGGTCAAGGCCGTCATCGTCCGGACCGCCAAGGAGCGCCGTCGTCCGGACGGTTCCTACATCAAGTTCGACGAGAACGCCGCCGTGATCCTCAAGAACGACGGTGAGCCGCGTGGTACCCGCATCTTCGGCCCGGTGGGCCGCGAGCTGCGCGACAAGCGGTTCATGAAGATCATCTCGCTGGCTCCGGAGGTGCTCTGACCATGGCAAAGATCAAGAAGGGCGACCTCGTGGTCGTCATCTCGGGCAAGGACAAGGCGAAGCAGGGGCGTGTCCTGGAGGTCCTCAAGGACTCGGACCGTCTCATCGTCGAGGGCGTCAACCGCGTCACGAAGCACACCAAGGTCGGGCAGTCGCAGCGCGGCACCCGTACCGGTGGCATCGAGGTCGTCGAGTCCCCGATCCACGTGAGCAACGTGATGGTCGTCGACCCGGAGACCAAGAAGGGCACCCGGGTCGGGTACCGCAGCGAAGAGGTCGAGCGTGACGGTCGCCAGCGGACGGTTCGCGTGCGTGTCGCCAAGCGCTCCGGTAAGGACATCTGATGAGCACTGAAACGACGAGCATCGAAGCACCCGCCACGCCGCGTCTCAAGGCGCGCTACCGTGACGAGATCATCGCCGGCCTCCGCGAGGAGTTCGGCCACGAGAACGTCAACCAGGTCGCGCGTCTCACGAAGATCGTCGTGAACATGGGTGTCGGGGACGCTGCGAAGGACTCCAAGCTCATCGAGGGTGCGATCCGCGACCTCTCGGCCATCACCGGTCAGAAGCCGCAGGTCACCAAGGCCCGCAAGTCGATCGCCCAGTTCAAGCTGCGTGAGGGCATGCCGATCGGCGCGCACGTCACGCTGCGTGGCGACCGCATGTGGGAGTTCCTCGACCGCCTGCTGTCCATCGCGCTGCCGCGTATCCGCGACTTCCGCGGGCTGTCGCCGAAGCAGTTCGACGGCAACGGCAACTACACCTTCGGTCTGACGGAGCAGTCGATGTTCCACGAGATCGACCAGGACAAGATCGACCGCGTCCGCGGTATGGACATCACGGTCGTGACGACTGCGACGACGGATGACGAGGGCCGCGCCCTGCTGCGCCTTCTCGGCTTCCCCTTCAAGGAGAACTGACATGGCGAAGAAGGCCCTGATCAACAAGGCGGCCGCGAAGCCCAAGTTCGCGGTGCGCGCCTACACCCGGTGCCAGAAGTGCGGTCGCCCGCACTCCGTCTACCGCAAGTTCGGCCTGTGCCGTATCTGCGTGCGCGAGATGGCCCACCGTGGCGAGCTTCCCGGCGTCACCAAGAGCAGCTGGTAACAACTACGTCGTAGGTCCGGGCGTTCCGACGAGGAACGCCCGGATACCACGGCGAGGAAGGGCTGAAGCCCAATGATGACCGACCCGATCGCAGACATGCTCACACGTCTGCGGAATGCGAACTCGGCGCACCACGAGACGGTGACCATGCCGTTCTCCAAGCTGAAGTCGCACATTGCTGAGATCCTGCAGGCCGAGGGCTACATCTCCGGCTGGAGCGTCGAGGACGCCCGCGTGGGCAAGAACCTCACCATCCAGCTGAAGTACGGCCCGAACCGTGAGCGCTCCCTCGTGGGTGTGCGTCGCGTGTCGAAGCCCGGCCTGCGTGTGTACGCGAAGTCCACCAACCTGCCCAAGGTGCTCGGCGGCCTCGGCGTGGCGATCCTGTCCACGTCCTCTGGCCTGCTGACGGACCGTCAGGCCGGCAAGAAGGGCGTGGGCGGAGAAGTCCTCGCCTACGTCTGGTAATCGGAAAGGAGAGATACGCCATGTCTCGTATCGGCAAGATCCCCGTTCCGGTTCCCGCCGGAGTGGATGTCACGATCAGCGGCGCACTGGTGACGGTCAAGGGCCCCAAGGGCGCCCTCGAGCACACCGTGCCCACCCCCATCCAGGTCTCGCAGGAGGACGGCACCCTTGTGGTGACCCGTCCCGACGACGAGCGCGCCTCGCGCTCCCTGCACGGACTGACCCGCACCCTGCTCGCCAACCTGGTGACCGGCGTGACCCAGGGTTACGAGAAGAAGCTCGAGATCGTCGGTACCGGTTACCGCGTCACGGCGAAGGGCTCGGACCTCGAGTTCGCGCTCGGCTTCAGCCACCCCGTCGTGATCAGCGCACCCGCGGGCATCACGTTCGCGGTCGAGAGCCCGACGAAGTTCTCGGTGGCCGGCATCGACAAGCAGCAGGTCGGCGAGGTCGCTGCCAACATCCGCAAGATCCGCAAGCCCGAGCCCTACAAGGGCAAGGGTGTGCGTTACGCCGGCGAGGTCGTCCGCCGCAAGGTCGGAAAGGCTGGTAAGTAGCGATGGCTCTCAAGGTTCTGGGCAAGGGCAAGTCCGTCTCGCGCAAGCGGCGGCACCTGCGCCTGCGCAAGAAGATCACCGGTACCGCGGTTCGTCCGCGTCTCGTGGTCACCCGCTCCTCGCGTCACATCACGGCTCAGGTCGTGGACGACACGATCGGTCAGACCGTGGCGTCGGCGTCGTCCCTCGAGGCCGACCTGCGTGCGCTGGACGGTGACAAGAGCGCCAAGGCCCGCAAGGTCGGCGAGCTCGTCGCCGAGCGCGCCAAGGTGGCCGGCATCGACTCCGTCGTCTTCGACCGCGGGGGCAACAAGTACCACGGTCGTGTGGCGGCAGTCGCCGACGGGGCCCGCGAAGGCGGTCTGGCCCTGTGACGAACTCCGTGACCACCGCCGTCCCATCGGCACCGAAGCAAAGGATTCTCTGATGGCTGCAGGGCAGCGCAGCAGCACCGGCGCCCCCACGGGCGCCACCAACGAGTCGAACGACCGCAACGACCGGCAGCGTGGCGGCGACCGCCGCGACGGTGGCCGTCGTGACGGCCGCCGTGGTGACGCAGCCGAGAAGAACGCCTTCGTCGAGCGCGTCGTCACGATCAACCGTGTCTCCAAGGTCGTCAAGGGCGGCCGTCGCTTCAGCTTCACCGCGCTGGTCGTGGTGGGCGATGGTGACGGCACCGTCGGCGTCGGCTACGGCAAGGCGAAGGAAGTTCCCGCCGCGATCGCCAAGGGTGTCGAGGAGGCCAAGAAGAGCTTCTTCAAGGTTCCTCGCATCCAGGGCACCATCCCTCACCCCATCCAGGGTGAGGCTGCCGCGGGCGTCGTCTTCCTGCGTCCGGCAGCGCCAGGTACCGGTGTGATCGCCGGCGGTCCGGTGCGTGCCGTGCTGGAGTGCGCCGGTATCCACGACGTCCTGAGCAAGTCGCTCGGTTCGTCCAACGCGATCAACATCGTGCACGCGACGGTGGAGGCCCTGCGGAACCTGGAGCAGCCCGAGGCTGTTGCAGCGCGCCGTGGTCTGCCGCTCGAGGACGTGGCTCCGGCCGCGCTCCTGCGTGCACGCGCAGCTGGGGTAGGTGCGTGATGGCTCGACTCAAGGTGACCCAGACGAAGTCCGCCATCGGCGGCAAGCAGAATCAGCGCGACACGCTGCGCACTCTGGGCCTCAAGCGGATCGGCGACACCGCCGTGAAGGAGGACCGTCCGGAGATCCGCGGCATGGTCGCGACGGTGGCGCACCTCGTCGCCGTTGAGGAGGTCGAGTGATCATGGCTGAGAAGGCCAAGAAGGACGAGGCAGTGACCGCTGAGGCGGCCACGACGCCGAAGAAGAAGGCTCCCGCCAAGAAGGCACCCGCGAAGAAGGCCCCCGCGAAGACCGAGGCTCCGGCCGAGGTCGCGCAGGCCGGTGCTGGCGGGACGCTGAAGATGCACCACCTCCGTCCGGCTCCCGGCGCCAAGAAGGCCAAGACCCGTGTGGGTCGTGGTGAGGCGTCGAAGGGTAAGACGGCAGGTCGCGGCACCAAGGGCCAGAAGGCCCGCTACCAGGTGCCCGAGCGCTTCGAGGGTGGTCAGATGCCGCTGCACATGCGTCTGCCCAAGCTTCGTGGCTTCAAGAACCCGTTCCGCACGGAGTACCAGGTCGTGAACCTGGAGAAGCTCTCCGCGCTGTACCCCGAGGGTGGCTCCGTCACCGTCGAGGACCTCGTCGCCAAGGGGGCTGTCCGCAAGGGCCAGCTCGTGAAGGTGCTGGGGACGGGCGAGCTCACCGTCAAGCTCGAGGTCGCGGTCGACGCGTACTCGGGCGCGGCCAAGGACAAGATCCTTGCTGCCGGCGGTTCGGTCTCGGAGGACTGACCTGACGGACAGGGCCGATGGCGCAGCCGCGCCGTCGGCCCTGTCTGCGTCCATGGACCATCCGCGCCGACAGGAGCACGGGTGGACGCGGACAGCTGGTCGCGCAGGAGCACCAGCACAGTAGAATCACGGATCGGTTCATCGTTCGATTGCCGTCCGACACACCGCAGCGGCTAGGGTGCCCATGGCGCTCCGTGCACGGTGCGTCAGATCTCGCCGCTCCGCGGCGACACGACATCCCGCCTCGGCGGGCCAGGAGGATAGGTGCTCAGCGCATTCGCCCGGGCTTTCCGGACGCCTGACCTGCGGCGCAAGCTGCTGTTCACGATCGCGATCATCGTGATCTACCGGGTGGGTTCGTTCATCCCGACCCCCGGCGTGGACTTCAGCAACGTCCAGCAGTGCATCGCCGAGACGGAACAGGGCAACAACCTTCTCGGGCTGGTGAACCTGTTCAGCGGCGGAGCCTTGCTCCAGCTGTCGATCTTCGCGCTCGGCATCATGCCGTACATCACCGCGAGCATCATCACGCAGCTGTTGCGCGTCGTCATCCCGCACTTCGAGGCCCTGCACAAGGAGGGCCAGTCGGGCACGGCGAAGCTGACCCAGTACACGCGGTACATGACCATCGCGCTGGCGGTCCTGCAGTCGACGACGGTCATCACCACGGCCCGCAACGGGTTCCTCTTCACGGGCTGCTCCGTGAACGTCATCCCGGACGACAGCTTCGTCACGCTCGCGCTCATGGTGCTCACCATGACGGCCGGCACGGGCCTCATCATGTGGCTCGGCGAGCTCGTCACGGAGCGCGGCGTCGGCAACGGCATGTCGCTGCTCATCTTCGTCTCCATCGCGGCGAGCTTCCCCACCGCGCTCTGGTCGATCGCGGGCGGCTCCGGTGGCATCGTGGCGTTCGCGATCATGATCGTGGTGATCGTCCTGGTCATCGGGCTCGTCGTCTTCGTCGAGCAGTCGCAGCGCCGGGTGCCCGTGCAGTACGCCAAGCGCATGGTCGGCCGCAAGATGTACGGGGGATCGAGCACCTACATCCCCATCAAGATCAACATGTCCGGTGTCATCCCGGTCATCTTCGCTGCGTCGATCCTCGCGGTCCCCGGTCTCATCGCGCAGTTCGGCGACCCGTCGGCCGGCTGGGTCATCTGGGTCTCCAGCAACTTGGCGCTGCCCGAGGCTCCGCTGCACATCGCGCTCTACGTGCTGATGATCATCTTCTTCTGCTTCTTCTACACGGCGATCACGTTCAACCCGGACGAGGTCGCGGACAACATGAAGAAGTACGGCGGGTTCATCCCGGGCATCCGCGCCGGCCGTCCCACCGCCGAGTATCTCGACTACGTCATCACCCGCATCACGTCCGCGGGCTCCATCTACCTCGCGCTCGTCGCGCTGCTCCCCACGCTGGTCCTCATCGGCCTGGGCGTGTCCACGAACATCCCGTTCGGCGGCAGCTCGATCCTGATCGTCGTGGGCGTCGGCCTCGAGACGGTGAAGCAGATCGACTCGCAGCTGCAGCAGCGCCACTACGAAGGGTTCCTCCGTTGAGCTCCGCACGACTCGTCATCATGGGCCCCCAGGGCGCCGGGAAGGGCACGCAGGCGGCCCGGCTCGCCGAGCGTTACGGTGTGCCCGCCATCTCGACCGGTGACATCTTCCGGGCGAACATCAAGGGCGGCACGGAGCTCGGGCGTCTGGCGCAGGAGTACAGCGCGAAGGGCGACCTCGTCCCGGACTCGGTGACGAATGCGATGGTGCGAGACCGGCTCGCCGAGGCGGACGTCGCGCGCGGCTTCATCCTCGACGGCTACCCGCGCAACGCGGCCCAGGTCGTCGAGCTCGACGCGATCCTCGACGGACTCGGCGTCTCGCTGGACGCGGTGGTCGAGCTGACGGCCGACCGCGACGAGCTCCTCGCGCGGCTGAGCAAGCGGGCCGAGCTCGAAGGTCGGGAGGACGACACGGCGGAGGCGATCGCCCGTCGGCTGGACATCTACGACGAGCAGACGGCGCCGCTGACGGCGGCGTACGCGGAGCGAGGTGTGCTCGCTCAGGTCGACGGCATCGGCGCGATCGACGACGTCACCGGCCGGCTGGTGGCGGCGCTCGAGCCGCTGCTCAGCTGACCGTTACGGGGGCAGCGGGTGTTCGGCCGGGATCGGATCGAGTACAAGAGTGCGGAGCAGATCGCCACGATGCGTCGGGCGGGGCTCGTCGTCGCGCAGACCCTGCGGACGGTGCGTGAGGCCGTCCGTCCGGGCATGACGACGGCGGACCTCGACGCCCTCGCGGCGGTGGTCATCAGCGACGCCGGCGCGACCCCGTCCTTCCTGGGGTATCACGGGTTCCCGGCGACGCTCTGCGTGTCGGTGAACGACGAGGTCGTGCACGGCATCCCGGGCCCTCGCGAGCTGCGGGCGGGTGACGTGGTCTCGGTGGACTGCGGGGCGATCGTCGACGGGTGGCACGGTGACTCCGCGATCTCGTTCGTGCTCGACGCCGCCTCCGGGGACGGTGCCGATCCCGGTGACGTCGCGCTCGTCGAGGCGACCCGCGCCGCCATGTGGGCCGGTATTGCGGCCCTCGCAACGGGGGAGCGCCTGGGCGACGTCGGGGGTGCGATCGAGGACTCGATCACGGCCTCGTCCGCGGCCGACGGCGTGCCGTACGGGATCATCGAGGAGTACGTGGGCCACGGCATCGGTTCCGCGATGCACCAGCCGCCTGAGGTCCTCAACTACCGGACCCGTGAGCGAGGCGCCCGGCTGCGCCCGGGGATGTGCCTGGCGATCGAGCCGATGGTCACGCGCGGCGAGCGGTTCACGCAGGTGTGCGAGGACGACTGGACCGTCGTCACCGACGACGGGTCCCGTGCCGCGCACTGGGAGCACAGCGTCGCGATCCTCGACGACGGGATCTGGGTCCTCACGGCGGAGGACGGCGGCGCGAGCGAGCTCGCACCGCTGGGTGTGCAGGTGGCGCTGCCGGTCTGACCGACCGCGCTCGCCACAGGTCACCACCCGCCGGGGAATGCTCCGGGCGAACGACGACCGCCGTGGTTTCATCCGGTTGTCAGATGCCGTAGGATAGTCCGCTGGGTGTAGTCCGTGTGCGCCGATCGGTCCGGGAAGGTTCCGGATCTGTCGCCGGTCCACGGCGCACACGACATCCACGTCCCGACTCCTCTCGCGAGGCGTCGGCGCGTGGGAACGCAGTTCAGACGAGAGTTAGCGGAGGATATGGCAAAGAAGGACGGTGTCATCGAGATCGAGGGCAGCGTGATCGAGGCCCTGCCGAACGCGATGTTCCGCGTGGAGCTGGCCAACGGTCACAGAGTTCTCGCGCACATCTCGGGCAAGATGCGGCAGCACTACATCCGGATCCTCCCCGAGGACCGGGTCGTCGTCGAGCTCAGCCCGTACGACCTGTCCCGCGGCCGGATCGTCTACCGCTACAAGTAGTCGTCGTCACGCAACCACCACTCGAGACAACTGCCGCCATGGCGCCGGGACCACCGGTGCGGCGTGCGGCGGCGGAGGAACACTGATGAAGGTCAAGCCCAGCGTCAAGAAGATCTGCGACAAGTGCAAGGTGATCCGCCGGCACGGTCGCGTCATGGTGATCTGCGACAACCTGCGCCACAAGCAGCGCCAGGGCTGAGACCCGACGCGAGACCGGTTCGCCGGTCTGCTGCTGGCAGCACGATCACCCGGTGAGCCCGCGGACCTCGTCCGCGCCAGCTCATCTCCACGCACCACCACGAACCTGACGGCCGGCCGCTGGCCGGCAGCAGGGGAACCCTCGGCTCGGAGGCCGGGGCCCGCGGACATCGCGGGAGGGTGGTGCGACAGACCTCCGAACGAAGGACAAGGGAGCCGAAAGGCATATGGCACGTCTCGTCGGCGTCGACCTCCCCCGCGACAAGCGGCTCGAGGTTGCGCTCACCTACATCTACGGCGTCGGCCGTACCCGCGCCCAGCAGACGCTGGCAGCGACGGGGATCAGCCCGGACCTGCGCGTCAAGGACCTGGCCGACACCGAGCTCGTCGCACTCCGCGACTTCCTCGAGGGCAGCTTCAAGCTCGAGGGTGACCTCCGCCGTGAGGTGGCCGCTGACATCCGCCGCAAGGTCGAGATCGGTTGCTACGAGGGCCTGCGTCACCGCCGCGGCCTGCCCGTCCGCGGGCAGCGCACCAAGACCAACGCGCGTACCCGCAAGGGCCCCAAGCGCACCGTGGCCGGCAAGAAGAAGGCCCGCTAAGCAGCAGTAGTCCGCCGGACGGGGTCCGGACGGCCGACCGTCGTCGGCCGCCGCCCGTCCCTCGCGGTCCGACCACCTCAGACCAGGAGAGAAAGAGCACATGCCTCCCAAGACTCGCGCAACCGCGGCCAGGAAGCCGCGCCGCAAGGACAAGAAGAACGTCCCTCACGGCCAGGCGCACATCAAGAGCACCTTCAACAACACCATCGTCTCGATCACGGACCCCTCGGGTGCCGTCATCGCGTGGGCGTCCGCCGGCCACGTCGGCTTCAAGGGCTCGCGGAAGTCGACCCCCTTCGCGGCTCAGCTCGCGGCGGAGTCGGCTGCGCGTCGTGCCCAGGAGCACGGCGTCAAGAAGGTCGACGTCTTCGTCAAGGGCCCGGGTTCCGGTCGCGAGACCGCCATCCGCTCCCTGCAGGCGACCGGCCTCGAGGTCGGGTCCATCCAGGACGTGACCCCTCAGGCACACAACGGCTGCCGCCCCCCCAAGCGCCGCCGCGTCTGATCCTCCGCGCTGCGCGCCGTTGCCCCGCCCGTCACGACCAGGTTCACGCCTGCTCGACGGCGCGGGGCGACGGCGCGACCAGCCATCACCGGACGGGTGGACCGAGTCCCGCCCGGCACAGCGTCGCCCGTGATGCGTCATATAGCGGACGCACACTGAAAGGAACACACCAGTGCTGATCGCACAGCGCCCCACCTTGACCGAAGAGGTCATCTCGGAGAGCCGTTCACGCTTCTCCATCGAGCCCCTGGAGCCCGGCTTCGGGTACACGCTCGGCAACTCCCTGCGGCGCACGCTGCTGTCGTCGATCCCCGGCGCGGCCGTGACGTCCATCCGGATCGATGGTGTGCTTCACGAGTTCACCACCGTGCCCGGTGTCAAGGAGGACGTCACCGAGATCATCCTCAACATCAAGAACCTCGTCGTCTCCTCGGAGAACGACGAGCCCGTCGTGATGTACCTGCGCAAGCAGGGTGCTGGTGTCGTCACCGCTGCGGACATCGTCCCGCCGGCGGGCGTGGAGGTCCACAACCCGGACCTGCACATCGCCACCCTCAACGACAAGGGCAAGCTCGAGGTCGAGCTCACGGTCGAGCGTGGCCGTGGGTACGTCTCGGCGAACCAGAACAAGTCGTTCGACGCGGAGATCGGCCGGATCCCGGTCGACTCGATCTACTCGCCGGTCCTCAAGGTGACCTACAAGGTCGAGGCCACCCGAGTCGAGCAGCGGACCGACTTCGACAAGCTCGTCGTCGACGTGGAGACCAAGCAGGCCATCTCGCCCCGCGACGCGCTGGCCTCGGCTGGCAAGACGCTGGTCGAGCTGTTCGGGCTCGCTCGCGAGCTGAACGTCGAGGCCGAGGGCATCGAGATCGGCCCGTCGCCGACGGACGCGGCCCTGGCCGCGGACCTGGCGCTGCCGATCGAGGAGCTCCAGCTGACGATCCGCTCGTACAACTGCCTCAAGCGCGAGGGCATCCACCAGGTGGGAGAGCTCGTCGCCCGCAGCGAGGCGGACCTGCTCGACATCCGCAACTTCGGCGCGAAGTCCATCAACGAGGTCAAGGAGAAGCTCGCTGAGCTCGGCCTGGCCCTCAAGGACTCCCCGCTGGACTTCGACCCCTCTGCCGCCGACTACTACGACGGCGACGAGGACGACGCGGCGCTCTCGGACACCGAGCAGCAGTACTGACCTTCCGCGCCCCGGCCCGCCGGGAGCGCGACCCGACTTCAAGGAGCACATTCAATGCCTACCCCCACCAAGGGTCCGCGGCTCGGCGGTGGCCCGTCTCACGAGCGCCTGATCCTCGCGAACCTCGCGACCAGCCTCTTCGAGCACGGCCGCATCACGACCACGGTGACCAAGGCCAAGCGCCTGCAGCCGCTCGCCGAGCGTCTCATCACCAAGGCGAAGCGTGGTGACCTGCACTCGATCCGCCAGGTCGCCCGCGTCATCCACAACAAGACGCCGCGCCGCCCCGACCAGCCCGGTGACGCGAACACGGTCGTGCACCGTCTCGTCACGGAGATCGCCCCGGCGATGTCCGAGCGCAACGGTGGCTACACGCGCATCACCAAGGTCGGCAACCGCAAGGGCGACAACGCCCCCATGGCCGTCATCGAGCTCGTGCTCGAGCCGGTGAGCCCTAAGCAGGCCGTCGTCCGCGAGGCGGAGAAGGCAGCCGAGCGGGACGCCAAGAAGCCGTCGAAGAAGACCGCGGCGAAGGCTGCTCCGGTCGAGGACGCGCCCGTCGAGGACGCTCCTGTCGAGGACAAGGCAGCAGACGCACCGGTCGAGGACAAGGACGAGGCCACCAAGGCCTGACTCCTCCCGCACCGACGAGCAGGGCCCGGAACCGCATGGTTCCGGGCCCTGCTCGCGTCCCGGGACGCCCGGACCGTAGATTGGTCAGATGAGCCTCCCGTTGGTCTTCGTCCACGGCGCGAGGACGTCACGGTCCATGTGGCGTGCGCAGCTCGAGGCGGCGGACCGTGCCGGTGTGCCCGCGTTGGCGGTCGATCTTCCGGGCCACGGCGAGCGGCGGGGGGAGAGGTTCACGCTCGAGGCGGCGGTCGACGCCGTGGCGTCCGGTGTCGACGACGTCGGTGGCCGTGCGCTCGTCGTCGGGCTCTCCCTGGGAGGGTACGTCGCGATCGAGCATCGTGCGCGCCGGCCCGAGCAGGTCGCGGGCCTCGTCGCGGCCGGCTGCTGCACCCCGCCACGCTCGCCGCTGCGGGCGGGCTGGTTGGTCGTGGCGCGCCGGATCGAGCGCCTGCCCGACCACGGGGCGGCCCTCAACCAGCGCCTCGTCGACCGCACCCTGAGCGTCGAGGGTGCCCGTGACGTCGGGGCGGGTGGCTTCGCGCTCGAGGTCATGGCGGACGTCCTGGAGCAGGTCGCTGCCTGCGACCCGTTGTCGGCCCTGCGCGCGGCCACGTCGCCGGTGTGGATCGTCAACGGCCGCTGGGACCACTTCCGGACGTCGGAGCGGGCCTACCTGCGCGCCGCGGCCGGCGTTGGGGCCCCCGCCGAGCTCGTCGTCGTGCCGCGGGCGCGTCACCTGGTGAGCCTGGACGCCCCCGTCCCGTTCAACCGGGCGGTGCTCGACGCGCGGCACACGCTCGCGAGCCGGTCAGGCTGAGGACGGCAGGTCCCAGGCCCGGGCGCCGCCGACGAGGGCCGCGGAGTTCGGCACGACCACGACGTCGTCTCCGAGCCGGGCGAGCACGGTCGGGGTGATCTGCCGGGAGTTGCCTCCGCCGAGGTAGAGACGGTCCCACCAGAAGACGGGCCGCAACCCGTCGACGACGGCCAGCACACGCCGTGACCACAGCCCGTTGCCGAGGCGGCGCCGTTCCGGCTCGCCGACGTACTCGTCGTACGTCGCGCCGCGGCGAACGGGTGCGCGGGACCACTCCAGGTGCGGCGCGAGCTGCCCGCCGTGGAACAGGGCCGACCCGAGCCCGGTGCCGAGGGTGAGGACCAGCTCGAGCCCGGAGGCGGCGATGACGCCCGCTCCGTGGACCTCCGCGTCGTTGAGCACCAGAGCGGGGATCCCGAGCCGTTCGGCGACGGCGGCCCGCACGTCGAAGCTCGTCCAGGCTTCGGCGAGGGCCGGGTCGACGCGCGAGCGGGGCCCGCTGCGGGTGATGTAGTGCGGCGTGTGCACGACGACGCCGTGGCGGATCATGCCTGGCATCCCGACGGTGACGCGGTGCGCGGCGGGCAACCGTGCCGCGATCTCCGCGATGGTCTCGACGAGCAGCGCAGGGGCCAGCGGGTACGGGGTGGGGACCCGGACGGCGGTGGCGTGCGCCGTGCCGGCCGCATCCAGCACGTTGGCCTTGATCCCGCCGCCGCCGCAGTCGACGGCGAGCGTGCGCCGCTCGGTGGCCGGTCCCGCTGTCGGCTCCGGAGTCGTCATGGCAGCAACAGTAGGCGCGGACCGGCTAGCGTGGGATGCCGTGACGAACGACGAGAGGCTGGTCCGCGTGCGGTTGGACCTCGCCTACCAGGGGACGGACTTCGCGGGCTGGGCGGTGCAACCGGGGCTGCGGACGGTGCAGGGGACGCTCGAGAGTGGTCTGGCGACGCTCCTGCGGGGCGCGGCGCCCCGCGTCACGGTCGCGGGACGCACGGATGCCGGCGTGCACGCTCGCGGGCAGGTGGTGCACGTCGATCTCACGCCTGCGCAGTGGGACGCACTGCCCGGCCGGTCGGGGCGTTCGTCGGGCGACGCGCTCGTCGCCCGGCTCGGGGGAGTGCTCCCGTCCGACGTCGTGGTCCACCGGGCCGGGCCGGCACCCGCGGGGTTCGACGCCCGCTTCTCAGCACTCCATCGTCGCTACACGTACCGCATCGCCGACGACGTCACGCTCCGCGACCCGCTGCGGCGCGCGTGGGTCCTGTGGCACCGGCGCCCGCTCGACGTCGAGGCGATGGGGGAGGCGATGGCCCCGCTGCGCGGGGTGCGGGACTTCGCGGCCTACTGCAAGCCCCGGCCGGGGGCGACGACCATCCGTGAGCTCCAGGAGATGCGGTGGCACCGGCCGTCGGAGGGGGTCGACGCGGGCCTCGTCGTGGCCCACGTCCGCGCCGACGCGTTCTGCCACAACATGGTGCGCGCGCTCGTGGGTGCGGCGGTCGCGGTCGGCGAGGGCCGGCGCGACGTGACCTGGCCGGCAGAGCTCTTGTCGGCCCGGCGACGGGACGCAGGCGCCGGCGTCGTGCCTGCCCACGGGCTCGTCCTCGAAGAGGTGATCTACCCGCCGGACGACGCGCTGGCGGAACGTGCCGGACGCGTCCGGGCCCTGCGGATGGACGAGGACGTCGACGACGCCCCCGGCGGGGCACGGGTTGCCCGCACCTGAGGTGCGACCGGGAGCCCGGTCCTCGAGGTCAGGGCTTGCTCGAGGTCAGGGTTCTTCGACGATGTGGACGGCGGCCTCCTCGGCGCTCGCGCCGGCCCCGTCGATCCCGGCGTCCGCCGCGTACGTGTCGTTCTCACGGCCGTCGAGCGCGTCGGCGTCGGCGACGAGCCGGCCGGCCCTGCTCGAGTCGGGGCGGTTGAGCGGGTCGTCGTCCCAGGTCTCCGGTTCCTCCTCGGCCAGCCGCTGGTCGAGGCTCTCTCCCATGGACTCCTCGAGCGCGGTCTCGCCCCAGTGGTTGCTCCGCGGGCGTTCCGGAGGGGAGTAGCCCTCGTCGAGCACGTCGGCGACGCCTCGGTCGAGGAGCGTCTCCTCGGGCTGCAGCTGGTTCATGTCGCCCTCCGAGCCGAGCGCGGGGTCGGTCCGGGTGGCTGGTGTGTCCTCGGTCATCCCTCCAGCCTGGCACCAGGTCGTGCAGGCAGCACGTCGGGGGGATCGGCCAGGTAGCGGCACGGCGGTGCTCGGCAATCAGGTGGTCTGACGGGTCTCCGGGGCGCGAGGATGGACCCATGGGCCACATCGACCTCCGCGACGTCAGCTACTACCTGCCCGACGGTCGACAGCTCCTGTCGGACGTGTCCCTGCGGGTGGCGGACGGCGCCAAGGTCGCGCTCGTCGGTCCCAACGGCGCCGGCAAGACCACCCTGCTCTCCATCGTCGCCGGTGACCTCGACGCGCACGCCGGCACCGTCGCGCGCAGCGGCGGCCTCGGTGTGATGCGCCAGCTCATCGGACGCGTCGACGACGAGCGCACGGTGCGTGACCTGCTCGTCGACCTCGCGCAGCCCGCGATCCGCGACGCCGCGCGCGAGCTGGCCGCGGCCGAGCTCGACATCATGACGGTCGACGACACCCCCGCGCAGATGCGCTACGCGCAGGCGCTCTCGGACTGGGCGGACGTGCGGGGCTACGAGGCCGAGGCCGCGTGGGACGAGGTGACCGACGAGGTGCTGTCTCTGCCGTTCGACTCGGCCCAGTGGCGCGAGGTGCGCACGCTCTCCGGCGGCGAGCAGAAGCGGCTGGTGCTCACGGCGCTCCTGCGCGGTCCCGAGGAGGTGCTTCTCCTCGACGAGCCGGACAACTTCCTCGACGTGCCCACCAAGCGGTGGCTCGAGGAGGCGCTCGTCGCGTCGCCCAAGACAGTGCTCTTCGTCAGTCACGACCGCGAGCTCCTGGCCCGTACGGCGACGCACGTCGCGACCGTCGAGCCGACGGCGGCCGGTGGGACGGTCTGGGTGCACGGCGGAGGGTTCGGCTCCTACGCGACGGCTCGCACCGCACGCAGGGACCGGCTGGAGGAACTGCTGCGGCGGTGGGAGGAGGAGCGCGCCCAGCTCGTGACGCTGGTCAACACGCTGAAGAACAAGGCGGCGTTCAACGACGGCCTGGCGAGCCGCTACCAGGCCGCGCAGACACGCCTGCGCAAGTTCGAGGCGGCGGGGCCGCCCCCGGTCATGGCCCGGGAGCAGCGGGTCACGGTTCGCCTGACCGGCGGGCGCACCGCCAAGCGCGCCGTGACGTTCGACCGGCTGGAGCTGACGGGGCTCATGCGACCGTTCGACGGCGAGGTCTTCTTCGGTGAGCGCGTCGCGGTGCTGGGGTCGAACGGGTCCGGCAAGTCCCACCTCATGCGCCTCCTCGCGAGCGGCGGGTCGGACCCCGACGTGGAGCACCAGCCGGTCGGTGGTGCGGACTCCGTGCCCACCGGTGGTCTGGCCCCGGTGGCGCACACCGGTCGGGCGGTGCTGGGCTCTCGCGTCCGGCCGGGCTGGTTCGCGCAGAACCACGTGCACCCGGACCTCGTCGGGCGCACCCTGCTGGAGATCCTGCACCGAGGAGACGGCGCGCGGTCAGGCATGGGGCGCGAGCCGGCCAGCCGCGCCTTGGACCGCTACGAGCTCGTCGGCCAGGCCGAGCAGCGCTTCGAGACGCTCTCCGGCGGCCAGCAGGCACGCCTGCAGATCCTCCTCCTGGAGCTGGGCGGGGCGACCCTCCTGCTGCTCGACGAGCCCACGGACAACCTCGACCTGCACTCGGCCGAGGCGCTCGAGGAGGGCCTGGCCGCCTTCGAGGGAACCGTCGTGGCGGTCACGCACGACCGCTGGTTCGCCCGGGGCTTCGACCGGTTCCTCGTGCTCGGCGGGGACGGCGAGGTGGTGTGGTCGACCGAGCCGGTGTGGGACGTCGAGCGGGTGCAGCGGGTGCGGTAGCCCTCACGGCACCGGTTCCGGCCGGGCCTGCGAGGGCTCCTATCCTGGGGGCATGGCTGTCCACAAGATCGTGCTCTTCTACGCCTTCACCCCGTTGCCGGACCCGACGGCGGTCCAGCTGTGGCAGAGCGCGCTGGGCGAACGCTGGGGTCTCGTCGGCCGGGTCCTCGTCTCCGAGCACGGGATCAACGCGACGCTGGGTGGGACGGTCGAGAACCTCAAGCAGTACGTGAAGACCACCCGCCGGTACCCCGGGTTCGGGGACATCGACGTCAAGTGGTCCGACGGGACGGGCCACGACTTCCCCCGGCTGTCCGTCAAGGTCCGCCGGGAGCTGGTGAGCTTCGGCGCCGCGGACGAGCTCCGGGTGGACGGCGGCGGGGTGGTCGGCGCCGGGACGCGGCTCGCCCCCGCCGAGCTCAACGAGCTCGTGGCGCGTCGCGGCGACGACGTCGTGCTCTTCGACGGTCGGAACGCGTTCGAGGCCGCGATCGGGCGGTTCAAGGGCGCCGTCGTGCCGGACGTCGAGACCACGCGCGACTTCGTCGCCGAGCTCGACTCAGGCCGCTACGACGACCTGAAGACCCGGCCCGTCGTCACCTACTGCACCGGTGGCGTGCGCTGCGAGGTGCTGTCCTCGCTCATGCGCTCGCGAGGGTTCGAGGAGGTCTACCAGCTCGACGGCGGGATCGTGCGCTACGGCGAGACCTTCGGCGACGCCGGGTTGTGGGAGGGCTCCCTGTACGTCTTCGACGAGCGGATGCACGTCGAGTTCGGCGAGTCCACGACGCCGCTGGGCGAGTGCCGTGAGTGCAGCGGTGCCACGGCGGGGTACGAGAACTGTGGGGACCCTGGTTGCCGCACCCTGGAGCTGTACTGCGCGGCGTGCGCACCGCTGGCCAGGGCGCGCCAGTGCGGGGAGTGCGCGCGAGCCCGACCTGGCCTGAGGACCCTGCGGTCGGCGTCACTTTGACCGCCCGCGCTCCGGGAAGGTACTCTGTTGAGTCGTTGTGATTCCCTTTCGACTTTCCGTCGTCACTAGCGCGCCCACTCGCTGCATGACGCGGACGCTCGATCGATGATCAGGCTCTCGGATCGTTCCGGGACGGCAGATCCACAACGACCGACCTCGTCGGCCGCAGACTCCTGCGCCGAAGAAGACACCGAAGACAGAAACGAAGGCTACGACCGTGCGTACGTACACTCCGAAGCCCGGCGACGTCCAGCGCGACTGGCACGTCGTCGACGCGACCGACGTCGTCCTGGGCCGCCTGGCCACCCACGTGGCCACCCTGCTGCGTGGCAAGCACAAGGCCACCTTCGCTCCGCACGTCGACGGTGGTGACTTCGTCATCGTCATCAACGCCGGCAAGGTCGCCCTGACCGGCAACAAGCGCGAGCAGAAGTTGGCCTACAGCCACTCCGGCTACCCGGGTGGTCTGCGTGCTGTCGCCTACGGCGACCTGCTCGAGAAGCACCCTGAGCGTGCGGTGGAGAAGGCCGTGCGCGGCATGATCCCCAAGACCTCGCTCGGCCGTGCCCAGCTCGGCAAGCTCCACGTCTACGCAGGCGCTGAGCACCCGCACGCGGCCCAGCAGCCGCAGCCGTTCGAGATCACCCAGGTCGCGCAGTAATCGCCTTCGGGCGTAGCGGACAGAATAAGGACGCGAGGACACCACCAGTGGCCGAGACCACCGTCGACATCGACACGCTGGACGACGAAACCCCCAGCACCTACACCTCTGAGACCACGGCCCCCTCGGGCCGCGGCCAGAGCATCACCGCGCCGGCCCAGGCCCTGGGACGCCGCAAGGAGGCGATCGCCCGCGTTCGCCTCGTGCCCGGCACCGGACAGTGGAAGATCAACGGCCGGACCCTCGAGGGGTACTTCCCCAACAAGGTCCACCAGCAGCTGGTCAACTCCCCGCTCAAGCTCGTCGACGTCGAGGGTCGCTTCGACGTCGTCGCCCGGATCACCGGTGGCGGCAGCTCGGGTCAGGCCGGCGCGCTGCGTCTCGGCATCGCCCGTGCGCTCAACGAGATCGACGCCGAGCACAACCGCCCGGCGCTGAAGAAGGCCGGCTTCCTGACCCGCGACGCACGCGTCGTGGAGCGCAAGAAGGCCGGGCTCAAGAAGGCCCGCAAGGCTCCGCAGTACTCCAAGCGCTGACCTAGCGCTTGCCAGGCGGCCATCCGGTGGCGCCGTGGATCTGTTCCACGGCGCTGCGGATGGTCGCCTGTGTGGTTTTCGGAGTGCCGCACGCATAGCCGTGCGTGTCGGCGGTACGGGCGCACGTTCATGGTGCGGCCGGTGAGGAAGGATGGCGATGGGACGACTCTTCGGCACAGATGGTGTGCGAGGCCTTGCGAACAAGGACGTCACGGCAGAGCTCGCGCTCGACCTCGGCGTAGCCGCCGCGCACGTGCTCGGCGCTTCGGGCGAGTTCGAGGGCCACCGGCCGCGCGCCGTCGTCGGTCGGGACCCCCGGGCATCGGGAGAGTTCCTGAGCGCCGCGGTCGCGGCGGGACTGGCCAGCGCGGGGGTGGACGTCGTCAACCTCGGTGTGGTGCCGACCCCCGCGGTCGCGTACCTCACGGGTGCGCTCGGCGTGGACCTCGGGGTGATGATCTCCGCGTCGCACAACCCGATGCCCGACAACGGGATCAAGTTCTTCGCCCGTGGCGGGGTCAAGCTCGACGACGCCGTCGAGGACGCCATCGAGCAGCGCCTCGGTGAGCACTGGGACCGGCCGACAGGTGCCGCCGTCGGCAGGATGTCCACCGACACCGGCCAGTCGGGCGCCGCCTACGTCCGCCATCTCGTCGAGAGCATCGGCGGGAGCGACGACTCCGCCCCGCTGACCGGCCTGCGCATCGCGGTCGACTGCGCGAACGGCGCGGCGAGCGAGGTCGGCCCGGCCGCCCTGCGCGCAGCAGGCGCCGACGTCGTCGTCATCAACGCGAGCCCGGACGGTCGCAACATCAACGAGAAGTGCGGGTCGACCCACCCGGAGCAGCTGCAGGCGGTCGTGGTCGCCTCGGAGGCGGACTTCGGGGTGGCGTTCGACGGTGACGCCGATCGTTGCCTGGCCGTGGATCACGCCGGTGTCCTCGTGGACGGCGACCAGATCATGGGCGTCCTCGCGCTCGCGCTGAAGGACGCCGGCCGGCTGGCGCAGGACACTCTCGTCGTGACCGTCATGAGCAACCTCGGGTTGCTGCTCGCGATGCGCGACGCCGGAGTCCGGACCGTCCAGGCGGGCGTCGGTGACCGGTACGTGCTCGAGGAGATGCGGGCCGGGGCGTTCACGCTCGGCGGCGAGCAGTCCGGGCACATCATCATGTCCGACTACGCGACGACAGGGGACGGCGTCCTCACGGCCCTGCACCTCGCGGCGCGCGTCCAGCAGACCGGCCAGAAGCTCGCCGACCTCGCCGCGGTCGTGCAACGTCTCCCGCAGACCTTGCAGAACGTGGCGGGCGTCGACAAGGCGCGCGCCGGCACCGACGAGGTGCTCCGCGAGGCGGTCGCGCGCGCGGAGCAGGCGCTCGGGGACACGGGGCGGGTGCTGCTGCGCCCCTCCGGGACCGAGGCGCTGGTCCGGGTCATGGTCGAGGCCTCGACGCAGCACCAGGCCGACGAGGTCGCCGCCGACCTCGCCGGTGTCGTCCGCGAGCGACTCGCGCTGTGACCGGCGGCTCTCGGCCGGCCGGTGCGGACCGAGCGCTCGGTGACGAGAGCGCCGAGCTCGGGGTCGACGTCGAGCTCCGGGATGCCGTGGCGACGTACCTGCAGGGGTTCGAGGACGGAGTGCTGCCGATCGTCCAGGCCGGCAACCCCGTCCTGCGGACGCCGTCGGTGCCCTACACCGGACAGCTCGGCGACGTGCTGGAGGACCTCCTCGAGGCGATGCGCCGGACCATGCTCGCGGCTCCGGGTGTCGGCCTGGCCGCACCGCAGATCGGCATCGGGCTGGCGATCGCGGTCGTCCAGGACCCGGGCCTGCCCGTCGAGGACCCGGACGACGAGCGTGAGCGCGTCCCGGTGCCGTACCGCGTCCTGATCAACCCGCGGTACGAGGCCGTCGGCACCGAGCAGCGTGCCTTCTTCGAGGGCTGCCTGAGCGTGCAGGGCTGGCAGGCCGTGGTCAACCGGCACCGCGCGGTCCGGCTGACAGGGCGCGACGAGCTCGGCGTCGAGATCGACGAGGTCCTCACCGGCTGGCCGGCGCGCATCGTGCAGCACGAGACGGACCACCTGCGCGGCGAGCTGTACCTCGACCACGCGGAGCTGCGGTCCCTGTCGTCCAACGACAACCTGGCGCGGTACTGGGCGGACGACCCCGACCCGTCCCGCGCCGCGCACGTGCTGGGCTTCGCGACCACCTGAGCCGGCGTCCACGGTCGGCCTGGCCGTGCGACCGGCGGGGTCGCCCGGTGGCGTCCGTGGCAACCTCTGGGTGGACGGCAGGTGCTGTGAAGTCATCCGCTCGGTGGAGGACGCGGAGCCTCCTGGTCGAGCAGGCTGGTGAGGTGTCAGGGGTGAACCCGGGTTCTCCCTGATGAACCGATCCTCCAGGGTCCGTACGCTGGTGCAGTGGCGCCCGATCGCGCCGTCCGCCAGTCCGGCACCCGCGCCGACCGACGAACCGAGGGACTGTGCTCGAAGCCTTGACGACGTTCTTGGACCACCTGGAGACGTGGATCCTTGCCCTCGCGTCGTCCGTGTGGGTCTACCCCGCCATGTACGCGTTCGCGACCATCGACGGGTTCTTCCCTCCGATCCCGAGCGAGTCCGTCGTCATCACGCTGGCTGTCTCCGCCGCGACGACAGGCGCACCGAACCTCGCCGTCGTCCTCCTCGTGGCCTCGCTAGGAGCCTGGACGGGAGACCAGATCGCCTACTCGATCGGCCGCGCCATCGGGACCGAACGCGTCCCGTTCCTGCGTGGTGAACGGGGTCGCAAGGCGGTCGGCTGGGCGGAACGCGCCCTGGCGAACCGTGGTGCTTCCTTTATTCTCGCGGCGCGGTACGTCCCGATCGGACGCGTGGCGGTCAACATGACGGCCGGCGCCGTCGGGTACCCCCGCCGTCGCTTCATGGCGTTCTCGGGCATCGCCGCCGTCACCTGGGCGCTGTACTCGGTCGTCATCGGCCTGGTCGCCGCCCGCTGGCTGGGCCACGAGCCGCTGCTCGCCATGGCTGTCGGTGTCGTCTTCGGTGTGGTGCTCGGGGTCGTCATCGACCAGATCATCATGGCGCGTACGCGGCGACGCGTGGCCCAGCCGTCGCCGGCGGCGCTGAGTCCCGCGCCCGGGGTGGTCCGCCGCTCGCGGCGGACGACGGGTGATGCGGCCGCGGTCGACGGCAGCGAGCCGCAGGCGTCCAGGCGGACGAGCGAGCAGCCGGTGTCAGAGGGTCTGGACCCTGCCGGGCCGACGACCGACGGCACTGAGCCGGACGGGGTGCCGGCCGACCCGGAGCAGGGCGGTGGCCCGGAGACCTCGACCGGACGTGACCAGCGGGCGGGCTCGGCGACCGTCGTCCCGCGCGCCGAGAGCGCCGGGTCGGTCGCGAGAAGGGCGTCCGCCCGGGCCGACGGGGGATCCTGACGCCCGGCGTCGGCGGCTCAGAGCTTGCGGAGCCGGACGCGCTGCACGGAGTGGTCGGAGCCCTTCGTGAGCACGAGCGTGGCCCGGCCGCGGGTCGGCAGGATGTTCTGCTCGAGGTTCGGGGCGTTGATGGACTCCCAGATCGACAGTGCCTTGGCCGTCGCCTCTGCGTCGGACAGCGCGGCGTACCGGTGGAAGAAGGACTCCGGCCGGGCGAACGCGGTCTGGCGCAGTGAGAGGAACCGGTCGACGTACCACTGGCGGACGTTCCGGGTGCGCGCATCGACGTAGATGGAGAAGTCGAAGAAGTCGCTGACTGCGACCGTGGACTCGTCGGTCGCGCTCGGTCGCGCAGGTTGCAGGACGTTGAGCCCTTCGACGATGAGGACGTCAGGCTTGCGGACGACCGCCTCGGCCCCCGCCACGATGTCGTAGGTGAGGTGGTCGTAGACCGGGGCCCGGACCTCGGCGTGCCCCGCCTTGATCTTCGACAGGAAGCGGATGAGTGCGCGGCGGTCGTAGGACTCCGGGAAGCCCTTGCGGTCCATCAGCCCGCGCCGGGCGAGCTCGGCGTTGGGGTGCAGGAACCCGTCCGTCGTGATGAGCTCTACGCGCGGGGTCTCGGGCCAGCGCGCGAGCATCTCCCGCAGGATGCGGGACGTCGTCGACTTGCCGACCGCGACCGATCCCGCCACCCCGATGACGTAGGGGGTGCGGGTCGAGCTCTCCCGGAGGAACGTCGACGTCGCCTCGTGCAGGCCGCCTGTCGCCGTCACGTACAGGTTGAGCAGCCGCGAGAGCGGCCGGTAGATCGCGTCGACCTCGGCGAGGTCGATCGGGTCGCCGAGCCCTCGTAGCCGGGTGACGTCCTCGTCGGTGAGGGGCAGCGGTGTTGACTCCGAGAGCCTGCTCCAGGCGGACCGGTCGAGATCGACGTAGGGGGACGACGGGGTGAGCGCCGCCAGGGCCGAGCCGTTCGCAGGCTCGGCGGCGTGCGCCGTCGCGCTCTCGGTCGGTGAGGCATCGCGTGTGGGGGCCACCCGGGAGATTCTGCCGGATATCCGGCCGCGCTGCGTCAGGTGATCCGCCGGGGCCCTAACAAAGAACCGCGACCTGTCGCTCCGTCCGACTGCTCGGCGAGGCGGCTAGAATCCTGGACCATGTGTGGAATCGTGGGCTACGCAGGCCCCCTCGAAGCGTCGGGGCGACCCCTCGACGTCGTCCTCGAAGGACTCGCTCGGCTCGAGTACCGCGGCTACGACTCGGCAGGCGTCGCGCTCGTCGACCCTGGCCACGGCACGGTCGCCGTCGCGAAGAAGTCCGGCAAGCTCGTCAACCTCACCGACGCCATCGAGCGCGACCCGATGCCGGCCGCCACGTCCGCGATCGGGCACACCCGGTGGGCGACGCACGGTGCGCCGAACGACACCAACGCGCACCCGCACCTGGCCGACGACGGCCGCCTCGCCGTCATCCACAACGGGATCGTGGAGAACTTCGCCGTCCTCAAGGCCGAGCTCCTCGCCGACGGGGTGACGTTCGAGTCGGAGACGGACACCGAGGTCGCCGCCCAGCTCCTCGCGCGGGCCTACCGCGAGGCCGAGAACCTCACGACCGCGATGACCCAGGTCGCGCGGCGGCTCGAGGGCACCTTCACGCTGCTCGCGGTGCACGCCTCCGCTCCGGACACGGTCGTCGGCGCGCGGCACGACTCGCCCCTCGTCGTCGGGCTGGGGTCGGGGGAGAACTTCCTGGGGTCGGACGTGGCGGCGTTCATCTCCCGCACCAAGGAGGCGCTCGAGCTCGGGCAGGACCAGATCGTCACCATCACACCGGACGCGGTCGAGGTGATCGACTTCGACGGGAAGCCGGCCGAGGCCAAGCGCTTCACCGTCGACTGGGACGCCGCCGCGGCGGAGAAGGGCGGCTTCTCGTCCTTCATGGACAAGGAGATCCACGACCAGCCCCACGCCGTCGCCGACACCCTGCTCGGGCGGACCGATCCTTCAGGTCGTCTCGTCCTCGACGACCTGCGCATCGACGAGTCCGTGCTCCGCGCGGTCGACAAGATCATCGTCGTCGCGTGCGGCACCGCCGCGTACTCCGGGCATGTCGCGAAGTACGCGATCGAGCACTGGTGCCGCATCCCGGTCGAGGTGGAGCTCGCGCACGAGTTCCGCTACCGCGACCCGATCGTCGACGAGAAGACCCTGGTCGTCGCCGTGACCCAGTCCGGCGAGACCATGGACACGCTCATGGCCGTGCGGCACGCGCGCGAGCAGGGCGCCAAGGTCATCTCGATCGTCAACACCCACGGCTCCACGATCCCGCGCGAGTCCGACGCCGTGCTCTACACGCACGCCGGCCCCGAGATCGCGGTGGCGTCGACCAAGGCGTTCCTTTCCCAGATCACGGCCGCCTACCTCCTCGGGCTCTACCTGGCCCAGCTGCGGGGCAACAAGTTCCCGGACGAGATCACCGAGATCCTCACGGACCTGCGCGCCATGCCGGCGAAGATCCAGACCGTGATCGAGCGCGGCGAGTACGTCCGCGCGGTCGCCCGCTCGATGCGGGAGGCCGCCTCGGTGCTGTTCCTCGGCCGGCACGTCGGTTTCCCGGTCGCGCTCGAGGGGGCGCTCAAGCTCAAGGAGCTCGCGTACATCCACGCGGAGGGGTTCGCCGCCGGCGAGCTCAAGCACGGACCGATCGCGCTGATCGACGAGGGCAAGCCGGTCTTCGTGGTCGTGCCGTCGCCGCGCGGGCGCGAGGGGCTGCACTCGAAGGTCATCTCGAACATCCAGGAGATCCGTGCGCGCGGCGCGCGGACCCTGGTCATCGCGGAGGACGGGGACGACGCCGTGCTGCCGTACGCCGACGAGATCTTCTGGATCCCGGCTTCTCCGACGCTGCTCTCGCCGCTGCTCGCGGTCGTGCCGCTGCAGATCTTCGCCTGCGCGCTCGCGACGGCCAAGGGCCTCGACGTCGACCAGCCGCGCAACCTGGCGAAGTCCGTCACGGTCGAGTAGCACCGCCGTACAGTGACGCCATGATCATCGGGGTGGGGATCGACGTCGTCGACGTCGCGCGGTTCATGCAGACCATCGAGCGCACCCCGCGGCTGCGGGAGAAGCTGTTCACCCCCGCCGAGCGGGACCTCGCGCCGTCGTCCCTCGCGGCGCGGTTCGCCGCCAAGGAGGCCATCGCCAAGGCGCTGGGCGCTCCCGGCGGGATGAGCTGGCAGGACGCGACGGTCCACCGTGTGCCCGGCGGGCCACCGCAGGTCGAGGTCAGCGGGACGGTCGCCGCCCGCGCCGATGCGCTGGGCATCTCCCGGTTCCACCTGTCCATCTCGCACGACGCCGGGATCGCCTCGGCGATGGTCGTCGCCGAGAGCTGACGCGGCCGCCCCGTCCGCCGGACGTGCTCGACGGGCGGGGCGGACCGGGGTCAGTCCTGGAGGGCCGGGATGACCTCGCGCTCGAAGAGCTCGATGCCGCTGCGGTCGTAGGCTGCCTCGGCGAAGTACGTGATCGCGTAGGTCATGCCCAGGCCGCGCAGCGCGGTGAGCGTCTCGACGATCTGCTCGGGGGTGCCGACGAGCGGCCCGTTGCGGAACGAGTCGACGGTCTCGTCGGCCTTGGCGGGCACGGTCGCGCGGTAGTGGTCGCCGATCCAGGCGAGCCGGTCGTCGACCTCCGCCTGGGTGGCGCCGATGACGACGTTGTAGTCCGCCGAGCGGGTGATCTCGCCGTAGTCGCGTCCATGGTCCTTGCAGTGTCCCTCGAGCACCGACGACTTGTGCGCGAAGCCCTCGAGGGACCCATCGAAGTTCGTGTACTGGGCGTGCTGCGCGGCGATGCGCAGCGTCTTCTTCTCCCCGCCGCCGGCGATCCACAGCGGGATGCTCGGGACGGTGCCGTCCGTGCCGCTGCCCGCGGTGCCGAGCTCGAGGTGCTGCAGCGGTTGGGGGTGGCACAGCGCACCGTCGACCTGGAAGTGTGTGCCCGCCAGCGTCGCCGAGCCCTCGCGCCACATCTGCGCCATGATCTGCACGCCCTCGTCGAGCGCGGCGAGCCGCTCCCCGGCGCGCGGGAAGCCGTACCCGTAGGCGCGCCACTCGTGCTCGTACCAGCCGGCGCCGACGCCCATCTCGGTGCGGCCACCCGAGACGAGGTCCACGGACGCGGCGACCTTGGCGAGGTAGGCCGGGTTGCGGTACGCCATGCACGTGCACATCTGCCCGAGGCGGATGCGCTCGGTCGATGCCGCGAACGCGGCCATGAGCGTCCACGCCTCGTGGGTCGCCTGGTCGGTCGGGGAGGGGACGGTATGGAAGTGGTCGTACACCCAGATCGACTCCCAGGCGTTGGCCGAGCCGGGCAGCCCGTCCCCGGCGAGCGCGGTGTCGGCGTGCCGGGCGAGGGAGCGCATGGTCTCCCACTGGTCGATGGGGTCGATGCCGACGAGGTCGAGGCGCCAGCCCTGCGGGATGAAGAGTCCGAATCGCATGGCCGCCAATCTATCCTCCGGGCGGGGACCTCCGCGCGGCGTCGGAGGCGTCTGCGCGGCAGGATGGGGCCATGATCGAAGCCTGGTCCGTGGCCGACGTCCGCGCCGCCGAGGAGCCGCTGCTCGCGGCCGGTGTCCCCCTCATGGTGCGGGCGGCGTTCGCGCTCGCGACGATCACCGCGCGCGACCTGGCGCACCGGCGCTCGGTGGTGGCGCCCGACGGCGGACGGCGGGACGGGCGGGTGACCGGCGCCCGGGTGGTGGCGCTGGTGGGCGCCGGGAACAACGGGGGCGACACGCTGTTCGCCGGGGCGTACCTGGCTCGACGCGGGGTGCACGTCGAGGCGATCTGCACGAGCGCACGGGCTCACCGCGACGGCCTCGCGGCGCTGCGTCGGGCCGGCGGGACGGTCACGGAGCTTGTCGGAGCTCCCGACGAGCACGTCGATCAGCCGGCCTCGCAGGTGCCCTTGTCCCTGCCGGAGAGTGTGGAGCGGGTGCTCGCCGCCGACGCGGTGCTCGACGGGTTGGTCGGCATCGGCGCCGCCGGGCCGCTGCGGGGGAGGGCCCGTGACCTGGTCGTCGCCGTGCTCGGCGCGCTGCCCGACCACCCGCGCCGACCGTGGGTCGTCGCCGTGGACACCCCGAGCGGCATCGGCGTCGACGACGGTGCGGTCGACGGCCCGGTCCTGCCCGCGGACCGCACCGTGACGTTCGGCGCGGCGAAGCCTGGCCTCCTGCTGCCGCCCGCCACGTACCTGGCCGGGCGGGGAGCCGTCGTCGACCTCGGGCTCGACCTCGGGTCCGGGCTCGACCGGGCAGCCGCTCCCGCGGCGGCGGTGGTCCGTCTGGAGGCCGGGGACGTCGCGCACCTCTGGGTGGTCCCCGGGACGAGCGACCACAAGTACACGCGCGGGGTGGTCGGCGTCGTCGCCGGTACGTCGACCTTCCCGGGCGCCGCCGTGCTCGCGACCACGGCCGCGATCCGCACGGGCGCGGGCATGGTGCGCTACCTGGGTCCCGACGACGTCGCGCGCCACGTCCTCGCCGCCCGCCCGGAGGCCGTGCCCGGGCCGGGCCGGGTCCAGGCCTGGGTCCTCGGCCCGGGCGTCCCGGCGTCGGGAGATCCCGGCGCCGCCGGCGCGGACGGTGAGGACCCCGGTGTCCCGGACGACGGCGGCCAGCACGACCGCTTCCGCGCCGCGCTGTCCGGCACGGACGGCGGGCGGGTGCCCGCGGTCGTCGACGCGGGGGCGCTGTCGTTGCTGCCCGAGCGCTGCGGGCCGTGGGTGGTGCTCACCCCGCACGCGGGCGAGCTCGCGACGCTCCTGCGGACGCGCGGCGAGCAGGTGGACCGCCGCGGTGTCGAGGCCGAGCCGTTGCGGTGGGCGCGGCGTGCGCACGAGCTCACGGGCGCCACGGTGCTGCTCAAGGGGTCGGCGACGGTCGTCGTCGGCCCGGGTGCGGTCCTCGCGCAGGCGGACGCGCCGGGCTGGTCGGCGACCGCCGGGTCGGGGGACATCCTGGCCGGGATCCTCGGGACGCTGCTCGCAGCGCACCACGACGGCGTCCTGACCGAGCCGGACCTGCCCGCGCGCCTCGCCGCGGCGGCCGCGCTCGTGCACGGGCGCGCGGCCGAGCGCGCGACGCCCGGCGGCCCGGTGGCGGCACTCGACGTCGCGCACGCCGTCCCCGCCGTGGTTGCCGACCTGCTCGCCGGAGCGGGCCGATGACCGTGGCAGACACGCTCGTCGACCGCAGCCGAGCGGTCGTCGCCCGCGCGCACGCCGAGGGTCGTACCGCGCTGCTCGGAGTGGTCGGGCCGCCCGGTGCGGGCAAGTCGACGTTCGCCGACCGCCTCGTGGCGTCGCTGGCGGACGTACGCACCGTCGTCGTGCCGATGGACGGGTTCCATCTCGCGGACATCGAGCTGCGCCGGCTCGGGCGCCGTGAGCGCAAGGGCGCGCCGGACACGTTCGACGCCGCGGGGTACGTCGCGCTGCTGCGCCGCCTGGCCGAGCCGCGGGAGAGGCGCGGCGACGTGTACGCGCCGGAGTTCCGTCGGGAGATCGAGGAGCCCGTCGCCGGTGCCGTGCGGGTCGGCCCCGAGACGGACCTCGTCGTCACCGAGGGCAACTACCTCCTGCTCGACGGCGCTCCGTGGGACCAGGTCCGCACCCTCCTCGACGAGGTCTGGTACCTCGACGTGCCGGACGACGTCCGACGGGCACGGCTCGAGGCCCGGCACGTGCGGCACGGCAAGTCCCCGGCAGCGGCGCGCGCCTGGACGCTGGGGCCCGACGAGGCCAACGCCCGGCTGGTGGCCGCGGGCCGGGGGCACGCTGCCGTCGTCGTCCCGGAGTGACGCCGTCGCGCCGGCGTCACGCGGTGCGGCCGTGGACCAGGGGCACCGCTACCGTGGTGCGTATGCCCCCCGTCGAGCCAGGCCGCCGCGCGCGCAGCCCGCTGCCCGTGCGCGACGGGCTCAACGCGACCCGGCTCGTGCTCCCGCACGACCCGGTGAGCACGGCGCGTTTCACGCGGACGCTCGACTACGTCCTGCACCGGTTCCCCGGTGACGCCGAGCGGCTCGCGGTGAAGGTCGCCGCGGGAGAGGTCGTCGACGGGCGTGGCCGCCCGGTCACGGCGCGCACGCCGTACGAGCCGCGCGGCTTCGTCTTCCTCTACCGGGACCCGCCGGTCGAGCCGGAGGTCCCGTTCGAGATCGCCGTCCTGCACCGCGACGAGAACCTGCTGGTGGTCGACAAGCCGCACTTCCTGGCGAGCATCCCGCGGGGCGCGTTCGTGGCCCGCAGCGCGCTCGTCCGGCTGCGACGCGACCTCGACCTGCCGGAGCTCAGCCCGGCGCACCGCCTCGACCGGGTGACCGCCGGTGTGCTCGTCCTCACGGTCCGGCCCGAGGTCCGCGGCGCCTACCAGGAGCTCTTCGCGCGGCGGGAGGTCCGCAAGGAGTACGAGGCGGTCGCGCCGTTCGACCCCGCGCTCGCGCTGCCGTGCACCGTTCGCAGCCGCATCCACAAGGAGCGGGGCGTCATGCGGGCCACGGAGGTGCCCGGGGAGCCCAACGCCGAGAGCCATGTTGAGCTGGTGGACGTCCGTGGGACGCTCGGGCGCTACCGGTTGCGCCCGCACACCGGCAAGACGCACCAGCTGCGGCTGCACATGAACCGCCTCGGCGTGCCGATCCTGCACGACAACTTCTACCCCGAGCCCTACGACGTCGCGCCCGACGACTACAGCCGCCCCCTGCAGCTCGTGTCGCGGTCCGTCGAGTTCACGGACCCGCTGAGCGGTCGGCCGCGCCTGTTCGCCACGGACCGCCGGCTCGACGCCTGGGGATAGCCCGCTCCGGGCGGTACGGGTGAGAGAATCGGTGATCGTGAACCAGAGCCTGCCGAGCAGCCAGGGCGCCGGGTACTTCCCCGCGCGGGCCGTGATCGACCTCGCCGCGATCCGCGGGAACGTGCGGACGCTCGCGGAGCACGCGCCGGGCGCGCAGGTCATGGCCGTGGTCAAGGCGGACGCCTACGGGCACGGGCTCGTGCCGAGCGCGACGGCGGCGCTCGCGGGCGGCGCGACGTGGCTCGGGGCGGCGCAGGTCGCCGAGGCCCTGGCGCTGCGTGCGGCCGGCATCGGGAGCGAGCGCGCGCGCGTGCTCACCTGGCTCTACGGACCGGGCGCGCCGCTGGCCGCGCTCCTCGAGGCAGACGTCGACGTGTCCGTCGCGGCACCCTGGGCGCTGGACGAGGTGGTGGCCGCGGCCCGCGCGACCGGGCGCACCGCTCGTGTGCACCTCAAGGTGGACACCGGCCTCGGCCGCAACGGACTGATGCCGCACGAGCTGGACGCGGTCCTCGCGTCGGCCGTCGCCCAGCAGCGGGAGGGTGTGCTGCGTGTCGTCGGTATCTGGTCGCACTTCGCGTTCGCGGACGAGCCCGAGCACCCGACCGTGCTGCACCAGGCCGAGGTCTTCGACGACGCGGTCCGCCGCGCCGAGCGGGCGGGGGCCGACCTCGAGGTGCGGCACCTGGCGAACTCGGCGGCGACGCTGACGAACCGGCGCGTGCACCACGACCTCGTGCGGCCCGGGCTCGCGGTCTACGGGTTGTCGCCGGTGCCGCAGCTCGGCACGTCGGCGGACTACGGGCTGACGCCCGCGATGACCCTCGAGGCGCAGCTCGTGACGGTCAAGCGGGTCGCGGCCGGGCACGGCGTCTCCTACGCCCACGCGTACTCGACGTCGCAGGAGACGGTTCTCGGGGTGGTCCCGCTCGGCTACTCCGACGGTGTGCCGCGGCACGCGTCCGGGCTGCTCCCGGAGCACCCCGGCGGCCCGGTCCTCGTGGGCGGGCCGGTCGAGGACGTCGCCCAAGGTGGGAGCACCGGCCGGGTGCTGCACGTCGCCGGTCGCGTCTGCATGGACCAGTTCGTCCTCGACCTCGGACCGTACGCGACCGAGCAGGCGGGCGACGTCGTCACCCTCTTCGGGCCCGGTGCGGGCCTCGCGCGGGGTGGGGCGCCGACGGCGGAGGACTGGGCGCAGGCGGCGGGCACCATCAGCTACGAGATCACCACCCGCCTCGGGTCACGGGTCCCGCGCGTCCACGTCGACGGTGACGAGACCCACCCGCCGCTCGAGGACCCGCACCCCACGAGGGAGTACCTGTCATGACCGAGACCACCCTGCGCCTGCCCGACGCCGAGAGCACCCGGGCGTTCGGCCGCACTCTCGCCGGCCTGCTCCGGGCGGGCGACCTGGTCGTCCTCACCGGCGACCTGGGGGCCGGCAAGACGACCCTCACGCAGGGGATCGGTGCCGGCCTCGGGGTGCGCGGACAGATCGCGTCGCCGACGTTCATCGTGGCGCGCGAGCACCCGTCCGTGACCGGAGGGCCGGCGCTGGTGCACGTCGACGCCTACCGGATCGGGTCGCTCGACGAGATCGACGCGCTCGACCTCGACTCCGGGCTGGACGAGTCCGTCACGGTCGTCGAGTGGGGCGCGGGGCTCGTCGAGTCGCTCGCGGGGGACCGCCTCGAGATCGAGCTCGTCCGCCCGCGCGGTGCGGGGGGCGACAGCACGAACGGTGACGACGCTCCCGAGGCGGGGGTCCGGACCGTGACGGTGCGCGGCGTCGGGCAGCGCTGGGCGGCGCTCGACGCGGCAGACCTCCAGGTCGCCGGGCGCGGGACAGTAGGCTGAGGCCGTGGTAGTTCTCGCACTCGACACCTCGGCCGCGGTGACGGTCGCGCTCGTCGGCGACGGCGGTGAGCGCCTGGCCCGTCGTGAGTCCTCCGAGCGGCGTCGGCACGCCGAGTCGCTGGCCCCGCTGCTCGACGAGGTCCTCGCGGAGACCGGCACGGACCGCCGGGACCTCGGCGCGGTGGTCGCCGGGACGGGCCCGGCCCCGTTCACGGGGCTGCGCGTCGGGCTGGTCACGGCCCGAGCGCTCGCGCTCGCGCTGGGCATCCCTGTGCTCGGCGTCTGCGGCCTCGACGCGATCGCGGCGCAGGCCGTCAGCGACCTCGGCCTGACCCCCGGCACCGAGGTGTTCGTCGCCACCGACGCGCGCCGCCGCGAGGTGTACTGGGCGCGCTACCGGGTGGTGGCCCACGAGGGGCCGCACTCGACGCCCGTCGTCGAGACGGTCGCGGGCCCGGGGGTCGGCGCCGCGAGCACGCTGGCCGACGCCGCCGCGGGAGCCGTCATCGTCGGCGAGGGCGCCGCCCTCTACCCGGACGACCTGCCGCCCGCCGACGACGCACCCCTGGTCCCCGACGCCACGGTCCTCGCGCGCCTCGCGCTCGCCCGCCGCGACGCGGGTGTGGACCAGCCCACCGAACCGCTGTACCTGCGCCGCCCCGACGTCCAGGAGCCCGCCGCCCGCAAGCGCGCGACGGAGGCCACGACGGAGGCCACCGACGGGGCCCGACCATGAGCCCGCACCGGACCCACGACGTCCGGCTGCGTCCGCTGCGGGCCGCAGACCTCGCGCGGGTCGTGCAGCTCGAGCACGAGCTCTTCGGCCGGGGAGCGTGGACCTACGGGATGCTCGCCGCCGAGCTCGGCGGCCAGGGCCGCTGGTACGTGGCCGCCGAGCCGGTGCGGCTCGACGCCGCGGGCTCGCAGCCCCTCGTCGGGTACGCCGGGCTCTGGTACGACGGGGACGTCGTGCAGATCATGACCATCGGCGTCGACCCGGCCCTGCAGCACCTCGGGATCGGCTCCACGCTGCTCACCGCCCTCATCGACCGGGCCCGCGTGCTGCGTGCCGAGGCGGTCCTGCTCGAGGTGCGCGTCGACAACGACGCGGCGCTCGGGATGTACGCGAAGTTCGGCTTCGAGCAGCTCGGCATCCGCAAGCGGTACTACCAGCCCGAGGACGTCGACGCCTACACGATGCGCCTCGAGCTCTCCCACGAGGACGCCGTCGTCCCGGGGCCGCGCGAGCCCGGGGACGACGCCGCGTGAGCGCTCGCTCCGACGTGCTCGTCACGGTCGGAGGGCTGGCGCCCGGCTGCGTCCTGCTCGACGTGCGCTGGGTGCTCGGGCGGACCGACGGTCACGCGCAGTACCTGGCCGGTCACCTTCCCGGGGCCGTCTACGTCGACCTGGAGAGCGAGCTCGCCGCCCCGGCGTCCCCGGCGTCCGGGCGCCACCCGCTCCCGGACGTGGATGCGCTGCAGGCCGCCGCGCGCCGGTGGGGCGTGCGCGCGGACAGCGACGTCGTCGTCTACGACGCGGTCGGGGGGACGTCTGCGGCGCGCGCCTGGTGGCTGCTGCGCTGGGCCGGGCACGGGCAGGTGCGGATCCTCGACGGGGGGCTCGAGGCCTGGCTGCGTGCGGGCCGGGACCTCGAGACCGGTGACGTCGTCCCCGAGCCCGGCGACGTCGTCGTGCGCCCGGGCGCGATGCCCGTGCTCGGGCCCGACGACGCGGCGCACCTGGCGTCGTCGGGCACCGGGGTCCTGCTCGACGCCCGTGCGGCCGAGCGCTACCGGGGCGAGATCGAACCCGTCGACCCGCGGGCCGGCCACGTGCCCGGCGCCGTGAGCGCGCCCACGGCCGACAACCTCACGACCGACGGGACGTTCCTCGACGAGAGCGCGCTGGCGGCACGGTTCCGGGGCCTCGGTGCCGTGCCCGGTGCCAGGGTCGGCGTCTACTGCGGCTCCGGGGTCACGGCCGCGCACGAGGTGGCCGCGCTCGCCGCCGTGGGCGTCGATGCCGCGCTGTGGGCGGGATCCTGGTCGCAGTGGTCGAACGACCCGGCCCGACCGGTAGAGGTCGGACCGGGACGTCGCTGACGGGGGCGGCCTGATCGGGTGGCCTGCTCCCTCGATCAGGTGCGTCGGTCAGAGGGTGGCGGACACCTGGTCGAAGGCCAGCCGCGTCTGGCGCGGGTGCGAGGCGTTCTCACCGGCCGGGGTGCCGACGTTGATGACGACGAGGGACGTCCACCCGGTGCCGGCCAGCAGGTCGGCGTCGAGCGCGGCAGCGTCGAACCCCGTCATGGGCCCCACGTGCAGGCCCGCGGCACGCAGCCCCACGACGAGGTACCCCACCTGGATGAGGGCAGAGGTCCGTGCCATGGGTGCCCGGCCCTCCTCGCCGGCCACGGCGAGGTTCTCCTGCACGCCCGACATGTGCGGGGCGAGGACGGGCAGGTGCTCGTGGAAGTTCAGGTCGGCGGCCGCGACGATCGACAGCGGCGCGGCGAGCGTCTTGGCCCGGTTACCCTCGCTCATGTGGCCGACGAGGCGCTCGCGGGCCTCGGGCGTACGCACGAGCAGCAGGCGCAGCGGCACGGTGTTCATCGCGGTCGGGCCCCAGCGCACGAGGTCGTAGGCGGCCTGGACCTGGGCGTCGGTGACGTCCGTGTCGGAGAACGCGTTGACGGTCCGCGCCTCGCGGAAGAGCAGGTCGGCCGTGGAGCCGTCGATCTCGAGGAGCTCGTCGGTCGGCCTGCTCGGCGAGTGGGCGGTCATGGTCGGTGTCTCGATAGCCATAGACACATCAACCATTTAATCCGCAACATGTTCCGCGACAGTGTGTGACGTGTGACACCGGGTCGTCCGGTCCGTGCGCTGTCGGCCCGTCCTGCGCGTCCGACTACCCTGGGGCCATGGTTTCCGGACGTGCTGACACCGCCGACGCCCCCCTCGTGCTCGGGATCGAGACGTCGTGCGACGAGACCGGGGTCGCCCTGGTCCGTGGTCGAGAGCTCCTCGTCGACACGGTCGCGAGCTCGATGGACGAGCATGCCCGGTTCGGCGGCATCATCCCCGAGGTCGCCTCGCGCGCCCACCTCGAGGCGATGGTCCCCACCATCACCGCCTCCCTGGGGACGGCGGACGTCGACCTGTCGGAGATCGACGCGATCGCCGTCACCGCCGGGCCCGGCCTCGTCGGCCCGCTGACGATCGGCGCGGCCGCCGCCAAGGCCCTGGCGCTCGGGCTCGGCAAACCCTTGTACGGGGTCAACCACGTCATCGGTCACGCCGCCGTCGACGAGCTGGTGCACGGTGAGTTCCCCGAGCGCGTCATGGCGCTGGTCGTCTCGGGCGGGCACAGCTCGCTCCTGCTCGTCGAGGACGTCGCCACCCGCGTCGTCGAGCTCGGCTCGACGCTCGACGACGCCGCGGGCGAGGCGTTCGACAAGGTCGGTCGGCTGCTCGGCCTGCCCTACCCGGGCGGCCCCCACGTCGACCGGCTGGCACGCCAGGGCGACCCCACCGCGATCCGCTTCCCCCGAGGCCTGACCGCCCGCAAGGACCAGGCGAAGCACGCGGCGGACTTCTCCTTCTCCGGCCTCAAGACCGCGGTCGCGCGCTGGGTCGAGGCCCGGGTCGACAGCGGCCTCGAGGTGCCGACCGCCGACGTCGCGGCCTCCTTCGCGGAGGCCGTCGCCGACGTCCTCACCGCCAAGACGATCGCGGCGTGCGAGCGGCACGAGGTCGACACCCTCGTCATCGGCGGCGGGTTCTCCGCCAACTCCCAGCTCCGCGAGATGGCGGCCTCCCGGTGCGCCGCGGCCGGCATCACGCTGCGCATCCCCCCGATCCGCTACTGCACCGACAACGGCGCGATGATCGCCGCCCTCGGGTCCGCCGTCGTGCGCGCCGGGGTCGCGCCGTCGTCCCTCGACCTGGGGGTCGACTCCTCGATGCCGCTGACCACCGTGAGCGTCTGATCCTTCTCCTCGTCGCCTCCTCGACGAGTGGGTCGAGCCGCTCACGGCCCAGGCGACCGCCGACGTCTGACGGAGGAGGCCACGGACCGAACGATCCGTGCGCGTGCCACGCAATCGCGTGGTGCCTACAGGTAGTGGGGCGAGAGGTGGCGGGCGTGGGCGGTCAGCCCGCGGGGATCTAGAGCGGACGACCCGCCCGCATCTCGGCGACGAGCGAGGCCACCACGGCGTCGAGCTCACCGCCGTTGCGGCGGGCGACCGCCCGCTGCCGCTGGTAGGAGGCACCGCGGCGCAGGATGAGCCGGACGTCGTTCAGCTCGGCGCTGCAGCCGAGGCGCTCCGCGACGGGTTCGAGCTCCACGAGCAGGGTGCCCACGGAGTCCGTGACGAGCTCCTCGTTGCCCGCCCGGTCGAGGATGACGATGGCGTCCATCCCGTAGCGGGCCGATCGCCACTTGTTCTCCTGGACGAACCACGGCGGCAGGGTGGGCAGCTCGCGACCCTCGTCGAGCATCGTCGAGAAGTGCTCGACGAGGCAGTGCGTGAGCGCGGCCAGTGCCAGGAGCTCGGTGATGTTCGTCGTCCCGTCGCAGATGCGGGCCTCGAGCGTGCCGAACCGAGGCGCGGGGCGCAGGTCCCAGCGCACCTCGTCGAACTGGTCGATCACCCCGGTGTGCATCAGGTCGGCGACGTACCCCTCGAGCTGCGACCATTCCTCGAACTGGAAGCCGAGCCCCGCGGTGGGCAGCTGCTGGAACATCAGCGCACGGTTCGACGCGTAGCCGGTGTCCTTGCCGCCCCAGAACGGCGAGGACGCGGACAGCGACTGCAGGTGGGGGAAGTAGGAGAGCATCGCTCGCTGGATCGGCAGGACCTTGTCGCGGTCCTCGATGCCGACGTGCACGTGCACCCCGTAGATCAGCATCTGGCGCCCCCACCACTGGGTGCGGTCGATGAGGGTGTTGTAGCGCTGCTTGTCGGTGACCTTCTGCTGCGCCCAGCGCGCGAACGGGTGCGTGCCCGCGCTCATGAGCTCGACCCGCAGCGGGTCGGTGACGGCACGGATCTCCTCGATGGACCGTTCGAGGTCACGACCCGCCTCCCCGACGGTGCGGCACACGCCGCTGACGACCTCGACCGTGTTGAGCAGCAGCTCCTGCTTGATCGCGGGGTGCTCGCCCTCGGGGGGCCGGACCGCGTCGAGCACCGTCTGCGCGACCTGCCGCAGGTCGCCGGAGTCCTTGTCGACGAGCGCGAGCTCCCACTCGAGGCCGACGGACGAGCGCGCGGACCGGGCGAAGGGGATGTGCATCGATCAGCTCTTCTGGGAGGGGACGTGCGGTGCGCTGGGCGGGGCGTCGGACCCGAGCGGTTCCACCACGAGGACCTGCTGCGACCCGCCGACCCTGGTCAGCACGAGCGTGGTCTCGGCGTCGCCCTTGAGGTCGAGCTGCTTGCGCAGCTGCTCGGGCACGACGGCGGTGCCGCGCTTCTTGATCGTGGCCCGCCCGACGCCGCGCTCGCGCAGGTACGCCCGCAGGCGCTTGAGCCCGAACGGCATCGTGTCGACCACGCGGTAGCCGGTGGCGAGACCTGCGGCCGAGCCGGGTGCGGGGGAGTCGGTCGTCACGTACGCGATGGTGCGGTCGACGAGGCGCCCGCCGAGCTCACCGGCGGCGTGGGCCACCAGCCCGGCGCGGATGATCGCGCCGTCCGGCTCGTACAGGTACTGCCCGACGGCGCCCACGTCCGGGACGAGCTCGGTGTCCGCCTGGTCGTGGCGCAGCTCGCGCGACGTGGTGTGCTGCCGACCGTCGGCGTCCCGCTCGGTGCTCAGCACGAGGGCGGTGCGACCCGGTCCGTCGGGGGCGAGCGGGCCGAACCACAGGGCGGCCTCGACGACGTCGCCGTCGACCGAGACCCACTGCGTCTCGGCGTCGGCCGGCAGCCCGTTGTGCGAGATGCCGGGGCCCACCTTGATGCCGACGGCGGGCACCTGCTCGCGCAGCGCCCAGACGGCGTCGAGGGGCGGGGCGTAGGCCTTCGGGTCGAACACCCGCGCGCCCGAGCGTGTCCGGCGCGCCGGGTCGGCATAGATGCCGTCGATTCCCGCCAGGTCCAGCGCGAGCCCGTCGCCGTGGCGCACCTCCGCCTCGGGGAAGTGCCGGAGGTTGACGGTCGCGATCGACGCGGTGACCTCGTCGACGTCGGTGGCCACGACCCGCAGCCCGACACCTGCGAACGCCATGGCGTCCGCGCCGATGCCGCAGGTCAGGTCGGCGACGGTCGCGACGTCCGCCGCGAGATACCGCTGCGCGTGCCGGACGGCGACGACGAGCCGGGTCGCCTGCTCGAGCCCGGCCTGGGTGAAGAGCATGCCGTCCGCGAACGAGTCGAACTTCGCCCTGCCCGCGGCGCGCAGCCGGGACTGGGTGAGCGCCGCGGCGGCGAGCTCCGGGTCGACGCCCTTGGCGCGCAGCCCTGCCGACAGGGTCATCGCCTGGCGCTCGTCGTACGGCGGGAGCGCGCCGAGGAGCGCCCAGCCCGTCGGGCTGAGCAGCTTGGTCAGTGCGGCGGCGTCCATCCCCCGATCCTTCCACGCTTCCCGCGCGGTGGCGGTCCGTGCTCCGAGGCCGACATGCTGGCACTCGCCTTGACCGAGTGCTAATCGCAGATCTAGATTGGGTCCAGGTCGTCGCCGCCGAGAGGCGGCGTCGGCACGAGGGTCCTCATGCTCGCCGGCACCCGCGACGACGGCAGCGTGCAGTACCCGAACCCCGTACATCCACAGCAGTTCTCATAGCGAAAGGGGAGGTCCGACGTGTCGGTCCCCATCAAGCCGCTCGAGGACCGGATCGTCGTCAAGGCCCTCGAGGCCGAGACCACGACTGCATCCGGCCTGGTCATCCCGGACACCGCCAAGGAGAAGCCCCAGGAGGGCGAGGTCCTGGCGGTCGGTCCCGGTCGCATCGACGACAACGGCAACCGCGTCCCGCTCGACGTCGCCGTCGGCGACAAGGTCATCTACAGCAAGTACGGCGGCACCGAGGTCAAGTACGCCGGGGAGGACTACCTCGTCCTCTCCGCGCGCGACGTCCTCGCCGTGGTCGTGAGCTGACGACCTGCTCATGACGAAGCCCCCGTGACCTGTTGGTCACGGGGGCTTCGTGCGTCCTGCGCCGAGTGGATCACCGGGTGGTGCGGTCTGTCGACAGGTCCGGCCTGTCGCCTGGCGGAGTCTCTGGATCCGGGAGGATCGGCTCGGCGCGGCTGCGAGGATCGGCTCGGCGCGGCTGCGCGTCAGCCGGTCTGGGACTCCCGACCCACGAGGATCGCGGAGCGCTCGTCCTCGCTGAGACCGCCCCACACGCCGTAGGGCTCCCGCACGCGGAGGGACTGCTCGCGGCACTGCATCATCACGGGGCACGAGCCGCAGATGGCCTTGGCGGCCTCTGCCCGCCGTCGTCGGGTCGAGCCGCGCTCGCCCTCGGGGTGGAAGAACAGGGTGTCGTCCGCATCGCGGCACGAACCCTGGTACTGCCATTCCCACAGCTCCATGACCGGTCCAGGAAGTCTTGAGATCTCTGCCATGGCGAACAACCTATAAGCGTTGCAAGACTTGTTCAAGTCCCTCGTGTCACAAGCGGGTGACGAAACCGCGTCAGGCGGACCCGGTCAGCACTAGTGGTGGCGCGAAATCTCCCCACGGATCGGACGATGTGCGCAGGATCGTTACCCCTCCGCAGTGGCACACACCGGAACCGGTCGGCAGAATCGACTCATGACCACCATCCGGTCCGCCCCCGAACCCGGCGGGCCCCGACCGAACGTGCCTACCAACCCTGGGCTCGCCGTGGCTGTCGTCGCACGACGCCTCGGCGTCGCACCGGCGACCCTGCGTACTTGGGACCGCCGGTACGGTCTCGGACCCTCCGAGCACACCGCTGGATCGCACCGCCGGTACACGGGCGAGGACGTCGCGCGCCTGCTCGTCATGCGACGACTGACGCTCGAGGGCGTCGCCCCCGCGGACGCCGCCCGCGCCGCGCTGGACGTGGGCGCCGACGAGCTCGCCGACCAGGCCCGCCAGGCCCGCGAGGCCATCGCGCCGCGGCAGCGTGCGGACCAGAGCTCCGGCGCCGAGCCCGGTGGTTCGCCGGCGCCCTCCGACGACAGGTCGGACCCCGCTCCCACGGAACGCGCCGGCGTGCCCGGGCCCGACCGCAAGGACACGGCACGGCCCGGCGGGCAGGCGAGCGGCGCCGTCGTGCGACCCATCCTGCGTGCGGTCCCCGGGACCGCGCCGGAGACGGCCCCCCGCTCCGCGCGCCGGGTCGTCGTGTCCGACGTCGTCGATGCCGCGATCGCCTACGACCAGCGCTCGTGCGACCAGCTCCTGCGGATCGCGGAGGACGGTGACCCGGGGGAGTGGTGGTCGTCCCTGGTCGAGCCGGCGCTCGAGCGGCTCGCCGAGCGCACGGTCCTCGCGGGCCCCGGTGAGGTCCCGGAGGTGGTCCTGGCGAACGCCACGCTGCGCGCGCTGCGGGAGTACACGCAGGCGTCCGAGGATGCGATGGTCGCGCGGGGCGGGCCGCCCCGCAACCACCCCAGCCGCATGCGCAAGATCGTCCTCGTCTTCGCGGCGCCCGACGAGCCCCTGCCGCTGGCGGCGCACGCGCTCGCCGCGGCGCTCGGTTCCCACGGCGCGATGGTGCGGATCGTGACCGGACCGGCCAACACGCACCGCACCCTCGAGCTCGTCGCGATGGTCCGACCGGCGGCGGTCGCCATGGTCACCACGCAGGCGCGCCCGGAGCTCGACCTCGTCCACGCGACGCACGAGTCGAATCCCGACCTGCCGATCTTCGTGGGCCTCCCACGGGACGACGTCGTCTCCCAGCTGCCGCTCGCGGCGAACGTCCACCGTGTGCGGACGTTCACCGGCCTGCTCCACGAGGTGCTGGCGACCGTCCGCTGACCGGGCGGGCTGCTGCACGGCCCGGAATATCCCGGGCCGCCCGAGCGTAGAATCATGGTGTGACCGACTCCTTCGCCCCTGCCACGCCCACGACGGAGAACGACCCGTTCGCGTTCACCGGACTGACCTACGACGACGTCCTGCTGCTGCCGGGCGAGACGGACGTCATCCCTAGCGAGGTCGACACCACGGCGCGCCTCACGCGCGGGATCGACGTCGCCGTCCCGCTGGCCTCGGCCGCGATGGACACGGTGACGGAGTCGCGGATGGCGATCGCCATGGCGCGTCAGGGCGGGATCGGGATCCTGCACCGCAACCTGTCGATCGCCGACCAGGCGCACCAGGTCGACATCGTCAAGCGGTCCGAGTCCGGCATGGTGAGCGACCCGGTCACCGTCTCGCCCGACGCGACGCTCACCGAGCTCGACGCGCTGTGCGGTCAGTACCGCGTCTCGGGTCTCCCGGTCGTCGACGCCGCGGGGGTGCTGCTCGGCATCATCACGAACCGCGACCTGCGCTTCGTCTCGCCGCGGGAGTTCGACGTCCGCCGCGTCCGCGAGATCATGACGCCCATGCCGCTGGTCACGGCCCCGGTCGGGATCTCCCGCGAGGAGGCCGCGGCGCTGCTGGGCAAGCACAAGATCGAGAAGCTGCCGCTGGTGGACGCCGAGGGCCGCCTCGGGGGCCTCATCACCGTCAAGGACTTCGTCAAGACCGAGCAGTACCCGAATGCCACCAAGGACGCCGACGGCCGCCTGCGGGTGGGTGCCGCGATCGGGTTCTTCGGGGACGCGTGGGAGCGCGCGACGGCGCTCGCCGAGGCGGGCGTGGACGTGCTCGTCGCGGACACCGCCAACGGCCACGCCCGCCTGCTGCTGGAGATGATCCGCAAGCTCAAGGCCGACCCGTTCTTCGCGGGCGTGCAGATCGTCGGCGGCAACGTCGCCACGCGCGCCGGTGCGCAGGCGCTCGTGGACGCGGGAGCGGACGCGGTGAAGGTCGGGGTCGGCCCGGGCTCGATCTGCACGACGCGCGTCGTCGCGGGCGTCGGTGTCCCGCAGGTCACGGCCATCTACGAGGCCGCGAAGGCCTGCAAGCCGGCGGGCGTGCCCGTGATCGGCGACGGTGGCCTGCAGTACTCCGGCGACATCGCCAAGGCACTGGTGGCGGGCGCCGACACGGTCATGCTGGGCTCGCTGCTCGCTGGCTGCGACGAGTCTCCCGGTGAGCTGGTGTTCGTCAACGGCAAGCAGTTCAAGCACTACCGCGGGATGGGCTCGCTCGGCGCGATGGCGTCGCGCGGCAAGCGCTCCTACTCCAAGGACCGCTACTTCCAGGCGGACGTCGCGAGCGACGACAAGATCGTTCCCGAGGGCATCGAGGGCCAGGTGCCCTACCGCGGCCCGCTCGGTGCGGTCGCCCACCAGCTCGTCGGTGGCCTCGCGCAGTCGATGTTCTACGTCGGGGCGCACACTCTCCCGCAGCTGCAGGAGCGTGGCAAGTTCGTGCGCATCACGCCGGCCGGGCTCAAGGAGTCCCACCCGCACGACATCCAGATGACCGTCGAGGCGCCGAACTACACGGGCCGCTGACAGCCCCACCCCTCGCCGAGGTAGAACGCCAGAGGCCGAGGTAGAACGCCAGTCCGTGACTGGCGTTCTACCTCGGCCTCTGCGGTTCTACCTCGGCGAGGTGTCAGTCGCGGAAGGTCTCGATCTGCGCGCCGAGCTCGATGAGGCGCTCCTGGAGCTGCTCGTACCCGCGGGAGATGATGTCGACGTTGCGGAGCACGGAGGTGCCCTTCGCGGCGAGCATCGCGAGCAGGATGACGACGGCGGGGCGCAGCGCGGGCGGGCAGCTGACCTCGGCGCCGGACCAGCGGGTCGGGCCGGTGACGTCGAGCCGGTGCGCGTCGAGGAGCCGCACGTCCGCGCCGAGCCGGGTCAGGTCGCTGAGGTGGATCGCGCGACCCTCGTAGACCCAGTCGTGGATGAGGGTCTTGCCACTCGCGCACGCCGCGATGACGGCGAAGAACGGCAGGTTGTCGATGTTCAGCCCCGGGAACGGCATCGGGTGGATCTTGTCGATCGGTGCGTGCAGCGCGCTCGGGCGGACCGTGACGTCGACGAGCCGGGTGCGTCCGTTCCGGGACAGGTACTCGGGGCTCAGCGAGTACTCCAGGCCCATCTCGGCGAGCGTCGCGAGCTCGATCTCCATGAACTCGATCGGCACCCGCGCGACCGTGATCTCCGACCCCGTGACGATGCCAGCGGTGAGCAGGCTCATCGCCTCGACCGGGTCCTCGGAGACCGCGTACTCGACGTCCGCCTCGATGCGCGGCACGCCGTGCACGCGGAGCGTCGTCGTGCCGATGCCGTCGATCCGCACGCCCAGCAGCTCGAGGTAGAAGCACAGGTCCTGGACCATGTAGTTCGGGCTCGCGTTGCGCAGGGTGGTGACGCCGTCGCGGTGCGCCGCGGCCATGATCGCGTTCTCGGTGACGGTGTCGCCGCGCTCGGTGAGCACGACCGTCAGGTCGCGTGCGGTGCCCGCGTTGACGGTCGCCTCGTAGTTCCCCTCGGTCGCGGTGACTGCGAGGCCGAACGGGCGCAGGGCGATCATGTGGGGCTCGACGGTCCGGGTGCCGAGGTCGCAGCCGCCCGCGTAGGGCAGGGCGAACGAGGGCTCGAGGCCCAGGAGCGGGCCGAGGAACATGATGATGGAACGGGTGCGCCGTGCGGCGTCCACGTCGATCGCCGCGAGGTCCAGCTGTGCCGGGGCGACGATCTCGAGGTCGCGGCCGTCGGTGGACCACGTGGCCCGCACGCCGATGCTGCGCAGGACGTCGACGATCCGGTCGACCTCGACGATCCGTGCGACGCCTCGCAGCGTCGTGCGCCCGCGGTTGAGGAGCGAGGCGCACAGCAGCGCCACGGCGCCGTTCTTGGAGGAGTTGACCTCGATGCGCCCGGAGAGCTGGTGCCCGCCGGACACCCGCAGGTGCGCGTGCCGGGGTCCGCCGAGGGTGATGATCTCGGAGTCGAGGGCCTGGCTGATGCGGGTCAGCATGTCGAGGCTGACGTTCTGCGAACCCTGCTCGATGCGGTGGATCGCGCTCTGGCTCGTGGCGAGGCGTTCGGCGAGTTGCGCCTGGGTGAGTCCGCGGTGCTGGCGGGCGCTGCGGATGAGCGTCCCCACCTGGGTGAGAGGTGCGTCGTCGACAAGTGTCATACGTCGACCGTAACTCATGGATGAGATAAGACCACGGAGGTTCGGGGCTGCTGAGGCGCTTTCACGGGGCCGTCACAACATCTTCATTCACCTGATGAGATACGCGCCGCTCATGTGCTCACGGTCACGCGCCGGAGGGCCAGCCGCCCGACGCCCCCGCACCGACGAAACCCTGGGACGCCCGCCAGGCGTTGAAGGAGTCGGCCCAGTCGCGGTGGGCGCTGATCTGGAACCGGTGCAGGTCGGCGAGGCTCCGGTCGGCGAGCTCGGGATGCCGGTGCGCCATCGCGGCGAGCACGTCGAGCGTCGCGACGACGTCGACGTCGGCGGTGTGCAGCGAGCCGGCGTCGAAGACCCCGTACTCCTCGACGAGGGCGCCCAGCGTGCGCTTTCCTCGTCGGCGCGGCTCGAGGGCGCGGTCGAGCACCAGCGGGTCGAGCACCGGGGAGACGTCGCGCCCCAGCCGCTGGGGCAGCGTGGGCAGCGCGTGCCGCACGAGCTCGGCGTCCAGCAGGGAGAGGTCGAACGCGGCGTTGAACGCCACGACGGGCAGGCCGCGAGCGACGTGCCGGGTGATGAGGGTCGCGATCTCGTCGAGCGCGGGGCCCGGAGCCCGGCCGTGGGCGACCGCCTGGGCGGTCGTCACGCCGTGGATCGCGGCGGCCTCGGCGGGGATCGGCACACCGGGGTCGACGAGCCAGGTGCGGATCTCGGTCGCCGTCCCCGGGCTCCGCAGGACGAGCGCCGCCGTGACGATGCGGTCGCCCGCGACGTCGACCCCCGTCGTCTCCGTGTCGAAGCCCAGCAGGGGCTCGTCGATCCAGCTCATCGTCTCTCCTGTCCCGTACCCGTCCTGTGCCGTGAGCCCCCTGCCGGCCACCCGAACCGTACCTTTCGTCCGAGCATGGCACCGGCCACCCACGCCCGGCGTGCGAGCGCTCGGCCCGCGCGCCACGGTGGACGGGTCCCTGCACCCGATCACGGGAGGTCACCGTGACCACCTCCACCACGCCCACGGACGACCGGTCCACCGACGCCGGACCCCACGTCGTCTTCCTCACCGCCGCGAAGGGGGTCGAGCGCTCCGAGCTCACGGGCCCGTGGGAGGCCCTGCGTGCCGCGGGCGTGCGGACGAGCCTGGCGACGCCCGACGGCGCGACGGTCGCGACGGTCGAGGGCGACCTGGAGCCGGCGGGAGACGTTCCCGCAGACCTCGCCCTCGCGGACGTCGACGCCGCCGACGTCGACCTCCTCGTGCTCCCCGGCGGGACGGTCAACGCCGACACGCTGCGCCTGGAGGCCGACGCCGTCGCGCTCGTGCGTGCCGTCGCGGCGTCCGGCGCACCCGTCGCGGCGATCTGCCACGCGCCGTGGCTGCTCGTCGAGAGCGACCTCGTGCGGGGCAAGGACGTCACGTCCTACCCGAGCCTGCGCACGGACGTCACGAACGCGGGCGGGACGTGGCACGACGACGCACCGGTCGTGTGCCGCAAGGGCGGGCGCACGCTCGTCACCGCACGCAACCCCGACGACGTGCCCGCGTTCTCCGCCGCGATCCTCGAGCTGCTCGGGCACCGCGACGCCTGAGGGCCGGCCCCCGGTACGCTGTCCTGCGTGAGCAACGAGATCGAGATCGGACGTGGCAAGCGCGGACGGCGCGCCTTCTCCTTCGACGACATCGCCGTGGTGCCGTCGCGGAGGACGCGTGACCCTGAGGACGTCTCGGTGGGATGGCAGATCGACGCCTACCACTTCGAGCTGCCGATCCTCGCGGCGCCGATGGACTCCGTGATGAGCCCCGCGACGGCCGTCGCGCTCGGCAACCACGGCGGCCTGGGCGTCCTCGACCTCGAGGGCCTGTGGACCCGGTACGAGTCCCCGGAGCCGATCCTCGCGGAGATCGCGGGCCTCGACCCGGCGGACGCGACCCGACGCATGCAGGAGATCTACGCCGAGCCGATCAAGCCGGAGCTCATCACGCAGCGGCTCAAGGAGATCCGCGCCGCGGGCGTGACGGTCGCCGGTGCGCTGTCGCCGCAGCGCACGCAGGAGCACTACCAGACGGTGGTCGACGCCGGGGTGGACCTCTTCGTCATCCGTGGCACCACGGTCTCGGCCGAGCACGTGTCCGGCAACGCCGAGCCGCTCAACCTCAAGCGGTTCATCTACGAGCTCGACGTCCCGGTGGTCGTGGGGGGTGCGTCGACGTACACCGCGGCGCTGCACCTCATGCGGACCGGCGCGGCGGGCGTCCTCGTCGGGTTCGGCGGTGGCGCGGCGCACACGACCCGTGTGAGCCTCGGCATCCACGCCCCGATGGCGACCGCGGTCGCCGACGTCGCGGCCGCCCGGCGGGACTACCTCGACGAGTCGGGCGGCCGCTACGTCCACGTCATCGCCGACGGCGGCGTCGGCCGCTCGGGCGACCTCGTCAAGGCGGTCGCGTGCGGCGCGGACGCCGTGATGGTCGGCGCGGCGCTCGCCCGTGCGTCGGAGGCACCCGGCCAGGGATGGCACTGGGGCTCCGAGGCGCACCACCCGCAGCTGCCGCGCGGCGAGCGCGTCCGCGTGGGCACGGCGGGCACGCTCGACGAGATCCTCTTCGGCCCCGGCCGGCAGGCCGACGGCACGCTCAACCTCGTCGGGGCGCTCAAGCGTGCCATGGCGACGACGGGATACTCGGACCTCAAGGAGTTCCAGCGCATCGAGGTCGTCGTCTCCCCGTACCAGCCGCGCTGAGCGGGTCGCGCGTGCCCGGCAGGATCGGTGACGGCGGGCGGCTGGCCCGCGGCCCGCAGGGGAGCGGGCGGCCGACGGGCGGCCGGCTGCGCGTCGCGGAGATCACGGACACCGACGTCGACGACGTGATCGCGCTGTGGCGTGCGTGCGACCTCACCCGGCCCTGGAACGATCCCGCGCGCGACGTCGCGGACGCCCGCATCGCGCCGTCGGCGACGGTCCTCGTGGGTCGCCTGGGCGACGACGTCGTCGCGGCCGTGATGGCCGGGTACGACGGTCACCGGGGCTGGCTCTACTACCTGGCGGTCGATCCGGAGCTTCGTGGGGGCGGGTACGGCCGCGACCTCGTCGTGGCCGGCGAGGCGTGGCTCGCGGCGGCGGGTGCGCGCAAGGTGCAGCTGATGGTCCGGGGCACCAACGATGGCGTCCGAGGCTTCTACGACGCCCTCGGGTACACCGCCGCCGACGTCGTGGTCCTCTCCCGCTGGTTCGAGGAGCCCCCCGGTGGCGCACCGTAGGGCGCGGTCGTGACGCCGGACGAGCTCGACGAGCTCGACGCCGCGCACACCGCGCGGCTCGCGCGCCTCGACCCCGCGGTGCCCGCGCCGACGCCGCTGACCGCGTCGCTCGACCCGGCAGCCGACCCGGCGTCCGACCCGGCATCGGACCCCGCACGGCCGAGCGCGACGGGAGACGGACTGTTCGCCGTCCGGCTCCAGGACGGCTCACGCGCCGCCGGGGTGGCGGAGTCGTCCTCGGTCGACGAGCGGTCGGCCGCGGCGACGTTCCGCGCGCTGCACGAGCACCGGCTGCGGCCCCGGGTGGCGGGCCCGGACGTGCCGGGGGCGCTCGGCGCGCTGCTCGACCGCTGGACCGCGGCGGTCGACGCGAGCGCCCACGAGGTCTCTCCCCAGGGCGCCGGGTCGACGAGCGACCCACGCGACCGGGTGCTCGCGGTGAGCTGGCCGAGCCGCGACGTCGCCGGCGGCTCCGCGCTGCTGGCGCGCGGTTTCCGTCCCACGAGCGTCGTCGCGGCCCGGCCGCCGAGGTCGCGGACCGCCGGCGCCCCGGACGACGACCGGACGGACGGTGTCGTCGTCCGGGACGCGGTGCCCGCCGACCTCGAGGCCGTCGTCGCCCAGCAGCTCGCCGAGATCGCCTACGACGACCTGACGGGCGCTGCGCACCTGCGCGAGCACACCCGTGCGGTGCTCGACGTCCAGGTCGCCGCGGCGATCGCCCGCCCGCGCAGCACGGTCCTCGTGGCCGAGTCCGGCGGACGGGTCGTCGGCGTGGTGGCGGTCGACGCACCGGAGCTGTCGACGTGGATGGCCGGGACGGTGGTGTGGGACCCGGTCGCGTATCTCGTCCTGCTGCACGTGCACGAGGACGTCCGCGGTCGGGGTCTCGGCGAGCTGCTGGCCCGCGCGGCGATCGACCGGGTCGGTCCGCGGCTCGGGCAGACGGGTGCGGTCGTGCTCCACCACGGTGCCCTCAACCCGTTGTCGACCCCGTTCTGGGCCCGGCTGGGCTTCCGCCCGGTGCACACGGCGTGGGAGCTGCCTGTCGGTCGGACCCCGTAGCCTTGATCTCATGACTTCACCTTCCGGTCCGGCGTTCGGCGACGGCGCCGCTCTCGACGGACTCATCGACCCTGAGCACCCGGCCGCCACGTACGTCCTGGAGCCCGAGGTCCTCGCCCCGCTCGTCGCACGGATCGCGACGAGCCACGAGGTCGGGATGCACCGCTCCGTCCTGCCGTTCAGCGGCGCTCCGCTCGCTGCGATCCCCCTGTCGTCGACCGACGACGTCGCGGAGGCCGTGGTGCGTGCCCGGACCGCCCAGCGCTCGTGGGCGCGCGTGCCCGTGCGGGAGCGTGCCGCGGTGCTGCTGCGGTTCGGCGATCTCGTGCTCGGCGCGCAGTCGGAGGTCCTCGATCTCATCCAGATGGAGACCGGCAAGGCCCGACGCAGTGCATTCGAGGAGGTCGGCGACATCGCGCAGCTGTCCCGGCACTTCGGTGTGCGGGCCGGCTCCTACCTGCGCACGCGCCGGGTGCCGGGCATGCTGCCCGTCCTCACGGGCGCGCGCGTCCACCGCCGCCCGGTCGGTGTCGTCGGGGTGATCTCGCCCTGGAACTACCCGCTGACCCTCGCCTACGCGGAGGTGCTGCCCGCGCTCGTCGCAGGGAACGCCGTCGTGCTCAAGCCGGACCCGCAGGCGACGCTGACGGCGCTGTGGGCGGCCGAGCAGCTCGAGGCCGCGGGTCTGCCCGCGGGCGTCCTCCAGGTCGTCGCGGGCGCGGGGGACGTCGGCGCCGCCCTGACGGACCACGTCGACCACATCGCGTTCACCGGGTCCACCGAGACCGGTCGCCGTGTCGCTGCGCGGGCTGGGCAGCGGCTCATCGGGGCGACGCTCGAGCTCGGGGGCAAGAACCCCCTGTACGTCGCCGCGGACGCGCACGTCCCGACGGCCGCGCGCGGCGCGGTGCGCGCGTGCTTCTCGAACAGCGGGCAGATCTGCGTGTCGATCGAGCGGCTGATCCTCCACGAGGCGGTCGCCGACGAGTTCCTGGCGGCGTTCGTGCCGCTCGTGCGCGAGCTCCGGCTCGGGACGGGGCTGGACTACACCGCCGACATGGGGTCGCTGACCTCGCAGGCGCAGCTCGACCGGGTCGTCGCGCACGTCGACGACGCCCTCTCGAAGGGCGCGCGCGTGCTCGCGGGCGCCGTCCACCGCTCGGACATCGGGCCGTTCTTCTACGCCCCGACGGTGCTGGACCGGGTGCCCGACGACGCGGCGTGCGCCCGGCAGGAGACGTTCGGCCCGGTCGTCTCGGTGACGCGCGTGGCGGACGACGCCGAGGCCGTGCGGATCATGAACGACTCCGAGTTCGGGCTCAACGCGAGCATCTGGACGCGGGACGTCGCGCGGGGTCGTCGACTCGCGGCGCAGGTCGAGGCCGGCACCGTGAACGTCAACGACGGGTATGCGGCCGCCTGGGGCTCGGTCGCCGCGCCGATGGGCGGGTTCAAGGCGTCCGGTCTCGGGCGGCGGCACGGCCGCGAGAGCGTCGAGGCCATGACGGAGGCACAGTCGGTCGTCGCCCAGCGCGGCACCAGCCTGGGGCTGACCATGGATGCCCTCTACGAGCTCGGCGGCGAGGTGCCGAGCCAGGCCCTCACCGCGGTGCTGACCGCGATGCGGCGGCTTCGCCTGCCCTAGCAGTGCACCTAGCGCAGTCGTCTGCCGCGGTGCACGGGCCGACGCCGCACGAGCGCGTCGCGGGCGGCACGTACCGAGGCGAGCACCTCGCGCACGCGGTACCAGAGCACCGCTGCCGGGTCGACGCTCACGGACGAGACCCCGAGTCCGACCGTGTCGATGCCGGCGGACGCGCACGAGAACACGGCGCGCGGCAGGTGGTAGTCCTGCGTGACCACGACTGCGCCCCGGACACCGAAGACGTCGTGCGCCCGGACGCAGGAGTCGTGGGTGTCGAGGCCGCCCGGGTCGCGCACGACGTGCTCCGCCGGCACCCCGCGCTCGACGAGCCAGGCCGCCATGGCCTCCGGTTCGTCGTAGCCGGGCCGAGCGCCGTCCCCGCTGACGAGGATCTGCGTGACGGTGCCGCGCTCGTAGAGCCGGCGGGCGCCCTCGAGTCGGCGGCGCAGGTATGCCGACGGGGTACCGTCCGGGCGCAGCCCGGCGCCGAGCACGAGCGCGACGGGTCGACGGGGCATCGTGTCCGCCGTCCGGACGTGTCCCCGGCCCGAGAGCTGCACCCACAGGACCGGTGCGGCGAGCAGGCTCCCGAGGGCCACGGCCGTGAGCCCGGCGTGCCGGGTCATGCGCGCAGGCCCGCGAGCTCGTCGCGCAGGTTCGACTCGGCGCGGTCCTGCCAGCGCCGGGCGCCGGCGACGGTGCGGAACAGCGCGCCGGTGGAGAGCAGCTGTTCGAGGACGGCGGCTCGTGCGGGGACGAACACGTCGTCCGGCACGGCGGCGTACTCCGCGCGGACCTGGCGCACGTAGCGCGCGTACCGGTCGGGCGCGCTTCCGAGGATCGCGAGGTCGGCGTCGCTCAGCAGGCTCCCGGCGGTGTCGGCCGGGTCCGGGTCGTGGTCCCGGGTGAGCAGCACGAGGCGCGCGACCTCGTCGACGTCGTCGGGCGTGAGGTCCGCGCCGCTGCCGGGGCGCGCGAGCGGCCCCAGCAGCCGCACGGCGAGCTCGGCAGACCGCTCCTCGTCCTGGCGCGCGACGCCGTCGTGCACGGCGTCGTGGAACCAGACCGCGAGCTCGGTGACCCGCGACCCGTCCGTGCGTCGGGTGGCCGCGATCGGGGCGGGACCGGCCGGCAGGCCGGGCGGGCGTCCCTCGAGCAGGGCGAGAGAGTCCAGCACGTGCACGAGGTGCTCGCGGCCGTGGTAGGCGCGGTGCGGTTCGCCCCACCGCTCCACCAGCTCGTGCCCGACGTCGCGCGCGCCCCGGACGTGGTCGTCGGGCAGCAGCGCGTCCCACCGGGTCCGCAACGCGTGCGCCTTGCCTGCACCCCGGTCGCGTCCACGCACGCGCAGGCCGGACGCGGCGAGTCGCACGACGAGCTCCCGACCGGAGACCGGGTGCGCGCCCGCGGCGACGGCGTCCTGGTAGCGCTCGGCGGCCACGTCGTAGTGGTCGAGGTCGAAGGACCGGGGGCTGAGCCCGATCCGGGCGGCGGCGTCGTGCAGCTCGGCGAGCGAGGAGTCCGAGACGAGGTGCGACCAGACGGTGCCGTGCGCGGGCCACGACGGCGGGTCGATGAGGACGGCCATGGTCCTACTGTGCCGCACGGCGCGCGCCGTCCTGCGTCGGATGTCCGGTACGGCAGTCTGTTCGGCCCCGATTGAGAGGTCAAAGGTCCCCAGGGGCTTGTGTTCGGACAGAAACGGGCGTATACAAGTTCATACAGACATCCCGATCGCGTCGCAGCGATCCCGACGACGGAGTCAGCGTGTACGCACCGGAGCGCCATCAGCAGATCCTCGAGCGAGCCCGGACCGACGGGCGCGTCGAGGTCACCAGCCTCGCCCGCGACCTCGGGGTCACCCCCGAGACCGTGCGCCGCGACCTGTCCGTGCTCGAGCGCCACGGCCACGTCCGCCGGGTGCACGGCGGCGCGATCCCCGTCGAGCGCCTCGGCATCGAGCCCGCGATCGCCGAGCGCGAGGGTGTGCTCGCCGCCGAGAAGGCGCGCATCGCCAAGACCGCGCTCGACGAGCTGCCCGACCAGGGGTCCGTCATCCTCGACGCGGGCACCACGACCGTCCGCCTCGCGGAGATGCTGCCGACCGACCGTGAGCTCACGGTCGTGACCCACTCGCTGCCGATCGCGATGCTCGTCGCCGCCCGCTCCAACCTGCACCTGCACCTCGTGGGCGGGTCGGTCCGCGGACGCACGCTCGCCGCCGTCGGGCCGTGGGCCGAGCGCGACCTGCACGACGTCCACGTCGACGTCGCGTTCCTCGGCACCAACGGCCTCACGGTCGAGCAGGGCCTGACCACCCCGGACCTCGTCGAGGCGTCCGTCAAGCGGGCCATCGTCGACGCCGCCCGCCGCGTCGTCGTCCTCGCGGACCACACGAAGGTCGGTCGCTCCGACTTCGCGCACGTCGCCGACCTGTCCCGCGTGGACGTCCTCATCACCGACACCGGGATCGACCCCGACCTCGCCGAGGGCGTCCAGGACGCCGGACCGATGGTGGTGCGGGCATGATCCTCACCGTCACGCCCAACCCGAGCCTCGACCGCACCTATGTGGCGGGCACCGTCGTGCGCGGCGAGGTCAACCGCGCCCGGGCGACGCACACCGACGCCGGCGGCAAGGGCATCAACGTCACCCGCGCGCTGACGGCCGGGGGAGCGGAGTCCGTCGCGGTCTTCCCCGTCGGGGGACCCGACGGTGCCCAGATCGTCGCCGAGCTGGCGGCGCGCGGGATCGCGAGCCTGCCGGTCCCCGTCGCCGGGTCCGTGCGCTCGAACATCACGCTCGCCGAGGACGACGGCACGACGACGAAGATCAACGCGCCGGGTCCGGTGCTCAGCGCGGCAGAGACCGACGCTGTCCTGGAGGCCGTCCGCGCCCGGCTCGCGTCGCACCCGGCAGCGTCCGGTCCGGCCGTCGTCGTCGGCGCCGGCAGCCTGCCGGACGGGATCGGGCACGACTTCTACCTTCGCCTCGGCGTCGTCGCCCACGAGCACGGGGCGGCGTTCGTCGTCGACACGTCGGGCGAGCCGCTCGCGGCCGTCGCTCGCGCCGGGGTGGCGCAGCTCCTCAAGCCGAACGACGACGAGCTCGCCGACGTCGTCGGCGGGGACCTGGTGACCGTCGGCGACGTGGTCGCCGCCTGCCACGAGCTGCGGTCCGCGGGAACCGCCGAGATCCTCGTCTCGCTCGGCGCGCACGGCGCGCTCCTCGTCACCGGGACGGGGACGTGGTGGGCCGGTGGCCCCGCGCTCGTGCCGCGCTCGACCGTCGGCGCGGGCGACTCCACCCTCGCCGGCTATCTCTCCTCGGGGACCCGCGACCGCGGCCCCGACGACCTGCGTGCGGCGGTGGCCTGGGGCCGCGCCGCCGTCCTGCTGCCCGGGAGCGCCGTCCCGGCGCCCACGGACATCCGACCCGACGAGGTCGACGTCATCGCCGACCCCGACCCTCGCATCGCACTGAAGGAGCTGTGATCCCATGAGTACCCCCCTCATCACCCCCGAGCTGGTCGCCCTCGACATCGAGGCGAGCGACCGCGACGCCGCGACGCGCCAGCTGGTCGAGCTGCTCGCGGCCGCCGGGCGTGTGACCGACGCCGAGGGCTTCCTCGCCGACGTGCGTGCCCGCGAGGCGCAGATGGCGACCGGCATGCCCGGCGGCGTCGGCCTCCCGCACGCCCGGTCCGAGCACGTCACGGTGCCCACGCTCGCGGTGGGCCGTGTGCCTGCGGGCGTCGACTTCGGCGCGCCCGACGGCCCCGCGACGCTGCTGTTCCTCATCGCGGCGCCGGCCTCCGGCGACGGCGACCACCTGAAGATCCTCGCCTCGCTCGCGCGCAGGCTCGTCCACCCCTCCTTCCGTGACTCGCTGCGCTCTGCGCCCGACGCCGAGACCGTCGCGGAGATCGTCACGCGAGAGGTCGTGCCCTCATGAAGTTCGTCGCCGTCACCTCCTGCCCCACCGGCATCGCCCACACGTACATGGCCGCCGAGGCCCTCGAGCAGGCCGGCCGGGCCGCCGGCCACGAGGTGGTCGTGGAGACCCAGGGCTCCGCCGGTTCCGACCCGCTCGACCCCGCCGTCATCGCGGCGGCCGACGGCGTGATCTTCGCCGCCGACCTTGAGGTCAAGGACCGCGAGCGGTTCGCGGGCAAGCCGACCGTCGACGTCGGCGTGAAGAAGGCCGTCCACGACGCCCCCGGCGTCATCGGCCAGGCCGTCGCCGCCGTCGAGGCCGGGCCCGTCGCGGCACCCGCGGCCGGCGCCGCACCCGTGCCGGCGACCAAGGTCGACTCCGGCGCGGGCGTGGGGACGCGCGTCCGCCAGTGGCTCATGACCGGGATCTCCTACATGATCCCGTTCGTCGCCGCCGGAGGGATCCTCATCGCGCTCGGCTTCATGGTGGGCGGCTACGACGTCACCGACCTGCCGACCGTCGAGCTCGACGGCGGTGTCACGCTCGTCGAGGCCATCCGCAACTTCGACATCACGTCGTCGGCGAGCTGGGGTGCGCTGCTCTTCCAGACCGGTGGCACCGCGTTCGGGTTCCTCGTCCCGGTCCTCGCCGGGTTCATCGCCTACGCGATCGCGGACCGACCGGGCCTGGTGCCCGGGTTCGTCGGCGGCGCGATCGCCGTCACCGTCGGCGCGGGCTTCCTCGGTGGCCTCGCCGCCGGCTTCCTGGGTGGCTTCCTCGCTCTGTGGATCAGCCGCTGGAAGGTACCGCGCGGTGTGCGGGGCGTGATGCCCGTCGTCGTGACACCGCTGCTGTCCACGTTCGTCGTCGGCCTGCTGATGTTCGTCGTCATCGGGCAGCCCCTGGCCGCCCTGATGACCGGCCTGACCACCTGGCTCAACGGCCTCTCCGGGGCCAACCTCGTCCTGCTGGGCGTGCTGCTCGGCGCCATGATGGGCTTCGACCTCGGCGGACCCGTCAACAAGGTCGCGTACTCGTTCGCGGTCGCCGGGCTCTCGACCCCGAACCTCGCCGTCGACGCCACGGAGTACCGCGTCATGGCTGCCGTCATGGCCGCCGGCATGGTCGCGCCGCTCGCGATGGCGCTCGCCACGGTCGTGCGCAAGCGGCTCTTCACGCACGCCGAGCGCGAGAACGGCAAGGCGGCGTGGCTGCTCGGGGCGTCGTTCATCTCCGAGGGCGCGATCCCGTTCGCCGCGGTCGACCCCCTGCGGGTGCTGCCCGCGTCGGTCGTCGGCTCCGCCGCCGCCGGCGGTCTCGTCATGGCGCTCGACTCGACCCTGCGCGCCCCGCACGGCGGGATCTGGGTGCTGCCGCTCATCGGCAACCCGCTCGGCTTCCTCGTCGCGGTCGTGCTGGGCACCGTGATCGCCGCCGCCGTCGTCATCGCGCTCAAGAGCATCGGCACGAACTCGGTGGTCGCCGCCGAGCGCGAGGCCGACGCCGCCGCTCAGGCTGCCGAGACTGCCCAGGCCACCGCTCCGGCCGGCCAGGCGCCCGCCACCGGGACCGCGCGACCTGCCGCGACGTCCTGACCACCGCACCGATCGAGGAGAGTCACATGCCCAGCCGTACCGTCGCCGTCGCCTCCCGCGTCGGCCTCCACGCCCGCCCCGCGTCGATCTTCACCGAGGCCGTCGCCGGCGCCGGGATCGACGTGACCATCGCCCACGGAGACGGCGAGCCCGTCGACGCCGGGAGCATCCTGCTCGTCATGTCGCTCGGTGTGCCGCACGGGGACGAGGTCACGCTCGCGGCCGACGGCCCCGAGGCCGACCGTGTGCTCGACGAGCTCGTCACGCTCCTCGCGACGGACCTCGACGAGGTGCCGTGATGCCCGCCGCCGTCGCACCGGCCGACGCCGGCGCCGTCCTGCACGGCATCGGCGTCGGGCGCGGTGGCGCCGTCGGGCCGGTCGTCACGGTCGCCCGGCCGGTCGCCGCACCCACCGACGAGCAGCCGCCGACGGACCGCGCAGCGGCCCAGGAGTCCGTCCTCGCGGCGTTCGGGACGGTCGCCGACGGGCTCCTCGCGCAGTCCGCCGCCGCGACGGGTGCCGCGGCACCCGTCCTCAAGGCCACGGCCCAGATGGCGCAGGACAAGGCGCTGCGCTCGCAGACGCTCGCGCGGATCGCGGACGGCGAGCCGCCCGTGCACGCCCTCGACGCCGTGATCGAGACCTTCGAGCACATGTTCGTCTCGGCCGGCGGCTACCTCGCCGAGCGGGTCACCGACCTGCGCAGCGTGCGCGACCGGGTCGCGGCCGAGATCCTCGGCGTACCTGCCCCCGGCGTCCCGGTGCTCACCGAGCCGTCCGTCGTGGTCGCGCTCGACCTCGCACCCGCGGACACTGCTGCCCTCGACGTCGACCAGGTCCTCGCGATCGTCACGGAGCTCGGCGGCGCGACCAGCCACACCGCGATCATCGCGAACCAGCTCGGCATCCCGTGCGTCGTGCGGGCCCGGGGCGCGGCCGACCTCGTCGAGGGCACCACGGTCGCCGTCGACGCGGCCGCCGGGACGGTCACCCTCGACCCGGCACCGCAGGTCGCCGAGGCCTTCGCCCGCCGGGCGCAGGTCCAGGCCCGCCTCGCCGAGGACACCGCGCCGGGGGCGCTCGTGGACGGCACCCCCGTCGCGCTGCTCGCGAACGTCGGCAAGGCGGCGGACGCCGAGCGGGCCGCGGGCGCCGGCGGCCCCGACGGGCCGGCCGTCGAGGGCTCGGGGCTCTTCCGGACCGAGGTGCTCTTCCTCGACCGGTCCGACGCGCCGACCCGGGCGGAGCAGGCCGAGGTCTACGCCCAGGTGCTGCGCGCGTTCGGCGACCGCAAGGTCGTCGTGCGGACCCTGGACGCGGGGGCCGACAAGCCGCTCGCCTTCGCGAGCACGGCCGAGGAGGAGAACCCGGCCCTCGGCGTGCGCGGGTACCGGCTGCGCCGCACGGTCCCCGAGCTGTTCGAGACGCAGCTCGCCGCCCTCGCCGACGCGCAGCAGGAGACCGGGGCGGTGCCGTGGGTCATGGCGCCCATGGTCTCGACCGCCACGGAGGCGCGGGAGTTCGCGAGCGCCGCGCGCGGGCACGGCCTGACGACGGTCGGGGTCATGGTCGAGGTGCCGGCGGCGGCGCTGCGGGCCCGGGAGATCCTCGCGGAGGTCGACTTCGTCTCCCTGGGGACCAACGACCTCGCCCAGTACACGATGGCGACCGACCGGCTGCGCGGCGAGCTCGCCGACCTGATCGACCCGTGGCAGCCGGCCGTCCTCGACCTGGTCGCGGCCACCGCGACGGCAGGCGGCGAGGTCGGCAAGCCGGTCGGTGTCTGCGGGGAGTCGGCGTCCGACCCGGCCATGGCGGTCGTGCTCGCGGGCCTCGGCATCACGTCGCTGTCGATGTCACCCGCGGCGGTCCCGGCGGTGCGCTACGCGCTCGCGCAGCACACCACCGAGCAGGCGACGGCGATCGCCGTCGCGGCGCGCGCGGCGCCGGACGCACCGGCCGCCCGCGCGGCCGCGCTGGCTCTGCTCGACCCGACGGTCGTCGAGGTGCTCGCGCTGCGCTGAGCGGGAGCAGGGTCCGCCGCACCGCTCAGGCGCGGGCGGCGGACTCCACGGCCTCGACGCACTGACGCGCGATCGCCAGCTCCTCCATGGTCGGCACGACCATCACCAGCGTGCTCGTCCAGTCCGGCGAGATCACGCGAGGTTCGCCCGAGCGGACCGCGTTGCGGTCGGGGTCGACCGCGATGCCGAACGGCTCGAGACCCTCGACGACCGCGGCCCGCACGTCGCTGTCGTTCTCCCCGACGCCCGCGGTGAAGGCCACGACGTCGACGCGCCCGAGCACCGCGGCGTACGCGCCGAGGTACTTGCGCAGCCGGTGGATGTACACCTCGAACGCGAGGGTCGCGTCCTCGTCGCCGGCGTCGATGAGACGCCGCAGCTCTCGGAAGTCGTTGACCCCCGAGAGCCCCTTGACGCCCGAGCGCTTGTTGAACAAGTCGTCGACCTCGTCGATCGACAGTCCGGCGTTGCGCACCAGGTGGAAGACGACCGCCGGGTCGATGTCACCGGTCCGCGTCCCCATCACCAGGCCCTCGAGCGGGGTCATCCCCATCGACGTGTCGACCGCGACACCACCGCGCACCGCGGACGCAGACGCCCCGTTCCCCAGGTGCAGGACGATCGTGTTGAGGCTCTCGACGCGCCGGCCCAGGACCCGGGCGACCTTCCCCGAGACGTACTGGTGGCTCGTGCCGTGGAAGCCGTACCGGCGCACGCCGTGCTCGGTGGCGACCGTGCGGTCGAGGGCGTAGGTGGACGCGGCCTCGGGCAGGGTCGTGAAGAACGCGGTGTCGAAGACCGCCACGTGCGGGACGTCGGGCAGCATCTCGCGTGCCACCTCGATCCCGCGCACGTTCGGCGGGTTGTGCAGCGGGGCGAGCGGGGAGAGGTCCGCGATCTGCCGCACGACCTCGTCGTCCACCAGGACGGGCTCCGAGAACGTCGCGCCGCCGTGCACCACCCGGTGCCCGACGGCGTACACGTCGGCGTCCGCCAGCGCCGGGCCGACCTCGTCGAACAGCGACAGCGCGATGCGCAGCGCGACGCCGTGGTCGCCGACGGGCTCCTCGCGGGTCGTCGTGTTGCCCGCGAACCGGTGCTTGACGATCCCGGTGTCCTCACCGATCCGCTCGATCGTGCCCGCGGCGATGGCCTCGCCCCCCACGGGGTTGACCAGCTGGTACTTCAGCGAGGAGGACCCCGAGTTCAGGACGAGCACGGATCCGTGCGCGCCGTACGCGCTGTAGGGGTTCGGGCGCTCGCCCTCGGGCAGGATGGTCACGCGGTGGCTCCAGAGGCGGTGGGTGCGGGTGTGGTGCTGGTGTCGGCGACGGCGTGCGCGACGGCGGGCTGCTGGGCCTGGATCGCCGTGATCGCCACGGTGTTGACGATGTCCTGGACGAGCGCGCCGCGCGACAGGTCGTTCACGGGCTTGTTCAGGCCCTGCAGGACCGGCCCGATCGCGACCGCTCCTGCGGAGCGCTGCACCGCCTTGTAGGTGTTGTTGCCCGTGTTGAGGTCCGGGAAGATGAAGACGGTCGCGCGACCTGCGACGTCCGACCCGGGCATCTTCGACGCCGCGACGGAGGCGTCCACGGCGGCGTCGTACTGGATCGGGCCCGCCACGGTGAGGTCGGGTCGGCGCGAGCGCACGAGCTCGGTCGCCTCTCGCACCTTGTCGACGTCGGCCCCCGAGCCGGACTCTCCCGTCGAGTAGGAGAGCATCGCGACCCGCTGGTCGACGCCGAACTGCGCCGCGGTCGCGGCCGAGGAGATCGCGATGTCGGCGAGCTGCGTGTCGCTCGGGTCCGGGTTCACGGCGCAGTCGCCGTAGACGAGGACACGGTCCTCGAGGCACATGAGGAACACCGACGACACGACCGAGACGCCCGGGACGGTCTTGATGATCTCGAACGACGGCTTGATGGTGTGCGCGGTGGTGTGCCGCGCCCCGGAGACCATGCCGTCCGCGAGGCCCAGGTGCACCATGAGCGTGCCGAAGTACGACACGTCGGTCACCGTCTCGCGTGCCATGTCGACCGTGACGCCCTTGTGCGCGCGCAGCCGCGCGTACTCGACGGCGAAGCGCTCCACGAGCTCCGGGTCGTGCGGGCTGAGCACCGTCGCGGCCTCGATGTCGAGGCCGAGCTCGGTGGCGCGCGCGCGGACCGCACGCTCGTCGCCGAGAATCGTCAGGTCGGCGACCTGGCGGCCCAGCAGCGTCGAGGCCGCCCGCAGGATGCGGTCGTCGTCGCCCTCCGGCAGCACGATGTGCTTGCGGTCCGCGCGGGCCCGCGCGAGCAGCTCGTACTCGAACATCAGCGGGGTGACGACCTCGGGGCGGGGCACGTCGAGCTCCGCGAGGAGCGCGGCGCCGTCGACGTTCTGCTCGAACAGCGCGAGGGCCGTGTCGACCTTGCGCTGCGAGTCCTTGGTCACGCGACCGCGTGCGTTCGCCGCGGCGCTGGCGGAGCGGAACGTCCCGAGGTCCGTGCGGATGATCGGCAGGCTCGGGTCGAGGTCGGCGACGAGCCGGGCCGTCGAGTCCTGCGGGTAGAACCCGCCGTTGAGGATGATGCCCGCGAGCGACGGGAAGTGCTGCGCGGAGTGCGCAGCGAGCAGCCCGATGAGGATGTCGCTGCGGTCACCGGGGGTGATGACGACCGCACCGTCGGTGAGCTTGCCGAGCAGGTGCTCCAGGGACATCGCGCCCACGAGGACGTCGAGCGCCTCCCGCGAGAGGAGCTCCTCCTCGCCCAGGGCGAGGGTGCCGCCCACGGCCTCCATGAGCGCCCGCACGGTGGGGGCGTTGAGCAGCGGGTCCTCGGGGATGGCCCAGCCCGGCAGCGGCCCGACGTCGGGCCCGCCGTGCGCCTCGGGTCTCGCCGCGAGCGTGGGGAGGCCCGCGAGGACGTCGCGCAGGGCGCCGATCGCGCCCGGGAAGCAGCGGTTGACCACGACCCCGATCGGCTGCGCGTGGTGCGACCGCAGCTCGGCGACGCTCACCTCGATGAGGTTGCCGACGGCCTCCGGGGTGCGCCCCCGACCCGACGCGACCAGCAGGACCGGTGCGCCGAGGTTGGCCGCGATGCGCGCGTTGAACGACAGCTCGGTCGGCCCCGCGACGTCCGTGTAGTCCGTGCCGACGACCACGACGAAGTCGCAGGCCGCGGCGACCTCGTGGTAGCGCGACACGATGGTCGACAACGCCGCCTCGGGGTCGGCGTGCACCTCGTCGTAGGTCACCCCCATGGCCTGCTCGTACGTGAGGTCCACGCCGTCGTGCTCCAGGAGCAGCTCGAGCACGTAGTCCGGGTCCTGAGCACCCGTCCCCCGCGTCACCGGGCGGAAGATGCCCACCCGGTGCACCGTGCGCGTGAGGAGGTCGAGCACGCCGAGGGCGATCGTCGACTTGCCCGTCTCGCCCTCGGGGGACGTGATGTAGATGCTGCGAGCCGGTTCGCTCACTCGTTGTCTCCTCCTGTGTCCTGCGCGGCGGCCGGTGCGTCGTACGCGGGGCCGCTCGACTCGGTGCCGGTGTCTCCGGCGTCCGGCCATACCCAATCACGGACCGTGGGGATGTCCTCACCGTGCTCGCGCGTGTACTGCCGGGCCGCGAGCCGGGCGTCCACCATCTCCTGGCGCAGGCCCGCGGCCTTCGAGCGCAGGAACGGCACCCGGTCGATGACGTCGATCACCATGTGGTACCGGTCGATGTCGTTGAGCATCGCCATGTCGAAGGGCGTGGTCGTCGTGCCCTCCTCCTTGTACCCGCGCACGTGGATGTTCGAGTGGTTCGTGCGCCGGTACGTCAGACGGTGGATCAGCCACGGGTAGCCGTGGTAGTTGAAGATCACCGGCTTGTCCGCGGTGAACAGCGTGTCGAAGTCCTTGTCCGACAGGCCGTGCGGGTGCTCGTTCTCGTCCTGCAGGCGCATGAGGTCGACGACGTTCACCACCCGCACCTTGAGGTGGGGGAGCCGTTCGCGCAGGATGTGCGCGGCGGCGAGCACCTCGAGCGTCGGGACGTCGCCCGCGCACCCCAGCACGACGTCCGGGTCCTCGCCCTCGACCTCAGACCCGGCCCACTCCCAGATGCCGAGCCCGCGCGTGCAGTGCGCGATCGCGGCGTCCATGGACAGGAACTGCGGCGCGGGCTGCTTGCCCGCCACGACCACGTTGACGTATTGGCGCGAGCGCAGGCAGTGGTCGTAGGTGGACAGCAGCGTGTTCGCGTCCGGTGGCAGGTAGACCCGGACGATCTCCGCCTTCTTGTTGACCACGTGGTCGATGAACCCCGGGTCCTGGTGGGAGAACCCGTTGTGGTCCTGGCGCCACACGTGGCTCGAGAGGAGGTAGTTGAGGCTCGCGATCGGGCGGCGCCACGGGATGTGGTTGGTGATCTTGAGCCACTTCGCGTGCTGGTTGAACATCGAGTCGACGATGTGGATGAACGCCTCGTAGCTCGTGAACAGCCCGTGCCGGCCGGTGAGCAGGTAGCCCTCGAGCCACCCCTGGCACTGGTGCTCCGAGAGCATCTCCATCACCCGACCCACGCGGGCCATGTGGTCGTCGACCTCGGGGCCGTAGAAGTCGGCGTTCCACTGCTTGTCCGTCACCTCGTAGACCGCCTGCAGGCGGTTCGAGGCCGTCTCGTCCGGCCCGAAGATCCGGAAGTTGTCCGGGTTGAGCCGCACGACGTCGGTCAGCCACTGCCCGAGGACGCGCGTCGCCTCCGCGACAGCACCACCCGGCCCCACGACGTCGACCGCGTAGTCGCGGAAGTCCGGCAGCCGCAGGTCCTTGAGCAGCAGACCGCCGTTGGCGTGCGGGTTGTCGCTCATCCGCAGCGTCGCGGGCGGGGCGAGCGCGGCGACGTCCTCGACGAGCCGGCCCGCGTCGTCGAACAGCTCACCGGGGCGGTACGACTCGAGCCAGCCCCTGAGGACCTCGAGGTGCTCCGGGGTGTCCCGGGCGCTCGCGAGCGGCACCTGGTGCGAGCGCCACGAGTCCTCGGTCTTCTTGCCGTCGATCTCCGGCGGGCAGGTCCAGCCCTTGGGGGTGCGGAAGACGATCATCGGCCAGGCCGGTCGCTCCTCGTTCCCGGCGGCCGCGTCGGCCTTGATCTGCGCGATGTGGTTGAGGACCTCGTCCAGGAGGGTCGCGAACCGCCGGTGCACCTCGCCGTGGTCCTCGCCGTCGAACCCGCCGCTGAAGAAGTACGGCGTGTGGCCGTAGCCGACCATGAGCGCGCGCAGCTCGTCGTCGCTGATCCGCGCGAGGACCGTGGGGTTGGCGATCTTGTACCCGTTGAGGTGCAGGATCGGCAGCACGACACCGTCCGTGCGCGCGTTGACGAACTTGTTCGAGTGCCAGCTCGTCGCGAGCGGCCCCGTCTCCGCCTCGCCGTCGCCCACGACGGCCGCGACGAGGAGGTCCGGGTTGTCGAACGCCGCGCCGTACGCGTGCGAGAGCGCGTAGCCCAGCTCGCCCCCCTCGTGGATCGAACCCGGCGTCTCGGGCGCGACGTGGCTGGGGATGCCCCCCGGGAACGAGAACTGGCGGAAGAGGCGTCGCAGGCCCTCGGTGTCCTCGGTGATGTCCGAGTACACCTCCGAGTACGTGCCCTCGAGGTAGGCGTTCGCCACGAGGCCGGGTCCGCCGTGACCCGGGCCCGTCACGTAGATCGTCGACTGCTCCCGCTCGGCGATCGCGCGGTTGAGGTGCGCGTACAGGAAGTTCAGGCCGGGGGTCGTGCCCCAGTGGCCCAGGAGGCGCGGCTTGACGTCGTCGCGGTCGAGCGGTGTCCGCAGCAGCGGGTTCGCGAGCAGGTAGATCTGCCCGACCGAGAGATAGTTCGCCGCCCGCCACCAGCCGTCGACGCGAGCGAGCGTCTCCTCGCTGAGGGGCTCCACCTCCGTCGCACGCCAGGCGGTCTTCGCGGTCGAGGGAGGGGTCGTCGTCGTCATCACAGCTCCTGCGGGCAGGGGGACGGATACGTCCTCATACAACCGCATGCCAGGGCCCCCCGCACCAGGTTGTGGCGGGCTGCGGGGTGTGACGTGCGCCCAGGACGGGAGAAAGGGACGAAGGTCCCGCCCGGTGCGCCGACCAAGGTCCTCGCCATGGTTCTCGGCACGGTCCTCGGCACGGTCCTCGGCACGGTCACCGGCACGGTCCTCGCGAGAGTGTGAGATGCGCCCGAACCCGCCGCAGGATTGCTGCCGACCCGAGCCGCGCGGCTACGGTGGGAGGCGTGCCCGAGCCCCGCCGCCGCTCCTTCTGGGACGTCGCGCGCCAGCCGCGCATGATCGGCCTGCTCCTGGTCTTCCTGCTCGCCGCCGCCGTGTGCGCCCGGCTCGGTGTCTGGCAGCTCGACCGCGCCCAGCAGCGCGCCGACCTTGCGGCGCAGAACGCCGCCGTCGAGGCCGCCGCCACCGGGCCCGAGGGCCTGGGCGTCCTGCTCCCGCCGCAGTCCACCTTCCCCGGTGAGATCGTCGGTCGCGAGGTCTGGGTCGAGGGCGAGTACGAGCAGGACCAGCTCCTCGTCGCCGGCCGGTCGCTCGACGGGCGGACCGGCTACCTCGTGCTCACACCGCTGCGCGTCGAGGACGACGGCACCGGCGGTGCGTCGTGGTCCGACCTCTCCGGGCCGCCCGTGGTGCCCGTGGTGCGCGGGTGGGTCGAGAGCCCGGACGACGACGCCGCGCTCGACATCCCGACCGGCACGGTGCGGCTCACCGGCTGGGTCCAGGCGTCGGAGTCCACCGGGCCCGGCGGACTGCCCGTCGGGCAGACGGACTCCGTCTCGTCCGCGGCGCTCGCGAACGCGTGGGGCGGACCGATCTACGGCGGCTACGTCGTGCTCGTCTCCGCGGAGCCCCCGCAGCCGGGCCCGGCCGAGGGCGGACCCGCCCTCCTGCCGCGCCCCGTGATCGAGGGCGGCACGGGCCTCAACCTGCAGAACGTCTTCTACGCCCTGCAGTGGTGGGTCTTCGGCGGCTTCGCCGTGCTGCTGTGGGCCCGCCTGGTCCGCGACGAGGTCACCGGCGGCCGCCGCGCCGGTACGGGCGGCCGCGGTGACGACGCCGGCATCGCCGGCCTCCCGGTCAGGCCCGGCTGATCGTCAGGAGCGCCTCGACGATGCCGACGTCCTCGACCTGGACGAACCCGAGGTTCGGTGCCTCGACGCCGTAGTCCTCGAACGCCACGGGGATGGAAACGCTCACGTCGGCGCCGTGCGCCGTCGTGCGCACCTCGAGAGCGACGGTCACCTCGCGGCTCTCGCCGGCGATCGTCAGCTCTCCCGTGGCGGGCCGGGAGACGAGGTCTCCCGTCACGGTGTCGGCGAGGTCGACGGGCTCGGTGAGCGAGAACGTCGCCGTCGGGTACGTGGCCGTGTCGAGGATCGACAGGAACTGGTTGTCGCGGCCCGAGTCGTCGGTCGTGATCGTCGTCATGTCGACCTCGACCTGCGCCGCGGTGAGCGACCCGCCGGCCACCGTGATCGACCCGGTGACGTCCTCGGTCCGCCCGACGACCGTGACGTCCTGGCCCGAGAGCACCTCGTCCACGCGGTAGCCGGCCTGCGAGCCCTCGCCCACGACGTACTCGCCGTCGAGGTCCTCTGCCGAGGTCGCCGACCCGTCTGCGGCGTCAGCGGCGCCCTCGTCCTCGGCCGTGGCGCTGCTCAGGGCGAGCGGTGCGGCCTCGGTGCCCTGCTGCGAGCGGGCGTAGAGGAACAGGCCCCCGAGGCCGAGCAGGGCAGCGACGAGTGCGCCGACGATGACGATGACGACAGGCTTCTTCACGACTGCTCCTCGATAGTTGACGAGTCAAGTACCGAGGATGCGCCCTCAACCTGGGGAGAGCCTGGAGGTCGGCTGAGGCAACTATTCGTGCTGCCAGGAGTGCCACAGGCGCGCGTACTCACCGCCCGCCGCGACGAGCTCGTCGTGCGGGCCGATCTCGCTGATCCGTCCGTCGTCGACCACCGCGACGCGGTCCGCGTCGTGGGCCGTGTGCAGGCGGTGCGCGATCGCCACGACGGTCCGTCCCTCCAGCACCGCGTTGAGCGAACGCTCGAGGTGGCGTGCCGCGCGCGGGTCGAGCAGCGAGGTCGCCTCGTCGAGCACGAGCGTGTGCGGGTCGAGCAGGACCAGCCGGGCGAGCGCGACCTGCTGGGCTTGCGCGGGTGTCAGCACGTGACCGCCCGAGCCCACCTCGGTCTCCAGCCCTTGGGGGAGCGCCGCGACCCACTCGTGGGCGTCGACGGCGTCGAGCGCAGCGAGCAGCCGCTCCTCGGTCGCGTCGACGTCCGCCAGGCGGAGGTTGTCGGCCAGCGACCCGACGAACACGTGGTGCTCCTGCGTGACGAGCGCGACGTGCCGGCGCAGGTCCTCCAGCGGGAGGTCGACGAGCGAGACCCCGCCGACGGTCACCGAACCGCCCGTGGGTGGGTGGATACCGGCGAGCATCCGCCCGAGCGTGGACTTGCCGGCGCCCGACGGACCGACGACGGCGAGCCGCTCGCCGAGCCGGAGATCGAGGTCGATGCCGTGCAGGACGTTGTGCCCCTCCCGGTACGCGTACTCCACGTCCCGCGCCACGAGGTGCTCGTCGGCGGGCACGTCGGTCCCCGCCTCGCGGTCGCTCTCGACGAGCTTGACGCCGATGATCCGGCTCAGCGACGTGGCCGCGACCTGGATCTCGTCCAGCCAGAAGATGAGCTCCCAGACCGGGCCGGCGAGCTGGAAGGCGTACATCGCGATCGTCGTCACCGCACCGATCGTCACGTTGCCGGTCGACAGGAGGTACCCGCCCCAGCAGATGACCGCGACGGGGGCGATGACGAACGTGAAGTCGACCGCCGGGAACAGCACGGTGCGCAGGCGCAGCGTGAACTTCTCCGCGGCGAAGGCCTCCGTCAGGTCGGCGTCCACGCGGGCGCGGCGGCGCGCGCCCAGACCGAGGGCGTCGACCGTGCGTGCACCCTCGACGCTCTCGGTGATCGTGCCGTTGAGCGTGGCGTAGGCGGCCGACTCGCGCTGGTACCCGGGGGACGCGCGGCGCAGGTACCAGCGGGACACACCCACCATGAGCGGCACGCCGACGAAGAGCCCGAGCGCGACGAGCGGCGAGATGAGCACGCTCGCGACGACGGTGAGCAGGATCGTCACGACCGCGACGATGACGCGAGGGATCCCGAACCGCACGGCGTGCTGGATCCGGTTGACGTCGTTCGTCGTGCGGGCGACGAGGTCACCGGTGCCGGCCCGCTCCACGGTCGACAGCGGCAGCGTCGTCACGGTCTCGAGGAAGTCCTCGCGGAGCTCGGCGAACACCGTCTCGCCGAAGACCATGGCGCTGCGCTGCGCGTAGCGGATGAGCACGGCCTGCGCCACGACCGCGCACACGCCGATCGCGATGACCTGGTTGACGTAGGTGGCCGTCGTGCCCTCGGCGACCGCGTCCACGAGCCGTCCGAGCAGCCACGGACCGGCGAGGCCGGCGATCGCGGCGACGGTGTGCAGGACCGCGACACCGATCAGGGGGCGACGGTGCTCGGTGAGCAGGTAGGCGGTGTGCTTGCGCACGGTGGCGGCGTCGGCCACGGGGAGCCTCATCCTCGTGCTCCCTTCGTGGCGTCGGCCATCTGGTCGGTCTGTTCGGGTGAGTCGGTCGGTCCGGGCTGGTCGGTCTGGTGCGGTGGGTCGCTCGGGTGGGTGGGGTCGGGCTCGTCCATCGAGCGCCCGACGACGTCCCGGTAGCGGGCGGCCTCGGCGCCCTGGTGGGCGGTCCTGGGTCGATCGAGCAGCTCGCGGTGCGAGCCCCTGGTCGTCACGCGACCGTCCTCGACGAACAGGACCTCGTCGACGTGGTCGAGCACGAGCGGGCTCGCGGTGACGATGAGCGTCGTGCGGCCGCGTCGTACCTCGGCGAGCCGCTCGGCGATGCGCGCCTCGGTGTGGGCGTCGACGGCGCTCGTCGGCTCGACGAGCACGAGGATCTCGGGCTCGGTGAGGAGCGCGCGGGCGAGCGCGACGCGCTGGCGCTGGCCGCCCGACAGCGAGCGGCCCTTCTCGGGGAGCTCGCCCGCGAGGCCTCCGGGCACCGAGTCGAGGACGTCGTGCGCGTCGGCGACCATGATCGCGCGCAGGAGCTCGGCCTCGACGGTGTCGCCGCGGACGTCGAGCTCGTCGCGCAGGACGCCCGAGAAGAGGTGGGGCGTGGCCTCGGCGACGACGATCCGCTCGCGGACGACCTCCTTGTCGAGGTCGGCGAGCCGGATGCCGCCGAGGCGGACCGGCGTGGCGGACTCTGCCTCGTCGTCGAACCGGCCCATGCGGGTGGCGATGCGGGCGGTCTCGTCCGGGTCGACGCTCACGAGGGCGACGACCCTGCCCGCGGTCAGCTCGACCCCGCTCGTGTCGTCGACCAGCGGCGAGCCGGCCGGGGGAGCCGCCGTCGCGGCGCCCTGGGCGCCGGTCGCGGGCTGGACCGACAGCACCGTGATGAGCTTCTTGGCCGCGACGAGGGCGCGCGTGGTGACCTGGAGCGTCTGGGTGGCGTTCTGCAGGGGCCACGACAGGAACGCGGCGTACCCGTAGAACGCGACGAGCTGTCCGGCGCTGATGTCGCCGCGCAGCGCGGCGTGCGCGCCCAGGTAGAGCACGAGCGCGACGAACAGCCCGGGCAGCAGGACCTGCAGCCCGTCGAGGTACGACTGGGTCGTGGCCACCCGCACGCCCGTGCGGCGCACGGTCTGGGACTGCGCCCGGTACCGGTCGGTGAAGACCTTCTCGCCGCCGATCCCGCGCAGGATGCGCAGGCCGCTCACGGTGTCGGCGCCGAGCGTGGTGAGCCGGCCCGACGCCTCGCGCTGGGCGGCCTGACGCTGCTGCAACGGCTTGACGAGGAAGGCGAGCACCCCGGCGACGGCCGGGAGGCCGAGCACGACGACGAGCCCGAGCTGCAGGGACGTGCTGAGCATGATCCCGGCGACGACCGCGTAGGCGACGAGGCTGCCGGCGAACCGGGCCGCGATCGCGTAGACCTCGCCGACGCGCAGCGCGTCGCTCGCCACCGCGGAGACGACCTCCCCGGTGGGCAGCTCCTCCGTGATGTTGTCACCCGAGCGGGCGACCGTGTCGCCGACGAGCTGGGACGTGGTGAACGCCGAGCGCAGCCAGTTCTCCACGTCGTAGCGGTGCCCGACGGCCGACGCGGCCACCTGCACGAGGCCGATGCCGAGCATGACGGCGGCCCACCCGAGGAGCGTGCGGCCGAACCCGTCGGCGAGCCCTTCGTCGAGGGCCTGGCCGAGCACGTACGGCATCACGGCCTGGCAGACGAAGGTCACGACGCCGAGCAGGACGGCGATCGCGAGGATGCCCCACTGACGGCGCGCGAGCCACCACAGGTAGGCGGCCGGGCCGGTGAGGTCAGGGGTTCCCGGGTCGGGGAGGGGGAGGGGTCGCACGTTCACTAACATTAGGTACGGCCTCCGACACCCGGCCAGGCTTTTTCGGACAGCGTAAGGAATCCTCACAGATGATCCACCCCGAGCCAGCGGAGCCCACCTCGACGACCCCGACCGCTGCGGCCGGGCCGGCCGCTCCGGCGGACCCGGCAACGACCACGGCAACGACCACGGCAGCGACCACGGCAACGACCACGGCAGCGGCCGCGGGACCGAGCCCGGAGGCTGCGCGCACCGCGATCCGCAAGGCCCGCGGGTCGCTGGCGCGCTACCGCGCGGCGGCGCTCGTCACCGGCATCATGCTCCTCGTCCTCGTCGTCGAGATGCTCCTCAAGTACGTCGTGTTCCGGTTCGTCGACGGGTCCGCCGTCCTGCCGTTCATCGAGTGGATCCCGTTCGCGCACGGGTGGATCTACGTCGTGTACCTCGTCACGGTGCTCGACCTGTGGACCAAGATGCGCTGGGGCTGGGGCCGCCTGGCGTCGCTGGTGTTCGCCGGCGTCGTGCCGGTCATGTCGTTCGTCCTGGAGAAGAAGGTCCACGCCGAGGCGGACGCCAAGCTCGGCGCGCTCGAGGAGCAGTACACCTGATGAGCGCCGCCCGTCGCGGCCCGGGGGAGCCGGGCAGCGCCTCGCTCGCACCGCTCGTCGAGCCACGGGCCGAGGACCTGTCGGTCGACGAGGTCGCGCGCTACGCCCGGCACCTGAGCCTGCCGGGCATCGGTCCGCAGGGGCAGCGCCGGCTGGCGGGCGCGCGGGTGCTCGTCGTCGGTGCGGGCGGGCTCGGCAGCCCCGCGCTGCTGTACCTCGCCGCGGCCGGGGTGGGCACGATCGGCATCGTGGACGACGACGTCGTGGACACCTCGAACCTGCAGCGCCAGGTGATCCACGGCGGGTCGGACGTCGGCCGGCCGAAGGTCACCTCCGCGACGGAGACGATCGCGGAGGTGAACCCGCACGTGCGGGTCGTCGAGCACGCGGTGCGCCTCGACGCCTCGAACGCGCTGGACGTCCTGGCGGGCTACGACGTCGTCCTCGACGGCGCGGACAACTTCGCGACCCGCTACCTCGTGTCCGACGCCGCGGAGATCAGCGGTATCCCGGTCGTCTGGGGCTCGATCTACCGGTTCGGCGGTCAGGTGAGCGTGTTCTGGGGCCGGCCCCGCCCCGCTCCCGGTGCGGTCGACGGTCCCGCCGGCGTGACCTACCGGGACGTCTTCCCGGAGCCGCCGCCGCCCGGTGCCGCGCCGGACTGCGCCACGGGCGGGGTGCTCGGCGCGATGTGCGGGACGATCGGCTCGGTCATGGCGACCGAGGCCGTCAAGCTCGTCACGGGGGCGGGCACGACGCTGCTGGGTCGCCTGGCGGTCTACGGCGCGCTCGACCTCACGTGGCGCCAGCTCACCGTCCGGCCGGACCCCACCCGGCCCCCCGTGACCGCGCTGCTCACCGGCGACGACGCGTACGCGGCGTTCTGCGGGGTCGCGGCCCCGGCGACCGCGGCGCCCGGTGAGGCGGACGCGGCGGGCGAGGGGCCGTCGTCGGGCCCGGGCGCGGGCCCGGCGGAGGTGGCGCGCCTGCTGGCGGGCGGGTCCGTGCTGCTCGACGTCCGCGAGGAGTGGGAGGCGAAGCTCGCGCCCCTGGCGGGCGCGCACGTGGTGCCGAGCGGACGGTTCGTCGGCGGCGAGGACGACGCCCGGGCCGCGCTGGCCGAGCTGGGCGACGTGGCTGACCTGACCGCCGACGGGCCGCTGCTCGTGGTCTGCGCCGCGGGCATCCGGTCGGCGCGCGTGGTCGAGGTGCTGCGCGCGGCCGGCGTCGACGCCCGCGACGTCCTGGGCGGCGCCCCGGCGCTCCGCGCCGCGCTGACCCCACGCCGAGAGAGAACCCCCGTTGCCGAGGTAGAACTCCAGTGACGTACTGGAGTTCTATCTCGGCGACTGCCGTTCTACCTCGGCCGTGGGCACGGGTGGGTTGAGGGGTGGGTCAGAGAGCGAGGTCCAGGTTTCCCGAGCCACGGGTCTGGCCGACGTCGGCCCTGCCCGCGAGCGGGGAGCTCGCCAGTGCGCCCTCGCGGCGGGGGATCCGCCCGGCGAGCGCAGCGTGCCAGCCCGCGCTGACCGCGAGCCGCATCGCCGTCGCCATCCGTACCGGGTCCTCGGCCCGGGTCACGGCGGTCGCGAGGAGGACGCCGTCGCAGCCCAGCTCCATCGCGTGCGTCGCCTCCGAGGCGGTGCCGATCCCGGCGTCGAGGATGACGGGCACCCGGGCCGCGTCCGCGATCGCGGCGATGTTGCGCGGGTTGAGGATCCCCAGCCCCGAGCCGATGGGTGCGCCGAGCGGCATGACCGCGGCGCAGCCGACGTCCTCGAGGCGGCGCGCGAGGATCGGGTCGTCGTTCGTGTAGGGCAGGACGACGAACCCGTCGCGGACCAGCTGCTCGGCCGCCTCGACGAGCCCGATCGGGTCGGGCAGCAGCGTCACGTCGTCGGCGATCACCTCGAGCTTGACCCAGTCGGTGCCGCACGCCTCGCGCGCGAGGTGCGCCGTCAGCACCGCCTCCCGGGCGGAGAAGCAGCCCGCGGTGTTCGGCAGGGCGCGGATGCCGAGGCGCTCGAGCATGTCCCAGACGTTCGCGTCACCCCCTCCGGCAGCACCGTCGGTCGCACCGTTCGCCGACCCGCCGGCGCGCACGGCGACGCGGCGCATCGCGACCGTCGTCAGGGCCGTCCCCGAGGCGACGAGCGCGTCGCCGAGCGTGAGGAGGTTCGCCGCGCCGCCCGTGCCCATGACCAGGCGTGAGCCGAGCGCGACCCCCGCGACGACGAGGGCGTCGTCGTCCGGCTCCGAGGGTGGGCCGCCGTGCGTGCCGTCCGTGCGCACCGCGCTCACCCGCCCTGCACCGCGGTGACGACCTCGACGCGGTCGCCCGGCGCGAGCGTCGTCGTCGCCCACGCCCCACGGGGCAGGACGGCGTCGTTGACGGCGACGGCCACGCCCTGCGGCGTGCCGTCGGCGACGAAGCGGGGGAGGAGGGCGGCGACGATCGACTCGATGTCGCGGCCGTCGCCGGTCGGGTGCGGCTCGCCGTTGACGAGCGCGGACGTGGTCTCAGGCATGCGGTTCTCCTGCGAAGGTCGGGCGAGGGTCGCTCGAGGGCGTGGCGTACGGGTCGGTGTGCCCGGGGTCGGTGCGCCCGGGGTCGAAGCGGCCGGGGTCGACGGCCGCGACGGACGCTGGCAACGGGCGTCCCGCGAGCAGGGCGTCGAGCGCGGCGGCGGTGAGGGGCGCGAGCAGGACCCCGTTGCGGTGGTGCCCGGTGGCGAGCACCAGGCCGGGCACGGCCGTCGGGCCGAGGAGCGGCAGGTTGTCCGGGGTGGTCGGGCGTCCGCGGGGCGTGACGTCGACGAGCGCGGCCTCGTCGATGCCGGGGACCAGGACGCGGGCGTCGCGCAGCAGGGCGAACACCCCGCCGGCGGTGGCGCGCCGGTCGTCGGGGCGTTCCTCGCTCGTTGCTCCGACGACGACCTCGCGGCGCCCGTCGGGTCCGGCGAGCCGGGGCACCACGTACACCGGGCGCCCCTGCACGATGCCGCGCACCACGTGCGCGAGGTCGAGGTCCGGGGCGTCGAGCCGCAGCGTCTGGCCCGTGACCGGGCGCGTGGGGGCGCCGATCTCGGGGAGGCCAGCCAGGAGCTCGCCCGTGCGCCACCCGGCGGCGAGCACGACGGTCGCGGCGCGGTGCGTCGTCCCGGCGTCGTCCAGCGCCCCCGTCACCGGTCCGCGGGAGCCGGACCGGGTGAGCCGCACCACGCTGCGCGGCACGACGGCGGCGCGCGGGTCCGCGTCGAGCACCCGCCGCAGCGCACGGTGGGTCGCGCGCGGGTCGACCTGGTGGTCACCGGGCGCCCAGAGGGCCCCCGAGAGGCGTGGGCCCAGCAGGGGTTCACGGCGCCGTGCGTCGGCGAGCGTGAGCTCGGTCGAGTCCAGCCCCCACCGGTGGTGCAGCGCGAGGACCCGGCGGGCGGCGACCAGGTCGTCGGCGTCGTAGGCGACGGTGAGGGTGCCGCACGCGCGCAGGGCGACATCGATCCCGGAGGCCGCCTCGAGCTCGGCGGCGAACGCCGGCCACAGCGCCGCCGAGTCCGTGCTCAGCCGCAGCAGGCGCGACTCACCGAAGTCCGCCTCGGTGACGGGGGCGAGCATCCCGGCGGCGGCGTGGGTGGCGCCGTCCCCGGGCGACGGGTCGAGGACCGTCACCGACAGCCCCGCGCGCAGCGCGCGCCACGCGGCCGTCAGCCCGATGATGCCGCCCCCGACGACGACGACGTCGCGGGACGATCCCGTGGCGGGCGTGGTGCTCGCAGGGTCGGGCACGTCCGACCGGTCCGGAGCGGACGGCAGGCCAGGATCCATGGGTGCTCCCTTCGCTGGCATGACCCAGATCAGGTTCGACGGTCGGCGCCCTGCGCCCTCTCAGCCCCGTGCTGGGGCTCCCGTGCTCCGCTCACCCTACATGCGACCCGCTGGCTAGACTCCGGCGGATGACCCCACCGCCCGGCCCCCGCGACCGCCTCGCCGACGCACGGCTCTACCTGTGCACCGACGCCCGTGAGGACACCGGCGATCTGGAGGGTTTCCTGCACGCGGCGCTCGCGGGCGGGGTGGACGTCGTGCAGCTGCGGGACAAGACGCTGGACGTCGCCCGTGAGCTCGAGCTCCAGGAGCTGGTCGCCCGGGTCGCGGACGAGCACAATGCGCTGTGGGCGGTCAACGACCGGGCCGACGTCGCGCAGCTGCTCGGTGCACCCGTCGTGCACATGGGGCAGGGCGACCTGCCGGTGCCGGCGGTGCGCACGCTCCTCGGTGCCGGTCCCGTCCTGGGCCGCTCGACGCACTCCGCCGCGCAGGCGGCGGCCGCCGAGGCCGACCCGGCGGTCGACTACTTCTGCGTCGGGCCGCTGTGGGCGACGCCCACGAAGCCGGGGCGGGCCGCCGTCGGGACCGGGCTGCTGCGCGAGGTCGCGGCGACGCGTCCCCGGACCCCGTGGTTCGCGATCGGCGGCATCGACGCCGAGCGGCTCGACGAGGTGCTCGACGCCGGTGCGCGCCGCGTCGTCGTCGTCCGCGCTATCACGCAGGCGGCCGATCCCGAGCGGGCGGCACGCGCGCTGCGCGACCGCGTGGTGGAGCGCGACTGACCGGGCGCCGTCGGGCACCTATCCTTGTCCCGTGACTTCCGCTCCCGACGCGACCACCGACGCGACCACCGGCCCGCCCACGCCCCGCCCCGTCCTCGTCGTCGACTTCGGCGCCCAGTACGCCCAGCTCATCGCGCGCCGTGTGCGCGAGGCGAAGGTGTACTCCGAGATCGTGCCGCACACGTTCTCCGTCGAGCAGATGCTCGCGAAGGACCCGGCGGCGATCATCCTCTCGGGCGGGCCGTCGTCGGTCTACGCGACGGGTGCACCGTTCGTCGACCCCGCCCTGTTCGACGCGGGCGTGCCCGTGCTCGGCATCTGCTACGGCTTCCAGGCCATGGCCAAGGCGCTCGGCGGCGACGTCGCGCAGACGGGCCTGCGCGAGTACGGCGGCACCGAGGTCGAGGTCTGCTCGGCCGGTGTGCTGCTGGCGGACACCCCCACGCACCAGACCACGTGGATGAGCCACGGCGACGCCGTGCACGCCGCCCCCGAGGGCTTCGAGGTGCTCGCGACGTCGTCGGGCTCGCCCGTCGCCGCGTTCGAGGACACCGGCCGGCGCCTCTACGGCGTCCAGTGGCACCCCGAGGTCAAGCACTCCGCGCACGGTCAGACCGTGCTCGAGCACTTCCTGTACGACGGCGCGGGGCTGGCCCCCGACTGGACCCCCGGCAACGTCATCGCGGACCAGGTCGCGGCGATCCGCGCACAGGTCGGTGACGCGCGCGTGGTCTGCGGGCTGTCGGGCGGGGTGGATTCCTCGGTCGCCGCGGCGCTCGTGCAGAAGGCGGTCGGCGACCAGCTGACCTGCGTGTTCGTCGACCACGGTCTGCTGCGCGCGGGCGAGGCCGAGCAGGTCGAGCGCGACTTCGTCGCGGCGACCGGCGTGCGGCTGGTCGTGCGCGACGAGCGGCAGCGGTTCCTGCACGCGCTCGCCGGGCACTCCGACCCCGAGACGAAGCGCAAGATCATCGGGCGTGAGTTCATCCGCGTGTTCGAGGATGCCGCGCGCGACGTCGTCGCCGAGGCGGGTGAGCACGGGGAAGAGGTGAAGTTCCTCGTGCAGGGCACGCTCTACCCCGACGTCGTGGAGTCAGGTGGGGGCGAGGGCGCGGCGAACATCAAGAGCCACCACAACGTCGGCGGGCTGCCCGACGACCTGCAGTTCTCGCTCGTGGAGCCGCTGCGGACGCTGTTCAAGGACGAGGTCCGCGCGGTCGGTCTCGAGCTCGGGGTGCCGGAGGAGATCGTCTGGCGCCAGCCGTTCCCCGGGCCGGGCCTCGGCATCCGCATCGTCGGCGAGGTCACGGGCGAACGCCTCGAGACGCTGCGCGCCGCCGACGCGATCGCGCGCGAGGAGCTGACCAAGGCCGGGCTCGACCGCGAGATCTGGCAGTGCCCCGTCGTGCTGCTCGCCGACGTCCGCTCGGTCGGGGTCCAGGGCGACGGTCGCACCTATGGCCACCCGATCGTGCTGCGGCCCGTGTCGTCCGAGGACGCCATGACGGCCGACTGGACGCGACTGCCCTACGACGTGCTCTCCGTCATCTCGACGCGGATCACCAACGAGGTCGCCGAGGTCAACCGGGTCGTGCTCGACGTGACGAGCAAGCCGCCGGGCACCATCGAGTGGGAGTGATCCCTCAGGCGCGGACGCGGCGGGCGTCGAACTCGTCGCGGGCGGCGACCGCGCGCTCGTAGGCCGCCATGGTGTCGGCGAGCACCGTCGGCCACGTCGTGGCCGGCGGTGTGCTGCGGTTGTGCGCGACGATCGAGTCGAGCAGCCCGTCCTCGGTCGCGAGCCGCACCAGCTCGTCGGACAGGGCGGCGTCGTCGTCGGCCAGCAGGCCGTTGACACCGTGCTCGAGGCACTCGGCGGCGCCCGACTGCGAGCGGCAGAGGATGGCGAGCCCGGCCGCCTGCGCCTCCTGGACGGCGACGCTGAAGGCGTCCTTGACCCCGGGGGCGAGGTAGACGTCGGACCGGGCGTAGAGCCGCTTGAGCTCGACCGGGCTCAGGCGCCCCGGCAGCGAGACCCGGTCGCGGATGCCGTGGCGCGCCACGAAACGGCGGGCGTCGTCGAGCTCCGGACCCTCGCCGGCGATCGTCACGTGCAGGGCGCGCGCGTCGACCCGCTCGCCGGCGTCGCGCACGGCCTCGAGCAGCGGCAGGACGCGCTTGCGCGGGTTGAACCGGGTCGCGGCGACGGCGTGCACCGCGGTCCCCTCCGCGCGATCGGCGCGCTCGGTGCGCGGTACGCGCCACGCGTCGAGGTCGACACCGTTGTGCAGGACGAGGACGGGCACACGGTCGCGCGCGATGCGTCGCAGCGGTGTCGCCGCGAGCTCGCTCACGGCGGTCAGCAGGATCGGCCAGCGCGTCCAGCCGACGAGGCGGTCGAGCAGGGCGTGGGCCGCGGCGTAGTGGCTGAGCACGCTGTGCAGCGTGAACACGGCAGGGATCCCGGCACGCACGACGGGCCGGAACGACGCCTGCGTGGTCGGGGCCAGGACCCCGGTGTGCAGGTGGACGACGTCGGGCTTGGTGTCCGCGAGCAGGTTCCGGACGTGGTGCGCGGGCCGAGGGTGCAGGGGCAGGTCACCCGGCACGCGCGCGGCGAGCCGGTGCACCGTCACGGGACCCTCGTGCTCGACGCTCAGTCCGTGGTCGCCCCGGGCGGCAGGGGTGGACGTGATGACGTGGACCTCGTGGCCCGCCGCGGCCTGTCGCTGGGCGAGACCGCTGACCTGGACCTCGATGCCGCCGAGGGAGGGCAGGTAGCTGTCGGTGATGTGGGTGATGCGCACGGCTGGATTCTCCCACCCTCGGCCGGGCGGGGCCTCACCCTGGACGGCATGGCGTGGCGGGCGTGACCGACACGGTGTGCCGCGAGGGCGTGCGGTGCCCGTTGTCGCTACCGTGAGGACATGGTTGGTACGACTGCGTGCCGGGCCAGACGGCGGACCGTGCCGTCCGGTGGTCGCCGGACGCGTCGACCGGGGTAGTCCGTCGAGGGGAAGGCACACCATGTCGAGCACCGTCACTGTCAGACCGGCCAAGGGGGCACGAGGCATTGGTCTCTTCGCCGTCATCGCCGGGATCGTCATGATTCTCGCCGGCGCGGCCACCTGGGTCGTCGTCGCCACGCAGCTCTCCGCCGAGAACATCACGGTGTCGGAGGACGCCTCCTTCATGGCGGGCCGGCACGTCAACGGCCCGCTCACCGCGTACGCCCAGGCGGAGATCATCAACGAGCACGCGCTGGAGGCGACCGGCGGTCAGACGTACGCCGAGCTCCCGCAGGACGACGAGCGGCGGGCGACCGTGATGAACGCCTCGTTCCTGCGTGCCTCGCTCTTCACCTCGGTCGTCGCGTTCGGCGTCAGCGCGCTCGTGATGGGGCTCGGCCTCCTCTTCCTCCTCGTCGGCATCGCGCTGCGGACGCTCGCGGGCGGGCCGTCCGTGGAGATCGGCACGTCGGACGACCTCACGTCCTCGGGCGACCTGTCCGACGCCTCCCGGCACCGGTCGCCCGCGCACGCCGCGCCGCCGGCACGACCGGCGGGCCCGTCCGTCCCTGCCGCACGTGCCACCCCCGCCGTCCCCGCTGCTGCCGCGGCCGGTGCTCCTGCCTCCGGGGCTGCGGACAGCACGTCGCCGACCTCCCCGGGAGCGGCGTCCACCTCGCCGGGTTCGACGGACGTCCGCGGCACGACCCCCACGGCACCCGGGGCGCCGGCCGCGCCGGGCACGACACCGGCTGCCGATGCCCGTGCGGCAGGTGTGGGCGAGGCCCCGACGGCTCACCCGGACGACCCGGGCGCGGCACCCGCTGCACCGGACGACGGGGCGGCGCCTCCGGACCGGCCGGCGCCCCCCGCCCGCTGATCAAGGTCGTCGCCGGTTCCTGCGGGCTCCGGCGACGACCGCTCCGACGAGCAGAGACACTCCCGCGAGCCCGAGCAGCGAGATCGCCGCGAGCTCGACGTCGATCTGCGCGCCGAACGAGATCGCGAGGACCCCGATCCCGATCGCCACGACGACGAAGCCCCAGACGACCGTGCCGACCCGCAGCGTGGACGGCGCCTTCGTCGCGGTGTGGGCCGTGGCCCCGTCGTCCCCGGTGGACGTGTCAGTGCCCACCGGTTCGTCGTCGGCCACCGTCTTGTCGGGAAGACCGGTCTCGGAGGCCGCCGGCGCCGCGTAGGTCGCCGGGGTCTCGATCGCCAAGGTCGGCTGGTCGGGTGTGTCGTCCTGCGCTCTGCCGCCCTCGGTGGGCAGGGGGACGGTGGGATGGTTGTCGCTCATGATTCCTCCGTGATGGTGACCTGGCCGGCGCCCGCCTCGATCTCGAGCCGCAGCGCGGGCGTCTGTCCGGCGTCGACCTCGTCGCTGGTGAACGTGGAGGGACGGGTGCTCACGCCGCTGGCGGTCTCGTCCCGGTCGACGAACCAGTGAGCCTCCCCGGCGAAGACCCGCACCTGTGCCTCCACCGCGGTGTCGGCGGGCACGATCACCGTCACGTCGCCCGCGGCGAGGTGGATCGGCACGGTGACCGTCTCGTCGTCGGGCACCGTGCTCAGGTCGAGCTCGGTGAGGTCGACCACGGGATCACCGAAGTTCACCGAGTAGCCCCGCTCCGCCTCGGCCACGGTCCGGACGGTGTAGGTGCCCTCGCTGACCCAACGGGTCGGTCCGTCGATCGTGGGGACGGCACGCCAGACGGCGAGCGGTGCGGCGACGAAGATGATCACCAGAACCGCGAGCGCGGTCAGAGCGCCGCCCGTGCGTCCTCGGAAGCCCGCCAGCACGATGCCGAGCCCGGCGAGCACGACGCTGGCGCCGATCCAGGTGAGGGCCACGGACGAGCCGACGAGACCCTGACGGTCCAGGAGCAGGAGGACGGCGGCGGTGAGGAAGCTCAGGCCGAGCACGATCCCGACGGTCGTCGCGCCAGGGCCGGGAGTGTTCGGAGCCGCAGGCTTCGTGGGCGGGGTGGGCGGCGGTGTCGCCCCTCGCTGCGCCCACGGCTGTGACGACTGCGGTGACCACTGCTGTGACGACTGCGGTGACCACTGCTGGGACGAGGCCGGGGGCGGAGCGTCGGCCGGTGCGTCGTCGGCCCCTCCCACGGGGGCGGTCGGCGGGTAGGTCGCCGGGCCGGTCGCGGCGGACCAGCCGTAGGGCGGGGGCGACGCGAGCGGAGCGGGCTGCGCCGGCGGGGCGGCCGGGCCACCGGACGGGTGCGGACGGTTGCCCGACGACGACGAGGTGCTGCTGCGCTGCGACACGAGCGTGATCGCGACGACGGCGACGGTCGCGACGGCGGCGAGCCAGAAGAGGCCGTTGAGCCATCCGAGTCCGAGCCGGTTCCACCAGGAGAACCAGCCGAAGCCCCAGTTGAGCCCGACGATGAACACGGCGATCGCACCCAGCATCGCGACGTCGAAGTTGCCGCGGAACGCCTCCTGGAGGTGGATCCTGCCGTCGCGGCGCTCGGGCAGCAACGCCCAGGCCAGCCCGTACAGCACGATGCCCGCTCCCGAGACGAACAGCGAGACGAAGAGCAGCCCGCGCACGAGGAGCGGGTCGATCCCGAACCTGTCGGCGACCCCTGCCGCGACGCCGCCGACCCAGCGGTCGTCCGACCGGCTGATCCCGGCACGGCGAATCCGGTCGAAGAAGCCGTCGGCTCCGTCGAGGCGTACCTGGAACGGCGGCTTCTGCTCACCGTGCCAGCCCTGGTTGCCTCCCGTCGGGTTCGGGCCGGCCGGTCCTGTCGGCCCGGTCGGCCCTGCATGGTCGTGGGACCGCATGGGGTCGGGGCGGTCAGGCCCGTGGGCCGTACCGGTGGTGTCGTCGGTGGCGCCGCCCGACCCGAGCGGCGGCTGGTTCTCGGTGCTCATACGTCCATGCTGGCCCTCGGCCGGGCGCGGCGGTATCCGGGACCACCCCTGAGCGGACCCTGAACCTGCACGCCCGCGACCCTGAATTCCGGGGTCGGGGTGCACCCGGAGGCTCTCGTCGTGTGACGATCGGAGCGTGACCTCGACCTCGCCGGCCCCCGGGCCCACGGCCCCACCGCGCCTTCCGCTGCGCCGTCCCGAGGACGGACGCTGGGTCGGCGGGGTCTGCCAAGGCCTGGCCGCGCACCTCGGCCTGCCCGTGCGGATCGTGCGGCTCATCTTTGCCGGGCTCGGCCTCGCCGGGGGAGCGGGCGTCGCCCTCTACGTCTTCTTCTGGGTGACGGTGCCGACGGGCGACCCCCTCCGGGCGGCCGACGACGCCCGGCCCGTGGCGCTGCGGCGCCTCGCCCCGCGCCTCGAGAACGGCGCGGCGCGGATCCCCGTGCGGGACGTCGCGGTGGGTGTCGTGCTGCTGAGCGGCGCGGCCCTCCTGGTCGCGTCGCGGGCCGGGGTCGACGTCGAGGTGTCGTGGGTGATACCGGTGCTCCTCGCCCTCGCGGGCACGGCTCTGGCGTGGAGCCAGCTCGACGCCGCGGAGCGCGGACGCTGGCTCTCGCGGGCGGGCGGACGCACCCCCGGCGGTGTGCTCCGGCTGGTGGGCGGGATCTTCCTCGTCCTTGTCGGGGTGCTGCTCCTCGTCGGCCAGGACGCCCCGATGTCGTCGATGGTGCGGGCGACGGTGGCCGCGCTCGCGGTGCTCGCGGGCGCGGCGATCGTCCTGGCGCCGTGGTGGCTGCGTCTCGTGCGCGAGCTGGGGAACGAGCGCGCGGCGCGCGCCCGGGAGGCGGAGCGGGCAGACATCGCGGCGCACCTGCACGACTCCGTCCTGCAGACGCTTGCCCTCATCCGGTCGCACGCCGATCACCCGGACACCGTGGCGCGCCTCGCTCGCGCGCAGGAACGCGAGCTGCGCGAGTGGTTGTACAACGACAGGCCGTCTCCTGGTACGTCGCTCGCCGCGGAGCTGCGCGGCCTGGTCGGCGAGGTGGAGGACGGCATCGCGCTGCGCCGCAACGGGAACGGTGAGAGCACCGCGGGCGTCGGGGCGGTGGTGATCGACACCGTCGTCGTCGGTGACTGCGTGCCGACCGAGGAGACCACGGCCTTGCTGCAGGCGACGCGCGAGGCGCTCGTCAACGCCGTCGTCCACGGGCGGCCGCCCGTCTCCCTCTATCTCGAAGTCTCCGACGACGCGGTGCAGGTCTTCGTCCGGGACCGGGGGGACGGCTTCGCGATGGACGAGATCGCACCCGACCGGTTCGGCGTCCGCGAGTCGATCCTCGGTCGGATCACCCGTCGGGGCGGTGAGGCGACCGTGGAGAGCCGCGCCGGGTGGGGCACCGAGGTGCGCCTGCGTGTGCCGCGCGCCGCGAACGGGCAGGATGGGGACCACGGCGCCCGGCCGACCGGTTCCTGGCCGCCCGCCGCCCGCGCAGGAGCCCGGACCGCGACCCGACCCGACCAGGAGCACGCGTGACCACGACCCCCGACCCCGTCCCCGCGGGACAGCCGTCCGGTGCAGTGACCGGTGCAGTGACCGGTGGTCCGGTCGCCGTCGTCCTCGTCGACGACCACCACATGTTCCGCACGGGGGTCAAGGCAAGCCTCGACGAGCGGGTCGACGTCGTCGGCGAGGCGGCCGACGTCGACTCGGCGGTGGCGCAGGTCCGCCGGCTCCGACCGCCCGTGGTGCTGCTGGACGTCCACCTGCCCGGCGGCGACGGGGGCGGTGGCGCGGAGGTCATCTCGCGCTGCACGGACCTGCTGGCCACGACGCGGTTCCTCGCGCTGTCGGTGTCCGACGCCGCGGAGGACGTCGTCGCGGTGATCCGTGCCGGCGCCCGGGGGTACGTGACCAAGGCGATCTCGGGGCCGGACCTGTCGGCCGCCGTCGTGCAGGTCGCGGGCGGCGACGCGGTGTTCAGCCCTCGTCTCGCGGGCTTCGTCCTCGACGCGTTCGGAACCGGTGCTGCGGACGTCGCGGTGCGCGACGACGAGCTCGACCGGCTCTCGGCCCGTGAGCAGGAGGTCATGCGCCTCATCGCCCGCGGGTACAGCTACCGCGAGGTCGCCTCGGAGCTGTTCATCTCCATCAAGACGGTCGAGACCCACGTGTCGGCGGTGCTGCGCAAGCTGCAGCTGTCGTCCCGGCACGAGCTCACGCGCTGGGCGGCTGCCCGCCGCCTGCTGTAGCGCGCGCGGCTCAGGCCTCGAAGACCTGACCTGCCGCGGGCAGGCCCTCGACCACGTCGGTGGGGACGGCACCCCGCGCGCGCGTGGGGTCGGTGTCGTCGAGGATCGTCGCGTCCTCCCACCGGAAGGGGATGCCCGCCGCTCGGAGGGGTCGGGCGCGGTCCATGAGCTGGACGTGCAGGTGCGGCTCGGAGGTGTTGCCGGAGTTCCCCACCTCGCCGAGCACGTCGCCGGCGCGGACCGCGTCGCCCACGGCGACGCGCGCGCTGCCCCGCCGCAGGTGCGCGTACAGGCTGAACACCCCGTCGCCGTGGTCGAGGACGACGTGGTTCCCGACGACGCCGCCCGGCCCGACGAGGTCGCGGAACGACTCGACGGTCAGCAGGTAGACGATCGCGGGCCACGAGGTGCGGGCGCGGTGGTCACGCCGCCACGAGGAGGCGGTGACGACCGTGCCGTCGGCGACGGCGTGCACCGGTTCGCCGAACGAGGAGAACGTCTCGGGCCGGCGGGAGCCGCCCGTCCAGCCGAGGGTCGTGGCGGCGCCGGCCGGGCTGGGGTGCAGGACGTCGATCGCGTACGTCTGTCCGTACGCCCGGATCCCGTGGCTGGGGACCGCGTCGGCGGGACTGTTGATCGCGGTCCACCGGCCGCGGACCGGGCTCGCCACGCCGACGGGGTCGTGGTCCGTCCGGGGCGGGCGGACGAACGCGAGCGCGAGGAACAGCGCGGGCAGGACCATGCCCGTGGCCGAGGGGGCCTCGACCACGACGGCGCCGACCACGGCGAGGACGAAGAGCCAGAACCACAGGGGCATGAGGCCGGCGACGCCGCGGCGCAACGACGCGACGGGGGCGGTGCGGGCGGTCGTCGTGGTCATCGCAGTCCTCCGAGGATCGTCGTGAGCAGGGGCACGAGGCGCTCGGGCGGGATGACGAAGACGCCGCCCGGCCGGGTGCGGAGCCATCCCGCCGCCTGGAGCTGCTTGAGGTGGTGGTAGACCTGGCCGGTCGAGCCCGCGCCGACCTCCTCGGCGAGCTCGCGCGCGGCGCGCGGGGCGTCCGCGACGGCCCGCAGCAGCGCGAGCCGGACGGGGTGGCCGAGGGCCGCGAAGACGTCGGCGGCGTCGTCCCACGCGAGCGCGAGGACGTCGTCGGTCCCGAGACCGTACTGCCACCGGGCGCCCTGGCCACCCGGCAGGGTCACGTCGCCGACGATCATCACCGCACCCGTGCCGTCGGGGCGCCCGGTCCGGGCCTGCAGGCCCTCGAGGGCCCAGAAGGTGTCGTCCGGCGGTGGGTGCGGCGACGCCGGTGACGGGTCGGCGGCGTCGTGTGCGGCGGTGTCCCGGGCCTCCTGCTCGAGGCGGGCGACCCGCTCCTCGAGCACGCTCAGTCGCTGCGTGAGCTCATCCATGAATCCAGAATAATGGAATTACGGAATCCGTCGACTCAGCCGGTGTGCGCCGCCCAGGCGGGGGAGAGGCGCACGACGTCGCCGACGACGGTCACGGCCGGCGGCCGGACCCCTGCCTCCCGGGCGCGGTCGGCGATCGTCGCGAGGGTCCCGACCGTCGCGCGCTGGCGCGGGCCGTAGCCGTCCTCGACGACCGCGACGGGTGTGGCGGGCGACCGTCCGGCCGCCACGAGCGCGGCGGCGGTCTCCGCGAGGCGGGACACGCCCATGAGCAGGACGACCGTGTGGTCCGGGGCCGCCGGCACCGTGCCGACGTCCTCGTGCCCGGTGAGGACGGTGAAGCCGCGCGAGACACCACGGTGCGTCACGGGGATGCCGACCGCCGCGGGCACGGACACCGCCGACGTCACGCCCGGCACGACCTCGACGGGGATCCGGTGCTCCTCGCACGCGGCCAGCTCCTCGCCGCCGCGGCCGAACACGTAGGGGTCGCCGCCCTTGAGCCGCACGACGGAGCGTCCGGCGAGCGCGTGGTGCACGAGGATCGCGTTGATCTCGTCCTGCGGCACGGGGTGGTGCCCGGGCGTCTTGCCGACGTCCACGACGACGACGTCGTCGCCGAGCTCGGCCAGCAGACCCCGGGGGCCGAGCCGGTCCACGACGACGACGTCCGCCTCGGCGAGCAGGCGGCGTCCGCGCGCGGTGATGAGGCCCAGGTGTCCCGGTCCGCCGCCCACGAGCGCGACCCGGCCGAGCGGGCGCACGTCCGCGTCGGGCTGCGGACCGGCCGGACGCACACGGCGCAGCGGGAGATCGCCCGCGGCCAGCGCTGCCGCGACCGCGTCGCGCACCCGCTGGGCCCGCCGCGGGTCGCGGCCGGCGTTGACGGCCACCACGACCTCGGCCGGAGACCCGTCACCGTCGGTCTCGCCCGCGAGCGTGGTGCGGGCGACCGCGGGCACCCAGGCGGTCCCCGCCGCCGCGTCGCCCGCCGTGACGCAGAGGATGCGGTCGGCCTCGGCGTCCTGCGCGACGAGCGCGTCGACAGCGCGGTCGCCCGTCGCGGTGTGCACGACCCAGGCGCCGTCCAGGTCGCCCGTGAGGTACTCGCGCCGGACCCAGGTCACGGCGCCCTGCGCGACGTGCTCGGCGAGGTCCTCGCAGACGAACGGCGCGACGACGGTCACGTGCGCGCCCGCCGCGAGCAGGCCGCCTGTACGGCGCGCCGCGACCGGGCCGCCACCGACGACGACGGTGCGGCGGCCGGCGAGGCGCAGGCCCAGCGGGTAGAGGGTGGGGTTCTGCTCGTCCACGGTGCTCAGCCTCCCGACCGGATCGTGGCGGCGGTTCGGCGGCGGCTGAGCCAGGAGGACCTGTTCGCGGGGGCGGGGTCGGCCGCGAGGCCGCGCCGGCGCAGCATGGCCTTCTCGACGGGGGAGAAGAACAGCAGCTCGATCGCGATGCCGACGACCAGGATCAGCAGGATCGCGACGAAGACGATCGCCATGTCGGACAGCTCGCGGCCCTGCTGCAGGAACGCGCCGAGGCCGAACCCGATGGACCCGCCCACCGCGATGATCTCCGCGGCCATGAGGGAGCGCCACGAGAACGCCCAGCCCTGCTTGAGGCCCGCGAGGTAGCCGGGGAGCGAGGCGGGCAGGATGACGTCCTTGACCATGGTGATGCGCCCGGCGCCGAGGACGTGCCCGACCCGGCGGTACAGCGGCGGCACCTGGTCGACGCCCGCGACGATGCCGTTGATGATCGACGGCACGGCGCCCATGAGGATGACGAAGTAGACGGTCGCGTCCGACAGCCCGAACCAGATGATCCCGGCGGGGACCCAGGCGACCGACGGCAGGACCTGGAGCCCCGTGATGATCGGCCCGAACGTCACGCGGACCCAGCGCACGCGCGCCACGACGATCCCGAGAGGCGTGCCGATCGCGACCGCGGCGAGGAAGCCGAGGACTCCCCGCGACAGGCTCGTGGCGAGCGCCTCCCACAGCGCCCCGCTGGCGGCGGCGCGGGCGATCGCCTCGCCGACCTCCGCAGGCCCGGGGATGACGTACACGGGACGGATCTCGAGCCAGACGACAACCTGCCAGACGGCGAGCAGGATCACCACCGCGAGCAGCGGCGGGTAGGCGGCGGCGAGGACGGCACGGCCCCGGCTGCGGGTCGAGCCGGACACGGTCTGCAGCGCGTCGAGACCGGCCTCGAGGTCGCTGATGGTGTCGGTGTCGGTGCTCGCGCCGGCCGCCGTCGACGTCTCCCGCGCGCGGGTCGGGGAATCAGTGGGCATGGCGGCGGATCTCCTCGCGCAGGTCGTTCGTGATCTCGATCGCGAGCCGCGACACGTCGGGCGCCTCGATACGGCGCTCGCCCGTCACGTCGACCCGCCACTCGCGGGCGATGCGACCCGGCCGCGACGACATGAGCAGCACACGCTGCCCGAGCCGCACGGCCTCGCGCACGTTGTGCGTGATGAACACGACGGTGCGGCCGGTCTGCTTCCAGATCCGCTCGAGCTCGTCGTGCAGGAGGTCGCGGGTGATCGCGTCGAGCGCCGCGAACGGCTCGTCCATGAGCAGCACGTCGCGCTCCTGGGCGAGGGACCGGGCGAGGGCCACACGCTGGCGCATCCCGCCCGAGAGCTCGTGCGGGCGCTTGTCCGCGGCGCCGTCGAGACGCACGAGGTGCAGCAGCTCGGCCGCTCGCCCGCGGCGCTCGCCGCGGGGCACCCCGCGCAGCTTGAGCGCGAGCTCGACGTTGCGCGACGCGGTGAGCCAGGGGAAGAGAGCCGGCTCCTGGAACATCAGCGCCGAGCCGGACCCGCCGACCACCACCTCGCCCGCGGTCGGGTCCTGCAGTCCCGCGACGATGTTGAGCAGCGTCGACTTGCCGCAGCCCGACGCGCCGAGCAGGCACACGAACTCACCGGGCGCGATGTCGAGGTCGATCCCGTCGAGGACGGGTGCGCCCGCTGGGGCGAACCGCTGCGTGATGCCGCGCAGCCGCACGCCGCCGGACTCCACGGCGCCGGACTCCATGATGCCCGGGGTCGCGACGCCGGCAGTCGCGCTGCCGGTGGGGGAGGTGGTGGTCGACACGGTCTACTCCTGGCCCAGGCCGGCCGCCGAGACGGTCGCCAGGCCCTCGTCGGTGAGCACCTCGTTGAGGATGCGCAGGTCGTAGATGCCGTCGAGGTCGGCCTCGGTGGTGGTCCCGGCGGTCACGCCGTCCTCGAGCAGGGTCTGGAGCGTCCCGGCGAGCGGGTCGATCGTGAAGGTGATGTTCGAGAACGCGCGGTCGAGGACGGCGTCGGACAACGGCTTGCCGGCGATCTTCTCGATCTCCCCGTTGACGAGGGTCTGGGCCTCGTCGGGGTTCTCCTCGATCCACGCGAGCGCCGCGAGCTCGCCCCGGATCAGCGCCTCGACCGTCTCGGGGTGCTCCTCGAGGAAGTCGGTCCGCACGACGAGATGCGTGGTGAGGAACTCGCCGCCCTCCCACAGGTCCTTCTCGTCGACGAGGACCTCCGCACCGGCGTCGAGCACGAGGCGCGACGCCCACGGCTCGGGCAGCCACCCGCCGTCGAGCTCGCCCGACTGGAACAGGGCGAGGGACTGAGCGTTCTCGGTGGGCGTCACCGCGACGTCGCCACCGCCCTGGATGTCGTTGGCGAGGCCGTTCTCGGTCAGCCACGCACGCAGCGCGACGTCCTGGGTGCCACCGAGCTGCGGGGTCGCGAGCGCGGAGCCCGCCAGGTCCGCGGGGCTCTCGATCCCGGGCCGGACCACGAGCTGGGCGCCGCCCGACGTCGAGCCCGCGACGATGCGCACCGCCTCGCCGTTCGACTTCACGAAGTTGTTGATCGCCGGGTTGGGGCCGATGAACGTCGCGTCGATCGCGCCCGCGTTGAGCGCCTCGATCGCGGCCGGGCCCGCGTTGAAGACCTGCGTGGTGAGCTCCGTCTCACCGAGCGCCTCGGCCACGTGGCCACCCGCGACACCGACGACCGCCGGGGCGTGCGTGACGTTGGCGAAGTACCCGAGCCGGAGCGAGTCGTCGTCGGACGAGGCGGCCGACGTGCCGGTCGAGCACGCGGCGAGCACACCGAGCAGGGGCAGGACGACGAGGGCCGCGGCGGCCCGGGACGGGAACAGGGACGGACGTCGGGACGGACGGGGTGCGGTGCGTTCGGTCATGGCTTCTTCCTGAGGGCCGGGAGGGAGTGGACGGCGGCACGCCGACCGGCCGTGCACGACCTGACGAACGCGGGGACGGGCCCCGCGGGTGCGTCAGATCGTGTACGCGCCGGGGCGCTGTGCAGGACATCGCACGGCCGCGAGGGCGTCCCCGACCATCCCGGCGGCGAGGGTGCCGCCGTCCTGGCCGTCGATCAGGAGGAAGGCACCGGTGCGGCGCGAGGTGAGGTACTCCTCGGCGGCGACCGGTGCGGCGAGCCGCAACGTGACGCGGCCGATGTCGTTGAGGTCCAGCTGCTCGGCCGGGTCGAGGGCCGTCGTGTCGAGGTTCAGGCGCCCGACGACGTCCCGCACGACCGCCTGCACCGTGCGGGTGGTGTGCTTGAGCAGCACGCGCGAGCCCGGTCGCAGGGGCCGGTCCGAGAGCCACGCGACCGTGCCCTCGACGTCCTGCGTGACCTCCGGGGCCTCGTCGGCCGCGGCGATGAGGTCGCCGCGGGCGATGTCGATCTCGTCGGCCAGGCGCAGCGTCACCGACTGGGGCGCGAACGCCTCGGCCAGGACCGTACCGGTCTGCAGGGAGTCGGCCGTGTCGATGCCCGCGACCGTCGTCCGGCGCCCCGACGGGAGGACGACGACCGGGTCGCCGACCCGCACGACGCCCGCGGCGACCTGACCCGCGTAGCCCCGGTAGTCCCGGAACTCCTCCGCGCCACCGGCCACGGCGGCGCCTTGCGGGCGCAGCACGACCTGGACGGGGAAGCGGAAGGCCTCGGCGTCCGGGTCCTCACCCGTGGGGAGCTCCTCGAGCAGCTCGAGCAGGCTCGGGCCGTCGTACCAGGGGGTGTTGACGCTGCCGCGCTCCACCACGTTGTCCCCGACGAGCGCCGAGACCGGCACGGTCCGGATGTCCGGCACGCCGAGGGCGGCGGCTGCCTCGCGGATGTCGTCCGCCAGCTCGGCGTAGCGCTCGGCCGAGTAGTCGACGAGGTCGATCTTGTTCACCGCGACGACCACGTGCGGGACCCGCAGCAGGCTCGCGACGGCGAGGTGGCGGCGCGTCTGCTCGAGCAGGCCCTTACGGGCGTCGATGAGCAGCACGACCGCGTCGGCGGTCGAGGCGCCGGTGACCGTGTTCCGGGTGTACTGCACGTGCCCGGGGCAGTCGGCCAGGATGAACGCCCGGCGTGCGGTCGCGAAGTAGCGGTAGGCGACGTCGATCGTGATGCCCTGCTCCCGCTCGGCCCGCAGACCGTCCGTGAGCAGCGCGAGGTCGGCGCTCTCCAGGCCGCGGTCGCGCGAGACGCGCTCGACGGCGTCGAGCTGGTCGGCGAGGACCGACTTGGAGTCGTACAGCAACCGACCCACCAGGGTGGACTTGCCGTCGTCGACGGAGCCGGCCGTGGCCAGCCGCAGGAGCGTTCCCGGCAGCTCGGTGAGCAGCCCGCCCTCGGCGGCGGGCGTGGCGTCGTGCGTGAGCTGGGTGCCCATCAGAAGTACCCTTCCTTCTTGCGGTCTTCCATGGCGGCCTCGGAGATGCGGTCGTCGGCGCGGGTGGCTCCGCGCTCGGTGATGCGTGTCGCGGCGACCTCGGTGATGACGTCCTGGACGCCCGTGGCGTCCGAGAGCACCGCGCCGGTGCAGGACATGTCGCCCACCGTGCGGTAGCGGACCTGCTCGGTGCGCAGCGACGCCGCCTCGGCGTCGGTGCGGGGCGAGGAGTACGGCCCGACGGCGAGCAGCATGCCGTCCCGGTCGAAGACCTCGCGCTCGTGCGCGTAGTACAGCCCCGGCAGCTCGATGCGCTCGCGGGCGATGTACCGCCAGACGTCGAGCTCGGTCCAGTTCGACAGCGGGAACACGCGGACGTGCTCACCGGGCCGGTGCTTGCCGTTGTAGAGGTTCCACAGCTCGGGGCGCTGGTTGCGCGGGTCCCACTGCCCGAACTCGTCGCGCAGGGAGAACACCCGCTCCTTGGCGCGGGCCTTCTCCTCGTCGCGGCGCCCGCCGCCGAACACGGCGTCGAACTTGTGACCGCTGATCGCGTCGAGCAGCGGCTGCGTCTGCAGGGGGTTGCGCGTGCCGTCGGCCCGCTCCCGCAGACGGCCGTCGTCGAGGTAGTCCTGCACGCTGGCGACCTCGAGGCGCAGGTGCAGGCGCTCGGCGGTCGCGTCGCGGTAGGCGAGGACCTCGGGGAAGTTGTGCCCGGTGTCGACGTGCAGCACGGGGAACGGCACGGGTGCCGGCCAGAACGCCTTGGTCGCCAGGTGCAGCATCACCACGGAGTCCTTGCCGCCGCTGAACAGCAGCACCGGTCGCTCGAACTCGGCGACGACCTCACGGATGATGTGGATGCCCTCGCTCTCGAGCGCCTCGAGCTGGCTCAGGCGGTGCGCCGGGACGGTCGGGTCGTCGAGCCCGACGCTCTGCTCGGCGGTCTGCTCGGTGGTCAGGTCGATCGTCATGTGTGGAGCCCGCATTCGGTCTTGTCGAGGCCTGCCCAGCGGCCGGATCGGGGGTCGTCGCCGGGGGCGACGCGCTTGGTGCACGGTGCGCAGCCGATCGACGGGTAGCCGTCGTTCAGCAGCGGGTTGAGGATCACCTGGTTCCGCGTGGCGTAGCCGAGCAGGTCGTCGAACGACCAGGCGGCCAGCGGGTTGATCTTCACGAGACCGTTCTTGTCGTCCCAGGTGACGAGCGGGGTGCCGGCACGGGTCGGGGCCTCGTCGCGGCGCACGCCCGTGACCCAGACCTCGTACCCGGCGAGGGTGCGCTGCAGCGGGACGACCTTGCGCATCTGGCAGCACGCCGCCGGGTCGCGGCCGAAGAGGTCCTTGCCGTGGGCGGCGTCCTGCTGTGCGACCGTGAGGTCCGGCAGGACGTCGACGATCGTCACGTCCATCTGCTGCTCGACGGCGTCGCGGGTGCCGACCGTCTCGGCGAAGTGGTACCCGGTGTCGAGGAAGAGCACGTCCACCCAGGGGGCCTGGGCGGCGACCAGGTGCGGCAGGACCGCGTCCGCCATCGAGCAGGCCACGGCGATCGAGGTGCCGAACTCCCGCACGGCCCAGGCGACGACCTGCTCGGCGGTCGCCTCCGGCGTCGTGGCACCGTCGACGCCGGGGGTCCCGGCGCCGTGCAGCTCGGCCTGGCCGCGCGCGACGATCTCACGCAGCTCGTCGGCGCTGCGCTTGCCGCGCGCGTGCGCCGCGCGCTGCGCGTGGTGCTCGGCCTTGGCGGTCTCCCGACCTGCCGCCCGCGCCTGCGCGGCCGCCCGGAGCGCGGCCAGCGGGTCGCTCGTGCTCGTGCCGCTCGTGCCCGCGCTCACGTGAGGGACCCCTCGTCCGCCCGGTGCGCCCACTGGGCGAAGGTCTCGTCGCCGGACTTCTCCGCCTCGTACCGGCGCACGACCCGCTCGACGTAGTCGGGCAGGTCGTCGTTCGTGACCTTGAGCCCGCGCACGGTGCGACCGAGGCCTGCCTCCTCGCGGTCGTCCGAGGCCAGCCCGCCACCCAGGTGGACCTGGAAGCCGGGGACCTGCTGGCCGTCGTCGTCCAGGACGAGCTGGCCCTTGAGGCCGATGTCCGCGGTCTGGATGCGGGCGCACGAGTTGGGGCAGCCGTTGATGTGCAGGGAGAGCGGCTTCATGCTCGACAGGTCGCCGAGGCGCTTCTCGAGGTCGTCGATCGCGCGCGCCGCGGCGGCCTTGGTCTCGACGATCGCGAGCTTGCAGTACTCGATGCCGGTGCAGGCGATGGTGCTGCGGCGGAACGGGCTGGGGTTCGCGTCCAGGCCGTGCTCCTTGAGCCCGGACACGACCTGCTCGACGTGCTCGTCCGGCACGTCCAGGACGAGGAGCTTCTGGTGCGGGGTGAGGCGCACCCGGTGGGAGCCGACGGACTCCGCGAGGTCGGCGACCGCCGCGAGGATGCTGCCCGAGACCCGGCCCACGTACGGTGCCGCGCCGATGTAGTTGCGCCCGTCCTTCTGGCGGTGGACGCCGACGTGGTCGCCGGGCGCGCCGGGCTGCGGGGCGGGCGGCCCGTCCGGCAGGGCGTAGCCGAGGTACTCGGTCTCGAGGACCTCGCGGAACTTCGCGGGACCCCAGTCGGCGAGCAGGAACTTCAGGCGGGCCTTGTTGCGCAGGCGGCGGTAGCCGTAGTCGCGGAAGATCTGCACGACGCCGTGCCACACGTCGGGCACCTGCTCCTCGGTCGCGAAGACGCCGAGGCGCTCGCCGAGGCGGGGGTTGGCGGACAGCCCGCCGCCGACCCACACGTCGAAGCCGATGCCGAGCTCGGGGTGACGGTGCGCGACGAACGCGACGTCGTTGATCTCGTGGACCACGTCCTGGCTCGGGTGGCCGGTGATCGCGGTCTTGAACTTGCGGGGGAGGTTGGCGAGCTCGGGGACGCCGATGTAGCGCTGGGTGATCTCGGCGATCGCGCCCGCCGGGTCGATGAGCTCGTCGGCGGCGATGCCGGCGACCGGGCTGCCGAGCACGACGCGGGGGACGTCGCCGCAGGCCTCGGTCGTGCCGAGGTCGACGGCCTCGAGGCGGCGCCAGATCTCCGGCACGGCCTCCACCTCGATCCAGTGCAGCTGGATGTTCTGGCGGTCGGTGATATCGGCGCTGTCGCGGCCGAAGTCGCGCGAGATGCCCGCGATGACACGCAGCTGCTCGGTGGTCAGCGCGCCGCCGTCGATGCGCACGCGGAGCATGAAGTACTTGTCCTCGAGCTCGTGCGGCTCGAGCGTGGCCGTCTTCCCGCCGTCGATGCCGGGCTTGCGCTGCGTGTACAGGCCCCACCAGCGGAAGCGGCCGTGCAGGTCGTCGCCGGGGATCGAGTCGAAGCCGTCGCGCGAGTAGATCTCCTCGATCCGCTGGCGGACGTTGAGCCCGTTGTCCTCCTGCTTGAACTCCTCGTTGTGGTTCAGCGGTGCGGTGCCGTCGACCTTCCACTGCCCGTGGGGGCGGGCGGCGCGAGCGGGTCGGGCGGGGCGCGCGGCGGTGCCGGCCGGGCTGCCTGCGGCGGGGTCAGGCGCAGTGGTGGCCTGCGTCATCGTGTTCCTCGTGTCCTCGTTCGGGGGCGGGGACGCGCGACGACGGATGCTCAGCGAGGGTGCGAGCGGCTGAGGACCGACGGCGCGCGCCGGTTCTCAGGAGGGAGCGAGCGGAGGCTCGCGCTGAGTGGGGCGCGGTTCAGCGACAACAGCTGAGACACGTGTGCGCGCACACCGGCATCCCGTGACGGGAGGTCACGAGGAGGGTGCGGGCTGCCGTGGTCATGGCCAGAACCGTACACGGCGGTCTCGCGAGCCGGAAGACGTCGTCCGTATGGCGGACGGCCCGTCTCACGGGTGCGGCGCGAGCGTCCCGGGGCCACGCGGCGAAGATCACGGCCTCGGAATTTTCACGACACTGGTGTCAGCAAATACGATGGCGGTATGGAATTCCTCTACAACGTCTTCGTCACGCTCCACTTCGTCGGCTGGGCCATCGTCCTCGGTGGTTACCTCGCCTCGCTCCGGACCCCGGGCCTGTACAAGGGGGTCTTCCACGGCGCGCTGACCGCGCTCGTCGCCGGGATCGCCATGGTCGGGATCGGGGAGGCCGCGGTCTGGGACGGCAACGGCCCGGACATGGCCAAGATCGGCGTCAAGCTCGTCGTCGCGCTCGTCATCGCCGTCCTCGCGTTCGTCGCGAAGCGGCAGGCCGCCAAGGCCTCGGACGGCGCGGTCGCCCCGGGTGTCAAGCACGCCATCGGCGGGCTGACGCTCGTCAACATCCTCGTCGCGGTGTTCTGGAACTGACTCTTCGCGCACCCTTGACCGAGGACTAGGTGCATGGTCCACTATTCGCATGGTCCTCAGGTATCTGGTCCTCGGTCTCCTCACGGTCCGGCCCATGACGGGCTACGACCTCAAGCGCGCGTTCGACTCGTCGGTCCAGCACTTCTGGGCAGCCGACCGGTCGCAGCTCTACCGGACCCTCGCGGGGCTCGTGGACGCGGGCCTCGCGGAGGTCGAGGTCGTGCCGCAGGAGAGCTACCCCGACCGCAAGGTCCACCGGATCACGCCCGCGGGCCTCGCGGCGCTGCGCGAGTGGCTCGCGTCGCCCCTCGAGGCCGAGGACTCGCGCGAGCCGTTCCTCGGCCGGCTGTTCTTCGCCGACCAGCTCGACGACGACGGCGTCCGCACCCTGCTCGCGACGCGTCGTGCGCAGGCCGAGGCCACGATCGTGGGGCTCACCGCCGAGGCCGAGCGGGTCGCCCGGCACGTCGGTGCCGCCGACCGTGCGGTCGAGCCCGACCGCGGCCTGGCTCTCCGCCTCGCGACCCTGCGCAACGGGCTCGCCCACGCACGTGCCGAGCTCGACTGGCTCGCCGAGACCGAGCGCGAGGTGCGCTCGTGACCGGCCCGGCCGACGTCGGGCACCACCCGGCCGTGCGGCCGGCCCCGGCGGGTGCGGACCGGGCGTCCGTCGTCCTGCTGCACGGCGGGAACGTCGCGTCGTGGATGTGGGAGCCGCAGGTCGAGATGCTCGACGACCTCGACGTTCTCACGCCCGACCTGCCCGGCTTCGGCTCCCGCGCGGCCGAGGTGTGGGTGTCGCTCGACGCGACGGTCGACGACCTCGCCGCGAGGCTCGCCGCCGTCGCGACCGGTCGGGAGGTGCACGTCGTCGGGCTCTCGCTCGGCGGGATGGTCGCGCTGCGGCTGGCCGCCCGGCACCCGGACCTCGTCGCGTCCGTCCTGGCCGCCGGCGCCGTGGTGGACGGTGTGCACGGCCTCGCCGGGGCGTTCGGCCGCGCGCAGCTGCGCGTGTGGGACCGGCGCTGGTACTGGCGGGCACAGGCCCACGCCTACCGGTTGCCCCGTGACGCGCACGACGTGTTCGTGCGGACCGGCATGGCGATCCGGCGGGCCACCATGGCGCGGATCGTGGGGGAGATGTACGACGGTTCCTGGCCGACGGGGCTCGACACCTCCCGGACGCCCGTCCTCGCCGTCGCCGGGACCCGCGACATGGGCGCGGCGCGGACGGCCGTGGCCACGATCGCGCGCCGGCTTCCCGAGGCCGTCGTGCGCCTCGCCCCCGGCATGCACCACCAGTGGAGCGCCGAGGACCCCGAGCTCTTCGGCGAGATGATCCGCACCTGGGTGCTCGACGGCGTCGCGCACCCCGCGCTCGTGCCGCTCCCGCCCGAGCGCAGCGCGGGCGCAGGCCGGTAGCGCGCGCACCGGCGCGGGCGTGCGAGGGTTGGCCCCGTGAGCGTGGGTGCAGAGGTCCTGGTCGGTGTGGCGATCCTCGTCGGTCTCGTCGGGATCGTCGTGCAGGTGCTGCCCGGGAACGTGCTCGTGCTCGGCGCGATCCTCGTGTGGGCGATCGTCACCGGCGGCACGACCGCCTGGGTGGTCTTCGCGCTCGCCGCGCTCGCGGTCGTGGTCGCGGAGACGGCGCAGTACGTGCTCGCCGGTCGCCACATGCGCCGTGCCGACGTGCCGTGGTCGACCCTCGTGTGGGGCGGGATCGCGGGCGTCGTCGGGTTCTTCGTCATCCCGGTCGTCGGGCTGTTCGTCGGCTTCGTGCTCGCGGTGTTCGTCGCGGAGCTGCTGCGCCGCCGGGACCGCCGCGCCGCCTGGCGCGCGACCGTCGCCGCGATGCAGGCCACCGGCATCACGATCGTCGTCCAGCTGCTCGGCGGCCTGCTGGCGGCCGCGGCCTGGGGCGTCGGGCTGGTCGTCACCTGAGTGTCGGTCGGGGCGCCTAGGCTGGTGGCGATATGACATCGCTCTTCGAGAACCTGCCCCTGCCCGGACTCGACGGACCCTTCGACGGGCGCCGCATCGACTACGGCGGCACCTCCGGCCTGCCCACGGTCGCGCCCCGCGTGGACTCCGCCGAGGAGCGCCCCGCCCGCCGCGGTGCCTTCGCGCACATCGATCCGGCCTCGCTGCTCGACGGGCTCAACCCCGAGCAGGCCCAGGCCGTGGTCCACGAGGGCGGTCCGCTCCTGATCGTCGCCGGCGCCGGCTCGGGCAAGACGCGGGTGCTCACGCACCGGATCGCGCACCTGCTCGCCACGGGTCGCGCGCGGGCGGGGGAGATCCTCGCGATCACCTTCACCAACAAGGCCGCGGCGGAGATGCGCGAGCGCGTCGAGGGCCTCATCGGTCCCGCCGCCCAGCGCATGTGGGTCTCGACGTTCCACTCGGCGTGCACGCGGATCCTGCGCCGCGAGGCCCAGACGCTCGGCATCAAGTCCAGCTTCTCGATCTACGACGCCGCCGACTCCCAGCGCCTCATCACCCTCGTGACGCGCGAGCTCGACCTGGACCCGAAGAAGTACCCGGCGCGCTCGCTCGCGAACAAGATCTCCGACCTGAAGAACGAGCTCGTCGACCCCGAGACGTACGTGCGCGAGTCCGGGGCGCGGGCGGTCGACGAGGACCCGGCCGAGGGCAGGGCGCAGGTCCCGGAGTTCGACCAGGTGCTCGCCGACGTCTACACCCGCTACCAGGCGCGGCTCGCCCAGGCCCACGCCCTGGACTTCGACGACATCATCATGACGACCGTCAACCTCCTGCAGGCGTTCCCCGCGGTCGCCGAGCACTACCGGCGCCGGTTCCGCCACGTCCTGGTCGACGAGTACCAGGACACCAACCACGCCCAGTACGTGCTGGTGCGCGAGCTCGCGGGCGTCGGCGCCGCCTCGGCCGCGGCGAACGCGCCCGACGACGCCCAGGCCGTCGCGCTGCACCCGGCCGAGCTGACCGTCGTCGGCGACGCGGACCAGTCGATCTACGCGTTCCGCGGCGCGACGATCCGCAACATCCTCGAGTTCGAGGCCGACTACCCGGACGCGCGCACCATTCTGCTCGAGCAGAACTACCGCTCCACGCAGAACATCCTCAGCGCGGCGAACGCCGTCATCTCGCGGAACCCGGACCGCAAGCCGAAGCGCCTGTGGACCGACTCGGGCGCGGGCGCCCGGATCATCGGGTACGTCGCGGACAACGAGCACGAGGAGGCGCGCTTCGTCGCGGAGGAGATCGACCGCCTCGGCGACACCGACGGCGTGCGTCCCGGCGACGTCGCGGTGTTCTACCGGACCAACGCGCAGTCGCGCGCCCTGGAGGAGGTGCTCATCCGCGTCGGCCTGCCGTACAAGGTCGTCGGCGGCACCCGGTTCTACGAGCGGCGCGAGATCAAGGACGCGGTCGCGTACCTGCGCGCCCTGGCGAACGTGGACGACGACGTCAACCTGCGTCGGGTGCTCAACGTGCCCAAGCGCGGGCTCGGGGACCGCGCGGAGGCGCTCGTCGCGGCCTTCGCAGACCGGGAGCGCATCTCGTTCGGGGCGGCGCTCGAGCGCGCCGAGGAGATCGGCGGCATGACGACGCGCACGCTCAACCCGCTGCGTGCCTTCCGTGAGCTGTTCCGCGGGCTCGTCGAGCTCGTCGAGTCGGGCGCGACGCCCGCGGACATCCTGGGCGCGGTGCTCGACCGCACGGGGTACCTCGCCGAGCTGCGCGCGTCCGACGACCCGCAGGACGCCTCCCGCGTGGAGAACCTCGCCGAGCTGCACGCGGTCGCCGCCGAGTTCGGCGAGCTCGAGCCGGACGGCGACCTCGCGGACTTCCTCGAGCGGGTCTCGCTCGTCGCGGACTCCGACCAGATCCCCAGCGAGGACGTCGCCGACGGTGCGCAGGAGGGTGCGGCCCCGACGGTCGACCCCGGCGTCGTGACGCTCATGACCCTGCACACCGCGAAGGGCCTCGAGTTCCCCGTCGTCTTCCTCACGGGCATGGAGGACGGGACGTTCCCGCACATGCGCTCGCTGCACGACGACGCCGAGCTGGCCGAGGAACGGCGCCTCGCCTACGTGGGCATCACCCGGGCGCGCGAGCGGCTGTACATCTCCCGCTCGGCCGTCCGGTCGGCCTGGGGCATGGCGAACGAGTTCCCGCCGAGCCGGTTCCTCGACGAGGTCCCCGAGGAGCTGTGGGACTGGCGGCGGCGCGAGTCGAGCATGCAGACGCTGCGCACCGGTGGCTCCGTCTGGGGCCGTGGCTCCGGCGGTGGGTACGGCTCCGGTGGCGGGTACGGGTCGTCGACCCGGGGCCCCCGGGCCGGGGTCCAGAGCCGGCACGACGCGACCTCAGCGTCGACGCGGTCGTCGGCAGGGCGAGGGGTCCGGTCGACGGGCACCGGGTCGGGCACCGCGTCGTTCGGGTCGGCGACGCCCCGCAAGGACGCCGACATCCCGAGCCTGGCGGTCGGCGACAAGGTCACGCACGACGCGTACGGGCTCGGGACGGTCGTCGGGGTCGAGGGAGCGGGGAACAACGCCGTCGCGAAGATCGACTTCGGCGAGGACGGCACCAAGCGGCTGCTGCTGCGCTACTCACCCGTCACCAAGCTCTGAGCCGGCGGCCCGGTCCGCCCAGGCGACGCCCACGGCGTCGCGCACGGCGCCCGGGTCGACGCCCAGCTCGCGCAGCAGCGCCGGGCCGCCGCCGCGCTCGAGCTCGGTGACGCCCAGGACGAGGTGGCCGCCGTCGATCTTCCGGTGCCCGAGGCGCACGGCCGCGCGCAGGGACAGCTCGAGGGCCTTCTTCGCGTCCTGGGTGAACGCGAGGTGACCGGCCAGCAGGCCCCGTCGCCGAGCCGGTGCCGCGCGCTCCAGCGATCCCGGGCCGAAGGTCGCGTCCGTGCTGGCGCGGACGGCCTCCACGTCGATCCCCACCGCGGCCAGCGCGGCGGCGTCGAGACCCGTCGTGCCATGCTCGCCGGCGAGCGTCGCCTCGAGCCGGTCCCCGTCCAGGCGCAGCGACCGGAGCGCGCGACCGCCCGGGCCGGTCGTGCTGCCGAGCGCGGCGAGCAGGTGCTCCGACCCGATGCGTTCGTGGCCGACCCGCCGGGCGACCTCCTGTGCCGCTGTCACGGCGCCGCGTGCCTCCGCGGTGAACCTCTCGAACATCAGGGCCTCCTCGAGTGCTTCTTGTGGACCGCCTGGCGGCTGACCCCGAGCGCGTCGGCGACCTCCTGCCACGACCAGCCGAGCGACCGGGCGCGAGCCACCTGCAGCGTCTCGAGCCGGTCGGCGAGGTCACGCAGCGCGCGCACGGCCCGCAGGCCGTCGCGGGGGTCGTCGCCGGCTGCTGCGGTGACGAGCGGGTGCTGGGTCATCTGTCAACTGTGGTTGACGTGACCGATCGTGTCAACCCTTGTTGACGGGATCGTGGTCCGTGGTGTCCGGCAGGACGCCCTGTCGGCGGGCGTCCGCCGCGAGCTTGACCACGAGCCCGACGACGGCGCCGACCACCGCGACGACGGTTACCGCGGGGCCCGCTGCGGGCGCGGTGAGCAGGAGGCCCAGCATGACCGCCGTGAGCGGCATGCCCAGGACGGCCGCCACCCCGGCCGCGATGCCGCAGGCCACCAGGGGCGACAGCGCGCTCCCTGGAACGAGGCCGCTCGTCGCCGCCCCGACGGCGACCCCGATGAAGACCGCGGGGAAGATCGTGCCGCCGCGGAACCCGGCGCCGAGGCTCAGCGCGTAGGCCAGGCTCTTCGCCAGGGCCACGGCGAGCAGCGTCCCTCCCGAGAGCGCGGTGACGTCGTCGAGCGCGCTCTGTCCGGAGAAGAGCACGGTGCCGACATCCGCTCCTGTCGTGGAGCGCACGGCGAGAGCCGCCGCGCCCACCGCCAGCCCGGCCCCGACCAGGCCCACGAGAGGTGCCCTCGACACGAGCGTCCGCAGCCGCCCGGCTCCCCGCATGACGACCGCGATCAGCACGGCCACCACGAGCCCCACGCCCACGCCGACCAGGAGGTCGATGACCCGGACCGCCGGGTAGGGGGTGAGGCCACCGACCGCGAGCTCGCCGACGTGAACACCTGGCCAGTCGTCGACGCCGACGCGCAGCAGGTAGCCGGCGCCGAGGGCCACGAGCACCGGCAGCATGCCGACCGCCGACGTCCTTGCGGCCCGAGAGCGCAGCAGCGCGCCCTCGAGGACGAGGAGCGCCGTGACGAGCGGGTTCCCCAGGACCAGCCCGAGCGCGGCCGCGGCGCCGGCCACCACGAGCACCTTCGCGCGCTCGTCCCGCGCACGACGGAAGGCGACGACCCCGACGCTCGCGCCGATCGCGAGCAGAGGCGCCTCCGGTCCGAGGACCGCGCCGAACGCGAGCGAGGCGAAGGCGGCCAGCAGGGCAGACGGCAGCACGCGCGGTGGCACGTCGAACGCCAGGCCGTCGAGCGGGTGGTGGCCGCCGTGCCCCGGCAGACGCGCGGCCGCCCACGTGCCCGCGCCGCCGAGTGCGAGCAGCAGCAGCACCCACCAGGCGGGTGGCTCGCTAGCCCCCATCGCTGCGGGGACGGTCGTCCACAAGAGGTTCTCCGCGGCGTGGAGCACGGAGGTGAAGATCGTCGCACCGGCCGCTGCCAGGACGCCGACCACCGCGGCGGCGGCGAGCAGGGAGCCCAGGTCGCGGACCCGGGTGGACGTCGAGCCCGTGGGCGCCATGGCACCGAGTCAACCATGCGCGGGCCGCGCTGGCGACGGGTGGTGGCGGCCGGTGATCACGCACGACGGGCGGTGACCGTGCGGCGTGAGCAATCAGTCACCCGCCCGTCTACGCGCTCGGCGCGGCGGCGGCTACCCTGTACCAGGATGTCTTGATGTCGAGACATCGAACCAGCCGGTGAGGCTAGTCAATCGGAAGGACGCAGCAGGGTGGACCTGTTCGAATACCAGGCGCGCGACATCTTCGAGAAGCACGGCGTTCCCGTGCTCGGCGGCGTGGTCGCCACCACGCCCGAAGAGGCTCGTGCAGGCGCAGAGAAGCTCGGCGGCGGGACCGTGGTCGTCAAGGCCCAGGTCAAGACCGGCGGGCGCGGCAAGGCAGGCGGCGTCAAGCTCGCCCACTCACCCGAGGAGACCGCCGAGAAGGCGTCGGAGATCCTCGGCATGGACATCAAGGGGCACACGGTCCACCGCGTCATGATCGCCGCGGGTGCGCGCATCGCCGAGGAGTACTACTTCTCGGTGCTGCTCGACCGGGCGAACCGCTCCTACCTCGCCATGGCGAGCGTCGAGGGCGGCATGGAGATCGAGCAGCTCGCGGTCGAGCGGCCCGAGGCGCTCGCGAAGATCGCGGTCGACCCGGTCGTGGGCATCGACGCCGCGAAGGCCGAGGAGATCGTCACGGCCGCCGGCTTCGCGGACGACGTCAAGGAGCAGGTGGCGCAGGCCATCCAGAAGCTCTGGACGGTCTACGTCGAGGAGGACGCGACTCTCGTCGAGGTCAACCCCCTCGTCAAGACCGAGGACGGGCAGATCGTCGCGCTCGACGGCAAGGTCACCCTCGACGAGAACGCCGGGTTCCGCCACGCGGACCACGAGGCGCTCGAGGACAAGGACGCCGCCGACCCGCTCGAGGCCAAGGCCAAGGAGAACGACCTCAACTACGTCAAGCTCGACGGCGCGGTCGGGATCATCGGCAACGGCGCGGGGCTCGTCATGAGCACCCTCGACGTCGTCGCGTACGCCGGTGAGGCGCACGGCGGGGTCAAGCCCGCCAACTTCCTCGACATCGGCGGTGGCGCGTCCGCCGCCGTCATGGCCGCCGGCCTCGACGTCATCCTCAACGACCCGCAGGTCAAGAGCGTGTTCGTCAACGTCTTCGGCGGCATCACCGCGTGCGACGAGGTCGCCAACGGCATCGTCCAGGCGCTCGGCATCCTCGGCGACGAGGCGAACAAGCCGCTCGTCGTGCGCCTCGACGGCAACAACGTCGAGGAGGGGCGCCGCATCCTCGCCGAGGCGAACCACCCGCTCGTGACGCTGGCCGAGACGATGGACGGCGGCGCCGACCGCGCCGCCGAGCTGGCCGCCGCGTCCGCCGCCTGAGCCCGAGACGACCCGAGAAGAGAACAGACACAGACATGGCAATCTTCATCAACGAGGACTCCAAGGTCATCGTCCAGGGCATGACCGGCTCGGAGGGCATGAAGCACACGACACGCATGCTCGCGTCGGGCACGACCGTCGTCGGTGGCGTCAACCCCCGCAAGGCCGGCCAGAGCGTCGAGTTCCCGGGTGACGTCACCGTCCCGGTGTTCGGCTCCGTGGCCGAGGCCATGCAGGAGACCGGCGCTGACGTGTCGGTCATCTTCGTGCCGCCGGCGTTCACCAAGGCCGCCGTCGTCGAGGCCATCGAGGCGGGCATGCCGCTCACGGTGATCATCACCGAGGGCGTCCCGGTCGCCGACTCCGCCGAGTTCTTCACGCTCGCGCAGCAGGCCGGCGTCCGTCTCATCGGCCCGAACTGCCCCGGCATCATCAGCCCCGGGAAGTCGAACGTCGGCATCATCCCCGCGAACATCACGGGCCCCGGCAAGATCGGTCTGGTGTCGAAGTCCGGCACGCTGACCTACCAGATGATGTACGAGCTGCGGGACTTCGGCTTCTCCACCGCCATCGGCATCGGTGGCGACCCGATCATCGGCACGACGCACATCGACGCGCTCGCCGCGTTCGAGGCGGACCCGGAGACCGAGGCCATCGTCATGATCGGCGAGATCGGCGGCGACGCCGAGGAGCGCGCGGCGGCCTTCATCCAGGCGAACGTCACGAAGCCGGTCGTCGGCTACGTCGCGGGCTTCACCGCCCCCGAGGGCAAGACGATGGGCCACGCCGGCGCCATCGTGTCCGGTTCCTCGGGCACCGCCCAGGCCAAGAAGGAGGCCCTCGAGGCCGCGGGCGTCAAGGTCGGCAAGACGCCGTCCGAGACCGCCTCGCTCATGCGCGAGATCCTCTCCTGACCTGCGGCGACTGATCGCCGACCGACGGCGCCCGCCCCTTTTCGAAGGACGGGCGCCGTCGTCGTATGCTCAGCCACGCACGCGGCCTGGTCCGGGTGCGCGCAGCCCGTGCACACGGCGTCGGACCACGCCGTGCGATATGCCCGACGAAGGCGGCGCAGTCGACGACGATGGAGATCATGAGCGCCACCTCCCGGACAGCCAGCGGCGACCGCCGCCCGCGGACGGTGGAGGCGGACGTCCCGTCCCCACCCCGGTTCCGCGCGCCGCGCCACGGGATGTCCGGTGTCGTCGCAGCGCTCCAGGCGCTCACGCTCTCCCTCGCCGTCGTGATCCTCCCCGCCATCACCGCGTTCCTCGCCTCGAGCGGCGGTCCCGGCGACGGCACCGGGTGGGGGCGGTCCGTCTCGGTCGGTGCGGGGTTCTGGCTGCTCGGGCACGGTGCACCCATCACCGCCGGTGGCACGCACATCACCCTCGTCCCGCTCGGCCTGACCGCGCTCGCCGTCTTCACCGGCTTCGCCTCGGCACGTCGCTCCGCCCACACCTCGCTCGCGGCCTGGGTGGCCGGCACCGTCACGTACGCGCTCGCGACGACCGCCATCGCGTGGCTGTCGGGGTCCGCGACGGGCTGGGACCTGCTCGCCGCACCCCTCGGCGGCGCCGTCGTCGGAGGGATCGGCCTGGGCCTCGGGATCCTCGCCCGGCCCGACGCCCCGCGGGTCGGGGACCTCACGGCCTGGCTCGACCCGTACGTGCCGCCCGTGGCCCGGCTCGGGATGCGCGGCGGGGCGCTGGCCGTCGCACTCGTCGTGGCGTCGGCGTCGGTCCTGGTCGGCGCCTGGGTCCTGGCCGGCCGGGCGACCTCGGGGGACATCGCCGCGGGCCTCGCCCCGGGGATCGCGGGCAGCGTCATCCTCGGGCTCGCGCAGCTCACCGTCCTGCTGAACCTCGTCGTGTGGGCCGTCGCGTGGCTCGTCGGCCCGGGGTTCGCCGTAGGGGAGGGTAGCTCGTTCACCGTGACCGGCGCTCAGTCCGGTCCGTTGCCCTCGGTGCCGCTGCTCGGCGCCCTGCCCGGCGACGACTGGGCGAACGCCGTGAGCGTCGGTGCTCCCGTCGTCGTGGTCCTCGCGGGAGTCGTCGCGGGGGTGTTCGTCTGGCGGCGGCTGGACGGCGCGACGTGGCTGGACCTCTCGGTCGCCGCGCTCGCGCTCGCACTGACCGCCGGGCTCCTCGTGGCGGTCCTCGTCGCGGTGGCGAGCGGCGCCGTCGGGCCGGGCCGGCTGTCGACCGTCGGTGCGGACAGCGCCCTGACAGGGCTGCTGACCGCCGCCGAGATCGGTGGCGGGGCAGTCCTCGCGCTGCTGTGGTGCAGGCTCGGCCTCAGACACCCGACCGACTGAGCCGGCGACGACGGTCTGGTCCTGAGACGAACTAGCCGTCGAAGACGATGACCGGCCCCTCGACACCGACCACGACCCTGTCGCCCACCTGGTGCCCGGAGCCGCTGAGGGTCCGTACCAGGACCGAGCCGGGTCCCTGCTCGCCCGTCCCCTCGTCGAGGCGTACGTGGAACAGGGCGTCGTGACCGAAGTACTCGCGGCGGGTGACCGTGCCTGCCGCGGCGGTCCCGGTGGGGCTCCCCGCGGGCTCCAGCCGGAGCTGCTCGGGGCGCAGCACCACCCGCACGGCGGGTCGAGCGAGCGCGACCGGTGCGACCGCCGGCGCGAGCGGACCGAGCGCGGTCTGCACCGCCCGCCCGTCCCAGCGCCCCGGCAGCGTGACGGAGTCCCCGAGGAACTGCGCGACCCACGGGTCGGCGGGACGCTCGTAGAGGTCGACGGGGGCGTCGTCCTGCACCACCCGGCCGTCGCGCAGGACGACGACGCGGTCGGCCATGGACAGGGCCTCGTCCTGGTCGTGGGTGACGAGGACCGCCGTCGCGCCGAGGTGGTGCAGGATCTCGCGGACCTCGGTGCGCAGACCGGTTCGCAGCGACGCGTCGAGCGCGCTGAACGGTTCGTCGAGGAGGACGAGGTCCGGTCGGGGCGCCAGCGCGCGGGCGAGCGCGACACGCTGGCGCTGGCCGCCCGAGAGCTCGTGGGGGAGGCGGTGCGCGGTGCCGGCGAGGCCGACGACGTCGAGCAGCTCGTCGACCCGGCGCCGGCGGGCGGCGGCGTCCCAGCGGGTGCCGCCGACGCCGCGCCGCCGCAGGCCGAACGCGATGTTCCCGGCGACGTCGCGGTGCGGGAAGAGGGCGGCGTCCTGCGGCACCAGCCCGATCCGTCGGTGCTCCGGACCGAGGCCGTCGGGTCCGTCGACGAGGACGCGGTCCCCGAGAGTGACATGCCCGTCCGTGGCCGGCAGCAGCCCGGCGACGACCCGGAGGAGCGTCGTCTTGCCGCAGCCGCTCGGCCCGAGGACGGCGAGGAGCGTGCCCGCGTCGGCGGTCAGGTCGACCCCGTGCAGCACGGCCGTGCCCTCCTGCCCGCGGCGCGCGCCGGGGTACCGGGCGTGCAGGCCGCGCACGACGAGCGCGGGGCGCTCGGCGACAGGGTCGGGCGTGAGGGCGGGAGGAGCTACCGGGGCGGTGGTCATGTGGGGTCGGCCTGTCGGTCGGCGTGGCGGGAGAGCAGGAAGGCGGGAACGCTCGCGACGGCGATGAGCGTCACGGCGTACGGTGCCGCAGCACCGTACGCGGCGATGTCGGTGAGCTGCCACAGCCGGGTGGCGAGGGTGTCGGTCCCGGTGGGGCGGAGCATGAGCGTGGCAGGGAGCTCCTTCATCGCGGTGAGCGCGACCAGGAGGGCTCCCGCGGCCACACCCGGCCAGGCGAGCCGACCGGTGACGGCGAACCACGCGCCGACGGGCGAGCGCCCGAGCGTCCGGGCGGTCTGCTCCAGGGAGACGGGGACCTGCGAGACGGCCGCGCGCACCGAGCCGGCCGCCTTGGGCACGAACAGCAGCGCGTACGCCAGGACCAGGACGAGGGGCGTCTGGTAGATGCCGGGCACCAGCTCGAGCGTGAGGTAGACCATCGACAGGCCGAGCACGATCCCGGGCAGCCCGTGCCCGAGGTAGGTCGCGGTCTCGAGCGCGCCGACGCTCCGGGTCCGGTACCGGGCGGCGAGGATCCCGATCGGCAGCGCGAGGAGCGCGGCCAGCGCCGCGCCCGCGAGACCGAGCAGGACCGTGACGACGGCCGCCTCGCCGAGTCGCGCGAGCTCGGCCTCGCGCTCGGCGACGCTGACGACCGACCGCACCACCATGGTCGCGACGGGCACCCCGAGCGCGGCGACGGTCAGGCCGGCGAGCAGCACCGTGCTCGGCACCTGCCAGCCGCCGAGCCGGACGGGTGCCGCCGCGCCGACGCGGACCGGTCCGGGCGCCGCTGCCCGACGGCGCAGCGCGCGTTCGGCGAGCACGATCACCAGGGCGAGGGCCACCAGCACGACGGACAGCACGAGCGCGAGCGCACGGTTGAAGGACCCGCTGAACGCGGTGTGGACCGCCCAGGTGAAGGCCGGGAACCGCATGATCGCGACCACGCCGAAGTCCGAGACCGTGTACAGCGCGGCGAGGAGCGCACCCGCCCCGGCGGCGGGCGCGATCTGGGGCAGGATCGCGGTGCGGAACGCCCGCACGGGCCCGCAGCCGAGGGTGCGGGCGACCGCCTCGACGTCGAGGTCGGCGCGGCGCAGCGCCGCGGTCACGGGCAGCGTCACGTAGGGCGTCGAGACGAGCACGAGGACCACGACCGAGCCCCAGAACCCGCGCAGCGGCGTCAGTGAGACCCATGCGAAGCCCGCCACGTAGGACGGCACGGCCAGGGGGAGCGCCGTGAGCACCTGCCAGCCCCGCCGCCAGGCGAGGTCCGTGCGGGCGAGGAGGAACGCCGTCGGGACGCCGATGGCGAGCGTGCCGGCGGTGACGGCCGCGACGAGGCCCACGGTGTTGAGGGTGAGCGAGAGCGTGCGCGGCCGCCACAGGGCCGCCCAGGCCGCGCCGTCGGGCTGCCCGGCGAGCTGGACGCCGAGGAAGATCACCGGCGTCGCGACGAGGACGACGGAGAGCAGCGCGAGCAGCCGGAGCACGGGGGACGGGTGCACGGACGAGCGCCCCCGCCGGCGCACGGGGGTGCGTCGGCGGGGGCTCGGACCGGTCGGGCCGGTGCTCGTCGTGGTCATCCGTCGTGTGGTCAGCCGACCGTGAGCCCGGCCTCGTCGACGAGGGCGGCGCTCTCGACGACCGTCCCGAGGTCGGACAGGTCGATCTCGGGGCCGTTGAGCGAGTCCAGCGGGGGCACACCCTCCGGACCGTCGATGCCCGGGACGAGCGGGTACTCGAACTCCGTGGTGGCGAAGTACGTCTGGCCGTCCTCCGAGAGCAGGTAGTCGACGAAGGCGAGCGCGTCGGCGCGGCCCTCGCCGCCCCCGAGGATCCCGACGCCGGTCGCGTTGACGAGCGCCGCGACGTCGCCGTCGGCGCCGAACTTCAGTTGGGCGCGCATGTTCTCCGCGCCCTGCTCGGCGGCGGCCGAGTACCAGTAGTAGTGGTTGATGAGGCCGAGCTGGACCTCGCCGGTGTTGACGGCCTCGAGGATCGCGCTGTTCTTCTCGTACGTGGCCGCGTCGTTGGCGGCGAGCGCCTCGAGCCACGCGGCGGCGCCGTCCTCGCCCTCGGTCAGGCGCAGCGCGGTGACGAACGCCAGGAACGAGGCGTTGCCCGGCGCGACGCCGATCTCACCGGACCAGCGCGGGTCGATGATCTCCGCGACGGTGTCGGGGACGTCGGCCTCGTCGACCTGCTCGGAGTCGTACGCCACGACCCGGGCGCGGCCCGTGATGCCGACCCAGGTGCCGTCGTCGGCCACGTAGGCCTCCGGGACGGAGCCGAGGACGTCCTCGGGGAGCGCGGTGAGCAGGCCCGCGTCGCCGACGAGGCCGAGCGCCCCGGCCTCCTGGGAGAGGAAGACGTGCCCGGGCGAGCTCTCGCCCTCGGTGAGCAGGAGCTGCGCCTGCTCGGCGCTGCCGGCGTACCGCACCTCGGTCTCGATGCCGCTGGCCTCCTCGAACTGCTCGATGAGCGGTGCGACCAGGTCCTCGCCGCGGCCCGAGTAGATGACCAGGGGCCCCTCGTCGGAGGTGGTGTCGGCGGCGTCGGTCGTCTCGGTGTCAGGCAGGGGTACGCCCGGCTCGTCGCTGCTCGCGCAGGCGCCGAGGGCGACGACGGGGACGAGGAGCAGAGCGGCGAGGCGGGCGGAGCGCCGACCTGCCGGTGATGTCGCGCGACGTGCTGCGTGCATGGAGGAACCTCATCGATCTCGCGGTGGACCCGAGCGCCCGGTGGCGGCGCCTTCGGTACGGTGTGGTGGGGCCTGGCGCAACGCCGCCCCGATGAGTTGAGGCTATCCTTACCTGAGGGCGCTCCGGCTCCCCAGATCGAGGGGGGTGGCGTGAGGAGAGGGATGGGCGAGGCAGGTTCCAGCGCGCGGCGACGCGTGCTCGTCGTCGACGACCACCGGATCCTCACCGACCTCATCGCGGCCGCCCTCGACGCCGAGGACGACCTCGAGTGCGTCGGCGTCGCGGACGACCGGGAGCGGGCGCTCGCCCTCGCCGCGACGCTGCACCCCGACACCGTCGTCCTCGACGTCCAGCTCCCCGGCGACGACGGACTCGAGGTGCTCCGCGCGCTCCGCGAGGCCGACCCCGACGTCCGGGTCGTGATGCTCACCGCCCACCCCCGCCCTGACCTGGAACGGGCGGCGCTCGAGCACGGCGCGTGCGGCTTCCTCGCCAAGGACGGCCGGCTCACCGCGCTGCTCGAGGCGGTCCGCAGCGCGTCCCCGGCGCGCCCCGCACGCGACCCCGGCCTCGTGCGGCGCAGCGCCACCGCGCACGAGACGTGGCACCTCACGCCCCGAGAGCTCGAGGTGCTCACCCTGCTCGGCGAGGGCGCGGACGTCCGGACCATCGCGGTGCGGCTCGGTCTGAGCGTGCACACGGTGCGCGACCACGTGAAGGCCGTCCTCGCCAAGCTCGGGGTGCGGTCCCAGCTCGAGGCCGTCACCGCCGCGCACGGCGCGGGCATCATCCGCGTCGGCGGACGCTGAGCCGTGGACACCGGTCCCCGGTCCGCGCGGCGTGCGGTGCGGCGCTACGTCGTGGCGACCGCCGGTGTGCTCGTCCTCGCCGTCCTCGGTGCGACGGCGGGTGCCTGGTGGTTCGCGACGCACGAGGCACGGCTGCAGGCCCAGGACGTCGCCCGCTCGTTCGCCCGCACCGTCATGGCACCCCTCAACGTCGACGAGGTCGGCGGCTCGGGCACCCAGGCGCGCGACCGGCTGGCCGAGGCCGTCTCCGCGCTGCGGGCCGACGGGGACGTCTACCGGGTCAAGGTCTGGCGGTTCGAGGACGACGAGACCGTCGAGCTCGTCTACTCCGACGCCACCGAGATCGAGGGCCTGCGGGTGCCCGTGAGCCCGACCCTCCGCGAGGCGATCAGCACCGGCGAGCCCGTCGTCACCGGTGTGCCCGACGACGCCGCGCACGCCACCGAGACCGGCGCGCCCGTGGACCTCGTCGAGGTGTACCTGCCGTTCGAGGACGTCGACGGGCAGACGGCCGTGGTCGAGCTCTACCTCGTCACGCAGACCGCCGAGCGCGCCCGCGAGCTCCTCGCCCACGTGCTGCCGCTCGCCCTCCTGCCGCCCGTCCTGCTGGCCGCCGCCACCCTTCCGCTCGCGCTGCGGCTCGCCCGCGGCTACGCGCAGGCGGAGTCCGAGCGCCGCGAGCTCCTCGCGCGGGCGCTCGCCGCGTCCGAGGACGAGCGCCGTCGCCTCGCGCGCCGCCTGCACGACGGGCTCGTCCAGGACCTCGCCGCGCTCGGCGTCGCGCTGGAGGTCGGCGCGGGCACGGAGGGTGTCGCGACCGGAGGAGCGACGGGTGGTCGCGACGGGACAGGGATGCGCCGGGGGCCGGACGCGCTGCGCGCCGAGCTCGCCGAACGTGTCCGGGACGAGATCGCCGACCTGCGCGAGGTCCTCGACGACCTCAACCCGCCCGAGGTCGAGCAGCAGGACCTGCGGACGGCGCTGGACGCGCTCGTCGCACGGCTCGGCGCGCCCGCGGACGGGCAGGGCTCAGGACCCGCGGTGCGGGTGACGGGCGCCGCGGTGGACGTGGACCCCGCGCGCCGGGCGCTGCTGCTGCGGTGCTGCGCGGAGCTCGTGCGCAACGCCGTCGCGCACTCCGGCGGCACGCGGGTCGAGATCGAGCTGGTCGGGGCAGGGCCTGGGAGCGGGTGGGGGCGCGAGGTCGGGATCGAGGTGCGCGACGACGGGCACGGCTTCGACGTGAGCGGCACCCCCGCGGGCCACCACGGGCTGCGGCTCGTGCGGGCCGCCGTCGAGGATGCCGGCGGCAGCGTCGACGTGACCAGCGGACCTGCCGGGACGCACGTGCGCGTCGTCGTCCCGCAGGCGCAGGGCCCGGGATAGCGCCGGCCCGGCGACCGGGTCAGGCGTGGCCCCCGGATCGAGCGGACGTCGTCAGGAACCCGGTGCGGTCGGGGTGACGTTCGTGAGCCACTCCTGGAGCGCGGCGTCGCGCGCGGCCTCGCAGCGGTCGGTCGCGGAGACCGTGATGGCGCCGTCGAGGCACCGCTGGTGGGTGATCGCGATGTCCCACGTCGCCAGCGTCATGATCATCTGCAGCGCCATGATGCTCGTGAGGACCACACCGATCACGACCGCGGGTGCGAGAGCGCCGCGGACGCGTGCGCGCCACACCGCCCGCAGGGCGCGGACACCGACGACGAGCGCCGCGACGGCGACAGCGAGGCTCGCGAGCTGCCAGGGGAAGGGCAGCGCGCTGAGGATGATCACCAGGAGCAGGAGCAGGCCGAAGTGCACGACCCGGCGGGTCGCGACCCGGGCCTCCTCCGGGTCGGCCGGCGGCGGCTCGGGCGGACCCGGCCGCGGTGCCGGCTGAGGGGACGGCTGCTGTGCCGGAGGTGGCGGCGGACCGCCCGCGGGCGGCTGGTCCACGGGCCCCGTGCCCGGGCGGGGCCGCGGTGGTGCGTCGCCCTGCGGCGGCGCGTACGGGTTGCCCATCGGTCGGCTCCTCGGTCGGGTTCTGCTGGCTCGGTGAGCTGTGCCATCTGTGTCTACGTGTGCCATCGTGTGCTGCGACGACCATTGTCCCGCACCCGCGGTGCGGTCTGACCCACCCCCCGCATCCTCGAGGAGACCTGTGCAGACCCCGTCCGGCCACCCCGTCGACTCCACCTCGGCGGCCCGTCTCGTGGTGCTCGTCTCCGGCGGCGGGAGCAACCTCGCCGCGCTGCTCGCCGCGCACGACGACCCTGCCTACGGCGCCCGCGTCGTCGGGGTCGTCACCGACCGGCCGGCGGCAGGAGCGCTCGACCTCGCGCGCGACGGGGGAGTCGCGTCAGTCGTGGTGGACCCCGCGGACTTCGAGGACAGGGCGGCGTGGAACACGGGGATCACGGAGGCCGTCGCGGTGTTCCGCCCGGACCTCGTCGTGCTCGCCGGCTTTATGCGCATCCTCGGCCACGAGTTCGTCGACCGCTTCGCCGGGCGCACCGTCAACACGCACCCTGCGCTGCTCCCTGCCTTCCCGGGGGCTCACGGCGTGCGCGACGCCCTCGCGTACGGCGTCGCGGTGACGGGCTGCACGGTGCACGTGGTCGACGCCGGTGTCGACACGGGCCCGATCCTCGCCCAGGCGGCGGTGCCCGTCGAGCCGGACGACGACGAGTCCACGCTGCACGAGCGCATCAAGGTCGCCGAGCGGGCGCTCCTCGTCCAGACGGTGGGCCGGGTGGCACGCGACGGGCTGCACATCGAGGGTCGGCGCGCGACGATCGGCTGAGCCGGGACCAGCCGGTGCCGGCTGCCGCTAGAATCGGTGGCGGCCGTGACTGGCGAGGGTGGGAACGACCACCGGGGAGCGGCCAGCAGTCCCTGTGATGCGCGCCGCCCGCCTGGGCGCCTGGGTGAAGCAACCGACCGCGACACCAGCCTCTCGTCAGGAGTGACACGCCATGTCCGCTGCCCCCACCGGCCCCGCGACCCCGATCGCCGACGACGCGCGGCGCCCCGTGCGCCGCGCGCTGCTCAGCGTCTACGACAAGACCGGGCTCGTCGAGCTCGCCACGGCACTGCACGCCGCCGGGGTCGAGCTCGTCTCCACCGGTTCCACGGCCGGGACGGTCGCCGCTGCGGGCATCCCGGTCACCCGGGTCGAGGATCTCACGGGCTTCCCCGAGTGCCTCGAGGGCCGGGTCAAGACCCTGCACCCGCGCGTGCACGCCGGCATCCTCGCCGACTCCCGCAAGCCCGACCACCTCGCCCAGATCGCGGAGCTGGGCATCGAGACGTTCGAGCTCGTCGTGGTGAACCTCTACCCGTTCGCCGCGACGGTGGCCTCCGGCGCAGGCCAGGACGCCGTGATCGAGCAGATCGACATCGGTGGCCCCTCGATGGTGCGCGCCGCCGCGAAGAACCACCCGAGCGTCGCGATCGTCGTCGACCCGGCCGCGTACGACGACGTCGCGGCCGCCGTGCAGGGTGGGGGCTTCACCTACGCCCAGCGCAAGGCGCTCGCCGCCCAGGCGTTCGTGCACACCGCGACCTACGACGTCGCCGTCGCGTCCTGGATGAGCAGCGTCGTGTCCCCGACCGACGCGACCGACGCGTCCGACCCGACCGGCGCGACCGGGTCGGGCTTCCCCGCCTGGGTCGGTGCGACGTGGGACCGCGCCGACGTGCTGCGCTACGGCGAGAACCCGCACCAGCGCGCCGCGCTCTACACGCGCGGCGACGGCACGCGCGGGCTCGCGCAGGCGCACCAGCTCCACGGCAAGGCCATGAGCTACAACAACTACGTCGACGCGGACGCCGCGTGGCGCGCCGCGCACGACCACGACGAGCCCGCGGTCGCGATCATCAAGCACGCGAACCCGTGCGGCATCGCGGTGGGTGCCGACATCGCCGAGGCGCACGCCCGTGCCCACGCGACGGACCCGGTGTCGGCGTACGGCGGTGTCATCGCCGCCAACCGCGTCGTCACGCGTGCCGCGGCCGAGCAGATCGCACCGGTCTTCACGGAGGTCGTGGTGGCCCCGGGCTTCGAGCCCGAGGCGCTCGAGGTCCTCGAGCGCAAGAAGAACCTCCGGCTCCTCGTGGTCGAGGGTGCGCCCTCCGCCGCGGTGGAGCTCCGTCCGATCAGCGGCGGGCTCCTGCTGCAGAGCGTGGACCGGGTGGACGCCGAGGTCGACGGCGGCGGGGACGACCCGGCGAGCTGGACGCTCGCCACGGGCGAGGCCGCCGACGCGGCGACGCTCGCCGACCTGGCCTTCGCCTGGCGGGCCGTGCGCGCCGCGAAGTCCAACGCGATCCTCCTCGCCTCGGGCGGCGCCGCGGTCGGCGTGGGCATGGGGCAGGTCAACCGGGTCGACTCGTGCCGGCTCGCGGTGGAGCGGGCCAACACCCTCGCCGACGGCGAAGAGCGCGCCCGCGGCGCGGTCGCGGCCTCCGACGCGTTCTTCCCCTTCGCGGACGGCCTGCAGGTCCTGCTCGACGCCGGGGTGAAGGCCGTGGTCCAGCCCGGCGGCTCGGTCCGTGACGAGGAGGTCGTCGCGGCGGCCGCCGCGGCCGGCGTGACGATGTACCTCACGGGCACGCGCCACTTCGCCCACTGACGCGGCGGTCCCGGTCAGACCACGGCGTCGCGCAGGCGCCGGGCCAGGTCGGTCGCGACCGTCAGGTCGAGGTCGACCGGGACGTCCCGGTTCATCAGGCGGCGCACGGCACCGACCTCGCGAGGGGCGTCGACGACGAGGATCGCCCGCGCCCTCCGTACGGTGCTCCGCGTCGTCGGGTCGAGGTAGAGCGCCGTCCAGCCCTCGTGGCCTGAGGCCCCGCCGCGCGGGTCGCCGCGCAGCACGACGTCGTCGGTCGGGGACGGCGTACCGAAGAGGGTGAGGTCGTGCCCGAGCTGGCGGGAGAAGACGTACGGGGCGTGCGCCGCGACGGGCTCGGTCGCCGGGCCGTCCTCGTGTCCACCGGCGAGCAGCGCCCGTACGGTCACCTCGGGGTCGTGCAGCGCGGCCGACCAGTGCCCGCCCGGGACGAGGCCGAAGACGGGGTGCTCGCGCGTGGCGCAGTCGCCCACGGCCCAGATCCGGTCGGCGCCCGGGGGCAGGGGTGCGCCCGACGGCGCGGCGTCCGCGGGCACGACGAGCCGCCCGGTCCGGTCCACCGTGACCGCACCGCGGGCGTCGAGCGGGAGCGCGCCGGCGAGCCAGGCGGTGGCGGGCCGGGCGCCCACCGCTGCCAGCACGACGTCGGCCGGGAGCTGACGCCCGTCGGCGAGGCGCGCTCCGCCGTCGTCCACCGAGGTGACCTGGGAACCCGTGACGAGCCGCACGCCCGCCTCGGCGTACCACCGGGCCAGGTGCGCGCCCACGACCTCGCCGAGCTGGCGGGACAGCGGGGTGCCGGCGGTCTCCACGACCGTCACGTCGCACCCCGCGCCGGCGGCGACCCCGGCGACCTCGGCTCCGATCCACCCGGCGCCGACGATCACGAGCCGGCGGCCGGCGGACACGTGCGCGCGCAGCGCCGCGGCGTCACGGGCGGTGTGCAGCACGGTCGCCGCCCCCCACCCCGGTGGGCGTACCGGCGTCGAACCGGTCGCGAGGACGACGGCGTCCGCCGTCACGGTGCGCCCCGAACCCAGGACGACGCCCACGGAGCCCGCGCTGGGCTCGAGGCGGGCCGCGGGGTCGTCCAGCAGCGTGACGTCCGCGAGCTCCTCGACGCGCACCCCGAGCTCGGAGCTCAACCATGCGGGCTCGCTCCGGCTGAGCAGCTCCTTCGACAGCGGGGGCCGGTCGTAGGGGGCGACGCCCTCACCGCCGACGAGCGTCACGTGGCCGTCGAAGCCGTCGCGCCGCAGCGCGGCCAGGGTCTGCGCGCCCGCGAGACCCGCCCCGACCACGACGACAGACCTGACGACAGACCGGACGACGGACCGGACGGGGGACGGTGCGGACGCAGGACCGGGCGAGGAGGACGGCATGGTGTCACGCTAGTGGGCGGTAGGCTCTGCGTCGTGAGGCGGTGGGAAGCGTGAGCGACGTCACCACGCCCGGCGCTGCGCGACCTCCCGGGCGAGGCTCGGCACCGGGCCGCCGAGACCTTGTCCCGAGCTGGCACCACGTGCCCTTTGGAGCCACCGTGACGAACGAACCGACCGAAGGCGACGCGAGCACGCGCCCGCCGGGATCGCGCGCGGAGCACCCCCTCCCGGCCGTGAGCCTCGCGCCGCGCCGCAACCTCGCGATCTGGCTCGTCCTCGCCGGTGTGCTCGCCTCGCTCGCGGTCGCGGTCCTCGTGGGCGGGCGCGAGGGTACGTTGGCCCTCGCCTCGCTGCTCGTCGCCGCAGGACTCCTGCGGGCGCTGCTGCCGGGCCCGGGACCTGTCGGCCTGACCGTCCGGTCCCGCGGCGTCGACGTCTTCTTCTTCTGGTCGCTGGGCGCGATGATCGCGTCCCTCGCGGTGGTCGCACCGGCGATCTGAACGACGACGGGCCCGCCCCCGGGAGGGGACGGGCCCGTCGTCCTGGTGTCAGACCGACGGCGTGGTCTTGGGGCCGGTCCCGTCCTCGCGCGGCTTCTCGGGCGCGGCCGGCTCCACCGCGGGCTCCACCTGCTCCACGACGACGTCCTCAGCGGCAGTCTGCTCCTCGACGACGGCAGCCTGCTCCTCGACGACGATCTTGTCCTCGCCGAGGAGGTCGTCCTGCTCGGGAGCGACGGCGAACGCGCGGTAGAACAGCGCCGCGATGGCGGCACCGGCGAGCGGGGCGACGATGAACAGCCACACCTGACTCATGTCGCCGGCGAACACGGCGGCGGCGAACGAGCGGGCCGGGTTGAGCGATCCGCCGGAGAACGGGGCGGCGATGAGCAGCCCGACCGTCAGGGCGAGGCCGATCGCGACGGGGGCGATCTTCGCGGTAGAGCGCTGGTCGGTGACGCCGAGGATGATCCCGACGAACACGGCCGTCACGACGACCTCGATGAGGAGCACCGCGACCATGTCGAAGGCGAAGGCGCCGTTGGTCGCCGCGGCCAGCGGGGAGTCGTCGCCGTAGCCGTTGGCCACCGAGGACAGGAACGACTGCCGGGTCGCCTCGGCGATGGCCCCGCCCTGCTGGAGGATCGGCAGTCCGGCCTGGGGGATCGTCGCGAACAGCACGAGACCGGCGAGGACGGCGCCGACGAGCTGGGCGAGCCAGTACGGAAGGAGGTCGCGCCAGGCGGTGCGTCCGCCGATGGCCGCCCCGAGCGTCACGGCCGGGTTGAAGTGGCCACCGGACACGTGCCCGACGGCGGCGACCGCCGCCATGAGGGCCAGGCCGCCGGCGAGCGCGCTGGCGAGGGTGAGCCCGGCGTTCGAGAACCGCCCGTAGAGCGCCACTCCGAGGATGGCGAGCACCAGGAAGAAGGTGCCGAACGACTCGGCGCCGAGCCGGGCCAGGAGGCTGGGGCCGACGACGCTGACCGTCTGGCGTTCGTCGACGACGAGGTCGGGTGCACCGACGTGCGGTGCGGCTGTGTCCTTCGACATGCGGATTCCTGTTCCGTGCGGTGGGGACGCCGTCGGGCTGGCAGCGCGGGCGTCGGGGCGTGGGACCGGCGGGCGCCGCCGCGAGAGCGACAGGAGCCGTCGTCTGGCATCCTGCCACCGAATGCTGAGCAAGGGGGAGGTTTGCGGCACTTCTCCCGCGCGCGTCGTCGGGACGAGGGCGACGAGTCCGCCCCGAAAAGTATCTTGACGTCGAGAAATCGAGTATCCTGGGCGGCGGTCCTATCCAGGGTTCCGCCGACCGTCGCCCGGCTCGCAGCCGAGCTCGGCGCTCGGCACGTGGCGCCGCGTCCCGCACGCGGTGGGCGACAGGATCCCGCTTCCGTCCCGCAGAGTTGGAGTCACCCGCGTATGGGCAAGATCAAGGTAGTCGGTCCGGTCGTCGAGCTCGACGGCGACGAGATGACGCGCATCATCTGGCAGTTCATCAAGGACCGCCTCATCCACCCGTACCTCGACGTCGACCTGCGGTACTACGACCTGTCGATCCAGAACCGCGACGCCACCGACGACCAGGTGACGATCGACGCGGCGAACGCGATCAAGGAGCACCACGTCGGTGTCAAGTGCGCGACGATCACCCCCGACGAGGCGCGGGTCGAGGAGTTCGGCCTGAAGAAGATGTGGGTGTCCCCGAACGGGACCATCCGCAACATCCTCGGCGGCGTCGTCTTCCGCGAGCCGATCATCATCTCGAACATCCCGCGCCTGGTCCCCGGCTGGAACAAGCCGATCATCATCGGCCGTCACGCTCACGGCGACCAGTACAAGTCGACGAACTTCAAGGTGCCCGGCCCCGGCAAGATCACCATGAGCTTCGAGCCGTCCGACGGGGGCGAGCCGATGCAGTTCGACGTCGTGACGATGCCCGACGAGGGTGGCGTCGCGATGGGGATGTACAACTTCAACGAGTCCATCAAGGACTTCGCGCGCGCGTCGTTCGCCTACGGCCTCCAGCGGAACTACCCCGTGTACCTCTCCACGAAGAACACGATCCTCAAGGCCTACGACGGCCAGTTCAAGGACCTGTTCCAGGAGGTCTTCGACGCCGAGTTCGCCGCTGCGTTCGCTGAGAAGGGGCTCACCTACGAGCACCGCCTCATCGACGACATGGTCGCCTCGGCCATGAAGTGGGAGGGCGGGTACGTCTGGGCGTGCAAGAACTACGACGGCGACGTGCAGTCCGACACCGTCGCGCAGGGCTTCGGCTCGCTCGGCCTCATGACGTCGGTCCTCATGACCCCGGACGGCAAGACCGTCGAGGCCGAGGCCGCGCACGGCACGGTCACGCGCCACTACCGCCAGCACCAGCAGGGCAAGCCGACGTCGACCAACCCGATCGCGTCGATCTTCGCCTGGACCCGTGGCCTGATGCACCGCGGCAAGATCGACGGCACCCCCGAGGTCGTCTCGTTCGCCGAGACGCTCGAGGACGTCGTCATCAAGACGGTCGAGTCGGGCAAGATGACCAAGGACCTCGCGCTCCTGGTCGGGCCGGACACTGCGTTCCTCACCACGGAGGAGTTCCTCGCCGCGCTCGACGAGAACCTCGCAGCACGTCTGGCGTGACCTCCTGACCTGCGGCTACGCTGCGCCGCGACCTGCGGCTGCGCTGCCATGACGCCGGCGCTCACCTCGGTGGGCGCCGGCGTCCTGCGTTGTGGGAGGCTAACCCCATGACTACCCCCGTGAACGTGACGGTGACCGGCGCGGCCGGTCAGATCGGCTACGCCCTGCTGTTCCGGATCGCGTCCGGTCAGCTCTTGGGCCCGGACACCCCCGTGAAGCTGCGTCTGCTGGAGATCCCGCAAGGTGTGAAGGCGGCGGAGGGCACGGCGATGGAGCTCGACGACTGCGCGTTCCCCCTGCTGGCGGGCATCGACATCTTCGACGAGCCGCGCGCCGGCTTCGAAGGTGCCAACATCGGCCTCCTGGTGGGCGCACGCCCGCGGGGCCCGGGCATGGAGCGCGGTGACCTCCTCGAGGCCAACGGTGGGATCTTCAAGCCGCAGGGCGAGGCGATCAACGCCGGCGCGGCGCAGGACGTCCGGGTGCTCGTCGTGGGCAACCCGGCGAACACCAACGCACTCATCGCGGCGTCCAACGCTCCCGACGTGCCGGCAGACCGTTTCACCGCGATGACACGGCTCGACCACAACCGCGCGCTCACGCAGGTCGCCAAGAGGGCCGGCGTCCCGGTCTCCGACGTCAAGAAGCTGACCATCTGGGGCAACCACTCGGCCACCCAGTACCCGGACCTGTTCCACGCCGAGGTCGCCGGGCGACCGGGCGCCGAGCTCGCCGCTGACGAGAGGTGGCTGGCCGACGAGTTCATCCCGACCGTCGCCAAGCGGGGCGCGGCGATCATCGACGCCCGCGGGGCGTCGTCGGCGGCCTCGGCCGCGAACGCCGCGATCGACCACGTCCGCGACTGGGTGCACGGCACGCCCGCGGGGGACTGGACGAGCGCCGGCATCGTGTCCGACGGCTCGTACGGTGTGCCCGAGGGCCTGATCTCCTCGTTCCCGGTGGTCTCGCGCGGCGGGTCGTGGGAGATCGTCCAGGGCCTCGAGATCTCCGACCTCTCCCGGGCGCGCATCGACGCCTCGGTGGCGGAGCTCGCCGAGGAGCGCGACGCGGTGCGAGGGCTCGGCCTGGTCTGACGGTCCGCCGCGCATCCCTGCGCACGCACGACGACGGCGCTCACCCTCACGGGTGGGCGCCGTCGTCGTCTCCGGAACTGTTGGGTTCGTTACGCGAAGAGAATATGACGCTGTTTGCCCTGGACATGATGCAGGATCGCTTGCAAAGTAGCCACGAAGGGGACAAATAGGGGTCGTAACCAAACCGTGACGTGCAAACGGAGGTTCCGTACCCCGACCTCTTGACTTTGACTAGTGAAGACATCAGAGTTGTCGCGCTGCCACCGGACGACGACGGATGTCGCCGGGCGAGCAGCTCCCTCCCCGGCCACCGGGGCGGGCCAACCACTCAAGGATGATTGGGGAGCACAGATGCGACGGTTCACTATCGCGGCGACGGGCGCAGTCCTCGCGCTCGGCCTCGCCGCGTGCGCTGGCGGCGGGGCCGGCAGCGACGGGAGCACGGCGGAGGAGTCCGGCGAGGGCGGGCTGATCGGTGTGGCGATGCCGACCGAGACGTCCGAGCGTTGGATCGCGGACGGCAACGCCGTCAAGGCGGGGCTCGAGGAAGCCGGGTACGACGTCGACCTGCAGTACGCGGCCGACGACATCCCCACCCAGCAGCAGCAGATCGACCAGATGATCACCAAGGGCGCCGACCTGCTCATCGTCGCCTCGATCGACGGCACCGCGCTCTCGAACCAGCTCCAGGCCGCGGCGGACCAGGGCATCCCGGTCATCGCCTACGACCGGCTCATCCGGGACAGCGAGAACGTCGACTTCTACGTGACGTTCGACAACTACGCGGTCGGCCACCAGCAGGCGACCTCGCTGCTCGCCGGTCTCGGTGTGCTCACGGAGGACGGCTCGGACGGCGACGCCACCGGTCCGTTCAACATCGAGCTCTTCGCGGGTTCGCTGGACGACAACAACGCCCACTTCTTCTGGCAGGGCGCGATCGACCGCCTCGAGCCCTACATCGAGGACGGCACGATCTCGGTGCCCTCCGGCCAGACCGAGATCGAGCAGGCCGCGACGCTGCGCTGGTCGCAGGAGACGGCGCAGAAGCGTATGGAAGACCTGCTCACGTCCACCTACTCGGACGGCACCGAGCTGCACGGTGTGCTCTCGCCGTACGACGGGATCTCCCGCGGCATCATCACCGCGCTGCAGAACGACGGCAGCGGGCCGACGATCCCCGAGGGGCTGCCCGTCGTGACGGGCCAGGACGCCGAGATCGGCTCCGTCAAGCTCATCGACGAGGACGTCCAGTACGCGACGATCTTCAAGGACACCCGCAAGCTCGCCGACCAGGCGGTCATCGTGGCGCAGGCGTTCCTGTCCGGCGAGGAGCCGGAGGCGAACGACACCGAGTCCTACGACAACGGCGTCAAGGTCGTCCCGTCGTTCCTCCTCGTCTCCGACGTGGTCTACAAGAGCAACTACTACGACCTGCTCCTCGAGACCGGGTACTGGACCGAGGCGCAGGTCGCCAGCGGCCAGTCCTGACCCAGCAGATCCCCACGGCCTCCTGGCGGCCGGTCCGGGCGCGAACCCGCGTGCCGGCCGCCAGGGCCGCACCGAACGACGAAAGATGGTGAAGCCCGTATGGCGAGCCCGATTCTCGAGATGCAGTCCATCACCAAGACGTTCCCCGGCGTCAAGGCACTGCAGGACGTCTCGCTCTCGGTCGAGCACGGAGAGATCCGCGCGATCTGCGGAGAGAACGGTGCCGGGAAGTCGACCCTCATGAAGGTGCTGTCCGGGGTATACCCGCACGGCACCTACTCCGGCACGATCCTCTTCGAGGGCGCGGAGGTGGAGTTCGGCTCCATCAACGACTCGGAGGACGAGGGCATCGTCATCATCCACCAGGAGCTCGCGCTGGTGCCCTACCTGTCGATCGCCGAGAACATCTTCCTCGGCAACGAACGCAAGCACCGCGGACTGGTCGACTGGAACCGCGCGAACTCCGAGGCGGCGGACCTGCTCGCCCGGGTCGGTCTCGACGAGCTCCCGGTCACCCCCGTCAGCCAGCTCGGTGTCGGCAAGCAGCAGCTCGTCGAGATCGCCAAGGCCTTGTCGAAGCAGGTCAAGCTCCTGATCCTCGACGAGCCGACCGCGGCGCTCAACGACGCCGACTCCGAGCACCTGCTCGGGCTGCTGCGCCAGCTGCGCCAGCAGGGCATCACGTCGATCATCATCTCGCACAAGCTCAACGAGATCGCGGAGATCGCCGACTCCACGACGATCATCCGCGACGGTCGCACCATCGAGACGCTCGACATGCGCTCCGGTGAGGTCACGCAGGAACGAATCATCCGGGGCATGGTCGGGCGCGACCTCGACCACCGCTACCCGCCGCACGAGTCGCACCCGGGGAACGAGGTCCTGCGGATCGAGGACTGGACCGTGCACCACCCCACCCAGCCGCAGCGCGTCGTCGTCGACCGGGCGAACCTGTCCGTCCGCGCCGGGGAGATCGTCGGCATCGCCGGTCTGATGGGCGCGGGCCGGACAGAGCTGGCGATGAGCGTGTTCGGCCGTTCCTACGGCAGCCACATCACCGGCAAGGTCTTTATGCACGGCAAGGAGGTCAGCACGCGCACCGTGAGCGAGGCGATCGACCACGGGATCGCGTACGCCACCGAGGACCGCAAGAAGTACGGTCTCAACCTCATCGAGGACATCCGCACCAACATCTCCGCCGCCAGCCTGCGCACGCTCTCGCGTGCCGGTTGGGTGAACGGCAACGAGGAGATCAAGGTCGCGGAGGACTACCGCGCCAGCATGAACATCAAGGCACCCACGGTCATGGCCCTCACGGGGAAGCTCTCGGGCGGGAACCAGCAGAAGGTCGTGCTCAGCAAGTGGATCTACACCGACCCGGACGTGCTCATCCTCGACGAGCCCACCCGCGGGATCGACGTCGGAGCGAAGTACGAGATCTACACGATCATCAACCGGCTCGCGGACGCCGGGAAGGCCGTCGTGGTGATCTCCTCCGAGCTGCCCGAGCTGCTGGGCATCTGTGACCGCATCTACACCCTCGCGGCCGGCCGGGTCACCGGCTCGGTGTCGCGAGAGAACGCCACTCAGGAGAACGTCATGGAGCTCATGACCAAGGAAAGGGACCTGGTCCGATGACTGCCGTAGCAGGCTTGCAAGAACTCTTCACGAGAAACCTGCGACAGAGCGGGATCTACATCGCGTTCGTCGCGATCGTCGGGCTGTTCGCGATCCTCACCAACGGGATGCTGCTCAGCCCGGGGAACATGACGAACATCGTCCTGCAGTACTCGTACATCCTCATCCTCGCCATCGGCATGGTGATCGTCATCATCGGCGGGCACATCGACCTGTCGGTGGGGTCGGTGGTTGCTCTGACGGGTGCGGTCTCGGCGGTCGTCGTCATCCGGGCCGGCCAGCCCTGGTGGGTCGGGATCCTCGCGGCGCTCGCCGTCGGGCTCCTCGTGGGGGCCTGGCAGGGCTTCTGGGTCGCCTACGTCGGTATCCCGGCGTTCATCGTCACCCTGGCGGGCATGCTCCTGTTCCGTGGTCTGACGCTCCAGGTGCTCAACAACGTCTCGCTCTCGCCGTTCCCGCCGGAGTACCAGCGGGTGGCGGGCGGGTTCCTCAACGGGTTCCTCGGTGGGCAAGGCATCGACGTGTTCACGCTCGTGATCGCCGCGATCGCCGTCGTCGGGTACGCCGTGAGCCAGCTGCGCTCGCGTCGCGGGCGGATCAAGTACCGCCAGACCGTCGAGACGATGCCGCTCTTCGTGCTCCGCCTCGTGCTCGTGGGCGCGGTCGTCATGGCGTTCGCCTACCAGCTCGCCCGTAGCCGTGGGCTGCCGATCGTGCTCATCATCCTCGGCGTCCTCGTGATCGCCTACACGATCGTCACGACGAAGACCGTGTTCGGCCGCCACGTCTACGCGATCGGTGGCAACCTCTCCGCCGCCCAGCTGTCCGGGGTGAAGGTCAAGCGCATCAACTTCTGGATCTTCGTCAACATGGGCTTCCTCGCCGCGGTGGCAGGCGTCGTGTACTCGTCCCGGTCCAACGGTGCGCAACCCGCGGCCGGGAACATGTTCGAGCTCGATGCGATCGCCGCCTGCTTCATCGGTGGTGCGTCCACGACCGGAGGCGTCGGCCGGGTGACCGGCGCGATGGTCGGTGGCCTCATCATGGGAGTGATGAGCAACGGTATGCAGCTCATGGGTGTCGACCAGTCGGTGCAGCAGGTCATCAAGGGTCTTGTGCTCCTGCTGGCCGTCGCGTTCGACATCTTCAACAAGCGTCGCGTCGGCGCGTCACGCTGACCTGCGACGAGCCCGGGTGAGTACCGTGAGGTCCCGGTACCTCACCCGGGCTGTCCGCATGCGTGGCGGCACCCGTGCGGGTGGGTAGGCTGGCCGACGTGAGAGGACGGGGTGTCCATGTCGGGCTCGCAGTCTTCGCTGCGTGAGGCGAACCGCACGCTGATCGTCGAGACGATCAAGCAGTACGGTGGCCTCACCCAGGTCGAGCTCGTCGGTGCGACCGGGCTCTCCCCGGCGACGGTCTCCACGATCGTCAAGGAGCTCCTCGGCGCCGGCGTCGTCGACACGCAGACCACCACGCGCAGCGGTCGCCGCGCGCAGATGGTCACCCTCGCCCGGCAGGTGGGACTCGCCGCGGGTATCCAGATCGGGCACAGGCACCTGCGCATCGCGCTCGGCGACTTCGCGCACGACGTCGTGGCCGAGCAGACCCTCCCGCTCCCGCACGAGCACCGCGCCGACACGAGCCTGGACCGGGCGGTCCTCCTGCTCGTCGGCATGCTGGAGCGGGTGGGCGCCTCGCTGGACGAGGTCGTCGGTGTCGGGGTCGCCCTGCCCGCGCCCGTCGACACCGCCACCGGCATGATCTCCGTGCGGGGAGTGATGCGCGGCTGGGACGACGTCCACGTCGGGACCGTCCTCGCCAAGCGCATCGCGCGGCCCGTGTACGTCGACAACGACGCGAACCTCGGCGCGCTGGCCGAGGTCACCCTGGGCGTCGGGCGTGAGCACCGGGACCTCGTCTACGTCCGCGCCTCCTACGGGACCGGCGCGGGGATCGTCATCAACGGACAGGTCCACCGCGGCATCGCCGGGACCGCCGGCGAGATCGGCCATGTCCAGGTCGAGCCGCAGGGCGACATCTGCCGGTGTGGCAGCCGTGGGTGCCTGGACACCGTGGTCGGAGCGCCGGCGCTGCTCGATCCGTTGCGCGCGAGCCATGGCACCCTCGCGCTGCGGGACGTCGTCCAGCGCGCGAACGCAGGCGACCCAGGGTGCTCCCGGGTCGTCGCCGACGCGGGAGCGGCCATCGGACGTGTCGTGGCGGGTCTGGGCATGGCGATCAACCCGCAGTGCGTGGTGGTGGGCGGCGAGCTCGCCGAGACCGGCGGTACGCTCATCGACCCGCTGCGCGCCGCCGTCCTGCGGGGTGTCCTGCCGAACGAGATCGCCCCGCTGACGGTCGTCCCGTCGGCGCTCGGCGCTCGCGCCGAGGTCCTCGGTGCGGTCGAGCTGGTCCTGCGGTCGACCGAGGTCCCCGTGCGCCTCGACGAGCCGGGGGCGGCACCGCCGGGCGCGAGGGCAGCGGGTTGACGGACCTCGCCCGGACAGGTTCGCTGGAAGGATCCCTTGCCCGACGAGGTGCAGGTGACACGAGGAGAGCAATGACCAGGGTTCCGCTGCTGTCGATGCGCGGCATCAGCAAGCACTTCGGTGCCGTCGAGGCGATCGCCGGGGTCGACCTCGACGTGCACGCCCACGAGGTGGTGGCGCTCGTCGGCGACAACGGCGCCGGCAAGTCCACGCTCGCCAAGGTGATCTCGGGGGTGCTGTCGCCGGATGTCGGGCTCATCGAGCTCGACGGTGTGCCCGTCACCATCTCGTCCCCGTCGGTCGCCCACGACCTCGGGATCGCCACGGTCTTCCAGGACCTCGCGCTGTGCGACAACCTCGACGTCTCCGCCAACCTGTTCCTGGGTCGCGAGATCCGGACCGCGGGGATGCTCGACGACGGCCGGATGGAGGAGATCACGCGCCAGATCCTGCGGGACCTCACGAGCAGGATCCCCACGGCGCGCACCAAGCTGTCGACCCTGTCCGCCGGTCAGCGCCAGTCGGTTGCGATCGCGCGCACCCTCATCGGCAACCCGCGGCTCGTCGTGCTCGACGAGCCGACCGCCGCGCTGTCGGTCGCGCAGACCGCGGAGGTGCTCACCCTCATCGAGCGGCTGCGCGACCTGGGCCTCGGCGTGATCCTCATCAGCCACAACATGAACGACGTGCGCGCGGTGTCCGACCGCATCGAGGTGCTGCGGCACGGCCGCAACAACGGGTCCTTCGGCGCGACGGCGAGCTACGAGGCCATCCTGGCCGCGATCACGGGCGCGACGCACTACGACGTACCGGCGCACGACGGGTGGTCCACACCGCGCTGAGCGCCCCTCCCGACAACCTGGTCAACCCGTTGCTGCAAGTTTCAGCAAGCGGTACAGTCGGACCAGCCGCGTGCAGGGGAGCGCGCGGCTCGGCCGACGTCGTCCTACCCAGCGCCTCCAGCGATCGCGGGGCCGACGTCGTCCGGCGCAGCACGCGCTGACCGACTCCCCGGACGACGAGGGAGTCCTCCATGCTTCGTGCCCTGCCCCCCGCGCGCTCGCGCCCGACCGGCAGGCGGCGACCACGCCGTCTGCCGTCTCGTCCGGTCGCCGCCGTCACCGCCGGCGCCGTCGCCCTCGGCGGGATCGCCGGCCTGACCGGCCTCGCCCTGACCTCCACGGCCCTTCCCGCGGCAGCCGACACCCGGACCTTCACGCTCGTCGGCGACCTGCAGTCTGAGCTCGGCTGCGAGGACGCCGGTGGCGGCGCGGGCGGCGACTGGGAGCCCGCGTGCGCCGCCAGCGCGCTCGCACCGACGGGCACCGAGGGTCTGTACGCCGCGGACGTCACCCTCCCGGCCGGGACCTACGAGTACAAGGTCGCCGTCGACGGGACGTGGGACGAGACGTACGGCCTCGACGGCGGCGCCGACAACATCCCGCTCGTCATCGAGGGTGAGACGACCCTGCGGTTCACGTTCGACGACGAGGCCAAGCGGGTCTCCCTCGCGCCCCTCGACCTCGCGGGCGCCTACGACGACGCGACCGACGCCGGGCTCGTCGTCCCGCCGGTGCGCCAGGCCGGGTCGGACGAGAACTTCTACTTCGTCATGACCGACCGCTTCGACGACGGCGACCCCACGAACAACACCGCGGACCTCGGCGACGACCCGCTCGTCTCCGGGTACGACCCGACGAACAAGGGCTTCTACCTCGGTGGTGACATCCAGGGCCTGCGCGACCGGCTCGACTACATCGCCGGCCTCGGGACGACAGCGATCTGGCTGACGCCCTCGTTCAAGAACCAGCCCGTGCAGGGCGAGGGCGCGGACGCCTCCGCCGGCTACCACGGCTACTGGATCACGGACTTCACGCAGATCGACCCGCACCTGGGCACGAACGACGAGCTCGAGGCGCTCATCGACGAGGCGCACGCCGAGGGCATCAAGGTCTATTTCGACATCATCACGAACCACACCGCCGACGTGATCTCCTACGCCGAGGGGGAGTACGGCTACATCGACCAGGCCACCTCGCCGTACCGGGACGCCGACGGCGTGGTCTTCGACCCCGCCGACCACGCGGGCACCGGCTCCTTCCCGGAGCTGGACGCCGCGACGTCGTTCCCCTACACGCCCGTGGTCTCGGAGGAGGACCAGGACCTCAAGGTCCCGGCGTGGCTCAACGACCCCACGCTCTACCACAACCGGGGCAACTCGACGTGGACGGGCGAGTCGGTGACGCTCGGTGACTTCGACGGTCTCGACGACCTCATGACCGAGCACCCGACCGTCGTCGACGGCTTCGTCGAGGTCTACCAGGACTGGGTCGACCTCGGGATCGACGGCTTCCGGGTCGACACCGTCAAGCACGTGAACTTCGAGTTCTGGGAGACGTGGACCACCGAGGTCCTCGAGTACGCCCACGCGCAGGGCAAGGACGAGTTCTTTATGTTCGGCGAGGTCTACGACGCCGACGCGCGTCTGCTGTCGCCGTACGTCCGCCGGACCGATATGAACTCGGTGCTCGACTTCGCGTTCCAGTCCGCCGCCTCGAGCTTCGCGAGCGGCAACTCCGCCCGCGGCCTCGCGCAGCTGTTCGCGAGCGACGACCTCTACACGACGCCCGAGACGTCCGCGTCGGCGCTGCCCACGTTCCTCGGCAACCACGACATGGGGCGCATCGGGTTCTTCATGAACAACACCCCCGAGCCGCTCGAGCGCACGCAGCTCGCGCACGACCTCATGTACCTCACACGCGGCCAGCCGGTCGTGTACTACGGCGACGAGCAGGGCTTCGCGGGCGTCGGCGGCGGCAACGACAAGGACGCCCGCCAGACGCTCTTCCCGACCCAGGTCGAGGAGTACGCGGACCAGCAGCTCATCACCGGCGAGACCGCCGGGTCCCAGGAGCGGTTCGACACCGACACCCCGATGTACACGCACATCGCCGAGCTCGCCGCGCTGCGGGCGGAGCACCCGGCGCTCACCGACGGCGCGCAGATCGAGCGCTTCGCCGAGTCGGGCGCGGGCGTCTACGCCTTCTCGCGCGTGGACCGCGAGGAGAAGGTCGAGCACCTCGTCGCGCTCAACAACGCGGGCGAGGCGCGGACCGCGACGTTCACGACCCTCACCCCCGGCGCCACCTACGACGTCCTGCACGGCGGCGGTGAGCCCGTCACCGCGGGCGAGGACGGCGAGATCACGCTCGAGGTGCCGGCGCTCGGCACGACCGTGCTCGTCGCGGACCGCGAGGTCGCGGCCGGCACCGGCGGGGAGATCTCGGTCGCCGTCCCGGCGCCCGGTGCCGCCCTGCGCGGGGTCTCGCCCGTCGCGGCCGACGTCGACGACGACACCTGGGCCGAGACCAGCTTCGCCTGGCGGACCGTCGGAGCCTCCGACGACGCGTGGCAGCCGCTCGGCACCGCCGAGGACACCGACCCGCGGGTCTTCCACGACGTCACCACCCTCGCGCGAGGCACCCTCGTGGAGTACCGCGCCGTGACGCTCGACGCGGACGGTGACCGCACCGCGGCCTCGACCTACGCCAGCATCGGGGTCTCGGTCGCAGGGGACGCGACCGAGGAGCCCGAGCCGGACATCGATCTGGTGACCGTCCCCGGCAACCACAACGTCGCGATGGGGTGCGCCGCCGACTGGGCCCCTGGATGCGAGGCCGCGCAGCTGACGAAGCGTCCCGACGGGGTCTACTCCGGGACCTTCGACGTGCCGGCCGGCACCTACGAGTACAAGGTCGCGGTCAACGGTTCGTGGGAGGTGAACTACGGCGTGGGCGGTGCGCCCGGCGGCGCCAACGCCACGTACACCCTCGCCCAGGACGGGCCGGTGACGTTCTACTGGGACCCGGTCTCGAAGGACTTCTCCTCCACCGCGCAGGGCCCGATCGTCACGCTGCCCGGGTCGTACCAGGACCAGGTGGGTTGCCCCGGTGCGTGGCAGCCCGACTGCCTCGCGACCTGGCTGAAGGACCCTGACGGCGACGGCGTCTACACGTGGTCGACGTCGTCGCTCGCCGAGGGTGCGTACGAGACGAAGGTCGCCCACGGCCTCTCGTGGTCCGAGAACTACGGCGTCGGCGGCACGCCGGACGGGTCGAACTACTCGTTCAGTGCCTCGGAGGGCAAGGAGGTGCGCTTCTCCTACGACATCGCCACGCACGTCCTGACGATCGACACGGTGGACCCGCCGCTCGCGGGCACCGGTCAGCAGCGGGCGCACTGGATCGCCGCCGACCTCGTCGCCTGGCCCACGGACCTCCTCGGCGGTGCCGACCCCGCGGACCTCGTGTGGAGCCTGCACCACGCTCCCGCAGGCGGCCTCGCGCTCGAGGACGGGGACGTCGTCGGGCCGGAGGGCTCGGGCTCGATCGATCTGGTCCGGGACGACGCGGGCCTCCCGCAGGACGTCCGCGACCGGTTCCCGCACCTCGCCGACCACGTGGCCCTGCGCCTCGTCGTCGACGGCGAGGCCCCGACGACCCAGCAGGTCGAGGCGTTCCTCACCGGCGAGGTCCAGGTCGCCCAGCGCACGGGCGACGCGCTCACCGCGTTCACCGGGGTGCAGGTACCCGGTGTCCTCGACGACCTCTTCGCGCAGGACGCCGCCGACACCCCGCTCGGTGCGACCTGGTCGGCCGGCGTGCCGACCGTGCGGATCTGGGCTCCGACCGCCCAGGACGTGGCCGTCCTGCGCTGGGACGCGGACGCCGACCTCACCGGCGACCCGGAGCGGCACGCGGCGACGCGCGCCGCCGACGGCACGTGGTCGGTCGAGGGCGCCGAGGACTGGGCGGGCGACCGCTACCGGTTCGAGGTGGACGTGTTCGTGCCCGCGCTCGGCGCGGTCACGACGAACACCGTCACGGACCCGTACTCGGTGGGCCTGACGCTCGACTCGACGCACTCGGTGCTCGTCGACCTCGACGACCCCGCCTACCAGCCTGCGCTGTGGACGGACACCCCGGCGCCGATCGTCGAGCGCCCGGTCGACCGCAGCATCTACGAGCTGCACGTGCGCGACTTCTCCATCGCCGACGAGTCGGTGCCGGCGGACAAGCGCGGCACCTACCTCGCGTTCGCCGAGGACTCCGACGGCACCCGCCACCTGCGCGAGCTCGCGGAGGCCGGCATCAACACCGTGCACCTGCTGCCGACCTTCGACCTCGCCACGATCCCCGAGGACAAGGTGGACCAGGCCACGGTGGACGCCGACCTCTCGGCGTTCGCGCCCGACTCCCCGCAGCAGCAGGCCGCCGTCGAGGCGATCAAGGACCTCGACGGCTTCAACTGGGGCTACGACCCGTTCCACTTCTCCACCCCGGAGGGCTCCTACGCCGTGGAGGCCGAGGGCGGCGCCCGCGTCGCGGAGTTCCGCACGATGGTCGGCGCGCTCCACGACACCGGTCTGCAGGTGGTCCTGGACAAGGTCTACAACCACACGGCGGCCAGCGGGCAGGGGGCGAGGTCGGTCCTCGACAAGGTCGTGCCCGGCTACTACCACCGGCTCGACGAGGTGGGCGCGGTCGCCACGAGCACCTGCTGCCAGAACGTGGCCACCGAGCACGAGATGGCCGAGAAGCTCATGGTCGACTCTGTCGTGACGTGGGCGAAGGACTACCACGTCGACGGCTTCCGGTTCGACCTCATGGGCCACCACTCGAAGGACAACATGCTCGCCGTGCGGGCCGCCCTGGACGAGCTCACGCTCGCCGAGGACGGCGTGGACGGGTCGTCGGTCTACCTGTACGGCGAGGGCTGGAACTTCGGCGAGGTGGCGGACAACGCGAGGTTCGAGCAGGCCACGCAGGGCCAGCTCGGGGGCACGGGCATCGGGACGTTCTCCGACCGGTTGCGCGACGCCGTGCACGGCGGCTCGCCGGTCGACGGAGCGTCGACCTTCACGCAGGGGTTCGGCACCGGGCTGGCGACCGACCCGAACGGGCAGCCGGCCCGGATGGGGCAGCCGGGCACCGTCAACGACGGCTCCGACGACGAGTTCGCCGACCTGGGCCACCAGAGCGACCTCGTGCGCCTCGGCCTCGCCGGCAACCTGCGCGCCTACGTGCTCGAGACGTCCGACGGCACCGAGCGCCGCGGTGACGAGATCGACTACCGCGGTTCGCCCGCGGGGTACGCCGACTCGCCCGAGGAGGTCGTCACCTACGTCGACGCGCACGACAACGAGACGCTCTTCGACCTCCTGGCGCTCAAGCTCCCCGCCGACACGCCGATGGACGAGCGTGTGCGGATGAACACTGTCTCGCTCGCCACGGCCGCACTCGCGCAGACCCCATCGTTCTGGCACGCGGGCACCGACCTGCTGCGCTCGAAGTCCCTCGACCGCAACAGCTACAACTCGGGGGACTGGTTCAACGCGATCGACTGGACGGGTCAGGACAACGGCTTCGGCCGTGGTCTGCCGATGGCCTCCGAGAACGGCGAGAAGTGGGACGTCATGCGGCCACTCCTGGCCGACCCGGCGCTCAAGCCCGACCCGCAGGACATCGCGACGTCCTCGGCCCAGGCGCAGGACCTCCTGCGGCTGCGCTTCTCCACCGAGCTGTTCCGGCTCGGCGACGCGGCGCTCATCGAGGAGAAGATGACGTTCCCGGGCTCGGGACCGGACGCCGTCCCGGGCGTCGTCGTCATGGGCGTGGACGACACCGCGGGCACCGTGGACGTCGACCCGGCGCTCGACGGTGTGCTCGCCGTGTTCAACGCGTCACCCGAACCGGTCACCCAGGAGATCGGGGACCTCGCAGGGCGCCAGTACGCCCTCTCGCCGGTCCAGGCCGACGGGAGCGACGACGTCGTCAAGGAGACCACGTGGGACGCCGCGACGGGGACGGTCACGGTGCCGGCCCGGACGGTCGCGGTGCTCGTCGAGGAGCAGAGCACGGCACCGGCGGTCGACGTCACGGTCGAGACCCGCACCCAGTGCCTCGGGCCCAAGGTGTTCCTGGCCGTCTCGGCGACCAACGCGGGCGACGTGCCCGCGGCGATCACCGTCGAGACGGTGTACGGCTCGCGCACCCGTCCCGTGGTGCAGCCGGGCAAGGCGCTGTTCCAGACGTTCAACACCCGCGCCGGGGCGATCGCGGCCGGGACGGCGACCGTCACGGCGACGGCCGAGGTCGACGGCGAGGAGGTGACGTCGACCTTCCGGGTGGACTACGACGCAGCGAGCTGCTCGTGACGACGTCCCGGTAGCCGGCGGGCGGGTCGGGTCCTTCGCGGACCTGACCCGCCCGTCGGCGTCTGCGCGGCTGACCGCCGGCGGAGGAAGGGATCAGCGGAAGACGACCGTCCGGTGCCCGTCGAGGAGGACGCGGTGCTCGGCGTGCCAGCGCACCGCGCGGGCGAGGGTGCGGCGCTCGACGTCCTGCCCGAGCGCGACGAGGTCGGCGACGTGGCGCGAGTGGTCGACGCGCTCCACGTCCTGCTCGATGATCGGGCCCTCGTCGAGGTCGCCCGTCACGTAGTGCGACGTGGCGCCGATGAGCTTGACACCGCGGTCGTGCGCCTGCGCGTAGGGTCGGGCGCCCTTGAAGCTCGGCAGGAACGAGTGGTGGATGTTGATGACCTGCCCCTCGAGCTCGCGGCACAGCTCGTCGGAGAGGATCTGCATGTAGCGCGCGAGGACCACCAGCTCGACGTCGAGCTCGTGCACGAGCTCGAGGAGCCGCGCCTCGGCCTCCGCCTTGGTCGCCCGCGTGACCGGCACGTGGTGGAAGTCGATGCCGTAGAACGCCGCCAGCTCCGCGAGGTCGGGGTGGTTGCCGACGACGGCCACGATGTCGATGGGCAGGTTCTCCGACCGCTGCCGGAAGAGCAGGTCGTTGAGGCAGTGCGCCGCCTTCGAGACCATCACCAGGGTGCGCACGGGACGGCCCACGACGTCGAGGTGCCAGGACATCGTGAACTCGGCCGCGACCTCGGCCATGGCGGTCTCGAGCTCGGCACGGGACGCCGCCGACTCGACCTGGACCCGCATGAAGAACAGCCCCGAGAGGGGGTCGCCGAACTGCTGGGACTCGGTGATGTTGCCGCCGTGCTCGGCGAGCATCCCCGCCACCGCGTGGACGATGCCGGAGCGGTCGGGGCAGGAGAGGGTCAGGACCCAGTGGGGAGGACCGGTCACGGTCGTCGCGTCGCTCACGGGACCACGGTACCGGGCGATCTCTGAGACGATGGGCCCATGAACGACGCGCAGATCACCATCGAGCTCGTCACGGACGAGCAGGCCGGCGAGCTCCTCACCCTCCGCCGGGCCGCGTTCGTCACGGAGGCACAGCTCTACGGCGACCCGAACATCCCGCCCCTCACGCAGACGCTCGCCGAGCTGCGTGCCGACCTCGCCGCCGAGGGCGTCGTGACCGTCGGGGCCTGGGAGGGTCACCGGCTCGTGGGCTCCGTCCGCGTCGAGATCGAGGACGACAAGGCGACGCTCGGCCGCCTCGCCGTGGCGCCCGACCAGCAGGGCCGGGGCATCGGCACCCAGATGCTCTTCGCCGTGCTGCCGTACCTGCCGGAGCAGACGAAGGAGATCTGGGTCTTCACCGGCAAGGACTCCAAGCAGAACCTCGAGCTGTACACCCGCCACGGCTACGAGGAGCAGTTCGACAAGGCCGCCGGGGACCTCACCTACACCTACCTGCGGCGCATCCTCGGCGAGCTCGACGCGCGCAACCAGGCGAACGCCGTCGGGCAGGACTGACCGCCCGTGCGTTAGGATCGTGCGCGTCGCGACTGGCGCACCCGCGCCCCGCAGGCCTTCGGCCGCCGGGGTGAGCGGGGATGGTGGATCACCACCGGGGAGCGGCATGCTGTGCAGACGACGGGTCGTTCGCCTGGGCCCCGGGTCGCCCCTGGTGGGTGCGCGCCCGGACACGAGCCCGTGGCCCACCGTCAACCGCAGACTGCCACGAACCCAAGGAGACGCATGAGCGCCCAGCAGGTAGACACCGTCCTCGACCAGTCGCTGCTCGAGGTCGACCCGGAGATCGCCGCCGTCCTCGACGGTGAGCTCGCCCGTCAGCGCGACACCCTCGAGATGATCGCGTCGGAGAACTTCGTGCCGCGCGCCGTCCTGCAGGCGCAGGGCTCCGTGCTGACCAACAAGTACGCCGAGGGCTACCCCGGCCGCCGCTACTACGGCGGCTGCGAGCAGGTCGACATCGCGGAGAACCTCGCGATCGCCCGCGCCAAGGACCTCTTCGGCGCCGAGCACGCCAACGTCCAGCCGCACTCGGGCGCGACCGCGAACGCCGCCGTCCTGCACGCGCTCATCAACAAGGGCGACAAGATCCTCGGCCTCGAGCTCGCGCACGGCGGCCACCTCACGCACGGCATGAAGATCAACTTCTCCGGCAAGCTCTACGACGTCTCGGCGTACGGCGTGAACGCCGAGACGCACCGCATCGAGATGGACGAGGTCCGCAAGACCGCGCTCGCGGAGCGTCCCGACGTCATCATCGCGGGCTGGTCCGCCTACCCCCGGCACCTCGACTTCGCGGCGTTCCGCGACATCGCGGACGAGGTCGGCGCGAAGCTCTGGACCGACATGGCGCACTTCGCCGGCCTCGTCGCGGCCGGGCTGCACCCGTCGCCCGTGCCCGCCTCCGACGTCGTGTCCTCGACGGTGCACAAGACCATCGGCGGCCCGCGCTCCGGCTTCATCCTCAGCAAGGAGCAGTACGCCAAGAAGATCGACTCCGCCGTGTTCCCGGGCCAGCAGGGTGGCCCGCTCATGCACGTCGTCGCCGCGAAGGCCGTGTCCTTCAAGATCGCCGGCTCGGACGACTTCCAGGCCCGCCAGCAGCGCACGATCGACGGCGCGCGCATCATCGCTGACCGTCTCGCCCAGCCCGACGTCGCGGCGGCCGGTGTCTCGGTCCTCACCGGCGGCACCGACGTGCACCTCGTGCTCGTCGATCTGCGGCACTCCGAGCTCGACGGCCAGCAGGCCGAGGACCTCCTGCACGCGGTGGGCATCACGGTGAACCGCAACGCGGTGCCGTTCGACCCCCGCCCGCCCCGTGTCACGTCCGGCCTGCGCATCGGCACGCCCGCCCTCGCGACGCGCGGCTTCGGCGACACCGAGTTCACGGAGGTCGCGGAGATCATCGCCGCGGCCCTCGTCGCGGGCGCCGGCGCGGACGTCGAGGCGCTTCGCGCCCGGGTCGCGAAGCTCACGGCCGACTTCCCGCTGTACCCCGGTCTGGCCCAGTAGCACCCACCCGCACCCCCGCCCCGCCGCCGAGCATGCGGTCGGCGACCATGTCCTGGCCCGGACGGTCGCCGGTCGCATGCTCGGCGGGCGGCAGCCGCCCGAGCCCCAGGGAGAACTCCATGACCGCACAGATCCTCGACGGCAAGGCCACCGCCGCCGTCATCAAGTCCGAGCTCGCGACCCGCGTCGCGGCGCTCGTCGCCGGTGGCGTGACCCCCGGGCTCGGCACGGTGCTCGTCGGCGACGACCCGGGCTCGCAGGCCTACGTCGCGGGCAAGCACCGCGACTGCGCCGAGGTCGGCATCGCCTCGATCCGCGAGGACCTGCCCGCCGACGCGACGCAGGCCGACATCGAGGCCGCGATCACGCGGTTGAACGAGGACCCGGCGTGCACGGGGTACATCGTGCAGCTTCCGCTCCCGCGGGGCATCGACACCAACCGTGTGCTCGAGCTCATCGACCCCGACAAGGACGCCGACGGCCTGCACCCGACCAACCTCGGGCGGCTCGTGCTGCGGGTCAACGAGCCCGTCACGTCCCCCCTGCCGTGCACGCCCGCCGGCATCGTCGAGCTCGTGCGCCGCCACGGCATCGACCTGGCGGGCAAGGACGTCGTCGTGGTCGGGCGCGGGACGACGGTCGGCCGGTCGATCGGCCTGCTGCTCACGCGCCGCGACATCAACGCGACCGTCACGCTCACGCACACGGGCACCCGCGACGTCGCCGCGCACCTGCGCGGCGCCGACGTCGTCGTGGCGGCCGCCGGCGTGCCGGGCTTCGTGCGCCCGGAGCACGTCAAGCCCGGTGCCGTCGTGCTCGACGTCGGGGTGAGCCGCGTCGTCGATCCCGAGACGGGCAAGGCCCGGCTGCGCGGCGACGTCGACCCCGCGGTCGCCGAGGTGGCGTCGTGGATCTCGCCCAACCCCGGCGGTGTCGGGCCCATGACCCGTGCGATGCTCCTGGCGAACGTCGTCGACACGGCGGAGCGCGCGCTCTCCTGAGCCGGTCCTGCGCGGGTGAGGTCAAGGTCACGCCCGCCCGCCGGCCGCCGTGTGGGTGCGGTGGGGTTTGATGGCCTGGTGCTGACGATCGCTACCTCCAACGTGAACGGGATCCGCGCCGCCTACCGCAAGGGCATGGGGGACTGGGTCGCCACCCGCACCCCGGACGTCCTGCTGCTGCAGGAGGTCCGCGCCCCGGACTCGGTGCTGAACGACCTGCTCGACGGCTGGCACGTCGCCCACCAGGCCTCCGACATCAAGGGGCGCGCGGGTGTCGCGGTCGCCTCGCGGCTGCCGGTGCACGCCGTGCGGGTGGGCCTGGGCCGCGGGGAGCCCGAGCCCCCGGTGGACACCGGCCGCTGGGTGGAGGCCGACGTCGAGCTGGCCTCGGGCGAGCTGCTCACCGTGGTCTCGGCGTACCTGCACTCGGGCGTCGCGGGGACCCCGAAGATGGACGAGAAGTACGCCTACCTCGCGAAGGTCACCGAGCGGATGCGGGAGCTCGCGGCGGGCCCGCACCGCGCGCTGGTGGCCGGCGACCTCAACATCGCGCACCGCAACGTGGACATCAAGAACTGGAAGGGCAACCTCAAGAGCGCCGGCTTCCTGCCCGAGGAGCGCGCCTACGTCGACGTCTGGCTCGACGAGATCGGCTTCACCGACCTCGGGCGACGCCACGGTGGCGAGGGACCCGGACCGTTCACGTGGTGGTCCTGGCGCGGGCAGGCGTTCGCCAACGACTCGGGCTGGCGCATCGACTACCAGCTCGCGAGCCCCACGCTCGCGGAGTCGGCCGTCAAGGTCGAGGTCGACCGGGCGACGAACTACGAGGGACGCTGGAGCGACCACGCTCCGCTGGTGGCGACCTACGACCTCTGACGCCCGGACGGCACGAGGGGTGTAGCGCGGGCAGCGCTGCACCCCTCGTCGTCGACGGGACGGGACTCAGGCGACAGAGCCGGCGGGCGTCGACGGCACGGCGAGCAGGAAGCCCGGCGCGCCGAGGCCCTCGCGCTCGAACGCGGCGCGCACGGCGTCCGCGACCGCCTCGGCGCGGTCGGCCGCGACGAGCGCGATCGCCGACCCGCCGAACCCGCCGCCGGTCATCCGTGCACCGAGAGCGCCCGCCGCGCGGGCGGCCTCGACGGCGACGTCGAGCTCGACGCTCGACACCTCGTAGTCGTCGCGCAGGGACGTGTGCGAGGCGTCCATGAGGGGCCCGATGTCGCCGACGCGACCGTCCTGGAGGAGCGCGACGAGATCGCGGACGCGGCCGATCTCGGTGACGACGTGGCGGACGCGGCGACGGGAGACGTCGTCGGGCAGGGAGCCGAGCGCCCCCGCGAGTGCGGCGGCCGGGTCGTCGGAGGCGGCGACGCCGTCGGCGAGCTCGCGCAGCGACGTCAGGCCCAGGGTGTGCGCCGCTGCCTCGCACGTGTCGCGCCGCTGGGCGTACTGCCCGTCGACGAGCCGGTGCTCGGCACGCGTGTCCATGACGAGGACCGCGAGGCCCGCGGCCTCGAGGTCGAACGGCTCCTGCTCCGCGGACTCGGTGGGGTCGAGGCCCGGGCGGCAGTCGAGCAGCAGCGCGTGCCCGGCCTGCGCGCGCAGCGACGCCGACTGGTCCATCCCGCCCGTGGGCGCGCCCGCGACCTCGTTCTCCGCGCGGATGCACGCGGCAGCGAGCGTCGCGCGGCCTGCGTCGGAGGCTGCGAGACCGAGGCCGGCGACGTCGTCGAGCGCGACCGCGACAGCGCACTCGAGCGCGGCCGACGACGACAGGCCCGCGCCGAACGGCACGCACGAGTCCACGGCGGCGTCGAACCCGGGAACGACCGTGGGGTCGCCGCCGGTCGCGACGAGGTGCTCCCGCAGCGCCCACGCGACCCCGGCGACGTACGCCCCCCACCCGGCGACCGCGCCGGGAGCGACGTCCTCGAGCCGCGCCTCCCAGACCTCGCCCGGAGCCTGCGCCGAGGCGAGGCGCACGACACCGTCGGTGCGGGGGCGCAGCGCGACGTACGTGCGGTGCGGCAGGGCGATGGGCAGGCAGAGCCCGGCGTTGTAGTCCGTGTGCTCACCGATGAGGTTGACGCGACCCGGCGCGCTCCACACGGGCGCCTCGTCCCCGCCGAACGCGTCGGCGAAGACCGTGGCCGCGCGAGCGGCGCCGTCGTGCTGCTCCCAGGCGGGCACCCAGCCCGGCGCGGCGGGCGCAGACGCGATCGCCTGCAGGCGGGCGGCGATCCGCTCGGGCGTCGTGTCGCTCACCCAGGCGGCCATGCCGGACTCCGAGCCGGCGAGGTACTTGAGCTTCCCCGGCGAGCGCAGCACGGAGAAGATCTGCAGGTGCAGGCGGGCGAGGTCGCGGTCGACGCGCACCGGCGCCTGGTGCCAGGCGGCGATGTACGGCAGGGTGACGGACTCGCCGTCGGGTCCCTCGAAGAACAGGTCGAGGCGGCGCAGGAGCTCGAGGTAGGCGGTCGCGAGGTCGTCGCGCTCGGCGTCGGTGAGGGCGGGCAGGTCGGGCACGTCGCGGCGCGGGGCGAGGTGGACCTCGACGGGCCAGCGAGCCGCGAAGGGGACGTAGGCGACCCAGTGCTCGGTCTCGAGCACGATGCGCCGCCCGTCGGCGAGCTCCGCGTCCAGGACGTCGCGCAGCAGGTTGCGGCCGGTGCGCTCGTGGTGGGCGCGCGCCTGGTCGAGCATCGCGCGGGTGCGGGGCGTGACGTACGGGTAGCCGTAGATCTGGCCGTGGGGGTGGTGCAGGGTGACGCCGATCTCCTGCCCGCGGTTCTCGAAGCAGAAGACCTGCTCGACGCCGGGCTCCTGGCCGAGGGCCGCGGTGCGGTCGGCCCACGCGTCGATGATGGTGCGCACCCGGCGCGGGCCGAGGGCGCCGAACGACGTGTGGTGGTCGCTCGAGAAGCACACGACCTCGCAGCGACCCGACGCCGGCCGGGTCACCTCGAGATCCGTCTCGTCCGCGAGGGGCAGGGTGCCGAGCTCCTGGCCCGGGACGTGCTGGAGCGAGGGGAAGCGGTTCTCGAAGACCGCGACGTCGTAGTCGGTGTCGGGGATCTCCCCGTCCGAGTAGGCCGCGCCCGGCCGCGCCGGGCACAGCGGGCAGGAGTCCGCGGCGGGCAGGAAGGTGCGGTTCATCCGGTGCGCGGCCATGGGGATCCAGTCGCCGCTGAGCGGGTCGAGGCGCATCTCGGGGCCGGTGTACGGCTGCGGGACGCCGTCGGCGTCGGGGACGGGCGCGAAGCGGTCGGGCAGGGGGCGCGGGTCGTCGAGACGGCGGGTCAGGTCCCCGCTGACGTACGCGGGCGTGTCGTCGAAGTAGATCAGCTCACGGCCGTCGGCGAGACGGGTGGACGTGCGGCGCAGGTGCGCGGTCATCGGGTGGTTCCTTCGGTCTGTGGTGTCGAGCCGGCGGGCGTACCCGCGGGTGAGGGAGCGGTGGGGGTCGGGGCGAGGACGAGGCGCTCGACGAGGGCGCGGACCTCCTCCTGGTCGGCGGGGGCGAGGCCGGTGTCGGTCACGAGCACGTCGACCTCGGCCAGCGTGGCGAACACTCGCAGCCCGGTCGTCTGCCACTTCGTGTGGTCCGCGAGCACGACGGTCTGCGCGCCGCTCGCGATCATCGCGCGGTTGGTGGCGGCCTCGTCGAGGTTCGGCGTCGTGAGGCCGGCCTCGACGCTCACCCCGTGGGTGCCGAGGAAGACGTGGTCGACGCGCAGCTCGGCGAGCGACGACTCGGCGATCGGTCCGACGAGCGCGTCGGAGGGCGTGCGCGCGCCGCCCGTGAGCAGGGTCTCGATCCGCGGGTCGCCCGCCCGGTGGAACGTCTCCGCCACGGGGACGGAGTTCGTCACGACCGTCAGGGGCCTCACGGCGGGGAGGGCGACGAGCGCCTGGGCGAGCAGGTGCGTCGTCGTGCCTGCACCGAGCGCGATGGACGACCCCGGGGCGACGAGCTGGGCCGCGGCCACGGCGATGGCCTGCTTCTCCGCGGTGGCGAGCGTGCTCTTCACCGCGAAGCCGGGCTCGTGCGAGGTGGTGTGGGGGGCGACGGCGCCGCCGTGGACCTTGCGGACGAGCCCGCGCTCGGCGAGCTCGACGAGGTCTCGTCGGACGGTCATGTCGGAGACGTCGAGCGCGACCGTGAGCTCGGAGATCCGCACGGCACCGTGCTCCCGGATCTGCGCGAGGATGTGTTCGTGACGCTGGGAGGCGAGCATGCCCCCAGTGTCTCCCGATTTATCAACAATTTCAAACAAGAACTAACATGCGCCGTTGGCGGTCGGGTGTGCTCAGACGGGGGAGAGCCCCAGCCGACGACCCGCCAGGCCCCGGCCCCGGGTCGCCAGCCCCCGGGCGACCCCACGCAGGGCGAGCGCCGCGGGGGCGTCCGGGTGGGCGAGGACGACGGGCGTGCCGGCGTCCCCGGCCTCGCGCAGCGAGACGTCGAGCGGCACCTGGCCGAGCAGCGGCACGGGCCCGCCCGTGGCAGCGGCGAGGTTCTCGGCGACGGTCTGCCCGCCGCCGGCGCCGAAGAGCTCCAGGCGGGAGCCGTCCGGCTGCTCGAGCCAAGACATGTTCTCCACGACGCCGACGACGCCCTGCTGCGTCTGCAGCGCGACCGACCCCGCACGCTCCGCGACCTCCGCGGCCGCCACCTGCGGGGTCGTCACGACGAGGATCTCGCTGCCGGGCAGGAGCTGGGCGACGGAGATCGCGATGTCCCCCGTCCCGGGCGGCAGGTCGAGGAGCAGGACGTCGAGGTCGCCCCAGTAGACGTCGGCGAGGAACTGCTGCAGCGCGCGGTGCAGCATCGGTCCGCGCCACACCACCGGCTGGCCCGCGGGGACGAACATCCCGATCGAGACGACCTTGACCCCGTGCGCGACGGGCGGCAGCAGCATGTTGTCCACGCGCGTGGGCTGGCCCTCGACGCCCAGCATCCGGGGGATCGAGAACCCGTAGATGTCGGCGTCCACGACCCCCACGGCCAGGCCGTCGGCGGCGAGCGCGGCCGCGAGGTTCGCCGTCACCGAGGACTTGCCGACGCCGCCCTTGCCGGACGCGATCGCGTAGACCTTCGTCAGCGAGTCCGGCTTCGAGAACGGGATCTCCGGCTCACCGACGCCGCCGCGCAGCATCGTGCGCAGCTCTGCGCGCTGCTCGGCGGTCATGACCCCGAGCACGACCTCGACCCGCGCGACGCCCTCCACCGCGACCGCCGCGGCGGTGACGTCGCGCACGAGGGTCTGCTTCATGGGGCACCCCGCGACGGTGAGGTCGATGCCCACCGTGACGTGCGCGCCGTCCGCCCCGACGCCGGGGAGGACGTCGACCGACCTGACCATGCCGAGCTCGGTGATCGGTCGCCGGATCTCCGGGTCGAGCACCGCGTCCAGGGCGCGCCGGACGGACTGGTCGAGATCTGTCGAGGGGGAGGGGCCGGCCATGCGTCCATCGTAGGTGGCCGGCGACCGGGCGTGTGTCGGTCCCCCTGGCTACTGTCGGAGCATGGACCTGCTCACCTCGCTCGCGCGCGACTCCGCGCTCTTCGTCGACGCGCTCCACGTGGCGCCGAGCGCCGCACGCGTCCCGGCCTGTCCGGAGTGGGGCGCGGCGGACCTCGCGTTCCACCTCGCGGAGGTGCAGAGCTTCTGGGCCGACGTCGTCGGCCCCGCCCCGGGCGAGGGCCAGGCGGGAGACGACGTGCAGCCGCTCGTGCGTCCGGCGTCCGACGAGGACCTCCCCGCGCTCGTCGAGGAGGCCACCGCCCGGCTACTGGCCGCCCTGGACGGGCGCGACCCGGACGAGCCCTGCTGGTCGTGGCACGACGGCGGTCACCGGGTCGGGTGGGTCGTACGGCGGCAGGCTCACGAGGCCCTGATCCACCGGGTAGACGCCCAGCAGACGGCCGGGGTCCCGGTGGTGGTCTCGCACGGCGACGTCGCGGCGGACGGCATCGACGAGATCCTCGGCGTCATGCTCGACGGCGTGCCCTCCTGGGGCACGTTCACGCCAGACGGCGGGTCCCTCGCCGTCGTGGTCGACGGCCCGGGGGAGGCGCACCGCAGCTGGGACCTGGCGTTCGGCCGCGTGACGGGGACGGGCCCCGAGTCCGGGAAGTACTACGACCTCGACGCGGCCCAGCTCGTGGACCTGCCCGGCTCCACGACCGCCCAGGTGGTGGGGCCGGCCTGGGACGTCGACCTGTGGTTGTGGGGCCGCGGGCCGCGCGAGCCGCTGACAGTGCACGGCGACGCCACGCTCGTCGACCGCTTGCGCTCGGTGGCGTGGGAGGTCACGCAGTAGCAGCTCTAGCGGCGGTGCTCCTCGGCGGTCGGGTCGCGCTCCGCGTCCCGGTCGGCCTTGGCGTCGAGCTCCTCGAGCAGGTTGCGCATCTCGGAACGGACGAAGTCACGGGTTGCGACCTCGCCGAGCGCGATCCGCAGCGCCGCCATCTCGCGGGCGAGGTACTCGGTGTCGGCGAGGTTGCGCTCGGCGCGCTGGCGGTCCTGCTCGGCGCTGACCCGGTCCCGGTCGGTCTGCCGGTTCTGCGCGAGCAGGATCAGCGGTGCGGCGTACGACGCCTGCAGGGAGAGCATGAGGGTGAGCGCGGTGAAGCCGAACGCGGCCGAGTCGAAGCGCAGCCCGTCGGGGCCCCAGGAGTTCCACGCGAGCCACAGCACGCAGAACAGCGTGAGGTAGAGGATGAACCGGGGTGTGCCCATGAACCGGGCGATCGACTCGGAGATCTTGCCGAACGCGTCCTGCTTGACGCGCACGCGGGGCAGGATCTGACGTCGGGCGACCTTGGGGGTGTCCAGGCGGTCAGCCACGGGGTGCCTCCGGGGTCGGGCGGGCGACGCGGGCGCGGGCGCGGGTCGTCGGGGTGGGCTCGGTGTCGTCGTCGGTCTCGCGCCAGTCGTCGGGGAGCAGGTGGTCCAGCACGTCGTCGACGCTGATGGCGCCGAGGAGCCGCTTCTCGGCGTCGAGGACGGGGAGCGCGAGCAGGTCGTACGTCGCGAGCATCCGGGTCACGCGCCCGAGCGGCGCGTCGGTGCCGACCCACTCGATGTCCGGGTCGAGCACCGAGCCGACGGACGCGTGCGGCGGCTCGCGCAGGAGCTTCTGGAAGTGGGCGACGCCGAGGAACCGCCCCGTCGGCGTCTCGAGCGGCGGGCGGACCACGAAGACGACGGCAGCGAGAGCCGGCGGCAGGTCCTGGCGCCGGATCTGGGCGAGCGCGGTCGCGATCGTCGTCTCGGGGCCGAGGATCACGGGCTCGGTCGTCATCAGACCGCCTGCGGTGTCCTCGTCGTAGGCGAGCAGGCGGCGCACGTCCTTGGCCTCGCTCGGCTCCATGAGCTCGAGCAGCCGGCTGGCCTGCTCGTCGGTGAGCTCGTGCAGGAGGTCCGCGGCGTCGTCGGGCTGCATGGCCTCCAGGACGTCGGCGGCGCGCTCGGTGTCCAGCCCCGAGAGAATCGCGACCTGGTCGTCGCCGGGCAGCTCCTCCAGGACGTCGGCGAGCCGCTCGTTGTCGAGCGCGGTGGCGACCTCGAGCCGCCGCGTGTCGCCGAGGTCGTGGATGACGTCGGCGAGGTCGGCGGGCTTGAGGTCGTCGTACGCGGCGAGGAGCAGCGCGGCGCCCTGGGTGTCGGGGGTGCCGGCGAGCCCGGTGACGGCGTCGACGTCGACCACGAACGCGTCGCCGCGGCGGCGCAGTGCGAGTCCCTTGTGCGGGACCTGGCGGCGGACGAACAGCTGCGTGACGAGCCAGTCGCCGCTGCGCTGCTTGGTGATGGCGAGGTCCTCGACGGTCCCGGACCCGGAGCCGTCGACGAGCTGGACGGTGCGGTCGAGGAGCTCGCTCACCGCGAGGGTCTCCATCGCGCGCTGCTCGAAGCGGCGCATGTTGACCAGGCCGGTGCTGATCACCTGCCCGGAGTCGATGCTGGTGACACGGGTGAGGGGGAGGAAGACGCGGCGCCGGCCCGGGACCTCGACGACGAGTCCCACCGCGCGGGGGCCGCCCTTGGGCCGGAGCAGCACGACGACGTCCCGCACGCGGCCCACCTGGTCACCGAGGGGGTCGAAGACCGCGGTGCCGGCGAGGCGTGCGACGAAGACGGAGGGTGCGGCGCTCACGTCGGTCAGCCTAGACCGGACGGGGTCCGCTCGTCCGGACGCCCACGGCGGGCCGGGTCTTGTGGTCCGGGTCACACGGGCGTAGCGTCGCCTCACTGTTTGTTCGGAGACCTGCGCAACGCGCGGGCGTGCGGGCCGAAGGCTGGACTCGCGGGACGAAACCTGATTGACTCTGACTGTAACGAGCGCGAAACGATCGTGATCTATCACTAGGTCTATGGCAGATCTGGTTCTCGCGCTCACAGCACGAGCAACCTCATAGCAATGAAGCGGAGGAAGTACTCATGAAGCACCCCCAGCTCGTGGAGCACCCCGACACCACGAAGCGCCCCCTGCGGCTCGTCTCCCTGACGCTCGTCGCCGGCCTCACCCTCTCGGCGTGCGGGTTCGGCGGTTCCGGCTCGGACGAGACGGGTGAGGGCGGAACCGTCACCCTCGACCTGCTCGTCCCGACCTACTCCGACGGCACGAAGGGCCTGTGGGACGACGTCATCGCGGGCTTCGAGGCCGAGAACGAGGGGATCACGGTCAACCTCGAGGTGCAGTCCTGGGACAACATCAACGACGTCGTCCGTACCAAGGTCCAGTCCGGCCAGGCGCCCGACATCCTCAACATCGACGCGTTCGCCGGCTTCGTCGAGGACGACCTGCTCTACTCCGCGGACGAGGTGCTCTCGGAGGAGACCGTCGCCGACTTCCAGGAGTCGTTCGTCGAGAACGCGTCCATGGACGGCAAGCAGTACGGGCTCCCGCTCATCGCCTCGGCGCGCACCATGTTCTACAACCAGGACCTCTTCGACGAGGCCGGTATCGACGCGCCGCCCACCACGTGGGACGAGCTCGCCGAGGCGGCCACCCAGATCTCCGAGCTCGGCGGCGGGACCTACGGGTACGGTCTGCCGCTCGGCGCCGAGGAGACGCAGGCCGAGGCCGGCATCTGGTTCTTCGGCGGTGGCGGCGGGTACGGCGACGCCGAGACCCTCACCCTCGACTCTCCGGAGAACATCGAGGCCTCGCAGTTCGTCCAGGAGCTCGCCACGAGCGGTGCCACCCAGCCCGACGCCGGCGCGACGGACCGCACCCCCCTCATCGACGTGTTCATCCAGGGCAACATCGGGATGATCGTGGGTCTGCCCCCGACGATCGGGCAGATCGCCGAGAAGAACCCCGACCTCAACTACGGCACCGCGCCCATCGCCACGAAGGACGGCTCCCCGGTCACGCTCGGCGTCGCCGACCACCTCATGGCGTTCGAGAACGACGGGGACAAGCAGGAAGCCATCGGGGCATTCCTCGACTACTTCTACTCCGCCGACGTCTACGTCCCCTGGGTCGACGCCGAGGGGTTCCTCCCCGTCACGCAGTCGGGCTCCGAGGCGCTCGCGGACAAGGAGACGATCGCTCCGTTCCTCGACCTGCTCCCCGCCGCGCAGTTCTACCCGTCGACCAACCCCCAGTGGTCCACGGCGCAGGGTGCCATGCAGCAGCTCTACGGACAGGTCGCGCAAGGCTCCGACCCGGCCGAGGTCCTCGGCGAGATCCAGGCACGCGTCGACTCCTGAGTCCTGGAGAGATCCAGCGTCTCTCAGCGTCCCTCCGTGCGCAGGGGGCGGACACCCGCCCCCTGCGTGCCTCGCCGGCCAGCTCGCTCTCGTCACCCGAGGACCACGATGACCACCACTCCCACCGACGCCGCAGCGCGGCCGTCACCGTCTCCCGACAGCAGGCCGGGCCGTCAGCGACCCGGCGACCGTCCCCGCCGACCAGCCCGCGAGGTCCTCGCGGCCCTCCCCTGGATCGGTCCGAGCCTCGCGCTCATCATCGCGATCGTGCTCTTCCCCGCGGGCTACATGGCCTACAACTCGACCCGCGAGATCTCCTCCTCCGGGATCGACCGCGGCAGCGTCGGCCTCGCGAACTACGCCACGATCTTCGACATCCCCGCGCTGCCCCGCGTCCTGGCGAACACCGTCGTGTGGGTCGTGGTCGTCGTGGTGCTGACCGTCGTCATCTCGCTCGCGCTCGCCAACCTCCTCGACAAGCAGTTCCCCGGCCGCCAGCTCGTGCGCCTCGCGGTGATCGTCCCGTGGGCCGCGAGCGTCGTGATGACCACCACCGTCGTCTACTACGGGCTGCAGCCGAACTACGGGATCATCAACCAGCTGCTCGCCGACGTCGGCATCCTCGAGGTCGCCGACTACGGGTTCACGCGCAACGCGGTCCCGGCGTTCGTCGTCTCCATCCTCGTGGCGGTGTTCGTCTCGCTGCCGTTCACCACCTACACGCTCCTCGCCGGGATGCAGTCCATCCCCGGCGACGTCGTCGAGGCGGCCCGCATGGACGGTGCGACGAAGGCCCGGACGTACTTCGCGGTGATCCTGCCGCAGCTCAAGCCTGCGCTCGCCGTCGCGGCGATCATCAACATCATCAACGTCTTCAACTCGTTGCCGATCCTACGGATCATGACCGGCTCCATCCCCGGGTACGACGCAGACACGACGACGACGCTCATCTTCAAGCTCATCCAGTCCGACCGCCGGGTGGATCTCGCCAGCGCCCTGTCGGTGGTCAACTTCGTCATCGTCATCGCGGTGATCGCCCTGTACATGCGCATCGTCAAGCCGATGAAGGGAGTCGACGAGTGAGCACCGAACCGCCCGCAGCGCTCGGACCCGCCGCCACCCGCGAGGCCCGGCGCGAGGTCGCCGCCGCCGTCGCACCGTCCGCCCGCCCGGTCGTGCGGCGCAAGCCCTCGCGGTACCGCACGGGCGGCCCCGGGTCGGGTGGCTCGGTCCCCGGCCGGATGGTCGCCGGCTTCCTCGTCGCTGCGATCTTCCTCGTGCCCTACGTGATCATGCTCGTCGGGTCGCTCAAGACCCGGCCGGAGATCCTGCGGATCCCGCCGACGTACGTGCCGACCGAGTGGCGCTTCGACAACTACCTCACGATGTGGTCGACGCCGGAGACGCCCCTCCCGCAGAACCTCGTCTCGACGATCGTCATCTCGGTCTCGGCGACGCTGCTCGTCCTCGTCGTGGCGCTCCCGGCGGCGTACTTCACCGCGCGGTTCCGCTTCCCGGGGCGGCTCGCGTTCCTGTTCCTCGTGCTCGTCACGCAGATGCTCCAGCCCGCGGTGCTCGTGGCCGGTCTGTTCCGCCAGTTCCTGGCCTTCGGGATCGTCGACACGTGGCTCGCGATGATCCTCGTGAACTCGGCGTTCAACCTCGCCTTCGCCGTGTGGATCATGCACAGCTTCTTCGCGAGCGTCCCGAAGGAGATCGACGAGGCGGCCCAGATCGACGGCGCCGGGCGGTGGGCTGTGCTCTTCCGCATCAACCTGCCGCTCGTGTGGCCGGGCATCGTCACGGCCATCATCTTCACCTTCGTCGCCGCGTGGAACGAGTTCGCCGCCTCGCTCGTCATCCTGTCGACAGCCGGCAACCAGCCCCTGTCGGTCGCACTGACGAAGTTCGTCGGGCAGTACGACTCCGCGTGGCAGTACGTCTTCGGAGTGTCGATCGTCGCGATCGTGCCCGTCATCATCCTCTTTGCGATCATCGAGAAGCGCCTCGTCGGAGGCCTGACCGCAGGGAGCATCAAATGACGAGCACCACCCCCGCCCACGACCCGGCTGCAGACCCGGCGGCGGACGGCCCTGCACCGGACCAGGTGGGCGGCGACGGCCCGGCAGTGCTGGCCGGGCTGTCGAAGTCGGTGCGCTGGGAACGGCTCCTCGCCCTCCTGGCGGACCGCCGCCGGCTCGCCGTGACCGAGGTCGCCGAGGAGTTCGGCATCTCGGAGTCCACCGTGCGGCGCGACTTCGACCAGATGGCCGCCCGCCAGCTCGCGCACCGCACGCACGGCGGCCTCGTCGCGGCGTCGGTCGCCTACGGGCTGCCGCGGCGCTACGGCAAGCAGCTCGAGGACAAGCAACGGGTCGCCACGGCGGCCGCCACCCTCCTCACCGAGCGGTTCGGCGAGCAGCCGGTCGTGGGCTTCAACGGCGGCACGACGACGTCGCTCGTCGCCAAGGTCCTCGGCGAGCTCTCGGAGAACGTGTCGGACGACGCACTGAGCCACGGCCGCCACGCGTACACGATCGTCACGAGCGCCCTCAACATCGCGGCCGAACTCGTGCTGCGCCCGCAGCTGCGTACGGTCTGCCTCGGCGGCACCGCTCGCGCCCAGTCCTACGAGCTGACCGGCCCCATGGCGATCAGCATGGCCCACAGCCTGTGGCTCGACGTGCTCGTCCTGGGCATGGTCGGCATCGACCCGGTCGCGGGCGTCACGTGCGGCGACCCGGACGAGGCCGGGGTGACCGCCGCGCTCGTCGACCGATCGCGCGTCGTCGTCGCCGTCGGCACCTCGGACAAGATCGGGACGCGTTCGTTCGCCGAGATCTGCGGCATCGGCCAGGTCACCACCCTCGTCACCGACACGGGCGCCAGCGAGTCCGCGCTCGCCGACCTGCGCGACGCAGGCATCGAGGTCGTCGTGGTCTGAGAGCCCTGGCACATCATCCGCGTGCGGTCGCCCGAGGGCGTCGCCGCGCGCACCCAACGAAAGGTTCGACACACCATGAGCTCCTCCCACGTCAGCGCAGAGATCGCCAGCCAGCCCGACGTCTGGCGTCAGGCGGCGCGGCTCGCTGCCGCCCGCGGGGACGTCCTGCCGCAGCCGGGCGAGCGGGTCGCGGTCGTCGGCTGCGGGACGTCCTGGTTCGTCGCGCAGGCGTACGCCGCGCGGCGAGAAGCCCTCGGGCTCGGCGAGACCGACGCGTTCGCCGGCAGCGAGTACCCGCTGGAGCGTCGGTACGACCGGGTCGTCGCGATCACACGCTCCGGCACCACGACCGAGATCCTGCAGCTCCTCGCGGCCCTCGGCCCCGACCGGCGCACCCTCGCGATCGTGGGCGACCCGGACTCGCCCGGGGCGGCGGCCGCCCAGGACGTGGTCGTCATGCCGTTCGCCGACGAGCGCTCGGTCGTGCAGACGCGGTTCGCCACCAGCGCGCTGTCCCTCCTGCGCGCGGGGCTCGGTGAGGACGTCGACGCTCTTGCCGTCGCCGCCGAGGACGCCGTCACCTGGCGGGTGCCGGCCGAGATCCTCGCGCGCACCCAGTTCACCTTCCTGGGGCGCGGGTTCGGTGTGGGCATCGCGAACGAGGCCGCGCTGAAGATGCGGGAGGCATCTCTCGCGTGGGCCGAGTCGTACCCGGCGATGGACTACCGGCACGGACCGATCAGCATCTCCGACACCACGAGCGCCGTCTTCCTCGTCGGCGAACAGGTCCCCGGCCTGGCGGAGGACATCGCCCCGACGGGGGCGCTCGTCGTGGTCCTCGACGAGGACCCGCAGGTCGCGCTCGTGCGCCTGCAGCTCCTCGCCGTGGCGAACGCCGAGCGCAAGGGGCTCGACCCGGACGCGCCCCGGCACCTGACGCGCTCGATCATCCTGGAGGACACGGCGTCGTGAGCGCCTCGGGCCTCCGGTCCGCCGTCGTCGCGCTCGACGTCGGAGGCACGGACATCAAGTCCGCCCTCATCTCGGCGGACGGCGTGGTCCTCCAGCGCCTCACCCCGACGCGGGCCGCGGACGGCCCCGAGGCGTCGGTCGCCGCGGTCCTCGCGGCGGTCGCCGACCTGCGGGGCGAGGTCCCGGCCGGGTACGAGGTGCTGTCGGTCGGCGTCGTGGTCCCCGGGACGGTCGACGAGGAGGACGGGCTGGTCATCAGCGCGGAGAACCTCGACTGGGTGGATCTCCCGCTGCGGCGGCTGGTCGCGGACGCGACGGGCCTGCCCGTCGGGTTCGGCCACGACGTCCGCGCGGGCGGGCTCGCGGAGTGGCGTCTGGGCGCCGGGCGCGGCGCCCACGACCACGCGTTCGTCTCGATCGGCACGGGCATCGCCGCGGCGATCGTGCTGCGGGGCGAGCCCTACGTCGCGCACGGCTACGCCGGGGAGATCGGGCACGGCGGGACGACATCCGGTGCCGTGTGCCCGTGCGGGGGGCGAGGGTGCGCCGAGACCTTCGCCTCCGCGGCGGGGATCGCGCGGCGGTACCGCGAGGAGACCGGCGCGAGCCTGGAGGAGGTCCCCGGGTCCGCCGAGGTGCTCGCCCGGGCGAAGGCGGGCGACGCCGTCGCCCGGGTCGTGTGGGCCCGCGGGGTCGACCGGCTCGGCGAGCTCGTCGCCGAGATGGTCCGGGTCCTCGCGCTGCCGGTCGTCGTCATCGGCGGCGGGCTCGTGCGCGCGGGCGCCGACCTTCTCGACCCGCTCGACGTCGCCGTCCGCGCCCGCCTCACGATCCACCCCGTGCCCCGCATCGTGCCCGCGCGGCTGGGCTCCGCGGCGGGCGTGCGCGGTGCGGGGATCCTCGCGTGGGCCGCGGCAGGGAGGGACCCCCGATGACCGCCCTGCCGCCGGACCCCCCGACGCTCGTGTGCGTGACGCCGAACCCCGCGTGGGACGTGACGTACGGGATCGACCGGCTCGTGCCGGGGGAGTCGCTGCGCGTCCGCTCCGCGGTGGCACGTGCGGGCGGCAAGGGTGTCAACGTCGCCCGGGTCGCCCGCACCCTCGGAGCACGCACGCACGTCGTCGCCCCCACGGGCGGGCCCCTCGCCGCACCGTTCGCGGAGGACCTCGCGGCGGCGGGGCAGGCTGCGACCCTCGTCGCCGTCGCGGGAGCACTGCGGCAGTCGATCGCCGTCGTCCCCGCGCACCCCGGTGCGGGCGACGACGGGCACCCCACCGTGCTCAACGAACCGGGACCAGCGCTCACGGACCACGAGTGGGCCGACCTCGTCGAGGGTGCACGACGCGCGGCGACCGCCGGGAGAGCGCTGGGCAGCGCGGTGGTGGCCACGGTCTCCGGGTCGTTGCCGCCCGGCACCACCGCTGCGCGGTTCACGGCGCTCCTCGACGCGCTGCACGACGCCGGCTGCACCGTCCACGTCGACGTGTCCGGCCCCGGGCTGCTCTGGGCCGCGGCGGCGGGCGCCGACCTGCTGAAGCCGAACCGCGCCGAGCTCGCCGAGGCCGCGGGGACACCGGACCTCGCGACGGGTGTGGCCGCGCTCCACGGGCACGGAGCCCGCACCGTGGTCGTCACCGACGGTGCGCGCGGCCTCACGGCCCACCCTGCCGACGGGCCCGTCGCCACCGCCCGACCCGGCGCCGTCGTCCAGGGGAACCCGACCGGAGCGGGCGACGCCGCGATGGCGGCGCTCGCGGTCTCCACCGGCCTGCCCTGGCCACGCCGCCTCGCGCTCGCCGTCGCGACGTCCGCCGCCGCGGTCCTGCGACCCGTCGCGGGCGAGGTCGACCCGGCCGACGTCGCCCGGCTGCTCGGCCACGTCGCCGCCGGAACCGCCGACGGTACCGACCCCACCGACCGCACCGACCCTGCTCAGGAGAGCTGATGCCCCTCGTCACCACCGACCACCTGCTCGCCCCCGCCCGACAGGCGGGGCGAGGCGTCGGCGCCTTCAACGTCATCCAGATCGAGCACGCCGAGGCGTTCGTCGCGGCCGCGACGGACGCCGGCACGGGTGTGGTGCTGCAGATCAGCCAGAACGCCGCGGCCTACCACGGCGGGCTCGAGCCGATCGCCCTCGCAAGCCTCGCGCTCGCCCGGGCCGCGTCCGTGCCCGTCGTCGTGCACCTCGACCACGCTGAGGACCGGTCGCTCGTGACCGAGGCGATCGGGCTCGGGTTCACGTCCGTCATGTACGACGGCTCGGCGCTCGACTACGACGACAACGTCGCCGCGACCGCGGCCGTCGTGGCCGAGGCGCACGCGCGCGGGGTCGTCGTCGAGGCGGAGCTCGGGAAGGTCGGCGGCAAGGACGGGGTGCACGCCCCCGGTGTGCGGACCGACCCGGGCGAGGCCGTCGAGTTCGTGCGTGCCACGGGAGTCGACGCGCTCGCGGTCGCGGTCGGCTCGTCCCATGCCATGACCCACCGCACCGCAGCGCTGGACTTCGACCGCATCGCCGAGCTGCGCGCCGTCGTGCCGGTGCCCCTGGTGCTGCACGGCTCGTCCGGTGTCGCCGACGGCGACCTCACGCGCGCCGTCGAGACGGGCATGACGAAGATCAATGTCTCGACCCACCTCAACCACACCTTGACCACCGCCCTGCGCACCTACCTCGCCGAGCACCCGGACGTCGTCGACCCTCGCAAGTACCTCGGTGCGGGACGCGAGGCGGTCCGTGCGGAGGTCGTGCGGCTCCTGGGAGTCCTGCGCGCGGTCTGAGCCACGTGCCGGTCCGGTGCGCGTCGTGTGCGCCGGGAGCGAAGATCCTCGCGCCGGGCGTCCCGGTAGGGAAGACTAGGGCGATGAGCATGACGCGCCAGAACGCCGTCCCCAAGGTCCCCACCCCGCCCCGCGGCGACGAGATCGCCTCCTACGCGACGTACATCGAGGCGCAGAAGGCCGTCGACTACCTCTCCGACCACAAGTTCCGCGTCGAGAACGTCATGATCGTCGGGACCGACCTCAAGATGGTCGAGCGGGTGACGGGTCGGCTCACCTACGGCCGGGTCGCCCTCGCCGGGCTGGCGGCCGGTGCGTGGTTCGGCCTGTTCGTGGGGCTCCTGCTGATGATCTTCTCCCAGCAGAGCGGTGCGCTGTTCGCCGCGATCGGCCTGGGCGCGGGGTTCGGCATGCTCTTCTCGGTGCTCTCGTACGCACTGACCGGGGGCAAGCGCGACTTCACGTCCTCGAGCCAGATCGTCGCGTCGGCGTACTCGATCCTCTGCGCGCCCGAGCGTGCCGGGGAGGCTCGTCAGATGCTGCAGCAGATGCCAGACGGCGCGGCCGGGGTCCGCGGGAACGCCGGCTCCGCGTGGGGTACGCCGGGTCAGGCGCAGGTACCGCCCGGCCCGCAGGCCGCGCCTCAGGCCGTCCCGCAGCCCGGGCAGGCGCAGCCGCCCGCTCAGCCGGCACCCGAGCCCCGGTACGGTGCGCCGCTGCGCACCCCGACGGGGGAGCCTCGGTACGGGGCCATGCGCCCGGTCGCCGAGCCGGAGCAGACGGGTCAGCAGGCTCCGCCCGCACCGCCGGCATCCACGACCGACGAGAACCGGCCCACGCCGCCCGCCTGAGCCGCTGGAGCCCTGAGGCTCCGGGGCCGAGACGGGCAGCGGGCGTTCAGTCGAGCAGGGACGCGATCCAGGCTTCGACGTCCTCGGCCCGGCGCGGGAGCGCGGCCGAGAGGTTCTCGTTGCCCTCGGCGGTGACGAGGACGTCGTCCTCGATGCGCACGCCGATCCCTCGGTACTCCTCCGGCACCGTCAGGTCGTCGCTCTTGAAGTAGAGGCCGGGCTCGATGGTGAACACCATGCCGGGCTCGAGCACGCCGTCGAGGTAGAGGTCCCGGCGCGCCTGCGCGCAGTCGTGGACGTCCATCCCGAGGTGGTGGCTCGTGCCGTGCACCATCCACCGACGGTGCTGCTGGCCCTCGGGCGACAGCGACTCCGCGGCCGTGACCGGCAGCAGGCCCCACTCCTCGAGCCGCGCCGCGATGACCTCCATCGCGGCGGCGTGGATGTCCCGGAACCGCGCCCCGGGCACCGCGACGGCGAAGGCGGCGTCGGCGGCGTCGAGCACCGCCGTGTAGATGCGGCGCTGGGTCTCGGTATAGACGCCGTCGACCGGCAGCGTGCGCGTGATGTCGGCCGTGTACAGCGACTCGACCTCGACGCCGGCGTCGAGCAGCACCATCTCGCCGGAACGCACGACTCCGTCGTTGCGGATCCAGTGCAGGGTCGTGGCGTGCTCGCCCCCGGCGGCGATCGTCTCGTAGCCCACCGTGTTGCCCTCGAGCCGGGCGTGCGCGTCGAACGTCGTCTCGATGACGCGCTCGCCGCGCCGGTGCGCCGTCGCACGCGGCAGGTTGCGGACGACCTCCGCGAAGCCTGCGATGGTCGCGTCCACCGCCTGGCGCATCTGCTCGATCTCGTGGGCGTCCTTGACGAGTCGCAGCTCCGAGACGGCCTCGACGAGGTCGGCGTCGACGGCTTCGCTGCCGGTCACGTCGGTGCCCGCGATCGTGTCGCTGCCGGCCTCGGCACGGATGGCTTCGACGAGCGCCTCCACCCCGGCGTCGGCGCCCGTGACGACGAGCAAGGTCACGCCGCCCTCGCCGACGTCCTTGGCGAGGGCGTCACGCAGCTCGTCGACGTGCCGCGCTTCGATCCCCGTGACGGTCGTGACGTCGTCCAGGGACGGGCGGGCGCCGACCCAGAACTCGCCGTAGCGCGAGTCGGCGTAGAACTCCTCGGTATCGCGCGGCGCGAGCGGGCGCACGTAGAGCACGGCGTGGTGGCCGCCGCCGGCGCTCGGGTGCAGCACCAGCACGGCGTCGGGCTCCTGGTCGGTGCCCAGGCCCGTGAGGTGCGCGAACGCCGAGTGCGGCCGGAACCGGTAGTCGGTGTCGTTCGAGCGCACGCTGAGGGCCCCGGCCGGGACGACCAGCCGCGCACCGGGGAAGCGCGCCGAGAGCGCGTCACGGCGGGCCGCCGTGAAGGGTGCGGCGGCGAGCGGCTCGACGTCGAGCGCGGCGCGCGGCGCCCAGCCGCTCGTGATGAAGGCCTTGAACGCCGCCGAGTCCGGTCGTTGCGAGCGGTTGTTCACACGCTCGGCGACGTCTTGGGCCGGAGTTTCGGACGGCATGTCGTGCGGGGTGACAGGGGTGGCGTCGGTCATGCCCCCAGTCTCGCACCCCGCGACATGTCTCGAAGTGCACGGGTGAGCGCCGCGTTGAACGCCGCGGGCGCCTCGAGGTTCACGTCGTGGCCCGCACCTGGCACGACGACCAGCGCGGTACCCGGCACGGCCTCGAGGTAGCGCTTCTCGTCGAGGCGCAGGTGGTCCCGACTGCCGTTCACGAGCCAGACGGGGACACCCGCGGCACGCATGTCGGCGCGGCTGGACCGCCCGGCGAGCTCGGAGAGCACCTGTGTGACGACGTCCCAGCTCGGCCGGGCCGAGCGGTCGTCACCGTCGCCGGGATGACCGGCACCGGTCAGCTGCAGGGCCGCGAGCGACCCCGGGGGGAGCGGCCGGCCCGTCCGGGCGAGCGTGGAGACCAGGGCGCGGACCCGGCGTCGGGCACCGACGAGCACGTGGGCGACGTCGCGGTAGAGGGCGACGGGCTTGCCGCGCGGGTCCGCGCTGCAGGCGCAGGCCACGACACCGGCGAGGCGGTCGGGCCGGTTCGCCGCGTATGCGAGGGACGTGTACCCGCCGAGCGACATGCCGACGACGACGACCGGCGTACCGGGTGCGAACGAGGCAGCAGCCTCGTCGATGACGGCGTAGGCGCGCTCGAGCGTGAAGCGTTCGTCGCGGCGTGACCCGTGGCCCGGCAGGTCGATCGCGACGGCGGGGTGACCTGCCGCGCGGACGTGCGCGAGCTGCTCGGTCCAGATCTCCGACGAGGTGCGCACCCCGTGCACGAACACGACCCCGGCGGGTTCTGCCGGACCGCGGGCAGGTTCGGCGAGGAGGCCCGTCACGGAGGTGGTGGCGAGCGCGGTCGGTCGTCTGCGTCGGAGTCTGAGCATTTGGTCCATCGTCGCAGCGCAGTCTGGGAGGGTCCTGGAGGGTCGACACCCAGGCCGTGAACATCGTGTGCACGTCGAAGGCCGCGCGGATCACTATCCTGGGGTCCGTGCGCATCGACCTCCATACCCACTCGACCGCGTCCGACGGCACGGACGCGCCGGGACGGGTGGTCGCCGACGCCGCCGCGGCGGGCCTCGACGTCGTCGCCCTCACGGACCACGACACGACCTCGGGGTGGGGTGAGGCGGAGGAGTCGGCGCTGACTCACGGCATCGCGCTCGTGCGCGGCGCGGAGATCTCCGCCCGGGCGCAGCACGTGAGCGTGCACCTCCTGGCATACCTGCACGACCCGAGCCACCCCGACCTGCTCGCCGAGACCGAGCGCACGCGCGCCGCGCGCCTCACCCGCGCTCGTCGGATGGTCGAGCTCCTCGGCGAGGAGTACGCCCTCACCTGGGACGACGTCCTCGCGCAGACCGAACCTGGCACGACGATCGGGCGCCCCCACATCGCCGACGCCCTCGTCACCGCCGGGTACGTGAGCGACCGGTCGGCGGCGTTCGCGACGATCCTGCACCCGGGCACACCCTTCTACGTCCCTCACTACGCCCCGGACGCGGTGGCGGCCGTGCGCGCCGTGCGCGCGGCCGGGGGAGTGCCGGTCTTCGCGCACCCCGGCGCGGACGGGCGCGGACGGGTCGTGGCGGACGAGGTCGTCGAGGAGCTGACCGACGCAGGGCTCGCCGGGCTCGAGGTCCACCACCGCGACCACAGCGACGCGCAACGCACCCGCCTCGACGACCTGGCCCGCACCCTGGGGCTGTTCGTCACAGGCTCGAGCGACTACCACGGAGCCGGCAAACCGAACCGGCTCGGGGAGAACACCACAGCACCACCCGTGCTGGAGATCATCGAGGAGACAGGTCTGTTGGACGTGATCCGCCCGTGAGCGACTTCTTCGACGTCCGCCTCTTCACGGAGGTGTTCGTCACGCTGTTCGTCATCATGGACCCGCCCGGGACGGTTCCCGTCTTCCTCGGGCTGACCAGCGCCATGGCTGCCAAGCAGCGCAACACCGCCGCCCGGACCGCGATCCTCGTCGCCTTCGGCGTCATCGTCGCGTTCGCGCTGTTCGGCCAGCAGATCCTCACCTACATGCACATCTCGCTGCCCGCGCTGCAGGCGTCGGGCGGCCTCTTGCTGCTCCTCGTCGCGATGGAGCTGCTCACCGGGAAGATGGAGGAGCCCGCGCCGTCAGGCAACAAGGGCGTGAACGTCGCGCTCGTCCCGCTGGGGACACCGCTGCTCGCCGGTCCGGGCGCGATCGTCGCGACGATGGTCTTCGTCCAGCGCTCCGACGGCACGGTCGCCGACTGGGTGGCGATCGCCGCCGGCGTGGTCGCCGTGCACGTCACGCTCTACCTGTCGATGCGGTTCGCCAACGTCATCCACCGCGTCCTGGGCGACTCCGGCACGATCCTCGTGACCCGCATCGCTGGCCTCCTGCTCGCCGCCATCGCGGTCCAGCTCGTGGCCGACGCCGTCACCGCGTTCGTCCAGGCCGCCTGACGGGCACCGCCCGGCCCGGGTCCGCTACCAGGCGCCCGGGTCGGGCTCGACCGCCTCCAGGGTGACCCGGCCGTCGTCGCCCACGACCAGACCGGGGTTGTGCGCGACCTCCCAGCGAAAGCCGTCCGGGTCCGCGAAGTAGCCGGAGTACCCGCCCCACTCGCGCGCTTGCGCCGGGACGACGACGGTGCCTCCCGCGGCGCGCGCGCTCGCCAGGACGGCGTCGACCTCGGCAGGGGACGAGACGTTGTGCGCGAGCGCGACCGGAACGACGGACCCCGCGCGGTCTGAACCCGTGCCGTCCTGCCCGGACTCCGCGAGCAGGTCGCTCCGTCGCCACAGCGACAGCAGCAGGCCGTGGCCCACCTGGACGAAGACGACCTCGGCCGGGACCTCCGTGAGAGGGTCCCAGCCGAGGCCGTCGACGTAGAACGTGCGGGCACGTGCGACGTCGCGCACACCCAGGGTCACGAGGCTCACGCGTGGTTCCATGCACCCCACGCTAGCGCCGCACCCCCGTGGTCACTCGCCCGCGGAGCCGCTCTGGCTCTCTGCAGCTGCGCCGCTCTGCCCCTCTGCCGCTGCGCCGTCCGCGCCGCCGCGGGTGCGACGGCGGCGGTTGCGGCGGCGACGCTCGCCGCCCTCCGACCCGCTCTCCGCGCCCGCGGTCGCCACGGAGCGATCCGGTGCGCCGTCACGACGGGTGGGCCGGCTGCCGCTCTCGGTGCTGCCGGCGCTGCGCCCGCGGCCGCCCTGGGCGCCGTCCCGGGAACCGTTGCCGCGCGAGCCGCCGTCGCGCGAGCCGCCCGAACGCCCGCGGCCGTCGCGGGAGCCGGACTGCCCGCCGGACTGCCCACGGCCGCCGGACTGCCCGCGCCCACCACGGTCGGGGGCAGGGGAGTGTCGCTTGCCCGTCTCGCCGAGGTCCTCGAGCACCTCGGCGTCCAGGCCCGCGCGGGTCTGCGCCGAGCGCGGGAGGCGGCCCTTGGTGCCCTCGGGGATGTCGAGGTCGGTGAACAGGTGAGGAGAGGTCGAGTACGTCTCCGCCGGGGCGGGGATCCCGAGGTCGAGTGCCTTGTCGATGAGCGACCAGCGCGGTAGGTCGTCCCAGTCGACGAAGGTCACCGCGGTGCCCTTGTTGCCCGCGCGGCCGGTGCGACCCGTGCGGTGCAGGTAGGTCTTCTCGTCCTCGGGGCACTGGTAGTTCACGACGTGGGTGACGTCGTCGACGTCGATGCCGCGGGCAGCGACGTCGGTCGCGACCAGGACGTCGATCTTGCCCGAGCGGAACGCACGCAGCGCCTGCTCGCGCGCACCCTGGCCGAGGTCGCCGTGGATCGCACCGGAGGCGAAACCGCGCTCCGCGAGGTCGTCCGCGACCTTCGCCGCCGTACGCTTGGTGCGCGCGAACACGATGGTCAGCCCACGCCCGCGGGCCTGCAGGATGCGGGCCAGCACCTCGACCTTGTCGAGCGCGTGCGCCCGGTAGACGACCTGCTTGATGTTCTTGACGGTGTGCCCGCCGTCGTCCGGGTCGTTCGCCCGGATGTGCGTCGGCTGCTTCATGTAGCGCCGCGCCATCGACACGACGGCCCCGGGCATCGTCGCCGAGAACAGCATGGTGTGCCGCTGCGCGGGGGTGCGGGCCAGGATCTTCTCGACGTCGGGCAGGAAGCCCAGGTCGAGCATCTCGTCGGCCTCGTCGAGGACCACGGTGTGCGCGCGGGTGAGGTTGAGGTGCCCCTGGTTCATCAGGTCGATCATGCGACCCGGGGTGCCCACGATGACCTCGGCGCCCCGCTCGAGCGCGGCGAGCTGCGGCTCGTACGCGCGGCCGCCGTAGAGCTGGACGACGCGGACCGTCCGCTTGGCGGACGCCGTGGCCAGGTCACCGGCGACCTGCACCGCGAGCTCGCGCGTCGGGACGATCACGAGCGCCTGGGGCTTGCCGGGCGCGGGCAGGTCCTCCCAGCCGTCCTCGCCGGGGGCGACGACGCGGTGCAGCAGCGGGACGCCGAAGCCGAGGGTCTTGCCGGTACCGGTCTTCGCCTGGCCGATGATGTCGTGGCCGGACATCGCGACCGGCAGCGTCATCGCCTGGATCGGGAAGGGGTGGGTGATGCCGGCGTCGGTGAGCGCCTCGACGATCTCGGGACGGACGCCGAAGTCGCCGAAGCTGGTGTCCTGGGCCTGGATGCTCGAGGAGACCTTGTCGGCCTCTGCGCTGACGGTCGGGATGCTCCCGCCGAGGGGTGCTGACGGCTCGGCCGTCGTGGGTGTGGTGGTCACTGGTGCCTCTGTGTCTCGTTCTGGCGCGACGTCCGCGTCCCTCGTCCGCTGTGCGGACGGGTCCACGACGCTCCGGTCGGTGCGCTCGTGCGCGCCTCGTGGCCGGCAGCCGATCGTGGGTATTCGTCGCTCGTCGGGGCCGTTCCGCTCCCCGTGAGGGGGCGGAGCGAGGCTCCTGCCGGGCGAGCTGGCCGCGGCCAGCGTGTCGTGCAATGTCGGGCGTGGACCCCCGCGCGAGCGGGGAGCGCCGGGATATCGAACGACCGGGCAACCGATGTACCCGCTCATGGTATCGGACCGGTGCCGTCCGGCCGGTGAAACAGGGTCCGACGACGTCGGCGCGCCCTCGACGGGGTGCCCGGGCGACTATCCTGACGAGATGAGCGAGCAGCCCACCCATCACGCCACGGCCGCCGTCGACGACCCCGGGCTCGCACCCGGAGCGACCCCCGGGGGCGTGGCGCGCAGGGCGACGGACCGCGATGCGGTCGAGCTCCTCGGCCTCGTCGCCTACACCGAGCTTGCGACCTTCGGCCGGCTCGCCTCGGACGCGGCGCACGCCCCCACGCTCCACCAACGCCTCGTCCTGTCCCGGCAGGCGGCGACGATGCTCGACCGCCAGGATCGCGTCCTGGCGCACCTCGCCGAACTCGGCACCGACCCCGAGGCGGAGATGGCGGCCTTCGACGGCATCTTCGACGACTTCAACGAGCGCACGCGGCCCAGCACCTGGTGGGAGGGCATCCTCAAGGGGTACGTCGGGCACGGCGTCGCGGACGACTTCTGCCGGCTGGCCGCCGACGGGCTCGACGGCCCCAGCCGCGAGATCGTCCTCGGGATCCTCTCCGACGGCGTGGACGCGGAGCGTTCGGCGTCCGTGCTCGCGGAGGCCGCGACGGGCGACCCCGTGCTCGCTTCCCGGCTCGCGCTGTGGGGACGGCGGCTCGTGGGCGAGGCCCTCGGGCTCGTCCAGAACCTGCTCGCGCAGCGCCCCGGGCTCGGTCGGCTCGTCGTCGACAGCACGGAGGTCAGCGCTGGCCTCGCGGGCGGTTCCGGGATCGCCGCGCCTGCGGACCTCGGGACCGAGGGCGGGACCGAGATGCAGGCATGGGTCTTCTCCCAGCTGACCGCCGAGCACACCCGGAGGATGGGGCGCCTCGGGCTCGCGGCGTGACCTGACGCCCGCACGACGACGGGGCGCCGTGCACCGGATGGTGCACGACGCCCCGTCGTCGTGGCGGACGTCGTCTGCCGCCGGTCGAACGGCTCAGAGGGAGCCGAAGCCCACCTTGCGCTGCTCCTCGGTACCGATCTCGACGTAGCCGATCGACGACGTCGGGACGATCACGCGCCGACCGCGGGCGTCCAGCAGCTCCAGAGCGGGAGCACCTCCGAGAGCCGCGGACACGGCGGTGGCGACGTCCTCCGCGCTCTGCTCGGTCTCGACGACGAGCTCGCGGGCCAGGTTCTGCACACCGATCGTGACTTCCACGTTCATCTCCTCAGGGCGACTGCGACGGGCGGTCGTGCCCGCCCCGTACTGCAACGTGAACGATAGTAGCCAGATTCCCGGGCTTCCCCGGCACTGCTCGTCACTGCTCCGGCGAGGCCGGACGGCGCAGCATCCCGTGCACACCGCGCCAGGCGAGCGCCGGCACGAGGCGGGTGACGTCCTCCTCGCTGACCGCACCGTCCTCGCGGAACCGCTCGGCGGCGGCGGTGCGAGCCATCGCCGTGCACGTTCGGGCCACGAGTAGCGCCTCGTGCGGAGCGAGCCCGGTCAGTCGCACCAGCACCTCGGCGAAGGTCCGCGCGTTGACGGCGTCGGGCTCCAGCACCCGGGCGCGCACCGCGGCGTCGTGCATGACGTCCGACTCGAAGAGGAGGGTCGACGCCCGCCCCGCGGCCTGGGCGTACCGCACGTACGCCCGCACGACCCCCTCGATGACGGCGAGACCGTCGACGGCGAGAGCGTCCGGATCACTCGGTGCGGTCCCGGGGGCCGGCTCGAGGAACGGTTCGAGCGTCGCGCGGACCGTGCTCACCAGGTGCTCGGCCTGGAGGTCCACCAGTGCGAGGTACAGGTCGAGCTTCGAGGGGAAGTGGCGGTAGAGGACGGGTTTGCTCACCCCGGCACGGTCCGCGATGTCGTCCATCGAGATGTGGTGGAAGCCCTGCTCGGCGAACAGCTCCTCCGCGAGCCGCAGGACCTGGGCCCGCCGCTGGGACCGTGGCATCCGGACGCGCGGCCCGGCGGACACCGGGGCCGCGCGGCGCGAGGAGCCCGTCATGGCCCGAGGATAGGCGATCGGGGGGCGGGCCCCGCGCGGGTGCCCAAAAGTGCGATCATGTGTCCGTGACGGACTCAGGGAACCTGCCAGAGCCCGCGAGGACGGTGCCGAGCGGGATGCCGAGCCGCCGCGAGGTGCGCGCGCAGTCCCACGCGAAGGCCCGTGCGCAGCGCCCCCGCCGCCCGGTCCTGCGGTCCGGTCCTGCGGTGCTGGCCCTCGTGGTCGGCCTCGGGGCCGGTGTCGGCGCGGGCGTCGCGGTCGGCGACGACATCGTCCCGCACCGTGTCGCACCACCGGGCGCCCAGGAGCCCGCGGCTCCGCAGTCACGGTCGGTCGTGCCCGAGACGACCGGGCCGGTGCCCGCCGCGGGTCCAGCGCCCGAGGGCGGCACGGCAGCCGTCGAGCGGACGGAGGAGGCTCCCAGTCGGTCGCTGCGGGAGCCCGACGTGACGACGCCGGACTCACTCGTCCCGGTCGTGGTCCCGACGGCGCCGGAGGTCCCCGACCTCGTCCTGGAACCTGAGCCGGTCGAGCCGGTCGAGCCGGCCGTGGACCCCCTGTCCGGTCTGACCGGGGACGACGTGGAGGTCGTGCCCGCGCTCGACGGCGGGCTCGAGGTCGTCCCCGGGTCCCTCGACGCGCCGGGACCGGGCACCGTCCGGACGGTGCAGGTCGAGGTGGAGACGGGACTGCCGGTGGACGGTGCGGTCTTCGCCGACGCCGTGCTCGCGACGCTCAACGACCCCCGGGGGTGGGGACCGAGCGAGGGTGTGACCTTCGAGCGCACCGACACCGACGCCGAGCTGCGGGTCGTGCTCGCGAGCCCGGCGACGACGGACGCGCTCTGCGCTCCGCTCGACACGGGCGGCAAGTACTCCTGCGCCAACGCGGGGGCTGCGGTGCTGAACTTCGACCGGTGGGTCAACGGGGCACCCGACTTCGGGGACGACCGGGAGACCTACCGGCACTACCTCGTCAACCACGAGGTGGGGCACCTCCTGGGGCACGGTCACGTGGACTGCCCCGCGGAGGGCGACCTCGCGCCGGTCATGGTGCAGCAGTCGATGTCCACGCAGGGCTGCGAGCCGAACGGCTGGCCCAACCCGTAGCTCGTGTCGCTGGCTCGTGTCGCTGGCTCGTGTCACTGGCTCATGGTGGGATCTGTCCGTGCAGCAGACCACCACCCCCTGGGCCCCTCGCCTCGTCCTGCCGGCCGAGCGCGGCGCGGCGACGGTCGAGCTGGACGACGCCCAGGCGGGCGCTGTCGAGGCGGGGGCCCACGGCCGTTCGACGCTGGTCGTCGGGGCGCCCGGGACGGGCAAGACACTTGTGGGTCTCGAGATCGCCGGCCGGGCCCTGGCCGCCGGCACCGCGCCGGAGCGGGTCCTCGTCCTCGCGGCGTCGCGCCGCGCGGCGGCCGAGCTGCGTGATCGTCTCGCCGCGCGCGCGGACCGCACGGTCAGCGCACCGATGGTCCGGACCGCCGCCTCCGCCGCGTTCCTCGTGCTCCGGGAGCGCGCGAGCGCGCTCGGCGAGCCGGCACCGACCCTCATCTCCGGCCCCGAGCAGGACCTGGTGCTCGCCGAGCTCCTCGCCGGGCACCTCGACGGTGACGGGGTTCCGCTGCGGCTGCCGCCGGGCCTGCCCGAGGAGGTGCTCGGTCTGCGCGGCCTGCGCCAGGAGCTGCGGGACCTGCTGATGCGGGCCGCTGAGCGTGGCCTCGCCCCACCGGACCTGGCGGGCCTCGGCGAGCGGTACGACCGTCCCGAGTGGGTCACCGCAGCCCAGGTCTACCAGGAGTACCTCGACGTCACGGCCCTCGGGACGGCGACACCGGACCTCGGCTCGCGCTTCGACCCTGCGGTGGTCGTCGACGAGGCGGCGGCGGCGCTGCGCGCCTGGGAGGACGAGGTCCCCGAGGTGCCTCGGCCGCGGTGGGACCTCGTGGTGGTCGACGACTACCAGGAGGCGACCGTCGCCACGGCCCGCCTCCTGGAGGCGCTGCACGACGACGGTGCGCGCGTCGTGCTGCTCGCCGACCCGGACTCCGCGGTCCAGGCGTTCCGTGGGGCGAGCCCCGGCCTGGTGGGACGGGCGAGCGTCGAGCGCCGTCCGGGGGGCGCCGGCGCGGGGGAGCTCGGCGCGGCGGTCCACGTGCTCGGCACGGCCTGGCGCCAGGACGTCGCGCTGCGAGCCGTCACGCGGACGGTGACCTCGCAGGTCGGCACGGTCGCCGGGGCCGTGCATCGCGGTGCCGAGGCGGTGCTCCGCGGTACTGAGGCGGAGGGCGGGGCCGAGGCGGAGGGTGAGCCCGGCGCCGCGGGCCCCGAGGTCGCGCCGCGCGGAGCTCGTGTCGCGATCCTGCCCAGCGCGGCGCAGGAGGCGGCCTACGTCGCCCGCGAGCTGCGGGCCGAGCACCTCCTGCACGCCACCCCGTGGAGCCGGATGGCCGTGATCACCCGCACCGGGACCCAGCTCGCCGCGCTGCGCCGGGCGCTCGTCGCGTCGTCGGTGCCGGTGGGCATCCTCGGGTCCGACGTGCCCCTGCGGGACGAGCCTGCCGTGCACCCGCTCCTGGCGGCGATGCAGGTCGCCCTGGCGGGGGAGCGCGCTGCCGACGAGCTGGCACCGGAGACCGCCGCCGGGTTGCTCACGTCGCCGCTCGGCGGCCTCGACGTCGTCGCGCTGCGCCGGCTGCGGCGTGCGCTGCGCGCCGAGGAGCTCTCGGGCGGCGGCGGGCGCACGTCGGACGCGCTCCTCGTGGAGGTCGTCCTCGACGAGGCTCGGGCACAGACGTTGCCGCCGACGGTGCGACGCGGGGTCGTCGCCCTGGCTCGGGTGCTCGACGCCGGGCGCGCCGCTGCCGCCGTTCCCGGGGCGAGCGCGCAGACCGTGCTGTGGGCCCTGTGGTCCGCGACCGGCCTCGCCGAGCGGTGGCGGTCCGCGGCGCTGGACGGCGGTGCAACCGGTGCCCGGGCGGACCGCGACCTCGACGCGGTGCTCGCGCTCTTCCGCGCGGCCGAGACGTTCGTCGACCGGATGCCCGGGGCACCGCCGTCGGCGTTCGTGGAGTACCTGCGCTCGCAGGACCTTCCGGCCGACTCGCTCGCGGCCACGGCCTCGGGTGCCGACGCGGTCGCGGCCCTCACACCGGCGGGTGCGGCGGGCCGCGAGTGGGACGTGGTCGTCGTCGCCGGCGTGCAGGACGGCGTGTGGCCGGACCTGCGGCTGCGAGACTCGCTCCTCGGCTCGCAGGCTCTCGTCGAGCTGCTCGCCGGCAGGTCCGACGATGCCCACGGACTGGGCCCCGACGCGCGCAAGGCCGTGCTCGCCGACGAGCTGCGGTCGTTCGCCGTCGCGACCTCCCGGGCGGCCCGGCGGCTGCTCGTCACGGCGGTCTCGGACGTCGAGGAGGTTCCGTCACCGTTCGTCGACCTCGTGGAACCGCCACCCGGACCTGACGAGAGCCCTGACGGCGGACCGGAGGACGGGCCGGACGGTGGGCCCGGAGCCGGCGGGCCGGAGAGTGCCGGGAACCCCGCGGACCCGCGTCGCGTCACGGTCGGTGAGCCGCTGGACCTGCGGGGGCTGGTGGCGGCCGCACGCAGCATTCTCGTCGAGGACGCGATGGTCGAGCGTGCCGACGCGAGCGGTGCGGCCGACCTGCTCGCCGGGCTCGCGCAGGCGGGCGTCGGCGAGGCGGACCCGGACACCTGGTACGGCGTGAGCGACGTGTCGAGCTCCGACCCGCTGTGGGGTCCGCAGGACACGGTCGGCGTCTCCCCGTCGAAGGTCGAGTCGGTGAGCACCTGCGCGTTGCGCTGGGCGCTCGAGAGCGCGGGCGGCACGGCGCCCGACGCGACCGCGCAGACGCTGGGCAACCTCATCCACTCGATCGCCCAGGACGCGCCCGACGGTGGCCACGCCGAGCTCAAGGCCGAGCTCGCGCGGCGCTGGCCGGAGCTCGCGCTCAAGCCCGGCTGGCCGGCGACGCAGACGCGCCGACGCGCCGAGGGGATGATCGAGCGGCTCGCCGGGTACGTGCAGGACAGCGGGGAGGCGCTCCTCGTCGAGGCGCCGTTCGAGGTGAAGATCGGGCGCGCGGTCCTGCGCGGGGTCGTCGACCGGGTCGAGGACGCGGGCGAGGGCGCGGTCGTGGTCGCCGACCTCAAGACCGGCCGCTCCAAGCCGTCGGTCACCGAGACGCTCACGAACCCTCAGCTCGGGGCGTACCAGCTCGCCGTCGAGGAGGGCGCCCTCGACGTGCCCGACGGCACCCGGAGCGCCGGCGGTCGGCTCGTGTTCCTCGCGGACGGCGCCAAGGCCGGTCTCCGCACCCAGGGCGTCCTGGCGCCGGAGCCCGACGGGCGGAGCTGGGCGCGCACGCTCGTCGAGGACGTCGCCGAGACGATGGCCGACTCGGTCTTCGTCGCGCGCGAGAACAAGCTGTGCACGGTGTGCCCGGTACGGCGGTCGTGCCCCGTGCAGGCCGAGGGACGGCAGGTGGTGGCATGAGGCAGGAGCATGCGCGCGGTAGCGGCTATGTGGAGGAGGTCCTCGACCTCGGGTCGGTCATGCCGACCGCGGTGCCAGAGGGGTCACGAGGCGCCACGGGTGCCTACCGGGCCCGTTGGTCGGCCGTCGAGATCGCCGAGATGCTGGGGCGCCCCCGTCCCACGGACGAGCAGGTCCGGGTCGTCGAGGCGCCGCTCGAGCCCCTGCTCGTGGTGGCGGGTGCGGGCTCGGGCAAGACGGAGACGATGGCGGCACGCGTCGTCTGGCTCATCGCCAACGGCCTCGTCGCCCCGGAGTCCGTGCTCGGCCTGACGTTCACCCGCAAGGCCGCGGGCGAGCTCGCCGAGCGGGTCCGGTCCCGCCTGGTCCAGCTCGCGCGTGCGCAGGGCAGGCCGTCGAGCGGGCTGCAGCTGCTCGACCGGCCCGCGATCTCGACGTACAACTCCTACGCCGCGTCGCTCGTGCGGGACCACGCCCTGCGCCTCGGCGTCGAGCCCGGCGCGAGGCTGCTGAGCGAGGCGAGCCAGTGGCAGCTCGCGGCCGAGGTCGTCGAGACCTGGGCGGACGACCTCGGCACGGACGCGGCGTTCTCCACCGTCGTGGGTGCGGTCCTCGAGCTGTCCGGTGCGCTCAGCGACCACCTCCTCGACCCGCGCGAGGCGCGTGCGCGGCTCGGGGAGATGATCGAGCAGATCGCCGCGACACCGTTCGGCGGCAAGCGCACCGAGCACCTGGCAGAGGTCCGCAAGCTCCTCGGGTCGCTCGGTGAGCGGCACCGCCTGCTGGACGTCGTCGAGACGTACCGCGCGCGCAAGCGGGCTGCGGACAGCCTCGACTTCGGCGACCAGGTGGCGATCGCGGCACGTCTGGCGACCGAGGTCCCGGCAGTGGGCAGGGCAGAGCGCTCGCGGTACGCCGTCGTCCTGCTGGACGAGTACCAGGACACGTCGACCGCGCAGGTCGAGCTGCTGAGCGCCCTCTTCGGCGGCGGGCACCCGGTCACGGCGGTCGGTGACCCGAACCAGTCCATCTACGGCTGGCGCGGCGCGAGCGCGTCCGGGCTCGCCCGGTTCCCGGAGCGCTTCGTGCGGTCCGACGGCGCGCGGGCCGGGGTCCGGTACCTCAGCACCTCCTGGCGGAACGACGTCCGGGTGCTCGAGGCGGCGAACGTCACGGCGCGCCCCTTGCGGGAGGGGTCGGCACGGGTCGAGGTCCCGCCGCTCGACGTGCGCCCGGGCGCGGGGCCCGGGGCGGTGCACGGCGTCTACGCCGCGACGCTCGAGGAGGAGGCGGCGGCCGTCGCGGACTTCGTCGCCGCGCGCTGGCGACCCCGCACCGCGTCCCAGGACCGCGTCACCGCCGCCGTGCTGTGCCGTGCGCGGTCGCAGTTCCTCGCCATGGAGGTCGCGCTGCGCGGCCGGGGTCTGCCGGTCGAGGTCGTCGGCCTCGGCGGTCTGCTCTCGACACCTGAGGTCGTGGACCTCGTCGCGCTGCTCGAGGCCGCGCACGACCCGTCGCGCGGGGACTCCCTCATGCGTATCCTCACCGGGCCGCGGCTCAACCTCGGCGCGGCCGACCTGCACGCCCTGGCGAGCCGGGCCGCCGACCTCGCCGCCCGGGACCGGCCCGAGCGCGGCCGGGGACCGCGGGAGGCCGCGGCGCCCGACCCGGCGGTGGGGGAGCCCGAGACCGGGGACGCGCCGGTCGTGGAGGGAGACGTCGTCGACCACCGGTCGATCGTCGACGCGCTGGACGACCTGCCGCCGGCAGGCCGCGCGACGCGCGACGGCCGCACGCTCACCCCGGCCGCGCACACCCGCCTCACGGCGCTCTCTCGGGTGCTGCGCGACCTGCGCGGGCAGACGTACCTCTCGCTGCCCGAGCTCGTGGTCCAGGCCGAGCGAGCTCTCGGCCTCGACATCGAAGTCTCGGCCGTCGCGACGCTCGACCGGCTCCTCGACGGTCCGACCGTCGGCTCCGGCGACCGGGGCCGAGCGCACCTGGACGCGTTCCGCGACGTCGCGGCGACGTTCGCGCAGTCCGCCGACGCCCCGACGCTCGGGGCGTTCCTCGCCTGGCTCGCGACCGCCGGGTCGCAGGAGCGAGGCCTGGAGCTGCCGGTCCACGAGCCCGACCCGGACGCGGTGCAGATCATCACGGTGCACGCCGCCAAGGGCCTCGAGTGGGACGTCGTCGCGGTGCCCGGCATGGTGGACGGGGTGTTCCCCGGGACGGCCGTCGGCGAGAACGGTCCGACGAGCTCGGGCTGGCTGACCGGGCTCGGCACGCTGCCCTACCCGCTGCGGGGGGACGCCGACGACCTGCCCGAGCTCCTGTACCGCGCCGCGCAGGACAGCAAGGACCTCGACGAGCGCCGCAAGGAGTTCCGCCGCGCGTGTGGCGAGCACCAGGTCGACGAGGAGCGCCGGCTCGCGTACGTCGCGTTCACCCGGGCTCGCTCCGAGCTCCTGCTCGCCGGGTCGTGGTGGCGTGACGCAACCACGCCGCGCGCGCCGTCCCCGTTCCTGCGCGAGCTCGTCGTGGCGGGCCTGCTCGACGACGCGGACTGGGCCGGTGCACCGGACAAGGACGGGGGCAACCCCCGGGAGGCCCTCGCGGCCGAGGTCACCTGGCCCGTGGAAGCACGGGGCGCCCCCGAGACGGCGCGCGACGTGCTCGGTGCGGCGGCCGAGCGGGTACGGCGGGCGGTGCGTGACCACGCCGGGTTCGACGACCAGGAACCCCGGGAAGCCGCCGTGCTGCAGGACGCGCACGGCACGGACCTGCACGCACTGGCGCAGGTCCTCCTCGCGGAGCGCTCCCGGCGTGCGCGCCGAGGAGGGGAGATCGCGTTCCCCGCCCACGTGTCGGCGTCGGGCATGGTGCGGCTCGCCGCAGACCGGGACGCGTTCGCGCTGCACCTGCGCCGTCCCGTCCCGAGCCAGCCCACCGCGCACGCCCGCCGCGGCACGCAGTTCCACCTGTGGGCGGAGCGCTACTTCCGCGCCGCGTCCCTCCTCGACGTCGAGGACCTGACCGGCGCCGAGGACGACGACCTGCCGGCGGACGTCGACCTCGACGTCCTGCAGGCGACGTTCCTGGCGTCCGAGTGGGCGGCGATGACCCCGATCGCGGTCGAGGTCGACATCGAGACGCCTGTCGCCGGCGTGATGTTCCGGTCCCGGATGGACGCCGTGTTCCCCGAGCTCCCCGAGCACGCGGGCGGGGCGAGCGACGCGGTGGTCGTCGTGGACTGGAAGACCGGCAGGGCGCCGACCGACCCGGAGGCCCGGCGGACGCGAGAGGTCCAGCTCGCCGTCTACCGCCTCGCGTGGTCGCGGTGGTCAGGCTTGCCGCTGGAGAAGGTGAACGCGGCGTTCTACTACGTCTCGTCCGACGAGACCGTCCGCCCGGACAGGCTGCTCGACGCCGACGAGCTCGCCGCCCTCATCACGGGGTAGCGCACTCACTCCTCGTCGGCGGTCGTCTCGTCCAGGTCGACGAGCATCTCGACGGCGTCGTCCACGACGTCGGCGAGCCCGTGGCGGACCCCGTGCAGCAGCCAGCGCGCGAGCGCGAGCTCGCCGACGAGGAGCGCACGGTCCGCGAGGTGCGGATCGGTGAGCTCCTTGCGGCGCAGCTGGTAGGCCTCCATGACGGCGTCGACCGCCTCCGGCGGCGCGGAGACGAGCACCCAGGCGAGGTCGTCCGCCGGGTCACTCACCCGGGCCTCGGCCCAGTCGGTGATCGCGACGACGCGCCCGTGCGCGACGAGGACCTGGTCGGCGCCGAGGTCGCCGTGGACGACGACGGGCTGATGCTTCCACATCGACACGTCCTCGAGCGCGGACTCCCAGCGCCGCAGCAGGCGCGCGGGGACCCGCCCGGTGGCGGCGGCCTCGTCCACCTCGGCGAGACGCCGGTCCCGGTACTCCTCGGCCGTGTACTCGGGCAGGCCGGCGTCGGACACGACCGACGTGGTCAGCTCGTGGACCGCGGCGATCGCGCGGCCCAGGTCGGCCGCGAGGCCGGGCCCCGGGCGCAGGGACTCGACGTCGACGGGCCTCCCCTCGGTGGCCGGGTGCACGACGGCGCGCCCACCTTCCGGCAGGAGCGCGTAGCCCGAGGGGCGCGGCACGGTGAAGGGGAGCGCCCCGGTCGTCACGAAGTGCTCGAGCGATGCGAGCAGTGCCGTCTCGGCCTCGAGGGCAGCTCCGGCCGTCACGGTACGAGGGGCGCGGACCACCCACTCGCGACCGTCCGCGTCGGTGACGACCGCCGTGTCGTAGTCGCCGCTCGCCGGGGCCGGCCGGGCCGCCAGGGCGTCGAGCCCGGGGACGGCGGCCGTGGCGAGCGCGGCGAGGGTGAGCGGTGAACGAGGCACCCTGTCTACGGTAGTCGCAACCTCCGGCAGTCCCGGACCCCACGCACTGGCGTGTCCCGCGAACCTGCGCCCCGGGCGCGCTGGTGGCCTACGGTCGAGGTGTGAACGTCCCCTCGCGGCCAGATCCCGCACCCTTGCCCCGTCCGCCCTCGGCCCGTTCCGGACCGTCGTCTCCGTCCGAGGCGGGGGCCTGGGCCTCGCCGTTCCTGGCGGCGGTCGAGGTCGTCTCCGTCGACCGGGCCGCACACCGTCGCACCGAGGACGGTCTGGTCGCGACGCTGCGCGCTGATCCGCGCACCCGGCTGCTGCTGGTCCACCGGGGTCGGCTGGCGACCGACGGCGACGGGCTCGCCCTCGTCGGGCCGGACGGTGTCGCGGACGTCCCCGAGGACGACGCCACGGGCTACGGCGACCACGAGGCCTCGCCGCGCTGGCTGTTCCTCGGCGAGGACCCGGCGTCGGGCGCGGGGTTCCTCGCGCTCGTCCTGCCGGACGCCGCGGACGCTGACGGCCTCGACATCGAAGGGATCGACCCGTCGTCCCCGGTGACCCTGCTCGTGCGCGAGCACGAGTGGGCCGGACTGCGTCAGCTCGCCGGGCGCCTCGACGCCCGTGACCACGTGCTCGCGACCGAGGCGGTCGCCCTGGCGTCCTGGCACGCCCGGCACGGACGGTGTCCGCGCTGCGGGGAGCCGACCGTGCTCGCGAGCGCCGGGTGGGTGCGTCGCTGCGTGGCGCAGAGCATCGAGCACTACCCGCGCACCGACCCCGCGGTCATCATGAGCGTCGTCGACAGCTCCGGACCGCGGGAGCGGCTGCTGCTCGGGCACGCGGCGCACTGGCCCGAGCGCCGGTTCTCGACGCTCGCAGGCTACGTCGAGCCGGGAGAGGGCCTCGAGGACGCGGTGCGCCGGGAGGTCCACGAGGAGGTGGGGGTGGTGGTCGACGACGTCCGCTACCGCGGGAGCCAGCCCTGGCCCTTCCCGGCGTCGCTCATGCTCGGCTTCACCGCGCGCGCGGTGACGACGGAGATCCGGGTCGACGGTGACGAGGTCACCGACGCCCGGTGGTTCACGCGGGACGAGCTCGCGCGGCAGGCGGCGTCCGGCGAGATCCTCCTGCCGAGCAGGGCCTCCATCGCCCGTGCGCTCATCGAGGGCTGGTACGGCGGGGAGCTGCCGGGCGCGTGAGCGGGGACCTGCCGCGGAGGGTCAGGCGGCGAGCCGCTCGGAGACCTCGCGCAGCGACGGGTTCGTCGCGGCGGACCCGTCGGGGAAGACCACGGTGGGGACGGTCTGGTTGCCGCCGTTGACCTGCTCGACGTACGCCGCGCTGTCCGGGTGCTCCTCGATGTTGATCTCCTCGTACCCGATCCCGGCGGAGTCGAGCTGGGTCTTGAGCCGGCGGCAGTAGCCGCACCACGTCGTCGAGTACATGACGATCGAGCCGGGTGCGGGAGTCGTCGGGGCGGTGGGCATCAGGGTCTCCAGGAGGTCGAGGGTCGCGTGCGGCCGAGGTGGCGTCCCGCACGGTGGTGATCACCGAGATGAACGTGCCCGGGGCACTCGTTGTTCCCCGCCCGCCTGCCTGGGGATCACGTACGCCCGTGTCGGACGGGCCTGCGAGAATCGAGACGATGTCTTCCCCGCACCCTGCCCCCGTGTCCCCGCCGCGTACCGCGGACGAGCTCCTCGACGCCCTCGACCCCGACCAGCGCGACGTCGCGCTCGCGCTCAACGGTCCGGTCTGCGTGCTCGCGGGTGCGGGAACGGGCAAGACGCGGGCGATCACCCACCGGATCGCCTACGGAGTCCGCACGGGGGCGTTCGCGCCGACCAGTGTCCTGGCGGTGACGTTCACCGCGCGTGCGGCGGGGGAGATGCGCACGCGGTTGCGGGAGCTCGGCGCGGCCGGGGTCCAGGCTCGGACGTTCCACGCTGCGGCGCTGCGGCAGCTGAGCTACTTCTGGCCCAAGGTCGTGGGCGGTGCACCGCCGAAGATCCTCGAGTACAAGGCCCCCGCGGTCGGTGAGGCCGCGCGCCGGCTCGGCGTGAGCGTCGACCGGGTCGCGGTGCGGGACCTGTCCTCGGAGGTGGAGTGGGCCAAGGTCTCGCTCGTCACGGCCGACGACTACGTGCGTGCGTGCGAGGGGATCGACCGTGAACCGCCCTCGGGGTACGACCACAAGACGGTTGCGCGGCTCATCGCGGCCTACGAGGAGGTCAAGTCGGAGCGGTCGGTCATCGACTTCGAGGACGTGCTCCTCATGCTCGGCGACATGCTCGCGACGCAGGGTCCGGTCGCGGACGAGGTCCGGCGCCAGTACCGACGGTTCGTCGTGGACGAGTACCAGGACGTCTCGCCGCTGCAGCAGTTCGTCCTCGACCAGTGGCTCGGCGGGCGCAAGGAGCTCTGCGTGGTCGGTGACCCCTCGCAGACGATCTACTCGTTCACGGGAGCCAGCCCTCACCACCTGCTGACGTTCGCCACGAAGTTCCCGGGGGCGCAGGTCATCCGGCTCGTGCGTGACTACCGCTCGACGCCGCAGGTCGTGACGCTCGCGAACCAGCTCCTCGCGCGGGCCGGCCGCAAGGGCGGCGCGCACCAGGCGCTCGAGCTGATCGCCCAGCGCCCCTCGGGCCCGCCCGTCGCGTTCACGGTGTACGACGACGACGAGGCCGAGTCGAAGGGAATCGCCGCCCGGGTCGGTCGGCTGATGGCGGCGGGCACCCGGGCGAGCGAGATCGCGATCCTCTACCGGACGAACGCGCAGTCGGAGGCTTTCGAGGCGGCACTCGCGGACGCCGGGATCGGCTACCTCGTGCGGGGTGGCGAGCGGTTCTTCCAGCGCAAGGAGGTGCGCGACGCGATCGTCCTGCTGCGGGGTTCCGCCCGCTCGGCGGACCCTGACGTGCCGATGCCGGAGTCCGTGCGCGACGTCCTCATCACCGCGGGGTGGTCGGCCGAGCCCCCGGCGGCGCGCGGCGCCGCACGGGAGCGGTGGGAGTCGATGCAGGCGCTGGCGTCACTGGCGGACGACGTCGCGGCCCTCGCACCGCAGGACGCACCCGCGACCGTGCAGACGTTCGTGGCGGAGCTCGAGGAGAGGGCGTCGGCGCAGCACGCGCCGACGGTGGAAGGGGTCACGCTGGCCTCCCTGCACGCGGCGAAAGGGCTCGAGTGGGACGCGGTCTTCCTCGCCGGGACGAGCGAGGGCCTCATGCCCATCTCGCTCGCCGAGACCGACGAGGCGATCGCCGAGGAGCGCCGGCTCCTGTACGTCGGGATCACTCGTGCTCGCGAGCACCTCGAGCTCTCGTTCGCGCGGGCGCGCAACCCGGGTGGCCGTGCGTCGCGGCGGCGCACCCGCTTCCTCGACGGGCTGTGGCCTGACGACGAGCCGTCCCGCACGGGTGGCAAGCGGTCCCGGGCCGGTCAGGCGAAGCTGCGGCTGACCGGGGAGTACGACCAGGCGCTCTTCGAGCGTCTGAAGGAGTGGCGCCAGCAGGTGGCGCAGGAGACGGACAAGCCGGCGTTCACCATCCTCGTGGACACGACGCTCGCCGCCATCGCGGAGGCGCGCCCGACGTCGGTCCCGGAGCTCGCGCGGATCAACGGGATCGGCCCGGCGAAGATCGACCGCTTCGGGGAGACGCTCCTCGACATCGTCGCGCGGTCGCGGTCCTGACAGGACGCGGTCGAGGGCTGCCTGGGCCCTTCCGGACCGTCGATGTCGCCGGGACATCGCCGGGACACATCGCCGGGATCCTGCCGTTCGACGGCACGATTCGGCCACAACCCGGAACGGTTCCGAAGAAGTTCGAGAAATAAGTTGTGCGCCTCGAAGCGTGCGGCATATGGTCTACACGTCCCTGATGGAGAGGGCGCGTGCCGAGAGGCAGGCGGCCGACGAGGAGAGGAGGTGGGTGCAGCGATGGAGAAGCAGATCGTGATGACGAGCCAGCTGGATACCGCAAAGTACGAATTTGCCGGCAAGCCAGGTGGGCTCATCTTCCGTGCGCGTGTGCGCGGGGGATCCACCATCACTCGCCCCGCACCCGACTCCGCTCCAGGGATCTGTTCGGTCTGACCGACCGACACCTTCCAGGCCGCGGAGTCCACCAAGGACCCGCGGCCTTCGTGTTTCTCCGACGCGACTGCCGGTGAGGACCGTCCTCTGGGACGGCTCACCTCCTTCACGGGTCCTGTGACGACGACGTTCACATCTCGACAGGACATCACTGGAGGACATCGTGCGGCTCACCGCGCTGCTCGACAACATCACTGCCCAGGGCGGATCCGGCCCCTGGGCGCCGCACCAACCACTCAGCACCCCGCTCGGCTCGCAGGACGCCGCCGAGTTCGACCGGCTCCTCGCCGGTCTGCTGCCCTGCCGCACCAACGACCCCGAGCTCTGGTTCGCCGAGCAGACCGCTCAGGTCGAGGAGGCCAAGGCTCTCTGCAAGACGTGCCCGCTCGTCCAGGGCTGCCTCGCCGGGGCACTCGACCGCCAGGAGCCATGGGGCGTCTGGGGTGGCGAGGTCTTCGTCGACGGAGTCGTCGTCGCCCGCAAGCGCGGGCGCGGTCGGCCGAGCAAGGCCGAGGTGCTCGCCCGTCAGGCCGCCGAGGAGTCCGCCCGCCGGGCCGACGCCTCGTCGGCCGCCTGATCATGACCGGCGGCCGGGGTCACGTCGGCCCGGCCCGGTCCGCGCAGATCGCGCGGCCGAGGTCGGTACAGCCGCACCCGGGGTGCGGCTTCGTCTCGCGCAGCCGCGGCACGGTATCGGGAACCGCGATCTCGATGCACGCCGTGGCTGCGCGAGGCATCAGGCCGTCGACGGCAGCGAGCACCTGGCTCGCGGCCAGCGCGGCACCCGTGGCGGCCAGCGCCGTCTCCTCCACCTCGCGCGGTTCCGCCCGCTGAGTGTCCCTCAGCTGCTGGGCCACCAGCGGCCAGCTCGCGTCCGCGTCGGTGCGGTGCAGGTCGAGGCAGCGCAGGCACGCGGTGCCTCCCGGTCGCACGAACGGGCCGACCACGACGTCGGCCTCGCGCACCACGACGGACAGGTGCGCCACCCCCTCGCCCATGAGGCGACGCGCGCGGTCCGGGTCGGCGACCCGGTGCTCGACGAGGACGACGACGTCCGGCCGGTGGACCGGGCCTCCCATCACCGACGGCGCGATGTCCTGCAGCACTCGCCGGGCCGCGTCCCGCCGAACGCTCCCTACGTCACGCAGGCGGTAGCCGCCGAGCCCGACGTCCGAGGTCTGCACGACCCCGTCGTCCTCGAGCACGAGAGTCCCGATGCCCGCGGTCGCCAGCGTCGCCGCGAGCCCCACCCCGAGTCGGCCCAGCCCGACCACCGCGACCGACCGTCGAGCGCGAGCCGTGAGCGTCGTGTGCCCGGCGCCGTCGGCCCGGAGCGCCGAGAGCACGGCGACGTCGGCCGCCCCCTGGGCCGGGGCCGTGGTGGTCCCCGCGCGTGGGTCGAGCGGGACCAGGATCGCCGCCTGCGTCAGCGCACGGTCGATGAGGTCCTGCCGGGCGGGGGCGACGGTCGACGGCGCGGCGACGGTGCCTCGTCCAGCTGTCGACCGGGCGCCCTGCCGGGCCCGCTCGCGCAGCCAGCGTGCCTCGGTGTCGCTGAGCCCGTCGATGCGCACCGACCAGCGGGGGTCCGTGCCGTACTGCAGCTCACCGGGTGCGCTCTCGACGACGTCGGTCCCGGGTCGCAGCGTGAGCCTCCCGGGGGTCGGCGCAGTGGTCATCCGGACTCCTGTGGTGTGCCGAGGGACGTCCTCCTGACGTCCACCCGGCCAGGTTCGCACGCGAACGACGCACGCAGGCCGTCGTCCACAGGTGGACGTGCGGTCGGTGTGTTCTTGACCCGGGGTAGACGGTTCGCAGAGGTGCCTGACACGTGCGGACGGCGTGGGCCATGTCATCTGTGGGTGGAAACCAGTACGGTCTGTACGTGGCCCCTGACGCCGAGACGTCCGTCGAAGTACGCCGCAGCCGACGCCGCAAGAGCACGGTCAGCGCGTATCGCGATGGTGAACGCACCATCGTGTCCATCCCCGCGCGCTTCACCCGTGCCCAGGAGCGCGAGTGGGTCCAGCGGATGCTTGACCGGCTCGAGGACAAAGAGCGACGCAGACGTCCCTCGGACGCTGAGCTCGTCACCCGCGCCGCAGAGCTGTCCGCCAAGTACCTCGACGACCGCGCGCACCCGACGAGCGTGCGCTGGTCGTCGAACCAGGGGAGACGCTGGGGCTCGTGCACGCTGCTCGACGGGAGCATCCGCATCTCCACCCGGCTCCAGGGGATGCCCGAGTGGGTGCTCGACTACGTCCTGCTCCACGAGCTGGCGCACCTGCTGCACGCCGGGCACGGCCCCGGCTTCTGGAAGCTCCTGGAGTCGTACCCGCGCACCGAGCGGGCCCGTGGGTTCCTCGAGGGTGTCTCGTTCGGTCGCCCGCCCGACGAGCCCGCCGACCCGGTCGCGGACGACGGCGCGGACGGCGTCCCGAGCGGCGCAGTGGACTAAGAGCTGTCCCTTCCGTGGCGAGCTCCTCGGCAAGCATGTCTCCGGGCGGCGCGTCCGGTCGCAGAGCTAGCGGTCTCCGTCCGCGGTGCCCTCGCCGTCCGGCGGCTCGCCGCCCTCGGACGTGCTCTCGCTCGCCGAGCCGTCGCCGGGAGCCTCGCCGAGGATCTCCGCGAGGGCGCGGTCCACGTCGGCGTGCTCGGCGTCGCTCTCGGCCCTGCGCCCGGAGTAGCCGGCCGGGTCGTCGAGGTCGACCGTGCCGGGGAGCAGGTCGGGGTGGTCCCACACCGCGTCGCGCGCCGGACCGCCACCCTGGGCGGCGATGAGCGCCCAGAGCGCCGCGGCGTCGCGCGAACGACGAGGGCGCAGCTCAAGGCCCACGAGGGTCGAGAACGTGTGCTCGGCGGGCCCGCCCGCCGCCCGGCGTCGACGGATCATCTCGCGCAGTGCGACGGCGTGGGGAAGGTGGGGCAGCGCCGCGACCGCGGTGACCTCGTCCACCCATCCCTCGACGAGCGCGAGGGTGGTCTCCAGGCGTAGGAGGGTCGCCTTCTGCTCCTCGGTGTTCTGCAGCCCGAACACACCACCGGACAGGGCGCGCTGGATCGCGTCCGTGTCGGTGAGGTCGATGTCGGTGAGCTGGGACTCGAGGGACTCGATGTCGATCGTGATGCCGCGTGCGTAGGCCTCGACGAGGCCCAGGAGGTGACCGCGGAGCCAGCCGACGTGCGTGAAGAGCCGCGCGTGGGCGGCCTCGCGCAGCGCGAGGAAGTGACGCACCTCCTCGACGGGCGCGTCGAGCCCTTCGGCGAAGGCGTCGACGTTCGTCGGCAGCAGGACCGTGGAGTTCTCCGTCAGCAGAGGCAGGCCGATGTCGGTGGCGCCGAAGACCTCGCGCGAGAGGGTGCCTGCGGCCTGACCGATCTGCATCCCGAAGACCGCCGAGCCGAGGCTCCGCATCATCTGAGCCGGGTCGATCGCGCCACCGAGCGCGCCCAGGCCGGGCATGCTCTGAGCCATCTCGGGAGGCAGGCCGGGCAGCCCGCCGTCGGCCATCCCCTCGGGGAGCTGGTCCCGCATGACGGTGGCGAGGGCGTCGGCGACGGAGGCGGCCACAGGCGCGGCGAGCGCGCTCCACGCCGGCAGGGTTGCCTCGACCCACTCGGACCGGCTCCACGCCCGCGCTCGGCCGCCCGAGGGCGGGAGCTCGGTCACGGCGTCGAGCCAGAGCTCGGCGACGGACAACGCCTGCGTGGCCGCCCGGTCCTGGGCGGCGGTCAGGGAGGGGTCGCCCTCGGCGACGGCCACCTGGCGGGCGACGTCGTGCGCGACCTCGGTGTTCACCGGACCGTCGCCCGACGTCGAGAGCATGCGCTGGACCTGCGCGATCACGTGGTTCATCAGCTGGGGGTCCGCAGCCATCCCCGACCCGCCGGCGAGCGCCGCGGGGTCGAGCCCGCGCTCGCGCAACTGGCGCATCGCCTCCTCGGCGTCGGCCCCGAGCATGGAGCGGAGCAGCGCCTCCCACTGCTCCTCGGGGCGCCCCGGGTCACCGGGGGTAGGTCCGTCGGGTGGCTGACTGCTCATCTGTGCTCCTCGGGTAGCGTCATGATCACCGTAACCACATCCGGACGTGCACGAGGGGGAGTGAGCCATGTCGAAGCGCCTGGTTCGCTCACGGCGCAGCGTCGTCGTCGTCGGGGAGGGCCAGGTCGCGGCGTCCCTGCGCGAGGCGTTCGGCGGTCACGGGCCGGAGCGCGTGCCGGAGCCTGCGAACGACCTGTCGTCACCGTGGGTCGTCGACGACGGGCAGGCGAGGGTGCTCGTCGTGGTGGCCCCCGCCGGCGAGTTCGGCGTGGGTGCGCACAGGGGCGGCGAAACGGGCCGCCGCGACCAGCTCCTCACGCAGGCGCGCCGCGCCGGCGAGGCAGCGGTCGCGCACGGGATCGACAGGGTGGTCGTGATCACGTCGGCCATGGTGCACGGCGCGTGGCCGGACCGGCCCGTCATCGAGGACGACGACGAGCCCGCCGACGACGCCGCCGGATTCACCGCCGACCTCGTGGCCTTCGAGGAGACGGTGCGTGCCGCCGTCGGGCGCGTGCCCCTGACCGTCCTGCGGCCTGCCGTCGTGGTGGGGCCCGGCGTGGACACGATCGTCACCCGCCATTTCGAGGCACCCCGGCTGCTGACGGTGCGCGGCAGCGAGCGTGGCTGGCAGCTCGTGCACGTGGAGGACCTGGCCCGGGCGGTCATGGTCGCGGTCGACGCCGGGCTCGACGGCACCCTGACCGTCGGCGCGTTGCGGGACGGGAAGCCCGACGTCCTGCCGGTCGAGGACGTGACGGCCCTCGCCGGGATGCGCACGGTCTCTCTGCCGGAGGCGACCGCGCTCGGGGCCGCCGAGCGCCTGTACCGCGCCCGCGTGCTGCCGTCGCCCGCGAGCGACCTGGCGTTCGTCGTGCACCCGTGGACGGTCTCGGCGCGCCGGTTGCACGACGCCGGGTGGTCGGCCGAGTGGTCGAGCGACGCCTGCCTGGAGGTGCTCCTCGCGCAGGTCCGGGGCCGGGTCGCGGTCGCCGGCCGGCGGGTCGGCGGTCGTGACGCGGCGGCGCTCGGCGCGGCCGGTGCGGCGGTCGCGCTGCTCGGGACGGCCGCCGTCTGGCGTCAGGCGCGCGGCCGACGGTGAGGCTCCGCGGTGCCTCGCGGGGCACCGGCAGCCGGTCCTCAGCGAATCTCCAGCACGGTCGGGGATGATAGGGCCGTGAGCGACACACCTTCCTTCGGCGCGCGTGCCGGCGACGAGGACCTCAGCCCCCCACCGGTGACCCGGCGCACGATGACGCTCGGTGTCTCGCTGCTGGTCTCGACGCTGCTCCTCGCCGGCCTCGCCGTGCTGCCGGCGCCGTACGCGGTGCGCACGCCCGGGCCGACCGAGGACACCCTCGGCGCCCAGGGCGACGTGCCCCTCATCGAGATCGAGGGCGCCGAGACCTTCCCGGCAAGCGGCGAGCTGCTGCTCACGACGGTCTCGGTCGCCGGTGGCCCGGGCTACCCGGCGAACCTCACGCAGGTCGTCCAGGGGTGGTTCCAGACGTCGCGCTCCGTGGGCCCGGTCGAGGAGGTCTTCCCCCGGGACCGCACGCGGGAGGAGACCGAGCAGCAGGGCCAGGCGGAGATGGTCAGCTCGCAGGAGAACGCGACCGTCGCGGCGCTCACCGAGCTGGGCTACGAGGTTCCGGCGACGCTCACCGTCGCGGGTGCCGTCGAGGGGACCGGCTCGGACGGCGTCGTGGAGGAGGGGGACGTGATCACCGCGATGAACGGCGCCCAGGTCCTCAGCTATGAGGACCTCATCGACGACCTCGCCCTTGTGACCCCCGGCGACGAGGTGACCCTCGCGGTCGAACGGGACGGCGAGGAGCTGGACCTGACGGTGACGACCGGTGACAACGATGGTTCCGCCCTGCTCGGGGTCTACATCGACCCGGCGTTCGACTTCCCGGTGGACGTGACCATCCAGATCGACGACATCGGTGGCCCGAGCGCCGGGATGATGTTCGCGCTGGGGATCATCGACCTGCTCACGCCCGAGGACGAGGCGGGCGGCGCGATCATCGCCGGCACCGGGACCATCGGGGTCGAGGGGAACATCGGCCCGATCGGCGGGATCCGACAGAAGCTCTACGGCGCTCTGCGGGACGACGCGACGTGGTTCCTCGTGCCGTCGGCGAACTGCCCCGAGGTCGACGGGAACGTGCCGGACGGACTGCAGGTCGCACGGGTCGCGACCCTGTCCGAGGCGCGGGCCGCGGTGACGGCCATCGGTGCGGGCGAGGGTGATCGCCTGCCGACCTGCTCCACCGACTGACGAGCTCGACCGACTGACCGGACCCGTCAGTCCTCGAAGGTCGCGGACAGCGCGTCGAGCAGGCCGGGGACGAGGGTCGGGCCGAACGCCACGTCCGTGTCGGCGTCGTGGCTCTTCGTGCGCACGGCGCACCACCCGGGCCCGTCGCGCAGTACACCCACGGCGAGCCGCACGTCCTCGCGGTCCGGGTGCTGCGCGAGGTGGGCGAGCGCTTCCTGCGGGTCCTCGGGCACCCCGGCCTCGGCGGACGGCGGCAGGATGACGCGCTCGAGCACGATCGCCGCTCCGTCCACGCTCGGCGGCCAGGAGATCCCTGCCAGCAGCGACTCCACGTCGGTCGCGGCGTCGAGCCCTTCCTGCTCGACCGACACGAGGTGGTGCGGGTCGGCGCCGGCGGCCGCGACGACCTCGGGCGGCAGCTGGGACACGAGGGCCGGGTCGGCCGTGATCGCGGAGCGCGCGTTGACCAGGGCGAAGACCCGCACGGGACCGTCCCACCCGGCGCCCGCCACGTGCTGCTCGATCTCGCGGACCGCCTCGGCGAGCGAGACCTGGGCGGGCGGCAGCGGCGCCGGTGCCGGGGTACCGACGGGAGTCGCGGGCAGGGGTACGGTCTCGGGCGAGGATGCGTCAGACATCGCACCAGGATCTCAGAACGTCGACCCACGGGGCGCCAGGCGAACGCGCGTGCGTCGCGTGCGCGAATCGTGGGAACCTTGGACGACGCCGGAACGTTGACTCGGCAGGGTAGGAGGCAGGGCGGCCCGCGTCCGTGACGCGCGACCGTCCTCGCCTGCTCGAGACCACACACCCGAAGATCGCGAAGAGGTAAGTCCACCGTGTCATTCGCCGCAGCGCCAAGCCGGCCGTCCGCCGGCGGGTCCAGGCCCGCCCGACGCCGCAGTCCGCTCGGGATCGCCATCGCCGTCGTCGGCGTCCTGGTCGTCCTCCTGCTCCTGCTCGCCCAGTTCTGGACCGAGGTGCTGTGGTTCACGCAGCTCGGCTACGAGGAGGTGCTCTGGACGGAGTGGGGCACCCGCGCCGCGCTGTTCGCGGGTGGATTCCTCCTCATGGGTGGCCTCGTCTTCCTGTCCTTCTCCCTGGCGTACCGTTCGCGCCCCATCTACGCGCCCTCGACGCCGGAGCAGGCCACGCTCGACCAGTACCGCGAGGCGGTCGAGCCCCTGCGGCGGATCGTGATGATCGCGGTGCCCGTGCTGGTGGGCTTCTTCGCGGGCGTCGCAGCGGCCGCGCAGTGGCAGACCATCCTGCTCGCGCTCAACGCCGTGCCGTTCGGCACCAACGACCCGCAGTACGGCATGGACCTGTCGTTCTTCGTCTTCACGCTCCCGCTGATCCGGTTTGTCGTGAGCTTCCTCATGGCCGTGGTCGTGATCTCCGGTATCGCCGCGATCGCCACGCACTACCTCTACGGCGGCCTGCGGGTCGGTGGCGGGAACGACGCGGGCCCGCGGACGACGGCAGCGGCCCGGGTGCAGCTGTCCGTGACCGCTGCCGCGCTGATGCTCCTGATCGCCGCGAACTACTGGCTCGACCGGTACTCGATCCTCGTCTCGGGCGGTGACCGTTTCGACGGCGCCTCCTACGCGGACGTGAACGCGGTGGTCCCGTCCAAGACCATCCTCACGGTGGTCGCGGTCTTCGTGGCGGTGCTGTTCATCCTCACCGCGGTGCGGGGCAACTGGCGCCTGCCCGCGATCGGCGTCGGTCTCATGGTCGTGTCCGCGATCGCGATCGGTGGCATCTACCCCGCGATCGTGCAGCGGTTCCAGGTAGCCCCGAACGCGCAGGAGCTCGAGGCCGAGTTCATCCAGCGCAACATCGACGCGACCAAGACCGCCTACGGCCTCAACGACGTCGAGGTGGACCAGTACAACGCGAAGACCGAGGCCGAGGCAGGGGCGCTGCGCGAGGACGCCCAGACCGCGGCGTCGATCCGTCTGCTCGACCCGCAGATCGTCAGCCCGTCGTTCCGTCAGCTGCAGCAGAACAAGCAGTACTACAACTTCGCGGACACCCTCGCGGTGGACCGCTACATGATCGACGGCGAGAGCCGGGACACCGTCATCGCGGTGCGCGAGCTCAACCTCAATGGTCTCGGCGCGGACCAGCGCAACTGGGTCAACGACCACACCGTCTTCACGCACGGGTTCGGTGTGGTCGCTGCCTACGGCAACCAGATCGGTCCCGACGGCCGCCCGGCCTTCTACGAGGGTGGCATCCCGTCGACCGGTGCGTTCAGCGACAACGGTGAGGGCTACGAGCCGCGGATCTACTTCAGCCCCAACGCCCCCGAGTACTCCATCGTGGGCGCGCCCGAGGGCACGACCCCGTGGGAGCTCGACTTCCCGGCCGACGACGCCAGCGGCGGTCAGGTCAACACCACCTTCCCTGGTGAGCAGGAGGGCGCGGTGGCCGGCCCGAGCGTCGGCCCGTTCCTCAACAAGGTCCTCTACGCGCTGAAGTTCGGCTCGGAGCAGCTCCTGTTCTCCGACCGTGTCACGGCGGAGTCGCAGATCCTCTACGACCGCAGCCCGCGCGAGCGCGTCGAGAAGGTCGCGCCGTACCTGACGCTCGACGGACGCGTCTACCCGGCCGTGGTGGACGGTCGCGTGAAGTGGATCGTCGACGGGTACACGACCACGAACGCGTACCCGTACTCGAGCCTGCAGCCGCTCGACGAGGCGACGGCGGACACCCTGACCGCGACGTCCACGGCGGTCCAGGCGCTCGCGCCCCAGGAGATCAACTACATCCGCAACTCGGTCAAGGCCACCGTCGACGCGTTCGACGGGTCGGTCGACCTGTACGCGTGGGACACCGAGGACCCGGTGCTCCAGGCCTGGACGGGTGTCTTCCCCCAGGCGCTCCTGCCGATGTCCGACATCAGCGCGGACCTCATGAGCCACCTGCGCTACCCGGAGGACCTGTTCAAGGTCCAGCGCACGCTGCTCGCGAGCTACCACGTGGACGACGCGCGCGAGTTCTTCTCGGGTCAGGACTTCTGGCGCAACCCCGAGGACCCCACGGCCCCCGAGGCGACGCGTTCGCTGCAGCCGCCGTACTACCTGACGCTGCAGATGCCGAGCCAGGACGACCCGACGTTCTCGCTCATGTCGACGTTCATCCCGGGTGGTCAGAGCGACCGCAACATCCTCACCGGGTTCCTCGCGGTGAACGCGGAGGCCGGTGACACCGAGGGCCAGGTGGACGACGACTACGGGACGTTGCGTCTCCTGGAGCTGCCACGTAACGCCACGGTGCCAGGCCCGGGCCAGGTGCAGAACAACTTCAACTCGAACCCGACGGTGTCCACCGAGCTCAACCTGCTGCGGCAGGGTGACTCGACGGTCATCAACGGCAACCTCCTCACCCTCCCGGTGGGCGGCGGGCTGCTGTACGTGCAGCCGGTGTACGTGCAGTCGGCGGAGGGGACCCGGTTCCCGCTGCTGCGCAAGGTGCTGGTGTCGTTCGGCGACGAGATCGGGTTCGCCGACACCCTGGACGAGGCTCTCGACCAGGTCTTCGGCGGCGACTCGGGAGCCACGGCGGGCGACGCGTCCGGCGAGGTCGAGACCGAGGTGCCCGACCAGCCGGCAGACGGCGAGACGGACAGCGGTTCGGTCGGTGAGCCGACCACCGAGCCCGAGCCGACCACCGAGCCCGACACCGAGACGACCGAGCCGGACGCCCCCGCCACGGGTGGCGACGCCGACCCGGACGCCCGGGTGCGGCTCGACCAGGCGCTGCGGGACGCGACGCAGGCCATCGAAGACGGCCAGGCGGCTCTCGCCGAGGGGGACTTCACGGCCTACGGCGAGTCGCAGGAGCGCCTGCAGGCGGCGCTCGAGGCGGCGATCGCCGCCGAGGAGGAGCTCGAGGGCTAGCGCACCACGCGCCCGGACGCCCCGCGGGGGTTCGCCCAGGCACACAGCCTGCGCGAACCCCCGCGGGGCGTTTGGCATTTCACCGTGCGCACGCCACCATGGGTGCCCATGACCTCTGCAAGCCCTTGCAGCAACGCTTACAGCGATGCGGACGTGCTCGACGACCTCCCCACGGCAACGCTCCGCAGCCCGAGCGGGGCCGAGCTCGCGGTCGCGCTGCGGGGTGCGACCGTCCTCGCCTGGCGCGCGCCGTGGCGGACGGCGGACGGGCAGGTGCACCTCGCGGACCTGGTCGACGGCTACGCGGACGCCGCCGAGCTCCGTGCCCAGGACGCCTCCCGCAGCGCGCTGATGATCCCGTTCGCGAACCGTGTCGCGGGCGGCACCTTCACCTTCGACGGTGCGCGGCACGTCGTGCCGCCGGTGCTGGAGCGTGAGCCGGTGACGTTCCACGGGTTCGCCCGGGTGCTGGACTGGGAGGTCGAGGACCCGACGACCGGGTCCCTCGACGGGCCGGACGGTGCTGCGCGGCCCTCCCTCGCCCTCGCGGCGCGGGTCAGGGCCGGCGACGCCGCTGGCTACCCCTTCGACCTCGACCTCGGTGTGCGCTACACCCTTGTGGCCTCCGGCCTGCGGGTCCGGTGGTCGGTCCGCAACGTCGGCGCGGGGGATGCGCCCGTGACCTCCGGGTGGCACCCCTACTTCCGGCTCCCCGGCCGCGACCGCATCGACGACCTCGTGCTCGAGGTCCCCGCCCGGACGGCGATCGTCACGGACGAGGACCAGATCCCGCTGGGCGGTGAGGCCGCCCGCGTGGCGATCGACGGCGTCGGGCCGCTGCCGCTGGCGGGCCTCCGGTACGACCACGCGTTCTGGGACCTCGTCCCGGGACCGGACGGCCGGGCGCGCACGCGGCTGACCGACCCGGCGACGGGCCAGGGGATCGAGGTCTGGCAGACCGGTGGTGGGATGCACGTCTTCACCGGGGACGGGCTGGGCCCGCGCGCGCGCACCTCGATCGCCCTGGAGCCCGTCTCCGCCCTCACCGACGCCTTCAACCGGGAGGACAGCGTGGGCGCGGTCCGCCTCGCGCCCGGCGACGAGCACGTCATGGAGGTCGGGGTGGACGTGGTCGCTTCCGTGCCCGGGGTGTGACGGGGCGCACGTGGCACCGATTTGGCTCGTCCGCCACCTTCCCGTAGAGTTCTATTCAGCGACGCGGGGTGGAGCAGTTCGGTAGCTCGCTGGGCTCATAACCCAGAGGTCGCAGGTTCAAATCCTGCCCCCGCTACTCAGAGATCGAAGGCCCGGACCACTGGTCCGGGCCTTCGTCGTTCAGATAGTCGGCATCATCGTCGCGCTCCGGCTCGGTTGACCGACGGCGCGTCGAGGTACCTGGTGTGACGCGCCCCACCGCGGGTGCCCCCGGAGCGCTCTGCCGGAGCGTGGGCGTTCGGCGTAGAGTCGACGGCGCGTCCACGCGCACCGCGCGCGCCCGGCGCGCCGACTTCCGGAAGGTTCCCATGCGTCGTCTGCCCGCTCTGTTCACCTCGATGGCTGCTGCGTCCGGCCTCCTCCTGCTCGCCGCGTGCGGCGCCGACGAGGAGCCCGCCGCGAGCCCGACGCCCGACGACACGGCCGAGAGCCTGCAGTGCGACCCTGCGACGCTGCCCACGCTCACGGACGGTGTGCTGACGGTCGGCGCGGGGGAGGCGTACGCGCCCTGGTACCTCGGCGAGTACGACTCGGGCGAGGGCTTCGAGTCCGCCCTCGTCTACGCCGTGGCCGGCGAGCTGGGCTACGCGCCCGAGGACGTGCAGTGGGAGCTGGTGACGTTCGAGCAGATCATCAGCCCGAGCATCAAGCCCTTCGACGTCGCGGCGTACCAGACCTCGATCTCCGAGGAGCGGCGCTCGGCGGTCGACTTCTCCAGCCCGTACCTCACCACCCGCCAGGGAGTGATCGTGCAGGGCGACGGCGAGCACGCGGACGCCACGACGCTCGACGAGCTCGCGGACCTGCGCATCGGGGTCACCGCGTCGCAGACGAGCCTGACCCTCGCGGAGGCCGCGTTCGGCGAGGACGCCGAGATCGTGCCGTTCAACGCCGCGGGCGACGGCATGACGGCCCTGACGTCCGGCACGATCGACGTCATGGTCATGGACGTCGACCAGGGTGTCGCCGCCGCGGAGATCTACTTCCCCGACTCCGAGGTCATCGGCACGCTCCCCGACCAGGGCACGGTCGAGCAGTACGGCCTCGTCCTCGACCTCGGCTCTGACCTCACCGAGTGCGTCTCGGCGGCGGTCGACTCCCTCGAGGCGGACGGCACCCTCGACGAGCTGCGCACCACGTGGCTGAAGTCGGACGACGTCCCCGAGCTGGGCTGAGCGGACCGGGCGTGAGGGCACGCACCCCGGACGAGGCGCCGGACTGGACGCCCTCGCCCCAGGCGCTCGCGCGGGCCGCCTACCGGCGCGCGCAGCGGCGGCGCTCGCTGCTGGTCGCGCTCGCCAGCACGCTCGTCGTGACGGTGACGGTGGTGCTGGTCGTGACCGGTGCGCCCGGCTGGGAGCGCGCCCGGCAGGCGTTCTTCGACCCGCAGCGGGCGTGGGAGGTGCTGCCCGCGGTCGCCGAGGGGCTGTGGCTCAACCTCCGGGTCTGGGTGGTGGCGAGCGTCGTCGGCCTGGTGGTCGGCCTGCTGCTCGCGGTCGTGCGCACGAGCAAGGTGCCGGTGCTCTTCCCGGGCCGGGTCGCGGCGACCGTGTATGTGGACGTCTTCCGCGGGGTCCCGCTCCTGCTCGTCCTGCTCCTGGTCGGCTTCGGGCTGCCGGCGCTGCGCCTGGAGTGGTTGCCGACGTCGGGCGCGTTCCTCGGCGCGCTCGCGATCGTCCTGACGTACACCGCGTACCTCGCGGAGGTGTTCCGGGCGGGCATCGAGTCGGTGCACCCGTCGCAGGTCGCCGCGGCCCGGTCCCTGGGCCTGACCCGCGGGCAGACGACGCGTCGCGTCGTCCTGCCGCAGGCGGTCCGCAACGTCACGGCACCGCTGGCGAACAACCTCGTGTCCCTGCAGAAGGACTCCGGCCTGATCTCGATCCTCGGTGCGGTCGACGCGATCCGCGCCGCGCAGATCGCGACCACGGGGGACTACAACTTCACGCCCTACGTCGTCGCCGGGGTCCTGTTCCTCCTCGTCTCCATCCCGCTCACGCGCGCGGTCGACGCGTACTCCGCCCGGCAGGGCTGGCGGGGCTCGCTCGCCACGGTCAGCGGGGGAGGGGACATCCGGTGACCCACCTCCTCGAGCTGCGCGCGGTGCGCAAGACCTACGGCCAGGGCGCCGCGCGACGCGTCGTCCTCGACGACCTGGACCTCACGGTCGACGAGCACCGCTGCGTCGTGCTGGTCGGCTCCTCCGGGTCGGGCAAGTCCACGCTGCTGCGGGTCGTGAACCTCCTCGAGGAGATCGACGACGGCGAGATCTTCCTCGACGGGCAGGACGTCGCCGACCCCCGGCTCGACGCGAACCGGGTGCGGGCCCGGATGGGGCTCGTCTTCCAGTCGTTCAACCTCTTCCCGCACATGCGCGTCCTGGACAACGTGACCCTCGCGCAGCGCCTCGTCCACCGGCGGCCGCGCGCCGAGGCCGAGGAGCGGGCGGAGGCGATGCTCCGTCGCGTCGGGCTCGGGCACAAGGTCTCGGCGTACCCCGACCAGCTCTCCGGCGGCGAGCAGCAGCGCGCGGCGATCGCCCGGGCGCTGGTGAGCTCCCCGGAGCTCCTGCTGCTCGACGAGGTCACCTCCGCGCTCGACCCCGAGCTGGTCGGTGAGGTCCTCGACCTGCTCGCGGACCTGCGCACCGAGGGCATGACGATGATCGTCGCCACCCACGAGATGGGCTTCGCGCGCGAGGTCGCCGACGAGGTCTGCTTCCTGCACGCCGGCGCCGTGCACGAGCGCGGCACCCCCGAGCAGGTGCTCGGCGACCCGCAGCGCGAGCGCACCCGGGAGTTCCTGCGGCGCCTGCGCTGAGCCCCGACCGTAGGGTGGTTCGATGAGCAACCGCCTCGCCGGAGCCGTCAGCCCGTACCTCCTCCAGCACGCGCAGAACCCGGTGGACTGGTACCCGTGGGGCGAGGACGCGTTCGCGGAGGCCCGACGGCGTGACGTCCCGGTCCTCGTCTCGATCGGCTACGCGACGTGCCACTGGTGCCACGTGATGGCGCGGGAGAGCTTCGCCGACGAGCAGGTCGCCGCCTACCTCCGCGAGCGCTTCGTCGCGGTCAAGGTCGACCGGGAGGAGCACCCGGACGTGGACGCGAGCTATCTCGCGGCGGCGAGCGCCTTCACCCGGGACCTCGGGTGGCCGCTCACCGTCTTCACGACGCCGGACGGACGCCCGTTCTACGCGGGCACGTACTTCCCGCCCGTGCCGGTGAGCGGTCGGGCGTCGTTCACCCAGGTGCTGGCCGCGGTCGACGAGGCGTGGACCCAGCGTCGGGACCAGATCGAGGAGACGGGTCGTGCGGTGGCCGACGCGCTGGCGTCGGGTGCGGCCGTCCCGGAGGGGTCCGGCGGGGACGCCGGCGCGGTGGACCGCGAGGCGCTCGCCCGCGTCGTCGAGGCGCTGGAGGATCAGGAGGACACCGAGCTCGGCGGGTTCGGGACCGCCCCGAAGTTCCCCGCCGCACCGGTCCTCGAGCTGCTGCTCGACGTGGCGGCCGCGTCGGTGCCCGACGACGAGACCCGGCGCCGTGCGCTGGCGCTCGCGGAGCGGTCGTTGCTCGCGATGGCGCGCGGCGAGCTGCGGGACCCGGTCGAGGGCGGCTTCTTCCGCTACGCCACCCGTCGGGACTGGTCCGAGCCGCACTACGAGCGCATGCTCTACGACAACGCGCAGCTGCTGTCGGCGTACACGACGCTCGCGGTCCTGACCCGGGCGCAGGACCCCGGCTCGGCGATCGCGCGGGAGGCGGCGGCGGTCGCCGGCGGGATCGGCGACTTCCTCACCGGTGTGCTGCGAACTCCGGGGGGAGCGTTCGCGAGCGCGCAGGACAGCGAGAGCGTCGTCGACGGGCAGCGCGTCGAGGGCGGCTACTACCGGCTCTCCGCCGCCGAGCGGGAACGGCAGGCGCCGCCCGCGCTCGACGAGAAGGTCCTGGCGGGCTGGAACGGGCTCGCGATCGAGGCGTTGGCCCGCGCCGGCCACCACCTCGGGCGGCCCGACCTCCTGGACGCCGCGCGACGTGCGGCGGACCAGCTCCTCGCCGAGCACGTGCGCGACGACGGCACCCTCGTCCGCGTCACACGCGCCGGCCGGGCCTCGGCCGCCGCCGCGACCCTCGAGGACCACGGCGCGCTCGCGACAGGCCTGATCGTGCTCGGCGGGCTGCTGCCGTCCGGTCCGGGCGACGAGGCCGAGGACTCCCGGTACCTGCGGGCCGGGCTCCGCCTCGCCGCCGGCGTCCTCGAGCGGACCGATGAGGGAGTTCGCCTGCGCACGCCGCAGGGAGGCGACCCGGTGCTCGCGGCGCAGGGGCTGGACCAGGACGCCGACCCCTCGGAGGGTGCGTACCCGTCCGGCCCGACGGCGGCCGGCCGGGCCGCGGCGCTCGCGCACCTTGCCACGGGGGAGACCGCGTACCGGGAGGCGGCCGGGTCGGTCGTGGCGGCGGTCGCCGGCATCGCGCTCGAGCGGCCGCTCGCGTTCGGGGCGGTGCTGCGCCTCGGGCTGACGCTGGCGGAGCCGGACCGACAGCTCGCGCTCGTCGCGACGCCGCCCGCAGACGTCGCGCTCCTCGGAGCGGCGCGCGACTGGTACCACCCGGGGGCGCTCGTGGTGCGGGCGACACCGGCCGGGGCCGTGCGGCTCGCGGCCGAGGGCGTCGCCCTGCTCGACGGTCGAGGCGTCGGGGCGTACCTGTGCGAGTCCTTCGTCTGCCGACTGCCGGTGACCGAGCCCGACGAGCTGCGCGCCGTGCTGGCGGGCACAGGTGCGCCCGCGGGCGGGCGCGCGCATGATGGGAGTGGGGAAGCCGGTGCGTGACGAGCGAAGGAGACGTCATCATGAAGGCAGCCGTGGGAGATCGGATCGTGACAGCCTCGGGAGTGGTCGGTGGTGCGGTCCGGGACGGGGTCGTCGTCGAGCTGCGTGACCCGGCGGGTGCGCCGCCGTACCTCGTCGAGTGGTCGGACACGGGCGAGCGGACCCTCGTCTTCCCGGGGTCCGACAGCTATGTCGAGCACACGCCGGGGGCGCGGGACGCTTCCGGCACGCCGAGCGCGCCGAGCACCTCGAGCAAGGTGTGGCGGGTGCAGGTCGCGGTGCTCGAGGACGACGGGCGGACGACGGCCGAGGCCGTGCTCGTGGCGGACGCCCCCGACAGGCTGCGGGCGATCGGCGAGGCGCGCAAGGACCCCGGGGACGTGGACGTCCCGGCCATCGGGGACGAGATCGCGGTGGGTCGCGCGCTGCGCAGACTCTCGGACCGGCTGCTCGGGATCGCGGAGTCGGACATCGAGTCGTCGACGGGCGCGCCCGCCCACGTGCACCACTGAGCGTGGCGCACGTGCGCGCCGTCGTCCACGGGCACGTCCAGGGCGTCGGCTTCCGCTGGACGACGGGCCGCGAGCTCGCGCGGCTGGGGCTGGACGGCGGAGCGCGCAACGAGGCGGACGGCACCGTCGTCGTGCAGGCGCGCGGCCCGCGCGCGGACCTCGAGCGCCTGGTGGGGTGGCTGCGCGGCGGGTCGACGCCGGGCCGGGTCACGTCGGTGGACGTGACCGGCCCGGCGGACGACTGATCGCCCCTACTTGATCGCGCCCATGGACAGCCCACGCACGAGCTGCTTCTGCGCGACCCATCCCGCGATGATCACGGGCAGCGAGGCCAGCAGGGCGGCCGCGCACAGGCGGGCGAGGAACAGGCCCTCGCTCGTCATCGTCGAGACGATGAAGATCGGGACGGTCGCCGCCTGCGACGCGGTGAGGTTGAGCGCGAAGAAGAACTCGTTCCACGCGAAGATCACGCAGATGAGCGCGGTGGCGGCGATGCCCGGCGCGACCATCGGCAGCAGGACGGACCGCATGGTCCGCAGCAGCCCGGCGCCGTCGACCGACGCCGCCTCGAGGACCTCGGCCGGCACCTCCTGGAAGAACGAGCGCATCATCCACACGGCGATCGGCAGGTTCATCGCCGTGTAGAGCACCACGAGGGTCCAGATGTTGTCGAGGACCTTCAGCTGCCCGGCGATGACGTAGATCGGCACGATGACGGCCACGACCGGCAGCATCTTCGTCGAGATGAAGAAGAACAGGACGTCGCCGACCTTCTCCACCGGCCGGATCGACAGGGCGTAGGCGGCCGGGATGCCGAGGAGCAGCACGAGCAGCGTCGAGACCCCGGTGGCGATGAGCGAGTTCGCCACGTAGGTGCCCGACTCGCCGACCACGGCGCGGAACTGGTCGAGCGTGGGCTCGAAGAAGAACGTGGGCGGGTTCGACGACGCCTGGCTCTCCTGCTTGAACGCCGTCATCGCCATCCACGCGACGGGGAAGAAGAACCCGATGGCGAGGATCCAGGTGAGCGCCGTCAGGAGCGTGCCCGTGGTCCGGCGGCGCGGCCGCCGCCGCGGACCGCCGGGTGCGGCGGGCCCGGGCCGCGAAGAGGTCGGGGCCGGTGCGGTGGTGGTCATGAGCGCTCCTTGACGTCGAAGCTGCGGAAGATGAGGCGCAGTGCGGCCATCGCGACGAAGATCGTGGCGATCACGACGACCACACCCATCGCGGCGGCCTGCCCGACGTCGAAGCCGAGGAAGGCCCGCTGGTAGATGTAGAAGGGCAGGTTGGCGCTCGCCGTGCCGGGCCCGCCCGCCGTCATGAGGTAGATCTGGTCGAACGTGTTGACGACGTAGATGATCCCGAGCAGCACGCCCAGCTCCACGTAGCGGCGCAGGTGCGGCATGGTGATCCAGGAGAACGTGCGCCACGGGCCGGCGCCGTCGACCGACGCGGCCTCGAGGACGTCCTTCGGCTGGGCCTGCAGGCCGGCGAGGACGAGCAGCATCATAAAAGGCGTCCACTGCCAGACGAGCGCCATGAGGATCGCGACGATCGGGTAGGTCGACGTCCAGTCCACCGGGTCGATCCCGACGAGGCCGAGCGTCCAGTTGAACAGGCCATAGGTCGGGTTGAGCATCGCCATCGACCACAGCACCGAGCTCGCGACGGGCATGATGAGGAACGGCGTGATGAGCAGGGTCCGCGCCACGCCACGCCCCCGGAACGGCCGGTCGAGGAGCAGCGCGAGGACGATGCCCAGGACCATCGCGACCAGCACGCACCCGAGCGTGATGACGACCGAGTTCACCGCGGCACCGCGGAACGTCGAGTCGCGGGCGATGTCCGCGTAGTTGGCGAAGCCGACGAACAGGTCGGAGTCGGGGCGCAGCAGGTTGCGCGAGTGCAGCGAGTACCAGATCGTCACGAGGAACGGGATCTGCGTGACGGCGATCGTGAAGAGCAGCGCCGGCAGCAGGGGGCCCCGGCGACGCCAGCGCTCGGCGCGGCTCAGGGTGTGCTTGTCCCGCGCCGCCCGCTGCTCCTGCGCGCGGCGCGCGCTCGCGGCCTGGGTGGTGAGCGTGGTCATCAGGAGCCTCCGGCGTCTGTGGACTCGGTGGTGGACGCGGCGTCGGGCTCAGCGTCGGGCTCAGACGCGGACGCGGACGCGGACTCGGCCCGGTACGTCTCGGCGACGGTCTCGGCGTAGGACTGGGACTGCTCGAGGGCCTCGGCGACGGTCTGCTGACCGGCGATCGCCGCGGACATCTGCTGCCCGACGCGCGTGCCGAGGTCCTGGAACTCCGGGATGCCGACGAACTGGATCCCGGGGTACGGGACCGGCGCGACCATGGTGTTCGCCTGGGTCGCCTCGCCCATCGCGGTGAGCGTCGCGTCGGCGTAGGCCTGCGAGACCTCGGCGTACTCGGGGATCTCGTACGTCGACAGCCGGCTGCCCGGTGGCACCCGCTCCCAGGCGATCTCCTCCCCGACGAGCCGGATGTAGTCCTTGTCCGTCATCCACGACACGAAGTCCCAGGCGGCGTCCTTGTGCTCGCTCGTCGTCGGGATGGCGAGCGACCAGCTGTAGAGCCATCCGGCGGCGTCGGTCTCGTCGACCGGGGCCGGGGCGTACCCGGTCTGCCCGGCGACCGTCGAGGACGACGGGTCCTCGACGCTCGAGACCATCGAGGTCGCGTCGTACCACATGGCCGTCTGGCCCTGGGAGAACCGGGTCAGGCAGTCGCCGAACCCGGAGGTCGCCGCGCCCGGCTGGCCGTAGCTCTGGACGGTGTCGACGTAGGTCTCGACGGCCTCGAGCACCTCGGGGGAGTCGAGCCGCGCGTTCCAGCCCTCGTCGAACCAGCTGCCGCCGTGGGTGTTGATGACGGTGGACAGCGGCGCCATGACCTCGCCCCACCCGGCGAGGCCGCGCAGGCAGATCCCGGAGAAGTCCGCGTCCGGGTCGTGGAGCTCGGCGGCGAGGCCGCGCACGTCGTCCCACGTCGGACGCTCGGGCATCTCGAGCCCTGCCTCGTCGAACAGGTCCTCGCGGTAGGCGAGGAAGGACGACTCCCCGTAGAAGGGGACGGAGTACAGGTCCCCGTCGACCGAGAGCGCCTCGCGGACGCTGGGGATGAAGTCGTCGGGGTCGTACCCGTCGGTGGCGTCGGCGTAGGGCTGGAGGTTCTCGATCCAGCCGTTGGCGGCCCACATGGGCGTCTCGTAGTTGGAGATCATGACGACGTCGAACTCGCCGCCGCCGGTCGCGACCGATGCCGTGATCTTCGCGCGCGCCTCGTTCTCGGGGAGGCTGACGAACCGCACGTCGACGTCCGGGTGCTGGGCGCGGAACTCGTCCTGCAGGGAGATCGCGTCCTGCATCTGCGGGTTGGAGACGATCGCGACGATGATCTGCTCACGGCCGTCGCCCCCGCCCACGGCGCCGGCGCCGGCGCAGCCCGCGAGCAGTCCGACCGTGGACACCGCGGCGGCGAGGCGGACCGGGCGGCGGTCCGTGCGTCGCCGCCGGGTGGGTGGGGTGTGCGTCGGTCCGCGGGTGCTGCGGTCCTCGGCGGCGCTCGGTGGCGCGGCGGTTGATCCGAACATCGTTGTCCTCACGTCGGTGCGACCTGGTGCGGGCGGTCGCTCTCGGGAACCGGTGCCGATGCCGCTTGCGCTCACATGAGAGGCAGCACTGCGCTCATCTGTTGAGACCCTAGTCGTATATGCTCACCTGAGCAAGGCCCCATGCTCGAACGCGCGCAGCGGCGCGACGAGGTGCCCGAGACGAGGACCACCATGCCCGACTCCTCCGTGAACGACTCTGCCGGCGCCGCCCACGACCAGCTCCTCACCGAGGTGAGCACGGACTACTACCTCGACAACAAGTCCAAGGTCGAGATCGCCAAGGCGCGGGGGATCTCGCGCTTCCAGGTGGCGCGCCTGCTCCTGCAGGCCCGGGAGACGGGCGTCGTGCGGATCGAGATCAACGGGCCGCGGCACCTCGACGGCGACCGGTCCCGCGGGCTCGCCGCCCTGCTCGCCGTCCGGGAGGTCGCGGTCGTGCGGACCGGTGCCGACGTCGCGGCCACGCGTGACCACGTGGCGCGCGAGCTCGCCCGTGTCCTCGCCGAGCGTGTCACGGAGCGCGCGAGCGTCGGGATCTCCTGGTCGCGGACCATCGAGGTGGCGGCGTCGTACATCGAGGCGCTGCCCCCGTGCGACGTCGTCCAGCTCGTCGGGGCGCTGCCGGTCGCGGGCAGCGGGAACTCCCTCGAGCTCATCCAGCGGTTCAAGTCGATCCCCGGGGTGCGCACGTGGCCCGTCTGGGCGCCGCTCGTCGTCGCCGACGGCGCGACGGCGGCCGGGCTGAGCCGCCAGCCCGAGATCGCCCAGGCGCTGCGCCGGGCCGACGCGCTCGACGTCGCGGTCGTCGCCGTCGGGGCGTGGGCGCCCTCCTTGTCGACGGTGTTCGAGCACGCTACCGAGGACGAGCGGGCGGCCGCCGCGGCCGGCGGCGCCGTCGCCGAGTGCTCGGGGCGGCTGTTCGACGACGCGGGTGCACCCGTGCGCACACCTCTCGACGAGCGCATCGTCGGCGTGACGATCGACCAGCTCGCGCGGACGCCCGAGGTCGTGGTGGTCGGCTACGGCGCCGACGCCGCCCGCGGGCTGCGGGCCGCCGTCACCGGCGGTTTCGCCACGACGCTCGTCGTCGACGAGGCGGCGGCCGCGGGCCTCGAGCGGCTCCTCGACGAGGAGCGCAGCACCGACTGACGGGTCGGGTTCACCGCCGACCGGCGGCGGGCCGAGGCCGCTCCCGCCGCCGGTCGCTCCCGCCAGGGAGCGGCGTCACCGGGGGGCCAGGTCCTCGACGGTCGCCGCGGCGCCCCGGGTGTGCAGGGAGGTCAGCGCCGTGAGGTAGGCCTCGACGAAACGGGGTTCGTCGGCGAGGTCGCCGAAGACCTCCCGGTCCGCGAGGAACGCGAGCGGATCGGTGCGCTGGCGCAGCGCGGCGGCGCGCAGCCGGTCGGCGAGGCGGTCCACGATCTCGATGGGCTCGCCCTGCTCGTCCGTGCCCTCGGCGTACCGGGCCCAGCTCGCGACGACGGCCGCCGAGCACTCGACCGGCCCGCCGGTCGCGAGGTTCTCGCGGACCACGGGCAGCAGCCATTTCGGGATCCGGTCCGAGGACTCGGCGCACAGCCGCGCGAGGGTGTCGCGGACGTGCGGGTTGGAGAACCGCTCGATGAGGGTGGCCTTGTACTCGTCGAGGTCGATCCCCGGGACGGCCGAGAGGGTCGGCGTGGCCTCGCTGTCCATGTACCGGCGCAGGAAGGTCGCGAACGACGGGTCCTGGCAGACCTCGTGCGCGTACCGGTGGCCGGCGAGGTAGCCGAGGTAGCACTGGGCCTGGTGGCTGGCGTTGAGCAGCCGCAGCTTCATGAGCTCGTACGGCTCGACGTCGTCGACCACCTGCACTCCCGCGTCCTCGAACGGCGGCCGACCGGCCGCGAAGCGGTCTTCCAGGACCCACTGGGTGAAGGGTTCGGCGACCACGGGCCAGCCGTCCTCGACGCCGAAGCGTTCGGTGACCAGGGCGCGGTCGGCGTCCGTGGTGACGGGGGTGATGCGGTCGACCATCGAGTTGGGGAACGGGACCTGAGCCTCGACCCAGTCGGCGAGGTCCGGGTCCGCCAGGCGGGCGAACGCGACGAACATGGTGCGGGCGACGTCGCCGTTGCCCTGGATGTTGTCGCAGCTCATCACCGTGAACGGGCCGGTGCCCCGGTCGCGTCGGCGCCGCAGCGCCTCGGTGACCAGGCCGAACGTCGTGGCCGGGACGGCGCCCGGGCGCAGGTCGTCCTGCACGGCAGGATTCGTGGCGTCGAACTCGCCCGTGACGTGATGAACGTTGTAGCCGCCCTCGGTGACGGTGAGCGACACGATGCGGATCTCGGGAGAGGCCATCTTCTCGATGACGGCCTCGGGGTCGTCGGGCGCCAGCAGGTAGTCGACGATCGAGCCGATCACGCGTCCCTCGAGCGCTCCGTCGGGGTGCTTGAGGACGAGCGTGTACAGGCCGTCCTGCGCGCGCAGGACGTCGCGCATGCGCGCGTCGCCGGGCATGACGCCGACCCCGCAGATCGCCCAGTCCTGGGCCGCGCCGTCGCGCATGAGCCGGTCGAGGTACATCGCCTGGTGCGCCCGGTGGAACCCGCCCACCCCGAGGTGGACGATCCCCGCGGTGAGGGCGGACCGGTCGTACGTCGGGGTGTCGAGTCCGGTCGGGAGCCGGTGGACGGTCTCGTCGTCGAGAGTGGTCATGCGTGATCCTCGGGGTCGCGGTGGGCTGCGGTGAACTCCTCGACCGTATCAGATGAGCGCCCGTGGACTCTCAGATGAGCGATTGCTAGCGCGCGTATCAGCAGCGGGGCAGTCGCCCTCCTCCTAGGCAAGGGGGCGCATCGTGCGGGTCGTTCGAGGAGGAGCGATGAAGCGTCTGGTCCTGTGCTGCGACGGCACGTGGAACTCGCCGGTCAACCCCAGCGTGTCCAACGTCGAGAAGATCGTGCGCTCGGTCGTCTCGGGCGTCGCGCCCGACGGCGTGCAGCAGCTCGTCTTCTCGGTTGCCGGGGTCGGGACGCAGGGCTACCTCGTGGACCGGGTCCTCGGCGGGGCGTTCGGCTACGGTCTCGGCCGCAACGTCGTGGCGGGGTACCGCCACCTCGCGCTCGCCTACGAGCCGGGGGACGAGATCTACGTCATCGGCTTCTCCCGCGGGGCGTACACCGCGCGCAGCGTCGTCGGCATGATCGGCGTCGTCGGGCTGCTCACCCCGCAGGCGCTCGTCACCGACAGGCTCGACGAGGCCGCGCGCATCTACGCCGACCGCACCCCCGCGCGCGCCGAGCGCGGAGCGGCCTTCCGTGCGCAGCACGCGTACGCGGACGTCGAGATCACGTTCCTCGGTGTCTTCGACACCGTCGGCGCGCTCGGGGTGCCCGGCCTCACCCGGCGGCGCAGCATGTGGCACGACGTGCGCCTCGGGCGGTCCGTCGCCTGCGCACGTCAGGCGCTGGCGATCGACGAGCGCCGGATCACCTACGAGCCCAGCCTCTGGAGCGTCGAGGACGACCCCGCCCGTCCGGACCGCGTCAAGCAGGTCTGGTTCCCCGGCGCGCACAGCGATGTCGGCGGCGGGGCGCCGCGCCGGGCGCTGTCCGACGTCGCGCTGCGCTGGATGGTCGGCGAGGCGCAGGCCTGCGGACTGGTCTTCCACACCGACCGGGTCGAGGCCCAGCTCAGCCACGAGGAGACCGTCGGCTTCGCGCTGCACCCGTCCCTGCCGTTCCGCCTGCTCAACGTCGTCAAGCGGCTGCGGCGCCGACCGCGGTTCCGCGGCGACGTCCGCCTCCTCGCGGGGGTGCCGCCGCGCGAGGGCGACGGCTACGTCGAGGCGGTGCGGCTCGCGGAGTCCGCGCTGCTCCTCGGGAACGACCCGGCCTACGCCCGGCACGCCGTGAACATCGCCTGGTGGAGGGACGGTGTCGGGGGCGACCTGGCACCCGTCGTCGAACCCGTACCGGGCGTCGCCGACGACCGCCGCCGGTTCGTGCCCGGTGGCCGGTGAGCCCGCCCGGTTGCGCCGGCCGCCCGCCGTCGAGATCCTGGGCGGGTGATCAGCGGAACGGCGCACGACGCCCTCGTCCCCGTCGACGCGCACGTCCTGGGAGACTCGGACGCCCCCGTGACGATCGTCGAGTTCGGTGACCTGGAGTGCCCCTTCTGCCGGGACGCCGTGCCCGTGCTGCGCGAGCTCGTCGAAACCTCCGGCGGCACGGTGCGGCTGGTCTTCCGGCACTTCCCGCTGTTCGAGAGCCACCCGCACGCGCTGACGGCGGCGCTCGCGCTCGAGGCCGCCGGTGCGGCCGGGAAGTTCTGGGAGATGCAGCAGCTGCTGTTCGCCCACCAGGACCGGCTCACCGACGACGACCTCGTGGAGCACGCCGCGACGCTCGGCCTGGACGCCGGCGCCGTGGTCGGCGACGCGGTCCAGCAGCACGCGGACGCGGTCCGGCGGGACTACGCCGACGGTCTCGCGGCCGGTGTCGAGGGGACGCCGACGCTCTTCGTCAACGGCGAGCGGTATCGCGGGCGGGTCACCGCGCAAGGGCTCCAGGCCGCCGTCTCGTCCGCGCTCGACTGACGCGTCTCGTCAGCGCTCCGGTGCCGACCAGGGGCCGGAGGGGAGCTCGGCGGGTGGACCGTCCGCGGTCGGGGAGCACAGGGGCGAGCGCTCGCCGAAGACCCGCAGGGTGACGGACCCGAGGACCGCGGCGACGAGCGACCCGGCGAGGATGCCGATCTTGGCCTGCTCCACGAGCGCGGGGTCGTCGAACGCGAGCTCGGCGATGAACAGCGAGATGGTGAAGCCGATGCCCGCGAGCATCGCACCGCCCAGCAGATGGCTGTAGCGCACCCGCCCCGGCAGCTCGCCGAGGCCGAGGCGCAGCGCGAGGGCCGACGCGCCGAAGATGCCGACGGCGTTGCCCACGACGAGCGCGACCGCGACACCCAGGGTCAGGGAGGACGTCGCGGCGGTGCGCAGCGACTCCGCGTCGAGGCGCACCCCGGCGTTGGCGAGGCCGAAGACGGGGACGACGACGTACGCGCTCCACGGGTGCAGCACCCGCTGCAGGCGTTCGCTCGCCGGGACCGCCGCCCGCGCGGCGAGCTCGGTCTGGTACTCGCGCTCCGCCGTCGGGTCCTGCTGGAGCCTGCGGGCATAGGCGCGGACGACGTCGACCTCGTCGGGCCGCGAGCGCCGGGCGGGGATGATGAGGCCGACGGCGACGCCGGCGAGCGTCGCGTGCACCCCGGACTCGTAGACGGCGAGCCACAGCGCGAGCCCGACGAGGACGTACGGACCCAGGCGCCAGACGCCCAGCCAGCGCAGGGTGACGAGCACGGCGACGAGGAAGCCGGCGACGACGAGCCCCGGCAGCCAGAGCTCGTCGGTGTAGAACACGGCCATCACCGTGATGGCGCCGATGTCGTCGACCACGGCGAGGGTGAGCAGGAAGAGCCGGAGGTGGTCGGGGCAGCGCGGGCCGAAGAGCGCGAGGACGCCCACGAGGAACGCCGTGTCCGTCGACATGACGATGCCCCAGCCGTGCGAGGCAGGGCCGCCCGCGGTGAACGCGACGTAGACGAGCGCCGGGACCGCGAGCCCGCCCAGCGCGCCCAGGGCGGGGACCGCGACGCGGCGGCGGTTGCGCAGCTCGCCCGTCGTGAGCTCGCGGTTGATCTCGAGCCCGATGACGAGGAAGAAGATCGCCATGGCGCCGTCGTTGACCCAGTGGTGCAGGTCGAGGTCGAGCTCCCAGGTCCCCAGGTGCATCCCGAGCGTCGTCCCCCACACCTGAGCGTACGACGCCGCCCACGGAGAGTTGGCCCAGACGAGCGCCAGGACGGTCGCCGCGAGCAGCAGGACCGCGCCACCGGCCTCGGTCGCGAGGAAGGCGCGGAAGGCCGGGGCCACCGGACGCACCTGGATGCGCAGGGGCGGTCCGGGGGAGGACGTGGCGGGAGACGGTGGCGGAACGGTCACACGCGTCTCCTCGTTCGCGTCGGGTGCTGGGACAACTGTGCGGCGTGGAGCCCTGACGCGCAACGGTCGTTGTCGCCGTGGGTGACCGCTGCTAGCGTCGAGCCCCGCGGTGGACCCTCCACCCCTGTCGTGGAGGTTCGGATGGACGCCGGTCACCCAGAGCACCTCGAGCGTGCAGAGCATCTCGAACGGGCGGTGGCGCTCGCCGTCGCGAACGTGGCGGACGCGGGCGGGCCGTTCGGCGCGGTCCTCGTCACGCGTGACGGCCAGGTCTTCGACGGCGTGAACCGGGTGACCGCGACGAACGACCCCACGGCCCACGCCGAGGTCACCGCGATCCGCGCGGCCTGCGCGAGCCTCGAGACCTACGACCTGAGCGGCGCCACGCTCTACGCGAGCTGCGAGCCGTGCCCCATGTGCTTGTCGTCGGCGCTGTGGGCCCGCGTCGGGTCGGTCGTCTACGCCGCGGACCGGTACGACGCCGCGCGCGCCGGTTTCGACGACGCCGTGTTCTACGACTACTTCGCGACGGCGCCCGAGGACCGGCACATGCCCGTGCGGCACGTCGAGGGGACGGGGTGGGACGCGCCGTTCGACGCGTGGCGCGCCCACGCCGACCGCACGGCCTACTGAGTCGCGGCCCGAGGCGCGACCGAGGGCCGGACGGTGACGACCGTCCGGCCCTCGGCGCCCACGCTCAGCCCGTGGGCAGCGTGACCACGCGGGCGTCCGCCCAGTTCGCGTGGTCGCTGTTGTTCCCGTCACCGGCGTCGTGCACCACGAGGACGAGGCGCTGCACCCCCAGGACGGGCACCTGGACCTCCTGCGGCGGCGAGTACGTCGGGGACGCTCGCATGACCCCGCTGTCGAACACCAACTCGTCGTCGGCGAAGACCTGGAAGCCGATCGACGTGTTCGGCGAGGTGCGCTGGGCGTCGTCGATGCCGACGACCGCCCGGAAGATCGCGTCCCCCGGCTCGAGCTCGAACTCGATGCGCGAGTTTGCGTGCGTGCCGATGCCCTTGGTGTAGGTGGTGCCGTCGATCCGCAGGGGGTTGCCCGAGACGGCACGGTCCTTGTTCACGGTGCGCCAGCCCGACGTGGCCGAGATCCACTCCCGGTCGCTGAGGTGCTCGGTCGGACCGTCGGCCGGTGCGTCCTGCTCCTCGACGGCCGTGCCCGGGCCCTCGCCCAGCTCGTTCGTCGACGTGACGCGGTACCGGTAGGTGCCGCCGCCGGCGCTGCGGTCGAGGAACGTGGTGCCGGTGAGGTCGGTCGCGAGGACCTCGAAGTCGTCCGTCCCGGCCGCAGCACGGTACACGGTCGACGTCACGGCCGACTCGGCGGCGGACCAGACGACACCCACGAGGTCGTCGGACCGGTAGGCGGCGACCCCCGTCGGGGCGTCGGGCACCGCCGCCGGCTCCGTGCGGAACCGGCGCTCCCCGCCGGGGACGGTGAGCCGCTGACCGGTCGTGGGGTTGATCGCGGTGACCTCCCAGTAGTAGGTCCGTCCGGCGGCGAGCCCGTCGATGTGGGCGACCGGTCCGCGCACCTCCTCCTCGGCGACGAGGTCGGTCATGCCCGCGTCGCGCGCCACCTGCACGACGTAGCTCTTCGCGTTGTCGGAGCGGGTCCAGGTGAGCCGGGTGCGGTGGGTGGATACGCCGGTGGCCCCGTCAGCGGGCGAGAGCAGCTCGAAGTCGGTCGGGTGGGTGAGGATCGTGTCCCCGAACCGGTTCGGGTCGTCGTCGCCGACGGTCTCGAACGTCACCGTGGCTCCCACGGGGACGTTCACGGTCACCTGCGTGACGGCACGTCCGGCGACGTGCACGTGCTCGACCTTCTGGGGCTTGCCGTTCACCGAGATCTTGGGCCACCCGCCGGCGAACTGGACGGTCGTCGTCAGCGGCTGCGGTCCTGCGCCGTGGGTGACGGTCGTCCGGGTGCGCCCGTCGTGCCGCACCCCGAGGTCGTGCTCGCCGACCGTGATGTGGTCGAGGTCGAGATGGCCGATCTCGGACGGCAGGTGGGAACGCACCGTCACGGCGTGCTCGGGTGCGTTCGGCCGGACGCCGGCCAGGCCCTCGATCGTCTGCGAGACGAGCGTGTAGCTGGTCTCCGGGTAGTCGCCGTTCGAGCCCTGCGTGCGGACCTCGTGCGGCAGGTGGAGCTTGGAGATGATGTCCTTCATCCAGACCCAGGCCTGCTCGTCGCGCCCGTACGTGAAGAGCGTGTCGGGGACGTAGGTGGTCGCCTCGATGTTCGGCGGGCGGTCCTCGACGTACATCTCGTCGAGCCAGTCGATGAAGTCGACCGTGCGCTTCGAGTCCGGGTCACCGATCTCCTTGAGCCCGATGAACACCGAGGCCTCCCGGCCGAACCCTGTCACCGGATCTCCTTCCGGGGTGCGTCCCTTGACGTACTCCCACGCCCCGCGGGTCACGCCCCAGTCGGTGTTGAAGTAGTCGCGCAGCTCGTCGGCCTTCGTGGTGAACTCCGCCGCCAGTGCGTCGTCGCCCTTGGCGCGGGCGAGCTCCGCGTACGCGAGGAACCCGCGGTACTGGGAGGCGATGCCGTCGCCGGCCTCGATGACCGCGTGGTCGCCGCGCTCGTTGTAGCTGGCGGCGCCGGCGAAGATCCCGCGCCCGGTGCCCTCGGCCACCCCGTTGGGGATCTGCGTGTCGTGCAGCTCGACGAAGTCGGTGACCGCCTTGGTGTAGTACTGCCACAGCACCTCGTCGTCGAGGTAGTCGGTGTCGCCGGTCCACAGGTACTGGTCGTGCGCCTCGTGCACGAGCTCGAAGACCGCCGGGACCTCCCGCACGAAGTTGGTGTCGCTGCGGTAGTCGACGCTGTACGGGCTGCCGTCGAAGTTCAGCGCCCACAGCGGGTACCACTTGCGCGCCTCGTTGGCCGAGGCGGCGAACGCACGCAGCATCGACTTGTTCTCCTCCTCCAGGCCGAGGAGGTGGCCGCCGGCGGCCTGGTGCACGAAGTCGCGCGAGTAGAACGCGGTGCGGTGGGCGTACCCCGCCCAGTAGGACGGGATGTAGTCCACCTGGGTGGTGCCCGGTCCGCCGTCGCTGACGTTGATCGGTCCGGTCTTACCGGTCTGCACGTGCTCGCGGGCGCGCCACTTGGACCAGTTGAACGCGTCGACGAGCGTCTTGTTGTCGCTGTCGATGGTGACGGTCTTCGCCTCGTGCGTCACCGTGACGGTCCAGACCGTCGTGCTGCCGGCGGCGTCGGTGACGGTGAACTCGACGGGCGCCGAGTAGTCCCGGGGTCCGGCAGGGTCCGGGCTGATCGTGGCGTGGGTGGGGATCGTGGCGGCGCCGGTTAGACCGGTGACGTCGGTCTCGTAGGGGAGCTGGACGGCGACCGTGCGCTCGTTCTGGTCCAGCAGGGCCGGGCCCTGCTGGCCGTCGAGCTCGAAGCCGTAGAGCGTCCGCAGCTCCGGTGTCACGGAGACGTCGTCGACGTTGACCCAGCCGGTGGACCCGGTCACGAAGACCTCGGCTCCCGCGTCGGGATCGAGCGCGACGGGCGGGAGGGTGTACGACCGGTACGCCGTCTGCTGGGGGATCGGGACGGTGGCGAGCACCGTTCCCTCGTCGTCACGCACCCCGAACGTGCCGCCCGCCCTCGACGTGGCGATCCATGCCTCGGCCAGGTAGTCGCCGGGTCGTACGACGTCGAGCTCCTGGGTGATCTCGTTGGACGCGCCCGCGTTCAGGTACGCGTGCCCGGTGCCCGAGCGCGGGTTGTTGGTGGCGAGCCCGCCGCCCACGAACTCCCAGCCCTCGGCGCCGAGCTCGAAGCCGCCGTTGTGGACGAGGTCGTCCTTCTGGCCGGGGTCTGCGAGCGCGGGTGCCGGCACGGCCAGCGTCGCGGCGACCGCGGCCACGACGAGCATCGAGAGGGCCGTGGGGGCCGCGGTCCTCTTGTCGGGGGTGCTTCTGGGTGGCGGGGTCGTGCCGCCGTGTGGTCGACCGAACATGCTCTCCTCCTTGAGTGCGAACGGTGGGTGCAGTCGTCCGACGACGACGTCCCGGGGGTCTGGCAGTGGTGCGACGGCTTGCCGCGATTCGACGATACGTTGCAAGCCTGCAACTCACTATTGCAAAACCGGTGGGCATCTGTCTAGAGTTTGATCGTGGGCCGGTAACGAAGCCGCCCACGGCCGTGAGGAGGCAGCATGAACACCCAACGAGTACCCGTCGTCGTGCGGACGAGCGCGGGCGATGCTCGGAGCACGTTCAGCAGGGGGCTTACCCGGCGATCAGGATCCGCCCGTCGTGCGGCGTCCATCGCGTTCGTCGTCGGGGCATCGACCCTCCTGGCTGCGTGCGGCGCCGCCTCGACGCCGGCTCCGGCGTCGGACGGCGAGCTCTCAGGGGTGGTCACGGTCTGGTCCTGGGACAAGCCCACGACCGAGCTCCAGGTGGCGGCGGCCGCGTTCGAGGAGGAGCACCCCGGCGTGACGGTCTCCGTGGAGAACGTCGGCAACCCAGCGATCTGGGACAAGATGACCGCCGGGATGGCAGCCGGTGGACAGGGCCTGCCGGACGTGATGAACGTCGGCATCGACTACATCGCCGGTTACGTCGAGAACTTCCCCGACGGCCTGGCGAACCTGTCCGAGCTCGGGGCCGACGAGCACGCCGGGAAGTTCCCCGAAGGGGTGTGGAACTCGGCCGCCCGGGACGGGCAGGTGTACGGGGTCCCGTTCGAGGTCAACTCGGCCGGGTTCTTCTACCGCACGGACCTGCTCGACGAGGCCGGTGCCGACATCGAGGACGTGGAGACCTGGGACGACCTGGTCGAGGTCGGGGTCGCCGTCAAGGAGGCGACCGGCAAGGCGCTGCTCGGCATCGACAAGTCCGCCACCCAGGCCGACGCCGCCAATCTCTTCCAGCAGCTGCTGCAGCAGCAGGGACAGTTCTACTTCGACGAGTCGGGGGACATCACGCTGTCCACCCCCGAGGCCGTGCGCGCGATGACGATCATCAAGGACCTCAACGACGCCGGCGTGGTCGCCGACGTGTCGCAGGCGTGGGACCCGTGGATGCAGTCCATCAGCAACGGTGACGTCGCCGTCGTGGCGTCTGCCGCCTGGGTCGCCGGCGTCCTGCAGTCGGACCTCACCGACATGTCGGGGCAGTGGGGGCTGCGGCTCCCGCCGGCCGTCGAGGAGGGTGGTCTGACCGCCGCCATCACCGGCGCCACCTACCTGTCCGTCGCGGAGAGCAGCGAGAACAAGCAGGCCGCCTGGGAGTTCGTCGAGTTCGCCCTCACGCAGGAGGAGTCGCAGCTCGCGATGTACGAGGAGGGGGGTCTCTTCCCCGGCCTGACGTCCGTCTGGCAGACGCCGGACTTCGTGACGCCGAGCGAGTACTTCGGGGGACAGTCGCCCAACGAGGTCTTCGTCGACCAGCTCGGCCAGGACCTCCCGACGACGAACTTCACGTCCGACTACGCCCAGGCACTGAAGGCCGTGACCGACGCCCAGACCCAGGTGCTCCTCTCGGGTGCAGACCCGCAGGCCGCGCTGGAGGCCGCGGAGAAGCAGCTCGCCAGCCAGACCGGACGGTCGATCGCGGGCGGATGACGCCACCGGCACGGGTGCACCCGTCGGTGCACCCGTGCCGTGGCGCGTCCACCGCACCGACCACCGACCGTCCGGCGCCGTCTGCCGGGCCGTCCTGACCTGGGAGGAACGATGTCCACAGCGACACTCTCCGTGCGGCGTCGCACCATCGTCACGAAGAACACGGCACCCTACGTGTTCCTGGCGCCCGTGCTGATCCTCTTCGTCGCCTTCAAGCTCTACCCGTACGTCTACTCGTTCTGGTTGAGCCTCACCCGCTCCGTGGGCGGGCGCCAGGAGTTCGCCGGCGCCGAGAACTACGTCCGGCTCCTGCAGGACCCGCTGTTCTTCAAGGCCCTCGGCAACACCGCCCTCGTGCTCCTGATCCAGGTGCCGATCATGCTCGCCCTCGCGGTGGCGCTCGCGGTGGGCTTCAACTCGACCCTGCTGCGGTGGCGCGGGACGCTCAGGCTGGCCTTCTTCCTGCCGATCGTCATGGGGCTGGTCGCCTACGGGATCCTGTTCTCCACGCTGCTCAACACCCAGTACGGGCTCGTGAACTGGGTCCTCGGCGGCGTCGGCATCGAACCGGTGCCGTGGCTCGGCGATCCGATGTGGGCGAGGGTGTCCATCATCCTGGCACTGACCTGGCACTACACCGGGTACAACGCGGTGATCTACCTCGCCCAGCTGCAGACGGTCCCCCGGGAGCTCTACGAGGCCGCGTCCACCGACGGCGCCGGCCCGTGGCGCAGGTTCGTCCACATCACGCTCCCGGGCCTGAGGCCCGCGATCCTCCTGACGGTGGTGCTGTCGACGATCGGCACGCTGCAGCTCTTCGACGAGCCCTACGTGCTGACCAACGGCGGCCCCGACAACGCGACGCTCACGATCGGCATGTACCTCTACCAGAACGGCTTCCGGTACTTCGACTTCGGCTACGCCTCGACGATCGCGTACGCGCTCGCCCTGCTGGTCGCCCTCATCAGCTTCGCGCAGTTCCGACTCCTCGGGAGGCGGTCATGACCACCGTCGCACCACCGCGGGGCCGTGTCTCCGCCGCGCCTGCCGCTCCGCTGCGCGAGCACCGCGGGCCGCGGACGACCGCGAAGGTCCTGACCCTCACCGCCGTCATGGCGATCGGGGCGGCGGTCGTCGTCGCGCCCCTGTACTGGATGGTGATCGCCTCGACCCACACGTCCGCGGAGATCTTCTCCTCGCCACCCGTGCTGCTGCCCGGCGACGCCTTCTGGGAGAACCTGCGGTCGCTCGTCGTCGATCGCGGCTTCGGCCGAGCGGTCGCCAACTCGTTCCTCATCGCTGCCGTGTACACGGTCGTGGCCGGGTTCGTCTGCACCCTCGCCGGGTACGCGTTCGCCAAGTTCGAGTTCCGGGGCAAGGGAATCGCCTTCGGTCTCATCATGGCCACCCTGGTCATCCCCGCGCAGGTCACCCTCGTGCCCCTGTTCCAGATCATGCTCTGGTTCGGCTGGCTCGACACCTACCAGGCGATCCTGCTGCCGAACCTCGCGTTCCCGTTCGGCATCTTCCTCATGCGTCAGACGATGCTCGCCGTCCCCGACGAGCTGCTCGCCGCAGGACGGATCGACGGGTGCGGCGAGGTGCGGCTGCTGTTCGGGATCGTGCTCCCCACCATGCGGCCCGCCGTGGCCGCGCTCGCCATCTACCTGTTCCTCGCGCAGTGGAACGACTTCGTGTGGCCGCTCATCGCGCTCCGCTCGCCGGACTCGTACACCGTTCCCGTCGCGCTCGCCGCGCTCAAGGGCATCGGCACCACGGACTACGGCCAGCTGCTCGCCGGGACCACCGTGTCGATCGTCCCCGCGGCGATCGTGTTCCTCCTCCTGCAACGCCACTTCGTCGCCGGGATCCTCTCCGGCGCTGTCAAGGAATGAGTCGACATCCATGATTCTCGAAGAGCTCGCCGCACACCTGGACGTCACCTACCCCGGACCTGCCTGGCTCTCGACCTTCGGCGTGGTCCACGCCGAGGTCGTCGACGCCGGCACCGACGGCGACCTCGACCTCCTCCACCTCAAGCGGACCCCGACGTCGGACGACGGCTGGTCGGTCGTGCTGGAGGTCCCCCTGGGGGACGCGATCGCCTACTGGAACCCGCGCGGTTCGGGTGAGCGCCCGCAGCTCCCGGCCGACTGGTCGGGGAGCGACGCCACCTCGTTCGTGTCGTCCGCCCCGATGGGGTGCCTCTACGACGCCGCGGGCGGGACTCTGCTCGCGTTCGCGGCGGACGAGGTGGTCCACGAGGTGAACCTGCGCTTCGGCGTCTGGGAGGAGGGTCGATCGTTCGTGGTGCGGATCGACCTGCCGTCCGGCTCCGACGAGGTGACGCTCGCGCTCGCGCGGCCGGGCCGCCCGTTCCACGAGTCCGTCGCCCAGCTGTCGGGGTGGGTGCGCTCCCGCAGAGGGAGCTCCCTCGCGGTGCCTGCCGCCGCCGTCGAGCCGGTCTTCTCCACGTGGTACGCGTTCGGGCAGGACCTGGCCGCGGAGGCGGTCGAGCAGGAGGCTCTCGAGGCGGTCGCGCTCGGGTGCCGGTCCGTGTTCGTCGACGACGGCTGGCAGGAGCTGGGTGACGGGCGGCTGTACGCGGGGGTCGGCGACTGGGTGCCGGACGAGCGCAAGTTCCCGGACCTCGCCGGGCACGTCGGGACCCTGCACGACGCCGGGATGAGCGTGGTCCTGTGGATCGCGCCGCTCCTGCTCGGGGCCCGGTCCCGTGCGCACGCGCGGCTCGCCGACCTCGCGCCGGCGTTCGCCGAGCGGCTGCAGTGCCGCGTTCTCGACCCGCGGCTCCGTGCGGTCCGCGAGCACGTCGTGGACACGTGCGTGCACCTCGTGACCCACTACCGGCTCGACGGTCTCAAGATCGACTTCATCGACGAGGCCATGACGTACGCCGGGACGCCCGCACCGGAGGACGTCGGTGACGTGGGCGTCGCGGTCGACCTGCTCCTCACCGCGCTGTCGGAGCGGCTCGCCGCGGCCGGCCGGCCGGAGACCGTCATCGAGTTCCGCCAGCCGTACGCCGGCCCCGGCATCGCCGTGCACTCCAACGCCATCCGGGCGGCGGACTGCCCGGCGGACGCCATCGCCAACCGGTGCTCGATCGCCGACCTGCGGATGAGCGAGGGGGCGGCCGCCGTGCACTCGGACATGATGATGTGGGACCCGCAGGCGTCCACCCGGTCGGTGGCCCGGCAGCTCTACGGCGGCTTCTTCGCCGTCCCGCAGCTGTCGATGCGCCTCGCGGACCTGAGCGTCGACCACCGGGCCGTGGTGCGCGCGTTCCTGAGCCGCTGGCGGTCCGTGCGCGACGTCGTCCTGCACGGTCGCTTCGTCCCGGGCGCCCCGGAGGCGCGGTTCCCGGTGCTGCGCGCCGAGCTCGACGGCCGGGTGGTCGTGGGGGTGTACCAGGACGTGGTCGTGCCCGTCCCGGCCCGGTTCACCGAGCTCACCCTGTTCAACGCGACGGCGGCACCCGGCCTCGTGCTGCGTCCGGAGGACGGCGGCAGCCGCTTCGTCCGGGTCCGCGTGGTGGACGAGCGCGGACACCTTCTCGCCGAACGTCGCGAGCAGTGGGACACTGCACTCGTCGCGCTGGACGTGCCCTCGTCGGCGATCGTCCAGGTCACGCCGTCACGCTCGTGAGACGCTGGCCGCCCGAACCCGCATAGACCAGGAGGAATGAGTCGAATGGCCGCCAGCAACCCGGCGCAGCCCGACCCGGACGCCACGCGCGCCGACCGCATCGGCCTCGCCGAGATCGCGTCCCGAGCCGGTGTCAGCGAAGCGACCGTGAGCCGCGTCCTCAACCGGAAGTACGGGGTCTCGCCCCGCACGCGCGAGACGGTCGAGCAGGCGATGAACGAGCTCGGCGTCCAGCGGCGGTCGCGCGGCGACCACGTCGCGATCCTCACCCCGAACATCACGAACCCGCTCTTCGCGGAGCTGTGCGAGCGGATCGAGGAGCGCCTGGCCCGGCACGGGCTGCGCACCCTCGTGTGCCCCGTGTTCCCCGGGACCGACCAGGAGATGGTCTACGTCGAGTCTCTGCTGCGCATCGGCGTCGCGGGCGCGATCTTCCTGTCGTCGTCGAACACCATCAAGTCGTCGGACCGGACCCCGTACCGCCTGCTGCAGGAGCGTGGGGTGCCGTTCGTCTGCATGAACGGCGGGTTCGACGACGTCTCGGCGCCGGTGTTCTCGACCGACGACCTCCTGGCCGCGGAGCTCGCGGTCGACCACGTCGTCACCCTCGGTCACACGCGGATCGGGATGGCCGCCGGACCGGAGGGGAACACCCCGGCCGACCGGAGGGTCGAGGGCTTCCTGCGCGCGACCGCGCGCCGCGGCATGCCGAAGAAGGACGTCCCGTTCGTGCGGACCTCCTACTCCGCCGAGGGCGGGCAGCGCGCGGCGGAGCAGTTCCTCGCGCAGGGTGTGACCGCGCTGGTCGCGAGCAGCGACGAGATGGCGCTCGGCATGATGCGTGCCGTCAAGCGGCAGGGTCTGACCACCCCGACGGACGTCTCCGTCGTCGGGTACGACGACTCGCGGCTGCTCGAGTACGTGGACCCGCCCCTGACCACCGTCCGGCAGCCCGTGCAGCGGCTCGCGACCGAGATCGCGCGCGCCGTCACGGCGCTCGTCGACGGGCGGGAGGTCGAGGTGGGGGAGATGTTCTTCGACCCGGAGCTGGTGGTCCGTGCCTCGACGTCGACGGCGCCCGGTACCGCGGTGCAGATGGTGATGCCGGCGGGCGCACCGTAGCCTGCGTGCGTGTGACGCCCGTACCCCGAGGCCGACGAGGAGCCGACCAGCCATGACCCGCATCTCGGTCGAGCAGCACCGGCGCGACGTCGAGGACCTGCTCGGCTCGCTGGGAGGCACCGAGCGCAGGTCCCGGCCGGCGCAGGTCGTGCCGCTCGCCGAGGCTCTCGACCGTGTCCTCGCCGCGGACCTGCACGCACCGGTGGACCTGCCGCTGTTCCGCAACTCCCAGATGGACGGCTTCGCCGTCCGCGCCGCCGACGTCGCCGGGGCGGGCGCCCGCACACCGGTGACCCTGCCCGTGACCGCGGAGGTCGCGGCGGCACCCGGCCGCCCCGCCGCGCTGGCCCAGGGCTCGGCCGCGCGCATCATGACCGGCGCGCCCGTGCCGGACGGGGCGGACGCCGTCGTCCCGGTCGAGGACACCGGCGACGGGTCGTTCTCCCCGGGGGCTCCCCGGCCGGGCGACCCCACGCCGCACGTCCAGGTGCGGGCGGCCCGGGTCGCGGGGGAGTTCGTGCGCGCGGCGGGCAGTGACGTCCGGGCGGGCGACCTGCTGCTGCCCGCCGGCACCGTGCTCGCCCCGCACCTGCTCGCCGCGGCCGCCGCGTGCGGGGTCGACCGCCTCGGCGTCGTCGCACCGCCCCGGGTCGCGGTCGTCTCGACGGGGTCCGAGCTCGTGGCGCCGGGCACCCGCCCCGGTCCCGGGCAGGTGTTCGACGCCAACCTCGTCGCCCTGGGCGCCGCCGTGCGGCGTGCGGGTGGCCTCGTCGTGGGGGAGCACCGCACCGGCGACGACGCCGACGAGCTCGCTCGGGTGCTGGCCGAGGCGGCCGCGGCGAGCGATCTCGTCCTCACCTCGGGCGGGGTGAGCCAGGGCGCCTACGAGGTGGTCAAGGACGTGCTGGGCGGCGCGGGCGACGTGGTGTTCCGCTCGGTCGCGATGCAGCCGGGCGGCCCCCAGGGACTGGGGCGGGTGCACGGCACGCCGATCCTCACGTTCCCCGGCAACCCGGTCAGCGCGCAGGTGTCGTTCGTGGTGTTCGCCCGGGACGCCGTGACGCGGGCCGCCGGACGGGTCCCGGCGCCGCGCTCCCGCGCGGTGCTCGACGGCGAGGTGTCCTCGCCCGCCGGCCGGCGCCAGCTCCTGCGCGGCGTACGGTCTGGGGACGGGACCGTCCGGGTCGTCGGGGGTCCTGGTTCCCACCTGGTCGCCTCCATGGCGCGGGCCGACGTGCTGGTGGACGTCCCGGCGGACGTGACGCGCAGGGTGACGGGTGACGAGGTGGAGGTGTGGGAGCTGTGAGTGGGACGGACCAGCGGGTGCCGGAGGTCGCGGACGTGAGCCGCGTGACCCGGGAGGTGCTCGACGACACCCTCGTGCGAGCCGTCGAGGCGGCGGTGGACTCCGCCGAGTGCGGGGCGAGCGTGACGTTCCGCGGGGTGGTGCGCGACGTCGACGGCGGCCGGGGGGTGACCGGGCTGGACTACGAGGCGCACCCCGACGCGTCCGAGGTGCTGCGCCGCTGCTGCGCGGCCGTGTCGCAGGAGACCGGGCTGCGCGTCGCCGCGGTGCACCGGTACGGCGAGCTCGTCGTCGGGGACGTCGCGCTCGTGGCGAGCGCGTCCGCGGGCCACCGCCGCGAGGCGTTCGAGGCGTGCTCGCTGCTCGTCGAGCGGATCAAGGCCGAGGTGCCCATCTGGAAGCGCCAGCACTTCACCGACGGTGTCTCGGAGTGGGTCGGTCTCTGACAGCGGGGCCAGGGCGCCGGTGTGGGCAGTCCAACCGCGTTCCCGACCTCACAGGTCGGTACACGTACGAGCGGCCCGCGCAGGGTCGGACACGTTCGCGCTGGAGTGCCGACGGTGGCGGGGCTGGGCACTGATTGCCCTCTAGGATGGCGTCTACAGAAATTTCGTACTCAGCACAGGAAGCAGGCAGATGGCGGGCCTCGGTGAGCACATCACGGCGATGGTGCGTAGCCATGCCGCTGGCGACGATGCCGCCTTCTATTCGGTTGCCTTGCAGGTCGCAGCGCGTGAAGCTCGCAGCGGCCATCATGTGTTGGCCGGCGACATCCGCAAAGCAATCGACGCTTCGCGCCAGACGATGCCAAGTGCCAACGTCACGAGGTTGGACCAACCGCGTGGCGACCTGGCTGACCTGGTTGAGACCACCCACCCAGAGGTTTCGCTCCGCGACCTCGTGGCGCCCGCGGAACTGATCGGCCACATCAAACAGGTGATCGCCGAGCAGCGCCAGCGGCACACTCTCCTTGAGCATGGCTTCGCCCCAGCACATCGACTTCTTCTCGAAGGCCCGCCAGGGACTGGAAAGACGATGACTGCCTCTGTGCTCGCTAGCGAGCTCGGGTTAGCGATGTACACGGTCCGCCTGGACGGTCTGCTAAGCAAATACATGGGTGAGACAGCTGGCAAGCTTCGGCTCGTGTTCGATGCAGTGGCTCAACGTCGCGGGGTCTACCTCTTCGACGAATTCGACGCTCTCGGTGCCAACCGAACCGGCAACGACGTGGGCGAGGCCCGGCGCATCCTGAACTCCTTTCTCGTCTTTCTCGAGCAGGCAAGCCCCGAGTCCATAGTGGTAGCTGCGACCAATCACCGTTCGATCCTGGATCGTGCGTTGTTTCGACGTTTCGACGCCGTGCTCACCTATGACCTGCCCGACCCGCGGCAGGCGGTGTCAGTGATTCGCTCGCGACTCGGATCCTTGGCTACGGGGCTCAGCCTAGCCAGGTTGAGCGGTGCGACTCTTGGGCTGAGTCATGCTGACCTAGTTAAGGCAGCCGAGGCAGCCGCGAAGAGCGCACTCATGCGCGGTGCAGCCAGCGTCACGCGAGACGACCTGACCGCGGCTTTGACACTGCGCCGACAGGCAAGCATTGGTTGAGGAGCTGCGCCACCTCGATCACCTATATATCGTCGAGCGGGCGGTCAACGAGGAACTTACGCGCGCAGGTCAGGGCAACGCCAGAGTACGCCCAGTTGAGCACCGCGCACACGGGATGGCGTTGCGTGGCCAACTCCAGCAGGTCCTGGAGGCCAGCGATGCCCACCGCCGCGAGGTGAGCGTAAGCCTGGATGAGTTGCAGGCACTCGGCACGATCATCGTTCTGGAGGGCACCGATGCGACCCACCCTTTGAACGTCGACCGGCTAAACCGACTCAGCACTCATCGCGCATCGGCCAAGCGGCCGATGTGGCTTTTGCTTTCCGTCCACCCGCCTACCGACACGCAGCAAGAGCGCGCGACCGTCTGGGTCGCCGACGCCTACCGTGCCAACTTCCTGCGCCTGTTTCAGGATTACCTCGACAAGCTCTCCACGAAAGGCAACCCTGAGAACTGGACCACGCCGGACGGCAACCCCGCGAACCAAGCCCTGATCGCGAACATCTCTCGGATCCGTGAGGCAGTGCTAGCCGACTTATGGACCTCAGACGGCGAGCCTCCCAGCCGCGGGCAGCATTGGTGGGAACTCTGGCTCGACACTTCGCAGTCGGCGTTGGAGGTATTCGACGCGTTCACCGCAGTGCAACAGTTGCAGACCGTTCGCCGGACGCTGTCGTTCCAAGACCGCCACGTAGTGTGGGTTAAGGCCCGTTGGGAACAGCTACAGATCCTGATGTTCTCTCGGATCCCGATCGCGGAGATCCGCCGCCCCGAGTTCGTCGACACCGTCGAGGATCTCCAGGTTGGTGAGCAGGACGAGTACGTCCAGGACCTGGCCGAACGGCTGGTGCCGGCCGACTCGGAGAGCGCCCCGGTCGTCTGTCACCTCGACACCGGCGTCTTCCAAGGACATGTCCTCATCCGAGGGTCGCTGAACCCTTCCGATGTGCACACGATCGTCGGCACGTCTGGCCATGACGTGCGCGGGCATGGCACTTCCATGGCCGGTCTCGCGTTGCATGGAGATCTCGACCCACTTCTGATTGGCAGACAGCGGGTCCAGCTTGAGCACCGCCTCGAATCGGTGCGGATGACACCCGCCCGTGGTGAACCACTCCTGGATCCGCTCGACTACGGGACCGCCACGGCGGAGGCCGTCGTGCTGCCGGAGATCACGGCCCCCCGCGCTCGCGTGTTCTGCATGCCTCTAAGTTCCGAACCGGATAAGCCTGGGGAGCCCACGCTATGGTCCTCCACGGTCGACGCACTGGCAGTCGGCACAGACATCGTTCGTGACGGCCACCAAATTCAGCTGCTGTCGGCTCCGGACTCCGCTGCCGCCCGGCTCATCGTTATCGCGGCGGGAAACGTTGACCGCTACCACCTGGACCACCGGGCCGAATCAGACACCTCGGCAATCCAGGACCCTGCACAAGCGTGGAATGCGCTGACTGTCTCCGCGCACACAGAACTCGACGACGTTCCGACGGATCCCGACTACCACGGTTGGACGCCACTCGCCCAAGCTGGAGAGTTGTCCCCACACAGCCGGACCTCCATGCTCTTCGCTGAGCGTAAGTGGCCCATTAAGCCCGACATTTGTATGGAGGGCGGCAACGTCCTGACCAACGGAGACACCGGGTTTGAGCCCAAGCACCCGCTGCTGTCGTTGCGCACGACTGGCACGAGGAGCAATCTCGCACTGACCTCCGCGAACGCAACGAGCGCGGCCACTGCCCAAGCGTCTCGCCTGGCTGCAATGACCATGGCGCGATATCCCAGCTACTGGCCCGAGACCGTACGCGGTTTACTAACCCATGCGGCCGAGTGGACTCAGAGTATGCGCAAGGAGATCGAGGGGGAGGCGGGCAAGACCGCACGGTTGCGGCTCCTGCGGCGCTACGGGTGGGGTGTCCCCGCGCCCGAGGGAGTCCTCTACTCTTCCCAGCAGGCCGTCACCCTGGTCAGCCAGGACCGTTTCACTCCCTTCGATGGCCCCGAATACAGGATGCGCCACCTGCGCCTGCACCCTCTGCCTTGGCCGCGCGAGGCGTTGGAGGCGATCGGGGACGGTGAGGTGCGGATGCGCGTCACGTTGTCCTACTTTATCGAGCCATCGCCCTCTCGGCGAGGGTGGCGCCAACGCTACTCGTATGCCTCGCACGGCCTCCGCTTCGACCTGCAGAGCCCACTGGAGTCTCAGCGAGAGTTTGTCCGCCGGGTGAACCGCGATGCGCAGCGAGACGAAGAGGGTGCAGCGAGGAGCACCGCCGCCTCCGAACGCTGGCTGGTGGGTCCTTACCAACGTCACCTCGGCTCGCTTCACCAGGATGAGTGGACCGGAACCGGGCATGAACTCGCCGCCGCAAACACCATCGCGGTGTATCCGGTGGGCGGGTGGTGGAAGAACACCGGCCGCGCCGACCGCACATCCATGCCAGTGCGCTACGCGCTGCTAGCATCTCTGCGGACTCAGCGCCAGGACATCGATCTGTACACGCCCATCGCGACCCAATTGCGAGTACCCACAAGGGTCTTCGCTCAATAGAGCAATACCGCTGCTGCACCGAAATACCTGATCGTTTCTGTCGGCGTGCACGGGCCGCGTGAACTGTCCGTGCACGTGCCAAACGCCCTAGCCCTGGGCGGAGCGGTTGTCGAGCAGGAGCCCGATGCCGAAGCCGCACGCGGCACCCAGCACGAGACCGAACCAGGCGAGGACCGCCACCCCCACCACGGCACCGATCAGCGTGCCCACCAGGGTGCGCCGGCCCATCTTCCAGGGGCCGGAGTCGTCGGGTCGGTAGATCGGACGGTCGGTGGGCACAGACCCATGGTAGAGACCGGGACGAGGCCCGGCGCCCGCTGCGCGCAGCGACACACCTAACCGCCGATCGCGCCCATGCTCCGCTCGGTGCGGGCGAAGGACTGCGGGTCGGCGAGCTCGTCGCGGTCGCTGCCGTGCGCGAACGGCTTGGCCCACATGGCGCCCTGCCAGGCGGCCAGCACGGCCTCGTCGACAGCCTGCTCGTCGCCGCCGGAGCGCAGCAGCGCCCGCAGGTCGGTCTCGTCGTTCCCGAAGAGGCACGAGCGCACGGTGCCCTCGGCCGTCAGCCGGGTGCGATCGCAGTCGCCGCAGAACGAGCGGGTGACCGAGGCGATGATGCCGACCGTCTGGGGGCCGCCGTCGACCAGCCACTCCTCGGCCGGGGCCGAGGGGTCCTCGCGACCGACGGCGCGCAGGTCGAAGCGCTCGCCGAGCACCGACAGCAGCCGGTCGGCGGCGACCAGGTCCTCGCGGCGCCACCGCTCGTCGGCGTCGAGCGGCATCTGCTCGATGAACCGCAGGTGGCACCCGTGGTCGACCGCCCAGGCGAGCAGGTCGGACGCTCCCGCGAGGGTCTCGGGCATGAGCACGGCGTTGAGCTTGACCGGGGCCAGGCCCGCGGTGAGCGCCGCGCGGACCCCGGCGAGGACGTCGGGCAGCCGGTCGCGCCGCGTGAGCCGGGCGAAGTCCTCACGGTCCACCGAGTCGAGCGAGATGTTGACGCGGCTGAGCCCGGCCTCGACGAGCTCGTGGACGCGCTTGTCCAGCCCGATGGCGTTGGTGGTCATGGAGATCGGGATACCGGGAGCAGCGGCGCGGGAGCGGCGCACGATCTCCGCGAGGTCCGGGCGCATCAGCGGTTCGCCGCCGGTGAAGCGGACGTCGCGGATGCCGAGGGTGCCGACCGCCAGCCGCACGAGGCGCCCGATCTCGGTGGGGGTGAGCAGGTCCTCGCGGGGGATGGCGGGCAGGCCCTCGGCCGGCATGCAGTACGTGCAGCGCAGCGAGCACTTCTCGGTGATGGAGATGCGCAGGTCGCGCGCGACGCGCCCGAAGCGGTCGACGAGCGCGGCGGTGTCCGGGCGCCCGTCGGTCGACGGCGCCCCGCGTGTTCGGGAGCGCAGCGTCGGCATCCCGAGAGCTACGGCGGCCACACGGCGATCGTACACACGCGGACCGGTGACGGGGCGGAGTGTCCGTGCTAGGTTCTCGTCCACTTCGTGGAACATCGTTTCCGGGAAGCGAAAGAACGGCGCGGACTCAAGCCTCGAGGGGCACCCGCGCGGCCTCGCCGGCCGCGGGTGACCCGCGAGGGACTCACCGCAAGGGTTAACTGGGTTGACTGGAGACGTCGGGCGCACCGCGCCCGGCACCCGTGCGGAAGCGAGGCCTTGGTGCTTCATCTGATGGACGAGATCACCGGGTGGTTCGAGCCCGGTCGGCCGGCGTTCGCCGTCGCGACGATCGTCGGCGCGTCCGGCTCGGTGCCGCGCCCCGTCGGGACCGCGATGGCCGTGCGCGTGGACGGCCGCGTGGTCGGCAGCCTCTCGGGCGGCTGCGTCGAGGCCGCGGTGCACGCGGCCTGTCTGAGGGCGATCTCGGTCGGGCGCGCCTGCCGCGAGGCCTTCGGGTACAGCGACGCCGACGCGTTCGCCGTCGGGCTCACCTGCGGTGGCACGCTCGACGTGCACGTCCAGCCCCTCGACCCCACGCACCCCACCCCGCTCGTCACGGACCTCGCGCGCCACGCCCGCGACGGCGCGGGCGACGCACCGACGGCGCTCGTGCGCCGCATCGACACGACCGGCACGACCGGGGTCCTCCTGCGGGGCGCCGCGATCGGCTCGGCCGAGATCGCCGCAGCGCTGGGCGGGCTCGTCGAGCCCTCCGCGCTGGAGAGCGTGGCGCGCCAGGTCGACGCGGCGCTCCGCACGGGCGGGACGGCGGTCGTGCGCGCCGCGAGCCGCGACGCGCGGGACGGCTCCGAGCAGGACGCCCCGGTCACGCTCCTCGTGGAGACCCGGCGGCCCGCTCCGCGGCTCGTCGTCGCCGGGGCGAACGACTTTGCCGGCGCCCTCGTCAGGGCTGCCTCGCTCCTCGGCTACCGCATCACGCTGGTCGACGCCCGCGAGGTCTTCGCCGACGCCGGGCGCTACCGAGAGGCGGAGGTCGTGGTCGAGTGGCCCGACGCCTACCTGGCCCGCGAGCACGCCGCCGGCCGGGTGGACGAGCGCACCGCCGTCGTCGTCCTCACGCACGACCCGAAGTTCGACGTGCCGCTCCTGCGGCTCGCGCTGGGACTCCCGCTGGCCTACGTCGGGGCGATGGGTTCCCGGCGGGCCCACGCCCAGAGGGTCGAGGCGCTGCGGGCGGAGGGCGTCGCCGACGCCGACCTCGCGCGCCTGCGGTCGCCCGTCGGTCTCGACCTCGGGGCGGTCGGTCCCGAGGAGGTCGCGGTGTCCATCTGCGCCGAGCTCGTCGCGGCCCGGCACGGCCGCGCGACGGTCGCACCCCTCAGCGCGGGCGACGGCCCGCTGCACGACGACCAGCTGCACGGCCACCCGCAGGACGACCCGACCCCCGCCGAGCGGAGGCCCTGATGGACCTGGACACCGTCGCCGACCTCGTGGCGACCACCGACCCGTCGCAGTTCCGCGACGGGGACGCCTGGCTCGCCGGGGGCACCGTGCTCTTCTCCGACGGCAGCGACCGGATCCGGCGGCTGCTCGACATCACCGGCGCCGGCTGGCCGGCCCTCCAGGCGACCGCCGACGGTCTCGAGATCGCCGCCACCTGCACCGTCGCGGAGCTGTACGACTTCGAGGACTCGGCGGCCGCGCCACTGCGCGACACCTGGCCCGCCCTCGCCCTCGTGCGCCCGTGCTGCGACGCGTTCGTCGCCTCCACCAAGGTCTGGAACGCCTCGACCGTCGGCGGCAACATCTGCACGGCGCTGCCGGCCGGGCCGATGACGTCGCTCACCGCGGCGCTCGACGGCGTCGCCGAGATCTGGTCGCCCGGGGGCGCCGTGCGGACCCAGCCGGTCGCCGAGCTCGTCACCGGGGACGCGACGACCACGCTCGCGCCCGGCGAGCTGCTGCGCGCCGTGCGGCTGCCCGAGCGCGCGCTGCGCGCGCGGACTGCCCTGCGGCGGGTGTCCCTGACGACCCTCGGGCGGTCGGGTGCGCTGCTCGTGGGCAGGCTCGACCCCGACGGCGAGCTCGTGCTGACCGTCACCGCCGCCACCCGCCGCCCGGTCCAGCTCCGGTTCGGCGCCGCACCCCTCCCCGCGTGGCCGGACGCGGGCGCCCTGGCCGCGGCCCTCGACGCGGCGATCGACGACGGCCTCTACCACGACGACGTCCACGGCCTGCCCGCCTGGCGCCGTGACATGACGTACCGCCTCGCGGAGGAGATCCGCGCCGAGCTGGTGGACGGCGACCGGCCCCGCGGGGAGCACGGGCACGGGAACACGCCCGCCGGACAGGGAGGTCAGCGGTGAAGGACCCGCAGACGAACGCGCAGGTGACCGGGCAGACGAGCGAGCAGGCGAGCAGCCCGCCGTTCGAGATGGTGCTCGACGGCCGCGACGTGGCCTCCGCGCCGCGGCCCGGCCAGTGCCTGCGCACCTTCGTACGCGAGCAGGGTGCGCTGGGCGTCAAGAAGGGCTGCGACGGAGGTGACTGCGGTGCGTGCACCGTGCACGTCGACGGGGTCCCCGTGCACAGCTGCCTGTACCCGGCGCGGCGCGCCGCAGGCCGCGAGGTCACGACCATCAACGGGCTCGCCGCGACGTGCGGCACAGACCTGCACCCGGTCCAGCAGCAGTTCCTCGACGCGCAGGGCTTCCAGTGCGGGTTCTGCACGGCGGGCATGATCATGACGGCCGCGGCGCTCGACGACCCGCGCGAGGAGGACCTGCCACGCGCCCTCAAGGGCAACCTGTGCCGGTGCACCGGGTACCGCGCGATCGCCGACGCCGTCCTCGCCCGCGGCGACACCACGAGCGAGATGTCGCAGGACGACGGTCCGGGGGACCGGTCCGCCGGCGCCGTCGGGACGAGCGCGGCGGCCCCGGCCGGCCGGGGCGTGGTCACGGGCACGGCCCGCTTCACCCTCGACGTCGACCCGGCCGACTACCCCGGCCTGCTGCACCTGCGGCTCGTACGGTCCCCGCACGCGCACGCCCGGGTGCTCGACGTCGACGCCACCGCGGCGCTCGCGGTGCCCGGGGTGCAGGCGGTGCTCACGCACCTCGACGCGCCGGGCGTGCGGTTCTCCACCGCGCAGCACGAGCACGCCGCGGACGACCCGGACGACACCCGCGTCCTCGACGACGTCGTGCGGTTCGTCGGGCAGCGGGTCGCGGCGGTCGTCGCGGACACGGTGGCCGCCGCGGAGGCGGGCGTCCGGGCGGTGCGGGTGTCCTACGAGCCCCTGCCCGCCGTCGTCGACCCCGAGCAGGCCATGGTGCCGGGGGCGCCGCTGGTGCACCCCGACCTCGACCCGGCGGGTGCGCGGGTCGCGCGCCCCGAGGCGAACGTCGTCGCGGAGGTGCACACCACGATCGGTGACGTCGAGCGCGGGCTGGCGGAGGCCGACGTCGTGCACGAGGCCACGTACCGCACCCAGCGGGTGCAGCACGCGGCGCTCGAGACGCACGCCACGATCGCGTCGTTCGACGCCGACGGTCGGCTCGTCGTGCGCACCAGCACGCAGGTCCCGTTCCTCGTGCGCCGGACGCTGTGCCGGGTGTTCGGCCTCGACCCCGACCAGGTGCGCGTCGTGTGCGAGCGGGTCGGCGGCGGGTTCGGCGGCAAGCAGGAGGTCCTCACCGAGGACGTGACCGTGCTCGCCGCGCTCACGCTGGGACGCCCGGTGCAGCTCGAGCACACCCGCACCGAGCAGTTCGTCGCCACGACGACCCGCCACCCCTTCCGGATCCGGGTGCGCGCGGGAGCGCGCGCCGACGGGACCCTCACCGCGCTGCACCTCGACGTGCTGTCCGACACCGGTGCGTACGGCAACCATGCGCCCGGTGTGATGTTCCACGGGTGCGGCGAGTCCCTCGCGGTCTACCGGTGCGCGAACAAGCGGGTCGACGCGCACGCGGTCTACACGAACACGGTCCCTGCCGGGGCGTTCCGCGGGTACGGCCTGTCCCAGACGGTCTTCGCCGTCGAGTCCGCGATCGGCGAGCTCGCCGAGCAGCTCGGGATCGACCCGCTCGAGATGCGGCGGCGCAACGTGGTGCACGTCGGTGACCCGCTGCTGTCGACCAGCCCCGAGCCGGAGATGGACGTGCTCTACGGGTCCTACGGCCTGGACCAGTGCCTCGACCTCGCGGCGGACGCCCTGGCGCGGGGTCGTGCCCGTGACGTCGCCGAGCACGGGGCCGGTCCGGACGGGCTCCCCGACCTGGGCCCGGCGTGGGTGGTGGGGGAGGGCGCCGCGCTCGCGATGATCGACACGGTGCCGCCGCGCGGGCACCACGCGCACGCCCGTGTCCGGCTGCGACCGGACGGCACGATCGAGGCCGAGGTCGGCACGGCGGAGTTCGGGAACGGCACGACGACGGTCCACCAGCAGCTCGTCGCGCAGGCGCTCGGGCAGGACGTGGGGCAGGTCGTGGTGCGGCAGTCCGACACGGACCTCGTCGAGCACGACACGGGCGCGTTCGGGTCGACCGGGACGGTCGTCGCGGGCAAGGCCTCGCACGCCGCGGCCGAGGGTCTCGCCGAGACGCTCGTGAAGGTCGGCGCCGCGATGACGGGGGCGGCGCCCGCCGACTGCCGGCTCGTCCCCGGTGGCGTGGAGTGTGCGGGGCGCCTCGTCCCGCTCCACGACGTCGCACGCGCGGGCACCGACGCCGGTCTCGACCTGAGCGCCGACGGGCGCTGGGGCGGCACACCCCGGTCCATCGCGTTCAACGTCCACGGCTTCCGGGTCGCGGTGCACCGCGGCACGGGGGAGATCCGGATCCTGCAGAGCGTGCAGGCCGCCGACGCCGGGGTCGTCGTCAACCCGCGCCAGTGCCGGGGGCAGGTCGAGGGCGGGATCGCGCAGGCGCTGGGCGCCGCCCTGTACGAGCAGGTCGTCGTCGACGACGCCGGTCGCGTGACCACCCCGGTGTTCCGGCACTACCACGTGCCCACGTTCGCCGACGTGCCGCGCAGCGAGGTGTACTTCGCCAGGACGACGGACGCGCTCGGCCCGCTGGGGGCGAAGTCGATGAGCGAGAGCCCGTTCAACCCCGTGGCCCCGGCGCTCGCCAACGCGCTGAAGGCCGCCACCGGGATCCGCCTCACGGAGCTGCCGCTGGCCCGCGACCGTGTCTACCTGGCGATGAAGGCGGCCGGCCGGACGTTGCCGCTGCGCTGACCCGAGCGCACACCCGAGCGCTCGGCCTCAGCCGAGCAGGTCGAGGTCGGCCGCCGTGTCGACGTCCCGACCGTCACCGGGGTGCTCGACGACGTCGATCAGGTCCGCGTGCGCGTCCAGCACGTCGCGACCACCGCGGTCGCCCTGCGCGCCACGCGCCACGCGCTCGGCGAGCGCCGCGTCGAGGACGAGCGGGTGCGCCCGGCCGCGGTGCGCGTTCGGCCTCCGGCCGGCGTCCGCCCAGCGGGAGACGACGGCGCGCCCGGGCCGGTGCGCGGCGAGGACCCGGGCCACGACGTCCGGTCCGACGTCGGGCTGGTCGACCAGCGCCACGACGACCCGTGCGGCGCCGCGCGCCAGGGCCGTGCTGATCCCGAGCCGGAGCGACGAGGCCATCCCGGTGGTCCAGGCGGGGTTCTCGACGACGTGGGCCCCGGCGAGCGTGGCCTCCGCACGGACGCGGTCGGCCTCGGCGCCGAGGACCACCACGACCTCGTCGCAGCCGCCGTCGTGCAGCGCGGCGACCAGGCCGTCGACCAGGGTCTGCCCGTCCTGGCGCAGCAGCGCCTTGGGTCCGCGGCCCAGTCGGCTGCCGTCCCCGGCCGCGAGCACGACGCCGGTCGTCGCCGTGGGCGGCTCCGAGATCTCGGCGTGCGCGGGCACGGGGCGCTCAGGACGTCTTGTCTGTCTGTGTGTCGCTCCGTGTACCGGATGGCGTGCCGGAGGTGGCACCGGAGCGGGCGTCGTAGCGGACCTGGGCGGCAGCGACCTCGGTCACGGAGCCCTCGAGGACCTCGATGAGGGCGATCAGCCGGTCCGCGACGTCGGTGCCGAGCTCGGTGAGGCGGTACTCGACGTGCGGCGGCAGGGTGGCCCGGACCTCGCGGATGACGAGGCCGTCACGCTCGAGCGACTGCAACGTCTGCGCGAGCATCTTCTCGCTGACCCCGTCGATGCGGCGCCGCAGCGCGTTGAAGCGGATCGCGCCGTCGCGCAGCCCCGCCACGGTGAGCACGCCCCAACGCCCGGTCACGGTCTCGAGCGCCTTGCGTGACGTGCACCCGCGCTGGAACACGTCGGCGATGAACGCGTCGCTGGGACCGTCGTCCGTGGCGGGCTCGCCGGCTGCCGTGTCGGGGGGAGGGCTCACCCGACCATCGTACGGCGCGCACCGCCGATCTACGCTGTGAGATTCGCCGCACTAGCCAATAGTTGGCACGGTGGAAAAGTAAGTGCATGCTGGAGGGGTCGCGCAGCAGTGCGGCGCAACCGTCTCTCGAGGAGAACCCCATGATCGCTGTCACCGGAGCCACCGGCGCGCTCGGCCGCCACGTCGTCGAGACCCTGATCGCGCAGGGCCACCCCGCGGACCAGGTCGTCGCCGCGGTCCGCACCCCCGCACGTGCCCAGGACCTCGCCGACCGTGGCGTCGTCGTGCGCGAGGCGGACTACGACCGGCCCGAGACGCTCGCCCCGGCGCTCGAGGGTGTGAGCACGCTCCTGCTGGTGTCGGGCTCGGAGGTCGGTCGACGGGTCCCGCAGCACACCGCCGTCATCGACGCCGCGGTGGCCGCCGGTGTCCGCCACCTCGTCTACACGAGCGCGCCGCGCGCCACGACGTCGAGCCTGGTCCTGGCCCCGGAGCACAAGGCGACCGAGGAGGCCGTCGCGGCCTCGGGGCTCGCGTCCACGATCCTGCGCAACGGCTGGTACACAGAGAACTACCTCTCGACCGTGCTCCAGGCGCGCGAGAGCGGCATGATCATCGGCAGCGTGGGTGACGGGCTCGTCGCGAGCGCGAGCCGCGACGACTTCGCCGAGGCCGCCGCGGTCGTGCTGGCCGAGATCGAGACGTCGGCGCAGAGCGCCCACGCCGGGGCGGTCTACGAGCTGGCGGGCGACGAGGCCTGGGACCACCCGGCCCTCGCCCGGGCCGCGAGCGAGGTCCTCGGTCGCGACGTCGTCTACCGCGACCTCGACCCTGCGGAGCACCGCGCCGCGCTCCTGGGCGCGGGCCTCGACGAGGGCACGGCCGGCTTCCTCGTGGCGCTCGACGGGAACATCCGCGGGGGCGACCTCGCGGAGACCAGCGGTGACCTCGCCCGCCTGCTCGGCCGTCCGACGACGCCGCTCACCGAGGGCCTCGCTGCGGCGCTGGCGGTGGCCCCGGCGCACTCCTGAGCGGTGCGGGAATGCGCGGTGCCCGCTAATGGTTGAAGCATCAACAACCGTCCGTCCCGGTCCGACCGGGTGACCAAGGAGCGTCATGACCACCGCGCACGCCCGAGACCTGCTCGCCGCCGACACGTCGATGGACGCGGTGACCCTCCATGTCGACGACCTCGACCTCATGGCGCGCTACTACCGGGACGCGCTCTCGCTGCGGGAGCTGCCGGTCCCGGAGTCGCTCGGGCTCCCGGCCGGGGACCACGGGCAGACCGTGGTCCTCGGCCGGGGCTCGAGGCCGTTGGTCGTGCTGCGCCGCACGCGTGACCTCCCGCTGCCGGGCCGGGGCGAGGCGGGCCTGTTCCACACGGCGATCCTGTTCGACGATGAGCCGGCCCTGGCGACGGCCGTCGCCTCGGTCGCCCGGACCGCACCGAGCACCTTCATCGGGAGCGCCGACCACCTCGTGTCACAGGCGTTCTACTTCACGGACCCGGAGGGCAACGGGGTCGAGCTCTACACGGACCGGCCCCGCGACCAGTGGGCGTGGGACGGCGGGCACGTCCGGATGGCCACCGAGCGCCTCGACCCGAACGCCTTCCTCGGTGCCCACCTCACGGACCAGGCCCGGGAGGCCCTCGCGACCACGGGCGTGACCGACGGCCTGGCGCACGAGGGGGCCGTCGTCGGGCACGTGCACCTGCAGGTGGGCGACGTGCCGACCGCGCGCGCCTTCTACGTCGACGCGCTCGGCTTCGAGGAGACGGCGAGCGTCCCCGGGGCGTTGTTCGTCGCGGCGGGCGGGTACCACCACCACATGGCGATGAACACGTGGAACAGCCGCGGTGCGGGTCCGCGCGCCTCGACGCTCGGCCTCGGCACGGTGGCGATCACTGTCCCCGCGCCCGACGACGTCGCCGCCCTGCGCGACCGGCTCACCACGGCGGGCGTGCCGGTCCGCGACGACGGCCTCGTGCTGCGTTTCGACGACCCGTGGAACAACCGGCTGGAGGTCGCGGTCGCCCCGGTCAGTCGCGGCGGTTCTCCGGTATCCGCAGCCGGCGCGCGAACAGCCGCCGCTGGGTGAGCCACCCGAGCACGGCCAGGGTCACCCAGACCAGCACGGAGACGACCTGCTCCCACGCCGCCTCGGGGTGGCGCAGGAACCCGAAGAGGTCCTCGTCGACCCGGCCGAGGCCTGCCATGACGATCCCGGCGCCGCCGATGGTCGTCAGCCACAGCAGCGCCCTGGCGCGATAGCGGTCGGCGAGGAACCCGCTCGTCGCCGCGACCGCGACGACCAGCACGACGGCGAGCAGCCAGTTGCCCGAGTCGCCGGAGATCGTGCCGTAGATCTTCGCGCCGATCACGGCGCCCGTGAGGATGCCGACGAAGAACGCCGCGAACTTGAAGATGAACGTCACGACGAACCAGGCCACGACCGCGCTCAGCGCGCCGATGAGCAGCGCGGTGCCGGAGCTCGACTGGAAGAGGTCCGCGAGCAGCCAGCCCAGGCCGAAGCCCGAGGCCAGCACGGCGGCGTGCAGCGACCCGATGCCGGCGAAGCACAGGACGAGCCCGAGAAGGACGATGACCACACCTGCGACGATCGGGTCCATCGACAGCTCCAGTCGCTGAGGGAGACCTAGTGCTGGGCCTTGATCACCAGGACCGGGACGGACGCGTCCAGCAGGACGCGCTGGGTGGTGCTCCCGAGCAGGAACTTACCCACCGGGGTGCGCTTGCGCGAGCCGATGACGATGAGCTCGGCGCTCGTGCGCTCGGCCTCGTCGAGGATCGCCTCGGGCGGATCGGCGTCGGGGTCGCGGTAGGTGATCGCGGGCGGACCGACCTCGGACGGCAGCGTCTCGAGGAGGTGCGCGAGGTCGGCGGGGACGGCGGTCTCGTCGTCCTGCGGGGTGAGGACGAACACCGCGAGCGGTAGTCGTCGTCGTGTCGCCTCGCCCGCGGCGGCGCGCAGCGCTGCTTCCCCCTGCGGTGAGTCGTTGTAGGCCACCAGTACGGCCATCACCGATATCCTTCCGCGTCTGTCGGAGCCGGGCCTCCGCCCTCGAACTCTCTCACAGATGGACTGTCGCCGCCGCGACCCGGGAGGCGTGGCGGCGAGGCGGTGGGCCGAGCCGCGTCGCCGAGCTCGGCGGGCACCGCGAGCGTGGGTGGCAAGGTCGCCGGGACCTGCGTGGCGACGATCCGCCGCAGCTCGTCGTGCCGCTCCGGGCCCATCCGTTCGGCGGGCGCGGTGACGCTCAGCGCGGCGACCGCCTGCCCGCCGCGCAGCACGGGGACCGCCAGGCAGCTGATCCCCGGTTCGTTCTCCTCGGTCTCCGTCGCGAACCCTCGCTCGCGCGTGGCGGACAGCGCGGACCGCAGGGTGTCCCGGACGGCGTCGTCCGGCGCGTACCAGGCGAGCGCGGCCTCGTCGAGGTCGCGGTGGGCGAGCAGCGCGCGACCGAGCGCGGTGGTCGCCGCGGGGCGGCGGCGGCCGACGGCGGACCAGACCCGCACGGCGCGTGCGGGTTCGATCTTGTCGAGGTAGACGATCTCGGTGCCGGACAGCGCGCCGAGGTGGACCAGCTCGTCGGTGGCCGCGCACAGGGTCCGCAGCGCGGGCTCCAGGAGGGCGGGCAGGTTCTCCTCGCCCAGGTAGACGGTCGCGAGGGCCGTGGCCGCCTGCCCGAGCCGGTAGCTGCCGCTCACGGGGTCCTGCTCGGTGAACCCGCGAAAGCGCAGCGCGGCGAGCGTGCGGTGCAGGGACGCCTTGTTGAGGTCGAGCCGGCTCGCGAGGGTGCCGAGCGGCAGGCCCCCGGGCCCTGCCGCGGCGAGCTCCTCGAGCGCGCGCAGCGCCTTGTCGACGCTGCCGAGCGGGCTCGCGTCGCCACCGGCTTCCGTCATGAGAGCCCTTCCCGTAGAGTCGTTCCGCAGTACAGAACCGCCGTTCACCATAGCGAAACGAGACACTGATGTCACCCACCGCCAGCTCCGTGGTCGACCAGCTCGGCGCCGCGCGGGTCGTCCCCGTCGTCGTCGTCGATGGCGCAGCCGACGGCCTCCAGGTCGCCGGCGCCCTGGCCGACGGCGGCCTGCCCGTCGCCGAGGTCACCTTCCGCACCGCCGGGGCCCACCTCGCGATCGAGGCGATCGCCTCCGAACGCCCCGACGTCCTCGTCGGCGCCGGGACGATCGTCACCGCCCAGCAGGTCGACGAGGCCGTCCGCGTCGGCGCCCGGTTCCTCGTCTCGCCGGGTCTGTCCGCCGACGTCGTGCGCCGGGCCCAGCACCACGGCGTGCCGATCCTCCCGGGCGTCGCCACGCCGTCGGACATCATCGCCGCGCTCGACCTCGGGCTCGACCTCGTCAAGCTCTTCCCCGCCGGTGTCCTCGGCGGCCCGGCGACCGTCAAGGCCTTCTCCGCACCCTTCCCCGGCGTGCGGTTCGTGCCCACCGGGGGAGTGGGCGCCGCCAACCTGCTCGACTACCTCGCCCTGCCCGCCGTCCACGCCGCCGGCGGCTCCTGGATGGTCGAGCGCTCGCTCGTCGCCGCCGGCGACTGGGCCGAGATCACCCGCCGCACCCGCGAGGCCGTCGCCCTCGCCGCCTCCACGCCCACCGAAGGAGCCTGACCCGTGACCGAGAACGCCACCGGCGCGAGCGCGCCGCTCACCGTCCGACCCGCCGCCGACTGCGCGTACGACGTCGTCGCCCTCGGCGAGGTCATGCTCCGCCTCGACCCGGGCGAGCGCCGCATCAAGACCGCCCGCACCTTCAGCGCCTGGGAGGGCGGCGGCGAGTACAACGTCGCCCGGGGCCTGCGCCGCTGCTTCGGCCTGCGCGGCGCGGTCGTCACGGCGCTCGCGGACAACGAGGTCGGCCGGCTCGTCGAGGACCTCATGCTCACCGGCGGGCTCGACACGAGCCACGTGCGGTGGGTGCCCTACGACGGCATCGGCCGGGCCGTACGCAACGGCCTCAACTTCACCGAGCGCGGCTTCGGCGTGCGCGGCGCCGTCGGGGTCTCGGACCGCGGCAACACGGCGATCGCGCAGATGCGGCCCGACGACGTCGACTGGGACGAGCTGTTCGGGCGCGGCGTGCGGTGGTTCCACACGGGCGGGATCTTCGCGGCGCTCTCGGAGTCGTCCGCCGACGTGGCCGAGGCCGCCATGGCCGCCGCCCGCCGGCACGGGACGATCGTGTCGTACGACCTCAACTACCGCCCCTCGCTGTGGCAGGGGATCGGCGGGGTCGAGCGGGCGCAGGAGGTCAACCGCCGCCTCGCGCGGCACGTCGACGTGATGATCGGCAACGAGGAGGACTTCACGGCGAGCCTCGGCTTCGAGGTCGAGGGCGTCGACGAGTCGCTGACCGACCTCGACACGGGCGCGTTCCGGGCCATGATCTCGCGGGCCGCCGACGAGTACCCGAACTTCCAGGTCATCGCGACGACCCTGCGCGGGGTCACGAGCGCGTCCGTCAACGACTGGGGCGCGATCGCGTGGTCGCGCGTGCAGGGCTTCGCCGAGGCGACCCACCGCGCGGACCTCGAGATCCTCGACCGCGTCGGCGGCGGGGACTCGTTCGCCTCGGGTCTCGCCTACGGGCTGATGGAGCTCGGGTCGATCGCCGAGGCCGTCGAGTACGGGGCGGCGCACGGTGCGCTCGCGATGACGACGCCGGGCGACACGTCGACCGCGTCGCTCGCCGAGGTGCGCAAGCTCGCGTCGGGCGGGAGCGCGCGCGTCCAGCGCTGAGCCCTCGGGCAACACCGACATCTCGGGCGAGGTCGGCGGCGCGGGGTTAGGGTGACGGCAGGTGTCCGGGGTACGTGACCCGATCACCTGCCGACTGCCGGGAGGTGCGCGTGACGAGGCGAGACGGGACCGTCGAGCCCCGACTCCCGCGACGGCGCGTCGACGTGCCGGCGGACCTCTCCCGCGCCGTCGAGCACGCGCGGATCCTGCGCGGCGCCGGTGATCCCACGGGAGCCGCCCGCGTCCTCGACCGGGCGTTCGACGCCGAGGGCGTCCGCGCCCGCACCGTGTCCGAGCCGCTGCGGTTCCGGGCGCTCGTGCTGCGCGCCGACCTCGCCCTGCAGCTGCACGACGACGTCGCCGCCGCCCGGTTCCTGGACGGTGCCGAGGCGCTCCCGCTCCTCGCCGACGCTCTCACGGCTCTCGACGACGAGGTGCACCGTGCCGAGGAGCTGCGCGAGCAGCTCGCAGCAGACTGACGAGGAGTGCGAGTGCCGAACACCACCGGCCGGGTCCTGGACACCTTCTCCCTCACCGGGCGCACGGCCCTCCTCACGGGCGGCAGCCGCGGCCTCGGCCGGGCGGTGGCCCGTGCGCTCGGCGAGGCCGGCGCGCGCGTCGCCCTCACGGCGACCACCGCCGACGCCGCCGAGCGCGCCGCTGCCGACCTGCGCACGTCGGGCATCGACGCCCGGGGATACGCGCTCGACGTGACGGTCCGCGCGCAGGTGGACGACGTCGTCGGGCAGGCGGGTGCCGACCTCGGCACGGTCGACCTCCTCGTCAACAACGCGGGCATCTCTATCGGGGGCGCGGCGCTCGACATCGACGACGACGTGTGGCACCGCACGCTCGCCACCAACCTCGACGGGGTCTGGTACTGCTCGCGCGCGGTCGCGCGGGGACTGGTCGACGCCGGGGTGCCGGGGACGATCGTCAACATCGGCTCGATGTCGGCGCAGATCGTCAACCGGCCGCGGTGGCAGCCCGCCTACCTCGCGTCGAAGGCGGCCGTCCACCAGCTGACGAAGGGCCTCGCCGCCGAGTGGGCGCCCCACGACATCCGGGTCAACGCGGTCGCGCCCGGCTACTTCCTCACCGAGGCGTCGCCCGTGGACCAGCCCGAGTACCACGACGACTGCGTCGCCCCCGCGGCGATGCAGCGCTGGGGGACACCCGACGAGCTCGGGCCCGTGGTCGTGTTCCTCGCGAGCCGTGCGTCGAGCTTCATGACCGGCGCGGTCGTCACCGTCGACGGCGGGTACACGCTCTTCTGAGTGGCCGCCGCGCTCACGTGGCAGACTCGTGGCCCGTGCGCCAGGTGCTGAAGACATGGGTCGACCCGTTCGTGGTCCTGCTCGTCGCCGTCATGGTGCTGGGGCTGGTCGTCCCGGTCGGCGCGGACGTCCAGCGGGTCGTCGACGCCGTGGCGGACGTCGCGGTCGCGGTCCTGTTCCTCGTCTACGGGATGCGGCTGCCGACGACCGAGGTCGTGGCCGGTCTGCGCAACGTGCGGCTGCAGGGATCGATCCTCGCCTCGACGTACGTCGTGTTCCCCCTGGTCGGGCTGCTCGTCGCGTGGGCCGTCACACCGCTGATCGGCGAGCCGCTGGCCGCCGGCGTGCTCTTCCTCGCGCTCCTGCCCTCGACCGTCCAGTCGTCGGTCGCCTTCACGTCCGTCGCGCGCGGGAACATCGCGGGCGCGATCTGCGGGGCGACGGTGTCCAACGTCGTCGGAATGGTCGTCACGCCGCTGCTCGTGCTGTGGTTGTTCGCGGGGACCGGCGCGGCAGACGGTGCGGTCGGCGGGTTCGACGGGCTGCGCGGGGTGCTGGTGCACCTGCTGGTGCCGTTCGTCGTCGGGCAGCTCCTCCAGCCGTTCGTGGGCCGGTGGATCCGGGCGCGCCGGTGGCTGACGCTCGGCGTCGACCGCGGGACGATCCTCGTCGTCGTCTTCGGCGCCGTCGCCGCCGCGACGACGGCGGGCGTGTGGGCACGCACGTCCGGCTGGACCATCCTCGCCCTGGTCGGTGTGAGCGGGGTCCTGCTCGCCGTGATGCTGGCCGTCACGTGGTGGGGCGGCGCTGCACTGCGCCTCGACGTGCCGGACCGCATCGCGCTGCTCATGTGCGGCTCGAAGAAGAGCCTCGCCACCGGGCTCCCCATGGCCGCCGTGCTGTTCCCCGTCGCCGTCGCGGGCACCGTCGCCGTGCCGGTCATCATCTTCCACCAGCTGCAGCTCGTCGTCTGCGCCGTCCTGGCCCGCCGCCTGGCCCTCCGCGACTGAAGCTCTGACGCCGCTCCGCGACACCGCTCCCGCCGAACACGGGGTCGGTGCCGTCTCGGAGCCGAGAACGGCACCAGCCCCGTGCTCGGCGGTCTAGGCGCGAGCCGCGATCTGCTCGCGGACCTGGCGCTTCGCGCGGGTCAGCATGCCGCTCATGCCGTTCATCCGCAGCGGGCTGACGGCGCGCGTGAGGCCGATCATGAACGGGAAGTCGTCCGGGACGGCGAGCACCTGCGCCGACGTCAGGCCGCTGAGCCCCTGGGCGAGGATCGAGGCGAACCCGCGCGTCGTCGGGGCCTCCTCGGGGGCCGTGGCGTAGAAGTGCACGACGTCGTCGTCCCCGACCTCGGCGAACGCCCGGACCGGCGACTGGCACTCCTCGATGCGCTCGAGCATCCCCGGCGCATTCGCGTAGCGCTCCGGCAGGTCGGGCAGCTCGCGGGAGATCTCCAGCAGCAGCTGCAGCCGGTCGCGCTCGGGGACCGCCAGGAAGTCGTCGCGGAGCGCGGCGAGAGCCTCGGGCAGGGTCTCGTCCGCGGTGGTGGTGTGCTCGCTCATGGGTCGATCCTCGCACCACGCGGCGCGACGGCGCGCCCGCTTCCAGTCACCGGAACTCCCGCACGTACGGATGCCCGACGACGGTGGGCCGGGCTCCGGGAGCCGGCCCACCGCCGTCGGGCATCCGTGCTGCGAGAAGAGGTCTCAGGCTCAGGAGAGGTGCGCCGGGACCTCGCCGGGCTGGTCGCCCTTGACGATCGGGACGCGCACGGCGTTGCCCCACTCGGTCCAGGAGCCGTCGTAGTTGCGGACCTTGTCGAAGCCCAGCAGGTACGTCAGCGCGAACCACGTGTGGCTGGAGCGCTCGCCGATGCGGCAGTACGTGACGACGTCGTCGTCCGTGGACAGGCCGAGCCCGCCCTCCTGGTAGATCGCCTCGAGCTCGGCGCGCGACTTGTACGTGCCGTCCTCGGCGACCGCGGTCGCCCAGGGGACGTTGCGAGCCGTGGGGATGTGGCCGCCGCGCAGCACACCCTCCTCCGGGTAGTCGGGGATGTGCAGGCGCTCGCCCGTGAACTCCTGCGGGGAGCGGATGTCGACGAGCGGGCCCTTGCCCAGGTGCGCGAGCACGTCTTCCTTGAAGGCGCGGATCGTCACGTCGTCACGCTCGACGACGGGGTACTCGACCGGCTCGGGCGTCGGGACGTCCGTGGTGGTCTCGCGACCCTCGGCGATCCACTTGCCGCGCCCGCCGTCGAGCAGGCGCACGTCCTCGTGGCCGAACAGCGTGAAGACCCACGCCGAGTAGGCGGCCCACCAGTTGTTCTTGTCGCCGTACAGCACGACCGTCGTGTCCCGCGAGATGCCCTTGGCGCCCAGAAGCTCCGCGAAGCCCTTGCCGTCGAGGTAGTCGCGCAGGTCGGGGTCGTTGAGGTCGGTGTGCCAGTCGACCTTCACGGCGCCCGGGATGTGGCCGGTCTCGTAGAGCAGCACGTCCTCGTCGGACTCCACGACGACGACGTTCTCGTCGCCCAGGTGCTCCGCCAGCCAGTCCGTGCTCACGAGGCGGTCGGGGTGCGCGTAGGCGGCGATCTTCTCGGTGGTGTCGAGCGGTGCGGGCATGGACGTCCTCCGTGGTGCAGGTTGTCGGTCGGTGCGGCGGCGGGCACGATGGCCTGCGTCGCCGCTCGTCGTCAGGCTAGGTCGGGCGTCCGTATCGCGGAAGGGGCGTCGCGCATGCTGAGACAACGTGACGAGACGTGGAGGCATGCCGAGGCTACGTCGCGGCCTGGATCGCCTGGTCGAGCAGCGCGAGCCCGAGGTCGAGCTCGTCCTCGGTGATGGTGAGCGGCGGGGCGATGCGGAAGACCCCGCCCATGCCCCGCAGCTGCACGACGTTCATGTGCAGGCCGAGCTCGAGCGCGTGCCGGGTCACGAGCGCGCCGAGCGCGTCGGCGCCCTCCTTGGTCTCCCGGTCGACGACGAGCTCGATGCCCTGGAGCAGCCCACGGCCGCGGACGTCGCCGACGACCTCGTGCCGGGACTGCAGGTCGAGCAGGCCGGCGCGCAGGCGGTCGCCGAGCACCCGCACGCGCGCGTCCATGTGCTCGGCCTGCAGCACGTCGAGGACCGTGGTGCCCACCGCCGCGACCAGCGGGTCCGACACGTGCGTCGTGAAGAACAGGAAGCCGCGCTCGTGCGCACGCTCCTCGATCTCGCCGCTCGTGACCACCGCGGCGAGCGGCAGGCCTGCCCCGAGCGTCTTGGAGAGCGTGAGGATGTCAGGGACCACGGGCTCGTCGCCCGGCCGCCCCTCGAATGCGTACCAGGACCCGGTCCGGCACAGCGCCGTCTGCGCCTCGTCGAGGATGAGCAGCATCCCGCGCTCGTGGCACTTGTCCCGCAGCGCGGCGAGGTAGCCCGGCGGGAGCTCGAGGATCCCGCCCGAGCTGAGGATCGGCTCGACGAGGCAGGCCGCGAGGCTGCCCGTCGACTGCACGTCGACGAGGTCGAACGCGAGGTCGAGCTGACGGCGCCAGTCGTGCCCGCCGTCGGCGGTGAGATGGTCGGGGCGGTACGCGTTCGGCGCCGGGATGACGACGTTGCCCGGCGCCGTCGGGCCGTAGCCGCGCCGGCCCGCGCTGTTCGTCGCCGCTGCCGCCGCGTGCGTCATCCCGTGCCACGACCCGGCCAGCGAGACGATCTCGTGCCCGCCCGTGACGAGCTTGGCCATGCGGATCGCGGCCTCGTTCGACTCCGCGCCGGTCGTGAGGAGCAGCACCTTCTCGAGCGGGTCCGGCAGGGTGTCCGCCAACCGGCGCGCGAGGTCGACGACAGGTCGCGAGAGCATCCCGCTGAAGAGATGGTCGAGGGTGCCGACCTGCCGGCGGACCGTCTCCACGACGGCCGGGTGGCTGTGGCCGAGGATCGCGCTCATCTGGCCCGACGTGAAGTCGAGGACCCGGCGACCGGCCGCCGTCGTGACCCAGCTCCCCGACGCGCTCTCCACGATCTCGGGCGTGAACGGCCCGCCGTAGCGCACGACGTGACGCTCGACGTCGGCCCAGAAGCGCTCGGGGGAGCCTGCGGACTCAGGCGGTGCGGCGGTGGCGGCGGCGGTGGCGTCGGCGGGAGGCATGCGCCGAGCGTAGGGACGAGGCGCTGTGCGCGTACAGCACGACTTCTCGTACAGTCTGTGCGGAGAAGCCGCACAACGCGATTCGCGCGCCGACACCGGGGAGACGCTCGTGCTCAACGCCGCACGGCTGCAGATCCTGGCCCGGCTCGACAGCCTCGGCACGGTCCGCGCCGTCGGTGCCTCGCTCCACCTCAGCCCCTCCGCGGTGTCCGCCCAGCTCGCGGCGCTCGAGGCCGAGACGGGCTCCCGACTCCTCGAACGGACCGGGCGGCGGGTGCACCTCACCCCGGCGGGCCGGTCGCTCGCCCGGCACGCGCGCATCATCCTCGACCAGATGGCGCTCGCGGAGGCGGACCTCGCGCACCCCGACGGGCAGCCCGCCGGGGTCGTGCGCATCGCCGCGTTCTCGAGCGCGGTACGCGAGCTCGTGATCCCCCTCGCACTGCGCCTCGCCACGGAGCACCCGCGGGTCGAGATCGACGTGGTCGAGCTCGACCCGCGCGAGAGCGGCCCGGCGCTGCGGCGTGCCGACGTCGACCTCGCCGTCACCGCCGAGCTCCTCGACGGCGCGCCGCTCGCCGGTCCGGACGTCGCGACCGTGCCGCTGCTCGAGGACCCGGTCGTCCTCGTGACCGCGGCCGCGGGCGGACCCGGTGATGCGGCGACAGGGCACCGGGCCGCCGGAGCGGTCGACCTCACCGGACTCGCCCGCGCCCGGTGGGCGGCGGACCTGCCCGGCACCTATCTGTCGACGCTCCTGGACGACGTGTGCCGTGAGGCAGGTTTCGCGCCGCACGTCGTGGCGCGACTGCCGAGCTACGAGCTGTTGCTCGCGCACGTCGAGGCGGGACTGTCCGTCGCGCTCCTGCCCGGGCTCGCGGTGGACCGCCGCTACGCCGTCGACGTCCACACGCCCGCCGCGCCGCGCACACGGAAGGTCTACGCCGCCGTGCGGCGGGGCGCCCCACCGACGCCCGCCACGGCGGCAGTCCTGTCGGGTCTTCGCAGGGTCGCGCGCGAGCGCCTGTCCACAGGACGACGGTCGGCTGGCGACGCGCCGCGTGGAACGTCCTAGTGCCTGTCGAACACCTACCAGCGGTCGAGGCGGCGGAGCAGGAGACGGAACGGGGAGAGCATCACGAAGCTCTCGTGGGCCGTCAGGGTGGCTTCGTACTGGCTCACGAGGCGGCGTTGCCGGTTGATCCACTCGTTCGTCCGCTCGAACGGCCCAGCGCCTGTGCTGACCATGAAGGCGCGGGGCCGGAGACGATCTCCAGCTTGATCCCTGTGGCTGCAGCGGCCTCGGCAAGGCCTTGGCCGACGTAGCCCCTTGTCGGCCCAGAAATGGGCCACCGTACTGCACGGGTTCTTGGTCAGGAGGTCGGCGAACGCGGCCCGGTCTTGCACCTGCGCTGCGGACAACACGGTGGGTCACGCGTACGAGCAGACCGGTGAGGCCAGGTCGCGCCTCGTCGACGGCCCGCTCGACGACTGATCACCCGCTCCGCGGCCGACCTGGTGGCTATCATGCTCACGATGCAGACGGAGTCCATGGCACGGCGGCGCACCGCGTGAGCGGTGCCTGGTGAGCGCGCGTCGGAGGGGGTCCCGCACGCGGCCCCCCGCGCCGGGTCGTTCGGCGACTCTCGCCCGCGCGGCCGCGCAGGTCGCCGCGGCGCCGCGGGCGTACCTGGCCGCGACGCTCCTGGTGCAGGGCGTGTCCGTGCTGCTCGCGTTCCCGCTGATCGCGCGGCTGTTCGACGCGGCGCTCGCGCAGGCGGGCGTCGGCGCGCTCACGCACCTCAACGTGCTGCGGGTGCTGTCGACGCCGACGTCGGTGCTCCTTCTCGTGCTGCTCGCGCTCGTGGCGAGCGTCGTCGCGCTCGTCCAGCAGGGTGTGTATCTGGCGATCAGCGCGCGGCTGCGCGACGGCGCCGCGGTGTCGGTGCGCGCGGTCGCGGGTGATCTCGCGCGCGCCGTCCGACGGCTCGTCGGTCCGCAGCTGCTGCTCTTCGTGGCGTACGTGTTCGTGCTCGTGCCGCTCGGCGGGTTCGGGGTGGCGGCGACCGTGGTGCGCGGCATCGCGCTGCCGAACTTCGTCGTCACCGAGCTGCTGAAGTTCGACGGCGGCCTGGCCGTCTACGTCGTGTTCTTGCTGGTGGTGCTGGCGCTCAACCTCCGGCTCGTCCTCACGACGACGGTGCTCCTCACCTCGGACGCCTCCGTCGCCGCCGCGATGTCCGCGAGCTGGCGGATGACGCGCGGGGTGGCGCTGCGCCTGCTCGGCCGGTTCGCGACCGTCCTGGTCGGGGCGTTCGTGATCAGCGCGGGCCTCGTCACCGCCGGGCTCGTGCCGACCCGGCTCGCCGACGTCCACCTCCCCGCGGCCGCCCCCGCCGTGGCGGGTGCGTCGCTCGCCGTGGTCCAGGTGCTCGGGGTCCTCCTCGCGGGCCTCGTCGCGGCGCTCTGCTCGCAGGTGGTGGTCCTCGCCGCCGGCGCGTCCGGTCTGCCCGACGGCGTCGCGCCCGTCCGTGCCGAGCCGTCACCGGAGGCCGTGCCCGGGCGGGCGCCGTGGTCGCGGCGGGTGCGGACCGCCGTCGGGCTGCTGGGTGTCGCGGTGTTCGTCGGGCTCGCGGCGGTGAACACGTCCGTCGTGGCGGGCCTCGCGGCCGGGGGGACGGGCGCGGTCGTCGCGCACCGCGGCTACCCGGGCGGGGGAGTGGAGAACACGGTGCCGGCGCTCGAGGCGGCCGCGGCCCTCGGTCCCGAGTACGTCGAGCTCGACGTGCTCCAGACCGCGGACGGTGAGCTCGTCGTCTTCCACGACACGACGCTGCGGCGCCTCGCCGGGTCGTCGCAGACCGTCGCGGGCTCGACGCTCGACGAGCTCACCGCGACGACCGTGCGCCAGGGAGCCTTCGAGGCGCAGATCCCGTCGCTCGAGGAGTTCGTCCTGCGCGCCAAGGAGCTGGACCAGCCGCTGCTCGTCGAGCTCAAGCGGCACGGGTCCGAGACGCCCGGGTTCGCGGCCGACGTCGTGGCGCTGCTGCGTGAGCACGACGTCGCCGGTGAGCACCTTGTCCAGTCGATCTACCCCGACCTGGTGGACGAGGTCCGGGCGCTCGGCCCGGAGATCTCCGTCGGGTACGTCGTGCCGTTCAGCCGTGGCGGTCTCGGTGACGTGGCCGTCGACTTCGTCGTCGTCGAGGAGTGGTCGGTCACGCCGCGGCTGCGCGCCGAGGCCCGCGCCGCCGGCGTGGACGTGCTCGTCTGGACGGTGAACGACCCGGCCGCGATGCGCGCCTACCTGCAGGACGGTCTCGACGGCATCATCACGGGCGACCTGCGCAGCGCCGTCGGCGTCCGCGACGCCGTCGCCGCCGACACCATGGTCTCGACGCGGCTGGAAGGCGCCCTGCGCGACGCCCTCTGGTGGTGACGCGCCGGTCGAGCGTGCGTCAGTCCGCGGACGCGAGGTGGACCGGGCCCGCGGTGCCGAGCGTCAGCCGCCACACGCCGTCGGCCCCCGCGGGGACGGCCACGCACAGGCTGCCCACCACCGTCGTCTCGTCCCTGATGCGGCCCGTCGTGACGAGCTCCCCGGGCACCGTCCCGCACGACGCCGTGTGCTCCGTGCCGGTGGCGTCGAGGAACGAGAGGCGGACCGACTCGTCCTCCGTGAGCGCGGCGTCGTCGCTCCACGAGTACGCCGCGACCGGGACGACCCAGTACTCCGTCCCGTCGTCGGGAGCGGTGTTCGACGGGTCGGCCGCCAGGATCTCCGCGGTCGCGTCGCGCGGCGAGCCGAGCGTCGCGTCCCACTCGGTGCCGTAGACCGTGACGCCGATGGGCCACGGGTCGTCCGGCGTCCCGTCCTCGGGGGAGTCCACCCAGACATCGGGCCACTCCTCGTCCCACCAGGCGTCCTCGGCGAGGCCGTCGGTGGGAACGAGGAGATCGTCCGCGTGCTCGACGGCGTACGTCACGCCGAACGACAGCGCACCGGCCGCGAGGAACGCGACACCGCCCGACACGGCGCCGACCAGCACCCTCTTGCGAGGCGAGGCGGGAGGCCGCGACCACGGGTCCGGGCGGGCGGACGGGTTGTGCACGGGAGGTGCGTAGGGCATCGGACGCGGAGGTCCGTAGGGCGTCGGCTGCGGGCCTGCGGGCGTGGTCACGGGGATCACTCCTCCGTGGCGAGGGGCGAGGGCAGCGCGACCGCGACGGCGCCGGTCAGGGAGTCGGGGGCAGCACCGACGGCGGACTGCTCCGGCTCCGGTCCCGGGACGGTGCGTCCGAGCCAGCCTCCGGCGAGGATGCCGAACGTCAGACCGACGACCGCCGCGATCACCCCGATCGAGGTGAGGGAGATGCCGGGCCGTGGCGGGCCGTCGGGACGGCCCGGACCCGTGAACGGAGCGTGCGCGACGGGGCCGACTGCGCCGACTGGGCCGACGGAGAACGGGACGGGTGGACCAGCCGGGCTCGGCGCGAGCACCGCGGCAGGTGGCGCAGCGGCGACGTGCGTGGGTGCCGCGGACGGCGACGGCGACGGCGACGGCGGCGACGAGGGTGAGGCGAACAGATCGCTCAACGCGGGGCTCCCGGGGGCGTGCTGGGGCGGGACGAGCTCGCTCAGCGACCGGACCGCCGTGCGCGAGCGGATCCTCCCACGCCCACCCACCCCGCCGCCAGACACCCGCCCCAACGGCGCGCTCGACCACGAGCTACCTCCACCACGAGCTACCTCGGCCACGAGAACGACCTTGGTGCCGTCATCCAGCGGATAACGGCACCAAGGTCGTGTTCGGCCACGGGGGGTGGCGAGGTTACGGCTGGTCCTGGGGGGAGCCCACCAGGTACTGCGAGTAGGCGCCGATCGTGAGGAAGGTCGGGAAGTCCTCGGAGAGCGCCACGGCGCGGAAGACGGTCGCCGCGTCGTCGATGCGGTTTCCCTCCACCCGGGGCAGGTCGTCGACGATCTCGGCGAGCAGCGCCTCGACGCGTTCGTGCGTGATGGGCACGCCGTTGTCGGTGCGCGTGCCGGACGCGATCCACTGCCACACCTGTGAGCGGGAGATCTCGGCCGTGGCGGCGTCCTCCATGAGGTGGTCGATCGCCGCGGCGCCGACCCCGCGCAGCCACGACTCGATGTACCGCACGCCGACGGACACGTTCGCGCGCAGCCCGGCCGCCGTGACGGTCGCCCCGGCGCGGCGGGCCGAGCCGACGTCGAGCAGCTCGTGCTGGCCGACGTTCACGTCCTCGCGCAGTCGTGACACCTGGTGGGGGCGGTCGCCGAGCACGGCGTCGAACTCGCCGCGCGCGACGTCGATGAGGTCGGGGTGCGCCACCCAGGTGCCGTCGAAGCCGTCGGCGGCCTCCCGCGCCTTGTCCGCCCGCACCTGGGCGAAGGCGCGCTCGGTGACCTCGGGCCGTCGTCGGTCCGGGATGAATGCGCTCATCCCGCCGATCGCGTGCGCCCCGCGCCGGTGGCACGTGGCGACGAGCAGCTCGGTGTACGCCCGCATGAACGGCGCCGTCATCGTGACCTGCGCGCGGTCCGGCAGCACGTAGGACGCGCCCCGGGTGCGGAACGACTTGATCATCGAGAACAGGTAGTCCCAGCGACCGGCGTTGAGGCCGGCGCAGTGCTCGCGCAGCTCGTAGAGGATCTCCTCCATCTCGAACGCGGCGGGCAGGGTCTCGACGAGCACGGTCGCACGGATCGTGCCGTGCTCGATCCCGATCCACTCCTGGGCGAACGTGAACACGTCGTTCCACAGCCGCGCCTCGCGGTACCCCTCGAGCTTCGGCAGGTAGAGGTACGGCCCCCGCCCCCGGGCGACCAGCTCACGGGCGTTGTGGAAGACGTACAGGCCGAAGTCCACGAGCGACGCCGACGCCGACACGCTCACGCCCGCGCGGTCCACGTAGCGCATGTGCTTCTCGATGAGGTGCCACCCGCGCGGGCGGAACACGATCGTCGGCAGGTCGGTGAGCGTCGTCGAGCGCAGGCGGTACTCCTTGCCCTCGGGGCTCGTGTGCTCGAGCGTGCCGCGGATCGCGTCGTGCAGCGCGAGCTGCCCCTCGACGACGTTGCGCCACGTGGGGCTGGACGCGTCCTCGGCGTCGGCGAGCCAGACCTTCGCGGTCGAGTTCAGCGCGTTGATCGCCATCTTCGGGTCGGTGGGCCCGGTGATCTCGACGCGACGGTCCTCGAGCCCGGGGGCGCCGGTCGAGCCCGCGACGCGCCAGGTCGGGTCGTCGCGCACCGGCCGGGTCGACGCCCGGAAGTCGGGGTCGATCCCGTCGGCGACGTCCTGGCGGCGCTGCTGGCGGTCCATCAGCAGCTCGTGGCGGCGAGCCACGAACCGGTCGTGCAGCGCGGTGAGGAAGTCCAGGGCGCCCGGCGTGAGGATCTCGTCGTAGCGGCGGCCCAGGGTCCCGGTGATGCGCAGGGTGCCTGACGGCGTCGGGCGGCCCGGGCGCTCGGGCCGGGCTCCGGCGTCGGACGTCGGGCCCGGGGGCGGCGAGGTGGTGGTCTGGTCGGTGAGCGTGATGGGCATGGCGGTCTCCGAACGGTCAGGTGCCCTGTCGAGGGAGGACCCCGGTCCGCGAGGGAGGACGACTGGCGTTCTCCCTCGCGGACGGGCGTTCTGTCTCGGCGTGAGGCGGGTCAGGCGGGATGGCTTAGTGGAACTGCTCGGTCTCGGTGGAGCCGGCCAGCGCGAGGGTGGCGCTGTCCGGGTTGAGAGCCGTGGCGACCCGGTCGAAGTAGCCGGTGCCGACCTCCCGCTGGTGGCGGGTGGCCGTGTAGCCGTCGGCCTCGGAGGCGAACTCGGCCTCCTGCAGCTCGACGTAGGCGCTCATCGCGCGGTCGTTGTACCCGCGGGCGAGCTCGAACATGGAGTGCGAGACGGCGTGGAAGCCGGCCAGCGTGATGAACTGGAACGCGTACCCGTAGGAGGCCAGCTCCTTCTGGAACTTCGCGATGGTCGCGTCGTCCAGGTGCTTCTTCCAGTTGAACGACGGTGAGCAGTTGTAGGCGAGCTTCTTGTCCGGGTACTGCTCGTGGACCGTCTCCGCGAACCGGCGGGCCAGCTCGAGGTCGGGCTCGCCCGTCTCGACCCAGATGAGGTCGGCGTACGGGGCGTAGGCCAGGCCGCGGGCGATGACGGTGTCGATCCCGGGGCGCGTGCGGTAGAAGCCCTCGGAGGTGCGCTCCCCGGTGAGGAACTCCTGGTCCCGGGGGTCGACGTCGGACGTGATGAGGTCCGCGGCGAGCGCGTCGGTGCGGGCGATGATCACCGCCGGGACCCCGGCGACGTCGGCCGCGAGCCGCGCGGCGTTGAGGGTGCGGATGTGCTGCGCGGTGGGCACGAGCACCTTGCCGCCGAGGTGGCCGCACTTCTTCTCCGACGCGAGCTGGTCCTCCCAGTGCACGCCCGCGGCGCCCGCCTCGAGCATGGAGTGCATGAGCTCGTAGGCGTTGAGCGGACCGCCGAACCCGGCCTCCGCGTCCGCGACGATCGGGGCCAGCCAGTCCCGCTCCGGCTTGCCGGTCGAGGACTCGGCGGTCTCGATCTGGTCGGCCCGCAGCAGCGCGTTGTTGATGCGGCGCACGACGGCGGGGACGGAGTTCGCGGGGTAGAGCGACTGGTCGGGGTACGTCTGGCCCGAGAGGTTGGCGTCGGCGGCGACCTGCCAGCCGGACAGGTAGATCGCCTTGAGCCCGGCACGCACCTGCTGGACGGCCTGGTTCCCGGTCATCGCACCGAGCGCGGCGACCCACTCCTCGGTGTGGAGGAGGTCCCAGAGCTTCTCGGCGCCGCGGTGCGCGAGGGTGCGGTCCTCGCGCACCGAGCCGCGCAGCGCGACGACGTCCTCGGCCGTGTAGTCGCGGCGGACGTCGGTCCAGCGCGGGTCGGTCGCCCAGGTCAGGGCGAGCTCGGCAGCGGTCTGGCGCTGGTCTCCGGGACGAGCCGGCCCGGTCGAGCTGCCGGCGGACGCGACCCGGGTGCTCCCGGTCGTGTACTCGGTGCTGGCGCGTCGGGTGACGATGGTGGGCGTGCTCACGGGGTGCCTCCTGTGCGGTGGTGCGGTCGGGGATCTCCGTCGCCGGAGCTCCTGAAACGACCTTCCTCCCTCGTGCAAGGGGTTCTCAAGCCAATCCGAGGAGAAGAAGCGTCGTTCTTCTGTTGTGCGCAAGGAGTGAGGTGTGTCACCCTCAGTCATGGCAATCTCGACGTCCAGCACCGCCGGAACCTCGGAACCTGCGCGAATCCCGCTCGAGAGCGAACCCGACGCGCTGACCATCGGCCGTCGTGTGCGCCACCTGCGCACCGCGAAGGGCATGACCCTCGACGAGCTCGGGGCCGCGATCGGTCGCGCGCCGTCGCAGGTCTCGATGCTGGAGAACGGCCGACGGGAACCGCGGTTCGCGCAGCTCCAGGCCGTGGCGCGGGCGCTCGGGGCGAGCCTCGACGACCTGCTGTCGGCCGAGCCGCCGTCCCGCCGCGACGCCCTCGAGATCGAGCTGGAACGCGCCCAGCGCGGGCCGCTCTTCTCGGCGCTCGGGCTGCACCCCGTGCGGGTGGGCAAGTCGCTGCCGACCGATGCGCTCGAGACCATCGTCGCGCTCCAGCGCGAGCTCGCGCGCCTGCACACCGAGCGCGCCGCGACGCCCGAGGAGGCGCGGCGCGCGAACGCCGAGCTCCGCGCGGTCATGCGCGCCCAGGACAACCACTTCCCGGAGCTGGAGGACACGGCGCGGGACCTGCTGGACGGCGTCGGGCACACGCGTGGACCGATGTCCCAGCGCGTGGCCGCCGACCTCGCCGCGCACCTCGGCTTCTCGCTCCACTACGTCCACGACCTGCCGCACTCGACGCGGTCGGTCATCGACCTGCGCCACCACCGCGTCTACCTGCCGAGCAACGGCATGCGCGCGGCGAGCGACCCTCGCTCGGCCCTCCTGCAGGCCCTCGCCAGCCACGTCCTCGACCACCAGGAGCCGCGCGACTACGCCGAGTTCCTGCGCCAGCGCGTCGAGGCGAACTACCTGTCGGCCGCGCTGCTGCTGCCCGAGCGCGACGCGGTCAAGCACCTGCGCGCCGCCAAGGACGAGCGGGAGATCTCGGTCGAGGACCTGCGGGACGCGTTCGCCGTCTCCTACGAGACCGCCGCGCACCGGTTCACGAACCTCGCCACCAAGCACCTCGGCATCCCGGTGCACTTCATGAAGATCCACGAGGCCGGCATCATCCACAAGGCCTACGAGAACGACGGCGTGCGGTTCCCGTCCGACGCGCTCGGCGCGGTCGAGGGGCAGTACGTCTGCCGGCACTGGACCGCCCGCACGGTCTTCGCGGTCGAGGACCGGCTCAGCCCGTTCAGCCAGTACACCGACACGCCGAGCGGCACGTACTGGTGCACCTCACGGGTCCAGGAGACCGCCGACGGCGAGTTCTCCGTGAGCGTCGGGGTGCCGTTCGCGCACGTCAAGTGGTTCCGCGGGCGCGAGACGACCGAGCGCACCGTCTCCCGCTGCCCGGACGAGTCCTGCTGCCGCCGCCCGCCCGCCGTGCTGGCGGACCGGTGGGCGGACCAGGCCTGGCCGAGCGCCCGCCCGCACGCCAGCATGCTGGCCGCCATGCCCGTCGGCGCCTTCCCCGGGGTGGACACGACCGAGGTGTACACGTTCCTCGAGGCGCACGCGCCCACGTCCTGAGGCGCGTCCCGAGGCACGGGTTCAGGCGAGGAGCTGGCGCACGAGGGCGTCGGCGGCCCAGTCCTCCCACTGCGCACCGCTCCAGCCGCACGACTCCACGAGCTGGTCGTACACCTCGGGTCCGAGCGTGACGTAGGTGACGTCGCGAGCGCGGTCCTCGGGCACGCGCAGCGTGGCCTTGCCCGCGAGCGACGCGGTGAACCGGGCGGTGACCTCCCGGCGCTGGTGCTGGTTCTCGGCCCACAGCGCGGCCATCTCCTCGTGGGCGGGGGCGGCCTCGCGCAGCGTGCGCAGGAGCGGGACGACGCGCTCCATGACGGTGCGCGTCCCGGCGACCTGGCGGCGCAGGTGGTCGCGCGGGTCGGGGGACCCCAGGGCGTGCCGGGCCCAGTCGCGGTCGAGGGTCGCGACGGGTTCGGCGTCGCCGGCGACCGTCACGTCGAGCACCTCGGCGAAGAGCGCGTGCTTGGTCCCGAACGTGTAGTAGACGGTCTGCGTCGCGACGCCGGCCGCGCGGGCGACGTCCTCGACGGACGTGCGGGCCCACCCGCGCTCGACGAACAGGGTGCGCGCGGCGTCGAGCATCCGGCCCCGGGTCGCCCGGGCCTTCTCGGCGCGTGTCCCGCTCATCGGTCCTCCTCGGTCGGGTCAGCCGATCTTGACTGTAGTAAGACTACAGTGATACTCACTAGAGCATGACTACAGCGAAAACGGATGTCCTGGTCGTCGGCGGGTACGGAGCCGTGGGGTCAGCGGTGTGCGAGGCCCTCGCCGGCACGCTCGGCGCTCGGGTGGTGCCCGCGGGGCGCGACGCGCGGCGCGCGGCGGCGCTCGCCGACCGGCTCGGCCTCGATCGGTCGGCCCGCGTGGACCTCGACGACCTCGCGACGCTGCGCGCCGCGCTCGACGGGGTCGGGGTGGTCGTCCTGTGCGTCGAGCCCGGGGACGACCGGGTCGCGCGGTTGTGCGTCGAGCACGGAGCAGGGCTCGTCGACGTCTCGGCGACGCGGACCCAGCTCGAGGCGGTCGAGCGCCTCGACGCGCAGGCGCGCCGTGCCGGGTCGCCGATGCTCCTGAGCGTCGGGGTCGCGCCGGGACTGACGAACCTGCTGGCTCGGCGAGCGCACGAGGGCGTCGGCGGGGCGGAGCGCATCGACCTCACCGTCGTCCTCGGTGCGGGGGAGCGCCACGGGGCGGACGCCGTGCGCTGGACCGTCGACCAGCTCGTCGACCCCACGAGCAGGACGGGGCCGCGCTCGTCTCGCCGCCTCCACGTGCCCGGGTTCGGGGACCGGACCGCCCACCCGTTCGACTTCTCCGACCAGCACACGCTGCGCAGGACCCTGGGCGTGCCGCGCGTCGCCACGAGGTTCTCGCTCGACTCCCGGGTGCAGACCCGCCTTCTCTTCGGCGCGCGGCGGCTGGGGCTCCTGCGGGCGATGCGAGCGCCGCGGGCGCGCCGCGCGCTGGTGACGACGCTCGGACGGTTCCACGCGGGTGGGGACCGCTTCACCGTCATGGCCACGGCGTCCTCGGCGCGCGGGGCCTCCGAGCACGCGCTCACCGCCCGGGGACAGGGACGGTTCACCGGGCTCGTCGCGGCGGCAGCGGCCCGCGCCGTCCTCGCCGGGCAGGTGCCGCCCGGCGTCCACCACCTCGAGCAGGTCGCCGCCCTGCAGGACCTTCCCGAGCGGCTCGTGGCCGACGGCGCGAGCGTGGTCGAGCCGGCTACCCGGCGGAACCCTGCTGGGCCGCGGGTCCCATCACGTCCTTGAGCCGCTGCGTGTCGGAGTCCGTCCACCCCGCGGGCGGGTGCAGGGCCGAGAAGCCGTCCGCGTACTCCAGGTGGTAGTTGTGCCCGTGACCTGCGGGGATGTCGGAGGCCGCCGCCACGAACAGGTCGCCGGTGAGCTGCCAGAACGTGACGAACGGCCACCACCGCACGTCGGTGAGGACGTCGGGTCCGCGGGGCTCGCGCAACCAGTCGGGCTCGGACCACAGCAGCGACGGCGACCACCACGTCACGCCGTCCGACGCGTGCTGGACGTAGACGACGCGCGGCTCCTCCCACGTCGTGGGCAGCTCCCAGATCGTGGCGGCGCTCGCGGCGCCGGTGCCCCACCGGACCTGCGCGCCCGCGTCGAGGACCGGCGAGTACTCCGGCGACCCGGAGTCGCGGGCGTCGGTGAGGTCCCGCCAGTTCGGGGTGAAGCCGGGCGTGCCGACGAACAGCGCACCGTCCGTGCGCGCGGTCATGTCCTGCAGCCCGCTGAAGGCGCCCTGGGCGCCGAAGGAGCCCAGGGAGATGCCGAAGGTGAGCAGGCGGGGCCGGTCGTCCTCGGGCAGGTCGGACCACCGCTCGTAGACGGCCTCGAACAGCGCCTTGCCGGCGTCCGGCGGTGTGCTGCGGTCACCGACGAAGCTGATCCAGCTCGGCAGGTACGAGTACTGCATGGTCGCGATGGCGGTGTCTCCGCCGTGCATGAGCTCCAGGGCCTCGCTCATGCCGGGATCCACCCAGCCGGTGCCCGTCGTGGTCGCGACGACGAGCGTCGAGCGGTCCCAGGCGCCGGTGCGGTCGAGCTCGGCGACGACCCGCGAGGCGGTCGCGTCGAGGTCGCCGTCGGCGTCGAGGCCGGCGTAGACGCGCACGGGCTCGAGGACGGCGTCCGGGTCGACGACGGTCCCCGCTGCGGCGAAGTCGCGCAGCTCGTCGAGGGTCGGGCCGAGGGCGACGAAGTTGCGGCCCTCGGCGCCGAGCGACTCCCACGTCTCCGGCGAGCCGGGCGAGCCGGAACGCTCCGTCTGCGTCGGCGGGACGAGGTCGGCGGCGACGGTGTCGTTCGCCGTCGCGTAGACCGAGCTGAGGAGGCTGAGCGTGCCGGACCAGATGACGCCGTTGAACAGCAGGACGGTCACGACGGCGACGGCGACGCCGCTCGCGAAGCGGGCCACCGGGGCGGGGACGACCCGGCCGACGAGCCGGCTCAACAGCTGGGCGACCCGGCGCAGCCCCCGGCCCGCCTGCAGCACGAGGAGGGCGACGACGAGCGTGGTGACGACGACCGCCACGTCCCGGGCCGCGAACTCGGCCGGCATCCCGAACAGCTCGCGGAGCTCGGACTGCCAGCGGGCGGCGAGCACGAGGAACAACGGCACCAGGACGATCGTCGCGCCGGCGAGCACCCACCAGGCGAGCCGGCCCGCCCGGGCGCTCCACCGCACGCGCAGCCCGACACGGCCGGCGAACCACTGCGCGAACGCCCCGAGCCCGTACCCGCCGACGACGCTCATCCCGCTGATCACCGCCTGGAAGTACCAGGCGCGCGGGATGAGGGACGGCGTGCAGGAGAGGCAGAAGAAGAGCAGGGCGAGCACGAGCCCGGTCGCCGAGAACCGGCGGACGTACCGCAGCAACGCGTCCGCCACGCGGTGACGCGGGGAGGGGGCCGGCTCGATCACCTCGGGCTGCCGGACGTCGACCTCGGACGGTGCTGCCTCGGTGTGCTCCACGCCCCGATAGTAGGGGGTGGCTCAGGATTCGAGCAGGAGCGCCTCGCCCTGGCCGCCACCGCCGCACAACCCGACCGCGGCGCGACCACCGCCGCGGCGTGCCAGCTCGTGCGCCGCATGGACGGCGAGGCGTGCACCCGAGGCGCCGATGGGGTGGCCGAGGGATATCCCGCCGCCGTGCACGTTGACCCGCTCGGGGTCGACGCCGAGGAGGGCGGTGGACCGTGCGACCACGGTCGCGAAGGCCTCGTTGATCTCGACCAGGTCGAGGTCACCGGCGCTCCAGCCCTCCCGGTCGAGGGCGGCGGCGATCGCGCGCGCGGGTTGTGAGTGCAACGAGGTGTCGGGTCCGGCGACCTGACCGGCCGACCGGACGGTCGCGAGCACCTGTGCTCCGGAGCTCTCGGCGCGGGCGCGGGTCGTCAGGACGAGGGCGGCGGCGCCGTCGGAGATCTGGGACGAGTTCCCGGCCGTCAGGGTCCCGTCCGGGGCGAAGGCCGGGCGCAGCCGTGCGAGGGACTCGGGCGTCGTGTCCGGTCGGACGCCCTCGTCCGTGCGCACCTCGATGTCCTCGCCGCGCCGCTGCGGGACGAGGACGGGCGCGATCTCGGCGTCGAACCGTCCGTCCTTCCACGCAGCCGCCGCCCGCTGGTGCGAGCGGGCCGCGAGCGCGTCCTGGTCTTCCCGCGAGACGTAGGCGTCGCCCGTGTTGGTCCGTTCGGTCGACACGCCCATCGAGTCGTGGTCGAACGCGTCGGTGAGGCCGTCGTGCGCGGCGGCGTCGAGGAGCGTCACGTCACCGAAGGTGAAGCCTGCGCGCGCTCCCGGCAGCACGTGCGGGGCGTTCGTCATCGACTCCTGGCCACCGACGAGCACGACCTCCGCCTCGCCCGTGCGGAGCAGGCGCGCGCCGTCGATCACGGCCGTCAGACCCGAGAGACAGACCTTGTTGAGCGTGACGGCCGGGACGTCCCAGCCGATCCCGGCGGCGATCGCGGTCTGACGGGCGGGGTTCTGGCCGGCACCCGCCTGGAGGACCTGGCCGAAGATCACGGCGCCGACCGACGCCCCGAGCGACCCCGCGCGCTCTAGCGCCGCGCGCGCCGCGACGGCGCCCAGCCGGGTCGCGGTGAGTGTCGCGAGCGAGCCGCGGAGCCGTCCCTGGGGAGTTCGGGCGGCGGCGACGATCACGACGTCGTCGGGTCTGGTGCTGCTCATCGTGCGACCTCCTGGTGAGCGACGGTGCTCGGGACCCGCTGTGGGGCTCTCTCCCGAGCATCGCACGTCCGCACGCGGGACGTCAGCCCTCGGCAGTGCTCCCCTTGACGGCGTCGGTGCGGTCGTCCGGGGTGTCGTCGGAGATGGCGTCCGGGGACGTGTTCGCAACGAGTGGTGAACCCGTTGTGTAGGCGGCTCGCGCGAGGGCCATCGAACCGATCGCGGACGTGGCGAGCTGAAGGACGACGGCCAGCACGACCTTGATCGTGTCGTCGAGCGCCGGTGCGATGAGGAGCGCACCGATGACGACCTGGACGATGCCGAACCCGGCTGCCGTAGAGATGGCTGACGTCCGGGTGTAGACGTCGGGCAGCTTGAGCAGTCCGAGGCCGGCGGTGAGGAAGACGATCCCGCCGAGCACGACGAGGACCTGTCCGACGATCTCGAGGACGGAGGTGGTCATGTCAGCGCTCCCCACGGGTCAGGGCGCGTGCCAGTGACAGCGCCGAGAGGAATCCGACGAGCGAGGCGACGAGGACCAGGTCGAACGTGCCGACGCTCTCGGTCGCGACCCCGACGATCGCGATGATCGCGATGATCGCGAAGAAGAACAGGTCGGCCGCGACGGCGCGGTTCGCGTCGTCGGGTCCGGCGATCATCCGGTAGGCCGCAGCCAGCATGGCGAGGACCACCAGACCTGCCGCCACGGTGAGGGCGATCACGAGGCGGTCTCCTTCCGTCGGGTGGCTCGGACCATGTGGTCCTCGATGACGCGCAGCTCGGCGATCAGGCCCTCCGGACCGTCCGCATACATGCCGTGGACGTACAGGTCCCAAGCGCCGTCGCTCGATCCGGGTCGCGTGCGCGTCCCGAGCGTGAGCGTGCCGGGTGTCAGAGTGATTGCGGTCGCCAGGAGCGTGACCTCGGCCGCTGAGCGGCACCGGGTCTCGAGGCGAGCGATGCAGGGCGACGAGTTCTGCCCGGGCGTGACCGTGTCTCGGATGACGGTGAAGTTCGAGACCACCACCTGCCACACGAACCACACGACGAACCACGCCCAGCGCAACGGCCAGGTCAGCCAGCTCATGCTCCGGTCACCGCCTCCACGTAGGTCGTGGTGTCCACGAGGTTGTACGCCGCGATCTCGCTCAGCTCCATGAGTCCTTGCGCGCCGAGGCCGAGCGCCACGGTGAGCGCGGCGAGGAAGACCGCCGGGGCGGCGAGCGCGAGGTTGATCTTGCGTCGCGGCTGGACGGCCAGGATGGTCGTCGCGTCGCGGGCCTGCGCTTCGTCGAACTCTCCGCTGACGTGCTCCGGGGTCACGGAGCCACGGGGGACGACCCCCGGCCGTCCCCAGAAGGTCCCGGACCAGATCTTCAGCATCGACATCAGCGTGATGATGCTGACGACCAGCATCACGACGACGGCAGCCACCTGGCCGGAGTCCAGCGCCGCGGTGATGAGCGCGAGCTTGGCGACGAAACCTGAGAAGGGCGGGATCCCGGCCAGCGACATCGCGGCGATGAAGAACGTCACTGCGATGAGCGGTTCCGCCCGGGCGATGCCGTGCACGCTGCCGAGCGGCCCGGTCCCGTAGCGGACCTCCACCGCACCCGTCGACAGGAACAGCGACGCCTTGACGATCATGTGGTGCAGCAGGTAGAAGATCCCCGCCGTGAGACCGATCGGTCCGAAGAGCGCGACCCCTAGCAGGATGTAGCCGATCTGGCTGACCATGTGGAACGCCAGGATCGACCGGGTCGAGTTCTCGCCGACCGCACCGAGCACGCCGACGATCATCGTGAGGGAGAACATCACGACGCCGATCCACAGGTACTCGCTCATCCCCTCGAAGACGACCGCGTAGATCCGGTAGATGGCGTAGATCGCGACCTTGGTGTGCAGACCGGAGAACAGCGCCGTGACGGCCGGGGAGGCGTCCGGGTAGGCACGGGCGAGCCAGCCGTGCACGGGCACGACCGCGGCCTTCATCGACAGGGCGAACAGGCACACGGCGACGGCGATCGCGACGACGGGGGAGTCCTTCGCCGCGCCGGCGAGCTCGGCGATGTTCACCGTCCCGGCGACACCGTAGGTGAGCCCGACGCCTGCGAGGAAGACGGTCGAGATGAGGAGGTTCGCCGTCACGTACAGGCGTGAGCCGGTCACGCGGCGCAGCGGCGCACGGCCGGGCGCGGACATCACCAGGAGGCCGTAGGACGGCAGCAGCATGACCTCGACGAACACGAAGAGGTTGAACAGGTCGGCCGTGAGCAGCGCGCCGTTCACCCCCGCGGCGAGCACGAGGACCAGCGGCGCGAAGAACCGCAGGCGCACATGCGTCGAGGCCACCGCGAACGCCGAGCACGTCACGGACAGGACCGCCGTCAGCGTGAGCATGAGTGCGGTGAACATGTCGGCGGCGAAGGGGATCGAGATGCCGAACGGCCACAGCCCGATCCCGTGCGCGAGCGCGGAACCGTCGGCGGTCTCGACGATCAGGGCGATGCCGGCGAGGCCGGACGCCGTGAGCGTCGCGAGCAGGACCGACGTCGACCAGTGACGTGAGCCGGGCACGAGGAGCAGCACGGCCGCCGCGACCAGCGGGACGGCGACGAACAGCGGCAGGAGAGTCGCGGTCATGCGTCCGCTCCCGTCGTGCTGCTACCGGTGCTGGTGCCGCTGCCGGTGCCGCCGCCGGACCCGGTGCTCAGGGTCATGCCGTGCGCCCGCGCGATCTCCTCGATCGGCGGTGGATCCTCGTGCGCGCCACGGTCGGCGCGCGCCGCGTCGGACAGGACGTCGGTGTCGTCGTCACCGCGCCCGACGACGGAGAGGGACAGCATGTAGATCGTGATCGCGAACGCGATGACGATCGCGGTGAGGACGAACGCCTGCGGCAGCGGGTCCGCGGTGGTCGCCGGATCAGGGGAGTCGCCGAGGGGCTGCCCTCGCCGGTCGGCGCCGCCGGCGGCGAGCAGCAGGACGTTGACGGCGTGGCTGAGGAGGATGAAGCCGAGCACGATGCGGAGCATCTCGCGCTGGAGCACGAGATAGATGCCGCCGGCGACGAGGAGCCCGACGATGATCGCGAGCGTCATGCGGTCTCCTTCGGGTTCGTGGACGGTCGGTGGGCGCCGGCGATCGCCGGTTCCTGCGGTGGGGGCGGTTCTGTCCCCTCGGTGTAGGCACCGGTGTCCGCACCGGTGCCGCCGTCGGCGTCCGCATCCGTGCCGGCCGCGGGTGTCGGGGGTGGCTCGTCGACGCTCACCGTGCCGACCGGCGGCGGGTTGCTGCCGAGCAGGTCGAGCGCCGCGACGACCACTCCGATGACGGCGAGGTAGACCCCGACGTCGAAGATCAGGGCAGTGGTCAGGTGCATCCCCAGGGCGTCGACGTGCAGCGGCCGCAGGAAGGACCCGTCGACCAGACCGGCGAGGCCTGTGACGACGGCGATGAGCACGCCGCCGCCGATGAGCGGGTAGTACGGCGTGCGCCGCGGGGAGTCCGACGTCGCGGCGAGGTAGGCCAGCGCGAAGCCGGATGCCGCGACCAGGGCCGCGATGAACCCCCCGCCGGGGGCGTTGTGCCCGCGGAACAGGAAGTAGAGCGAGAAGGCGATCATGAGCGGCACGAGCGGCTTGGCCAGCGAACGGGTGAACAGCCCGTTCTGCACGGGGTCGACGAGCGGCGAGCGGGGGAGCACCGCGATGGCGGGGCCGCCGTCGCGCGAGCGCATGGGCAGCGCCCGTGCCGACTCGAGCAGGACCGCGACGACTACGCCGGCGATCCCGAGGACGGTGAGCTCACCCAGGGTGTCGAGCGCGCGGTAGTCCACGAGGATCGTGTTCACCACGTTGCTGCCGCCCGTGTCGTCCGGCGCATTGAGCAGGAAGTGCTCGCCGGCGGCGGACAGGTCACGCCGCCCGGTGAGCGCGAACGTCGCGAGGCCCGCGGAGAGCCCACCGAGGACCGCGATCGTGCCGGTGACCAGCACGCGCCGCGGGGGCACCTTCCGGAACCTGCGAGGGAGCCTGCGCAGCAGCAGGACCGCGACGACGACGGTGAGGAACTCGACGAGGAGCTGGGTCAGCGCGACGTCGGCGGCGCCGAGGGCGAAGAACAGCACCGCAACCGCGAAGCCGACGATGCCGATGACGGCCACCGACCCGAGGCGCGACCGAGCGGTGACGGCCGCCCCGACACCGAGGGCTACGATCCCCAGCAGCACCCAGTCGAGCGGGCGCGAGGTCTCGCGCGCGTCGCCGAGGCCCGTGACGGACGCGGCGGCGGCCACGGCGACGACCGCGATCGCGACGACCGGGATCGCCAGGTGCCGTGCCGGGGCGTCGGTCCGGGTGAGGTCGCCGACCCGAGCGCCGAAAGCGACCGTCCAGCGTTGCCAGGCGGCGACCGCCTCGACGCCGGTGAACGGGAAGAGCTGACGCCCGAGGACGCGCTCGACGGTGCGCGAGCGGAGCACGAGCAGCAGGCCGAGGGCGTAGATGACGAGCGAGATGCCGAGCTCGGGGGTGATCCCGTGCCAGAGCGTGAGGTGCGCGTCGACCTCGCTGCCGGCCGCCGCGCTCGCCGCCGACCCGGTGATCGTGTCGAGCAGCGCGGCGCCGGGGCCGAGGAGCAGGCCGAGCGCGGCAGGGATCGCGGCGGGCAGGACGAGCCCGAGCGAGCCCTCGCGCATCGTGGAGCGCAGCTCGTCGTCGGGAACGCCCGGGAGCGTACGCAGCACGATGCGTCCGCAGTAGGCGAACGTGAACACCGCGCCGAGCGCGGCGACACCGGCGGTCACGGGACCGGCCCATCCGGGAGCCTCGAGCATCCCGGCGAGCACCGACTCCTTGCTGACGAAGCCGAGGAGCGGGGGCAGCCCGGCCATCGATGTCGCGGCGAGCACGATCGCCACGGCCGTGAGCGGCATCGCCCGCCCGACGCCGGCGAGGCGACGGATGTCGCGTGTGCCTGTCTGGTGGTCGAGGACGCCGACGAGCATAAAGGCCGCCGACTTGAACAGCGCGTGGGCGACGGTGTGCACGCAGGCCGCGAGCAGCGCGGTGGGCGTGCCGATGCCGATGACCGCGACGAGCAGGCCCAGCTGGCTCACCGTCGAGTACGCGAGCAGCTCCTTGAGGTCGTTGCGCTGGAGCGCGAACACCGCCCCCATGACTGTGGTGATCAGGCCGACCGTGACGAGCAGGATGTTCCACACCGGTACCTCGGCGAGCGCGGCGGAGAACCGCAGCAGCAGGTAGATCCCGGCCTTGACCATCGCCGCGGCGTGCAGGTACGCGCTCACCGGCGTCGGGGCGACCATGGCGTCGGGCAGCCACGCGTGGAAAGGAAACTGGGCAGACTTCGTGAACGCGGCGAGCGCGACGAGAACCGCGATCGTCGCGGCGAAGGTGGTGTCCTGCGACCAGACGGGGTCAACGAGGATCGCGCTGAGCTGCGTCGTCCCGGTGACCACGGACATGGCGATGACGGCACCGAGCAGGCACAGGCCGCCGGCGACCGTCACGAGGAAGGTCCGCACCGCGGGCGCGTGTGCTTGCGGGCTGGTGCGCGCGATGAGGAAGAACGAGCAGACCGTCGTGAACTCCCACATGACGAAGAGCAGGATCACGTCGTCGGCCAGCACGAGGCCCGTCATCGCCGCCGCGAAGGCGGTCATCAGCCCGTAGAAGCCGGGGTGCGGGCCGGGGCGCAGGTACTTCGCGGAGTACGCGAGCACGGCCGCGCCGACCCCCAGCACGAGCATGACGAACATGCCCGTCAGCCCGTCGTAGCGCAGGTGCAGCGCGACGTCGAGCGAGGGGATCCATGCCACGGACCACTCGGTGCCGGTGGCGGGAGGTGCGATCCCGATCCACAGGGCGAGCGCGAGGAGCCCGGCAGCGAGAGGCCACCCGGCAGCACGGCCGAGGGCGCGACCGAGGAAGGGGGCGATCAGCGCGAGGAGCGCGGTGAGCCCGAGGACGGCAGGGAGCATCACGAAGGCGGACCTTGTCGTTGTGGAGCCGGTGGAGGACGAACGGGTCAGGCGTCGTGGGGCGGGGCTGACCCTGCCTGGTCCGCTCCCCAGGCCGAGACGTACCCGTTGGTGCCCCGTGCTCGGTGCTGGGCGATCGGTCCCCGAGACGGTTCATGACGGAACCGGCGCGCCCGGTACCTGTTCGCCTCGATCACCCGGGGAGTCTACCGGCCATCTCCGCGAGCCGGGTGATCGTCGTCCAGTTCCGGGCGGTCAGCGCAGTGGACGCGGCCCGCGCGAGCACGGCGGACGTGAGCCGCGAGCGCCCGATCCCGTCGGGGTACGTGACGTACAGCACGCCGTCGACGACGGTCGCGCGTTCGCGTCCGGGGTGCTCGGCCACGAGGCGGGCGACGCCCTCGGCGTCGATCTCCTCGGTGCCCACGAGCACGAGCAGGTGCGCGGGGTCGTCGCGCGCGGCCTCGGGGTAGGGGTTGGCAGTCACGATGCCCGCGATCCTCGTCGCGGAGAGGGTGACGGCGTGCACGTCGAGGCCCAGTGCGTCGAGCAGGCCCGACCGGATCCGTGCCGAGACCTCCGCGGGCGAGGCGTCGCCTGTCCCGGCCACCAGGTTCCCGCTCGCCAGGTGGGTCCGTGGGTCGGTGAACCCGGCGTCGGTCGCGACCTGGCGCAGGGTCTGCGACCGCACGACGCGCCTGCCCCCGACGTTCACGCCGAGGAGCAGGACGACGGAGGTGGTCATCGCGGGCCTGTCGGCAGCCTGGTCGTGGCGTGGACCGGCGGACGGCGGTGCGCCCAGGGTGCGGCGGTCTCGAGCTGGGCGGCCAGGGCGAGCAGCACGGCGTCCTGCCCGTGCGCGGCACCGAGCATCACGCCGACGGGCAGCCGGACGCCGTCGGCGGTGGCCTCGCCGAGCGGCAGACTGATGGCCGGTCGGCCCGTGAGGTTCCATACGCTCGTCCACGGGGTGAAGGCGCTCTGCGCGGCGAAGTCCGCGGCGGGGTCGTGGTCTTCCCGCTGCGAGCCGACCCGTGCGGGCAGCTGCGCGAGGGTGGGTGAGAGCACGACGTCGACCCCGGCCCAGGCGGCCGCGACCTCCCGGGTGAGCGTCTGGACCGCCGTGAGCGCTCGGGCGTGCTCCAGCCCGGTCACGTCCCGCCCGCGCGCACGAAGCCATCGGCTCAGCGGGGTGAGGAGGTGCTCGTCCTCGGGGTCGATCTCGGCCGAGAGCGCACCGACCGACCACAGCGCGGCGAACGAGGACCAGCGCTCGGCGTCGAACGGCGGGTCGATCTCCACGACCTCGTGCCCCAGCTCCTCGAGCAGGTGGGCCGTGTCGAGGGCCGCCTGCCGGCACGCCGGGTCGACCGGGGCGTCCGTCGCGATGATTGGCGCGGTGAGGAGGCCGACCCGGACCAGGGGCGGCCGCTCGCACGCGTCGAGGTACGTCGTCGGGCCGCGCCCCGCGCACCCGCTCACGAAGGTGTCGCCGGGCCAGGGCTGGGCCAGGACGTCGAGGAAGGCGGCGGTGTCGCGCACCGTGCGGGTCAGCACGCCGTGGGAGGCGAGGCCGGGGCCGTCGACCCCGTAGGGACCGGGGCTCACGAGCCCGCGCGACGGCTTGAGCCCGACGAGGCCGCAGGCCGAGGCGGGGATGCGCAGCGAGCCCCCGCCGTCACTGCCGTGGGCGACGGGCACGATCCCGGCGGCGACGGCCGCGCCCGCGCCGCCGCTCGACCCGCCCGCCGAGCGCGACAGGTCCCAGGGGGTGCGCGCGGGCGGGCCGGTGTCCGGCTCGGTGTAGGGCGGCAGGCCGAGCTCGGGGGTGCTCGTCTTGCCGACCATGATCGTGCCGGCCCGGCGCAGGAGGGTGACCACGCCGTCGTCGTACGGGGCGGTGACCTCGATCGCGGCGGATCCGGCGCGCAGCGGCACGCCCGCGACCATCGTGAGGTCCTTGACGGGGCACGGGACGCCGAGGAAGGGCGGCAGGTCGTGCAGCGACCCGGAGCGTCGGGCCGCAACGAGCGCGTCCTGCGCCGCGACGGCCTGCGCGCGGGCGAGGTCGGCGGTCACGGCGGCGAAGGCGCCCACCGTCTCGCCGAGCGCGTCGACCGCCGCGAGCGTCGCGTCGAGCGCCTCGACCGGTGAGACGTCACCACGCCGCACGGCCAGGGCCAGCCCGCGGGCGTCGAACCCGGTCCACGTCGCGTCGGTCATGGTGACGAGCGTAGGCGGAACGGTCGTCCAGGGCTCCGCAGGGTTAATTCCGCGTGACATCTCGGCGACACGGGGCTGTTGGGCTGGTGACAGGAATCACACGGGCGTAGTTTCGGGAGCACAGGACGGCACCAGCCGTCCCCGGGAGGCCAGCCCATGGAGTTCACGCTCCGCGCAGGAGGGCCGGCACCGGCTCCGCTGCACCTGCGGCCGGTCGCCTGCCCCACCCAACAGCCCGCCACGCCCCGGCCCGCCTCGACGGGGACCGGGAACGGGGTCGGGCGGCGAGAACGGCGCTGATGCGCCGGAGGGAGCCTGCCGTGGTCCGCAACGCACCTGAACCCGTCTCGGTACCAGGACCTGCATCGGACGATGCACCAGCCGGTGGGGAGGGGCGTCGGACCTTCGTCGTCGACACCTCCGTCCTGCTGTCCGACCCGCGGGCCATCCTGCGGTTCGCCGAGCACGACGTCGTCCTGCCGGTCGTCGTCATCACCGAGCTCGAGGCCAAGCGCCATCACGCCGAGCTCGGCTACTTCGCCCGCAGCGCGCTGCGGATGCTGGACGACCTGCGCATCACCCACGGCCGCCTCGACGCGCCCCTGCCCGTCGGTGACGGCGGAGGGACGCTGCGGGTCGAGCTCAACCACACGGACCCGACCGTGCTGCCTGCGGGCTTCCGGCTCGGCGACAACGACACGCGCATCCTGTCCGTCGCGGCGAACCTGTCGGCCGAGGGCTACGACGTGACGGTCGTGTCCAAGGACCTGCCGATGCGCGTCAAGGCGTCGGCGGTCGGCATCGCGGCCGAGGAGTACCGGGCCGAGCTCGCCGTCGACTCCGGGTGGACGGGCATGAGCGAGATCGACCTGGCCGACGAGCAGATGGCCGAGCTGTGGGAGAACGACTCGATCGAGCTCGCCGAGCTCGACCCGCTCGTCCTCGCCGGCGCCGGGCCGCTCTTGTGCCACACCGGCCTCGTGGTGCACTCGCCGCGGGGCTCGGCGCTCGGTCGCGTCACCGCGGACAAGCACGTCCAGCTCGTGCGCGGCGACCAGGAGCTCTTCGGGGTGCACGGCCGCTCGGCCGAGCAGCGCATTGCGATCGACCTGCTCCTCGACGACGAGATCGGGATCGTCTCCATGGGCGGGCGCGCCGGGACGGGGAAGTCGGCGCTCGCCCTGTGCGCCGGCCTCGAGGCCGTGCTCGAACGCCGCAAGCACCGCAAGATCATGGTGTTCCGTCCCCTGTACGCGGTGGGCGGCCAGGACCTCGGCTACCTGCCGGGCTCCGAGGCGGAGAAGATGAACCCCTGGGCGCAGGCGGTGTTCGACACGCTCGGCGCGCTCGTCTCGCCGGACGTCGTCGAAGAGGTGATCGACCGCGAGCTGCTCGAGGTGCTGCCGCTGACCCACATCCGTGGGCGCTCGCTGCACGACGCGTTCGTCATCGTCGACGAGGCCCAGTCCCTCGAGCGCAACGTGCTGCTGACGGTGCTCTCCCGGATCGGCCAGTCGTCGCGCGTGATCCTCACGCACGACGTCGCGCAGCGGGACAACCTGCGGGTCGGGCGGCACGACGGCGTCGCGGCCGTCATCGAGGCGCTCAAGGGCCATCCGCTGTTCGCGCACGTCACGCTGACCCGGTCCGAGCGCTCGCCCGTCGCCGCGCTCGTGACCGAGATGCTGGAGAGCATCGAGGTCTGAGGAAGGGCCCGCGTCCCGGTGGCCGGCCGACGGGCCGGCGACCGGGACGCGGGTGCGTCTAGCGGTCGGTGGTCGTGCGCATCCCGGTCCGCACCAGGACGACGTTCTCGACGATCTGCACCACGTTGTACAGGACGAGCGAGACGGCGGTGACCAGCACCACGCTCGACCAGATGAACGAGAACTGCACCTGCGGGATGGCCTGGTTGATCGCGGAGCCGATACCGTCGCCGGTCGCGAGCCACTCCGCGAGCAGCGCCCCGGTGATCGCGCCCGGGACCGAGATGCGCACCGCGGCGAAGAACGCCGGCAGGGACGCCGGGAGCGCGACCATCCGCAGGGCGTGCCAGGGGGACCCGCCGTAGACGTGCACGACGTCGGTCATCTGCTGCGAGGCCGAGGACAGCCCGGCCGCGATGGTGACGAGGGCGGGGAAGAGCACCACGATCCCGCCGATGACGGCGACGGCCGCGACGTCCCGCCCGACGATCATGATGATCACCGGCGCCATGGCGATGAGCGGCACGGACCGCAGCAGCATCGCGACCGGCATGAGCGCGTTCTCGGCGCCCTTCCACAGGCGGAAGCTCACGGCGCCGGCCAGCGCGACGAGGAGCCCTGTACAGAACCCGACGAACGAGTGGTACAGCGTGATGCCGAGCGGTGCCGTGACCGCGGCACGGTGCGCGGCGGCGTCGGGAGAGACCACCAGGTGGTCCCACACGTCGGCGGGGCTCTTCGCGACGTAGGGGCTGACGTCGAAGACGAGCAGCACCCCCCACCACAGGGCGAGCACGACGACCACGGTCAGGGCGAAGGTCAGCAGACCACGACCGATCGTGCGCAGCACGTCCCGCGTCGCCTCCCGCCGGACCCGTCGTCGCAGGAGGGCGAGGTCGTGGGTGGTCGGCCCGTCCGGCCCGGGGACCGTCGCGGTCGGGGCGCTCACGCGGGTCCTCCGCGGCTCGTCCCGCGGGACCACGGCGCGACCAGGCGTCCGACGGCGCCGAGCGCGAGGAAGCCGATCATGGCGACCGCGCCGGACACGAGCGCGAAGCCCCACAGCCGGGCCGCGTTGAGCGAGTTCTGTGCGTTGATCATCGCGGGGCCGAGTCCCACGTCGACCTTGCCGAGGTACTCCCCGAGGATCGCCCCGAGGAACGCGGCCGGCACCGCGATCTGCAGGGCGGTGAGCACCTGGGGGAGCGCGGCGACGAGGCGCACCGTGCGCAGCTGCGTGAGGCGGGACCCCCCGAGGACCGCGACGACGTCGAGCGTCGAGCGGTCCGCGGCCTTGAGACCGAGGAGGGCCCCGACGACCGTCGTGAAGAAGCAGCTCATCGCGGCGAGGAAGACGGCCGTGCCGGACGGCTCGCCCGTGGGCGGCGGGCCGATGATGATGAGCACGAGCGGGCCGATCGCGACGATCGGGATGCAGTAGGTGATGATCGCGAGCTGCATGACCGCGCCCTCGAGGCGCGGCACGACCAGGACGAGGGTCGAGAGCACGAGCGCGAGCCCGTTGCCCCAGAGGAATCCCTGCGCCGCCTCGGCCAGCGTCACGGACAGGTTGCGGGCGTACAGCTCCCAGCCGTCGAGCCCCCACTGGCGCACGACGTCCAGCGGTGTCGGGATGGCCTGGGCGTTGCCCGGACCGACGTCCGAGAACACGGTCACCGCACCCAGCCACCACAGCGCGACGAGCCCGACGCCCCCTATGACGCCGACCACCCAGTGGGGCAGGCGGCGTCGGGCGCGCTCGGCGGAGGTGTCCGACGGCGGTGCTCCGGTGGGTGTCGGGGCGGTGGTCGTGCTCATGGTCGCCTCACTCCCCGTGGCCGAAGAGCAGCTCGGACGCGCGGTCCACGTACGCGTGGAACTCGGGCGTGCGCTGCATCTCGGGGGCGCGGGGGCGGGGCAGGTCGATCTCGAGGACCTCGCGCACACGCCCGGGGCGGGCGCTCATCACGGCGACCTGGTCGGACAGGAAGATCGCCTCGGAGATGCCGTGGGTCACCAGGAGCGTGGTCGCGGGCTTCTCCGTCCAGATCCGCAGGAGCTCGAGGTTGAGCCGCTGGCGGGTCATGTCGTCGAGGGCGCCGAACGGTTCGTCGAGGAGCAGCACGGACGGCCGCAGGATGAGCGAGCGCGCGATGGAGACGCGCTGGCGCATGCCGCCGGAGAGCTGCGCGGGCTTCGCCTTCTCGAACCCCTCCAGGCCGACGAGCGCGATCATCTCCTGCACCGCGGCGTCGTCCACCCGCAGCCCGGCGACCTCGAACGGCAGCCGGACGTTCGCGACCACGCTGCGCCACGGGAGCAGCGCGGAGTCCTGGAACGCGATGCCGAGCGCGTGCTCCGTGCGCAGCCGGGTCGGTGACTGCCCGTCGACGCTCACCGTGCCCGTGGTGGCGTCCTCGAGACCCGCGAGGATCCGCAGGATGGTGGACTTGCCGCAGCCCGAGGGGCCGAGGAGGGACAGGAAGCTGCCGCGCTCGGTGTGCAGGTCGGTGTCCTGCAGGGCCGTGACGCTGCGCCGGCCCATCCGGAAGACCTTGCTGAGCCCGGAGATCTGCACGCCGGTGCCGGAGGATCGCTCCCCGGCACCGGCGGTGGGGGTGTCGACCTCGGGGTCGACGGTCGGCCGGGACATCAGCCCTCGTAGTCCAGCAGCTCGGGGTTCTCCTCGTAGACCTCGGCGAGCAACGACATGTCGAACAGGTCGGCCGCCTCGAGCTCGAGGCCTGCGCCCGCGAGGCTCTCGAGGGTCTGTGCCTGCAGCTCCTCGGAGATCGTGAACAGGCCGTTGGCCGCGGTCTCCTCGGAGACGACGAGCAGGGTGTTCTGCGCCTCGGCCGACGCGATCTCGGTCGCCTCGTCGAGGCCCAGGTCCGCGCCGTAGTTCTCGAGCGAGAGCTGCACGGCCCCGGCGGGGTCGGCGAGCGCGTCGGTCCACCCACGGATCTCGGCGACCAGGAAGTCCTTGAGCTTGTCCCGGTCCTCGGCGATGGACTCGTCGGTCACGGTGAAGGTCTCGGCGACGAACGGCAGCCCGTTGTCCGCGAAGGGCAGGTTCGTCACCGCGAAGCCCTCGGCCTCGACGATGATCGACTCGTTCGTCAGGTAGGCGACGTAGCCGTCGACCTCGCCGTTCGTCAGGACGGAGGCGTCGTACTGCACCGGCACGACCGTCACGTCGTCCGGGCTGATGCCGTTCGCGGACAGCAGCGCGCTGAACAGCGCGGTGTTCGAGTCCTGCACGCCGATGCGCTTGCCCACGAGGTCGTCGGCGGTCGCGATGTCACCGCCGTCGGTGAGCGACAGGATGGTGAACGGGTTCTTCTGGAACGTGGTGCCGATGATCTTGACGGGCGCGTCCTCGTTCGCGATCGCGGTGCCCGCGGACACGGCGTCGCTGAGGGCGACGAAGGCCTGCCCGGAGACGAGCTCCGCGATGCCGGTGCTCGGTCCGGCGACGAGGTTGACGCTCGAGAAGCCCGCCTCCTCGAAGTAGCCCCGGTCGTCGGCGTAGTACTCGCCGATGAACTCCGCGTTCTTGATCCAGGAGAGCTGGACGGAGATCTCGCCGTGGTCCGCGTCGTCGCCCTCGCCGCCGCCCGTCCCGTCCGACCCGCTCGAGCAGGCGGCCAGCGTGAGCGCGACCCCCGCGGCGAGGGTGGCGCGCACCGCTGTGCGCAGCCGACGACGGCGTGGGGAGGGGGGAATGGTCATGGAGGCGCTCCGCTCGTGACGACGAGGACCCGGTGGTCCGCGACCCGGCACGTGCCGGGAACTCGGAGCCTAGGGACACGACGTTTCGGCCAGGGGAGCGGTGTCGTTTCGCGGCCGTTACCGGTGGTGGGAGGCGGTTTCCGGGCGGTGTCGCACCGGTCACGATCGGGCACGCGGGGGGGCGGGACCCGGACGGGTCCCGCCCCTCGCCGACGTCCGCCTGTCGTCAGGCTGCCGGTGTCAGGCCTGCGGCGGGCGCGTCATCGACAGCACGTCGAGGGCGTCGTCGAGCTGGGCCTCCGTGACCTCGCCGCGCTCGACGTAGCCGAGGTCGACCACGGCCTCGCGCACCGTGACGCCCTGCGCGACGGAGTGCTTGGCCACCTTGGCGGCCGCCTCGTAGCCGATGACCCGGTTGAGCGGGGTGACGATCGACGGGGAGGACTCCGCGAGCGCACGCGCACGCTCGACGTTCGCCGTGATGCCCGCGACCGTCTTGTCGGCGAGCACGACCGAGGCGTTGGACAGCAGGCGCACGGACTCGAGCACACCGAGCGCGATGACGGGGATCTGGACGTTGAGCTCGAACGAGCCGCTCGCCCCGGCCCAGGCGACGGTGGCGTCGTTGCCGATCACCCGGGCAGCGACCATGAGCACGGCCTCGGGGATGACGGGGTTGACCTTGCCCGGCATGATCGAGGAGCCGGGCTGCAGGTCGGGGATGAAGATCTCGCCGAGCCCCGTGTTGGGGCCCGACCCCATCCAGCGCAGGTCGTTGCAGATCTTCGTGATCGACACCGCGACGGTCCGCAGCGCGCCGGACAGCTCGACGAGCCCGTCGCGCGAGCTCTGCGCCTCGAAGTGGTCGCGGGCCTCGGTGAGCGGCAGGCCCGTGTCCTCGACGAGCAGCGCGATGACCCGCTGGGGGAAGCCGGCGGGCGTGTTGATCCCGGTGCCGACGGCCGTGCCGCCGAGGGGCACCTCGGCGGCACGCGGCAGCGCCGTGGTCAGCCGCTCGATCCCGTAGCGGATCGCGGCGGCGTAGCCGCCGAACTCCTGGCCCAGCGTCACGGGGGTCGCGTCCATGAGGTGCGTGCGGCCGGACTTCACGACCGTCGCGAACTCGGCGGCCTTGGCCTCCAGCGCCTCGGCGAGGTGCGTGAGCGCCGGCACGAGGTCGTGCACGACACCGGCCGTCGCGGCCAGGTGCACCGACGTCGGGAACACGTCGTTCGACGACTGCGAGGCGTTGACGTGGTCGTTGGGGTGCACGTCGCGGCCGAGGGAGCGCGTGGCGAGCGTCGCGAGCACCTCGTTGGTGTTCATGTTCGACGACGTCCCGGACCCCGTCTGGAAGATATCGACCGGGAAGTGCTCGTCGTGGGCGCCCGCGGCGACCTCGTCCGCGGCGGCGACGATCGCGGCGGCGACGTCCTCGTCGAGGACACCGAGCTCGGCGTTGGCGCGGGCGGCGGCCTTCTTCACCCGGGCGAGCGCCTCGATGTGCCCGCGCTCGAGCGTGGTGCCCGAGATGGGGAAGTTCTCCACCGCGCGCTGCGTCTGCGCGCGGTAGAGGGCGGCCGCGGGGACGCGGACCTCACCCATGGTGTCGTGCTCGATGCGGTACTCGGGGCTCGCCGCGGCGTCGGTGCCGGCAGGGACGTCAGGGGTAGCAGCAGAAGTCATGGCCCTATGGTGCCGCACCCGGCGGGCCGACCTCGACCCCGGATCTCACCCGGCCGCGACGGCCGGCGCGTGCTCCGGGAGGTCGCCGACGTCGCCGACGACGTCCACCAGCCGGGCCTGCCCGTCCGCGAGCGCGTACTCGACGCCGACGATCGCGCAGCGCCCCTCGGCGACCGCCTCGGCGACGCCGGCGGAGTACGAGTGCAGCATGTCGACCGTGTGCCGTACGTGCTCGCGCCGCAGCACGTCCGGGTCGAGCGACGTCAGGCCGCCCCCGTTGGCGCTCGTGATGTTGACGATCGAGGGGATGACGCGGTCCACGACGGCCCGGACGAACCCGGCCGCCTGCTCGCCGGTGGTGAGGGTGTGGACCGCCGCCCCGACGGCGCCGCAGCTGTCGTGACCCAGCACGACGACGAGCGGTGCGCCCAGGACCTGCACGCCGTACTCGATGGAGCCGATGACGGTCGTGTCCAGCACGTGCCCGGCGGTGCGCACCACGAACACGTCGCCGAGGCCCTGGTCGAAGATGATCTCGGCGGCGACGCGGGAGTCCGAGCAGCCGAAGACGACGGTGTGCGGGTGCTGCGCGACGCTGAGCTCGCGCCGGTGGTCGGCTCCCTGGGACGGGTGCTCCGGCGCGCCGGAGACGAAGCGGGTGTTGCCGTCGCGCAGGGCCGCCCAGGCCTCGGCGGGCGTCGAAGGTCGTGTCGGTGCCATGACCACATCTTCGCGCACCTCGGCGGGTGTCGTGCACCCCGTTCACCTGGCGGGCGGGCCGTGCCGGGTGTAGCCATGGAGATGGCACGAGGTCGTCCGGACGAGCACCGGGCGGCGCCTGGACCTCGACGAAGGAGCCCGAGTGCGCAGACGCACCAGACCCCTCGCGGTCCTGCTCGCGATCGGGGTCGCCGCACCGCTGGCGGCGTGCGCGACCGGCGAGTCAGGTCCGCCCGTCCTCACGTGGTACATCAACCCGGACAACGGCGGTCAGGCCGAGATCGCGGCGTCGTGCACCGAGGAGGCGGACGGCGAGTACCGCATCGAGACGTCGCTGCTGCCCCGTGACGCCGCCGCCCAGCGCGAGCAGCTCGTGCGCCGGCTCGCGGCCAACGACGGGTCGATCGACCTCATGAGCCTCGACCCGCCGTTCATCCCGGAGTTCTCCGGAGCCGGCTTCCTCGCCGACGTCCCGGACGACGTCGCCGACGAGACGACGCAGGACGTCGTCCAGGGCGCGATCGACGCGTCGACCTGGAAGGACGAGCTCGTCGCGATCCCGTTCTGGGCCAACACGCAGGTGCTCTGGTACCGGGAGTCGGTCGCGGAGGCCGCCGGGCTGGACATGAGCGAACCGGTGACGTGGGACGAGATCATCGAGGCGTCGGACGACCAGGACACCGTGCTCGCCGTGCAGGGTGCGCGCGCCGAGTCGCTGACGGTGTGGATCAACGCGCTCGTCGCGTCCGCGGGCGGCGAGATCATCACGGACCCGGAGGCACCGGCGGACGAGCTCGAGCTGGGCCTCGCGACCGACGCCGGCCGGGAGGCCGCGCGGATCGTCGGGGAGATCGGTGGTTCCGGGGTCGGTGGGCCGGGGCTGCCGAACGCCGACGAGTCCGCGTCCCTGACGGTGTTCCAGGGGGACAGGGGGGGCTTTATGGTCAACTGGCCGTTCGTGTGGTCCTCGACCGTCGGCGCCGTGGACGCCGGGTCGTTGGACGAGGAGCTGCTGGACGACATCGGCTGGGCCCCCTACCCGCAGGTCGTCGAGGGCGAGGACGCCCGGCCGCCGTACGGCGGGATCAGCATCGGGGTGGGGGCGTTCAGCGCGCACACCGACCTCGCGTACGAGGCCGTCCGGTGCATCGTGAGCCCGGAGAACCAGGCCGAGTACTTCGTCACCAACGGCAACCCCGCGGCGAGCACCGAGGCGTACGAGGACCCGGACGTCCAGGAGGCGTACCCCATGTACGAGCTCATCCGGGACTCGCTCGAGCAGGCGGCCCCGCGCCCCCAGACCCTGTACTACAACGAGGTCTCGACGGGGCTGCAGCAGACCTGGCACCCGCCGGCACAGGTCGACCCCGACAGCACGCCGGAGACCTCTACCGACTTCATCGTCGCCGTCCTGCGAGGGGAGCGACTGCTGTGAGCACCACGATCCCCGGCGCCGCGCGCGACGCCGAGACCGGCGACGAGCCGACCGCGCGCGCCGCACGGTCGGACCGGACCCGCTCCGAGGCGCGCCTCGGCTGGTACCTCGCCGGTCCCGCTTTCGTCGTCATGCTGGCCGTCACGCTGTACCCGATCCTGCAGGCCTTCTACGACTCGTTGTTCAACTACAAGCTCACGGCGCCCGACGACCGGGCGTTCGTCGGGCTCGGGAACTACGCCGTCATCCTCACCGACCCCGTCTGGTGGCGGGACTTCGGCGTGACGTTCTTCATCATGGTCGTCTCGGTGCTCGTCGAGCTCGTCCTGGGCTTCGCGCTCGCGCTCGTCATGCACCGCGCGATCAAGCGTCTGCGGGGGCTGCTGCGCACCGCGATCCTCGTGCCGTACGGCATCATCACGGTGGTCTCGGCGTTCGCGTGGTTCTACGCGTTCGACATCACCTCCGGGTTCGTCAACCACTGGTTCGACTGGGTCCCCGGGATCAGCCCGGACCTCAACTGGTTCGCCAGCCAGGGCACGAGCCTGTTCGTCATCATCGCCTCCGAGGTGTGGAAGACGACGCCGTTCATCTCGCTCCTCCTGCTCGCCGGCCTCGCGCAGGTGCCCGGGGAGCTCGAGGAGGCCGCGAAGGTCGACGGGGCCACCGCCTGGCAGCGCTTCACGCGGGTGATCGTGCCGAACATGAAGGCCGCCATCATGGTCGCCGTGCTGTTCCGGGCGCTCGACGCCTTCCGGATCTTCGACAACGTCTTCATCATGACCAACGGCGCGAACAACACCGAGGTGCTCTCGCTCCTGGCCTACCGCACCTCCATCGGACAGCTGCAGATCGGGATGGGGTCGGCCATCTCCGTCCTGCTCTTCCTGTGCGTGATCGCCCTCTGCTTCGTCGCGATCAAGCTCTTCAAGGTCGATCTCGCCGGCGCGAGAGGGGAGAAGTGATGGGGAGCGTGCTCACGACCCGAGCCCGCGTCGTGTGGGGCGTCATCACGGTCGTCGTGCTCGTGGGGGCGCTGTTCCCCGTGGCGTCGATCTTCATGACGAGCTTCAAGGCGTCCGCCGACATCAACTCGGGCACCTTCCTGCCGCCGCGATGGAGCACGGAGAACTACGAGCAGATCCTCGCGCCGAGCGGCTCGGCGCAGGACCTCTTCCTCTCCGCGCTGCGCAACTCCGTCGGGATCTCGCTCATCGCGACCGGGATCGCGGTCGTCCTCGCGACGCTGTGCGCATACGCCATCGCCCGCCTCGACTTCCCCGGCAAACGCCTCATCCTCACCACGGCGCTGGGCGTCTCGATCTTCCCGGTCGTCTCGATCGTCACGCCGCTGTTCAACCTGTGGCGCAGCATCGGCCTGTACGACACCTGGCCGGGGCTGATCATCCCGTACCTGTCGCTCACGCTCCCGATCTCCATCTGGACGCTCGCCGCGTTCTTCCGGCAGATCCCCTGGGAGCTCGAGCAGGCGGCGCAGGTGGACGGCGCCACACCGTGGCAGGCGTTCCGCAAGGCGATCGTCCCGCTGGCCGCGCCCGGTGTCTTCACGACGGCGCTCATCGCGTTCTTCATCGCGTGGAACGACTTCGTGTACGGCATCTCCCTGACCTCGACGAGCGCGGCCCGCCCGGTCCCCGCGGCGCTCGCGTTCTTCACCGGCGAGTCGTTCTTCGAGGAGCCGACGGGCGCGATCTCCGCCGCGGCGATCGTCGTCACCATCCCCGTGGTCGTGCTCGTGGTGCTCTTCCAGCGCCAGATCGTTGCCGGCCTGACCCAGGGCGCGGTGAAGGGATGAGCGCGGCACCTGCACCCACCGATCCAGTCGTTCGAGGAGAGAGCTGATGGCGTCGATCACCCTCAAGGACATCGTCAAGAAGTACGGGGACGGCTTCCCCGCCGTCAACGGCGTCAGCATCGACATCGGGGACGGCGAGTTCGTCATCCTCGTCGGACCGTCCGGCTGCGGAAAGTCGACCCTGCTGCGGATGATCGTCGGGCTCGAGGACATCACCTCGGGCGAGCTCGAGATCGACGGTGCCCGGGTCAACGAGAAGGCGCCGAGGGACCGTGACCTCGCGATGGTGTTTCAGAACTACGCCCTGTACCCGCACCTGACGGTGGGGGAGAACATCGCCTTCCCGCTGCGGTTGACGAAGGGCAAGTTCACCGAGGAGGAGATCCGCGAGAAGATCGAGCACGCGGCGGACCTGCTCGAGCTGCGCGAGCATCTCGACCGCAAGCCGGCGAACCTCTCGGGCGGGCAGCGCCAGCGGGTCGCGATGGGCCGCGCGATCGTCCGGGACGCCAAGGCCTTCCTCTTCGACGAACCGTTGTCGAACCTCGACGCGAAGCTGCGCGGGCAGATGCGCACCGAGATCGCACGGCTCCAGCGGCGGCTCGCGACGACGACGGTCTATGTCACGCACGACCAGACCGAAGCGATGACCCTCGGTGACCGTGTCGCGGTGCTGCGCAAGGGCGAGCTGCAGCAGATCGCGAGCCCGCGGGCGCTCTACGAGCAGCCGGTGAACCTCTTCGTCGCGGGGTTCATCGGGTCTCCGCCGATGAACTTCCTGCCCGGGCAGGTTGCCGACGGGGCGATCACGCTGCCCTTCGGCACGTTCGAGCTGACGGACCGACTCCGCGACGCGATCGGCGACCGCGAGCTCGTCATCGCCGGGCTGCGACCCGAGCACTTCGAGGACGCCCGGCTCGTCGACCCGACCAAGAAGGACCGCGGTCAGACCTTCGAGGCGTCGATCGACGTCACGGAGTGGCTCGGGGCCGAGCTCTACGCCTACGTTCCGTTCGAGACCCACGACTCGGTGGCGAGCAAGCTCGAGGAGCTCGACCGCGAGCTCGACGGCGAGGGGATGCGGACGCAGTTCGTCGTCGCGCTCGACGCCGCCTCGCGGGTGCGGGACGGCGACGAGACGACGCTGTGGTTCGACCCGGACGCGATGATGGTCTTCGACCCCGAGTCGAGCGAGAACCTCACGCGCGACGACGAGACGGCCGAGCGTCTCGACCGCGAGAACGAGGAGGACCGTCGGGCATCGCTCGAACGGGCGTCGGCGCGCGCCGCGAAGGCCTGAGGGGACGCGCGCCGCGCACCGGGGGGAGCCGTGGGCTCAGCCGGCGGTGAGCTCGGCGCGGGTCGGGGGGTTGGCGCCGGCGCGCGAGACCGTCACCGCGGCGACCGCCACGCACTGCTCGAGGACGGTGCGCAGGGTGGGCTCGTCGATCGAGCCCAGCTCCTCGCGACGCTCCGCCCCGAGGAGCCCGGCGGTCCACAGCCCGTCGAGCAGCGCCCCCATGAAGGAGTCGCCGGCACCGACGGTGTCGACCACGTCGATGCGCGGTGCGGCGACCCGGGTCTCGCCCGCAGCCGTGACGGCGACCGCGCCCTCACCGCCGAACGTCACGACCACGACGGCCGGGCCGAGCGCGAGCCACTGCCGGGCCACGTCGACCGGGTCGTGGCCCGGGACCAGCCACTCGACGTCCTCGTCGGAGACCTTCACGACGTCCGACGCCGCGACGAAGTCCTCGATGCGGGCGCGGACCTGCGCGGGGTCGCCCATGATCTGCGGACGGGCGTTCGGGTCGTAGGTCACGGTCGCGTGTTCCCGGGCCGCCCGGACGAGCTCGAGGACCCCGGTGCCGCCGGGCTCGAGGACCGCGGCGATCGACCCCGTGTGCACGGCGAGAGCGCCCTGCTCGGCGCGGGCCCCGGCCGGGACCTGCCACGTGAGGTCGAACGTGTAGGTGGCGGCACCGCTCGCGTCGAGGTGGGCGGTGGCGAGCGACGTGGCCGGGGCGTCCTCGCTGCCGGCGACGAGGCGGACCCCGGAAGACCGGAGCCAGCGCCCGACGAGCTCGCCGTGCGCGTCGGCCCCGACCCAGGTCAGGACGCGTGCGTCGCGGCCGAGGCGGCCGAGCGTGAGCGCGACGTTCGCGGGGCTGCCGCCGGGGTGCTCGTCGACGCTGCCGTCGGCGCGGTGGACGACGTCGATGAGGGCCTCGCCGACGACGAGGACGTGCTCGGGCAGGGTGGGGGCGGTCATCGCGCGTCCTCCTCGGTGGTGGGGTCCGCGCCGTCCGGCCCGGTCCCGGTGGTGCGTGCGGCGTCGAGCCGCCGCCGGGCGCCGTCGAGCCACTCCTGGCAGCGCGCGGCGAGCGCCTCGCCGCGCTCCCAGAGCGCCAGCGAGTCCTCGAGCGGCTCGCCGCCGGCCTCGAGCCGGGACACGACCTGGACGAGCTCGTCCCGGGCCTGCTCGTAGGTCAGGCCCGAGACCTCGGGCATGACAGCGTTGTCTTCGGTGGTCACGGGAGTAGTCAACCTCATCTGGTCGCAGGGACGGAAACGTGGGTCACCGTGTGGAGCACCGTGTGGGTCATCGTGCCTGCGCCTCGACGGTGCCCTCGGCGACGCGGATGTGCAGGTCGTCGCCGGTGCGGACCTCGGTGCTGGAGCGCACGACGGCGCCACCGGGGAGCTGCACGACGGCGTAGCCCCGCTCGAGCGTGGAGGCCGGGGACAGCGTGCGCACCTGGGCGGAGAGCCGCCCGACGTCACCTCCCGCCCGCAGCAGGAGCGTGTCGAGGGCGCGCCGGGCCCGGTCGCGCGCCGCGAGCACGTCCCGTTCCCGCGCGTCGACCATGGTGCGGGGCGCGGCGAGCACCGGGCGGGAACGCAGGGCGTCGAGACCGGCCTGCTCGCGGGCGAGCCGACCCGTGATCGCCTGGCGCATCCGGGAGCGTGCCTGCGCCAGGCGGGCGCGCTCCTCGCCGACGTCGGGGACGATGCGCTTGGCCGCAGCCGTCGGGGTCGACGCGCGGTAGTCCGCGACGAGGTCGAGCAGCGGTGCGTCCGTCTCGTGGCCGATAGCGCTCACGAGCGGCGTGCGGCAGGCCGCGGCGGCGCGCACCAGCGCCTCGTTGCTGAACGGCAGGAGGTCCTCGACGGCGCCCCCGCCGCGCGCGACGACGATCACGTCCACGTCGGTGCGCGCGTCCAGCTCGGCGATCGCCGCGCTCACCTGGGCGACGGCGCCCGATCCCTGGACGGCGACCTCACGGATCTCGAAGCGCACCTGGGGCCAGCGCGCGCGGGCGTTGACCACGACGTCGTGCTCCGCCTTCGACTCGCGCCCGCACACGAGCCCCACCACGGCGGGCAGGAACGGCAGCGGCACCTTGCGGTCCGGGTCGAACAGGCCCTCGGCCGCGAGGATGCGTCGGAGGTGGTCGATCCGCGCGAGCAGCTCGCCGACCCCCACCGCGCGGATCTCCTGCGCCTGCAGCTGGAACGAGCCGCGCCGGGCCCAGAAGACCGGCTTGGCGTGCACGACGACGTGCGCTCCCTCCGCGAGCGGCGTCGCCACGGCGTCGACGACCTGGGCGAACGCCGCGACGGGCAGCGACATGTCCTGGTCGGTGTCCCGCAGCGTGAGGAAGGCCATCGACGTGCCGGGGCGACGGTTGAGCTGGACGACCTGCCCCTCGACCCACACGGGGGCCATCCGGTCGACGTACTCGGCGATCTTGCTCGACAGCAGGCGCACCGGCCAGGGGTTCTCGGCCGTGGTGTCCAGTGCGCGCGCAGGCGCCCGCGGCCGCGCGGCCGCTCTCGACGCTGAGTCCGCGCCGGGGGTCGCGAGGGAGCCGTCCTGGTCGCGGGTGCCGGAGGTCGCGTCGGGTGTCACCCTCCACAGCCTGCCGTACGCGACCCACACCCGGAACACGGCGAGCGCGCGCGGGTCACCTAGACTGGTCGGCGTGAGCTCCACCGGCAGTCCGACATCCAGCACGTCCGTCACGCCCCGGCCCGACGCGCGCAAGCGCGTCCTGCTGGCTGCCCCGCGCGGTTACTGCGCAGGCGTCGACCGCGCCGTGATCGCGGTCGAGAAGGCGCTCGACCACTACGGCGCCCCGGTCTACGTGCGCAAGGAGATCGTGCACAACAAGTACGTCGTGGAGACCCTCACCGAGCGCGGTGCGGTCTTCGTCGACGAGACCGACGAGGTCCCCGAGGGCGCTCGGGTCGTGTTCTCGGCGCACGGCGTCTCGCCGGCGGTCCACGCGGCCGCGGCCGCCCGCAACCTCGACACGATCGACGCCACGTGTCCCCTGGTGACCAAGGTGCACAAGGAGGCCGTGCGCTTCGCCAAGGACGACTACGACATCCTCCTCATCGGGCACGACGGCCACGAGGAGGTCGAGGGCACCGCCGGCGAGGCGCCCGACCACGTGCAGGTCGTCAACTCCCCGGACGACGTCGTCAACGTCACGGTCCGCGACCCCGAGAAGGTCGTGTGGATCTCCCAGACGACGCTCTCGGTGGACGAGACGATGGAGACGGTCGACCGGCTGCGCGAGCGGTTCCCGACCCTGCAGAACCCGCCGAGCGACGACATCTGCTACGCGACCCAGAACCGCCAGGTCGCCGTGAAGAAGCTCGCGCCGGACTGCGACCTGGTCATCGTCGTGGGCTCCGCGAACTCGTCGAACTCGGTGCGCCTCGTCGAGGTCGCCCTCGGTGCGGGGGCGGGGTCCTCGTACCGTGTCGACCGCGCGCAGGAGATCGACCCCGCGTGGTTCGAGGGCGTGACCACGGTCGGGCTCACGTCCGGTGCGTCGGTCCCCGAGATCCTCGTCGACGACGTCCTGCGCTACCTCGCCGACCGCGGGTACGGCGAGGTCGAGGAGGTGCGCACGGCGACCGAGGACCTCATGTTCTCGCTGCCGCGCGAGCTGCGCGCCGACCTCAAGGCCGCCGGGAACGCCCCGGCCCGCCCGCGCCGCGAGAACCGCACCGCGCTGTCGGTCGAGCCGGTCTGACCGTCAGGCCGGTGCGGCCCGACGGTCAGGAGGCCTCGGCCTCCTCGTCGATCGCGACGACGCTCTCGTTGACCGAGGCGAGCAGCTCGGGTGCGCTGATCGCGCTGAGCTGCGGGTTGGCGGCCGGGGGAGTGGGCAGGTCGCCGTCGACGACCTCGAGGTCGGCGAACCGTCGTGCGCTGACGAGGACGCGCGTCTCGAGCGACCCCACCGTGCGGTTGTAGGAGTCGGCGGCCCCCTGGAGCTGGCGGCCGAGCTTCGCGAGGTGGTTGCCCATCACCGCGAGGCGGCCGTGCAGCTCCTTGCCGAGGACGAGCACCTGCTGCGCGTTCTCCGCGAGCGCATCCTGCCGCCAGGCGTACGCGACGGTGCGCAGCAGCGCGATCATCGTCATGGGCGTGGCGACGATGACGTTGCGCGACACGGCGTACTCGAGGATCGAAGGGTCCTGCTCGAGCGCCGCGGACAGGAACGACTCCGCCGGCACGAACATCACGACGAACTCGGGCGCCGGGCTGAACTGGTCCCAGTAGCGCTTGTCGCCGAGGTCGTCGACGTGCTTGCGCAGGTGGCGCGCGTGCGCCGAGAGCCGGTCCGCGCGGACCGCCGGGTCCGTGGCCTGCTGGGCGTCGAGGTAGCCGAGGAACGCCACCTTCGCGTCCACGACGACGTTCTTGCCCCCGGCGAGCCGGACGACCATGTCGGGCCGCAGCGCGCCGTCGTCCGTCGTGACCTGGTCCTGCTCGACGAAGTCCACGTGCGCGACCATCCCGGCAGCCTCCACGACCCGCCGCAGCTGGAGCTCGCCCCACGCGCCCCGCACCTGCGAGGAACGCAGCGCGGTGACGAGCTGGCCGGTCTCGCCGCGCAGGAGGTCGGACGCCTCGCGCACGCCGCGGACGTGCTCGGTGAGCGTGCTGTGCGCCTCGATGCGCGCCCGCTCGGCCGCGGAGACCTCGGCCTTCACCTGGTCGAGGGCCCTGCTGAGGGGCTCGACGAGCTGGCGCACGGCCGTCTCGCGCTTCGCCAGCTCGGCGTCACCGGCCTGCTGGCTGCGCTTGAAGCGCTCGTCGGCCTGGGCGAGGAGCTGCTCGGTGCTCTGGGCGAGGATCTTGCGCGACAGCGTCTCGAACTGGGCCTCGAGCCGCTGGTGGTCACCCTGGATCTCGGCCAGGCGCCGCTGCGACGCCGCCTGCAGGTCGGCGAGCTGGCGCTCGTGGCTCGCGCGGGCGAGGTCGAGGCGCTCGTCCGCCGCGCGCTCGGCCGCACCGAGCTGCCGGGCGAACGCGTCGCGCTCGGAGGCGATCTGCCGCTCGAAGCCCTCACGCTCGGCCGCCACGCGCTCCGCGAGTCCCGCACCCCGGGCGGCCTCCTGCTGGGCCTGGGCGAGCAGACCGGTCAGCCGGGTGATCTCCGCACGGCCGCCGTCGGGGCTGGACCTGCGCGCGAGCCAGCCTGCCCCCGCCCCGAGCACGAGGCCCAGGACGAGTCCGACGAGCAGCATCAACCATGACGAGGTGTCCATACCCGGCACCCTCCCACCTCCCACCCACACACCTGTCCCCCCGTCCATCCGTGCGCCCGCCCCACGGCCCGGCTCGTGCCCCTGTCGCGAGCGTGCGGCGGAGATGTCCGGTTCGGTTGATTGTTAGGTTGGTGCCATGGTCGACGCTCCCGAACCTCCTGTCCCCGTGCCGGCTCCCGCCGGCACCGCCGGTACCAGTCCCGTCACCCCCGTCGCACCGGGGCCGGTCGACCCGGATCCCGCGGCCGCCGCCGCACCGGGCGCCGGGCAGACGCCGTCGGCGATCTCCGTGCGCGGCCTCTGGAAGCGCTTCGGCGAGAAGATCGCGGTCGCGGGCATCGACCTGGACGTCCCCGCCGGCTCGTTCTACGGCATGGTGGGCCCCAACGGCGCGGGCAAGACGACGTCGCTGTCGATGGCGACGGGAATGCTGCGCCCCGACTACGGCTCGGTGCACGTGCACGGGGTCGACATCTGGGCGAACCCCGTCGAGGGCAAGCGGCTCCTCGGCGTGCTGCCCGACGGCGTGCGGCTCTTCGACCGCCTCACGGGCGCCCAGCTCGTCACCTATGCGGGCCTGCTGCGCGGGATGGACCGGGACACGGTCGCCGAGCGCACGCACGACCTCCTGGAGGCCCTCGACCTGGCGGCCGACGCCAACACCTTCGTCGTGGACTACTCCGCGGGCATGACCAAGAAGATCGCCCTGGCGAGCGCGATCATCCATGCGCCGCGCGTCCTGGTGCTCGACGAGCCCTTCGAGGCGGTCGACCCGATCTCCGCCGCGAACATCCGCGACATCCTCTCCGGGTACGTCGCGTCCGGCGGCACGGTCGTGGTCTCGTCGCACGTCATGGACCTGGTCCAGCGCATGTGCGACCACGTCGCGGTCGTCGCGGCCGGGCACGTCCTGGCGGCCGGCACGGTCGACGAGGTGCGCGCGGGCCAGAGCCTCGAGGACCGGTTCGTCGAGCTCGTCGGCGGCCGTCAGAGCACGGAGGGCCTCGCGTGGTTGCGCAGTTCGTAAGGCTCAAGCTGACGCTCATGGCGAACTCGTTCCGCCGGAGCACGTGGCAGACCATCGGGTTCGTCGCCGGCGCCCTCTACGGACTGTTCGTCGTGGGCATGGTCGTCATCGGCCTGACCGTGCTCGGGTCGCAGGACCCGGTCCTGGCGGGCGGGATCATCACCCTCGGCGGTGCGCTGGTGGTGCTCGGCTGGTGGATCGTCCCGCTCTTCGCCTTCGGCGTCGACGCGACCCTCGACCCGCAGCGGTTCGTCACCTACGCGATGCCCCGCCGGACGCTCCTCGCGGGCCTCGCCACGGCGGGAGTCGTGAGCATCCCCGGCATCGTCACGCTGCTGGTGGCGCTCGGCACCTCGCTGGCGTGGTGGCGCTCGCCCCTCGCCCTGGTCGCCGCCGTGGTGGGCGGGCTCCTGGCGCTGGCGACGTGCGTCGTCGGGTCCCGCGCGACGACGACGGCGCTCGCCCCGCTGCTCGAGTCCCGGCGCTACCGCGAGGTCGTGACCATCGCGGCGTTCGTCCCGATCATGCTCATCGGCCCGGCCTTCGCCTGGGTGGGGGCCCGGCTGGGCTCGGACGACGGCGTCACGGTAGGCCCAGGGGGCGGCGTCGGCAGCCTGGTCGCCGACCTCGCCGGCGTCGTCGCGTGGACGCCGTTCGGTGCGCCGTGGGCGTTGGCCGCCGGTGTGCACGACGGCGCGTGGGGCCTCGTCCTCGCCCGTCTCGTCGTGGCGCTCGTCACGCTGGGCGTCGTCTGGGTGGTCTGGGACCGGGCGCTCGGTCGAGCGCTGGTGAGCCCGCCGACGTCGGGCGCGGCCGCCCAGGCCAAGGGGCTCGGCTGGTTCGCGCGGTTCCCTGCCACGCCCACGGGCGCGGTGGCGGCGCGCTGCATGACGTACTGGCTGCGCGACCCGCGCTACTCCGGGTCCATCGCGGTCGTGCCGCTCATCCCGGTGGTGCTGCTCGTCCTCGGCGGCGGGGCCAGCTCGGTGGTCTTCCTCGCGCTCGCGCCCCTGACCGCGTGGATCCTCGGGTTCGCGCTGTCGGCCGACGTCGCGTACGACCACACGGCGTTCGCGCTCCACGTGTCGACCGGGGTGGACGGACGCGCGGACCGCTGGGGCCGCGTGCTGCCCGTGCTCGCGTTCGGCATCCCCGTCGTGCTGCTGTTCGCGGTGGTCTCGGTCGCGGTCGCCGACCGCTGGGACACCCTGCCCGCCGTCCTCGGGGTGTCGCTCGGGACGATCACGACCTCGCTCGCGGTGTCCTGCGTGTCGTCCGCGCGGCTGCTCTACCCGGTCCCCAAGCCCGGCGACAGCCCGTTCAAGCAGCCGCAGGGTGCCGCGATGGCGACCCTGGTCGCCCAGATGCTCGCGATGCTCATGATGTTCGTCCTCACCCTGCCGGTGCTCGTCCTCGGCGCGCTCGCGATCTTCTGGCCGCAGCCCGCGCTCGGGTGGGTCGCGCTGGTGGTGGGTATCGGCCTCGGCTCGGCGCTGCTCGTCGCGGGCGCCCGCTGGGGTGCACGCATCTACGACCGGCGCTCTCCCGAGCTGCTGCAGCAGGTCCTCACGTACGCGTGAGCAGGCCCGCCGGCCCCGATCCTGCGGGGCCGGCGCGGCGAGCACGTAGACTCGCTCGACGTGGCACTCACTATCGGCATCGTCGGCCTGCCCAACGTCGGCAAGTCCACCCTCTTCAACGCCCTCACGCGCAACCAGGTCCTCGCCGCGAACTACCCGTTCGCGACGATCGACCCGAACGTCGGGGTGGTCTCCCTCCCTGACGAACGGCTGACGAAGCTCGCGGAGATCTTCTCCAGCCAGCGGATCCTGCCCGCGACCGTGTCCTTCGTGGACATCGCAGGCATCGTCAAGGGCGCGAGCGAGGGGGAGGGGCTCGGCAACAAGTTCCTCGCCAACATCCGCGAGGCGGACGCGATCTGCCAGGTGACCCGCGCCTTCGAGGACGGGGACGTCGTGCGCGTCGAGGGCTCGGTCGACTCCGCGGGCGACATCGAGACGATCAGCACCGAGCTCATCCTCGCCGACCTCCAGACGCTCGAGAAGACGCTGCCGCGCCTCGAGAAGGAGGTGCGCATCAAGAAGGGCGACGCCGCCCTCCTCGAGGCCGCGACGACGGCGCAGAAGGTGCTCGAGTCGGGCGCGACCCTGTTCCAGGGTGCCGCGGCGGCCGGTCTGGACCTCGCCGACGTCGCGAGCCTGCAGCTCCTGACGGCCAAGCCGTTCATCTACGTCTTCAACACCGACGACGCGGGCCTCGCCGACGACGCCATGCAGGCACGGCTGCGCGAGCTCGTCGCGCCGGCCCACGCGATCTTCCTCGACGCGAAGTTCGAGTCCGAGCTCGTCGAGCTCGAGCCGGACGAGGCCAAGGAGATGCTCTCCGAGTCCGGGCAGGACGAGGCCGGCCTCGACCAGCTCGCACGCGTCGGGTTCGAGACGCTCGGTCTCCAGACCTACCTGACCGCCGGGCCCAAGGAGGCGCGTGCCTGGACCATCCGCAAGGGATGGACGGCGCCCCAGGCGGCCGGTGTGATCCACACGGACTTCGAGCGTGGCTTCATCAAGGCCGAGGTCGTCTCGTTCGACGACCTCGTCGCCGCCGGTTCCGTCGCCGCCGCGCGCGCCGCCGGCAAGGCGCGCATCGAGGGCAAGGACTACGTCATGGTCGACGGCGACGTCGTGGAGTTCCGGTTCAACGTGTAGTCGCGCACGGGAACCGCTGTCGTTCCTGGACCCTCGTGTGCCATGTCCTGGCACGTCAGAGCAGTGCGCGTCCGAGCGCCGTCGCGCTCGCGCGGCCTTCTGCGAGCAGTTCGGTGAGGCCCTCGACCGTCAGCGCACGATGCTGCTGAGCCGAGGGCCCGCCGAGACGCTCTGAAGAACGAGCTTCCACGAGCGCCATCAGCGAGGCGAGGAGCATGAAGGAGGGGAGTGACCGTGAAGCCTGCGCTGCGCGTGCTCGTCGGGTCGTTCGGCCTCTGCTGCCTGCTGGTCGTCTTCGTCCTGCCCGACGTGGGGAGCCGGCTCGACCGCTCCGTCGGGGCACAAGTGCTGACCGCGGTCTTCGGCATCCTCATGATCGGAGCGAGTCTTCTGGGGGTCGCGCCCAAGGATCCAGGTGTTGCGGCGAAGCGCGACAGCACGAGGCGACACCGTGGGAGGCGTCCGTGATCGGCACCAGTGCTGCGACCCTCATCGCCGGTCTCGCGATCGCCGCTGCCGGCTGGCTCTTCTACCGCGGTACGTGGCGTAGCTACACTCCCCAGCGCCCCTACATACCCCTGGCGCTACTCCCGATCGGACTGGGAGTCGCCGTGCTCAGCGGGTCCGGGCTGGTCACCGGGGTCGTCACCCGGGCAGCCGGGAGCGAGCCCGATGGGTCCGTGGCCCGAGCGGCAGCGATCGCCGTGGTGACGGTCGTCTGCGTGCTGCTGGCGGCAGCCTTCGTGGTCATCATGCCGGGGCTTCTGCCCGAGTGGTTCCGTCCGCGGTGGGAGACCGATGCCCAGGGCGGTACGACCCCGCTCACCGCGGATGGTTCCTCTGCGGTTCTGCCTCCTTGGTCCTCGGCGCAGGCGCGCACCTCCCTAGCGACCAGCCGTGGCCCTGTGCTCTTGCCGTCCGCTGTCAGGTGGCTCGAGAGGAGCTGGTACGGGCACGGTTGGCGCAGGTTCTCCGCCTCGGTGGAGGCGCAGCCCTTGCACGAGCTGGGGATGGTCGACGGTGCTGGCCGGGCGGTGCCCGAGGTGCGTCTCGGTGCGCAGCCGCTGTGGCGGCGAGACGGCCGGATCAGCGTAGGGGGGCACGGCGAGAGTTCGGAGCTCCCCGAGCTGACGGCGAACATCGGCCGGCAGCACGCCGTCGTGCTGTGGACGGATGGAGGAGCAGAGCGAGGGAAGCGGCTGGACTTCGTGGAACCCGCCGACGTCGGGAAGTGGATCCTCGACTTCCTCGAGCGCGCTCAGCGGCCCGGACGCTCTTGGTCAGTGAGGACGAGCCACTGGAGCTTGGAGCTCCAGGGCACGTGCGAACGTGGAGCGTACTGGTGCGTCGGGGGGACGTACCCGGGCAGCGGCGAGCTGGTCGCCGCCGGTGAGCTCAGGCTCCAGATCGAGAGGGAAGCCGCCCGGTTGAGGAGTTCCTGACCGTCGTGGGTCAGGGGGTTCGCTGCGCGCGTGTCGACGCACGCTGGCGCCTGAGCTGCCAGGTGGCGGTGCGGGCTGAACGCTTGCGAGCTCCTCGTTCGCTCGGTTCCGGCGCGCGTTTACCCAGGAGTGCGAGAGGACCAGTGTGCTTCGGGGCGCTCTCGGCGGGCGCGGACACGGACCGATCGGTCATCTGACGGAAGGCAACAACGACGTGCACGATCAGCAAGCAGTCGTGGATCTCCGCTCGGCTTGCGCTCGTCAGGTGATCCGGCGCAGGTCGGCCACCGGTTCGTGCGCGGTGAACCCGGCCGCGACGTAGGTGGCGACGGCGCCCGCGTTGGAGCTCTCGGCGCACACGATCGCGCTGGACGCCCCCATGTCGCGCAGGGTCGCGGTCGCGGCCCGGGTGATCGCGGTACCGTGGCCGTGCCCCCGATGGTCCCGGTGCACCCCCATGGGCTCCACGAGTCCGGGTCGGCCTGGCCCGGCCGACCACACCGTGGCCACGGCCACCGCGTTGTCGTCCGCGTCGAAGCCGGCCACGCTGCGGCCCAGCGCGGAGAACGGGCCGCTCGCCATGGTGCGCCAGCGGCCCACGAAACGGTGGCGGTCCTCCTCGGTGAACGGAGTGCCGCGGAACGCTGACCAGTGGACGGCCACCCAGACCTCGGCCCGGTCCGGGTCGATCGGCTCGACGCGGAGTCCGACGTCGCCGACAGGGGCGGCAAGGTTCTTGTGGAGCGGGGTCCACGGCTCGTCCGGCTGCCATCCGTGCTGGGCGAGCACCTGCGCGACGCGCCGAGCGCCACGTGCCTCGACAGCTGCGCTCCCCGCATCCAGCACCCCGCGCTCCGGGGTTCTGACGTCGGCGACGACCTGCTGGGCGAGCTCGTCGTCGTCGCGCAGGTCCGGATCGACAGCCATGCGCAGCAGCCCGGGTCCGTCCAGGAGCCCGAGCGCGCAGAGCTTGCCATCGCGCGACCACGTGCGGAGGGCCGCGGCTGTCGCCGCCGCACCCCTCATCGAGTACCAGCCCAGGTCACCAGGGTGCAGGTGGAGCGCGCCGTCGTCGACCTGCCACCCGCCGAGCGTGTCGGCCACGTGGCGCAGGTCCTCCACGCCGGGGATCTTCATCGCCACCCTCATGGAGCGATCCCACCCGACTCCGACCGTCCGCGCAACGACATTCTGGGGGAGGGTTCGGGTTGACGGCGGTAGCGGGTGCCGGTCGGGTGCACGTCAGGAAGGTCCAGCCCGTCAGCATTCGCCTGGCGAGATGGACGTGCCGCATGGTGAGATCGCGCGGGGTCGCCGTCGTGTTGAAGGTCGGACGTAACGGGCACGTTTCCGCGGGATATCGGGCGTGGGGCGCTCGTGTACCGACCAGTATCAACTCGGTAACGATCAGCCTCTCGAACGGGGCAAGTGGAAGAACCCGCCCATCTGGGTAGGTACGGTGGCACCAAACCATGGTGGGTCCCCCCACGAACGGGTTGAGGCGCTCATGCGCCGGAGTGCCCGAGGGGGATCGCCATCCTTTTGAGGAGGAACATTGAAGATCAGGCGCACGAGCGCTGCCATCGCGGTGGCCGCCACGGGTGCACTGCTGTTCACGGCGTGCACCAGCCCTGCTGGAACCGATGACCCGGAGCCGGGTGAGACCACCACGGCCGAGGGCGAGGACGAGATCACCGACCCGTGCAAGGTCGATTCCGGCATCACGGAGACCGCGGAGGGGAACATCTCCTACTCCGTCGGTGAGGACGAGTGGCTGGGGATCAACGGCGACACCCCGGAGACCTACTCGGTCTACAACAGCGTGGTCAACGGCCGCGTCGAGAGCGCGTTCGTCTACTTCGGCGTCGACGGCACCGTCTGCGAGAACACCGAGTTCGGCACGCTCGAGGTCCTGTCCGAGGACCCGCTGCAGGTCGAGTACACGGTCAACGACGACGCGGTGTGGTCTGACGGCGAGCCGGTCCAGTACGCGGACTACCTGCTGGCCTGGGCCACGCAGAAGTACACGGTCGACGGCGGCGAGGACGCGCTGTTCAACTACGTCGGCGGCCTCGAGCTGAGCGAGTTCGTGCCGGAGCCCCCCACGGGCGCCAACGGCGACAAGTCCTTCGTCTACGACTACGAGACGGTCAACGCGGACTGGAAGATCCAGGTCACCACCGCCAAGCCCGCGCACGTCGTCGCCGAGCAGATCGGCGTCACGCTCGACGAGCTCGTCGTCGCGCTGCAGGAGGGCGACTACGAGATCCTCGAGCCGGCCGCGGAGTTCTGGAACGAGGGCTGGCTCTCGCCCGTCCCCGGCGAGCTCCCCGACCCGTCGATCGCGGTCGTCAACGGCCCGTACACGTTCAAGGAGAACGGCTGGACGGCCGGTCAGTCCCTGACGCTCGAGGCCAACGAGGCCTACTGGGGCACGCCCCCCGGGACCGACGAGCTGACGTTCCGCTTCTCGGCTGCCGACACGCACGTCCAGGCCCTGCAGAACGGTGACCTCGACGTCATCGAGCCGCAGGCCACGGTCGACACCCTCGGCCAGCTCGACGCCATCGGTGACACGGTGTCCGTCGCACTGGGCGACACGCTCACGTGGGAGCACCTCGACTTCAACTTCGCCGAGGGCAACGTCTTCGCCGACAACCTCGCGCTGCGCGAGGCCTTCGCCCTGTGCGTCCCGCGTCAGCAGATCGTCGACAACCTCATCGTCCCGGTCAACCCCGAGGCCGTGGTCATGAACGCCCGCGAGGTGTTCCCGTTCCAGGACACCTATGACGAGGTCGTCGAGGCGTCGTACGACGGCCGCTACGACCAGGTCGACCTCGACGCCGCGATCGCGAAGTTCGAGGAGTCCGGCGCCGAGGAGGGCACGCAGGTCCGCATCGGCTACAGCGCCCCGAACCCGCGCCGTACCAACGAGGTCGAGTTCATCAAGTCCAGCTGCGACCAGGTCGGCTTCGAGATCGTCGACGTCGGTGACCCCGACTTCTTCAGCGTGACGCTGCCTGCCGGTGACTACGAGGTCGCGCTGTTCGCCTGGGCCGGCTCCGGCCAGATCGCCTCGGGCCGCAACATCTACTCGACGACCGGTGGCCAGAACTACGGCCAGTTCTCGAGCGACGCGGTCGACGAGGCATGGCAGGTTCTCGCCTCGACGGTGGACCCCAACATCCACCTCGAGCAGGTCAAGGTCATCGAGAAGCTGCTCTGGGACGAGCTGTTCGGCATCCCGGTCTTCGCGCACCCCGGTGTCGCGGCGTACAGCTCCTCGCTGGAGGGCCTGCGCAAGACCGCTACCCAGGACCAGATCGTCTGGAACGCGGAGCAGTGGGTCCGCGCTAGCTGAGCACTGTGAGCCCCCGGTCGCGTCCGCGACCGGGGGCTCACCCTGCCGAGACGACCCTGTGGGGCAGGAGGCCCGGGCCTCCTGCCCCACAGCGGCGCTCGGCAGGGTTCCGATAGTGGAGACAGGGCTCCGGTGCCATACAGTGACATGCTGTCCACCGGAGCAGACGCCCACCGGCGTCCGCCTTGAAGGGTAGAAACGTGCTCAGATTCATCCTGCGGCGCATCGGGATCTCGTTCCTGGTGCTCCTCGGCGCGTCATTCCTCATGTACATCCTCACGATCAACTCGGGTGACCCCCTGGAGGATCTGCGGGAGTCCAATGCGGAGAACCGCGAACAGCTCATGGAACGCCGTGAGGACTTCATGGGTCTCAACGACCCGTGGTACCTGCGCTACTGGAACTGGCTCACCGGCGTCAGCAAGTGCGTCGTCCTCCAGTGCGACCTCGGCGTGACCCGCAACGGGGTCGACGTCGGCAGCCTCCTCGGCCAGGCCGCAGGCTCGACGTTGCGCCTCGTGACCATCGCCACCCTCGCCGCCATCGTCATCGGTATCGCCTTCGGCATGCTCACGGCGATCCGGCAGTACTCCGGCTTCGACTACACCGTGACGTTCGGTGCCTTCCTCTTCTACTCCCTGCCGGTCTTCTGGGCCGCCGTGCTGCTCAAGGAGTTCGGCGCGATCCGCTTCAACGACTGGATCGCGGTCGGCACGATCAGTCCGGTCGTCGTGGTACTCGTGGCCGCGTTGCTCGGGTTCGTCGCACAGGCGATCCTCGGTGGAGATTCCCGGCGTCGGCTGATCACGGCCGGCGGGACCTTCGCCTTCGTCGCCGCCGCGCTCTTCTACTTCAACGCCGTCGACTTCTACCGCAACCCGGCGATGGGGCCGGCGCTCGTCGCGGTCGTCGGTGTCGGTGCCGCGGTGCTCGTCGTCTCGCTCGTCACCGGACTGGCCAACCGGCGGGTGCTCTACGCCGCCCTGACCACGGTTGCGGTCGGCGTGATCTCCTACTTCGCGCTCGGATCCGTCCTCGCCGAGCCCACGTGGCCGATCCTCATCGGGCTCTTCGTCCTGGCGATCATCCTCGCGAGCGTCATCGGTGCCCTGTGGGGCGGCTACTCGCGGCGGCAGGCGATCTTCGCCTCGAACGTCACGGCCGTCCTCATGAGCGGGATCATCGTCGCGGACATCGCGCTCGCGCACTGGGCGAGCTTCCTCGGCCTCAAGTCCCGCCCGATCTCGACGATCGGCTCCGAGACGCCGAACTTCACGGGCGGGTTCTGGGAGAGCTTCCTCGACAAGGGCGCCCAGCTCCTCCTGCCGACAATCATCCTCACCCTCATCTCGGTCGCGTCGTACAGCCGCTACACCCGCTCGTCGATGCTCGAGGTGATGAACCAGGACTACGTCCGTACGGCGCGCTCCAAGGGCCTCTCGGAGCGTGCGGTCATCACCAAGCACGCGTTCCGCAACGCCCTGATCCCCATCACGACGATCGTCGCCTTCGACTTCGCCGGCCTCATCGGCGGCGCGGTCATCACCGAGACGGTCTTCGGCTGGAAGGGCATGGGTGAACTCTTCCGCAGCGGGTTGCTGCACGTCGACCCCAACCCCGTGATGGCGTTCTTCCTCGTGACGGGCATCGCGGCAGTGCTCATGAACATGCTCGCGGACATCGCGTACGCCTACCTCGACCCCCGGATTCGGCGGTGAACGGGATGACGCAGCCCACGCACACCTCACCGCGCACGACCTGCGCGACCAGCCACGTCGGAGGCCGAGATGAGTAAGCAGGACAAGAGGGCCACCGGCGACGGTGAGTCGTTCGAGGTGATCCCGACGATGTACGGCGCCGACATCGAGGGCGGCAAGCCCACCGGCATCGAGGTCGAGTCGCCGATCGACGACGACAAGTCCTACAGCCAGGGCCAGCTCGTCCGCCGCCGGTTCTTCCGGCACAAGGGCGCGATGGCGGCCCTTGTCGTGCTCGTCCTCATCACGATCGTGGCGTTCACCTCCATCGGGATCGGCCCCATCCCGGGCTGGTGGGACAAGGACTTCCGGCTCGCCGGTGACGCCATCAACGGTGGTCGACCCTCGTGGGAGCACCCCTTCGGGCAGGACACCGTCGGCAAGGACTACTTCGCCCTCGTCATGCGAGGCACCCAGCAGTCGATCATCATCGCCCTGGGCGTCGGGCTCATCAGCACCTTCCTCGGCACGCTGATCGGTGCGCTCGCCGGCTACTACCGCGGCTGGATCGAAGCCGTCCTCATGCGGATGACGGACCTGTTCATCGTCATCCCGCTGCTCGTCCTCGCGGCCGTCCTCGGCCGGATCGCGAGCGGGTGGGGCATCTGGGGCCTCGCCCTGATGCTCGGGCTCGTCACCCGGACCGGTCTCGCACGGCTCGTGCGCGGTGAGGTGCTGTCTCTGCGCGAGCGGGAGTTCGTCACCGCGGCGCGTGCCGTGGGGACCGGCTCGGCGCGCATCATCACCAAGCACATCCTGCCCAACGCGATCGGCGTGATCATCGTCTCGGCGACCCTCGCCATCGCGGCGGCGATCCTTCTCGAGACGTCGCTGAGCTTCCTCGGGTTCGGCGTGCAGCCGCCCGACACGTCGCTGGGCCTGCTCATCTCCCAGTACCAGACCGCGTTCACGACGCGGCCCTGGCTCTTCTGGTGGCCGGGTCTGCTCATCCTCGCGATCGCCCTGTCGGTGAACTTCCTCGGTGACGGCTTGCGTGATGCGTTCGACCCCCGGCAGAACAGGAACAAGGACTGATGACGACGCTCGACATCCCCACCGGGCCGGGGTACGGCCCGGAGTCCACGTCGCCCAGCGTGCTGTCCTTCGAGGACCTCCACGTCCGGTTCGGCACCGAGTTCGGCACCGTCCATGCGGTGAAGGGCATCTCCCTCGACGTCGCCCCCGGTGAGGTCGTCGCGCTCGTGGGTGAGTCCGGCTCCGGCAAGTCCGTCACCTCGATGACGGCGCTGGGGCTGCTCCCCAAGAACGCACGGGTGAGCGGTACGGTGCGGGTCGGTGACCTCGAGGTCGGCGGGCTCGACGCCCGCGGACTGCGGCGGATGCGCGGCAACGACGTGGCCATGGTCTTCCAGGAGCCTATGACCGCGCTGAACCCCGTGCTGACGATCGGTGTCCAGCTCACGGAGGCGCTCGAGCTGCACGGGATCGCCTACGGCAAGCAGGCGGACGCCCGTGCGGTCGAGCTCCTCCGGATGGTGGGCATCCCGGAGCCTGAGCGGCGGCTCAAGCAGTACCCGCACGAGCTGTCAGGTGGCCAGCGTCAGCGTGTGGTGATCGCCCTGGCGATCAGCTGCGACCCGAAGGTCATCGTCGCCGACGAGCCGACCACGGCGCTCGACGTGACGGTCCAGGCCGACATCCTCGACCTGCTGCGCTCGCTCAAGGACAAGCTCAACACGGGCATCCTGCTCATCACTCACAACATGGGCGTCGTCGCGGACATGGCGGACCGTGTCGCGGTGATGCTCAAGGGCGACATCGTGGAGACGGGCACCGCGGACCAGGTCCTCAACCACCCGCAGCACGAGTACACGAAGAGGCTCCTGGCGTCGGTGCCGCACCTCGGGGCGGGGCCGGGGCAGTTCGGGTCCTCCACCGAGATCGACCACGTCGCCGACGTGGTGGCCGAGGCGCCGGCCCTCGACCTGCGCAACCTGGTCATCGAGTACCAGCGGCTCGGGAAGACACCGTTCCGCGCGGTGGACGACGTGTCGTTCCACGTGGGCCAGGGCGAGATCGTCGGGCTGGTCGGGGAGTCGGGGTCCGGCAAGTCGACCATCGGTCGGTGTGCGCTCGGTCTCATCCCGGCTGCCAGTGGATCGGTGTCGATCTTCGGTAACGACTTCGGTGCGATGACCAAGCGTCAGCTCAAAGATCTGCGCAAGCGCATCGGTGTGGTGTTCCAGGACCCCGCGGCGTCGCTCAACCCGCGGATGCCCGTGGGTGACTGCATCGCCGAGCCGCTCGTGGTCCACGAGGTCGGCGACTCGGCCTCCCGGCAGCAGCGGGTGTACGAGCTGCTCGACGCGGTCGAGCTGCCGCGCGGGGCGTTCAACCGATACCCGCACGAGCTCTCGGGTGGCCAGCGGCAGCGGGTGAGCATCGCTCGCGCCCTGACGCTCGACCCGGAGCTTCTCGTCGCCGACGAGCCGACCTCGGCGCTCGACGTCTCGGTCCAGGCGAGCGTGCTGGCGATGTTCACCGCGCTGCAGGAGCGGTACAAGTTCGCGTGCCTGTTCGTCAGCCACGACCTCGCGGTGATCGACCTGCTCGCCCACCGTGTCGTCGTGCTGCAGAACGGCGAGGTCGTCGAGCAAGGGCTGCGGTCCGAGGTCCTGCACAACCCGCGCGAGGAGTACACGAGGCGGCTGCTCGCGGCCGCTCCGGTGCCGGAGCCGGGGGAGCAGCGCCGTCGGCGCGAGGCCCGGCACGCGCTGCTCGCCGAGCTGGGCGAGCACTACGCCGAGCTCCAGACGCCGGGAGATCTCCCCGGTACGGCGTCCACGGGCACCGGGCGACGGTGACGAGAGCGGCCGGGGCGCACAGCGCCCCGGCCGCTGCTGTTCACGCCCTGCCGCGCATGGCAGTATTCGTCACGGCTCATCCTCGGCAGGGCGAGGGGTTTCAGGGCCGACAGCACGCCGGGACGCTCGAGGAGGGCTCGTGAGCAGGGGCGGACTGATCGCGAGGCGGGCACGCGCGCAGCTCGGGCTGCTCGTGACGATCTTCCTGCTCGCTGCGGGCATCGCGGGGGCCGTGGGCGGCACCGTCGGCTACGTCCAGAGCGCGTCCGTCGCCGCCGCACGTGACGGGCTCGCCGCCGTGGACCCCACCGGCCGCGCCCTGCAGGTCCAGACGCGGCTCGCCGCCGACCCGCTCGAGCAGGACGCCCGCGTCCGGGCGGCCGTCGCGGCCCACTTCCCCGGGGTGCCCCTCGACGTCGTCCGCACGCTGCGGACCGAACCCCTGGACGCTCGGCTCGACGCCGAGTCCGAGCCGGTCCGGCTCGTGCTCGACGTGGACCCGGCTGCGTCAGGCACGACCGGCCTTGACCTCGACCTCGACGGCGACCCGCCCTCGACGTCGGGGACGGCGCCCACGGGCGTGCTGCACGCCGGCGCCGCCGAGGCACTGGGGGTGCAGCGTGACGACGTCCTGACGATCGAGAGCAGGGACGGCGAGACCGACGTCGTGGTGGGAGGGACCTGGCGAGCGAGCGACGTCGAGGCCGGGTCCTGGTTCGGTGACCGGCTCGCGCTGACCGGCGTGGACGAGGCCCTGTACGGACCGCTCCTCGTCGACGAGGCGACCCTCGACCTTCTCGGCACCGCCCCCTTCGTCCGCTGGACGCTGGTCCCACGGCTTGGTGAGCTCGACCCGGACGCGTTGACGACCGTCGCCGCAGGCGCGCAGGACCTGCGCACGACGCTGCGCGGCGACGACGCGGTCGCGGTCCGTGGACTGACGGTGCAGGGAGAGCTGGGGACGACGGCGGCGGTGACCGGTGCCACGGTGCAGGCGGCAGCCGCGGTCACCCTCGTCCCCCTGGCGCTGCTGGCGCTCGTGAGCCTCGTGGCGATGGTGCAGGTGGCGCGACTGCTCGCCCAGACCCGGGCCACGGAGGTCGCCCTGCTCGTCGCCCGCGGCGCCTCGGTGCGTCAGCTCTCGGTGTCCTCGGCGGCCGAGGCGACCATGGTCGTCGGCGTCGGCGCGCTCGTGGGCACCCTCGTCGCCCTCGGGGTGCTGAGGGTCGTTCTGCCGGCCGGGGCGTCCATGCAGGTCGCTGCGACGTGGACCGGGGGTGCGGTCGTCGCGCTCGTCGCGGTCGCCGCGCTGACGGCGGTCGCGGCGCTGCAGGCCCGGAGGCTCGTGCGCCGCACGGCGACGGACCGGTCCGGCCGCACCCGTCGTGCGGCCGCCGCCGGGACGGTCCTGCTCACCACTGCTGCCGGGGTGCTGTGCCTGTGGCAGCTGCGGCGGTACGGCTCACCTCTCGTGGAGGTCGACGGCGTCCTGCGCGTCGACCCGCTGGCGGTGCTCGCGCCCGCGGTCTGCCTGGCCGCGCTCGCGGTCGTGGTCACGGCGGTCCTCGGACCCGTCACCGCGACGACGGAACGGGTCGCCGGCCGAGGACGGGGGACGGTGCTGCCGCTCGCCGCCCGGCAGGTCTCGCGCAGGCTCGCGGTATACGTCGTCCCGGTCGTGCTCGTCACGCTCGCGGTCGGCAGCACGGTGCTGGCCGCTGCGTACGCGGGGACGAGCGCACAGCTGCGGGCGGGCGCGGGCGAGCTGCGCAACGGCGCCGACGTCCGGATCACCTTCCCGGCGAGCGGCCCGGTGAGCGCGACCCGGTCCGTCCCGGCCGCGGAGCCGTTCGCGGCGCTCGACGGCGCGGCCGCCGCGACCAACGTCCTCAAGCTGCCCGGCGCCGTCGGGGAGGACGCCGTGACGATCACCGCGCTCGCCGCGGCTTCCCTGCCCGCGGTGATGACCAGCCCGGACGGGAGCACGGACCTCGCTGGGACGGCGGACGTTCTCGCCCCGGGTTCCCTCCCCGGCGCTGCAGTCCCCGAGGCCGCCACGTCGCTCACGCTGGACGTGCGCGCGGCGGCAGCCGTCGACTGGGAGCTGTACGCCGACTCCGCGTTCTTCCGGGAAGAGGCGCAACGTGCCCGTGAGCTGCGCACCACGCTGTGGCTGCGCGGCGAGGACGGCACGCTCCACCTGGTGGCGGCCGACATGCTGTCGCTCGACTACGGCGGCACGGGGTCCGGGGACGTCGGCGAGCGTCCGAGCACCCACGAGGTCACCGCCGAGCTGCCCGGCACGGGGCCGTGGACGATCGTGGCCCTCGACGTCGCAGCCGACTTGCCGTGGCTCGCGTCCGACCTCACCTACGAGGTCGAGGGCGTCACTGCGGGGACCCCCGACGGCACCACGGAGGTCGACCTCGCAGGGTCCGGCCCGTGGGAGGTGGCACCCGACCTGTCGAGCACGGCCGCCGCCGAGCTGGACCCTGTGGGCGAGCTCGGGTTCAGCGGCCTCATCGAGGAACCGGGCGCGGTGCTCGGGGTCCGCTTCCTGCCCGACGGGGCGCTGCCGCCGGCGCCGCTGCCCGTCGTGGTCTCGGCAGGGCTCGCCGAACGGCTCGCGGCCGAGGTCGGCGACGACCTGGACGTCACGGTCTCCGGGACCGCGCTGGTCGTGACGGTGGCGGGCGTGGTCGACGCGATCCCGGGCGCGCTCGAGCCGCTCGCGGCGGTCGCCGACCTGCCCTCGACCACCGACCGGCTCCTGCGCAGCCGCCAGACCGTCCCGCAGCCCGAGCAGGTGTGGCTGGCGGCCAGCCCCGGCGCCGACGTGGACGTGCTCGCCCAGGACGCGAGCGCCCTCGCCCGCGAGTCCCTGGGTGTGGAGGCCGAGACCAGCACCGCCGCGCCGACGGCGGGTGCAGACGCCGCCACGCCCGTGCGCAACGCGTTCTGGCTGGCGTCCGCGGGGGCGGTCCTGCTCGCCCTCGCGGGGGTGCTCGCGGTCGTCGTCGCCCTGCTGCGCGACCGGCGCAGCGAGGTGATGGTCCTGCGGGCGCTCGGGGTGCCGCCGCGTCGTCAGGCACGCAGCCGCCAGCTCGAGCTCCTCGGTGTCACCGGTGCGGCGACGGCCCTCGGTGCGCTCGCCGGCTGGGCGACCGCGACCGCGACCGTGCCGCTGCTCGCGCTCGTGACGACGCGCGACGTGGACGCTGTGCTCCCGGCCCCGCTCGTGGTGCAGCCGGCCGGGGTCGCCGCCGGGGTCGCGGTCCTGGCCGCGGGCCTGGTGCTGGTGGCCGGGGTGACCGGTGCCCGGGTGCGTGCCCAGGCGCTCGACAGCGAGTACCGGGAGGAGATCCGATGAGGCTCGGCACCGGGCACCTCGCGCGCCGCCAGCTCGGCGCCCACCGGGCGGTGTCGAGCGCCGTGGCCGCCATCGTGCTCGTCGTCGCCTGTGTGCTCGCTGCCGCACCACGGGCGCTCACCGCGGTCCAGACCGACCAGGTCGCGTACCAGCTGTCGGCGACGACCCCGCTCCAGCGCGACCTCATCGCGGTGCAGCAGGGGGTCCCGGCGACAGGGCCTGCGGGACCGGGTGCGAGGACGGGCCTCCCTGCCGACGTGGACGCGACGTGGGGGGCGTACGTCGACGGGCTCGAGGAGCTGCGACGCGCACAGCCGGAGCCTCTGCGCTCGGCGATGGGGCAGGCGCTGTTCTCGCAGGTGAGCGAGGAGGTCGGCCTCGAGCAGGTCCCCGGCAACGACGTCCGCTTCCCGAGCGCGGTGGTGAAGCTCGACGTCTATCTGCGCGACCACGTGCAGCTCACCGAGGGCGCCTGGCCGGGCCCGGTCACGCCGGTGGACCCCGACGAGATCTCGGGTGCGACGGACCCGACTGTCCAGGTCGTCGACGTCGTCACCTCGGCCGAGGCGGCCGAGGTGCTCGGGTGGGCCGTGGGGGACGAGATCACGCTCGGTCCGGTTCTCGCCGCGCGACTGACCGGGACGTACACGCCGCTCGACCCCGACGACCCGTACTGGCAGCACAACCCGTACTCGGCTGCTCCCGGTGTCGAGGACGACCTCAACATGGGCCGGTCGGCCGTCACCACGATCTACCCGGACCCGGCGACGATCACGAAGATCGGAACGTTCCTCGGCGGTACCACGCGGACCGTGTACCCGCTCTCCGGCGCGGAGGTCACCGGTGACCAGGTGCCGGCGCTCCTCGCCCAGCTCCGTGGCTTCACCGCGACCGGGCACCCGGTGGGCCCCGACGGCGCCGCCACCACCGTCCGCATGGCGACCGAGCTCACGGCGGTCCTCGAGCACCTGCGGTCCCAGCAGGCCACCACGAACGCCGTCGTGGCCGTCGTCGCCGCCGGACCGCTCGGGGTCGCGGTCGCCGTCCTCGCGCTCGGCGCCCGGCTCGTGGTCGCCCGCCGTCGTTCCTCGTTGGCGCTGCTCTCCGCGCGCGGCGCCTCCGGCCTCCAGCTGCGCGCGCTCATGGCGCTCGACGGGCTGGCGCTCGGGGTGCCGGCCGCGGTGGCCGGCACGGCGATCGGTGTGGCGCTGACACCCGGTCCCGTCGCGCTCGGTCCGGTCGTCCCCGCGCTGCTCGCCGGGCTGGCCCCCGCCGCGCTCATGGCGCTCGCCACCTCCGCGCGCGGGCTGCGGGCCGAGCGGAGCGACCTCGGCCGGGTCGGTGGCCGGTACCGGTGGATGGTGGAGGTCGGTGTCTGCGTGCTCGCCGCGCTCTCCGTCGGTCTGCTCCTGCAGCGCGGGGCACCGGCGACGACAGGGGAGACCGCCGGAACCTCCGTCGACCCCCTGCTGGCGGCGGCGCCGCTCCTGCTCGCGCTCGCGGCGTGCGTCGTCGCGCTGCGGGTCTACCCGGTCCCCGTGCGGGCGCTCGAGGCGCTGTTCCGACGACGACGGGGGGTGGTGCCCTTCCTCGGCGCCGCTCGTGCCGTGCGGGATCCCGCCGGTGGCCTCGTGCCCGCGCTCGCGCTCGTGGTGGGCGTCTCGGTCGCGGCGTTCTCGACCGTCATGTTCTCGACGGTCCGGGGTGCGGTCGAGCAGGAGGCGTGGTCCCAGGTGGGAGCAGACCTGCGCGTCACGGGACCGATCCTCGACGACGACGTCGCCGCGCGGATCGCCGCGATCGACGGGGTCGAGGAGGTGGCGCGGGTCGCCGAGGCCGGCGAGCACCTGCTGCGGCAGTCGGTCTCCGGCCAGCGGGTCACGCTGTTCGCGGTCGACGTCGCGGCCTTGGGCCGGGTGCAGGACGGCGCGCCGGGAGCCTGGGAACCTCCGGCCGGCCTCGTGACCGCCGAGGCCGGTGCGCTGCCCGTCGCGCTCGCGTCGTCGCTCGGGATCCCACCGGGCGCCGACGGTGTCCGGCTCATCGGCGACGAGAGCGTCGACGTCGACGTGGTCGGGACGACCGCGTCGGTGCTCGGGGTCCGCACTCCGCGCGAGTTCGTCGTCGCGGACCGTGCGCTGACCGAGGAAGCGCTCGGCGTCGTCCGCCCGCGGACGGCACTCGTCGCGCTCGAGCCGGGTGCCGACCTCGCGGCGGTCAGCGCCGCCGTCGGGGAGATCGTGCCGACCGCGGCGCAGTCCAGCCCGGCCGAGCTCTCCGCCGCGATCCTCGAGTCGCCTGTCTCCACCGGCCTGGACCGGCTGTTCGTGGCCGCGATCGTCCTGGCGGGCCTGCTGTGCGCGGTCGCGGTGGTCATGACGCAGATGATCGGCGCGCCCGCGCGCGCGCAGCTCATGGCGGTGCTGCGTACCCTCGGGTTCACGCGACGCCAGGCGCAGCGGCTCGTCGCCTGGGAGCTCGGGCCCTGGGCGTTGGTCGCGCTCGCCGTGGGCGCGGGTCTCGGGGTGGCGGTCCCCGCCGTCGTGCTGGCGACCGTCGACCTGACGACGTTCACCGGGGGAGCGGCGCAACCGGCGATCGCCGTCGACCCCGTCCTGCTGGCGGCCGTCGCCGGCGGGTTCGCCCTGGTGGTGGTCGCGGCGGTCGCGATCTCCACCGCGCTGAGCAGGCGCACCGACCTTGCCGCGCAGCTCCGGGGCGGCGACGAGAGATGAGGCAGGACGAGGTGAGAGACGACATGGCGACGACCACTCGCGGGATGCCACGCGGAGTCCCGGGAGACGCCGCTCCGGCCGAGGCCGGAGCGGGGGTCGTGACGACGCCCGACATCCTCTGCCAGGACCTCGTGCGCATCTTCTCGACCGACGGGGTCGAGGTCCAGGCGCTCCAGGGACTGAACCTCCGCATCGATCCCGGCGAGCTCGTCGCGGTCGTGGGCGCGTCGGGATCCGGCAAGTCCACGCTCCTGACGATCCTGTCCGGTCTCGACCGGCCGACCGGAGGGTCCGCCGTCGTCGCCGGGACGGACCTGCTGACCATGGGACGCCGGGAACGGCTGCGCTACCAGCGGTACACCGTCGGCTTCGTGTGGCAGCAGACGAGCCGCAACCTGCTGCCCTACCTGACCGCTGCCGAGAACGTCGCGGTGCCCCTCGCGATCACCGGCCGCTCGCGCTCGCACCGCGCGGCCCGGGTGAACGAGCTCCTCGAGCTCCTCGCGGTGGGCCACTGCCGCGACCGCCGACCGGACGAGATGTCCGGCGGTGAGCAGCAGCGCACGGCGCTCGCCGTCGCGGTCGCGGGCTCGCCGCGGGTGCTGCTCGCGGACGAGCCGACCGGTGAGCTGGACGAGGCGACGTCGGTCGAGGTCCTCGAGGCGATGCGGGGCGTGAACGCCGAGCTCGGCGTGACGACCCTCATCGTCACGCACGACCCGACGGTCTCCGAGCACGTGCGCCGCACCGTGCAGATCCGCGACGGGCGGACGTCGACCGAGACGCTGCGCCGCACCGAGGTCGACGAGCACGGTGCGGAGCAGCACGTGGCGGAGGAGTTCGCCGTCGTCGACCGCGTCGGTCGCCTCCAGCTGCCGCCCGACTTCGTGGCGAGCCTCGACCTGCGCGACCGGGTGCGGCTCGCGCTCGAGACGGACCACGTGGGGGTGTGGCCCGACGCGACGGCCGACCGGCGTCGGGCCGAGCAGCGTGACGAGACGAACGGGGACGACCGATGAGGCACGCACGGACCGACGAGATCGGGGCGGGCGTCCCGGGGGGTCGGCGCCGCGAGGGTGGGCTGCGCGCCGACGGCGTGAGCCGCAGCTTCGGGCGCGGGGCGGGCGTGGTGCACGCTCTCGCCGACGTCAGCCTGGTCGCGCACCCGGGTGAGCTCCTGGTGGTCCGGGGGCCGTCCGGCTCCGGCAAGACGACGCTGCTCAACATCCTCGGCGGCCTCGACCGGCCGACGAGCGGGACGGTGCACCTCGGGGACGGTCGTGAGCTCACAGCGATGCGCGAGGACGACGTCCTGGCCGTGCGGCGCGAGCACATCGGCTACATCTTCCAGTCGTTCGGTCTCATCCCCGTGCTGTCCGCCGCGGAGAACGTCGAGATCCCGCTCCGCCTGCAGCTCACCGACCCCGCCGAACGGTCCCGTCGGGTCGCCGCCGCGCTCGAGACGGTCGGCCTCGCGGAGCACGGCGAGCAGCGGCCGTACGAGCTGTCAGGAGGCCAGCAGCAACGCGTCGGTATCGCCCGGGCGCTCGTCGCCGAGCCCGAGATCCTGCTCGCCGACGAACCGACCGGTCAGCTCGACTCCGGAACCGCGGCGGTCGTCATGGACCTCATCCGGACGCTCGTGCACGAGCGCGGTGTGGCGGCGGTCGTGTCCACCCACGACCCGATCCTCATGCAGCGCGCCGACCGCGTCCTCGAGCTGCACGACGGCCGGGCGGTCGCTGCTGCCGTGTAGCGGGCCTGCTGCCCCGAGGGCTCGAGTTGTCCGGGTCCTCGGTCTGCGACAGGGTGGACGGGCAGGGGGCGCAGCAGGGCACCCGCACGACGAAGGAGCATCGTGAGCGAACCTGGAACGCCGTCTGACGCACCGACCGGGCACCCGGCGCACGCGCAGCCGTCCGCCGCGCTCCCTGGTACGCCGGTCGCCGACCGTCGAGGTGCGCACGTCGCGCCCCGGGTGTTCTACCCGGCCGCGGGGCTCATCGCGCTCTTCGTCATCGTCACGATCGTGTTCACCGACACGGTCGAGACCGTGATGAACACGCTGCAGTCCGACGTCGTCGGCGGTTTCGGCTGGTACTACATCCTGCTCGTCGCGTCCTTCGTGGGCTTCGCCATCTGGATGGGTGTGAGCCGCTTCGGCAACATCGTCCTCGGCAAGGACGAGGAGAAGCCGGCGTTCCGGCTCCCCGTCTGGTTCGCGATGCTGTTCGCGACGGGGATGGGGATCGGCCTCGTGTTCTTCGGCGTCGCCGAGCCGCTCAACCACTTCGCGAGCCCGAAGCCGGGCATCGAGGGGAGCGACGCCTATCTGGCCCAGCAGGCGATCGCGCAGAGCTACGTGCACTGGGGTGTGCACGCGTGGGCGATCTACGTGGTCGTCGGCCTCGCTCTCGCGTACGCGATCCACCGCAAGGGGCGACCCGTCTCGATCCGGTGGGCGCTCGAGCCGATCCTCGGGGACCGCGTCAAGGGTGGCCTCGGGGACACGATCGACGTGATCGCGATCATCGGGACGGTCTTCGGGGTAGCGACCTCGCTCGGCCTCGGTGTCCTGCAGATCTCGGCCGGCCTGGAGTACGCGGGTCTCGCCCAGGCGACCACGACCCTGCAGGTGATCCTCATCTGCGCCATCACCGCGGTCGCCACCGTCTCGGTCGTCTCGGGCCTGGCCAAGGGGATCAAGTGGTTGTCGAACACCAACATGGTCCTCGCGGGCTTCCTCCTGCTCGTGGTGCTCGCGCTCGGCCCCACCCTGTTCCTCCTGCGAGACTTCGTGCAGTCGCTCGGCTTCTACCTCACGAACGTTCTGCAGATGACGTTCGACAACTCGGCGTTCCAGGGCGAGGCGGGAGAGGCGTGGCAGGCGGCCTGGACCACGTTCTACTGGGGCTGGTGGATCTCCTGGGCACCGTTCGTCGGGGTCTTCATCGCGCGGATCTCCCGTGGTCGCACGGTGCGGGAGTTCGTCATGGGCACGCTGCTCGTCCCGACGATCGTGACGTTCCTGTGGTTCTCCGTCCTGGGCGGCAGCGCCCTGTACGAGCAGATCTTCGGCTCGGGGGACCTGGTGGAGGCGGACGGCTCGGTCGACACGAACACCGCGCTCTTCAACCTCATCGGCGCGCTACCGGGCGGCACGATCTGGGTCGGTCTGGCGATCATCCTCATCACGCTGTTCTTCGTGACGTCGTCGGACTCCGGCTCCCTCGTCGTCGACATGCTCGCCTCGGGAGGCAACCCCAACCCGCCCGCATGGAGCCGGGTGTTCTGGGCGGTGCTCGAGGGAGCGCTCGCCATCGCGCTGCTCGTCGCCGGTGGGCTGCAGGCCTTGCAGACCGCGGCGATCCTCATCGCCCTGCCGTTCTCCGTCGTGATGATCGGGATGGCCGTCTCGACGGTGCGCTCGTTCCGGGTCGAGCACAACGCCATCCTGCGCGCCGAACGCCGTCGCGCCCGCGCGCTGCTGGCGGACTCCGTCACCGAGCAGGTCACCGAGAGCCTCACGGAGGAGTACGGCGAGATCTGGGACACGAACGGCACCGGCGACACCCGCGCGGCGCGACGGCGCACGGCTGCGCCGGTCCCGCGCTCGCGCCTGCCGAGATGGGTGCGCAACCTCGAGAGGGACGCCCGCGACGACGAGTGACCCGTCCGGGAGGGGTCGGGGGAGCGACGTCGGGACGGCCGCAGCGGGGCCGAGCAGCGACGTGTGACGCACTCCGTGGTACCGCGGGAGCGGTCAACCGGTAAGATAGCCGACGCTCGGCCGACGCTCGGTCGACGGCGCCGGTGTGCAGGCCGCCTCGTGCGGCCGCAAGCCCCCGGGGCGGAACCTCCGTCGCTGCTCCCCACCCGAAATGAGTTCTGACAATGTCTGTGCGCTCCGACCTGCGCAACGTGGCGATCGTCGCCCACGTCGACCACGGCAAGACCACCCTCGTGGACGCCATGCTGCACCAGTCCGGTGCGTTCACCGCGCACGGGGCCGCCGAGGCCGCCGGCGAGCGGGTGATGGACTCGGGCGACCTCGAGCGCGAGAAGGGCATCACGATCCTCGCGAAGAACACCGCGGTGCGCTACGCGGGCCCCGCGGCCGCGGCGGTCGGGGAGCCGGGCGGCATCACGATCAACGTCATCGACACCCCCGGGCACGCCGACTTCGGTGGTGAGGTCGAGCGCGGCCTGTCGATGGTCGACGGTGTCGTCCTCCTCGTCGACGCCTCCGAGGGCCCCCTCCCGCAGACCCGGTTCGTGCTGCGCAAGGCGCTCGCCGCGAAGCTGCCCGTGATCCTCGTCGTGAACAAGGTCGACCGGCCCGACTCACGCATCACCGAGGTCGTCGCCGAGGCGACCGACCTCCTGCTCGGCCTCGCGAGCGACCTCGCGGACGAGGTCCCCGACCTCGACCTCGACGCGATCCTCGACGTCCCCGTCGTCTACGCGGCGGCGCGCGCCGGCCGCGCGTCGCTCGAGCAGCCGGGCGACGGCCAGCTGCCCGCGAGCGAGGACCTCGAGCCGCTCTTCTCGACCATCCTCGAGAAGATCCCCGCCCCGACGTACGAGGAGGGCGCGCCGCTCCAGGCCCACGTCACCAACCTCGATGCGTCGCCGTTCCTCGGTCGCCTCGCGCTCCTGCGGATCTTCAACGGCACCCTCATCAAGGGGCAGACCGTCGCCTGGGCGCGCCAGGACGGCACCCTGCAGAACGTGAAGATCACCGAGCTGCTCGAGACCAAGGCGCTCGACCGCGTCCCCACGGACTCCGCGGCACCGGGTGACATCGTCGCCGTCGCCGGCATCGCCGACATCACCATCGGCGAGACCCTCACGGACCCCGAGAACCCGCGCCCGCTGCCGCTCATCACGGTCGACGACCCCGCGATCTCCATGACCATCGGTATCAACACCTCGCCGCTGGCGGGCAAGGGCGGCAAGGGCCACAAGGTCACCGCCCGTCAGGTCAAGGACCGTCTCGACGCCGAGCTCGTCGGCAACGTCTCGCTGCGGGTCCTGCCGACCCAGCGCCCCGACGCCTGGGAGGTCCAGGGTCGTGGTGAGCTCGCGCTCGCGATCCTCGTCGAGCAGATGCGTCGCGAGGGCTTCGAGCTCACCGTCGGCAAGCCCCAGGTCGTCACGAAGACGATCGACGGCAAGACCCACGAGCCGATGGAGCGCATGACGATCGACGTGCCCGAGGAGTACCTCGGCAGCGTCACCCAGCTCCTCGCGCAGCGCAAGGGCCGTATGGAGACCATGGCGAACCACGGTACCGGCTGGGTCCGCATGGAGTTCATGGTCCCGGCGCGCGGGCTCATCGGCTTCCGCACCCGGTTCCTCACCGACACCCGCGGCACGGGCATCGCGTCCTCGATCTCGGAGGGCTACGAGCCGTGGGCCGGCCCCATCGAGACGCGCGTGAACGGTTCGCTCGTCGCCGACCGTTCGGGCGTCGTGACCCCCTTCGCGATGATCAACCTCCAGGAGCGTGGCTCCTTCTTCGTCGACCCCACGCAGGAGGTCTACGAGGGCATGATCGTCGGCGAGAACTCGCGCGCCGAGGACATGGACGTCAACATCACCAAGGAGAAGAAGCTCACGAACATGCGCGCTGCTTCCAGCGACACGTTCGAGAACCTCACCCCGCCGAAGAAGCTCACGCTCGAGGAGTCGCTCGAGTTCGCCCGTGAGGACGAGTGCGTCGAGGTGACGCCGGAGGTCGTGCGCATCCGCAAGGTCCTCCTCGACCACACGGAGCGCGCACGCGCGACCGCTCGGGCCAAGCGCGCCTGACCCGGTGAACGACCCGGCGCGCGGGGGGCTGCTGGCCGTCCACGCTCACCCCGACGACGAGACCCTTGCCACGGGTGCCCTGCTCGCGACGTGGGCCGCGACCGGCGAGCCGGTCACGGTCGTCACGTGCACGCGGGGCGAGGAAGGCGAGGTCATCGCCCGTCCTGGTAGCCCGACGGCGGGGCTCGCCACGCTCGAGGGCGACGGCCCGGCGCTGGCGGCCCACCGCGAGACCGAGCTCGCCGGCGCGCTCGCGCACCTGGGCGTGCGCGACCACGTGTTCCTGGACACCGTGCCAGACCCTGCACAGGATTCAGTGCAGGACTCCGCGCGGTACACGGACTCGGGGATGGCGTGGGCGGCGCCGGGCATCGCTCGTTCGGTGGCCGCCGCGAGTCTGCCACCGGGCGCGTTCGTCGCCGTGCCCCTCGACGAGGCGGCGGCGCGCCTCGCGGCGGTCGTCCGGTCCCGGCGCCCCCGGGTCGTGGTGACCTACGAGCCGGGCGGGGGATACGGCCACCCCGACCACGTACGGACCAGCGAGGTGACCTCTCGGGCGCTGCAGCTCCTCGCGGAGGCGGGGGACGACCTGCCCGAGCTGTGGCACGCCGTGCTGCCCGACGACGTCGCGCGGGTCGTGCGCCGTCGTCTGGCCGCCTCGACCGAGGTCCGTGAGCTGCTCAGGTCGGTCCCGTACCTCACGCTCCCCGACCTCGACGGCGTCCTGCCGCCCCTCGTCGTCCCGGCCGAGCAGCTCGGGGACGTCGTTCGTGTCGACGTGGGGCCGGTCGCCGGTGCCGTCGTCGCCGCGATGCGCGCCCACGCCACCCAGGTGCAGCACGCCACCTGCTCGACGCCGGACCTCGAGGGCCCCGGGTCGCAGGACGGACCGCTCGACGGGCGGGAGGACGAGGGCATGATCATCGGCTGGTACGCCTTGAGCAACGACGTGCTCGCGCCGATCGGTGCACACGAGTACTACGTGGTGCGCACACCGCGTCCGCCGCGCACGCAGGAAACCTCCAGTGACCCGCAGTACCGTTGACCCGGTGAACACACTGGGGGCCCGCGGTATCGGGCGCGTCGTCGGTTGCCTGCTGCTCGGCGTGCTCGTCGGAGTCGTCGGCACGGTCATGCACCGCGCCGTCGTGCTGGACGTGGACCTGCCGATCGCGCTGGTCCTGTGCCTCCTCGCGACCGCGAGCACCGGCATTCTCGCCCGGGCGTGGACCGGGTACGGCGGTCTGCTCGGATACGGCCTCGGGTGGGTCGTCGCCGTGCAGATCCTCTCCCTCGAAGGGCCTGGCGGCGACGTCCTCGTCCCGGACGAGCCGATCGGGTACGTCTGGATCTACGGCGGTCTGCTCGTGGTGGCGGTCGTGGCGTTCCTGCCTCGCCGGTGGTTCGCCGATCAGCCGGCCCGCCGCGCACGGACGTGGGAGGGCGGCGCCGAACCCTTCGCGTCGGCACCTGAGACACGAGCCGGGCAATTCGGAACGCACGCATAGAATTACCCGTGCGGAGACACCGCACCACCCTTGCGCCCGCGGGATCACCCGTGGGCCCGTCCGTCACGGAGATTGTCGATGGGTCTGCCGACCGAGCGAGGGAACGCTCATGTCCCGAGCGAGCACGACGAGGACCCGGGCGAGCAGCCCGGCACCGACGAGACACTGAACGATCCGGAGGAGCCCGGCGAGCCGGTGACACCGGCTGAGCCCACGGCCGCCGTGGAGCCGGCGGACTCTGCGGAGCCAGCCGATGCGGCCGACCCTGCGGTCGTCGGGGGCGACGACGCCGTCGAGCCCGTTGCCGAGTCGCCCGTTGCCGAGTCGCCTGCTGCCGAGTCGCCTGCTGCCGAGCCGCCCGCTGAGGAGTCGACCGGTACAGAGCCGACCGGTACAGAGCCGACCGGTACAGAGCCGACCGGCGCCGACACGGCGGGTGCCCCGACGGTCGACGACGCAGCGGCTCCCGCGGATCTCGACGGCGACGTGCCCGTCGACACCGTGCCTGACGGCGACGTGCCCGCCGACGGTGCCGAGGTCGAGGAGTCCTTCGCCGGCGAGCAGGAAACGGCTGAGCAGCCGTCGACCGCGGACGAGACCGACGAGGAGCCTGTCGCCGCGCCCGCAGAGTCGGCGCCCGCGGACGCAGCGCCCGCCACCGCTGACGCTGAGGCCCTGAGCGCTGAAGCCCTGGACGCCGTGACCCCGGACGCCGTGACCCCGGACGCCGTGGACTCGACCCCAGAGCCCGAGGCTCCGTCCGCCGACGCCGAGCCGGGCGAGAAGCCGGTGCTCGAGCCTGCAACGTCGGAGCCGGAGACCGTCGCCGAGGCCGAGGGCACTGACGCCCCTGGTTCAGTCGAGACCCCTGGTTCAGTCGAGACCGCTGGTTCAGTCGAGGTCTCCGGTGCGGCGGAGACGTCGTCGCCGGACGCTGCACAGGCCGACGGAGCGGCCGTCGGCGACGACGGAGCAGCTCCTGTGGTCGTGCCCGCCGTGAAGGCCTCTGAGGCATCGCCCCCCGTCGCCGACGAGGCTCCTGGTGCCGGAGCCCTCAGTTCTGAAGACCCCGGTTCTGCGGACTCTGGTGCTGCGGCCCCCGGTACTGCGGACCCCGGGCCTGCAGCAACTGCCGCCGAGGCGGCGACGGCGCAGGCGTCGGGTGGTGCCGACCGGCGGGTGTCGTTCATGGACGAGGACGAGGAACCGTACGTTCCCCGCCTCTTCGCGTTCGACGGCACGTCGTCCGCCGACGCTGCCGGCGGCACCACATCGGCCGGCGGTGAGGCGGTGGCGTTGTCGGACGAGCCGACCACGTCCGTCGAGCTGGGTCGCGGCAGATCCTCGGCGGACGGGCCCGGTGACGCTCCGGCGTCCGACGAGGTCTCCACCGCGGCGGCCGACGACGGCACATCGGTCGAGAGCGCGCCGGACGACAGCGCGCCGGACGAGGGTGCGCCGAGCGAGGAGACCGCGACCCCGACGAGTCGGCGTGCCCGACCGACGGGCCAGACTCAGCCTCTGCGACCGTTCCTTCCGACCGGAGCGGGCATCGCGTCGCCGGAGGCGCCGGTGGCCGCCGCTGAGGACGCTGCCACCGCGACCGAGAAGGCCGTCACCGAGAACGCCGCGTCCGCGGAGACGAAGTCCCTGCCACCGGTGGTCGTCCGTCCCTCGCTGTTCACCCCGACGGGTGCGGGAGCGGACCAGCCGGCGCCCGCGGCAGCGCCCGTGCGGACGCCCCTGGCGACCGCCTTCGAACCGGTCGGGCCGGACGGGCCGGAGCGTGCTCTCCTCGAGGACTTCGGCGACGACTCACCGCGCCACCCGTGGCGTACGGCGCTGATGTGGACAGGGGTCGGTGTCCTCGTCGTCGGCGGTCTCTACACCGGGGCTCAGTGGTTCTTCTCCGACCGGGTGCCGCAGGACACACGGGTCGCCGGTGTCGAGATCGGTGGGCTCGACCACGGGGAAGCTGTCACCACGCTGGAGCAAGGGCTCTCGGCACGCGCCGCGGAACCCGTCGCCGTCCAGGCTGGCGGTGCGTCGACGTCGTTCGACCCGGCCGAGGCCGGGCTCGCGCTCGACGTCGAGGAGACCGTCGACGGGCTGACAGCGTTCTCGATGAACCCCGTCCGTCTCTGGGAGCACCTGTTCGGCGGGCAGGACATCGCACCGGTCGTCGACGTCGACGACGCCGCGCTCTCCGCGCAGGTCGAGTCGCTCGAGGCGAGCCTCAACGTGGAGCCGGTCGACGGGAGCGTCGTCTTCACGGACGGCGAGCCGGTCGCGACTCCCGCCAAGGACGGTTCCGTGCTGGTCACTGCTGAGGCGGCCGACCAGATAGCGACCGCCTGGCTCACGACGTCCGAGCCGATCGAGCTGCCGGTGGAATCGCGCGAGCCCGACATCACCCAGGCCACGACGGACGCCGCGCTCGAGGTCGGCCGCCAGGTGGTCTCTGCGCCCGTGTCGGTGGCTGTCGGAGGACAGAACCCGGACCTGCCGGTCGACGTCCTCGCGGAGGCCGCGTCGTTCACCCCGGAGGGTGGCGGGCTCGCGCTGACGTTCGACCCCGACATGCTCACCGACGCCGTCGTCTCGCGGACCACGGACCTGCTGACGTCCGCGGACGACGCACGGTTCGAGTTCGTCGACGGGTCGCCGGTGATCCGTGGCGGGGAGCCCGGGACCACCATCGACCCTGCCGCTCTGGCGGAGTCGGTGGAGGCCGCCGCGGTCAGCGAGGAGCGCGAGGCGTCGGTCGAACTCGTCGAGAGCGACCCGCAGCAGTCGATCGAGGCGCTCGAGGAGCTCGGTGTGGTCGAGAAGATCTCGGAGTTCTCCACGCCCGTCACCAGCGACGCGACCCGGACGGAGAACCTGCGGGTCGGGGCGAGCAAGGTGAACGGCACCCTCGTCCTGCCTGGTGAGACGTTCTCCCTCATCGACACGCTCTCCCCGATCACGGCCGCCGGCGGCTACTTCTCGGCGGGGATCGTCCAGGACGGCCGGCACGTCGAGGGTGTGGGCGGAGGCCTGTCCCAGATGGCGACCACGGCGTACAACGCGGGCTTCTTCGCGGGGCTCGAGGACGTCGAGCACCGCCAGCACAGCTACTGGTTCAGCCGCTACCCGGCCGGGCGGGAGGCGACGATCTTCGTCGGCTCGATCGACATGAAGTTCGCCAACGACACCCCGTACGGCGTGCTCCTGCAGTCCTGGGTCGGCGGCGGTGAGCTGCACGTCGCGGTCTGGAGCACCAAGCACTTCGTGGTGGAGACGACGTCGAGCGGCCAGCAGGAGGTCGTCCAGCCGACGACCGTGACCCACTCGGGTCCGGACTGCGTACCGCAGCCCATGGGCAACCCCGGGTTCGCGATCACGACGTACCGCAAGGTGTACCTGGACGGCGAGCTCGTCAAGGACGAGGCCGACTCGTGGCGGTACAAGCCGGACAACGCGGTGCGCTGCGAATGAGGCACAGCGGTGCGCTGCGCGCGACGGCACCCGTGCCGACGGGGAGCGCCGACTAGACTGACCGGCCGGACGCAGGAGCGGACGGACGGACGATCGGAAACGATGCTGCGCGTGCGCAGCCGAGGTTGAAGGCGGGTCGATGCTCGGACGCAGCGAACGTGAGTCGGGGGCGCAGGCGGAGCTCGCCGCCACCCTCGCGGGATGGTCGACCGCGGGGAGCGCGGGGAGCGGGCCGGCGGGTGGGCCGCCGCTCGACCTCGGCTCGACGTCGGCCACGCTCGCGACCGTCGCCAACATCGAGGACCTCGCCGCGGTCGTGCACGTCGGTCACCCGGCGCAGCCGTCGCACGACCTCGAGCGAGCCCTGCTCGCCGCGCCTCCCCGGCTGGTCATCACGTCCGCCGTCGCGGTGCCCGCGCAGTGGGTCTGGGTCGGGCGCTCGACGGACGCCACGGGCAGTGTCGTCGTCGACGAGGCCGGGATGCGGGACCGGCGCCACGTCCTGCGGACGATGGGTGCGAGCCCACGGCTCGTGCCGACCCGCACGACCATCGAGGAGCGGGTGGCGATCGCCGGGCAGGGCGGCACGCTCGTGCTCGAGCGGCAGAACGTCCCCGCCGGGTACGTCGAGCTCCCCGGGAGCGAGCGGCTGAGCGAGGGGCCGCCGGTCTGGTACGGACTCGTCCAGGCCCGGGCCGCGGCCCCGCGCTTCGACGGGCCGTCGCAGGTCTGGCTCGCGTTCGGGCCGCACGACGACCACCGCGGCTCGCTGCAGCAGACGCTCACCGTGATCGCCGACGCCGGCATCGACATGCAGCACCTGCGCAGCCACCGGTCGCAGGCCGGGCCGCACATCTTCTTCTCGTCGTTCACGTGCCCGGACTCGGCCGTCCTGGACAGGCTCACGGGAGAGTTCGACGAGCGAGGGGTCGCCCACCGGGTGCTCGCCGTGATGGCGGGCGAGGACTTCGTCCCTGGTCCTGAGGCGATCGTCCCGCAGTGGTCGACGAGGTCCGTGGACGCGTGAGCCGGGTCGCGTACCTCGGTCCCGAGGGCACGTTCACACACCAGGCCGCGCTGCGCTGGTCCCGTGCGACGGGTGCCGGCGGGCACGACCTGGTGGCGCTGCCGACAGTCACGGAGGTCTCCGCGGCCGTCTCCCGGGGCGACGCGGAACGTGGGGTGGTGGCGATCGAGAGCACCGTCGAGGGGTACGTGGTGCCGTCCCTGGACGCACTCCTCGGTTCCGCGGACGTCGTCGCCGTCGACGAGACCGTGCTCGACGTGACGTTCGACGCCTTCGTGCGGCCCGACCGCACCGAGCTCACCGAGATCACCGCGCACCCGCACGGCCTCGCCCAGTGTCAGGAGTTCGTCCGCCGCAGCGGGCTGACGCCCGTCCCGGCGGCCTCGAACGCCGCCGCGTGCCGCGACGCCGCCCCGCACCAGGTCGCGCTCGGCCCCACGATCTGCGGTGAGCTCTACGGGCTCGAGACGACGGCGCGTGCGGTCGAGGACTTCCACGGCGCGAGGACACGGTTCCTCACGCTCGCGCGGCGCGACGTGGCGCGTGCGCTGCTCCCCGGGTCGCGCTCGGACGGCGCCCGGTGGCGCACCATGCTCGCGATCACCCCGAAGACGACGGGTCCGGGCGTCCTGGCGCGCATCGTGCACGCGTTCGGCACCGGCGGCGTCAACCTGTCGAGCCTCATCACCCGGCCGCTCAAGGCGCAGGAGGGCAAGTACGTCTTCGTCCTCACCGCGGACGCGGCGCCGTGGGACACCACGGTGCGTGCGGTCCTCGAGGACCTCCTCGGGGCAGGGGACTGGGTCAAGACGCTCGGTGTCTTCCCGGCGCGGGGCGAGCTGGACGACGCCCTGGACGCGATGCACGTGCCCGTGGGCAGCGTCGACGACCGGACCACGGCCGACCTGACCTCCGGGGGGTTGCTGTGGGACTGACCTCCACCGAGCAGGTCGCCGTCGTCGGCCTCGGCCTCATCGGCGGCTCGTTGGCGCGGGCGCTCGCCGAGCAGGGCGTGGACGTACGGGGGTACGACGCCTCGGCGGTGACCTGCGCGCAGGCCACCGCGGCCGGGGTCCGCGTGGCCTCGGGGATCGACGAGCTGTGCGCCGCCGCGCCGCAGGTCGTCGTGCTGGCCGTGCCGCTGCGCGCCATGCGCGCGACCGCGCACGAGGTGGCGCGGTACCTGCCCGCGACGGCGGTCGTCACGGACGTGGGCAGCGTCAAGGCGGCGGTGCGTTCGGCGGTCGCGGGTGCCGGGCTCGGTGACCGCTACGTCGGCGCCCACCCCATGGCCGGGACCGAGCACTCCGGGTTCGCCGCCTCCGACCCGGACCTGCTGGTCGGTGCCCGGTGGGCCGTGACGCTCGACGAGGACACCTGCCCCGACCACCTGGCGACGGTGCTCCGGCTGGTGACCGGTCCGCTCGGCGGAACGGCGTACGTCCTCACCGACGACGTGCACGACGAGGCGGCCGCGCTCGTGAGCCACGTGCCGCACGTCCTCGCGACGCAGCTGCTCAACCTTGTGGCCACCGCACCGATCAGCGACGTCGCGGTCGCGCTCGCGGCCGGGAGCTTCCGGGACGGCACCCGCGTCGGTCGGACCGACCCACGCCGGACCGAGGCGATGGTCACGGAGAACGCACCGTGGGTGGCGTCGGCGCTACGGGTCGTGCTGCGTGATCTCGAGGCGCTCGTGGCCGCGCTCGAGTCCAACGCCTCGACCGCGGAGTTCTTCGACCGCGCGCAGGCCCTGCGCACGAGCGGCGACAGCCGTGACGTGCACCCGCGCGCCTCGGTCACCCTCGGCGAGCCGGGGTGGCGGGACACCCTCACCTCGCTCGGAGCGGCCGGCAGACCGGTCGTGGGCGTCGACGAGGCGGGCGAACGGCTCGTCGTGCACTGACGTTCAGCGCACGGGGTGGGGCGGGATCCGGCGCGGCGGTCGGGGCGGCACGATCCGCCCCGCGACGACGTCCTGGGCGAGGATCACGACGTCGGGCACGGGGCCGTCACGGTGGTCCCCGCCGGCGTCGGGGCGCAGGACGAGGTGGGCGGGCGTGACCTCGAGGACGATCCCGATGTGGTCGGTGTGGAGCTTCCCCGACGCGTGCGCGTCCGCGTCGCTCAGACGACGCCGGACGGCGACCCGCACGCCCGGCCGCCACGTGGTCCAGGCAGACCCGGACGGGGCCGGATCCCCGGGCGGCGAAGAGGGGGGTGTCGGGGAGTTCACAGTTCCTCGTGTCCGCTCAGTGGTCGGTGGTGGCCCGGGACCACCCGTCCTGAGCGATACTAGACGCTCAAGACCGTGCTCCACCGAAAGGGATCCTTCCCGTGACTTACGTGATCGCTCAGCCGTGCGTCGATGTCAAGGACAAGGCGTGCATCGAGGAGTGTCCCGTGGACTGCATCTACGAGGGCAAGCGGTCGCTGTATATCCACCCGGACGAGTGCGTGGACTGCGGGGCGTGCGAACCGGTCTGCCCGGTCGAGGCCATCTACTACGAGGACGACGTCCCCGAGGAGTGGAACGACTACTACCGGGCGAACGTCGAGTTCTTCAACGACCTCGGCTCGCCCGGCGGCGCGGCCAAGCTGGGCCTCATCGAGAAGGACGACCCGATGATCGCCGAGCTCCCGCCGCAGGCCTGACGGCCTCGCGGATGGGCTTCGCCGACCTCTCCTCGCTGTCCTACCCCTGGGACTCCCTCGCGCCGTTCGCGCAGCGTGCCCGCGCGCACCCGCGCGGGCTGGTCGACCTGTCGATCGGGACGCCCGTCGACCCGACACCGGCGGTCGTGCGCGACGCGCTCGCGTCCGCGGGGGACTCCCACGGGTATCCGACGACGCACGGGACCCTGGCCCTGCGTACGGCGGTCGCATCGTGGTTCGCGCGTCGCCGCGGCGTACCGGGGCTCGACCCCGAGGCGGTCCTGCCGACGATCGGCTCCAAGGAGCTGGTGGGGCTGCTGCCGTCGCTGCTGCGCCTGGGGCCGGGGGATGTCGTCGTGCACCCCCGGACGGCGTACCCGACGTACGACGTCGGTGCGCGCCTGGCGGGCGCGACCCCGCTGGCGACGGACGATGTCGAGGAGTGGGCCGGGCGCGGCGACGTCCGGCTGGTCTGGGTGAACTCGCCGGGGAACCCGACGGGCGAGGTCCTCACCGCGCCGCAGCTCGCGCGGGTGGTCGCCGCCGCGCGGGAGATCGGCGCAGTCGTGGCGAGCGACGAGTGCTACGCCGAGCTCGGCTGGGCCGAGCCGTTCGCCGAGGGTGTGCCGAGCGTCCTCGACCCGGCGGTGTGCGGTGGCTCGCACGACGGGCTCCTGGCCGCGTACTCGCTCTCGAAGCAGTCGAACCTCGCGGGGTACCGTGCGGCGTTCGTGGCGGGCGACCCGGTGCTCGTCGCGGACCTGTTGGCGACGCGCAAGCACCTGGGCATGATCGTGCCCGGCCCGGTGCAGGCGGCGATGACCGCGGCCCTCGACGACGACGCGCACGTCGTGGCCCAGCGCGAGACGTACCGGCGACGGCGTGAGGTGCTGCTCCCGGCGCTCGAGGCCGCGGGTCTCGTGGTGGACTCCTCGCAGGGCGGCCTCTACCTCTGGTGCCGCCCGGCAGGCGGGGAGCAGGACTGCTGGCGGACGGTGTCCGACCTGGCCGACCTCGGCATCCTCGTGGGGCCGGGGGCGTTCTACGGGGCGGCCGGCGCGGTGCACGTGCGGGTGTCGGTGACGGCCACCGACGAGCGTGTGCAGGAGGCGGCGGACCGCCTGGCGGCGCGCTGAGGCGCGGCGCGGCGGTCGCGACGCCCGCGGTCGATCGCCTGCCGTCGACCCATCACCCCGGGATACCTCCTGATGTGATCCGCATCACAGGTACGTGACGGTTTCGTGACCGTACCGGATTGGTCACGTGAGCCTGAGGCGGGGTACCGTCAATCCAGGCCATGGCTGTCCTCGACGCACGGCCACGACCAGGAGGCCCCAGGGGTGCACGTGGCCATCGCTGCGACACCGACGATCCGCGCTCGCGCGACCCTCGCGGGATCAGCGTCCGAGCAGCGTGCAGGAAGGAAACCATGACCACCACACAGCAGCCGACGGTGCAGCTGGTCGTCGACGACGCGGCCCAGGACCTGCCCGTCGTCCCGGCGAGCGAGGGCAACGACGGGATCGTCGTGTCCTCCTTGCTCAAGTCCACCGGCATGGTGACGGTCGACCCGGGCTTCATGAACACCGCCTCGTGCTCGTCGGAGATCACCTACATCGACGGCGACGCGGGGATCCTGCGCTACCGCGGGTACCCGATCGAGCAGCTCGCCTCGGACTCCAGCTTCCTGGAGGTCGCGTACCTGCTCATCCACGGCGAGCTCCCGGATGCCCCGACCCTCGACGCCTTCGTGGAGCGGGTCAACCGTCACACGCTCGTCCACGAGGACTTCCGCACGTTCATGGGGACGTTCCCCCGCAACGGCCACCCGATGGCCGTGCTGTCGTCGGCGATCAACGCCCTGTCGACGTTCTACCCCGAGTCGCTCGACCCGTTCGACGACGACACGATCGAGCTCGCGACGGTCCTCCTGCTCGCGAAGACGCGGACCATCACGTCCTACCTGCACCGCCGCGCGGTGGGCGAGCCGCTGCTGTACCCGGACTACTCGCGCGGGTACGTCGACGACTTCCTGCGCATGACGTTCGCCACCCCGTACCAGCAGTACGAGGCGGACCCCACGGTGGTCGACGCCCTCGACAAGCTCCTCATCCTCCACGCCGACCACGAGCAGAACTGCTCCACGTCGACCGTGCGCATCGTCGGCTCGAGCCACGCGAACCTCTACTCGTCGGTCGCCGCAGGCGTCAACGCCCTCTCCGGCCCGCTCCACGGCGGCGCCAACGAGGCCGTGCTGTCGATGCTCGACAAGATCGCCGGCGCCGAGTACGACGTCGACACCTTCATGAAGAAGGTGAAGAACAAGGAGGACGGCGTCCGGCTCATGGGCTTCGGCCACCGGGTCTACAAGAACTACGACCCGCGCGCCGCGATCGTCAAGAAGAGCGCCGACGCCGTGCTGTCGACGCTGGGCAAGAAGGACGAGCTCCTCGACATCGCCATGGGCCTCGAGGAGATCGCGCTCAACGACGACTACTTCATCGAGCGCAAGCTGTACCCCAACGTCGATTTCTACACCGGGCTCATCTACAAGGCCATGGGCTTCTCGCCGGCGATGTTCACCCCGCTGTTCGCTCTCGGGCGTATGCCGGGCTGGATCGCCCAGTGGCGCGAGATGATGAAGGACCCGCAGACCAAGATCGGGCGCCCGCGCCAGATCTACACGGGCGCCACCGAGCGGGACTACGTCCCCGTCACCGAGCGCTGAGGGCCTCGGCGGGCATCGCGACGTTCTCCCGGCCGGGCACCGCGAGGTGCCCGGCCGTCGTCGTGCCCGGTGGGCGGGTCAGGCAGGCTCGTCCTCGCCGGACTCTGCGACGGCGACCGTGACGCGGACGTGGCCGGTGCCGGGTGCCGGCTCGGCGCCCTCCGTCCACGCCGCGTCCTCGCGCGTCCAGACCTGGCCGGCGACCTCGACCCGGACCACGTCCGTGGCGTCCGCCGCCGCGACGGCCCACTGGGCGAACGCCCACGCGTAGCGCTCGTCGTCCTCGCCCGGGCCGAGCGCGCGGGCGTCGACGACGAGCTGCCCGACGCCGTCGGGCTCCGCGGGCAGGTCGAGCAGGTCCCGCTCGAGCCGGGTCTGGAAGGGCTCGAGCGGGTCGCCCGCCTCCTGCTCGCCGCTCGGCGGCTCGCCGGACGTACCGTCCGCCGCGTCCTGGGTGGCGACGGGCGCGAGCTCGCAGGTGAGCGCCGCGGCGGAGTGGCCGCTGAGGGCCGAGGCCCACGCCCGTGACCGGGTCTCGTGCTGGGCGTACGCGTCGGGGAAGCCGGAACGCTGGACCGCCTGCGCCGCGACCGTGACCTCCATGTCCTCGTAGCCGTCGATCGTGTCGAGGACGTCGTAGAAGAGGTTCGTCGAGTAGACGGGGTCCATGATCTCCTCGACCGTGCCCCAGCCCTGCGAGGGCCGCTGCTGGAAGAGCCCGACGGAGTCACGGTCGCCGTAGTCGATGTTGACCATCTTCGACTCCTGCAGCGCCGTCGCGATCCCGATGGTCCCGGCTCGCGCGGGGAACCCGCGGCGCAGGGGCGTGATCGCGATGAGCGCCGCGTTGTCCGCCTGCACGGGTGACAGGAACCACGACTGTCCGTCGAGCTCCGCGGCGCAGCGCTCGGCGACGGGCGGCGCGCTGTCGAGGCGGTTGAGCGCGACGACGATCCCGGCCGTGACGACGGCCGTGACGGTGACGAGCGTGACCGCGACGCGCAACGGGCGCAGCCGACGGCGACGTACGTCCCGTCCGTGGACACGCGGACCGGGTGGGCGGGGTGCGCCGCTCGGGGCGAACGGGTCCGGGGGGCTGCCCGGCTGCTCGGCGTGCACGGTCGCGGGTCGGCTAGTTGTTGTGCAGGGCGGCGTTGAGCTCGATCCCGCTGCCTGCCCGGGAGACCACCTCGACGGTGCCGGAGACAGAGTTGCGGCGGAACAGGAGGTTGTCCTGGCCGGACAGCTCCCGGGCCTTGACGACCCGCGGGGCGCCGTCGTCGCCGGTCTCGCCCACCAGGGTGACCTTGGTGCCGGCCGTGACGTAGAGGCCGGACTCGACCACGCAGTCGTCGCCGAGCGGGATGCCGAGGCCCGCGTTGGCGCCCAGCAGGGAGCGGCGGCCGACCGAGATGATCTCGCGCCCGCCGCCTGACAGGGTGCCCATGATGGAGGCGCCACCGCCGATGTCCGACCCGTCACCCACGACGACGCCCGCGGAGATCCGGCCTTCGACCATCGAGGTGCCGAGGGTGCCCGCGTTGAAGTTCACGAAGCCCTCGTGCATGACGGTGGTGCCGGCGGCGAGGTGCGCACCGAGGCGCACCCGGTCGGCGTCGGCCACGCGGACGCCGGTGGGCACGACGTAGTCGACCATGCGGGGGAACTTGTCCACGCCGTAGACGGTGACGGGCTGCCCGGTCGCGGCACGCAGTCGCGCGCGGGTCTCCTCGAACCCCTCGACGGCGCACGGGCCGTGGTTGGTCCACACGACGTTGGCGAGCACACCGAACACACCGTCGAGGTTCTGGCCGTGCGGGACGACGAGCCGGTGGGAGAGCAGGTGCAGGCGCAGGTAGGCGTCGGCGGCGTCGGCGGGCGCGGTGTCGAGGTCGATCTCCGTGAACACGGCGACGAGCTCCACACCGCGGGCCTCGTCCGTCTCGGTGAGCGCCGCCAGCGAGGCCGGGACCTCGTGGTCGGCCGGCGCGGTGCCGAGGGCCGGCGAGGGGTACCAGACGTCGAGGACGGAGCCGTCCCCGGTGACGGTGGCCAGGCCGTGGCCCCACGCGGTGCGGGGGGAGGACGCGGCGCCAGCGGCCGCGGGAGTCGCTGAGGTCATGACCACAACCCTAACCGGAGCCGGCGGCGGTAGGGTTCGCGTGTGGCTGACCTCGATCTCACCTCGGACCTGCCCACCCTCTTCCGCGCGGTGTGCGACATCCCGTCCGTGAGCGGGGACGAGACCCCGCTGGCGGACGCGATCACGGCGGCGCTGCGCGTGTACCCGCACCTCGAGGTCGTCCGGGACGGCGACGCCGTCGTGGCCCGGACCTCGCTCGGACGTGAGCGCCGGGTCGTCGTCGCGGGCCACATCGACACCGTCCCCCTGACCGACCCGCCGAACCTGCCCACCCGCACGGTGGGGGAGGGTGCATACGCCGAGATCTGGGGTCGGGGGACGGTCGACATGAAGGGCGGCGTCGCGATCCAGCTCGCGCTCGCCGCGGCGCTGGACGCCCCGACGCAGGACGTCACGTGGGTCTTCTACGACCACGAGGAGGTCGAGGCGGAGCGCAACGGGCTCGGACGCCTCGCCCGCAACCGGCCGGACCTGCTCGCGGCGGACTTCGCGATCCTCGGTGAACCGACGAACGCGGGCATCGAGGGCGGGTGCAACGGCACGCTGCGCGTCGACGTGCGCGTGCCCGGGCAGACCGCGCACTCCGCGAGATCCTGGATGGGCACGAACGCCGTGCACGCGGCGGGCGAGGTCCTCGGTCGGCTCGCGGCCTACGTGCCGCGCGACCAGGAGGTCGACGGGCTCGTGTACCGGGAGGGGATGAACGCCGTCGGGATCCGCGGCGGGATCGCGGGCAACGTCATCCCGGACGAGTGCGTCGTCACGGTGAACTACCGGTTCGCGCCGTCGCGGACGGTCGGCGAGGCGCAGGAGCACGTCCGCGAGCTGTTCGCCGGTTTCGACGTCGTCGTCACCGATGCGTCCCCGGGTGCCCGGCCGGGTCTCGACGACCCGCTCGCCGCGGACTTCGCCGACGCCGTCCTCGCCGTCACCGGGGGTGCGCCCGCGCCGAAGTACGGCTGGACGGACGTCGCACGCTTCGCCGAGCTCGGCGTCCCGGCCGTGAACTTCGGCCCCGGCGACCCGCTCCTCGCCCACAAGGACGACGAGCGGTGCCCCGTGTGGCAGCTCACGACGTGCCACGACGCGCTGGCGGCGTGGCTCACCCGCTGACGCTGGACCACCTAGGCTCGGACCCATGAGCGACGACGGACTTCCCCAGACCGGATCCGGCTACCGCAAGGGCCCGGTGCTCCTGCGGGGCAGCCAGATCCCGCAGCAGACCACCGACCAGCGCCTGCTGGACACCTCCGAGAACACCGACTGGGTGCACAGCGACCCGTGGCGCGTGCTGCGCATCCAGAGCGAGTTCGTCGAGGGCTTCGGCGCGCTCGCCGAGGTCGGGCCGGCGGTCTCGGTCTTCGGGTCCGCGCGCACCGCCGCGACGCACCCCGACTACGCGGCGGCCGAGGAGGTCGGGCGCCTGCTGGTCGAGGCGGGCTACGGCGTCATCACCGGCGGCGGCCCGGGGATCATGGAGGCTGCGAACAAGGGCGCTCAGGAGGCCGGTGGGCTCTCCGTGGGGCTCGGGATCGAGCTGCCCTTCGAGCAGGGGATGAACCCCTACGTGAACCTCGGCGTGAACTTCCGCTACTTCTTCGCGCGCAAGACGATGTTCGTCAAGTACGCGCAGGGCTTCGTGGTCCTGCCCGGCGGGTTCGGCACGTTCGACGAGCTGTTCGAGGCGCTCACCCTCGTGCAGACCCACAAGGTCACCGAGTTCCCGATCGCGCTCGTCGACTCCGACTACTGGGGCGGGCTGCTCGAGTGGGCGCGCACGTCCGTGGCGGGGCGGGGCATGATCAGCCCGCGCGACCTCGACCTGCTCTACCTGTGCGACGACCCGGCCGAGGCCGTCGACTACGTGTGCGAGCGCGGCACCGAGCTCGGCACCGGCGGGATGCGGACCACCCCGGAGACGGCGGCGTCGCACGACGCGGCGCGCGCGGCGGCGGCCGCCGCGCGACGGGCTCCCTCCGAGCCATGACACCAGCGGCCGGGGCGGCCGGCGCCACGGGGGTGCCGCCCGCCTGCGCCCCGCTCGTCCTGCGCGGACGGGTCGTCGGGGCCGACGGCGCCGGTGCGGCCGCGGGCGGACCGCCCCCGACCCGACCGGTCGTCATGGCGATCGTCAACCGGACGACCGACTCGTTCTACGCCGGCGCCCGCCAGTACGACGACGGCGCCGCCATGGACGCCGTGGGACGGGCGCAGGCGGAGGGTGCCGCGATCGTCGACATCGGGGGAGTGCGCGCCGGGACGGGTCCGGAGGTCACGGTCGCCGAGGAGATCCGCCGCGTCGTCCCCTTCGTCGAGCGGGTGCGGGCCGAGCACCCGGACCTGCTCGTGAGCGTCGACACGTGGCGTGCCGAGGTGGCCCGGGAGGCGGCGCTCGCGGGCGCGGACCTCGTCAACGACACGTGGGCCGGGCACGACCCGCGCCTCGTCGAGGTGGCGGGCGAGCTCGGCGTCGGGGTGGTGTGCTCGCACACCGGGGGCGCCGTCCCGCGCACCGACCCCTACCGCGTCGCGTACCCCGCGCGGGACGGCGTGGTCGACGACGTCGTCGCCACGCTGCGCGCCGCGGCTCGTCGCGCGGTGGCGTGCGGGGTGCCCGCGGAGTCCGTCCTCGTCGACCCGACGCACGACTTCGGCAAGAACACGTGGCACTCGTTGCACCTCGTGCGGCGGACCGCGGCGCTCGCCGACCTCGGGTTCCCGCTGCTCATGGCGCTCTCGCGCAAGGACTTCGTCGGGGAGACGCTCGCGCTGCCGCCTGACGAGCGGCTGGAGGGCACGCTCGCCGCGACGGCCGTGGCCGCCTGGCTCGGCGCTCGCGTCTTCCGCGCCCACGACGTCGCGGCGACCCGGCGGGTCCTCGACATGGTGGCCGCGGTGCGCGGCGACGCCCCGCCTGCAGCGGCTGTGCGCGGGCTGGTCTGAGCGGGTGCGGGCGTCCGGTACGAGCATGTCGTCGCGGGTGCGCCCGGGCACCCGCGTCTGGTCATCCCGGCACCCGCGGCTCTGGCCGTGGTGGGTGCAGGTGCTCGTCGTCTACGGACTGGCCCGCGCCGCCAGCGCCGTGATTCTCGTCGTGGTCGCCCGGGCCCAGGAGGCCAACCTCTGGACCGGCGCGGCGCCGTCGTACGCGGCCTACACGGGCAGCATGTGGGACGCGGGCTGGTACGAGCACATCGCGACCGTCGGGTACCCCGTGCCGCTCCCCACGAGCCCGGACGGCGTGGTCCCGCAGAACCCGTGGGCGTTCTACCCGCTGTTCCCCGCCCTGGCCCGGGCGCTCATGGCCGTGACGGGCGGGAGCTGGGACGCCGTCGCGCCGACGCTCGCGCTGGTGAGCGGCGCGGGAGCGGTGCTCGTGATCCATCGCCTCGTGGCCTCTGCACAGGTGGCGTGCGCGCGTCGGCCGGGCCTGCCGCTGGCGACGGTCGCGGTGGTGAGCACGGCCGCGGCAGCGCCCGCGCTCCAGGTCGCCTACACCGAGTCCCTCGCCCTGCTGCTCGTCGCCTCGACGCTCCTGCTGATGCGCCGGCGGCAGTACGGCTGGACCGCGGTGGTCGTGCTCGCCCTCGGCCTCACCCGGCCGGTCGCGCTGCCCGTCGTCGCCGTGGTGCTGTGGCACGGGGTCGGCCGGGTCCGCGGCCGCGCCCCGCGCGCGGACCTGGTGCGCCTCGCCGGGCTGCTGCTCGTCGCCCTCGTCAGCGGCGTCCTGTGGCAGGTCGTCGCCGCGACGGCGACGGGCCGGGCCGACGCGTACCTCGTCACCCAGTCCGCGTGGCGTGGTGGCGCGCCGGTCGAGCCGTTCGTCCCGTGGCTGGAGGTCTCGCGGTGGCTGTTCGACGGCGCGGGACCGTGGCTGCTCGGTGCGCTCACCGTGGGTGTCGGCCTCCTCGTGGTCAACCCCGTGGCGGTGAGTCTCGGGCGGGAGATGCACGCCTGGGCCGGCGCCTACCTCGTCTACGTCGTCGCCGCGATCCAGCCCGGGACGAGCCTCGTGCGCTTCGTCCTGCTCGACTTCCCGCTCGCGGCGGTCGTCGTCGGGTGGACGCGGTCGCGCTGGTGGCTGACAGCGGTGGTCACGGCCGGGCTCGCCGGGCAGGTGTGGTGGGTGTGGGAGCTGTGGCGGCTCGTTCCGCCGTCGGGCTGGCCGCCCTGAGAGGTGCGACGCGCGTTCCGCGCAATTGCCGCACGTGACCCTCGGCACTCTGACCTAGAATGGTCCAGGGTGTTCGCGCCGATCGAGTGCTGATCCGAGGATCGATCGAGGACTGGGCGATGATCGGCACGAGCGCCCGCGCGCTCTCGCCACCGCGAGGGCGAACCTTGGATCTAACGAAATGGAGAGCCACCCATGGCTGCGATGAAGCCGCGGACGGGCGACGGCCCGCTGGAGGTCACCAAGGAGGGGCGCGGCATCGTCATGCGAGTTCCGCTCGAGGGCGGTGGACGTCTGGTGGTCGAGCTCAACGCGACCGAGGCGAGCGAGCTCGGCGAGGCTCTTCAGGCCGTGGTGGGCTGACGCTTGTGACACCACGTGACACCGCTCTGACCGTCGAGCGCGTGCGGGCGTCCGGCGTCGTCCGGGAGCTGCCCGAGGTCGTGGGCGCCCCCGGCACGCTGCTCGAGTGCACGTTCCTCGCCGACTCCGACGTCTCCGCGACCGTCGTCGCCGTGGCACCACCGCGCGAGGCGGAGGACGGCCTCCAGCCGCGGGCAGGGACGGTCGACGCCGCCGCGCGCTACGGGATCGATCTCGCCGAGCTGTCCGACCGTGCGGGGGGCGCGGCGTTCCGTGGGGTGGCCGGTCAGGTGGCGGTCGTCGACCTGCCGCGGACCCACGGTGCGGGCCGGCTGCCCTGGGACGGTCTGCCCCAGCGGATCGTCCTCCTCGGAATCGGCGGCGGGACGACGACCGATCTGCGTCGCGCGGGCGCGGCACTCGCCGGTGCGACGCGCGGGCTCGCCCGCGTCGTGAGCGCCGCGACGGCAGGTGCCGGCACCCGTGGTGTGCGGGCCTTCGTCGAGGGCTACCTCCTCGCCGCCTACCGGCCGCCACGCCTCACCGGGCCCGCACCGGTGAGCTCGGGCGAGACGGCCACGCAGGACCCCGCCGAGCAGCTCGTGCTCCTCGGCAACGACGTCCCGGACACGATCGCCGAGGCCGCGCGAGCGGCTCGGGCCACGTGGCTGGTGCGTGACCTCGCCAACACCCCCTCGAACATCAAGGACCCGGCCTGGTTCGCCCGCCGGGCCGTGGCGCTCGCGGACGCCGCAGGGCTGAGCACGAGCGTCCTCGGCCCGCGCGAGCTCGCGGCGCAGGGCTTCGGCGGGATCCTCGCCGTCGGAGCGGGCTCCGCGAGCCCTCCTCGGCTCGCGACGATCACCTACGAGCCCGTCGACGCCGCACCGGGCGCACGGCACGTCGTGATCGTCGGCAAGGGCATCACGTACGACACCGGCGGGCTCTCCATCAAGCCTCGCGAGGCGATGGTCCCCATGAAGACCGACATGGCCGGTGCGGCGGTGGCGCTCGCGACGGTGCTCGCCGCGGCCGACGCCGGTGTCCGTCACCGGGTGACCGCCGTCCTGCCGCTCGCCGAGAACCACGTCGGCGCCGCGTCCTACCGACCCGGCGACGTCCTGCGGCTGCACTCCGGCCGGAGCGTCGAGATCGCCAACACGGACGCCGAGGGTCGGATCGTCCTCGCGGACGCGCTCTCCTACGCCGTGAGCGAGCTCGAGCCCGACCTCCTGGTGGACGTCGCGACGCTCACCGGCGCGGCGAGCCTCGGGCTGGGCAGGGGCCACGGCGCGCTCTACGGCACCGACGAGCCGCTCCTGGCGGTGCTCGAGGAGGCCTCGGCCTCGACGGGCGAGCAGCTGTGGCGCATGCCGCTCGTCGAGGACTACACCGACGCGCTGCGGTCGACCGTCGCGGACCTCCGGCACGTGCCGCTGGAGCCGCAGGGCGGGGGATCGATCACGGCCGCGCTCTTCCTGCGGGAGTTCACGGACGGTGTGGCCTGGGCGCACCTCGACATCGCGGGCCCGGCGCGCGCGACCTCCAACCGTCACGAGGTCACCGAAGGTGCCACCGGGTTCGGCGCCCGCCTGCTGCTGCGGTTCCTCGCCGATCTGGACTGACGGTCCGGACTGTCGGCCCGTGCGCAGGTCCCGACAGGTCAGCGGCGGACGCCGAGCAGGAGTCCGTCCCCGCTGGGCAGGAACGCCGGGAGCACCCGGTCGTCGGCCCGGAGGGATCGCCCGACCTCGCGCACGATCGTCGTGACCTCGTCGCGCTTGGTCGGGTCGGCGACACGGTCGTGGGACAGCGCGCCGTCGACGGCGAGCACACCACCGGGTCGCAGCAGCCGCAGTGCCTGCTCCACGTACTCGGGGTAGCTCAGCTTGTCGGCACCGACGAGGACGAGGTCGTAGGCGCCGTCCGTCAGCCGCGGCAGGACGTCGCTCGCGCGGCCGGGGATGGTGCGGGTCCGGGTGGGCTTGATGCCGGCCTCGGCGAAGGCGTCCTTCGCGGCCCGCTGGTGCTCGACCTCGACGTCGATGGTCGTCAGCACGCCGTCGCTCGGCATGCCCCGCAGCAGCCACAGCGAAGCCACCCCGGTGCCCGTGCCGATCTCGACGACCGACCGCGCACGCAGGGCCGCCGCCAGCGTCTGCAGCACCGCGCCCACACCGGGCTGGATCACCGAGCAGCCCAGCTCGGAGGCGCGCTCGCGCGCGCGCAGCAGCACGTCGTCCTCCGGGAGGAACTCCTCGCAGTAGGCCCAGCTCGCGGCCTTGGCGCTGGAGCGCGGGCTCGTGTCGGCGGTGATGGGATCCTCCTGGGTGCTCGTCCCGGCGGGTGTCGCCGAGGATGCTGCCGATCGTACCGGCCGCCCCCCACGTTCACCCGGCGCCGGGCCGTGCGGGGCGTCGGGGTCGTCGGCCGGACGTCCGCCCGGTGAACGCGCGGGGCGGGTGGCGTGCAGGGACCGTGCGGACCGGGGGAACACGGCGCACGGCCCGCGCGTTGTTCGGGGACAATGGGACGTGTGAGCCAGGAAGCTGCCGGGACGTGGACGCCGCCGTCGTGGGACGAGATCGTGCGGGAGCACTCGGCGCGCGTCTACCGGCTCGCGTACCGGTTGACGGGCAACCAGCACGACGCCGAGGACCTCACCCAGGAGGTCTTCATCCGGGTCTTCCGCTCGCTGTCGAGCTACACGCCCGGGACGTTCGAGGGTTGGCTGCACCGGATCACGACGAACCTCTTCCTCGACCAGGTCCGCCGCAAGCAGCGCATCCGGATGGAGTCGATGGGCGAGGACGCGGCCCAGTACCCGGCCCGTGGTGAGCTGCAGCAGCCGGAGCGAGGCTTCGAGCACGCCCACCTCGACCATGACGTGCAGCGTGCGCTCGACTCCCTGTCGCCCGAGTACCGGGCCGCGGTCGTGCTGTGCGACATCGAGGGCCTGAGCTATGAGGAGATCGCCGTCACTCTCGGCGTCAAGCTCGGAACCGTGCGCTCCCGCATCCACCGCGCTCGTGCCCAGCTCCGGGCGGCCCTGCCGCACCGCGACCCCGCGAGCCGCCCCGAGCGGGAGACCGACCCGGTCAGCGCGCCTGCTGCTCCGGCCGGGCGGGAGATCGGCGGGAGCATGCGTACCCGGGTGGGTTGGGGGGTCTCGTGACGCACCTCGGATCGTGGACCAGCGCGCTCGCCGACGGCCAGCTCTCGCCCGAGGAGACCGAGAGGGCGCTGGCGCACGTCGCGGCCTGCGGGCTGTGCGCCGCGGAGCTGGAGTCCGCACGGGCCGCACGACGGACACTGAGCACCGCGTGCGACGTGCCGCCGGCTCCCGACCTCACGGCTCGGCTGCTCGCGCTCTCTGCACAGATGTCCCCGGCCGACGACGACCCGCTGCGTCGCCCGCCTCCGTCCCGTGAGCCCTGGCCGGACCGTGGCCCGCAACCCGGTCTCGACGGCACGCTCCTCGACGGCGCCCTCACGGGTGACCTGACGGCGTGCTCCCGCAGACGCCGTGGTCGGGTGACGGCGCTCGTCGTCGGAGGCACAGGTCTCGCGGTGGTCGCGCTCTTCACGCTGGGCGACAGCCCGGTGGTCACTCCGAGCCGTCATCTCGCCGAGCCGCTGACCCTGCTCGCGCAGGCCGGCCCCGACGAGCGTGCGGCTGGCCAGACCGTGGTCGTCGAGCTCACCGCGAACCCGCTCGGTACGTCGGGCCCCGGTGACCCGGCGGGTGGCAACGACGTCGAGCAGGCCGCACTCGCCTGGATGACCGAGCAGGGCTGGGAGCGACCGGCCCGGATCCCGGACGGTTTCGCCGTGAGCGCGCTGCGGCTCGCGGGCGCCCAGGGTGAGGTCCTCGAGCTCGACCTCGTCGGTCCGCAGGGCTCGATCGTTCTCCGGCAGCAGGAGGGCCGGCTCGACGACGTCGCGCTCGGTGACCTGCGGAAGCTGGACGTCGACGGTCGTACCGTCCACGTCGTGACCGACGAGCCGTGGCACGTCGTGTGGCAGTCCGGCGACACCGTGATCGACGTCGTCGCGGACACCGACCACGTCGTCGTCACCGATCTCGTCGCGGCGTTCCCCGCACGCGACTACGATGCCGGGGTCCCGGCCCGCGTCGTGCGGGGCTGGTCCACGATGACAGGAGCGCTGGGAACCCCATGAACCTCTTCGACCCGCGGGCCCCGCGCGACCGCGACGTGGCATCGGGCGAGCAGGGTGAGCCGATCACGCAGAGTGAGCCCGGCGGGCAGGGCGAGCGGGCGCACTCGCCCGACGCAGCCGGCTCGCCCAGCCCTTTCGCCCCGCCCTCGGCCTACGGGGCCGTCCGACCGGACGACCGGTCGCCGGAGCGACCGGCCGACGGCTACGCGCCGTCGGCCGCGGCGCACCTCCTGCAGGCGCTCAGCGCGTCGACCCCGGCGAACCCGGCCGACGAGCGGGTGTTCGGACCCGTGCCGCCGCCACCGGGCGCGGGTGCACCGCCACCCCCGCCCCCGTCGTCGCCCGCTGCCGGCTACGCGCACCCCGCACCCCCGCCGCAGCCGGGTCACGCCGCCCTGCACCCGCCGCACGGTCCGGCACCGAGCGCCCGGGCCCGGCGAGGCCTCGGTGCCGGCGCCGTCGCCGCGGTTGCCGGTCTCGCGCTGGTCGCGGGCGCCGTGGGCGGCGTCGCGGCGGACCGCTTCGCCGACGGCTTCGGCGAGAGCCGGCCGGTCGACGCGGCGCTGCCGGTCCCGTCCTCGGTCACGGCGCCCGAGCGCCCGAGGGACTCCGTGGCAGGGATCGCGGCGAGCGTCCTGCCGAGCGTCGTCTCGTTGCAGGTCCAGGGATCCGACGGGTTGTCGACCGGTTCCGGGTTCGTGCTGCGTGAGGACGGCTACATCCTCACCAACAACCACGTCGTGGCGGGCGCCGCGGACGACGGTCGGATCGTGGTGCTCTTCGCGGACGGGCGTGAGCGGCCGGCGACCCTCGTCGGGCGGACGGTCGACTACGACCTCGCCGTGGTGAAGGTCGCCGAGGACGGGCTGACCCCGCTCGTGCTCGGGGACTCCGACGGGGTGGTGGTCGGCGACACGGTCGTCGCGGTCGGTGCGCCGCTCGGTCTCGACGGGACCGTGACGACAGGGATCGTCAGCGCGCTGAACCGGCCCGTCTCGGCGGGCGACTCCGCGGAGACCGCCTTCATCAACGCGATCCAGACGGACGCCGCGATCAATCCGGGCAACTCCGGCGGGCCGCTCGTGGACGCGGCCGGGCAGGTCGTGGGGATCAACTCGGCGATCGCGCAGCCCCCGGGTGCCACGAGTGCGACCGGGAGCATCGGTCTCGGCTTCGCGATCCCCTCGAACCAGGCACGCCGCACGGCGGAGCAGCTCATCGAGTCCGGCGCGGCCACCTACCCCGTCATCGGGGTCCTGCTCGACCAGCGCTACCAGGGTGAGGGTGTCCAGGTCTCGACCCAGACCCAGGAGGGCAACGCACCCGTGACGAGCGGCGGACCGGCCGAGGCAGCCGGGATCGCCCCGGGCGACGTCATCCTGTCGATCGACGGACGCCCGGTCACGGACCCGGACCAGCTGATCGTGGCCATCCGGGCCAAGGCACCGGGGGAGACCGTCACGCTGCGGGTGCGCACGGGCGAGCAGGAGCGGGACGTCCGGGTCGTGCTCGACGAGGCGACGAGCGAGTAGTCTGACCGCGTGTTCGGAATCAACGGCGCCGAGTTCGTCGTCCTCCTCGTCGTCGCCGCTGTGGTCATCGGCCCCGAACGCCTGCCCCACTACGCGGAGCAGCTCGGCGCGTTCGTCCGGTCCGCCCGGGGCTACCTCAAGGACGCCAAGGCGCGGGTCGACGACGAGCTGGGCGAGCACGTGGGCGACGTCGACTGGGCGAAGCTCGACCCGCGCCAGTACGACCCGCGCCGGATCGTGCGCGAGGCACTGCTCGACGACGAGCCCGCGCCCGCACGTCGACCGGTGCCCCCGCCGGGGGCGGACCAGGCAGAGTCATCTGCCGAGCGGACGACCGGGCCCGCGCCGTTCGACGACGAGGCGACCTGAGCATGCCCGCGTCGGCGGCCACCCCGGATTCGGTCGGTGACTCGGGGACCTGTCAGAATGGGTCAATGTCCAACGAGGTTCTAGGTCGAGTTCCCGACGCGCCGCGCCCCCGCATCCTCTCCGGGATGCAGCCCACCGAGGATTCCCTGCAGCTGGGGAACTACATCGGGGCGCTCTCGCAGTGGGTGGCGCTCCAGGAGTCGTACGACACCCTGTACTGCGTCGTGGACCTGCACGCGATGACCGTGAACCCGGATCCCGCGCGGTTGCGGGAGCGTACCCGCCGCACGGCCGCGCAGTACCTGGCCGGAGGCGTTGACCCCGAGCGGTCGGCCCTGTTCGTCCAGTCGCACGTCCCCGCGCACGCCGAGCTCGCGTGGGTGCTGTCGTGCCAGACCGGCTTCGGCGAGGCCGGCCGGATGACGCAGTTCAAGGACAAGTCCGCGAAGCAGGGGACGGACGGCACGACCGTCGGCCTGTTCACGTACCCGGTGCTCATGGCAGCGGACATCCTGCTGTACGACGCCGCGCTCGTCCCGGTCGGCGAGGACCAGCGCCAGCACCTCGAGCTCGCGCGCAACCTCGCGGAGCGGATGAACTCGCGCTTCGGTGACGGCACCGCCGTCGTGCCGGAGCCCCACATCGTGCGCGCGGTCGCCAAGATCTACGACCTGCAGGAGCCGACCGCGAAGATGAGCAAGTCGGCGTCGGGCGGCAAGGGCGTCATCTGGCTCCTCGACGACCCGAAGACCGCGGCGAAGCGGATCCGCTCCGCCGCGACCGACTCGGAGAACGAGATCCGGTTCGACCCCGTCGCCAAGCCCGGCATCTCCAACCTGCTGACCATCTTCTCGGCGCTCACGGGTCGGCCCGTCGAGTCCGTGGTCAAGGAGTACGACGGCCAGGGGTACGGTCGGCTCAAGGTCGATCTCGCGGAGGTCGTCGTCGAGGTGCTCACGCCGTTCCAGCAGCGCGCGACGAGCTACCTGGACGACCCGGCCGAGCTGGACGCAGTCCTCGCCCGGGGCGCGGAACGAGCCCGGGAGATCGCCCGGGGGACGCTCGACCGCATCTACGACCGGGTGGGGCTGCTCCCGGCCGCCGGAGGCGCCCGGTGAACCTCCCCGATCGCCTGCCGACGCAGACGCGGGTCGGTATCGCGATCGAGATCCCGGCACCGTTCGACGCGGAGCTGCAGGCCGCGCGTGCCCGGTTCGGGGACGTCCTCGCCGACGCGATCCCGCCCCACATCACACTCCTGGGGCCGACGGTCCTCGACGCCGACGAGCTCGCCGTCGCGCGCACCCACCTCGCGGCGGTGGCCCGGGGTGGTGAGCCGTTCCAGGTGCACCTCAAGGGCAGCGCCAGCTTCCGACCGATCTCCCCGGTGGTGTTCGTGCAGGTGCTGGAGGGCTTCGAGGAGTGCGAGCGGCTCGAGTCGCGCGTACGGTCCGGTCCGCTCTTCCAACGCCTGCGTTTCAGCTACCACCCGCACGTGACCGTCGCCCACGAGGTCGACGACGCCGCGCTCGACCGGGCGCTCGTCGAGATGGCCGACTACGAGGCCGCGTTCGACGTGTCGGGGATCCACCTCTACGAGCACGGCGACGACGGCGTGTGGCGCCCGCAGCAGCACTTCGCGCTGGGCGGTCGCGCAGCAGATGCCGGAGGCTCGGCGCCCTCGTAGGCTCGGGGGGTGACGCAGCAGACCTCCCCCGACCAGGAGGACCGCGGCGCCGCACGCGGTGCCCTCACCCGTGCGCAGTCTCTCCTGGAGCGGTGGCAGCTCAGTCGCCCGGGTCGCGCGATCGGGCGGTACGGCCAGGGGCGCGGAGCGCTCCTCTGCGGCGGGATCGCCTACTCCGCTCTCTTCTCGCTGTTCGCCGCTCTCGCGATCGGCTACACGGTCCTCATGACCGTCCTCGGCGACCGGGAGGACCTGCGGACCGCCGTGCTCGAGCAGGTCGACGATGCGATCCCCGGGCTCGTCGACCTGGGCGAAGGCGGGGTGCTCGAGCCCGAGGACCTCCTGCTCACGAGCGGGCTCGGACTGACCAGTGTGATCGCGGCCGTCGTGCTGCTCGTCAGCGCGATCGCCTTCGTCGCGGCGCTGCGGACCGGTGTGCGGGCCATGTTCGGGGAGAACGAGCTGGGCCAGAGCGCGGTCTTCACCAAGCTCCGTGAGCTCGGTGGGTTCGTGCTCATCGGTCTGAGCGTCGTCGTCAGCGCGGCTGCAGGTCTCGTCGTTGCGACGGTGAGCACGCGCTTCCTGGACGCCATCGGGCTGCAGGGGATCGCGGCCGGTGTGGTGACCGCCGGCGGGCTCGTGGTCAGTGTGCTGCTCGACGCCCTGGTGGTCTGCCTCGTCGTGGTCTTCCTCGCCGGCATCAGGCCACCGCGGCGTGATCTGCTGCTCGGCTCGCTGGTCGCGGGTGTGGCCTTCGGCGTCCTACGCTACCTCGGGACCAGCGTCATAGCCGGCGGCGCCTCCCGCAACGCGCTGCTCGCGTCGTTCGCGGTGATCGTGACGCTCCTGCTGCTCGTGAACTTCGTCGCGCGGGTCCTGCTCATGGTGTGTGCCTGGATGGCGGACCCGCCGCCGGTCCCACGCCCTGCCGAGATCGCCGCGGCCCACGAGGCCGCCCGCCGCGCGGAGATCGAGCAGCGGGTGGTGGCCGGTGCGGGCCGCGGCCGCCCCTGGAGCCCGATCGTCCGGGGCGTGCGCCGCGGTCGGTACCCCGAGGACGTCGTCAGAACGCGCGGGTGATCATCGCGCGCTTGACCTCCTGAATCGCCTTGGTGACCTCGATGCCGCGCGGGCACGCCTCGGTGCAGTTGAAGGTCGTGCGGCAGCGCCACACGCCCTCCTTGTCGTTCAGGATCTCGAGGCGCTGCGTGGCGCCCTCGTCGCGGGAGTCGAAGATGAACCGGTGGGCGTTGACGATCGCCGCCGGGCCGAAGTACTGACCGTCGGTCCAGAACACGGGGCACGACGACGTGCACGCGGCGCAGAGGATGCACTTCGTCGTGTCGTCGAACCGCTCGCGCTGCTCGGCGGACTGCAGGCGCTCCTTGCTCGGCTCGTTCCCGGTGGTGATGAGGAACGGCATGATCTCGCGGTAGGAGGCGAAGAACGGCTCCATGTCGACCACGAGGTCCTTGATCACGGGCAGGCCCTTGATGGGTTCGACCGTGATGGGCTTGTCGGGGTTGACGTCCTTGAGGAGCGTCTTGCACGCGAGTCGGTTGCGGCCGTTGATCCGCACCGCGTCCGACCCGCAGATGCCGTGCGCGCACGACCGGCGGAACGTCAGCGAGCCGTCGTGCTCCCACTTGATCTTGTGCAGGGCGTCCAGCACGCGGTCGGTGCCGTGCGCGAGGACGGTGTACTCGTCCCAGTACGCCTCGTCACCGTGCTCGGACTCGGGGGAGTAGCGCCGGATCTTCAGCGTCACCTCGAACGAGGGGATCGCACCGACCTCGGTCTGCTCGTCGCCGGCGGGGGCTTCCAGTGTGGCGGTCATCAGTACTTACGCTCCATCGGCTCGTACCGGGTCTGGGTGACGGGCTTGGAGCCCAGCACGATCTTGTAGCCGTCGAAGTCCTCGACGTGGTCGAAGTAGCCCTCCACCACGCCGACCCCGTCGGCCTCGACGACCTCGTCCGCGCCCAGGTGGGCGGGACGGCGGTACGCCATGGTGTGCAGCATGTAGTTCGCGTCGTCCCGCTCGGGGTAGTCCTCGCGGAAGTGCCCGCCGCGGGACTCGCGCCGGTTGAGCGACCCGATCACGACGACCTCGGCGAGGTCCAGCAGGAAGCCGAGCTCGAGCGCCTCGAGGAGGTCGGTGTTGAACATCCGGCCCTTGTCCTGGACCGAGACGTTCTTGTACCGCTTCTGCAGCGCGCGGATGTCGTCGAGCGCTGCGGTCAACGACTCGCCGGTGCGGAACACCTGGGCGTTGGCGTCCATCGTCTCCTGGAGCGCCTTGCGGACCTCGGCGACGCGCTCGCCGTCGGGCCGGTTGCGCATCTCGTCGAGCTGGGCGACGACGGCCGCGGCCGCGTCCTCCGGGAGGTCGGTGTAGGACGCCGTGGCCGCGTAGGCGGCGGCCGTGCGGCCCGCACGCTTGCCGAACACGTTGATGTCGAGCAGCGAGTTCGTCCCGAGGCGGTTGGAGCCGTGGACGCTCACGCAGGCGACCTCGCCGGCTGCGTACAGGCCCTTGACGACGTCCGTGCTGTTGCGCAGGACCTCGGCGTCGACGTTCGTCGGGATGCCGCCCATGGCGTAGTGCGCGGTCGGGTAGACCGGCACAGGCTCGGTGTACGGCTCGATGCCCAGGTACGTGCGGGCGAACTCCGTGATGTCGGGGAGCTTGGCATCGATGTGCGCCGGCTCGAGGTGCGTGAGGTCGAGCAGGACGTAGTCCTTGTTCGGACCGGCACCGCGACCCTCGCGGACCTCGTTCGCCATGGACCGCGCGACGATGTCACGGGGCGCGAGGTCCTTGATGGTCGGGGCGTAGCGCTCCATGAACCGCTCGCCGTCGCCGTTGCGCAGGATGCCGCCCTCGCCGCGGGCGGCCTCCGACAGGAGGATCCCGAGGCCCGCGAGACCTGTCGGGTGGAACTGGAAGAACTCCATGTCCTCGAGCGGGACGCCGCGGCGTAGCGCGAGCGCCATGCCGTCGCCCGTCAGGGTGTGCGCGTTCGAGGTCGTCTTGAAGATCTTGCCCGCGCCACCGGTCGCGAAGATGATCGCCTTGGCCTGGAAGACGTGGATCTCGCCGGTCGCCAGGTCGTAGGCGACGACACCGGTCGCGGTGACCGTCTCGCCGTCGGGCACCTCACCGGCCGCGAGGTCGTGGTCGACGATGAGGTCGAGGACGTAGAACTCGTTGAAGAACTCGACGTCCTGCTTGACGCACTGCTGGTACAGCGTCTGCAGGATCATGTGGCCGGTGCGGTCCGCCGCGTAGCAGGAGCGGCGCACGGCGGCCTCGCCGTGGTTGCGGGTGTGCCCGCCGAACCGGCGCTGGTCGATCCGGCCCTCGGGCGTGCGGTTGAAGGGCAGGCCCATGCGCTCGAGGTCGAGGACCGCGTCGATGGCTTCCTTGGCCATGATCTCCGCGGCGTCCTGGTCGACCAGGTAGTCACCGCCCTTGACCGTGTCGAAGGTGTGCCACTCCCAGTTGTCCTCCTCGACGTTCGCGAGCGCGGCGCACATGCCGCCCTGCGCGGCACCCGTGTGGGAGCGCGTCGGGTAGAGCTTGGAGATGACGGCCGTGCGGACGGAGCCGGACGACTCCAGTGCCGCGCGCATCCCGGCGCCGCCTGCGCCGACGATGACCACGTCGTACTGATGGGTTTGCATCGGGGTCGATGCCTCCTGTGGCGAGTTGTTCGGACGGGTACGTCCGGGGGGAGGGGCCGGGCGGTCGTCCGTCAGGCGGTGCAGAACGAGGCCAGCAGGTTCGCCGGTGCGTCCGCGGGGCAGGGGTCGAAGGTGAAGATCACGAGGGTGCCGAGCACGGTCACGACCACGAACGCCGTGTAGAGCGCGAGCTTGAGCACGAGGCGGGTGCCGTCGCGCTCGGCGTAGTCGTTGATGATCGTGCGCACGCCGTTGGTCCCGTGGATCATCGCGAGCCACAGCATCAGCAGGTCCCAGATCTGCCAGAACGGCGACGCCCACTTGCCGCCCACGAAGGCGAAGTCGATCGCCTTGACGCCGTCTCCCACCATGAGGTTGACGAAAAGGTGGGCGAAGACGAGGACGACCAGCACGACGCCGGAGGCGCGCATGAAGACCCAGCTGTACAGCTCGTAGTTCCCGCGGGTGGTACCGCGTCCGACCGAGCGGGAGCGGGGGGCGGCGAGCGAGGAGCTCGTCCGGGTGCTCGTGGCCATCAGTGCCCACCTCCGAAGACGTTCATGAGGTGACGGGGCAGGAACCCTGCCATCGTCACGACCAGCAGACCCATGACGATCCAGAGCATCGTGCGCTGGTACCTCGGGCCCTTGGCCCAGAAGTCGACGAGGATGATCCGGATGCCGTTGAAGGCGTGGAACACGATCGCGGCGACGAGGCCGGCTTCGCCGAGGCCCATGACAGGGGTCTGGTACGTCCCGATCACGGCGTTGTACGCCTCGGGCGAGACTCGTACGAGCGCCGTGTCCAGCACGTGCACGAGCAAGAAGAAGAAGATGAGCACGCCGGTCACGCGGTGCGCGACCCACGACCACATGCCTTCACGGCCGCGGTAGAGCGTGCCAGCTGGTGCACTGGGCACTTGGGGGCCTCCTGTGGCGAGTTCAGGGGAGACGCCGACGACCCAGGGGCCTTCGTCGGCATCCGTCTCTGGGATTCCACCATAGTGACATCGGCACGGTGCGGCGCACGACGCGGGGTGGTAGGGGCCCTCCGGACCCGCATTTGTGACTGATCCCACACGGGTCGGGCGCTCACTATGCTTCCCCCATGGCCCCCACCACCACGCCCGACCACCGTCCGAGCGACGCAGCGGCCCCGGCCGCGCGCGACGCGCCTGTGCCCGGCTTCTACGCCGTGGTCCCGGCGGGCGGGGCGGGGACCCGGTTGTGGCCGCTGTCCCGCAGCCGTGCGCCGAAGTTCCTGCTCGACCTCACGGGTACCGGGCGCAGCCTCCTGCAGGCCACGGTGGACCGCCTGACCCCGCTGGCGGGGACCGACGGCGTCCTGCTCGTCACGGGCGGGCACCACGTGGCCGCCGCGCGCACCCAGCTCCCGGAGCTGCCCGAGGGCTCGATCCTCGCGGAGCCGTCGCCGCGCGACTCCATGGCCGCGATCGGCCTGGCCGCGGCCGTCCTCGCCCGGCGGCACGGCGACGTCGTGCTCGGGTCCTTCGCCGCCGACCAGGTGATCGCCGGGCGCGACGCGTTCGAGGCCGCCGTCCGCGAGGGTGTCGAGGCCGCGCGGGCCGGGTACGTGGTGACGATCGGCATCGCCGCCTCGCGACCCTCCACCGCGTTCGGGTACGTCCACAGCGGAGCGCCGCTCGGGCTCGACGGTGCGCCGTCGGCCCTGCACGTGCGCGGCTTCACCGAGAAGCCCGACGCCGCGACCGCCCAGCGCTACCTCGCCACGGGGGAGTACCGCTGGAACGCGGGCATCTTCCTGGCGCGCACGTCCGTGCTGCTCGGTCACCTCGCCGAGCAGCGCCCCGAGCTGCACGCCGGGCTGCTGGAGGTCGCGGCCGCCTGGGACACTCCGGAGCGCGACCGGGTGCTCGCCGACGTCTGGCCGGGACTGGAGAAGATCGCGATCGACCATGCGGTCGCCGAGCCCGTGGCCGCCGTCGGGGGAGTCGCCGTCGTACCCGGGAACTTCGGCTGGGACGACGTCGGCGACTTCAACTCGCTCGCCGCGCTGCTGCCCGCGGCCGACGACGCCGGGTCGAAGGTGCTGGGCGATGCCGGGAAGGTCGTGCGCAAGGACAGCGCGGGCTCGGTCGTCGTCCCCGCGTCCGGTCGAGTGGTGACCGTGCTGGGGCTCGACGACGTCGTGGTCGTCGACACGCCCGACGCGCTGCTCGTCACGACCCGGGCGCGCGCCCAGCAGGTCAAGGGCATGGTCGACGCCGTCCGCGAGCGCGGGCTCGACGAGCTCCTCTGAGCCCGCCGCGGGCGTGGCCGCACGCACGGCCGCACGCACGGTGGGCGTGCCGCGGGCTACCCTCGGGCGTGTGACCATCCCCGAGCACCTCAGGTCCCCCGAGCCCGTCGACCCCGCGCGCCCGCAGGCGCCGGAGGACGGTCACGGGACGCCAGGTGGCCCCGGGGCGCGGATCGCGGCGCTCGCCGACGACCTGCGTGACGAGCTTGTCACGATCCGCCGCGACATCCACGCCCATCCCGAGGTCTCCCGCGCCGAGGTGCGCACCACCGCGCTGCTCTCCGACCGTCTGCGCGCCGCCGGCCTCGAGCCGCGGCCGCTGCCCGGGACGGGCCTGGTCTGCGACCTCGGGCCGCAGTCCGCGGGCGGGCGCATCGCCCTGCGGGCCGACATCGACGCCCTGCCGCTGCAGGACCGCTGCGACCTGCCGTTCGCGTCGACCACGCCCGGCGTGGCGCACGCCTGCGGGCACGACGTCCACGCGACCGCGGTGCTCGGTGCCGGCCTCGTCCTCGCGACGCTCGACGCCGTCGGCGAGCTGCACCGACCGGTCCGCCTGATCTTCCAGCCCGCCGAGGAGGTCCAGCCCGGCGGCGCGCTCGACGTCATCGCGGCGGGCGGCCTCGACGGGGTGAGCGAGATCTACGCCCTGCACTGCGACCCGAAGGTCGACGTCGGCCAGGTCGGCACGCGGATCGGCCCGATCACCTCCGCCTCCGACGAGGTGTCCGTGACCGTCTCCTCCTCGGGCGGGCACACGTCACGCCCGCACCTGACCGGCGACGTCGTCTACGCACTCGGTCAGGTCATCACCCAGGTCCCGGCGGTCCTCGGCCGACGGCTCGACCCCCGCTCCGGCGTGAACCTCACCTGGGGAGCCGTGCACGCCGGGTCGGCGCACAACGCGATCCCCAGCACCGGCACCGTGCGCGGCACCCTGCGCTGCCTCGACGTCCGCGCTTGGGAGTTCGCGGGCCAGGTGCTGCACGACGCCGTCGAGCAGGTCGTCGCGCCCTACGAGGTCGAGGTCACGGTCCACCACACGCGGGGTGTGCCCCCGGTCGAGAACGACGAGGCGGGGACGGCCGCGCTCGAGCAGGCCGCGCGGGAGATGCTCGGCCCGCAGTCGGTGCTCCTCACCGAGCAGTCCCTCGGCGGCGAGGACTTCGCCTGGTACCTCACGAAGGTCCCCGGTGCGATGGCGCGGCTCGGGACGCGCACTCCCGGGGGGCGCTCGTACGACATCCACCAGGGTGATCTGCGGGTGGACGAGCGGGCGATCGACGCCGGTGTCCGCCTGCTCGCCCGGGTCGCGACGCGCTGACACCTCCGCGGTCCCGACCCGTGGAACAGGGTGTGTCACACCGCAGACACAAGATGACGCTTGCATAACGAAGCAGGCCCGTTACGTGCAAGTAACGTTCGAGGCGCTTCGGGCTGGCTAGTGTTCGGTGCATAGAGGCCGACGGACCCCGTGGTCCTCCCGTGCAACGGCGCGCGGGCGGACCCCGGCCAGCACGTGGCCTTGCGACGACTCGACAGGAGCAACACATGAAGAGAGCGACTCAGGTCACGGCGCTCGCGGCTGCCACGATGCTCGCGCTCGCCGCGTGCGGCGAGGCACCGGGAGAAGACCCCACGACCGGCACGGGCGGGGAGGACGTCGAGAGCGTCGACTACACCGCGTGCATGGTCTCGGACCAGGGCGGGTTCGACGACCAGTCGTTCAACCAGGCAGGCTTCGAGGGCCTCGAGCTCGCCGAGGCTGAGCTGGGCATCTCGGCGTTCGAGGTCGAGTCCACCGCGGACACCGACTACGGGCCCAACATCGACAACCTCGTCCAGCAGAACTGCGACCTCATCATCGGTGTCGGGTTCCTTCTGGAGGATCCGATCCAGGCCGCTGCCGAGGCGAACCCGGACGTCGACTTCGCGCTCATCGACTCGGCCTTCTCGGACGAGGAGTTCAACCTGGTCGAGCTGGCGAACGGCAAGCCGCTGCTGTTCAACACGGCCGAGGCGGCGTTCCTCGCCGGCTACCTCGCCGCAGGGGTGAGCGAGTCGGGCACGGTCGCGACCTTCGGCGGTCTGCAGATCCCCTCGGTGGCGATCTTCATGGACGGCTTCGTCGACGGCGTCGCGAAGTACAACGAGGACAACGACGCGGAGATCGAGGTCCTCGGCTGGGACAAGGAGGCCCAGACGGGCTCCTTCACCGGTGACTTCGAGAACCAGTCCAACGGGCAGAACCTGGCTCAGGGCTTCATCGACCAGGGTGCGGACATCATCATGCCGGTCGCCGGACCTGTCGGGCTCGGTGCGGCGGCCGCCGCGCAGAGCGGCGACGCCCGGATCATCTGGGTCGACTCGGACGGCTACCTCACCACCGACTTCGGTGACATCATCCTCACCTCGGTGATGAAGCAGATGGGCCCGGCCGTGTTCGACACGGTCGAGGAGGCCTCCGCCGGCAACTTCTCCGCCGAGCCGTACGTCGGCACGCTCGAGAACGAGGGGATCGGCCTCGCGCCGTTCCACGACTTCGAGGACGAGATCCCGCAGGAGCTCAAGGACCAGATCGCCGACTACCAGGCGCAGATCATCAGCGGCGACCTGGTCGTCGAGTCCCCGAACTCCCCGTGATCACCGGCTGACGTCGGCTGGTCCCCGACGTCCCGCGCACCGCGGGCGTCGTCGACCGACCACCTTGTGCGGTGGCCCGGGCTCACCAGCCCGGGCCACCGCCGTCATGATGAGACGAGAACCCCCGCACCTGGTGTGATGGACACATCCCACCGGACACCGGCGGGGTGTCGGTTCCCGAGCGGTAGAGAGGCCGGGCCCAGTGAAGCTTGAACTGCGAGGGATCACGAAGGTCTTCGGATCCCTGGTCGCGAACGACCACATCGACCTCGTGATCGAACCCGGCGAGGTGCACGCGCTCCTCGGGGAGAACGGGGCGGGCAAGAGCACCCTCATGAACGTGCTCTACGGCTTCTACGATCCCGACGACGGTCAGATCCTCGTCGACGACGTACCCGTCGAGTTCGCCGGGCCAGGCGAGGCGATGGCCGCGGGCATCGGCATGGTGCACCAGCATTTTATGCTCGTGCCGGTCTTCACCGTCGCGGAGAACGTCGCGCTCGGGCACGAGCCGGTCAAGGGTGCAGGCCTGATCGACCAGTCGAAGGCTCGCGCGCTCGTGCGCGAGATCTCCGACCGCTTCGGGTTCGAGGTCGACCCTGACGCGATGGTCGAGGACCTCCCCGTCGGCGTGCAGCAGCGCGTGGAGATCATCAAGGCGCTCTCGCGCGACGCGCGCGTCCTCATCCTCGACGAGCCGACGGCGGTCCTCACCCCGCAGGAGACCGACGAGCTCATCGCGATCATGCGCCAGCTCAAGGCCGCGGGCACCTCCATCGTCTTCATCACCCACAAGCTGCGTGAGGTCCGCGCCGTCGCGGACCGCATCACCGTGATCCGGCGCGGCAAGGTCGTGGGGACGGCAGAGCCCAGCACGTCCGAGACCGAGCTCGCCTCCCTCATGGTCGGGCGGTCGGTCTCGCTCGGCGTCGAGAAGGCGCCCGCCGAGCCCGGGGAGGCCGTCTTCGCGGTCCGCGACCTGTCGGTCATCGACACGGTCGGCACCCCCGTCGTGGACGGGGTGGACTTCGAGGTCGCCCGCGGCGAGATCCTCGTCGTCGCCGGGGTCCAGGGCAACGGCCAGACCGAGCTCGCGGAGGCGATCGTCGGGCTGCAGACCCCGGTCGCGGGGTCGATCACGCTCGACGGCAAGGAGCTCGTCGGGTCGGGGGTCCTCGACGTGCTGCGCGCGGGCGTGGGGTACGTGCCCGAGGACCGCAGCACCGACGGCATCATCGGCACCTTCTCCGTCGAGGAGAACCTCGTCCTCGACCTCGTCGACCAGCCGCCCTTCTCCCGGGGCGGTGCGCTCAACAAGTCGGTGATCCGGGACAACGCCGAGAAGCGGATCGTCGAGTACGACGTCCGGACGCAGACCGTCGAGGCCGCCGTGGGCACGCTCTCCGGCGGCAACCAGCAGAAGGTGGTGCTCGCCCGCGAGATGTCGCGGCCGCTGCGCCTGCTGCTCGCCTCGCAGCCCACCCGTGGTCTCGACGTCGGGTCCATCGAGTTCGTGCACAGCCGGATCGTCGCGGAGCGCGACAACGGCACGCCCGTGATCATCGTGTCCACCGAGCTCGACGAGGTGCTCGCGCTCGCCGACCGGATCGCCGTGATGTACCGCGGCAAGATCGTCGGCATCGTGCCTGGCGACACCGACCGGGACGTCCTCGGCCTCATGATGGCCGGCGTCCCGCTCGACGAAGCGGTCGCGCAGGCCGCCGAGCACCACACCGTCCTGGGTGAGGCGGACCTCGAGGCCGAGGCCGCGCCGTCGCACACCGTCGAGGACGCACGCGAGGAGGAGATCCAGTGACTCAGGCCACCCCGGACGTCGGCGGCGTCCCGCCGGCAGCGGCCCCACCCAGCCGGCCCATGGACGACGACGGGCGCGGCGAGGGGTCGAGCATCCTGCGCGAGATGCTGGAGAGCAGCTGGCTCGTCTCGTTCCTCGCCGTCGTCATCGCCCTCGTCCTCGGCGGCGTGCTCATCGCGGCCGCCGACCCGGACGTGCAGCGGACCGCGACGTACGTCTTCGCCCGGCCCTCGGACTTCTTCGGCGCGATCTGGAGCTCGGTCGCCAGTGCGTACGCGGCACTGTTCCAGGGGTCGGTGGTCAACCTCGGTGCCCCGACCTTCGAGCGGGCGATCCGGCCGCTCACGGAGACCATGACGGTCGCCACCCCGCTCATCCTCGCGGGTCTCGGCCTCGGTATCGGCTTCCGCGCCGGGCTGTTCAACATCGGTGCGCAGGGGCAGATCATCCTCGGTGGCATCTTCGCAGGGTTCATCGGCTTCACGTTCTCGCTGCCTCCGGGCCTGCACCTGCTGCTCGCCGTGTTCGGCGCGGCGCTCGGCGGCGCGCTCTGGGCCGGGATCGCCGGTGTGCTCAAGGCACGCACCGGCGCGCACGAGGTGATCGTCACCATCATGCTCAACAACATCGCCGTCTTCCTCGTCGCCTACCTGCTCACGACGTCCGCGTTCCAGCGTGCGGGCAGCTCCAACCCCATCAGCCCGCCTATCCCGAGCTCCGCGCAGTTCCCGCTGCTCCTCGGTGACGGCTTCCGCTTGCACCTGGGCTTCGTCCTGGCGCTCGTCGCCGCGGTCGGTGTGTGGTGGCTCATGGAGCGCTCCACGATCGGGTTCCGCTTCCGCGCGGTGGGGGAGAACCCGCACGCGGCACGCACCGCCGGCATGTCGGTGCCCTGGGCCTACGTGTGGGTCATGGTCATCGCCGGCGCGCTCGCCGGTCTCGCGGGCTCCGCCCAGGTCCTCGGCACGGAGAAGGTGCTGACAGCCGGGGTGGCGGCGAGCTTCGGCTTCGACGCGATCACGGTCGCGTTGCTCGGTCGTTCGCGACCGCTCGGCACCGTGCTCGCCGGCCTGCTCTTCGGTGCGCTGCGCGCCGGCGGGTTCGCGATGCAGGCTCGCACGGGCACGCCGATCGACATCGTGCTCGTCGTGCAGTCGCTCATCGTGCTGTTCATCGCCGCGCCGCCGCTCGTGCGGTCGGTCTTCCGGCTCCCGACACCGGGTGACACGACGCGAAAGCGCCGCCGGTCGACGTCCCGCCCCGCCGCCCAGGAGGTCAGCGCATGAGCACCGTCACCACGAAGCCGGCGCCCGCACGACCGGCCCGTACGACCAGCACGCTCGCCCCGATCAGCTGGCGCGGCCCGATCGTCTACGGCTTCTTCGCGCTCGCGTCGCTGATCTTCTTCGCGCTGCTGCCGGCGGGTGGCACCGAGACCACGTTCCGGATCTCGACCGCGACCGACTTCTTCCAGATCCCCGCCCTCACCGTGAGCTCGACCGGCTTCGCGCTCGTGCTGTCGCTCGTGGCACTCGGCCTCGCGGGTCTCGCGACCTGGGCCGCGTGGACCCGACGCCGGCTCGGAGTTTGGTTGCCCGTCGTGTTCGGCCTCGTGGTCGTCTTCGCGTTCCTCGCGTGGGCGGGGGCGGGAAAATCCGCGATCCCGCTCACCGGTCTGCTCCAGGGTTCGCTGTTCCTCGCCGTCCCCCTGGTCTTCGGTGCGCTCTCGGGCCTGCTGTGCGAACGTTCGGGCATCATCAACATCGCGATCGAGGGCCAGCTCCTCGCCGGGGCGTTCCTCGCGGCAGTCGTGGCGTCGGTGACCTCGTCCGCCTACATGGGCCTGGTGGCCGCGCCCATCGCGGGCGCTCTCGTGGGTCTGCTGCTGGTGATCTTCTCGGTCAAGTACTGGGTGAACCAGATCATCGTCGGCGTGGTCCTCAACGTCCTCGTCGTCGGCGTGACGAGCTATCTCTACTCGACCGTGCTCGCCGCCGACCCCGCCACGTGGAACTCCCGCAACCCGCTACCGGTGATCGAGATCCCGGTGCTCTCGCAGATCCCGGTCCTCGGACCGGTGCTCTTCCGCCAGACGTTGCTCGTCTACCTCATGTACGCGGCGGTGATCCTGCTGCAGATCTTCGTCTTCAAGAGCCGGTGGGGACTGCGGATGCGCGCCGTCGGGGAGCACCCCAAGGCGGCGGACACGGTCGGCATCAAGGTGAACGTCACGCGCGTGAAGAACACGATCCTCGGTGGGGCCGTCGCCGGTCTCGGCGGTGCGTTCTTCACGGTCGCCGCGGGTCTCGCCTTCGGGAAGGAGATGACGGGCGGCAAGGGTTTCATCGCGCTGGCCGCCATGATCCTCGGACGGTGGAACCCCATGGGCGCGCTCGCCGCTGCCCTGCTCTTCGGGTTCTCCGACAACCTCCGCACGGTGCTCGGCATCGTGGGGACACCCATCCCGAGCCAGATCATGCTCATGACGCCGTACGTCGTGACGATCTTCGCGGTGGCGGGTCTCGTGGGCAAGGTGCGTGCACCGGCCGCCAACGGCATCCCCTACGTCAAGTGAGCCCGGCCGTGAGCTCGTCAGGACAGGACACGTCGCGGGGACAGGACACGGTGGACTGGCCGGCGCTGCGTGCAGCGGCCCGCGCCGTGATGGAGCGGGCGTACGCGCCCTACTCCGGGTTCCCGGTCGGAGCGGCGGCGTTCGCGGACGACGGTCGGCTGGTCGTCGGCGCCAACGTCGAGAACGCGGCGTACGGTGTGACGCTGTGCGCGGAGTGCTCGCTCGTCAGCGCCCTCGTGGGCTCGGGCGGCGGGCGGCTCGTGGCGTTCACGTGCGTCGACAAGCACGGGGACACGCTGATGCCCTGCGGCCGGTGCCGGCAGCTGCTGTGGGAGCACGGCGGCCCGGACCTGCTCGTCGAGACGGTGCGTGGTATCAAGACGATGAGAGATGTGCTGCCCGACGCGTTCGGGCCGCAAGACCTGGAGGAGCGGTCATGAGCGACGAGGACGTCCCGCTGGAAGAGACCGGTCAGGAGCCCGCGGCGCCCACGGAGCGCTTCGACGCGGTGGACGTCATCCGTACCAAGCGGGACGGCGCCCGGCTCTCCGCGGAGCAGATCGACTGGGTGATCGACGCCTACACCCGCGGCGTCGTCGCCGAGGAGCAGATGGCCGCGCTGAGCATGGCGATCTACCTCAACGGGATGGACCGCACCGAGATCGGCCGGTGGACCGCGGCCATGATCTCCTCGGGCGAACGGATGGACTTCTCGTCGCTGACCCGGCCGACCGCGGACAAGCACTCGACCGGAGGCGTCGGCGACAAGATCACACTGCCCCTCGCCCCACTCGTCGCGGTGTTCGGTGTCGCGGTGCCGCAGCTCTCGGGCCGGGGGCTCGGGCACACCGGAGGCACCCTCGACAAGCTCGAGTCGATCCCGGGCTGGCGCGCCGCCCTGAGCAACCCGCAGATGCTTCAGGCGCTCGAGCACGTGGGGGCAGTGATCTGTCAGGCGGGGTCCGGGCTGGCGCCCGCCGACCGGCTGCTGTACGCGCTGCGTGACGTCACCGGCACCGTCGAGTCCATCCCGCTCATCGCCTCGTCGATCATGAGCAAGAAGATCGCGGAGGGCACGGGCGCGCTCGTCCTGGACGTCAAGGTCGGTTCCGGTGCGTTCATGAAGGAGCTCGACCAGGCGCGCGAGCTCGCGCGGACCATGGTCGACCTCGGTACCGACGCGGGAGTGCGCACCGTCGCGCTGCTCACCGACATGTCGACGCCGCTCGGCCTGACCGCGGGCAACGCGCTCGAGGTCCGCGAGAGCGTCGAGGTCCTCCAGGGCGGTGGACCGCAGGACGTGGTCGACCTCACCGTGGCCCTCGCGCTCGAGATGCTGGCAGGTGCCGGCCGACCGCACGCCGAGGCCGACGTCCGCCACGCGCTCGCCGACGGCCGCGCGCTCGGCAAGTGGCGCGAGATGATCGCCGAGCAGGGCGGCGACCCACGCGCGCCGCTGCCCGTCGCCCGGGAGCGGGAGCACGTCGTGGCGGACACCGACGGTGTGCTGGAGCGTCTCGACGCCTACGCGGTCGGCGTCGCCGCGTGGCGCCTGGGCGCGGGGCGGGCACGCAGGGAGGACCCGGTGCAGTCCGGGGCCGGTGTAGAGATCCACGCCAAGCCGGGCGACGTCGTCCGCAAGGGCCAGCACCTCATGACGCTGCACACCGACACCCCGGAGCGGTTCGACCGGGCGGTCGCGGCGCTCGTGGGCGGGTGGAGCATCGCACCGGCCGGGACCGTCGTCGACCGGCGCCCGATCGTCCTGGAGCGTGTGGACTGACCGACGACGACACCTCTCCCCGCGCGCCGGACCGCCGACGGCCCCGCGCCGTCTACGGCGCGGGCCAGGAGCCCGACGCCCGGTTCAGCCTCGCCAACGAGCGGACCGCGCTCGCGTGGGTGCGCACGGGCCTCGGCCTGGTGGCGGGCGGGGTGGCGCTGACGTCCTTCGCGGCGTTCGCCGAGCTCTCCGGGTTCCTCGATGTGGTCGCAGCGCTCGCCTGCTTCGTGGGGGCGTGCGTCGCGGGCTACGCCCTGGTCTCGTGGCGGCGCAACGAGCGCGCGCTGCGCGAGGGCAGGCCGCTGCCCGCCCCGAGCGGGCTGCCGGTGCTCGTCACCGGTGTGGTGGTGCTCGCGCTGCTGCTCGGCGCGTACGCGGCGTGGACGGCGATCGGGGCGTGAGCGAGCGGGCGCGCGACCCCGGCCTGCAGCCTGAACGCACGGCGCTGGCCTGGCAACGCACCGTCCTCGGTGTGGTCATCAGCTCGCTGCTGCTCGCGACCGCCGCCCTGCGCGCCCAGGTCGCCGTCGTCTCGGTGCTCGCCCTGCTGCTCGCCGTGCTCTCGCTCGTCCCGACCGTGCTGCGCCGCCCCGACGGCGGGTCGCCCCGCGACGGTCGGCTGTACTCGTGGGACTTCCTGGTCCGGGTGGTGGCGATGGTGGTCACTCTGGGTGTCCTCGGGACGGTCGCAGCTGTCGCTGGCGCCCTGACGGGTCAGGGGTGAGCACCACCCCGGCCGCACGGTCGTCCCGGCCCTGGCAGCTCTCGGGGCTGCTGGGCGCGGTGGGTGCGTGGTCGGGCCCGCCGCCGCCCGCGCCGCCCACGGGGCCGTACCTGCCCGACGCCGGTCCCGCCGGGGTGCGACGCCTCGCCCTGCGTGCGGGGCACCGGGCGGGCGTCGTCGACGCGCTCGTCGCCCGCGTCGAGGACCCGCGCCCGGTGCGGGACGACGTGCTGGACCCGCTGCACCGCGCGGTGGCCGGCGGCGGGGAGGGCTCTGGTCTGCGGCGGCCCGTCACGGCCCGGACCCCGGTCGTGCTCGGCGGGGCGCCCGCGGTGCAGGTCGACGAGACCACCTGCGGGTCCGCCGTGCTGGCGGTCCTCGCGGTGGCCGGCGACCCCGTCCTGGCGTGGTGGGTCGCGACGGGGGAGCGGCTCGGGGCCGGACCTGCGCCCGCACCTGCGCCTGCACCCCGCCGCGGCGGCCCGGAGGAGCGGTGGCGCGAGCTCCAGCGCGACCTCAAGGCGCGCAGCACCCGGCGCGGGCTGGTCCTGGCGCCGTGGCCCGGCCGCTTCGGCACCCCGCCGTGGGGCGCGGCGAGCGTGGCCCGCTACGCGGACGTGCGCTACACCCACCGGGTCGTGGACCGCCGCACGGGTCCGCGGGTGCTCCGGTCCGCGCTCGCCGCAGCGGCGGCGGGGGTGCCCGTGCCGCTGTTCACCGGCGGGGACCTCACGACGGGTCTGGAGACCGCCGTCCCGCGGCACGTCGTGCTCCTCGCGGCGGCCGGTCCCGGGCCCGACCCCACCACCGCGCGCGGGGGATGGTGCACGGTCTACGAACCGTCGTCGGGCATGCTCCACCGTCTGGGCGCCGGTGACCTGGTGCGCGGAGCCGCGGCCGGGGACGGCGTGCGCCGTGCGCTCGGCGGGTGGCGGCACGTGTGCTGGGCGGTCCTGCCGGCCGGACGGCCGGGCCGGGCTGGCGAGCCTCACCTCGCGGGGTGAGGATGAGGGGGAACGAGAGGAGCGCCCCATGAGCACCGTCCCCGGACACGACGCCTGGCGTGACGCAGGCCTGACCGAGCCCGCCGACGACGTGGTGAACCTCGTCGAGGAGGTCGACGAACGCGGTTCCGCGGTCCCGGACCGGGCTGCCGACGCCGCCGAGGAGTACCGGCCGCACACCCCGCGCCCCGACCTGGACGGCGAGGCCGACGAGGCCGACGTCGTCGAGCAGGCCAGCGCCGTCCCGGGGGAGCCGGACGACTACGCGTAGCCACCCGTGAGCGGCGGGGGGAGCGCCCGCGGCGGTAGCGTGGCCCCATGACCTCGGAACACGTCGCACAGCTCACCGCCCTCATCCCCGACCTGCCCAAGGTCGTCCTGCACGACCATCTCGACGGCGGGCTCCGCCCGGCGACGATCCTCGAGCTCGCGGCCGAGGTCGGGCACGACCTGCCCGCCGCCGACGCCGACGCGCTCGGCCGCTGGTTCGCCGAGTCGGCCGACTCGGGCTCGCTCGTGCGGTACCTCGAGACGTTCGACCACACGATCGCCGTGATGCAGACGACCGAGGGCCTGCGGCGCGTCGCGCGCGAGGCCGTGCTCGACCTCGCTGCCGACGGCGTGGTCTACGCCGAGCAGCGCTGGGCGCCCGAGCAGCACCTGCAGGGTGGGCTGAGCCTGCAGGACACGGTCGACGCCGTGCAGGCCGGGCTCGCCGAGGGGGTTGCGGAGGCCGCGGCGCAGGGCCGCACCATCCGCGTCGGCCAGCTCGTCACCGCGATGCGCCACGCCGACCGCTGGCAGGAGATCGCCGAGCTCGCGGTGGCGAACCGCGGCAACGGCGTCGTGGGCTTCGACATCGCCGGTGCCGAGGACGGCTTCCCGCCCTCGCGGCACCCGCAGATCTGGCGCTACCTGGCCGAGAACGACTTCCCCGTGACCATCCACGCCGGCGAGGCCGCAGGACCGGCGTCGATCGCCGAGGCGGTGCACCTCGGGCAGGCCAGCCGCATCGGCCACGGTGTGCGGATCATCGAGGACATCACGTTCGACCCGGCGTTCGACGCCACGTCGGGCACCGCGACGTTCGGGCGTCTCGCGCACTGGGTGCGCGACCACCAGATCCCGCTGGAGCTCTGCCCGTCGTCGAACGTGCAGACGGGCGCGGCCACCTCGATCGCCGCGCACCCGATCACCCGGCTCAAGGAGCTGGACTTCGCGGTGACCCTCAGCACGGACAACCGGCTCATGTCCCGCACGTCGATGACTCAGGAGATGACGCTGCTGGTCGAGCAGGCCGACTGGACGATCGACGACCTCGCCGACGTGACGATGACCGCCGCGTGGAGCGCGTTCATCCACCACGACGAGCGCCAGGCCCTCGTCGACGACGTCATCCTCCCCGGCTACCAGAAGGCCCAGGGCGCCCAGCTCTGACCGTCGGAACGCCGAACAGGCGGTGGGTCGGCACGCCGCGAGCAGCGTGCCGACCAACCGCCTGTTCGGCGCCCTGGGGGCGTTACACGCCCTTGGGGTGCCAGACCGTCTTGGTCTCGGTGAACGCGAGGATGCGGCGGGGGTGCGGCGCCTCGGTCCAGTCCGGCTCACGGTCGCCGACCGGGGGCCGCAGCACACGCTTGACGTTCTCCGCCGCCGCGGCCTCGAGGTCGCCCCAGGCCAGCCCGTCGGCGCCCAGCGCGCCACCGACGTCGATGGCGTTGACGTCGAGGTGCGACGCGAGCGGCGGGCCGAGCTCGGCGGTCCGGCCGGTGAGGACGTTGACGACACCGCCCGGCACGTCGGAGGTCGCGAGGACCTCCGAGAGCGTGATCGCCGGCAGGGGCCGGGCCTCGCTCGACACGACGACGACGGTGTTGCCGGTCACGAGCGGCGGCGCGATGACCGAGACCAGGCCCAGCAGCGACGACGTCTGCGGGGCGATCACGACGACGACCCCCGTCGGCTCCGGGGCCGAGATGTTGAAGTACGGCCCGGCGACGGGATTGGCCGACCCGGCGACCTGCGCGACCTTGTCGGTCCAGCCGGCGTACCAGACCCAGCGGTCGACCGCCGCGGAGACGGCCGCCTCGGCCTTGCGGGTGCTCAGCCCTTCGCCGGCGGCCACCTCGGCCACGAACTGCTCGCGGCGCCCTTCGAGGAGCTCGGCCACCCGGTAGAGGACCTGTCCGCGGTTGTAGGCGGTGGCACCTGCCCATCCGGCCTGCGCGGCGCGTGCGGCCACGACCGCCTCGCGGGCGTCCTTGCGGGAGCCGAGCGCCGCGTTCGCGAGGAACCGGCCCTTGGCGTCGGCGACCTCGTAGGTGCGGCCGGACTCGCTGCGGGGGAACTTCCCGCCGACGAACAGCTTGTACGTCTTGCGCACCTCGAGGCGTGCGCCCGGTGCGGCGATGCTCTGAGCGGCCATCAGAAGGAGCTCCCCTCGATCAGGTAGGGCGCCAGTCCGTGCCGGCCGCCCTCACGTCCGTACCCCGACTCCTTGTACCCGCCGAACGGGCTCGTGGGGTCGAAGCGGTTGAAGGTGTTCGACCACACGACGCCGGCGCGCAGCCTGTCGGCCATCCAGAGGATCCGGGAACCCTTCTCCGTCCAGATGCCCGCCGACAGGCCGTAGGGCGTCGCGTTGGCCTTGGTGACCGCCTCCTGCGGGGTGCGGAAGGTCAGGACGCTCAGCACCGGGCCGAAGATCTCCTCGCGGGCGATGCGGTGCGCCGCGGAGACCCCGGTGAACAGCGTGGGCGCGAACCAGTAGCCCGACGACGGCAGCTCGCACTCGGGGCTCCAGCGGGTGGCGCCCTCGGCCGTCCCGGCATCGGTGAGCTCGGTGATGCGGGCGAGCTGCTGGGCGGAGTTGATCGCCCCGACGTCGGTGTTCTTGTCCATGGGGTCGCCGACGCGCAGCGTCCCCAGGCGGGACTTGAGCCGCTCGACCAGCTCCTCGGCGACGGACTCCTGGACCAGCAGGCGCGACCCCGCGCAGCAGACCTGGCCCTGGTTGAAGAAGATGCCGTTGACGATGCCCTCGATCGCCTGGTCGATGGGGGCGTCGTCGAAGACGATGTTCGCCGCCTTGCCCCCGAGCTCGAGCGTCACGTGCTTGTGCGTCCCGGCGACCTCGCGGGCGATGCGCTTGCCGACCGGCGTGGAGCCCGTGAAGGCGATCTTGTCGACGTCCGGGTGGCCCACGAGGGCCGCGCCGGTCGCCCGTGCGCCGGTGACGATGTTGACGACGCCGGGCGGCAGCTCGGCCTGGCGCAGCAGGTCGGCGAACAGCAGCGCGGTCAGGGGAGTGGTCTCGGCCGGCTTGAGGACGACGGTGTTGCCCGTGGCGAGCGCCGGGGCGATCTTCCACGCGAGCATGAGCAGCGGGAAGTTCCAGGGGATCACCTGGGCCGCGACGCCGTGCGGGCGCGGGGAGGGGCCGAACCCGGCGTGGTCCAGCTTGTCGGCCCAGCCGGCGTAGTAGAAGAAGTGCGCGGCCGCCGTCGGGACGTCGACGTCGCGCGACTCCCGGATGGGCTTGCCGTTGTCGAGCGTCTCGAGGACCGCGAACTCCCGGGCGCGCTCGGCGAGGAGGCGGGCGATGCGGAAGAGGTACTTGGCGCGCTCGCTGCCCGGCATCGGGCCCCAGAGCTTCTGCTGGGCGCGGCGGGCGGCCTTGACGGCGCGCTCGACGTCCTCGTCGGTGGCCTCGGCGACCTCGGCGAGGACCTCCTCGGTGGCGGGGTTGACGGTCTTGAAGGACGAGCCGTCGCTCGACGGCGTGAACTCGCCGTCGATGAAGAGCCCGTAGGAGGAGGCGATGTCGACGATCGCCCGGGACTCCGGAGCTGGTGCGTACTCGAAGGGTGACATGTGTTCCTCGGATCGGGTGCTGCAGGAGGGTCTGCGGGGGTGCGCGCGGGAGGTCAGTCGACCGTCACGTAGTCCGGGCCGGAGTAGGCGCCGGTGGAGAGCTTCTGCCGCTGCATGAGCACGTCGTTGAGCAGCGAGGAGGCCCCGAACCGGAACCAGTCGGGGTCGAGCCAGTCCTCGCCGACGGTCTCGTTGACGGCCACGAGGTACTTGATGGCGTCCTTCGACGTCCGGATACCGCCCGCGGGCTTGACCCCGACCTGCCGGCCCGTCGCCGCACGGAAGTCGCGCACCGCCTCCAGCATGACGACCGTGACGGGCAGCGTGGCGGCGGGGCTGATCTTGCCCGTGCTGGTCTTGATGAAGTCCGCGCCCGCGAGCATCGCGAGCCAGGAGGCGCGGCGGACGTTGTCGTAGGTGACGAGCTCGCCGGTCTCGAGGATGACCTTGAGGTGGGCGTCGCGCCCGTCGGCGTGGCACGCCTCCCGGACCGCGACGATGTCGTCGAAGACCTGGGCGTAGCGACCCGAGAGGAACGCACCGCGGTCGATGACCATGTCGATCTCGTCGGCGCCCGCCTGCACGGCGTCGGCGGTGTCGGCCAGGCGGACGGCTCGGCTCGCGCGGCCCGAGGGGAACGCGGTCGAGACGGCGGCGACCTTGACGCCGGTCCCGGCGAGCGCCTCGACCGCGACCGGGACGAGGTCGTTGTAGACGCAGACCGCGGCCGCCGACGGGCAGCTCGGGTCGTCGGGCTCCGGCCGGACCGCCTTGGCGGCCAGCGAGCGCACCTTGCCGGCGGTGTCCGCGCCCTCCAGGGTCGTCAGGTCGACCATCCGGATGATCGTGTCGAGCGCCCACGCCTTGGACGTGGTCTTGATGGAGCGGGTGCCCAGCGTCGCGGCGCGCGCGTCCGCCCCCACCCGGTCGACGCCCGGCAGTCCGTGCAGGTAGCGCCGCCACGCGGCGTCGTCGAGGTCGACGGCGCCCGTGACCGCGCGGGCCAGCGTCGCGATCTCGTCGGCGGACGGGTCGGAAGGGTTCACCGATCCGGTCCCGGGGGACGCGTCGGTCGCCGGGACCGACGACGGTGTCGTAGTGCTCATCGCCCCAGGTTACCGCCCGGTACCCGGTCGCGGAGCCCGCCGGCGGACTCGGGGCGGGCTGCGTCGACGTTGTGGTTAGGGTGGCCTCAGTCCCGTCGTCCGTCTCGACCCGTCCGCGCCCCTGGAGGCACGATGCCCCGCCCCCGCCCGTCAGTCGCCCGGACCCCGCGCGCCGCCGACCGCCCTGCACGGGCCGACCGCCCCGAGCGGGTCGCGACGCACGCCGTCGTGCTCCGCACCGAACGCCTCACGCCGCACATGGTGCGCGTGGTGCTCGGGGGCGAGGGGCTGGACGGGTTCGACGAGGGACCCTGCACCGACCACTACGTCAAGCTCCTCTTCCCCGAGGCGACCGGCGCCGGGGAGCGGGTGCCGATGCGCACCTACACCATCCGGTCCTGGGACCCCGTGGTGCGCGAGCTCGCGATCGACTTCGTCGTGCACGGCGACGAGGGCCTGGCCGGGCCGTGGGCGCTCGCTGCCCGCCCGGGCGACCCGATGTCGTTCTACGGTCCGGGCGGCGACTACGTGCCGTCGCCTGAGCTCGACTGGCACCTGATGATCGGCGACGAGTCGGCCCTGCCCGCGATCGCGGCCTCGCTCGAGCGTGTCCCTGCCGGTGCGCCGGTGCGGGTGTTCGTCGAGGTGGCGTCGCCCGCGGACGAGCAGGTGCTCACCAGCCCGGGCGAGCTCGACCTGCGCTGGGTCCACCGCGACGAGCACCCGCAGGAGCCCGGACGGGCCCTCGTCGAGGCGGTCACGTCGGCGGACTTCCTGCCCGGTACCCCGCACGTGTTCCTTCACGGCGACGCGGGCTTCGTCCGGGACCTGCGCCGGCACCTGCGCACCGAGCGCGGGGTGCCCGCCCCGGCCCTCTCCGCCTCCGGCTACTGGCGCCGCGGCCGCACCGAGGAGGGCTGGCGCGCGGAGAAGGCCGACTGGAAGGCCGCCGTCGAGCAGGACGAGCAGACGGCCGGGCTCGCCTGAGACGGGCACCTCGCCCGCGGCGGGCCTACAGCCCCAGCGCCTGCCCGACGTCGGCCCGCACCTTGTCGAGGCGGTCCCGGCCGAAGGCGCGGGCCGCGGTCAGGTCGTCGTGCGAGGCGTCGGCGGCGACCGGGACGACGACCTCGAGGTAGCACTTGACCTTCGGCTCCGTGCCGCTCGGTCGCACGATCACCCGGGTGCCGTCGGCGGACATGATCCGCACGCCGTCGGTGGGTGGCAGGCCGTCTATGCCGGCCGACAGGTCGACCACCTCGCTCACCCCCGCGCCGGCGAGGGTGCGGGGCGGGCGGGAGCGCAGCCGCGCCATGGTGCCGGTGATCTCGTCCAGATCGGTGAACCGCGCCGAGAGCTGGTCCGTGATGTGCAGGCCGTGGCCCCGGGCGAGGTCGTCGAGCGCGTCGACGAGGGTGCGGCCCTGCGCCGCGAGCCGGTTCGCGAGCTGGGCCACGAGCAGCGCGGCGCTGATGCCGTCCTTGTCGCGCACGTGCGCGGGGTCGACGCAGTAGCCGAGGGCCTCCTCGTAGCCGTAGACCAGGCCGTCGACGCGCGAGATCCACTTGAAGCCTGTGAGCGTCGAGGCGTGGGCGAGCCCGTGCGCGGCGGCGATGCGGGCGAGGAGGCGGGAAGAGACGATCGAGCTCGCGAGCACCTGCGCACCGGGGGCGATCCGCAGGCGGGCGGCGCGCCGCGCCGCGTCGTCGCCGAGCAGCGCACCCACCTCGTCGCCGTGCAGCATCCGCCAGCCGTTGGACCGCGCGGTCTCGACCCCCTGGTAGGTGCCTACCCGTGGGTCGAGCACGGCCACGGCGCAGCGGTCGGCGTCCGGGTCGTTCGCCAGGACGAGGTCCGCGCCCGCGTCCTGGGCGACGGCGAGGGCGAGGTCCATCGCCCCCGGCTCCTCGGGGTTCGGGAACGATACGGTCGGGAAGTCCGGGTCGGGGTCGACCTGCTCCTCGACGGCGATCACCCGCGTGAAACCCGCCTCCCGCAGCACGCGGGCGAGCACCGCGCCCCCGACCCCGTGCAGCGAGGTGGTGACGATGCGCAGGTCGCGCGGGGCGCCGTCGGACAACCGGGCGACCGACGCCGTGTAGGCGTCCACGACGTCGCGGCCGAGGACGGTCCAGCCCGCCTGCGCCCGCTGGACCGACGCCACCGAGGGGACCGCCGCGATGGCGGCGGCGATACCGGCGTCGGCGGGCGGGACGATCTGCGCGCCCTGACCGGGACCGGTGACGACCCGGCCGCCGAGGTACACCTTGTAACCGTTGTCCGCCGGGGGGTTGTGGCTCGCGGTCACCATGACGCCCGCGTCGGCCTCGAGGTGGCGGACGGCGAAGGCGAGCACCGGGGTCGGAAGGGGAGCCGGGAGGAGGAGCACCTCGGCGCCCGCGCCGGTGAGCACCGCCGCGGTGTCGAGCGCGAAGTCCGCCGACCGGTGGCGCGCGTCGTAGCCGACGACCACCCGCGGGGTCTGCTCCCCGAGCCGGTCGCGCAGGTACGCGCCGAGCCCGGCCGCGGCCCGGATGACGACGGCACGGTTCATCCGTCGTGGGCCGGCCGCCATCGCGCCCCGCAGCCCGGCGGTGCCGAACTGCAGCGTCCCGGCGAACCTGTCCCGCAGCTCGTCGAGCGCAGCGGCCCGCACCCGGTCCTTGCGGGGGTCGTCGCTGTCCGCAGCGTCGAGGAGCGCGCGCAGCTCGGCGCGGTCGACGGGGTCCGGGTCGTCGGCGATCCACGCCTCGGCCCGCTCGTGCAGCGCCCGGTGCTCGGTGCCGGGGTCGAGGCCCGGGTCGTCCGCGGCGCCCAGGGAGGTGTTCCGTGGACCCGTCATGTCACACCGCCTTCGCGATATCGGCGAGCAGGGCGCTGATGCGCGGGCCTGCGGCCTGGCCGGCCTCGATGACCTCCGTGTGGGAGAGCGGCGTCGCGCTGATCCCGGCCGCGAGGTTCGTCACGAGCGACAGCCCGAGGACCTCGAGACCGGCGTGGCGGGCGGCGATCGCCTCGAGCGTCGTGGACATGCCGACGAGGTCGGCGCCCAGCGTGCCTGCCATGCGGACCTCCGCCGGGGTCTCGTAGTGCGGCCCGGGGAACTGCGCGTAGACCCCCTCCGGCAGCGTCGGGTCCACCCGCCGGGCCATGTCGCGCAGCCGGGTGGAGTACAGGTCGGTGAGGTCGACGAACGTCGCGCCCTCGAGCGGGCTGGTCGCCGTGAGGTTGAGGTGGTCGGCGATCAGCACGGGTGTGCCGGGGGACCAGTCGGGCTGGAGCCCGCCGCACCCGTTGGTCAGGACGAGCGCCTGCGCGCCCGTCGCCGCCGCGGTGCGCACGCCGTGCACGACCCGGCGCACCCCCTTGCCCTCGTACAGGTGCGTCCGTGAACCGAGCACCAGGGCGTAGCGCACCGAACCGTCCACGCGCTCCACCCGGATCGAGCGCGTCGTGGCGACGTGCCCAGCCACCGCGGGCCGCGAGAAGCCCGGGATCTCGTGGGTCGGGATCTCCGCGACGACGTCGCCGAGGAGCTCGGCGGCGCCACCCCATCCCGAGCCGAGCACGAGGGCCATGTCGTGGCCGTCGATCCCCGTGGCCTCGGCGATGTGGTCGGCGGCGGCGCGCGCCACCAGGAACGGGTCGGTGCTCGGGTCGTCGAGCTCGGGCGTCGTCGTCATGATCTGAGGCTAGCCGCTCCGCCGCGTCGTGCCCCGCCGGAACCCTGACAGAATGGCAGCCGTGACGAACCAGACCAGTGACCTGCAGGCCAGCCGCATCGTGATCGTGGGTGGTGGACCGGGCGGCTACGAGGCCGCCCTCGTCGCCCGCCGCCTCGGTGCGGACGTCACCGTCGTGGAGCGCCAGGGCCTCGGCGGGGCGGCGGTGCTTACCGACGTCGTGCCCTCGAAGACCCTCATCGCGACCGCCGACTGGATGACCATCGCGGACGGTGCCGGGGAGCTCGGGATCCGTCTGCCCAGCGACACCGCGCAGGCCACGCACCCCTCGCAGGGCCGCCACCTCGTCGACCTGGAGGCCGTCAACGCGCGGGTCATGTCGCTCGCGGCGGCGCAGTCCGCAGACATCCGGGCGCGCCTCGAACGCGAAGGCGTGCGCGTGCTGCTCGGAGAGGGGCGGCTCGACGGGGCGAGCCGCGTCCACGTGCACGGCGAGGACGGTGAGCACGAGCTCGACGCCGACGTCGTGCTCCTCGCCCTCGGCTCCACCCCGCGGGTGCTGCCGACGGCGGTCCCGGACGGGGAGCGCATCCTTACCTGGACGCAGCTGTACAACCTCGCGGAGCTGCCCAAGAAGCTCATCGTGGTGGGCTCCGGCGTCACGGGCGCGGAGTTCGCCGGCGCCTACAACGCCCTGGGCTCCGAGGTCGTCCTCGTTTCCAGCCGCGACCGCGTGCTGCCCGGTGAGGACGCCGACGCCGCTGAGCTGCTCGAGGGGGTGTTCCGTTCGCGCGGCATGGTCGTCATGGGCCGCACGCGCGCCGAGTCCGCCGAGCGCACCGCCGACGGGGTCGCGGTCACGCTCTCCGACGGGCGCGTCGTCGAGGGCTCCCACGTGCTGTTCGCGGTCGGCTCGATCCCGTCGACGCGGGGCATCGGCCTCGAGGAGTCTGGCGTGCGGCTCACGGACAGCGGCCACATCCAGGTCGACAAGGTCTCCCGCACCTCGGTGCGCGGCGTGTACGCGGCCGGGGACTGCACCGGGATCCTGCCGCTCGCGTCGGTGGCCGCCATGCAGGGCCGGGTCGCGATGTCCCACGCCCTCGGTGACGCCGTGAGCCCGATCAAGCTGCGCACGGTCGCGGCGAACATCTTCACCGCCCCCGAGATCGCCACCGTGGGGTACAGCGAGGAAGCGCTCAAGGCGCAGAACAGCAAGTACGTCACGGCGACGCTGCCGCTCGCCCGCAACCCGCGCGCGAAGATGCTCGGGATGCGCGACGGGTTCGTCAAGCTGTTCGCGCACCCCGAGGCGAGCGTCGTGCTCGGTGGTGTGGTCGTCGCCCCGCGCGCGAGCGAGCTGATCTTCCCCATCACCCTCGCGGTCGCGCACCGGCTGACGGTCGACGACGTCGCGGACGCCTTCACGGTCTACCCGTCGCTGTCGGGGTCGATCGCCGAGGTCGCCCGGATGCTGCACCACCGGGCGGGGTGACCCGACCTCCAGGGGGCCGGGCGCCGCTCAGAGGGTGGCGGTCACCCGCAGCGTGCCGTCCGCGTACCCGAGGTCGGTGACCCTCAGCTGCGGGAGCGTCTCGGCGAGCGCGGGCCGCATCAGGGTCTGCACGTCGAGCGCGACGCGGGCGTCGGGCAGGATCTGGACGGCCTCGGGCGGCAGCCCCTGCGACCGCAGCGCGCCGGCCAGCGGACCGTCGAGGAAGCCGAGCAGCTTGTGCGCGGGCAGGCCGCCCGCGCTCACCTCGACGCGCACGACGGCCGTCCCGGCGACGAACGACTCCACGCGCAGCGTCGCCCGCACGACGGGGACGAGCCGCGCCGCCAGCCGCAGGCCCGACGGCGCGTCGGGGACCTCGCGCAGGTCCACGCTCACGCGGATCTCGTCGCCCTCCCCGGTCACGGACCGGACGTACGGCGGCACCGCACCACCCACCCGCGCCAGCTCGACGGCTTCCTCGACACTCAGCTCGATACGCACACGTCGACCTTAGCGCTGCGGAAACGCTGCGGACCGCGTCGCCGGCGCCGGGCGCTGAGAGAAGACCCGCGGCGCCAGGGCCGGATGCGTCTCCCTGCACACCCGTGGCAAGGACGATCGGGCGCACGTGCATCCTGCCGCCAGGCCTACCCCTTCCTCACGCCCCGCCCCCACGTCACCGACGTCACGACCCCGCAACCGCGAGCGAACGTTCGGCGTGCGGTGTGCGCGGTGGCGACTACACCTCTGAGCGCTCGGCCGTTGCAGCATCGGCCAACTGCGCCTGCAGTGCACGGAGCCGAAGCTGTGCGCGACGGTACAGAAGGTAGTCGACGAGGTTCGCGACGCTGACGATTCCCACGGCCACGCCCAGAACCGGCCACCACACGTCGGCGCGTGCGACCCCCTCGCCGTTGAGCGCGACGAGCGAGACCACGACGATCGCGGTGATCGCCACGGCGATGAGGTTGTTGATGAGGAAGTAGGCGCCGGCGCGCGCGATCCGGATCGGCAGGAGCGCGGTGAGCCATTCGGTGACAAGACCGATGAGCAGCCCCACGCCGCCACTGGCCAGCACCACGAGCACGCGGGTCGGTGCGTCGGCTTCGCCGGGGCTGAACACCTGCAGCGCCAACCCGATGATCGCACCGAGAAAGAACGACTTGACCACGTTCTCATAATTCATGTGCCCTTCCTCCTCTAGATCTTCAGCGCACTGCGCAGCGGCTTGGCGTAGGTCTTCGACACCTCGAGCTCCTCGCCGCCGGCCAACCGCAGCACGTATCGGGAGTTGAACCAGGGAATGATCTCTTTCACGTGCGCGATGTTCGCGAGCTGTGACTTGTTGATGCGGATGAACCCGATCGGCGCGTAGACGGTCTCGTAGTACTGCAACGTGCGGCGCACGCGATACCGGCCAGACGACGTGCACGCCACGATCCCGTCCGGGGCAGCTTCGAGATAGAGCACCTGACGCGGGGCGATCACCGTGAACGTGCTGCCGCTCTGCCCGGTCAGCGTGCGCGGACCACCTGCCTCGTCGCGCACCCCAGAAACGAAGAGCCGCACGACCTCCATGTAGTCGATGGCGTCGAAGACCACGACGGGCTTGCCTGTCGGAACCTCGAAGCCTCGCTCGACGAGTACCCAGGCACCGTCCGTCGTCACCGGGATGTCGTACGTCGCGAACTCCCGCTCCAGCTTCTCGCGCACCTTCGGCGAGCAGACCAGCTGCACCATGCTTCTTCGCGTCCTGACCGGTGGGCGAGCCTAGCCTTCGAGACGATCGAAGGTGAGGCGGATGTCGATGAGCTCCTCGATCGCCCTCTCTCGGAACTCGAACGAACCGAAGTTGGCGATGTAGTGGGTCTCGCTGGCCGGATCGTACAGGGCGAACGTCCCGGTGACTCCGACGGCGCCGTGGACGTCCGACATCGAGAAGAGCAGGGGTGAGAGCTCACTGAATCGGAACTGCATCATGCCCATGCCGTAGCCGATGCCCGTGTCGACATCGTTGCTGAAGTCGGTCATCTCCCGGTGCACCGGCGGAGACACGAGCTCGCCGCCCTCGAGGGCGCGCATGAACGTGAGCAGGTCTGCCATGGTCGTGACGACACCACCGCCGGCCCAGTCGAGCGAGAGCGCGTTGCGCGTGCTCAAGTCGACGCCGTTCACCTCGATGGCGAGGATGTCCGACTCGACGCCGAAGCGAGTCATCAGGTGGCTGTCCGCCATACCGAGCGGTCTGAAGATGCGATCCTCCAGGATCTCGTCGTAGGGCTTGTCTTCGATGGACTCGAGCGCGAGACCGAGCAGGATGTAACCGGTGTCGGAGTAGGAGAAGGTCTCACCCGGCTGACCGACGGGCACCTGACGATCGCGGGTGAAGGCCACGATCTCCAGCGGTGTGAACAGTCGGTCCGGGTCGGTCGCGATCGTCGCGAGCATCGTCGGCCCTGCGTCTACTGGCCCTTCGAAGTAGTCGCCGACGCCGGAGGTGTGGCGCAGCAGCTGACCGATGGTGACCTGACCTGCGCGATCGACGCCGTCCACGACGAACAAGCCGGCCAGGGTGTCGGCGTCCAGCCACCGGGTGACCGGATCATCGAAGGCGAGCACTCCCTCGTCCACGAGCTGGCCGTAGACAGTGGCGAGCATCGTCTTTCCGACGCTCGCCGAGTGATAGGGACTGTCGACTCCCACGGGTTCCGACGAGCCGGGATGCGTTGTTCCGACGGCGAACTCGTGCACGTCGCCGGATGCCTCCGCCACTGTCAGCAGCACGCTGGAGACGGAGTCGTTCTCCGCCACGACGCGCGTCAGACGCTCGTCGATCGCCTCATGGACCTGGTCTCGCGAGAGCGGGCGGTTGAAGAAGGCGAGCACGCCTACTGCGATCGCGATCACAGTGACCACCGCGACGGCGATGCGCAGCGTTCTCCGCTTGCCTGTGCTCGTTCGCTGCTTCGTCGTGCGTGCGGCCTCGGTGTTCTTCGTCATGTCGGCGACGGTAGGAGGTGGCACTTCTCCCTGAGAAGCAGTAGCCGCCGACCGGTCAGGATCGCCGGCTGAGCGGTCTTCACGAGCGGTCGAAAGCTGCCCGACCCTGCTCGTGGCTCGCGGCTCGCGGCCCGATCACCACTCGTGCGGTGGTGCGGGCGGTCGGGCCGCGGCGTCGTGAGCGCGTCAGCCGTCGGTGACGCGCAGCGTCGCGAGCAGTGCGCGGTGGTCGGACGCGACGGAGCCGAGCACCTGGACGTCGACGAAGGTGACGGCCCGGGAGCCGAGCACCCAGTCGATGCGGTGCCGGGGCCACAGGGCGGGGGACGTCGCCTCGCTGGGATCACCGGCCACGTCCTGGCCGCTCGTGAGACCGGCGGCCTCGGTAGCGGCGAGCTCGTCCCAGCCCGGCTCGGCGTTGAGGTCGCCCGCGAGCACATAGGCTCCGGCGACGGGCTCGGCCGCGAAGAGCGCCTCGAGCTGGGCGAGGCGGGTGGGGGTGTTCTCCTCGCGGTGCTGCAGGTGCACCGACGTGACGCGCAGCGGGACTCCGCCGACGTCGAGGGTCCCGGAGATCGCCGACCGCTGCTGCGGGCCGTCTCCGTACGGCAGCTCGTGCCGTACGACGTCGTCCAGCTCGCCGAGGTGGTCCGACCACAGCAGGGCGTTGCCGAACTGGCGATCGGCCGCCGACGCGAAGACGACGTGCATGTCGAGCTCCGCGGCGAGGGCCGTGGCCATGTCCCCGCCACCGCCGAGCACCCAGCCCCGCGAGATCTCCTGCAGCGCGACGACGTCGGCACCCGAGTCGCGGATCGTGCGCACCATCTCGTCGAGCTCGACCCCGGGCACCGCGCTCACGCCGTAGTGCAGGTTCCAGCTCAGCAGCCGGACCTCCCCAGCGGGCGAGGGGGCCGCGGACGCTGACGGGCTCACGTGGACCTGGGTCGCGCCGACGGCGCACAGCAGGGCGGCTGCGCCCGCGAGCGCCCACACCCCCGCGAGCCGGGGTGCGACGGGTCGCGGGTCGGTCTCCTCGGTGGCCGGGCCCACTGCCGCGCGGGCTCCCCGCACACCGCCGAGCCCGAGGGCGAGCGCCGTCGCGACGAGCACCCAGCCGTTCGGGAACGGCAGCGGGACGTCGTAGTCGAGCGGGTAGACCAGGAGCGGTGCGACCGTCCCGAGCCCGACGGCGCTCGCGGACCCCGCCAGCCGCACCCAGGAGAGCTCGTGCGCCGGCCTGGCGAGGGCACGTGCGACGACCCGGGCCGCGGCGAGCGTGACGACGACCGCGACCCCCAGCAGCGCGGGCCCTGCGGGCGCGAAGAAGATGGCGGTGGTACCGAGCACCAGGACGAGGGCTTCCCCCCACGGCGTCGCGCGTTGGACGGCGCCGCCGGGCAGGCCCGGCGCCTGCCACGTCACGGCCGTGCCCACGAGCAGGGCGCTCGCGGCGAGCGCGAGGGCGACGAGCGGCAGGGCGACGCCGGACTGGGAGGCGAGGAACGCGGGGTTGGCGAGCACCATGACGGTCAGGGCGAGCCACGGACCGAGCACCCACAGGCCGCGCGCGCCGGGCGCGGCGTCGAGCCGCCGGGTCCGCCACGCGAGGGCGAGGGCGGCGCCGGCGAGGGCGACGGTGACCACCCAGCCGGCGATCCCTGTGCGCCAGACGGCGTCCCACGTCCCCAGCAGCAGGCTGGTGCCGGCCCCGAGGAGCGCGCCGAGCGTGACCCCGACCGCGACGAGCCCTCCGTGGGCGAGGCGGTCCGGCGAGTCCGCCGGGCGGACCCCGCTGGCGTAGGCGGCGACGAGGACCAGCACCGCGATCCCGAGCGCGGTCCCGGCGAGCCCGACGCCGTAGCGCAGCATGCCGAGCTCCGCCCCGGCACCGATGGCTGTGCCGAGCACCTGCAGGACGATCCGTACCGCGACGAGCGCGCCGACACCGACGAGGACGACCCGGCCGTCCACCCGGAGCCGGGCGACGAGGATCGTCATGGCGAGCCCGGGTGCTGCGTAGGTGACGAGCGCCGTGAGCGCCGCGATCGACACGCCCGACGAGAAGGCGCGGTCGAGCAGCGGGCCGCTCGCGCGCACCAGCTCGGCGACCAGGGCGGTGACGAGGGCGAGGAGGACCAGGAGCGTGCGCGCCGTGCGCGGCAGGGCGGCTCGTGCCCGGCGACGGCCGGCGCGCGTGGGCGGGGCGGCGGGCTGGTCGGTCACGGAGGTGACGCTACCGGCCGGTCGTCACCGTCGAGCCAGTCACCGCGAGTGTCGCCCCGAGTGTGACTCAGGCCACATCGAACGGGTCTTCGTGCCACACTGGACCGGACGGACGAGGACGTGTCGGAGGTCGGCGCGCCGCGCACGGACACCGGTCCGGCGGGCGCCCCGCTCCCTGGGGAGGTCGCGGTGAGCACCGGAACCGAGCAGCCCGCACGGGCACCAGCAGGACCCCCGAAGAGCCCGCCGACCGACCCGCCCCTCGTGGGCCACGTCATCGCCGGTCGGCCCGGCGACGGTGCGCACACCTACGGTCCCGTGCACGACCCGGCGCGCGGCACGACGACGGGTCGGGTCGCGCTCGCGACGCCCGCCGTGGTCGACGACGCGGTGGCCGCCGCGAAGGCGGCGTTCCCGGGGTGGCGGGCGACGAGCCTGTCGCGCCGGGTGGAGATCCTCTTCGCGTTCCACCGGCTGCTGCTCGACCACCGCGACGAGATCGCCGCGCTGATCAGCGCCGAGCACGGCAAGGTGCGCAGCGACGCCGCGGGCGAGGTGGCCCGGGCGCTCGAGTGCGTCGAGTTCGCGTGCGGGATCCCGCACCTGCTCAAGGGCGGGTTCTCCGAGCAGGTGTCGGTGGGCGTCGACGTGCACGAGGTCAAGCAGCCGCTCGGTGTGGTCGCGGGCATCACGCCGTTCAACTTCCCCGTCATGGTGCCGCTGTGGATGATCCCGTCGGCGATCGCGTGCGGGAACACGTTCGTCCTCAAGCCGAGCGAGAAGGACCCGTCGGCGTCCCTGCTCGTCGCGCGGCTGCTGGCCGAGGCGGGGCTCCCGGACGGCGTCGTCAACGTCGTGCAGGGTGACCGGGTCGCGGTCGACCGTCTGCTCGAGCACCCCGACGTCGAGGCGGTGAGCTTCGTCGGCTCCACCCCGGTCGCGCGCCACGTCTACGAGCACGGCACCCGGCACGGCAAGCGGGTGCAGGCGCTCGGCGGCGCCAAGAACCACATGGTCGTGCTCCCGGACGCCGACCTCGACGCCGCCGCGGACGCGGCGGTGTCCGCGGCCTACGGGTCGGCGGGCGAGCGGTGCATGGCGGTGTCGGTCGTCGTCGCGGTCGGCGACGCGGGCGACGCCCTCGTCGACGCGATCCGCGCGCGGGTCCAGGGCCTGGTCGTCGGCCCGGGGGACGACCCGGGATCGCAGATGGGCCCCCTCATCACGGCGCAGCACCGGGACGCGGTCGCCGCGGCGATCGGCCGGGCCGCGGAGCAGGGCGCCCGGGTCGTGGTGGACGGGCGCGAGAGCCCCGTGGCGACGACCGGCGAGGGCGACGGGTTCTTCCTCGGCGCGAGCCTGGTCGACCACGTGCGGCCCGACCAGGAGGTGTACACGCGCGAGATCTTCGGCCCGGTCCTGTCGGTGGTCCGCACCGCCACGTACGCCGAGGCCGTCGAGCTCGTCAACGCCAACCCGTACGGCAACGGCGCGGCGATCTTCACGCGCGACGGTGGCGCGGCCCGCCAGTTCGAGGTGGAGGCGCAGGCGGGGATGATCGGTGTCAACGTGCCCATCCCGGTGCCCGTCGGCTACTACTCGTTCGGTGGTTGGAAGAACTCGCTCTTCGGGGACTCCCACATCTACGGGCCGGAGTCCGTGCACTTCTACACCCGCACCAAGGTCGTCACGACCCGGTGGCCGGACCCGGCGGCCAGCTCGGTCGACCTCGGCTTCCCGCGGACGCGGTAGGGGCCGCGCCGTGATGCACCCACCGCCGGGCACCGTGCGCGCCGACGACCGCTCGCACGTCTTCCACTCCTGGTCCGCGCAGGCGATGATCGACCCGCTGCCCGTGGCGGGGGGTGAGGGTGCGTGGTTCTGGGACGAGGACGGCACCCGCTACCTCGACTTCGCCTCGCAGCTCGTCAACCTCAACCTGGGCCACCAGCACCCCGCGCTCGTCGCCGCGATCCAGGAGCAGGCGGGCCGGCTGTGCACCATCGCCCCGAGCTTCGCGAACGACGTGCGCGGCGAGCTCGCCCACCTCATCGCCGCGCGCGCACCGGGCGACCTCGACCGGGTGTTCTTCACGAACGGGGGAGCGGACGCCGTCGAGCACGCCGTCCGGCTCGCCCGCCAGCACACCGGCCGCACCAAGGTGCTCTCCGCCTACCGCTCCTACCACGGCGCCACGACGACGGCGATCAGTCTGACGGGCGACCCGCGACGCTGGGCCAACGACGTGGTGCCCGACGGCGCGGTGCGGCACTTCTTCGGCCCCTACCCCTACCGCTCGCCGTTCGGGGCGAGCGACGAGGTCACCGAGTGTGCGCGGGCGCTCGCGCACCTCGACGAGGTCGTGCGCCTGGAGGGCCCCGGCACGATCGCCGCCGTGGTCCTCGAGACCGTGGTGGGCACCAACGGGGTGCTCGTGCCGCCCGACGGCTACCTCGCGGGCGTGCGGAAGATCTGCGACGAGCACGGGATCCTGCTCGTCGCGGACGAGGTCATGGTGGGCTTCGGTCGCGTCGGCGAGTGGTTCGCCGTCGACCGCTGGAAGGTCGTGCCCGACCTCATCACCTTTGCCAAGGGCGTGAACTCCGGGTACGTCCCGCTCGGCGGCGTGGTGATCTCCGCGCGGGTCGCGCGCACCTTCGACGAGCGGCCCTACCCGGGCGGGCTGACCTACTCGGGGCACCCGCTGGCCTGCGCCGCGGGGGTCGCCTCGATCCACGCCTTCGAGGACGACGGGATCCTCGCCCGGGTGCGCGCCCTCGGCGAGGACGTGATCGGCGAGCGGCTCCGCGACCTCGCTCAGCGGCACCCGAGCGTCGGCGAGGTCCGTGGCCTCGGCTTCTTCTGGGCGATCGAGCTCGTCCGCGACCGCGGCACTCGCGAGGGCCTCGTGCCGTTCAACGCGTCGGGCCAGGACGCCGCCCCGATGGGAGCCGTCGTGGCGGCAGCCAAGGCGCAGGGCGTGTGGCCGTTCGTGCACTTCAACCGGCTGCACGTCGCGCCACCGCTCATCACCTCGGCCGAGGACCTGCACCGGGGCCTCGACGGCATCGACGCGGCGCTCGACGTCGCCGACACCTACGTCACCACCTGAGGGGAGCACGGCCGTGGCGCACACGCTGATCCGGGGAGGGACCGTCGTCGGGCCGACGGGCTCCGCCGAGATGGACGTCCTGGTCGACGGGGAGCAGGTCGCCGCGCTGCTCCGCCCGGGGGACATGCGCCTCGGCGTCGACCTCGCCGCGGGCGCCGAGCGCGTCATCGACGCGACGGGCAAGTACGTCATCCCCGGCGCCGTCGACTGCCACACGCACATGGAGCTGCCGTTCGGCGGCACCCACGCGTCCGACACGTTCGAGACCGGGACCCGGGCCGCGGCCTGGGGCGGCACGACGACGATCGTCGACTTCGCCGTGCAGCGCACCGGCGAGCGGGTCCAGGACGGGCTCGCCGCGTGGCACGAGAAGGCCGCCGGCCAGTGCGCGGTCGACTACGGGTTCCACCAGATCCTCGGCGGCGTCGACGACGACGCGCTCAAGGCGATGGACGAGCTCGTCGCCGAGGGCATCACGAGCTTCAAGCTCTTCATGGCCTACCCGGGTGTGTTCTACAGCGACGACGGCCAGATCCTGCGGGCCATGCAGAAGGCCCGCGACAACGGCTCGCTCATCATGATGCACGCCGAGAACGGCATCGCGATCGACGTCCTCGTGCGCCAGGCGCTCGACCGCGGCGACACCGCACCCTTCTTCCACGGCACGACCCGCCCCTGGGAGACCGAGGAGGAGGCCACGCACCGGGCGATCATGCTCGCGCGGCTCACCGGCGCGCCGCTGTACATCGTGCACATGTCCGCCCGGCAGGCGGTGGCGACGCTCGCCCGCGCCCGCGAGGAGGATCTGCCCGTGTACGGCGAGACGTGCCCGCAGTACCTGTACCTCTCGCTCGAGGAGCAGCTCGGGGCGCCCGGGTTCGAGGGCGCCAAGTGGGTGTGCTCGACGCCGTTGCGCTCGCGGGCGCAGGGCCACCAGGACGAGCTGTGGCAGTACCTGCGCACGGGTGCGCTGTCGGTCGTCAGCACGGACCACTGCCCCTTCTGCCTCAAGGAGCAGAAGGAGCTCGGGCTCGGTGACTTCTCGAAGATCCCCAACGGCATCGGCGGCGTCGAGCACCGCCTCGACCTGCTCTACCAGGGCGTCGTGGAGGGCCGGATCACGCGCGAGCGCTGGGTGGAGCTGTGCTGCACGACGCCGGCGCGGATGTTCGGCCTCGACGGCCGCAAGGGGGTGCTCGCCCCGGGGGCCGACGCCGACGTCGTCGTCTACGACCCGGCCGGGCACACGAGCATCGGCCTCGGCAAGACCCACCACATGAACATGGATCACTCGGCGTGGGAGGGCTTCGAGATCGACGGGCACGTCGACCTCGTCATGTCCCGGGGCCGGGTGCTCGTCGCCGACGGCGAATACCACGGCAGCCCCGGTCACGGGAACTACCTGCGCCGCGGCCCGTCGGCCTACCTGCGGTGACCCCGGTGGACCTCGGCGTCGTCCTGCAGACCGATCCGCCCGCGTGGCGGGTCGTCGACCTCGCCCGGCAGGCGGAGTCGTACGGATTCAGCCACGTGTGGACGTTCGACTCGCACCTGCTGTGGCAGGAACCGTTCGTCATCTACTCCCAGATCCTCGCCCAGACGCACCGCGTCACCGTGGGGCCCATGGTGACGAACCCCGCGACCCGTGACTGGACGGTGACGGCGTCGTTGTTCGCGACGCTCAACGAGATGTTCGGCAACCGCACGGTCTGCGGGATCGGGCGGGGGGACTCGGCGGTGCGCACCCTCAACGGGCGTCCGTCGAACCTCGCGACGCTGCGCGACGCGGTGCACGTCATCCGTGAGCTGGCGAACTCCCGGTCGGTGGAGGTCAACGACCGCACGGTGCAGTTCCCGTGGAGCGTGGGCTCGGCCCTCGAGGTGTGGGTCGCGGCCTACGGTCCGCGGGCGCTCGCGCTGACCGGCGAGGTCGGGGACGGGTTCATCCTCCAGCTCGCCGACCCGGACGTGGTCGAGTGGTCGGTCGCGGCGGTGCGCGCGGCGGCCGAGGCGGCCGGAAGGGACCCGCACGACGTGACGATCTGCGTCGCCGCGCCCGCCTACGTGACGGACGAGAGCTCGGAGTCCGGGCGACCGGCGGCCGAGGCCACCCGCCGCACGCTCGAGCACGCGTACGACCAGTGCCGGTGGTTCGGGGGCATGGTCGGCAACCACGTCGCCGAGATCGTCGCGCGGTACGGCGCGGGCGGGGGCGTCGTCCCTCCGGCGCTCACCGACTTCGTCGCGGGCCGCGAGGGCTACGACTACGCCGAGCACGGCAGGGCCGCGAACACGCACACGGCGTTCGTCACCGACGAGATCGTCGACCGGTTCTGCCTCGTCGGGCCGCCCGAGCACCATGTCGAGCGGCTCCGTGAGCTCGAGGCGCTCGGCGTCGACCAGTTCGCGGTGTACCTCCAGCACGACGCCCAGGAGGAGACGTTGCGGGCCTACGGCCAGGTCGTGGTCCCCGCGCTGCGGGCCGCACCACGGACCACGGCCTGAGGCGCGGGCCCCGCTGTTCAGCCGAGCAGCTCGCGCAGCGCGGGCCACGCCTCGGCGAATGCGGGCAGGAGGTCGAGCGTGGCGACGTCCTCGACAGCCACCCACACGACCTCGAGGCTCTCGGCGTCGGTGGCGGCCGGTGTGACCTCCGCACCGGCCACGACCTCCGCCACGACCGTCGTGTACCGCCAGGGGCCGTGCTCGAGGGTGCGCTGCGTGAGTACCCGCACGGCGCCCGGGTCGATGCCCGCCTCCTCGTGCGCCTCGCGCAGCGCGCCCTGCGCGGGCGTCTCGTCGGGCGCGATCGCCCCGCCCGGCACACCCCAGGTGCCGCCCTGGTCGCTCCAGGGCGCCCGGTGCTGCAGCACGACGTCGGCGGCTCGGCCCGCCGTGTCCCGGCGAGCGAGGAGCAGACCTGCCGCCCCGTGCAGACCCCAGTGCCGGCGCCCGCACGTGCACTCGACCCACCCGTCACCGGGTTGCAGGTGTCGGGGCGCGCGAGGGGCGGGTGCGTCCGGGTCCGGCGGGCTCGTGGGAATGGTCACCGCACCACTGTGCCATCCGGGACGGTGGTACGGGGCGGGTGAAGCCGTGGGGGAGTTGTCCCCAGAGCGCCGTGCCGTCGGTGCATGTGGGGGTACCAGCGGTTAGCGTGGTGGGCATGAGCAGGGGAGCGGATCGTACAGCAGTGATCATCGAGGACGATCCGGACATCCGGGACCTCCTTGAGGTCGTGCTGCGCCAGGCGGGGTTCGTCACCCACGCCGCCGGGACAGGGGAGGAGGGCGTCGAGCTCGTGCGGACACACGACCCGCTCGTCGCGACGCTCGACGTGAGCCTGCCGGACATCGACGGGTTCGAGGTCGCACGCCGTATCCGGGCGTTCTCCGACGCCTACGTCGTGATGCTGACCGCCAGGGCCGACGAGATCGACACCCTCATGGGTCTCGACGCCGGTGCAGACGACTACCAGACCAAGCCGTTCCGCCCCCGAGAGCTCCGCGCACGGATCGAGGCGATGCTGCGGCGGCCCCGCCGTGCCATCACGGCCTCGGGCAGCGGCGCACCGCCGAGCCTGGCCCCGGTCGTGGCTCCGGCGTCGCCGGTGCAGGAGGCCGACCCGGGTGTCATCAGCGCCGGCGGCCTGGTGATCGACGTCCCGGCACGGCTCGTGCGCGTCGACGGCGCGGACGTGCACCTGACGCGCAGCGAGTTCGACCTGCTCGAGGGCCTCGCGAGCCGCATCGGGCGGGTCGTCAGCAAGACCGAGCTGGTGCGCATCCTGTGGGCCGAGGAGTACGGGACGGGAACGGCCGTCGCGGAGGCCGACCGCCGCAGCGTCGAGGTGCACGTGGCCAACCTGCGTCGCAAGATCGGCGACAGCCCGTCGCAGCCACGGTGGATCCACACCGTGCGAGGTGTCGGCTACCGCTTCGCGCCAACCGGGGCCTGAGCCCGGCCTGCCATCACGCCGGGGCGCCTCCCGCCTGGCTGCGCCAGGCCGGCGCGCCGAGCTGGACGTAGCACTCCTTGCGGGCGAGGTCGCCCGCCCACATCACGAGCGGCAACGTGGTGCGCGCCGCCTCGAGGTTGCGTTCGACGAGGTGGGCGTCGACCTCGCCCGCGAACCGTGCGAGCTGTCCGGCCCCGATCATGGCCGAGGTGCAGTGCAACGTGAGCGCGGTGGACCGTGCGGCCTCGACGTCACCGTCCGCGAGCGTGCGACCGAGCCGTTCGAGGCGATCGTCGAGCTGGCCCAGGTAGGACACGGCGAAGCGACGGACCGCCTGGACGTCACCGTCGAGCTGCGCGGCGAGGTCCCGCCACGCGTCACCCATGGGAGCCCCGGCGTTCACGCGCTCGGGCCGGGGCGTTGGCGCTCGGGGCGGCGAGCTGTGGTCACTTCTGCTCCAGATGATCTCGTGCGTGCCCGACGCGATCATTCTGGTGAGCGTGGTGCAGTGCCAGCACGCCGAGGGTGCAGCATCACCTCAAGATTGCCCCAGGTTTTGCCCTGGGGCGCTGAGAACCCGGCGGCATGCGCCGCCGCAGGCCTGTCAGTCGACGATCTCGCAGATCGCGGTCCCGGCACTGACGCTCGCGCCGATCCCCGCGGTGAGGGCGGTGACCCGGCCCGCACGGTGGGCGAGCAACGGCTGCTCCATCTTCATCGCCTCGAGCACGACCACGAGGTCGCCCTCGGCGACCTGTGCGCCGTCGCCCACGGCCACCTTGACGATGGTGCCCTGCATGGGGGACGCCAGCGTCGTGCTGCTCGTGGGAGCGGCCTTGGGGCCGGCGCGCCGCGCCGGCCGCCGCGCCGCGTTGGCCGTGCGGGCGCGACCGGCGGCCATGCCGAGGCCCGCCGGGAGGACGACCTCGAGGCGCTTGCCGCCGACCTCGACGACGACGCGCTCGGTCGCGACCGGCTCCTCCTCCTCGTCCGGGACCGCCACGGGCGCGGGCGCGAGGGTGGCGAGCGTCTCGGCGAACTCGGTCTCGATCCAGCGCGTGTGCACCCGGAACGGGCCGTCACCGGCCGGGACGAAGTCCTCGGCCTCGAGGACCGCGCGGTGGAACGGCACGACCGTCGCGATCCCCTCGACGTGCAGCTCGCGCAGCGCACGGCGCGCGCGCTCGATCGCCTCGGTGCGTGTCGCGCCGGTGACGATGACCTTGGCGAGCATGGAGTCGAAGGCACCGGAGATCGTGTCGCCGGCCACGACGCCCGAGTCGACGCGGACGCCGGGGCCGCTCGGGAACTGCAGGGCCGTGATGCGGCCCGGTGCGGGCAGGAAGTTCGCGGCCGGGTCCTCGCCGTTGATGCGGAACTCGATGGAGTGCCCGCGCACGTCCGTACTGGTGTACCCGAGGGGCTCGCCCGCGGCGATGCGGAGCTGCTCACGGACGAGGTCGATCCCCGTGACCTCCTCGGACACCGGGTGCTCGACCTGCAGGCGGGTGTTCACCTCGAGGAACGAGATGGTGCCGTCCGCGCCGACGAGGAACTCGCACGTCCCGGCGCCGACGTACCCGGCCTCGCGCAGGATCGCCTCCGAGGCCTTGTAGAGCTCGGCCTGCTGCTCGGCGCTGAGGAACGGAGCGGGCGCCTCCTCGACGAGCTTCTGGTGCCGACGCTGCAGCGAGCAGTCACGCGTGGACACGACCACGACGGTCCCGTGCTCGTCGGCCAGGCACTGCGTCTCGACGTGGCGGGGGGTGTCGAGGTAGCGCTCGACGAAGCACTCGCCGCGCCCGAACGCCGCGACAGCCTCCCGCACGGCGGACTCGAACAGCTCGTCGATCTCCTCGGCGTGGCGCGCGACCTTCAGCCCGCGCCCGCCGCCGCCGAAGGCGGCCTTGATCGCGATCGGCAGCCCGTGCTCCGCGGCGAACGCGTGCACCTCGGTCGCGTCCGCGACCGGGTCGGGCGTGCCGGGCACCAGCGGTGCGCCGGCCCGGTGCGCGATGTGCCGGGCGCTGACCTTGTCGCCCAGCGCGTCGATCGCGGCGGGGGACGGGCCGATCCACACCAGACCGGCGCCCTGCACCGCGCGCGCGAACTCGGCGTTCTCCGCGAGGAAGCCGTAGCCGGGGTGCACGGCGTCGGCACCGGACCGCCGCGCGACGTCGAGCAGCTTGTTGATGTCCAGGTAGGTCTCTGCGGCGCGCACCCCGCCGAGGGCGTACGCCTCGTCGGCCAGGCGAACGTGCAGGGACTCGCGGTCGGGGTCGGCGTAGACCGCGACCGAGGAGATGGCGGCGTCGGCGCAGGCGCGGGCGATCCGGACGGCGATCTCACCGCGGTTGGCGATGAGGACCTTCGTCAGACGTCGCGGCTGGTGGGGGTTCTCGGGCACGGCTCACGGTAACGCGAAGGTGCCCGGGCGATCACGCTCCGCACCACCCTCGAGGGCAAGATTGGAGAACGGGCCAACGCGCGTCACGGCTGGTTGTAGGAAACCTCCATGGCGCGACCATCGGGAGTCCCCAGGGCGCTCGTGCGTTGTGATGCGTCCACAACGCTGCCCACTGGCCGGTTCACCGCCACAGGTCGGGCCACACCACGTCGAGCTCCCCGAGGAGCTCGCGCAGGAGGGGCAGGCTCAGCCCGACGACTCCGTGGTGGTCGCCGTCGATCCGCTCGACGAACGCGCCTCCCAAGCCGTCGATCGTGAACGAGCCCGCGACGCGCATCGGCTCGCCCGTCGCGACGTACGCGTCGATCTCGGCGTCCGTCACGTCGGCGAAGTGGACGGTCGTCGAGCTCGTCGCGCCGAGCGTGGCGCCCGTGCCGCCGTCGGCCGTGTCGCGCACGTCGACCAGCCAGTGCCCGGTGTGCAGCACACCGCTCGACCCTCGCATCGCGCGCCACCGCTCGCGCGCGGTCTCGGCGTCCTTCGGCTTACCGTGCACCTCGCCGTCGAGCTCGAGCATCGAGTCGCAGCCGACGACGACGTGGCCGGGGACCGCCTCGAGCGTGCGGGCGACGTCCTCGGCCTTCGCCTGCGCGAGGAGCAGCACGGCGTCGGCGGGGTCGAGCACGCCGAAGCGGCCGACCGCCTCGGCGAGGACCCGGTCCTCGTCGACGCCGGACACCTGCACCACCGGCGTGATGCCGGCGGACCGCAGCGTGCTCAGCCGGGCCGGGGACGCGGAGGCGAGGACGAGCGTCGTCGGGCCGCTCACCGCAGCGCGCCCTGGAGGACTTCGAGACCCACGGATCCGAGGTTCAGCGCGCGGGCGTGGAAGGCCTTGATGTCGAAGTCCTCGCCGCGCGCGAGCGCGGCCGCCCGCGCGCCGTCGCGCGTCTGCTCCCACAGGCGCTGACCGACCTTGTACGAGGGCGCCTGCCCGGGCCAGCCCAGATAGCGGGTGAGCTCGAAGCGGACGAACGACTCGGGCATGTTGACGTTCGCGCGCAGGAAGTCCCACGCCTTGTCCGCGTCCCACCGGGGGTCGCTCGCGCCGCCGCGCCACTGCGCGGGCGCCTCGAGGCCCAGGTGCACGCCGATGTCGACCACGACGCGGGCTGCCCGCAGGCGCTGCGCGTCGAGCATGCCCAGGCGGTCGCCCGGGTCGTCGAGGAAGCCGAGGTCCGCCATGAGCCGCTCGGCGTACAGCGCCCACCCCTCGCCGTGCCCGGACACCCAGCACGCGAGGCGACGCCACGTGTTGAGGGTCTCGCGGGCGTAGACGGCCTGACCGCACTGGAGGTGGTGGCCCGGGACACCCTCGTGGTAGACGGTCGTCTTCTCGCGCCAGGTGTTGAACTCCGTGACGTCCGGAGGGACGGACCACCACATGCGGCCGGGCCGGGAGAAGTCGTCCGACGGCGGGGTGTAGTAGATGCCGCCGGTCTCGGTGGGTGCGATGAGGCACTCGAGGGCGAGCACCGGCGTCGGGACGTCGAAGTGGACGCCGTCGAGGGCGGCGACCGCGGCGTCGGACGTCTCCTGCATCCACGCCTTGAGGGCGTCCTTGCCGTGCAGCGTGCGAGCCGGGTCGGCGTCGAGAGCGGCGACGGCGTCCTCGACCGAGGCACCGGGTCCGGCGACCTGACGGGCCACCTCCTCCTGCTCGGCGACGACGCGGGCGAGCTCCTCGAGCCCCCACGCGTACGTCTCGTCGAGGTCGACCTCGGCCCCGAGGAACGTCCGGGAGAGCAGCGCGTACCGCTCGCGGCCGACGGCGTCCGCCTGCGGTGCCCGCGGCGCGAGCTCGGTGCCGAGGAAGTCCGCGAGGCGGTCGTAGGCCGCGCGGGCGGCGTGCGCACCGCGCTCGAGCTCGCCGCGCAGCAGCTGGCACGCCGCCGAGTCGTCGAGCACCGCCGAGGCCTCGGGCCCCTGGACGAACGTCGTGAAGAACGACGACGAGGGGTCGGCGAGCTCGCGCGCCTGGCGCACGCCCTCGGTCACCTGGCGGATCGCGGCCACGTTCCCCCGCTTCGCTGCCTGCGACAGGGACGCCATGTACCCCTCGACGGCGTCCGGCAGCGCGCCGAGCCGCGCCGCGACGTTCTCCCACGCCTCGACGGTCCCGGTCGGCATGATGTCGAAGACGTCCCGCAGCCCCTGCACGGGCGAGGCGATGTTGTTGAGGGAGGCGAGCGGCTCGCCCGCCTCGTGCAGCTCGAGCGCGAGCCCGACACGCTCACGCATCGCCGCGAGCGTCACGCGGTCGACGTCGTCCACGGGGTCGAGGCCGTCGAGCTCGGCGAGGACGGCCCGGTCGGCCTCCGCCCGCTCCTCGTGCCCCGCGGGCGACAGGTCCGTCATGAGGTGGTCGTACCCCGCGAGGCCCATGGAGGTCGCCTCGAGCGGGTCGAGCTCGGCGGTCCGCAGGACGTAGGCGTCCGCGACAGCGTCGACCGCCGAGGGCGTCCGGGGGGCGTGGGGAAGGTCGGTGCCAGAAGTGCTCACCGATGAAGGCTACTGCGTGTGCGCGATGCTCACGCGGGGCCGGCCTTGCGATCAGTCGCGTGCATCGAGGACGTCGTCGGCCCAGCCTCGGTGATAGCGCAGCACGACGAGCTCGCCACCCGGTGCTGGCCAGAGCGCGACGGGGTCGTCGCGACGCGGCAGGGGAGTGTCCACGGCGTCCTCGTGCGTGACACGCACGACGTCCGGCACCCCGCCGTCGGACCACATGACCTGCCCGGTGAACAGCACTCGCCCGCGGCGTTCCGAGGCGGAGGCGCGGACGAACGAGCCCGTGGTCCCGTGCGTGTCCGTCCGCAGCGCGGCCGTGCCGCGCAACCAGCTCACCGCGGCCCGGTCGTCGCGGTAGCGCACGAGCCCGAGCACCACCGTGACCAGCAGGAAGACCCCGAGGATCGCGCTGAGCACGGCGGGCCGCAGCGGGAGGTCCTCCGGCGGGACCGCGCGCTGGACGACGATGACTGCCGCGGCGGGGACGGCGCCGAGCAACCAGCCGTGGCGACGCCAGACCGGAGGCTCCGGCGGGGACGGCACCTCGCCGAGCGGGGCGTCGACCGCTTCCGGGGTGGCGACCACCTGCAGGACGGCACGGGTCACGACCGCAGGCTCCACCGCCACGCGTCGGCGTTGTGCCGACCCGAGCGGCCCCCGAACGAGCGCGCCGTGGTCCCGGCGCCGTTGCCGCGCAGACCGCGTGCGTGGCTGGTCCACTCGTCGACCGGTGCGACGTCGTCGGGCACGTCGGCCGCGGCCGCCGCGGCGGCGAGACCGGCGACGAGCGCGGCGACCTCCACGTCGTCGGGAACGCCGCGGACGACGCGCACCTGCGTGCCGCGCGAGGGTGCATCGCTCACGACAGGTCCTCCTCGTCCGTGTCGCCCGGCGGGTCGGTGTCGAAGTCCGCGGCGTCGCCGCGCGAGGCGGCCCACTCCACGACGTCCAGGCCCGCGTCGACCAACCGCTGGACCACGCCCTCGCCCGCCTCGTCGAGGAGGTCGATCACGGAGTCCATCGACCAGTCCGAGGTCCCGTCGGCGGGACCGGCGGGCGAGGCCGCCACGACGAAGCCCAGGTAGAACGCCTCGGCGGTGCCCGCCGGGGCCACGCTCGCACCCGGGCCGCCCTCCGCGGCGTCGGGCTCCCACACGGATGTGGTGAGGTCGGGGTGCATCCCGAGCGCGCCGTGCAGGGTGTCGAAGAGCTTCGCGTTGAGGACGCCGACGGTGTTCTCGAGCGCCAGCACCCGCGGGTCCTCGTCGGCCTCGGCCGCGCCGAACTCCGCACGCACCCCGACCGCCGTCTCGACGTAGTCGTGCAGCGACGCGGTCAGCGCGTCGACCGCCGCGTGCAAGGGGGTGGCGTCCACGGGCGGGAGCGGAGCCGGACCGTGCGCGCGGTCGCCGTGCACGTCGTCTCCTGAGGTGTCGTCGCGCTGCGTGTCGTCGGGCGGGTCCTGGTCGTGGGTCACAGCGGGATGTTCCCGTGCTTCTTGGGCGGCAGGCTCGCGCGCTTGGTCCGCAGAGCCCGCAGCGCCCGCACCACCTGCACGCGCGTCTCGGACGGGCGGATCACCGCGTCGACGTACCCGCGCTCCGCCGCGTCCCACGGGTTGACGATCGCGTCCTCGTACTCCGCGACGAGACGAGCACGCTCGGCCTCGGTGTCCCCGCCCTCGTCGGCGACCTTCTTCAGCGCCGCGCGCTGCAGGATGTTCACCGCGCCGCCCGCGCCCATGACCGCGATCTGCGCCGTCGGCCACGCGAGGTTGACGTCCGCGCCCAGCTGCTTGGACCCCATGACGATGTACGCGCCCCCGTAGGCCTTGCGCGTGATGAGGGTGACGAGCGGGACCGTCGCCTCCGCGTAGGCGTAGATGAGCTTCGCGCCGCGGCGGATGATGCCCTGGTGCTCCTGGTCGACGCCCGGCAGGAAGCCGGGCACGTCGACGAACGTCAGCACGGGGACGTTGAACGCGTCGCACGTGCGCACGAACCGTGCCGCCTTCTCGGCGGCGTCGATGTCGAGCGTGCCCGCCATCGCGAGCGGCTGGTTCGCCACGACCCCGACCGACTGACCCTCCACGTGGCCGAACCCGACGATGACGTTCTTCGCGAACAGCGGCTGCACCTCGAGGAACGCACCCTCGTCGAGGACGTGCTCGATCACCGTGCGCATGTCGTACGGCTGGGAATCCGAGTCCGGGACGAGCGCGTCCAGCTCGAGGTCCTCCTCGGTCACCTCGAGCTCGGTGTGCTCCGGCAGGAACGTCGGCGCGTCCGAGAGGTTGTTCTGCGGGAGGTAGCCCACCAGGTGGCGCACGTAGTCGATCGCGTCGTCCTCGTCGCTGCCCATGTAGTGCGCGACCCCGGAGCGCTCGTTGTGCGTCAGCGCACCCCCGAGCTCCTCGAACCCCACGTCCTCACCCGTCACCGCGCGGATCACGTCCGGACCCGTGATGAACATGTTCGAGGTCTGGTCGACCATGACGATGAAGTCCGTGAGGGCGGGGGAGTACACCGCGCCACCGGCGCTCGGGCCGAGGATGAGCGAGATCTGCGGGATCACGCCCGACGCGGCGACGTTGCGCCGGAAGATCTCCGCGAACTGCGTCAGCGCCGCGACACCCTCCTGGATCCGGGCACCACCACCGTCGGAGATGCCGATCAGCGGGACGCCCGTGCGCAGCGCGAGGTCCTGCACCTTCGTGATCTTCTCGCCGTGCACCTCGCCCAGGCTGCCGCCGAACACCGTGAAGTCCTGCGAGTAGATGCAGACCTGGCGCCCGTCGATCGTCCCGTACCCGACCACGACGCCGTCACCGGCGAGACGCTTCTTCTCGAGACCGAAGTTCGACGAGCGGTGCTTGGCGAACGCGTCGAGCTCGACGAAGCTCCCCTCGTCGAGCAGGGCCTCGATGCGCTCGCGGGCGGTCTTCTTGCCGCGCGCGTGCTGCTTGGTCCGGGCGGCTTCCTCGGGCGCGGTGGTCGCCTCGGCGCGACGGCGCTCGAGGTCGGCCAGCTTGGCCGCGGTGCCGGCGAGGGCGTCGACGGTGGTGCTCGCAGGTTCGTTCACGGGGTCGAGCCTAGTTGGTGGGTGCGGCCAACTCGATGGCGGGGTGCGCAGCGCGGCGTGTGCTCGCGTTGGGGGGTTCCGACAAAAGGCCGCGCGGGCGGTCCCGTCGGCAGGGCGAGCGGCTCCGGGTGCGCGATGATGGATCGATGACGCCCACCGACCGTCCGGCAGTTCGTCCGGCAGCTCGTCCGGCAGTTCGTCCGGCAGTTCGTCCGGCAGTTCGTCCGGCACTGCGCGCCGACTTCCTCCGGGACCTCCTCGTCGCCCCGAACGGACCGTTGCACCGGTTGGACGTCGTCGAGACGACGACGTCCACGAACACCGAGCTCGCCGCGGCGGTCGCGGCGGACCCCGACGCGTGGCCGGCGCCGTCCCTGCTGGTCGCCGAGCACCAGGAGTCCGGGCGCGGGCGCACGGGGCGGCAGTGGTCCGCGCCGCCGCGCTCCGCGCTCCTCGGCTCGCTCCTCCTGCGCCCGGACGTGCCGCCGGAGGCGCTGAGCTGGCTCCCGCTGCTCGCCGGGCTCGCGACGGCGCACGGGCTCCGCGCGACGGCCGGCGTCCAGGCGGTGGTCAAGTGGCCCAACGACGTGCTCGTCCCCGTCTCGTCGGACCAGCAGACCGACGACGGACAGGCCGAGGACGGGCAGCCGGAAGACCTTCCCGGCTGGGGCCGGTACCGCAAGGTCGCGGGCATCCTCGCCGAGGTCGTGCCGGGCGGGGTGATCGTGGGCGTCGGGCTCAACGTGCTGCAGACGACCGACGAGCTGGCCGTGCCGAGCGCGACGTCGCTCGCCCTGTGCGGCGGTGCCACGACGGACCGCGAGGTGCTGCTGACGGCGTTGTCCGAGTCGTTCCTCGACGTCATCGTGCGCTGGCAGGACGCCGGCGGTGACGCCCTCGGTGCGGGTCTGGTCGACGAGTGCGTGGAGGTCTGCGTCACGCTCGGCGAACGGGTGCGGGTGGACCTCGCGGGCGGCTCGTCCGTCGAAGGGCTTGCAGTGGCTCTCGCGCCCGACGGCGGACTCGTCGTCCGCGACGACGCGGGGAGCGAGCAGGTGCTGCGCAGCGGCGACGTCCGGCACCTGCGGCTGGGTGCCCTGAACTAGGATCGGGCCCGTGCCCCCCGAGAACAGCGAGACCGAGATCCATCTCGACGAGGCGCTCCTCGGTGGGCCCCGCGCCTACACCGACCGCGACCTCGCCGAGCGGGCGGGCGTCTCGGAGGCGGACGTGCGGTCCTACTGGCGGGCCCTGGGCCTGCCGAGCACGGACGGCACCGAACCGATCTTCACGCAGGACGACGCGAGCGCCCTCGAGGAGATGTTCTCGGTCGCGGCCACGGAGGACCTCGACGACCGCTCCCTGACGACCCTGATCCGTTCCACGGGGCACACCACCGAGCGCCTCGTGCTGTGGCAGGTGGAGGCGCTCGTCGAGCACATGGCCCGGCGGCACGGGCTCGACGACACGAGCGCCCGGCTCCTGGTGCTGGACCGGCTGCCCGACCTCGCGCCCGTGCTGGAGCGCCAGCTCGTGCACGCGTGGCGGCGCCAGCTCGCGGCGGTCGCCGGGCGCTTCGCGGTGGAGTTCTCCCAGGCTCGGGCCAGCAACATCGACTCGGGCGCGCTGCCGCTGCCGCGTGCCGTGGGTTTCGCGGACATCGTCTCCTTCACCAAGCGCACGGCCGGCCTCGGGTCGAGCGAGCTCGCGGACTTCGTGGAGCTCTTCGAGGCGCGTGCGCGCGACGTCATCACGGCTGCGGGCGGGCGGGTGGTCAAGACCATCGGCGACGCCGTGCTCTTCGTCGCCGACGACGTCGTCACCGGCGCCGAGGTGGCCCTGGGTCTCGCAGCGTCGGCCGGTCCGGAGGACTCCGCGGACGTCCCGCCCGTGCGGGTGAGCCTGGTGTGGGGCCGTGTGCTGTCACGGTTCGGGGACGTCTTCGGGCCGTCGGTGAACCTGGCCTCCCGGCTCACCGAGCTCGCCGAGCCCGCGACCGTCCTGCTCGACCGCGGCACCGCGGCGCTCCTGGCGGGGGAGTCGCAGTTCGCCCTCACCGCGCAGCCCGAGCGCGAGGTGCCGGGCCTGGGCGTGGTGGAGCCGGTCCGCCTGCAGTGGGCCTACACCGGCTGACCCTCGGACCGTCTGATCCTCAGACCGGGCGGACGAGCTCCGGACCGTCGTTCGCCACCGTGTTGACCGCGGTGGAGACCGGCTCGGCGGTCAGTGCCACGCCCGGTGGGCCGCCGAGGAGCGCCGCGGCGTCCTGCGGCCCGACGGCGGGGTCCAGCCACGTGTCCCAGTCGCCGGGGGCGAGGGTCACGGGCATCCGGTCGTGGATCGGGGCGAGGTCGGGGGCGGCGTCCGTCGTGATGATGGTCGTGGTGACGAGCCATCGCGCCGGGTCGTCGTCGGCCGCCGAGCGGTCGCGCCAGAACTCGTACAGACCGGCGAAGGCAGCGCTGGGCCCGTCGGGGTGGATGAAGTACGGCTGCTTGGCCGTGCGGGCGCCCGTGCCCGCCCGTGCGGCGGCGTCCTCTGCGTCCGTGGCGGGCCGGCGCCATTCGTAGTAGCCGTCGGCCGGCACGAGGCAGCGCCGGACGGCGAGCGGCTTGGCGAACGCGGGCTTGTCGAGGAGCGTCTCGGCGCGCGCGTTGATCATCCGCGCGCCGCCGCGGGCGTCCTTGGACCACGACGGGACGAGCCCCCACCGGGCGACGCGCAGGGAGCGGCGGATCTCCCCGGTTTCCTTCGCGGCGCGCTCGACGACGATCCGCACCGGGTCGGTCGGCGCGACGTTCCACGCGGGGGGCAGCAGACGCGCGTCCTCGGCGAGGTCGGCGACGGCGAACTCGTCCGCGAGGTCCTGGGCGTCCCGGAAGGAGGCATAGCGTCCGCACATGCCTCCAGGGTGCCGCACGTCACCCACATCGACACTCAGGAGATGTCCCCGGGCAACGATCGAATCGATATGATCGAGGCCATGGCCGCCCCTGAACCACCCCATCGCCCGTCGTCGCGCTCCCGAGGCTCGACCGCGCGCTGGGTCCTGCTCCTCGGGGCGCTCGCCGCGCTGCCGGCCTTCACCGTCGACATGTACCTCCCGGCACTGCCCGACGTCGCGGCCGACCTCGACACGAGCCCCGCCCTCGCGCAGCTCACCCTCTCCGGCATGCTCATCGGCGGCGCCGTCGGTCAGCTCGTCATCGGGCCGCTCTCCGACCGGTTCGGGCGTCGGCTGCCCGTCGTCGTCGGGCTGAGCCTGCACGTCGTCACGTCCGTCCTGTGCGCCGTGGTGCCCGGCATCCAGGCGCTCATCGTGCTGCGTGTCCTGCAGGGGTTCTTCAACGCGTCGGCCCAGGTGGTCGCGATCGCCGTGATCCGCGACCGGTTCACCGGCTCGGACGCCGCCCGCATCCTCTCGCGGCTCATGCTCGTCATCGGTCTCGCACCCCTCCTGGCGCCGACCATCGGCTCGTTCATCACGACCTACGGCACCTGGCGCTGGGTGTTCTGGGTCCTGGCGGTCATGGGCCTCGTGCTCGGCGCCGTCGTCCTGCGCTGGATGCCCGAGACCCTGCCGACCGAGCGTCGGCGCGAGGGCGGCGTCGGCACCGTCTTCCGCGGGTACGCCACCCTGCTGCGCGACCGCCACTTCATCGCGCTCGCCATCCTGCCGGGCCTCGGCATGGCGGTCGTGATGAGCTACGTCGTCGGCTCCCCGTTCGTGCTCCAGGAGGGCTACGGCCTCAGCCACCAGCAGTTCGCTCTCCTCTTCGCCGTCAACGGCATCGGGCTGGTGGCCTCGGCCCAGGCCAACGCCGCCCTCGTGCGACGGGTGGCGCCCGTGCGCCTGCTGCGCGCGGCGCTCGTCGTCCAGGGGGTGTTCGCGCTCGCGCTGCTCACCGTCGCGATCACGGGCGCGGGCGGGCTGATCGGCCTGCTCGTCGCGCTGTGGCTCGTCCTGTCGATGCAGGGCTTCATCCCGGCCAACGCCTCGGCCCTCGCCCTGTCCCGGCACGGCGAGATGGCCGGGACCGCGGCGGCGGTGATCGGCGCGTTCCAGGCGGGAGTGGCCGGCCTCGTGAGCCCGCTCGTGGGCGTCCTCGGCGGCGACGCCCTGGCGATGTCCGGCGTCATGCTCGGCGTGGTCGTCGCGTCGATCCTGATCCTCGCCCTCGCCACGCCCGCCTTCCGGCGCGGCGGATGGCACACCCCCGTCTGACAGCACCCCGGTGCCCGACCTGCACCGATTCGGCCCTCGACCGACGAACGATCCTCGTAACGTTCACATTTCCTCCGGTGTTCCGAAGAGCGCGATCGGTGCCGCATGCCTACTCTCAGGACGTGTCGTCTTCCGAAAGTCCCGCACGCAGCGGTCGCGGGCTCCCGCGGCACACGCGGAACCCCCGCTCGCACCGGGTCGCGCGCGCGGTCGGCATGGTGACGACCGCAGCGGTCGCGTTCGTCGGCGTCGGGGCCGCGGCCGCGTACATCGACCTCCGCTCGCAGATGGAGGTCCACGACATCACCGAGCTCGTCGGTGACGACCTGCCGGTCGTCGAACCCACCAAGGACCCTGACGACCCGTTCGCCGGCAAAGCCCTCAACATCCTCGTCATGGGCACGGACATGCGTGACGAGGCGAACGCCGAGATCGCCGGAGGCGGAGGCGAGTTCGCCTCCGACACGACGCTCGTCGTGCACGTCTCCGGCGACCGTCGTCGGATGGAGGTCGTCTCCATCCCGCGCGACTCGCTCGTGACCATCCCCGAGTGCGTCCGGCCCGACGGCACCCGCACCTACGAGCAGTACGGCGCCATGTTCAACTCGGCCTTCGCCACCGGCGGCGGGCCCGAGCAGGATCTCGCGCACGCCGCCGCCTGCACCCAGCGGACCGTCATGTCCCTCACAGGCGTGCCCATCACGAGCCACGTCGTCGTGAAGATGACCGGCGTGATCGGAGTCGTGGACGCCGTCGGCGGGGTCCGCATGTGCCTGCCCGAGCCCGTCAAAGGCGGCTCCAACTCACCCGACCTCGACCTCGAGGCGGGGGAGCAGGTGCTCGACGGTCGCACCGCCATCAGCTTCATCCGCGCCCGCAAGGGCACCGGCATGGGACTCGAGATGGGCAGCGACCTCGCCCGCATCGAACGCCAGCAGGCGTTCCTCGACGCGACCGTCCGCCAGATCACCTCGAAGAACCTCCTGACGAACTCCCCGGAGCTCTACTCGCTCGTCGAGGCCGTCCTGCAGTCCATCTCGACAAGCCCCGATCTCGGCAGCCCGCAGGCGCTCGCTGGGCTCGCGGTGAGCCTGCGCGGGATCGACCCGAGCCAGGTCGAGTTCACGTCCGTCCCTGTCGTGGACGCCCCGAGCGACCCCAACCGGGTCGTGTGGACGGCGGAGGCGGCGCCCCTGTGGGAGCGCATCGCCGCCGACGAGCCGCCTCCCGGCTGGGAGGCTCCGGACGAGCCGACCGACGGCACGACGGACGGCGCGACCGACGACGCCACGGAAGGTGCGTCCGAGGAGCCGACCGACGACTCGACGGACCCGCGCGACGACGCGCCGGAGGATCCGACCGACGACGCTACCGACGGTCCCTCGGGCGGCGAGACCGAGGGGCCCGAGGACGAGCCGCTGCCGGGCGTCTGCGACGACTGAGCGGCCGGCCGAGCGGACGGCCGAGCGTCAGGCCCGGCGCAGCGACGCCAGGCGTCCGACGGCGTCGCGCAGCACGTCCTCGCGCTTGACGAACGTGAACCGGACGCCGGCGACCAGGTGGGCCGCGAGGTCCGACGGAGCGTCGGGGGAGGCACCAGGTGCGGGGGTGCGGCAGAACGCGCTGACGGGCACGCCCACGACGCCGGCGAGGTCGGGCAACCGGCGGCAGAGCTCGGCGCCGTCGTCGAACCCGAGCGGTGTGCCGTCGGCGACGACGAAGTACGTGCCTTGCGGCACGACCACGTCGAAGCCCGCGGCGACCAGGCCCTCGCACAGCAGGTCGCGGCGGGTGGCGAGGGAGTCGGCGAGGGCGCGCGGGCCGACGTCGTCCCCGAGCGCCTCGGCGATCGCGGGCTGGAAGGGTGCGCCCGAGGAGTAGGTGAGGAACTGCTTGACGGTCCGCACGGCCGTGACGAGCTCCGCCGGCCCGTGCAGCCAGCCGACCTTCCACCCGGTGAAGGAGAACGTCTTGCCGGCCGAGGAGATCGTCAGCGTGCGCTCGGCCATGCCGGGGAGGGTGGCGATCGGGACGTGCCGGGCCCCGTCGAACGTCAGGTGCTCGTAGACCTCGTCGGTGACGACGACGGCGCCGCTCGCGCGGGCTGCCGCGGCGATCTCGGCGAGCTCGGTGGGGGTGAGGACCGTGCCGGTCGGGTTGTGCGGGCTGTTGACCACGATCAGCCGGGTGCGGGGCCCGACGGCGGTGCGCAGCGCCTCGACGTCCAGCCGGAAGCCGTCCGGGGAGGGGAGCAGCGGGACGGTGACGTGCGTCGCGCCGGCGAGCGCGATGCACGCCGCGTAGGAGTCGTAGAACGGTTCGAGGGTGACGACCTCGTCGCCCGGATCCGCGAGGGCGAGGATCGTCGCGGCGAGCGCCTCCGTGGCGCCGGTGGAGACGAGGACCTCGGTGTCGGGGTCGACGTCGAGGCCGTAGCGGCGGTGCTGGTGGTCGGCGATCGCCTGCCGGAGCGCGCGGATGCCCGGGCCGGGCGGGTACTGGTTGTGCCCGGCCTCGATCGCGCGGATCGCGGCCTGCCGGATCGCGTGCGGGCCGTCGACGTCCGGGAAGCCCTGGCCCAGGTTGATCGCGCCCGTGCGCGTCGCCAGGGCGGTCATCTCCGCGAAGATCGTCGCCGCGACCGTGCCGTCGGCGCGCAGGAGGCCGGCGGCCCGCGCGGCGTCGCGCCAGCGGCCGGTCGGGGAAGGCGTCGTCATGGTCATCGACCCTATCCGCCACCCGCCGACTCGCTCCGACGAGGCGTCGACGTGCGGCGTGCCCACATCGCGGACAGGTCACCGCGCAAGGTCACGCGTTCGCAACGATCCCGCCAGTTGTCCACAGGGGCAGAGGTGCCGACCTTCACGGATGCCCTAAAGTCCTGGCCAGACCGAACCGGCACGGACCGCCCCGACGAGGGCGACGGCGCGGTGCAGGTGCGGTGCAGGGTGAGCTGATCAGGGGGCAGACGCGTGGCAGACACGAGCGGGGTCGCGATCCTCGAGACCGAGGTGCGCGAGCTCATCCGCCGTCGCGGTCTCGACCCTGCCCGTGACCGCGCGGGCATCGACCAGCTCGTCCGTGACGCCCTCGCCGACTACGACACGAGGACGGCGCTCGGCGTCGTCCCCCCGCTCGCCGACGCGCACGCCGCGGCCCGCACGGTCGTTGACGCCGTCGCCGGGCTCGGCCCGCTCCAGCAGTACCTCGACGACCCCGCCGTCGAGGAGATCTGGATCAACTCGCCGACCCAGGTGTTCATCGCCCGTGGCGGGGAGCCCGAGCTCACCACGACGATCCTCACCAACACGCAGGTCCGCGACCTCGTGGAGCAGATGCTGCGCTCCTCAGGTCGGCGACTCGACCTCTCCAGCCCGTTCGTCGACGCCGCGCTGCCCGGAGGTGAGCGACTGCACGTGGTCATCCCCGACGTCACCCGCGAGCATTTCGCGGTCAACGTCCGCAAGCACGTCGTGCGAGCGTCCCACCTCGACGACATGGTGCGGCTCGGCTCGTTGACCCCCCAGGCGGCGGCATTCCTGGACGCGGCGGTGCGGGCAGGTCTGAACGTTCTCGTGGCCGGTGCGACCCAGGCCGGCAAGACGACGATGCTCAACGCGCTGTCGGGTTCGATCCCCGCGACCGAGCGCGTCATCACCTGCGAGGAGGTCTTCGAGCTGCGGTTCGCGGTCCGGGACATCGTCTCGATGCAGTGCCGTCAGCCCAGCCTCGAGGGAACCGGTGAGATCCCGCTGCGCCGGCTCGTCAAGGAGGCGCTGCGGATGCGACCGAACCGGATCGTGATCGGCGAGGTGAGGGAGGCGGAGAGCTTCGACCTCCTCATCGCTCTGAACGCTGGCGTCCCCGGCATGTGCACCCTCCACGCCAACTCCGCCCGGGAGGCCCTCGCGAAGATGTGCACCCTGCCCTTGCTGGCCGGTGAGAACGTGTCCGACCGGTTCGTCGTCCCGACCGTCGCGTCCGCGGTGGACCTCGTCGTGCATCTCGGCGTGAGCGCCGACGGCACACGGCAGGTGCGGGAGGTCCTCGGTGTTCCCGGGCGGGTCGAGGAGGGCGTGGTCGAGACCTCAGAGATCTTCGTCCGTCGAGGACAGCACCTCGTGCGGGGCGAGGGCTACCCGCCCGCGGCGGACCGGTTCGCGCGCGCCGGGATCGACCTGCCGGCTCTCCTGCGCGACGTGCGGCACGCGGAGGTCTACTGAGGTGGGTGTCGTCGTCGGGCTTCTCCTCGGCGCGGGCCTCTTCTGCGTCTGGTGGTCGTTCTGGGAGCCGGTGGCTCGGCCGGCACGTCGCGCCGACGGATGGGCGGGGCGGACGCAGGACCTCCTGGTGCAGGCCGGCGCCCCGACGGTCACCCCGGCGGCGCTGGCGGGGACGAGCATCGGGATCGGAGCAGTGGTCCTCCTCGTCGGGACTGCGCTGACCCGCTCGGTCACCATCGCCGCATGCTTCGCGCTCATCGCCGCGTCGGTCCCCGGTGTCCTCGTGCGTTCTCGTGCCCGGCGCCGGAGGGCCTCCCTGCGCGAGGTGTGGCCCGAGGTGGTCGACCACCTCGCCTCCGGTGTGCGGGCCGGACTCTCCCTCCCGGAAGCGGTCGGCCAGCTCGGTGACCGGGGTCCGGTCGAGCTGCGCGAGCCGTTCCAGCGGTTCGCGCAGGACTACCGTGCATCCGGGCGCTTCGTGGAGTGCCTGGACGCGCTCAAGGTGCGGCTCGCCGACCCGGTGGCCGATCGGATCGTCGAGGCGCTGCGCATGACGCGCGACGTCGGGGGGACGGACCTCGGCCGCCTGCTGCGTACCCTGTCGACCTTCCTGCGGGAGGACGCCCGCACCAGAGGAGAGCTCGAGGCGCGTCAGTCCTGGACGGTCAACGGCGCGCGGCTCGCGGTCGCCGGACCCTGGGTGGTGCTGGCGTTCCTCGCGACTCGCCCGGAGACGGCGACGGCCTACAACACCGTCTCGGGTGCGATGGTCCTCCTGGGTGGTGCGGCGTGCTCGGCGTTCGCCTACCAGCTGATGCTCCGGATCGGTCGCCTCCCCGAAGAAGTGCGGGTGCTGCGGTGAGCGGGCTGGAGGTGTCGTGGCTCGGGGCCGGGATCGGTGCCTTCGGTGCGGTCGGCCTGTTGCTGGTCGTCTCGCGGCTCCGGGCACGCCGTATCCGTCTCGACGAGCGGGTAGGGCCGTACCTCCGTGTGCAGGACCGTACGTCCGCGCTGCTCCGTGATGTACCGGTGCATACGCCGTTCCCCACGCTCGAGCGCCTCGTCGCACCGTGGGTTGCCGACGTCGGCCGGACACTCGAGCGGCTGGGCTCGTCCCGGACCGAGCTGCGCCGACGGCTGGACCGCGCCGGGCGCGCGGAGAGCGTCGATCAGTTCCGGGCACGGCAGATCGTCTGGGGCGTGCTCGGCCTGGCTGGCGGTGTCGCCCTCGCCCTCGTGCTCGCCGCGACCCGTGGGTCCTCGGTCGTCGCCCTCGTGCTGCTCGCTCTGATGTGCGGTATCGGCGGCGTGCTGGCCTGCGACCAGATGCTCTCCCGTGCGATCAGCAGGCGGGAGGAACGGATCATGGCCGAGTTCCCCACCATCGCCGAGCTCCTCGCGCTCTCGGTCGCCGCGGGGGAGGGTCCGGTCTCGGCGCTCGAACGGGTCTCGACGACGGCCAAGGGTGAGCTCTCCGGCGAGCTGGCCACCATGCTCGCCTCCGTCCGTGCTGGTGTCCCGCTCACTCGGGCACTCGAAGGGCTCGCCGACCGGACGTCGTTGCCGAGCCTCGCCCGCTTCGCCGAAGGGGTCTCCGTCGCCGTCGAACGGGGGACGCCCCTCGCCGAGGTCCTGCGTGCTCAGGCGCAGGACGTCCGGGAGTCCGGGCGTCGCGCGCTCATGGAGGCGGGCGGCCGCAAGGAGGTGATCATGATGGTCCCGGTGGTGTTCCTCATCCTCCCGGTGACCGTCGTCTTCGCCGTGTTCCCGTCCATCGCGACCCTGCGGATCGGCTTCTGACTGTGCACGACTGCTTGCCGGCGCGCGACGGCGCCGGACTTCATCACGGCACGAACGAGAGGAACCGGATCGATGGATGGTGTCAGGACGTGGACGAGCAAGGTCGCCGGACGGCTTCGCCAGGGCGGTACGGACCGGGGCGACGTCCCCGGCTGGGTTCTCGTGACGCTGATGACGGCTGGTCTCGTGATCGCGCTGTGGGCGGTCGCGGGTCCCGCGCTGACGAACGCCTTCAGCGAGGCGATCAGCAGCGTCGGCGGGCCCTGACGACCGGTGGGCGTGCGCAGCGAGGGTCGTGATCCGGGGAGCGGCCGACCGGCGGAGGGCGGGCCGGCGTCGGGGCGCGCCGGTGACGAGGGCTCGGCGGTCGTGGACTTCGTCCTGGTCTCGGTCCTCGTCCTGGTCCTGTTCCTCGGAGTCGTCCAGGTCGCTCTCGCCGTGCACGTCCGGGCGATGCTCATCGACTCCGCCGCCGAGGGTGCTCGGGTCGCCGCACGGGCGGACCGGACTCCGGCGGACGGAGTCGTGCGGACCGAGCAGCTCATCGCCGGCTCGCTCTCGAGCCGCTACGCGCAGGACGTCTCGGCGCGGCGCACCACCTACGCCGGGCTGCCCGTCGTCGAGGTCACGGTGAGCGCACCGCTGCCGGTCGTCGGCCTGCTGGGACCGGCCGGCGTCATCACGGTCGAGGGCCACGCGCTGGACGAGACCGCATGAACGCGGTCCGACGCGCCACCGACCGCCTCCGCAGTGTCGTCGCCGCCGGGCGGGCACGGCTCGTCGCCGACCGCACGCGGACGGAGGGCGCGACCGCCACGGGCGACCGCGGGAACGCGGTCGTCGAGTTCCTCGGCGTCGCGCTCATCCTCCTCATCCCGCTGATGTACCTCGTGGTCCTGCTCGGGCGCATCCAGGCCGCGACGTTCGCCGTCGAAGGGGCCTCGCGGGAGGCCGGCCGGGCGTTCGTCACCGCGGAGACCTCCGCGGAGGGCACCGCGCGGGCCGGGACGGCGGTCGCGCTCGCGCTCGAGGACCAGGGCTTCGACAGCGCCGACGGCTCGAGCGCGCTCTCGCTCGCCTGCTCGCTCGACCCCTGCCTCGAACCCGGCGGTGAGGTCGCGGTACAGGTCAGCTATGCGGTCGACCTCCCGTGGGTCCCCGCGTTCGTCCAGGGAGCCGTGCCGCTCGCGATCCCTCTCGAGGCGACGTATGTCGCGTCCGTCGACCAGTACGCCGCGCGCCGGCCATAAAGCAGACAGAAACGAACAGGTTGACGACGGAGCTGGAGCGGGTGAAAAGAATCCACCGGAACGGCGAGCTCGGACCCGTGCGAACGGGCCTGCTGCAGCGCCTGCGCGGTCGACTCCGTGGACGACTCCATGGCGAAGGAACCGGCGACGGAACGCGACCCGGCGACGGCGAGCGCGGGCAGATCATGCTCATGACGAGCGCGTTCGTCGCCTTCGCGCTGCTGCTCATCACGGTTGTCGTCTCAGCGACCGGGATGCACCTGGACCGCAAGCGCCTGTACAACCTCGCCGATGCGCTCGCCCTCGCCGCGGCGGACTCGATGACGCAGGAGTCGTTCTACGTCGAGGGTCTGCCCGAGCCGACCGAGGGCGCGGTCCTGTCCCTCGCAGACGCGGAGATCCGCGCCGAGGTCGGTGCGTACCTGGCCGCGAACCCGGGTGCGGTCGGGAGCCTGCGGGACGTCACGGTCGTCTCGGCGTCGACCCCCGACGGCCGGACCGCGACCGTCTCGTTGGCTGCCCGGACGCGGCCGACCCTCGTCAGTCGCGTGACGGAGCTCTGGAGTGATGGCATCATCGTTCGTGCGGAGTCCAGCGCGCGAGCGTGGTAGCACCACCCATCCCCGATCATGACTGGGGATGAACGGTTTGTGACTACGTTAGCGCTCACATAGGCGTCAACTTTCTCAAGGTGGAGAGGGCACTTTTGACGGACTCTGTCGAAACAACGAGTTCGCCGCTATGGTGAACCCGTCCAGCAACTCCTACGACGGAGATTTACATGAAGACACGCGCAAGGAAGCAGTGGATCGCCGGGGGTGCCCTCGGCGCGGTTCTGATCGGGACCGTCGCTCTCTCGTCATCAGCGATCGCCGACGAGGACATCGACATCTCGGTCGAGATCGAGTCGACCGTGGAGCCGGGAGTTCTCGCGTTCTCGGTCGCCAGCAACGCCGTGACCCTCACGGAGAACGGCTCGGACGAGGAGGTGCGCCAGTTCACCGGAACCCTTCCCGAGGTGACCGTCACGGACACGCGTACCGCCGAGGAGATCCCGGACGGAGCCGCATGGGCCGTCCTGGGTAGCGCGTCCGACTTCACGTCGGGCGATGACGTCATCGGCGCGGAGCACCTCGGCTGGACGCCGAACCTCCTCGAGGGTGACGAGGACGGCCTGGTCTCGGAAGGTGAAGAGGTCGTCACCGTCCTCGACGAAGCGACCCAGCCCGGCAACAACGTCGGTCTCGTCGACCAGGAGCTCCTGATCTCGACGTTCGACTCCGGTGAGGTTGCCGGTGGCGAGTTCTCGGTCAACGCCGACCTTTTCCTGCGGACCCCTGCCGACGTCGCTGGCGGTTCGTACAGCTCGACCCTGACCCTCTCGCTCTTCGAGTAACCTCGAGGCACGACGGTTCAGGCCGGGTGAGGGCTGCTCTGCGAGCACCTCGCGGCCCAGCAGCCCTCACCCGAACGCATCGAAGGATCACCGGTGATCACTGCTTCATCTCGCCCTCGCGCGCTCGTGGTCACCGCGATCGCCGCACTGCTCGCCCTCGCCCCGGGCTCGGCGCACGCCGCGACCGACGACGAGACAGAACCTGCGGGTTCGGTCACGTGGTCCGTCGTCCCCGCCGATGCCGACGGACCTGACGGGCGTCGCTGGCTCGAGCTCACGCTCGACCCCGGCGACCGGGTCACCGAGCACCTCGCCGTGCGCAACCTCGGTGACGTCGAGTCGACGTTCGCCCTCCAGGCCGCCGACGGCTACCTCACCGACAAGGGCCGCTTCAACATGCTGCCGTCGTCCGAGCCGTCGGTGGACGGCGGTACCTGGATCGACCTGCAGGACGAGGTCGTCGTCGGTGCGGGGGAGACTGTCGTCGTGCCCTTCACGATCGTGGTCCCCGAGCAGGTCACGCCTGGTGACCACCCCGCCGGCGTCGCGGCGTCGGTCACGAGCACCAGCGACAGCGTCGGCGTCGAGAGCCGCGTCGGCTTCCGCGTGATGATGCGCGTCACGGGCGAGGTCTCCGCCGTGCTCGCGGTGCCTCAGCCGCGTGCCTCCTACTCTCCGTCCTGGAACCCCTTCGCCCCCGGGGACCTGCGCGTCTCCTACGACGTGAGCAACGACGGGAACATCCGCCTCGGCGCGCAGAGCGAGGCGACCGCGACCGGCCCGTTCGGTCTCGCGCCCCGCACCTCGACCGCCACCCCGGTCGAGGAGGTGCTCCCGGGCGGCAGCTACGCCGTCACCACGGAGATCACCGACGTGTGGCCGCTCGGCCGTGTCACGACCGACGTCACCCTCACCCCCGTCCCGGTCGGTGAGGACGAGCTCGAGACCACCCCGGCGCCGGTCACCCAGCAGGTCGTCACCTGGGCGATCCCGTGGCCGCAGCTCCTGCTGGTCGCGATCGTCGTCGTGCTGGTGCTCGGTGTCCGCGACGAGCGGCGCCGCAAGCGTGCACGCCTGCAGCAGATGCTCGACCGGGCCCGCGACGAGGGCCGCCAGGCGGCGCTCACGCCCGAGACCGGCGCGCCTGCCCCCACGCCCCGCGCCGACTGAGGCCCACCAACCGGGGGGATCGCGCGCCGTCGGGCAGCCCTGCCCGGACGTGCGGCCCACCCGCCTCGCCGGTCGCGTAACCTTGAACCTCGTGGCCACCATCGACTTCCCGCACGAGATCCGCACCCTGCGCTCCACGCTCGAGACCATCAGCGCGGTGAGCGACCCCGAGGCGCTGGCGACCCGGATCGCCGAGCTGTCGGAGCAGGCCTCCGCGCCCGACCTGTGGGACGACACGGACGCCGCGCAGAAGGTCACGACCGAGCTCTCCCAGGCGCAGGGCGAGCTCGAGCGCATCACGAGCATGGGCGGGCGCATCGACGACCTCGAGACGCTCGTCGAGATGGCCACCGAGGACGGCGGCGACGCCGACACGCTCGCCGAGGCGCAGTCCGAGCTCGAGGACATCCGCAAGGACCTCGGTGTGCTCGAGGTCCGCACGCTGCTGGCGGGGGAGTACGACGCCCGTGAGGCCGTCGTGACCATCCGCGCGGGTGCCGGTGGTGTGGACGCCGCGGACTTCGCCGAGATGCTCATGCGCATGTACCTGCGCTGGGCGGAGCGCCACGGCTACCCCACGGCCGTCCTGGACACGTCGTACGCCGAGGAGGCCGGGCTCAAGTCCGCCACCTTCGAGGTCAAGGCGCCCTACGCGTTCGGCCACCTCTCGGTCGAGGCGGGTACGCACCGCCTCGTGCGGATCTCACCCTTCGACAACCAGGGCCGCCGCCAGACGTCGTTCGCCGCGGTCGAGGTCATCCCGCTCATCGAGCAGACCGACTCGATCGAGATCCCCGAGTCGGAGATCAAGGTCGACGTGTTCCGCTCGTCGGGCCCGGGCGGGCAGTCCGTCAACACCACGGACTCCGCCGTGCGCATGACGCACATCCCCACGGGGATCGTCGTGTCGATGCAGAACGAGAAGTCGCAGATCCAGAACCGTGCCGCCGCGCTGCGTGTCCTGCAGTCCCGCCTGCTGCTGCAGCGCCAGGCCGAGGAGAGCGCGGCCCGCAAGGAGATGGCGGGCGACATCAAGGCGAGCTGGGGCGACCAGATGCGCTCCTACGTCCTGCACCCGTACCAGATGGTCAAGGACCTGCGCACCGAGCACGAGGTCGGCAACACCTCGGGTGTGTTCGACGGCGACATCGACGGCTTCATCGAGGCCGGCATCCGCTGGCGCCGGGGCGCGGACCGCACCGCCTGACCTGTCCGTGGGCGCCGGGCGCCCGCCTCGACGACGGATGCTCCGGGCAACGGCAGGTCGTCGCGCGGCGTGTCTGCGGGATCGGCCGCCGGTGGCGTGCCTACTCTCGGGGGCGACCAGCGAAACGTCTTCGCACCCCCCACCCAGAAACTGGTCAACGGCTGTGATCCGATTCGAGAACGTCACGAAGGTCTATGCACGCGGTGCGCGGCCGGCGCTGGACGACGTGTCCGTGGAGATCGAGCGCGGCGAGTTCGTCTTCCTCGTCGGCGCCTCGGGCTCCGGCAAGTCGACGTGCCTGCACCTCATCCTGCGCGAGGAGCGGCCGACGCGCGGCAAGGTCTTCGTGGCCGGCCGAGACCTGTCCAGCCTGTCGAGCTGGAAGGTGCCGAGCCTGCGCCGGCAGATCGGCGTCGTCTTCCAGGACTTCCGCCTGCTGCCCAACAAGACGGTCTTCGAGAACGTCGCCTTCGCCCTGCAGGTCATCGGCAAGCCGCGGCACACCATCGCGATCACCGTCCCCGAGGTCCTGGAGATGGTCGGCCTCGGCGGCAAGGAGAAGCGGCGGCCGCACGAGCTCTCGGGCGGAGAGCAGCAGCGCGTCGCGATCGCGCGAGCCTTCGTCAACCGCCCACCGATCCTGCTCGCGGACGAGCCGACGGGAAACCTCGACCCCACGACGTCGCTGGGGATCATGCGGCTCCTGGACCGCATCAACCGCACCGGTACCACCGTCGTCATGGCGACGCACGACGAGGAGATCGTCAACCAGATGCGCAAGCGCGTCATCGAGCTCTCCACGGGTGAGCTCGTCCGTGACCAGTCCCGCGGCGGCTACGGCGCGCAGGGCACCGTCCGGCCGGCACCGGCCGCACCTGCGGTCGCGGCGCCGGGCCACGAGCCCGACGACGGCACGTCGCCCGTCGTCCTCGACCCGCCCTCTGCGCAGGCCGAGGTCTCGGCCGGGACCCAGGAGCGGTAGACGATGCGGGCACAGTTCATCCTCGGCGAGCTCCTCACGGGGCTGCGTCGCAACCTGTCCATGACGATCTCGGTCATCCTCGTGACGTTCGTGTCGCTGACCTTCGTCGGCGCCGCAGGTCTGCTGCAGACGCAGATCGGCATGCTCAAGGACGAGTGGTACGACAAGGTCGAGGTCTCGGTCTTCCTCTGCCCGGTCGACTCGCCCTCGCCCACGTGTGCGGTGGGAGAGGCCACGCCGGAGCAGATGGCCTCGATCGAGGGGGTGCTCGACACCGAGCTCGGAGACGAGGTCGAGCAGGTGTTCTTCGAGTCCAAGGAGGACGCGTTCGAGGTCTTCTCGGAGCGCTACCCTGACGGCTACCTGGGCACGCCGCTGACGGTCGACGACATGCAGGCCTCGTTCCGGCTCAAGCTCGCCAACCCGGAGCACTACGAGATCGTCAACGACGTCCTGACCGGTCGGCCCGGCGTCGAGCTCGTGGAGGACCAGCGCAGGATCTTCGACTCGTTGTTCCTCATGCTCAACCGCGCGTCCCTGCTCTCGGCCGGGCTGGCGGGGGTGATGCTCCTGGCCGCGGTCCTGCTCATCACGACGACGATCCGGCTCTCGGCGTTCAGCCGTCGACGGGAGACCGGCATCATGCGCCTGGTGGGCGCGTCCAACCTGTTCATCCAGCTGCCGTTCCTGCTCGAGGGGGCGATCGCGGCGGTGATCGGTGCGCTCTTGGCGATCGGGGGCCTGTGGCTGGGGGTGAAGTACCTGGTCACGGACTGGTTGTCGGAGTCGCTGAGCTGGGTCGCCTACGTCTCGGGCGGGGACGTGCTGCGTCTGGCGCCCGTCCTCATCGCGATCGCATTTCTCCTGGCTGCCATATCCTCGTTCGTGACGCTCAACCGGTACACGAGGGTGTGAAAGGTGTGAATGCCTCGATGAGTTCTTCCCGCACGAGTCCCTCCATGGCGATGCGGCTCGGCCGACGGTCCGTCGCGACGTTCGCGGCCGCCGCGCTCGTGCTCGGGTCGGTGGTCGGCTCCGCGAACGCGGACGACATCGACGACCGCCGGGAAGCGGCCGAGCAGCGGCAGTCGGAGATCCTCGAGAATCGCGAGCAGCTCCAGTCCGAGCTCGAGGACACGGACGCCGAGCTTGCGCAGGCCGTGCTCGACCTGCAGGAGATCGAGGCGCGGCTCCCGGTGGCGCAGGCCGAGCTGGAGGCCGCGGAGGCCGAGCTGGAACGGACCCAGCGCGAGGCTGCGCTGCTCGCGCAGCGTCTCGAGGACGCGCTCGGCGAGGAAGCGGCGATCAGCCGCGAGATCCAGCAGGGGGCGGCCGAGGTTTCGGAGGCGAAGTCGACCATCGCGGAGATGGCGCGGATGGCCTACCGGGGCCAGGGCGAAGTCTCCAGCCTGGGCATCGTCACGGGTGTCGAGAGCACCGAGGAGTTCATCGAGGAGTACGCGATCTCCTCCACGGCGGCGCGCAGCCAGTCGCGGACGCTCACGGAGCTGCAGGAGGCCGAGTCGATCGCCCGCAACCGCGAGGCGCGGCTGGAGGCGGTGCGAGAGAAGATCGCGGACCTCAAGGACGAGGCTGACCAGAACGTGGTCGACGCGGAGACCGCACGCAAGGCCGCGGCGGACCGCAAGGTCGAGGTCGAGGAGCTCATCGACCGGCAGCGGCGCACCAAGGAGACCATCGAGGCCCGCAAGGAGGCGGCGATCGAGCAGGTCGCCGAGAACGAGCGGTCGCAGCAGTCCCTCGCCGCCGAGCTCCAGCAGATCATCGCCGAGCAGGAAGAACGTGACCGCAAGGCCGAGGCGGAGCGTCAGCGCCGGGCCGAGGAGGAGCGCAAGCGTCAGGAGGCCGCGCAGCAGAACTCCGGCGGCGGCTCCGGCGGCGGCGGCGGGGGATCGAGCTCGGGCGGCTCCGGCGGTGGCGGTGGCGGGGGCGGTGGTGGTGGCTCCAGCACCGGACGGTTCCTGTCGTACCCGACGGCGGTCCCGCACGTGACGTCCCACTACGGCAACCGGCTGCACCCCGTGCTCGGCATCTGGCGCCTGCACGCCGGCACGGACTTCCGGGCCTACTGCGGGACGCCGATCATGGCGTCGGCCGACGGCACGGTCCAGTTCGCCCGGAGCTACGGCGGCCTGGGCAACCAGGTCCTCGTCAACCACGGCTACTCGGGCGGTGACAGCGTGATGACGAGCTACAACCACCTGTCCCGCTTCGCGGTGTCGGCCGGGCAGTCGGTGCGCAAGGGCGACGTCGTCGGGTACTCGGGCAACACCGGGACCTCGAGCGCGTGCCACCTGCACTTCGAGGTGTACATCAACGGCAGCACGGTCAACCCGATGTCCCGCCTCTGACGCGCTCCGGTCGGCGGCAGGCGGCGAGCAGCGGGTGGGCGGTGGCCGTTAATCGCTGCCGTCCGCACCGCCGGTCGCGTAGCCTGGGACGTCGCGCCCCGAGCGTGACGTCGCAGGACACGAGCAGATCGGATGAGTGAGCATGGCGAAGGACACTGGCCGCAAGATCGTCGCCAGCAACCGCAAGGCACGCCATGACTACGTGATCGAGGACGTGTTCGAGGCCGGGATCGTGCTCAGCGGCACGGAGGTCAAGGCGCTGCGGGCCGGGCGGGCGTCGCTGGTCGACGGCTACGTCGGCATCGACGGCGGCGAGGCGTGGCTCGAGAACGTCCACATCCCCGAGTACACCGAGGGGACGTGGAACAACCACGCGCCGCGCAGGCGCCGCAAGCTCCTGCTGCACCGCGACGAGATCCACCGCCTGGAGATCAAGACGCGCGAGAAGGGCCACACGATCATCCCGCTCGCGCTGTACTTCCTCGACGGTCGCGCGAAGGTCGAGATCGCGCTCGCCCGCGGCAAGCGGGAGTACGACAAGCGCCAGACCCTCCGCGAGCAGCAGGACAACCGCGAGGCGCAGCGCGCCATGCGCCAGCGCCAGCACCGGTAGCCACCACAGGTAGGCCTCGGGGCGGTGGCGCACCGTGCGAGGCGACGCCCGGAGCCGTACGGTCGACAGGAACTCATCCGCGATCGAGGAGGCCACGTGGTCAAGCTCCGTCAGTACATCCCCCGGCTCGCCGCCGGGGCCTACATCCTCAACTCCGGCCTGACCAAGCGCGGCGCGGACGAGGAGGCGGCCCGCGGCATGCACGGGCTGGCCGCCGGCACCTATTCGTTCCTCGAGGACGTCGAGCCGCAGCAGTTCGCGAAGTCGCTGTCGACGGCGGAGATCGCCCTCGGCGCGGCGCTCGTCGCCCCGTTCGTCCCGACCGGTCTGGTCGCGCTCGGCCTCGGCGCGTTCTCGGGCGGTCTGGTCGGCATGTACCTCAACACGCCGGGCATGACGCGCGAGGACGGCGTCCGTCCCACGGAGGCCGGCACGGGACTGGCCAAGGACGTGTTCCTCCTCGGGATCGCCGGCGGTCTGCTCGTGGACGCGCTGAGCCGCAAGAAGTAGCCGGAAATACCGTCGCCCCTCGTGGTGTTGATGACGTAGTCTGGACCTGCAGGCCGCAGCGCGAGAGCGTCGGGGTCTGTGGTTGACAACTGCACAGGGGGTGATCGGTTTCGACGGTGGTCGTGTTTCGAGGAGAAGCGGGCCGAGGATGCAGACTTATCTCGTTAACGATGTCTGCAAACCAATAGGTGCCGATAACAAGCGCACCGACTTCGCACTCGCCGCCTGAGCGAGTCTTCGAAGTCCGTCAGCCCGGGCTCGCTCTCGACCCGGATCCTGGCGTCAGCGAGAGAGCCACTGCTTACGACGTTCGTCATCGGCGGCGTAGGGACTCTTAGATGACTGAGCCCGTCAGCACCTTGTCTGCGTGAGTGCTGGGGCCGAGAAAATCAACAGCAGACTGCGCCCGGAGAAGTCCTCCTTTTGCGTCACCGGACCGGGGTTCGATTCCCCGCACCTCCACCAGTGAAGTTGCACGGGTGCCCTACTTCAGCCCTGCTGGGGTAGGGCATTCGTGTGTCGTCCCTCAGCCCCGGAGGCGCTGCACCGGCCGACGGCGCGGCCCGGTCCTGGGCGGCGCCCCCGCGTCGGGGCGGGGTCACGGTTCCGTGACAATCGATGCTGTCACGGAACGATGACCACCATGAGGGCCATCGCCAACGAGATCCAGCTGGGCGCGCGTTGCGCGAGCGCTGAGAGGGCGCCGGGCTGCCACCGGACGGGGTCATCGACTGGGGCGACGAGCTCGCCACCTCGATCCCGCCCGCGTTCGAGCAGGCGGCCAACGAGACCACGGCGCCCGACGCTGACTTCCCGGCAGGCGCGGTGGCGGGGAACATCGCCGCGGTCACCGAGCAGACCCGCACGGGCCTGAGCTCCACCCGCCCCACCGGCGGGCGTGTCGTCACGCCGTTCGTCCAGCCCCTGCCTGGGCAGGGGCGCGTGCCCACCGGCGTACGAGCAGGCGGACGGTCCACAGCTGCCGCGCGCGCCGAGTGCGGCGCCGACCTCACCGCGGGCAGCGACGAGGACGACCGGTGGGGGTCCTGACCGCGGAGTGACGTGCACGCCGCGTGCGTCACCAGCCCCGCTCGGCCCACGCCCGGGCGGCGTCGTCGCCCTCCAGCCACTCGAGCCGCAGGGTCACGCCGTCGATCGTGATGTGCCCGGAGTCCCAGGTCGCGAGCAGTCGGGTGATGTCGCGCTCGGCGTCGCCGTCGTCCCAGAAGACGTCCCGGTGGCGGTCGCGCTCGATGCGCCACTCCAGTCGTTCTTGCGGGTTGACGTGGTGGGGGAACGCGTGCGGTCCGACGGTCTCCCAGTGGGTGCAGACCCGGGTGACGAGGTAGCCGACGCTCGTCGGCTCGGTCTCCGTCGTGCCCGCAGGGCGCGGAACCGTGGCGGCGCCGGTGGGCCAGAGCCGCGCGACCCGCGCGCGGTACGGCTCGAGGTCGGGCACGGCCGGCACGTCAGCGCTCGGGGGACCCGGCCCCGACGAGCCGGTCCGAGCCGGGTACGGGGCCTGCGTCGGTGCCGGTGCCGCCGCTACCCGGGTCGCCCGGGCCGTCGCCGTCCCCGGTGCCGCCGGCTCCGCCGCCGGCGGACGCGTCCGGTGCGGGGCGCCGGACACGTCGCACGACCCACCGCACGAGGAGGGCGATGACCCCGGCCGGCACGATCCACGGCAGCAGCACACCGACGACGACCACCAGCCCGTTGAGGGTGGCCAGCAGCGCGTTCCATCCCGAGGTCAGGCCGCCGAGGAACCCGCCCGGCGCGAGCTGGGGGGTCTCGGCCACCTCGGTGACCTCGATGTGCAGCGTGGACATGGCGACCTGCTCCGCGAGCCCGGCGCGCTGCGACTCCAGCGACTCCAGGTCCGACTGGCGGGTCGTGAGCTCCTGCTCCGCGGCGAGCAGCTCGGCGGTCGAGCCGGCCTCGGCCATGAGCGTCGTGAGGCGGGTGACCGACGCCCGCAGCGCGTCGATCCGAGCGTCGAGGTCCCGGACCGTGCCGGTCACGTCGACGGAGTCGAGGTCGATGTCCTGGACCGTGCCGACGCCGTCGAGCCCGTCGATCGTCGCCGTCATCCGGTCGGCGGGGATCCGGGCCGTCACGTTCGCCCATCCCGGACGGTCGTCGGTCGCGGCCGACTCGTGGCGCGCCTCGAGGTAGCCCCCGGCGGAGTCGACGAGCGCCTGGATCGCGCCGACCGCGCCGGCCGCGTCGTCGGCCACGACGGTCGCCGACCCGGTGGTGATGACCTCGCGCGCGGCGAGCTCGTCGTCCACGGTGCTCTGGCGGGCCGCGCTCTCGTCGGAGGCGACGCCTTCCTCGGCCGAGTCGCTCCCCGCCCCCTGGTCGGAGCTGACCCACGCGTCGCCTGCGTCCCCACCGCTCGCCGTGCACCCCGTGACCAGTGCCGCGGAGAGGAGGAGTGCTGCGAGCAGGCCAGGCCTGCGAGGTGTGATCGCCATGCTGCGAGCGTAGGGGGCACTTCACCCGAAGATGGGGTCGATCGGGCGATCGTGACCGTCTTGTGAACTGGCCGTGATCGACCCGGTACCTGCGCTCGGTGGGGCGGACCTTCAGTCGGCCAGAGCCTCGCGGACGCGGGGCGCGACCTGCGTACCGAGGAGCTCGATCGCCCGGAGCGACTCACGTTGGGGGACGCCCGACAGGTCCATCTGCAGGATGTGGCGGTCGTGGCCCAGTGCGCCGTGCAGGGTGATGATCTTGTCGGCGACCTCCTCGGGCTCCCCGATGAAGTACGCACCGCCGGGGGCGGCGGTGGCGTCGTAGGAGAGGCGGTTCGGCAGGGGGAAGCCACGCTCGGCCGAGATCTTCTTCATGTTCTGCAGGTAGTACGGGTAGTAGAAGTCGCGGGCGCCGCGCGAGTCGTCGCCGACGAACCCCATGGTCGACACCGAGACCTCGAGTGCGGCGCCGTCGTGACCGGACTCGTCCGCGGCCCGCCGGTAGAGGTCGACCAGCGGGGCGAACTGGGCCGGGCGTCCGCCGATGATCGCGTAGTTGACGGGCATGCCGAGCACGCCGGCGCGCACGGAGGACTGCGGGTTGCCGCCCGTGGCGATCGCGATGTCCAGCCGCTCGCCGCGGCCGGGCTTGTCGAACGGGCGCGGGAGGATCTCGGCGCCCGTGAGCGGGGCGCGGAAGCGGCCCGACCAGGTCACGGGGTTCCCCTGGTCGATCTGCCGCAGCAGCATGATCTTCTCGTCGAACAGCGCGTCGTAGTCCTCGAGGTCGGCCCCGAAGAGCGGGTAGGACTCGATGAACGAGCCCCGTCCGGCGAGGAGCTCGACCCGACCACCGGAGATCTGGTCCATGGTGGCGAACTGCTGGTAGACCCGGACAGGGTCCTCGGTGGAGAGCACGGTGACGGCGCTGCCGACCGTGATCCGCTCGGTCTGGGCGAGCGCGGCCGCGATGACGGTCGCGGGGGAGGAGATGGCGTAGTCCGGCCGGTGGTGCTCGCCGATGCCCGCGTAGTCGAGGCCGACCTCGTCGGCGAGCCGGATCCGTTCGAGCACGTCCCGCAGGCGCGTCGAGACCGCGGTCTGCTCGCCGGTCAGGGGGTCGGGGGCGTTGTCACCGAAGGTGTAGAAGCCGAGTCGCATGTTGATGCAAACGCATCGAGGGGTCGGGTATTCCCTCCCGCGACTCCGCCGACCGCTCCGTGATCGCCGAGGCGGTCCGCACGCGGCACGCAGCGTGCGCCATGATGGAGCCGTGCTCGTGTGCTGCGGACTCGTGACCCTCGACGTCGTCCAGACCCTCGACCGGCTGCCGGCGGCGAACGAGAAGGTGGTCTCCCGGTCCGTCGAGGCGACGTTCGGGGGGCCCGCCGCCAACGCCGCCGCCACCGCGGTCGCGCTGGGGGTTCCCGCGCGCCTCGTCACGGTCGTCGGGAACGGGTCGCTGGCCGACGTCGTCCGGGGCGAGCTCGCGACGGCGGGTGTCGACCTCGTCGAGGCCGCCCGTCCCGACGGTGCGCGGCCGGCCGTCTCGACCGTGCTCGTGACGGGTGCGACCGGCGAGCGGGCCGTGGTGAGCACGAACGCCGGTGCGGTGCCGGACCTCGACGTCGACGTCGACGCGCTCCTTCCCGCCGAGCCCGGCGGCGTGCTCCTGCTCGACGGGCACCTGCCGTCCCTCGCCCTGGCCACGGCGCGCCGGGCGCGCGAGCGGGGGGACGTCGTCGTCCTCGACGGCGGGTCCTACAAGCCCGGGACCGCCGAGCTCCTCGCGCTGTGCGACGCCGTCGTGCTCTCCGACGACTTCCGCCTGCCGGGGGTGCCCGACGACGGGACGCTCGCCGCCGTCCAAGCGCTCGGGCCTGCGTTCGTGGCACAGTCGCACGGCGAGGCTCCCCTGGAGGTGCTCGTCGCAGGCGAGCTGTCCGTCGTGCCGGTGCCGCGGGCCGAACGGGTCGTGGACACGCTCGGGGCAGGGGACGTGCTGCACGGTGCGTTCGCCGCGGCGCTCGCTCGCGGGGCGCGCCCGCTGCCCGCGCTCGAGGCGGCCGCGCGGGTGGCGTCGCACTCGGTCGGGTTCACCGGCGCTCGCGGCTGGACGAGCACCGCAGCGCTCCTGCGCTATCCCTGACCCGCCGGGATCGGCACCCTGGGGCCGAAAGGTCACGGTGCGGACACGACCTCCCGAGACGGTTGACACGCGCTTAGTAAAGGAGGTCTACTAACTAACATGACAACGGCAGTCACCCGGAACGGGACCACGAGAAAAGGGCTGAGCGCAGGGCTCAGGCCGACCTCCAAGGTGCTGCCCGAGCACGCGCGGGCGCACAACCGTGCCCTCGTCCTGCAGCACCTCTTCCACGCCGGGCCCACGTCCCGTGCCGACCTCGCACGCGCCACGTCGCTCACGCGGGTCACCATCTCCGACCTCGTCGCGGTCCTCATCGCGGAGGGCCTGGTCGAGGAGCTCGGGATCCGTCCGGGCCAGCGCGTCGGCAAGCCCGCCATCCTCGTCGGGATGCGCACGAGCGCCTACCAGATCGTCTCCGTCGACCTCACCGACGCCGCCGTCATGCGGGGAGCCGTCCTGTCGCTCACCGGCGACCTCGTCGTCCGGGAGAGCCTCGCGATCGACGGGCGCACCGGCACCGAGCTCGTCGATCTGCTCACCCGCTTCGCCCGCCGCCTCATCGCCGCTGCCACCCAGCCCGTGCTCGGCGTCGGCATCGGATCGCCCGGTGTGATCGACGCGGCCGGCCGGGTCATCGAGGCGCCGAACCGCCGCTGGTTCGACCTGGGACTTGCCGAAGAGCTCTCCGAGAGCCTCGCCCTGCCCGTGCACGTCGCGAACGACGCCAACATCGCAGCGCTCGGCGAGTTCACGTTCGGCGGCGCGTCCGGCGACGGGCTCCTCGTCCTCACGGTCGGGGAGGGGGTCGGCGCGGGCATCATGCTCGACGGCGCCCGGGTGCGCGGTCACAGTGACGCGGCCGGAGAGCTCGGTCACGTGACCGTGGTCGACGGTGGCGAGCCGTGCGCCTGCGGGCGCAGCGGCTGCCTCGAGACGATCCTGTCCGAGCCCGCGCTGCGCAGAGCGGTCGATGGGCTCGACCCTGATGCCACCGACGCGGCACTCGCGTCGGTCGGCCGGCTCTTGGGCGTCGCCCTCGCGCCGGTCGTGAGCGCCCTCAACCTCGCCGAGGTCCTTCTCAGCGGTCCTGCGGACCTGCTCGACGGACCTCTGCGGGAGCAGGCGCTCGAGACCGTCCGTCAGCGCACGATGCCGGCGATCAGCGCCGAGCTCGAGCTGCGGATGGCCTCGCTCGACGAAGACGTCGTCCTCGCAGGGGCCGCCGTCCTCGTGCTCTCCGGACAGCTCGGGGTCTCCTAGCCCCGGGTGCTCGACCCCTGCCCGTCCTGGTCGCGGACGGTCGCAGGTCCCCAGCGCACCACCGCGACCAGGGGACTCCCCAGAACCACGTCCCCGCCGTCCGGCATCCCAGCAGGACGTCGCTCCACCAGCAGGACCTTCCCGCACACCTCGGGCGGCGTCCCCGACGCCGCCACAGCATGACCGAGAGGACGTACCCCAGTGAAGAGGAACCGCATCGTCGCCACCTCCGTGGCGTCGACGATCACGCTCGCGCTCGCACTCACCGCGTGCGGCACCGACAGCCCCGGTGACGACCCGACGACGGACGGCGACACCACCGCCGAGTCCGGCGACATCACGCTCTGGGTCGCCGGCGGTGACACCCCGGACGAGCTGCGCACCTACCTCGTCGACACGTTCGCCGAGGAGAACCCGGGCTCGACGCTGACGATCGAGCAGCAGGAGTGGCCCGACCTGGTCACCGCGCTGACGACCGCGCTGCCCGACGCGAACAACACGCCGGACGTCGTCGAGATCGGCAACACGCAGTCGCCGACCTTCACCACGATCGGCGCCTTCCGCGACCTCACGCCCCTCTACGAGGAGCTCGGTGGCGACAACCTGCTGCCCTCGTTCGTCGAGGTCGGCTCGGTCGGGGACCAGAAGTTCGCGCTGCCGTACTACTTCGGCTCGCGGTACATGTTCTACCGTTCCGACGTCTGGTCCGAGGCAGGCGTCGAGGTCCCGACGACGTTGGGCGAGTTCACCGAGGCCGCCAAGGAGCTGCGCACCGACGAGCAGTCCGGCTTCGCCCTCGGCGGCCAGGACTGGCGCAACGGCATCTCCTGGGTCTTCGCGAACGGCGGCGAGCTCGCCGTCGAGGAGGACGGCGTCTGGACGTCCACGCTCTCCGACCCGAACACGATCACCGGTCTCGAGCAGTTCCAGGAGCTCTACACCGAGACGTCGAACATCCCCGCCACCGAGCAGGACGTCGCGTACTGGGAGTTCCTCAACGACGGGACCGACGGTTCGCCCGCTCCCGCGGCCACGATCATGGCTCCGGGCTGGGCCCGCTGGTCCATCGGTGACCTCGTCGAGAACGACGAGGGCGAAGAGGTCCGTGACGGCATGGTGGACGACTCGAAGTTCGACATCTTCGCCCTGCCGGGCGTCGACGGTGGCCTGGCCCCGGTGTTCGCCGGTGGCTCGAACATCGCGATCTCCGCGCAGTCGCAGCACCCCGAGCTCTCGGAGAACCTCCTGCGGATCATCTTCTCCGAGGAGTACCAGAACATGCTCGGCGCCAACGGGCTCGGCCCGGCCAACAGCGACTACGTCGGCTCCCTCGGGGACGACAAGTTCGCCACGGCGATGATCGAGACCGCCGCGGACTCCAAGCTCACCCCGGCCGCGCCGGGCTGGGCAGGCGTCGAGGGCTCGAAGGTCCTCGAGGAGCTGTTCCAGAAGATCGCCGAGGGCGGCGACGTGACCGCTCTGGCGGCCGAGTACGACGCCAAGATCGACCCGCTTCTCAACAACTGATCCCTCGCACCGCTGGGCCCCGCAGGGCCCCTCGGTGAGCACCGGGTCGTGGGGGGGGCCCCCCCCGCCCCCCCCCCCCCCCCCCCCCCCCCGGGGGGGGCGAACCACCCCCGGCCCCCCCAACCCCCGAGC
>NZ_JAOXSR010000001.1:1055327-1058485 GCF_026163685.1 Oerskovia flava
CCGCTAAAAACCCCCTCCCCCCGCCCCCGGGGGGCCCCGCCCGGGGGGGGGGGGGGGGCGGGGGGGGGGGGGGCCCCCCCCCCCCCCCCCACGACCCGGGATCAGCGCCGGGAGAAGGAGAACCACGCATGTCCACCAGTACCACGGAGCCGTCGACGGCCGTGGACGGGTCCCCGCCGCGGCGCACACCCGTCCGGCGTCGCACCACGAAGCTGCCGTACGCCCTGCTCGTCCCCGCGGTCGCGATCCTCCTGCTCGGCATGGGGTACCCGGTCTTCTGGCAGATCGTCACCTCCATGCAGGAGTTCGGCCTGGCCCAGCAGTTCGGCCAGCCGCCCGAGTTCGTCGGCCTGCGCAACTACGCCGAGATCTTCAGCGACGAGCGGCTGTGGGCCGTCGTCGCCCGGTCCATCATCTTCTGCTTCGTCAACGCCTTCCTCACGGTCGCGATCGGTGTCCTGTTCGCGCTGCTCATGAAGGCCGTCGGCAAGGCGCCCCGCCTCGTCCTGCAGGTCGCCCTCCTGCTCGCCTGGGCGATGCCCATGGTCGCCGCGGTGACCGTGTTCCGCTGGCTCTTCGACTGGCGCACCGGTGTCGTCAACTGGTTGCTCGTCCAGATGGGCTTCGAGCGGTTCGAGGGCCACCACTGGCTCGCCCAGCCGCTGTCCTTCTTCTTCGTCGCGACCGTCATCATCGTCTGGATGTCCGTGCCGTTCGTGACGCTGTCGGTCTACGCGGCCCTGACCCAGGTCTCCGGCGAGGTCCTCGAGGCCGCGTCGCTCGACGGTGCCGATGCCTGGCAGACCTTCTGGGGCATCATCGTGCCGATGATCCGCCCCGTCCTGTCGATCGTGCTGCTCCTGCAGATCATCTGGGACCTGCGCGTGTTCGCCCAGATCCGGCTCCTGCAGGACGGCGGCGCACCCGTCAGCGAGACCAACCTGCTGGGGACGTTCATCTACGAGCTCGGCGTCGGCCGGCAGGACTTCGCCAGTGCCGCCGCGGTCTCGATCTTCGTGCTGCTGCTGACGATCACCATCAGCTGGCCCTATGTCCGTAGCCTGCTCAAGGAGGATGCGGCATGAGCGCCACCAGTGCCGTCACACCGGTCACCCGGACCACACCGGCCCATGTCGCCCCGCGACCACCGGCCAAGCGCTCGTCGCGCACCGGCCGTCCACGCAGCGCGAGCTCGTACCTGCTCGGTGCGCTCGCGATCGTGGCCGCCCTCGTGTGGGCGTTCCCCGTCTACTGGATGGTCAGCTCCTCGCTGCTGCCCAGCGCACGGCTGCGCGCGACGACCCCGACGTTCTTCCCGACCGACTCCAGCCTGCGCAACTACGAGCGGGTCATCGAGGGGTCGAGCTTCCTGTCGGCGCTGCGCATGAGCCTGATGATCACGTCCGTGACCGTCGTGGCCGTGATCGTCTTCGCCTTCCTCGCCGCGCTCGCGATCAGCCGGTTCCGGTTCCGCGGGCGCAAGTCCTTCATCATCGCGGTGCTCTTCATCCAGATGCTGCCGGCCGAGGGCATGTTCATCGCGCAGTACAAGATGCTGTCCGAGTTCAACCTGCTCAACAGCGTCATCGGTGTCTCGATCCTCTACACCGCGGCCGTCGTGCCTTTCACGGTGTGGATGCTGCGCGGCTTCGTCGCCGGGGTGCCCGCCGAGCTCGAGGAGGCGGGCATGGTGGACGGGCTGAGCCGGACCAAGGCCTTCCTGCGGATCACCTTCCCGCTGCTGGCGCCCGGCCTCGTCGCGTCGGGTGTGTACGCGTTCCTGCAGGCGTGGAACGAGTTCACGGTCGCGCTCATCGCGCTGCCGGCCGAACAGGCCAAGACGCTGCCCCTGTGGCTGCGGTCGTTCATGAATGCCAGCGCCAACCAGGGGATCGACTGGGGCCAGGTCATGGCCGCCTCCACGCTGATCGCCGTCCCCGTGATCATCTTCTTCCTGTTCGTGCAGGGCCGGATGACCGGCGGGCTCGTCTCGGGTGCGGTGAAGGGCTGACGTGAGCGATGTGCGCACGGCCGCCTCGATGACGAGCGAGGCGGCCGGACTGACGAGCGGGTACGCGGTCGGTCTGGACGTAGGGGGGACGAAGGTCTTCGGTGCGCTGCTGTCCGCGGACGGCGCGCTCGCCGGGACGGTCCGCCTTCCGACGGTCCGCGGCCGCGAGGGCGTGGTGACCAGCGTCGTCCGGGCCGTCGAGGAGCTCGCGCTCGAGGCGGGCGTCCTGCCCGGCGAGCTCAGTGGTGTCGGGCTGGGGGTGCCCGGCCTGGTCGACCCCGCGACGGGCTCCGTGGTGCACGCGGTGAACCTCGGGATCGACGGCGAGCCCTTCGCGCTCGCCGAGATCCTCGCAGCGCGCCTGGGTGTACCGGTGGTCGCCGACAACGATCTCAACGTCGCGGCACTCGGCGCCGCGCACGCGCTCGGCCCGCGGGGTCGCGACCTCGCGTTCCTCGCGCTGGGCACGGGCCTCGCCGCGGGGATCGTCATCGACGGTCGGCTGCGACGCGGTGCGAGCGGCGCGGCAGGGGAGATCGGGCACATCCCGATCGACCCGCTCGGCCCGCTGTGCCCGTGCGGGCAGCGCGGGTGCGTCGAGACCTTCGCCTCGGGCACCGCGCTGGGCGAGCGCTGGCCCTCGCGCCGCGGCCGACCGGCACCGGCCGAGCTGTTCGAGGCGGCCGAGGCGGGCGACCCGCGCGCGGTGCAGATCAAGGCCGAGTTCGCGGCCGCGGTCGCCGCCGCGGTCCGGATCCTCGTCCTGACGGTCGACGTGCAGCACGTGGTCCTCGGTGGCGGCGTCTCCGCGCTCGGGGACACGCTCCTCGACGCCGTGCGCGTCGCCCTCGACGAGCAGTCCCGGCCGTCGCCGTTCCTGACCTCCCTGCGTCTGGCGGACCGGGTCACCCTGGCACCGACCGACGTCCCCGTCGCCGCGATGGGCGCTGCCATCGCCGGCCGTAGAAAGGTGTCCTGATGGAAGTTGTCATCGTTCCCGCACAGACCGCTGCGGTGCTCGCTGCTGATGCGGTGGAGTCGTTGGTGCGGTCGAAGCCGGATGCGGTGCTGGGTCTGGCGACGGGGTCGAGCCCGTTGCGGGTGTATGACGAGCTGGTGCGTCGGCATCGGGAGTCGGGGTTGTCGT
>NZ_JAOXSR010000010.1:0-80652 GCF_026163685.1 Oerskovia flava
GGTGGCGGCAATCCGGCCACGGATTGCCGCCACCGCCCCGCCCACAGCTCACGACGGAGGTGTCAGAGGCCGGGGAACCAGAGGGCGATCTCGCGGGCCGCGGACTCCGGGGAGTCCGAGCCGTGCACGAGGTTCTGCTGGACCCGCAGGCCCCAGTCGCGGCCGAGGTCACCACGGATCGTGCCGGGGGCGGCGGACGTGGGGTTGGTCGCGCCGGCCAACGACCGGAAACCCTCGATGACGCCCTGGCCCTCGGCGACGACGCCGAGCACCGGCCCCGAGAGCATGAAGTCGACGAGCGGGTCGTAGAAGGGCTTGCCCTCGTGCTCGGCGTAGTGCGCGGCGAGCAGCTCGGGGGTCGCGTCCATGAGCCGGACGGCGGCCAGGGTGTAGCCCTTGGCCTCCACGCGGCGCAGGATCTCGCCCGACAGGCCCCGGCGCACGCCGTCGGGCTTGACGACGATGAGGGTTCGTTCGATGGTCTCTTCGAGTGCGGGTGCTACGACGTCGGTCATGGCGCGCACTCTACCGGCACGAGCCTCGGCCCTCCCCGGACGCCCGGCGTCTCAGCCCACGTTCGGCGCGGTCTCCGGGTGCGAGCGGTCGTACTCCGCGCGCTCCCGGTCGATGCGGCCCCCGAGCCGGAGCGAGACGATCCACAGGACGACGAAGAGCCCACCGACGACGAACATCATCGGGACGACGATCCCGCTCGCCAGCACCGGCACCTGCACGATCGACCCGGCCAGGTAGCCGCCCGGGGCCGACACGGCGCGACTGAGCACGACCAGCACCAGCGCGAGCGTTCCGCCCGCGACCCAGATCGCGGTCGTCGACGGCACCCCGGCCCACCCGGCCCAGGCGTCCCGCGTTCCCGGGACCTGCCGCAGGCCGTACGCCACCAGCGTGGCGAAGAGGACGACGAACGCCTCGAGCAGCAGGGTGGTGGAGGCGAAGAGTGCCTTGGCCGGCTTCTTCCGCCTGATCCGCGGCGCGCGAGGACCGTCAGGCACGGCGGACGGGTCGGTCGTGGAGCTCACCGCTTCAGGATACCGGCGCTCCCTGGTCCTCGGAGTCGGCCAGCGCCTCGCCGCGCGCGACCATCCCGGCCTCGTTCGACAGCTTGACCTCCCGCAGGAACAGGGCGAGGACGAAGCCGACGACCACGAGCGGGACCAGGTACCAGAACGCGGGCGCCAGGGCATCGGCGAAGGCGTCGACGACGCCGGTGCGCAGCGGCTCGGGCAGCGCGTCCACGAGGGCGGGGGTCAGGCTCGTCGCCTCGGCACCGCCCGAGGCGCCCGCGCCCGGCGGCAGGACCTGCGAGAGGTTGTCCGTGAGCCTGCTGGTGAAGATCGTGCTGAACATCGCGACGCCGACCGCGGCGCCGATCTCGCGGAAGAAGTTGTTCGCGCTGGTGGCGGTCCCGATCTCGTGCGGGTCGACAGCGTTCTGCACCGCGAGCACGACCGTCTGCATGACCAGGCCCATGCCGGCACCGAGGACGAAGATCATCGTGCCGAACAGCACGAGAGACATCCCGCCGGTGATGGTCGTCAGCCAGACCAGGCCGCCGGCCGTGAGCGCGAGGCCGACCACGGGGAAGACCTTGTACCGGCCCGTCCTCGTGATCGCGATCCCCGAGCCGATCGCGGTGAGCATGACGCCGGCCATCATCGGCAGCAGCAGGAAGCCGGACTCCGTGACCCCCGCGCCGGTCGACATCTGCAGGAACGTGGGCAGGAACGCGAGCGCGGAGAACATCCCCATCCCGAGCACGAGCCCGATGAGCGTCGCGATCGTGAACGTCCGGTTCTTGAACAGCCGCAGCGGCAGCAGCGGCTCCTCGGCGCGGTTCTCGACGACGACGAACGCGGCGACCGACCCGACGGTCGCCAGGACGAGCGTGAGGAGCAGGGGGTCGGACCAGTCGTAGCCCTCACCGGGACGCAGCGACTCCCAGCTCGTCACGAGCACGATCCCGGAGGTCGCGAGGACCATGAAGAAGATCCCGGCGACGTCGACCTTGCGGTCCGAGCGCCGGCTGGGGAGCTTGAGCGTCTTCCAGGCGACCACGACGGCCGCGATCCCGATGGGGATGTTGATCCAGAACGCCCAGCGCCAGCCCGGGCCCTCGGTGAACCAGCCGCCGAGCAGCGGGCCGACGACGGCCGCGATCCCGAAGAGCGCGCCCATCGGGCCCATGTACTTGCCGCGCTCCCGCGCGGGCACGATGTCGGCGATGATCGCCTGCGACAGGATCATCAGGCCGCCGCCGCCCAGGCCCTGCACGAACCGCCACGCCACGAGCTCGCCGAAGGTCCCGGCGAAGCCCGCGCCGGCCGACGCCACCGTGAACAGCACGATCGCGACGAGGAACGGCCAGCGCCGGCCCCACATGTCGCCGAACTTGCCGTACAGCGGCATGACGATCGCGATCGCGAGGATGTACGCCGTGACGATCCAGCCCTGGTGGGCGACGCCGTCGAGCTCACCGACGATGGTCGGCATCGCGGTGCCCACGATCGACTGGTCGAGCGACGACAGGAACATCGAGGCCATGAGGGCGCCGAAGATCAGCCACACCGTCCGCTTCGTCAGGACGACGAGCGGCTGGTCGGCGGGCAGGGGTGGAGAGCCTGGAGGCAGAGCGGTGGTGGGCACGGGAGTCCTTCGATCAGGGCGAGGGGCGCCGCGTCGATGGGCGCGACGGTTCCGGGTGGTCGGGACGGAGGGAGGGGTCAGGACGAGCGACGGGCGATCGGCGTCACGGTGAGTGACCGGGCGGGGTGGCCAGCGCCCGGAGCTGCTGCACGACCGACGGGAGGTGGTCGACCGGCGAACCGACGTGGCCCGCGCGCTCCCACTCGTGGGCCGCGCCGCGCACGAGGGTCATGACCACGAACCCGAGCAGCTCGGCGGTCGGCTCGAACGGGTGCGCGGCCCGACGCGCGGCGAACAGCGCCTCGAGGTCGGCCCGGTGCCCTTCGATCCAGGACAGGTGCCGCACGAGCAGCCGCGGTTCGGCGTGCACCAGCTCAAGGGTCGCCGCCATGCGTTCGGGTGTCATGAACGGGCCGGACAGGAAGTGCGCGACGAGCACCTCGACGTCGGCGAGGAGGTCACCGCTCGGGCCGCCCGCGAGGAACGTCGCGGTGATCTCGGGGTCCACGTCGACCGGGCTGAGGCCGAGCACCGCGTCGTCCTTGGAGGCGAAGTAGTTGAAGAACGTCCGGGGAGACACCCCGACGCTCGCGCACACGTCCTCGACGGTCACCGCGTCCAGCCCGCGCTCCCGGACGAGCCGCTGGGCCTCGTCGACCAGCGCCTCCCGGCGCTCGCGCTTCTTGCGCTCGCGCAGCCCGGAGGCGGGCGGGGGCGACGGAGGCACGGTCGGGTCGGCGGGCGGCACATCAACTATTGTTGCACTGCCCGCAATATTTCATCTACTGCAAAGTTGTGTGTCGCGCCTCACGTGCCGCGCCTCACCCTCAGACCTCGCCGAAACCGCCGTCGATCGCCTCGACGACGGCGGCCAGCGCCTCGGACCCCTGCGGACCCTGCGCGGCGACGGTGAGCTCCTGACCGCCGGTGGCACCGAGCTTCATGAGCTCCAGGACGCTCGCCCCGTTGACGCCGTCGATCGTCACGGAGGCGTCGAAGCCGGCGATCATCCGGGCGAGCAGCGCCGCCGGGCGGGCGTGCAGCCCGAGCGGGTTGCGCAGCACGACCGTCCGCGACAGGTCTCCCGGCTCCGGCGCGAGGGCATCGCGCTCTTGCCCCGCCTGCTCGACCGCCGCGTCCAACGACGCGAACGTCCCCCCGGCATGCTCTGCGGACATCAGGACCTCCTCCAGCGAACCGCCACCGTGCGCCGTCACCGCTGCCGCGACCGCCCCCTCGACGAACGGGGCGTCGGCGAGGCGGACCCTGCCGTCCAGCTCGTCGTCGAGCTCGATCACCGACTCGACCGTCATCACCGCCGAACCGAGGTCGGCGATCACCACCACACCGTCGGCGTCGGCCGCAGCCTCGCCCACCGCGGCCGAGACGCGGTCGTAGCTCGTCCCCAGACCACCGTCGTCCCGCCCGCCGGCCGCGAGCAGCACGACCCCGGGCGCCATCTGGGCGGCGAGCTCGACAGCACCCTGCGCGAGACGCTCGGAGTGCGAGACGAGCACGAGCGCGATCCTGGCCCGCGCGCCCTGCCCGGCGGTGCCCGCCGGCCTGTGCACGGTGGCCTGCGACGACTCACTCATCGGGCGTCGCGGCGACCGGGTCGGCGGTCTCCACCGCGGCGAGCGCGGCTGCGAGGATCAACGCCGTGGACGTGGCGCCGGGGTCCTGGTGACCTGCGCTGCGCTCGCCCAGGTAGGACGCCCGGCCCTTGGTCGCGACGAGCGGGATCGTCGCTTCCGCCCCCTCCCGCGCTGCCGCGACGGCCGCGGCCAGGACCTGCGTGGTGCCCGCTCCCTGGCCGGCCGCGGCCTCCGCGGCGTCGACGGCGGGATGCCAGGCGTCCACCATCGTCTTCTCCCCCGGCGACGCCTTGCCGCGCGCGGTGATGCCCTCGAGCGCGCCCTCGAGCAGCGCGACCACACCGTGCGGGTCGAGCTCAGCGAGGCCCGTGACCTTCGCCGCGCGCAGGTACGCCGTCCCGTAGAGCGGCCCCGCCGCACCACCGACGGAGGACATGAGCGTCGTGGCGACCAGCTTGAGGACGTCGCCGATCTGCTCCGGCGGGTCGACGGTGTCGAGCTTCGCGAGCACGGCCTGGAACCCTCGGTTGAGGTTCTCGCCGTGGTCGCCGTCACCGATCTGACGGTCCAGCTCGGTCAGCTCAGCCTTGGACCGTGCGATCTCCTGCGCCGTCAAGCGCGTCCATCGCAGTGCCCACGCCACGTCCAACGTCATACCCCACCCTCTCCTCGCGCGGTGGACCCACCCTGGTCGGGCAGGTCGCCACGCACGGCCGACCGGCCGTCGGTCGGCCGGCCACGGACGTCACCATCGCAGAGCAGCGGTGTGCACCGGCGCGTCCCAGAGGGTCTCGAGCTCGTCGTCCAACCGCAGCACGGTGATCGACGCGCCCTGCATCTCCAGGGACGTCACGTAGTTGCCCACGAGCGACCGCGACACGACGACGCCGCGCTCCTCGAGGAGCGTCCTCGCTCGACGATAGACGACGTACAGCTCCGAGGAGGGCGTACCGCCCATTCCGTTAACGAACAGCAACACACGTTCGCCGGTCCCCAGGGAGAGGTCCTCGGCCACCGGGTCGAGGAGCATCTGGGTGATCTCGTCCGCGGTCGCGAGCGGGGCACGGTGGCGGCCGGGCTCCCCGTGGATGCCGATCCCGATCTCCACCTCGTCGTCCCCGAGGTCGAAGCTGGACTTGCCGACGTGCGGGACCGTGCAGGCCGTCAGCGCGACGCCCATGCTGCGGACGTTCGCCACGACCTTCCCGGCGATCTCGGTGACAGCACCCAGGTCGTCGCCGCGCTCGGCGGCCGCCCCGGCGATCTTCTCGACGGCGACCGTCCCCGCCACACCACGACGTCCGGCCGTGTAGAGGGAGTCCTCCACGGCGACGTCGTCGTTGACGAGGATGCTCGTGGCCTGCGACCCCTCGGCCTCGACGAGCTCGAGCGCGGTCTCGAAGTTCAGCACGTCGCCCGTGTAGTTCTTGACGATCGCGAGGACGCCGGCCCCCGAGTCGGCCGCCAGCAGCGCCGGCGCGATCTGGTCGGGCGTGGGTGAGGTGAACACCGCACCCGGCACCGCGGCGTCGAGCATCCCGACGCCGACGAAACCGGCGTGCAGGGGCTCGTGCCCGGATCCGCCGCCCGAGACCAGGCCGACCTTCCCGGGCACGGCGCCGCCGACGCGCGAGACGTAGTGCGGGGAGAGGTGGACCTGGACGAGGTCGGCGTGCGCGAGCCCGAAGCCCTCGAGGGTCTCGGTGACCGCGTCCTGCGGGTCGTTCAGCAGCTTCTTCACAGCGCATCCCTTCGTCGGACTGCCGCGCGCTCGTTCGCCCGGCCGGCGGCGTCCTCGGTGGCGCACCGGCGGGCACGGAACGCTGATGCCTCCATCAAACACCCCTGGCGGCGCGCGCGCACCGGTTCGCTCACACGTAGTAGGCGGCGAGCGGTGCGCCCGCGACGTCGTGCACCGCGATGTCCATGTCGTAGACCGCGTGGAGGGCCTCGGGCGTCATGATCTGCGCGGGCGTCCCCTGCACCACCACGGCACCGTCCCGCATCGCGACGACCCGGTCGGAGTACGCGGCGGCGAAGTTGATGTCGTGCAGGACGACCACGACGGTGCGCCCCAGCTCGTCGGCCGCCCGGCGCATCATCCGCATCATCTGGCGCGCGTGCTTCATGTCCAGGTTGTTGAGCGGCTCGTCGAGGAGGACGTACTCGGTGTCCTGGGCGAGGACCATCGCCACGTGGGCGCGCTGACGCTGACCGCCGGAGAGCTGGTCGAGGAACCTCCCGGCGAGGTCGGTGAGGCCGAGGTGCTCCAGCGCGGCGTCGACGTGCGCCTCGTCGGTGGTCGTCAGCCGCCCCCGCGAGTGCGGGTAGCGCCCGAACGCCACGAGGTCGCGCACCGTGAGCCGGACCGTGAGGTGGTTCTCCTGGCGCAGCACCGCGAGCCGGCGGGCGAGCACGTCACCGGGGGTGCTCGCCACGTCGTGGCCGTCCACGAGCACGCTGCCCGCGTCGGCCGGCAGGAGGCGCGCGACGATCGACAGGAGCGTCGACTTCCCGGCGCCGTTGGGCCCGATGATCGAGACGAGACCACCCGCCGGCAGGGTGAGCTCGACGTCGTCGACCACGACCGTGCGCCCGTAGCGCTTGGTGACGGACCGGACCTCGATCATCGGCCACGACCTCCGGCCACGAGCAGGGCGATGAACACGATGCCTCCCAGGAACTCGACGACGACGCTGAGGACGGTCCCCGCGTCGAGCAGGTGCTCGAGGACCGCCTGGCCACCCACCAGGACCACGACGGCCAGGAGCACGGCGACCGGCAGGGTCACCGCGTGCCGGTGGGAACCGGCCACCAGGTAGGCGAGGTTCGCCACGAGCAGGCCGAAGAAGGTGATGGGCCCCACCAGGGCCGTGGACACCGAGACGAGCAGCCCGACCGCGAGCAGGAGCGACAGGACCGCCCGCCGGTGGTCGACACCCAGCGCGACGGCGTGCGCGCGCCCCAGCAGCAGGACGTCCAGCTCGCGGCGCCTGCTCCACAACCAGGCGCACGTGACGGCCACGACGACGGCCGAGATCGCCAGGAGCTGCGGGTCGACCGCGCCGAAGCTCGCGAACAGTCGCGACTGGAGCACCGCGAACTCGTTCGGGTCGATGAGCCGCTGCACGAGGGCGGACAAGCTGCGGAAGAGCACGCCGAAGACCACACCGACCAGGACCAGCAGGTGCAGGCTGCGCCGTGCGCCCCCGAAGAGCCAGAAGAACAGGGCGGTGGACGCCCCGAGCATCACGACCACCTCGACACCGAACTGCAGCGGGACGGGGACCTGGTTCAGGGCGATCGAGCCGAGGCCGAGCACCGCGAGCGACTGGATGAGGACGAACAGGGCGTCGAAGCCCATGATCGACGGCGTGAGGATGCGGTTCTCCGTGAGGGTCTGGAAGACCACGGTGGAGACCGCCACGGCTGCGCCCACGACCGCCAGCGCCGCGAGGCGCCTCCCCCGGAAGGGCAGGACGAAGTCCCAGCTGCCGCGGGCCTCCAGCACGAGGTAGGCGGCGCACGCGCCGAGCGCGAGCAGCACGAGGCCGACGAGGACGAGCGTCGTGCGGCGCGACGGGGCGGCGCCGGTGCGGGCCTGTGGCGCGGCGGACGTCGCGGCGGTCGAGGTGAGCCCACGCACCGACGGGTCAGCCGACATCCGTGGACCTCCGCAGGAGCAGGTAGAGGAAGGCCGCGGCTCCGACGACCCCCATGACGACGCCGATGGGGACCTCGTACGGGTAGCGGACGACGCGCCCGACGACGTCGCACACGAGCACCAGGCCCGCGCCGAGGAGCGCGACCCACGGCAGCGAACGGCGCAGGTTGTCCCCCGCGAGCAGGCTGACGACGTTGGGCACGACGAGCCCGAGGAACGGCAGGGCGCCGACGACCACCACGACGATCGCGCTGGCCACCGACACGATCCCGAGGCCGAGGGCCATGACGGTCCGGTAGCTCAGCCCGAGGCCGGTCGCGACGTCGCGACCCATGCCGACCACGGTGAACCGGTCGGCGGTGACGTACACGACGAGCGTGAGCACGGCGACGGCCCACAGCAGCTCGTACCGGCCGGCCACGATGCCCGAGAAGTCGCCGGTCATCCAGCTCGACAGCGTCTGCAGGAGGTCGGCGCGGTAGGCGATGAAGGTGGACACCGCGCCGATGACGCCGGAGAGCATGAGCCCCAGCAGGGGGACGGTGACGACCGAGCGCACGGGGACCGACCGCAGCACGCCGAGGAACAGCAGGGTGCCGGCGAGCGCGGCGACGGCAGCGACGGCCAGCTTGCCGGGCAGCGCCATGCCCGGCGCGAGGAGGGTCACGACGAGCAGGCCGAGGCCGGCGGACTCGGTCGTGCCGATGGTCGAGGGCTCGACGAAGCGGTTCCGCACGAGCATCTGGATGACGACGCCGGTCACGGCCATGGTCGACCCCGCGAGGAGGATCGCGGCGGTGCGGGGCAGCCGCGAGAGCAGCAGGACGTCGCGCGCGGTGCCCTCGTCGGCGAGCAGCGAGCCGAGCCGGACGTCGCTGACGCCGACGAAGGTGCTGAGGACGGCGAGGACCGCGAGCAGGACGCACGTGGCGGTCAGCCAGAGGCGTCGTCGCCCGGCGCGCGGCGCCCGCGCAGGGGTCTGCGCGGGCGCCACGTCCTGCGTGGCGAGCGGTGGTGCGGTCGTCACGGTCGGCGAGGGGTGGGGTGCACGGGGGACGTGTGCCGGACGGCGGTCAGGAGGTCCCGAGCGCGCCGGCGACCTCGTCGGTCATCTGCTGCAGCGTCGGCAGCCCGCCGTTGACGATGTACCAGCTCACCGGGTCGACGTAGACGACCTGGCCGGACTCCCAGGCGGAGGTGCGGTGGATGATCTCGTTGTCGAGCACGGCCTCGGCGCTCTGCGTGCCCTCCCCCGTGGCGGCGTCGCGGTCGACGACGAACAGCCAGTCGGGGTCGACGTCCAGGACGAACTCGAACGAGACGGCCTCGCCGTGGGTGGCCTCCTCGACGTCCTCGACGGCCGGCGTGACGCCGAGGTCGTCGTGCAGGAACCCGAACCGGGAGCCGGGTCCGTAGGCGGTGATCTCGCCCGCCGAGGTCAGCAGGATGAGCGCGTTCCCTGCGTCCGGAGCCGCCGCGGCGACCTCCTCGATCGACGTGTCGAGCGTCGCGACCATGTCCGCGATCTCATCCTCCTTGTCGAAGATCTCCCCGAGGGTGCTCGCGCCCTCGACGACGCTCGTGCGGAAGTCGGTCCAGTCGTTGGAGAGGTCGATCGTCGGCGCGATCCGGCTCAGCTCGGGCAGGGCCTCGGACGAGCGCCCGGCGACGATGATGAGGTCCGGCTCGGCCGCGTTGACGACCTCGTAGTCGGGCTCGAAGAGGGTGCCGATGTCGAGGACGTCGTCGGCCGCGTAGTGGGCGTACTGCTCGGGCAGGTTGGACTTGGGCACACCCGCGACCTCGACGCCGAACGCGTCGAGCACCGTGAGCGACGCGATGTCGAACGTCAGCACCGTCTGGGGCTCGAGCGGCACCTCGGTGCTGCCCTGTGCGTGCTCGACCGTGATGGTCCGTGCGGCGGGCTGCTCGTCCGTCGTGCTCTCGGCGGACGACCCGCCGTCGGTCGCGCTGCCGCACGCGCCGGCGATCAGCGCGACGACGGCGATCGTCGTCGCGGTACGAAGGGTTCGTGCGGTGCTGGTCACGGAGGTCTCCCAGGTCCGGTCGACCCGAGATCGGTCGACTCGCGAATAAGCCTCCCCTAACCTAGGGAAGCCTTACCTTCCTCGCAAACCTCAGACCCCGAATGTGACGCGAACCTCACCCGCCGGGGCGCAGCAGCGCGCGGGCGTCGGCCGCCGTGATGACCGACCCCGTCACGAGGACCCCCGTGCCGGTGCCCACACCCACCGCGTCGTCCCGCTCGGCGAGGTCGACCGCGATCGCGAGCGCCTCGTCGAGCCGCTCCGCGCTGCGCACCCGGTCCTCGCCGAAGACCTCCGACGCGAGCTCGGCCAGGTCCGTGACGTCGGCGGAGCGCTCGGCGCTGTTGCGCGTGACGACGATCTCCGCGAGCACCGGCTCGAGCACCGTCAGCAGGTGCTCGGCGTCCTTGTCCGCCATAATCGCCACCACCCCGACGAGGCGGTGGAAGTCGAAGGCCTCGTCGAGCGCCGCGACGAGCGCGTGCGCCCCGGCGGGGTTGTGCGCCGCGTCGACCAGGACCGTCGGGCTGGAGCGCACCACCTCGAGACGACCGGGCGACGTCGCGTCCCCGAACGCCGCCTCGACGATCGGGCCCGCGAGCGCGCCGCCGCCGGTCAGGAGCGCCTCGGTCGCGGCGAGCGCGAGCAGCGCGTTGTGCGCCTGGTGCGCGCCGTGCAGCGGCAGGAAGATCTCCGTGTAGAGCCCGCCGGGGGTCCGCAGGTCGACCAGCTGTCCGCCGACCGCCACGCGCCGGGCGGCCACGGCGAGCTCCAGGCCCTCCCGCAGGACGCGGGCGCCCCGCGCGGCGCTGCGCTCGAGCACCACGGACTCGACCTCGGGCTCCTGCTCGGCGAGCACGACCGTCGCGCCGTCCTTGACGATCCCCGCCTTGACGGTCGCGATCTCGCCCAGCGTGTGGCCCAGCCAGCGCTCGTGGTCCATCGCCACCGGCGTGACGACCGCGACCTCGCCGTCCACGACGTTGGTGGAGTCCCACTCCCCGCCGAGGCCGACCTCGATGATCGCCACGTCGATCGGCGCGTCAGCGAACGTCGCGAACGCGAGGACCGTCAGCACCTCGAAGAAGCTCAGGCGGGACTGGCCGTCGGCGACGAGCTCGTCGTCGACGATCTGGACGTAGGGGTAGACGTCCTCCCACATCTCGAGGAACCGGCGGGCGCTGATCGGCTCGCCGTCGATCGCGATGCGCTCCGTGACGCTCTTCAGGTGCGGGCTCGTGAACAGGCCCGTGCGCAGACCGTGCTCGCGCACGAGCCGCTCGGTCATCCGCGCCGTGCTCGTCTTGCCGTTGGTCCCGGTGATGTGGATCGAGCGGAACGCGTGCTGCGGGTCGCCGAGGATGTCGACGACGCGGCGCACCCTGTCGAGCGTGGGCTCGATGTCGTGCTCGGGTGCGCGCGCCATGATGTGCGCGTACACGCGGGCGAGGTCCTCGGTGGCCTGCTCGTCCTCGGCGCGCTCGCGTGCGGACCGCTGCGGGTTCCCCGACGGGCTCATGCGCCGGCCCCGGTCGGCTCGGCCTGGGTGCGGTCGGTCACCGTGGACCGCTCGACGGACCGCTCGACCCGCACCGACCGCGCGTCGGTGGGCGACGTGTCGACCTCGACGTCCACCGCGAGCGTCTCGCGGGCGATGAGCTCGCGATGGGCCTCGACCGCCGCCGTCCACGGCGCCGGCACCGACAGCGACAGCGTGATGCGGTCCGAGACGTCCAGCCCGGCCGCCTTGCGCGCGTCCTGGACGTCGCGCACGACGTCGCGCGCGTAGCCCTCCGCGAGGAGCGCGTCCGTCAGGGCGAGGTCCAGCACGACGAACCCGCCCGTGGGCAGGACCGCCGCGGCGACGTCCTCGCCCCCGGCCCCGGCGCCGCCGTCGACCACCGTGGCGAGCTCGTACTCGCTGCCCAGCAGCGGCACGTCGCCGTCCGCGGTGCGCACCACGACGAACCCGTCCTCACCGGTGCGCCACGCGCCGGCCTTGGCGGCCTGGATGACCGCCTGCACACCGCGCCCGAGCCGTGGACCGGCCGCGCGCGCGTTCACGGTCAGTCGCTGCGCGACGCCGAACTCCTCCGCCGCGCCGGAGTCGAGGCCGACGACCTGGACCTCCTTGACGTTGAGCTCGCGCGCGAGCAGGTCCGTGTACGGGCCGAGCCCGTCGGGCTCGGCCACGACGACGGTCAGGCGCGCCAGCGGCTGGCGCACCCGCAGCGAACGGGCCTTGCGCAGGCCGTGCGCGAGCGAGCTCACCGTCCGCACCTGGTCCATCGCGGCGACCAGCGCGTCGTCGGCCACGAGGTAGGCACCCTCGGGACCCGCGACGTCCGGGAAGTCCTCGAGGTGCACCGAGCGACCGCCCGTCAGACCGCGCCACACCTCTTCCGTGAGCAGCGGGGCGAGGGGCGCCATGACCCGCGTCAGCACCTCGAGCGCGGTCCAGAGCGTGTTGAACGCGTCGGCGTCCTCGGCCCAGAAGCGGTCGCGCTGCGTGCGCACGTACCAGTTGGTGAGGATGTCGAGGTGCTCGCGCACGGCCTCGCACGCGCCCGGGACGTCGTACGCGTCGAGCTGGGCGGTGACCGTCACGACGAGGTCGTGCGTGCGCGCCAGCAGGTAGCGGTCGAGCGCCGGCAGCCCGGCGACCTCGTCGGCCGCCACGCGTCGCGCGGTGTACCCCGCGCCGTCGCCCACCGCACCCGCGTACAGCGTGAAGAAGTAGTACGTGCTCCACAGCGGCAGCAGCACCTGGCGGACCGCGTCGCGGATGCCGTCCTCGGTGACGACGAGGTTCCCGCCGCGCAGGATCGGCGAGCTCATGAGGAACCAGCGCATCGCGTCGGACCCGTCGCGGTCGAGGACCTCGTTGACGTCCGGGTAGTTGCGCAGCGACTTGCTCATCTTGCGCCCGTCGGAGCCGAGCACGATCCCGTGCGAGACCGCGCTGCGGAACGCGGGGCGGTCGAAGATCGCGGTGGCGAGGACGTGCAGCGTGTAGAACCACCCGCGCGTCTGGCCGATGTACTCGACGATGAAGTCGCCGGGGTGGTGCTGGGCGAACCAGTCGGCGTTCTCGAACGGGTAGTGCACCTGGGCGAACGGCATCGACCCCGAGTCGAACCACACGTCGAGGACGTCCGGGATGCGGCGCATGGTCGCCCGGCCCGTCGGGTCGTCCGGGTTGGGCCGCGTCAGCTCGTCGATGTACGGGCGGTGCAGGTCGGTCACCGGCACGCCGAAGTCGGCCTCGAGCTCGGCGATCGAGCCGTAGACGTCGGTGCGCGGGTAGGCGGGGTCGTCGCTCACCCACACCGGGATGGGCGTGCCCCAGTAGCGGTTGCGGGAGATCGACCAGTCACGGGCGCCGGCCAGCCACTTGCCGAACTGGCCCTGCTGGATGTGGTCCGGCGTCCACGCGATCTGCTCGTTGAGCTCGACCATGCGGTCGCGGAACTCGGTCACGCGCACGAACCAGCTCGAGACGGCCTTGTAGATGAGCGGGTTGCGGCACCGCCAGCAGTGCGGGTAGGAGTGCTGGTAGGTCTCGTGGCGCACCACCTGCGTGCGCAGGCGCTCGTCGACGCGCGCGAGCGGACCGGTCCCGCCCTTGAGGTCGCGGATGATGTGCGGGTTCGCGTCGAAGACCTGCTGACCGGCGTAGTCGCCGACCTCGACCGTGAAGCGACCGCGGGCGTCCACCGGCACGACGGGGACGATGCCCGCGGCGTCGCACACCGCCATGTCGTCCTCACCGAAGGCGGGTGCCAGGTGGACGACGCCCGTGCCGTCCTCGGTCGTGACGAAGTCCCCGGCGAGGACGACGTGCGCGTTCTCGCGACCGGCGAAGTAGTCGAACGGCGGTGTGTAGGTCAGGCCGACGAGGTCCGACCCGGCGAGCGTCGCCACGACGGTGGCGTCCTCCCCCAGCTCCTTCGCGTAGGCGCCCAGGCGCGCCGCGCCGAGCACGACCCGCTCGCCCGCGAGCGCCGACCCCGGCCCGGGCTGCACGACGACGTAGTCCACGTCCGGCCCGACGGCGACCGCCAGGTTCGACGGCAGCGTCCAGGGGGTGGTGGTCCACACGAGCAGGAGCGCCCCCGCGGCGGGCGAGCCCGCGCCGTCCGGCCCCTCGCCCGCAGGCCCGTCGCCGGCGAGGCGCAGGCCGACCGTGAGGGCGGGGTCCTGACGGGAGGCGTAGACGTCGTCGTCCATGCGCAGCTCGTGGTTGGACAGCGGCGTCTCGTCGCGCCAGCAGTAGGGCAGGACGCGGTAGCCCTCGTACGCCAGGCCCTTGTCGTACAGCTGCTTGAACGCCCAGACGACCGACTCCATGAAGGACACGTCGAGCGTCTTGTAGTCGTGCTCGAAGTCGACCCAGCGTGCCTGGCGGGTGACGTACTCGCGCCACTCGTCGGTGTAGCGCAGCACGGACTCGCGGCACGCCTTGTTGAACTCGGCGATCCCCATCGCCTCGATCTGCGACTTGTCGGTGATGCCGAGGATGCGCTCGGCCTCGAGCTCGGCCGGCAGCCCGTGCGTGTCCCACCCGAACCGGCGCTCGACGCGCTTGCCCCGCATCGTCATGTAGCGCGGGACGACGTCCTTGACGTAGCCGGTGAGCAGGTGGCCGTAGTGGGGCAGACCGTTGGCGAACGGCGGGCCGTCGTAGAAGACGAACTCGTTGCTGCCGTCCTCGCCCGCGGGTCGGGCCGCGACCGACGCGGCGAAGGTGTCGTCCTGCGCCCAGTAGGCGAGGACGTCGCGCTCCATCGCGGGCAGGTCCGGCGAGGCGGGGATCGCGGACGTGGTGCGGTCCGTGGGCGCGGTGGGGTCGGCGGAGGCACCCTGGGGTGCTCGGTGCAGCGGGTAAGCCATGGGTCGAGGCTCCATCGGTGTGGTGGTTCCGGTCCTGCGCATGCTGTGCGAGGACGACCACCTCCGGCCGGGCCGACGGTGAGCCGCGGTACCACCCCGCTTGCCGGTGCGTGCACCGACCGCTCGACACGGCTGTGACGGGCCTACCCGTCCGGTTCTACTGAGGCCGCGTGCGCGGACCCGTTCTTCCGGAGGCTCGCCGGTGATGGCCGGGTCGATGCCTGTGCCCCCATCGTAGCCGGAACGTCCGGCTGCCGACGAGCGCTTTCGTCGAGCGGCACGCAGGTCGCCGCCGTCGGCCGCGTCGGGGCGGGGCTAGCGGCGCCGGCGGGAGTAGGCGTCGATGTCCCGGGCGACGAGCCACTCGATCGTCAGGGGCGGGTTCGCCGCGCCCGCGACCCGGGCAGCGCCGGGTGCCGCAGGTGGGGCCGCGAGCCGGCGCGCGGGCTGCGCGGCGCCGGTGACGGAAGGCGCGCCGGCGGGGGTGGCGGGGGTCGCGGCCCGGGAGGAGCCGCGCACGAGGTGCGGGGTGAGCAATGCGGTCATGTCGTGTCCTGGTGTCGGTCGAGCTGCTGACGAGGGTTCCAGGGGTGCAGACCGGTCACGACGGGAGAAGTGATCGGTGACCTCCGCGCCCCCTACTGACGAGGGAGGGACGCGATGCTGCTCGCTGACACCAGGTCTCGCGCTGCGTGCGCGTCAGCGAGCCCTCAACAACAGCTGACGACGGCGCGGGCCGCGACGGTGCGGCGGAGCGCCGGGGGCACGACGGCAGACGAGCGCTCGCTCGCTGCGGGTGCTGCCCAGGACGTCACCCGCATACTGTGGCAGCGCGGGACGGCGCGACGCAAGCCGGCGACCCGCTCCCGTGGCGCTCGTCGGCCGCGTCAGGCGTGCGCCTGCGCCGGCAGCGCGTCGGCGAGGGAACGCCCCCAGGCCCGCGCGCGCTCCACCTCGCCCGGGGCCAGCGGGCCCTCGACGTCCGTGACGAAGAACGACGTGGGCCGGTCCACGAGGGTGCAGCCCCGGTGCCGCAGTGCCCGCGCCGCGGCCCGGGCGGCCGACCCGGGGACCCGGCGCACCACGGTCGCGCGGGTGTCGAACGTCGCGACCCGCTGCCCGTCGGGCAGCTCGGCCGACTCCACCCACTCCCGCAGACCGGTCGAGGGCGGTTCGGTGCCGGCCCGGGCGGCGGCGTCCGCCCGCGTCGACGGCCGGCTCATGCCGAACGCGTGTGTCGGCCCGCCCACGACCAGCAGGTCGGCCGGGCCCTCGCCCGGGGGCGCCCCGTCACTGAACGGTGCGCACCGCACGTCCAGGACCTCACCGATCCCGTCGGCGACGGACCGCGCGATCACGGCGGTGTTGCCGAAGGCGGACTCGTACAGCACGACGACGTCCATGATGGCCCCGCTCTCCTCACCCCCAGCACACCACGTCCCGCAGGCCGGCGGTAGGGCGGATGGTCCCGAGGGTCACACGCCCGTGCGGGCCACCTTGGTGTTGTGCGCCTGGGCGCGAGGCCGCACGACCATGAGGTCGACGTTGACGTGGGCCGGCCGGCTCAGCGTCCACCAGATCGCGTCGGCCACGTCCTCGGCCACCAGCGGCTGGTACCCGTCGTAGACCGCCGCCGCGCGGTCGGCGTCCCCGCCGAAGCGCACGAGGGAGAACTCCTCGGTCGCGACGTTGCCCGGCGAGATCTCGATGACCCGCACGGGCTCGCCCACGATCTCCCACCGCAGGGTCGTGGTGAGCATCCGCTCGGCGTGCTTGACGCCCGTGTACCCCGCGCCGCCCTCGTAGGCGCCGTGCGCGGCGGTCGACGTCACGTTGAGCACGTCTCCCCCGCCGGCCTCGCGCAGCAACGGCAGGACACCCTGCGTGACCCGGAGCGTGCCGAGGACGTTGAGCTCGTACATGTGCCGCCACCCGTCGACGTCCGCGGCCTCGACCGTGTCCAGGCCGAGCGCCCCGCCGGCGTTGTTGACGACCGCGTCCAGGCCGCCGGTCGCGCGCAGGTGCTCCACCAGGTGCTCGACCGCCGCGTCGTCGGTCACGTCGAGCGCGAACGCCTCGGCGCCGGTCTCCTCGGCGAGCGCCTCGAGACGGTCCTTGCGCCGCGCGGCGGCGACGACCCGCCACCCCTCGGCACGCAGCCGCCGCACCGTCGCCGCACCGATGCCCGACGACGCCCCCGTGACGAGCACCCGACGCGCAGCCGAGGACATGGCCGGGGACGTGACCGGCGAGGTGGCCGGTGAGGTGGCCGGTGACGTGGCCGGGCTCTGCGGTCCGGACTGCGGGCTGGTGCTCTGCGGCTCGGTCATGGGTGCGGTTCTCCTCGACGGTGCGGTGCTGGTGGGGGTGCTGGCGGGGGTGCTGGCGGCGGTGCGGGGACGGGCAGCATTCAGCCCGGGGACGCCGGGTGCGAGGCGACGTCGTGCAGCACGCCCGTGAGGATATCGAGACCTTCCTGCGCCTCGGCGGCCGTGACCACGCACGGAGGCACGACGTGGACCCGGTTCTCGGCGACGAACGGCAGCAGGCCGCGCTCGATACACAACCGCCGCACGCGCGCCATCTCCTCCGCCGGCAGCGGTGTCCGTGCGGCGGCGTCGGCGACGAGCTCGACCGCCCAGAACACCCCGGTCCCCCGCACCTCTCCCACGAGCGGGTTCGTCGCGGCGAGCGCGGCGAGCGCGGGGCCGATGACGTCGGCGCCCACGCGCGCGGCGTTCTCGACGACGCCCTCGGCAGCCATCGTGTCGAGCGTCGCCACGATCGCCGCCATGGCCAGGGGGTGGCCCGAGTACGTCAGCCCGCCGGGGAAGACGCGCTCGTCGAACGTCGCGGCGATCTCCGCCCGCACGAGCACTCCCCCGGCCGGCACGTACCCCGAGTTGACGCCCTTGGCGAAGGTCACGAGGTCGGGGACGACGTCGTGCTGGTCGAACGCGAACCACGAGCCGGTCCGGCCGAAGCCCGCCATCACCTCGTCGAGGACGAGGACGATCCCGTACCGGTCGGCGATCTCCCGCACCCCCGCGAGGTAACCGGGCGGCGGGACGAGCACCCCGGCAGTGCCGGGCACGGTCTCCAGGAGGATCGCCGCGATCGTCGCCGGCCCCTCGCACTGCACGACGCGCTCGAGGTGCGCCAGCGCCCGCTTGCACTCCTCGGCCGGGCTGGTGGCCCAGAACTCCGAGCGGTACAGGTACGGGCCGAACACGTGCACGTGCCCGCGGGCGTACTCGTTCGGCAGGCGCCGCCAGTCGCCGGTCGCGACCACCGCCGAGCCGGTGTTGCCGTGGTAGGACCGGTAGGCGGAGATCACCTTGTCGCGACCGGTGTGCAGCCGTGCCATCCGCAACGCGTTCTCGTTCGCCTCCGCGCCGGCGTTCGTGAAGAAGACCTTCGAGAACACCTCGGGCGCTCGGGCGAGGATGCGCTCGGCAGCCCGCGCGCGGGTCGCGTTGGCGGTCGAGGGCGCGATCGTCGTGAGGATCCCCGCCTGTTCCCGGATCGCGGCGACCACGGCGGGGTGCTGGTGGCCGATGTTCGTGTTGACGAGCTGGCTGGAGAAGTCGAGCCAGCTCGTCCCGGCGTGGTCCCACACCCGGCACCCCTGCGCGCCGGCGACGACGAACGACGGCAGGTGCGCCTGCGCCGACCACGAGTGCATGACCCGTGCGTGGTCGGCCGCGAGGACGGCGGCGTCGAGCGCCGCGCCGGTCGGCTCAGGGATGTCGGGCATGGTCGGTCCTTCCGTCGGGACGAGCGGTGGCGTCGGAGGTGGTCAGGCGCCGCCCTCGTTGAGGGTGACCTCGATCGGTGCGAAGTCCGTGCCGAGGACGTCGACGCCCTCGTCCTCGAGCTCGGCGATGGCCTGCTCGACGTAGTCGTTGCTGTAGGCGGTGGTAGGCGGCTCGGTCGTGATGATGGTGGCGCCCGTCTCGTTCGCGGTGCTCATGGCGATGTCGACGGTCTGCTCCCACTGGTCGGCGTTGATCGTGCCGATCCCGCTCGTCGACGGCCAGACGAGCTTGTTCACCTCGTTCGTCTGCCACAGCTGGTGGCTGGTGCCGAGCGTGGAGCCCGAGGCGGTGACGACGTCCGCGGCCTCCTGCGCGTTGTCGCGGGCGTACACCCATCCCTTGAGGGACGCCTTGACGAACCGCACGGTCGTCTCGGCGTACTCCTCGTCGTCGGCGAGGCGCGCCGCGTCGGCCCACACGGCGTCCTGCAGCATGGCGGTCCCGACGTCGTTCCAGTCGATGACCGTGAGGTCCTCGGGCTGGTACAGCTCACCCGTGTCCGGGTTCACCGTCTCGAGCACCTGCGCGTACTCGTTGTACGTCATGGCCTGCGCCGCGTCGATGTCGCCGGCGAGGAAGCCGTTCATGTCGAACGCCTGCTGGACGAGCGAGACGTCGCCCGTGGGGTCGACGCCGGCGGACTGCATGCCCGCGAACAGCTCCCACTCGTTGCCGTAGCCCCAGCTGCCGACGTTCTTCCCGGCCAGGTCCTCGGGTCCGTCGATGCCGGCGTCGGCGAACGCGATCTGCAGGGTGCCCGACCGCTCGAAGATCTGCGCGACGTTCGTCACCTCGGTGCCCTGCTCGATCGAGCCCAGGACCTTCGGGACCCAGGAGATCGCGTAGTCGGCCTCCCCCGCGGCGAGGACGTCGATCGGGACGGTGTCCGTCCCGGCCTCCTGGATCGTGACGTCCAGCCCTTCCTCCTCGTAGTACCCCTGGTCCAGGGCCGCGTAGTAGCCGGCGAACTGCGCCTGCGCCACCCACTGGAGCTGGAGCGTGACGGGCGTCAGGTCGCCGTCCGCGCCGTCTGTGCCGGTCGACGGGTCCTCGCTCCCGCACGCGCTGAGGACGAGCGCGGCGGTCGTGGCCAGCACCGCGACGGTCGCGGGGCGGGTGTGCCTCGTGTGCTTCATGGTCGGTTCCTCTCGGTGGTCGTGCCGGTGGTCGTGCCGATGATCTGCCGGTGGTGCGGTGGAGCGGTCTAGGGGCGGCGGCCCAGCACTCCGCGCTCGAGCGCGGACGTCGCGCAGTAGAAGACGAGACCGGTGAGGACGGACCCCACGACGTACGCCCAGGCGAGGGCGTAGCTGCTGGAGGACACCGCCGAGGTGATGGCCTTGCCCAGCCCGTCGACGGGCCCGCCGAAGTACTCGGCGACGAGCGCCGAGATCACCGCGAGCGAGGACGCCACGCGCAGCCCGGTGAAGAAGAAGGGCAGCGCCCCGGGCAGGGTCACCGCGACGACGGCCTGTCGGCGGGTCGCCGCGTAGACGTGCAGGAGGTCCCGGTGGACGGGTGCGACGGTCCGCAGCCCGCGCAGCGTGTTCACGTAGACCGGCACGAACGCGACGATCGCGGCCACGATGACGCGGGCCGTCTGCGCCCCGGCGCCGAACATCGTGTAGAGCACCGGGGCGAGGGCCACGATCGGCACGACGGCGGCGGCGGTGACGAGCGGCGCGCTCGCCTCGTCGATCAGGCGCGCACCCGAGGAGAGCGCCGCGCCGGCGACCGCGACCAGGACGCCGACGACCAGCCCGACGAACGCGTTGCGCGCGGTGGCCAGGCTCGCCGTCGCGATGAGGTCGGCGTGCTCGACGAGCTCCCCCGCGATGGCCGTGGGGCTGGGCACCACGAACGGCCGCAGCTCGAGGACCACGACGGCGGCCTGCCACGCGGCGAGCGCGAGCAGCCCGAGGAGGACCGGCGCGAGGAGGATCCGGGCGCGGTCGACGGACCTCATCGGGCGTCCGCTCCCCGACCCGCGCCCGTCGCAGCACCCGTGCTCGTCCCCGTGCCGGCGCCCGTGCCGTTGCCCGTGCCGTTGCCCGTGCCGTGCAACGACTCGCGCACGGCGCGGACGCGGTCGAAGAACGCCACGTCCTCGCGCAGGTCCTCGGACCGGTCCGCCGCGTCGCCGAGGGCGACGGAGACGATCTCCCGCACACGACCGGGGCGCGCGGACATCACGACGACGCGGTCCGAGAGGTACACGGCCTCGGGGATGGAGTGCGTCACGAAGACCACGGCGGCTCCCGTCTCGGCCCGCAGGCGCAGCAGCTCGGTCTGCATGTGCTCGCGCGTCATCTCGTCGAGAGCTCCGAAGGGCTCGTCCATGAGGAGCAGGCTCGGGCTCTCGGCCAGCGCGCGGGCGATCGCCACCCGCTGCTGCATCCCGCCCGAGAGCTGGTGCGGGTGGTGCTCCGCGAACTCCGCGAGACCGACCAGGTCGAGCAGCTCGCGCGCCCGGGCGCCGCGCGCCGCGCGGCCGGTCCCGTGCAGCTCGAGCGGGAGCTCGACGTTGGCCCGGACCGTCCGCCACGGCAGCAGGCCCGCCTGCTGGAAGGCGATGCCGTAGTCCTGGTTCTGACGCGCCGCGCGCGGGGTGCGCCCGAAGACCGTCAGCTCGCCCGCCGTCGGCTGGTCGAGGTCGGCGATCAGGCGCAGGAGCGTCGACTTGCCGCACCCGGACGGACCGATGAGGGCGACGAACTCCCCGGCGCGGACGGTCAGGTCGACTCCGGTGAGCGCGACGACCTCGCCGGAGCGCGAGTCGAACGTGCGGCTGACGCCGCGGGCCTCGACGGCCGGGGCCGCCGAGGCGCCCGGGCCGGTCGGTGGGTGGGTGGTGCTCATGAGACCTCCGAGACGCGGTAGCGGGCCAGGGCGAGGCCCACGAGGGCGCAGGCGCCGGCCGCGACGAGGCCGACGAGGACGGCGCCGGCGATGGGCGACCACTGCTTGGCGGGGTCGGCGCTCGCGCTCGCGCCGAACTCGACGATCATGCGGCCGACGCCGCCGCGCAGGCCGATGGAGACCTCGGCGACGACGGTGCCGACGACGGCGTTCGCGGCCGCCAGGCGCAGCGCGGGCAGCAGGTACGGCACGGCGGCGGGGGCCCGCAGCCGCCCGAAGGTGCGCCACCAGCCCACGCCGTAGGAGCGCATGAGGTCGAGGTGCACCGCGTCGGGCGACGAGAACCCGCGCAGCGCACCGACCGAGACCGGGAAGAACGCGAGGTAGGAGGCGATCACGGCGACCGACATCCAGTCCTGCCAGTCGAGCGCGCCGGTCTCCAGCTGCGACCCCCAGCGCCGCACGAGGGGTGCGAGGGCGATGAGCGGGACGGTCTGGCTGAGGACCACCCAGGGAAGGAGGGCCGAGGCGGCCGTGCGGAACCGTTGCATGACGGTCGCGACGAGCAGACCCACGACGACACCGACGACCCACCCGACGGCGGCCACGCCCAGCGTGAACGCCGAGGCCTGCAGGACGGCGAGCCACAGCGGCGGCGCACCGGTCGCCGAGCTCACCGGTTCGAACGCCCGCGCGACCATGTCCCACAGGTGCGGCATCGCGACGTCGTTCGCGCGGGGCAGCACCGTGACGTCGCCGACGACCACGCCGTCGTCGGGCGCGAGCAGCTTGTAGCCCTCCCACAGGAGGGCGAGCGCGAGCACCCCCGCGGCGCCCACGACGGCTCGTCTCATGCGCTCGCCACCACCGGGGCCCGCATCGCAGGGATGACCCGCTCGCCGTAGGTGCGCAGCGTGCCCTCCTTGTTGTCGTGCTGGAGGTAGGCGGCGAACTGGGTGACGCCGAGCTCGCGCAGCGCCTCGAGCTTGGCGACGTGCTCGCGCGGGGACCCGAGCACGCAGAACCGCTCGACGATCTCGTCGGGCACGAAGGCGGTGTGGGAGTTCCCGGCCCGGCCGTGCTCGTTGTAGTCGTAGCCCTCGCGGCCCGCGACGTAGTCGGTCAGCGCCTTGGGGATCGCGGAGTCCGAGCCGTAGCGCGCCACGATGTCCGCGACGTGGTTGCCGACCATGCCCCCGAACCAGCGGCACTGCTCGCGCATGTGCGCGCGCTCGGCCGGGGAGTCGCCGTCGCCCGTGTAGGCGGGCGCCGCCACGCAGAACGAGATGGCGTCCGGGTCCCTGCCGGCCTGCTCGGCGGAGTCCCGCACGGCCCGGATCATCCACGCGGCGATGTCCGGGTCGGCGAGCTGGAGGATGAACCCGTCCCCGACCTCGCCGGTCAGCGCGAGCGCCCGCGGACCGTACGCCGCGACCCACACCTCGAGGGCCGAGCCCACGCTCCACGGGAACTGCACCGTGCGGTCGTTGACCTCCACCGACCGGGAGTTCGCCAGCTCACGGATGACGTGCACCGCGTCGCGCAGCGTCGCGAGGTTCGACGGACGCCCGTTGAGGGTGCGCACCGCCGAGTCCCCCCGCCCGATCCCGCAGACCGTGCGGTTGCCGAACATCTCGTTGAGCGTCGCGAACAACGACGCGAGGACGGTCCAGTCGCGCGTGGCCGGGTTGGTCACCATCGGGCCCACGACGATCTTGCGGGTCGCCGCCAGCATGGCGGAGTAGACGACGAACGGCTCCTCCCACAGCAGGTGGGAGTCGAACGTCCAGGCGTAGTCGAAGCCGTGGTTCTCGGCCTGCCGGGCGAGGTCGACGACGCGGGAGGCGGGCGGGTCGGTCTGCAGGACGACGCCGAAGTCCATGGGTGCTCCTTGAGGCGGGCGGACGAGGTACCGGGGTCAGACGAGGTACTGGGTCAGGTCGCGCTTGACGTAGCGCCCGTGGCCGACCCTGCCGACGAACTCGCCGCCGGTGACGAGGACGGTCCCGCGCGAGAGCACCGTGTCGACGTGCCCGTCGATCTCGAAGCCCTCCCAGGCGGAGTAGTCCATGTTCATGTGGTGGGTCTTGCCGAGGCCGATGCTCGTGTGCCCGGCCGGGTCGTAGATCACGATGTCGGCGTCGGCCCCCGGGGCGACGACCCCCTTGCGGCCGTACATGCCGAACATCCGGGCGGGCGTGACGGAGCAGATCTCGACCCAGCGCTCGAGACTGATCCGACCGCTGACGACGCCCTGGTACATGAGGTCCATCCGGTGCTCGACGGACCCGATCCCGTTGGGGATCTTCGAGAAGTCCCCGACGCCCATCTCCTTCTGGTCCTTCATGCAGAAGGGGCAGTGGTCGGTCGAGACGAGCTGCAGGTCGTTGGTCCGCAGCGCCTGCCACATGTGGTCCTGGTGGCCCTCCGCCCGCGAGCGCAACGGCGTCGAGCACACCCACTTGGCGCCCTCGAACCCGGGCGCCCCGAGCTGCTCCTCGAGCGAGAGGTACAGGTACTGCGGGCACGTCTCGCCGAAGACGTTCTGCCCCCGGTCGCGGGCGAGCGCGATCTGCTCGACCGCCTGCTTGGCGGACACGTGCACGACGTACAGGGGCGCGCCCGTGAGGTCGGCGAGCATGATCGCCCGCGACGTCGCCTCGGCCTCGGCCTGCCACGGGCGGGTGAGCCCGTGGAAGACCGGCGCGGTGTTCCCGGCGGCGAGCGCCTGCTGGACGAGGACGTCGATGACGGCGCCGTTCTCCGCGTGCATCATCATCAGCGCGCCGTTGTCGGCCGCCTTCTGCATCGCCCGCAGGATCTGCCCGTCGTCGGAGAGGAAGACCCCCTTGTAGGCCATGAAGAGCTTGAAGCTGGTCACGCCCTCGGCGATGAGCTCGTCCATCGCGTGCAGGGAGGAGTCCTGCACGTCGGACAGGATCTGGTGGAAGCCGTAGTCGACGGCGCAGCTGCCCGCGGCCTTCTCGTGCCAGGCCGCGTACTGGTCGAGGACGTTCTGCTCGGGGTACTGCACGACGAAGTCGACGATCGTCGTCGTCCCGCCCCAGGCCGCGGCCGTCGTGCCGGTGGCGAAGGTGTCGGAGGCGGACGTGCCCCCGAACGGCATCTCCATGTGGGTGTGCGCGTCGACGCCACCCGGGACGACGTACTTGCCGGTCGCGTCGATGACCTGGTCGACGTGCGCGGCCAGGTCGACGCCGAGCGCGGTCGAGCCGGGCGCGAGGACCGCGGCCACCGTCTCGCCGTCGACGAGGACGTCGGCCGGCGCGCGGCCCGTGGCGTTGACGACGGTGCCGCCGCTGATGAGGGTCTTCACGGGGGACCTCCGGGAGGGTGGCGGGTCAGGGGGCGACGACGGGGCCGTAGGCGTCCGGGCGGCGGTCACGGAAGAACTGCCAGCGCTCGCGCACCTCACGGATCTGGCCGAGGTCGAGGTCCCGCAGGACGAGCTCGTCCTCGCTCGACGACGCGACCTCGCCGACGTGGTTGCCGTCGGGTCCCACCGCGTAGGAGCTGCCGTAGAAGCTCACGGCCTCGTCCCCGTACTCGTTGTCCTCGCGCCCGACACGGTTGTTCGCGACGACGAAGTAGCCGTTGGCCGCGGCGGCGGCGGGCTGCTCGATCTCCCACAGCCGGTTGGAGACGCCGGGCGCGGTGGCGTTGGGGTTGAAGACGATCTCGGCCCCGTTCAGGGCGAGCACGCGCCAGCCCTCGGGGAAGTGCCGGTCGTAGCAGATGTTGACCCCGATGCGCCCGACGGCGGTCTCGAAGACCGGGTACCCGAGGTTGCCGGGACGGAAGTAGAACTTCTCCCAGAACTTCGGCAGGTGCGGGATGTGGTGCTTGCGGTACTTGCCGAGGTAGGTGCCGTCCGCGTCCACGACCGCCGCCGTGTTGTAGAGCACCCCGGGCTGGTCCTCCTCGTAGACGGGCAGGACGAGCACGACCCCGAGCTCCTTGGCGAGCGCGGCGAAGCGCTCGACCGTCGGGCCGGGGACCGACTCGGCGTAGTCGTAGTAGGCGGTGTCCTGCGTGATGCCGAAGTACGGGCCGTAGAACAGCTCCTGGAACGCGACGACCTGTGCGCCGCGGGACGCGGCCTCGCGGGTCCAGCGCTCGTGGAGCGCGATCATCGACTCCTTGTCACCTGTCCAGCGTGCCTGGGTGAATGCAACGCGAACGACGCTCATGGGGCCTCCGGCGGATCTCGACGGGCAGGACCCGTCGGTGCGACTGACGACTGTGCCGGCTCGACCGCCGACGAATGTGACTCTGCTGCGTGAACATTTCTGCGGCGTAACCGGGGGTTTCGGTCTCGGGTCCGTGCGTGTCGGCGGCGTAAACACTCCGGGACGGGGCCCTGCGAGGGGGCACCATGAACCCCATGGAGCCCGTCGCAGCCACGTCCTCCCTCGCCTCGCAGGTGGTCGACCGCAGCCCGCGGGGCATCGCCGCGACCGTCGCGCGGCTGGTGCGGACCGGTGTCCTGGCGCCCGGCGACCGGTTGCCGACCGTGCGGGTGCTCGCGCACGAGCTCGGGGTGAGCCCGGCGACGGTGAGCGGCGCGTTCCAGGCGCTGTCCGCCGTCGGGCTGGTGGTCTCGCGCGGGCGGGCGGGGACGTACGTCCTCCCCGAGCCCTCGAGCTGGCTCCCGCCGCGCTACCGCTCGATGGCCCACCCGGCGCACGACGTTCCACGGCTCGACCTGTCCAGCGGCACGCCGGACCCCCAGCTCCTGCCGGTGCTGGGCCCCGCCCTCGCCCGGGCCGCGCAGCACGCGCCCGCGGCCCAGACGGGCAGCTACCTGGCGGCGCCGGTGCTCGACGCCCTCGAGGCCCTCCTGCGCGCGTCGTGGCCGTTCGCCCCGCAACGCGTCACCGTGGTCGACGGCGCGCTCGACGCGATGGGCCGCGCGCTCGACCAGGTGACGGGCTTCGGCGACCGGGTAGCGGTCGAGGACCCCGGGTTCCCGCCCGTGTTCGACCTCCTCGAGCAGATGGGTCTCGAGCGCGTCCCCGTCGAGCTCGACGAGCACGGCGTGCGGCCCACCGCGCTGGCCGCCGCCCTCGCCCAGGGGGTGCGCGCCGTCGTCCTGCAGCCGCGCGCGCACAACCCGACGGGCCGCAGCCTGTCCCCCACACGAGCACGCGAGCTCGCCGCGCTGCTGCGCCGGCACGGGCCCGGGGTGGTCGTGATCGAGGACGACCACTCGGGGGAGATCGCCTCCGCGCGGGACGTGAGCCTCGGGACGTACCTGCCCGACCGCGTCGTGCACGTGCGCTCGTACTCCAAGTCGCACGGGCCGGACCTGCGCATCGCTGCGGTCGGGGGTCCCGCGACCGTGCTCGACCCGATGGTCGCCCGCCGGATGCTCGGCCCCGGCTGGACGAGCCGGCTCCTGCAGCGGGTGCTCGCCGACCTGCTCACCGACTCCGCCGCGATCGCCGCCGTCGCGCACGCCCGCCGCCTGTACTTCGCGCGGCAGCGCACCCTCGTCGAGGCCCTCGCCGCCCACGGCGTGCAGGTGCGCGCCGGTGACGGGGTGAACCTGTGGCTGCCGGTGCACGACGAGCGCACCGCCCTGGTCCGCCTGGAGGCGGCCGGCATCCGCGTCGCCCCCGGCGCACCGTTCCGGGCGCGGCGCACGGACAGCGCCGGGCACGTGCGGGTCACGGTCGGCCTGCTGCGCGACGACGCCGAGACCGTCGCCCGGGCGCTCGCCCTCGCGTCGGTCGCCTGAGATGCACCCCGCCGGTCGGCGGCGGGCTCAGCCCACGCGCACCTCGACCGCGTGCCAGCCCGACGCCCCGTCGGGTGCGGGCGCGGCGACCTCGGAGGTCTGGACGGTGCCCTCGGCATCCGTCGCGCGGACGGTCAGCCGGTGCGTCCCCGGCGCCGCGTCCCAGCGGTAGAGCCACTGCCGCCACGTGTCGGCCGAGACGGTCTCGGCGAGCTCGGCCTGCGCCCAGTCACCGTCGTCGACGCGGACCTCGACACCCGCGACCCCGGTGTGCTGCGCCCACGCGACGCCGGCGACCACCACCTGCCCCGCCTGCACGTCGGTCCGAGGGGTGTCGATGCGGGACGCGAGCTTGATCGGCCCCCGCTCCGACCACCCGCGGGTCGACCAGTACGCGACGTCGTCGGCGAAGCGCGTGACCTTGAGCTCGGTGACCCACTTCGTGGCCGAGACGTACCCGTAGAGGCCCGGGACCACCAGGCGCGCCGGGAAGCCGTGCGCCAACGGCAGCGGCTCGCCGTTCATCCCCACGGCCAGCAGGCACTGGCGGTCGGGGTCGGTGAGCACCTCGAGCGGGGTGCTCGCGGTCCAGCCGTCGGCGCTCGTCGAGAGCACCATGTCGGCGCCCTCGCGCACGCCCGCACGCGCCAGGAGCTCACGCACCGGGTATCCCAGCCACAGGGCGTTGCCCACGAGGTCGCCCCCGACCGCGTTCGACACGCACGTCAGGGTCACGTGGTACTCCACCAGCGGCAGGTCCAGCAGCTCGTCGAACGTGATCTCGAGCGGCTGGTCCACCATCCCGGTGATCTGCAACGTCCAGGTCTCGGGGTCGACCTGCGGCACCCGCAGCGCGGTGTCGATGCGGTAGAACTCGCCGTTCGGGGTGACGTACGGCGCCAGGCCCGGCACCCCGGTCTCCGCCCCCGCCGGCACCGCCGGCGCGGGGCTCGCGGCCCGGGGCAGGCGCAGCAGGTCGCGGGCGGACGTCGCCGCCCGCGCGCCCGCCGAGACCATCCGGGCGCCGGCGGCCACCAGCACGGCGGCGGCCGCCGACACCCCCGTCAGGGCCAGGAACCGGCGCCGGTCGACGAGCTCGCGCTCGCGCGCGGCGTCCAGGGGTGACTCCGCGGGTGCCGACGCCGGGAACCCCGTCGCTTCCACCCGCTCCCTCGCGCGCGCCTCGTCCCGCCACGCCCGCAGCCGCAGCACGACGAGGCGCAGGACCAGCGCCGCCACGACGACGCCGACGACGGTCGGCAGCGCCCACACCGGGCTCGCGCCGGGCCGGGTCGCGGCGACCAGCGCACCGACGGCGCCCACACCGAGCAGGAGCAGCGCGCCCGCCGGCGGCCGGCGCAGCTGGAGGGCACCGGCCAGGGCGGCACCCAGCGCGAGGACGACGACCATCGTGCCGAGGAGGACGGCCTTGTCCGCGGTGCCGAAGGTCGCGATCGCCCAGTCCTTGAGCCAGCCGGGAACCTGGTCGACGACGCCGGCCCCCGCCGCGAACAGCGGGCTGGCCGCCGGGGCGACGAGCGCGGCGACGACCTCGGCGACCGCGAACCCCACGAGCGCGGCCACGACGCCGGCACCGGCCGCCCACCCCGTGAAGGTGCGGCCGACGGTGCCCTGCCGGGCCGCGGTCCGGTCGGTCTGCGGCACCGGGCCGGGGTCCGCCGTCGGGCGGGGACTGTCGCTCATGCCCCTAGCGTGCGCCGTCGGCGCGTGGTTTGTCGCGTCCGGTACCGGACCGAGACGTGCCGGTCCGCGGGCCGCAGCCGGGGTGCCGCTACGGCGCGACGATCGGCCCGTAGGCGTCCGGGCGCCGGTCGCGGTAGAACTGCCAGCGCTCGCGGACCTCACGGATCTGCTCGAGGTCGACGTCGCGGACGATGAACCCGGGCTCCGACCCGCTCGCCATGTCGCCGACGAGGTTGCCGTCGGGTCCGACGACGTACGAGCTGCCGTAGAAGGTCACGGCCTCGTCCCCGTACTCGTTGTCCTCGCGCCCCACTCGGTTGTTCGCCGCGACGAAGTACCCGTTGGCGGCGGCCGCGGCGGGCTGCTCGATCTCCCACAGCCGGTTGGAGATCCCGGGCGCGGTCGCGTTGGGGTTGAAGACGATCTCGGCGCCGTTGAGCCCCAGCGTCCGCCAGCCCTCGGGGAAGTGCCGGTCGTAGCAGATGTTCACCCCGACCCTCCCGATCGCGGTGTCCCACACCGGCCAGCCGAGGTTGCCCGGACGGAAGTAGAACTTCTCCCAGAACTTCGGCAGGTGCGGCAGGTGGTGCTTGCGGTACTTGCCGAGGTACGTGCCGTCGGCGTCGACCACGGCGGCCGTGTTGTAGAGGATCCCGGGCGACTCCTCCTCGTACACCGGGAGCACCAGCACCACGCCGAGCTCGCGGGCGAGCGCGGCGAACCGTTCGACGGTCGGGCCGGGGACCGGCTCCGCGTAGGCGTAGTAGGCCGGGTCCTGCGTGATCCCGAAGTACGGCCCGTAGAACAGCTCCTGGAACGCGACGACCTGCGCGCCGTCGGCCGCGGCCTCACGGGTCCAGCGCTCGTGGAGCGCGATCATCGACTCCTTGTCACCCGTCCACGTCGCCTGGGTGATCGCCACTCGCACCATCGCACGTCCTCCTCCTCGAGTCCCGCCTGCTGCGCCCGGCAGCCCCACGTCCTGCTGCGCACTGCCACCATCTCGCGGATGCTCCCGCGCAGCACCCCGGGAGCCGAGGTCGGACGCTGCCGACGCCACGACCCAGGGATCGTGCTCAGAAGCCGCGCAGCTTCTCCGGGGCGATCCGCAGGATCACGGAGTACTCCTCGTGGAACTGCGCGGGGGTCATCCCGATGCCGCGCATGGGTTCGGAGTACTTGGCGTCGTAGGCGTCCCGCTCGGCCTCCGTCAGGCCGGCGTCGTCGATGGCGGCCGCACCCACGAGGACGATCACGTCGTCGCCCGTGCGGGTGCTGTTGAGATGCAGCGCCACGCGCGGGTTCGCCCGCACGTTGCGGAGCTTGGCCGTGGCGGGCTGGCTCGCGACGACCAGCCCGTCACCCGTCCGAACGAACCACACCGGGGTGGGCTGCGGGGTGCCGTGAGGATCCACGGTGACGAGCCAGGCGACCGGCTCCTCCGCAAGACGCCCCGCCGCCCGCGCACCGAGGTCGGTCGAGGTGTCGATGACGCTCACGCCGCACCCTCCGCCCTGGTGCCGCCCGACGACCGCGCCGGTGCTCCCGGACCGAGTCGCGGCCATTCGATGGCCGGGCACCGGTCCACGACCATGTCGGCGCCTGCCGCCCGGACCCGTGCGGCAGCGTCCGCGTCGATCACGCCGAGCTGGAACCACACCGCCTTCGCACCGACCGCGAGCGCCTCGTCCGCGACAGCCCCGGCGAGCTCGGAGCGGACGAAGACGTCGACGACGTCGACCGGGAACGGCACGTCCGCGAGCGATGCGTACCCCTGCTCGCCGTGCACCGTCTCGGCCCTCGGGTGCACGGGCACGATCCGCTTGCCCTGCTGCTGCAGGAGGCGCGCGACGCCGTAGGCCGCACGGGAGGTGTTGTTCGACAGCCCGACGACCGCCCAGGTCGTCGAGCCGTCGAGCACCCGCCGGATCGTCTCGTCGGAGGTGAGCGGCTGTGCGTCCGTGCCCGGTGTCGGGAGCGTGTCGTAGCTCATACCGGGCGCAACCTGACAGGCGACCCGCGTATTCCGCCGGGTCAGGGGGCGAGGGCGATCGCGAACGCGGCTGCCGCGAACGTGCAGACGACGGTCCGCACGTGGTTCCAGGGGAGCCACCGCGCGAGGAAGGCCGGCCAGAACGTGGCGAGCGCCGCCGTCGGCCCCTCCTCCTGAGCGGTCCCGGTCTGCGTGACGCCCCGCGCAGCGACCTCGAGGCGGTCGTTGAGCGGGACGTTCGCCGCGCCGGTCACGAGCACGGCACCGAGGAGGTAGGACGCTGCGCCGACCACCGTCCACACCGCGCCCGGTCGCCCGCTCGCCAGGGCGACGACGGCGCTGGCGATGCTCACGAGGGCCGTCCCGCCGAGCAGCAGCATGAGGGGTGGACGCATCGCCGTGCGGTTGATCATGGCCATGGTCCACGCACCGTGCGTGGGCCCGGCCGCGCGCAGCCCCGCACCGACGAACGTCGAGAAGGCGAAGAGCACGCCTGCGCTCAGCCCCGACCCGACGCACGCCACGAGGACCAGCCACCCGTCGGCGTCGACGGCGCTCACCCTCGCTCACCCGCCCAGGCCGCGGCCTCGCGCCGCGCGAACTCGCCGAAGGCGCGCGGCGCGCGACCGAGCGCCTGCCGCACGCCGTCGGTCACGTGGGCGCCGCGCCCGTCGAGCACCTCGGTGAACAGGTACCGCATGAGGTCCACGACGTCGTCCGGGAGCCCGTCGGCACGCAGCCCGGCGGAGAACTCGTCGAGGGTGATCGGCACGAACGTCACCTCGCGGCCGCTCGCGGCCCCGATCTCGGCGACGACCTCGGTGAAGGTGAGCAGGTGCGGGCCCGTCAGCTCGTAGACCTGTCCGGCGTGGCCGTCGTCCGTGAGGGCGGCGACCGCGACGTCGGCGATGTCCTCCACGTCGACGAACGGCTCGGTGACGTCGCCCACGGGGAGCGCCAGGACGCCGTCGAGCACGGGGCCGAGGAGGAAGCTCTCGCTGAAGTTCTGGGCGAAGAACGCGCACCGCACGACCGTGCGCTCCGGGAAGACGACGGCGACGCTCGCCTCGGCACGCTGCGCCTCCGTCTCGCCGCGCCCCGAGAGCAGGACGAGCCGGCGCACGCCCGCCTCGCGCGCCGCCGCGGCGAACCGGGTGACGGTCTCAGGAGCGCCGGGGATCGCGAGGTCGGGTGCGTACGCGACGTACGCCGCGACCGCGCCGTCGAGCGCGGGAGCCCAGGTGGACTCGTCGTCCCAGTCGAAGGGCGTCGATCCCGGGCCTGAGACCGAGCGCGAGGCGCGCCGCACGGGGACGCCGAGCGCGTCGAGGCGGTCCGCGACACGGCGTCCCGTCTTGCCCGTCGCGCCGAGGACGAGGACGGTGCCACCGCCCGGGGACGGCGAGGGGGCGACGGTCGTGCCGGTCGTGGGCTGCGAGGTCGGGGTCTGCGAGGTCATCGTCTCTGAGGTCATGGGAGTCTCCTGTCGGGGGGCCGCAGCAGGTGGTCCGGTGCGGCGGTCGTGCGGACACCGTCAGTCAACTGGCAGATCGCGAGACGATCCATGGTCAAGACGCTCGACCGCATGCGTGATCGTCTCGACTGCACCGCGGGCCGGCGCTACCGTGGAGCCATGGACGCCGTCGCCGGGCTGCTCGACGGCCCCCGGGCGCGGGGGGCTTTCCTCCTGCGCAGCCACCTGAGCCCGCCGTGGGGCCTGCGGATCGAGGACGAGGCCCCGCTGACGATCGTGCCGGTCCTGCGCGGCTCGGGCTGGGTCGGTCCGGCAGACGGCGCGCCGGGCCGCGACGCCGACCTGGGGGTGCACGTGGAGCAGGGCGACGTGATCCTCTTCCGTGGCCCCGACCACTACGTCGTCGCCGACTCCCCCACCACGGCGCCCCAGGTCGTCATCGGGCCGACCGAAGTCTGCCGCCCCGTCGACGGCGGGGCCTCGCCGATGACGGTGCTGGGCGTGCGGTCGTGGGGCAACGACCCCGACGGCGAGACCGTCATCATCACCGGGACGTACCCCCTCGACGGCGAGGTCGGGGGCCGCATCCTACGGGTGCTGCCCCAGCGCGTCGTCCTCCGGCGCGGCGAGGTCGACGCGACCCTCGTCGAGATGCTCGCGCGCGAGGTCGTGCAGGACCTGCCGGGCCAGGAGGCGGTCCTCGACCGGCTGCTCGACCTCCTGCTCATCTCGTGCCTGCGCACCTGGCTCGCCCGACCCGACGCACCGGGCTGGTACCGCGCGGACGCCGACCCCGTCGTCGGCGCGGCGCTGCGCCTCATCCACCACGACCCGGCGCGGGCCTGGACCGTCGAGCTGCTGGCCCGCGAGACCGGGCTCTCGCGCGCCGCGTTCGCCCGACGGTTCACCGAGCTCGTCGGCGAACCGCCCATGGCGTACCTCACGGGGTGGCGGCTCGACCTCGCGGCGGACCTGCTGCTCGAGGACGGCGCGACCGTCGGCTCCGTCGCGCGCGCCGTCGGCTACGGGACCCCGTTCGCGCTCAGCGCGGCGTTCAAGCGTGTGCGCGGCGTGAGCCCGGCCGCCCACCGCGAGCGTGCCGGTGCGGCCTGACCTCAGCGCTCGACGGGCACGAGCTCGACGTCGAGCAGCAGGTCGGCGTCGACCGTCGCCGTGAGGTACGTGCCCACCGGCTGACGCCGCCGGTCGCTGGGCGAGCCGGGGTTGAGCAGGCGCATCCCGCCCGGCGAGACCGTGTCCCACGGGATGTGGCTGTGGCCGAAGACCAGCAGGTCCGTGCCCGGGTACGCCGCGTCTGCCCGCCGCTCGCGCCCGTCCTTGCCACCCGTCTCGTGCACGACGACGACCCGCAGGTCCTCGATCGTCGTGCGGGCGACCTCGGGCAGCCTGCCGTGCAGATCGGGGCCGTCGTTGTTCCCCGCCACGCCGACGAGGCGCGCGGCACGCGCCTCGAGAGCATCGAGGAGGTCGACCGTGACCCAGTCGCCGGCGTGCACGACGACGTCCGCGTCGTCGACCGCCCGCCACACCTGCTCGGGCAGCGCTCTGGCGCGGGCAGGCACGTGCGTGTCGCTGAGCAGCAGGATCCGGGTCGTCACCTCGTCACGATAGGCGCAGCCGTCGCGCGGCGACGGGTGGTGCGGGCGAGGATGGGGTGCATGCCGATCCCCCGCTGGGTAGCCCGGACCAACCGGCACGTGCTCAACCCGCTCCTGCGCCGCGCGTTCGGCCGGGTCCCTCCCCTGGCGGTGATCCACCACGTCGGTCGGCGCAGCGGGCGACCGCGCGCCACACCGGTGTTCGCCTTCCGCGCCCCGACGCCACCGCGCTCCCTCGGCGAGGTGCGGTCGCTCGAGGTGCGGGTCGTCGTCGCGCTCACGTACGGCACGGACGTCGACTGGCTGCACAACGTCGAGACCGCCGGGAGCTTCGAGCTCGAGCGTCGCGGCCGCCGGTACGTCGTCGACGACCTCCGGCGTGTCACCGGCGACGCCGGCGCACGCCTCGTCCCGGTGGTCGTGCGCGGCGCGCTGCGGGTGCTGCGGGTCGACGAGTTCCTCGTGGGCCGCGTCCGACCCCTGGGCTGATCCCTGCCCGCTCGCCTGACGTCGCGGCTCCCCTGACGTCGGAGCGGACGCCTGCGATGATGGGCCCATGGCACACGACCTGTGGCTCACCGGCGACCCGGAGGCCGACCAGCTGCTGTCCACCGACGCGTTCGCCCTGCTCGTCGGGATGCTCCTCGACCAGCAGGTGCAGATGGAGGTCGCGTTCGCCGGCCCCGCCAAGATCGCGGACCGGATGGACGGGTGGGACGTGCGGCGCATCGCCGACGCCGACCCGGACGAGTTCACCGCCATGGCCTCCACCCCGCCCTCCATCCACCGCTACCCCGGTTCCATGGCCGGGCGGGTGCAGGCCGTCGCACGGACCGTCGTCGAGGACTACGACGGCGACGTCACCCGGCTCTGGACCGACCCCGGTCCCGACGGCGAGGCCCCCGACGGCGCGCTCGTGCTCAAGCGGCTCAAGGCGCTGCCCGGCTTCGGTGACCAGAAGGCGCGGATCTTCCTCGCCCTGCTCGGCAAGCAGTACGGCGTCGAACCGGCGGGATGGAAAGAGGCGGCCGGGGCGTACGGCGAGGACGGCTCGCACCGGTCCATCGCGGACGTGACCGACCAGGCCTCGCTCGACGAGGTCCGGGCCACGAAGAAGGCCGCCAAGGCGGCGGCGAGGGCCGCGCGCTCCACGTAGGCTCGCCCGATGAGCACGACGCGAGAGTCCGACGAGACCACCACGACCCAGGAACGGCCCGAGCACAGCCAGGGCGGCACCTACTCGGTCCCTGGCAAGGAGTTCGAGCGCGACACCCGGTACATCACGGCCCGGGTCACGGCGGACGGCCGCGACGGCTACCCCGTCGAGGCGGGTCGCTACCGGCTCGTCGCGGCGCGCGCGTGCCCGTGGGCGAACCGGGCGATCATCGTCCGGCGCCTGCTCGGGCTCGAGGACGCGCTCTCGATGGGGCTCGCCGGGCCCGTCCACGACGAACGGTCCTGGACCTTCGACCTCGACCCCGACGGGCGCGACCCGGTCCTGGGGATCGAGCGCCTGCAGGACGCGTACTTCCGTCGTGACCCCGAGTACCCGCGTGGCATCACCGTTCCCGCGATCGTCGACGTCACCACGGGCGCCGTCGTCACCAACGACTTCGCCCAGATGACCCTCGACCTGTCGACCGAGTGGCAGCCGTTCCATCGCGACGGCGCACCCGACCTGCTCCCCGCCGCGCACCGCGACGAGCTGGACGACGTGATGCAGCACGTGTTCACCGAGGTCAACAACGGTGTCTACCGCTGCGGGTTCGCCGGCTCCCAGTCCGCCTACGACAGCGCGTACCAGCGGCTGTGGGCCGCGCTCGACGAGCTCGAGGAGCGGCTCGGCCGGCAGCGGTACCTCGTGGGCGAGACCATCACCGAGGCCGACGTGCGGCTGTTCACCACGCTCGTGCGCTTCGACGCCGTCTACCACGGGCACTTCAAGACCAACCGGAACAAGCTCAGCGAGATGCCCGCGCTGTGGGGCTACGCGCGGGACCTGTTCCAGACCCCCGGGTTCGGCGACACCGTGGACGTCGAGCAGATCAAGCAGCACTACTACGTGGTGCACCGGGACATCAACCCGTCGGGGATCGTGCCCGCCGGCCCGGCCCTCGACGGCTGGCTCACGCCCCACGGGCGCGAGGAGCTGGGCGGACGGCCCTTCGGCGACGGCACACCCCCGGGTCCGGTGCCGGACGGCGAGCGGGTCGCACCCGGCCACTCGCCGCTCGCCCGGGTCGACGACTGACGACGTCCGTCGCGCGGCGCCGCGGGAACGGGTCCGACGAGGGCTAAGGTCGGCGCGTGACCTCGGAACCGGGCGCGTCGGCGCCGCCGCCCACGACCCTCGCCCCGGCGACACGGACCGTGCTGACGCTCGCCGCGGCGGTCGTCCTGCTCGCCGGGCTGCACGCAGCGAACGAGATCGTCGCGCCGATGCTGCTCGCCGCCGTGATCGTCATCATCTGCCACCCCGTGCGGTTCCCGCTGGAGGCGCGGGGCTGGCCGCGCTGGGCCGCGACGACCGTGGTCGTGGTGGTCGCGTACCTCATCCTCGCGGCACTCCTGGCGATGCTCGTCTTCGCGGGGTTCCAGTTCGCCGACCTCGTCCGCGAGTACCTCCCGCAGCTGCGGTCCTCGGTGCTCGACGGGGTCGACGCGCTCTCCGCCCTGGGCATCGACACCGACCTCGCCGCCACGGCGACGGCGTGGCTCGAGCCGTCCCGCGTGCTCGCGCTCGCCGGCGACATCAGCGGCACCGTCCTCGGCATCGCGACGGCCCTGTTCTTCGTCCTCGCCTACGCGATCTTCATGGCCGCCGATGCCGCACGGTACTCGACGGCGTCCCGCGTCTTCGGTTCCTCGCGCGCGGACGAGATCGGCCGGGCGACCCGGTTCAGCAGCGGCGTGCGGCGCTACTTCGTCGTCAACGCGTCGTTCGGCGCGGTCGTCGCGGTCATCGACGGGATCGCGCTGGCGATGCTCGGCGTCCCCGCTCCTGTCGTGTGGGCGATCCTCGCCTTCGTGACGAACTTCGTGCCGAACATCGGCTTCGTGCTCGGACTCGTCCCACCCGCCATCATGGCGTTCGTCGTCGGCGGGTGGCCGCTCGCGCTCGCCGTCGTGGCGATCTACTGCCTGGTCAACGTGGTGCTCCAGGTGCTCGTGCAACCCAAGTTCGTCGCGGACGCGGTGAACCTCAGCCTCACCCTGAGCTTCGTGTCCGTCGTGTTCTGGACGTTCGTCATCGGTCCGCTGGGCGCGATCCTCGCGATCCCCCTCACGCTGCTCGTACGTGCGGTGCTGGTCGAGGGCGACCCGCGTGCGACCTGGCTGCGCTGGCTCTCCGGGGACGCGGTGCCTCCGGCAGCCCGTCCCGCCGCTTCCTCGGGAGACCCGCACGTCGCGGAGCCCGACACAGACGGCGAGAACGTCGGCACGACGAGGGCTGGCGCCGTCGACCGCGCGGACGGCGCCACGCCGGATCCCTGACCCCCGATCCGTCGGCGGACGCAGGACGAGTGCGGGCTGTCCCGCTGATCCCGGCATCGGCCGCCAGGGCATCACGGCGCACGGCGACATCGCCCGCATCGACGTGCCGCGCTAGGGCGGACCCAGGACCCGGCCGTCGGGGTCGCCGGGCCGTCGCGGGCGCAGCATGGCGGGGGCCGGCCACGGCAGCGCGAACCGCTCGACGGGGACGTCGATCGCGCCGAAGTCGTCCGTCTGGACCACGACGCCGTCCGGTGTGACCTCGACGAGGCGCACCCGCAGCGGCTCGCCGCCGTCCTGCTCGAGCATCCACACGTCGGCGAGCCACGCCAGCCCGGTGTCCTCGAGCGCCTCCTCGGCGGTCGTCCAGTCGACCGGGCCCGTCATGTCGTGGCCAAGGATCGAGACCGCGACCCAGTCGTCGGCCTCGGGCCTGATCCACCCGATGGGTTCGCGGTCGTCGTGTCGGCGGTGCGGGATCCAGTCGGCGGGCAGCATCGTGCCAGCCTAGGGACGGCGAAACCTCGATGTCCCGCTCTTTGCCGAGGTAGAACCACTGTCGCCGAGGTAGAACGCCCGAACGTTCTACCTCGCGGACCGGGGTTCTACATCGTGGGTCAGGCCTCGGGTACCGGTTCGCTGCCCTGACCCTCGAGGAGGCCCTCGGCGAACCCTTCCTGGTAGCCGTCGGCGTAGCCCGACTCGGCGCCGTCGTCGTAGCCGCGCTCGTACGCCTCGGTGCTGCCCTCGCGGAACATGTCGTCGTCGGCCGCGCGCACGATCACGCGGGCGCCCGGGCCGTCGTCCGCGGTCACGAATCGGCCGAGCCCGCGCACGACGGCGACCGGCCGCCCGGCGGTCTTGCCCCGCACCAGCTCGCTGGCCGCGGCGATCTCGTCGGCGACCGCCGTCACCGTCACCGACAGCTCACGACCGTGAGAGTCGGTACCCCCGCGCAGGTCCTCCAGCGGCACGACGCCGGCGCACCCGATCGCGAGATCGGTCAGACCCTCGCGCCACGCGCGTCCGGCGGTGTCGCTCACGACGACGCCCACCCGCACGCCGAACCGCTCCTGGAGCGCCGCACGCAGGGCGCGGGCCGAGGCGTCGGGGTCGACCGGCAGGAGCAGCACGGTCCCGTCCGGCGTGTTGGAGGCGTCGACCCCGGCCGCGGCCATGACGAGACCGAGCCGGTTCTCGACGATCCGCAACGTCCCGCCGGGGTGCGTGCGCGAGGCCACGACCCGCACCGTCTCGGCCGTGATCGCGTCCTCGCGGTCGCTCGCCGCGACGACGCGGCCCTCCGCCTTCGACACGACCTTGCTCGTCACGACGACCACGTCGCCGTCGGCCAGCGCACCGCCCGGTCGGGGCGCCGCCTCGAGGGCGTCCGCGATCATCCCGGCGAGGTCGTCGCCCGGCGCGACCTCCCCGATGCCCGACGGCGCCCACACCGCGAAGGAGGCGTCCTCGCCCGGGTGCCCGGCGGCGTCGGGCACGTCGGGGTCGGGCACGTCGGCGTCGGGCACGTCGCCCGCGGCAGGTCCACTCATCGGGTCAGCTTCGGCAGCACGTCGCGGCTGAAGACGTCGATCCACTCGCGCTGGTTGCGCCCGACGTTGTGCAGGTAGATGCGGTCGAAGCCGAGGTCGACGAACTTCTGGATATAGGCGCGGTGCTCGTCCGGGTCGGACGAGATGACCATCCGGCCCTCGAAGTCCTCCGGACGCACGAGCTTGGCCATCTGCTCGAAGTCGTGCGGCGAGCGGATGTCGGCCTTGGGGAACTTCATCCCGCCGTTGGGCCACTCGGTCATGGCGTTCGTCAGCGCCTCGGCGTCGGTGGCCGCCCACGACATGTGCAGCTGAAGGACCTTCGGCATGTGCTCGGGGTCGCGCCCGGACTCGCGCACGCCGTCGTCGAACTTGCCGAACAGCATCGAGATCTTCTCGAGCGGCGCGCCGACCGTGATGAGCCCGTCGGCGTGGCGGCCCGCCCGCTTGGCGGTGACCGGGCCCGCGGTCGCGACGAGGATCTCCGGCGGCACGTCCGGCATGGTCCACAGGCGCGTCGACTCGAGCTTGTAGAACTGCCCGGAGTGCTTGACGTCCTTGCCGGCGAGGGAGGCGGTGAAGAGCTTCTTGATGATCTCGATCGCCTCGAACATCCGGTTGATGCGCTCGGGGGCCTCGGGCCAGTACCCCGCGACGACGTGCTCGTTGAGCGCCTCGCCCGAGCCGAGCCCGAGCCAGTGCCGGCCGGGGTACATCGCCGCGAGCGTCGCGGACGCCTGCGCGACCATCGCCGGGTGCCAGCGGAACGTCGGCGCCGTGACACCGGGGCCGAGGTCGCCGGTCGTGCGCTCGCCGAGCGCGGACAGCACGTTCCAGACGAACGCCGAGTGACCCTGCTGCGGGACCCACGGTTGGAAGTGGTCGGCGGCCATCACCCCGCTGAAGCCACGGCTCTCGGCGTACTCGCTGAGGGCGATCACCTCCGTGGGGTGGAACTGCTCCAGCATGGCGGCGTACCCGATGGTGAGCGCAGAAGACATGGCCAGAGCCTATCCCCGCCGACGGCGGTGGACACGTCCGTGACGCGACGACGGATCTGGGAAGATAGGTGACCATGAGTGCCTTCTCGTCAGCCGACCCCACGCCCAGCTCCCCGGACACCGTCGGGAGCGCCCCCGACGTCGTGCGCGCCGTGGTCTCGGGCGTACCGGACCGGGTGAGCCTCGACGGTCTCGAGGCCACGTACGACGCCCGCTGGAGCGAGCAGGGCACGTACGCCTTCGACCGCACGAAGACCCGCGCCGAGGTGTACTCCATCGACACCCCGCCGCCCACGGTCTCGGGCTCGCTGCACGTGGGTCACGTCTTCTCCTACACGCACACCGACGTCGTCGCGCGCTTCCAGCGCATGCGCGGTCGTGAGGTGTTCTACCCCATGGGCTGGGACGACAACGGCCTGCCGACCGAACGGCGCGTGCAGAACTTCTACGGCGTGCGCTGCGACCCGAGCCTGCCGTACGTCGAAGGCTTCGAGCCTCCGCAGCAGGGCAGCGAGGACGGGTCGGGCAAGGCCCCCAAGCTCTCCGACCAGGTCCCGGTCTCGCGGCGCAACTTCATCGAGCTGTGCGAGCGGCTGACCGGCGAGGACGAGAAGCAGTTCGAGGCGCTGTGGCGCCGGCTCGGGCTGTCGGTCGACTGGTCGCACCACTACCAGACGATCGACGCCAACGCCCGCACGGTGGCGCAGCGCGCGTTCCTGCGCAACCTCGCCCGCGACGAGGCCTACCAGGCCGAGGCCCCGGGCCTGTGGGACGTCACCTTCCAGACCGCGGTCGCGCAGGCCGAGCTTGAGGCCCGCGAGTACCCCGGCCACTTCCACAAGGTCGCGTTCCACCCGAGCGACGGCGGTGCGCCGGTGCACATCGAGACGACACGTCCCGAGCTCCTGCCCGCGTGCGTCGCGCTCGTGGCGCACCCGGACGACGAGCGGTACCAGCACCTGTTCGGCACGACGGTCACCTCGCCGCTGTTCGACGTCGAGGTGCCCGTCCTCGCGCACCCCGCCGCCGAGCCCACCAAGGGCGCCGGCATCGCGATGTGCTGCACCTTCGGCGACCTCACCGACGTGCAGTGGTGGCGCGAGCTGCAGCTGCCGACGCGCTCGATCATCCAGCGCGACGGCCGCATCTCGCGCGAGACCCCCGAGTGGCTCACGAGCGAGCGCTCGCGCGCCCTGTTCGCCGAGATCGAGGGCAAGACGACGTTCTCCGCCCGCACCGCCGTCGTGGACGCCCTGCGCGCGTCGGGCGACCTCGCGGGCGAGCCCGTCGCGACCCAGCGCATGGCGAACTTCTTCGAGAAGGGCGACAAGCCCCTCGAGATCGTCACGTCGCGCCAGTGGTACATCCGCAACGGCGGGCGCGACGCCGCGCTGCGCGACGAGCTGCTCGGCCGCGGCAGGGAGCTCGGCTTCCACCCCGACTTCATGCGCGTGCGCTACGAGAACTGGGTCGGTGGGCTCAACGGCGACTGGCTCGTCTCCCGCCAGCGGTTCTTCGGCGTCGCGATCCCCCTGTGGTACCGGGTCGGCGCGGACGGCACCGTCGAGCACGACGACCCGATCGTGCCGGACGAGGCGTCGCTGCCCGTCGACCCGTCGTCCGACGTGCCGCCCGGGTACAGCGCCGACCAGCGCGGGGTGCCGGGCGGGTTCGTCGGCGAGGCCGACGTCATGGACACGTGGGCGACGTCGTCGCTCACCCCGCAGATCGCGGGCGGCTGGGAGCGCGACCCGGACCTCTTCGAGCGGGTCTTCCCCATGGACCTGCGCCCGCAGGGCCAGGACATCATCCGCACGTGGCTGTTCTCGACCGTGGTGCGCTCGCACCTCGAGTTCGGCTCGCTGCCGTGGGCCAACGCCGCGATCTCCGGCTGGATCCTCGACCCGGACCGCAAGAAGATGTCGAAGTCCAAGGGCAACGTCGTCACCCCGATGGGCCTGCTCGAGGAGCACGGCTCGGACGCGGTGCGCTACTGGGCGGCGTCCGCCCGCCTGGGCACCGACGCCGCCTTCGAGGTCGGCCAGATGAAGATCGGCCGACGCCTCGCGATCAAGGTGCTCAACGCCTCGAAGTTCGCGCTGTCGTTCGGCGTCGACCCGGAGTCCGGCACCGGTGAGATCACCCTCGACCCCGCCCTCGTCACGGCCGAGCTCGACCGGGCGATGCTCGCCGGGCTCGCCGACGTCGTCGACCGGGCCACGGAGGCCTTCGACGCCTACGACCACACGCGGGCCCTCGAGATCAGCGAGACGTTCTTCTGGACGTTCTGCGACGACTACCTCGAGCTCGTGAAGGACCGCGCGTACGGGGCGGGCGCGGGCGCCGCCGACGTGAACGCCGCAACCCGGTCCGCGCGCACCGCCCTCGCGATCGCTCTCGACGTCTTGCTGCGGCTGTTCGCCCCGGTGCTGCCGTTCGCGACCGAGGAGGTCTGGGGCTGGTGGCGGACCGGCTCGGTGCACCGCGCGCCGTGGCCGACGTCCGACGTCGCGCGCGCGGCGTCCGCCGGGGCCGACCCCGCCGTGCTCACCGCCGCGGGCCACGCGCTGGCCGCGCTGCGCAAGGTGAAGTCCGAGGCAAAGGTGTCGATGCGCACGCCGATCCTCGCCGCCGAGCTGGCGGTCCCCGCCGCCGCACGGGCCGGTGTGGAGTCGGCGCTGGTGGACCTGCGCGGCGCAGGCCGGGTCACCGGCACGCTCGACCTCGTCGAGACCACCGAGGGTCAGGGCGACGCGGCCGTGCAGGGCGGGCTCGTCGTCGTCCGCTCCGAGCTCGGCGAGCCCGAGGCGCGCCGCAAGGGCTGAGAACGACCGTCGCCCAAGCGGCGGACGCACCGAGGGCGGGCACCATCTGGTACCCGCCCTCGGTGGTTCGACCGACCGTCAGACGATCTCCCGCATCCGCTGCGGGTCGCCGGACATGCTCGCGGCCTGCTCGCTCGGGGTGCCGTCGTCCCACCAGCGCAGGACCGCGCCGACACCGTCGATGAGCTCGACCGCACCCGCCGGGGCGAAGGTCAGACCGGCGTCCTGGCCCAGCGCGGCCCGGACCAGCCCGACCGTGGCCGGGAGCTCCTCCATCGCGTCGGTGACGCCCAGGTCGGCCAGCTCGGACCTCGTGACCGCGATGTGCAGCGGGTCGGGCCCGATCCAGACGGTGCGACCGTCGAGCTCGGTGTCCGGCCCGTACTCGTCCGAGAGGATGAGCTCGCGCACCTGTCCGCGGCGCAGGACGGCGACCACGTCGCCGAGCTCTGTCGTGCCACCCTCGTCACGTCCTTGCTCCTGACGAAAGTCGGCGAGCACCTTCTCGGTCCGCTGGACGCGGAACCGCTCGACCGCCTCCGCGATCCTCGCCTCGAGGGCCTCCTCGTTGACGCCGGGACCGCGCGCTCCGCCGGGGACGTCCACGACCAGCTCGAGCACCCGCTTCGAGAGCGCGCCCCGCAGCAGGGACACGGCCCGCACGTCACCCGTCAGCAAGATGAGCTCGGGCCGGTGCTCGGTGACCTGACGCTCCAGCTCGGTCGCCACCGTCTCCGCGTTGCGCTCCCAGGAGTCCTCCACGCGAGACTCGATCGTCGCGCGCTTCGTGCTGGTGCTGCTCGCCTTGCTGATGACGTCGTGGCTGCCCTCCACCGACTCCGACTCCTGGTAGGGGACGTGGCCTCCGGCCACCGACCACGTGAGGTCGGCGCCCTGGCGGTCCACGACCACCCGGACGTAGTCGACCGACTCGTCAGCGGCGCGCGCCGCCTGCAGCAGCGCCGGGACGGAGCCCCAGACCCCCTTCGTGAGGTTCGGCGGGTCCTTGAGCACCCTGTCGACGAGGATCCCGCCGTCGTCGGCGATCAGGACACGTCCGTGGGCGCCGGGGGCGCGGGTCGGGACCGACACCGCCTCCTCGAGCTCGTCCAGGACCTCGGCAGGAGCACCGTCGTGCTGCAGGGAACGACGCACACCCCGCCAGCGCTGGACGACCTCCCGGTTCTCTGCCTCGCTCGGTCTCGTCGCATCGATGTACACCGTGGCGAAGGGGCCGGGTCGGCCGAGAAGGGGCTTGAGCCAGTCGATCTTCATGCGAACACCTCATGTCCGTCGACGTGGGGCGCCGGGCGCCCCGGGGACCTCTCCAGGGTGCTGCAGATCGAGACCGCGCGCCACACGGCACGGCACCACGACCGAGGTCGGCAGGTCAGGAGTACGTGTCGAGGACCGGCGGCTGCTCGCCGTGCGCCTGCGCGATCATCCGGTGGTGACGGATGACCTCCTTGACGATGAACTCGCGGAACTCCTCGGCGAACGCGGGGTCGAGCCCCGCCGACTCGGCGATCCCCGTCAGCCGCGCGATCTGCTGCCGGTCGCGGTCCGGGTCGGCGGCGGGCAGTCCGCCGGTCGCCTTCAGCTCGCCCACCCTGCGCGTGAACTTGAACCGCTCGGCGAGCAGGTGCATCAGCGCCGCGTCGATGTTGTCGATGCTGTCGCGCAGCGTGAGGATCTCGGGCGGCAGCTCGTGCGGCGACGTCATGACCCGATCCTAGGCCGCGAACCGGGTAGGGCGTCAGCGGGCGCCACCGGGCGTCACCGAGAAAGGTGAGACCGCGAGTACGGGGTACAGTCGTCCACCGTCCTACTACTCACCGGAGAGTCGAGCATGACCGAGAACGCGTCGCCCAGCCTCGTCGAGGTCTCGGCCGCCGACAGCATCAGCACCCTGCTCACGGACCGCGTCGCCCGCACGGGGGACGCGACGCTGATCGAACGTCGCGAGCGGCCAGGAGCCCCGTGGACCCCGGTGTCGGCGCGGGACTTCGAGGACGAGGTGGTCGACGTCGCGCGCGGCCTGATCGCGCGCGGCATCGCTGCGGGCGACCGGGTCGCCATCATGTCGCGGACCCGCTACGAGTGGACGCTGCTCGACTTCGCGATCTGGGCTGCGGGCGCCGTCCCCGTGCCCGTGTACGAGACGTCCTCGCCGGAGCAGGTGCACTGGATCCTCTCGGACTCCGCCGTCCGGCTCGCGATCGTCGAGACCGCCGAGCACGCCGCGACCGTCCGCGAGGTCCGCGACCGCCTGCCGGAGCTGGGCGAGGTCCTCGTGATCGACGAGGGCGACGTGGACGCCCTGCGGAGGGACCCGACGGTCGGGGCCGAGACCGTTGCACGTCGCCGGGCCGCGACGAGGGCCGACGACCTCGCGACGATCATCTACACCTCGGGCTCGACCGGCCGCCCCAAGGGGGTCGAGCTGACGCACCGCAACTTCGTCCACCTCGCGCGCAACGGGTCCGCCGGGCTCGCCGAGATCATCAACGCCCCGGCCGCCCGCACCCTGCTGTTCCTCCCGCTGGCCCACGTGTTCGCCCGCTACATCCAGGTCGTGTGCGTCACGGCCGACGCCGTGCTCGCGCACAGCGCGGACGTCAAGGACCTCGTCGCGGACCTCGGGTCGTTCCGGCCGACGTTCCTGCTCGCGGTGCCGCGCGTGTTCGAGAAGGTCTACAACTCCGCAGAGCAGCGGGCGGGCACGGGCGCGAAGAGGCGTGTCTTCCACTGGGCCGCCCGCGTCGCCATCGCCAGCTCCCGCGCCCAGGAGGACGGGCGCCGACCCTCGATCGCCCTGCGCGCCCAGCACGCCGTCGCGGACCGCCTCGTCTACTCGACGCTGCGCGAGGCCATGGGCGGGCGGCTCGCCTACTCCATCTCGGGCGGCGCGCCCCTCGGCGAACGGCTCGGGCACTTCTTCCGCGGCGTGGGCCTGCGCATCCTCGAGGGCTACGGGCTCACCGAGACCACCGCACCGACGTCGGTCAACCGGCCCGGCCTGACGAAGATCGGGACCGTCGGCCCCCCGTTCCCGGGCACCCGGCTGCGCCTCGACACCGACGGCGAGCTGCTCGTCGCGGGCGACCACGTCTTCCGCGGGTACCACGGCCAGCCCGAGCTGACCGCGGAGGTCCTGGTCGACGGCTGGTTCCGCACGGGGGACCTCGCTACCCTGGACGACGACGGCTACCTGCGCATCACCGGGCGAAAGAAGGAGATCATCGTGACCGCCGGCGGCAAGAACGTCGCCCCGGCCGTGCTCGAGGACCGGCTGCGCGCCCATCCCGTGGTGAGCCAGGTCGTCGTGGTCGGTGACCAGCGCCCGTTCATCGGCGCGCTCGTCACCCTCGACGCGGAGATGCTCCCCGGCTGGCTCTCGACGCACGGGCTCCCCGCGATGGACGTGCGGGCGGCAGCCGTGCACCCGGCCGTGCTCCAGGCGCTCGACGGCGCGGTCGAGCGCGCCAACGGCGCGGTGTCGCGGGCGGAGTCGATCCGCAAGATCTCCGTGCTGGACACGGACTTCACCGAGTCGAACGGGTACCTGACGCCGTCGCTCAAGGTCAAGCGCGCGCTCGTGCTGCGCGACTTCGCCGGTGCCGTCGACGACCTCTACGGCGCCCCGGTCACGTCCGACGCCTGACGGGTCAGGCGCTCTTCTCCCGCGGCGTGCGCTTGATCGCGCTGCGGGGGACGAGGGTCGGGTTGACGTTGTCGAGGACGACGTCGCGCGTGATGACGACCCGCTCGACGTCGTCACGGCTCGGGATGTCGAACATCACCTGCTGGAGGACCTCCTCCATGATGGCGCGCAGGCCGCGGGCGCCCGTGCCGCGCAGCAGCGCCTGCTCGGCGATCGCCCCGATCGCGTCGTCGGCGAACTCGAGCTCGACGCCGTCGATCTGGAACATCCGCTGATACTGCTTGACGAGCGCGTTGCGGGGTTCCGTGAGGATGCGGACCAGCGCGTCCCGGTCGAGCTGCGCGACCGACGCGATGACGGGCAGACGGCCGATGAACTCGGGGATCAGGCCGTACTTCTGCAGGTCCTCCGGCCGGACCTCGGCGAAGAGGTCCTCGTTGACCGTCGACTCCATCGGCGCACCGAAGCCCACACCTCGCTTGCGGGCGCGTGCCGCGACGATCTCGTCGAGCCCGGCGAACGCGCCGGCCACGATGAACAGGACGTTCGTCGTGTCGATCTGGATGAACTCCTGGTGCGGGTGCTTGCGGCCGCCCTGGGGCGGCACCGAGGCGGTGGTGCCCTCGATGATCTTCAGCAGCGCCTGCTGGACACCCTCGCCCGAGACGTCCCGGGTGATCGACGGGTTCTCCGCCTTGCGGGCCACCTTGTCGACCTCGTCGATGTAGATGATGCCCGTCTCGGCCTTCTTGACGTCGAAGTCGGCCGCCTGGATGAGCTTGAGAAGGATGTTCTCGACGTCCTCGCCGACGTAGCCCGCCTCCGTGAGGGCCGTCGCGTCCGCGATCGCGAACGGGACGTTCAGCATCTTCGCCAACGTCTGCGCGAGGTAGGTCTTGCCGGTGCCCGTGGGGCCGATCAGCAGGATGTTGGACTTCGCGATCTCGATCTGCTGCGGGTCGTCCGCCGACGGCCTCGCCGTCTCCCCCGCCTGGATCCGCTTGTAGTGGTTGTACACCGCGACCGCGAGCGCCCTCTTCGCGGCGTCCTGGCCGATGATGTACTGCTCGAGGAAGTCGAAGATCTCGCGTGGCTTGGGCAGTTCGACCAGGCCGAGCTCAGCTGCCTCGGACAGCTCTTCCTCGATGATCTCGTTGCACAGGTCGATGCACTCGTCGCAGATGTACACGCCGGGTCCTGCAATGAGCTTCTTGACCTGCTTCTGCGACTTCCCGCAGAACGAGCACTTCAGCAGGTCAGCACCGTCACCGATCCGAGCCACTACGCGTCTCCTTGCCTCGACCCTCTACGAGGGCCGACAGTACCCGAGGGGGCCATCCGCTGAACGTCTTCCCCCCATTGGACACCACCGGGGCGCCGTTGTCAGGTGGGCGCCCCGGTGGGTCTGAGGGAATCTCGGAGGAAGGTGCCGGTCAGGGCTTGTTCTGGGAAGCCAGCTTGCGGCTCTCCAGGACGACGTCGACCAGCCCGTAGTCCTTCGCCTGCGCGGCGGTGAGGATCTTGTCGCGCTCGATGTCCTGGCGAACCTCCTCGACCGGCTTGCCCGAGTGCAGCGCGAGGGTGTCCTCGAGCCACTCGCGCATGCGGATGAGCTCGTTCGCGTGGATCTCGATGTCCGACGCCTGGGCGTAGCCACCACCCTCCATCGCGGGCTGGTGGATGAGCACACGCGCGTTCGGCAGGGCGAGACGCTTGCCCGGCTGACCGGCGGCCAGCAGCACGGCGGCGGCCGAGGCGGCCTGCCCGAGGCAGACCGTCTGGATCTGCGGCTTGACGTACTGCATCGTGTCGTAGAGCGCCGTCATGGCCGTGAACGACCCGCCGGGCGAGTTGATGTAGAGGATGATGTCGCGGTCGGTGTCCTGGCTCTCGAGCACCAGGAGCTGGGCCATGACGTCGTCCGCGGACGCGTCGTCGACCTGGACGCCCAGGAAGATGATGCGGTCCTCGAACAGCTTGGTGTAGGGGTCCTGGCGCTTGAAGCCGTACGCCGTCCGCTCCTCGAACTGCGGCAGGACGTACCGCGACGACGGCGCGCCGTGCGGCAGCGCGATGCCGGCGCCGGGTCCACCGGCGAGCCGCTGCGCGGTGGAGATGTACTGGGACTCGATGCTCACGGGGTCTCTCCTCGGGTGATGGTCGAACGCTACGACGGGTGCGGTGGCGTCCGTCAGGAGGCCGTGGTGCCGCCGCCGCCGGTCACCGACGAGGCGTTCGTGACGACGTGGTCGATGAAGCCGTACTCGAGCGCCTCGGGGGCCGTGAACCAGCTGTCGCGGTCGTTGTCCTTGAGGATCTTCTCGTAGGGCTGGCCGGTCTGCTCCGCCGTCAGCTCGGAGAGGACCTTCTTCATGTGCATGATGAGCTGGGCGTTGATGCGCACGTCCGTCGCGGTGCCCCCGATGCCGCCCGAGGGCTGGTGCATCATGACGCGGGCGTGCGGCGTCGCGTAGCGCTTGCCCTTGGTGCCGGAGGAGAGCAGGAACTGCCCCATCGACGCCGCCATGCCCATCGCGATGGTGGCGACGTCCGGCTGGATGTACTGCATGGTGTCGTAGATCGCCATGCCCGCGGTGATCGAACCACCCGGCGAGTTGATGTAGAGCCAGATGTCCTTCTCGGGGTCCTCCGCCGCGAGCAGCATCATCTGCGCGCAGATGGCGTTCGCGTTCTCGTCGCGCACCTCGGAGCCGAGCCAGATGATCCGCTCCTTGAGGAGCCGGTTGTAGATGGAGTCGTTCAGGGCCAGACCGGCACCCTCGGCTCGTGCTGTCGGACCTGCCGTCCCTGCGGGCAAGAAGTGCTCGTTCACGTCCATCTCCTTCGTCGCTCCCTCGTACGTGCTCCCGGGACTCACCGTCCCGGGGCCCGACTCCCTGACGCCCTCGGCGCCGTCGTCGCTGCAGTGACCCTAACGTGCACGGGTGCGCGGAATCGTCCCGACCCCACGGCTTTTCGCTGACGGCGCAGGCACGCACCCCGAGCGCACCGCACGCGCCGCCCGCAGCGTCCTGCCGGGACGACGTCGGCCCCCACCTCGAAGCGAGGTGAGGGCCGACGCCGTGGTCGAGGAGATCAGGCCTTGGCCGACTCCTGCGCGTCCGCTGCCGGCTCGGCGGCATCCGCCGCGTCGACGGTCTCGTCGGCGTCGGCCGCAGCGGCCTCGTCGTCGGCGTCCGAGCCGATGAACTCGGACAGGTCCACGGCGTTGCCCGCCGAGTCCTTGACCTCGACCTGGCGCAGCGCCACGGCGATCGACTTGGAGCGCGCGACCTCACCGACCATGGCCGGGATCTGGCCGCCCTGGTCGAGGGACTGGATGAACTGGTTGGGGTCCATCCCGTACTGGCGCGACGCGTTCACCAGGTAGTCGAGGAGCTCGTTCTGCGCGACCTTGATCTCGAGCTGCTCGGCAAGGGTGTCGAGAAGGATCTGGTTCTTGATCGCGGTGGTGGCCTCGATCTCGACCTCGGCACGGTGCTCGTCGTCCTCGAGCCGGTTCTCGCTCTCGAGGTGGCGCTGGACCTCGGCCGCGACGACGCCGGCCGGGACCGGGATCTCGACGGCCTCGGAGAGGTGCTTGACGAGCTCGTCGCGCGCGGCGACGGCCTGGTCGGACGTCTTGCCCTCGGCGACCTGCGTGCGCAGGTCCTCGAGCAGCTCGGCGATCGTGTCGAACTCGGACGCGAGCTGGGCGAACTCGTCGTCGGCCTCGGGCAGGTCGCGCTGCTTGACCGACGTCGCCGTGACCGTGACCTCGGCGTCCTTGCCCTCGTGGTCACCACCGGCGAGCGGGGCGGTGAAGGTGGTCGTCTCGTCGGCCGACAGGCCTGTGAGGGCCTCGTCGAGGCCCTCGAGCATGTTGCCCGAGCCGATCTGGTAGCTGACGCCGGAGACCGAGTCGATCTCCTCCTCGCCGATGAGCGCCTTGAGGTCGATGACGACGAAGTCGCCCTCGGCGGCCGGGCGGTCGACGCCGACCAGGGTGCCGAAGCGCTCCCGCAGGGCGTCGAGACGCTCGGTGACGTCCTCCTCGGAGACCTCGGCGGCCTCGACGGTCAGCGAGATGCCGTCGAGCGCCGGGATCTCGATCTCGGGACGGACCTCAACCTCGGCCGTGAAGTGCAGGGAACCCTCTGCCTCGAGCGGGACCTCGGTCACCTCGACCTCGGGCTGCCCGAGGGGGCGGATGCCGGACTCGTTCACGGCCTGGCGGTAGAAGCCGGAGAGGCCGTCGTTGACGGCGTGCTCGAGGACGGCGCCCCGACCGACCCGCTGGTCGATGATGCGCGGGGGGACCTTCCCCTTGCGGAAGCCGGGGATGTTCACCTGCTCCGCGATGTGCTTGTAGGCGTGGTCGATGCTCGGCTTGAGCTCGTCGTACTCCACCTCGACGGTCAACTTGACCTTGGTAGGGTCCAGGGTCTCGACGGCGCTCTTCACTTCGATGATCTCCAACTGAGTCGGGGGTGGCCGGCGTGCGGCGGGACGAACTGCGCGCCCGCCGCAGGGCCAGGGAAAGCGGCTCCACAGGCGTACGGGCAACCCATCAATCGTACGCCACTCCTCAGCGGGCACCGTCGCCCGTCGGAGCGGGCCGCCCGCGCGCACCTCGCCCCGGAAGGTCCTCGACAGCCGAGAACACGAAAAATGTCGGGGTGACAGGATTTGAACCTGCGACCTTCCGCTCCCAAAGCGGACGCGCTACCAACCTGCGCCACACCCCGCGGCGCCCGACGTGCCGGGCGCGCTCCGCCGCAAGTGTACTGGCCGATCGGAGGCCGGCCGCACCGCCCGCGCCCGGCACCTCGGGCGGCAGCGGGCGGGAAGTTTGCTAGGGTGACGGCCGCAGGCGGTGCACGGCACGGCCCTGCGCGGATGTAGCTCAATGGTAGAGCCTCAGTCTTCCAAACTGATTACGCGGGTTCGATTCCCGTCATCCGCTCCACCTCCGCTCGACACCACCGGTGAGACAGCGTTGCGAGGCCGCCCGGACGGCCGATACGCTCCACCCAGCACCGGAGCACCCCTGCGCATCGCGGGTGGACCCCGGTCGCCGGACCAGGAGGAGCGAGGCATGGACGCGAGCAGCACTCGTACGTTCTGCCGTGGCGCCTGCCGCACCTCCTGTTGTCCCTGTCGCCGCCCCAGCCGCTGTCGCTGCTGCCGCTAGTCGACCCCGGCGTGCTCACGGCACGCCCCGGCGAGCGACACCCCCGCCGCGTACCGCCCGGCCACCCCCTCCTGCACGAGCTCCGCCGTCCTGCGGGCAGTGCACCCCGACGCTCCACCCAGTGCAGCGCATCCCACCTCGGCCCCGGCCGACAACACGAAGAGGAAGTCATGGCACGCATCTACGACGACGTCACGAAGCTGGTCGGCAACACCCCCCTGGTGCGCCTCAACAAGCTCACCGAGGGGTCCGGCGCCACGGTCGTCGGCAAGCTGGAGTTCTACAACCCGGCGAACTCGGTCAAGGACCGTATCGGCGTGGCGATCATCGACGCCGCCGAGGCGTCGGGTGACCTCGCTCCCGGCGGCACCATCGTCGAGGCGACCTCCGGCAACACCGGCATCGCGCTGGCCATGGTCGGGGCGGCGCGCGGCTACGACGTCGTGCTGACCATGCCGGAGACCATGTCCAAGGAGCGCCGGGCCCTCCTGCGCGCGTTCGGAGCCGAGCTCATCCTCACGCCGGGCTCCGAGGGCATGAAGGGCGCCGTGAACAAGGCCGACGAGGTCGTCGCCGAGCGCGAGGGCGCGATCCTCGCCCGCCAGTTCGCCAACGAGGCCAACCCCGCCATCCACCGCGCCACGACGGCCGAGGAGATCTGGGCGGACACCGACGGCGAGGTCGACATCGTCGTCGCCGGCATCGGCACGGGCGGGACGATCACGGGAGTCGGCCAGGTGCTCAAGGAGCGCAAGCCGGGTATCCAGATCGTCGCGGTCGAGCCCGAGGAGTCGGCGATCCTCAACGGCGGCGCCCCCGGCCCGCACAAGATCCAGGGGATCGGCGCCAACTTCGTCCCGGAGATCCTCGACACCGAGGTCTACGACGAGGTCATCGACGTCAACGCCGAGACCGCCGTCGAGTACGCCCGCCGTGCGGCGAAGGAGGAGGGCCTCCTCGTGGGGATCTCGTCCGGTGCGGCCATCTACGCGGCCCTCCAGCTCGCGCAGCGCCCGGAGAACGCGGGCAAGCTCATCGTGACGATCATCCCGTCGTTCGGGGAGCGCTACCTGTCCTCCATCCTCTACGCGGACCTCCTGGACTGACGTGACCGAGCGCGTAGCACCCCCGCTCCGGACCTCCTCACGGGTCCGGCGGTTCCTGCGCGTCCTCGCCGAGGACCTCGAGGCGGCGCGCCTGCGCGACCCGGCAGCGCGCAGCCGCCTCGAGGTGGCCCTCGCGTACCCGGGCCTGCACGCCGTGTGGGCGTACCGGCTCGCGCACCGCATGTGGCGCGAGCCGGTCCTGCGCCTGCCGGCCCGCCTGCTCTCGCAGGCGGCGCGGGCGTTCACCGGCGTGGAGATCCACCCGGGCGCCCGCATCGGCCGGCGCCTGTTCATCGACCACGGCATGGGCGTCGTCGTCGGGGAGACCGCGGTCGTCGGGGACGACGTCGTGCTGTTCCACACCTCGACCCTCGGTGGCCGGTCGATGAAGCGCGGCAAGCGGCACCCCACGCTCGGCGACCGGGTCGTCGTCGGCGCGGGCGCGAAGATCCTCGGGCCGGTGTGGATCGGCGACGACGTGCAGGTCGGCGCGAACGCCGTGGTCGTCAAGGACGTCCCGCCGGGCGCGGTCGCCGTGGGCGTCCCCGCCACGGTCCGGTTCCCGAAGGCGCCACCGACCGAGCGCACGACGCTCGAGGACCCGTCGGAGCTCATCGAGTACGTGATCTGATCCGCGGGCGCCCGGGTAGGCTGGGCCTCGGCAGTATCCGGAACTCCGCGTACCGGGTACTGCTGCGGTGCACCCGACCCGGGCGCCGCTCCCCCTCGACGACGAGGAGCACCATGCGCATCGGCATCCACACCGGCTACTGGTCCGCCGGCCCACCACCCGGTATCGCCGACGCGATCGTCGCCGCCGACCGCCTCGGCATCGACTCCGTGTGGACCGCGGAGGCGTACGGCTCGGACGCCTTCACCCCGCTCGCCTGGTGGGGGTCGCGCACGTCGAGCATCCGGCTCGGCACCGCCGTCGCGCAGATGTCGGCCCGCACTCCCACCGCGACCGCCATGGCGGCCCTCACCCTCGACCACCTCTCGGGCGGACGCGCGGTCCTGGGGCTCGGCGCCTCGGGACCCCAGGTGGTCGAGGGCTGGTACGGCCAGCCCTACCCCCGCCCGCTCGCCCGCACCCGCGAGTACGTCGACATCGTGCGCGAGGTCCTCGCCCGCGAGCGCCCCGTGACCTACGACGGCGCGTTCTACCAGCTCCCCCGCACCGGCGAGGGGACGACGGGGCTCGGCAAGGCCCTGCGCTCCACCGTGCACCCGCTGCGGGCGGACCTGCCCATCCACCTCGCCGCCGAGGGCCCGAAGAACGTGGCGCTCGCCGCCGAGATCGCCGACGGCTGGCTCCCGCTCTTCTACTCCCCCCGCATGGACGCGCAGTTCCGCGCGCTGCTCGACGAGGGCTTCGCGCGCCGCTCGGCGGAGCGCTCCCCCGTGGACCGCTTCGAGGTCTCGGCCACCGTCCCCGTCGTGGTGCACGACGACGTGGAGCAGGCCGCGGACCAGGTCCGCCCCTTCATCGCGCTCTACGTGGGCGGGATGGGCGCCAAGGGCGCGAACTTCCACCGCGACGCCCTCGACCGGCTGGGCTACGCCGACGCGTGCGACGAGATCCAGGCGCACTACCTCGCGGGCCGCAAGGCCGACGCCGCCGCGGCCGTCCCGACGGCGCTCGTCGAGGACATCGCCCTCGTCGGCCCGGCCGACAAGATCGGCCGCGACGTGCAGGCGTGGCGGGACACCGCGGTGACCACCCTGCTCGTGCAGGGGGACGCCACGGCCGTGCGCACCCTGGCCGGCGCGCTCGCCGGGTAGCGCAGGCGCCGGTGCAGGCAGCCCAGGCCGGGGTCAGGTCCTGCCGGGCGGCCCGTCCTGCTCCGGGAACCACACGGCTCGGCGCAGGTCCACCCGCAGCCCGTCCGCGCGCAACGGGCACCCCTCGGCGCGCAGCCGCGCGAGGGCGCGCTCGGCGTGCTGCGCGGGGGGCGCCCCGGCGGCGTTGACCACGCGCCACCACGGCAGGTCCCCGGTCCCGCGCGCGAGGACCTGGCCCACCTGACGCGGACCGCCGCGGTGCAGGGTCTCCGCGACGATCTCCGCCACCAGCCCGTAGGTCATCGCCCGCCCCGCGGGGATGCGCGCGACGAGGTCGTGCACGGCGGCGTCGTAGGCACGGGCCTGGTCGGGATGCGCGCTGCTCACGCCCGCAACCTACCGGCGCGCGGGGCGTATTGTCCTGGCGCCCGGGTCCGGGGCGCGCGAGGATCGACCCATGTCCCCTGCTGAGCCCACCGCCCCCGCCCGTACCGCGTCAGCCCCCGCCGGGGAGGGCGCGAGGCCCCTGCCGGCCGGCTACCGGTCCGTGCCGCTCTCCGCGGAACGGTACCGCGAGGTCCTCGACCTCGACATGTGGGCGTTCCCGTCGTCCGTCGAGGTCGACGAGGCGCACAAGTCGCCGTCGCCGCTCACGTGGTCGCGGACGTTCGGGGTCGTGGCCGACCACGAGGACGACCGCGCCGTCCCGGTCGACGGCGCGCTCCCGGTCACCACGGAGCTCGCGGCGATGCACGCCTCCTACCCGTTCTCCCGCTTCCCCGTCCCGGGCGGGACGCTGCCGGTCGCCGGTCTGACGTGGGTCGGTGTGCACCCCCAGCACCGTCGCAAGGGTCTGCTCACGGCCATGATCGACGAGCACCTCGCCCGCTGCCGGGAGCTCGGCGAGCCGGTCTCCGCGCTCTTCGCGGCCGAGGCCGCGATCTACGGCCGCTTCGGCTACGGCCAGGCGGCGAACGACCTGCGCCTGACGATCCCGCGCGGCGCGGCGTTGCGTGACGTGCCCGGCGCCGACGCGCACACCGTCCGGATCGAGAAGGCGGACCGGGAACGCCACGGCGAGCTCGTCGCCGCCCTGCACGTCGCCGCCGGAACCGGGGCCCACGTGGCCACGGCCGACGGGTGCCCGGTCAACCGCCCCGGCTGGGCCACGCGCGAGACGCCCGAGCTCCAGGCGGCCTTCTGGTCGGATCCCGTCGCGTTCCGGGGCGGGCGCGAGTCCCGGCGGATCGTCGTCGTGGAGCGCGACGGGGAGCCCCGCGGGTACGCGACGTTCCGGCGCAAGACCACCTGGGAGCAGACCGGGCCGCGCGGCACCGTGAGCACGGGCGAGGTCGTGGCGCTGGACGCCGCGGCGGCCCGTGCGCTGTGGGGGGTGCTGACGGACCTCGACCTGACGAGCGAGGTCGAGCCCTTCGTCCTGCCCGTGGACGACGTCGTCACGCACCTCCTCGTGGACCCGCGGGCCGCGGCCCCGCGCGTCGCCGACAACGTGTGGGTGCGGGTGGTGGACGTGCCGGCCGCGCTCGCGGGGCGTCGCTACGCCGCGGACGTGGACGTCGTCCTGCACGTGACGGACGCGCGCGTCGCGCAGAACGCGGGTCACTGGCGGGTGCGCGCCGAGGGGTTCGGACCGGCGCGGAGCGAGCGGACCGACGACGCCGCGGACCTCAGCCTGGACGTGCGCGAGCTCGGCTCGGCGTACCTGGGCGGGGTGTCGCTCACGTCGCTGGCGGCCGCGGGTCTCGTCACGGAGCACCGCCCCGGCGCGCTCGCGCACGCGGCGGCGGCGTTCTCCTGGCCCGTCGCGCCGGTCTGCAGCTGGGTCTTCTGACGACGCGCCCGGTCGGGCTCAGACCTGGCAGACGCCGCACCAGTAGAGCGACCGGCCGCCGAGCTCCTTGACGAGCACGGGCGTGCCGCAGACCCGGCAGGGTCGCCCGTCGCGGTGGTAGACGTAGAACGCGTCGTCGGCGTCCACGGCGCCGGGCCGGTCGTCGGTGTTCTGCCGCACCCGGCGCCGTGGGTCCGCGGGCGCCGAGGCGCCCGGCGTCCCGGACGCACCGCGGTCCTGCGGCCGGGTGGTGACGATCGCACCGGTCGCCGCGCCGTCGCGCATGAGGACGACCAGGTCGTCCCAGACCTTCCGCAGCACCTCTGCCGGGACGTCCCGGCCGGGCCGCAGCGGGTCGAGCCCGGCACGGAAGAGCACCTCGGCGCGGTAGATGTTGCCGACGCCCGCGAGGACCTCCTGCTGCATCAGCAGCTGACCGACCGTCGTGCGCGAGCGCCGGACCCGTGCGGCGACCTCCGCGCCGGGGTCGCCGGTGTGGTCGTCGCGGATCGGGTCAGGTCCGAGCCGCGCCACGACGGCGTCCTTCTCCGCCGCCGTGACGACCTCGCACGCCGTCGGGCCGGTGAGGTCCGCGACCGCGTGCTCCGCGAGCAGCCGCACGCGGACCGCGCCGCGCGGGGCGGGGGCCGTCCAGGACCCGTCGGCGTGCACGGCGCCCGCCGGGCCGGCGGGGGCCGTCTCCCGCTCCCCCACGCGCCGGCGCGGCGCCCCGATCGCGTGCACGACGGCGGTGCTGCCGTCACCGTCGAAGGTCCAGGCCCCGTAGAGCCCCAGGTGGACCCGGAGCCAGAGCACGTCCGACGGGCGGGTGCCGTCCGCGAGACCGAGGAAGAGCTGCTTGCCGTACGCCTGGCTGTCGACGAGCACGCGGCCGTCGATCAGCGCGGCGCCCGCCGCGAAACGTCCCTGCGGGCTCGTCACCTGCAGCGTCCGCGACCCGAACAGGTCGCCGAACGTGCGGGCGAGGCGGTGGACGGTGTGACCCTCCGGCATGCTGGAGCGTCGGGTCAGGCGCGGGCCGCGCGGGCCGCCTCGTAGTCCGCGAGCTGGTCGATCCGCCGCTGGTGGCGGGCGTCGCCGCTGAACGGCTCGGCGAGGAACGCGTCGACGAACGCGACCGCCTCGTCGACCGGGTGCTGCCGCGCGCCGATCGAGATGACGTTGGCGTCGTTGTGCTGGCGTCCGAGGGTCGCGGTCGCGAGGTTCCACACGAGCGCTGCACGCACCCCGTCGACCTTGTTCGCGGCGATGGCCTCGCCGTTGCCCGAGCCGCCGATCACGACACCGAGGGACCCCGGGTCGGCGACGACGCCCTCGCCCGCGGCGAGGCAGAACGCCGGGTAGTCGTCCTGGGCGTCGTACTCGTGCGCACCGTGGTCCACGACGTCGTGGCCCGCCGCCCTCAGGTGCTCGACGAGGTGGACCTTGAGCTCGTACCCGGCGTGGTCGGCAGCAATGTGAACGCGCATGGACCACATCATGCCGCACGCCGGTCGGGCGGTGCCCACCCGTCCGCCTGGCCTAACCTGAGATGCATGACACACACCCCCTCCCTGTCAGCGACCGCGTCGCGGTCCGGGATCGAGCTCGCGGAGCTCGACCCCGAGACCCGCCCCCAGGACGATCTCTACCGGTACGTCAACGGCCGGTGGATCGACCGCCACGAGATCCCCGCCGACCGGGCCATGGACGGATCGTTCCACGCCCTGCGGGACCAGTCCGAGGTGCACGTGCGCGAGATCATCGAGGACACCGCCAACGCCGTCACCGCGGGCGAGGCCACCGGCGTCCAGGCGAAGATCGGCGCGCTGTACGCCAGCTTTATGGACACGGGCTCCATCGAGGCGCTCGGCACCGACCCGCTGCGCACCGACCTGGCCCTGGTCGAGGCCGCGTCGAGCCAGGCCGAGCTGACGGGAGCGCTCGGCGCACTGCAGCGCACCGGCGGGGCCGGCGCCACCGGGTTCTGGGTGGACAACGACGCGAAGGACCCTGAGAAGTACGTCGTGCACCTCTACCAGGGCGGCCTCGGCCTGCCCGACGAGGCGTACTACCGCGAGGACCAGTACGCCCCGGTCCGCGAGAAGTACGTCGCGCACGTGGCGCGCATGCTCACCCTCGTCGACGGCGCGGTCGAGTTCGCAGGCGTCGACGCCCAGGAGGCCGCGCAGCGGATCCTCGCGCTCGAGACCAAGCTCGCCGCCCACCACTGGGACGTGGTCCGTGACCGCGACGCCGAGCTCACCTACAACCCGACGACGCTCGCCGACCTCGCCGCGAGCGCGCCCGGGTTCGACTGGCGGGCCTGGGTGCTCGCGCTCGGGGCACCAGAGGGTGCGTTCACGGACCTCGTCGTGCGCGAGCCCGACTTCGCCGAGGGCTTCGCCGCGCTGTGGCGCAGCGAGCCGCTCGACGACTGGAAGCTCTGGCTCGTCTACCACGTCGTCTCCGCGCGCGCCCCCTACCTGTCGGACGAGGTCGTCGAGGCGAACTTCGACTTCTACGGCCGCACCCTCTCGGGCGCGCAGGAGGTCCGCGAGCGATGGAAGCGCGGGGTGGCGCTCGTCGAGGGCGCGCTCGGCGAGGCCGTCGGCGAGGTGTACGTCGCGCGGCACTTCCCGCCGTCCCACAAGGAGCGCATGGAGGAGCTCGTCGCGTTCCTCGTCGCCGCCTACCGCGAGTCGATCACGGGGCTCGACTGGATGACCGAGGAGACCAAGGCCAAGGCCCTCGCCAAGCTCGAGGCCTTCACACCGAAGATCGGCTACCCGGCGAGGTGGCGCGACTACGGGGCGCTCGTCGTGGAGCCCGACGACCTGCTGGGCAACGTCCGGCGCGCGCACGCGTTCGAGCAGGACCGTGAGCTCGCGAAGATCGGCCGGCCCATCGACCGCGACGAGTGGCACATGACGCCCCAGACCGTCAACGCCTACTACAACCCGGGCATGAACGAGATCGTCTTCCCCGCCGCGATCCTCCAGCCGCCGTTCTTCGACCCCGAGGCGGAGGACGCCGTGAACTACGGCGGGATCGGTGCCGTGATCGGGCACGAGATCGGGCACGGCTTCGACGACCAGGGTTCCAAGTACGACGGCGCCGGCCGCCTCGAGGACTGGTGGACCGCCAGCGACCGCACGGAGTTCGAGAAGCGCACCCGGGCCCTCATCGCCCAGTACGACACGTTCCGGCCCGCGCAGTTCGGCGAGGACGGCCCGACCGTCAACGGCGCTCTCACCATCGGGGAGAACATCGGCGACCTCGGCGGGCTCTCGATCGCGCTGAAGGCCTACCGGCTCTCGCTCGGCACCCCGCTCGCCGACGCGCCCGTCGTCGACGGCCTGACCGGCGTCGAGCGCGTGCTGCTCGGGTGGGCCCAGGTGTGGCAGTCGAAGGGGCGCGACGAGGAGGTGGCCCGCCGCATCGCGACGGACCCGCACTCCCCCAACGAGTTCCGCTGCAACGGCGTGGTGCGCAACGTGGACGAGTTCTACGAGGCGTACGACGTCCGTCCCGGCGACGCGCTGTACCTCGACCCGGCGGAGCGCGTCCGCATCTGGTGACGGGGCAGTCCTGCCCGCGGTCCGGCGTCGTGCAGCGGGTGCACGACGCCGGACCCCTGCCCGGGCGCGAGGGTCAGGACGCGGGGATCAGAAGGTCTGCGCGCCCGCGCGGGCGAGGTTGAACCCCTTGCCCGACTCGTCGTTGGTGCAGCGCATGCCCGTCTCCGCGCTCGCGCACGTGTAGTCCCCGACCGACCGCTCCTCGCCGTAGTCGAGCAGCGGCAGGTCGCCGGACGCCGGTCCCGGCTGCTCGCCCGCCGGGACGCACGGGACGTCGACGACGTCCCCGGCCACGGTCACCCGGTAGCCGACGGTGCCGTCGCAGCCGTCGACCGGTGCGGGCTGGTTCGCCAGCTCGGCGATCGAGCACGTCGCCGAGACGTCGGTGAGCTCGCACGTGATGTTCCCCGACGGCGAGGCGAACGTCTCGACCGTCGTCGGCTCGGCCGCGGGCTCCTCCGCCGGCGACTCGTTCGGCGCCGAGGTCGCCGCCGGTTCGTCGTCGGTCTCCGAGAGGTCGCCACCGGACCCGCTCAGCGCGGAGACGAGCATGACGATCGCCACGACGACGAGGATCGCGTCAAGGACGATGAAGGCGATCCAGCCCGGCCCCAGGCGGTCCCGGGACGGCTGCGCGCGGCGCGACGGCGCACCCGGGGCACCGCCCTCGCCTCGGGGCGCGCCAGTACCGTGGCCTGGGGTCACCGGTGCGGGGTGCGCCGGCGTCGGGGCGACCTGCGTCGGCGCACCGCCGTATCCCGATCCGCCTCCCCCGGAGTAGGCGGGCTGCGTGTGCGGGTACGCCGGCTCGCGCGGCGGGGCCGGAGCCTGTGCCTGCGTCGGCTGGAACGCGGGCTGCCGCGACGGCGGCGCGGGCTGCACCGGGGGCGCCTGGTGGTCCGGCTGATAGGTCGGCTGGTAGCCGGTCTGGTACGTGGGCTGCGCCTGGGTCGCCTGCTCGCTCGGACGGTAGGTCGGCTGGACCTGGGTCGCGTCGGCGGGCGGTCCTCCCTGCACCGACGTGCCGCCGGGGCGGAAGGTCGGCGGCGCGCCACCGGGGGGCGGGTGGTACGCCGCCGGCTCGACGGTAGGCCGGAAGGCCGGGGTGCCCGCGGGCGGTGAGGACGGGACCTGCGTGGGCGCCCCGTGACCGTCTGCTCGCCCGGACGCAGCACCGGGTGGCGGCGGTGGGGGCACAGGGGCGTTGCCGGACATGACGACTCCTCGGGCGATCGGGGCCGGGCGTCGACCGGCCGTTCGGCGCGGGCGGGGCCCACGACCACGGCAGCATCCCACGCAGACGGCCGAGCGGTCGAACCTGTGTCCGACCGGCGGCGGTCACAGTGGCGGCGATCACACGCCCGCGGTCGGCCAGCTCTCCACCTGCAGCGCACCGTCGGACCGGCGGACCAGCTCGGCGCGGGCGGGCTCGAGGAGGAAGACCGTGGCGATCGGCGCAGACGCCTGCTCCGGTGCTCGCGCCGACGCGAGACCGGCGGCGACCTCCTCGCGCACGGGGTGGTCCGCGGCCAGCTCGCGCGCCGTGCCGCTGATCGTCACGTCCTCGCGGTCGCCGGTACCGCCGGGGTTCGCGTGGAGCTGGAACCGTCCGTCGCGGCGCAGGTCAGCCGCCTTGCCCGACGACGCCGGTGCGGTGAGATAGAGCGCACCACCCACCCACACGACGTCGGCCCCGCTCACGCGGGGCGACCCGATGAGGGTGCGGGTCGCCACCACGTGCCGCACCCCCGCGGTCAGGCGGGCGCGCGCCTGCGCCGCGAGGTCGGGGGCGTCACGGAAGAGCTCGGTCCAGCGGTCCATGCACCGATGGTCTCACCCGTGCGCTCAGTCGAAGACGGGGCCCTGGGTCCGGGTGCGCTTGATCTCGAAGAATCCCGGGGTGCTGGCGACGAGGACACAACCGTCCCAGAGGCGGCCGGCAGCCTCGCCACGGGGTGCCGGCGTGACGACCGGCCCGAAGAACGCGACGTCGCCGAACGCGACGACCGGGGTGCCGACGTCCTCGCCGACCCGGCCGATGCCCTCGGCGTGCGAGGCGCGCAGCTGCTCGTCGTACTCGTCGGTGCTCGCGTACCGCGCGAGCTCCGCCGGCAGGCCGACCTCCGCGAGCGCCTCGGCGACGACCGCGGCGCGGTCGGTGCGTCCGCCCGGGTGGAACCGCTCGCCCATGGCGTCGTAGAGCGGCTTGACGACGTGGTCGCCGTGCTCGGCCTGGGCGGCGACGATCACGCGCACGGGACCCCAGCCGTCGTCCATCGACGCGCGATAGGCGGCCGGGAGGTCACGGCCCTCGTTGAGGACCGACAGGCTCATGACGTGCCAGCGCACCTCGATGTCCCGGACCTGCTCCACCTCCCCCATCCACCGGCTGGTCATCCACGCCCAGGGGCACAGCGGGTCGAACCAGAAGTCGGCGGTCCGCACGGGGGCGTCCGGTCGCTCGGCGGTCAGGGTGTCCGACGTCGTCGCAAGGCTCACGAGCAAGGTCTCCTCGGGGTTCGGGAACAGGTGACCGCGTCAACCGTCTGGACGGCCCAGGCATTCCACGTGGACGTCCCGTCGGGCCCGGCGCGTGGGATGATCGTCCCTGGTCGCGCCCGGCCACCCGATCGGCCGACCCCCGCGCCACCGACACCGATGGAGGAAATGCTGTGCCCGGAGAGAACCTCACCCGCGCCGAAGCGACCGAGCGAGCGGGCGTCGTCAGCGTCCAGTCCTACGAGGTCGCCCTCGACCTGACGACCGGGCCCACCACGTTCTCCTCACGGAGCGTCGTGCGGTTCTCCGCCACGCCCGGGGCGAGCACCTTCATCGACCTCGTCGCGCCGACGGTGCACGAGGTCGTCCTCAACGGCCGCCTGCTCGACCCCGCCACCGTCGTCGCGGACTCGCGCATCCGGCTGGAGGGCCTCGAGGGCGAGAACGAGCTCGTCGTCGTCGCCGACTGCGCGTACACGAACTCCGGCGAGGGCCTGCACCGTTTCGTGGACCCCGTCGACGGCGAGGTCTACCTCTACACCCAGTTCGAGGTCCCCGACTCCCGCCGGGTGTTCGCGGTGTTCGAGCAGCCCGACCTCAAGGCGACGTTCCAGTTCACCGTGACGGCCCCCTCCGCGTGGCAGGTCGTGAGCAACCAGCCGACCCCCGAGCCGGTGCCCGCCGGGTCGGGCGACGCGACGGCCACCTGGACGTTCTCCCCCACGCCGCGCATCTCGTCGTACATCACCGCGATCGTCGCCGGCCCGTACGTCGTCGAGCGCAGCGAGCTGACCAGCTCGGACGGCCGCGTCGTCCCGCTGGGCGTCTTCGCGCGCCGGTCGCTCGCCGAGCACCTGGACGCGGACTACGTCTTCGACAAGACACGCGAGGGCTTCGCCTTCTACGAGGAGAAGTTCGAGGTCCCGTACCCGTTCGAGAAGTACGACCAGCTCTTCGTGCCCGAGTTCAACGCCGGGGCGATGGAGAACGCCGGGTGCGTGACGTTCACCGAGACGTACGTGTTCCGCTCGAAGGTGACCGACGCCGTCAAGGAGCGCCGCGTCGTGACCATCCTCCACGAGCTCGCGCACATGTGGTTCGGCGACCTCGTCACCATGCGGTGGTGGAACGACCTGTGGCTCAACGAGTCGTTCGCCGAGTACGCCTCGACGCTCGCGACCGCCGAGGCGACCGAGTGGCGCGAGGCGTGGACGACGTTCGCCGCCATGGAGAAGGCCTGGGCCTACCGCCAGGACCAGCTGCCCTCGACGCACCCGATCGTCGCGACGATCAACGACCTCGAGGACGTCCAGGTCAACTTCGACGGCATCACGTACGCCAAGGGCGCCTCGGTGCTCAAGCAGCTCGTCGCGTGGGTCGGCCCGGAGCAGTTCCTCGCGGGCGTCGCGGCCTACTTCCGCAAGCACGCCTGGGGCAACACCGAGCTGCGCGACCTGCTCGTCGAGCTCGAGGCGACCAGCGGGCGCGACCTGTCCGCGTGGTCAGGCCTGTGGCTGGAGACCGCGGGCGTCAACACGCTGCGGCCCGAGATCGAGCTCGACGCGCACCGCCGCATCGTGTCGTTCGCCGTGCTCCAGGAGGCGCCCGCCGACTACCCGACCATCCGTCCCCACCGCCTGGCGATCGGCTTCTACGACCTGCAGGACGGCGCGCTCGTGCGCACACGCCGCGTCGAGATCGACGTCGACGGCCCGCGCACCGAGGTGCCGGACCTCACCGGGCTCGACCGCCCGCAGCTCGTGCTCCTCAACGACGACGACCTCGCCTACGCGAAGATCCGGCTGGACGAGGCGTCGCTGCAGGTCGCCGTCGAGCACCTCGACGACATCACCGACCCGCTGGCACGCTCCCTCGTGTGGGGCTCCGTGTGGGACGCCACGCGTGACGGGGAGACCCCGGCGAGCGCGTACGTCCGGCTCGTGCTGGGCAACATCGCCCGCGAGAGCGAGTCGACGACGATCCGCACCACGCTCAACCAGCTCGCCCTCGCCGCGAAGACCTACGTCGCCCCGGCCCAGCAGGCGGCGACCCTCGCGACGGTCGGCGACGACCTCTGGCGGCTCGCGCAGGGCGCGCAGGCCGGCTCCGACGCGCAGTTCCAGTTCGTGAAGTTCTTCGCCCACCTGGCCTCGACGCCCGCGCACGCCGCGTCCCTGCGGGGTCTGCTGGACGGCGAGGTGCGGCTGGACGGCCTGGAGATCGACACCGACCTGCGATGGGAGCTCCTCGAAGGGCTGGTCCTCCTCGGGCGCGCCGACGTCGGCGAGGTGGACGCCGCCCTCGCCGAGGACAACACCGCGAGCGGTCAGCAGTCCGCAGCGCGCGCCCGCGCGACCGTGCCCACGACGGAGGGCAAGGTCGCGGCGTTCGAGTCGCTGGTCACCTCGGCCGAGGCGCCGAACGCGATCGTGCGCGCCACGACCCTGGGGTTCCAGCACGTCAACGACCCCCAGGTGCTGGCTCCGCTCGTCGGGCGCTACTTCGACGCGCTGACGCGGATCTGGGCCGAGCGCAGCTATCACATCGCCGAGACGCTGGTCGTGGGTCTGTACCCGGCGCCCCTGGCGAACGTCGAGCTGCGGGACGCGACGCGGGCGTGGCTCGACGCGACGCCCGACGCCGCACCGGCGCTGCGCCGGCTCGTCGTGGAGAACCTCGCCGGCGTCGAGCGCGCCCTGGCGGCCCAGACCGCCGACGCCTGACCACCCCGCCTCGCCGAGGTAGAACGCCTGTCGCCGAGGTAGAACCCCTGTGCGGCACAGGGGCTCTACCTCGGCGACAGGCGTTCTACCTCGGCAACGGGAGTTCTACCTCGGTACGGGTGGGGTCAGCGCTCGTTGAGCACGCCCGCGAGGGAACGCAGGCGGGCGTTGTCGAAGAGGTCCTCGAGCATCACGACCTTGCCCGAGGAGTCCGCGAGCGGGACCTTCCAGTTCGGGTACTCCTGGTCGGTGCCCGGCTGGTTCTGCGAGCGCCGCTCACCGACGGCGTCCGCGAGGGACACCCCGACGAGGACGGCCGGGGTCTGGCGCACCACCCGGTGCAGGGCCTCGACGAGCTCGCGCTCGGACGGGTCGTCCCCGACCAGGCCGCGCTCGCGCAGGAACGCGACCATGCTGTCGCGCTCGGCCCGTGCCGCGCGTCGGACCACGGCCACGGGCTCGGTGAGGACACCGAGCCGCTCACGCAGGTCGACGTGCTCCCCTGCAAGGTAGCCGGCGGTCGGCGGCAGGTCGTGCGTGGTGACCGTGGCCAGCGAGAGGCGCCGGTAGTCGTCGGGCGGCAGCGGCCGGCCGTCGGGCGTCTTCTCGAACCACAGGACCGAGGTGCCGAGCACGCCGCGGTCGGCGAGGTAGTCGCGGACCCAGGGCTCGAACACACCGAGGTCCTCGCCGATGACCAGGGCGCCGGCGCGCTGCGCCTCCAGGCAGAGGATCCCGATGAGAGCCTCGTGGTCGTACCGGACGTAGGCGCCGGCGTCGGCCCGCGCACCGCCAGGGATCCACCACAGGCGGAACAGACCGATGACGTGGTCGATGCGGATGGCGCCGGCGTGCCGCAGGATGGTCCGCAGCATGTCCCGGAACGGGGCGTACCCGGCGCGGGCGAGCGCGGTCGGGTGCCACGGCGGCTGGGACCAGTTCTGGCCCATCTGGTTGTACATGTCGGGCGGGGCGCCGACCGAGACGCCCGCGGCAAGGACCGACCGGTGCGCCCAGGCGTCGGCTCCCTCGGGGTGCACACCCACCGCGAGGTCGTGCATGATGCCGATCGACATGCCTGCCTCGCGGGCGGTGCGCTGCGCGGCACCCAGCTGCTCGTCCGCGACCCACTGCAACCAGCAGTAGAACTCGACCGCGTCGCTCAGCTCGTGACGCAGGGCCGCCACGGCCCTGCTCGCCGGGTCACCGAGGTCGCGCGGCCACGGCCGGCCGGCGAGGTGGTCGGTGATCGCGCACCACGTCGCGAAGTCCTCGAGGCCCTTGCCCTGCTCGGCGGCGAACTCCTCGAACGCGGTCTGGCGCGCGGTCGAGCGCGGCGCGGCGAACACGACCTCGAGCGCGGCCTTCTTGGCCTCCCACGCGGCGTCGCGGTCGATCGGCCCGCCGTCGGAGCTCAGCTCGCGCACGGGGTCGAACGCCCACTCCACCAGCGAGCGGTCGGCGGCCGAGAGGTACGCCGTCTCACGGATGTCCTCGACCCGGATGTACAGCGGGTTGACGAAGCGACGGCTGGTCGGCAGGTACGGCGACGGCGTCATCGGCGTCCGCGGCTCCGCGGCGTGCAGCGGGTTGATGAGCAGGAAGTCCGCGCCCGCGTGGCGGGCACCCAACCAGGCGAGGTCCGCGAGGTCGGCGAGGTCGCCCACGCCCCACGACGCCTTCGACCGGACCGAGTACAGCTGGGCCATCAGCCCCCACGCCCGCCCGAGCTCGATGTCGGGCGCCAGCTCCAGGCGCTCGGGCGTGACGACGAGCGTGGCCCGGGCCTGGGACCCGTCGGTGCTCGCGTACAGGTCGTGCCAGCCGAGCGGCAGGTCCGCGGGGACGGCGAAGGTCGCGCGGCCGATGCGCCGGCCGTCGACCGTGCGCGGCTCGACGTACTCGTCACGCTGGGTGAGCGTGCGCCGTGCGCGGCGGACCGGCGCCCCGGCGGCCCGTGGGTGCGCGGGGCGCTCCGCCTCGAGCTCGATCCAGACCTCGACGGCCGTGCCGTCGGGGACGTGCACCGCGAACGGCACCTCCGCGCCCGCCGTGGCGACGATGCTGGGCGGGAGCGTACGACGCCACTCGTCGTCGGCGGAGTGCTCCAGGCTGACGGCGACCTTCTCCGGCGAGGAGGCCGGGACGCCGAGCGCCTCCAGCACCGCCACGAGCGTCGAGGCTCGGATCGGGTGGCGGTTGCCGTCGTAGTCCCAGTAGTCGGGCACGACGCCGTGCGCCGCCGCCAGCTCCAGCAGCGGCTCCGGCACCTTGTCCTCGTCGTCGCGGGGTGGGTTCACGATGGAAATCCTGCCAGAGCGAAGGCCCTGGGGCAGACCATGGCCTCGGCGCGCCGGATCCGGACCTGCCCGCCGGGCACCCGGACGGGCCGGCGGGTGACCGGCGGGCACCCGTTGCGGAGGCCGTTGCGGAGGCGCTGCGCGGCCGCACAGGGGCGGGAGGTAGCCTGCGCTCATGCCCACCACCCTCACCCCGGACGGCTTCGACTGGAGCGACCCCGACGACTGGCTGGCGTGGTTCGTCGGCGTCCCCCTGCGCGTCCTCATCATCGTGCTGGTCGGCACGATCACCCTGGCCGTCCTGCGCCGCCTGATCCGTCAGGTGACCGAGCACATCGCGGAAGGCAGCTCGGTCCTGACGTCGAGCAGGCTCAAGGGGATCGGCAAGACCGAGGTGGGCGCCGCGCTCCTCAAGGCGAACCCGCTCGCGAACGCGCGCCGGGGCCAGCGGGCGCGCACGATCGGCTCCGTGCTGCGCTCGACCGCGAACATCCTGGTCGGTGCGACGGTCGCGCTCCTCGTGCTCACGGAGGTCGGCGTCAACATCGGCCCGTTCCTCGCCTCGGCGGGGATCGCCGGCGTCGCCCTGGGGTTCGGCGCACAGAGCCTCGTCAAGGACTTCCTGTCGGGCACGTTCATGCTGCTCGAGGACCAGTACGGCGTCGGTGACACGGTCGACCTCGGCGAGGTCGTCGGGACGGTCGAGGAGGTGGCCCTGCGCGTCACCAAGGTACGGTCCATCGACGGCACGCTCTGGTACATCCGCAACGGCGAGATCCTGCGCACCGGGAACATGACGCAGGAGTGGGCACGGGCGTCCGTCGACGTGCGGGTGGCCTACCACGCCGACGTCGACCAGGTGCGCGAGGTGCTGCGGCAGGCCATCGACGAGCTCGAGGCGGACCAGGTGCTGAGCACCTACCTGCTGGAGACCCCCGAGATCTTCGGCATCGAGACGATGAGCGCCGAGGCGTTGCTGCTGACGGTGCGCGTCAAGACCCGGGCGGGGATGCAGTGGGAGGTGTCGAGGGCGCTGCGCGCCGGGGTGCGGACGCACCTCGCGGCGGCGGGGATCCCGCTGGCCGGCGCTCAGCAGATCGTCGTGCTCGACCACTCGCCCGCCGCGTCGCCGGAGGACCCACCGGCCCATGCGCCGGAAGTGGCGCCGGCGGCGTCACCGACCGAGAAGCGGCCTCAGGCCCAGGAGAACAAGGGGTCGCCCGCCTGAACCTCGTCGCCGGGGGCGAGCAGGACCCGGACCTGGCCGGGGGGCGCCTGCAGCGCGACGACGGGGCACACGGTCGCGAGCCCGCGGCCCGCCACCGCGACCGGGTCCCACGTGATGAGCTCCTGGCCGGCCGTCACGGCGTCGCCCGCCGCGACATGGAGGGTGAAGCCCTCACCGGCGAGCTGGACGGTGTCGATGCCGAGGTGCACCAGCACCGTGCGGCCGTCGGGCGTCTCGAGCGCGAACGCGTGCGGGAACAACGACCCGATGGTCCCCGCGACGGGTGCGACGACGCGCGACGTCCCGGCCCGGCCGTCCGTCGGCGCAGGCTCGATCGCGACGCCGGGGCCCACGATCTCCTGGGCGAACACGGCGTCCGGCACGTCGGCGAGCGGCACGACCGTCCCGCTCAGGGGCGCCGCGACGTCGAGCACGGTCTCAGCGCAGGCCGTCGAGCTCGGCCGCCAGGTTGTCGGCCTCGGGGCCGACGATCACCTGGACGACGCGTCCGGAGCGCACGACGCCGAACGCGCCCGTGGCCTTGAGGCCCGCCTCGTCGACGAGGTCGGGGTCGGTGACCTCGACGCGCAACCGCGTGATGCACGGTTCGAGGTCGACGACGTTCGTCTGGCCTCCGAGGGCTTCGAGGATCTGCTGTGCTTTGGTCATCGAGGAAACTCCTGACGGGCGTACCGGCGAGTAGTCAGCGTGCTGCGTGGCGAGATACAGCCTAGTCTCCTCGCACAGTTGTTACGGGCACGACGTGTTCGCGCAACACGATCGTGCTAACCGCACCGACCCGACGACCCGCCCGGACGCGCTCCGGCCTTGGCACGCCGCCCCCGCTGGGGAACACTGCGAGGACCACGCGCCCGGCCGGTCGGCAGGAAGACGCGCGGGCGACGGTCCGACGATCCAGCGCAGGAGGTTCTCGTGGCAGAGGCACAGCGGACGATCACCGGGATCGGGGTGTGCCCCGGGCGGGTCGTGGGCCCCGTGGTGGTCATGCCGGAGGCGATCGAGGAACCTTCTCCGGGCCTGCGCCTGCCCCCGCGAGCGGACCACCAGGGCGAGGCCGACCGCATCGCGGTCGCCCGCGACCAGGTGACCGCCGACCTGCAGCGCGCCGCGTCCCTCGTCGAGGGCGAGACGCGTGAGGTGCTCGAGGCGACGGCGACGATCGCCGCCGACCCCACGCTGCTCGAGGACGCCCGGCGGCGGGTCCTCGAGGAGCACCTCGTGCCCGAGCGCGCGGTGTGGGAGGCGGCCGCAGCCGTCGCCGAGCAGTTCGAGGCGATCGGCGGGTACCTCGCGGAGCGTGCCCGCGACATCGCGGACATCCGCGACCGGCTCGTCGCCGCGCTCACCGGCCGGCCGGCCCCGGGCGTCCCCGAGCACCCCGAGCCGTTCGTGCTCGTCGCACCGGACCTCGCGCCGTCCGCCACGGCCGCGCTCGACCCCGAGCGGGTACTGGCGATCGTCACGGACGGCGCCGGTCCGACGTCGCACACCGCGATCGTCGCCAACGCGAAGGGGATCCCCGCGGTCGTCGCGGCCACCGGGGCGAGCGCGGCGCTGCACGCCGGCGACACGGTCCTCGTGGACGGGTCGGCCGGCACCGTCGTGCTGCACCCCACGGCCGCGCAGATCGAGGCCGCGGCGGCGCTCGCCGACCGGGTGCGCACGTTCGACGGTCGGGGCCGCACGCGCGACGGCCACCGGGTCCAGCTCCTCGCCAACGTGGGCGACCCGGCGGGGGCCGAGCCCGCGGCCCGCGCGGGCGCCGAGGGGGTCGGGCTCTTCCGGTCGGAGTTCTGCTTCCTCGACCGGGACCAGCCGCCGACGGTCGCCGAGCAGGTCGCGGCCTACCGCACGGTGCTGTCCGCGTTCGGCGGGCGCAAGGTCGTCGTGCGCACGCTCGACTCCGGCGCCGACAAGCCGCTGAACTTCCTGTCGGTCGACGACGAGGAGAACCCGGCGCTCGGCGTCCGTGGCCTGCGCACGGCGGGGCGCTGGCCCGAGCTGCTCGAGGACCAGCTCGCCGCGATCGCGGCGGCGCGCGACGCGGAGAGCGCCGAGGTCTGGGTGATGGCGCCGATGGTCTCGACCGTCGCGGAGACCGAGTGGTTCGTCGCCCGCTGCGCAGCGCACGGTCTCGACGTCGCGGGGGTCATGGTCGAGGTCCCCAGCGCCGCGCTCCTCGCCGGGCCCATCCTGGCCCGCGCGCGCTTCGCGTCGATCGGGACGAACGACCTCACGCAGTACACGATGGCCGCCGACCGGCTGCTCGGGTCGCTCGCCGAGCTGAGCGACCCGTGGCAGCCCGCGGTGCTGCAGCTCGTCGCCGCCACGTGCGCGGGGGGCGCGCAACAGGACCGGCCCGTCGGCGTCTGCGGCGAGGCCGCCTCGAACCCGGTCCTCGCCGTCGTGCTCGTCGGGCTGGGCGTGTCGTCGTTGTCCATGACGGCACGGGCCATCCCCGACGTCGCGGCGCTGCTGGCGGAGGTCGACCTCGCCGACGCGCAGCGGCTCGCCCAGCTCGCGCTCGTCGCCGAGAGCGCCGCCGACGCGCGCGCGGTCGTCCGCGCCGGCCTCCCCCAGCTCGCGGAGCTGGGCCTCTGAGGCGGTCCCGCCGCGGTGAGATGATGGGCCGGTGACAGACGACCCCCAGCGCCCCGCCCTGCCCGTCACCGCCGCCCCGGCCCGCCCGCGCGAGGCCCTGTCGGCCTCGTCGGACTCGTTCTACGCCGCGATCGGTGGGCACGAGACGTTCGTCCGCCTCGTCGACGTCTTCTACGAGGGCGTCGCCGCGGACCCGGTGCTCAAGCCGATGTACCCCGAGGAGGACCTCGGCCCGGCCAAGGTCCGGCTGACGATGTTCCTCGAGCAGTACTGGGGTGGCCCGACGACGTACAGCGAGCAGCGCGGGCACCCTCGGCTGCGGATGCGGCACGCGCCGTTCACGGTGAACCCGGACGCCCGCGACCGGTGGCTGCGGCACATGCGGGCCGCCGTCGACGCGCTCGACCTCGCTCCCCTGCACGAGGCGACCCTGTGGGACTATCTGGAGCGCGCGGCGCACTCGTTGCTCAACTCCTTCGACGAGTGACGCGCCCACCGACGAGCGACGAGAAGAGGACCCCCGTGGACCCGGAGCAGGCCCCACCCACCGACAGCGCGGTGCCGAACCCGCTGGGCCACCTCCTCGAGGTGCTGCAGCTGGCACGAGTCGGCGACGGCGACGGCTCCGCTGCCGACCCCGACCACTTCCGCGGGCAGAGCGTGCACCAGCCGACGGGGCGCGTGTACGGCGGCCAGGTCCTCGCGCAGGCCGTGCTCGCCGCGGGCCGGACGGTGCAGGCCACACGGCTGCCGCACTCCCTGCACGGGTACTTCCTGCGACCCGGTGTGCTCGACGTGCCGATCGACTTCGCCGTCGAGCGGCTGCGCGACGGACGGTCGTTCTCCGCGCGGCGCACGCACGCGATCCAGCACGGCAAGCCGATCCTGTCGATGATCGCGTCGTTCCAGGAGCACCAGCCCGGGATCGACCACTCCACCCCGATGCCGGACGCACCGCCGCCCGAGGAGGCCCCCTCGGCGCTCGACGTCCTCGGCGGGATCGACCACCCGATCGCCAGGTTCTGGTCCCACCACTCGGCGTTCGAGCTGCGCCACGTGGGCGGCTCGCTCTACCTCTCGCCGGGCAGCGAGCTCACCGACCAGCAGATGGTGTGGATGCGGGCGCGCGGCCCCGTCGGCGACGACCAGCTCATGCACCGCGCGCTCATGGCCTACGCGTGCGACCAGGTCATGCTCGAGCCGATCCTGCGCAGCTCGGGCACGAGCTGGGTGACGCCCGACGTGTCGATCGCGAGCCTGGACCACGCGATGTGGTGGCACCGCGACGTGCGCGTCGACGAGTGGCTGCTGTACGTGCAGTCGGCGTCCAGCGCGCAGGGTGGACGCGGCCTGGGCGCGGCGCGGGTGTTCTCGCAGGACGGCACGCTCGTCGCGTCCATCGCGCAGGAGGGCATGGTCCGCCTCCCGGTGCTGTAGCCGCGCCTGCCCGCGCCGACGGCCCTCCCGGGCTGCGACGTCGTGCGCTCCGCCGCACACTGACGAGGTGCGACTGCGCCGCGTGTCCGTCACCTCCCCGGGGTACGCCCGCCGCCCCAAGGGCGACGGGTGGGTGTTCCTCGACCACGAGGGCATGCCGCTGACGGACGAGGACGAGGTGGTGCGGTGCACGAGCCTCGCCGTCCCGCCCGCGTGGGAGCAGGTGTGGATCTGCCGGTACCCGAACGGGCACATCCAGGCGTTCGGACACGACGCCGCCGGCCGCGGGCAGTACCTCTACCACGAGCAGTGGCGCCGCACGCGTGACCGGCGCAAGCACGACCACGTGCTCGACGTCGGTCGACGCCTTCCCGCCGCGCGTCGCCGCGTCGCCGCGCTGCTCGACACCCCCGGCGCGGACCGGGAGAAGGTCCTCGCGCTCGCGTTCCGCCTCCTCGATCTCGCCTACTTCCGCGCGGGCGGCGAGATCTACGCGCAGCGGAACAAGAGCTACGGCCTCGCGACGATCCGCAAGGACCACGTGCGGGTCCGCCGCGACGGGTCGGTGCACTTCCGGTACCCGGCGAAGTCGGGCCAGGTGCGCGACGTCGTCGTCGACGACCCGGTCGTCGCGGAGCTCGTGACGACCCTCAAGCGCCGCCGCGGCGGTACCGAGCTGCTCGCCTGGCGCGAGGGCAGCGGGTCGCGGGCGGTGTGGCGGGACGTGACGAGCACCGACGTGCAGGCGTTCATCAAGGAGCAGCTCGGCGAGGACGCCACGCCCAAGGACTTCCGCACGTGGCACGCCACCGTGCTCGCGGCCCTCGCGCTCGCCGACGCCGGCGAGCCGCCCGCCGCCGAGCGGGCGCGCCGCCGGGTCGTGGCGGACATCGTGCGCGACGTCGCCGCCGAGCTCGGCAACACCCCGGCCGTCGCGCGGGCGTCGTACATCGACCCGCGGTTGATCGACCTGTGGGAGCGTGGAGAGACGATCGGACAGACCCGGTCGCAGACGAGAGCGGAGCGCGCAGTGCTGGAACTTCTCGCATGAAGGTCGCCGTCACCGGCGTGACCGGGTACGTCGGCGGCCGGCTCGTCCCCGAGCTGCTCGCCGCAGGGCACGAGGTCCGGGCGCTCGCGCGCAACCCCGGGCGCCTCGCGGGCCGCGACTGGGCCGACCAGGTCGAGCTCGTCGAGGCCGACGCGAGCGACCTCGACCAGATCCGCGCCGCCCTGCAGGGGGCCGACGTCGCCTACTACCTCATCCACTCCCTCGGCACGGGCGCGACGTTCGAGGCCCAGGACCGGCGCACCGCGCTGACGTTCGCCCGGGCCGCCCGCGAGGCGGGTGTGGGCCGCATCGTCTACCTCGGCGGCCTGCACCCGGACGTCGAGGAGGGCGAGCTCTCCCGCCACCTCGCCTCGCGCAAGGAGGTCGGGGAGATCCTCCTCGCCTCGGGCGTGCCGACGACCGTCCTGCAGGCCGCGGTGATCCTCGGCTCCGGGTCGGCGTCGTTCGAGATGATGCGCTACCTCACCGAGCGCCTGCCCGCGATGACCACACCGCGGTGGGTGGACAACCGGATCCAGCCCATCGCGATCCGCGACGTGCTGCGCTACCTGGTCGGCAGCGCCGACATGCCCGACGACGTCTCCCGCGCCTTCGACATCGGCGGCCCGGACGTGCTGACGTACCGGGAGATGATGCAGCGCTACGCGGCCGTCGCCGGGCTGCGGCGCCGCGCGATCGTCAGCGTGCCCGTGCTGACGCCGCGGCTCTCCAGCCACTGGGTCGGGCTCGTGACCCCCGTCCCGTCCGGCATCGCGCGGCCCCTGGTCGAGTCGCTCGTGCACGAGGTCTTCTGCCGGGAGAAGGACATCGCGCAGTACGTGCCCGACCCGCCCGACGGCCTCGTCGGGTTCGACCGGGCCGTCGAGCTCGCGCTCGAGCGCATCCACGACGGCGAGGTCGCGACCCGGTGGTCGTCGGCGGCGCTGCCCGGCGCCCCCAGCGACCCGTTGCCCACCGACCCCGACTGGGCGGGCGGGTCGCTCTACGTCGACGAGCGGCGCACCGTCGTCGACGCACCGAGCGACGTCCTCTGGCGGGTCATCGAGGAGATCGGCGGGCAGGGCGGGTGGTACTCCTGGTCCCTCGCCTGGCGCGCACGGGGTCTGATGGACCGGCTGGTCGGCGGACCCGGGCTCCGCCGCGGGCGGCGGGACGAGAACAGGCTGGTCGTCGACGACGCCCTCGACTTCTGGCGGGTCGAGGCGATCGAGCCCGGACGCCGGCTGCTGCTGCGGGCCGAGATGCGGCTGCCCGGCCTGGCCTGGCTCGAGCTGCGGGTCGACGACGCCGCCGAGGAGGTCACCGGCCCGCACGACGAGGGCCCCGACCCTGCCGACGCGGCCGGGCCCGACAAGACGTTCTTCGCCCAGCGCGCCCTGTTCTACCCGCACGGGCTCGCCGGGCAGGCGTACTGGTGGTCGGTGAAGCCGTTCCACGGCGTCGTCTTCGGCGGGATGCAGCGCAACGTCGCCGAGGCCGCCGAGCGCGCCGCCCGCGCCGAGGAGGCCTGACGAGGCCTGGCGCGCGCGGCTCAGCGACCCCGGCGACGGAACGCGAGCGGCTCCTCGACGTACGGCTCCCACGCGGCGCGCTCGGTCGCGGTGATCCGCCGCGGTGCGCTCGTCGCGGCATCGACGACCACGATCGTCGTCGCCGCGCGGGCGTAGGGCTCGCCGCCCGACGTCGGGCCCGTGCGGGCCGTCCCGTGCGCCCAGCCGTCGTGCACCTCGTAGCAGACCTCCAGGCTCGCGCCGCCGAGGTGGCCGATCCACATCTCGACCCGCACGGGCGTCCTGGAGAAGCCGAGCGGGCGCAGGTACTCGATCTCCTGTCGCGCGACGAGCGTGTGCGAGGTGGCGTGCGGGCCGGTGTCGAGGACCGCCGTCGGCCACGGGCCCAGGCCCTCCTCGTCGACCTCCGCCTCGGCGTGCCGCCAGAAGGCCGTGATGCGGGCGTCCTCGAGCAGCCGGAACATCTCGACGTTGTTGACGTGCTGGTACGCGTCGAGGTCCGACCATCGCAGGGCGACGGGAACGTGCAGGCGGGTCATCGGTGTCCAATCTCCTGGCCGGTGGTGCACGACGATCCTGCCACCCCGCGGCGACGACGCCGTGTGCCACGATGGCGGCGTGCCGACGATCACGCTGGAGCCCCTCCCCCCGTCCGACCCCGACGCCGCACGGATCCTGCACGAGTACGTCGTGGACGTCGCCGCCCGCTACTACGGCCGGGCGCCGACGCCGCGCGAGCTGGCCGACGCGCTCGCCGACAGCCCACCGCAGGCCGTCGCCGCTCCGCACGGGGCGCTGCTGGTCGCCCGGCTCGGCGAGGACACGGTCGGCTGCGCCGGCGTGCGGTTCGCCGGCGACGGGATCGAGGAGGGCACGGGTGAGGTGACGCGGGTCTTCGTCGCGGAGCGTGCACGTCGCCGTGGTGTGGCCAGCGCGCTCGTCACGGGACTCGAGGACCTCGCTCGTGCGCGCGGGGTCCGGCTCCTGCGTCTCGACACCCGCACCGACCTGGTCGAGGCCCGCGCCCTGTACGCCCGGCTCGGCTACCGCGAGGTCCCCGCGTTCAACGACGAGCCCTACGCCGACCACTGGTTCGCCAAGCCCCTCCCCGCCTAGCCCCCCTTGACCCGGCGCCGAACACGACTCTGGTGCCGTTCTGGCGGCCCTGGCGGCATCAGAGTCGTGTTCGGCGCGGGTTCTTCTGGGGTGGTGGGGGGGTCAGGTGGTTGCTGTGGTGGCCGCCGCGCGGCAGCGGGCGAGGGCGTCGAGCTCGTCGGCGACGGGGCCGTGCACCAGGCGGGTGGCGACGTCGTCGACCGAGGTGCGCAACCGCCGTCGGGCACGCGCGGCTCGTCGGCGCGCACCGAGCGCGGCGAGGCCGCGGGAGACGAGCGCGAGCAGGATGCCGCCAGCAGCACCGCCGACGGCGAGCAGGGTGGGCACGGGCAGATCGCGCCACGTCGGCGTCGGCGGGGGCGGGAGCTGCAGGTAGGCGAACCCCGCGAGCACCCCCAGCCACAGCAGGCCGGCGACCAGCGCGACGAGCAGCACCGTCTGCGCGACGCCGACGACGCGCCACCACACGGGACGACGGTCGGCCTCCAGCCGGGTGGCGGCGACGGCCTGGTCGAGGGCGTCGGGCAGCTCCCGACCGACGTCCGCCACGCGGGCGCGCGCCGCGAGGACCCAGGCGTCGGGGGCGCCGTCCGTGGCCTGCGCGACGTACGCCCGCACCGCGCTGCCCGCCGCCGCGCGCGTCGAGGCCGACGCACCCGGCAGGGACGTGCGCACGAGGTCGGCGCGCGCCGCGTCGTCGCGCCCGACCCGACCGGCGGACCCGCGCGTCCCGCCCGCGCCGCCCGGCGACACGTCCGGCCGCAGGCCGAGCCGGCGCAACGGGTCCCGGCGGAACCGTCCGAGCCAGCGGGTCACGGGCCACCCGGTCGCCGCGTGCGCGTCGCGGGCGGCCGAGGCGCGCACCGCGTCCACGACGGTCGCCGTGCCCGCGGCGTCCTCCAGGGCGTCGACGAGCCGGTCGCGCGCCCGGGCGCCCGACCCCGGGGAGACCTCGCCGCACGCCTCGAGGAGTCGCCGACCGACGGCGCGCTCGTCGGCCGTGAGGCGCTCGTTCGCCGCCTGACGCCGGTCCGCGGCGTCGGCCAGCAGGTCGCGCAGCTCGTCGAGGCCCTCCCCCGTACGCGCCGAGACGCCCAGCACCCGGGCCGTGAGGAGGCCGTCCTGCGCCACGAGCCGGCGCAGGTCCGAGAGGCAGGCGTCGCGCTCCGCGGCGGTCAGCCGGTCGATCTGGTTGAGCACGACCACCACGACGGCGTCGTGCCCGACGAGCGGACGCAGGTAGCGCTCGTGCAGCGCGGCGTCCGCGTACTTCTGCGGGTCCACGACCCACACCAGCAGGTCTGCGCGCTCGACCAGCCGCTCGGCCCGCACACGGTGCTCGACGACCACCGAGTCGTGGTCGGGGAGGTCGAGCAGGACCAGCCCGGTCGTGAGCTGCGTGGGCTCGCGCCGCCTGCGCAGCCCGCCCGCACGGCGCACGATCCCCTGCACCGCTCCCCCGCCCGTGCCGTCCGGGTCCGGTGGCGCGGCGACGATCGGGGTCACCATCTCGTGGCGTCGGCCGACCTCGAGCCAGTCCAGCAACGGGCCCGCGTCGGCGCCGCGAGTGCCCACCGCGCCGTCCGGGCCACCTGCGCTCTCGATGCTCGGCGCGCTCCAGACCGCGGCGAGCGCGTGCGACGTCGTCGGGCGCTGGACGCCCGCGACGGCGAGCTCGCGGCCCACGAGGGCGTTGAGCACCGACGACTTCCCCGACCCCGTGGCACCCGCGAGCGCGACCACCGTGTGCTCGGCGGACAGCCCACCGCGCTCCCGCGCCCGCCCGACGACGGCCCGCGCCTCGCCGACGAGGTCCGCCGGCAGGCGCCCGGTCCCCGCCTCGACGGCGGCCTCGAGCGCTGCGGTGCGGGTCGCCAGGTCGAGCGTCATGCCGGTCCCCCGTCCGTGCCGCTGCCTGCCGGGCTCGCATCGCTCTCGTCCCGACGTCGGCCACCGAGGAGGCGCCGCCAGAATCCGGGCCGGGTGTCCGCCGGGTCGCGGGGTGCCTCGGCGTGCGCGCCCTCCGATGCGGTGTCCTGGCCGGGTCGCCACTGCGCGGCGCCGCGCAGCGACCGCGCCACGTGCCGACCGGTTCGCACGCCGGGCACGGCCGGCCGCCCGGCCCGTTCCGTGCGCGCGGTGTCCGCCACGGCGCGGGCGGCCTGCGCGAGCGACTCCCCCGCGCCGGGAGGCGTGGCGAGCGCGTCGAGCTGCGCGGTGAACCGCGCCGACTCGGCGTCCAGGACGGCGGCCACCCGGTCGGCGAGCTGCTGACGGGCGGTCCGGGTGAGGCTGCGCACGGCGTCGTCGCCGAACACGGCCTCGAGGAGCTTCTGCGCGAGGACCGCGGTGCCGCCCGCGATGCCGATCTCCGCGCCGGTGATCCCTCCGGTCGAGGCGAACACGAGCACCATGACGCTCACGCCGAGTCCGTTGAGGCCGAACGACAACGCTCGCGCGAGGCCGCGCTTGCCCGCGCCCTGCTCGCGGACGAGCTCCAGGACGTCGGACTGCCACCCGCGGATCTGGGCCGCGACGTCGTCGCGCAGCGTGATCGACGACCGGGAGAGCTCGAGCCCGTCGAGCAGCGCCGCCCCGGCCGGGTCCGCCCGCCACGCGGCGAAGACCTCCTCGGCGGCGGTGTCGGCCGCGTCGAGCACGACGGCCTCCAGCCCGTGGGCGATCGCCCGCTCGACCTGCGGTGCCTGCGCCGGCTTCCCGCGGAAGAACGCGCCGACGGCGTCGCGCACCTTGCCCACGCGCTGCTCGACGGCCCGGAAGAACTCGCCCGTCCCGACGAAGTCCTGCCAGCGGGCGAGGACCTCCCCGCGCAGCATCGCGCCGTCGGAGGTCGCCTCGTCGACGTCCTGCGCCGCCTGCCCGTAGGCGCGGAGCACCGCCGCCCGCAGCCGGGCCTCGGCCTGCACCTGCGCGTCGGCCGCGCTCGCGAGCGCGACCGTGCGGCGTACGAGGTCGTCGACGACGCCGTCGCGGGTCGCCAGCGCGACGCGCGAGCGCGCCTCCGCGTCCGAGCCGAGCGCCGAGAGCCACGCGGAGACCTCCCCGACGACGGACTCCGGCAGGAGTCCGTCCACGAGGTCGGACTCCGCGAGCGCGAACAGCGGCGCGCCGTGCAGCGCGTTCTCGTCCATCATCCGCCGCAGGTCGCCGACGACCTCGTCCGCGCCGGGATCGATGCGGTCGATGACGAGCGCGACCTGGGCGTGCCGTTCGGCCGCGCGCTGCAGCAGCTCCCACGGGACGGCGTCGGCGTAGCGGGCTGCGGTCGTGACGAACAGCCACAGGTCGGCCGCGCCCAGGAGCTGGGCGGCGAGCTCGCGGTTCGCGCTCTCGACCGAGTCGACGTCGGGGGCGTCGACGAGCGCGAGCCCCTGCGGGAGCGCGTCGCTCGCCACGAGACGCAGCGCGCGGCTCGCGGAGGCGCCCGGGTGCGCGCCGGTCGGCGTGCCTGCGGGCGCGCCCGCGTCGCCGCTCAGCCGGGCGAGGCCGGGCAGCACACGGTCGGTGGAGAACCACCGGGCGTCGAGCGGGTGGTGCACGAGCACGGGTGCGCGCGTGGTGGGGCGCAGCACCCCGGGTGCGGAGACCTGCTCACCGAGCAGAGAGTTCACGAGCGTCGACTTGCCGGCACCGGTCGAGCCGCCCACGACGACGAGCAGCGGCGCGGACCGCGCGCGCAGGCGGGGAAGGAGGTAGTCGTCGAGCTGGTCGGTGGCGTGCGCCTGGTCGTGACGCGCCGGTCCGACGCCCGGGACCTCGAGCGGGAGGCGCAACGCACCCAGCCGTGCCCGCAGGGTCTCGAGCGCGTCGACCAGCGGTCCGGGGACGTCGTCGGGCCCGGGCTCGGTCATGGAGACAGTCTGCCGCACAGAACAGCTGTGGGCGGGCCGCGTCGGCGCCGAGCCGCTCGATCTTGTTCTCCTCGTAGGACGCGAAGTTGCCCTCGAACCAGTACCAGTTCGCCGGGTCCTCGTCGGT
>NZ_JAOXSR010000010.1:80662-190779 GCF_026163685.1 Oerskovia flava
TCCCGGCTCACTTCCGGCCGCACAGAACTGTGGGGGGGGGTTTGGTGGTGCGAATCCGTCCCCGGATTCGCACCACCATCCCGCCCACAGCGTTCAGGGTGCCTAGTCGCGGGTGAGGCGGCGGTAGGTCACGCGGTGCGGGCGGGCCGCGTCGGCGCCGAGCCGCTCGATCTTGTTCTCCTCGTAGGACGCGAAGTTGCCCTCGAACCAGTACCAGTTCGCCGGGTCCTCGTCGGTGCCCTCGTACGCGAGGATGTGGGTCGCGACCCGGTCGAGGAACCACCGGTCGTGCGAGACCACGACGGCGCAGCCCGGGAACTCGAGCAGCGCGTTCTCGAGCGACCCGAGGGTCTCGACGTCGAGGTCGTTGGTGGGCTCGTCGAGGAGCAGCAGGTTGCCGCCCTGCTTGAGCGTGAGCGCCAGGTTGAGGCGGTTGCGCTCACCACCGGAGAGCACCCCGGCGGGCTTCTGCTGGTCCGGGCCCTTGAACCCGAACGCCGCGACGTAGGCGCGCGACGGCATCTCGACGTTGCCGACCTTGATGTAGTCGAGCCCGTCGGACACGACCTCCCACAGGGTCTTCTTGGGGTCGATGCCACCACGCGACTGGTCGACGTACGAGATCGAGACGGTCTCGCCGACCTTGAGCTCACCACCGTCGAGCGGCTCCATGCCGACGATCGTCTTGAACAGCGTCGTCTTGCCGACGCCGTTGGGGCCGATGACCCCGACGATGCCGTTGCGCGGCAGCGTGAACGACAGCCCGTCGATGAGCTGGCGGTCGCCGAAGCCCTTCTCCAGCTTTGAGGCCTCCAGCACGACCGAGCCCAGACGCGGGCCCGGCGGGATCTGGATCTCCTCGAAGTCGAGCTTCCTGGTGCGGTCCGCCTCGGCGGCCATCTCCTCGTAGCGGGCGAGGCGCGCCTTCGACTTCGTCTGGCGGCCCTTCGCGTTCGAGCGCACCCACTCGAGCTCGTCCTTGAGACGCTTGGCGAGCTTCTGGTCCTTCTTGCCCTGGACCTCGAGACGCTCCTGCTTCTTCTCCAGGTAGGTCGAGTAGTTGCCCTCGTACGGGTACAGGCGGCCGCGGTCGACCTCGCAGATCCACTCCGCGACGTGGTCGAGGAAGTACCGGTCGTGGGTCACGGCCAGGATCGCGCCCGGGTAGGTCGCGAGGTGCTGCTCGAGCCACAGGACCGACTCGGCGTCGAGGTGGTTGGTGGGCTCGTCGAGGAGCAGCAGGTCCGGCTTCTGCAGCAGCAGCTTGCAGAGCGCGACGCGACGGCGCTCACCACCGGACAGCACGGACACGTCGGCGTCCGGCGGCGGGCAGCGCAGCGCGTCCATGGCCTGCTCGAGCTGGGAGTCGAGGTCCCACGCGTCGGCGGCGTCGATGGCCTCCTGCAACGTGCCCATCTCGGCGAGCAGCGCGTCGAAGTCGGCGTCCGGCTCGGCCATGAGCGCCGAGATCTCGTCGAACCGCTGCTTCTTGCCGAGGATCTCGCCGACGGCCTCCTGCACGTTGCCGAGGACGGTCTTCTCCTCGTTGAGCGGCGGCTCCTGCAGCAGGATCCCGACCGAGTAGCCCGGCGAGAGCCGCGCCTCGCCGTTGGACGGCTGCTCCAGACCGGCCATGATCTTGAGGATCGTCGACTTTCCGGCACCGTTGGGTCCGACGACGCCGATCTTCGCCCCGGGCAGGAAGTTCAGGGAGACGTCGTCGAGGATGACCTTGTCGCCGTGCGCCTTGCGCGCCTTGTACATGGAGTAGATGAACTCAGCCACTGGCTCTGTTCCACCGTTCGATCGCTCGCGGGATGCTCTGGCCCAGGGTCCTGACGGCCGCGGTGGCGCGCAGGTCCTCATGGGTGCGCCCGCCCCCGCCGGGTGTTCCGGGTGGGCGGGCGACTTCGACCCGGCAAGCCTACGCGGTTTGCCGCCGCATCTCACCCAGGCTGAGCCGCGAGCTCGCGGTCGACGGCGTCCGGTGCGGCCTCGGTGACGTCCGCCGCGTCCTGGGCACGGTCCGGGTCTCCTGCGGCGTCCAGCTCGTCGACCTCGCCCGGCAGCCCGTCGGGGACCAGCGCCCACGGGTCACCACCCGGCCCTGCGTCCGGCCCTGCGTCCGGCCCGCCGTCCGGCCCTGCGTGGTGCTCGACGCCGTGCGCGTCCGTCCCGTCCCCACGACGCCCTGGGTCGGTGGTGCCGGCCGCGTCGCGCCGGTGGACGGTCGGGGCGAACCGCGCCTCGCCCCGCGCGAGGTCCGGTCCGACGGCGGTCGCCTCGATGACGAGGCTCGACCGGGGGCCCTCCGGCCCGGTCCACTCGTCGACGGCGAGGCGGCCGCTGACGACGACGGCGTCGCCCTTGCGCAGGGACGCCGCGATGTTCTTGGCGAAGCCCTTCCAGGCCTTGACGGTGAACCAGATCGTGCGTCCGTCCACCCACTCACCGCGTGCGCGGTCGAGGTAGCGCCGGGTGCTCGCGATCCGGAAGCTGGTGTAGTCGTTGCCCGACGTGGACGTGAAGAGCTTCGGGGTGGTGCCCACGTAGCCCGCCAGCGTCACGGTGACGTCGTTGCTCATCGATCCTCCTGAGGTCACGCGGCCGGTGCCGGCCGCTGGCCTCAGGGTGCCGGGGACGGCGGGGCGCTGTGCCGGCCGTGGTCCTCCCCTGTGGACAGGGACTCGAGATCAGCGGCTGTGGGTAACCGGACGGCCCCGGTCAGCGGGGCGACCTTCGTCGTGTCGCGCGCCGACTGCGCGAGCTCGCGCACCTGCCGGTGCTCGTCGAGCAGCGCCTGGGTGGGTCGTGCGAGGTTCTCCTGCACCACCCGTTCGATGGCGCCGAGGCCCGAGGCGACCACGGCCTGCTCGCGCCGTCTCGCGAGGGTCCGGCGGATCTGGACCCCGGCGAGGAAGGACCCGACCGCGACGACCACCGACACCGCCGCGACGATCGCGAGCGCGGTGGTGAGGCCGTCGTCGAGGTCGAGGGTGCCCAACGAGCCGAGGATCGAGACCGCCCCGGTGACGATCCCGACGGCGAGCGCGACGAACGCCGTCGTCCGCGTCGCCCGCGCCGACGTCGGGCCCCGGGTGTCGAGGGAGACCTTGGCGAGCGCCGCCGTCGTGCGGGCGATGATGGTGTCGGCGGAGGCCACCGACTCCTCCAGCGAACGGCGCCAGCCGGGCCGCAGGGACCGGCCGGCGCGTGCGAGCCACCGCCCGCGCGAGAGGGTGACGGCGTCGCCCTGGACGGGCGAGAACTCCGGGCGGCCGTAGCCGTTGCGCACCGCGGCGGAGACCTGCCCCGCCACCGCGGCGAGGCCGGCGGCCTCCCCGAGCGAGCGGACCTCCTGCTCGACGGCGGCGCTCATGCTCCACGGGACGTCGCCGGGGGTCTGCGAGAGCAGCAGCTCGCCCGCGCGGTCGAGCTCGCCCGCGACGCGGCTCGCCGAGACGCTGCGCCGTGCGACGGCCTGCTCGAGGAGCTCGCGCAGCTCGTCAAGGCCCTCCCCGGTCTTGGCGGAGACCATCGCGACGAAGACGCCGGACAGGCCGTCCTCCTGCAGCAGGCGGCTCATGTCGCCGGCGAGGGTGTCGCGCCGCGTCGGCGGGACGGTGTCGATCTGGTTGAGCACCACCACCATCGACGCCTCGAGCCCGACCGACTTGCGCAGGTAGCCCGAGTGGAGCGCGTCGTCCGCGTACTTCTGCGGGTCGACGACCCACACGAGGACGTCCACGAGCGGCAGGACCCGGTCGACGACCTCGCGGTGCGCGGGCTCGATCGAGTCGTGGTCGGGCAGGTCGAGCAGGACGAGCCCGCTGATCGCCTCCTCGTTGACGCCGTCCAGCTCGCCGCCGCGGGTGATGCGGCGCTCGTGGTCGACCTCGAGCCAGTCGAGGAGGGACGTGGCGTCCTCGCTCCACGCGCACGCCGTGATCCGGGCCGTGGTGGGGCGCTTGGCCCCGACGTCGGCGAAGTCGAGCCGCGTGAGGCGGTTGAACAGGCTCGACTTCCCCGAGCCCGTGCCGCCGGCGAGCGCGACGACCGTGTGGTCGACGCCGAGCGCGAGCCGTTCGCTCACCCCGGCGATCGCCGTCGCGACGGTGTCCGCGACGTCCGGGTCGAGCCGGTCCCCCGCGAGGTCGAGCGCCTGGCGCAGGTCCTGCGTCCGGGCGCGCAGCTGGGCGTCGTGGGACGTCACATGAACCTCCTGAGCTCGGCGAGCCGCACCCGCAGTCCCACGGCCGCGTCCGGCGCGAGGGCGGGCACGTCGAGTGCGGCGAGAACATCGTCCGCCTCCCGGGCGGCCACCGCGACCGCGCGGTCCGCCAGGTCGGTGGTCAGCTCCTGCACGACGGCGTCCCCCGGCTCCCCGAGGACGGCTCGCACGAGGTGGTGGACGTCGTCCGCCCCGGCCGCCGCCGCGAGGCAGAGCGCCGCGAGCCCCTGCGCTCCGAACGCCTTGACGGCGGCCTCCGCGCGGCGGGTGGACGCGCCGGGCGTGACGTCGGGCTCGTCGACGCCCTGGAGCGCCTCGATCGCCCGCTCGGCGTGGGCCACCCACGCGGCGACGTGGTCGGCCGCCGCCTGCTCGCGGGCTGCCTCCCGGGCCTCGTCGCCGCGGTCGGGCGCGAGCACGGCACCGGCCGGCGTGGTGGGTGCGGTCATCGCGGTGACGAGCACGTCCTCGCTCGCCGTGCCGATCGCGACGAGGGTGCGCGCGGTCGCGGCTCGCAGCTCGTCGAGGAACGGGACGAGCGCCGCGGCCCGCGCGCGGCCGCGACGACGGGTCGAGCGCACGACGCCGGCCCGCACCCGGACGCGGTCGATGCGGTCCGCGCCGTTCACCTGGGCCCAGCGGGCGGCGACCGAGCCGCCGGCCACCACTCCCCCGACGACGGACGCGCGGGCCGCCTCCTCGACGTCGGGCAGGGTGGCGCGTACGAGCTCGCGCGTCGAGGAGGCCGAGGCGACCTGGTGCTCGACGGCGTCCGCGATGCCCTCGACCCAGGCGGGCAGCGCACCGAGCGCGCCCTTGAGGGTGCGCACGATGACGGCGCGCGAGCGGTCGGGGCCGGCGAGCATCGTCAGCCAGCGCGCGATGGGCGCGACCACGGTGCGCTCGAGCAGGCCCTCGTGCGGGCCGACGTCGGGCACGACGAACAGCGGCACACCGTCCATGCCGTGCTCGCGCAGCCGCGCGAGCAGGTCGCCGCGGATCGTGTGCAGGTTCTCCCGTGGCACCCGGTTGAGGATCATCGCGACGCTCGCGCCGCGCTCCATCGCCTGGCCGAGCGCCTGCCACGGCAGGGCGTCGCCGTACCGGGCGGCGGTCGTGACGAACAGCCACAGGTCGGCAGCCTCGAGCAGCTCGGCCGCGGTGCGCCGGTTCTCGTCGAGGAGCGAGTCGAGGTCCGGGGCGTCCAGCAGGGCGGTGCCGCGCGGGACGCCGTCGTGCTGGATCACCCGTGCCATCTGCGTCGTGGGGCTCTCGACGAACACGTCGGCGTCGAGCGGGTTGTAGGCGAGGACCGGCTCACGCGTCGTGGGCCGCAGGACACCGGCCTCGGACACCTCGTCACCGAGCAGCGAGTTGTACAGCGTGGACTTCCCCGCGCCCGTCGACCCGGCCACGACCACCACCGCCGGTGACGACAGCTCCTTGAGGCGGGGCAGCAGGTGCTCGTCGAGCTGGGCCACCAGGCGCCCGCGCGACGCGTCGGCGTCACGCGCACCGTCGAGATCGAGCGGCAGCTCGACCACGGCGACGTCGCGGCGCAGGTCTCGCACCACGTCGAAGACCGTGACCCCCAGCTCGTCAGAGGCCCCCGATCCCGAGGAGGCGGTGCGCACTGCAGCGTCTTCGGTTCTCACTGGTTCATAGTGACCTGCCAGGGTGGCCAGGCCAAACACCCGCGCCGACGGACCGAAGACCTCATCCTGCGGCGGGTGCTCCACGAGGTCCAGCGCTCAGTGCGTCGTCTCGGCCGTCCTCGCAGCGGTGCTCCCTCGGACTCTCGATCTCCACGGATCAGACGCACCCGCTCCGACCCCCGCGGGCCGCGGGATGCGAGGGCTTCAGCGCGCCGATCCCCTGCACGGCGAGATCGGACTCATCCCCCCGCCGAGCTCGAGGACACCCTCTACCGTCACAACCACGCTACGGCTACCGTCGAGGCGTCAGTTTCCGAGCCTCTACTGAACCCGGGGCGCAACACAACGTCGAGGTCCTCGAGATCGATCAGACTGCTTGGTCGCTTCTGATCATCAGGGACCTCGACCCTCACGCCCAGCCTGTCACGCCACCCAGACCACTCCCCACCGGATCGGCGAAGAGCCGTCAACGGGCGGCTCGAGCACCTACGCGGCTCCGCCCTCGGCTTCCGCAACCTGACCCACTACATCGCCCGATCGCTCCTGGAAGCCGGCGGCTTCAGACCGCTGCTACACCCTCATCTGCATTGAGCCCGTCTTGCGATCGTGGCCGCGCGAAGTGCCCCGTCTGCGGCCTCAGCGCGGGCGGTTCGAATCGTCCTCGTTCCGCAGAGTGATCACGTGCCCCTCGCCGTACTCCTCGATCACCAGGGCGCGGGCTTCGAGTGCTGACGGCGCAAAGACGCGCAATCGAATGCCGGGGCCGTCGCCAATCCAGATGATCCCGACGTACTCCTTGTTCTCGCGCTCTTCTTCCTCGCTCATCTCGACTCGCTCACATGTGGGGCGCGAGACACGCGCCACTGTTGCAGATGCCGCCGATGATCGCGCCAGGCTGACGCGAGACGGCGCTGATCTCATTAGACGACATACCGGGCACGTCATGCACGGTCACTCCAGGCCGGTCTCCGAACGCCGCAACGTCGTCGGCGAACAGACCCGCGTCGGGCTTCATGACGCCGTCGGGGAAGCCATGAGTGCCAGTGAGGATGTGCACCTTGTTGCCCTGCCCCAGCGACGTATCGCGGACGCCGCTCACGAGTCTGAATGCTGCGCTCTTCTCAGCCATCACTACTCCTCAACGGTCGGGAAGGGGAGCGATCAACGCTCGCCTCCCGACGTGCGCCCCGCAACCGACAGCCAACGATCACATCTGCGGACCAGTTCGTCGTGATCCACGATGAAAGGTTGACCGTCGTCGGGAGTCGAGGGATGGGCCTCCCTGCCGTCACCGAGTCGGATGACATCCAGACCGTGGATGGTCTGGGCCCCGGTTTCAGCCACTCGTTCGGCTGGCAGGTCTCCCACTACCCACGGGGTAACGAATCGGCAGGCGACGGTGCGGTCGATCACCCGCTCCATCACCAACCGCATCAACATCTCCACGACATCTTCCGTCAACATGAAGGGCCTGCTTGACATTGCTGCCTCCTGCTCGTCCACTCCGACCAGCCACACCGCGTCACTCCCCGACGCGCAGCGGAACCTCGTCGCGAGCGCGGACGATCCGGCGGCGATCGGAGAGCTATCCCCGGAGCAGAGTGTCGGTCACGACCACGCGCTCGCCGATCTCCGCAACGAGCTGCCCACCGAGCTCCACGTCGCGACACCAGACGCGGAGCTCCACACAGGAACCGACGTCACGGACCGAGACCTTCGTCAGGCACTCACGGTAGACCTCGAGCCGCGTACGCCCTGAAGAGCTCCAGCGAACGTGCACCGAGGCCGCCACCTCGTCCCAGGTCAGTGTCAGCTCGTCCCCGTCACCGGCCCGCGCGGTGATCGTCCGGACCCACGGTTCCTCGCCCTGCGACACATCGACCGGCAGTCCGGACAGATCGTCCCCGCCCGGGACCTCGACAGACCCTGTCATCAGCAGCGCTCCTCCAGAGTGAGATGGCCGAAGACCTCGCCGAGGCCTCGTCTATGGCGTTCCTGCATACTCGTCGCCATGAACCACGCGCGGGTACCTGCAGGCGAGGTGGTCCTCGAGACGGACCGGCTCCTGCTCCGGCGTTGGCTCGTGACCGATGCACCTCTCCAGCGCGAGCTGTGGGCCGAGCGCGATCCTCGCGTTCCTCCGCATCGCCGGATAGGCCACGACGGTCGCCCGACGCTGGAGGATATCGAGAACCGGATCCGGCGCGAAGAGCCCGACGCCTCCCTCGGCCTGTTGGCGGCAGAGCGACGAGATACCGGCGACGTCATCGGCTACTGCGGCCTGCTTCCCAACGACCACGGACAGGACGGCGAACCGGAGCTCGCCTACGAGTTCCTGCAGCGGTTCTGGCGCCAGGGATACGCGACCGAGGCCTCCTGGGCAGTGCTCGCCTGGGCTCAGGAGTCCGGCTACCGACGCCTGTGGGCCACCATCCGTGACTGGAACACCGCTTCTCGCCGGGTGATGACCAAGCTCGGATTCATCGAAACCGATCGAGTGGAACCGGACGACACCCACGGGAACTCGCTGTTCTACATGAAGGACCTGTGATCGCCCTCGCGGACACATCGGGCAGGTCCCACCCGAGGTCTCAGTGATGCAGGGACAGCTTCAGGGCGATCATCGCTGCGCCGAGCAGCCCTGCGAAGGCTGTTGACGCGACGCGACGCCACCCGGTCATCCCGCTGCGGGTGCTCATGCGCCACCCGGCGATGCCGAGAAGCCCGAGGTTGACGAGCAGTGCGATGTCGACGGCGGTGGACGGCTCCAGTCGCAGTACCGCCTCGGCGAAGAGCACCGTGACGGGGACCGCGCACGCGGCCACCAGCGGCAGGCCTTCGAGGAGCACCGCCCGCCGCTCGGATCCGGTGAGCGGCCTGCCCGCCCGGGCGCGGGCCGCCATCATCGAGGCGTACGTCTCCGCGCACCAGTAGACGGCCAGCGTCCCGGCGAGCAGGCCGACGACGCGGAGGATGCCGAGGTCCTCGGGCGCGGCGGCGAGCACCGAGCCGGTGATGATCAGCCCGTACAGGTAGGCGGCGCGGCTCTCGAAGGACTCGAGGCTCGCGTGGGCCAGTGGGGACCCAGAGCTCACTGCCGTGCCATGGCGATGCGGAGGCGCTCCTCTGCGCTGATGGCGTGGTCGTGGTCGTCGTCCCCCGTGTCGAGCACGATGCGCAGGATCCGCCCGGTGAAGCGGCTCGTCCGCGTCGTGTAGTCCGTCGAGACGCACGTCCCGGACTCGTACCCGATGTCGGTGGTCTCGTCGGCGGAGAAGACCATGGGCTGCGTGGCGTCGACACGGCCCGCACCGACCTGCTGGTCGTCGTGCTGCAGGGTGACGTCGCCGCCCTTGCCCAGCCCGCCGCCGTCGTACGCGAACGTCACGCCCACGACGTGCCGCCCAGACGGGACGGGCTCGTCGGCGACCACGGTGAACCACCGGATGCCGAGCACGTTGTAGCAGAAGGTGAGCCGCCCGTCGTGGACGTAGACGCTCCAGCCGCCGAAGCGTCCGCCCTGCGCGATGAGCACACCCTGCGCGCCGCCGTCGGGCACCTCGATCTCGGCGAGCACCGAGAAGGACCGGTTCTTCATGCTGACGACGCTGTTCTCCGAGAGCCTGCCCATGCCGGGGAAGAACGTCTGGGAGCGACCCCGCAGGAGCGTCGGGCGCCCGGCCATCCCGGGCTCGATGCGCTCGGACGTGCGGTCGTCCATCGGCAGCACCCCGTACTTCGTGGCCTCGATGAGCCACAGGCGCTGGAGGTCCGCCAGCTTCTGCGGGTGCTCGCGCGCGAGGTCGTGCGCCTGGCTGAAGTCGTCCCGGCCGTCGTAGAGCTCCCACACGTCGTCGTCGAACGCGGGGATGGCCCCGCCGACCATCTGCCACGGCGTCCGGTGCTTGGTGACCGCGCTCCATCCCCGGTGGTAGATCCCGCGGTTGCCGAACATCTCGAAGTACTGCGTGCTGTGGCGCTCCGGGGCGTCCGGGTCGGCGAGCACGTCGATCATGCTCGTGCCCTCCATCGGGGTCTGGAGCACGCCGTTGACCGACGTCGGCTCCGGGATGCCCGCCGCTTCGAGGACGGTGGGAGCGATGTCGATGCAGTGGGTGAACTGCGAGCGCAGGCCCCCGCGCTCGGTGAGCCGGGCGGGCCAGTGGACGATCGTGCCGTTGCGGGTGCCACCCCAGTGGGAGGCGACCTGCTTGGTCCACTGCAGCGGGGAGTTCATGGCCCACGCCCAGCCGACGGAGTAGTGGTTGTAGGAGCTGGGCGAGCCGAGCTCGTCCATGGTGCTCCGCAGGAACTCCGGCGTCTCGAGCGCGGCCATCCCGTTGAAGTTCGCCATCTCGTTGAAGGCCCCGTTCATGGTGCCCTCGGCCGACGCCCCGTTGTCGCCGACGATGTAGTAGACGAGCGTGTCGTCGAGGATCTCCAGCTCCTCGAGGACGTCGACGATCCGGCCCACCTCGTGGTCCGTGTGCTCGAGGAACCCGGCGTAGACCTCCATCTGCCGGGCGAGCACGGGCTTGAGCTCGTCGGGCATGTCGTCCCAGGCGGTGATCTCGTCGTGCCGCGCCGTGAGCTCCGTCCCCGGCGGGACGATCCCGAGCTCCTTCTGCCGGGCGAAGGTGCGTTCGCGCTGCACGTCCCAGCCGTCGTCGAAGACGCCCCGGTACTTCTCGGGCCACTGCGCCGGGACGTGGTGGGGCGCGTGCGTCGCGCCGGGCGCGTAGTACACGAAGAAGGGACGCTCGGGCATGAGGGCCTTCTGCTGCCGGATCCAGGCGACGGCGTGGTCGGTCAGGTCCTCGGTGAGGTGGTATCCCTCCTCCGGCGTCGCGGGCGGCTCGACCGGCGTCGTGCCCTCGTACAGGGCGGGGTCCCACTGGTTGTTCTCCCCACCGATGAAACCGTAGAACGTCTCGAACCCCCCGCCCCCGGTGGGCCAGGCGTCGAACGGCCCCATGGGCGAGGTCTGCCACACCGGCACCTCGTGGCACTTGCCGAACTGTGCGGTGGAGTACCCGTTGAGCTTGAGCGTCAGCGCCAGCGGCGCCTTGGTGTTGGGCCGCATCGAGCTGTTGCCCGGAGCCGACGTCGCGGTCTCGGTGATGCTGCCCATGCCGACCGAGTGGTGGTTGCGCCCGGTGAGCAGCGCCTGGCGCGTCGGTGCGCACAGCGCCGTCGTGTGGAACCGGTTGAGGCGCAGCCCGCCGGCGGCGAGGCGCTCCGCCGTCGGGGTGTTGCACGGGCCCCCGAACGCGCTGGACGCCCCGAACCCGACGTCGTCGAGCAGGACGATCAGCACGTTGGGTGCGCCCTCGGGTGGGAGCAGAGGGGTGATCGGCGGGTACGACGTCTCCGGGTCCTTGGCGTCGTAGGTCGTCAGACCGGGCGCCGGGCGGTCGGGGATGGGCAGCATCGATCGGGAGTGATGGTCAGGACGCATGGAGCTCTCCGCTCGTCGCGGGCACGGGCGTGGACGAGATCCACGCTAGGGAGGCGGGCTCCGGGCCACATCACCCAGACAGGGTGAGGCTCACGCGTCGGCCGCGCAGCGGAACCCGACGTTCCCGGTCGCCGAGTCGGGGGTGCTCGAGCTGCGGGCGTCCACCCGGTACCGGCGGCAGTAGGACTCGTGGCACAGGTAGGAGCCGCCGCGCAGCACGCGCTCGCTCCCGAGCTCCGGCCCCCGCGGGTCCTCCGGGGCCGCGGTGGCGTAGGCGCCGGCCGAGAACCAGTCGGCGCACCACTCCCAGACGTTCCCCGTCATGGTGTGCAGGCCGTACCCGTTGGGCTCGTACGCATCCACCGGGGCGGTGCCGACGTAGCCGTCGGCGACCGTGTTGTGCCCCGGGAAGTCCCCCTGCCAGACGTTCATCCGGTGCGCACCGCCCGGCTCCCGCTCCGCGCCCCACGGGAAGTGCACGCCCTCCAGCCCACCCCGGGCGGCGTACTCCCACTCCGCCTCGGTCGGCAGCCTGAGACCCGCCCAGCCCGTGAAGGCGACGGCGTCGGACCAGCTCACGTGGACGACCGGGTGGTCGAGCCGGTCAGCCACGTGGGACCCCGGCCCTTCCGGGTGCCGCCAGTCGGCGCCCTCGACCTGCCGCCACCACGGTGCCGCGGCGACGGCACGGGTCGGTGGGAAGTCGTCGGGCAGGAGACCACCGAACACGAACGACCACCCGGCCTCCTCGGCCAGCGTGCGGTAGCCCGTCGCGTCGACGAACGCGGCGAACCGCCGGTTGCTCACCGTCGTGCGGTCGAGACGGAACGGGCGGAGCGTCACGGCGTGCGCCGGCCCCTCCCCGTCCTCCGGGTACGCGTCGGGTCCGTCGTTACCCATGACGAACGTGCCCCCGGGCAGGTGGACCATCGCGGCGTCGTCCGGGGTCGTGCCCGTCGTCGCGGCTGCCGTCGGCGCAGGGCCGACGGCGGTGCGTCCGGCCCGATCGCCGTGACCCGCCGCCGGTGCGCAGCACGCGTGCTCCTCGGCCATCCGACCTCCCATCGCCTCGGCGTCGATCACACCCCGAGGCGACCGACCGGCGCATCGTCCAGATCGCATGAGGTCATGGTGCGATGCACGAGGTCGTGTTGCGATGGAGGAGTTCTCCCACCCTTCGTACAGTGGAGCGGTGAGCCAGGAGCCCAGCGGGTCCTCGGCCGTCGAGGAGCTGGACAGCCTCCTGCTCGACGCCCGCTACACCATGCCGCGACCTCGTCCGGGGACGGTGAGCCGGCGCGGGCTCATCGACACCGCGCGCTCGAGCGGGCGCCCCGTCGTCGCGGTCACCGCACCGGCGGGGTACGGCAAGTCGACGTTGCTCGCCGAGTGGGGCTCGCTCGACGAGCGCCCCGTCGTGTGGGTGTCGCTCGAGCACCGGGACGACAACCCGCAGGCCCTGCTGACGGTGCTCGCCACCGCGTTCTCCCGCGCTCTCGACGGTCAGAACGGCCTGGCGACCGACATGCTCGGCTCCGACGCGTCGCTGCTCGGCAGGGCGGCGCCCCGGCTGGCGTCGGCGCTGCGCCGGAGCCAGCGGCCCTTCCTCCTCGTCCTCGACGACCTCCACGAGCTCCGGTCCGCGGGGTGCCACGACGTCCTCGGCCTGGTGATCGGTGCGATCCCGCACGGATCACAGCTCGTGACGGCCAGCCGTGACGAGCAGCCGCACCTGCCCCGGCTGCGCGCGGCGGACGAGGCGGTCGAGATCCTCGCGACCGACCTCGCGCTCGACGTCGCCGCGACGGCGCACGTCCTCGCAGCGGCGCAGGTGCCGGCGGGCCAGGAGATCGCGACGGCCGTCGCGGAGCGGACCGAGGGCTGGCCCGTCGGCGTGCATCTTGCCGCGCTCATCGCCCGCGACGACAGCGGGCACGCCGTCACGGGCACGGACCGCTTCATCGCCGACTACCTGCAGCGCGAGGCTTTCAGCAGGCTCCCGACGGCGACCCGCACGTTCCTGCGTCGCACCAGCGTCCTGGACGAGCTCTCCGCACCGCTGTGCAACGCGGTCCTGGGCGCGCACGACTCGCAGGCGCACCTGCGACGCCTGGAGGCGGCGAGCACGTTCCTCGTCCCGCTCGACCGGCGTCGCGAGTGGTTCCGGTACCACGCGCTCTTCCGGGAGTTCCTGCTGGGCGAGCTGATGACGGTCGAACCCGAGCACGCCGACGAGCTGCGGGTGCGCGCGGCCGACTGGTTCGAGGCGAACGGCTCCCCCGCCCGCGCCGTCGAGCAGCTGCTCGCCACCCCCGACCGGGGGCGGTGCGTCCTGCTCGTGACGCGGATCGTCATGTCCCTGTTCCGACGCGGGGAGATCGCCACCACCGACCGGTGGCTGACCGCGCTCGGCGACGACGTGATCTCGGGCTATCCCCCGCTCGCGGTGCTCGCCGGGTACGTCGCGGTCTACGAGGGCCGGCCGCTCGACGCGGAGCGGTGGGGGGCGTTCGTGGACGCGGCGTCGTTCACCGGGAAGCCCGCCGACGGCACCGCGTCGTTCGACTCGGCCCGCGCCATGTACCGCGCGCTGCGCTGCCCAGAAGGGCCCCAGCAGATGCTCGCCGACACGCACCTCGCCCTCCAGGAGGAAGCAGCGTGGAGCCCGTGGCGCGACTCCGCCCTCACCTTGAGCGGCGAGGCGCACCTCCTCGTGGGCGACCCCGAGGGCGGTGCGCGGCAGCTCGAGCAGGCCGTGGAGGCCGCCCTCGCGCTCGGTCACGCCGACACCCTCGTCGTGAGCGAAGCCCAGCTCGCGCACCTCGACATGGACCGGGGCCGGTGGGACCGCGCGCAGGAACGCGTCGAACGGGCGCTGCGCACGATCGAGCGGGACCGGATGGAGGACTACCCGACGAGCGCGCTCGCGTTCGCCGCCGCGGCGCGCCTGTCGCTCCACCACGGCGAGCCCACCCGGACCCAGCACGACCTCACCCGCGGGATGCGTGCCCGCACGCTGTGCTCGTACGCGTTCCCGACCCTCGCGGTCCGGGTGCGCCTGCACCTGGCCAGGACGAGCCGGGCCACCGCCGACGCCCCGGCCGCTCGCCACCTGCTGCGGGAGGTCGACGACGTGCTCCTGCACCGCCCCGACCTGGGCCTGCTCACCGACGCCGTCGACACGCTGCGCGGCGAGCTCGACGGCGACGGGCGCGCCGGAGCCTCCGGCGGCGGCCCCCCGCTCACACCCGCCGAGCTACGGCTCCTGCCGTACCTGCAGACCCACCTGACGATCCGGGAGATCGGCGAGCGGCTGTTCGTCTCGCGCAACACCGCCAGCTCGGAGATCGGCTCGATCTACCGCAAACTCGGCGTGTCCTCGCGCAGCGACGCCGTCCGTCTCGCCGTCGCGCGGGGCCTGCTCGGCGAGTGAGGCGTCACCCGGGCGGCTCCAGCAGATCGTGGCCGAGCGCGAGCGCGAGCTTCGGCGCTGCGGCGACGGCGCTGGGGAGCCCGACGATCGGGACGGTCGCCGCCAGCACGTCGACGATCTCCGCCGTGGTGACGCCCGCGCTCAGGGCGTCGTCGACCTCTTTGCCGTACGTCGGCTCGGCGCCGCCGACGGCGATGAGAGCGGCCAGCCGGACGAGCGCGAGCGACCTCGGGTCGAGCACGGTCGACTCGAACGCCGCGTCGTCGAGCCGGTCGTCGTTGATCACGAAGTGCCGCAACCGGTCGGTGTAGTCCACGGGCCCGCCTCTTCGATCGCCAGGGTTCACGTGCGCCTCCAGTGACGCACGCGCACCGCCCGACCCGCATCACACCGATCACATGAACCGGAGGCCCGGACGGCGTTCATGCGTTCTGCATGACGACGAGCAGCACGCGACCGCCGCAGGATGAGCGGGGAGGCCGGGCCCGGCCGCGCCATCCGTCCTGGGCGGACGCCCACCAGGACGGCGGACGCCCACCAAGAAGAAGGAGAGCGGACCATGACACAGGACCTCGACGACCTGCAGGAGATCGGTCCCATCGACTACCTGGTCGTGGAACTCCCGGTCGAGGGCATGACCGGGGAAGCGTTCCCCGAGCTGGTCTCCCTCGTCGACCGCGGGCTGATCCGCATCCTCGACTTCGCCCTCGTCCGCCGGGAGCACGACGGCGGCCTGGTCGCGATCGCGCTCGACGAGCTCGCCGACGGGTCCATGGACCTCGCCGTCTTCGAGGGCGCCGGTTCCGGGCTCCTCGGCGACGACGACCTCGGCGAGGCAGCGAACGCGATCGAGCCGGGGCGGGCGGCAGCCGTCCTCGTCTACGAGAACGTCTGGGCAGCGCCGTTCGCGACGGCGCTGCGACGCACCGGGGCGCAGCTCGTGGCGAGCGGACGCATCCCCGTGCAGGCTTTCCTCGCCGCGCTCGACGCCGCCGAGTCGAACACCTGACACCGACGACCACCCCCGCCGCCGACCCACCACCCCACGACCACCAGAAGAGGACATCTCATGCCAGGACTCATCCGCGGTGTCGCACGCACCGCTGCTATCGCCGGGACCGCCACCGCCGTCTCCAACCGCGTCTCACGTCGGCAGGCCGGCCGCTGGGCCGCCCAGGAAGCCCCGCCGCAGGCCGCCCCGCCTGCGTACAGCGCACCACCTCCCGTCTACAGCGCGCCGCCCGCTCCCGCCGCTCCCCCGGCAGCGGACATGGACGCCAAGATCGCGCAGCTCACCCAGCTCGCGGCACTGCGCGACCAGGGAGTGCTCACGCCCGCCGAGTTCGAGGCCCAGAAGGCACAGATCCTGGGCGGCTGACCCGACAGCCCCGAGCAGCCACCAGGTCCCGGGGCGCAGGTCACGTCGTTGGGCCCTGCCTGGTGCGCCAGCAGCCCACTACGATGTACCCGCGCCCCGATAGCTCAATGGATAGAGCAACGGCCTTCTAATCCGTAGGTTGCAGGTTCGAGTCCTGCTCGGGGCACTTAGTGGCGGAGTTCGAGTTCCTCGTGTGCCTCAGGGGCGAGGGATGCAGACCGGCCGAGGCCGCGAGCGGATGTCAGGCCTCTCCGTCGAGCAACAGGAGGAGTTCTCTCTCGCCATGAAGTACACCAACTCGATCGAGATCGCCCTGCCGCGAGAGAGAGTGGCCCAGCTGCTCGCCGACCCGGTACACCTGCCGATGTGGCTGCGAGGCGTGGTGCTGCACGAGCCCGTGAAGGGGATGCACGGGCAGCTCGGAACCACGTCGCGGGTCGTGATGCAGTCGGGGAAGCGGGAGATGGAACTCCTCGAGACGATCACACGCCGGGATCCGGTGGACCTGCACGGGATCCCCCGAGACGTCGTCGTTCACTTCGACCGCGAGACAGTCGGCCCGGGCATGTGGAGCGATGTTCGTGACCAGCTGACCGAAGCCACTCCAGAGACGACTCTCTGGAAGAGCGACAGCGAGTACCGGTTCAGCGGTCTGCTGATGCGGCTGATGGGGCGTGTGATGCCCGGCGCCTTCCACAAGCAGTCTCAGCAGCACATGGAGGACTTCAAGGCGTTCGCCGAACACGGGAAGGATGTCCGCGACGGGTGAACTGGCTCACGGCTCGTGCTGGACCTCCTCGCCACCCATTCGCGGGGTGCCGCGATGGACGGCGGCACGTTGGCGTGCTTCCTGCAGCGGTCGTGCGTCAGCCCACGGCCTTTTTCACCAGCCCGGTGATCGACTTCTCGACCTGGTCGTCGATCTTGGTCACGGCGAACGACGTGGGCCACAGGCCGCTGTTGTCGTCGAGGTCTGCCGCCGTGGTGAAGCCCAGCGTGGAGTAGCGCTCGCCGTCGACGTGCCCGCTGCGGAAGAAGCACACGACCTTGCCCTTCTTCGCGTAGGCGGGCTGCCCGTACCAGAGCTTCGGTGACAGCTCGGGGGCAGTCTTGGTGACGACGGCGTGGATGCGCTCGGCCACCGCACGGTCGGAGGGTTCCATCTCGGCGATCTTCGACAGCACGTCGAGCTCGTCGGCGGCCTTCTTGTTTCCGCGACCGCGGCTCGCCTCCTCCTTCAGCTCCGCGGCGCGCTGCTTCATGGCGGCACGTTCGGCCTCGGAGAACCCTCCCGTGCTGCTCTTCTCACTGGTCCGTGGGCTCATGACCGGCACCCTCCTGGTCTCACTCGTGGCTTGAGGTGGTCCTCACGCTAGTTCGACCCGGTGGGCCGGCACTTCTCGATTCCTGACCGGCACCTGGGTGTCCGCAGTCGGAGCTCACCCTCGGGCGGTCGACGCGCTGATCGCGGCGACCGCGCTCGCGGCGGCGACGGCGGCGGCCGTCCTGGCGACCGCCGAGGAGACCGCCTCGGGTCCCCACTGCCCGCGCTCGATCTCCTTGGCGCGGGTCACGGTCACCGAGTGCCAGGGCAGGGGCGGGCGGAGCGAGGGCATCGCACCGCTGGCCGAGAGCAGCCCGATGATCGCGGCGGTGCGCGGGTCGGGCGCCTCGCCGTCCTCGAGCACCCGACGGATCCTGGCCCGCAGCTCGGTCTCGTGCTGCTCGTCGGCCGCCGGGAACCGCGTGCTGCGGAAGATGCCGAGCACCCGCCTCTCCTCGCGTCGCAGCAGCCCGCGCTCGGTGAGCCGCTGGACCACCACCCGCCACAGGTCGGCGCCGATCGCGACGAGCAGCGGCTGCACACGCTGGGTCTTCTCGGCGATCGTGTCGTACGCCGCCTGCAGGAGCGGGTCGGGCAGCGGGCCGTCGCCGGCCGGTAGGACGCGGGGGCCGTTCAGGATCCCGGAGTCGTCGGTCTGCACCCGGCCGAGCAGCGCGAGCTCGGTGAGCACCGCGCCGCCCAGCGTGTAGTAGAGGGTGCCGGCCCCCTGGACGGACGCTCCGTCGTCGTCCGTGAGGAGCAGCATGAGGTCGTCGACGATCAGCAGGTCGGTCGAGTCGGGCGCCGTCTCGCGGGTCATCGCCGGGGCTCCCACCGGAACATGTTCGCGGCGAGCGCGACCGCGACCACGACCCACGCGAGGGTCGGCGCCAGCAGGAACAGCGAGTCGGTCAACGCGACCCCACCGTCCCAGGCGTTGACGACCAGCTCGGTCGCGGCCCCGCCGGGCAGCAGGCGCTTGAGCAGCGTGAGGCTCTCGGTCCCGGTGATCGCGACCCAGTTCACGACGGCGATGATCCCCAGGCTCAGGGGCAGCGTGGTGACCTGCGCGTGCTCGGGCGAGCGCGTCACACCGGCCGTGGCCATGCCGAGGGCGAGCATCATGACGAACGACGCGAGGATCGCCACCACGAGGAGCGCGATGTCCGCGGGCCGCTCGCTGATGACCGCGAACACCACCAGGATCACCGAGACCTGGACGAGCGAGATCGCCGAGACCGGGAGCATCTGCCCGGAGAGGATGGACGCGTCACCGGCCGCGGTGGACCGCAACCGCTTGAGGAACAGGTCCTGCCGGCGGGCGGCCAGCGTGGTCACGGTCGTGGCGTAGAGGCTGAACGCGCCGATGGTGAAGGCGATCACCGCGGCGATGTACCCGAGACTGCCGATCCGCTCGAACGTGTCGCGGTAGTGGACGAAGAAGGCGCTGGCCGCCGCGGGCATGAAGAGGCTGGCGATCAGGACGGCCCGGTTGCGGAAGATCTGGATGAGCTCGCTGTGCGCGATGGGAAGCATGGGGGTTTCCTCCTCGAGGGATTGTCAGGACGCGGTCTGGCCCGCGCCGATGGCGCGGAAGACGTCGTCCAGCCGGGTCGGGGCGGCCTGCAGGCCCTGCAGCTCGACGGTGTGGTCGTGCGCCCAGTCGAGCAGCGTCTTGAGGTCCTCCTGCAGGGTGAAGGTCTCGATGGCGTACGAGCGGTCGGCGAGTGGCGCGGACTGCAGCGGCGGCGCCGGGGCGTCGCGCGGCAGGGAGAACTGGATCGACGCGGGCAGGGTCCTGGTCAGGTCGGACACGGTGCCCTGGTGGACGAACGCGCCGTCGTGCATCAGTCCGATGCGGTCGGCACGCTGCTGCGCCTCCTCCAGGTAGTGGGTCGTCAGCACGATGGTGGAGCCGTCCTGCAGGAGCTGCTGGACGGCGTCCCAGAGGGCGTCGCGGGACGCGATGTCGAGCCCGGTGGTGGGTTCGTCGAGGACGATCAGCTCGGGACGCCCGTAGACGGCGGTCGCGAAGTCGAGCCGACGCTTCTCGCCCCCGGAGAGCTGGGACACCCGGGTGTCGGCCTTGCGCGTCAGGTCGACGATGCCGAGCACCCGGTCGACCGTGTCCTCGCGGCCGGAGAGCCGGCCGACGAGCCGGACCGACTCGGCGACGGTGAGGTCGGGCGAGAACCCGCTCTCCTGGAGCATGATCCCCATCCGCGGGCGCACGGCGCCGCGGTCGGTCGGGCTCTTGCCGAAGACGCGCACGTCGCCCGAGGACGCCTTGCGGTGCCCTTCGATGACCTCGAGCGTCGAGGTCTTGCCGGACCCGTTGGTCCCGAGGAGCGCGTAGAGCTCGCCTTGCTCGACATGGAACGACAGGTCCTTGACGGCGTGGAAGTCGCCGTAGGAGAGGTTGAGGGTGTCGACGTCGATGACGGTGGAGGTGGAGATGGCTGGTCTGGTGGACATGCCTCCATCGAACGGGTTTCCGCCCCGCGCGCCCAGTGAGGTGGCGTCACCGGCTGGGTGTGACGTTCCTGCGCCGGTACCCATGACACAGCGTCACTCGCGGCCGCACCGACCGGGCCCGATACTGGGGAACGACACCGTCCCCTCCCGTAGGCTCACCCATGGAATCTCGTCCAGACCGCCCGGAGCCTTCGCCGCGGCAGTTCCGCACCATCAACCTCTCGATGATCCTGCCGCTGATCGCCGCGGTCGGTGTGCTCCTCATCGCGCGACAGGCGCAGACGTGGCTGGATGCCGCCGTGCTGGGGCTGGGTCTCGCGGCAGCGCTGCTCGCGTTCGAGCGGTGGACGGCCGGCGAGCTGGAGCGCGTCGCGATCCCCTGCCTGGTCGTGGCCGCCGCGGTCTGGCCCTACGGTGCGCTCGTCGTCGACGGCGAGAACCAGTCCGCGTACTACTCCCTCGGCATCGTCGCGTCGCTCACGGTCCCCCAGCTGCCGCGACGACGAGCCGCCGTCGCGGTCGTGGTGACCGCGTACGTGGCCGCGGTCGGCGCGGTGGCTCTGGCCACCACCCCCGACGCCGGGACGAGCCAGCTGATCTCCGACATCATCATCCCGACCGGCTTCACCGCTGTCGTGATCAGCCTGCGGTTCCCCAACAAGCACTTCTACGACGTGGTGGAGCAGCTCGAGGAGTCGCGGGAGCGCGAGGCCGAGCTGGCGGTCGTCCGTGAGCGGGTGCGCTTCGCCAGCGACCTGCACGACATCCAGGGACACACCCTGCACGTGGTGAAGCTGAAGATCGCCCTGGCACAGAAGCTGCTCCGCACCGACACCGACCGCGTCGAGCAGGAGCTGCGAGAAATGTACGCCCTGGTCGGCGACACGATCGCGCAGACCAAGGAGCTCGCGTACGGGCAGCGCACGCTCAACCTCTCCGCAGAGCTGGAGAACGCGAGAAACCTGCTGGAGGCGGCGGGCATCCACGTCGTCGTCGACCGGCGCGACGAGCTCGGCGGGCGTTCCGTCGGCATGCTGGCGCAGGTGCTGCGCGAGACGACGACCAACATCCTGCGGCACTCGCGCGCGACGCACGTCCGCATCACGCTCACCGGGAACGGGATCACGGTCGTCAACGACGGCACGGGCCGCGACGATCTGCCGGAGCTCCGCGGGCTCGCGGCCCTCGCACGCCGGGTCTCGGACGAGGGGGGCGAGCTCACCGTCCGGCTGGAGCACGGGCGATTCCTCACGGCGGCGCAGTTCACGCCGGAGTCGCCCGACAGATCGACGACGGCCGCGACACCGCTGCCCAGCGCGACCACGACGGAGGCGGAGCGATGACGACCGTGGTGCTGGCCGACGACGAGGCGCTGCTCCGCAAGGCGCTCGCCTCCCTGCTCCCCCTGGAGGGGGACATCACGGTGCTGGCAGAAGCCGTCGACGGAGCAGAGGCGGTCAGCGCCACGCTCACCCACCGACCGGACGTCCTGGTCGTCGACCTGGAGATGCCCGGCGTCGACGGCCTCGAGGCCCTCGCCGAGATCCGCCGGGAGCTCCCGGACCAGGTGGTCCTCATGCTCACCCGTCACGCCCGGCCGGGTGTCCTGCGCAGCGCCCTGCGTCTGGGCGTCCAGGGCTTTGCGAGCAAGTCCGCCGAGCCGAGCCACCTCGCCGCGGTCATCGCCACGCTGCACGGCGGCGGCCGGTGGATCGACCAGGACGTCTCCGCCGCAGCGATCGTCGACGACTCCCCGCTGACCGATCGCGAGATCGACGTGCTCCGTGTGACCGGCGCAGGGTATTCGGTCGCTGAGATCGCGTCCCAGCTGCACCTGGCTCCTGGCACGGTGCGCAACTACCTGTCGAGCGCCATGCAGAAGACGCAGACCAGCACCCGGCACGCAGCCGCCCGCTACGCGCGGGAGCACGACTGGCTGTAGCCCCTCAGGGGCAGGAGCGGGCCCCCTCGGCACCGGGTGGGATGTCGAGCAGGCGGCGACCATGCGCACCGACGCCGGGTTCGCCGAGGTCGAGGAGAAGGTGGTGGCGGAGGACCCGTTCAACGCGTTCGTCGTCGCCCGACCCTGACCCGACACCCCCCACGACATGACAAGCGTGCTTGACACCGACTCCTGGTGTCAAGCACGCTTGTCATGTCACGTCCGCACGACCACACGAGGAATCCCATGAGGAACGACGTCCGCGAGCTCCGGCTGGAGGCAGGTCTGTCCCAGCGCGAGCTGGCGAGCGCCCTGGGTGTCTCGCGGCAGACGGTCAACTCCATCGAGACCGGCCGCTACGACCCCTCGCTGACCCTGGCGATCACGATCGCCCACCACTTCCACCGCGCCGTCGAGGAGATCTTCCATGTCGACTGACCAGTACTCCACCACGCAGAAGGCGCTCAGCCTCGCGATCCTGCTCGTGACGCTGTCGGCGCTGACCGTCACCGGCCTGCTGCTCCGCGAGCACGGCCCCGGGAACATGGGCACGGGGTTCCTGCAGGGTGCGGCGGTCGGCGCGCTCGGCGTCTGCGTCGTCGCGTGGCGCGTCGGCCGCAGGCCGGACAGCACGACGACGTTCGAGCGGGCGTGGACCCGGACCGGGGACGAACGTGACGACGCGGTCCTCACCCGCGCCCTGGCCGTGCTCGGGCTGGCCTCCGTGCCGCTCACGTGCGCGACGGTCGTCGCCCTCGGCTTCGGGGCACCCGTCGAGGTCGTCGTCGGGCTGCTCCTTCTCGCCGAGATCACGGTCGGCACCGTCGCCTTCGTCGTGATCAGCAGGCGTTCCTGACCGACCGGAACGCTCGCGTGTCCGACGCGGTGAGCGTCACGGACGTCCGGTCCCGCAGGTGGCGGTCAGCAGGTCGCGGTCGGCCTGGCGGGTCAGCAGTCGCCGGGCCTCGTCGAGGCCGACCCACCGGGCGTCGTCGACCTCCCGGCCGGGCGTGAACCCGAGGTCGTCGACGACGCTCATGCGCCAGTAGTGCACGTGCTTGGGCCGGTCGGTCTCGTCGTGGTACGTGACACGGGCGAGGTGCTCGCCGAGCGCGCACCGCAGCGCGGTCTCCTCCTCGACCTCGCGCACCGCGGTCGCGGAGAGCTCCTCGCCGGGGTCGACCTTTCCCTTCGGGAAGGACCAGTCGTCGTACTTGGGCCGGTGGATGATCATGACCTCGGTGCCCGACGGCGTCGCTCGGGTCACGATCCCGCCGGCGGCCAAGACCCCGGCAGCGGGGTCAGCAGGTGGTGCGCTCTGCGCGGTCCGATCGCTCGTGCGGGCGCTCATGGTGCGAGGATCCCTCTCTTGCCGTCGTGCTTGACGAGCTCGAACCGGGTGACGGTGTCCGCGAGGTCGACGAGCTCGTCGGGCGCCGTGCGGCCGGTGATGACGACGCTGGTGCCGGGGGCGCGCGAGCGCAGGGTGGCCACGACGTCGTCGAGGTCGAGCCAGCCGCCGTCGAGCGCGTGCGTGAGCTCGTCGAGGACGAGCAGGCTCGGGCCCGGTCGCCCGAGCACGTCGCGTGCGCGGTCCCACGCGTCGGCCGCCACCTGCGCGGTGTCGAGACCGCCCCAGGTCAGGTCCGGGGAGAGCACCGGCCAGTCGATCCCGAGGTCGGCCGCGCGCGAGATCTCCGCCGCGTTCCAGGCGCCGCCCTTGAGGAACTGGACGACCGTCGTCGGCCAGCCCGAGCCGCGGGCGCGGACCGCGTACCCGACGGCGGCGGCGGACTTGCCCCAGCCCTCACCGCAGAACAGCATGACGATCCCGTTCGCCGGCCTCGGCCGGGCGCTCCTGCCCACCATCGCTGGTCCTTCCTCGCACGGTCGCGCGAGGTCGGGCGCCGAAGACCAGCACCCCGTCCGGGTCGATGTCGACCCGCGCGGCCTCGCCGCGCTCGAGCCTACGGTCGCTCGCGAGGACCAGAGAACCGGCGTCCCCGAGGGACAGCCGCACGCGGTACGTCCACCCCTCGAAGACGCACGCGGTGACGGTCCCCGCGACGGCGGCGTCCGCCCCGCCGAGCCGCACGGCGTCGGGGTGCACGTAGGCGCGGGCCGCGTCACCCGGTGCACCGGTCGTGGCGTCCTGCCCGCAGTCCCGCCCGACGAGCGTGCGACCCCCTGCGCTCCCCCGCGCCGTGCCGTCGGCGACCGCGTGGGCGTCGTCGAGCACGAGGACCGACGAGAAGCCCGCGAGGTTCGCGGTCCAGCCCGAGCGGGGCCGCGCGAAGATGCCGTGCGGGGTGTCGAGCTGCACGACCCTGCCCTGGTGCAGGACGAGGATGCGGTCGGCGAGCGCGAGCGCCTCGCTGACGTCGTGGGTCACGTACAGCGCGGTGGTGCCCAGACCGGCCAGGAGCACCGACAGCTCCTCGCGCATGGTCGCGCGCAGCTGCACGTCGAGGTTGGACAGCGGCTCGTCGAGAAGCAGCAGGTCGGGTGACGTGGCCAGGGCGCGGGCGATCGCGACCCGCTGCTGCTGGCCGCCCGAGATCTCCGCGGGCAGCCGGTCCTCGAGCCCGCCGAGGCGCAGGAACTCCACGAGGTGGTCGACGCGCGCGGTCCGTTCGCGCTCGGGCACCCGGTGGGCGCCGAACCTCAGGCCGTACCCGACGATGTCCCGCACCCGCAGGTGAGGCCACAGCGCGTAGTCCTGGAAGACCATGTTGACGCCGCGGCGCTCGGGCGCGACGACGTGACCCGGGCGGGACAGCACCCGGTCGCCGAGGCGCACCTGCCCGGCGTCGGGCATCTCGAGACCCGCGACGAGCCGCAGGAGCGTCGACTTGCCGCAGCCCGAGGGTCCCAGCACGCACAGCGTGCTGCCGGGCTCGATCGAGACCGAGACGTCGTCGAGCGCGGGCACGTCGCCGCCGTAGGACTTGGTGAGGGAGTCGACGTCGACCGGGACGCCGACGTCGGTGGGGCTCGTCATGAGCGGGACTCCTTGTCTGCAGGGACGGGGGTGCGCAAGAGCCACCGGCCCGTGCGGGTGGCGAGCGCTGCGACCGCCACGAGGACCGTGGCCGCGACGACGGCACCGGCCGTCGCGTAGCCGTACCGCCCGCGGTCGAACTCCGTGAGGATCTCGACGGGCAGCGTGGTGAAGCTCGGCGGGGCGAGCATGGTCGTCGCGGCGAGGTCGAAGAAGCTCGAGGCGAGCACGGCCGCGAACGCCGACACGGTCGCCGCGGCGACGATCGGGAGCAGGACCGTGCGCAGCCGCGTGCCCAGCCCGACGCCGCTCAGGGCTGCTGCGGCGAAGAACGAGGCGGGCACCTGGGCGAACGCGCCGAGCTGCAGCCGGACCGCGACCGGCAGCGCGGACGCGACGGCGGCGAGCACGAGCAGCACCGGCCGGCCGTACAGGTCCAGGCCGACGGCCGCGAGCGCCGGCTGGTTCCACACGAAGATGTAGCCGACGGCCAGCACGATGCCGGGGACGGCGAGCGCGACGGTCCCGGCGAGGTCGATGAACGCGCGGGCCCCGGAGCGGGTGTGCGTGAGCACGGCGGCGACGAGGAAGCCGAGGACGGTGGTCGCGACCGCGGCCGTCAGGGCGACGCCGAGCGAGTTCGCCGCGCCCTCGAGGATGCGGCTGCCGCCGGAGAACACCTCGGCGTAGTGCTCGAGGGTGAAGTTCTGGGGCGAGAGCCCGCCGAACGTCGACCGGGAGAGCGAGACCTGCAGGGACGACCCGAGCGGGATGCCGAGCACGAGGAGCAGGACGCCGGCCGTGAGCGTGGTCCACACCCAGGGGCGGCGCGCGGGCGGGGGGCTGACGCGCTCGGCCCGCCCGGTGAGGAAGTCGAACCGCGAGCGCCGCAGGACCCGCAGGTACAGGACGATGGCGACCGCGAGGATGACGACAAGGTAGAACGACAGCACTCCCCCGAGGTCGAACCGTACGGGGCTCTGCCGCACGGACGCGTAGATGGAGTAGGGCAGCGTGGGGAAGCTGTAGGACGTCGAGAGCGCGGCCGGGAGGCCGAAGTCCCCGAGGACGTCGACGAAGACGAGGATCGCCCCCGACAGGACGGCCGGGGCGAGCAGCGGCAGGCGGACGGTGCGCAGCACGGTCCAGGGGCTCGCTCCGCTCAGGGCGGCGGCCTGCCGGTAGGACCCGTCGTCCCAGCGCAGCGCGGCCGCGGTCGCGAGGTACGCGAGCGGGTACTGGGTGAGGCTCATGACGACGACGAGACCGCCCGGGGACAGCACGAGCGGCGCCACCCAGTCGGCGCCGACGGTGTGGGCGGCGACCCCGCTGGGCGAGGCGAACAGCACCCAGCCCTGCGCGAGGATGAACGACGGGCTGACCAGCAGGGTCCACGCCGCGGCGTCGAGCGCCCGCGCCCCGGGGAAGGCCACCGTGTGGCGCAGCAGTGCCAGGCCGGAGCCGAGGGCGCCGCCGAGGACCATGGCACCTGCGGCGAGGGTCAGCGAGTTGCGCAGGCTGGCCTGCCACAGGGGGCGCTCGGTGATCTCCAGGAGCAGGCCCGGGCGCACCGACCAGTCCGCGCCCAGGCCGAGGCCGGGCGCGACGCCCTGCACGAGCACCGCGGCCAGCGGCAGCCCCACGAGCACGGCCAGGACGACGACGAGCCCGGCGCTGAGCAGGCTCTCGGCGCCCGGCCGCCGCAGGACCTGACGTCGGACACCCGGCCCCTGCGGGTCCGGGCGCCGGACGGCCGGGGGCGCGGAGGTCGGCGCGCTCACCCGGCCGACCGGTTCGCGAACCAGTCCTTGATGTCGACCTCGTTGTCGGCCGCGAACCGGCCGTCGGTGACGAGGAGGACCCCGTCGTCGGGCCGGGCGTCCGGCAGGGACGACGTGTCGGTGCCGGTGACGAACGGCGTGATGATGCCGTCGTCGCCGCCGTCGGCCATGAGCGTGCCCATCGTCTCGGGGGTGAGCAGCCAGTCGACGAGCTGCTGCGCGGCGCACGGGCGCGGCGTGTCGGCGCTGATCGCGACCCCGCGCACGACGGCGGGCGCACCCTCGTCGGGCCAGACGAAGTCGACCGACTCGCCGGCCTCCAGCAGGCCGTAGACGTTCTGCTCCTGCAGCAGGGCGATCTCGATCTCGCCGGAGGCGAGCGCCTGCCCGACGGGGCCGTTCTTCGGGTAGGTGTTCAGGCCCCGGTCGCCCAGGGCGTCGAAGTACTCCTGCGCGCCGTCGGTGCCGAGGTCCTCGTAGAACCAGGACACGATCGGGTACGCAGGCGCGGCGACGGCCGGGTCGGCCATGCCGAGCGGCCCGGGGCCCGGCTCGGCGAGCTCGGCCCAGGTGCTGGGCGGGTCGGTGACCGCCGCGGTGTTGTAGGCGATGACGGCGGCGGCGTGCTGGCTCAGCGGCAGCCACGCGTTGTCGTCGGGGGCGATCCCCGCGCCGGCCTCGTCGAGGTTGTCGCGACCGAGCGACGTCCACCCGGTCCGCAGCCGGCCCTCGTCCGCGAGCGCCTGCAGGCTGCCGTGCCCGTCGAGCACGACCACGTCCCACTGCGGGTTGTTCGCCTCGGCGGCGATGCGCGCGAGGATCTCCCCGCCGCCGATGTCGGCGATCTCGGTCTCGATGCCGGCCTCCTGGGTGAACGTGTCGCTGAGCAGCTCGCCCCACGGGTTGAGGTAGATGCGCAGCGGTCCCTCCTCCGGGGTGCACGTCGCCGAGTCGATCGTCGCGGCGTCCGCGGACGGCTCGCCCGTCGTGCTCTCGGCCGGGGTGCACGCGCCGAGGGCGAGTGCGGCGATCCCTGCCGCGCCGACGGCGGCCGTCGTCATCCTGCGTGCCACGGGGTTTCCTCCTGGTGTCGTGGGGCACCGGTACCGGTGCCCGCCTCGTCGCGCCGTGGGGCGCAGGACCACGGTGGCGAGCGCGGACGAACCGTGCCGTACCGCCAGTCAACAGGGGGCGGATCCCTGCACGAAGTTCTCGTGACCTCGCGAGCGCCCGGCGCCGAAGAGTTCATCGCGGCGTCGAGGTTCGGACACCGGCCCGTCACCGCGGCGCCATCTCCAGGGGGGTCCGGCCGGCGGTACGGGTGCCGCGTCGCGGCGTCGGGCGGACTACGCTGTGCACAGCGTTCCGCACGTTCCGTCACGATCGTCCCGGGCACCAGGCTTGACCATCGATTGGTGTGCTGCCGACCGTCCTGTGGAGATACGATGTCGCGACGGCCGCGCGCGAGCCACTCCTGGCTGCTCGCCCGGGCCGCCACGACCAGCGAAGGATGACGATGACCGACGCAGCACCGCTCCAGCCCCCCGCAGCGACCGACACGCTGACGCTCACGGCTCCCGAGCCGGTGAAGCCGGTCGCCACCACGCAGGCGCCCGCGATGGCACCCCGGGTCGACGAGGCTGCCATCCCGGGTCTGGACGCCAAGGTCTCCTCCTACCTCGACTCCCTGCTGACCGCGGACGCGCGCTCGCCGGAGTTCGCGGCCAAGGCCAACGACGTGCGCACCATGGGCGACGCCGACATCCGCACGGCCGCCGACTCCTCCAACCGGCTCCTCGCGACGCCGGTGCGCCAGCTCAAGGAAGGCGGGCTGTCGGAGGGCTCGACCGTCGGGGCGACGCTGCTGGAGCTGCGCCGCACGGTCGAGGACCTCGACCCCAGCGAGGCGTCGACCGGCCGCAAGATCCTCGGCATCATCCCGTTCGGCGGCAAGATCCAGGACTACTTCCGCCGCTACGAGAGCGCCCAGTCGCAGCTCAACGCGATCATCAAGGCCCTGTACGACGGGCAGGACGAGCTGCGCAAGGACAACGCCGCGCTGAACCTCGAGAAGCAGAACCTCTGGGACACCATGGCCCGGCTCAACCAGTACATCTACGTCGCCGAGGGCCTGGACACCCAGCTGGCCGCGAAGATCGCCGAGCTGGACACGACCGACCCCGAGAAGGCCAAGGCGCTGCGCGAGGACGTCCTGTTCTACGTCCGCCAGAAGCACCAGGACCTGCTGACGCAGCTCGCGGTCTCGATCCAGGGCTACCTCGCGATCGACATCATCATCAAGAACAACATCGAGCTCATCAAGGGCGTCGACCGGGCCACCACGACGACGGTCTCCGCCCTGCGCACCGCGGTGATCGTCGCGCAGGCGCTCGCCAACCAGAAGCTCGTGCTCGACCAGATCACGGCGCTGAACACCACGACGTCGAACATGATCGCCTCGACCTCGAAGATGCTGGCCGACCAGTCCGCCACGATCCAGTCGCAGGCGGCCAGCGCCACGGTCGGCCTGCCGCAGCTCCAGCAGGCCTTCCAGAACATCTACGCGACGATGGACTCCATCGCGGACTTCAAGACCCAGGCGCTGGACTCCATGGCGCAGACCATCGGCGTGCTCGAGACCGAGACGACGAAGGCCCGCACCTACCTCGACCGCGTCGCGCAGAGCGACCAGACGGACGTCTCCAGCGGCGCGCTGGACCTCGGCAAGAGCTGAGGCGCAGCGCCAGATGGGGTGGTTCCAGGACTTGATCGCCCGGCTCACGGGCCGGGCGGACCAGGCAGAGGCTGAGCAGGGCGGGCTCGCCCTGCCCCCGGTGCCGACGAGCGACGACATCCTCGTCTCCGTCGACCGGGTGCAGGAGCAGATCGCGGGCCGTGTGCCGCCCGCCGTGACGGCCCGTGTGCAGCGCATCACCCGCACGGTCCACGACATGGTGCCGCGGCTCGACCGGCTCGGCGTCGGCAGCGCGCAGGCGCACACGGTCGTCGCGACGGCGACGAGCTACCTGCCCGAGGCCGTCGGCGGGTACCTGCGCCTGCCGCGCGACTTCGCGGACCGACGCGTCGTGGCGCAGGGCAAGACGTCGCTGATGATCCTGTGCGACCAGCTCGACCTCCTCGGGGTCACGCTCGACAAGATCTCCGACGCCGTCTCGCGCGCCGACGCCGCCGCGCTCGTCGCGCACGGGCAGTTCCTCGCGGACAAGTTCGCGACGTCGTCGATCGCGCTCGCGCCCGGCGCGGGCCTGGGGACGGCGCAGCCCACCGACCTCGGCGGGGGCACGTCCCCGCTCACCCCACCGGGAGCCGCCCCCGGGGCGGAGCACGGCCGGACGGAGCGGCCATGAGCGGCGGGCAGGGGGCCCACCCGGGCGGGACCGGTGCAGCAGGGCTCACGGCAGCGCTCGACGCCCTGGTCGTGGCCGGCGCGACGGCCGGGCTCGCCGAGGACGCCGTGCGCGACGAGGGGTCGCGGCTCGCGGCCGCGGTCGCCGAGTCCGCGACGGGGGCCGCGCACGAGTGGCTCGCCGCCGTCGGGCACGAGAGCGCCGCGTTCGGCGCGTTCTTCACCGCCGCCGCGAGCGCCCGCCGCTGGCGCTCGGCACCCACGGACCTCCTGACGGGCCTCGTCTCGTCCGGCTCCCCGGCCGCCGTCGACTACGCGGCCGCGCTGGCCGACGTCGTCTCCGCGGCGTGCGACCTCGGCTCGCCGAGCATGTCCGTCCTCGCGAGCGCGTCCGCGACGGCGGCCGTCCAGCGCGACGCCGCCGCACCACGCCGCCCCGCCCCGAGCGTGGCCCCCACCGGCACGCGTCCCACCGGCGCTCCCGCTCACGTGGACCTGTCGAGCCTGGACCTCTCGCTCGGCGGCTCGTCGTTCGGCACCGCACCGTCCGGGACCTTCCCGTCCGGGACCGGGCGCGCGGGCGAGGTCGGCGACCTCCCGTCCGTCGAGGCGATCCTCGACGCGCTGCGCCCGGCGCCCACCCCCACCGGCGACGCCGCAGGCAGCACGCAGGGAGCCGCCGGCACGTCGGCGGAGGTCGAGGCGGAGACCGACACCGAGGCTGCCGCCGAGCCGGACCCCCGCACGCTCGAGGAGATGCTCGGCGAGCTGGACGCCCTCATCGGGCTGGACCGCGTCAAGCACGAGATCCGTCAGCAGACCGAGATGCTGCGCATCGAAGGGCTTCGGACCGCAGCGGGCCTCACGCGCCCCACGATGACCCGCCACCTGGTGTTCCTCGGGAACCCCGGCACGGGCAAGACGACGGTCGCGCGCCTCGTGGCGGGCATCTACCGGGCGCTCGGGCTGCTCGCGAAGGGCCACCTGGTGGAGGTCGACCGCTCTGAGCTCGTCGCGGGCTACCTCGGGCAGACGGCCGTCAAGACGTCCGAAGTGGTCGCCACCGCGCTCGGCGGCGTGCTGTTCATCGACGAGGCGTACGGCCTCGCGGAGGACCAGTACGGGGCCGAGGCCATCAACACGCTGGTCAAGGACATGGAGGACCACCGCGAGGACCTCGTCGTCATCGTCGCCGGCTACCCCGGACCCATGGGCGAGTTCCTCGCGACGAACCCCGGGCTGGAGTCCCGCTTCTCCACGACCATCACGTTCGAGGACTACACGGACGTCGAACTACGCGACATCTTCGAGCGGCTCGCGACGAACGCCGACTTCGAACCGACCGAGGAGTGCCTGCGACGGTTCGAGGAGATCGCGTCCCTCCAGCCACGCACCGAGGGCTTCGGCAACGGCCGCTACGCCCGTAACGTCCTGGACGGCGCGATCGCCCGGCACGCGTGGCGCCTCAAGGACACGGCCGAGCCGACGCTCGCCGAGCTGCGCCTGCTGCTCCCCGAGGACCTGCTGGCCCCGGAAGCCCCGACCGACGACGCGCAGCCCGTCGAGCTCTTCACCACCGACACCGCCCCCACCGAGGAGCACGCATGACGCAGACCGCCGCGCCACCCGTCCCCGCGAGCGCGCCCGACCCCGGCCCCGCCGGTGCACGGCGCATCGTGCCGGCCGCCGCGACGCCCGCGCGCACGAGCCGTCGTGCACGTCTGCGCGCGTCGATGGCGCGCACGCCGGGCCGGATGCGGATCGCGCTCGCCGTGAGCGTGCTCGCTGCGATCGCCTTCGGCCTGCTCGGCTTCCAGGCGGCCAGCGTCCAGGCACGGGCGCTGACCGCGGCCGAGCACGACACGAGCCAGCTCGTCGACATCCAGGAGGCGCGCAACACGCTCGTCGTGGCCGACGCCATCGCGACCAACGCGTTCCTCGTGGGCGGTCTCGAGCCGACCGCGCAGCGCGAGCGGTTCGACGAGGCGGTCCTCGCCGCGACGACGCTGCTCACCGAGCTCGCCGGGCGCAACGCCGCCGACTCCCCCGAGCTCGCCACCGCGCAGGCCGGGCTGAGCGACTACGTCCGACTCGTCGAGCAGGCGCGCGCGAACAACCGGCAGGGTTTCCCGGTGGGCTCGGCGTACCTCGACCAGGCGTCGACGACACTGCGCGACGAGACGCTGCCCGCCCTCGACGGTCTCGTCGTGGCGAACGCCGACCGGGTCGCGACCGACTTCGCGGGCGTGCGCAACGCGCTGTGGATCCTCGCCGCGGGCCTGCTCGCGCTCGCCGTGCTCGTCCTCGTGCAGGTCTGGCTCGCCCGCCGCACCCACCGCGTGCTGAACGTGGGCCTCGTGGCCGCGTCCGCCGTCGTGCTCGTGATCGGGATCGGCGGGGCCGTGGTCCTGGGCCAGGCGAGCTCGACGGCGAACGCCGTGCGCGCGGGCCCGTACGCCGCGACCCTCGCGTCCTCGCAGGCGTACTCGCTGGCGAACGACGCGAAGTCCATGGAGAGCTTCACCCTCATCAAGCGCGGCTCCGGCCAGGCGTACGAGGAGGAGTTCGTCGCGTCGGTGACCGAGGCCGGCGAACGGCTCGACACCGCGGCCGCCGAAGGCGTGATCGGGGACGAGTCCTCGCGTGCGCTCGACGAGTGGGTCGCGCAGCACGAGCTCATCCGCGAGCTCGACGACGGCGGCGACTGGGACGGCGCGGTCGCGCTCGCGATCGGCGACGACGCGGACAGCCCGAACGCCGCGTTCGACGCGTTCTCCGCCCAGGTGCGCGACGACATCGCGCAGAGCACGACGCAGACGCAGGACCGGCTGTCGTCCGCCCAGGGCCTGTCCGCGGTGTCCGCGTGGCTGCTGCTGCTCGCCGGCGGCGCCGCGGCGCTGCTGGCGTGGCGAGGAATGTCCGCCCGACTGGAGGAGTACCGGTGATCGCGCGAACCACCCGAGGAGCACGCCTGCCGCTCGTGGCGACGGCGCTCGCCGCGGCGCTCGTCCTGGGCGCGTGCTCGGGGCCCGACGGCGCGTCGGACCTGCGCCGCGACGTCGCCGAGGAGACCACGACCGAGGAGGAGCCGGCCCCGCCCGCGGCGTCGTCCCAGCCGGCGACGTGCGAGGACCCGGTCGCGTCCTACGAGCCCGAGGGTTCCCTGCCCGGCCCGGACGACCTGCCGTCCGGCAGCACCATGGCCGAGATCCGCGAGCGCGGTTCGCTCGTCGTGGGGGTCTCGGCCGACACGCTGCTCATGGGCTCGCGCAACCCGCTCAGCGGCGAGATCGAGGGCTTCGACATCGCCGTGCTGCACGAGGTCGCGCGGGCGATCTTCGGCGACCCCGACCGCCTGCAGTTCCGGGTGATCACGTCCGGCCAGCGCCTCGACGTCCTGGAGAGCGGCGAGGTCGACGTCGTGGCCCGCGCCTTCACCATGACGTGCGAGCGCTGGGAGACCATCGCGTTCTCGTCCGAGTACTACCACGCGGGTCAGAAGGTGCTCGTGACGCGCGACTCGACGGTCGAGCGCATCGAGGACCTCGAGGGCCAGCGGGTCTGCGCGCCCGAGGGCACCACGACCCTCGAGCGCCTCGGCGAGTTCCCCGGCATCGAGGCCGTGCCCGCGCAGACGCACACCGCCTGCCTCGTGCTGTTCCAGCAGGCCCAGGTCGAGGCGATCACGGGTGACGACACGATCCTCGCCGGGTTCGCCGCGCAGGACCCGTACGCGAAGGTCGTGGGCGAGGCCATCAGCGACGAGCCGTACGGGCTGGGCATCGGGGCCGACAACGTCGACCTGGTGCGCTTCGTCAACGGCGTGCTCGAGGAGATGCGCGACGACGGCACCTGGACCGACCTCTACGAGCGGTGGCTCGGAGTGCTGGGCCCCGCCCCCGAGCCGCCGAACGCCGTGTACGGCCGCCCGTCGTGATGGGCTCCCCCGCGCGCGTCGCCGCACCCGAGGCGCCCGGTCGCCTCGGCGTGGCGATCGACGCCCGGGAGCTGCTGACGTACCTCGGCGGGCTCGAGACGTGGCTGGGTCAGCGCCGCACCGAGCTCGACCGGCTCGACGAGGCGGCGCAGGCGGCCGAGACGCCCCACAGCTACACCTCCGACCTCCTGCTGGCGCTGACCCTGTGGCAGGCGATCCGCGGCCGCGCGGACGAGCTGCAGGTCGTCTGGGACTCGGGCCGGGCCGACGCCGTCGCCCGGGAACGGATGTCTCAGCTCGTGTGGGGTCGTCTCGACTCGGGCAACGGCGCGGCGCTCGTGTCCCTCGTCGAGGCGGTGAACCTGTGCGACGCGCTCGTCGTGCAGCTGCGCACCCGCCTGTCGTTCGACCCGAGCACGGCCGACCAGGTCGCCCGCCTGCGCGGCCTGCGGGCGGAGCTCGTGCGCTGCGAGGACCTCGCCGGGTCGGACCCGGGGGCGCGCGCGACGATCGAGTCGCTGCGCCGCCGCCTCGATCGCATCACGGAGCGCGCCGCCCGCGGCGGAGACGTCTCGGGCCCTCTCGCAGAGCTCGAGACCGCGACCGCGCACGCCGAGCGGGACCTCATCGTCGCGGCGTCGCAGCGTCGCCAGCTCGCGGCCGACCGCCAGCGCGCCGAGGAGCAGCGCGCCGCCCTCGAGGCGCGCGAGCCCGCGCTGCACGACCTCGCCGCGCGGTGCCGCGCCGAGATCGCGGTCCCGCCCAAGCACGCCGTGCCCGACGTCTCCCGCCTCGGCCCGGTCCCGGCGGACCGCGCCGCGCTCGACGACTACGTGCAGCGCCTGGAGACCGTGGGTCGTGCGCTCGCCGCCGTCGAGGGGGCGTACGCCGCCCCGCTGCGCGAACGTGCCGAGCTGCGCTACGCGCTCGCCGGTCTGCGCACCCGCGCCGCCGAGGCCGGCCGGGACGCGTCCTTGACCGTGCGCTCGGGGTACGACGAGGCCCACGAGGCCGTGGAGCGCACACCCTGCGACCTCGCTATGGCCCGCTTCCTCGTCGACCAGTTCCGCTACCTCGCGCGGCCGATGCCCGCGCCCGCCCTCTCGCCCACCCCGCCCCGGCCGGTCGCCGGCCACGAAGGAGCGCCCCAGTGACGACACCCTCGACCCTCGCGTGCTCGCAGCCCGGCTGCACCGGCACCATCGAGGACGGCTACTGCAACGTCTGCGGCTCGCCCGCCGGTGCCGCACCGGTCCCCGTCTCGAACGCTCCGGCCGCGGGTTCGTCGTCGGCGGGCGCCCCGGCGTCGCCCTCCGCGATGCTCGGCACCGGGTTCGCCGAGGCCGGGCCCGACCTCACGGCCTCCGCGCCCGACGGCGACCCCTCCTCGACCCGCACCGGCCGGACCAGCTCTGCCCGGCTCGCGACGGCGGCTCTCGGCTCGGCACGGACGGCCGCGACCGGCTCCAAGGCGACCCGTCGTCTGGGCACCAGCTCCGCTCGCCTGCGCGGCCACCGGCTCGGCGCGGGCCTGACCACGGTCCCCTCGAGCCCTGTCACCGATCCCCTGCAGGCCGTCATGGCGGTCCCGGAGGTCCCCGAGTCGAAGCGCTACTGCCCGTCGTGCGGCGCGCGCGTCGGCCGTTCCCGCGACGGCGTGAGCGGACGCACCGACGGGTTCTGCCCGCAGTGCGGGACCCGCTTCGACTTCACGCCCCAGCTCTCACCGGGTGATGTCGTCGGGAACCAGTACGAGGTGGTGGGCTGCCTCGCCCACGGTGGCCTCGGCTGGATCTACCTCGCGCGCGACCAGAACGTCTCGGGCCGGTGGGTCGTCCTCAAGGGTCTGCTGAACTCCGGCGACCCCGACGCGTTCGCGGCGGCGATCTCCGAGCGCCAGTTCCTCGCCGAGGTCGAGCACCCGCTGATCGTCGAGATCTACAACTTCGCGATGCACAACGGCGCCGGGTACACGGTCATGGAGTTCGTCGGCGGCAAGTCGCTCAAGGACATCCTGCGGGACCGGCGCGACGCGAACGGTGGGACGAACGACCCGTTGCCGGTCGACCAGGCGCTCGCCTTCATCCTGGAGATCCTGCCGGCGTTCTCCTACCTGCACGACAAGCACCTGCTGTTCTGCGACTTCAAGCCGGACAACATCATCCAGCAGGGCGACGGCGTCAAGCTCATCGACCTCGGCGGTGTGCGCCGCGCGGACGACATGACGTCGGCGATCTTCGGCACGGTCGGCTTCCAGGCGCCGGAGGTGCCCGAGGTCGGCCCGTCGGTCGCGTCCGACATCTACACGATCGGCCGCTCGCTCGCGACGCTCGTGCTCGACTTCCGGGGGAACACGTCCACGTACGCGGCGTCGCTGCCGCCCGTGGCCGACACCCCCGTGTTCCAGCAGTACGACTCGTTCTACCGGCTCCTGGCGAAGGCGTGCGCGCTCGACCCGTCCGACCGGTTCGGCACGGTCGACGAGATGCGCGCCCAGCTCGTCGGGGTGCTGCGCGAGGTCGTGGCCACCGACCGTGGGCAGGGCAGCGCGGCGCTGCACTCGGCCGCGTCGGTGCTGTTCGAGGCGCCCGCGTCCGACGAGGCCGAGCGTCCGCTCGCGTGGGACCAGCTCCCGGCGCTGAAGATCGACGAGCACGACCCGATGGCGAGCTGGCTCGCGGGCGTCAACGTGGCCGACCCCGCGGCGCGGCTCGCGGCGCTGTCGTTCCCCCCAGAGGACACGGTCGAGGTCCGGCTCGCCCGTGCGCGCGCGGCCATCGAGGCCGAGCGCCTCGACGTCCTGCAGGAGACGATCACCACGATCCTCGCCGACGACCCGTGGGAGTGGCGTGCGGCCTGGCTCGGCGGCCTCGGCGAGCTGGCGCGCGGTGACGCGACGGCGGCCCGGGCGTCCTTCAACGCGGTCTACGGCCAGGTCCCCGGTGAGCTCGCGCCCAAGCTCGCCCTCGCCTCCGCCTGCGAGCTGAGCAAGGAACCGGAGATCGCGGAGTCGCTCTACGTGATCTGCGCACGCTCGGACGCGAACTACACCGCACCCGCGGCGTTCGGCCTCGCCCGTATCCGGGAAGCGCGCGGCGACGTCGACGGCGCACTGCACGCGCTCGACCTGGTGACCTCCACCCGCAGCTCCTACCTCGAGGCGAGGATGCTGCGGGCCCGGCTGCTCGCCGGGTCCGGGCGTGGGCTGCCCGCCCTCGCCGATGCGCTCGCCAGCGTGGAGTCGGTCGCGATCGCCCCGCGCGAACGGGCGGAGCTCACGGTCGGTGTCCTCGACTCCGCGCTGCAGCTCGTCACGGAGACCGGCGCGGCTCCGCAGACCAAGATCGCGGGGGTGACCGCCGAGGAGCCCGCGCTGCGCGACGCCCTCGAGCAGGCGTACCGGGACCTCGCGGCCGTCAGCGACGACCACGGCGAGCGGATCGACCTCGTCGACCGCGCCAACGCCGTGCGGCGGTGGACGCTGCGATGAACGCCCGCACCACGACCCTGCCCCCGTGCACGTCCTGCGGGGAGGAACCCGGGGACGGCGCGCGGTTCTGCGAGAACTGCGGCGCCGACCTCGCGGCGCAGGGCGCCGCCCTGCCCGAGGCAGCCCCGGACGCCGAGCGCGAACGACCCACCGAGGAGGTGACGGCGCCCACGACGCCCGCCGCTCCCACGGCCCCGGTCTGCCGCGCGTGCGGCGGGACGATCGCCGACGACGGCTACTGCGAGCTGTGCGGCGAGCCTGCGGGCAACGAGCGGGACCACTGGACCGAGCAGCCCGCGCCCTGGGTCGCGGGCGCGTGCGACATCGGCCGCCGCCACCGGCGCAACGAGGACGCCATGGCGCTGGCCGCGGACCCCGAGCCCGGCAGGTTCGCGGCGCTCGTGGTGTGCGACGGCGTGTCCTCCGCCCCGGACTCCGACCTGGCCAGCCTCGCCGCAGCCCGCGCTGCCCGCGACGTGCTCGCCGAGGGACGACCCGACGGGAGCACGCCCGTCACGGGCACGACGTCCGAGCGCATGGGGACGTGGTCCGCCCTGCTGTCCGCCGCAGCGCTCGCCGCCAACGAGGCCATCGTCGAGACCGTCGGCGACAAGGCCCACCGCGACGACCCGCCGTCGTGCACGTTCGTCGCGGCCGTCGTCGACGGACCGCTCGTCGTGGCCGGGTGGATCGGCGACTCGCGCGCCTACTGGCTGCCCGACGACGGACCGGGGCGCCAGCTGAGCGTGGACGACTCGTGGGCCGAGGAGATGGTCGCCCAGGGAATGTCCCGCGAGCAGGCAGACGCCTCACCGCAGGCCCACGCCATCACCCGCTGGCTCGGGCCGGACGCGCACGACCTCACGGCTCGGACCGCACCGACGGTGCCCTCCGGGCCCGGCTGGTTGGTCGTCTGCTCGGACGGGTTGTGGAACTACTGTCCGGGCGCCGACGACCTGGGAGGGCTCGTGCGTACCACGGCGGAGGCGACCGGTGGCGAGCCCGCACCGCTCGCGGCCGAGCTCGTCCGCTGGGCAAACGCCCAGGGCGGGCGCGACAACATCACCGTGACGCTCGCACGGTTCGATAACCTGCTCATGAACCTGCCCCCGACACCCGAGACCGCGGACGAGGCGCCTACCACGCCGACCGACCCGCGCAGCTGAACCGACGAAGGAGCCGACAACCCATGGCCGAATTCACCGCCGAGGTCTTCCAGAACGAGTTCCTGTCCGAGGGCGGGACCGACGTGCACGCCATCGTCACGGTGACGTGCACGGGCGCGGGCACCGCCGGTGGCGCAGGGGCGGGCGGTGGCGTCGCCGAGATCATCATGGTCGACACGTCAGGCTCGATGTCGGGTCGCAACATCGAGTCGGCGAAGCACGCCGCGCAGGTCGCCGTCGACCAGATCCTCGACGGGACGTGGTTCGCCATCATCGGCGGGAGCCACGTGGCCAACCGGGCGTTCCCCTACCCCAACGCCCGGGTGTCGATGGTGCAGATGGAGCCGGGCGCCCGTGACGAGGCGAAGCGCGCGATCTCGATGATGACGCCGGGCGGCGGCACCGCGATGAGCACGTGGCTGCGCCTCGCCGCCCAGCTCTTCGACAGCGTGCCGCAGGCGACGCAGCGCCACGCGATCCTGCTCACCGACGGCAAGAACGAGTCGGAGGCCCGTGGGATGCTCACCAAGGCCGTGCGGGACGTGACGGGTCAGTTCCAGTGCGACGCCCGCGGGGTCGGCTCGCGCTGGCAGGTCGACGAGCTGCGCGAGATCTCGACGGCGCTGCTCGGCTCGGTGGGACTCATCGCCGACCCGAGCGAGATCGCCGCGGACTTCGAGGCCCTCATGCGGGCGTCGATGGCGCGCGGTGTGGCATCGGCCGACCTGCGCGTCTGGGCGCCGCAGGGTGCGCAGGTGCTGTTCGTGCGCCAGGTCGCGCCGACCGTCGAGGACCTGACGAACCGGCGGGTCGAGGTCAACGCTCTCTCGGGCGCGTACCCGACCGGCTCGTGGGGCGACGAGTCCCGCGACTACCACGTCGCGGTGCGGGTCGGCTCGAAGCCCGTGGGCTCCGAGCAGCTCGCCGCGCGGGTGCAGCTCGCCGTGGGCGGCGAGGTCGTCTCCTCGGGCCTGGTCAAGGCCAAGTGGTCCGACGACGAGACGCTCACCACGCGTATCAACCCGGAGGTCGCGCACTACACGGGCCAGGCGGAGCTCGCGGCCGTCATCCAGGAAGGGCTGGCCGCGAAGGCGTCCGGCGACGAGGCGACGGCGACCGTCAAGCTCGGCCGCGCGGTCCAGCTCGCCCAGCAGACAGGCAACGACGAGGCGACGTCCCGCCTGCGCAAGGTCGTCGACATCGACAGCGAGGAGCAGGGCACCGTGCGCCTCAAGCGGAACACCTCAACGCTCGACGAGATGGCGCTCGACACCGCCTCGACGAAGACGACGCGGGTGCGTCGATGAGCACGGTCGTGTGTCCGAACGGGCACTCCTCGGTGTCCACCGACTACTGCGACACCTGCGGGGAGCCCATCGCGTCGGCGGCGGGCGCTTCGGCGGCCGGTGCGTCCGCGACGCCCGCCGGTCCTGCCGCACCGTCGACGGGCGCCCCGGCGCAAGTGCCGTGCCCGAACTGCGACTTCCCCGCCACCACCGGCGCGCTGTTCTGCGAGAACTGCGGCTACGACTTCACGACCGGGTCGCTGCCCGTGGCGGCCGCGCCCCCGGCCGTCCCCGCACCCGGCGCCCTCGAGCCGCCCAGCTCGCTCGACCTGTCCGCCCCGGCGCAGCCGTCGGCGGCCGAGCCGTCGTCGGCAGCCGGCCCCGCATCGCCGGACGACCCCGCGACGGGGTCCACCGGGGGCCCGGCCGGGGCCACCTCCGGGTCCGCCGCGGACCCGCTGCCGGACCCGTCGGCGAGCGACGACCAGTGGGTCGTCGAGGTCTGGATCGACCCGGACTGGTACGCCGCGCAGAAGCCGGAGGACCCGATGCCCTCGGCAGGGCTGCCGGGCCTGGTCGTGCTGCGCGAGCGCAGCGTCCTGGTCGGCCGGCCGTCCGCGTCGCGCGGCATCCACCCGCAGGTCGACTGCGGGGCGGACACCGGCGTCTCCCGGCGTCACTGCCAGCTCAACACCGACGGCCTGCGCTGGTGGGTCGAGGACCTGCAGTCCGCGAACGGGACGTTCCTGAGCCCCGCGGGCGAGGCCCTGCCGACCGACCCCGTGCCCCCGGGGCAGCGGCGCGAGGTCGAGGACGGCGACCGCATCTACCTCGGCGCCTGGACCCGGCTCGTCATCCGGCGCGCGCTGCCCGGCGAGGTCTGAGCCATCTGCGCCCGGTATGGAGGATTCCTCCATACCGGGCGACTGTGGGGCACCCTCGATGTGGGACATCCTCCAACGGGTTGTGCGGACCGACCAACGTGCCCACCGACCGCTCGTCGGGACCGGGGGCGCAGCAGGGCATGCCGGTTCGCCACAGTGGACGGCGGGGGCGCACCGGCCCTCACCGACCGAACGGAGCACGATGACCCACCCCGTGAGCACTGAGCCGTCCACGCACGCACCACCCGCCCGGTGGACGGTCGGCGCGTCCGACGCTGCGCGCATCGCGACGTTCGCCGCCCTGATCGCCGTGCTCGGCATGCCCGGTTCGATCGCGTTCTTCGGCAACGCCGTCCCGATCACGCTCCAGACCCTCGGCGTGATGCTCGCCGGTGCCCTCCTGGGTGCGTGGCGTGGTGCACTCGCCGTAGGGACGTTCCTCGTGCTCGTCGCCGCAGGTCTGCCGCTCCTGGCCGGCGGCCGTGGTGGGCTCGGGGTCTTCGTCGGCCCCTCGGTGGGGTACCTCGTGGGGTTCGTCGCCGGCGCAGCGGTCGTCGGGTGGCTCGTCGAGCGCGCTCGGCGCACCACGCTGCCCGGCGTCGTGGTCGCCTGCCTCGTGGGCGGCGTGCTCGTCGTCTACGCGTTCGGCATCCCCGCGCAGGCCGTCATCACCGGGGTCCCCGTCGAGACCGTCGCGCGCCTGTCGCTCGTGTTCCTGCCCGGGGACCTGCTCAAGGCGCTGCTCGCCGCGACCGTGACGGTCGGCGTCGTGCGCGCGTACCCGCCGGCGGCACCGGCCGCCCGCCGCTGAGGTCACCGTGCCCGTCGCCCACCAGGTCCTCGCCCACGCCCAGCGCCACGGGCCCCGCACGGCCGTGCGCAGCGGCGAGCGCGCCCGCACGTATGCGGACCTCGCGGGCGACGTCGTCACCGGCGCGGACTACCTGCGCGGGTCGGGCGTCGCGCGCGGCGGGCTCGTGGCGGTCTCGCTGCCCGACCCGGCCGACCTGCTCACGGCGGTCCTCGCCGTCGACCACCTCGGCGCGACCCCGCTGGTGTGCGACCACACGTGGTCGCGCCACCAGCGCGCCGAGGTGCTGCGCTCGGTCGCGCCCGGCACGTTCGTCGACGTGCCCCTCCCCCGCCGCGCCGCGTCCGGTGCGCCCTCGCCACACCGCGACGACCTGCCGGACGCCGCCCGGGCCGACGACCTCGCGTGGGCCGGGTTCTCCTCCGGCAGCACCGGCCGCCCGCGCGCGGTCGTGCGCACGCGCGGGTCGTGGGCCGGGTCGTTCGAGCACCTGACGCGCCTCGTCGGGCTGGGACCGGACGACACCGTCCTCGTCCCGGGCCCCCTCGCCTCGTCCCTGTACTGCTTCGCAGCCGTGCACGCCCTCGCGCTCGGCGCGACCGTGCAGCTCGCGCACGGGCCCGCTGCGCTCGCGACCGCGCTCGCCCGCTCCCACGTCGTGCACCTCGTGCCGCAGCTCCTCACCGACGTGCTCGACGTCATCGAGTCCGGTGCGCCCAGCCGGTTGCGCACCGCGGTCGTCGGCGGCGCGTCCCTGCCGGCCGGCGAGCGCGAGCGCGCGGCCCGCCTCGGGATCGGGGTCGTCGCGTACTACGGGGCGGTCGAGCTGTCGTTCGTCGCGGTCGACCCCGACGGCCACGGCCTGCACCCCTTCCCCGGCGTCGAGGTCGACGTCCGGACGCTGCCGGCCTCCAGCCTGGGCGAGGTCTGGGTCCGCTCGCCGTGGGTCGCGCGCGGCTACCTCGCCCGGGCGACGGGCCCGTTCCGGCAGGAGGGCGGCTGGTCGACCGTCGGCGACCTCGCCGACCCGCTCCCCGGCCCGCTCGTTGACACTCCGGTCGCGGACGCTCCCGTCGCAGCACCCGCGCCGCTGGTGCTGCGCGGTCGCGGGGACGGTGCGATCCTCACGGGCGGCGCGACCGTCGTGCCCGAGGACGTCGAGGTGGTGCTGCGCGCCGTCCCGGGGGTCGAGGACGTCGTCGTGCTGGGCACGCCGCACCGCCGGTTCGGCTCGGTCGTCACCGCCGTCGTGCAGGGCGACGGGCGCCCCGGCCTGCGCGCGCACCTCGAGCGGGTGGCCCGCGTGTCGCTCGCACCCGCCCAGCGTCCACGCCGCTGGTACGGCGTGCGCGAGCTGCCGCGGACGCCGTCGGGCAAGCCGGCACGCGCGGCGGTGAGCGAGGCGCTCGGAGCGGCGACCACGACCTACGGCGGACTGCCGTGAGTGCGGCGGCAGGCGCTGTGCGTGACGACGCCCCGGTGGTCGTGGCGGCTCGGCGCACCTGGATCGGCACGGCCGGGCACGGGCACCGGGACGTCAGGGCGGTCGACCTCGCGGCCGTCGTGCTGGGCGCCGCGCTCGATGACGCCAGGGCGCTCGGTGTCGCAGCGGAGGTGGACGACGTCGTGCTGGGGAACTGCACCGGACCCGGCGGGAACCTCGCGCGCGTGGCCGCGCTCACCGCGGCGGGGCTCGGCACGGGCGTGCCGGGGCTCACGGTCGACCGGCAGTGCGGCAGCGGCCTGGCCGCGGTGCTGCTGGCCGGGCAGCAGGTGCGCACCGGCGAGGCCGGGATGGTCTTCGCGGGCGGTGTCGAGAGCGCGTCGACCGCGCCCCGGCGCGCGCACCGCACCCCGGACGGCGACGTGCCCTACGACCGCGCCCCGTTCGCGCCCGCCGCCATCGGCGACCCCGACATGGGCCCGGCTGCCGACGCGCTGGCCCGCGCCTACGGGGTGCCGCGCGAGCGGCAGGACGCCTACGCCGTGCGCAGCCACACCCGCGCGCTGGCCGCGCACGCCGCCGGGCGCTTCGACGCCGAGACCGTCCCGGTGCCGAGGGACCCGTCGGGCACGGGATCCGCGCACGGATCGCCGCTGCGCCGCGACGAGCGGGCGAGGCGTCTGGACCCGGCCGTCGTCGCGCGCCTGCCGGCCGCATTCTCGCCGGACGGCACCGTCACGGCGGCGACGGCCAGCCCCGTGAGCGACGGCGCCGCGGTGCTTGCGATCGTCCCGGAACGCACCCGTGCCGCGCTCGGGCTGCCGGGGCTGCGCCTCGTGGCGGGTGCCACGCGTGGCGTCGACCCGCGCCTGCCGGGCTGGGGCCCGGTCCCGGCGGTCCGCACCGTCCTCGCAGCGGCGGGACAGGACGTCGGGCAGCTCGACGCGATCGAGCTCGTGGAGGCCTTCGCCGCCCAGGTCCTCACCGTCACGGACGCGCTCGGCCTGGACCCGCTGGGGGTGCCCGACGACGACGCCCGGCTCTGCACCGACGGCGGCGCGCTCGCCCTCGGTCACCCGTGGGGGGCCAGCGGTGCGGTGAGCGTCGTGCGGCTCTTCAGCCGGCTCGTGCGGGCCGGGGCGCCCGCGGGGACGCTCGGCCTCGCGGCGGCGGCCGTGGGCGGCGGGATGGGCGTCGCCGGCCTCTTCGAGGTGGTCCGGTGACGGGCTGCGTCGTCGAGCTCGAGGACGTGCACGTGCGCCTGGGCGAGCGGGACGTGCTGCGTGGTGTGGACCTCGTGCTGCGCGAGCACCGCGTCGGCGTCGTCGGGGCGAACGGGTCCGGCAAGAGCACCCTCGCGCGGCTGCTCAACGGGCTCGTGCTGCCCACCCGCGGGTCGGTGCGGGTCGACGGTCAGGACACCGCCCGCCACGGCGCGACCGTCCGGCGCCGCGTCGGGTTCGTCTTCACCGACCCCGACGCGCAGATCGTCATGCCGACCGTCGCCGAAGACGTCGCCTACTCGCTGCGCCGGCACCGTCTGGGCGCCACCGAGGCCGACCGACGGGTGCACGAGGCGCTCGACCGGCACGGACTGGCCGGGCACGCCGACCACCCCGCGCACCTGCTGTCCGGGGGGCAGAAGCAGCTCCTCGCCCTCACGTCGGTGCTCGTCACCGAGCCACAGCTGGTCGTCGCCGACGAGCCGACGACGCTGCTCGACCTGCGCAACACCCGCCGCGTCGCGCGCGAGCTGCTCGCGCTCCCCCAGCAGGTGGTGCTCGTCAGCCACGACCTCGACCTCCTGGCCGACTATGACCGGGTCCTCGTCGTCGACGACGGCCGGGTGGTCGCCGACGACGAGCCCGGCCCCGCCGTCGCGCACTACCGAAAGCTCATGGAGCGCGAACCGTGAGCACGACCGACGTCGCGACCCGGGCGGAGGTGGGGTCCGTCCTGCACCGCGCGCCTGCCGGTGCCAAGCTCGTCGGCCTCGCCGTCGCGTCCGGTGCCCTGCTGCTGGTGCGCTCGCCCACCGGGGTGCTGCTGGCCGCCGTCGCCGTGCTCGCGGCCTACGCCGCCGGCCGGGTGGGGCCGCGCGCGGCATGGTCGCAACTGCGCCCGCTGCGGTGGGTCGTGCCCGTGATCTTCGTGGTCCAGTGGCTGACCCTGGGCCCCGCGCAGGCCGCGGTGCTCTCCGCCCGGCTGGTGATGCTCGTCGCCCTCGCGGCCCTCGTCATGCTCACGACGCGCACGAGCGCCGTCCTCGCCGCGATCGAGCGCGGGCTCGCGCCCCTCGGCCGGCTCGGGGTCGACGTCGGCCGGGTCGCGCTCGTGCTGTCCCTCGCGATCCGCAGCATCCCGGTGCTCGCCGCGTTGGCCACGCGGGTGCGCGACGCCGGGCGTGCCCGCGGCCGCGAGCGGGACGTGCGGGCGTTCGCCGTCCCGCTCGTCGTCGGTGCGCTGCGTCAGGCCGACGCGCTCGGCGACGCCCTGCGCGCCCGCGGGCTCGACGACTGAGCCTCGCGCCACCGCACGACCAGGACCACCACCCCGAGCACCACGACCGCGAGCGCCACCCCCGCCAGGACGTCGGTGAGGAAGTGGTACCCCAGGTAGAGCCTGCTGCCGGCGACGACGACGGTCACGGCGAGCGAGACGACCGCCCACACCACGAGCAGGCGGCCGCTGTGGTGCCGGTGCCACAGGAGGTACCCGCCGACGAGCACGAGCGTCGCCGCACCGATGGTGTGCCCCGAGGGGAACGAGAACGTGTGCTCGATGCCGGGGACGACCATCGAGTCGTCCGGTGGTCGTGGCCGCGCGACGAGCGCCTTGATGGAGACCGAGAGCACCGTGGACAGCGCCATCGCGCCCACGAGGAGGCCCGGCTCCCACCACGTGCCGGCGACCCGCGCCCAGACGAGCGCACCGACCGCGACGAGGACGGGGAGCACGAACGGGCCGAAGATCGTCGTCACGACCGTCAGGAACGTCGTGAGCCCGGCGCTGCGGTGCGCGACCATCCACTCGAGGATCGGGTCGTCGACGAGCCAGAGGTCGTCCTGCTCGCGCACCGCGTCGTACAGGCCGCCGAAGGCCACCGCCCCGAGCACGACGAGCACGACGCCGGGCCACGCCCAGCGCACGACGTTCCCTGCGACCTGCGCGGCCCGCACCGGGCCCGCGGGTGTGCTCTGCTGCTCCATCCCGCGAGGGTAGGTCGAAAATGCCGTGCGCCGAGCATCCTCGCCGTGGTTGTGTGGACACACACCGCGGTGACGTCCGTCCGGTCCGTACCGGGCGGTGGAGGGTCCGGCCAGACCCACGAGTCCGACGTCACGAGAGAACCACCATGCACCCCCTCATCACCTACGACATAGCCGTCCTCGACCGTCGCGAGCGGCTGCAGGAGCTCACCCTGCGGCGCAACCAGCTCCGACGCACCAGCACCCGCGTCCCCGCCCGCACGCGCCAGGCACGCCTGACGCGCCGCGACGGATGACGCCAGCACGCCGACCGTCTGCAGCCGCAGTCGACGGCACCCCTCGAAGGCCCCGGCAGCACGGACCCACCGTCCGCGCCGGGGCCTTCGTCGTCCCCGCGCGCACCCGGGGTCGGACGCACCCCATAGGCTGGTGGGCGTGAGCCCTCTGAACACCAACGACCGCATCGTGTGGATCGACTGCGAGATGACCGGTCTCGACCTGGGCGCCGACGCCCTCGTCGAGGTCGCCGCCGTCGTCACCGACTCCGAGCTGAACGTCCTCGGAGAGGGGGTGGACGTGCTCGTCGCACCACCCGCGGCCGCGCTCGAGCAGATGGGCGACTTCGTCCGGGACATGCACACGTCGTCGGGCCTGCTCGACGAGCTCTCCGCCGGACTCACCCTGGCCGAGGCCGAGGAGAAGGTCCTCGACTACATCCGCGCCTGGGTCCCCGAGGCCGGCAAGGCCCCTCTCGCCGGGAACTCCGTCGGCACCGACAAGGCGTTCCTCGACCGCGACATGCCCGGCCTCGTCGGCCACCTGCACTACCGGATCATCGACGTGTCCTCCATCAAGGAGCTCGCCCGCCGCTGGTACCCCCGGGTCTACTTCGCCTCCCCCGCGAAGAACGGCGGGCACCGCGCCCTCGCCGACATCCTCGAGTCCATCGACGAGCTGCGCTACTACCGAGAGGCCCTCCTCGTGCCGCAGCCCGGCCCGGACTCCAAGTCCGCGAGAGCAGTCGCCGAGCGCATCAAGGCCACCAGCGTGGCTGGCGTGACGCAGGCCACGGCCGCCCCGAGTACGACCACGTCGTAGAGCACCCCGTGGAGCAGGTACACTTTTCGACGGTCGGTGTACCGCTCTTCGAGGGGTCACCGTAGCCGTGGTGGGTATAGCTCAGCTGGTAGAGCACCTGGTTGTGGTCCAGGGGGTCGCGGGTTCAAGTCCCGTTACTCACCCCAGCGCCGAGGCCGTTCCGACGGAACAGCTCGGACGAACGAAGGCCCCGGGTCGACACGATGTCGGCCCGGGGCCTTCGCGTTTCATCCACCCCCTTGGGCCGTCCTTCCCCCAGCGAGAGGACAACCGCTTTGCATTCTCAGGTACGCGGTCGGTTCATCTGAGTTCCTGCAGGGAGCACCCTCCTACTAGGACGACAGCGACGACTGGATCATCCCCGCTTGCGGGAACACGGGCCGACCTGCGAGTCGATCTTCGTGTTCGAGGGATCATCCCCGCTCACGCGGGGAGCACTGGAGGTCGCCGGCCAGCGGGCCGACCTTCGGCGGGTCATCCCCGCTCGCGCGGGGAGCACCTCGTAGACGAGGCCCATCGGCGCCGGCCCCCGGGATCATCCCCGCTCGCGCGGGGAGCACATGACGATGACGCCTCCGAGGGCCATGCCGATCGGATCATCCCCGCTCGCGCGGGGAGCACAGTCCGTGGCGCCGGTTCGTACTGGACGACGACGGATCATCCCTGCTCGCGCGGGGAGCACGCTCGGTCGGCCTCGCGTGCCTCGCGCGCCTTCGGATCATCCCCGCTTGCGCGGGGAGCACGGGACAACGTCAAGGGCGTGGGCTCGAGCATCGGGATCATCCCCGCTCGCGCGGGGAGCACTTGCGCGGAAGGTCTCGCCACCACGGGGACGCCGGATCATCCCCGCTCGCGCGGGGAGCACATCTCCTCGTACTCGGTGACCAGGGCGGGGTCGGGATCATCCCCGCTCGCGCGGGGAGCACTCGATGCCGCGGCCTCGGACCGGCGCCTTCCGAGGATCATCCCCGCTCGCGCGGGGAGCACTTCCCCATGGGTGCGGGGAACATGCGTCGACCCGGATCATCCCCGCTCGCGCGGGGAGCACTCATTCCACGCCTTCAACAGCACGCCATAATCGGGATCATCCCCGCTCGCGCGGGGAGCACGTAGTCCGTCTGCGCGCAGAGGCGTTCGAGTTCGGATCATCCCCGCTAGCGCGGGGAGCACGCTGAGCGGTGGGGCAACATCGCGACTCAGCGGGGATCATCCCCGCTCGCGCGGGGAGCACTGGCCGGTCAACGGTGCCGCGTTCGACCCGAAGGGATCATCCCCGCTCGCGCGGGGAGCACGGCACGGTGGCGACCGGTAGGGGGGTGGTGGTGGGATCATCCCCGCTCGCGCGGGGAGCACTACGTCGTGGCCACCGGTTGCGGCACGGCCGCGGGATCATCCCCGCTCGCGCGGGGAGCACGTGGGCTCGAACATCGTGGGCGGCCTCAAGTCGGGATCATCCCCGCTCGCGCGGGGAGCACTCCGCACCCGCCAGGATCGCGTCCGCCAGCCGGGGATCATCCCCGCTCGCGCGGGGAGCACCCGAACGGGCTCACGAAGGCGCTCCTGCGGCAGGGATCATCCCCGCTCGCGCGGGGAGCACCCCGAACGTCAGGTCCGACTCCGAGATCGTCGTGGATCATCCCCGCTCGCGCGGGGAGCACGGCAGCGATCCGGGACTACGCGGCGTCGCACGGGGGATCATCCCCGCTCGCGCGGGGAGCACTTGACGATGTCGGCCTCGGTCGTGGCGAAGTTGGGATCATCCCCGCTCGCACGGGGAGCACGCCGAGACCGACGAGTGGCGGTACGGGGTCGCGGGATCATCCCCGCTCGCGCGGGGAGCACGGCAGCGATCCGGGACTACGCGGCGTCGCACGGGGGATCATCCCCGCTCGCGCGGGGAGCACTTGACGATGTCGGCCTCGGTCGTGGCGAAGTTGGGATCATCCCCGCTCGCGCGGGGAGCACGCCGAGACCGACGAGTGGCGGTACGGGGTCGCGGGATCATCCCCGCTCGCGCGGGGAGCACGTGCCCTCCGCAGTCGCCGCGTCGATGACGACCGGATCATCCCCGCTCGCGCGGGGAGCACCTGTTCCGCATGGTGGCTCAGCTCCCGGGCGAGGGATCATCCCCGCTCGCGCGGGGAGCACTTACCGGCGACCTTGGCGAGCGCGTCGGTGGCGGGATCATCCCCGCTCGCGCGGGGAGCACCACTACGCGAAGATCGCGGGCCCCACGTCGAACGGATCATCCCCGCTCGCGCGGGGAGCACTGCTGAGCCTTCCACGACATCCTGGGGACCTCCGGATCATCCCCGCTCGCGCGGGGAGCACTCGATGACCACCTTCGACGTCTCCGCACGCAACGGATCATCCCCGCTCGCGCGGGGAGCACGGGATGCTGGGCGCGCCGGTGCCGGCGCCGGGGGGATCATCCCCGCTCGCGCGGGGAGCACCGCGCGAGATGGGCATCACGTCCGGCGAGGTCGGGATCATCCCCGCTCGCGCGGGGAGCACGCCTCCCCCAGATCGAGGGCTAGGTGTACTGACCGGAGACGTTGGTCGAGAGAGTGTGACGCGTTGATCTGAGTGGTAGCGCGCGAGGGCCTCCCGCGGTGGAGTGGAACTGCCTAGGTATCCGCTCCGCACACAGGAGGCCCTCGTGTCCCACGCTAATGCCGCGCTGACTCCCCGCGCCCGGCTGACGGTCGCCCGGTTGGTGGTCGACCAGCACGTCCCGATCGCGGAGGTCGCGGCGCGGTTCCAGTGCTCGTGGCCCACGGTCAAGCGGTGGGCCGACCGGTATGCCCACGGCGAGCCGATGAGCGACCGGCCCTCGCGCCCGCACCGAATGCCTGCCAAGACCGACCAGGCCATCACGCGCCGGATCGTGTCGTTGCGGCTGCGCAAGCGTCTGGGACCCGTCCAGCTGGCTGCACTGACCGGGGTGGCGCCCTCGACCGCGCACCGGGTCCTGGTCCGCTGCCGGCTCAACCGGTTGTCCCACGTGGACCGGGCAACGGGCGCGCCGGTGCGTCGCTACGAGCACGCCTACCCCGGTGCGATGCTGCACGTGGACGTCAAGAAGCTCGGCAACATCCCCGATGGTGGCGGGTGGCGGTTCGTCGGCCGCGCCCAGGGTGATCGCCACCGAGCCGCCACGCCCGGCAAACCCAAGAACAGGCACCACAACCCGAAGATGGGGCACGCGTTCGTGCACACCGTCATCGACGATCACTCACGGGTGGCCTACGCCGAGGTCCACGACGACGAGAGAGCCGTCACCGCGACCGGTGTCCTGCGCCGTGCAGTGGCGTGGTTCGCCGCGCGCGGGATCGTCACCGAGCGGGTGCTATCCGACAACGGCTCGCCCTACGTCTCGCGCCTGTGGCACGAGACCTGCGTCGAGCTCGAGATCAAACACTCCAGGACTCGGCCCCGCCGCCCCCAGACCAACGGCAAGATCGAACGCTTCCACCGCACCCTGGCCGACGGCTGGGGCTACGCCCGCTGCTACACCTCGGAAGCCGAACGCCGCAACGCTCTGCCAGCATGGATCCACGAGTACAACCACCACCGACCCCACACCGCCAGCGGGAACAAGCCACCGGTCACCCGATTGACCAACCTGTCCGGTCAGTACAGCTAGGGGCGGGGTTGGATCATCCCCGCTCGCGCGGGGAGCACAGTCCCGGCGACTACGGAAGCGGGGCGGCGAGGGGATCATCCCCGCTCGCGCGGGGAGCACCGATGCAGGCGAACGCCGTGGACCGCCTTGGGCGGATCATCCCCGCTCGCGCGGGGAGCACAAGGCGGGTTGGGACTGGATCTCGACGAACGTGGGATCATCCCCGCTCGCGCGGGGAGCACGCCTACGCCGCTACGTGGGATGAGTGGGGCATGGGATCATCCCCGCTCGCGCGGGGAGCACGGGAGCGTCGAAGCGGAGCCAAACGGTCAGCGCGGATCATCCCCGCTCGCGCGGGGAGCACGTAGTTCCGCGGCAGGAGGAGGTGCACCAGCCGGGATCATCCCCGCTCGCGCGGGGAGCACACCACCGCTCCCCGCCCGCGTAGGCGGCGCCGGGGATCATCCCCGCTCGCGCGGGGAGCACCGTCCGTTCTAGTCATGGTGCCTCCCATAGGGCGGATCATCCCCGCTCGCGCGGGGAGCACCGCCGGCCCGTCGACGCCGAGCCGACGGTGAAGTTGGATCATCCCCGCTCGCGCGGGGAGCACCCCACCCTCGGGTTCGGCACGAACATCACGGACGGATCATCCCCGCTCGCGCGGGGAGCACGTAGACCTTCCCGTCGGTGGCGTCGCACATGGCGGATCATCCCCGCTCGCGCGGGGAGCACGATCTGAAGCTGCCGTTCGCGAACTCGGTCAAGGGATCATCCCCGCTCGCGCGGGGAGCACCATCGCTGCTCCTTGAGTCCGGGCCGCCACTCGGGATCATCCCCGCTCGCGCGGGGAGCACGTCGAGTACGAGTCGGTCGGCTACCCGCAAGACGGATCATCCCCGCTCGCGCGGGGAGCACCTGGCCAGCCTGCTCGAACGACCATTCGGAGGCGGATCATCCCCGCTCGCGCGGGGAGCACTTCCCCGTCCGCGTCACGGGTGAAGCGGTACGGCGGATCATCCCCGCTCGCGCGGGGAGCACGAAGTGAGCGGGTTCGGCGAGGACGGCGCCCTGGGATCATCCCCGCTCGCGCGGGGAGCACACTAGGCGCTCCACGGTCTTGTCCGGGAGCTTCGGATCATCCCCGCTCGCGCGGGGAGCACCCCTGAGGAGGGTTCCCGATGGCCATCAACAACGGATCATCCCCGCTCGCGCGGGGAGCACATCGTCGGGGGCACCGACGACGATCCCCGTGTGGGATCATCCCCGCTCGCGCGGGGAGCACTAGTCGGGCTCGGTGATGGTCGCCTCGTAGACCGGATCATCCCCGCTCGCGCGGGGAGCACCGGGACTCGACGTCGAAGTCCTCGCCGCGGATCGGATCATCCCCGCTCGCGCGGGGAGCACGCAACGCATTGCACGATCCCAGCGGATTCATTCGGATCATCCCCGCTCGCGCGGGGAGCACGTGCCGATCATCGTTGGTCCGGTCACCCTGCCGGGATCATCCCCGCTCGCGCGGGGAGCACTCCATGCGCTGGTAGGCCAGGACGCCGGCACCCGGATCATCCCCGCTCGCGCGGGGAGCACTGGCACGTGTTATCCCATCCCTTCCTCGTACGGGGATCATCCCCGCTCGCGCGGGGAGCACCCGATCGCCGTCCGGAGCTTGCCGCCCCAGTTCGGATCATCCCCGCTCGCGCGGGGAGCACGGTCTCGTCGAGCTCGGCGGCACCGTGTACCTGGGATCATCCCCGCTCGCGCGGGGAGCACCGGCCGACAACGCGCACTTCAACGCAGGCGGCGGGATCATCCCCGCTCGCGCGGGGAGCACGCACAGGGACCACGTGGAGTGGTGGTACTTCGAGGGATCATCCCCGCTCGCGCGGGGAGCACCGGCAGGTCGTCAACACCGCCGCACTGTCCGCCGGATCATCCCCGCTCGCGCGGGGAGCACGCGCTGTCGAGGACGAACCGCGAGCCCGAGTTGGGATCATCCCCGCTCGCGCGGGGAGCACGATCGACGGCCGGGGCGCGCTCACTGGTCGGCCGGATCATCCCCGCTCGCGCGGGGAGCACTGAAAAGGTATGAGCAGTTACCCAAATGGGGAGGGATCATCCCCGCTCGCGCGGGGAGCACCTCCAGCGGCTCGACGACCACGCGCCGCACCGCGGATCATCCCCGCTCGCGCGGGGAGCACGTGCCGACGTCGGGCGACGCGGTACAGGTGCTCGGATCATCCCCGCTCGCGCGGGGAGCACCACTCCCGGACGGTCTCGGCCGCGGTGCGGGTCGGATCATCCCCGCTCGCGCGGGGAGCACCGGCACGGTGCGTACCGCGCCGGTCATCAGTGCGGATCATCCCCGCTCGCGCGGGGAGCACCGCTTGCAGACGTAGGCCGGGCGTGGCTACCCGGGATCATCCCCGCTCGCGCGGGGAGCACCATCGCGAAAGAGCTCGTGACCGGGATCTTCCGGGATCATCCCCGCTCGCGAGGGGAGCACACGCCCACCTCCATGCTCGCCACGATGGCCGACGGATCATCCCCGCTCGCGCGGGGAGCACAAGGCCCTCGGGATCAAGTCCCCCTCGAAGGTGGGATCATCCCCGCTCGCGCGGGGAGCACGAGGTGTTGATCTGGAGTTGCGCCCAGAGGTAGGGATCATCCCCGCTCGCGCGGGGAGCACGAGCGTGATCGTGGGGGTCATGGTTGATCGCCCGGATCATCCCCGCTCGCGCGGGGAGCACGACGTCGAGGCGGTGGCGCACACCTTGCGGAACGGATCATCCCCGCTCGCGCGGGGAGCACACTTCGACGTATCCCGGGTCACGCTCGTAGGGCGGATCATCCCCGCTCGCGCGGGGAGCACACGGCACCCGACCCGGACGCCGTCGACCGGTCGGGATCATCCCCGCTCGCGCGGGGAGCACGTGACCTCGCCGGTCGTCTCGTCGATGCGGACCGCATCATCCCCGCTCGCGCGGGGAGCACGCGCGGAGCTTGGCCTGCGCCCCAGCCTTGGTCGGATCATCCCCGCTCGCGCGGGGAGCACGGCGGCGGTCTCGGCTACGCGTTCGCCGGCGGGGGATCATCCCCGCTCGCGCGGGGAGCACGATCTGGTCGGGAACCGCGTGCCAGATCTGAGCGGATCATCCCCGCTCGCGCGGGGAGCACTAACGAAGGGATTCATCATGACCGCTCGGAGACGGATCATCCCCGCTCGCGCGGGGAGCACGGTGCCCCGGTCGCCGTCGCGTCCGGCGGGAACGGATCATCCCCGCTCGCGCGGGGAGCACAGCGGGGAGCGTGAGGGCGTACAGGTCAGCGTGGGATCATCCCCGCTCGCGCGGGGAGCACAGCGAGTGCGCGGTGCCGGGCACCCCGGCTCGCGGATCATCCCCGCTCGCGCGGGGAGCACGCACATCATTCGTGGTGTGGAATGGGAGCGTGTGGATCATCCCCGCTCGCGCGGGGAGCACTGGCACGTGTTATCCCATCCCTTCCTCGTACAGGGATCATCCCCGCTCGCGCGGGGAGCACGAGTGGCCCGCCGTGTAGTTGTCGTCCACGGCCGGATCATCCCCGCTCGCGCGGGGAGCACAGTCCCCGCGACCACGGAAGCGGGACGGCGGGGGGATCATCCCCGCTCGCGCGGGGAGCACCACTGGAGGACGTCTGAGCCCATGAACGCCCAGGGATCATCCCCGCTCGCGCGGGGAGCACCCGGTCAGGCTGGGCTTGATGCCCTCGACGGTCGGATCATCCCCGCTCGCGCGGGGAGCACTCGTCCTCGTCCACGACCTTGGCAGGGGTCAGGGGATCATCCCCGCTCGCGCGGGGAGCACGGGCTGTACGTGAACGGCAGGACGGCGCCGGCGGGATCATCCCCGCTCGCGCGGGGAGCACTCCTCCTGGGGGGCGATGGAGGCGAGCAAGGACGGATCATCCCCGCTCGCGCGGGGAGCACAAGCTCAAGGCCATCGCCGCGCGCCCGGTGAACGGATCATCCCCGCTCGCGCGGGGAGCACTTGAGCGGTTCGACGATGTACTCGACGATCGTCGGATCATCCCCGCTCGCGCGGGGAGCACGCCTCCCACATTCGACGCGTGCGCTCCGCCAGGGGATCATCCCCGCTCGCGCGGGGAGCACGATGCGGTCGGATTTGTGCAGCGCGTTTACGGGGGATCATCCCCGCTCGCGCGGGGAGCACGTCGTCGTCAGCGTCCTCGCCGACACGAAGAAGGGATCATGCCCGCTCGCGCGGGGAGCACTCCGTGGCCGTCACCGTCGCGCAGCTCGCGTCGGGATCATCCCCGCTCGCGCGGGGAGCACCGTGACGGCGTCGTGGACCGCATGAGCGTCGGCGGATCATCCCCGCTCGCGCGGGGAGCACACCCCGGACGGCGGCACCCTCGAGGGCGACGTGGGATCATCCCCGCTCGCGCGGGGAGCACGGTCATCCGACCGTCACCTCCACCGATGCGAGGGGATCATCCCCGCTCGCGCGGGGAGCACTGGACCATCCGACCGAGCGCCGTGGTCGCCTTCGGATCATCCCCGCTCGCGCGGGGAGCACATGATGTCGCCTGCGGTGATCTGGGCGGCGGTCGGATCATCCCCGCTCGCGCGGGGAGCACAAGGGGACGGGCGATGGGGTGTACGAGGACGGCGGATCATCCCCGCTCGCGCGGGGAGCACGTCACCTACGTCCAGGCGGTCGACGTCGACACGGGATCATCCCCGCTCGCGCGGGGAGCACAGGGGGTCGACCACGGGGCCCTGAACCTCGAACGGATCATCCCCGCTCGCGCGGGGAGCACGTGTCGGGCGTTGGGTCGAAAGGCGGCTCGTCGGGATCATCCCCGCTCGCGCGGGGAGCACGTGCACCGTGGCGCCGGCGAACCGGGCCCCGAGGGGATCATCCCCGCTCGCGCGGGGAGCACGCCCGTAGACGTCGATCCCGCCGCCGGTGGTTGCGGATCATCCCCGCTCGCGCGGGGAGCACTCGGCGGGGCGGGTGCGGTTGCGGCTGTGGTGGGGATCATCCCCGCTCGCGCGGGGAGCACGAAGCCCACCCCGAGTACACCGAGGTGCAGGTCGGATCATCCCCGCTCGCGCGGGGAGCACACGACCGTCACGACCTGCGAGCGCTGGGACACCGGATCATCCCCGCTCGCGCGGGGAGCACGTGATCTCGGCGATCAGGTCGGAAACGGCGATGGGATCATCCCCGCTCGCGCGGGGAGCACGAGACGAAGGACTTCCCCGAGCTGTGGCAGGAGGGATCATCCCCGCTCGCGCGGGGAGCACCAGAACACGTTCAGTGCGGTGCCTGGTGCTGCGGGATCATCCCCGCTCGCGCGGGGAGCACAAGCTCAAGGCCATCGCCGCGCGTCCGGTGAACGGATCATCCCCGCTCGCGCGGGGAGCACACTAACTGACCTGCGAACATATCAGGATGATCAGGCTCCTGCGATCACTTCGACGGGTCGGCGCCCGGATCAGGCTCGCCACGCGAGTTGCGGCGCCTTTGCTCGATCGACGTCCCATACCGTCGCCGCCTCGATGCGTTGCTCCATCCTCTGCGGACACCAGAACTCGGGGGACGGTTGTCAGTCGTCGGGGTGGTGAGGTGATCGCTCTCGGAGGAAATGCCGCCTGACCGCGACCTTTCACGGTTCGAACGGCGGGCGCTGTCGTCCAACTCGGCGGCGAACTTGCGCGACTCGGCGGTCTGTCGACGCATGAGCGTCACTCCGTCGTGGTCTGCAGTCTCCCACGCGTGGTTGTGGACGCGGAAGTCCAGCCTTTGCTCCGTCGTGGTGGACCACACCATGAGGGCGCGTCCGCGGCTCACGTCCTCGACGATGCGCAGCCACAAGAGCTCGCGAACACGGGCCGATACGTGCCCGACGTAGACGCCGGCGGAGATCTCCAGCAGCCATCGGGTGAGCTCGCCGCGGAGCTTCTCCGGTGTCACGGACAGCACGACGACGATCACCAGTCCGTTTCCTCGCCCGAGCCGTAGCTGACCCCGCCCGACACCGCTCCGAACCTGCCGTCCCAGAGCATCGAGACGTCCGCCCATTGGTCGAGCTCATTCGGATCCCTGATCAGCAGACTGGTGATGTCTCGCACGCACCGCTCCAGCAGCTTCGCCTTGTGCAAGCGGTCGCGCATGTCGCGACGCACGTGCCCTCCGACATCCGCGAGATCCTGTGCCGCGGCGTCGAACGCGGCGGGGATCGCAAACTCCGCCTTGTAGAGATCAGCAATGTCGTAGACGAACGACCTCTCGTGCCCGGTGTGCACGAACCCGAGCCCTGGTGAGCAGCCGAGTGCTACGACGACAGCGTGCACAACTCCGTACAGGCACGTCGTCGCAGCCGAGAGCGCTTGGTTCACCGCGTCCGACGACCCGAAATCGTCGGGCCGATACTCCCGCCGCTCCCAGGGCACGCCCGTGCGTTGGGAGTGCTCTCGGTAGGACTTTCGGACTCTCGCGCCCTCCCGGCCGCGGAGCTGCTGCATCGTCAGGCCCGAGACCTCTTCGTCGGGGAATCGCATCTCGTACATCGCACGTGCGACAGCAAGTCGCGAATCGCGACGCGTCACGAGCTCAGCCTGCGCCTCGAGCAGACGAGAGGACTTGGCCAACGAGCGCCCGTGTGCGTAGTAGCGAACGCCGCGCTCCCCCACCCACACGACGGTCGCCCCACTTTCGGCGAGCAGGACCATCGCCTGGTGCGTGACGTTCGTCCCGGGCCCGAGGAGAAGCGCGCCGAGCGTCGCGGCCGGGACGTGCACCGTGCCGCGCTCATCGGTAGCCGTGATCGCGCTCGCGTCGCGCGAGATCACGCACCGTTCGAGGTACAAGAACGTCAGGCGGTCCTGGGCGCGCACCAGCTCCGGAAGGGTCGGCGGGCGCGCGCCCGGGATCTGTTGGTTCATCGAACTGGTGCCAACGTGAGCAGCCCGCACCCGTAGCCCTTGGCGGGACCGAGACCGGTCACGAGCGCGTCACGCAGCCTGGCGGGGTCGCTCACCTCGAGCAGACCGTCGAACGACGCCGTCACGAGTGTCACGGTGCGCCCACCCCGCTGGAAGCGCCGGGTCTGACGGTCGTGCACGACGACGCCCCCACCCTCCCCGGGAAGAGTGAACCCCCAGTCGTCGGTGCGCCCGGCGAACCAGTTCAGCTGCTGCTCCACGGTGACGTGACCGTAGCGTCGGGTCTTGGGTCGACCCTTCGCATTGAGCTCCACGGCCTCAGGCGCCGCTTCGCTCATGCGGCCTCGGCGCGCGGTGCTTCGTGTGGGATTGGCCGTCAACCTGAACGCCCACCGCTGCCCCTCGACGAGCCCGTCGAGTACGGGGGCGTAGGGGCGCGTGTCCCAGCCCCGCTGCGTCGACGGCCATCCAGCGTCCTCCACAATTGCGGTGAAGTCCGGCTCGTACCGACTCACCACGTAGAGCCATACATGGTGCGCGTCGCGGTCGACACGCCAGAGGACCCTGCCGCGTTCGTCGTCGGGGTGCGGGAACGCCGAGAGGACGGCTGCGTGCATGGACTGAGGTGAGCCGAGCAGCTGCCGAGATGCCCGTCGCGCCGAGTTGATCTGAACACGCGAGAGGAACATTCACCGGCCCCCCAGTGCAGCCATCGGGTCATGACCCCGAGGACCGGGCCCAGCTTGCGCGGTCTCTACCAGGTCGTTCGCGACCAGCACCGCATGGCGCTCCACGGTGCGCCACGAGTACGACCGGCGTCGCGGATCGAACGAGACAGGAGCGTCGTGATGGGTCGTCACCGTCTTGTCGGAGCCCGCCTCGGCCGGGACGACACCAACGTCGACGATGAGGTCGAGCGTCACCTGCGGGTCGCTCCGCCGTTTCCACCACGCCGAGGCTTGCCACGGGTACTCGTGAAGGACCGACCACGCCGACTCTTCGTGGACGCCCAGGGTGAGCTGGCCCTCCGGCGTGAACGCACGGCGCCCGAGGTAGAGCGGAAAAACCGGGCGCCGTACCGCCTCGTCGAGAGCCTGCACGATCTCCTCCGCACCCTCGACTGCAGCGAGGAAGACAGCATCCGACCGGAAGTACCGTTGGGTGAGCGGAAAGCTCTTCGACTTGTCGAGTGTCATGGCGGTCTGGAAGTCCCGCTCGACCCTGCCCGGTTGGTCGATGCGCACGGCGAGCTGGAGACCCAGCAGGTCCTCGATCGGATCTGTCCTACGCCGTCCGAGCGCAGCCGCCAGCAGGCCGACGACTCCGCTCTTGGTGGGCGCCTCATTGGTGTCCCGGCGCGCGAACCGGGAGTCCTCGCCCCAGGACTGTTGTGGTCCGGCGAGCCTCAGCAAGAGCGTCGTCATGTGGCGTCCGTCGTGTCGGCGACCTGAAGTCGCGTGCTCACCGTCGCCGTCGCCGCCTCGACGAGCGCAGCGAACGAGAGAGCCGAGCCCAAGGGTGCCAGCCTGTCGGCGATCGGCCCGACGCCGACCGTCCAGGTCTGCACAGCGCTGCTCAAGAAGGCAGCCTCAACATCTCTCGCTTGGGCGACGAGCTTGTCGACCGACGCCGCGACCCTGCCGCCCGCCAGAGAGTCGGGTACCGGCTCCTCGAACGCTCCCACCAAGGACACCGGCTGGTCCTCCCGCAGCGAAACAACGACGGCGTCCGGCACAGTGCGGTTCGCGAACGTGTTCTGCTTTCCCGTCGGCATGCTCGTGACGAAGGATCGCAAGAAGGCGGCGACAGCGCGTTCGGTCGCTGCGGCGTCTCCGAGGTTCTGGTGAAGTCGGTCCACGTCGACCGTCGCGTAGCGGTAGAGCGTGGAGGAGTTGAACTCCACCGTGCCGATCATGCCCGCGCCTGCGTCCTCTTCCGCGTCGGCCGCCTTGTGGTCGTCGACAGCGGTGTAGTAGTCGAACTCGTTGTCCACCTTGTGCGTCGAGATCGCATGCGCCACCTGACAGGCCGCGTCGACGTTCAGGTCCGAGACGTCCGCGACCATCCGGCCGAAGAGCGCTAGGTCGATCGAGTTCTTGCCCTTCACCAGGGGTTGCGCCAAGGCCCTTGTCGGAGCGACCCCCGTGGTCAGCGAGTCCGCCCCCAACTGGGCAAGCGCCTCGATCTGCTGGGCAGACAGGAAGAGCAGGTATCCGGACTCGGCGGGCGCGCCTGCCTTGCCCCGCGGCTCAGCGGTCTTGATGCCGGCTTCTTTGAGCACCTGGGCCGCGGCAGCAAGCGCATTTTCGGTCGTGTGGCCAGTGGAGATCTCGGCGATCCGTGCACCGACGAGCTCGACGACGCGCTTGGTACGTGTTCCGAGCTCTGTTGCATCGAGGTGTCCCTGGAAGGCGGTCCGTGTCGCACGCTTCCAGGCCTGGGATGACACCCGGGCTCGACGCACTCCGCCGTAGGTCGCCGTCTTCGGGCTGCCGGTGTCGTCGCGGTTGAGATTGCTCGGAGGGACTGTCTGCAGGACATGGATGTCCAGAATCGTGCGGCTCACGCGTGCTCCTCAGTCTCGTCGGTGCTCTCGGTGCTGGCGGTCGGGGATACCGTTGAATCGTCGACGGTGCCGGGCTTGTCGAGCCTGTGGTACTGGCGCCCCCATCGGCGTCGAACGGCGTCGGCCTGCCCGGGGCGTTGGAACTGCAGCAGATCGTCCGCGAGCGCCCCGTAGTCGAGGCCGATGCTCTCGCCGCGCATCTGTGTCACCAGACCACGCATGTGGTGGGTGAGGTCGTCGACGCTGCTCGCGGTCACCACGATGTTGAACCGCCGGCGTACGGGGCCCGTACCGTCGTCGGCGTCCTGTCGGGCACGTCCTAGCTGCCACACGGCACGGCCGAAGCCGACCCCTCGCACATGCATCGGAGCATCCCTGGCCTGCTGGTGAAGCGCGAACAGGGTCATGGCTGCATGTACCGCTCTCTCGGCTGTGGTCGGGTCGTCGCTCCGCGCGTCAGGTGACACGTCTCGCAGTGTCACGTCCCAGATCGACGGGTCGCGGCCGGGCGGGCGCCCGACGTTGTTGCGCAGCCGTGCCAGAGTGGCGACCGCTGTCGAGCTCTCACGAGTCCTGAGCAGCCGTCGGACCCGCGTATCGACGAGCCTGCCGAGTTCGTGCTGCCCGCCGGTGCTCGACCCGACGGGTGCAGGAACGTCCTCATCGCTCGCGACTGTCTGCTCGCTCATGCCATGACCTCCTCGTCGTCGACTCTCTTCGTCTGTTCCACGGCTTGCGGCGGGTAGCTGTGGGGCAGGATCTCTCGCAACTTCTTCCGGAACCTGTACTCGGCCAAGCCGGCGTCCATGTACTGGTCGCCGACCATCCGCCCGACGACCGCACCAGGGCCGGCATCTGCAATGACCTCACCCGCCAGGCGTGACAAGACGGTCTGCACCTGCACCTGCCATCGGGTGCGCGCGTCGACCTCGTCGGCCGTGACCGCAAGGGTGCGGAGCCACTCCCGGAACGGGCCGTCGAGAGCGTCGAACCCGCGTTCCCTCGCGCGCTCCTGCGGTCCCTCGGCAGCGTCGGGTGATGCGCCTGCGGCGCGTGCGACGTTCTGCGCGAGGTAGCCGAGGTGGAGCACGGCCTTGTCCGCCTGGTCGACGGCATCGACGGCGCTCTGCGCAAGCCCGGCAGCGGACTCGCTCAGGAGTGACAGAGATAGAGACAACTTGTCGTCGATGACGGCACCGATCGCTGTCTGGTTGCTCTCGTACGTCGCACCGATGGCGCGTACACCGACGAGCCGGTCGTCGAGCATGCCGGAAAGCTGCAAAGTCCGCAGCCACGTGACGACCGCCGGCACCAACCGCTCCGACTGCCCGTCCTTGGTCCTTCGTTCGGTCGCGTGCGGCAGGAGCGACTCGAGGCCACGCCACAGCGCACGCCCGGGGACGAGTTCGAGCGGCATGTAGACGGGCTTCTTAAACTTCGCCGTCTGAGGCTTGGAGTGTCGCCAGGAGGTGAGCGGTTCGAGTCGTTGCCTGAACTGCGGCGTGGCTCGGTCTCCTTGAGCGTTGACGACGCCCGTCACGTAGGCCTCGTCGCCGACGAGTCGGACTCGGCGAGACTGCCAGGTGTAGAGATCAACAGGCCCGGTCGGCTCACGGTAGAGGTGATTGGCGGCGTCGGACTCCAACCAGTCTTCCGGGCGGGCGTCCAGCGGGGGCCGCTCCCAGACAGGCTTGTCGGGCTGCCGCGTCTCCAGCCCTGACCTGCCGGCGACCACAAGGTTCAGCATCAGCGTCTCCTGGAGGGTGTCACCGACGAGGTGGATGCCTCCGATCTGGCCCGCCCACCCGGTCCCGATCGGATACCCCTTCCCTCCCTTGACGCGTGGGTCCCCGACTGCGCCGGAATGGATGCCCGACACGTCGTACGCGTGGACATGGACGAGCCAGCGCGCGGCCTCCGCCCAGGTGATCCGGCTCAGTCCCTCCCCCAACCGTGTCGTCAGGTAGGCGGAGTTCCCGGGGCCGTCAGCGATGATCTCCGCAGGAGACTTCAGCTCGCCGTTCGTGCTCTCGAGCCCCGCCACCTGGAAGAACGGTTCCGTGGCATGAACGAGCCAGAACCGGTCCCGGAAGCGTTCCAGGTACTGCTCCACGCGCTCGACGGTCGAAGACCAGTTGCTGCGGATCTCACCCCATTCCTTCTCGCTACGTGGCCCTGTCTCGCGACTCGTTCCGACGGCGCGGTGCAGGATCGCGAGGAGCAGGCGAAGGTTCGCGAACGTCTGCGTCGGCAGCTCGCCGGTCAGCTCACGTAGCTCCCCGGCACGACGAAACGCGTCGACGAGCGAAAGGTCCGTCTGCTGCCCTTGGTGGTCGAGCGCGGGTAACCAGGCGCTGTCGATCAGGTTGAACCACGGGGCGAGATCTTCACTCATGCAGGCTCACGCTCATTCCTGTGCGGCGGTCGTAGCGGATATCGAGTCCGGCCACGCAGGCACGGCCGGTGCGGTCGAGGGACAGGACGAGCTGCCCCTTCAAAGCCGGGTGCTCCTGCCAGGCGTCCCGCACGTCTACTTCCAGTGCTTCGATGAGATCGGCGACGGGGTCAGGCATTCCGTGCCGACGCGGGAGGAAGCCAGGCAACCGCACGCTGCATCCCGCGAGCGTGCGCAACTGCGCCGCCCGGGGCACACGATCTCGGGGGAGCTCCCGATCCTCGGGTACGTCGCGGTCGAGCCAGTCGGGCAGTCTCCACTGGTCTGCGCCGTCGGTCTGGACCACCAGGACCTCGATGCCGTCCTCTCCGTCACGCACCTGCGCCCGTCCTGAAGACTCGTCCGCCTCTCCGACGCTCTGGTCGAGCCATCCCACCAAGTTGGCCTCTGACCCGGCCGCCGGGGCCGGGAGCCGATAAGTCGCCGCGCGTGACTCGGCATGGCGTTCTCTTGCATCGGAGCTCGAGCGGGCACGGAGCATGTCGTCCTGCCACGTGTCAGGCCCGAGTGCATCCTCGCCATATGCCTCTTGGACCAACGGCGAGATGTGACGTGGTAGCTCGATACCTCCCGAGCCAGCGATGATGTTGCGGACCTGCGCGGCTGCTCGAAGCAGCAGGTGCCTCCCGTAGACGGCTTCGCTCCCCCGGGGGAAGGCCGGTGGGCCGCCTGCGCGGTCCGTCATGCCGACGATCACGATCCGGGCCACTCGTAGCTCCTCGGGTCGGTGGTCCGCAGGACGGGCGTGGCGGTGGAGCCGGCCGACGCGCTGGAGCAACAGATCGGTCGGTGCGAGATCAGTGACAAGGAGGTCGAAGTCCACATCGAGGCTTTGCTCCACGACCTGGGTCGCCACGACTATCCGGCGTACGACGGGTCGCGCTCCCCTCGTGCCATCGGCTGGCGGCGGTCCGAGCTCCCTCACCAACTGCGCCTCACGCACCTTGCGGTCCAACGCGAGGAACCGAGAGTGCAAGAGCTCGACCTCGTCGCCAAAGTGCGCTTCGAGCGCCTCGTACGTCTCTTGCGCGCGAACAACGGTGTTCCGCACCACGAGAACGCACCCCGCTGACACCGTCGCCTCGGTGACACGCCGGACCAACGTGTCGAGGTCGTCATCTGCCAGGTCGATCTTCACGTCAAGCACTCGGTCGGCGGCGTCGACGGCTGTGCTCTGCATCACGCCGGACTGCATCGAGGTCACCACCGTGGACGGGGAGTCGCTCGCGGAACCACGGATCGCGGACACCTCGCGATCGTCACCCGGTTCGTCATCCCAGTCCGACTCCCACAGCGAGGCCGATTGGGCGGACCCTGCCCCCACCACCGTGCGGTTGCCGCGGTTGTAAGCGGCGTGGAGCCGTTCGCGAAGATGCGTGGGAAGCGTCGCCGACATGGCAACCACCGGAACCCCGTAGGCGCCGAGCCACTCCAGCGCGCGCTCGAGGTAGCTGTTCATGTACGCATCAAAAGCGTGGACCTCGTCCAACACCACCACCTTCCTCGCGACCGCGAGGTGACGTAGCGCCACGTGCCGTGACTGCAGCGCTGCGAAGAGCACCTGATCGATGGTGCCGACGACGAAATCGGCGAGGACCCCCTTCCGGTGGCCTGAGAGCCAACCGTCGACGTACGCGGCACCGAAGCGACCTGAACCGCTCACTCCGTCTCCAATGTCCCGACCGATGTCGCGGGTGCCCGGCAGGCGTCGCGGAATCGCCGCGAAGTCTGGGTTGAGCCATGACTTGCCGTGCGCGAGGAAGACGGCGTGCGCGCCGTCGTCGTCCACGACTCCGGCAGGGTGCGCGAGGGCTTTAGCAACGCCGGAGGCGGGAATGCCCACCTGCCATTGCAAGACGCGGCGGAACATCGCGTCGGTCGTCGCCTGGGTCGGGAGCGCGACGAGCAGTCCACCAGCGCCACTTCGCGCGGCGAGGATCTCGGCGGCGAGCAGCGCAGCCTCGGTCTTCCCTTCGCCCATCGGAGCCTCCACGATGAGCATCCCAGGAACATCCATCCGTCGGGCCGCGTCGACGACCGCCCTCTGCACAGGACGGGCGGTGGCCGACTCCGGGAACCGGAACCGGGCGCGAAGCAGTTCGTCCGCGCCCTCCAGCAGGTCGGTCGCCGACCACGGCGAGGGCAGGCGGACCTTCGCCCAAGCCGCCGCGAGGCGTACCTCGTCGTCGTCCGGCGGGGCGAGGGGGTGCCCGTCCTCGACGGGACTCAGCGGGAAGAGCTCGGTGTTGGAGGCGAGCCAGTCGGCGACGACCACGATGCTCGTCACGAGGACCTGCACGGTGTCCGGTACCTCGCGCCACGCGTGTCCGGCGAGGAATCGCGTCGCTCCCGTACGGCGCGCCATGTGATCGAGGATCTCGTCCTGGACGTCGCGCCATGCCCGGTCACCGAGGAGTAGGGCGTTGATGCTCGAGTCGAGCGTTGCCTCACGCACCTCGGAGGCGCTCGGCGGGATCCCGTGATGCCCGCCAACCACGACGGCCAAGCGATCCGCCTCGGGACCCACCCACTCATGCTCTTCTCGCAACCAGCGACGCAGGATCACGTGCCCGGCAAGGCTGTGCGGACGACGTCGCCGCTCGACCACCGGGATGTCCTTCGGCATCGAGAGCCCTGCCTTGACCATCTCGTCACGCAGGGTCGGGACCTGCACGGCGAACGCCGGGCTGAGCTTCCCGCAGTCGTGGACTCCCGCGAGAAACGTGACGAGCGACCGCGCAGCATCTTCGCTGCCCGTCGCGTCAACGACCTGACGCGTGACCATCGGAGGGAGCCAGCAGTCCCACAACCTGCTCGCTATCGCTGCTGAGTCCTGCAGATGCCTCCACAACGGGTTCCAGTGCTCGATCTCGGCGCGCATCGGCCAGCTCTTGCCCCACGCCGCCCGTGCCCCCGCGCTCAGCATCACTGGGACCCCGCTATCGAAGAGAGTGCCGACTTAGATTGCCCACGGCGTATCACGAGAAGGGCTAGCCCCTCCCTGACCGTGAGCTTCATGATCACGACGGTAGCACCGAAACTTCCTTAGCGCTACGCTCACTCATATACACATTATTCTTCTCCGAGGATGTCGCGACCCCCTGCTCTCGATAGAATCGACCCGTTCCCGACTTGGTCGGGATGATCCGGTGTACATGAGCGAGCGGATCGCACAGTGCTCCCCGTGTCGCGGGGCGTGAGGCGGGCGTGCCAGCTCTCAAGCCAGACACGCCCGTCTCCTCCCGGCGGCGCGGCGTCGGACCACACGACGGTTGTGCTCCGCTTGCTTGCGCAAGGATCAGAGCCGCTCAACAACGCCGTGGTGTCCGCGGTCCCGGAGATGGCACCGACCGAACGACTGGTTGACGAGCACGACCCACGGATCCGGTCCTCGAGGACGAAGTGGGACGGTCCAGCGACTCACCTCATTGATCTGGCGACTCTGCGGGCGAATAGAGCGCCGGTTGTGCGCACCGTGGGTTGAAACCCTGTTCCCAGGGCATGCGATGAGCCTTGTCCGGCAGGACGAGCTGCCGGACGGGGACCTCGCACCCATAGGTCTCGTACGCACAGCCGAGCGGGTCTGCGAGCTCGACGACGCTCCTCAGCTGAGGGGCGTAGCCACCGTCCAGCAGGCCCTCGATCCGCTCACCATCAGGGATGCTCGTTCCCCCGAGGAGCCGCTCGGCGACATCGTCGAGCAGTCGCCCACCTGCTTCCTCTGCCAAGCCGTAGACGATGAGCTCAGGGATCCTCTTGTCCCAGAGCCCGACCGTGTACTGGAACTCCTGCGCGGAAGGGTCTTCCGGCCGGACCGACACGACCGTCCAGCCGTACGCGTCGATCTGCTCCCGAACCGACATGCCCCTCGTCGGGCGCGATCCGACCTGTCGAGGAACCGCGGCGGCCCGATCTCCATCGCCCAAGGGAAGGTCTCGTGTCAGTCCGGCCTGCTTCATGCTGGCGGTGTCCGATTCGAGCAGTTCGACCAGATCACGATCCCGGTACGGCCCGAAGACGTGCCACGAGCCAGTCTCTCCGTCCCGCACCCCCCGAATGGCGTACTGGCCGGGCCTCAGGTCGAGAGAGAGCAGGTCACGGTCCATCTCCGGCACACGCCCAGGCGCGACGATCACCGGATCGTCGTCATCCGCCTCCTGCAGCGACAGGACCAACCACTCACCGTCGTGCCAGTAGAGGACGAGAGCCGGGGCGAATCCGTGGTCCGTGACCTTCGAGCTCGTGGTGATCGTCGCCGCGGTGGCTAGTGAGACCGGTCGCTTCTTTCGCCCTCGACCCTGCCACTTCATGATGTCGCCCGGTGCCGGAGGCAGGCGGCGTCGTCAGCCCGCGGGCGTGACGCGAGCGGCGACGGCGTCGGCGAACCGGTCGAGGGCTCCGGGTGCGAATCCGAAGAAGAGTGACGGCTCGGTGAGCTCGAGCTCGATGACGGTCGGTACGTCGTTGTCGCCGACGACCAGGTCGACGCGGGCGTAGAGGTACGGGCCGTCGCCGGGTACGGCCTTCGCGGCCACCTCGAGTGCACGGCGGGCGACGTCGATCTCCGCCTCGGTCGCCTCGTGGCGCCGCATCTCCTCCTGCTTGTACAGGCCCTGCGTGGGGCGGTGCGGGCCGGTGAGGAGGGCGTTCTTGCGCAGCGCGTGGGAGAACTCGCCGTCGATGAAGACGATGCAGGTCTCCCCCGCGGTGTCGACGCTGCGGATGTACGGCTGAACCATGACCTGCCGCCCGGAGACGAGGAGCGCCTTCGCGTGCTGGATCGCGAGCCCGCGGGAGTACGCCTCACCGGACTGGTAGCGGCCGGTGTCGTTCGCGCCCGCGCTCACGACGGGCTTGATGACGAAGTCGCCCTGGGCGGGCAGACGGGTGTGGATCGCGCGCGAGGAGAGGTTGCGCTCGGGGTCGAGCCACAGCGTCGGGATCACGGGGACGCCGTGCGCGTCCAGCTCGCGCAGGTAGCCCTTGTCCGTGTTCCAGCGCACGACGGGCTCGGGGTTCAGCAGGTGAGGCACCCGGGCCGCCCAGGCCACGAAGTCGTCGCGGCGCGCCGAGTAGTCCCACGTGGAGCGCAGCACGACGGCGTCGAAACCGGACCAGTCGACGGACTCGTCGTCCCAGACCGCCGGCTCGGCGTCGACCCCGCGCTCGGCGAGCGCGCCGATCAGGGGCGCGTCGTCGGGGTCCAGGTGGGGCAGGACGGAACAGGTGGCAAGGGCGACCCGCGGTCGCGTCGTCTCGGTGGTCACGGGACGAGCCTACGGGAGCGACGGGCGACGAGGACCTCAGGTCCGCGATGCGCCGTCCGCGATCCGGCGCAGCCCGGCGAGGATCCCGTCCGCGGTGAGGGAGCCGACGACGGTCCCGTCCGTGTCCACGACGGGCACCCGACCCATCGCGGCGGCGGGCAGCGCGGCGATGGCCTCGAACGCCTCGCTGAGCGGCGCACCCAGTCGCACGGCGGGCGGGGCGGGTTGCACGATGTGCCCGGCGTCGTCGAGGTCCGCCTGCTCGACGCGCGCGAGCGCGAGCATCCGTACCGGCGCGCCGTCGCCGATGAAGTCGCGGACCGGACCGCTCGCGGGGTGCGCGAGCACCGTCACGGGCTCGGCGAGCTGCTCGAGCCGGCCGCCGCTGCTCAGGACCGCGATGCGGTCCCCGAGGAGCACCGCCTCGTCGATGTCGTGGGTGACGAGGAGCACCGTGGTCCCGAGCTCGCGCTGGATCCGGCGGAACTCGGCCTGCAGCCGGCGCCGGCCGGCCGGGTCGACCGCACCGAACGGCTCGTCCATGAGCAGCACGGGCGGGTCCGTCACGAGCGCCCGGGCGACACCCACCCGCTGACGCTCCCCGCCGGAGAGCTCGTGCGGGTAGCGCGCGGCGTAGGTGTCGGGCGCGAGCCCGACCAGCTCCAAGAGGTCGTGCACCCGGGACCGGGTGCGCTGACGGTCCCAGCCGAGCAGGCCGGGGACGGTGGCGACGTTCTGGGCGACCGTGCGGTGCGGGAAGAGGCCCACGTTCTGGATGACGTACCCGATGCGGCGGCGCAGCTGCACCGGGTCGACCTGCGTGACGTCCTCGCCACGCAGGAGGATCCGCCCGCTCGAGGGCTCGACCAACCGGTTGACCATCCGCATGATCGTCGACTTGCCGCAGCCGGAGGCACCCACCAGGGCGAGCAGCTCGTGCTCGCGCACGCTCATCGAGAGGTTGTCGACCGCGACGGTGCCGTTCGGGTACTCCTTGCGGACCTCGTCGAGCTCGATGACGACGTCGCCCGGGGTGTACCCCAGGTCGTCCGACTCTCCGCCCGCCGGGGCGCGGTCGGTCACGGAGCTGCTCGCGGCGGGGCTCGACATGGCACCGACGCTACCCGGCGGGACCCACACCGGCGCGCGCACGTGGGTGCCTGCCGGTACGTTCGAGCGCATGCCACCCAACCCGTGGTTCTCCTGGGACTACGTCGTGAACAACTGGGACGAGCTGTCCACGGCGCTCGTCCAGCACACGACGATCACCCTCCAGGCGATCCTCATCGCGCTCGTGATCGCGCTGCCGCTGGCCGTGCTCGCGCACAACGTCCGTTGGCTCGCCGCGCCCGTGCTCGGCACCGCCGGAGTGCTCTACACCGTGCCGTCCCTGGCGCTCTTCGCGATCCTCGTGCCGTTCACCGGGATCGGCCGCACCCCGGTCCTCATCGGGCTCGTGATGTACGCGCTGCTCATCCTCGTGCGCAACGCCCTCGTCGGCCTGCAGGGGGTCGACCCCGACGTGCGCGACGCCGCCACGGGCCTGGGTTACGGGCGCTGGCGGCTGCTGGTCGCCGTCGAGCTCCCCAACGCGCTGCCGAGCATCATCACGGGTGTGCGGCTCGCGACCGTGACCACCGTCGCGCTCGTGACCGTCGGCTTCGTCGCGGGCTACGGCGGCCTGGGCACCGTCATGTTCCGCGGGTTCCGGTCCAGCTACAACGCGCAGATCCTCACCGCGACGCTCCTGTGCGTGGTGCTCGCGGTCGTGCTCGACGTCGCGCTCTACCTGCTCGGGCGGGCCCTCATGCCGTGGTCCCGCACGGGGTCCGGTGAAAGCCGTCGCGTGCGCCGAGCCCGACTTCGGGCACGTACGCCCGGCACGCTGGAGGGCGCCGCGTGAACATCCTCGACGACGCCCTGACCTGGCTCAACGATCCCCTCAACTGGACGGCGCCCGGCGGGCTGATCGACCGGACGGGCGAGCACCTCGCAATGACGGGGATCGCGGTGCTCCTCGCCGCCCTCGTCGCGCTGCCGCTCGGGATCTGGTTGGGGCACACGGGGCGCGGCGCCGCCGCCACGATCGTCGCGGCGAACACGACCCGCGCGCTGCCGACCTTCGGCATCCTGCTCATCCTCGCCGCCGGCGGCCTCTTCGGTGACCGCGCCGCGATCATCGGCGCCGCCGTGTTCGCCGTGCCGCTCATCCTGTCCAACACGTACACGGGGGTGGCGGGCGTCGATCCCGCCGCGCGCGACGCGGCCCGCGGGATGGGCATGGCCCCGCTCCGGTCCTTGTGGATCGTCGAGCTCCCGCTCGCCGTGCCCCTCATCGCGGCGGGACTGCGCACCGCGATCGTCCAGGTCGTGGCGACCATCCCGCTCGCCGCGTTCGTCGGCGGCGGCGGCCTGGGCGTACCGCTGCGCGCCGGGTTCGCCACCCAGCGCTACGGCCAGGTCCTCGCGCTCGGCCTCGTCATCGCGCTCCTGTGCCTCGCCATCGACGGGCTGCTCTCCCTCGTCCAGCGTGCTGTGACTCCTCGACCACTGCGAGCCTCCGCACGGGTGCGCGGATGACCGTGCCCGCCTCCGGTTGCCACGCCTCGCGCGCGACGGTCCAATAGGACGTCATCCACGCGCGTGAGCCCCTGCCTCATCCCCGTGCTGCCGCAGAACACCGCCGCACGCCACCTGCCGCGACACCCTGAACGACACGCCCGACAGACGAGAGGCCACGATGTCACCCCGCCTGACCACTTCCCGCCGCGCACCCCTGCGCACCGTCGCCGTCTCCGCGGCCCTGCTCGTGGCGCTGGCCGCCTGCGGGGACCCCGGGTCCTCGGGCGGCGGCACCACCCCCGACGCCGACGACGCGCCCACGTCAGGTGCACCCGTGTGCGACCCGATCGCGGGCGACACCCTGGTCGTCCTCGACGACGACCAGAACCTGCAGACCGTCGACAACATCATCCCGGCCGCGAACGCCGCGGCCGTCGCCGACGACCCCGCCGTGATCGAGATCCTGGACTCCGTGTCCGCGGCGCTCGACACCGACAAGCTCATCGCCCTCAACCGCGCCGTGGACGTCGACCGTCAGACGTCGGCGCAGGCGGCCGCGCAGTTCGTCGAGGACGAGGGTCTCGCCGTAGCGGACGACGCCACCGGGTCGAGCACCGTCGTCGTCGGCGCGGCGAACTTCTCCGAGAGCGTCACGCTCGCCGAGATCTACGCCGCGGTCCTCGCGAGCGCGGGGTACGACACCTCGGTGCAGACCATCGACGCCCGCGAGACCTACCTGCCCGCCCTGGAGGACGGGCAGATCACCGTCTTCCCCGAGTACGTGGGCACCCTCACCGAGTTCCTCAACAAGTCGGTCAACGGGGAGGACGCGGAGGCGGTCGCGAGCGGTGACCTCGACGCGACGGTCGCCGCGCTGACCGAGCTCGGCGAGGAGCGTGGGCTGGTCTTCGGCGAGGCCTCGGCCGCGCAGGACCAGAACGCGTTCGCCGTGACGCAGGCCTTTGCCGACGAGCACGGTGTCACGACGCTCACCGAGCTCGCCGAGGCGTGCAGCGGACTGGTGCTCGGTGCGGGCCCGGAGTGCGTGGAGCGCCCGTTCTGCCGGCCCGGCCTCGAGGAGACCTACGGTCTCGAGTTCGCCGACTTCGTCGCGCTCGACGTCGGCGGCCCGCTGACGAAGACCGCCCTGCAGCAGGGCGAGATCTCCCTGGGCCTCGTGTTCTCCTCGGACGGCCAGCTGGGCTGACCGGGCGCCCCGGCTGCTCGGGAACGGCCTACAGGCCGTACTTCTCGAGCAGCCGGAGCCACACCTCGCTGATCGTCGGGTAGGACGGCACGGCGTGCCACAGGCGCGCGAGCGGCACCTGCCCGACGATCGCGACCGTCGCCGCGTGCAGCATGTCCGCGGCGTCCGGGCCCACGAAGGTCGCCCCGACGATCACCTCGCGCTCGGTGTCCACGACGATCTGAGCGGTCCCGGTGTACCCGTCGGCGACGAGCACGGCCCCTGCCACCGACCCGACGTCGTAGCGCACGCACCGCACCGACAGCCCCGCCTTCTTGGCACCGGCCTCCGTCAGCCCGACGGAGGCGACCTCAGGCCGGGTGAACACGACCTGGGTGGCCGCCGCACCGTCGGCGGTCGCGGCGTACCGCGTCCACGGGGCAGGCTCGTCGCCCACCGCAGGTGGCTCGTCCCCCGAGGTCGGCGCACCGGACGTCTGTCGCCCGTACCGGGCGGCGATGACGTCCCCGACCACGCGTCCCTGGTACTTGCCCTGGTGCGTCGTCGGCGCGCGGCCCGTCACGTCGCCGGCCGCGTAGAACCACCCGTCCGACGCCTGGGCGTCCGCGCCCTCGGGCCACCGCACCTGCAGCGCCTCGTCAACCCGGAGCGGCGCGCCTGCCTTGAGCCCGACCGACTCCAGGCCCAGGTCCTGCGTGCGCGGCACACGCCCCGTCGCGACGAGCACCCGTTCCGCCGACACCGACCCCGCCCCGGCGCCCTCGAGCACGAGGCGCGCGCCGCCGTCGGGCAGGGCGACCACACCGCTCACGCTCACCCCGGTGCGCACGTCCACGCCGAGCTCCCGCAGCCCCGTCGCGACGGCCTCCCCCGCCCACGGCTCCATCTGGCCCAGCAGCCCGCCGCGGGACAGCAGCGTCACGCGGCTCCCGAGGTCGGTGAAGGCCACCGCCATCTCCGTGGCGACGACACCGCCCCCGATGATCGCGAGCGAGGCGGGGACCTCCTGCACGCTCGTCGCCTCTCGGCTGGTCCAGGGGTTCACCTCGGCGAGGCCAGGCGTCGACGGCAGCACCGGAGCGCTCCCGGTGGAGGCGACCACCGCGTACCGCGCCTCGAGCAGCCGCGTCGCCGGGACGTCGTCGACGTCGGCATCCGGTTCCTCGGGCACGACCTCGACCAGCCGCGGGCCGACGATCCGCCCGAGCCCACGTTCCACCGTGATCCCGACGCCGTCGAGCCACTGCACCTGCCCGGAGTCGTCCCAGTCGGCGACCATCACGTCCCGGCGCGCGAGGATCGCCGCCGGATCGAGCGTGGCGGACGCCTCGATCCCCGGCACAGCCCGCGCGGCCGCGAGCGCCGCTCCTGGTCGCAGCAGGGTCTTCGACGGCATGCACGCCCAGTAGGAGCACTCACCTCCGACGAGCTCAGCCTCGACGACGGCGACGCTCAGGCCGGTCCGGCTCGCCCGGTCGGCGGCGTTCTCGCCGACCGGGCCACCGCCGATCACGATGACGTCGTAGATGTGGTCCGGTGTGCGTGATGCGGTCATGCCTTATGGTGGCGCGAGTTCGCGCTCCGCGCTCGGCACCGCGCGGAGGTCACCGTCGCCGGTAGGCGAGGTCGGTGATCGTCCGACCGGCGTCGTGCGCCTTGTTCTCGAAGCTGGTGCGGACTCGTCCGTCGAACCGTGCGACCACGCCGTCGTCGCGCGCGACGGGCGCGAACCGGTCGTCGGCCTCGACGACGGCCCGCATCTGGTCGGCGTAGTGCGCCCAGTCCGTGGCCAGGCGCCAGGTGCCGCCGGGGGCGAGGACGCGGGCGGCGAGGCCGACGAACTCCGGTGTCACGAGCCGGCGCTTGTGGTGGCGGGCCTTGTGCCACGGGTCGGGGAAGAAGACCCAGAGCTCGTCGACGCTGGCCGGGGGCAGGGTGGTGGCGAGGACCTCGGCGGCGTTCGCCTGCAGGAGCCGCAGATTGCCGAGGTCGCGTTGGGCGGCGCGCAGCACGGTCTGCGCCAGCCCGGGCGTGTACACCTCGACGGCGAGGAAGTCGCGCTCCGGCGCCGCTGCCGCCGCTGCGACGACGGCCTCGCCCTGCCCCGACCCGATCTCGACGACGAGGGGTGCCGAGCGCCCGTAGGTGGCCGCGACGTCGAGCACGTGGGCGGGGTCCACGGAGGTGCGGGCGATGTGCCGGGGAACCTCGAGGAGGTAGCGTCCGTCGTCGGCGTCCCACGCACGCTGCTGGCGCGGGTTGAGGCGTCCGCTGCGGCGCATGAAGGACACCGGCTGGGTGCGGAACCGCGAGAGGTCGTCCGGTCGCGGCGGGGTGGCAGGAGCGTGCTCGGGCATCCGTCCAGGATACGAGCGCCCACGTGTCGGGAGGACCCACGGGCGCCCGGTGGCGGTCGTGCGGCCGAGGGCTACGCTCGGGATCGTGGACTCGCCCCTCTCCGCGCGTTCGGCAGTCGGCAAGGCAGCACGCCGCCGAGCACCCCGCAGCGCCCTCGGCGCATGGCGGCCCGCGGCGGACCGCCCCGACCCGGTCGGTGTGCTGCAGGCCCAGGCCACCACCCGTGTCCCGGAGCTCGTACCGATCCGCTACGGGCGGATGCTCGCCAACCCGTTCGCCTTCTTCCGCGGAGCGGCGGCGATCATGGCGGCCGATCTCGCGACGCTGCCGACGTCGGGCCTGCTCGTGCAGGCGTGCGGTGACGCGCACCTGGCGAACTTCGGGCTCTTCGGGTCGCCCGAGCGCACGCTCGTGTTCGACATCAACGACTTCGACGAGACGCTTCCCGGCCCGTGGGAGTGGGACGTCGCCCGGCTGGCGGCGAGCCTCGCGGTCGCCGGGCGCCACAACCGCTTCTCGCCCGCCGAGCGGCGTGTGGTGGTGACCGCGGCCGCTGCCGAATACCGCCACGCGATGGCCGAGTTCGCCGCCCAGCGGAACCTGGACGTCTGGTACGCCAACGCCCGGGTCGAGGAGGGCCTGCCGCGGGTCGCGGCGCTCCACGACGACGCCGCGCTCAAGAAGGCACGCAAGCTGGTCGCGAAGGCGCGGACCAAGGACTCCGCGCAGGCGGCGTCCCGGCTCTCCCACGTCGTCGACGGGAAGGTCCGGCTCCTCGCCGACCCGCCGCTCCTCGTCCCGATCGAGGACCTGCTGACCCCGGAGCTCGCCGCGTCGTTCACCGACTGGATCCGCGAGGTCCTGGCCGCGTACCGGTCGACGCTCCCGCCCGACCGCCGTCTGCTCCTCGACCAGTTCCGCCTCGTGCACGTCGCGCGCAAGGTCGTCGGGGTCGGGAGCGTCGGGACCAGGGTCTGGGTGCTGCTGATGGAAGGCCGTGACACCGACGACCCGCTGGTGCTGCAGGCGAAGGAGGCCGAGGCGTCGGTGCTCGAGCCGCACCTCGCACCGAGCCGCTTCGGCCAGCACGGCCGCCGGGTGGTCGAGGGGCAGCGGCTGATGCAGGCGACGAGCGACATCTTCCTCGGGTGGACCCGCACGGACGGGCTCGACGGGCGGACCCACGACTACTACATCCGCCAGCTCCGCGACTGGAAGGGCTCGTGGGACCCCGAGGAGATGGGGCCCACGACGATGGCCGCGTTCGGGACGTCGTGCGCGTGGACCCTCGCCCGGGCGCACGCCCGGTCGGGCGACCGCGTCGCGATCGCGTCCTACCTCGGCCGCTCGGACACCTTCGACCGCGCGGTGGCCGACTTCGCCGAGCTCTACGCGGACCAGAACGAGCACGACCACACGGCGCTGACCCGCGCCGTCGACGACGGCCGCTGCACCGCGCAGACCGGGCTCTGACGACGCCGGCAGCCGGTGCACGAGCGACGGGTGCACAACCGCAGACGAAAGGCCCCGACCCGCATCACTGCTGGTCAGGGCCTCTCGGGTGGTGCGCCATCAGGGACTCGAACCCCGAACCCGCTGATTAAGAGTCAGCTGCTCTGCCAATTGAGCTAATGGCGCGCGAGAAGAAACACTAGCAGCCGCTCGGACTCTGGTGGAAATCAGATCGGGCGTCGAGACCTGTGACCTGCGCTACAGGTACAGGCCCGTCTGACCCGAGGTGTCCTCGGGCTCCGAGACGGCGTGCACGTCGCGCTCGCGGAGCAGCACGTAGTGCTCCCCGCCGAGCTCCACCTCGGCACGCTCGTCGGGGTCGAACAGCACCCGGTCCCCCACCGACACCTGCCGCACGTGCTCCCCCGCCGCGACCACCCGCGCCCACGCGAGCCGCTTGGGGCCGACGGCGGTGGCCGGGATCACGAGGCCCGCGGAGGACTGGCGCTCGGCGGCGTCGACCTCCGGCAGGACGAGCAGCCGGTCGTGCAGCATCCGGATCGGCAGCGGGCCGGCGGGCACCGAGGTGCTCGGCGAGGTCGGGGCGGGTGTCGTGCTCACACCGCTCACGCTACCGGGGTCCTCTAGGCTCGAGGTCACCGCTGCACACCGCAGCCCGCACCACGAAGGAGCTTCATGAGCACACGTCTGCAGGTCGGGGACACCGCTCCCGACTTCACCCTGCCCACCACCGACGGGAAGGTCTCGCTGTCCGACCTGCGCGGGCAGCACGTCGTCGTGTACTTCTACCCCGCGGCCGGGACGCCGGGCTGCACCAAGCAGGCGTGCGACTTCCGCGACTCCCTGGCGTCCCTGCAGGGCGCGGGGTACACCGTCGTGGGGATCTCCCCGGACCCGCTGACGAAGATCGCGGCGTTCGTCGAGGCGGAGCAGCTGACGTTCCCGCTCGCGTCCGACGAGGACCGCTCCGTCCTCGCGGCGTACGGCGCGTGGGGCGAGAAGTCGCTCTACGGCAAGACGGTGACCGGGGTGATCCGCTCGACCGTCGTCGTCGGCCCGGACGGGCTCGTCGAGCTCGCCCAGTACAACGTCAAGGCCACGGGCCACGTCGCCAAGCTGCGCCGCGACCTCGGGATCGACACCGCCTGACCGCTCGACCGGAGCACCGCGCCCTCGCGCGCCCGTAGACTGTGCGGGCGCGCGAGTGGCGTAACTGGCAGCCGCGCCAGGTTTAGGTCCTGGTGTCTTCGGACGTGCGGGTTCGAGTCCCGCCTCGCGCACTCTCGGAGCGCTGCCCCACCAGGCGTGCTAGCGGACGACCTTCCCGTCCGCGTCCCGGGGACGCACCGGGTGCTGGCTGAGGATCGAGATCCGGTTGAACGCGTTGATCGTGACCGCCACCCACTCCGCCGCGACGAACGTCTCGTCGCCGAGGACCGACCGCGCGCCGGCGAGGTCGGCCTCCGACTCCTCGGAGAGAGGGAGCGACGTAGCCGCCTCGGCGACCACCAGCACCGCGCTCTGCCGCTCGTCGAACAACCCCGACTCCCGCCAGGCCGGCAGCACGTCCAGCTGCTGCTGCACGATCCCCACCTTCCGCGCGTCACGCGCGTGCAGGTCCAGGCAGAACGCGCACCCGTTGATCTGCGACGCACGCAGCTTGATGAGCTCGGACTCCTGGACCGAGAGACCGTGACGCGAGGCCTCCTCCCGGATCACCGACGACAGGGCCGCCATCGCCTGCCACGCGTCGGGCATGACCTTGTCCATGAACGGACGCATCACATCTCCTCTTCTCAGCCGGGACCGTGGCCGCCCGCTGCTTCACCTCAGGCAGCCCGGCACGAAATCGTACGCCCGCCTCGTGACTCTCCTTCTCGGTTCACGCTCACGGTGGACGACCGGGCCATGTGCACGGACTCCATCACCCACGATGCAGTTCACCCCGTGTACCGGGTACAGGGTCAAGCGCTGCGCTCTCCCGCCGCCTCGTCGCGGTCGCGGAGCGCGCCCCGAGCCCACCCGTCCGCTAGGTCCGCGGCAGCACCGCGGCGGCGACGATGACGTTGTTGACGATCGTCGCGGTGACCGTGCGCGCCACCGCCTCTGCTGCGGCACCGGCACCCCAGCTCCCGTTCTTGAGCTCCTCGGCGCGCGCGATCACCGGGGAGCTCCACGGGATGTCGCGGTCGAACTGCGGCAACGTCCCGCTCCCGTAGAGAAGCGCTGCGAGCGCCGCGACGCGTGGCGTCGGCGTCTCGCCGTCGACGAGCACGGCCCGGACGTCGGCGAGCAGGCCCGCTCGCCGGCCGCTGTCGCCCTCCGTGAGCACGGTGGTGTCGAACACGCCGAACGTCTTGCGCGTGCCGCGGTAGACGTCTCCGCGGTCGACGAGCCGGTCGAGCAGCGGTCCACGCAGGGTCGGTCCCGTCGCTGCGAGGACGGTCTGCACCCCCCGTGGCTTGTCGGCGACGTACTCCCAGCTCGCGCGAAGGAGGTGATCCGTCGGCGGGTTCTCCGCGATGGCCTCGACCGTCATCGTCCCCGTCCGGCCCGTGCCGGTCCGGACGTTCCCTGCGAGACCGAGGTCCGCGAGCACCGCCCCGGCGAGCACGTAGTAGAGCGTGCCCTCACCGGCGATGGTCCCGCTGCGGGGCTGGAACAGGAGCAGGAGGAGGTCCTCCGCCACCGTCGGGCTACCTGCTGCTGTCTGGTCCGGCTGCTCGGAGGAGTCCGGACGACCGTCGGCGTTCTGCTCAGTCATGGCATGTTCCGTTCTCTTCTCGCGATCGGGCAGGAGGCCAGTCGAGGCCATGTTCTGGGAACAGGGTCAAGTCAGGCAGACATCACCGTCCGTCCGCCTGACTGCCGTCGAGAGCCGGGACGCCACGGACTCGAACCCGTCGGGACGATCGTCGATTAGGCCTGCTACCAGGCTCTCTCAGCGGCCCTGACCTCGTCGTTCGCGATCGCGGCGCGGAGATCGGCGTGGTCGACGCGGTTCTGCTCGGCGTAGGCGCGGGCGAAGCCGAGAATGCCGGCAGCGAAGGCGTCCCCGCCGCCGATGTAGCCCGCCACCGCCTCGGGGTCACCGCTGCGAGCGTGCGACTTCGCCAGCGCACGTCCGCACGCCGCGGCGAACTGGGGCAGGTACCCCGAGATCTCCTGCCCGCTGGGGATGATCTTCATGTCGCGGAACTGGCGCACGTAGTAGTCGTGGCCGTCGACCCGCATGTGGCCGAGGAAGATGTCGCTCGCGGTCTGCATGAGGCGTTGACCGACGATGACGCGTTCGCCGTGGTTCGAGAACTCGCTGGGGCCCAGGTGCTCCTCGTAGACGGATGCCGTCGCCTGCTTGACCTGGGAGAACACCGGCTGACGACCGCTGTCGCCCTCCAGCAGGTGCAACCAGACGCGCATGCCGACGCTCCCCACGCCCACGATCTGCCGGACGGAGTCGACGCGGCTGAACCGCTCGACGAGCCGCCGCAGATGGGGCGGGATCGAGGCGAGGTACGTGTCGTAGACCTGTTCGTAGGCGCGGGACCGCTGGGCGTCGTCCAGTCCGTCGTCGATGCGCTTCATGGGGTCCAGGGCGATCCTCCGGCGCCCGTCCTCGTCGACGACGAGCTGCTTCGCGACCCCCTGGTGCGTCCGCTTCCTCGACTGCTTCTCGATGGTGCGGGCCGCGGCTTCCGCGAACTCCGAGCTCAGACCCTTCAGCGGCACGTCCGGCGTGATCCGGTCGTACCACACGTCCAGCTCACCCATCCGCGCGTACCGCCGCATCGCCGCGCGGTACGCCTCGACGGCGGCAGCCGCGGCGTCGTCCCCGCACGAGACCTCGAGCTGCTCCGCGTCCGCGAGCACGTAGACGCTGGTCGCGAGGCGCTTGAGGTCCCACTCGAACGGCCCGGGCAGGGTCTCGTCGAAGTCGCGGGCGTCGAAGAGCAGCTGTCGCTCCGGGGACGCCCAGAACCCGAAGTTGAGGATGTGCGCATCGCCGCACATCTGCACCGTGAGGCCCGAGTGCGGTGCGGCGGCAAGGTCCGCCGCCATGACGGCAGCAGCACCCCGCAGGTACGTCCACGGGGAGGTCGCCATCCGGGCATAGCGCAACGGCATGAGCGCCTGGTCGCGCACGGCTTCTTGCGCGCGCAGCCGGTCGATCGCGCTCACGCGACGGACGCCCGGGTCCCACAGCCCGGCGGACCGCCGCGGGGCGCGCCGGCGCGCGCGACGCCCGTCGTCGGCGTCTGCACCGACTCGCTCGGACGCGCGGACGCGCGCGACCGGCTCACCGGTCATGACGGGACCCCACCGTAGGTCGCACCGTGGACCGTCGTGCTCGCCACGTGCCCGACGTCGTCGATCACCGTGACCCTGCCGCCGTCGCCGGGTTCGGGGTCAGGGAGGATGGTCTCCGGGTCGACGAGGTAGACCTCGTGGCCGTCCAGCGTGAGCCGACGCACGATCTCGAGCACCATGCGCCGTGCCACGTCGTCGATCGAGGAGACCAGCGTGAGGTCGAGGACGACCCGGTACTCCGAGGGCGGGTGGTCCACGACCTCACGGACGACGCGTTCGGCCGCGGCGAAACGGATCCCTCCCTGCAGGTGGAGCACACGGATCGCGTCCGGTCCACGCCCGACGACCTCGTTGGAGCGCACGACCGCGAGCGCCGTGGGTGGAACCTCCATCACGTGCAGGCCCATGTCGGACGAGAACCGTTCGAACAGCGACACGCCGCGCACGCTGTTCCCGTGGACGTCCAGCCGTGGCGAGAAGGTGGCGATGCCGATCTGACCGGGCAGGGCACCGATCAGGCCGCCCGCCACGCCGCTCTTCGCCGGGATGCCGACCTGGGTCGCCCAGTCACCGGCCGCGTCGTACATGCCGCAGGTGGCCATGAGGCTCAGCACCTGCCGCACCACCCGCGCGTCGACGACCTGCTCGCCCGAGACGGGGTTCACCCCACGGTTGGCCAGCGTGGCCGCCATCATGGCCAGGTCGCGTGCGGTGACCAGCACCGAGCACTGGCGGACGTAGCCGTCCACCACGGCCCGCGGATCCTCGGTGAGGATGTCGTGGCTGCGGAGCATGTGCGCGATCGCCAGGTTGCGGTGGGCGTGCTCCATCTCGGACGCGCACACGGCCTCGTCGACCGTCAGGCGGCGTCCGGCGAACGACGACAGGCCGTGGACCACGCGTTCCACGCGCTCTGTCGGGCTCAGACCTTCCGCACCCGCCAGCGAGTGAGCGGTCATCGCGCCCGCGTTGATCATGGGGTTGAAGGGGCGCCCGGTGTCGCTCTCGAGGGAGATCTGGTTGAACGCCTCTCCCGACGGCTCCACACCCACCTTGGCGAGCACGGCGTCGAAGCCGCGGTCAGCCAGTGCCAGCGCGTACGCGAACGGCTTGGAGATCGACTGGATCGTGAACTCGGTGTCGACGTCGCCGGCCCCGTAGACCTGGCCGTCCACGGTGGCGAAGACCGCGCCGAGCCGATCAGGGTCCGCTGCTGCGAGCTCGGGGATGTACTGCGCCAGGACACCTGAGGTGTCCGCCTCGACATCACCGAGCACCTCCGTCAGGTAGTCGGGGACGACTGGCCGCATCATGCCCCGCCTCGTACCGCACGGGTGACCACGGTGATGTCTGCCGATGTCGGCTTCCGGAACACGCCGCCGCGCGCGACGAACTCGTCACCGTGCCTCGTCAGGTGGCGGGCGAAGAGCGGGCACACCGGGACGACGGTGAGGCCGTTGCGGATGCTGTCGTCGAGCGCCGCGCTCACCAGCACGCCGGCGAGACCGCGCCCCCCGAACTCCGCGTCCACCTCGGTGTGGAAGACGATCCGCTCGTGGTCTGCCGCCGGAGGATCGATGAAGTCGACCCTGCCGACCGCAGAGCCGTCGGCGATCCGCACGACGTAGGCGCTGATCGGTCGGCCGGGCTCGATCCCCACCGTCACCGGGTCGCCGTTCCTGTCGGTCAGTTCGTGTGTCACGCGAAGTCCTCTCTCCTGCCGTGCTGCACGACGTCGCACGGTCGGGCCGGATGACCCCCTGGTGCGGCGCCGTCAGTCGACACCGTGTGGTCGGAACATGGTCAACCCTGGCCCACCGAGAGCACCCGCGCATCGGCGCGGGACCGACCTTCTCCGTTCAGGGTCGCTCCCCGAGCAGGGCCGGCACGGAGTCGCTCGTGAGATCGCGGAGCCGGCCGACGTCGACGTTCGCACCGAAGGCAGGCGTCCCGGGCTCGAGCCGGGCTCCCGCTGTGAGGTCGCCGATGGTGAGCGCGTCGAAACCGAGGGCGTCGACCAGCTCGGAGACGACCGCGAGATCCTCGGGCGAGTCCCCGGCGATCGCGATCGCCTTGCGCCCGGGTGTGCTCCGCGGGCGGGCCTCGCCCTCGAGGTCGTGGTAACCCATGTGGTTGAGCGCCTTGACGACCCGCGCTCCCGTCAGCGTCTGCTGCACGACGCCGCTCGAGGTGGCGTCCGGCGGGAGGACCGCGTCCCGGGGACCGTCGATCTCCCACCAGTGGTTCATCGCGTCGACCACCAGCTTCCCTCCCAGCTCCGGGAGGGGGAGGTCGCGGTGCTTGCTGAGCGGGAGCGCGAGGATCACCACGTCCGCGGCCTGGGCGACCTCGGCCGGCCAGGCGGGGATCGCTCCCGGGGTGAGGACCTCGGTGGTCAGCGAGATCTTCGCAGGGTCGCCGGACCCGGAGACCAGGACCCGGTAGCCGGCGGCGACTGCCAGCCGCGCGAGCACGGTCCCGACCTTGCCGGCGCCCAGGATCCCGAGCGTGGTGACGGGGCCCGTCATCGTGCCGCTCCGACCGCACCGGCGGGGAGCTCGGCCAGGATCTCGCGGACCCGCGGGATGACCTGCGCGCCGTACAGCTCGACCGAGCGCATCCGGGCGGACGCCGAGACGGTGCCGGCCGCGGAATAGATCATGTCGAACCGGCCCGCGTCCAGCGCACGGATCGCGTGGGCGATCCTCGCCGCGACGGTCTCGACCGAACCGACGTACAGCGACCCGTGCTCGACGTCAGCGTCGAACTCTTCCCGACGGAGCGGTGGCCAGCCGCGCAGTGCCCCGATCCGGTCACGGATCTCCTTGTACCCGGTGTAGAACAGCTCCTTCGCCTCGGCGTCGGTGGCCGCCACGAATCCGGGTGAGTGCATCCCCACCGGCTGCGCGGTCGTGCCGAGCTGCTCGCTCGCGCGCCGGTAGAGATCGACATAGGGCGCGAACCGGTCGGGCGCTCCGCCGATGATCGCGAGCATGAGCCGGAACCCGTAGCGGGCGGTGCGGATCACCGACTGCGGCGACCCGCCCACACCCACCCAGGTGTCGAGACGCCCTGACTCGGTCTTGGGGTACACGTCGGCGTCCTGCAGGGCGGCACGGGTCGTGCCCTCCCACGTGACCGGCTTCTCGTCCAGGAGCCGGTGGAACAGGTCGATCTTCTCCTCGAACAGGACCTCGTAGTCCTTCAGGTCGTACCCGAACAGCGGGAACGACTCGGTGAACGAACCCCGGCCGAGGATCACCTGGGCCCGACCGCTGGAGAGCGCGTCCACGGTCGCGAACCGTTGGAACACCCGCACCGGGTCGTCCGAGGACAGTACCGTCACGCCCGAGGCGAGGCGGATCCGCTTCGTGGCGGTCGCGATTCCGGCCAGCACCGTCTCCGGGCTGGAGATCGCGTACTCCGGCCGGTGGTGCTCGCCCAGGGCGACCACGTCGATACCGACCTGGTCCGCCAGCACCGCCTCGGCCACCGCGGCGCGGATCGCCTGCGCGTGCGAGACGATCTCCCCGCGATCGTCCCGGGGGCGGTCCCCGAAGCTGTCGATGCCGAACTCGATCTGCGAGACATCCATCGTGCGCAACTCCCTCGAACGTGTCGTTCCCACCGTGTAGTTGACACGTCAATCATGTCTCCATATGATTCACATGTCAACTACTAAGGAGGGGCGATGGGCACCGCGTCGCGTCGCAGGGTCCCCACGCGGGACGAGCTCGCGATCTGGCGAGCGCACCTCGAGACGTTCGAGATCGTGCGCGCTCGCATCGAGGCTCGGCTGCACCAGGACTCACAGCTCTCGAGCGGGGACTACCGGGTGCTCCTCGCGCTGAGCGAGGCGGACGGAAGAGCGCTGCGGTCCTCAGCCCTCGCCGATCTCATCGGGTGGGAACGCAGCCGCCTGTCCGGCCAGCTCGGCCGGATGGAGAAGCGCGGCCTGGTGCGCCGAGAGCCCTGCGAGGAGGACGCCCGCGGGTCCCGCGTGTCCCTCACCGACGAGGGCGCGCGCGCCTTCGGTGCCAGCACCCTCCCCCACTTCCAGGCAATCAAAGAGGTCTTCGTCGACGCCTTCACCCCTGAGCAGCTCGCCCATCTCGGTGAGGCAGCGGCGGCGATGCGCCGCCACCTGGACCTGGACGGCCCGGCGTGACGACGTCGTCCACCACAGGGCCCCTGCGCCGCGCGACGGTGGTCGTGATCGGCGCCGGGCAGGCAGGCCTCTCGGCCGGGTACCACCTGAGCCGGCGCGGGTTCGCCAGCGCCCTGGCCGAGCCCGACGCCGACCGCAGCTTCGTCGTGCTGGACGCCGAGGACAGGCCCGGAGGGGCGTGGCTGCACCGCTGGGAGTCCCTCACGATGGCGACCGTCAACGGCATCTTCGACCTGCCGGGGTTCCGGCGGACACCCGTCGATCCGTCGGTGCCCGCTCGCCGCGCGGTGCCCGCGTACTTCGCCGCGTTCGAGCATCAGATGCAGCTGCCGATCCTGCGCCCCGTCCGGGTCGACTCCGTGACGCGCGCCGACGACGAGCCCGACGGTGACCTCCTGGTCGACACCGACAGCGGCACCTGGGCGGCGCGGGCGATCATCAACGCGACCGGGACCTGGACCAACCCGACGGTGCCCACCTATCCCGGTCAGGAGAGCTTCACCGGACGCCAGCTCCACACGCAGCACTACACCTCGCTCGAGGAGTTCGCGGGCCAGCGGGTCGCCGTCGTCGGAGGGGGGATCTCCGCCCTCCAGCAGCTCGAAGAGATCTCCCGCGTGGCCGAGGTGCTCTGGTACACGCGCAGGGAGCCGGTCTTCCGGGACGGCGAGTTCGATCCCGAGGTCGAGGGGCGCGAGGTGATCGCCAGGGTCACCGCCGACACCGAGGCGGGGAACCTGACGGGCAGCGTCGTGTCGTACACGGGTCTCCTCTGGACCCCCTACGCACTCGCGGCGAAGGAGCGCGGTGCGCTCGCCCGACGTCCGATGTTCACCCGCATCGAACCCCTGGGGGTGCGCGAGGCCGACGGCACGTTCACCCCGGTCGACACGATCCTCTGGGCGACGGGGTTCCGCGCGGCGCTCGGCCACCTCGACCCGCTGGCGTTGCGCAACGCGCGGCGCGGGATCGAGATGGCAGGCACGCAGGTCGCCGACGAGCCCCGCGTCCATCTCGTCGGGTTCGGTCCCTCGCAGTCCACGATCGGCGCGAACCGCGCCGGCCGCGACGCCGTCCGCGCCCTCAGCAGGCTCCGTGCACCCGCCCTCGGCGCCGGGTCCCGAGCATCCTGACACCACCAGGTGTTGCCATGACACCATGGATGGTGTCACTATGGCGTCATGAATCTTTCACCGTACGTCGACGACCTCCAGCACCGCCTCGTCATCGCGGCCGACGCCGCGGGTGACGACGCCCGCCAGCTCGCCCAGCGGCTGACCGCACCGCTCGACGCCGCCGTCCGCCTCGTCCTGCTCGACGCGCTCTCGGCCGCGGCCGGCGAGATCTCGGCCGAGCTCGCACCAGGCTCGGTCGACGTCCGCCTGCGCGGCGGTGACCCCGAGTTCGTCGTCGACGCCCCTGCCACGCCCACCGCCCCCTCGACTCCGGCCGCCACGGCTCCGCCCGCAGCGCTCGCCGGGCCGCCGGAGCTCCCGCCCGCCGACGCGGACGGCAGCACCACCCGGACGACCCTGCGCCTGCCCGACCACCTCAAGACGCAGGTCGAGGTCGCCGCCGCCCGCGACGGCGTCTCGGTCAACACCTGGCTCGTCCGTGCGGTCGCGGGAGCGCTCGAGCAGCCGACAGGTCACCCGGCTCCGCAGGCCCGCCCCGACAAGCGCGGCGAGACCCGGCTCACCGGCTGGGTGCGCTGACGCGGCACCACCTCACCAACCCTGACACCACTTCTGACACCACCTGGAGCACCCCATGACCACCTTCCCCGCGCCTGCCCCCGTCCCCGTCGTCGTGGACGTGCCGTTCGGCAACCTGCACGTCGTCGCCGGCGAACGGGACGACGTCGTCGTCACCGTCCTGCCCGCCGACCCGACCAAGTCCGGCTCGGTGCGCGCCGCGGAGGAGACGCGCGTCGCCCGCGACGGCGACGCCGTCACGATCGTCTACCCGTCCGCCTGGAAGCAGTACGTCCTCCCCTTCGCGTCCGGCGGCGCGCTCGTCACGATCGAGCTCCCGGCCGGCTCGGACCTCAGCGGCAAGGCCGGCTCGCTGTACGCGGAGGGCAGGCTCGGCGACGTCGACCTCACCCTCAACGGCGGCGAGGCACGGCTCGACGGCGCCGACCGCCTCGACCTCAAGGTCTCGGCAGGGCCCGTCGTCGCCGGTCGCGTCACAGGGCCGACGTCCATCAAGGCGAGCTCAGGCACCGTGCGCATCGCCGAGCTGGCCGGCGACGGCACCGTCCGCGCGAGCAACGGGACCACGACCGTCGACTCCGTCACCGGCTCGCTCGAGGTCGTCGGGGCGAACGGTGACGTCGCCGTGGGCCGCGTCCGCGGGACGCTCGCCGCGAAGACCGCGTTCGGCAGCATCCGCGTCGACCGCGTCGAGTCCGGGTCGGCCACGCTCACCACGTCCTACGGCTCGATCGACGTCGGCGTCCCCGAGGGAACCGCCGCCTGGCTCGACGTCGCGTCCGAGCGCGGCACGGTCCGCAACCAGCTCACACCCACCGGCGGCCCCGTCCACGACGAGGCCACGGCCGAGATCCACGCGAGCACCGGCTACGGCGACATCATCGTCCGCCGCCCCTGACACCCGCCCCCAGATCACTACCGCTCACCAGAGAGAGGAGCTCCACCATGACCGGCACGACCACCGACCTCGCCGTCGACGTCCGCGGCCTGCGCAAGTCCTACGGAGACCAGCAGGTGCTCGACGGCGTCGACCTCGCCGTCCGCGCAGGCACCGTCACCGCGCTGCTCGGCCCCAACGGCGCCGGCAAGACCACCGTCGTGGGCATCCTGTCCACGCTGCTCGCGCTCGACGGGGGCACCGCCCGCGTCGCCGGGCACGACGTCGTCACGCAGCCCGGGGCCGTGCGCGCCGCGATCGGCGTCACCGGCCAGACGTCCGCCGTCGACGACCTGCTGACCGGCGTCGAGAACCTGCGGCTCATGGCGTCCCTGCACCACCTGGGACGCCGCGAGGGGCGCGAGCGCGTCGACGCGCTGCTCGCACAGCTCGGGCTCACCGACGCCGCACGCAAGCCCGTGGCCACCTGGTCGGGCGGCATGCGCCGCAAGCTCGACCTGGCGATGACGCTCGTCGGCAGCCCCAGCGTCGTCTTCCTCGACGAGCCCACCACGGGCCTGGACCCCCGCAGCCGTCGCACCCTGCGGGACGAGGTGCGCGCGCTCTCCGCCGCCGGCACCACGATCCTACTCACCACGCAGTACCTCGAGGAAGCCGACCAGCTCGCCGACCGCGTCGCGGTGCTCGACGGCGGCCGCATCGTCGCCGAGGGCACACCGGCCGAGCTCAAGTCGGCCCACGGCGCGAGCTCGCTCGACGACGTGTTCCTGCGCCTCACCGAACCCTCGACCGGCCCGACCGCCGACCCCGACCCGACGACGCAGGAGGTGGCCTGATGACCACGCTGACCCTCACCCCGACGGCGCACGCGCGCCCGGTGACCGACACCCTCACCATGCTGCGCCGCAACCTCCTGCGCGCCGCCCGCTACCCGGGGCTGACCAGCTTCACCCTCGCGATCCCCGTCCTGCTCCTGCTGCTGTTCGTCTTCGTCTTCGGCGGGACGATCGGGGCGGGTGTGATGCCCGGTGTCGACCCGGGCGCGGACGGGCGGGCGGCCTACCTCGACTACATCACACCGACCATCCTGCTCTTCGCGGTCGTCGGTGCGGCGCAGAGCGTCGCCATCACCGCCGCGATGGACGCCACCGGTGGCATCATGGCTCGGTTCAAGACCATGGCGATCTCCCCCGGCTCCGTGCTCGGCGGGCCGGTGCTCGGCACCGTGGTCCAGGCCCTCGTGGCCGTCGCGGTGGTGCTCGGGCTGGCGGTCGCGCTCGGCTACCGGCCGGGCGCCGGGCCGCTGGGCTGGCTGGCGCTGACCGGGCTGCTCGCGCTGGTCACGTTCGCCTTCAGCTGGCTCTGCGTCGCGATGGGGCTGTCCGCGAGGTCGGTGGAGACGGCGTCGAACACGCCCATGATCCTCACCGCGCTGCCGTTCCTCAGCAGCGGGTTCGTCCCGGTCGAGACCATGCCGGCGGGCGTGCGCTGGTTCGCCGAGCACCAGCCCTTCACGCCGATCATCGAGACGACGAGGTCCCTGCTCACCGGAGCGTCGCCGGACGTCTCGACGACGCTCCAGGCCGTCGGCTGGTGCGTCCTGGTCGGGGCCGTCGGCTACGCCCGGTCCCGCTCCCTGTACCGCCGCGAGCGCCGCTGACGGCTCGGGCGGGCAGGGAGCCCGGGACGATCAGCTGGACGCGCTGCCGTCGGCGCTCGTGCCGTTCTGGGCCGCGGCGATCTGCGCGCGGACGTCGTCCATGTCGAGACCCTTGACGGCGTCGACGACCTGGGCGAGCGCGGGCGCCGGCAGCGCGCCGGGCTGGGAGAAGACGAGGACACCCTCGCGGAACGCCATCAGCGTCGGGATCGACGTGATGCCTGCCGCAGAGGCGATCGCCCGCTCGGCCTCGGTGTCGATCTTGCCGTGCACGACGTCGGGGTGGGTCTCCGAGGACGCCTCGAAGACGGGTGCGAACTGCCGGCACGGGCCGCACCACTCGGCCCAGAAGTCCACGAGGACGATGTCGTTGTCCTTGATGGTCTGCTCGAACGTGGCGTCGGTGAGCTCCTGCGTGGCCATAAGTGTCCCTTCCTGGGGCGTCGTGGGTTCCTCCCGTTCAGCGTGCCACGGCGCGCTGGTATTCCCGGGCACCCCGCCTGCGGGGCGCCACCGCGCTCTAGGGTGGCTCCTGTGACGAACGCCACCGACGGTCGACCCGACGAGACCGACCCCGCGCTGCCCCCCACGGATCGCCGCCAGGGAGCGCCCCCCTCCCGCCGGACGATCGCCGGCTACGCGATCGGCTCGGTCGGGACCGGCGGCTTCGGTACCCTGCCCGGTCTCGTCCTGCTCTACTACCTGACGGACGCGCTCGCCGTGCCCGCCGCCCTCGCCGGCCTCGTCGTCACGGGTGCCAAGGTGTGGGACGTCGTCATCGATCCCGCCATCGGGTACGCCACCGACCGCGACCTCGCCCGGCGAGGCTCGCGCCGCCGGCTCATGACGATCGGTGCCCTCACCCTGCCCGTGTTCTTCGCGCTCACCTTCGCGGTACCCGCGGGGACCACCGGCACCGCCGCAGCGCTGTGGGTCCTCGTGGCGTTCCTCCTTGCCGCGACGTCGTTCAGCCTCTTCCAGGTGCCGTATATCGCGCTGCCCGCCGAGATGGTGGGCAGCTACGACGGGCGCACCCGCCTGCTCGCCTGGCGCGTGGCGGTGCTCGCCCTCGCGATCCTGCTGTTCGGCGCCGGCGGGCCGGCGCTGCGCGGGGACGGCGACTCCCTGACCGGTTACCTCGTCATGGGCGTGGTGGCCGGCGTGACCATCGGCGCGGGCATGCTCGTCACCGCCCGCACCGCACCCCGTACCACCCCGCGCGCGGCAGCGGGCGGCCCGCTCGGCGCCGCCCCGCGTGGCGCGGTGCGCGACGCCGTCCGCGGGTCCGTGCGGGAGGCCGCCGGGGCGCTGCGCCGCAGCACCCCCTTCCGGATGCTGCTCGTCGCGTTCGTCCTGCAGGCCGTCGCGGTCGGGGCCATGCTCGCCGGCGCCGCCTACGTCGCGACGTACGTCCTCGACTCCGAGTCCGCCGTGAGCCTGCTGTTCGCCGCGCTCATCGCCCCCGCCCTGCTCGTCATGCCGCTGTGGACCCGCATCGCCCGGCGCACCGGCAAGGAGCGCGGCTTCGTCGTCGCGACGGTGCTGTTCACCGTCGCCACCCTCGGGATGGTCCCTCTGCTGTGGGTCCCCGGCCCGTGGGTGTACGCGCCGACGGCGCTCGCGGGCATCGCCTACGCCGGCATGCAGGTGCTGCCGCTGTCGATGCTGCCCGACGTCATCGCGCACGACGCCCGCGTCCACCGCCCGGGCCGGGGCGGGGCGTTCAGCGGGGTGTGGACGGCCGGGGAGACGACCGGGATGGCGCTCGGGGCCGGAGCGCTGTCGGTCGTGCTGGGCGTGACCGGGTTCCGCCCGTCCACCGTGGACGTCGACCTGGTCCAGCCCGCCGCCGCGATCGACGGCATCGTGTGGAGCTTCTCCCTGCTCCCCGCGGCCCTCGTCGCGGGCAGCCTGCTCGCCCTCGCGCGGTACCGCCTGCGCAGGGAAGACATCGACGGAGAGGACCGACAGTGACCCATGAGACCACCGGACCAGAAGGGCTCCCCGCCGTCCCCGTCCGCACCGACGGGATCCTCGAGCGGCTCGACGCACTGCGCACCGCCGACGCCCCGACGCACGGCGGACGGGTGCTGTCCTACGTGTACGACCCGGACCTCGCCGAGCTCGACGAGCTCGCCGCCCGGGCGATCCGCGCGGTGCAGCCGCTCAACGGGCTCGACCCGACGACCTTCACGTCCGTCGGCGTGATGGAGCGTGAGCTCGTCGGCTTCGCGCGCGACGTCCTGCACGGCGACGACGAAGTCGTCGGGACGGTGACGACCGGCGGGACCGAGAGCTGCCTGCTGGCCGTCAAGGCCGCGCGCGAGGCATGGCGTGCACGCGGCACGGGCGGCACGGGTGGGCCGCGCATCGTCGCGCCCGTCACCGTGCACGCCGCGTTCCACAAGGCCGCGCAGTACCTCGGCCTCGACCTCGACCTGGTCCCCGTCGACCCGGTCACCGGCGCCGTGCGGGCCGCCGACGTCGTCGCCCGGCTGGGAGCGGACGTCGCGCTCGTCGTCGTCTCCGCCCCGTCGTACCCCTACGGCGCGATCGACCCGGTGGCCGAGGTCGCCGCATCCGCCGCGGACGCCGCGATCCCGGTCCACGTGGACGCGTGCATCGGCGGCTGGGTCCTGCCCTTCTGGCCCGACGACGTCCCGCCCTTCGACTTCCGGGTGCGCGGCGTGACGAGCATCTCCGCGGACGTGCACAAGTACGGCTACGCCCCGAAGGGCACCTCCGTGCTGCTCGTGCGCGGGCGCGACCTGCAGCGCGGGCACTTCTTCGCCACGACCGCCTGGCCCGGGTACCCGGTCGTCAACCCGACCGTGCTCGGGTCCCGGTCGGCCGGTCCGCTCGCCGCCGCGTGGGCCGTGACCCAGGCGCTGGGTGTGCCGGGCTACGAGGCGCTCGCCGCCCGCTGCGCCCACGCCACGGCCCGGCTCACCGCGACCGTCGCGGGCATCACCGGGCTCCGGCTCATGGGTGCGCCGACCGGGCCGCTGCTCGCGGCCGCCGCGGACACCGGCCGGCCACCGCACGAGCAGGTCGACCCGCACGTGTGGGCCGACCGGGTCCGAGGCTACGGCTGGGTGCTCCAGCCCCAGCCCGCGAGCACGCAGCCCGACGGGACGCGCCTCGGGCGCACCACGCACCTGACCGTGACGCCCGTCACCGCGCGCATCGTCGACGAGCTCTGCGACGACCTCGTCCGCGCCGCCGACGAGGTCCGTGGTGAGCCCGCCCCCGACCCCGCCGACGTCGTCCGCGCGCTGACGGGCCGCATGCTCCCGGGTGCGGGCACGGCCGACGTCGCCGCCGCGCTCGCATCGCTCGACGCCGCGGGAGCGTGGGCCGTGCTGCAGCACGCCGGCCTGGGCGGCACGGACGCCGAGCCCGGCGTCGACGTCCCGGCCGAGACGGCCCCGCTCATGGCGCTCGTCGACGGGCTGCCCGGGCCCGCGGTCGAGCGCCTGCTCGTCGAGCTCATCGCCCGCCTCGTCGAGCCCGCGGGGCACCGGCCAGGCACTCCTGGTAGAACAGTCGGGTGACGGACACCGCGGACTTCCCGCCTGACGACAACTACTCCCGCGACGAACCGGCCCCCGCCGGCTGGCTGAGCCCGGAGGAGATCGCCGCGACCCGTTCCCGGGTACCCCTCGTCTACGTCGACGCCATCCCGGTGCGTGTCGACGACTCGGGCGACGTCGTGGCGGTCGGTCTGCTGCTGCGCGTCTCGACCGACGGCCTCATGACACGGGCGCTCGTCTCCGGCCGCGTGATGTACCACGAGCGCATCCGCGACGCGCTGCTGCGCCACATCGAGAAGGACCTCGGCCCGGTCGCGCTCCCCCACGTCCCGGCGTCCCCGCAACCCTTCACGGTCGCCGAGTATTTCCCGACCCCGGGGATCACCGCCTACCACGACCCGCGCCAGCACGCGGTGTCGCTCGCGTACGTCGTCCCGGTGTCCGGAGACTGCCGCCCGCAGCAGAACGCCCTCGACCTCGCATGGCTCACACCCGAGCAGGCGTGCAGCGACGAGGTCCAGTCGGAGATGCGTGGTGGGCAGGGCGTGCTCCTGCGCCAGGCGATGGCGTTCGTGGGCCGGCTGCCGTGACCGAGGCGACGGGCGCCACGCCCGTCGGCACCGCACCCCCGCCCGCGACGACGCCCACGCGCCCGACCGCCGCCCGGTGGTGGCACGGCGCGGTCGCGGTGATCGCGCTCGTCGGGGTCCTCATGGAGGTCGTCACGGCGGTCGTCGAGGGCCCCGGGACCGCCCCGACGCACACCGAGCGCATCGTGCGCGTCTTCAGCTACTTCACCATCCAGTCGAACCTCCTCGTCGGGATCACGTGCCTCCTGCTCGCCCTCGACCCGCGCCGTGACGGGCCGGTCTTCCGCGTCGCCCGGCTCGACGGCCTGCTGTGCATCGCCGTGACCGGCGTCGTCTACCACACGGCGTTGCGCGGGCTCGTGGACCTCACGGGTGCCGGCGTGATCTCGAACCTGCTCCTGCACACCGGCGCACCCGTGGTCGCCGTGATGGGTTGGCTGCTGGTGGGACCACGGCCGCGCACGGGCGCCCGCACCGTCTGGTGGTCGGTGGTCCTCCCGCTCGCGTGGATCGCCTATACGTTCCTCCGGGGCGCGGTCGTCGACTGGTACCCGTACCCGTTCCTGGACGTCTCCGCGATCGGCTACCCGCAGGCGCTGGCCAGCACGGCCGTCGTCGCCGTGCTGTTCCTGGCCCTCGCCGCCGTCGTCGGTGTCGTGGACCGGCGGCTGCGCCCCGCGCCCTGACGCTGCGCCCCGCGCCCTGAGTGCGTCCGGGGTCCGCGCTGACGCGATCGGTCACCGCACCTCGGCCAGCGCGTTCTGCGTCGCGGTGTGGATGACGTCCGCGACGGTTCCTGCCTGCGTCATGAAGACGGCGTGGCTGGCGGAGACCTCGGTGATCTCGGCGCCCGCGCGCGTCGCCATGTGCCGCAGCATGGCCTGGTCGAAGGACTGGTCCTCGGTGGCGATGACGGCCCAGGCCGGCTTGTCCCGCCACGCGGCGTGCGTGACGGGCGTGGCGAACGCCGACATGTTGATCGGCACCTGCGAGTCGCGCAGGAACGCCGCGTCCTCGTCGCCGGCGTCCGCGGCGAAGCCGAGCTTGAACGTGTCGTGGTGGAGGAAGCCGAACCCGTCCTCACCGACGTCGATGGTGAAGTTCGGCGTGGGCGCGAAACCCTCGTACTGCTGCGCCGTGCTCTCGCCGCTGTCGGGAGCCAGCGCCGAGACGTACACCAGTCCGGCGACGGCGGGGTGGTTGCCGGCCTCGGTGATGACCGTGCCACCCCAGGAGTGACCGACGAGGATCGTCGGACCGTCCTGCAGGTCGAGCACGCGCGTGGTGGCCGCGACGTCGTCCGCGAGCGAGGTGAGCGGGTTCTGCACGATCGTGACCCGGTGCCCTCCGGCCGTCAGCGTGTCGTACACGCTCCGCCAGCCTGAACCGTCGGCGAACGCGCCGTGCACCAGCACGACGTTCTTGATGCCTTCGTCCGTGTGACTCATGATGCCGTTCCTCTCCTGTCCCGCGTGCCTCCGCCCGCGGGGTCGTCGTCGAGCCGGCGGCTGCCGGCCCGGGGGTGTGGCTCGGTGGATCGTCGAGCGATGTGGCTCGTCGAGCGGTCACCGGGCGATGGCCGCGAGGATGGTCCGCGCGACGACCTCCGGCTGGGAGACCGCGACCGCGTGCGAGGCGTCCTCGACGCGCGTCGTGCCTCTCGACCCCGCGCGCTCCGCGAAGAAGGCGAGCGCGGCCTCGGGGATGTTCTTGTCGGCGCTGCCGTAGACGAACCACGACGGGATGCTCCGCCACCCCGGCGTCGGGGCCGCGAGCGCCTCGTTCAGGGCGCGGTCGGAGATCGCGCGTTGGGTCAGGCCCATGAGCGTCGCCGTGGCGTCGTCGACGTCCGCGCAGAACTGCCGGTGGAACAGCTCGGGACGGATGGTGAGATCGGTCTCGCCCGATGTCAGCGGCGTCCCGGTGACGCTCTCGCCGAGCGTGCTGCCCGGGTAGAGCCCCGTGAGCTGGGCCGTGCTCTCGCCGGTGTCGGGGGCGAAGGCGCCGACGTAGACGAGGGCCTCGACGTTGCTGACGGCGGACGCCGCCTGCGTGGTGACGAAGCCCCCGTAGGAGTGTCCGACCAGGACGACCGGGCCGTCGACGCCCCGCACGACGTCGGCGACGTACTCGCCGTCGCTCGCCACGCTGCGCAGGGGGTTGGACGCCGCGACCGCGCGGACGCCGTCCTGCGCCAGCCGTTCGATCACGCCGTTCCAGCTGGAGTTCTCGGCGAAGGCGCCGTGCACCAGCACGACGGTGGTGTTGCTGTGGGGAGACATGATCACTCGCTCCTTCCGTGAGTACCGAGCGCCTCGCCCAGGACGTGGACGGCCTGCGCGATCGCCGCGGCGGCCGCCGCGGAAGAGCGCAGGGGGTTGACCATCAGGAAGTCGTGGAGGATGCCGTTGTAGCGGACGCTGGTCGTTCGCACTCCGAGCCGGGTGAGCCGACGGCCGTAGGCCTCGCCCTCGTCGCGCAGGACGTCGTTCTCGTCGACGACGATGAACGTCTCGGGCAGCCCCGCGAGCTCCTCGTCGGACGCGCGCAGCGGCGAGACGATCGGGTCCGACCGCACGGCCGGGTCGGGTGTGTAGGCGTCCCAGAACCACGCCATCGACGCCGCCGTCAGGAACGGCCCGTCGGCGAACTCCCGGTAGCTGTCGGTGTCCTGCGCCCCGTCGGTGACGGGGTAGTACAGGGACTGATGGACGAACGCGACATCGCCACGTCGCCGGGCGAGGAGAGCGACCGCCGTGGCCATGCACCCGCCGACCGAGTCTCCCGCCACCGCGAGCCGGCCGGCGTCGAGTGCCTCCGACTCCGCGTTCTCGACGATCCACCGGGCGGTGGCGTACGCCTGCTCGACGGCGACGGGGAAGGCTGCCTCGGGCGAGCGGTCGTACTCCACGAAGGCGAGCGCCGCCCCGGCCCCCGCGCACAGCTCGCGCGTGAGCCGGTCGTGGGTGGCCGCGTCGCCGAGGATCCACCCACCGCCGTGGACGTACAGGATGACCGGGAGCACCCCGGTCGCCCCCGGGGGCCGGAGGATCCGGACCCGGACGTCGCCGACGTCCGCCGGCACCGTCACCCAGCTCTCGTCGACCTCGACGGTGACGACCGGTGCGGACTGGACGTCCTCGAGGACCTTCCTCGCCGCATCCGGTCCGATCTCGTACAGGTACGGAGGCCTGGCCGTCGCGTCCGCGAAGGCCTGCCCCTCCTTCTCCAGCACGTGCTCGACCATGTCCTGCTCCCCTCGGTGCTCCCGGCTCGTGCGGGCGGTGGTACGCCCCGCACACAGCGAGCATCTGCCGCCCGGGCGACGCGCTGAAGAGTCGATCGACTCGCACGGGTCATCAAGGGGTCGTCACGGGTCACGCGAGTCGGACAGCACGACGCTCGGGAGCGCCCGCAGGTCGTGTCGGAGAGAGGGGGTGCGGGCCGGCACCCGCCGTTCGTACCATCGATCATGGTGACCCCCACGCCGTGCGACGGCGGCGCGCCTGCTTCGTCCGCACTCGTCCTGCGGCACGCCGAGGACCTGTACCGTGGCGAGCCCGTCCCCCCGGCGGCCGTCGAGCGCCTCGCCCGGCATGATCACTGGTTCGAGATCCTCCCCCGCCCCAGCGAGGTTCCAGCCGCAGGCACGGCGCTCGTCGACGACTTCCGCGCGCTGACGCCCGATCTCCGTGGGCATCTGGTGGCGCTCGCGCTGCAGGGCCCGGTGGGCGCTGCGACCGTGGTGCGCGCGTCGGCCGCCTCGACAGGATGGGTGGAGGTCGCACCGCACGGACGCATCGAGTGGGCCTCCGACCTGCACCGGATCGCCGCCCTGGCGGCCGCCGAACCGGACGACCACCGGCTCGCGGGCGCTCTGCGACTCCCGGACCGCTCGATGCCCGGCGGAGCTGCGCTCCACCTGCTCCTCGCCGACGAGGCGGTCCAGGTCCCGGACCTGGTCGTCGCCGCCGACTTCTTCGCGCACTCCGACCGGCCGTCGTGGGCGGTGCACTGCCTCGTCAGTGCCGCCGACCTGGCGACCACAGCGGGCAGCACGGCCTCGCTGGCCGCCGCAGCCGCCAACATCGCCGCCTTCGACGGGGACTTCTGCGTCGCCGAGCGCGTCCTGGAGCGCTTCGCGGTGTCGGACACACGAGTGCTCGTCCGGGAGAGCGCCCCGGCCCGAGCACTGCGGCAAGCTCTCGTCGAGAACGATCCCGTCGCGGCGAGGTCGACCGTCCTCGCACGGCTGGGAGAGGACGACCTGACCTCCAGCGCCACCGGAGAAGCGCTCGCCGTCTACGCCCTCGCCAACGTGATCGACGGCGACGTGACCGCGTGGGAGGGCTTCGTCAAGACCTGCACCGCGGTGCCGGTGCCGCTGCACCCCGAGATCGTCGCGATCGCGGCCACCTACGGCGCCCCGAACATCGCGTCCGAGCCTCATCTGGGCTTCCCCGTCGCTGCCGACGGGCGCGGATGGCTGCAGCTCGCGGCATGCATGAACTCGGCCCTCCACATGTACCGCGAGATGCGGCTGGGCTCGTCCGACCCGCCCCTCGGCGTCGGGACGGGCGTGGACAACCGCCTCGTCCGGATGGTCGCGGCGACGTCGGCCTCGGTCATGCTCGCGCACAACCAGCACTGGAGCAGGCTCGAGACGGCGCTGAGCATCGCGGACGAGACCACCGACATCGTGCCGAGCCCTCTCCTGCGTGTCAGCGCCGAGACCCTACGGGCGCTGGTCGAGGCGTTCCAGGGCGAGCCGGACTCGGCGCGGGAGCGCGTGGACCGCCTCCGCGCGGAGCCGGCGTTGCGTCGCGGCTACCGGCTGAGGATGGTCCTGGACTCCGTCGAGGTCATGCTCGAAGGGCAGCAGGGCAACTACGAGCAGGCGCTCGCGCTGCTGTCCACCCGTCAGCCCGACATCCTCGACCTCACCGTCGGTCCGTGCGGCCCGGTGGAGCTGTTCGACTTCGTCGACTACGCACTCCTGCTGCACCAGGACGAGGAGGCGGCGGCGCGGGTCGAGCGGACCCGGGACCTCCTGCGTGAGCACCGCTCGGAGCGGGCCGACTTCGTGCTGGCCGCCTGCGACGCGGCCATCGCCGCACGCACGACGCTGACACCTGCGGAGGAGCTGCTGGCTCGCGCACAGTCGCTGCCCTTCGTGTACGAGTCCGCTCGCCTGCGCCTGGTCTACGCCGAACGCCTGAGAAGGGCAGGACGCACCGAACAGGCCCGGCGCCACCTGCTACGTGCAGAGCTCGACCTGAGGAGCGCGCAGGCCGGTGCATGGACGGGCAGGGTGCAACGCGAGCTCCGCGCATGCCGGCGGGAGATCGGCGTGACCGTCGCCGATCTCACCGAGCAGGAGGTGCGCATCGCGGAGCTCGCCGCCGACGGTCTGTCGAACAAGGAGATCGGCGCACGGCTGTACCTGTCGCCGCGGACCGTCGGCGGCCACCTCTACAAGATCTATCCGAAGCTCGGCATCACCACGCGTGCGCAGCTGCGCGACGCGTTGTCCGCGACGCGAGGTGAGTGAGCAGTCGTGCCCGGCAGGGTCGATCACCGGGGACGAAGGTCCCCCGCACCGGGGACCAGCGCACCTGCGAGCGCCGGTGCGCCGTCCGGCAGGCTCGAGGTCATGCGAAGCGAGAACGACGTGCCCGAGGCAGTGGTGGTCTACGAGTCGATGTTCGGCAACTGCCGCCGTGTCGCCCACGAGGTGGCCGAGGGTCTCGGCCGCCATGCCCGCGTGACGGTCGTGGACGTCGCCGACGCCGCGACGCGGCCCGAGCTGCTCGACGGCGCGGACCTCCTGGTCGCCGGTGGCCCGACCCACGCGTTCTCGATGTCCCGTCCCGGCTCGCGCGCCGAGGCCGTGCAGCGGGCCAGCGAACCCGTCGCCGCCCGCACGGTCGGCCTGCGCGAGTGGTCCGGCGCCCTGCCGGACGCCGGCACCCCCCGGCTGGCCGCGACGTTCGACACCCGCGCCAGCAGGATCCGCTCGGTCCCCGGCTCCGCCGCACGCTCCGCGGCCAAGGTCCTCACCCGCAAGGGCTACGAGCTCGTCGTGCCCTCGCGGTCCTTCTTCGTCGAGGAGTACCAGGGTCCGGTCGCCCCGGGCGAGCTCGACGCCGCCCGCACCTGGGGCGACGTCCTCGGCGCAGCGCTGCTCAGCGCCACCACGTCCCTGCGGAGCGCCTGAGCCGCACGCTCGGTGCTCGTCAGAGGTCGAGCCGCGGCCAGTCCTCGAAGTCCTCGCGCATCCGCCGGTCGTGCGTCGCCACGACGACCGCGGCCGGGGTCACGCGCAGCGCCTGCGTGAGCTCGTCGACGAGGTCGATCGACAGGTGGTTCGTCGGCTCGTCGAGCAGCAGCAGGTGCGGGACGGCCAGCAGCGCACGGGCCAGGTCGAAGCGGCGACGCTGCCCGGCGGACAGCTCGCGCAGCGGGCGCTCCAGGTCCTCCTCGCTGAGCAGACCGAGGAACGCCACGGGCACCAGGTGGTCGGGGTCGAGCCGGCCGGCGTCGAGCAGGTCCAGCGCCTCGCGCGCGTACTCGTCGAACCCCGTGCGCTCGCGGGCGTCCGGCCCCAGGTCGGGACCCTCCTGCGCGACGACGCCCGTGCGGACCCCGTCGCGCACCGTGCGCATCCCCCGGTCCAGACCGATCGCTCCCGCGAGCACGCCCAGCAGCGTGGACTTCCCGCTGCCGTTCACGCCCGTGATGAGCAGACGACCGGACGGCGGGATCGCGATCCGGGTGCCCGGCAGGTCGAGCCGCGCCGCGCCGTCGGGCCCCACCCGGGGGTTGCGCACCTCGACCAGGGGCGCCTCGGTGTCCCAGCCGGGCGAGAGCGCCGGCAGGTCGGGGAAGGTGAGCTGCAGCGGCGGGACAGGGACCTCGACCGCGTCCGCCTCGAGCCGCTCGATGAGGCGGTCCGCCGCCTTGACGTGGATGCGGGCACGCGTCGCGCGCCGGTGCTTCTGGCTGCCCTTGGGCGGGCGCCACTCGTCCGACAGCCCCTCGTACGACGCGTCGAGCACCGCCGCGAGCTTCTCGGCGCGCTTGCGCTCGGCGCGGTAGCGCTGGCGCCAGCGGTGCAGCGCCTGGTTCTTCGCGAACCGGTAGGCGAGGTACCCGGGCTGGCCGTAGAGGACCGGGCGCCCGTCCATGGCGGGGTCGAGGTCGAGGATCTCGGTCGCGACGTCGTCGAGGAGCTGGCGGTCGTGCGTGACCATGACCACTCCGCCGCGCCAGGCCACGACCTCGCCCGTGAGGTAGTCGATACCGCTCGTGTCGAGGTGGTTGGTCGGCTCGTCGAGCAGCAGGAGGTCGGTGCGCTCGGCGAGGCGGCACGCGAGCCGCACCCGGTAGCGCTCCCCGACCGACAGGCTCGCGAGCTCGCGCTCCGGGTCCCGGCACGCGCCGAGGCGGGACAGCGCGACGTCGACGCGCCGGTCGGCGTCCCACACCGCGAGGTGCTCCGCGCGGGCGAGCAGCTCGGTGAGCTCGGCAAGGTTCCCCTGCTCGTGGTCGAAGCCCTGCGTCGCCCGCTCGAGCTCGCCCGCGACCGTGCGCAGGGACGTCAGGCTGGCGGAGACGAGGTCGCCGACCGTCTCCCCGGGCACCGGGACGAGCTCCTGCTCGACGACGGCCAGCGTCCCGTCGCGACGCACGTCACCGGCCGAGGGGTGCAGCCGCCCGGAGAGCACACCGAGCAGCGTCGACTTGCCCGTGCCGTTCTCCCCCACGACACCCAGCCGGGTTCCCGCGGAGACCCGCAACGACACGTGCTCGAGGACGGGACGGCCCGGGTAGGCGAAGGCGAGGTCGTCGGCGGCGAGGTGCACGTCGACAACCCTATGCGGGCCGGTGCACCCGCGCGGACGCGGCCCCCGGGTGGAGGCCCCGTCGGGGGTACGGTCGGCACATGCGTCGTGCCGCCCTCCCCGTCCTGCTCGCCGTCGTCGTGGACGTCGCGGCGATCCTCGCGCTCGCCGTCGGGGGGCGTGCCTCCCACTCCGCCGACAGCCCGCTCACCGCGGTGGTGGGGATCGTCTGGCCGTTCGCCGTGGGGCTCGCGGTGGGCTGGCTCGTGCTGCGCGCCTGGCGCCGGCCGCTGGCCCCCTGGCCCGTCGGTGTCGGGCTGTGGGTGGGCACGTGGGGCGTCGCGATGGTGCTGCGCGCCGCGACGGGCGCGGGCCTCGCACCGGCGTTCCTCGTCGTCTCGGCGGCGTTCCTCGGCGCGACGCTCGTCGGGTGGCGGCTTCTCGCGCCCGCCGTGACGCACGTCCGGCAGCGCCGGGCGCGGGACGAGGTCGTGCGCAGTACCGTCGGGGGATGAGCGCACCGCCGGCCGGGGAGGCCCGCAGGCAGGCCCGGGCATGGGTCGTCGCCCTCGCGGGCATCGCCGACGTGGTGAGCGTGCTCGCGCTCTCGCTGCTCAGCCCCTCTGCTCGCGACGGCGGGCCGGCCGGCGCGATGAGCGCCGCCTGGCCGTTCCTCGCCTCCCTGGCAGTGGGGTGGCTCGTCGCCCGCGCCTGGCGACGCCCGACGTCCCTCTGGCCCACCGGGCTGGTCGTGTGGGGCATCACCTGGGCGCTCGGTGTCGTGCTGCGGGTGACGATGACGAACGACACCGTCCCGGCGTTCAACCTCGTCGCGTTCGGTGTCCTCGCCGCCACGATCCTCGGGTGGCGGGCGGTCGTCGCGCTGCGCGACGTGCTCTCCCCGCCCGAGCGCCGCCGCCGCGCCGCCCGGTTGTCCGGGCGGCGCTGACCGGCGCACGACCTCAGCCGGCGAGCACCCGGACCACGTCCGGGGCCAGAGCACGGAACGCGGTGCCGCGGTGGCTGATCGCGTTCTTCTCCGCGGCGCTGAGCTCCGCGCACGAGCGGGTCTCGCCCTCGGGCAGCAGGATCGGGTCGTAGCCGAACCCGCCGGTGCCGCGCGGCACGGTGAGCAGCGTGCCCCGGAGCTCCCCGGTCCGCACGACCTCGAGGCCCTCCGGCGTGACGAGCGCGGCCGCGCACACGAACGCGGCACCACGGTGCTCAGCCGGGACCGACTCGAGCTGGGCGAGGAGCAGCCGGAGGTTGGCGACGTCGTCGCCGTGGCGCCCGGACCACCGCGCGGAGAAGATCCCGGGTGCGCCGCCGAGCACGTCCACGGCGAGGCCCGAGTCGTCGGCGACGGCGGGCAGCCCGGTGGCCGCGACGAGGGCGCGCGCCTTGATGAGGGCGTTCTCCGCGAACGTCACACCGTCCTCGACGGGCTCGGCCGCGCCGACGCCCGCCGCCGTGACGAGCGCCTCCTCGTCGAGGTCGAGGCCCGGCTGGGCGCCGAGGATGGCCCGCAGCTCGGCGAGCTTGCCCGGGTTGTGCGTCGCGAGGACGAGGCGCGCCCCGGCGGGAACACCTGCCGGCACGGCGACGGGGGCCGTCACCGGCTGGACGCCGTCTCGAGCGCGGCGAGCTGCAGCGCGGTCAGCTCGGAGGTGCCCCGCAGCGCGAGGTCGAGCAGGACGTCGAGCTCGGTGCGGTTGAACGGGGTCTGCTCGGCGGTGCCCTGCACCTCGACGAAGTCCCCGGACCCGGTGACGACGACGTTCATGTCCGTCTCGGCGCGCACGTCCTCCACGTAGGGCAGGTCGAGGACGGGGGTCCCGTCGACGATGCCCACGCTCACGGCGGCCACCGAGTCCGTGAGGACCTTCTTGCCGCCACGGATCGCCCCGTGCCGCTGGCCCCACGCGACGGCGTCCGCGAGCGCGACGTACGCACCCGTGATCGCCGCGGTGCGGGTGCCGCCGTCGGCCTGCAGGACGTCGCAGTCGAGCACGATCGTGTTCTCGCCGAGGGCGCCGACGTCGATCACGGCACGCAGCGACCGGCCGATCAGCCGCGAGATCTCGTGCGTCCGGCCACCGATGCGGCCCTTGACCGACTCGCGGTCGCTGCGGGTGCTCGTCGAGCGCGGCAGCATCGCGTACTCGGCCGTGACCCACCCCTGGCCCGAACCCTTGCGCCAGCGCGGCACGCCCTCGGTGAACGACGCGGCGCACAGCACCCGTGTGCGGCCGAACTCGACGAGGACGCTGCCCTCGGCGGCGTCGAGCCACCCCCGGGTGATCGTCACGGGTCGCAGCTGGTCGGGGGTGCGCCCGTCGGGTCGTACGGCTGGGCGTGCGGCAGGGTTCGCAGAGGTCATGCGGCCCACCCTATCCGCGCCGTCAGACGTCGAAGACGGCCCCCGACGTCGCGACGTCGATCGGGCCGTCGTACACCGCGCGCGCCTCGGCGACCGAGCGTTGCGGGTCGTTCCAGGCCGGCAGGTGCGTGAGGACGAGCCGCCGGGCGCCGGAGCGGGCCGCGACCTGCCCCGCCCGGCGACCGGTGAGGTGGATGCCGCGCGGGACGCCGTCGTCGCGCCCCTCGTGGAACGCCGCCTCGGCCAGCAGCAGGTCGACGTCCCGGGCCAGGTCGACCACCCCGTCGCAGAGGTCGGTGTCGCCGGTGTAGGCGAGCGTGACGCGTTCGCCCGGTCGCAGGCTGGACGGCCCCGTGACGCGGACCCCGTACGCCGGGACCGGGTGCAGCACCTCGAACGGCTCCAGCTCGAGCGGGCCGAGGGTCGTCGGCAGGCCGGGCTCCCAGGTGCGGACGTCGAGCTCGGCGTCCATCGTCTCGCCCGCCTCCAGCCCGTACGCCACCGCGAGGCGCCGGCCCGTCCCCTGCGGTCCCCACAGCGGCAGGCTCTTGCCCGTACCGGTGCGCTGGGACCCGCGCTCGGGGTGGTACCGCAGGTAGACGTAGAGGCCGCACACGTCGACGAAGTGGTCGGGGTGCAGGTGGGAGAGCCCGACGCCGTCGAGGTCGAGCGGGTCGACGTGGCGCTGGAGCGCACCGAGCGAGCCGTTGCCGAGGTCGAGGACGAGGTTCCACGCGCGCCCGTCGGGCGAGACGTCGGCCGGCACCTGCACCAGGTACGACGACGCGGGCGAGTCGGGCCCCGCGAACGAGCCCGACGTCCCGACGGTCACCAGACGCATCAGACGGCCTCCACGAGGGAGACCTCGGGGCCGAGGAAGCGCCGCGCGAGATGGTCGAACGGCTCCGCGCTGCCCGTGGCCACGAACCGGTGCGTGGGCGGCCCGACGTCGCGCGAGCGCTCGAGGCCGTGCGCCACGAGCTGGCGGTAGACGTCCTTCGCGGTCTCCTCCGCGCTCGAGACGAGCGTGATGTCCTCGCCCATGACGTACGAGATCGCGCCGGTGAGCAGCGGGTAGTGCGTGCAGCCCAGCACGAGCGTGTCGACACCGGCCGCACGGACCGGGTCGAGGTAGGAGTGCGCGACGTCGAGCACCTCGGGGCCCGAGGTGATGCCGGCCTCGACGAGGCGGACGAACTCCGGGCAGGCGCGCGACGTCAGCGAGATCCCCGGCGCGACGGCGAACGCGTCGTCGTACGAGCGGGACTCGATCGTGGCCCGGGTCCCGATCACCCCGATCTTGCCGGTGCGGGTGGCGGCCACCGCGCGGCGGGCCGCCGGCAGGATCACCTCGACCACGGGCAGGCCGTGGCGCACCGTGTAGCGCTCGCGCGCGTCCCGCAGCACCGCGGACGACGCCGAGTTGCACGCGATGACGAGCATCTTCACACCCTCGTCGACGAGCTGGTCCATGATCGCCAGGGCCATCGCGCGCACCGCGGCGAGGGGCTTGGGCCCGTACGGGCTGTTCGCGGTGTCACCGATGTAGTGCAGCGCCTCGTTGGGGAGCTGGTCGAGGATCGACCGGGCGACGGTCAGACCGCCCACTCCCGAGTCGAAGATCCCGATGGGTGCGTCGTTCACGGGATCGAGCCTAGTGCCGGGCCCGCGCCCGCGCGGCGGGACGCGGGGCTCTCGGCGTGTGACGTGCACCGCCGACCGCACCCGGGGACGCCGAAGGGCGCCGCACGGGTGCGGCGCCCTTCGCGAAAGACCTGCGGGTCGGAGCCTGCGCGACCCGCGCCCCCTAGACCGTCTTCTTGCCCCGTCCCACAAGCCCCAGCACGAGGCTGACGACGAGCACGGCGATACCGATCCAGATGAGGATCTTGGCTGCTTCGACGGCAACGCCGAAGACGAGCAGCACAACACCGACGAGCAGGATGATGAGCCAGGTAGGCATGAGTGTCCTCTCTCTTGGCCGGGACACGTGCGCCCCGGTCGAAACATCACCGTGGCACTCCCTCGGACCACTCGCATCTTCAGCGGGCGTTCAGGTGGCACCTCGGCGCAGCTGGTCGAGCATCAGGCCCACCAAGGACTCCTGCAGCCAGCCTGCCAGGAGGAACACCCCGGCGAACGCCCGGCGGGCGTCGCTGCCCCGTGCCCGTCCCGCGACGACGTCGTCGTAGAGCCGCTCGACCTGCTCGTCAGTCGTCAGGCCGAGCCGCTCGGCCAGGACCAGCCGCAGGTCGGTGAGTGCGCCCGCGAACCGGTCGGCGTCCGCACGCTGGACGACGACGGCGTCCCCGGCGCCGAGCAGGCGCGCCAGGTGGCGCAGGCGCTCGGACTTCTCGTCCACGAGGTCGGCCTGCGTCAGCCGGCGGAACTCCTGACCGACCGCGTCGTCCTCGCGGGACGCGTCCGGCACGAGGCGCCGCAGCGCGGGGTCCGTCGGCGGCGCCACCGGACCGCTCGACCAGGCCGTGCCGAGCAGGTCGTCCAACTGGCCGCTACCCGGCTCCGCGGCCGAGGCCGGCCCGCCCTGCCCGGACGCGTGCGGCGCGAGCATCTCCACGACGTCCGCGGTCACGCGCCAGAGCGCGTACCGCTCGTCGGGACCGACCTCGGCGACATACCGGTCGCCGTCGGCGCGGAAGGGGCGCATCGTCACCCGCGTCACGTCCCGCTCCGCTGCAGGGTCGCCCAGAGGCCGAACCCGTGCATCGCCTGCACGTCGACCTCCATCCTCTCCCGGCTCCCGTGCGAGACGGTCGCGCGGCCCTGGCGGTGCACCTGGAGCATCAGCTCGTCGGCACGCGCCTGCGAGTAGCCGAAGTACGACTCGAACACGTAGCTGACGTACGTCATGAGGTTGACCGGGTCGTTCCACACGACGGTCGTCCACTCCGGGGCCTGCTCGGCGAGCTCACCCACCTGCTCCTCGATCTCCGTGGCGGTGCCCGTCGATGCGGTCGGGACAGGTTCGAGCGACGTTCTGCGCGTGGCGGGAGGGACAGCAGGAGCGGGAGATCTCACCCCACCACTCTAGGACCGCGCGCGGCGCCGGACAGCAGCGCCCACGATCGTCGCTCCTGCCCTAGGTTAGGTCCATGCATCCCGCCGACCGACCGGGCGACGACGCCCTCTCCGTCCAGGTGACCACGGGAACGGCTGCGCACGCGGGCACGAGCACCGCCCCCCACGCAGGCGCCGGGTCCACCGCTCTCCTGACCGACCGCTACGAGCTGACGATGCTCCAGGCCGCGCTCGCCGACGGCACCGCGCACCGGCACTGCCTGTTCGAGGTGTTCACCCGCCGGCTCCCGGCCGGTCGGCGCTACGGCGTGCTCGCCGGGACGGGCCGCGTCCTCGAAGCACTGTCGGCGTTCCGTTTCGACGACGGACAGCTCGACTGGCTCGCGCGCGAGCAGGTCGTCGACTCCCGCACGCTCGACTACCTCGCCGACTACCGCTTCGCCGGCTCGATCACCGGCTACGCCGAGGGCGAGGTCTTCTTCCCGCACTCCCCGGTCATGGTGGTGGAGGGGACGTTCGCCGAGGCCGTCCTGCTCGAGACGCTCGTGCTGTCGATCCTCAACTACGACTCCGCGATCGCGTCGGCGGCGTCCCGCATGACGAGCGCCGCCGTCGACCGCCCCTGCCTGGAGATGGGTGCTCGGCGGGCGCACGAGCAGGCGGCGGTGGCGGCGGCCCGCGCGGCGACCGTCGCGGGTTTCGCGGGCACGTCGAACCTCGAGGCGGGCCGCCGCTACGGCCTGCCGACGATCGGCACCGCCGCGCACGCCTACACGCTCCTGCACGACGACGAGGAGTCGGCCTTCGCGTCGCAGGTCGCGTCGCTCGGGCCCGGCACGACGCTGCTCGTCGACACCTACGACGTGCGCAAGGGCGTGCAGAACGCCGTGCGCGCGGCCGGCACCGGGCTCGGCGCGGTCCGCATCGACTCGGGCGACCTCGGTGTGCTGGCCGTCGAGGTCCGCAAGCAGCTCGACGGGCTCGGTGCCCGGGACACCCGGATCACGGTGACGTCCGACCTCGACGAGTACGCCATCGCCGCGCTCGCCGCCGCCCCCGTGGACTCCTACGGCGTCGGGACCTCGCTCGTGACGGGCTCCGGCGCGCCCACCTGCGGCATGGTCTACAAGCTCGTGGCCAGGGCGGACGCGTCCGGGATCATGCAGTCCGTGGCGAAGGCCTCGACCGCCAAGACCAGCAGCGGTGGCCGCAAGATCCCGGCGCGGCAGTACGGCGACGACGGTCGCGCGGTCGCCGAGGTGCTCGTCACCGGCCGCGAGGACGTCGTGGCGCGGTGGGAGTCCGCGGACGAGCGGCTGCGCCCGCTGCACGTGCCGCTGGTGGTCGACGGCGCCGTCGACTCCCGGTGGGTCGGCGCCTACGGGGTGCAGACCGCCACGCAGCGCCACCACGAGTCGCGCGCCGAGCTGCCGCGCGGCGCGCGTCGGCTGTCCGACGGCGAACCCGCGCTGCCGACCGTGACCCGCCACCTCGAGGACTGATTCGGCCACCGGCCTGCTCCGGTCAGCCGCCCGTCACTTCTTCCCGACGAACCAGCCGCGCAGGACCTCGAGACGCGCGTCGAGCTGGTCGACCGACGCGAGCGGCACCTCGGGGCCACCGCACCGGCGCCGCAGCTCGGTGTGCACCGTGCCGTGGGGCTGACCGCTGCGCCGCGCCCACGCCGAGACGAGCTGGGCCAGCTCCTTGCGGCGCTCCGCGGCGCGGCGGTGGTCGAGCTCGGAGCGTTCCTCGGCTGCCCGTGCCGTGCGCGAGCGGGTGCTCAGCTGGTCCGCCTGCCGCTGCCGCAGCAGGGTCGTGACCTGGTCGGCGTCGAGCAGCCCCGGGATACCGAGGAAGTCCTGCTCCTCGTCGGAGCCGACGTCGGCCTCGGTGCCGAACTCGCCGCCGTCGAACAGCACCCGGTCGAACGAGGCCTGCGCCTCGAGCGCCTCGAAGCTGCCCTGCATACCGTCCGCGAGCGAGTCGGACGCCTTGTCCTCGGCGTTGGCCGCGGCCATCAGCGCGTCCTCGGGGTTGTACCCCTCCCCCTGCTCCTCGGCCGTGAGCGGTCGGTCGAGCGCGTGGTCGCGCTCGATCTCCAGGCCGTTGGCCAGCCCGAGGAGGTGCGGCACGCTCGGGAGGAAGACCGAGGCGGTCTCTCCGCGACGCCGGGCACGCACGAACCGGCCCACGGCCTGCGCGAAGAACAGCGGCGTCGACGTCGACGTCGCGTACACGCCCACCGCGAGCCGGGGGACGTCGACGCCCTCGGACACCATCCGCACCGCGACCATCCACCGGGCGTCGGAGTCCGCGAACTCCTCGATGCGCCCGCTCGCGCCCTCGTCGTCCGAGAGCACCAGCACCGGAGACTTCCCCGTGATCCGCGCGAGGTGCCCGGCGTACGCGCGGGCGTCGGCCTGGTCCGTCGCGATGACGAGGCCGCCGGCGTCCGGGATGGCCCGCCGGACCTCCGAGAGCCGCTTGTCCGCCGCGGCCAGCACCGACGGGATCCACTCCCCCTCCGGGTCCAGCGCGGTGCGCCAGGCCTGGCCGGTCATGTCCTTCGTGAGCGCCTCGCCGAGACGCGCGCTCACCTCGTCGCCGGCCTTGGTGCGCCAACGCATCTGCCCCGAGTAGGACAGGAAGATCACGGGGCGCACGACGTGGTCGCGCAGCGCCTCGCCGTAGCCGTACGTGTAGTCCGCCCGGGAGCGGCGGATGCCGTCGGGCCCGCGCTCGTACGCGACGAACGGGATCGCCGCGGTGTCCGACCGGAACGGCGTCCCGGTGAGGGCGAGCCGGCGGGTCGCCCCGTCGAACGCCTCCCGCACGGCCTCGCCCCAGGACAGCGCGTCACCGCCGTGGTGCACCTCGTCGAGGATGACCAGCGTCGGCGCCGCCTCGGTACGGGCCGCGTGCAGCGCAGGCTTGGCGGCGACCTGCGCGTACGTCAGCGCGACGCCGTCGTACGACGAGCCGTGGCGACCCTGGCTGTTGCGGAAGTTCGGGTCGATGCTGATGCCCACGCGAGCGGCGGCGTCGGCCCACTGGTGCTTGAGGTGCTCGGTCGGCGCGACCACCGTGACCCGGCGCACCACCCCCTGCTCGAGAAGCTCTGTGGCCACCCGCAGGGCGAAGGTCGTCTTGCCGGCACCCGGCGTCGCGACCGCGAGGAAGTCCCGCGGCGACCGGGTGCGGTAGAGGTCGAGCGCCTCGGCCTGCCACGCGCGCAGCTTGGACGCCGCACCCCAAGGGGCGCGTCGAGGGAAGGCGGGTGACAGGTGGGAGGCCGCCGCCGAGGACGGGCTCTGCGGAGCGTTCGGTACCGGGGAACCGGGACGTGCGGTGGGCGAGGTGGGCGTCTGGTGGGGCTGACCGCTCACTTGCCGGAGTCGCCCTCGCCGTCCTGGGGATCCCGCAGGCCGTCGTAGATCTCCTTGCAGACCGGACACACCGGGAACTTCTTGGGGTCGCGGCCCGGTACCCAGACCTTGCCGCACAGCGCGATCACGGGCTTGCCCGAGAGCGCCGACTGCATGATCTTCTCCTTGCGCACGTAGTGCGCGAAGCGCTCGTGGTCGCCCGGCTCGACCTCCTCACGCGTCTCCTCGCGCTCGAGCACCGACGTCGAGCCCCCGGTGCGGGGGTCACGGGTCGGGTCGTCGAACCCGGGGTCGGAGGACGCGCGCACGAGAGGTTCGGTCATGGTCCTGATTCTACGTCCCTCTCGTGCGCGCGGTTCGGCCGTCACACCCCCGTCACGGTGTACGGAGGCTCACAGCCCTTGCCAGTCGGGCTTGGACAGGTACGTCTGGCGGTAGTACCCCGCGAGCTGCAACCGCGACGCCGCAGCGTCGTCAACCAGCACCGTCGCGTGCGGATGCATCTGCATGATCGTCGCCGGCCACAACGCGCTCACCGGACCCTCCACCAGCTGGTGCACCGCCTCCGCCTTGCCCTTGCCCGTGGCCAGCAGCACCAGGTGCCCCGCCGACATGATCGTCGCCAACCCCTGCGTCAGGCAGTGCTGCGGCACCTGCTCGATGTCATCGTCGAAGAACCGCGCGTTGTCCTCACGCGTCTGCGCCGTCAACGTCTTGATCCGCGTCCGCGACGCCAACGACGACCCCGGCTCGTTGAA
>NZ_JAOXSR010000011.1 GCF_026163685.1 Oerskovia flava
GGTGGCGGCAAACCGTTGCCGGATTGCCGCCACCGCCCCGCCCACAGCGGCTCCCGGGTCCACGGGATCGTGGCTGTCGGCGGCTAGGCTCACGACGTGCACCTCAAGACGCTCACCCTGCGCGGCTTCAAGTCGTTCGCGTCGGCGACGACGCTGCGCTTCGAGCCCGGGGTCACGTGCGTCGTCGGCCCCAACGGCTCCGGGAAGTCCAACGTCGTCGACGCGCTCGCGTGGGTCATGGGGGAGCAGGGCGCCAAGACCCTGCGCGGCGGCAAGATGGAAGACGTCATCTTCGCGGGCACGACCGGCCGCCCGCCCCTCGGTCGCGCCGAGGTCGCCCTGACGATCGACAACTCCGACGGCGCCCTGCCGATCGAGTACTCCGAGGTCACGATCTCGCGCACCCTGTTCCGCAACGGCGGGTCCGAGTACGCGATCAACGGCTCCGGGTGCCGGCTGCTCGACATCCAGGACCTGCTGTCCGACTCCGGCCTCGGCCGCGAGATGCACGTGATCGTCGGGCAGGGCCAGCTCGACGCGGTGCTGCGCGCCACGCCCGAGGACCGCCGCGGCTTCATCGAGGAGGCCGCCGGCGTCCTCAAGCACCGCAAGCGCAAGGAGAAGGCGCTCCGCAAGCTCGACGCGATGCAGGCCAACCTCACGCGCCTGGCCGACCTCACCGCCGAGATCCGCCGCCAGCTCGGGCCGCTCGGCCGCCAGGCGGAGGTCGCCCGCAAGGCCCAGACGGTCCAGAGCGACCTGCGCGACGCCAAGGCGCGGCTCCTCGCCGACGACCTCGCCCAGCTCACCGCCACCCTCGCCCAGGAGCTCGCGGACGAGACCGCCCTGCGTACCGAGCAGGAGCAGGTGGAACGAGCACTCGCGGTGGCGCGCGCGGAGCTGGTGCGCCTGGAGACCGAGGCGGCGGCCGCGGCCCCGGCGCTCGGCGAGGCGAACGAGGTGTGGTTCCAGCTCTCGTCGCTGCGCGAGCGCCTGCGCGGGACGCAGTCCCTCGCGGCCGACCGCCAGCGCCTGCTCGGTCGGGCCGAGCCCGCGCCGCAGGGTCAGGACCCCGACGACCTCGAGGCGCAGGCGGACCGGGCACGGGCCGCCGAGCGGGAGCTCACCGCCGAGGTGGACCTCGCCCGGGCGGCGCTCGCCGAGGCCGTCGAGGCACGCTCCGCGGCCGAGGAGAGCGCGAGCTCTGCCGAGCGCCAGGTGGCGACGCTGCTGCGCGGTGCCGCGGACCGGCGTGAAGGGCTCGCGCGGCTCGCCGGACAGGTCTCGGCCCGGCGCAGCCGTGTCGAGGCGACGGAGGCCGAGATCGGGCGGCTGCGCGAGACGCTGACCGAGGCGGAACACCGCCAGCACGACGCCTCGACGCAGTTCGCCGCACTCGAGACCCAGGTCGTCGGGGTCGAGGAGGGCGAGGAGGGGCTCGACGCCGAGCACGAGCAGGCCGCCCACGACGTCGAGCAGACCGAGTCGGCGGTGGCCGGGCTCGTCGAGGAGGAGTCCGGCGCCGAGCGTGACCGCGCGACCTGGAGCGCGCGGATCGAGACCCTCCAGATGAGCCTCGAGCGCAAGGACGGTGCCGGTGCGCTGCTCGCCACCGAGGAGGTCCGGACCCTGGGCTCGCTCGCCGCGCTGCTGAGCATCGACACGGGGTACGAGGACGCGATCGCCGCCGCGCTCGGCCGTGGTGCCGACGCGGTGGCGGTCGAGAGCGTCGGGGCCGCCGTGGACGCGCTGCGCCGGCTGCGCACCGACGACGCCGGTCGCGCGAGCCTCCTCGTGGCGCTCGGGCCGACCCCGGAGGCCTCCGGAGCGGACCTGCCGTCCGGGGTGCCCGACGGCGCGGTGTGGGCCCTCGACGTCGTCACCGCCGCGGCGGTGGTCCAGGGGGCTGTGCACGGCCTGCTCGACGGTGTGCTCGTCGTGGACGACCTCGCCCAGGCGCGTGCCGCGCTCACGGCGCACCCCGCGCTCGTCGTCGTCACCCGCACCGGCGACCTGCTGGCAGCGGACCGGGCGTGGGGCGGGTCGGCCTCGGCGCCGAGCGTCCTGCACCTGCAGGCGGCGCTCGAGGAGGCGCGGGCGGCGCACGATGACGCCGTGGCGCGCGGCGAGCGGGCGCGGTTCGCGCTGGTGACGGCGCGTGAGGCCGCCACGGACGCGCGTGGCCGGTACGAGGCCACGCTGGAACGGCTGCACGAGTCCGACGCGGCCCTCGCCGCCGTCGCCGAGCAGCTGGGCCATCTCGGGTCCTCGGCCCGTTCGGCCGCGGCGGAGGCCGACCGCGCACGCGCCAGCCTCGACCGGGCGGCGGAGACGCTCGTCGCCGACCAGGAGGAGCTCGCGGGTCTGGCCGCGCGGCTCGAGCAGGCGCAGGCAGCGCCGGAGGAGACCGAGGACGCGATCGTCACGGCGACCGCCGAGCGCGACCGGCTCGCGCAGGAGGCGGCGGGCGCACGGGCGCGGGAGACGGAGTCGCGGCTGGCGCTGCGCACGAGCGAGGAGCGGGCCCGGGCTCTGTCCGGACGCGCGCAGTCGCTCGGCCGCGCGGCGGCCACCGAGCGCGCGGCGCGGGAGCGTGCCGCGGCCCGGGAGGCCCAGCGTGTGCGGGAGGCGGAGCGCGCTCGGTCGGTCCAGGAGGGCGCCGCTGCCGCGCTGCGCGTCCTCGAGGGGTCTCTCGCCCGGGCGGCGACCGCGCGGGAGGAGGCCGAGGCCGCACGGACCGAGCGGGAGACCCGGGTGGCGGCGGGCCGGTCCGGTGTCGACGAGCTGGCCGTGCGCCTGCGCGAGCTGACCGACGTCGCGCATCGCGACGAGGTCGCCCGGGCGCAGCAGCAGCTGCGCGTCGAGCAGCTGCAGGAACGCAGCGTCGAAGAGCTCGGCCTGGATCCCCAGGTGCTCGTCGAGGAGTTCGGTCCGCACCGCCCGGTGCCGACCGGCGCCCCCGCCGCCCCGGAGGGCGACGGCACGGACGGTAGCGCTGCGGAGGGCGGCGGCGCGGACGACGACCCGCCCTCGGTGCCCTACGTGCGCGCCGAGCAGGAGAAGCGCCTGCGCGAGGCCGAGCGGGCGCTCAACCGGCTCGGCCGGGTGAACCCGCTGGCGCTCGAGGAGTTCGCCGCGCTCGAGGAGCGGCACACCTTCCTGGCGACCCAGCTCGCGGACCTCAAGAAGTCGCGTACCGACCTGCTCGAGATCGTGCGGGACATCGACGAGCGGGTCGAGCAGGTGTTCACCGAGGCCTATCACGACACCGCCGAGCAGTTCGAGCAGGTCTTCGCCCGGATGTTCCCGGGCGGGGAGGGGCGGCTCGTGCTCACCGACCCGGACGACATGCTCACCACCGGCATCGAGGTGGAGGCGCGTCCGGCGGGCAAGAAGGTCAAGCGGCTGTCGCTGCTCTCCGGCGGCGAGCGCTCGCTGACGGCCGTCGCGCTGCTCGTCGCGATCTTCAAGGCGCGCCCGAGCCCGTTCTACGTGATGGACGAGGTCGAGGCTGCGCTCGACGACGTCAACCTCGGGCGCCTCCTCGAGATCTTCCGCGAGCTCCAGCGCGACTCCCAGCTCATCGTCATCACGCACCAGAAGCGCACCATGGAGATCGCCGACGCACTGTACGGGGTGACGATGCGGGGGGACGGCGTCACGACGGTCATCAGCCAGCGTCTGCGTGACGCGGAGCACGTTTCCTGACCTCCCAGGAACGCTGGAATTCCGCGCCTTGTGAAGATGTGGTGCGGATCGTTCGACGCGCCGTGTCCTGGTCTGCACGAGCGCGTGGTGACCGGATACTTGAGCCATGATCGGGATGTTCCTCTGGCTCGGTGTCGCCGTCGGCGCGGCACTTCTCGTGTTCCTCTTCGCGAGCGTGGTCAGCCGCATGGACTCCGGCGCCCAGGCACCGGAGAGGCTCGGGCTGCGCGGGTTCTGGACCGACTTCCGCTCGGGGCTGGGCGTGCACCGACGACGCTCGGACGCCACCGAGGCCGGCGCGCCGCAGGGGCGTGCTGCCCGCCGCCCCGTGGACACCGGCATCGACGAGCTGTTCGCGGCGACGGCGGTGAACCGGCCCGCCTACGTGGACGCCGAGGAGCTCACCGACATCCTCTTCCAGGCCCGTGACCGCGCCGTCCGCACGATCCACGTACCCGTCCGGGTCGCGCCCGCGGCCCTGTCCACCGTGCGCTCGGGCGCCGCCTCCGCCCGCTCCGGCGTGGGCGCACCCCGCTCACCCCGCCCGGCCGGTACGCCCGCGCCCACGTCGCGGCCAGTCCCGTTCCCGACGGACCACGACCGCCGCGGCGCGGTCCCGCAGCCCACGCGCCCCGCGCACGACGAGACCGCAGACGCCCGGGTCTGAGCACGATGCCTGACGGTCCGTCCGGAGCGTCCGGCCGCCCGGTCTGAGAGACTTCCTGCGTGAACGATCTCCTCCCGCTCTGGATCTCGCTGGCCGTCCTCGCTCTACTCGGACTCGTCCTCGTCGGGGTCCGTCGACGGCCGTCGCGCCGTGGTGACCGGCTCGACGAGCGCGAGGGTACCGACGCACCCACGACCGAGGCCCCGGAGCTCGGATCGGCGGGCGACCCGCTCGCGACCGGACCGGGCCCGCTCGCTGAGCCGGAGCTCGACGTGCCGGACTCCCCGGTCGCCGAGGCGCCCGTCGTCGAACGTCCGGAACCCGTCGGCGGGCGGCTGGCGCGCCTGCGTGACCGTCTCGCGCGCTCGGGCTCGCCGTTCGGCGCCCGCCTCCTGACCGTGCTGTCCCGCGACCACCTCACGGAGGACGACTGGGACGAGCTCGAGGAGACCCTGCTCCTGGCCGACGTCGGCGCGGGCCCGGCCGGCGAGCTCATCGAGTCGTTGCGGAAGAAGGTCCGGGTCCTCGGGGTCCGCGACGCGGCGAGCGTGCGCGACCTGCTGCGCTCGGAGCTCGTCGCGCTGGTCGATCCCGCGCTGGACCGGTCGCTCGCGACCACGGCGCACCTGGACGACGACGGCGCACGGGTGCCGGCGGTCGTGCTCGTGGTGGGTGTCAACGGCACAGGCAAGACGACGACCGTGGGCAAGCTCGCCCGGGTGCTGGTCGCGGAGGACCGGGACGTCGTGCTCGGCGCCGCCGACACGTTCCGCGCGGCGGCCGCCGACCAGTTGCAGACGTGGGGCGCGCGGGTGGGGGTGCCCACCGTGCGGGCCGACCGGGACGGCGCCGACCCCGCCGCCGTGGCGTACGACGCGGTCCGCCAGGGCCGGGCGTCGGGTGCGGACGTGGTGCTCGTGGACACCGCGGGCCGACTGCAGAACAAGGCCGGTCTGATGGACGAGCTGGGCAAGATCCGCCGGGTCATCTCCAAGGAGGCCCCGTTGTCGGAGGTGCTGCTCGTTCTGGACGCCACGACCGGGCAGAACGGGCTCAACCAGGCACGGGTCTTCGGTGAGGTGGCCGGCGTCACGGGCATCGTGCTCACGAAGCTCGACGGTACGGCCCGCGGCGGGATCGTGGTGGCGGTGCAGCGCGAGCTGGGCGTCCCGGTCAAGCTCATCGGCCTCGGGGAGGGACCGGACGACCTCGCGCCGTTCGACGCGGAGAGCTTCGTCGACGGGCTCCTCGGCGACTGAGGCGGGCCCCGCCGCACGCAGACGGGCGTCACGCGCTGATCGCAGGGTGATCACGGTCGGGTCACGATCCGGACGTCCTGACCGGCGCCGGAGCGCACGAAACACAACGTTTACATCCAGTGGTGCCTTGTCACCGCGACGTAACGAGACGACAGTCCGCAGGAAATCCTGCTCCTCGACTGTTGACCTCGACCGGCCGCCCGGCTGGCGAGGGGAGATCAACAATGGAGCTGGATACCGGAGTCACCGCGTGGATGCTGACATCAGCATCGCTCGTGCTCCTGATGACACCAGGGCTGGCGCTGTTCTACGGCGGCATGGTCCGGGGCAAGTCAGTGCTGAACATGATGATGATGTCGTTCGGCGCGATGGCCGTGGTCGGCGTCATCTATGTCCTGTGGGGCTGGTCGATGTCCTACGCCGACGGCAGCGTGGCAGGGCTCTTCGGCAACCCGTTCGAGCAGTTCGGCCTGGCCGGGACGATCTACGACGACGCGGGTGAGTTCGTGCTCAGCGACGGCCTGCCGGTCATCGTGGACGTCGGCTTCCAGGCGACCTTCGCCATCATCACCGTGGCGCTCATCTCCGGTGCCCTCGCCGAGCGCGTGAAGTTCAGCACCTGGCTCGTCTTCTCCGGCCTGTGGGTGACCCTCAGCTACTTCCCGATGGCGCACATGGTCTGGGGCGGTGGCCTGCTGTCCGACGACGGACCGTTCGCCTCGATCGCCGACCCCATCGACTTCGCCGGTGGCACGGTCGTGCACATCAACGCCGGTGTCGCGGCGCTGGTCCTCGCGATCATCGTGGGCAAGCGCAAGGGCTTCGGCAAGGAGCCCATGCGGCCGCACAACCTCCCGTTCGTCATGCTCGGTGCCGCGCTCCTGTGGTTCGGCTGGTTCGGCTTCAACGCGGGCTCCGCGTACGGCGCGGACGGTGCCGCGGGCCTCGCCTGGGTCAACACGACGACGGCCACGGCCGCCGCGATCATCGGCTGGCTCATCACGGAGAAGATCCGCGACGGGCACGCCACCTCGCTCGGTGCCGCGTCCGGTGTGGTCGCCGGCCTGGTCGCCATCACCCCGGCCGCGGGTGACGTCTCGCCGCTCGGAGCCATCGCGGTGGGCATCATCGCCGGCGCGCTCAGCGCCCTGGCGGTCGGCCTCAAGTACCGCTTCGGCTACGACGACTCGCTCGACGTCGTCGGCGTCCACCTCGTCGCCGGCCTCTGGGGAACGGTCGCACTCGGCTTCCTCGCCACGGGCTCGGGCCTGTTCTACGGTGGGGGCGTCAACCAGCTCATCGTCCAGGTGCTCATCGCTCTGGTCGCGATCGCCATCTCCGCCGTCGTCACCGCCGTCCTCGGCCTTCTCCTCAAGGCCACCATGGGCTGGCGGGTCAGCGAGGACGCAGAGGTCAACAGCATCGACCTCGCGGTCCACGGTGAGACGGCCTACGAGAACATCGCCCAGGGAACCGTCGTCAAGGAGGTCCGAGCATGAAGCTCGTCACGGGAATCATCCAGCCCCACCGTCTCGACGACGTGAAGTCGGCGCTCGAGGCAGCAGGTGTCCGCGGTATGACGGTCAGCGAGGCCAGCGGCTACGGCCGGCAGAAGGGCCACACCGAGGTCTACCGCGGCGCCGAGTACACGGTCGACCTCGTCCCCAAGGTCCGCATCGAGGTCCTCGTGGACGACGCGGACGCCGGTGCGGTGACCGAGGTCGTCATCAAGGCGGCGCAGACCGGCAAGATCGGTGACGGCAAGGTCTGGACGGTCCCTGTCGACGACGTCGCGCGGGTGCGTACGGGCGAGCACGGCCCGGGCGCGCTGTAGGCAGGGGCAGTCCGGACACATGACTGACGAACCGTTGCCAGGGGGCAGCGGCGAGCAGCACGGCGAGGTCCCGCACCCCGGTGGGGTGCGGGACCTCCGCACGCAGATGCTCGCTCTGGCCCGGAACCTCAGTGGACCCGGCCGCTCCGGCGTGGCCCGCCGCGCAGCGCTGAGCGATCTCGTCACCGAGGCGCTCACCACACTCTGGAAGGACGCGACCGAGGGGGCCGACGTCGAGGGGATGGCGCTCGCTGCCGTCGGCAGCCTCGGACGCGGCGACCTCGGGCCGGCGAGCGACCTCGACCTCGTGCTCGTGCACGACGGCCGATCCCGCTCGGCGCAGGAGATCACGCAGGTCGCCGAACGGCTCTGGTACCCGCTGTGGGACTCCGGCGTCGACCTCGACCACTCGGTGCGCTCGTTGTCCCAGTGCCGGCAGGTGGCGTCCAAGGACGTCCCCGCTGCGGTGGGGTGGCTCGACGTGCGGGCCATCGCGGGTGACGCGGTCGTGGTGCACCGCGCCTCGTCCGCCGTGCTCACCGACTGGCGTTCGGCGTCCCGGCGCCGGTTGCCCGAGCTGCTCTCTTCGACGCGTGAGCGGGCCGAGCGCGCGGGCGAGCTCGCGTACCTCATCGAGCCCGACCTCAAGGAGGCACGTGGCGGCATCCGCGACGCCGTGGTCCTCTCGGCGCTTGCCGCGACCTGGCTGACCGACCGGCCGCACGGCCCGGTGGACCGCGCGTACACGCACCTGCTCGACGTGCGGGACGCAGTCCAGGTCGTCACGGGCCGGCACTCGAACCGGCTCGTCCTGGCCGATCTCGACGAGGTCGCGGAGATGACCGGGTACGACGACCCGGACGAGCTCCTGGCCAGCCTCGCGGAGGCCGGTCGGGCGATCTCCTACGCGCTCGACACGACCGTGCGCCGGGCCCGGCAGGCGCTCCAGCGCCCAGGGGTCGCCCGCCGACCGGTCATCGTGCGTGGACGACGGGCGGCGCCGCGACTGCGCTCGGTGGGAGACGGCCTCGTCGAGCACGACGGCGAGCTCGTCCTCGCGGTCGACGCCCACCCCGAGCACGACCCGCTCCTGTCGCTGCGCGCGGCCGCGACGGCGGCGCGCACGGGGCTGACGCTCTCCCCGGTGTCCGTCACGAGCCTCGCGCACTGCCCGCCGCTGCCGGAGCCGTGGCCGAAGCCGGCCCGGGCCGCGCTGCTGAGCCTGCTGGGCTCGGGCAACGCCCAGATCGCGATCTGGGAGGCGCTCGACCTCGCGGGCGTCGTGACGACGTGGATCCCCGAGTGGGCAGGTGTGCGCAACCGGCCGCAGCGTGCGGCGATCCACCGGCACACCGTGGACCGGCACCTCGTGGAGGTCACCGCCCGGGCAGCGCGCGCGCGCAAGGACGTGGCGCGCGGTGACCTGCTGCTGCTCTCGGCGATCCTGCACGACATCGGCAAGCGGCGAGGTGCCGTGGACCACTCGGTCGAGGGGGCGCGGCTGGTCCCGGAGATCCTCGGGCGGATGGGGTTCGACGCAGGAGTGGTCGACGACGTCACGCTCCTCGTCCGCCACCACCTCACGCTCTCGCGCCTCGCCGTCTCGGGGGACCACGACGACCCGGCGACGGTCGCCGAGCTCCTCGCAGCCGTCGACGGCAGGCGAGACCTGCTCGAGGTGCTGCGCGCGCTCACGGAGGCCGACGCGTCGTCGTTGGGACCCACGGGCTGGACGGCGTGGCGGGCGCGGCTCGTCGACGACCTGGTGCAGCTGGCGTCGAGGACCCTGCCGCCGGTGCCTCGCACGGTCGGCGCACCCTGACCGGTAGGCTGGGGCCTCTCCCGGAGTACGCCGAGAGGCCCCAGAACCCCGAGCGATAAGGATGACGCGGTGTTCAGCACGCTGTCTGACCGACTCACATCGACCTTCAAGAACCTGCGCAGCAAGGGTCGGCTGTCCGAGGCGGACATCGACGCGACGATCCGCGAGATCCGCCGTGCCCTGCTCGACGCCGACGTCGCCGTGCCGGTGGTGCGGGAGTTCACCGGCACCGTGCGCGAGCGCTCGCTGTCCGCCGAGGTCTCCGGGTCGCTGAACCCGGCCCAGCAGGTCGTCAAGATCGTCAACGAGGAGCTCGTCGCCATCCTCGGCGGCGAGAGCCGCGGGCTGCGGTTCGCCAAGAACCCGCCGACGGTCATCATGCTCGCCGGCCTCCAGGGTGCGGGCAAGACGACCCTGGCCGGCAAGCTCGCGCTGTCCCTGCGCGAGCAGGGCCACACGCCGCTCCTCGTCGCGGCGGACCTCCAGCGTCCGAACGCGGTCAACCAGCTGAGCGTCGTGGGGGAGCGTGCCGGCGTCCCGGTCTACGCCCCGCACCCCGGTGTCGCCGAGGGTGCCCCGGCCGACGTCCTGGTCGGAGACCCCGTGCAGGTGGCGCGCGACGGCGTGCAGACCGCCCGCCAGCGTCAGCACGACGTGGTGATCATCGACACCGCGGGACGCCTCGGTGTCGACGCCGAGCTCATGCGGCAGGCGGCCGACATCCGCGACGCCGTCCAGCCCGACGAGATCCTCTTCGTCATCGACGCGATGATCGGTCAGGACGCGGTGACGACCGCGAAGGCCTTCGAGGACGGGGTGAACTTCACCGGCGTCGTGCTCTCGAAGCTCGACGGCGACGCCCGCGGCGGCGCCGCGCTGTCCGTGGCTCGTGTCACCGGTCGCCCGATCCTCTTCGCCTCGACCGGTGAGAAGCTCACGGACTTCGAGGCGTTCCACCCCGACCGGATGGCGTCACGCATCCTCGACATGGGTGACGTGCTCACGCTCATCGAGCAGGCCGAGAAGGCGTTCGACGCCGAGCAGGCCGAGCAGATGGCGCAGAAGGTCGCCAGCGGCCAGGATTTCACGCTCGCGGACTTCCTCGTCCAGATGCAGCAGATGAAGAACATGGGCTCCATGAAGAAGATGCTCGGCATGCTGCCGGGCATGGGGCAGATGCGCGAGGCCCTGGAGAACTTCGACGAGCGCGAGGTCGACCGCATCGAGGCGATCATCCGCTCGATGACGCCCGCCGAGCGCGAGAACCCGAAGATCATCAACGGCTCGCGCCGCGCGCGGATCGCCCGTGGTTCGGGTGTGCGCACGAGCGACGTCAACCAGCTGCTCGAGCGGTTCGCCGGTGCGCAGAAGATGATGCGGCAGATGGGTCGCGGCGGCGGTATGCCAGGTATGCCGGGCATGCCGGGGATGGGTGGGCTGCCCGGCGGTATGGGCGGCAAGAAGTCCCGCGGGCGGAGCCAAGCCCCCCAGCGCCGGTCCAAGGGCAAGTCTGGGAACCCCGCGAAGCGCGCGGCCCAGGAGCGGGCCGCCGCCGACCGGACTGCCGCCGGGCCCGCCATGAGCGAGCCGGGCTCCGCGTTCGGAGCCGGCGCGCGGGGTGGGCAGGAGCCCGCACCGGACGCCGCCGACCTGCAGATCCCCCCGGGTCTGGAGAAGTTCCTCGGGCGCTAGGAGCGTCCCGCGCCTCCTGAGCGTCGCTGACCCGTCGTCCCACGAACCTGGAGCCCCATGTCCGCGTCGGAAGGCCCCACCCTGCACGTCCACGGCCGCGTCCTGCTCGGGGACGACCGTGAGGTCGGTGACATCTGGGTCAAGGACGGCCGGGTCAGCCTGACGCGCCCGTCCGCGCAGGGGACCAACATGATGACCCTCGAGGGCTGGGTCCTGCCCGGCCTCGTCGACGTGCACTGCCACATCGGACTGGGGGCGGACGGCGGTGTGGACGCGGCGACCGCGCAGGCGCAGGCCGTGGCCGACCGCGACGCCGGGGTCCTGCTCGTCCGTGACGCGGGGTCTCCCGTCGACACCGGATGGGTCCACCGGCGCCCGGACCTGCCGCGGCTCGTGCGCGCCGGCCGTCACCTGGCGCGCCCCAAGCGGTACCTGCGCGGCTACGGGCTCGAGCTGGAGGACGTCCACGACCTGCCCGGGGCGGTCCGCCGCGAGGCACGAGCCGGTGACGGCTGGGTCAAGATCGTCGGCGACTGGATCGACCGGAGCCTCGGCGACGAGGGCGACCTGCGCCCGCTGTGGCCCGACGACGTGCTCGCCGAGGCGGTCGCGGTCGCGCACGCCGAGGCAGCCCGCGTGACGGTGCACGCCTTCTCGGACGAGGTCATCCCCTCGCTCCTGGCGGCGGGCGTCGACTGCATCGAGCACGGCACCGGGATCCACCCCGACCTCATGTACGAGATCTCCGAGCGAGGTGTCGCGGTCACGCCGACCCTCCTGCAGATCGGGGAGTTCGAGCGCATCGCCGCCCGCGCGGACGGTCGATACCCGCGCTTCGCCGCGCGGATGCGTGCCTTGCACGCACGCCGGTACGAGCAGGCCCGCCAGCTCTTCGAGGCCGGCATCCAGGTGCTCGTCGGCACGGACGCGGGCGGCACGATCGGGCACGGACGGATCGCGGACGAGTGCGCCGAGCTCGTGGCGGCCGGGATCCCCGCTGCCGACGTCGTCGCGGCCGCCAGCTGGCAGGCCCGGGAGTACCTCGGGTACGCCGCGCTCGTCGAGGGGTCCTCGGCCGACTTCGTGGTCTACCCGTCGGACCCCCGGGCCGACGTCGGTGTGCTGCGCGCCCCGACGGCGGTCGTGCTGCGAGGTCAGGTCGTCGCACCCGCGCGCTGAGCCCTTCGCGCGCGTGGAGGTGCCGGGCGGAGCAGGCGGGTGGAGCTGCCGCTTGGAGTCACCGCCCGGCGTCTGGCACAATGGCCGCGTACTCGGCGTGCCCGGCCCCTCTCACCGCGTAGCGCCGTGTCCTGACCCCATCCCGTCCCGGCCCCACCGTGACGGTGCACGGGTCGTCACCCTCAGAACCAGGAGAGACCACCACTGTGGCCACCAAGATTCGTCTGAAGCGTCTCGGCAAGATCCGGGCGCCGTACTACCGTGTCGTCGTCGCCGACTCCCGCACCAAGCGGGACGGTCGTGTGATCGAGGAGATCGGCAAGTACCACCCCACCGAGGAGCCGTCGCTCATCGACATCTCCTCCGAGCGTGCGCAGTACTGGCTCAGCGTCGGCGCACAGCCGACCGAGCAGGTCCTGGTGCTCCTCAAGGTCACCGGCGACTGGCAGAAGTTCAAGGGCCTGCCGGGCGCCGAGGGCACGCTGCGCGTCAAGGGCGAGAAGGTCGACCCGGCCGCCGCCATCGAGGCTGCCGCCAAGGACGCCGAGAAGGTCAAGGCCAACGCCGCGGAGAAGAAGTCCGAGGCTCCGGCCGACGAGCCGGCTGAGGCTGCCGAAGAGCAGTCCTGATGCTCGCGGAGGCGCTCGAGCACCTGGTGCGCGGGATCGTCGACAACCCGGACGACGTCCGGGTGAGCTCCAAGACGCTGCGACGCGGCGACCTGCTCGAGGTCCGGGTCCACCCCGAGGACCTCGGCCGGGTCATCGGCCGTGGCGGACGCACAGCACGTGCGCTGCGCACCGTGATCGCTGCGCTCGCGACCAGCGGTCCGGTCCGTGTCGACGTCGTCGACGTCGACCGCCGCTGACCACCGGCATCCCGACGATGCCCGGTCCCCTCCCTGTGGGGACCGGGCATCGTCGTTCCACGACCTTGGTCACCGGCGTCTCGACGGCCGTGGTCCCTGTCGTTTCACCGAACCTGATCGCTCCCACAGAAGGACAACACCATGCAGCTCACGGTGGCGCGGATCGGCCGCGCGCACGGACTCAAGGGCGAGGTGGCGCTCGACGTGCGGACGGACGACCCGGACACCAGGCTCGCGACGGGCTCCGTCCTGCGGACCGAGCCCGCGGAGGCCGGACCGCTGACGGTCGCCCGGGTGCGGGTGCACCAAGGGCGCTACCTCGTCACCTTCGCTGAGGTGACGGGCCGTGACCGTGCGGAGGAGCTGCGGGGGACCACGCTCGTCGTCGACGCGGACGTCTCCGACGAGGAGGACGCCTGGTACCCCCACGAGCTGGCGGGCCTGCGGGCCGAGCTCCTCGACGGGACCGTGGTCGGTGAGGTCGAGGGCCTCGAGCACCTGCCCGCGCACGACGTGCTCGTCGTCCGGGAGACGGGCGGCGTGCGGTCGCTCGTCCCCTTCGTCCGCGAGATCGTGCCGGTCGTCGACGTACCGGGCGGGCGGGTCGTGCTCGACCCTCCCGGCGGGCTGCTCGCGCGCGATGCCGAGAAGGTCGTGGACGAGCGGGCCGATCTCGACGAGGACTCCTGACGTGCGGATCGACGTCGTCTCGATCTTCCCCGAGTACCTCGCCCCGCTCGACCTGTCGCTCGTCGGCAAGGCGCGCACCTCGGGTCTGCTGGACCTGCGCGTCCACGACCTGCGGGACTGGACGACCGACCGGCACCGCACCGTCGACGACACCCCGTTCGGCGGAGGCGCGGGCATGGTCATGCGCCCGGATGTGTGGGGCCGGGCCATCGACGAGGTGCTGCCGACCGAGGAGGCGGCGCACCTGCTGGTGCCCACGCCGTCGGGCACGACCTTCACGCAGCGGACTGCCGAGGCGCTGGCCGAGGAGGACCACCTCGTCGTGGCCTGCGGGCGGTACGAGGGGATCGACGCCCGGGTGGCCGAGCACTACCGGGCGAGCGGGCACCGGGTGAGCGAGGTCTCGATCGGCGACTACGTGCTCAACGGTGGCGAGGTCGCGGCGCTGGTCCTCGTCGAGGCCGTCGCGCGGCTGCTGCCGGGAGTGGTCGGCAACCCGGCCTCGCTCGTGGAGGAGTCGCACGGCGCGGCAGGGCTCCTCGAGTACCCGGTGTACACCAAGCCGCCCCGCTGGGCCGACCTCGACGTCCCGGAGGTGCTCCTGTCGGGGCACCACGCGCGCATCGAGCGCTGGCGCCGGGACCAGGCGCTGCGCCGCACGGCCGCGCGCCGGCCCGACATGGTGGCGGCGCTCGACGTCGCGGCGCTGGACCGCCACGACCTCGCCCTCCTCGCGGAGGTGGGCTGGGTGCCGCAGGACGGTCGGCTCGAGCCGTCCGCCACCGACGAGAGGTGACGGCCCGTCGGCGTGTGGCAGAATAGGCCGTCGGTGTGCGCCGGTCAGGTCCTCTGCCACAGGGGAGTTCCTCCGCACGACGCCCTCGGGCGTGGTGCGAGACCGACATCATGCGCCCCGCACCTCGAGACGAACCCGGCCCGCGCCTGCGCGGGCCTCGAGAGCGCTTCTGACCTGTGGCAGGGCGAGGAGAGAACCATGCACACGCTGGACAGCGTCGACGCAGCATCGCTGCGGGACGACATCCCGGACTTCCGCGCCGGAGACACGCTCAAGGTCAACGTCAAGGTCGTCGAGGGCAACCGCTCGCGCATCCAGGCGTTCCAGGGTGTCGTCATCGCCCGCCAGGGCGGCGGCATCCGCGAGACCTTCACGATCCGCAAGATCAGCTTCGGCGTCGGCGTCGAGCGGACCTTCCCGGTGCACTCCCCGAGCATCGACTCGGTCGAGGTCGTCACCCGCGGTGACGTGCGTCGGGCCAAGCTGTACTACCTGCGCAGCCTGCGCGGCAAGAAGGCCAAGATCAAGGAGAAGCGCCAGAGCGCTCCCTCGAAGTAGTCACGCGGCGGCGGCCAGGCCCTGCCTGCCGTGACCGTGAACGCGCCGACGGGCGACCACCTGCGGGTGGTCGCCCGTCGGCGTTCGTGCGCCGCGGGGCGCCAGGAGCGCGCCGAGGTTCCGTTTCCATCCGGGGGCGAAGGGTGGCACAGTGATCGCGTGAACGACAGCGCCCCGCCCACGAGCCCGCGGCCCTCCGGGCCTGCGAGCCCGTCCGGAGCGGCGAGCCGCCCGGACTTCGCACCGGTCTCGTCCGGAGTCTCGGCGAATGCCGCCGACGACTCCGCGGCCACGGACGGCGAGGGGTCGGAGGCAGCCGCGCACCCGCACGAGGCGCCCGAGCCGCGCCGCAAGGGCTCGTTGCTGCGGGAGACGGCGATCATCGTGGTCAGCGCGCTCGTGCTGTCCCTGCTCATCAAGACGTTCCTCGTGCAGGCCTTCTTCATCCCCAGCGCCTCGATGCAGGACACCCTGACGATCGGTGACCGCGTGATGGTGTCGCGGCTCGTGCCCGGGGCGTTCGACGTGAACCGGGGCGACGTGGTGGTGTTCAAGGACCCGGGGGAGTGGCTGGCGCCGTACGAGGCACCGGACCGTGGCCCGGTCGGCAACGCCGTCACCTCGGCCCTGACCTTCGTCGGGCTGCTGCCCCAGGACACGGGCGAGCACCTCATCAAGCGCGTGGTCGGGACGCCGGGCGACCACGTCGTGTGCTGCGACGACGACGGGCTCGTCACGGTCAACGACGTCCCGATCACCGAGACGTACATCAAGCCCGGGTCGCTGCCGAGCCAGGACCCGTTCGACACGGTCGTCCCCGACGGGATGCTCTTCGTGCTCGGCGACAACCGGCAGCAGTCGGCGGACTCGCGCTACAACACCGGCAAGCCCGGCGGCGGGTTCGTGCCGATCGACAACGTGGTGGGCACGGCGTTCGTCAAGGTCTGGCCGCTGGGTGACGCGGGGCTCCTGCGCAACCCGGGCGACGTCTTCGCGGAGGTCCCGGAGCCATGACCGCGAGTGCTCGCCCCGCCGCACGCGGCGGTGCGACGCGCGCCCGCCGTCCGGACCTGCGGCACGAGCGCGCGCTGCTGCGCTCGGGCGTGCGGTACGTCGCCGGCATGGACGAGGTGGGCCGCGGCTCCCTCGCCGGCCCGGTGAGCGTCGGGGTGGCGGTCGTCGACCTCTCGACCCGTCCGTGCCCGCCCGGGCTGACCGACTCGAAGCTCCTCACGGCGCAGGCGCGCGAGGATCTCCTGGAACCGACGCGCGCCTGGTGCGTCGCGTGGGCGGTCGGGCACGCCGGTCCGGCCGAGATCGACGCGCACGGCATCATCGTCGCGCTGCGGCTGGCAGGACGGCGCGCTCTCGCGCAGGTGCGGCGCAGCATCGGTCTCGTGGACACCGTGCTCCTGGACGGCAAGCACGACTGGTTGAGCCGCCCGACCGCCGTCGACCTCTTCGAGGCCTACGACCTCGACCCTGACGACGACGGGCCCCTGCCCGACCCCACCGTGCGCACGCTCGTCAAGGCCGACCTGCAGTGCGCCTCGGTGGCTGCGGCGAGCGTCCTGGCGAAGTGCGAGCGGGACGGGCTCATGACGGGGATGGCCCGCCAGTACCCCGCGTACGGGTGGGACCAGAACAAGGGCTACGGCTCGTCGGGCCACGTCGTGGCACTGCGTCGCCTCGGGCCCACCCCTCAGCACCGCCGCAGCTGGCGGCTCCCGGAGCGCATCGGCGCCGTGGAAGGGACCGGCCCCGACGAGGACGCCGCTGCTGACGGGTCCGCCGTCGCCGGCCGGTCGCAGGACCTGGACCTGCTGCTCCCCGGCGCCTGACGCGCGGGGCGAGGGCCCTCGACGCGGGACCTGCCCGGATGGTCCATGATGGTCGGGTGAGTGCCGAAGACCTCGAGAACTACGAGACCGAGATGGAGCTCGCCCTCTATCGTGAGTACCGCGACGTGGTGGGCCTGTTCTCCTACGTGGTCGAGACCGAACGCCGCTTCTACCTGGCCAACCAGGTGGACCTCCAGGTGAGGTCCGCGGCAGGTGAGGTCTACTTCGAGCTGCGGCTCGCCGACGCCTGGGTGTGGGACGTGTACCGCTCAGCACGGTTCGTGAAGTCCGTGCGTGTCGTGACCTTCAAGGACGTGAACGTGGAGGAGCTGGCCAAGGCCGAGCTCCAGCTCTGAGACCGCACACCCGCGCCCCTTGAGGCGGTGCAGCGCTCCGAGGTGTGCACAGCCCGGCCGTGAGCGCCGTCCTCCACAGGCGCGCCACCTCTCCCTGCCCCGCGCCGCTCCCGTGCGACACGGTGGCCGCGGAGGTGAGCCATGGGAGCGAAGGACGCCGTCGGGCGATACGGAGAGAAGGTCGCGACCGCCTACCTGCTGGACGCGGGGTGGCAGGTCCTGGACCGCAACTGGCGTGGCACGGGCGGTGAGCTCGACATCGTCGCGCTCGACGCCACCACGCTCGTCAGCGTGGAGGTCAAGACACGCCGGGGGACCGGGTTCGGTCACCCGGCGGAGGCGGTCACGGCGGCGAAGCTCGCACGGCTGCGACGGCTGACGGGCCAGTGGCTGTCGTCGCACGACGTCCGGGTCGCGTCGGTCCGGGTCGACGTCGTCGCGATCGTCGTCCCGCGTGCAGGGGCCGCCGAGGTCGAGCACCTCGTCGGGGTGAGCTGATGGGGCTCGGGACGACGAGGGCGGTCGCCCTCGTCGGGCTCAGCGGGCACGTCGTGGAGGTCCAGGCGCACCTCGCCGCGTCCGTACCGGGGTTCGTGCTCGTGGGGCTTCCCGACACGGCCCTCAGCGAGGCGCGCGACCGGGTCCGTGCGGCCGTCGCCTCATCGGGGCTGACGTGGCCGCAGCGCAAGATCACGGTCAACCTCTCACCGGCGGCGCTGCCGAAGTCCGGTGCGGGGTTCGACCTCGCGATCGCGGTGGCGACGCTCGCCGGTGCCGGCACGCTCCCCGGTGACGAGGCCGCGAGCGTGGTGCACCTCGGCGAGCTGGGGCTCGACGGCCGCCTCCAGCCGGTGCGCGGTGTGCTGCCCGCGGTGGCGGCGGCCGTGGCGGCGGGCTACCGCGACGTGGTGGTCCCCGAGGCCGACGCCGCCGAGGCCCGCCTGGTGCCGGGTGCGCGCGTCGTCGGGGCGGTGAGCCTCGCGGAGGTCGCGCACCGCTACGGCGCCGCCCTCGAGGAACCGGCCACCGGTGGCCTCGCGATCCCGCGCATCACGACCGGTGCTCCGGTGCCGCGCGCGGGCGACCTGCGCGACGTGCTCGGGCAGGCCCCGGCGCGGCACGCGCTCGAGGTGGCCGCGGCCGGCGGGCACCACCTGCTCATGGTCGGCCCACCGGGGGCGGGCAAGACCATGCTCGCGTCCCGGCTGCCCGGGATCCTGCCGGACCTCGAGGAGTCCGCGGCCGTGGAGGTGACCGCGGTGCACTCGGTGGCGGGCGTCCTCGACCCGGGACGTGGGCTCGTGAGCCGCCCGCCCTTCGAGGACCCCCATCACACGGCGACGGCGGCGTCGATCGTCGGGGGCGGCTCCGGACTTCCTCGACCGGGCGCCGCGTCCCGCGCCCATCATGGTGTCCTCTTCCTCGACGAGGCACCCGAGTTCGCGAGCCGCGTCCTGCAGACGTTGCGCCAGCCGCTCGAGCACGGCGAGGTGGTGATCCACCGTGCTGCCGGCACGGCGCGGTTCCCGGCCCGGTTCCAGCTCGTCCTGGCGGCGAACCCCTGCCCGTGCGGGCGTGCCGTCGGCAAGGGTCTCGACTGCACGTGCACCCCGTTGGCGCGGCGCCGCTACTTCGCGCGGCTCTCCGGTCCGCTGCTCGACCGGGTCGACGTCCAGGTCGAGGTGCGGCCCGTCACGCGGGTCGACCGTGCGCGCACGGAGCCGGTCGAGACCAGCGCCACCGTGGCCGCCCGGGTCCGCGCGGCCCGCGCGGCCGCCGCCGCCCGGCTGGCCGGCACGGGGTGGAGCACGAACGCCGAGGTGCCGGGAACCTGGCTGCGGGACCGCCTGGGCCCGGGCCGGTCCCTCCTGCAGGACGTGGACCGCGCCCTCGACCGCGGGACGCTCTCGCTGCGTGGTGCCGACCGCGTCCTGCGGCTCGCGTGGACCGTCGCCGACCTGGCGGGACGAGACGCGCCCGATCGCGCCGACGTCGGCCAGGGCATCGCGCTGCGCACCCGGGGGAACCATGCCTGAGCCGCGCCGTACGCCGCTGCCGTTCGACGTCAGCGACCCGCTCCTCGCGCACGCGGCATGGAGCAGGATCGTCGAACCCGGCGACGAGGTCGCCGGTGCGCTGCTGGCGCACCTGGGAGCCGTCGACGCCCTCGCCTGGATGCTCGACGCCGTCCGGCAACCGCGCCCGGCCGCCGCCGAGCTGGCCGGGTCCGGCCGGGCGGTCGCCGCGCTGTCCGCGCCGAGCGGAGGGCCTCCACCCGACCGTCGGGCGGCCGCGCGCCTCGCCCGGTCGCTCGCGCGGTGGGCACCGCGGTTGGACGGGCTCGACCCGCGTCGAGAGCTGCGTGTGCTCGAGCGGCTCGGTGGCCGGGCCGTCCTGCCCACGGACGACGACTGGCCCGCCGGGCTCGACGACCTCGGAGCGAGCGCGCCCGTGTGCCTGTGGGTGCGCGGCGAGAGCGCCCTCGACCGGTTGGCGAGCCGGTCCGTGGCGCTCGTCGGGGCGCGCGCCTGCACCGACTACGGCGCGCAGGTCGCGACCGAGCTCGCGGCCGGCCTCGCCGACCGGGGGTTCACCGTCGTCTCCGGTGGTGCGTACGGCATCGACGCGGCCGTGCACCGCGGGGCGCTCGCGGCCGGCGGGTCCACGGTGGCGTTCCTCGCCGGCGGGGTGGACCGGCTCTACCCGGCGGGGAACACCGACCTGCTACGTGCGATGACCGAGCGTGGCGGTGCGGTGGTGAGCGAGGTGCCCCCGGGTTCGGTGCCGAGCCGCGTGCGCTTCCTCCAGCGCAACCGGCTGATCGCCGCGTTCACCCGCTCGACGGTGGTCGTCGAGGCGGCGTGGCGCTCGGGCTCGCTGAGCACGGCGGCGCGGGCCGCAGCGCTCCTGCGGCCGGTGGGGGCCGTGCCCGGCCCGGTCACGTCGATGGCGTCCGGCGGGTGCCATCGTCTGCTGCGGGACGCCGCGGCCGTCTGCGTCACGGACGTGGCGGAGGTCGCCGAGCTCGCCGGTGACCTCGGCGACGACGCGACACCGGCGCGCGTGGCCCTGCACGCCGTCCAGGACGACCTCGACGACCTCGGCACCCGTCTGTGGGACGCGCTCCCGGTGCGGTCGACGGCGCGTGCGGAGTCCGTCGCGCGGGCGGCAGGTGTCTCCGTGCCCGAGGCGCTCGGCGGTCTCGGGAACCTCGAGCTGCTGGGCCTCGCCGAGAGCGTGGCGGACGGCTGGCGGCGCGCCCGACCTCCCGTGCGCTGACGCGTCGGTCGTCGAGCGGCGCGACACGGCGCCCGTGGTCCCGCGGGGGTGCGCCGGGCCGCGGGAGACTGGCCCCATGCGCGACGCACCGCACGACACCGACGGTCTCGGCAGGACCCCCACCGTTCCGGGAGCACCGCCGGTCGACGTGCAGGTCGAGGTGCCACGGGTCGCGCCGCTCGGCGACGCGCTCGAGCGGTTGCTGGCGGACTTCGACGAGCACCTGCGGATCCAGCGCGGTGTCTCCGAGCACACCGCACGCGCCTACCTGGGCGATGTGCGGGACCTGCTGGCCTTCGCGACCGGGTCGGTGCGCGAGCCCGCGGGCGGGACGGCCGAGGCAGCGACCGGTGACCCGGGGGAGGCCCGGGAGGTCGACCTGCACAGGATCGACCTCCCCGAGCTGCGGGCCTGGCTCGCCGACCAGTCCGCGGCGGGCCTGGCGCGCACGACGATCGCGCGCCGTGGCGCCGCGGCGCGGACCTTCTTCGCCTGGGCACGCCGGACGGGGCAGGTGCCCACCGACCCCGCGGTGCGCCTCGTGAGCCCGAAGGTCGCCCGCGCCCTGCCGACAGTCCTGGGCGTCGGCGCCGCGGCGCTGCTCCTGGAGACGGCCCGGCAGCAGGCCGTCGCCGGCACCGCCGGCGACCTGCGCGCCTGGACCGCCGCGGAGCTCCTGTACGCGTCGGGGCTGCGGGTCGGCGAGCTCGTGCGGATCGACGTGGACGACGTCGACCTCGCCGAACGGACGGTGCGGGTCATCGGCAAGGGCGACACCGAACGTGTCGTCCCGTTCGGTGTGCCCGCGGCGCGCGCCGTCGCGCGGTGGCTCGCGGCGGGCAGGCCGGCACTGGTGCGGGCGTCGACCGGACCGGCGATGTTCGTGGGGGACCGCGGAGGCCGGTGGGACCAGCGCCAGGTCAGGGCCGCTGTGCACGGTCTCGCCCGGCTCGCAGAGGTCGAGGACGTCGCGCCGCACGACCTGCGGCACAGCGCCGCCACGCACCTGCTCGAGGGCGGGTCCGACCTGCGCAGCGTCCAGGAGGTGCTGGGGCACGCCTCCCTGTCGACGACCCAGCGCTACACGCACGTCAGCGCCGAGCGCCTGCGCGCCTCGTTCGAGCAGGCGTTCCCGCGCGCCTGAGGTCAACGGTCCGGCAGCAGCACGATCGGGGGCCGGTCGGTGACGAACGACAGCGGGTCGAGGTACGTCTCCCCACGGCGCACTCCCCAGTGCAGGCAGGTTCTCGGCGCGCAGTGGCCGGGAACGTCCTGCACGACCCCGACCGCCGCCCCTCGCGCGACCCGTGCTCCGGGGGCGGCGCTCGCGGTGACGGGCTCGAGCGAGGTGCGCAGGCCGTCGTCGTGCAGGACGACGAGCACCCCGCGGTCGACGACCGTCCCGGCGAAGGTGACCACACCGTCGGCGGGGGAGACGACGACGTCGCCCACCTCCGCACCCAGGTCCACCCCGCGGTGGCCGGCCAGCCACTGCTGCGCTGGCGGCTCGAACGGCGCGAGCACCGGTGGTGCGGGCGACCCGCCCACGGGGAACACCCATGCGGCACCGCCGGCCGGCCCGGCCGGTGGGTCGGCCCCCGCGGCGGGCAGCGGTGCGAGCAGGGACACGAGGAGCAGGTGCACGAGCGCTACAGCGAGGGCCATGCCGTCAGGATCGCGTGTCGCGTGGCGCCCGAGGGCCGCCGGGCCAATGGTCTGTGGACAGGTCGTGCAGCCGGTGACCTGTGCACGACCGTCACGCCTGTCGCGACCGTCGTCGCTGCCCGGAGCGCGCGGAGAACCACCGGGCAGGGGCGCCCGGCCGATCGGGTAGACTGATGGCCGCGATCGGCGTGCGCCCTCGGAAGGTCTTCCAGGGGCGTCTTCCCAGCACCTGACTCTGCTCTCCGAGGTACGCCACGGAGAGCGGCCGAACGGCGCCCGGGGACCGGTCGACATCGCGCGTCACGTCCTCGTCGAGCGGTCCCGGTCAGCACACCGGACCGCACGGTGCGGCCGGCGCCGGCAGCGGTCCGGTCCCGCTCCTGCTCACGCAGGTCGCGGAACCGGGGCAGGCCCGGGTGACGCCAGGGGTGCACGGTCGACCTGACCCGCACCGACAACCGAAAGCCGCGACCGGGCACCCAGTGACCGGTCGCCAGACGTGCGTGTGCACCGGGTGGATCCCGGGCCCGCACCTGAAAGGACGTGTCATGGCCGTCGTGACCATGCGCCAGCTCCTCGAGAGCGGTGTCCACTTTGGACACCAGACCCGCCGTTGGAACCCGAAGATGAAGCGGTTCATCTTCACGGAGCGCAACGGCATCTACATCGTCGACCTGCAGCAGTCGCTGTCCTACATCGACCGCGCCTACGAGTTCGTCAAGGAGACCGTCGCCCACGGTGGCACGATCCTCTTCGTCGGCACCAAGAAGCAGGCGCAGGAGCCCGTCGCCGAGCAGGCCGCTCGTGTCGGCATGCCCTACGTGAACCACCGCTGGCTCGGTGGCATGCTCACCAACTTCACCACGGTGCACAAGCGCCTCCAGCGCCTCAAGGAGCTCGAGGAGATCGACTTCGACGACGTCGCCGGCTCGTCGCTGACGAAGAAGGAGCTCCTCGTCCTGCGCCGCGAGAAGGACAAGCTCGCCCGCACGCTCGGCGGCATCCGCGACATGGCGAAGGTCCCCTCCGCGGTGTGGATCGTCGACACCAACAAGGAGCACCTCGCGGTCGACGAGGCGCGCAAGCTCCACATCCCGATCGTCGCGATCCTCGACACCAACTGCGACCCCGACGTCGTGGACTACAAGATCCCGGGCAACGACGACGCCATCCGTTCGGTCACGCTGCTCACGCGCGTGATCGCGGACGCCGCCGCAGAGGGTCTGATGCAGCGCCACTCGGGCCGTTCCGGCGCCGAGACCGGTGCTGACGCCGACGCCGAGCCCCTCGCCGAGTGGGAGCGCGAGCTCCTCGCCGGTGCCGAGAAGCAGCTCGAGGCCGACGGCGCCACGGCCGACGCGACCGCCGGTGCCGAGGCAGCGGAGGCGCCCGCCGCCGACGCCGCTCCGGCTGCCGAGGCCGCCACGGAGGCGTCTCCTGAGGCCGCCACCGAGGTCGTCGAGCCGGCTGCCGAGGCCGAGGTCGCCGCTGAGGCACCGGCCGAGGCCGAGCCCGCCGAGGCCCCCGCCGAGGGCGACAAGTAGCAGCGCCTCGGGTGCCGGCGGGCGCACGCCCGCCGGCACCCACGCCGGACGGTCTCCCCGTCGGGACCGTCCGGCGAAGCCCTGCCCGGGCCGTGCCGCGTGCGCGCCGGGAACACCACCAGCCAGAAGGACACCACCATGGCGAACTACACCGCTGCTGACATCAAGGCGCTGCGCGAGCGCACCGGCGCCGGCATGCTCGACGTCAAGAAGGCCCTCGACGAGGCGAACGGCGACTCGGACAAGGCGCTGGAGATCATCCGCGTCAAGGGGCTCAAGGGCGTCGCCAAGCGCGAGGGCCGCTCCACCTCCGAGGGCCTCGTGGCCGTCGCGATCAACGACGTGGAGGGCGGCCAGACCGCCACGATCATCGAGATCAACTCGGAGACCGACTTCGTCGCGAAGAACGAGACCTTCATCAACCTCGCCGACCGCGTGCTCCACGCCGCTGCCGCCGCCGGTGCCCGTGACGCCGACGCCGCGCTCGCCGCGGACGCCGACGGCGAGACCGTCCAGGCCGTCATCGACAACACCGCGGCGACGCTGGGCGAGAAGATCGTCCTGCGCCGCGTGCAGCGCGTCGCCGGTGAGCGCGTGACCGCGTACCTGCACCGCACGGCCCGGGACCTCCCGCCGTCGATCGGTGTCGTCGTCGCGACCGACGCCGCGGGCGAGGCCGTCGCGAAGGACATCGCGCAGCACGTCGCCGCGATGTCGCCCACGTACCTCTCGCGCGACGAGGTCCCGGCCGAGACGGTCGAGAACGAGCGCCGTATCGCCGAGGAGACCTCGCGCAACGAGGGCAAGCCCGAGGCCGCGCTCCCGAAGATCATCGAGGGGCGCCTGGGCGGCTTCTTCAAGGACGTCGTTCTCGTCGACCAGCCGCTGGCCAAGGACCCGAAGAAGACCGTCGGTCAGGTGCTCGCCGAGGCAGGGGGCTCGGTCACCGAGTTCGTGCGCTTCCGCGTCGGCGCCTGACGACCACGCGTCGGTGGCCCGGTCCGCGTCGCGGGCCGGGCCACCGCGCACCGGGGCGACCTCTGCGCCCCGACCCCAGGCCCGTCAGGGCGCGGTGACGACGAAGGACGGTGGATCCCTATCGTGGGCGAGAACATCGAGTTCCAGGACGACGTACCCCGTCGTGTGCTCCTCAAGCTCTCGGGGGAGATGTTCGGCGGTGGCCAGATCGGCCTCGCGCCCGACGTCGTGCAGCGGATCGCGCGGGAGATCGCCGCGGCCGTCGAGAGCGGCGTGCAGGTCGCGATCGTCGTGGGCGGCGGCAACTTCTTCCGTGGCGCCGAGCTCTCCCAGCGTGGCCTCGACCGCGCGCGCGCCGACTACATGGGGATGCTGGGCACCGTGATGAACTGCCTCGCCCTGCAGGACTTCCTCGAGCAGGCCGGTGTCACGACCCGGGTCCAGACTGCCATCACGATGGGCCAGGTCGCCGAGCCGTACATCCCGCTGCGGGCGATCCGGCACCTCGAGAAGGGGCGCGTGGTGATCTTCGGAGCGGGTGCCGGCATGCCGTACTTCTCGACCGACACGGTTTCCGTGCAGCGAGCTCTCGAGACGCACTGCCACGAGGTGCTCATGGGCAAGAACGGCGTCGACGGGGTCTACTCCGCCGACCCGCGCACCGACCCGGACGCCGTGAAGCTCGACCACCTCACCTACACCGACGCGCTCGTGGGCGACCTCGGCGTCATGGACGCCACCGCGCTGAGCCTGTGCCGGGACAACGACGTGCGCATGCGGGTGTTCGGCATGGGCGAGCCGGGGAACGTCACCCGGGCACTCGTCGGCGAGAATATTGGCACACTGGTCACGACGCGCTGATCCCGCGACCAACCCTGGGTCCGGACCTGCACGACCGGGAACACCCCGACGAACGACGAAGGAGCACTGGTGATCGACGAGACCCTCCTCGAGGCCGAGGAGAAGATGGACAAGGCGATCGAGGTCGCCAAGGCGGACTTCGCCACGATCCGGACGGGCCGCGCGAGCGCGGCGATGTTCAACAAGATCACGGCGGACTACTACGGTGCTCCGACGCCGCTGCAGCAGCTCGCGTCCTTCACGACGCCCGAGGCACGCACGATCATCCTCACGCCGTTCGACAAGAGCTCGACGGCTGCGATCGAGCGCGCGCTGCGCGACTCCGACCTCGGCGTGAACCCGACGAACGACGGCAACGTCATCCGTGTGGTGCTCCCGACCCTGACCGAGGAGCGTCGACGCGACTTCGTCAAGCTCGCCAAGTCGAAGGCGGAGGACTCCCGGGTCTCGGTGCGCAACGTCCGGCGTCGGGCCAAGGAAGAGCTCGACCGCATCGTCAAGGACGGTGAGGCGGGCGAGGACGAGGTCGCACGCGCCGAGAAGGAGCTGGAGGCGCTCACCAAGCGCCACGTCGAGGTGATCGACGCCCTGCTCGCCGGCAAGGAGAGCGAGCTCCTCGAGGTCTGATGCCAGCCTCTGACGATGCGGGGGCGACTGGAGCGCTCGCCCGCAAGAAGCCGCGTGCCGGCCGCAACCTCCCGGTCGCGGTCGCCGTCGGCGTCGGTCTGCTCCTGGTCGTGGGGGCGTCGCTCTTCTTCCGTCCGGAGCCGTTCGTGCTGCTCGCGACGTGCGCGGTCGGGGCGGCGCTGTGGGAGCTGTCGCAGGCGCTGCGCCGGCGAGGCATCAACCTCCCGCTCCTCCCGTTGCTCGTGGGCACGGTCGGAATCCTCGTCTCGTCCTACTACTCGGGGCCCGAGGCGCTGTTCGTCTCGTTCATGCTCACGGTCGCGGGGCTCGTGGTGTGGCGGGTCATCGACGGCTCGGGGGTCCCGGCCGTCCGGGACGCCGCGGCGGGCACGTTCGCCGCGGCGTACCTACCCTTCATGGCGGGCTTCGTCATGCTGATGCTCGCGCAGGAGGACGGCCGGATCAAGGTCCTGCTGTTCATCCTGCTCGCGGTCGCCAACGACGTCGGCGGCTATGTCGCGGGCGTCTTCTTCGGTCGCCACCCGCTCGCCCCCACGGTGAGCCCGAAGAAGTCGTGGGAGGGCCTCGCGGGGTCCTTCGTGCTCGCCACGGCCGTGGGTGTCGTCGGTGCGGTCTACGGCCTCGGCGCCAGCCCGCTGCTCGGTCTGGCGCTCGGTGTGATCGCGCCGCTGACGGCGACCGTGGGCGACCTCGCGGAGTCGATGATCAAGCGGGACCTAGAATTGAAGGACATGGGCTCGCTGCTCCCCGGTCACGGAGGCATCCTGGACCGGCTCGACTCCATGCTGCTGACGGCCCCGTTCGTCTACCTGTTCCTCTCCGCGGTCGCCTGACCGTGGTGGTCCGTCGGCGCTCACGAAGCGTCTGCGGGCACCGCCCGAGGACCCGCTCGTCCTGAACCCCGACACCCTGGACCCACCATGTCTGTTCGCCCGTCCGCCGAGTCCACGCCGCTGCCGCTGGTCATGACCCCGCCGCGCCGCGGCAAGCCGCCGCGCCATTTCGCGGACCTCAGCCCGGCCGAACGCCAGGAGGCGGTGGTCGGGCTCGGGGAGAAGCCGTTCCGCGCGAAGCAGCTCGCCACGCACTACTTCACGCACCTGACGGACGACGCGGCGGCCATGACGGACCTGCCCAAGGCGAGCCGCGACGTCCTCGTCGAGAACCTCTTCCCGCCGCTGCTCACTGCTGCGCGCACGATGCAGGCCGACGGCGGCACGACCGTCAAGACCCTGTGGCACCTCTTCGACGGCGCGAAGGTGGAGTCCGTGCTCATGCGGTACACGCACCGCACGACGCTGTGCGTGTCGAGCCAGGCCGGGTGCGGCATGGCGTGCCCGTTCTGCGCGACGGGCCAGCTGGGCCTGACCCGCAACCTGTCGACGGCCGAGATCGTCGAGCAGGTCCGCTCGGCGGGTCGGGCGCTCGCCGACGGCGAGATCCCCGGCGGTCCGACCCGGCTCAACAACCTCGTGTTCATGGGCATGGGCGAGCCGCTCGCGAACTACAAGGCCGTGATCGGCACGGTGCGCCAGCTCGTGGCGCCCGCCCCGGACGGCCTGGGGATGTCGGCCCGCAACATCACCGTCTCCACGGTCGGGCTGGTGCCGGCGATGAACAAGCTGGCGGGCGAGGGCATCCCGGTGACCCTGGCGCTGTCGCTGCACGCGCCCGACGACGACCTGCGCAGCGAGCTCGTGCCGATCAACACCCGCTGGTCGGTCGACGAGACGCTCGACGCGGCGCGGCACTACTTCGAGGTCACGGGTCGGCGCGTGAGCATCGAGTACGCGCTCATCCGCGACATGAACGACCACGGGTGGCGGGCGGACCTGCTCGGCGAGAAGCTCAACGCCCGGGGGCGCGGCTGGGTGCACGTCAACCCGATCCCGCTGAACCCGACACCCGGCTCGATCTGGACGGCGAGCGATCCCGTGGTCGAGGCCGAGTTCGTCAGCCGCTTGCGCGCGCACGGGATTCCGACCACTATTCGTGACACCCGCGGCAGCGACATCGACGGCGCCTGCGGGCAGTTGGCTGCGGAGGAGGACGAGTGAGCTCGCTGTTCGGCACGGTCTCGAAGGTGCACAACGGGTACGACCAGGACGAGGTGGACGACTTCTTCGACCACGCGCGCCAGGTGTACGAGGGTCGGGCCGAGGGGCGCCTGACGAGCACGGACATCCAGACGTCGGTGTTCGACCTGGTCCGTGGCGGGTACGACACCCGCGAGGTCGACGCAGCGCTCGACCGGCTCGAGGGCGCGTTCATCGCCCGCCAGCGGGCCGAGTACGTCGCGGCGCACGGGCAGCAGGCCTGGATGAACGCGCTCGCGGAGCGCGCCCGCACGCTGTACGGGCGCCTCGGGCGGCCCGACGGCGAGAAGTTCGCGCCGGCCGAGCGGGGCAAGCCGGCCTACGACGTGGACGACGTGGACGACCTGTGCGACCGGCTCGTCGCGTACTTCGACCGGCAGGTCCCCCTGAGCGCAGCGGAGGTGCGGGAGGCGACCTTCACGCGCCGGCGTGGCGCCGACGGCTACGCGGAGGGTCCGGTCGACGCGTTCTTCGCACGGGCCATCGAGGTCCTGCTCGGCGTCGAGTGACCGTCGTCGCCCCCGCCGTGGGCCTGGGATGATGGGGAGCGTGACCTCCCGCTCCGTCGTCCTTCTCGGCTCCACCGGCTCGATCGGTACCCAGGCGATCGACGTGATCTCCCGGCACCCCGACCGCTTCCGCGTGGAGGCGCTGTCCGCCGGCGGCGGTGACGTCGCCCTGCTCGCCCGGCAGGCGGTCGCGGTGGGCGCCGGCACGGTCGCCGTCGCCGACGCGTCCCGTGTCGCCGAGCTCGAGGCGGCGCTCGGCGCCGCCGGTGCGCGCGACGTCGAGGTCCTCGCCGGCCCCGACGCGGCGAGCGAGGTCGCGGGCCGGGGGAGCGACGTCGTGCTCAACGGGATCACGGGCTCGGTCGGCCTGGGGCCGACCCTCGCCGCGCTGCGGGGCGGCTCGACGCTCGCGCTGGCGAACAAGGAGTCGCTCGTCGTCGGGGGCGGGCTGGTGAAGGCCGCTCGCCGTCGACCCGACCAGATCGTGCCGGTCGACTCGGAGCACTCGGCGATGGCCCAGGCGCTGCGCGCGGGGCGTCGAGACGAGGTGCGCCGGCTCGTGCTGACCGCATCGGGCGGGCCGTTCCGCGGGTGGGCGCACGACGCCGTGAAGGCGGCCACCGCCGAGCAGGCGCTCGCCCACCCGACGTGGTCCATGGGTCCGGTCGTGACGGTGAACTCGGCGACGCTCATGAACAAGGGGCTCGAGCTCATCGAGGCGCACCTGCTCTTCGACGTCCCCGCCGACGACATCACGGTCGTCGTCCACCCGCAGTCGGTGGTGCACTCGATGGTCGAGTTCGTCGACGGCTCGACGATCGCCCAGGCCTCCCCACCTGACATGCGGCTGCCGATCGCGCTCGGCCTGAGCTGGCCCGAGCGGCTGGACCCCGTCCAGGCGCCGTGCGACTGGACCGCGTCGGTCGCGTGGACCTTCGAGCCGCTCGACGAGGCGACCTTCCCCGCGGTCTCGCTCGCCCGGGCGGCGGTGCGAGCCTCCGCGACGCACCCGGCGGTGTACAACGCGGCGAACGAGGAGTGCGTCGCGGCGTTCCTCGACGGCCGCATCGGCTTCCTCGACATCGTCCGCACGGTGGAGGAGGTCCTGGAGGCGCACGCGGGAACCGTCGCGGGCTCGGTGACGTTGGACGACGTGGTGCAGGCTGAGACCTGGGCACGTGAGCGGGCGCACGACGTCCTCGCCCGCCGATGAGGCGGTCGAGGCCGACGAGGCCGATGAGGAACAGCACCGGTAGCGCACAGACCTCGACCCGGGGCGCCCACGGCGTCGACGGGCGGAGAACGGAGAGACCATGACCGGGGTGTTGACCACGGTGATCGCGATCGCGGTGGTGGTGGTCGGCGTGCTGGCGTCGATCGCCCTGCACGAGGTCGGCCACATGGTCCCGGCCAAGCGGTTCGGCGTCCGGGTCAGCCAGTACATGGTCGGGTTCGGCCCGACGCTGTGGTCACGGACCCGGGGTGAGACCGAGTACGGCATCAAGGCGATCCCGCTCGGCGGCTACGTCCGGATGGTGGGGATGTTCCCGCCGGCCCGCCCGGACGAGCCGGGCGGTCGCGGCTTCTTCGCGTCCGTCGCCGCCGACGCACGCGCCGCGAGCACCGAGGAGATCCGGCCGGGGGAGGAGCACCGGGCGTTCTACCACCTCTCCGCGCCCAAGAAGGTCGTCGTGATGCTCGGCGGTCCGTTCATGAACCTGCTCATCGCCGCGGTGCTCCTGCTCGTCGTCTTCGTCGGCATCGGGCTCCCCGCGGCGACGACGACGGTCGCGACGGTCCAGCCCTGCGTGACGACGTCGCCCGAGGCCGGGCAGGAGTGCGCCGCCGGAGACCCGGCCTCGCCCGCGGCGGAGGCAGGCCTGCAGCCGGGAGACGCCGTGGTGTCGTTCGGCGGTGAGACGGTCACGGGATGGGCGCAGCTCGTGGGTCTCGTCCAGTCGGCGGCGGGAACGCCGACGCCGGTCGTCGTGGAGCGCGACGGCCAGGACCTCGCGCTGACGATCACGCCCGTCGAGATCGAGCGCCCGGTCCTCGACGCGAACGGCAGCCCGGTCCTCGACGACGCCGGCGACCCGGTGACGCAGCCCGGCGGCTTCGCGGGCTTCTCCCCGAGCGTCGTGCGGCAGTCGGCGGGGCTCGGGGTCGCGACCGAGGCGTTGTGGGAGCAGGTCTCGGGCACCGCGGGAATCATCGTGACCCTTCCCGTGCGGGTCGTCGAGGCCGCGCAGTCCCTGGCCGGTGCCGAGCGGGGCGCGGACTCGGTGATGAGCGTCGTCGGGGTGGGCCAGGTCGCGGTCGACGTGGCCCAGGGTGACTCCCCGGTGCTGGACCGGGTCGTCACCATGCTCCTGCTCCTCGCGGCGCTCAACGTGGCCCTCTTCGTCTTCAACCTCCTCCCGGTGCTGCCGCTCGACGGCGGGCACGTCGTCAACGCGCTGTACGAGGGTGCCAAGCGCCAGGTGGCCCGGCTGCGGGGGGCCCCGCGCCCGGGCCCCGCGGACGTCGCACGGATGATGCCCGTGGCGTACGTGATGTTCTTCGTCCTCATCGGGGTGGGCGTGCTGCTCATCGCGAACGACATCGCCAATCCCGTGACGCTCGGGTAGGCACACCCCGTGCTCCTGCTCGCGGTCGTCGCGGTCGCCCTGGCGTGCGCCGTGGCGCTGCGCCGGTCCGCGCTGGTCCGGGACGGGCTCGCGGTCGCGTCGTCCACCCTGCTGGCGCTGACGGGAGCCCTCGTCCCGGCCTTCGTGGTCATGGCCGTGGTCCGCGGCCCCGCCCGACCGGTCCTGACGCTCCTCGCGGCGGCCGCCGGCGCGGTCCTGGCGGTGCACGCGGGACGCTGGCTCAACGAGGCCGCCCGCTCACGCGCGCACCAGCGTGCGGGGCGTGCGGGCGACCGGCCCGGGGTCGGCGAGCGGATCGACGCCTTCGTCCGTGCGCACCCGGTCACGATCGCCGGCTACCCGGTGCTCCTCCTGACCGTCCGCGGTGCCCGGCGGTCCGTCGACGTGCGGGTCACGGGCCTCGCGGCCGAGATGTCGTACTACGCCCTCATCTCGCTCGTCCCGCTCGGGTCCGCTCTCGGGGCCGGTCTGGGCTTCCTCGAGCGAGCGCTCGGGGAGGAGGACGTCGCACGCATCGAGGCGACCCTCGTCGACACGTTGGCGGGGGTCTTCGACGAGCGGGTGGCGGCCGACGTCCTGGCCCCGCTCATCGAGAGCCTGCTGCGCGAGGAGCGCACGGGCGTCGCGGTCGGTGGCGTGCTCGTCGCGCTCTGGCTGACCAGCCGGATGTTCCGCGCGGCGGTGCGGGCGCTCGACGACGCCTACCGTGTGCCCGAGCGCCGGGGCTTCCTCTCGCAGCACGCGCTCGGGCTCGGGCTCTCGCTCGGCGCGGTCGCGACCCTCCTCGTCCTGCTCGCCATGGTGGTGGTCGGGCCGCTGCTCGGCGGCGAGCGCCAGCTCGCGTCGTGGTTCGGGGCCACCTCGAGCATCGAGGTCCTCTGGACGTGGTTGCGCTGGCCGACCGTCGTGGTCGTCTGCACCGCCTACCTCACGCTGCTGTACCGGTTCGCGCCCAACATCGCGACGACCTGGCGGCGGTGCCTGCCCGGCGCGGTCGTCGGCATGCTCGGGCTCGTCGCCGTCGCGCTGGCGTTCCAGGCCTATCTGACGCTCGCCGGTCCCACCACCCCGGACCTCGCGCGACCGGGCGGCGCGGTCGGCGTCGCCGGGCAGATGCTCGCCGCGGTGCTCGCCGGGGTGCTCTGGCTCTGGTTGAGCAGCATCGTCATCCTGGCGGGCGGCGTCCTCAACGCCGAGCTCGACCGGTTCCGGGGACAGGACGCCGACGAGCGGGCTCAGGTGGCACCGCGCGACGACGCGCCGGCGGGCCCCTCGACGGGCTGATCCGGCCCGCCCGCCGCGCCGGTGCGGGGCAGTCCCACGGACAGGGGATACTAGGACGGTGAGCGTACCCATCAGTCTTGGCATGCCCGAAGCCCCGCCGCCGGTCCTGGCCCCGCGCCGCAAGACCCGCAAGATCAAGGTCGGCAAGGTCGAGGTCGGCGGTGATGCACCGGTCAGCGTCCAGTCCATGACGACGACGCCCACGACCGACATCAACGCGACCCTGCAGCAGATCGCGGAGCTGACGGCCTCGGGCTGCGACATCGTGCGCGTCGCGGTGCCGAGCGCCGACGACGCGCTCGCGCTGCCCGCGATCGCGACGAAGTCCCAGATCCCCGTCATCGCGGACATCCACTTCCAGCCCAAGTACGTCTTCGCCGCGATCGACGCCGGGTGCGCCGCGGTGCGCGTCAACCCGGGCAACATCCGCAAGTTCGACGACCAGGTCAAGGAGATCGCGAGGGCCGCGGCGGACGCGGGGACGTCGATCCGCATCGGCGTCAACGCCGGGTCGCTCGACCCGCGGCTGCTCGCCAAGTACGGCAAGGCGACGCCCGAGGCGCTCGTCGAGTCGGCGGTCTGGGAGGCGTCGCTGTTCGAGGAGCACGGCTTCCACGACTTCAAGATCTCGGTCAAGCACAACGACCCGGTCGTGATGGTCCGCGCGTACGAGCTGCTGTCCGAGCGCGGCGACTGGCCCCTGCACCTGGGCGTGACGGAGGCCGGTCCGGCGTTCCAGGGGACCATCAAGTCCGCGACCGCTTTCGGCGCGCTGCTCAGCAAGGGCATCGGCGACACCATCCGCGTCTCCCTGTCGGCGCCGCCGGTCGAGGAGGTCAAGGTCGGGATCCAGATCCTCCAGAGCCTGAACCTGCGGCCCCGCAAGCTCGAGATCGTCTCGTGCCCCTCGTGCGGCCGCGCCCAGGTCGACGTGTACACGCTCGCCGAGAAGGTCACCGCCGGGCTCGAGGGCATGGAGGTCCCGTTGCGCGTCGCCGTCATGGGCTGCGTCGTCAACGGCCCCGGCGAGGCCCGCGAGGCCGACCTCGGGGTCGCGTCGGGCAACGGCAAGGGCCAGATCTTCGTCAAGGGCGAGGTCGTCAAGACCGTCCCGGAGGCGCTCATCGTCGAGACCCTCATCGAAGAGGCGATGCGGATCGCCGAGACGATGACACCGGAGAACGACGCCCAGGCCGGCCCGCCGGTCGTGAGCGTCGGCTGAACCCCAGCGCTCGGAGGCCTGCCGTGGGACGTTGGCGCACCGCACCGCCCTGGACGCAGCGCGGGGCCGCACGGGTGCTCTCCGACGCCGACGTCCCCGAGGCGCTCGCGGTGTGCCGGATCGACCCCGTCGCGTCCGTGCTCGCCGCGTCGCGGCTCAGCACGGCCGCCCGCACGGGCCTGCGGCGCAGCGGTGGGCAGCTCTGGGGGTTCCCCGAGCAGGGTCCGCTGCGCGCCGTCTGCTGGGCGGGCGCCAACCTCGTCCCGGTCGTGCCGCTGACCGGGACCGAGCGGGCGGAGGCCGTGCGCGCCTTCGCGACGCTGGCCATGCGGTTCGGTCGCCGCTGCTCGTCCATCGTGGGCGAGCAGGAGGTCACCCTCTCGATGTGGCGCAGGCTCGCCGAGCACTGGTCCCCGGCCCGTGAGGTCCGCGCCGACCAGCCGTCCCTCGCCATCTCCCGGGACCCGGACGTCACCCCCGACCCCCAGGTCCGGCGCTCCGTGCTGGCCGAGCTCGACATCGTCCTGCCGGCGTGCGTGCGGATGTTCGTCGAGGAGGTGGGCTACTCACCGGTCGAGGGCGGTGGCGCCGCCTACTCCGAGCGCGTGCGCTCGCTCATCACCACGGGACGTTCGTTCGTGCGGGTCGAGCCCGTGCTGGGCAGTCCCGAGGTCGTGTTCAAGGCCGAGCTCGGTGCGGTGACCCCCGAGGTCGCCCAGGTGCAGGGGGTGTGGGTCGAGCCGCGCTTCCGCGGCCGGCGGCACGCCGAGGCGGGGATGGCGGCGGTGGTCGCCCAGACCCGCGCCCAGGTCGCGCCCGTCGTCTCCCTCTACGTCAACGCCTACAACGCCCCGGCGCTCGCGGCGTACCGCCGCGTCGGGTTCGAGCAGGTGGGGACCTTCGCGACCGTCCTGTTCTGAGCCGGTACAGGGACAGGTACGGCTGCAGGGGCAGCTCAGCGCAGCAGGCGCGACATCCGCCGGTCGGCGAGGACCTGCCCGTCCGTCTGGCACGTGGCGCAGTACTGCAGCGAGCGGTCGGCGAACGAGACCTCGCGCACCACGTCCCCGCACACCTCGCAGGTCTGGCCGGTGCGCCCGTGCACGCGCATGCCGCGGCGCTTGGCGTCCTTGAGCTCGGCGGCGGGCCTGCCCGACGACGTGGCGAGCGCCTCGCGGAGGACCTCGCCGATCGCGGTGTGCACGCGCGCGACCTCGTCGGGCGTGAAGGAGCGGGTGAGCTTGAACGGGCTCGTGCGCGCGGCGTGCAGGATCTCGTCCGAGTAGGCGTTGCCGATGCCCGCGATCACCGACTGGTCCCGCAGCAGGCCCTTGACCTGCTGGTTGCGCGCCGCCATGAGGCCTGCCAGCACGTCGACCGTGAAGTCCTCGCCCAGCGGTTCGGGCCCCAGCGTCGCGATCGCCCGGACCTCGTGCGGGTCCCGCACGACGTGCACCGCCAGGCTCTTGCGCGTCCCGGCCTCGGTGAGGTCGAACCCGGACCCGTCGTCGAAGCGCAACCGCAGGGCGAGGGCCGGCCCACGACCACCGCCGCTCCCGCCCATCCGCGGCCGCACGATGGCCGTGGACGCCTTGTCGGACCAGCGCACCCACCCGCCGCGGGCGAGGTGGAAGACCAGGTGCACCACGTCGTCGGGCACACCGTCCGGGACGAGGGTGAGGTCGAGCCACTTGCCGTGCCGCGCGGACCCGGTCACGGTCCGGCCGACCAGCGCCGAGACGGGCGGGTCGAACGTCTTGAGCGCGGCGATGGCGGCGACGTCCGCGGCGACGACCACGCGACCGGTGGTCCGCTCGCCGAGGAAGCGGACGAGGGCCTCGACCTCGGGCAGCTCGGGCATGGTTCCATGCTGCCGCACCCGGCCCGATCCGCGCGCGGGGACGCCGGCGCGCGCCGGTAGGGTTGGCGCATGTCATCCGCCTCGCCATCCACCTCGCACGGGGTCGTCGCGTCCGCCCGTCTCCACCCCGCCGTGCTCCGCATGTCCACCCTCTTCGTCCGCACCCTGCGCGAGGACCCGGCCGACGCCGAGGTCGCCAGCCACCGGCTCCTCGTGCGCGCCGGGTACATCCGCCGCGCCGCGCCGGGCATCTACTCCTGGCTCCCGCTCGGCCTGCGGGTGCTCGGCAAGATCGAGGCGGTCGTGCGCGAGGAGATGGCTGCCGCGGGTGCGCAGGAGGTGCACTTCCCGGCCCTGCTGCCGAGGGAGCCCTACGAGGCGACCGGTCGCTGGACCGAGTACGGCCCGAACCTCTTCCGGCTCACGGACCGCAAGGACGGCGACTACCTCCTCGCGCCGACGCACGAGGAGATGTTCACCCTGCTCGTCAAGGACCTGTACTCCTCGTACAAGGACCTGCCGGTGGCGCTCTACCAGATCCAGACGAAGTACCGCGACGAGGCCCGTCCGCGGGCGGGCCTGATCCGTGGCCGCGAGTTCATCATGAAGGACGCCTACTCCTTCGACGTGACCGACGAGGGGCTCGACGCCTCGTACGCCGCGCAGCGGGCGGCCTACCAGCGGATCTTCGACCGTCTGGGCCTCGAGTACGTCATCGTGGCCGCCACGTCGGGCGCCATGGGCGGGTCGCGCAGCGAGGAGTTCCTCATGCCGACGGCGATCGGCGAGGACACGTTCGTGCGCTCCGCGGGCGGGTACTCCGCGAACGTGGAGGCCGTGCGCACCCCGGTACCGGACGCCGTGCCGGCCGACGACGCCCCGGCGGCCCACGTCGAGGACACGCCCGGGACGCCCACGATCGACACGCTCGTCGCCTTCGCCAACGCCCACCACGCGCGGCCCGACCGGCCCTGGACGGCCGCCGACACGCTGAAGAACGTCGTCGTCGCGCTCACGCACCCGGACGGTCGTCGTGAGCTCGTCGCGATCGGGCTGCCCGGCGACCGCGAGGTCGACCTCAAGCGTCTCGGCGCGGCCGTCGAGCCCGCCGAGGTCGAGCCCGCCACCGACGCCGACTTCGCGGCGCACCCCGAGCTCGTCAAGGGGTACATCGGTCCCGGCGCGCTCGGCCCCAACACCTCGACGGCCGCGGCCGTCGAGGACGCGGAGACCCCCGGCCCCCGGGCCGTCCGCTACCTGCTCGACCCACGCGTCGTGGCGGGCACCCGCTGGATCACCGGTGCGAACGAGGACGGCCGCCACGTGTTCGACCTCGTGGCCGGCCGAGACTTTGCCGCCGACGGCACGATCGAGGCCGCCGAGGTACGGGCGGGGGACCCCGCCCCCGACGGCTCCGGCCCGCTCGAGCTCGCGCGCGGCATCGAGATCGGCCACATCTTCCAGCTCGGGCGCAAGTACGCCCAGGCCCTCGGCCTCACCGTGCTCGACCAGAACGGCAAGCAGGTCGTCGTCACGATGGGCTCGTACGGCATCGGTGTGACGCGTGTGCTCGCGGCGCTCGCCGAGGCCAACCACGACGAGGCGGGCCTGGCCTGGCCCGCGCACGTCGCGCCGGCGCACGTGCACGTCGTCGCGACGGGCAAGGACCAGGCGGTCTTCGCCGAGGCCGAGCGCATCAGCGCCGAGCTCGCGGAGCGCGGTGCGGAGGTCCTCTACGACGACCGGCCCAAGGTCGCGCCCGGCGTGAAGTTCAAGGACGCGGAGCTCCTCGGCGTGCCCCTCGTGCTCGTCGTCGGCCGGGGGCTCGCGGACGGCGTGGTCGAGGTCCGTCCCCGCGTGGGCGACGCCACCCAGGTGCCCGTGGCCGACGTCGTCGACCACGTCGTCGAGGAGGTCGCTCGGCTCCTGGGTCGCTGACCCAGCGGTCGAGCCGTCCGGGCGGGTCGAGCGGGCCCGCTACTGCTGCTCGGGGAGGCCGGGGAAGGCGAGCCGCTCGCCGCCCCAGCCGACCTGGGTCGTCACGGTGTCGACGAACAGCTCGGCGACCTGCGTGCGGGTCCCGGCCGTCGCGCTCGCCGCGAGAGAGGCGTAGGTCTGGGCGAGCGACCCCTCGAGGGTGGTCGCGAGCTCGCGCGTCGGGTCGTCGGGAACCGTGTAGGCAACGCGGCGCGGGTCCTGCCCGGTGCCCGTGATCCCGGCAGCCTGCGCCCAGCCTTCCGCCCGCTGGCGATGGGTCGCGGCCAGGTCGACCGCCCGCTCGCGCACGGACCCCTCGCTCGAGGCGGCACGGACCTCGTAGGCGTAGGCGGCGGCGTCCTCCGCGACCACGACGGTGCTCAGCTCCGCAGCGCTCAGCCCACCGGGCGCGGCGTCGGGCGGGACAGGTTCTGCCTCGGACGTCGGGAGGTCGACGTCGACGAGGGTGGCCAGGTGCTGCGCCGAGACGTGCTGGGAGGCGGAGACCGACAGCAGCAGCCGGGCGAGCGGCCCGTCGGTGGTCGCGTCCGCCGACGCACGCAGCCGCAGGGACGCCTCGGCGAGCAGGAGCGCGACGTCCGGGCCGTCGGCCGCCGGTGGGGCCGAGGGTGACGGGTCGGGGGTGGGCGAGCCGCTCTGCCCGGGCTCGGGGAGGCCGGAGTCGTACGGACCACCGAGCTGCTCCGCGTGCAGCGCGGCGAAGGCGGCCACCTGCCCCAGGGCGGCCGCGAGGTCGTCGGCGTCCCCCTCCTCGGCCTCGCCCGTGTCCTCGCCGCCGTCCTGCCCGGCGGACGTCGTCGCGGAGAGCGCGGCCGCCTCGATCGCCAGCGCGTCCGTGACCGCGGCGTTGCGGATGACCTCCTCGGCGTCGGGGACCGGCTCCGACGGCGGTGCGGTCTCCACCCGTAGGCCGCATCCGGCGGCGAGGGCGGCGGCGGCGAGCGTGACGGTCGCCACGCGCAGGGCGCGGACGAGGACGTCCCCGATGCTCGGGCGCGCCTGCGCGGAGCGTGCTGAACCGTGCTCTGGTGCGCTGCGTGCCCGGTCCCGGGCGGTGCGGTGGGTGGCGGCGTCGGGAGTCATCGTGGGTGATGATGTCACGTTCGCCGGGCCTGAGTCGTTACGCTGGTTCCTGAACAACAACACACCGGTCGACATCCGTGCCCGGCGTGGTAGCCGACGGGAGAAGACACATGGCGAGGCATGCCGGCGCAGACGCGATCCGGGACCACCTGGAGCCCTTGGTCCGGGACGCGGACCTCCACCTCGAGGACGTGACGGTCACGAAGGCGGGCGCGTGGTCCGTCGTGCGCGTCGTCCTCGACCTCCCGGAGGACGCGACCGGGTCGCTCGACCTCGACGCGGTCGCCGAGGTGTCGCGGGAGATCTCCACCGCGCTCGACGCGCTCGACGTCGTCCCCGGGCAGTACACGCTCGAGGTCACCACCCCCGGGACGTCCCGCCCGCTCACCGAGACGCGGCACTTCAAGCGGGCGCGGGGCCGTCTGGTGCGGCTCGTGCGCTCGGACGGGTCCGAGCTGACCGGGCGGCTCCTGGACGTGGTGGACGACGCGCTCGTGCTCGACGGCGCACCTGCGGTGCCCGTCGCCGACGTCGTGCGCGGCGAGGTCCAGGTCGAGCTCAAGCGCGTCCACGAGGCAGACCTCGGGGACGAGAACTCCGGGGCCGACGGCTCCGACGACGAGGAGGTCTGATCGATGGACATCGACATGAGCGCGCTGCGGCTGCTCGAGCGTGAGAGGGACATCAGTCTCGACGTGCTGGTGGCCGCGATCGAGCAGGCCCTTCTCTCGGCGTACCACCGCACTCCCGACGCCTACGCCCGGGCGCGCGTCGAGCTGGACCGCAAGAGCGGGCACGTGACGGTCTGGGCCCGCGAGGAGCTGCCGCGCGAACCGGCCGAGGATGACGAGGACGAGGGCGGCTACCGGCCGCCGGCCGCGCACGGCCCGGAGTTCGACCACACGCCGGCCGACTTCGGCCGGATCGCGACCGCGACCGCGCGTCAGGTGATCGTGCAGCGTCTGCGTGACGCCGAGGACGACCAGATCCTCGGGACGTTCCGCGGCAAGGAGGGCGAGGTGCTCGCCGGGGTGATCCAGCAGGGTCGCGACCCGCGTCTGGTCCTCGTCGACGTGGGCGGTACCGAGGCCGTCCTGCCGCCGCACGAGCAGGTGCCGACGGAGGAGTACGTCCATGGCGAACGACTTCGTGCCTACGTGCTGGAGGTCGCGCGCGGGTTCAAGGGTGCGCAGATCACCCTCAGCCGGACGCACCCCAACCTGGTCCGCAAGCTCTTCGAGCTGGAGGTCCCGGAGGTCGCCGACGGGTCCGTCGAGATCACCGCGATCGCGCGCGAGGCCGGGCACCGGTCCAAGGTGGCCGTGCGGTCCCGTGTCTCCGGGCTGAACGCCAAGGGCGCCTGCATCGGCCCGATGGGCGCGCGGGTGCGTGCGGTCATGGCCGAGCTGCACGGTGAGAAGATCGACATCGTCGACCACAGCGACGAACCGGCCGAGCTCGTGGCCAACGCCCTCTCGCCGGCGCGTGTGACGTCTGTCACGATCGTCGACGCGGAGGCGCGCGCCGCCCGTGTCGTCGTGCCCGACTTCCAGCTGTCGCTCGCGATCGGCAAGGAAGGGCAGAACGCTCGGCTCGCCGCGAAGCTCACCGGGTGGCGCATCGACATCCGGTCTGACGAGGGCGGGGACGCGCACGAGGGCGACGCCGATGCCCCCGCGGAGGCAGGAGAGGGTGCCGAGAGCACCCGCGCGGACGGTATCCGGTAACGGACGGTGGGCGGGCGCGCTAGACTATCCACGACTGGGCCGCGTGCCCGGACCCCGTCGAACGACCCGTCGGGCGCGAGAGCGCCGGTACGGACGTGCGTCGGATGCCGGGAGCGCGACCTGAGGTCTGTCCTCCTCCGGCTGGTGGTGGACCGTGCCGGAACGGCGACCGACGAGCATCGACTCGTGGTCGACACCGAGCGGTCCTCGCCGGGGCGTGGCGCCTGGCTCCACCCGGAGCGACGGTGCCTCGAGACGGCAGAACGACGGCGAGCGATCCCGCGAGCCCTGCGTGTGACAGGGCCGCTCGACCTCGCCGGAGTGCGTGCCTACCTCGCCGAGACGAGTACCGACCGCTAGCACGACCGTCTGCGTCCTGGTCCCGATGACCTGGACGCCTTGCACGAGACATCGACAAGGAAGCGGGTTAGAAGCCGATGGGCACCCGATGAGTACCCAGCGATGAGCACCCAGCACTAACGACGGTCCTCCCTGTCCGGGGCGGGCCGAGACAGGAGAGTTGTGGCTAAGGTCCGCGTCTACGAGCTTGCCAAGGAGCTCGGGGTCGAGAGCAAGACCATCATGACCAAGCTGACGGAACTCGGTGAGTTCGTCCGCTCGGCATCCTCGACCATCGAACCCCCCGTGGTTCGCAAGCTGCGCGACGCCTTCCCCGCAGGGGGAGCGAGCGCGTCCGCAGCGCCCAAGAAGTCCGCACCGGTCAAGCCCGGTGCGCCCAAGCCTGCCCCGAAGGCCGCCGCGCCCGAGGCAGCACCCGCAGCACCGGAGGCGGCTCCCGCGCCGGCTGCGCCGAGCGAGCAGGCCGTGGCTCCCGCCGCCCCCGCTCCGCAGGCCCCGGCACCCCAGGCACCCGCACCTCAGGCACCGGCTGCGGCCGAGGCGACCAAGCCGGTCGACTCGCCGAAGCCCGCCGGTGCAGGTAACGCCCCGGCCCCGGGTCCGCGCCCTGCAGCGCGCCCGACGGGCGGCTCCGGTCGCCCGAGCGGCGGTTCGGGACGTCCCGGCGCTCCGCGTCCGGGCAACAACCCCTTCGCGCCCAGCCAGGGCATGCCCCGCTCCGGCGGTGCACCGCGTCCGGGCAACAACCCCTTCGCCCCGAGCCAGGGCATGCCCCGTCCGGGATCCCGGCCCGAGCGTGCCGACGCCGCGGGGAGCAACGCACCCGCCGGCGAGCGTCCGGGCGGCCCCCGTCCGGGTGGTCCCCGTCCCGCGCCCCGTCCCGGTGGCGGCCCCCGTCCCAACCCCGGCATGATGCCGGGCAAGACGTCGGTCGGTCGCCCGGGTGAGCGTCCCGCACCGGGCGGTCGCCCGGGTGGTGGCGGTCGTCCCGGTGGTGGCGGTGGCTTCGGCGGTCGTCCCGGCGGTGGCGGAGCCCCCGGTGGTGGCGGCGGTTTCGCCGGTCGTCCCGGCGGCGGTGGCCGCGGTGGCGCTGGTCGTGGGTCGACGCAGGGTGCCTTCGGGCGTGCCGGAGGGCGCCCCGTGCGCGGACGCAAGTCCAAGCGCGCGAAGCGTCAGGAGTTCGAGCAGATGCAGGCCCCCTCGCTGGGTGGCGTGCAGGTTCCCCGCGGGGACGGTGCGACCGTCGTGCGCCTGCGGCGCGGTGCGTCGCTGAGCGACTTCGCGGACAAGATCGACGCGAACCCGGCGAGCCTGGTCACGGTGCTGTTCCACCTCGGTGAGATGGCGACCGCGACGCAGTCCCTCGACGAGGACACGTTCGGCACGCTCGGTGAGGAGCTCGGCTACCGCATCGAGATGGTCTCGGCCGAGGACGAGGACCGCGAGCTGCTCGGCGGCTTCGACATCGACCTCGACGCCGAGTCGGCCGCCGAGGGCGATGAGGAGCTCGTGGCGCGGCCCCCGGTCGTCACCGTCATGGGTCACGTCGACCACGGAAAGACGCGACTGCTCGACGCGATCCGCTCGACCGACGTCGTCTCCGGCGAGGCCGGCGGCATCACGCAGCACATCGGCGCCTACCAGGTGCACCACGAGCACGAGAACGTCAACCGTGCGCTGACCTTCATCGACACCCCGGGCCACGAGGCGTTCACCGCCATGCGTGCACGTGGTGCGAAGGTCACGGACATCGCGATCCTCGTGGTCGCGGCGGACGACGGCGTGATGCCCCAGACGATCGAGGCGCTCAACCACGCCCAGGCGGCCGGTGTGCCGATCGTGGTCGCGGTCAACAAGGTCGACAAGGAGGGCTCGAACCCGGCGAAGATCCGCCAGCAGCTCACCGAGTACAACCTCGTGGCCGAGGAGTACGGCGGCGACACGATGTTCGTCGACGTCTCCGCGATCAAGAAGATGGGCATCGACGAGCTGCTCGAGGCGGTGCTCCTCACCGCGGACGCAGCCCTCGACCTGCGCGCCAACCCGAACAAGGACGCGCGTGGTGTCGCCATCGAGGCGAACCTCGACAAGGGGCGCGGCGCGGTCGCGACCGTCCTCGTCCAGTCGGGCACGCTGCGGGTCGGCGACTCGATCGTCGCCGGGACGGCCTACGGCCGCGTCCGTGCGATGTTCGACGAGCACGGCGAGACGGTCGAGGCCGCCGAGCCTGCCCGTCCGGTCCTGGTCCTCGGTCTGACCTCGGTGCCGCGCGCCGGCGACACGTTCATCGTGGCGCCCGACGACCGGACCGCGCGGCAGATCGCCGAGAAGCGGGAAGCCGCCGAGCGCGCTGCGACGCTGGCCAAGCGCCGCAAGCGCATCAGCCTCGAGGACTTCACGCAGGCTCTGCAGCAGGGCAAGGTCGAGACGCTCAACCTCGTCCTCAAGGGTGACGTCTCCGGTGCCGTCGAGGCGCTCGAGGACGCGCTGCTCAAGATCGACGTGGGCGAAGAGGTCGAGCTGCGGATCATCCACCGAGGTGTCGGTGCGATCACGCAGAACGACGTCAACCTTGCGACGGTCGACAACGCGATCATCCTCGGCTTCAACGTCAAGCCGGCCGAGCGGGTGGCCGAGCTGGCCGACCGCGAGGGCGTGGACATCCGCTACTACTCGGTCATCTACTCGGCGATCGACGACGTGGAGGCCGCGCTCAAGGGCATGCTCAAGCCCGAGTACGAGGAGGCGCAGCTCGGTACGGCCGAGGTGCGCGAGGTGTTCCGCTCCTCGAAGTTCGGCAACATCGCCGGTTCGATCGTTCGCTCCGGCGAGATCCGCCGCAACACCAAGGCCCGCGTCCTGCGCGACGGTGTCGTCATCGGCGACAACCTCACGATCGAGTCGCTCAAGCGGTTCAAGGACGACGCCACCGAGGTCCGCGAGGGCTTCGAGTGCGGTATCGGCCTCGGTTCGTTCAACAACGTCCAGGTGGGCGACACCATCGAGACGTTCGAGATGCGGGAGAAGCCCCGCTCCTGAGGTCCCTGTGGCCCGGGGTGAGCCGACGGCTCACCCCGGGCCACACCTCTCTTCGCGTCCTCCCACCAGATCCCTGCCACCCGCCGCCACCCGTCGTTCTCGGAGGGCCCGGTCCTCCGCCGTCGGCTCTCCGACCTGGCGGGCGCGGCCGGTGTGCGGTCGTCGGACGGGATCGATCGAAAGGAAGTAGCCATGGTCGACCACCCCCGGGCTCGCAAGCTCGCCGATCGCATCAAGGTGATCGTCGCGCAGATGCTCGACACCCGGATCAAGGACCCGCGTCTCGGGTTCGTCACCGTCACCGACGTGCGTGTCACCGGTGACCTGCAGAACGCCTCGGTGTTCTACACGGTCTACGGTGACGACGAGGAGCGGGCCGGCACCGCCGCAGCGCTCGAGAGCGCCAAGGGCATCATCCGCTCCGAGGTCGGCAAGCAGACCGGCATCCGGCTGACCCCGACCCTCGAGTTCCACCTCGACTCCGTCCCGGAGACCGCGGCCCACCTCGACGCCGCGCTCCTCGAGGCGCGTCGCCGTGACGCCGAGCTCGCCGCGCTCCGCGACTCCGCGCAGTACGCCGGCGACGAGGACCCGTACCGCAAGCCGGGCGACGACACCGACGAGAACTGATGCCTGTGGGCGGGATGGTGGCGGGAATCCGGCGACGGATTCCCGCCACCATCCCGCCCACAGCGCTGGAGGGGGAGTGATGAGGAGCGAATCGACGTCAGCGCGTCGGCCTGCGGCTCCCGACGGGCTGGTCGTGGTCGACAAGCCGGCCGGTTGGACGAGCCACGACGTCGTCGGGCGGATGCGCCGGCTGGCCGGGACGCGCAAGGTCGGCCACGCCGGCACGCTCGACCCCATGGCCACCGGCGTCCTCGTGCTCGGCGTGGGACGGGCGACCAAGCTGCTCACCTACGTCGTGGGTGCCGACAAGGAGTACGCGGCGACCGTCCGCCTCGGGGTCACCACGAGCACCGACGACGCGGAGGGGGAGGTCCTCTCCCGCACCGACGCGAGCGAGGTGTCGACCGACGCCCTCGAGGCCGGCGTACGACGCCTCACCGGTGAGATCCAGCAGGTCCCGAGCGCGGTGAGCGCGATCAAGGTCGACGGGCGCCGCGCCTACGCCCGGGTCCGGGACGGTGAGGACGTCGAGCTGCCCGCGCGCCCGGTGACGGTCGCGCGCTTCACGGTCCTCGACGTGCGCCGCACGTCCGACGCCGGGTCCCCGGTCGTCGACGTGGACGTCACCGTGGTCTGCTCCTCCGGGACGTACGTGCGCGCGCTCGCCCGCGACCTGGGTGCGGGCCTCGGCGTCGGGGGCCACCTCACGGCGCTGCGACGCACCCGCGTGGGCGGGCACGGGATCGACACCGCGCGCACGCTCGACGAGCTGGCGGAGCAGGTCGAGCAGGACGGGGTGCTGCGCACGATCCCGCTCGCCGTCGCCGCGCGCGCGATCCTGCCGGTGCGCGAGCTCACGCAGGACGAGGCGCGGGCGCTGTCCTACGGGCAGCGGATCGCGCCCTCGGAGCAGGACGGGCCGACGGCGGCGCTCGGCCCGGACGGCGACCTCGTGGCGGTCGTCGAGAACGCCCGTCGCGCGGGCGAGGACCAGGCGCGCCCGGTCCTGGTGCTCGCCCCGGCCTGAGCGGCGATGCCGGGCCATCGCGTCGGACGTGGCAGGCTTGTCCGCGGCGCGCACCCGCGGCGCCTGACCACCGACGCCGCGCCGGTCGCGCCGGTCACCGGGCTTCGGCCCCTGTCGTCACGAGGAGTACGTGTGCACCTGTGGACGGACCTGGATCAGGTGCCGCCGTCGTTCGGTCCGTCGGTCGTGACGATCGGCAACTTCGACGGCGTGCACCGTGGCCACGCCGAGGTGCTCGGCCGGATCGTGCGCCTGGCGGCCGACCAGGGTGCCCGACCTGTGGCCGTGACGTTCCACCCGCACCCGGCGGCGGTCCACCGCCCCGACAGCGCGCCCGAGCTCATCACGGGCATCGCCGACCGGGTGGAGCTGCTCGCCGCGACGGGCCTGGACGCGATCCTTCTCCTGGAGTACACCCTCGACCTCGCCCGGCAGACCCCGGAGGAGTTCGTGGAGCGCTACCTCGTGCGTGGGCTGCGGGCGCGGTGGGTCGTGGTGGGGCACGACGTGCGCTTCGGGCGCGACAACACGGGCACGCTCGAGACGATGGTCAGCCTGGGGGAGCGGTACGGCTTCGAGGTGCTGGCGATCGACGACATCGGCGAGGACGCCGCACAGGCGGCGGGCCGGGACGCGGCGCACCACGCGCGCTGGTCCTCCACGGGCGTCCGAGCACTGCTCGCCGAGGGGGACGTGCGCGCCGCGGCGGAGGTCCTGGGTCGTGACCACCGGGTCCGGGGCACCGTGGTGCACGGGGACGCGCGGGGCCGGGAGCTCGGCTTCCCGACCGCGAACCTCGGCGCGGTCTCGGGCATGATCCCTGCCGACGGTGTGTACGCGGGCCGGCTCGTGCGCCCCCAGCTCGCCGCCGCGGATCCGCAGCACCCCGACGTGCGCCTGCCCGCGGCGGTCTCGATCGGCACGAACCCGACGTTCGACGGCGCCGAGCGCCGCGTCGAGGCCTACGTGCTCGACCGGACGGACCTCGACCTGTACGACGAGGAGGTCGTGGTGGAGCTCGTCGAGCGCCTGCGTCCCACGGTCCGCTTCGAGGGCATGGAGCCGCTGATCGTGCAGATGCACGACGACGTGGCGCGCGCGCGGCAGATCCTCGCTGCCGGTCCGGAGGCCGGGGCCGCGTCGTGACCGGCGACGCTCCGGTGCTGCAGGCGGTCTCGCTGCGGGTCGGGTACGGCGACGTGCAGGTCTGCGCGCCGGTCGACCTCAGCCTCGCGGCGGGGGAGCTGCTCGCGGTGGTCGGCCCGAACGGGAGCGGGAAGTCCACCCTGCTGCGTGCGCTGCTGGGACTCCTCGAGCCGCTCGGTGGCCGGGTGACCGCGTTCGGCCGGGAGGTCGACGAGCGGCAGCCCGCCTTCCGTGCCCGGGTCGCCGGGGTGCTCGACGACGACGCGTACTTCCCTGCGCTGACGGTGCGCGAGCACCTGGTGCTCACCGCGCGAGGGCACGGCGTGCCGCGCGCGGGCGCGGTCGTCGACGGGCTGCTGGACCGCTTCGGGCTCAGCGACCACGCGCACGCGATCCCGACGTCGTTGTCGTCCGGGCAGCGGCGCCGCCTGCTGCTGGCCGCGGGGTTCGCGCGTCCGCGCGAGCTGCTCGTGCTCGATGAGCCCGAGCAGCGCCTCGACCCCGCGATGCGCACGGACCTGGCGCGGCTCCTCGTCGACGAGGCGCGGTCGGGCGTCGCCGTCCTCTTCGCGACGCACGACCAGGGCACCGCGCCCCTGGACCCCGAGCCCCAGGACCCACACCCGGGCGACCCTCGCGGGCCGCTGCCCCGGCTCGTCGCCGACCCGCGCGAGCAGCTCACGACGGGTGAGCTGCGTGCGCTGACGCGGGCCGCCGCCGTGGCGCGGTCCGGGGCCGGCGGGCTGCAGCTGCTGACCGAGGTCGGGTACGTCGTGGTCTCCGTCGTCCTGGCGGCGGGTCTCCTCCTCGGCGTGTCCGGCATGGCACGCGACGTGCTGGTCGCACCGGTCACTCCGACGCAGGCCGTCCTCGCACCGGGCACCGTCCAGCTGCTCGCGACGCTCGCGGTGCTCGCCCTCGGCGCCGGGCTCGCGGTGCGGCTCGGCCCGCTCGGGGTCTCGAGCGCGGGGGTGCGGTGGTGGGTATCGACACCCGTCGACCGTCGAGGGCTGCTGCGCGCGAGCTGGTGGCGCGCCGTCGCGCTCGGGGTGGTCGCGGGCGCTGCCGCGCTCGCGCTCGTCGCGCAGGTCTCCGGTGCCGGCCCGGGGCAGACCCTCGCGGACGCCGCGCTCGGTGCCGCCGCGGGACTGGTGGTCGTGGCGGGAGCGGGGCTCGTCCAGCCCTCCGCCGCCGTGGCCGCAGCCACGATCCGGGTAGCCGACGTCGCACTGGCCACGGTCCCCGTGCTGGGTGGGCTGCTCGTGGTGACGGGTGCGGCCGCCCGGGCGAGCCTCCCGACCTCTCCGCTGCTCGTCGTGGCGCTCGCGGCGGCAGGGAGTGCGCTCGCGGTCCGGTGGTCCGCCCGGACGGACCTCGGTGCGGGCATGCTGCGCGCCCGCAGCGCCGTCGCCGACCACACGGGCGGCGCGGCCCTCTCGCTCGACGTGCGGGAGCTCGGTCGCGCGCTGGGCCGCGCCGACCGACCGGCCCGACGGTCGCGGTCGGCGGCGTTCGGGTGGGTGGGCGGGCCCGTCGGGGTGCTCCTCGCCGCGGACGGCGCGCTCCTGCTGCGCTCGCCGGCGGCGCTCGCCCAGGTCGTCGGGCTCGGCACGCTGCTGCTCGTCGCGCAGCAGCTCCCGGCCTTCACGGGTGGTCCTGTGCTCCTGCTGCTGGTCCTCGCGGTCGCGGGGCGGGCGGCCCAGGTCGCCGCGGGCGGGGCGCGGTCGGCGGAGCTGGTGCCCGCCCTCGACGCCCTGCTCCCGCTCGGAGCCCGCGCGACCCGCCTCGCGCGGACGGTCTGGCCGGCCGCCGCCGCGCTCGTCACCCTGGTGGTCGGGACGGTGCCGCTCGCGACAGCAGGGGCCGGGACCGAACCGCTGTGGTTCGCCCTCGCCGTCCCGGCCGCGGCGGTCCTGGGCGCGGCCGCGGTGCGTGCGGCCTACCGCCGGCCCCCGAACTGGGCGGGTCCGCTGCTGGCGACCCCGGCGGGTGGCGTGCCGATGGGGGCCCTGTCGCTCGTGACCCACGGGCCGGACCTCGCACTGCTCGGCACGCTGCCGCTCGCCGCGGCGGTCCTCGTGGGCACGCCGACGTGGACGGTCGTCGGCGTGCAGGTCGCGCTCGCCGCGGTCGCTCTCGTGGTGGCCTCGCGCGTGCGCGCGGTCGGGTCCGGGGGATGACCAGGACGTCGCGGTGCGGAGCCCGGAAAGAGGGCTGAGAGCCGGGCCTGGTAGGGTGGAGCCGCCGTCTGAACGGCCGCGGACCGTAGAGCCCAGGTGAACAAGCCCTGGCGCGCCGCGCAACGACACCACAAGGAGAGCCGTGCCCCTCGACACTGCCACGAAGCAGCGCATCATGACCGAGTACGCCACGAGCGAGGGCGACACCGGTTCGCCCGAGGTCCAGATCGCGATGCTCACGCAGCGCATCAAGGACCTCACCGAGCACCTCAAGGAGCACAAGCACGACCACCACAGCCGTCGTGGCCTGCTCCTCCTGGTCGGCCAGCGTCGCCGTCTCCTCGGCTACCTGCAGAAGGTCGACATCACCCGCTACCGCAGCCTGATCGAGCGTCTCGGTCTGCGCCGCTGACTTTCCCGGTTCCAGCCCGGTCCCCCCGGGGACCGGGCTGGTCTGGTCTGATGTACCCGTAAGAAACACCACCGCGCCGCCGGCCTCTCGTTCGGTCCTCGGTAGTGGCTCACGGACCCCGCAGGCGCGGGACGCCGTGGACCTCGATCGAAGACCGCCGAGCGTCGAGCGCGATCCGCAGTCCGTCCCGGCAGGTGCCGGACGGGCACGGACCGGTTGCCTCGACAAGGCACCGATCGGCGGCGCTCCGACAGACAGGAGGGCACCCGTGGAGGGTCCCGAGATCCAGTTCACCGAAGCCGTCATCGACAACGGGCGCTTCGGCACCCGTACCGTCCGGTTCGAGACCGGGCGCCTCGCCCGCCAGGCCGCCGGCTCCGCCGCGGCCTACCTCGACGGCGAGACCATGCTGCTGTCGGCCACGACGGCCGGCAAGCACCCCAAGGAGCACTTCGACTTCTTCCCCCTGACGGTGGACGTCGAGGAGCGGATGTACGCCGCGGGCCGCATCCCCGGCTCGTTCTTCCGTCGCGAGGGTCGGCCCTCGACCGACGCGATCCTCGCGTGCCGTCTCATCGACCGTCCGCTGCGCCCGACGTTCGTCAAGGGCCTGCGCAACGAGGTCCAGGTCGTCATCACGGTCCTCGCGATCCACCCCGACGACGCCTACGACACGCTGGCGATCAACGCGGCGTCGCTGTCCACGCAGCTCTCGGGCCTGCCGTTCTCCGGCCCCATCGGCGGTGTGCGCATCGCCCTCATCGACGGCCAGTGGGTCGCGTTCCCCAAGTACTCCGACAAGGAGCGCGCGGTCTTCGACATGGTCGTGGCCGGGCGCGTCGTCGGGGACGACGTCGCGATCATGATGGTCGAGGCCGAGGCCACCGACAACTCGTGGAACCTCATCAAGAACGAGGGTGTGCAGGCACCGACCGAGCAGGTCGTCGCCGAGGGCCTCGAGGCCTCCAAGCCGTTCATCAAGGCGCTGTGCGACGCGCAGGCCGCGCTCGCCGCCCAGGCTGCCAAGCCGGTCCAGGAGTTCCCGCGCTTCCTCGACTACGAGGACGACGCGTACGCGGCCGTCGAGGCCGAGGTCTCCGCGGACCTGCGCACGGCGCTCACCGTCGCCGACAAGCAGGACCGCGAGAACCGTCTCGACGAGATCAAGAACGAGATGGTCGGCAAGCTCCAGGCCGGCTTTGACGGTCGCGAGAAGGAGCTCTCCGCCGCCTACCGCGCGGTCCAGAAGCAGCTCATCCGCCAGCGTGTGCTGAGCGACGGCGTGCGCATCGACGGTCGTGGGCTCGCGGACATCCGCACCCTCTCGGCCGAGGTCGAGGTCCTGCCCCGCGTGCACGGCTCGGCGATCTTCGAGCGCGGCGAGACGCAGATCATGGGCGTCACCACGCTCAACATGCTCCGCATGGAGCAGCAGATCGACTCGCTCGGCCCCGAGACGCGCAAGCGCTACATGCACAACTACAACTTCCCGCCGTACTCGACCGGTGAGACCGGCCGCGTGGGCAGCCCCAAGCGCCGCGAGATCGGTCACGGGGCGCTCGCCGAGCGTGCGCTCACGCCGGTGCTGCCGAGCCGCGAGGAGTTCCCCTACGCGATCCGCCAGGTCTCCGAGGCGCTCGGGTCCAACGGGTCCACGTCGATGGGTTCGGTCTGCGCCTCGACGCTCTCGCTGCTCAACGCGGGTGTGCCCCTCAAGGCGCCGGTCGCCGGCATCGCGATGGGCCTCATCTCGGACACGGTCGACGGTGAGACGCGCTACGCCGCCCTCACGGACATCCTCGGTGCCGAGGACGCGTTCGGCGACATGGACTTCAAGGTCGCCGGGACGCGTGAGTTCGTCACGGCCATCCAGCTCGACACGAAGCTCGACGGCATCCCGGCGTCGGTGCTCGCCGGTGCGCTGACCCAGGCGCACGACGCCCGGCTCACGATCCTCGACGTCCTCGCCGAGGCCATCGACGTGCCGGACGAGATGAGCCCCAACGCGCCGCGCGTCATCGCGGTCAAGGTCCCCGTGGACAAGATCGGCGAGGTCATCGGCCCCAAGGGCAAGATGATCAACCAGATCCAGGAGGAGACCGGCGCGGACATCTCCATCGAGGACGACGGCACCGTCTACATCGGTGCGACCGACGGTCCGTCGGCCGAGGCCGCGCGCGCCGCGATCAACGCGATCGCCAACCCGCACGTCCCCGAGGTCGGCGAGCGCTTCGTCGGCACGGTCGTCAAGACGACGTCGTTCGGCGCGTTCATCTCGCTCTCCCCGGGCAAGGACGGGCTGCTGCACATCAGCCAGATCCGCAAGCTCGTGGGTGGCAAGCGCGTCGAGAACGTCGAGGACGTCCTGGGCATCGGCCAGAAGGTCCAGGTCGAGATCGGTGAGGTCGACCCGCGCGGGAAGCTCTCGCTGCACGCCGTCGTCGAGGAGACCGAGACGCCGGCCGACGCGTCGGCCGAGGCCTCCTCGGACGCCTGACGTGCCCTGGACGCTTCCGCTGGTCCCTGCGGGGACACCTGCTGGTGAGCTCGCCGCCGGGCAGGACGGGACGACGATCCGTCGTTCCGTCCTGCCCGGCGGGGTCCGGGTCCTCACCGAGACGATGCCGGGCCAGCGCTCGGCGACCGTCGGGGCCTGGGTGGGGGTCGGCTCGCGCGACGAGACCGACGGCCACTTCGGCTCCACCCACTTCCTCGAGCACCTGCTCTTCAAGGGCACGGCGCGCCGTAGCGCCATGGACATCGCCGAGGCGTTCGACGCCGTCGGGGGAGAGGCGAACGCCGCCACCGGCAAGGAGCACACCTGCTACTACGCCCGGGTGCTCGACTCCGACCTGCCGATGGCGGTCGACGTCATCACGGACATGGTCACCTCGGCGCGGCTCGACCCGGACGAGCTCGAGACCGAGCGGGGCGTGATCCTCGAAGAGCTCGCCATGAACGACGACGACCCGACGGACGTCGTGCACGAGGAGTTCTCGGCCGCGGTCCTCGCCGGGCACGCGCTCGGGCGTCCCATCGGCGGTACCCCGGCCACGATCACCGCGGTCCCGCGCGACGCCGTCTGGGAGCACTACCGCTGGCACTACCGGCCCGAGACGCTGGTCGTCGCCGCGGCGGGCGGGGTCGACCACGACGCGCTGTGCGCGCAGGTGGCCTCCGCGCTGACCGACGGCGGGTGGGACCTCGATCCCGCGGGTGTCCCGCGCGCGCGCCGGGACGTCGCCGACGTGGTCGGGGTCGGTCTCGAAGGGGTCGAGCTCACCGTGCGCCGCACGGTCGAGCAGGCCAACGTGATCATCGGCGGCACAGGGCTGTCGGCGACCGACGAGCGCCGGTTCACGCTGTCGGTGCTGAGCGCGGTGCTCGGCGGCGGCATGAGCTCGCGGCTCTTCCAGGAGATCCGCGAGAAGCGGGGCCTGGCCTACTCGACGTACTCGTTCGCCTCCGGTCACGGTGGCGTCGGGACCTTCGGCCTGTACGCCGGGTGCGCGCCGTCCAAGGTCGACCAGGTGACCACCCTGCTGTCCGACGAGCTGGAGAAGCTCGCGCACGGGGGCATCACCGACGCCGAGCTCGAGCGCAGCGTCGGGCAGCTCTCCGGTGGTCTGGTGCTGGGCCTGGAGGACTCCGGCTCGCGGATGAGCAGGCTGGGCAAGTCCGAGCTGGTCTACGGCGAGCTGCTGAGCGTCGAGGAGTCGCTCGAGCGCATCCGTGCGGTGACGTCCCACGACGTGCAGAAGCTGGCTGGCGAGCTCGCCTCGCGTCCCCGCTCGACCGTGCGGGTCGGCCCGTTCGGCGACTGAGCGGCACGGCCCGGGTCCTGGGCGGCGGGGTGCAGCCGATAGGCTGGCGGGCGTGAACGCGCGCGACGAGAACCAGACGACCACCCCGGGCGGGTCCGCTCACCCGGCCGCACCGGACCTCCCGCCGCAGCCGGGCGGCGAGCCCGCCCGGCGCGTGAAGGTGGCGGTCCTGGGTGCCGCCGGACGGATGGGTGCGACCGTGTGCGCGGCCGTGGAGGCGGCACACGACCTCGAGCTCGTCGCACGGCTCGACGCCGGCGACGAGGTCGGCGCGGCCACGCTGGGCGGTGCGGACGTCGCGGTGGACTTCACCGTCCCGGCATCGACCGAGGCCAACGTGCACGCACTGCTGGACGCGGGTGTCCACGCCGTGGTGGGCACGACGGGCTGGACGGACGAGAGCCGCGGTCGCGTCGTCGAGCACCTCGAGGCGATCGCCGCCCGGGGGACCGCCCTCGGTGTCCTCATCGCCCCGAACTTCGGCCTGTCGGCCGTGCTTGCGATGACGTTCGCGGCCAAGGCGGCCCGCTACTTCGAGTCGGCCGAGGTCGTCGAGCTCCACCACCCCGACAAGGTCGACGCGCCGTCGGGCACGGCCCGGCACACCGCCGCGGCGATCGCCGCCGCCCGCGCGCAGGCGGGCCTCGGGCCGGTCCCGGACGCGACCGAGTCCGGCTTTGACGCGCGCGGTGCCGACGTGGACGGGGTGCGGATCCACGCCGTGCGTCTGCGGGGTCTGGTCGCGCACGAGGAGATCCTCTTCGGGAACGCCGGCGAGCAGCTCGTCATCCGGCAGGACTCGTTCGACCGGGCCTCGTTCATGCCGGGTGTGCTGCTCGGGATCCGTGAGGTCTCGCAGCGTCCCGGCCTGACGGTCGGACTCGAGCACGTGATGGACCTCGGGTGAGCGCTCGGACCGGTCGCTGCCGGACGGGGGAGAGAGCATGAGGAAGGGCCTGGTCGGCGCGCTCCTCGTGACCGTGCTGCTGGGGCTCTACCTCTGGCAGGTCGCGGGCCGCGCGGTGGCGCTGATCTCCACCGGCGAGCCGGTCGCGGTGCTCATCGGCCTCGCCGTGCTCGCGCTCCCGCTGCTGGCGGTCGGGCTGCTCGCCCGCGAGTTCCTCCTGGCCGCGAGCGTCCAGCGGATGGCGGACACCCTCGCCGCACAGGGGGCGCTGCCGGTCGACGACCTGCCACGCTCGCCCGGGGGCCGGATCGACCGTGCGGCCGCCGACGAGGCGTTCGGGCCCTACCGGGCGGCCGTCGAGGCGGAGCCGGACGACTGGGCGGCGTGGTACCGCCTGGCCTTCGCGTACGACGCCGCGGGCGACCGCAAGCGCGCCCGCGGCGCCCTGCGTCGGGCGTCGGCCCTGCACCGCGCCGCGGGCCGCGCTGCGCGCGGCTGACCGCCCGCAGCGGGTCAGATCTGGGCGTACCAGCGGCGTTCGACGACGTCGCGGACGCCGGTCGCCAGCGAGCGCTCGGTGCCGTCGGGGCCCAGCCCCGCCCCGGAGAGGAACTGTGCACGGGCGTCGTCGCCGTCGAGCACCCAGGCCGTCAGCTGCTCGGCGCCGTCCTGGCGCAGCCGGTCGACGGCGGCGGACAGCAGCCGGGAGCCGTGACCACTGCGCTGGTGGCCCGGGCTCACCTCGAGCGCGACAAGCTGGCCGGGACCGACCGCTGCGAAACCGACGATCTGCGGCCCGGCGAGCGCGACGAGCACCGCGAACCCGGGGCCCGGGGGAGCGGTGATCGCGGTCGACCACTGTGCGCGCATGCGGTCGGTGTCGAGGGAGTCGAGGACGTCGTCGCGCAGGACGTCGGTGTGCGCGGTGCGCCACGCCTCGACCTGGATCGCCGTGATCGCGACGTCGTCGCCCTCGACGGCCGGTCGGACGGAGACGTCGGCGGTCTCGCGGAACAGTGCCATCCGGCGACCCTACCCCCAGCCGAGCGCGCGCAGCCCGGCCGCGGTGGCGGCTGCGAGCACGACGACCACGATGAACGGTGCGCGCAGGGCGAGCGCGACGGCGGCGACCGCGAGCGCGGGCAGGCGGGCGTCGACGACGATCGCCTGCCCGGCGCCGAGGGTCTGGACCGTGACGAGCGCGGCGAGCAGCGAGGCCGTGACCATGGCGGCCGTGCGGGCGACGCGCTCGTCCGCGAGCCAGTGCTCGGGGACCAGGTGGCCGGCGAGCTTGAGGGCGAAGCAGAGGGCGGACGCTGCGAGGACGACGAACCACACGGTGGTCGGGGACATCAGGACTCTTCCTGCGGGGTGCGGCCGTGTCGGCGGCCGGTGAGCGCCCCGATGACGATGGCGACGGCGGCCGCCGCGAGCACGGGCACCCCGCCGGGTGCGACGGGGATGAGGGCGGCGGCGACGACGACTGCCGCGGCGGCGGTGAGCTGCATGGCACGGGTGGCGAGGCGGGGCCAGAGCAGCGCGAGGAACGCGGCGGAGGCCGCGGCGTCGAGCCCCCAGGCCGCGGGGTCACCGAGCGCGTCGCCGGCGAGCGCGCCGGCGAGCGTCATGAGGTTCCACAGGACGAAGATCCCGACGCCGGTCCACCAGAACCCGGCGCGTGCGGCGCGCCGCGATCGCTGGGCGGTCGCGACCGCCGTCGACTCGTCGATGGTCACGTGCGCGGCGAGGACCTTGCGCCAGCGGTCCAGCGCCAGGACCGGCCCGAGCTGCGCGCCGTAGAGCGTGTTGCGGACGCCGAGCAGGCCGGCGGTGGCCACGGCGGCGCCCGGTGTGCCGCCGGCGCCGATGACACCGATGAGCGCGAACTGCGACCCGCCGGAGAACATGAGCAGGCTCAGGGCCATCGTCTGGAGGACGTCGAGACCGGCGACGACCGACAGCGCCCCGAACGAGATGCCGTAGAGCCCGGTCGCGACCGAGACGGAGACCGCCTGCCGGACGGCGGCGCGGACCTCGAGCGCCTGGGCGTCGGCCGCGGCCTGCGCGGCGGCGGCCGTGATCTCCTGCGGTGCCGTCGAGCCGGCCCTCTCCTCTGGCACCGCGCCAGGCTACCAACCGCGGGCGGCCCTCAGAGCGCGACGTACACGGTCTCCAGGTACTCCTCGAGGCCGGCCTCGCCGCCCTCGCGCCCGAGCCCGGAGTGCTTCACCCCGCCGAACGGTGCGCTCGCGTCGGAGACGAGCCCGCGGTTGATGCCGATCATCCCGGCCTCGACCTCCTGCGCCACCCGCATCGCCCGGCCGAGGTCGCGCGTGTACGCGTAGGCGGCGAGCCCGTGCTCGGTGGCGTTCGCGAGCTCGATCGCCTCGTCGTCGTCGCCGAACGCGACGACGGGAGCGACCGGACCGAAGATCTCCTCGCGCACCACGCGCGCGTCGTGCCCGACGCCGGACAGCACGGTCGGCGGGTAGAAGTGACCCCGCCCGTCGGGCCGGTCGCCGCCGGTGAGGACCTGCGCGCCGTCGTCCACGGCGGCGCTCACGAGCTCCTCGACGTCGTCGACCGCGGACGCTCCGATGAGCGGCCCGACCTGCACGCCCTCCTGCGCGCCGTCGCCCACGCGCCGGTCGGCGAAGGCGTGCGCCAGCCGGTCCGCGAAGTCGCGCGCGACGGACTCGTGCACGAGGAAGCGGTTCGCCGCGACGCAGCTCTGCCCGGTGTTGCGGAGCTTGGCCACGAGGGCGCCCTCGACCGCCGCGTCGAGGTCGGCGTCGGCGAAGACGACGAAGGGGGCGTTGCCGCCCAGCTCCATGGAGGTCCGCAGCACCTGGGCGGCGGCTCCCTGGAGGAGGGTGCGGCCCACGGCGGTCGAGCCGGTGAAGGACAGCTTGCGCAGCCGGGGGTCGGCGAGCAGCGGCTCGGTGACGTCGGCGGCGTGCGAGCTCGGGATGACGTTGACGACCCCGGCCGGCAGGCCGCGGTCGACGAGCTCGGCGCGGACGATCTCGGCGACGAGCGCGGTCGTCAGGGGGGCCAGCCGCGCGGGCTTGACGACCACGGGGCAGCCGGCGGCGAGGGCCGGGGCGACCTTGCGGGTCGCCATGGCGAGGGGGAAGTTCCACGGGGTGATGAGCAGGGCCGGGCCGACCGGGCGGCGGCTGACGAGCTGACGGTTCGCGCCGGCAGGGGCCGTGCGCACGAGCCCGTCGGTGCGGACCGCCTGCTCGGCGTACCACCGGACGAAGTCGGCGCCGTAGGCGACCTCGGCGCGCGCCTCGGCGAGCGGCTTGCCCGACTCGGCGGTGATGAGCGCGGCGAGGTCGTCGGTCCGGGCCACGAGCGTCGAGTAGACGGCGCGCAGCAGCTCCGAGCGCTCGCGCGGGGAGACGGCCCGCCAGACCGGCGCGGCCCGGTGGGCGGCGGCGAGGGCGCGCAAGGCGTCCTCGGGGCGTGCGTCGGCGACGTCGAACAGCGACTCCTCGGTCGCGGGGTTCTCGACCTCGAACGTCGCTCCGCCCGACGCCGGCCCCCAGTGGCCGTCGATCAGCAGCCCGGTCGGCAGGTGCGCGACGAGGGCCGGCGACAGGCGCGAGACGGAGGCGGGTCGGCTCATACCTTCGAGTATCCCGCGCGCCCCCCGCGACTCGCACGTGGGCGCGGACCAGCGGGCGGTCGAGCAGGCGCGCGAGCAGTCGTACGAGAGGTCGGACGAGCAGGGCGCAGCGCACGGTAGTTTGTGCACATGGCCCTTCCCTCGACGCCTGCGCGCCCGTTCGGCGCCGTCCTCACCGCCATGGTCACGCCGATGACCCCCGACGGGTCGATCGACCTCGACGCCGCCGTGCGCGTCGCGAAGCGCCTGGTCGACGACGGCAACGACGGGATCGTGCTCAACGGCACGACGGGGGAGTCGCCGACCACGCACGCGCCGGAGAAGCAGGACCTCGTCGCCGCGGTGGTCGACGCCGTGGGCGACCGCGCGGCCGTGGTGGCGGGCGCGTGCTCGAACGACACCGAGCACGCGATCCGGATGGCGGTGCAGGCGGCCGAGGTCGGCGCGGACGGCCTCCTCGTCGTCTCGCCGTACTACTCGCGGCCCAACCAGGAGGGCCTGTACCGGCACTTCGCCACGATCGCCGACTCCACCGACCTGCCCGTGATGCTCTACGACATCCCGGGCCGCGCGGGCGTGCGCATCGCCCCGGCGACCTACGCGCGCGTGGCCGAGCACGAGCGCATCGTGGCGACCAAGGACGCGACGGCCGACGTGTACGCGGCGATGCGGCTCGCCGACGCCACCGGCCTCGCCTGGTACAGCGGGGACGACTCGCTGCTCCTGCCGTTCCTCGTCCACGGCGGGGCCGGCATCGTGTCCGTCGCCGGGCACGTCCTCGGCGGGAGGTTCGCCGAGGTCGTGGCCCGCTTCGACGCGGGCGACGTGACCGGGGCGCTCGAGGTCTTCCGCCGCTCGGCCCCCGTGATCGACGCGGTGAACGGTGCGGGTTTCCAGGCGGTCATGATCAAGGCTGTGCTCGAGGTCGTGGGGCTGACGGACAACCGGCACCTGCGGCTGCCGAACGTCGGTGCCACCGACGCCGAGGTCGACCTCGTGCGCGCTGCGCTCGAGGCAGCCGGGCTGGCCCCGTGAGCCACCCCCACCCCGAGCTGTCGCTGCCCCCCGCGCTGCCCGACGGCGCCCTGCGGGTCGTCGCCCTGGGCGGGCTCGGCGAGGTCGGCCGCAACATGGCGGTCCTCGAGCACGCCGGTCGCCTGCTCGTCATCGACTGCGGTGTGCTGTTCCCCGAGGACCACCAGCCGGGTGTCGACCTGATCCTGCCGGACTTCGACCACATTGCCGACCGCCTCGAGGACGTCGAGGCGATCGTCCTCACGCACGGGCACGAGGACCACATCGGGGCGGTGCCGTACCTGCTGCGGCAGCGTCCCGACATCCCTGTGGTGGGCTCCCGGCTGACGCTCGCGTTCGTCGAGGCGAAGCTCAAGGAGCACCGCCTCGCGCCCCGCACGCTCGTGGTCAGCGAGGGGCAGGTCGAGCAGCTCGGCGTCTTCTCCTGCGAGTTCGTCGCGGTCAACCACTCGATCCCGGACGCGCTCGCCGTCGCGGTCACCACCGCGGCGGGCACGGTGCTGCACACGGGCGACTTCAAGATGGACCAGCTGCCCCTCGACGGGCGCATCACCGACCTGCGTGCCTTCGCCCGGCTCGGCGAGCAGGGCGTCGATCTCTTTATGGTGGACTCCACGAACGCCGAGGTCCCCGGGTTCGTGACCCCCGAGGTCGAGATCGGCCCGGTCCTCGACGAGGTCTTCGCCGCCTCCCGGAAGCGGATCATCGTCGCGTCGTTCTCCTCCCACGTCCACCGGGTCCAGCAGGTGCTCGACGCCGCGCACGCGCACGGCCGTCGGGTCGCGCTGGTGGGACGGTCGATGATCCGCAACATGGGCATCGCCGCCGAGCTCGGCTACCTCCACGTCCCCGAGGGTGTGCTCATCGACCTCAAGAAGGTCGACTCGCTGCGGGACGACGAGACCGTGCTCATGTGCACCGGGTCCCAGGGCGAACCGATGGCCGCGCTGTCCCGGATGGCCAACGGCGACCACAAGGTGTCGGTCGGTCCGGGCGACACGGTGATCCTCGCCTCGTCGCTCATCCCGGGCAACGAGAACGCGGTCTTCCGCATCATCAACGGCCTCACCCGGTTGGGTGCTCGTGTGGTCCACGGCGGCAACGCCAGGGTGCACGTCTCCGGGCACGCCAGCGCCGGCGAGCTGCTGTACTGCTACAACATCGTGCGGCCCAGGAACGTCATGCCGGTGCACGGCGAGTACCGCCACCTCGTGGCCAACGCGGCGCTCGCGGTGCGGACGGGGGTGCCCGCGGACCGCGTGGTGCTCGCCGAGGACGGTGTCGTCGTCGACCTCGTCGACGGTGTGGCGTCGGTCGTGGGCGCGGTGCCGTGCGGCTACGTGTACGTCGACGGCTCGAGCGTGGGGGAGATCACCGACGCGGAGCTCAAGGACCGGCGCATCCTCGGCGAGGAGGGCTTCATCTCCGTCTTCGCGGTCGTCGACTCCGCCACGGGCAAGGTCCTCGCGGGGCCGCAGATCCTCGCGCGCGGGTTCGCCGAGGACGACTCGGTCTTCGAGGACATCCGCCCCGACGTCGTCCGGGCGCTCGAGGATGCGATCACCGGTGGCGCGACCGACACCCACCAGCTCCAGCAGGTGATGCGGCGCGTCGTCGGACGGTGGGTCGCGACGCGGCTGCGTCGCCGACCGATGATCGTCCCGGTGGTCGTCGAGGCCTAGCGCGCACGACCGGGCGTGGGTACCCGCCCGAGGAGTCCGTCGACGAGACCCCGGCCGACGGCGCCCAGCGCCGCGTCGAACCGGGCGTCCGCCTCCGCGCGCCCGCCCGGCGCGAGCCCGGCGAGCTCGAGGCCCGCCATGCCGTGCACGAGGCCCCACAGGCCGAAGGCGACCTGCCCGACCACGGCGGGTGCGGCGTCGGGCAGCAGACGGGCGACGGCGTCCCGCAGCACGAGGAACGTCGTCTGCTCGACGGCCTCGGGTGCGTCGGCACCCTGCCTGATCGCCCGGGCGAACATCACGGCGTAGAAGTGGGGCTCGCCGAGCGCGAACTCGCGGTACGCACGACCGAGGCCGGCGAGGTCGGCCCCCGGGTCGTCCGTCGTGGGGACGGCCGACAGGTGAGCCGCGAACCGTCGATAGCCCTCGGCGCTCACGGCGGCGACGAGGTCGTCGCGGCTGCCGAACAGGGCGTAGACGGCGGACGGGCTCGTCCCCGCGTCGGCGGCGACCGAGCGGACGGTCACGGCCGCCTCGCCGCGCCGGGAGATGACCTCGGACGTCGCGTCGAGCAGGCGGGTGCGCAGGGCGTCGTCGTGCAGTCGGGGTCGGGCCACGCGACGAGTCTAGAACCCTTGACGACGGTTCGCGAACGGTGTTTTATAACAGTGTTCGCAAACATCTTCCGGAGGTCACCCGTGCTCGAGCTCACCGATGCCGCCCGCATCACCGCAGGGATCGTCCTGCTCTCCGTCGTCGCGATCGAGTCGGGCGGAGCCTTCCTCGTCTCCGTCGTCACCGCCAAGGTCCCCGCCACCGGCTTCCAGACGTCGTTCTACCGCGCCGGGCACGCGCACGCGGGCGTGCTCGTCATCCTCGGCCTCGTCTGCGTGCTCCTCGCCGAGGCGACCGACCTCACGGGGTTCTGGCGCTGGCTCGCGGCCACGGGGGTGCTCGTGTCCGCGATCGTCATGCCGGCGGGGTTCTTCCTCTCGGCCCTCGGGTCCGGCCGCGAGAAGCCGTCACGCGCCGTCGTCCTGCTCCCGGTCGGTGCCGTGGTGCTCGCGGCGGGGGTCGTCACGCTGGGGGTCGGGCTGCTCAGGGCGTAGCGGCGGACGGTCCGCGCAGCGCCGCGAGCTGGGCGGCGTGCCACTGCGCGACGTAGCCCGCGAGCCGGGGGTCGACGACCGGCGTGCCGTGCGGGCTCGTGGCGCGCACCGCTTCCTGCAGCGCGTCGAGGTAGGCGCGGTCCGCCGCGAAACGGGCGGCGATCTGCGCCGGGCCTCGTGCCGGGTGCCCGTGGCCCGGGACCAGGACGTCCACGGACAGGTCGCGGACCGTCGACTCCAGCAGGACGAGGGCGGCGCGGTAGTCGCCGAAGGGGTCCGCGGCCGACTCGTCCAGGAGCGGGACCTCGGTGTCCGAGAGCATGTCGCCCGCGAGCAGCACCCCGCGCGCGACCAGCGCCGCGTGGCCCGGAGCGTGCGCCGTGTGCTCGACGACGACCGGGCGCGCCATGCTGCCGCTGCCGGTGCTGCTGTCGCCCTCGGGCCAGGGGAGCGTCGCGGACCCGGCGGGCAGGGGGCGCAGCCCGGTGCCGAGGTCGTGGTCGTGCCCCGGTGCGAGGCGGTCGGCCTCCTCGTGGCCCGCGCGCGCCCGGCGGGCGGCCTCCGCCGCGCAGACGGCCGTCGCCCATCGCGGCACCGTGCCCCAGGACCGGGTCCACAGCACGTGGTCCCAGTGCGGGTGCGTCGCGAAGCCCGCGGCCACCCGCCACCCGCGCCGCTCGACCTCGGCCGCGAGGGCGTCGACCTCGGCGACCGTCACGCCCGGGTCGACGACGAGCGCACGACCGTCGTCCACCACGACCGTCGAGGTCGTCGTCCAGATCGTCGCGGTGGCCACCCAGACCCCCGGTGCCACCTCCTCGAGGTCGCGTCCCGGTCGGTTCGGCGGTGTCATCAGGCCTCCGGTTGCTGGGTGCTGCGTTTCCCGGACACGCGTCCTCGGCGCGGGGTGCGCCGGGACGTCGCCGTTCCCGGGTACTTTAGGACGACTATGGCGACCCGGACGTCCTCCCAGCGGAAGACCCAGGCGAGACGGCCCGCGAGCGCTCGCAGCACGGCGACCAAGGGTGGCCGTGCCGGCGGGGGCTCGTCGGCGCGTGGCGCCTCCTCGGCACGCTCGGGGAGCCGTGCGCCGGCACCTCGGCGGCCACCGTGGCCCGTGCGGATGCTGCGGAGCGTCTGGCTCGGCTGCGCCCACGCGGTCGGGTCGCTCACCCGCAAGATCGGTAAGGGAGCAAGAGAGCTGGACCCCTCACACAGGCGCGACGGTGTCGCGTTCCTCCTGCTCGCGCTCGCTGTCGTCGTCGCGGCCCGCGAGTGGTGGGGCATCGACGGAGCGTTCGGCACCGGCGTGCACGCCGTGGTCGCCGGCGTGTTCGGTGTGGTCGGCGTCGCCGTGCCCGCGCTGCTGCTGTGGCTCGCCGTGCGGATCATGCGCCACCCCGAGCGGGCCCAGGCGAACTCGCGCGTCGCCATCGGCCTGAGCTTCCTCACGGTGTCGGTCTGCTCGCTGGTGCACATCGCCGACGACCTGCCCGCCCCGCGCGACGGGTTCGCCGCGGTGCAGGACGCCGGGGGAGTGATCGGCTACATCTTCGCCACCCCGGTCACCGTCGGCCTGACCCACTGGTTCGCGGTGCCGATCTTCCTGCTCCTCGGGTTCTTCGGGATCCTCGTCGTGACGGCGACGCCGGTGCACGCGATCCCGAGCCGCCTCCAGGAGCTCTACGACCGGCTCACCGGGAACCACGGTGCGCACGAGCAGCGCGCCGCCGACGACTCCCTGCAGCTCGCGGACGGCGTCTCGCGCCACGACGGCGACGAGGAGCCGGCCGCCCCGGCGCGTGGCCGCGGCCGCAAGGCCCGCAGGACGAAGGCGCAGCGCGCCGCCGAGGCGGCCGAGACCGAACGGCTCGAGGGCGGGTACGTCGGCGACGAGGCCTTCGAGAAGGCCGCGTTCCTCGAGGCCGAGGAGGAGGCCGCGCGCACGCAGGCAGCGCGCAAGGGCGGACGTGGCCGGGCACCCGGGCCGACGGCCGGGTCCGTCGGGCCCGACGCGCCGACGCAGGTCGTGCCGGCAGCCCTGCCCGAGGCCGACGTGCTCGTGCCGGCCGAGTCGACGCCCCCGCCCCCGCCGAACACCCCGGTGCCGCGCGGTGTGCAGCCGATGCTGGAGGGCGACACGGTCTACCTCCTGCCGAGCGAGGACTCGCTCGTCAAGGGCGCCCCGCACAAGGTGCGGTCGGCGGCGAACGACCGTGTGGTCGACGCGCTCACCAAGACGTTCGAGCAGTTCGAGGTCGACGCGAAGGTCACCGGCTTCACCCGGGGACCCACGGTCACCCGCTACGAGGTCGAGGTCGGGCCCAAGGTCAAGGTCGAGCGCATCACGTCGTTGTCCAACAACATCGCCTACGCCGTGGCGAGCGCCGACGTCCGTATCCTCGCGCCCATCCCGGGCAAGTCCGCGATCGGCATCGAGATCCCGAACACCGACCGCGAGACGGTCGTGCTCGGTGACGTGCTGCGTTCCTCGGCAGCGCGGCGGACCGAGCACCCGATGGTCATGGGCGTGGGCAAGGACGTCGAGGGCGGGTACGTCGTCGCGAACCTCGCGAAGATGCCGCACATCCTCGTCGCGGGCGCCACCGGCGCCGGTAAGTCGAGCTTCATCAACTCGATGATCACGTCGATCCTCATGCGCTCGACACCCGAGCAGGTACGCCTCGTGCTCGTCGACCCCAAGCGGGTCGAGCTGACGATCTACGAGGGCATCCCGCACCTGATCACCCCGATCATCACCAACCCCAAGAAGGCCGCCGAGGCGCTCGAGTGGGTCGTGCGGGAGATGGACGCCCGGTACGACGACCTCGCCGCCTTCGGGTACAAGCACATCGACGACTTCAACACGGCGGTCCGGTCCGGGAAGGTCAAGCCGCTGCCCGGGTCCGAGCGCAAGATCGCGCCCTACCCGTACCTCCTGGTCGTCGTCGACGAGCTGGCCGACCTCATGATGGTCGCGCCACGCGACGTCGAGGCCTCGATCCAGCGGATCACCCAGCTCGCCCGCGCCGCGGGGATCCACCTCGTGCTGGCCACGCAGCGGCCGTCGGTGGACGTCGTCACGGGCCTCATCAAAGCGAACGTGCCCTCGCGGCTGGCGTTCGCGACGTCGTCCCTCGCGGACTCCCGTGTGGTCCTCGACCAGCCGGGCGCCGAGAAGCTCATCGGTCAGGGTGACGCGCTCTTCCTGCCCATGGGCGCGGCCAAGCCGATGCGAGTGCAGGGGGCGTGGGTCGGCGAGAGCGAGGTCCACGCCGTCGTGGAGCACGTCAAGTCCCAGCTGAAGCCGACCTACCGCGAGGACGTCGCCGTGCAGGTGACGAAGAAGCAGGTCGACGAGGACATCGGTGACGACCTGGACCTGCTGCTCCAGGCCACCGAGCTCGTCGTGACGACGCAGTTCGGGTCGACCTCGATGCTGCAGCGCAAGCTGCGGGTCGGCTTCGCCAAGGCCGGGCGACTCATGGACCTGCTGGAGTCGCGGGAGATCGTGGGCCCGTCGGAGGGCTCGAAGGCCCGTGAGGTCCTTGTGACCGCGGAAGAGCTCCCCGCGGCGCTCGCGCTGATCCGGGGCGAGCCGTCCCAGGAGGTCTACGACGACCAGGCGCCCGCCGCGCCGTCCGGTGGACGTGACTACTCGGACGGGACGGACGGGCACATGCCCGCCGTCGCGCAGGAGTACCACGACGGCTCCGACGGTGAGGCCGAGTGGCACGCCCGGTGATCGCGTCGGTCGGGGGCGCCTCTGTCCCACCTACCCCGGTCAGAAGTTCCACGGTCAGCCGGTGGCCGCGGCCCCTCGCGGGACGACGGTCGCCGGGGGGCCGGTAGCCACCGGCGGCTCGGTGCGCTCAGGAGCGCCGGTCCCGACGGCGTCGAGCACCCGGTCGTAGCGGGCTCGCAGCTCGGCAGGGCTCAGGGAGCCGGTGCCCTCGTCGAGCACCTCGGCGATGGCATGCACCCGGTGGCCGCCGTCGAGGTCGACGGTCACCGCCGTCCAGTTCGCGGCCGTCACACGCGCGGGCCCGTCCGCGGGCTGGGTCACGGTGGCGGTGAGCAGCAGTCCCGAGTCGGTCCGGGGCGTGCAGCAGTGCGCGCCCTGGTTGGACAGGAAGTTCCCGAGGCCGTAGGCCGTCCACATGCCCTCGTCGTCCGGGCCGCCCGGCAGGAGCTCCACGGGCTGGGGCACGTGTGCGTGATGGCCCACGTAGAGGTCGATCTCGCCGGAAGCGGCCAGCACGCGGGCGATCTCCTCCTGCTCGGGGGTCGGTGCCGAGACGTACTCCACTCCGGCGTGGATGCTGACGACCACGAGGTCGGCCCCGTCGTCCCGTGCTGCGGCCGCCTGCGCGACGAGCTCGTCGGTGTCGATGAGCGTCGCGGCCCAGGGCGCCTCGGCCGGCATGGAGAGCCCGTTGAGGCTGTAGGTCGCGGACAGCTGGGCCACCGTGATGGTGCGACCCTCGCGCTCGAGCTCGTAGAGCTGTGGCGCAGCGGCCTCCTCGGTGCTGCGTGCGGTCCCGACGTGGCCGAGCCCGGCGGCGTCGAAGGTGTCCAGCGTGCTCGTCACCCCGGCGTACCCCCGGTCTACCGAGTGGTTGGACGCGGTCGAGCAACCGGTCCACCCCTGGGTGCGCAGGTCGTCGGCGAGCTGCGGCACCGTCCCGAAGAGCGGGAAGCCGCTCGGGGACTCTCCCTCCGGCACGATCGGCACCTCGAGGTGGCACAGCGCCAGGTCGGCGCCCCGCACCCACGGGTCGATCCCGCTGAGCAGGGGGCCGAAGTCGTGCCCGCCCTCGTCGGTCCGTGCCGAGACGAGCACCGGCATGTGCGGCAGCAGGTCCCCGGTCGCCACGATCGTGAACTCGGCGTCCGGTTCGGGGGCGGGCGTCGGTGTCGGGGCGAGGGGCCGGCTCGGCGTCGGCGCGCTGGCGCTGGCACCGGTTCCCGCTTCCGTCCTTTCGGGCGCGGGCGGTGCGACGAACCACCAGGCGAACGCCGCCGTCACGCCGGCCGCGAGGACGGCGACGAGGAGGAGGAGCAGAACCCTGCGGCTCCTCCTCGTGGGGGCGTGGCGCGTCACACCGTCGAGGCTACCGTGGCGCTCTCGTCGACCGGAACTGTCGTGATCGACCCGTAACACGGGCGGACGACGCCCTCGTGGTCGGTCGACAGGTCGGCAGCGCCTAGGCTGGAGGCGTGGTCCCTGCTGCCCCGTCACCCTGGAACTCGGCGAACGCCGTGACGATCGCCCGCATCGCGCTGGTGCCGTTCTTCGCCTGGGCGCTGCTGGTCGACGGCGGGGAGACGACGACCTGGCGGCTCGTGGCGACCGGCATCTTCGTCGTGGCGGCCGCGAGCGACCGTCTCGACGGGTACCTGGCGCGCAAGCACGGGCTCATCACCGACCTGGGCAAGCTGCTCGACCCGATCGCCGACAAGCTCCTCATCGGGACCGCGCTCGTCCTGCTGTCCGTGCTCGGCGACCTGCCGTGGTGGGTCACGGTCGTCGTGCTGGCGCGCGAGCTCGCGATCACGCTCATGCGGTTCGCCGTGCTCGCGTACACGGTGCTGCCGGCGTCCCGCGGCGGCAAGCTCAAGACCGTCCTGCAGGCGGTCGCGATCACGCTCTTCCTGCTCCCGCTCAGCGTGCTCCCGGGGTGGATCGCCGTGGTCGCCTGGGTCGTCCTCGCCGCCGCGCTGCTCGTCACGGTGGTCACGGGGGTGGAGTACCTCGTGCAGGGGTGGCGCCTGCGCCGCGACGCCGTGAACGCTCGTGAGCGCTGACACTCGCGCCCTGGCCGAGCAGGTGCTCGCTGCCGTCGGCGCACGATCGTGGACTCTCGCGGTGGCCGAGTCCCTCACGGGCGGCATGGTCACGTCCTCGCTCGTGGACGTCCCCGGGGCGTCGGCCGTGCTGCGTGGCGGGATCGTCGCGTACGCCACCGACCTCAAGAGCATCCTCCTCGGGGTCGACCCGGTGCTCCTCGCCGAGGGCGGGCCCGTCGACCCGGACGTCGCCCGGCAGATGGCGGCGGGGGTGTGTGCGGCGACCGGGGCCGACGTCGGGCTCTCGACGACCGGCGTAGCGGGGCCCGAGGCCCAGGACGGGAAGGAGCCGGGGCTCGTCTACGTGGCCGTCGCGACGCCCCGGGCGGTGCGTGTGCACGAGGTGCACCTCACCGGGGGCAGAGGTGCCGTCCGGGCACAGGCTGCGCGCGAGGTGCTGGCGCTGGCCGTCGAGACGATCGGGTGACCCGGGGGTGATTTTTTCCCGGTGCACCGTCGCCGCGGCGAGGCTGCGAAGGCCTGGTAGAGAGTCCGTGAACACCGGCCGGTGGGGCACGATGTCGCCCGGGATTCGCCCGGGACCTGCGTCGGAGCCGGGAACAACCCCGCCCGGCCGCACGTTGAAATCGACGTGACCACCAAGAGGCCCATGAACCGACCAGCGCATGAGTCTGGACCGAGTGCGGGGTACGGTAGGACGAACCCCTCCCGGGGTTCACGAGGCACGACGAGCATCAAGACAGGTAGTCGAACCGCGACAGGAGCGCCACAGGTTCCTCCGGTCGCACGGGACACGGAAGGGGGTCGCCCCATGGTTGTTCTCCGCCGAGAGATCGGGGACGTGCTGCGAGACGCTCGTCAGCGACAGGGCAGGACCCTGCGAGAGGTGTCCTCCGCCGCGCGAGTCTCCCTGGGGTACCTCAGCGAGGTCGAGCGCGGTCAGAAGGAAGCGTCGTCCGAGCTGCTGGGGTCGATCTGCGAGGCGCTCGACGTCCCGATGTCGCTGGTGCTGCGTGAGGTCAGTGACCGGATCGCCGTCGCCGAGGGTCTGCTCATCCCCGACACCATCCCTGCCGACTTCGCCACCGCCGTGCTCAGCCGCGGCGGGGCCGAGCGGGCAGGCGGACGCCGCGAGGACCTTCAGCCGGTCGGCTGACGACGGCCTTCCCCAGGCGTCCTACGCCCGCGGCTGGCAGGTCGGGCAGTAGAAGATCGGCCGTTCGTACGGCGGACGGTTCGCCGGTGCGACGGCGACAGGCGTGCCACAGGTGTGGCACGCCTGTTGTGCTCTCGCGTGCACGTGCCGTCCGCGGGCGTCGATGCCGTGCTCGACCGAGGTTCGCATGAGCGTGCGGGCGGCGAGGACGATCCCGCGCAGGTCCGCGACGTCGCGTACCGGCGTCCAGGGCCACTGGCGGCGGGCGAAGAGCGCCTCGGCCGCGTAGTACGTGCCGATCCCCGCCACGCCGCGCTGGCTCAGCAGCGCGTCCGCGACCGGCAGGCCCTCGTTCGGCGGGTACTCCTGGTGGAACCCGCCGCGCGCGTCGGCTGCGCGGATCCGTTCCAGCGCCACGTCGAGGCCCGCCTCGAGGAAGTCGGGAGCGAGGATGTCCGGCCCGAGGGGGCCGGTGATCCGTGCTTCGTCGCGCGTGCGTAGCAGGTCGAGCATGCCGAGCCGGTTGCCCGTGCAGGTCCACCACTGGTTGGCGAGCACGGCCCGCACCTGCGTCCCGCGAGCCGCCGCGCCGCGCGAGCCGGTGCGGTCGACACGCCACTGCCCCTCCATCCGCAGGTGCGTGTGCAGGGTACGGCCGTCGTCGAGCCGTGTGAGCAGGTGCTTGCCGTAGGCCGTCGTCTCCAGCACGGTACGACCCAGCAGCCCGACGTCGGAGACGTCCGGCCAGCGCAGCTCGGCGCGGGTGAGCGTGCGGTGGCTGAGCGCCGCGTCGAGCCGGTCGGCGGTGCGCCGCACGACGTCACCCTCGGGCATCAGATCCTCAGACCGCGGGGTGTCGGTGCGAAGCCGGCGTGCAGGAGCGCGGCGGTGACGCCGGTCGCGCGGGCGCCCGTGCTCCCGTCGCCGGAGAGCGCCTCCGCGCCGTCGATGCGCTGGACGACGAGCCGACCGAGGACCTTGGTGCGTGCGGCGCGCACGAGCGCCGCGCACGCCATCCCGAGCGCCGCGGGAGCCTGCTCCTCGTCGGGGCCGGGGCTCACCCCGAACGTCAGGAGCGACCGGCCGCCACGCTCGACGTAGAGCACCAGGTCACCGTCCACGAGCACGACGACGGCCCCCGCCTTGCGTCCCGGGCGGTGCGCCCGGCGGGTGGGGTCGCCCGCCCCGCCGGACTCGGGCCAGGGGAGCGCCGCGCCGTACGGGTTGGCGGGATCGGTCGCCGCGAGCAGCACGGCCCGACCGGGACGGTCACGGTCGTCTGCCGGATCTCCTCCGGGGTCCCGGCCCAGCTCGCGAGCACGGGTGCGGTCCTGGGCGTCGGTCCGGAGCTGGTCGACGGCTCCCTGGAGCGCGAACTGGGAGCCGCCGAGATGCTCGACGAAGTAGCCCCGGCGCACCGACCCGGTGGTCTCGAGCTCGGCGAGCACACGGTAGACCCCACGGAAGTACCCGGTGACACCCTCTGACGGTGCGGCCGCCCGGGTGAGCACGCCGTGCCGGTCGAGCAGCACCCGCGTGAGCGCGTGCGCGCGGCGGGTCGGGTCGGGCTCGCGCGCCGGCAGCGCGGACCAGCGTCCCGAGCCGCCCCGCAGGTCGGTCTCCACCTGCCGGGGCAGTGCGCCGAGCGTCGCGAACCGTGACCGGCGCACGGGCCGCACCCGGGCCGGTGCCCGCGGAGCCCGGTGCGCCCCGCCGCTCGCCCCCAGGCGGCTGCGCAGGGCGCCGAGCCCGTCGTTCGTCACCTGCCCGGCCCACACCAGGTCCCACAGGGCCTCGAGCACGGTCGCCTGCGGTGCCTCGACGAGGTCGGCGAGGCGGGGGAGGAAGTGCCCTCCCGCGCCGGCGAGCACCTCCAGGATCGCCGCGTGCAGGGCGGAGTCCGCTGCGGAGCCCTCCTCGATCGGCGTGACGTCGGGCAGGGTCAGCGCAGCCGCGTCGGCGAGGTGCAGGCTGACCGTCCCGTCGCGGCCGCCGGGCAGGGCGCCGTGACCGCACCACAGCACCTCGCCGGTCGTCGTGAGCTCGTCGAGCATGGCGGGCGAGTAGTCGACGACCCGTGCCGGCAGCACCAGCGTCTCCAGGGCCGAGGCCGGCACGGCGGACCCGGACAGCTGCTCGACGACCCGCAGGACGCCGTCGACCCCCCGCAGTGCACCGACCTGGTGCCACCGGGGCAGGAACACGCCGAGCGCCTCCTGCTCGACGGGCTCGACCTCGGCCCGCAGCGCGGCGAGCGAGCGGCGGCGCAGCGTGCGCAGGACGTCGGCGTCGCACCACTCGTCGCCGGTCCCGCCGATCGACTCGGGCCGCAGCCGTCCGCGGACCACCAGCCGGGCGCTCTCGAGGCGTTCGAGCGCGGCGACGACCACCGCGATGCCGAGACCGAACCGGTGCGCCACCTGCTGTGCCGCGAACGGGCCGTGCGTGCGGGCGTGGCGCCGGACGAGGTCGCCGAGCGGGTCGGGCACGAGCTCGGTGAACGCCTCGGGGATGCCGGTGGGCAGGGCGACGCCGAGCGCGTCCCGGAGGCGGCCGGCGTCCTCCGCCACGGCCCACTGCCGCGCGCTCGCGGCGTCGACCCCGGCGATGCGCACCTCGATGACCCGTCGCGCCGCGGCGAGGTCGGTGAGCCAGGTGGTGACCTCGTCCCGGACGTCCGGCCGTGTGCGCAGCGCGAGCTCGCCCGCGGGCAGCGGCCCCAGCCGGCGCAGCAGGTCCCACAGGTCCTCGGCGTGCCGGGCCTGGCGGTCGTGCACGAGCGCGCCGAGCTCGGCCTCGGTCCGTTCGATCGCGTCCGGGTCGAGCAGGTCGGCGAGCTGGGCGGCACCGCCCTCGCCGCCCAGCAGCTCGGCGAGGAGCGTGGGGTCGAGCGAGAGCGCCGCGGCCCGGCGCTCGGCCAGCGGCGCGTCGCCGTCGTACAGGAACTGCGCCGTGTAGCCGAAGAGCAGGGACTGCGCGAAGGGCGAGGGCGTCGGGGTCGTCACCTCGACGACCCGGACCCGCCCGGCCGCCACGTCGCCCATGAGCGCCCCGAGCGCGTCGACGTCGAAGTCGTCCTGGAGGCACTCGCGCGCCGCCTCGAGCACGATCGGGAACTCGGGGTAGCGAGACGCGACCGAGAGCAGCTGGGCCGAGCGCTGCCGCTGCTGCCACAGGGGCTGGCGTCGGTCGGGGCGGCGCCGCGGGAGCAGCAGGGCACGCGCCGCCGCCTCGCGGAAGCGCGCCGCGAACATGATCGAGGAGCCGAGCTCCGCCCGGACCTCCTCCAGGACCGCGTCCGCATCGGCCAGCAGGTCGTCGAGCGTGACCTGCGCGGCGCGCGCACCGTCCGGGTTCTCCCACGCGTCGTCACCCGTGTCGGGGAGCCGCAGCACGATCCCGTCGTCGGCGTGCATGGCGGCGGAGTCCATCCCGTAGCGTTCCCGCAGGCGTGCTCCCAGCACGAGCGCCCAGGGCGCGTGCACCCGCGCCCCGTACGGCGAGTGGATCACGACCCGCCAGTCCCCGAGCTCGTCACGGAACCGCTCGACCACCACGGTCCGGTCGTCGGGCACCGTGCCCGTCGCCGTGCGCTGCTCCGTGAGGTAGGCCTCGAGGTTGTCCGCCGCCCAGGGGTCGAGCCCGGCGGCGAGCAGGCGCTCGCGGCGTCGGTCGGCCGACGGCTCGTCGACCTGCTCGCGCACCCAACGGCCGACGGCGCGGCCCAGCTCGGCCGGCCGGCCGGGGGAGTCGCCCTTCCAGAAGGGCAGGCGGCCCGGCAGCCCGGGCGCCGGCGTGACGAGCACCCGGTCGGGCGTGATGTCCTCGATCCGCCACGTGCTCGAGCCGAGGGTGAACGTGTCGCCCACGCGGGACTCGTAGACCATCTCCTCGTCCAGCTCGCCGACCCGCTTGCCGCCCCGCGGGCGGTCGCCGGTCCCCGAGCCGCCGCCCGCCGATCCTCCGCCCGCACCGCCCGTGCCGGACGGTCCCGCACCCTCGGACCCCCCGCCGGCGAGGAACACCCCGTAGAGCCCACGGTCCGGGATGGTGCCGCCGCTGGTGACCGCGAGGCGCAGCGCCCCGGGTCGGCCGCTGAGCGTCCCGGCCACGCGGTCCCACACGACCCGCGCGCGGAGCTCGCCGAAGTCCTCGCTCGGGTAGCGGCCCGCGAGCATGTCGAGCACGGCGTGCAGCGTCGCGTCACCGAGCCGCGCGAAGGGAGCGCTGCGCCGGACGGTCGCTGCGAGCTCCTCGAGCGACCAGTCCTCCGTCGCGACCATCGCCACGACCTGCTGGGCGAGGACGTCCAACGGGTTCGACAGGACGTGCACCGACTCGATCTGGCCGTCGCGCATGCGCTGGGCGATGACGGCGGACGGCACGAGGTCGCCGCGGTGCGTCGGGAACACCACGCCGTGGGACACGGCACCCACCTGGTGCCCCGCGCGCCCGATGCGCTGGAGCCCGCTCGCGACCGAGGGCGGTGCGCCGACCTGCACGACGAGGTCGATCGCCCCCATGTCGATCCCCAGCTCGAGCGACGACGTCGCCACGACCGCGGGCAGCCGGCCGTCCTTGAGCTCGGTCTCGGTCCGGGTGCGCTCGACCCGGCTCATCGACCCGTGGTGCGCGCGGGCGATGACCGGCTCGACGCCGACGCCGGCTCCCGATTGCGCCTGGACCTGCGCGGCCTGCAGCGTGCCGGGGTCGGGGACGTCCTCGCCGGAGCGCTCCGCCCAGACCTCGTTCATACGGGCCGTGAGCCGCTCGGCGCCGCGGCGGGAGTTGGTGAACACGAGGGTCGAGCGGTGCTCGGCCACGAGGTCCACGACCCGTTCCTCGACGTGCGGCCAGACCGAGGGCCGTGGGGGGCGCCCGGCCGCGGCGCCCGTGAGGTCCGGCTCGCCGGGGGGCAGGGGCGGCAGCGTCTCGCCCCCCGGGGCGGGCGACCGGCCGGGGACGGGAGTCGAGAGGTCCGCGAGGTCCGGGACGGGCACGACGATGTCGACCTCGATCCGCTTGCTCGACGGCGGTTGGACCACGACCACCTCCCGCCCGCCCTCCGACGTCGGGCGGTGGCCGCCCAGGAACGTCGCGACCCGGTCGACGGGGCGGACGGTCGCGGACAGCCCCACCCGTTGCGCGGGCGCGCTCCCGGCCTGCTCCAGCAGGGCGTCGAGCCGTTCGAGCGAGACCGCGAGATGCGCGCCGCGCTTCGTGCCGGCGACCGCGTGGATCTCGTCGACGATGACGGTCCGCACACCGGCCAGGCCCGCGCGGGCCTGCGAGGTCAGCACGAGGAAGAGAGACTCGGGCGTGGTGATGAGGATGTCGGGCGGCGCGGTGGCGAACCGGCGGCGCTCGGTGGCCGGGGTGTCCCCGGTCCGGGTACCCACGACCACGTCGGGCACCGTGACCCCCGCGCGCGCCGCCGCCTGGCGGATCCCGGCGAGGGGCGAGCGCAGGTTGCGCTCGACGTCGGCGGCGAGGGCCTTGAGCGGTGAGACGTACACCACACGGCAGCGCTGGGCGGCCTCGGGCACAGGGCTCGACATCAGGTGGTCGAGCGACCAGAGGAACGCCGCGAGCGTCTTGCCCGAGCCCGTCGGGGCCACGACCAGCGCGTGCCGGTCGCTGCTGATGGCCTCCCACGCGCCGGTCTGTGCCGCGGTGGGCGCCGCGAAGGCCCCCGCGAACCAGGCCCGGGTCGGCTCGGTGAACCCGGCGAGCACGGGTGCAGGCGTGCTCGGGTCGCTCGGCGTGTCCACCCGGCCATTGTGGACGTCGACACCCACAGACGCTCGACGGCGTCGGGTCGAGGGTCGCTCGTGGGAGGCTGTGCGGGTGCGATACAGGGAGTTCTGGCAGCTGGTCGACGAGGTCTTCGGGCCTGCCTACGGGAGGACCCTCGCGAGCGACCAGGTCCTCGGGGCGCTCGCCGACCGCACCGCGGCCCAGGCGATCGAGGACGGGGTGGAGCCGCGCGTCGTCTGGCACGCCCTGTGCGACGCCCTCGACGTCCCGGACCACCGTCGGTGGGGCGACGACGTGAACCGGCAGGCGCCGCCCGCGCGGTGAGCGACGACCGCGGGCGACCCCGACGCCCCGCGCTCGCGGTGCGCCGGGGGCGGCGGCATCATGGCGCCATGAGACCTCGGTTCACCGTCGGCATCACGCTCGGCGACGTGACCGGGGCTCTGTGGTCACTGGTCTCGACGACGCTCGGGCTGGGCCTGGCGATCTGGCTGGTACCGGGCGTCGAGGTCACGAACCTCGCGGTCCTCCCGCTCGCCGCGCTCGCGGTCGCCGTCGGCGACGTCCTCCTGCGCCCCCTCCTACGTCAGGTCGCGGTCCGGTCGGGCGCGGTCGGTGCGCTCGTCTCCGGCGTCGCGGCGCAGCTCGGGGTGGTGTGGCTGGCCCTCGCGTTCCTGCCGGGCTTCACGATCGGCGCCTGGACCGACGTCGTGCTCGTCCTCGTCGTCGCCGCGGTGCTCATGGCGCTGGGTCGCTGGAGCGTCGGCGCCCGGGACAACGAGTACGTCGTCGGCGACCTGCTGCGCCGTGCCCGTCGAGCGGCCGCGCGTGACGCGCGGCGGGGGAACGCCTCGCAGCGCCCCGCCGCCCGGCCGGGCGACCCTCCGACGCCGGACGGGCTCGTGCACGGTCGGGGGATGCTCGTCGTCCAGCTCGACGGCGTCTCCCGCACGACCTTCGACCACGCGCTGCAGGCGGGTCTCGTCCCGACGCTCGCGCGCTGGACGAGCTCCGGTCGGCACCGGGTCGAGACGTGGTGGGCGTGCGTGCCGTCCACGACACCCGCGAGCCAGGCGGGGCTGCTGCACGGGTCGAGCGCGCACGTCCCGGCGTTCCGGTGGTGGGACCGGGGGGTCGGGCGCATGGTCGTGACCAACCGGCCGGCCGACGCGGCGGACGTCGAGGCGCGCACGAGCGACGGGGACGGCCTGCTCGCGCAGGGCGGCGTCGCGGTCTCGACCATGTTCTCCGGTGACGCCCCGACGGCGCTGCTCGTCATGAGCCGCGCCCGCTCGGGCATGGGGCCGGGCCAGATGTTCGTGCGCTTCTTCTCGAGCCCGTTCGTCCTGTCGCGTGCGCTCGTGGCCACCGTCGCGGAGTTCTTCAAGGAGCTGTACCAGGGCTGGCAGCAGGCGGCGCGCGGGGTCGAGCCCCGTGTGGGCCGCCTGGGCGCCTACCCGGCGCTGCGGGCGCTGTCGAACGTCGTCCTGCGGGACCTCAACACGTCGCTCGTCGCGGAGCAGCTCGTCCGGGGTGCACCCGTGATCTTCGTCGACCTCGTCGACTACGACGAGATCGCCCACCACGCCGGGCCGCTGCGGCCCGAGTCGCTCCGGTCCCTGGAAGGGCTCGACCAGGTCCTCGGACTGTGGGAGCAGGTGGCCGAGGCCGCCGCGCGGGACTACGAGATCGTCGTGCTCTCCGACCACGGGCAGTCACTGGGCGCGACGTTCCAGCAGGTCGTCGGACGGCCCTTCGCGGCCGAGGTGCGCCGGCTCATGGCGCTGCCCGTCGACGAGGAGCGGTCCCGCGCGGAGGCCGACGTCGAGGCCGCGACCGAGCAGTGGGGCGCGGTCAACACGGCGCTCAACGCGCTGGCCCGTTCCGGGGAGGGGCGGGTGCTCGTCGGCCCCGACCGCGTGGGCACCGCCCGCCGCCCGGGTGACGCCCCCGGGCCCGCCGCCCGCGCTCACGGGACCGCCGACGGTCCGGAGGGTGGGCAGGGCGACCTGCCGGAGGTCGCCGTCGTCGGGTCCGGGAACCTCGGCCTCGTGTGGTTCCCGCGCGAGCCCGCCCCGGTGCTCGGGGACACCGTCCGCGCTCGCTGGCCCGCGCTGCTGCCGGGGCTGCTCGCGTGCCCGGCGGTGGGCGTCGTCGTGACGCGGGAGGCGCCCTCGTCCGGGGAACCGGGTGCGGGGCCGGGCGACCCGGTGCCCGACGTCGTCGCGCACGGGCCGCGCGGCCGGCACAACCTGGTGACGGGGCGGGTCGAGGGCGAGGACCCGCTGGTCGGCATGGGTCCGCGCGCGGCGGACGACCTGCTGCGAGCCGCGCACCTCGAGCAGGCGGGGGACCTCCTGCTCGTCTCCCGGGTGGGCGACACAGGCATGGTGCATGCCTTCGAAGGGCTCGTCGGGTCCCACGGCGGGCTCGGCGGGGCGCAGAACGAGGCGATCCTCGTCCACCCGGCCCGTCTCGAGGTCCCCGACGGCGAGCGCGACGACGTCGGAGCACGGCGGATGCTCGTCGGCGCCGAGGCGGTCCACACGCGCCTCGTGGCGTGGCTCGAGGAGATCGGGGCGCGGACGTGACCGGGCAGCCGGCGCCGGCGCGGCCCGGCGGTCCGGGGCTGAGCGCGACCTGGCTCGGGCACTCCACCGTGGTGCTCGACGTCGGTGGTACGCGGGTCGTCACCGATCCGCTCCTGCACCGGCACGCCGGGATCCTGCGCCGCCGCGGCCGGCGTCCGGCCGAGGTGTGGCGGGGCAGCGACGCCGTCCTGCTGTCCCACCTGCACCACGACCACGCCCAGCTGCGTTCGCTGCGCCTGCTGCCGGGGGTGCCGGTGCTCACGGCACCGGAGAACGCGGCCTGGTTGCGGACCAAGGACGTGCGCGGTGTCGGGCTGGACGACGGCGAGTGGTACGACGTCGCCCCGGGGGCCCGGGCGCGCCTCGTCCGGGCCGTGCACGGCCACCGGCCGATGCCCCGGCGCCCGAACGCCGCGAACGGTCACCTGCTGCAGGTGTCGTCGGCGACGGGCACCCGGACGGTGTGGGCGGCGGGGGACACCGAGGCGTTCGCCGGCCTGGCGGAGCTGCCGGCGCTCGCGGGCGCACCGATCGACCTCGCGCTCGTCCCTGTGCACGGCTGGGGTCCACGCCTCTCCCGCGGCCACCTGGGGCCCCTCGACGCGGCCCGGGTCTGCGCGACGGCGGGCGTCCGGGTGGCGGTCCCTGTGCACTGGGGGACGCTGCACGTGCCGGGCGGTCGGCACCTGCCGCGCGGGTGGATGGACTACGCGGGGGAGGCGTTCCGCCGCGCGGCACGGCGAGAGGCGCCCGGGACACGTGTCGTCGTGCTCCACCAGGGCGAGTCCTGGACGGGATGACGGGCCGACCGACACGCGGACGCCGGGGTGCCGTGTCGAACAGGTGTTCGGGTAGTGTTGTGCACAGCCGTCCCGTCGCGAGCCCTCCTCCACAGCCCGACGTCGGGCAGGGGTCCGTGTCGGTGGCAGGACGTACCGTCGGGACACGACACAGCAGCAGTGAACAGCTCGGCGCGACCAGCTCGCGCCCCGTACGCAAAGGTGACCGACATGCCTGCACCCGCAGACCGCGAGAAGGCGCTCGAGGCCGCCCTCGCCCAGATCGACCGCAACTTCGGCAAGGGCTCGGTGATGCGCCTCGGTGACGACGGTCGTGCACCGGTCGAGGTGATCCCGACCGGTTCGATCGCGCTGGACGTGGCGCTCGGCATCGGCGGGCTCCCGCGCGGACGCGTCGTGGAGGTGTACGGGCCGGAGTCGAGCGGTAAGACGACCGTCGCGCTGCACGCCGTCGCGAGCGCGCAGCGGGCCGGCGGCATCGCGGCGTTCATCGACGCCGAGCACGCGCTCGACCCGGAGTACGCGAAGAAGCTCGGCGTGGACACCGACGCCCTGCTCGTCTCCCAACCGGACACCGGGGAGCAGGCGCTCGAGATCATGGACATGCTGATCCGCTCGGGTGCGCTGGACATCATCGTCATCGACTCCGTCGCGGCCCTGGTGCCGAAGGCCGAGATCGAGGGCGAGATGGGTGACAGCCACGTCGGTCTCCAGGCGCGGCTGATGTCGCAGGCGCTGCGCAAGATCACCGGCGCGCTGAGCCAGTCCGGTACGACGGCGATCTTCATCAACCAGCTGCGCGAGAAGATCGGTGTCTTCTTCGGCTCTCCCGAGACGACGACCGGTGGCAAGGCGCTGAAGTTCTACGCCTCCGTGCGCCTCGACATCCGCCGGATCGAGACCCTCAAGGAGGGTACGGACGCCGTCGGCAACCGCACCCGCGTCAAGGTCGTGAAGAACAAGATGGCGCCGCCCTTCAAGCAGGCCGAGTTCGACATCCTCTACGGCGTCGGCATCTCCCGCGAGGGCAGCCTGATCGACATGGGCGTCGAGCACGGGTTCGTGCGCAAGTCCGGCTCATGGTTCACCTACGACGGTGACCAGCTCGGTCAGGGCAAGGAGAACGCGCGGTCCTTCCTGCGGGACAACCCCGACCTCGCGAGCGAGCTCGAGAAGCGCATCAAGGAGAAGCTCGGGGTCGGCGCTCGTGTGGACGCACCCGCTGAGGCCGCTGCGGTGCCGGGCGACGGCAAGCCGGTCACCGCACCCGTGGCCCCGGCTGCCGCGCCCGCCCGTGGTGCCGCCAAGGGCAAGAAGGCACCCTTCTGACCTGGCGGGACCGCGACACCGTGCACGTGGCCAGTGACGGGGACGTCGACGAGCCCGCCGGTGGCGGGTCGCGCGGTCGACGGTCGCGGGGTTCCGGATCGGACGACGGCACCCCGGAGCGTCGCGGCCGGCGTGCCCGCCCGACCGTCGCCGAGCTCGTGGAGCGCGGCGAGATCAGCCCGGCGGAGCTCGCGGAGCGGGCGCGCGAGACGGTGCTGCGCACCCTCACGGCGGCGCCGAAGAGCCGGGCCGAGCTCGCGCAGTCCCTCGCCCGCAAGGGGTACCCGGAGGACGTCGTCGAGCCGCTGCTGGACCGCTTCGAAGAGGTCGGCCTGGTCGACGACGCCGAGTACGCGGGCATGCTCGTCCGGACCCGGCACAGCGAGCGTGGCCTCTCGCGTCGAGCGCTGACCCAAGAGCTGCGCCGCCGCGGCATCGACGAGGAGAGCGCCCGCGACGCGCTCGAAGCCGTCACCGACGAGGACGAGGAGTCGGCCGCGCGCGAGATCGTCCGCAAGCGGCTCGCGCGGACCCGAGGGCTCGACCGTCAGGTCCGCCTGCGGCGCCTGATGGGCACCATGGGGCGCAAAGGCTACTCAGGAGACCTCGTGATGCGGCTCGCCGGTGAGGAGCTCGCCGCCGAGGCCGACGGTGCGGACGGCGGCCCCGAGCAGTACATGCCGACCGGGCATTGATCACGCCGTACGCACGCTCCTGACGCACCAGAGCCCGACCGCCTACTATCTCGGTCGGGCTCTGGTGCGTCAGGATCTTGCTGCCTGAACCCGCCAGGCTATGGACCCTTGGTCTCCACGACGTCCAGCCCGGCGGGGAGCAGCACGGTCGCCTGCTTCGCGTGCTGCCCGCGCTCGGACAGCCGACGGTCGATGTACACCGCGAGCCGTGACAACGTCACGTTGACGATCAGGTAGACCGCGAGCACCGCGACGAAGAGCGGGAGCCGGTACTGGTCACCGAAGAAGCTGTAGTTGAGCTGCATGGTGCGCAACAGCTCCGGGTAACCGACGATGAATCCCAGCGACGAGTCCTTCAGCAGCACGACGAACTGGCTGATGAGGCTCGGCAGCATCAGCCGGACCACCTGCGGCAGCTGGATGATGCGCAGCGTCTGCCACCGGGTGAGCCCGATCGCGGTGCCGGCCTCGACCTGCCCCTTGGGCAGTGCCGCGAGCCCAGCGCGCAGAATCTCCGCCACGATGGCCGCGTTGTAGAGCGCAAGTCCGAAGACGACCGCCTCGAACGAGGTCAGGCCGAAGGCCAGCAGGCCGAAGAACATCATGAGCAGCACCGGCATCCCGCGCAGCAGCTCGATGATCGCGACCGCCGGCCCCCGGACGAGCTTGAGGCCTGACGTCCGCAGGATCGCCAGGACGAAAGCGAGTGCGAGCGCGATCGGCGCCGCGACGGCCGCAGCACGCAGCGTCGCGCCGAGACCCCGCACGAGCAGCGAGTACCAGACGTCCTCGGCACTCTGACCACGGGGCGGGTCCGTGAAGATCGCCCAGCGCTCGTTGAACAGCCCGCGGTCAATCATGCCGACGACGACCCACGCGAGGAAGCCGACGATGAGGACGCCCACCGCAATCGACGCGATGCGCTCGATGCGCAGGGTTCGTGGACCCGGCGCGTCGTACAGGACGTTGCCGCTCATCGGCTGAACACCACCCGTCGCTCGATCGCCCCGGCGATGGTGCCTGCCGGGATCGTGATCACGAGATAGAAGAAGGCGACCCCGCCGAGCATCCACAGCACGTCGGTCGGGAAGTCGCGAGCGAGGGACCGGCCCGTCGCCGTGAGCTCGACGACGGCGAAGCCTGCCGCGACCGAGGTGTTCTTCGTCAGCGCGATGAGCACATTGATGAGGGGTGGGACCACGGTGCGCAGCGCTTGCGGGATGACGACCAAGGACAACGTCTGCACCGTTCCGAGCCCGATCGCCCGGGCTGCCTCGGCCTGTCCCACACCAACGCTGTTGATCCCTGAGCGCACTGCCTCGCACACGAAGGCGGAGGTGTACACGGTCAGCGCGATGACGGCCGGAACACGGCCGAGGGGGAGGATGTACCCGGTCGTCGGGAGGATGAAGACGAAGAAGACGAAGACGAGCGTGAGCGGAGTGTTGCGGCCGATCTCGACGATCGTTGCCCCGATGATGCGGAGCGATCGCAGCGGCGAGACGCGGAACGCGGCGAGGACGGTCCCCACGACGAGGGACAGCACGCCCGACACCACCGCGAGGAACAGCGTGGTCGTGAAGCCGTCCCACAGCTTGGGGAGCGACTCGATCACCGAGTCCATAGGGGTTCCTGCACTTCCTGGTCAGTGGTGTGGGAAGGGCTGTTCGCCCTTCCCACACCCTGTGCGTCCGATGGGACGCCGAGCCGAGCGGATCAGTGTCGGCTGAACGGATCAGTATCAGCCGGACAGATCAGTAGCGGTCGACGGCCGGCGGCTCGGGCGTGTCGAGGACCTCGCCGGCGGTGGACTCCCACGCTGCCTGCCAGCGGCCGTCCTCGAAGGATGCCTCGAGGACGTCGTTGATGAAGGTGCGGAACTCGTCGTCGCCGAGTGCCAGGCCGATACCGTAGGGCTCCTCGGTGAACTGCTCGCCGGCGATCTGGAAGTCCTCCGGGCTCTCGGAGACGTAGCCCGCGAGGATGACGTTGTCGGTCGTCACCGCGTCGACCTGACCGTTGCGCAGGGGGTCGAGGCAGTCGGTGTACGCGGCGAACGTCACGAGCTCCGCGTCGGGGTAGTTCGCCTCGATGTTCCCGGCCGGGGTCGAGCCGTCGACGGAGCAGACGGTCTTGCCCGCGAGGTCGTCCGGACCGGTGATGGAGTCGTCGTCCGCGCGCACCATCAGCGCCTGGCCCGCCACGTAGTACGGGCCGGCGAAGTCGATGACCTGCTTGCGCTCGTCGTTGATCGTGTAGGTCGCCACGACGATGTCGACCTGGCCCTCCTGGATGAAGGGCTCACGGTTCGCCGAGACGGTCTCGGTCCACTCGATGTCGTCCTCGCCGATGCCGAGCTCGGCGGCGATCATCTTGCCGATCTCCACGTCGAACCCGATCGGCACGTTGTCGGGTCCGACGAGTCCGAACAGCGGCTGGTCGAACTTGGTGCCGATGGTGATAGAGCCCGCCTCGGCGAGCTGCGCCATCGTGCTGCCCTCGGGGAAGTCGGCAGCCTCGACGTCGCTGGGTTCGACGCTCGGGGTGTCGTCCCCGCCGCAGGCGGACAGGGTGAGGGTGGCCGCCGCAGCGAGGGCGATCCAGCCGGTGGTGCGTTGACGCATGATCTCTCCTTCAGGTGGTCGCGACCCGGGTTCGTGGCCGGTGCCGCGTGGACGTGACGAGGGTGTCCGTGGGGTTCCTCGGGGTCTCCTGGGTCGTCCTAGTGGGTGAGGATCTTGGACAGGAAGTCCTTGGCGCGGTCGCTGGTGGGTGCGGTGAAGAAGACCTCCGGCTCGGCCTCCTCGACGATCCTGCCGGCGTCCATGAAGACGACCCGGTGCGCGGCCTTGCGGGCGAAGCCCATCTCGTGGGTCACGACGACCATCGTCATGCCCTCCTTGGCGAGGCCGACCATGACGTCGAGGACCTCGTTGATCATCTCGGGGTCGAGTGCCGAGGTGGGCTCGTCGAAGAGCATGACCTTGGGGTTCATCGCCAGGGCACGAGCGATGGCGACGCGTTGCTGCTGCCCGCCCGAGAGCTGCGCGGGCATCTTCTGGGCCTGGTTCGCGACCCCGACGCGGTCGAGGAGGTCCATCGCCTCCTGCTTCGCGGCGGCGGACTTCATGCCCCGGACCTTGAGCGGCCCGAGCGTCACGTTCTCGAGGACGGTCTTGTGCGCGAAGAGGTTGAACGACTGGAAGACCATCCCGACGTCCGAGCGCAGGCGCGCCAGCGCCTTGCCCTCCTCGGGCAGCGGCACGCCGTCGATGCTGATCTGCCCGGAGCTGATCGTCTCGAGCCGGTTGATCGCGCGGCACAGCGTGGACTTGCCCGACCCGGACGGCCCGATGACGACGAGCACCTCACCGCGGTGCACCGTGAGGTCGATGTCCTGCAGGACGTGGAGCTCGCCGAAGTACTTGTTGACGCCGTCGAGCACGACGAGCGGCCCGCCGAGCTGGTCGCGAGGAGTCGGCTCGTGGTCCACGATCGGCTCGTCGGTGGTCGATGCATCGTTCATTGTCCGAACCTATGGGGGAAATGTTGCGAACGCCACTCTCCTCGGTAACGGTCCCGCAACAGTCCGGCAATACCGTTCTGCGGGGTCCCGAACGCCTCTGACCACGGCGAACGCCGCGATCACGGGTGCTCGCCGGAGCGGCCGCGACAGGGTCGTATCCTGGAGGGCGATGCTTCCCCTCACCGCACCCCTCGCTCCGTCGGCTCCCACGGGCTCGTCGCCCGCCGCGGACGAGCGTCCGCGCACCTACGTGGTCCGCACCCTCGGCTGCCAGATGAACGTCCACGACTCCGAGCACATGGCGGGCATGCTCGAGCAGGCGGGCTACCGCCGGGCCTCGGCGGCGGACGAGGCGGCGAGCCGCGCCGACGTCGTCGTCATCAACACGTGCGCGGTGCGCGAGAACGCCGCGACCCGCCTGTACGGCAACCTCGGGCAGCTCGCGTCGGTGAAGTCGCAGCGGCCGGGGATGCAGATCGCGGTCGGCGGCTGCCTCGCGCAGAAGGACCGCGGCACGATCGTCGAGCGGGCACCCTGGGTCGACGTCGTCTTCGGCACCCACAACCTCGACGCGCTGCCGGTGCTCCTCGAGCGGGCCCGGCACAACGAGGCCGCGCAGGTCGAGATCGCCGAGTCGCTCCAGGTGTTCCCGTCCACGCTGCCAACCCAGCGCGAGTCCGTCTACGCCGGGTGGGTCTCCATCAGCGTCGGCTGCAACAACACGTGCACCTTCTGCATCGTGCCGCACCTGCGCGGCAAGGAGCGCGACCGCCGCCCCGGCCAGGTCCTCGCGGAGGTGGAGGCCCTGGTCGACGCCGGGGCGATCGAGGTGACGCTCCTCGGGCAGAACGTGAACTCCTACGGGGTCGAGTTCGGCGACCGCGGCGCCTTCGCGAAGCTGCTGCGGGCGTGCGGCGACGTGCGCGGCCTCGAGCGGGTGCGCTTCACCTCGCCCCACCCCGCGGCCTTCACCGACGACGTCATCGAGGCCATGGCCTCGACGCCGAACGTCATGCCCCAGCTGCACATGCCGCTGCAGGCGGGGTCCGACCGGGTGCTGCGGGCGATGCGCCGCTCCTACCGCTCCGAGAAGTTCCTCGGCATCCTCGACCGGGTCCGCGCCGCGATGCCCGACGCCGCGATCACCACGGACCTCATCGTCGGCTTCCCGGGGGAGACGGAGGAGGACTTCGCCGAGACGCTGCGCGTCGTCGACGCCTCCCGGTTCGCCTCCGCCTTCACCTTCCAGTACTCGCCCCGTCCCGGGACGGCCGCGGCGGAGATGGGCGACCAGGTCCCGCAGGAGGTCGTGCAGGAGCGGTTCGAGAGACTCCAGGTCCTGCAGGACCGGATCAGCGCGGAGGAGTCCGCCCGGCAGGTAGGCCGCACCGTGGAGGTCCTCGTCACGGACGGGACCGGTCGCAAGGACGACGCCAGCCACCGGGTCACGGGCCGCGCGGCGGACAACCGGCTCGTGCACCTCGCCCTGCCCGACGGCGTCTCGCTCGCCGGCATCGACGGCGTGAGCGAGCAGAGCGACCCGCGCCTGGCCGCGTCGATCCCGGACGCGCTGCCGCGCCCGGGGGACGTCGTGACGGTCGAGGTCACACGATCGGCCCCGTACCACCTCATCGCGGACTCGGCCCTCGACGGAGGCACCTACGCCGTGCGGCGCACCCGGTCCGGCGACGCGTGGGTGCGTCGTGAGCGTGCCCGGCTCTCCGGCGAGGACGACCACGGGCACGGGTCGGGCGCGGTGGCCGGCGGTCCCGTCAGTCTCGGCCTGCCCACGGTCCGTCGCTGAGGTCCCGCTACGACTCGTCGGCGGGTGCGGGGGGCACCAGGCCGCCGATGGCGTGGAAGAGCTGCACCGCGGTGCCGAGACCGCACGAGAGGATCTGCGCGAGCTGGTCGTCGGTCGCGCCGTGCTCGAGGTCGACCGAGACCTCGGCGTAGACCGCCAGCCGGCCGCCCTCCTCCCGCAGGTAGACCTTGGGCCAGATCCGTTCGCGGTTCCAGTCGTTGACGGCCTGGAGCGCGGCGAGGCGTGCGGTGCCGGGCAGCGTGCTCGACCACCGTCCCCGGATCTGCAGGATCTCGCGCTGCTCCCCGAGGAGCAGGAACCAGAACCTGCTGCCGTCCCAGGTTCCGGTGATGTCGCCGTCGTCGTCGACCCGGAAGTGGTATCCGCGTCGTGTCAGGTGGTCCCCGATGCGGGGCATGGACACGGGCACCGGGAGCTCGACGTCGGCCGAGAGGTCGCCCTTGGGTCGCCGGTTGCCGAAGAGACGGGCCAGCCACCCTGCACGCGCCGCGCTCACGGGGCCGACCTCGCAGGGTCGGGGTACTGCTCGTCGAGGGCGTCGAAGAACATCGACCCCGTGCTCAGCCCGCACTGCAGCAACTGGTCGAGCTGGTCGTCGCTCACGCCGTGCTCGAGGTCGACCGTGACCTCCGTGAAGACCTGCACCATCCCGTTGTCCCGGACTCGGGTGTAGGTCTTGGGCCAGATCCGGTCGGCGTTCCACTCGTTGCACAGCTCGAGCACCTCTTCGAGGCGCTCGATGGTGATGTCGCGGTTCCACTGGCCCCGCACCTGCAGGATCTCCTCGCGCGGGCCGAAGAGCAGGAAGTAGAAGAGGCGACCGTGCCACAGCCCGCCGACGTCGCCGTCGGAGTCGACGAAGTAGTTGTAGCCGCTGTCGGTGATCCACTCGATCACCCGGGACGTCGCGAGGGGCGTCGGGACGTTGCGCCCGTCCGAGGCCATGGCCTCGCCGAGCTCGCGCAGCAGGACGTCCTCGACGGAGGCCTGCAGCGCTTTGTCGGAGCCCTTGTCGTCAGCGCCCCCGGCGCCCGGCGACGCGGACGAGGGGCGGTCGGGATCGTGCTGATCCCACCGGTCGGACCGTCCGCCACCGAAGAACCTCACCCGACCACCCTACCGCCGCGTGCGGCGGCCGTCGCCCGTGCACGCGGGTAGCGTGGCGCGGGTGAGCCTGCGCGCCGTCCTCCTGCCCGGTACCGCCCTGCTCGTCCCCGGCGCTGCCGGCGCTGCGGAGGTGCTCGCCACGACCCGGGCGGAGGTCCTCGCGGCGTTGCGCCGGCTGGTTGCCTCGGCGCCCGCCGGGATCGTGCTCGTCGCACCCGGGGAGCGGAGCCGGCACGGTCTGCTGCGGGCGAGCCTGGGGGAGGCGGGGATCGACGGTCGCTGGCTGGGGTGGCGCGAGCCGGACGCGACACCTGCCGACCGGAGCCGCGCGGTGCGGACCGGCACAGCGGGTGTCGCGGCGTCCGTCGGGCTGCTCGCGCTCGCCGGCGCCGGCAACCACCAGGAGGTCGAGGTGGTCGAGCTCACGGGGAGGCACGGGCGCGAGGGGTCGCCCGGGTCCGCCACGGGTACGGACGACTTGGCTCTCGTCGCCGAGGTTGCGCGGCGCGTGGCGAAGGGCGCGGCGCTGGTGGTCGTCGGCGACCTCTCCGACGACGCGCCGCCGGTCCGCCTGCTGCTCGACGTCGCGGCGCGGCACTCCTGGACCTCCTCCGTCGTGGCGACGGTCGAGCGCCTGGCGGGGGACCAGGAGCTGACCTACGCGGTGGCGACCTTCGAGGACCTTCCGAGCGACCTCACCCGATGAGCGAGTCGACCACCGCGGCCGCCTCGTCGGTGCGACCGAGCGTCTGGAGCACGGCGACGAGCTCGTCGCCGACGGCGGAGCGGGCCGTGCGGTCGTGCACGGCGGTGAACCCGACGAGGGCCGCACGGAGCGCGTCCGCGGCGCGCACCGGGTCACCCGCAGCCCGGTGGACGCTGCCCGTGAGCCACGAGGCGTGCGCGGCGTCGGCGGGCTGCCCCGCCGCGGTGAAGTCGGCCGTGACCTGCTCGGCGAGCACCGCCGCCTCGTCGAGGCGCCCGGCGGTCGCGAGGAGCCGCGCGCGGGTGTCGCGCAGCTCGCGCTCCTCCCGCGCCGCCGCGTCCTGCTCGCGTGCGGCATGCTCGTCGGAGCCGTGACCGTCGGAGCCGTGACCGTCGGAGCCGTGACCGTCGCCGCCGTGCTGGTCGTCGCCCCGCTCACCGGCGATGCGGTCGAGAACCTTCTCCACCGCGACCAGCCCGGTGGTCTGGTCGACGCGGGCGAGCGCCCGGGCGACCGGCCCGACGTAGCGGGGCGGGACACCCCCGGCCCACAGCAGCGACAGCGCGCGGGCGAAGGCGGTGCTCGCGCCGACGGAGTCACCTTCGAGCGCCGCGAGCCGGGCGGACTCCGCGAGGGCGAACCCGGCGTCGTCGAGCCGACCTGCCGCCTCCAGCGACCGGGCGGCCGCGAGGTAGAGGCGTGCGCCCTCGGTGCGGTCCTGACCGGCCCGGTGGGCGGCGAGGGTCAGCAGGGCGTCGGGCGACTGCGCGTCCTCCGCGTCCTCCGAGTCCGGGACGGTGACCGGGGCGTGGGGTGCGGCGTCCGCCGTCATCGGCAGGGGATCGACGGCCGACGTACCGAGGACGCTCAGGTCCACCGGTACACGGGCGTCGGCGCGGTCCCACGCGGAACGGGTGCGCCGACCGACCGAGTCCGTGCCGTTGCGGGCGTCGAACGCCGCCGCGAGGGCGAGCGCCTCGGCGCGCACCCACTCGTCGAGCTCGGCGACTGTCGTGGCCGGGACCTCGCGCAGCCGGACGGCCCGGTCACCGTGCGCCGCGCGCAGCACGGACGTGGCCACCCCGGCTCCCGTGAGGAAGGCCAGCCGGTCGGCGGGGGTCTTCGCCGCCCGCAGGAGATCCTGCTGCGCCACGATCCGGCGGATCGCGAGCTCGTCGTTGTGCGACCGCGCCAGGAACTCGAGATGGCGGCCCTGCGCTCCCGCGAGGGCGATGTCGCCGTCGAGGTGCACGAGCGCCCGGCGGTGCGTCGCCGCGGCACGGCCCAGGTCCCCGACCTCGAGGTAGGCGAGCTGGAGGAACGAGAGCATGTCGCCGGGCTCGGTCGCGCAGCTCGGTGACGTGGCGAGCACCTGCTCGAGGAGGCGGATTCCCTCGGTGAACCGACCCGTCTCGAACAGGTAGTCCGCCCGGTCGCCGGGCTCGCAGGCCTCGCACTGCGAGTAGTCGTCCCGTGGGGTGGCGACCCACGCCTGGTACGCGTCCTCGGTGTCGGCCGCTCCCCGTGCGCGGGACCACTGGAAGCGCTCGAGCGCGACGGCGTTGGTCCCGTTCCCCGCGAGCGCGTAGCGGCGTCGCATGTCGTCCAGGGTCCGGTCGATCTGTGCCGCGGGGACGGCCGGGAAGTCCATGAGGTGGCCGACCATCCACTTGAACGACCAGAACAACGAGTGCACGTCGTCGGCATCGAAGTGCTCCGGGTGCTCGTCCCACCAGCGCAGCAGCTCGGTGAACGGCAGGTACGCCTTGGTCACCTCGTCGCCCCAGACGTACGACTCGACGAGGACGAACAGGGCGTAGGCCCGGGCCTCGTCGGGCCCGGCGGACCGCACACGTTCCAGCTCGGTGGCGGCCGCCGTGGAGCGAGCGACCCCGTAGGGCATCTCGCGGATCTCGAACAGCGTGGCGTTGACCTCTGCCAACGAGCGGGTCATCGGTTCTCCTGGGTGGTGGTACCGGGTTCGGGGCGCAGCGCCCGCTCGAGCAGGACGCCGAGCGAGCCGTTCATGACGGCGGCGTCCTGGGCGTCGAGGGGTGCGCCGGAGAGCAGCACGGCCGTGGTGTACAGCGACTGCGCACCGGCGGCCCGGACCTGCGGGTCGCGGGCGGCGAGCAGCGCCCGGACGGTCGGGTTGGCGTCGTTGAGGACCAGCCGACGTGGTCTCGCCGGGCCCGTGAGACCGGCGAGCACCTGACCCCACAGGTCGTCCGCCGCGGCGACGGTCGCCTCGGTCGCGCGCAGGTGCTCGCCCTCGCGGTCCTGGAGGAGCATCGCGGGCAGCGCCTCGGGCTCGTAGGAGCGGACCATCACGTCGCAGTCCTGCGGTGCGAGGTCGTCGCCGATCGCGGCGACCGCGTCGGTGATCTCCAGCTCGCGCAGCGGGTCGACCTCGGTGAGGACGGCGGCGACGTCGGCCGCGGTCACGGGTGCGATCCGCCACGCGGGGAAGCGTCGCGCCCAGCGTTCGAGCAGCTCGCCGTCGTAGACGTAGCCGCCGTTGACGACCGCGAGACCTTGGGCCGCGGCCACCGGCGCGACCCGGCGGAACTCCTCGACGCTCGGCGCGTAGAGGATCGTGCTGCCCGCGTGCCGCTCCTGCAGGGCGGCGAGCGTCGTCGTCCCCTCGGTCGTCTCGAACGGCAGCACCTGCGCGGCGATCTCGAGCATCTCGTCGTCCTGGACCGCCAGCGCCCGCACGGCCAGGTGGTGGGTGCGCAGGAACGCCCGGCGCAGAGGGGTGTCGTGCGCGAGCGTCGCGGAGCACCACGCGCGGATCTGCGCTCCGAGCGCGTCGCGCGTCGCGAGGAGCACGTCGTCCTCGTAGAGACCCTCGCGCGACGCGGTGGGACGCAGCGCCGAGGCGTCCAGCACGCACCGCACGAAGAACGCCCAGGGCGGCAGCAGGTCGTCGACCTTCGTCCCCAGGAGCATGCGCTTGAGGTACACGCGGTGGGACGACGGCGCCGTGGGGGCCAGCGCGGCGGGCAGGACGTAGGCGACACCGCTGAGCCCGGCGAGCGGGAGGTCGAGCTCGACGTGCGCGAGCGGGGTGAAGCCCAGGACCTGCTCGGCGTGCCGGGCGAGGGCCCGCTGGTGCTCCTGCGTCGAGGAGTGCGCCTCCTGCCACGGGAGCTGCGCACCGCTCAGCCGGCGCCACGCCGTGGTCCCGTCGTCGAGCGTGACCTCCACCGAGACGTCCACCGGCAGGAGCGAGCCGAAGTCCTGGGCGAGCGCCGTGACGGTCTCCGCCGCGAGCCAGTGCTCCATGTCGCGCCGCGGACGCAGCCGCACCACGCTGCCGGGGCCACCGGGCGCCCGCGGGTCGTCGTCGGCGAGCTCGCTCAGCTCGTACCGCCCGTCGGAGAACCCGCGCCAGCGCACCGGGACGGCGTGGGGGCGCGCCGAGCGCGAGACCAGCTCGATCTCGTCGGCGACCATGAACGCCGAGAGCAGGCCGATGCCGAACTGCCCGAGGAACTCCTCGCGCCCGGTGCCGAGCTCGACGTCGCGCTTGGAGCTGCGCCCGATCGTCGCGAGGAGCTGGCGCGCCTCGTCCTCGGTCAGCCCGATGCCGTCGTCGGACACCTCGAGGCCGCCGTCCGGCAGGGGTCGCAGCCGGATCCGGCCGGGGTGGTCCGCGGCCTGCGTCCCCGGCTCGTCGTGCGGTCCGGTGCCGAGCGCGCGTCGCGCCGTGACGGCGTCGACGCCGTTCTGCAGGAGCTCGCGCACGTAGACGCGCGGCGAGCTGTACAGGTGCCGGGCGAGGAGGTCGACGACGCCCCGCAGGTCGACCTGGAACGTGTCGGTCACGCTCACGCCCCGATCGCGTCGCGGGCGGCGTCGGGGAATCGCTCGTCGAGCTCCTCCAGGAGGTGCAGCCCGGTGAACAAGCCGCACTCGACGAGCTGACCGAGCTGGTCGTCCGCGACGCCGAGCCCCAGGTCCGTGGAGACCTCGGTGTACACGGCGAGCCGGCCCTGCTCGACGCGGCAGTAGACCTTGGGCCAGATCTTGTCGCGGTTGACCTCGTTGGCGACCAGCGCGACCTGTGCCTCCGCGTCGGCCGGCAGCGTGCGGTCCCAGCGCCCGCGCACCTGCAGGATCTCGGCGTCCTTGCCGACGAGGAAGAAGAAGAACACCTTGCCGTCCCAGCTGCCGCCGAGGTCGCCGTCGGAGTCGACGAAGTACCGCCAGCCCTGGCTCGCGAGGTACGCCTCGACACGCTCGCGCGTCACGGGCGCGTTCTGCGTGCTCGGTGCGTCTGACGGCTTGGTGAAGAATCCCATGTCCTCGGCCTTCGTCTCTCGGTCGCGTCCTGTCGGACGTAGCGTAGGGGTGAGCGCCGACACCCCGGAACACCGGTAGCGTTCGTCAGGTGTCTCCCACCAGCGACCGCCCCGCGCGCCCGGTCGTGGTCGCCGTCGTCGGCCCCACCGCCACGGGCAAGTCGGACCTCGGCCTCGACCTCGCCGAGGCCCTCGGCGGCCCCGCGCGGGCCGAGATCGTCAACGCCGACGCGTTCCAGCTCTACCGGGGCATGGACGTCGGCACGGCCAAGGTCCCGCCCGGCGAGCGTCGGGGCATCACCCACCACCTGCTCGACGTCCTCGACCCGGAGCAGGACGCCTCCGTCGCCGACTACCAGGACGCTGCCCGGGGGGCGCTCGCGGGCATCCGGTCGCGCGGCGCCCGTGCCGTCGTCGTCGGGGGGTCGGGGCTGTACGTGCGCGCCCTGCTCGACGACATGAACTTCCCGGGCACGGACCCGGCGGTCAGGGCCGCGTACGAGGCTCGGGCCGAGCGCGAGGGCACCCGCGCGCTGCACGACGAGCTCGTCCGCCTGGACCCTGCCGCGGCCGCGTCGATCGGGCCGTCCAACACCCGGCGGCTCGTGCGGGCGCTCGAGGTCATCGAGATCACCGGCGCGCCGTTCACGGCCAACCTGCCCCGCCAGGAGTACGTCGAGCCCGCGGTCCAGATCGGGCTCGACTGCGACCGGGCCGCCCTCGACGAGCGCGTCGGCCACCGCGTCGAGCGGATGTGGGAGCACGGCCTCGTGGACGAGGTGCGCGGGCTCGCGGGCCGGCTGGGGCGGACCGCCGCGCGTGCGGTCGGGTACGCCGAGGTGCTCGCCCACCTGCGCGGAGAGACGGACGAGGACGCGGCGCGCACCGCCGTCGTGACCAACACGCGCCGCCTCGCGCGCAAGCAGATGGGCTGGTTCGGGCGCGACCCCCGCGTGCACTGGCTCGACGCCCGGGCGACCGATCTCGTGGACCGCGCGCTCGAGATCGTCCGCCAGGCGGACGAGGGGACCGGACCCGCTGCCGACGGGGCCCCCGTTCGCCGTAGTCTGGGCTCATGACGCGCGCTACGACCCGGTTCGCCAAGGGCCACGGGACCCGCAACGACTTCGTGCTGGTCTCCGACACGTCCGGAACCCTCGACGTGACGCCCGAGATGGTGCGTGCCCTGACCGACCGCCGCGGCGGCATCGGCGCCGACGGGTTCATCCGGCTCGTCCCGACCGCGCTCGTGCCGGAGTCGCGCGCCGTCCTCGCCGAGGACCCGCACGCCATCTGGTTCATGGACTACCGCAACGCCGACGGGTCCGTCGCGGAGATGTGCGGCAACGGGGTGCGTGTCTTCGCCGCGTTCGCCGAGCACCTCGGCCTCCTCGACCTCGCACCGCGCGCCGACGGGTCCCCGGCCCCGGCGGTGGCGATCGGGACCCGCGCGGGCGTCAAGCGCATCGCCAAGGAACCGAACGGCTGGTACGCCGTCGACATGGGTCCGTGGCACCTGCCGGGCGGGCGGGAGGCGCTCGACGCAGGGTTCGACGCGACGGTCGTCGTCGCGGGCTGGGAGGTGCCGCGGCCGGCGCTCAGCGTCGACGTCGGCAACCCCCACACCGTGCTCGCCCTCGCCCGCGAGGACCTCCTGGAGGGCGCCGACCTCACGCAGGTGCCGACCGTCGAGCCCACGCCCGCGCACGGCACCAACGTCGAGCTCGTCGTCCCGCTCGGCGAGGAGACGGCCGACGACGGCACGCTCGTCGGGCACGTGCGGATGCGGGTCCACGAGCGAGGGGTCGGGGAGACGCAGTCCTGCGGCACCGGCGCGTGCGCGGCGGCGCTCGCCGTCCGGGTCTGGGGCGGGCCGCAGGCGCCCGACGTCTGGAGGGTGGACGTGCCGGGCGGGACCGTGCGGGTGCGGGCGCTCGACACGGGACACGTCGAGCTCGCCGGCCCCGCCGCGCTCGTCTTCACGGGCGAGATCGACCTGGCGGCGCTCGTCCCGGCAGCCCCCACACCTCCGCCCCCACCCCCGGCTCCGCCGGTCACGGAGGAGCCAGCACCGGAGACGGAGGAGTCTGCGCCGGAGCCCGCGACCGCCTGAGCCGGTCCGTGGCTCGGGTCGGCGGCGCCTGTCGGCTCAGGGGGCGGCGGGCCGGGCCACCTCGAGCACGCGGAACCCCTTGGCGCTCGCGGCGCGGCGCACGAGGGCACCGGGCATCGGTCCGGCCAGCTGCTCGGTGAGCCACCGGGCGAGCGAGTCCGCGCCGAGGTTGCGCTGGACCACGAGGTGCGCTGACGCACCGGGAGCGAGCCGCAGCAACCAGTGCAGCAGCATCGCGTGCAGGGTCTCCTTGCCGACGCGGATCGGCGGGTTCGACCAGATCGCCGAGAACGTCACCTCCGCCGGGACCTCGTCCGGGGTCACGGCCCGCACGTTCGTGGCGCCTAGCCGCTCGGAGTTGCGTCGCACCAGGTCGAGCGCCCGCTCGTTGACGTCCACGGCCCAGACGGTCGCCGCCGGGGACTCGAGCGCCATGGTGAGCGCGACCGGACCCCAGCCGCAGCCGAGGTCGAGGACGTCGTGATCGCCGGCGTCGGGCGCCGGGAGCTCGGGGACCGAGCGCAGCAGCACCTGCGTGCCGAGATCGAGGCGGCCGGGGGAGAACACGCCCCCCGCGACCTCGACCTCGACCTCGCGCCCGGCCAGGCGGACCACCAGCGGGCGCCGCTCGGCGGCGGACGCCGGCCGGGCGGTGAAGTAGTGGTCTGCGGAGGGCCCGCTGTCGTCGGTCACGACGTGGGATCCTATCCGTCGGGGTCGCCGTCGGCAGAGCCGTGCGGCGAAATCGGTGGCCGCGGGACGTTTCCGCGTGCCACGCTTGTTGTACCGGTGACGCATCAGGCGTCGCACCGCAGCGGCTCGACCCGAGACGCGACGTATCCCGACCCGGAAGGCGGCACATGACCCAGACCCCAGCGAACCCCACGACGGCTCCCGACGAGCCGGACGACGCCGCGAACATCGCGAACGACGTCGTCGCGCGGGTCCTCGCTCGGGCGGGGACGGCGCGCGCGGAGGGCGAGACCCAGCACTCCGCCCACGACGGCGACCAGCTCGACCTCGTGGAGCGGGCGGCGCTGCGCCGCGTGGTCGGGCTCTCCACCGAGCTCGAGGACGTCACCGAGGTCGAGTACCGGCAGCTGCGCCTCGAGAAGGTCGTGCTGGTCGGGCTCTACTCGGGCAGCGGCGAGCACACGGCGACCGAGGCCGAGATCTCGCTGCGCGAGCTCGCCGCTCTCGCCGAGACCGCCGGCTCCCAGGTGCTCGACGGGCTGCTCCAGCGGCGCCAGAAGCCGGACCCCGGGACGTACCTCGGATCCGGCAAGGCCGCAGAGCTGGCGGGGATCGTGGCCGCCACCGGCGCCGACACCGTCGTCGTCGACAGCGAGCTCGCCCCGTCCCAGCGCCGTGCCCTCGAGGACATCGTCAAGGTGAAGGTCGTCGACCGCACCGCGCTCATCCTCGACATCTTCGCCCAGCACGCCAAGTCCCGTGAGGGCAAGGCCCAGGTCGAGCTCGCGCAGCTGGAGTACCTCCTGCCGCGCCTGCGCGGTTGGGGCGAGTCGATGTCCCGGCAGGCCGGTGGCCAGGTCGGCGGCGCCGGCGCGGGCATGGGATCTCGTGGTCCCGGTGAGACGAAGATCGAGCTCGACCGGCGTCGTATCCGTGACCGCATGGCCAAGCTGCGCCGCGAGATCGCCGCGATGGCTCCGTCGCGCGAGACCAAGCGGTCGTCGCGCAAGCGCCACGCGATCCCGTCCGTCGCGATCGCCGGGTACACGAACGCCGGCAAGTCGAGCCTGCTCAACGCGCTGACCGGTGCCGGTGTGCTCGTCGAGAACGCGCTGTTCGCGACCCTCGACCCGACCGTGCGCCGCGCCCAGACGCCCGACGGGCGCGTCTACACGCTCGCCGACACGGTCGGCTTCGTCCGGGCGCTGCCGCACCAGCTCGTCGAGGCGTTCCGCTCGACCCTCGAGGAGGTGGGCGACGCCGACCTCCTGCTGCACGTCGTCGACGCGTCGCACCCCGACCCGGAGAGCCAGATCGCCGCCGTGCGGCACGTGCTGGCGGACATCCCCGGGATCGAGGACGTGCCGGAGGTCGTGGTGCTCAACAAGGTCGACCTCGCCGACCCGGAGGTCGTCGACCGGGTGCGACGCAAGGAGCGGCGGAACGTCGTCGTCTCGGCGCACACGGGCCAGGGCATCGCCGAGCTCCTCGAGCTCGTCACCGACGCCCTGCCGCGACCGGACGTGACCATCGACCTGGTGGTCCCGTACACGCGCGGCGACCTGGTGAACCGCGTGCACGAGCAGGGGGAGATCGACCACGAGGAGCACATCGGCGCGGGCACGCTCCTGCGCGGACGTGTCGACGAGACGCTCGCCTCCGAGCTGGCCGCGGTGGCCGTGCGCGCCTGAGCTGGTCCACAGGGTGCCGGTTCACAGGGTGCCGGTCCACAGGACGCCCGCGCCCGCCGTCGTCCCGGTCGTGCGCACGTAGACTCTCCAGGTGCCCGAGGAGACGACTGCGACCATGGACGACACCGGCGGGCCGGGCACCGACGAGCTGCTCGACCTCGCGGTCGGACGGCTCGGCGGCGGGCGCCGCGAGGGCCAGCACCGGATGGCCGCGGCGGTCGCCGAGGCGATCGAGGGCGGCGAGCACCTGCTCGTGCAGGCCGGGACGGGTACCGGCAAGTCGCTCGGGTACCTCGTGCCCGCGGTGCGCCACGCCGTGTGCGCCGAGGAGCGGGTGATCGTCTCCACGGCCACCCTCGCCCTCCAGCGCCAGGTCATCACGCGTGACCTCCCGCTGGTCGCCGAGGCCGTCGCTCCGCAGCTCCCGCGTGCGCCCCGGATCGCCCTGCTCAAGGGGTGGCACAACTACGCGTGCCTGCACAAGATCGCGGGCGGCTACCCCCAGGACGAGCCCACCCTCTTCGACCTGCCGGGAGCGGAGCCCGCGGGCGCCGCCGAGCATCCCCGACCCGAGCGCACCGGGGCCGCAGCGCTCGGTGAACAGGTGGTGCGCGCGCGGGCGTGGGCCGAGGAGACCGGCACGGGGGACCGCGACGACCTCGTCCCCGGTGTCTCGGACCGCGCGTGGCGGCAGGTCTCGGTCACCTCGCTGGAGTGCCTCGGCCAGAAGTGCCCGCTCCTCGAGGACTGCTTCCCGGAGCGGGCGCGCGCGACGGCCCGCGAGGCCGACGTCGTCGTGACGAACCACGCGATGCTCGGGATCGCCGCCTCCGGCTCCCCGGGCGTGCTGCCCGAGCACGAGGTGCTCGTCGTCGACGAGGCGCACGAGCTGAGCGACCGGGTCACCGCCGCCGCGACCGTCGACCTGTCCGTCCCGGCGCTCGAGCATGCGGTGCGCCTCGCGCGCCGGCAGGGTGCCGCCCGCACGGAGGTGCTCGACGACGCGATCGCGGCCTTCGGCACGGTCGTGACGAACCTGCCCGCGGAGCGGTTCCCGGACGGGCTCCCCGACGCCGCCCGAGACGTGGTCGCGGCCGTGCGCGACGCCGCCCGCGGTGTGCTCAGCGACCTCAAGCCCGAACCGGGCGCGGGTCCCGGTGCGCCGGCGGACACCGGGATGAAGGTAGCGCAGTCCACGATGCTGCAGGTCTTCGAGATCGCCGAGCGGATGGCCGGCGACCCGACCGGGCACGACGTGCTGTGGTGCTCGCGACCGGGGGAGGGCGGTTCCTGGACCGGCGACGGTGTCAGCCGGCTGCACGCGGCCCCGCTCGCCGTCTCCGGGCTCATCCGCACGCACCTGCTCACCGAGCGCACCGGGGTCTTCACGTCGGCGACGCTCGCCCTCGGCGGGACGTTCGACCCGCTCGCGCGGTCCCTGGGCCTCGACGCCGCGGAGGCCCCCTGGCGCGGGGAGGACGTCGGGAGCCCGTTCGACTACCCGCGGCAGGGGATCCTCTACATCGCGAAGCACCTGCCGACCCCTGGTCGGGACGCCGCGACCGAGCACCAGCTCGACGAGATCGCGGCGCTCGTCGAGGCGTCGGGCGGCCGCACGCTCGGTCTGTTCTCCTCGCGCCGCGCCGCGCTGGCGGCCACGGAGGCGCTGCGCGAGCGGCTCGACGTGCCGGTCCTGTGCCAGGGCGACGACCAGCTGCCGACGCTCGTACGCCAGTTCGCCGACGACCCCGCGACGTGCCTGTTCGGCACGCTCTCCCTGTGGCAGGGGGTGGACGTGCCAGGCCCCGCGTGCCAGCTCGTGCTCATCGACCGCATCCCGTTCCCCCGCCCGGACGACCCCGTCAAGTCCGCACGGGCGCGCGCCGTGGAGGCGGCGGGAGGCAACGGTTTTATGCAGGTGTCGGCCACCCACGCCGCGCTCCTGCTCGCGCAGGGTGCCGGCCGGCTCATCCGTTCCACCGATGACCGCGGGGTCGTCGCCGTCCTCGACCCTCGGCTGGCGACGGCGCGGTACGGGAGCTTCCTCACCCGGTCCATGCCCGACTTCTGGCAGACCACCGACCGCACGGTCGCCCTGGCCGCGCTCGAACGGCTGGTCGCCCTAGGCTGAGCAGCAGACGGGACGCACGACGACCTCCCTGGCCGCACGATGACCTGGCGACACGATGACCTGGAGACACGATGACTGACCACAGCACGGCGACGGACGGACGGCTCGCGGGCGGGCGGACGACGAAGCTCGCAATCGTCGGTGCAGGTGCCGTCGGTTCGACGCTCGCCTATGCCGCGCTCATGCGGGGTGCGGCCCGGACCGTCGCGCTCCTGGACATCAACCGCGCGAAGGTCGACGCGGAGGTGCTCGACCTGCAGCACGGCATCCAGTTCGTCCCGATGGCACGCGTCGAGGGGTCGGACGACGTCGCCGTCTGCGCGGACGCCGACGTCGTGCTCTTCACCGCGGGAGCCAAGCAGAAGCCCGGCCAGACCCGCCTCGACCTCGCCGAGGCGACGATCTCGCTCGTGCGCACGATCCTGCCGCAGCTGGTCGAGGTCGCGCCGAACGCCGTCTATGTCATGGTGACCAACCCCGTCGACATCGTCACCTACGCGGCCCAGAAGTACTCCGGGCTCTCGCCGCAGCAGCTCTTCGGGAGCGGCACGGTGCTGGACTCGTCCCGCCTGCGCTTCCTCGTGGCGCAGCACTGCGGGGTCGCGGTCCAGAACGTGCACGCCTACATCGCGGGGGAGCACGGCGACACCGAGATCCCGCTGTGGAGTTCGGCGCGGATCGGCGGCGTGCCCCTGCTCGAGTGGACCGGCCTGTCGGGTCGCGCGCCGCTCACCGAGGAGATCCGGGAGCAGATCGCGGAGGAGGTCGTACGGTCCGCCTACCGCATCATCGAGGGCAAGGGGGCGACGAACTACGCGGTCGCGCTCGCCGGGACGAGGATCATCGAGGCGATCCTCGGTGACGAGCACCGGATCCTGCCCGTGTCCTCGTTGCTCGAGGACTACCACGGCATCTCCGACGTGTGCCTGTCGGTGCCCTCGCTCGTCGACCGCCGCGGGTGCGCCGGTCAGATCGAGGTGCCGCTCTCGGGGACCGAGCTCGAGGGTCTGCGCGCGTCGGCCGACTCGCTGCGCGCGGTGGCGCGACGGTTCGGCCTCTGACGCGAGGTCAGAGGCTGCGCAGGACCGAGACCACGCGGCCGAGGATCTGGGAGTCGTCGCCGGCGATGGGCTGGTAGGCGGGGTTGTGCGGCATGAGCCAGACGTGCCCGTCGGCCTTCTTCAGCGTCTTGACCGTCGCCTCGTCCCCGATCATCGCGGCGACGATCTCACCATTCTCCGCGACCGGCTGACGACGTACGACGACCCAGTCACCGTCGCAGATCGCGGCGTCGATCATCGAGTCCCCGGTCACGCGGAGCAGGAAGAGCTCTCCTTCGCCGACCAGCTGGCGGGGGAGCGGGAAGACGTCCTCCACGACCTGGTCGGCGAGGACGGGTCCGCCGGCGGCGATCCGCCCGACGACCGGCACGTAGGACGGCGCGGGCTGGGCGTCCCGCGAGGCGGGGTCGCTGCCCTCGCCACCCAGAGGGCCGATGGCACGTGAGTCGTCCGGCTGGACGACCTCGATGGCGCGCGGCCGGTTGGGGTCGCGTCGCAGGTAGCCCTTGCGCTCCAGCGTCGTCAGCTGGTGCTTGACGCTCGACGGGCTGGTGAGGCCGACGGCCTCGCCGATCTCACGCATGCTCGGTGGGTACCCGCGCTGCTCGACGCAGGAGCGGATGGTCTCCAGGACCCGGCGCTGGCGCGGCGTGAGGCCGTCACCGCCGGAGGAGCCGTCCGGAAGCTCGTGGACCTTCGCCAGCCGCTCCGTGCCGTCGGCCTCGTGTGCTGCCATCGTCATCTCCCACCTCGGTCGACCTCGTCGTGGCCGTCGGTACCAGCGTCTGCGCCGGCACCCCACCTCTGCCGCCACCGGACATGTCCGGCGAACCGCGCTGCCCCCAGGTTAGGCGACCGGGCGACACGAATCAAACATGTGTTCGAGCATGTCTCGACTTCGTGGGTGCAAGGTGATAGACCTGGTCGTACAGATGTTCGACGTACACGTGTTCGAGTGTCGCGAGGGCGGCCGACGGTGCGGGTGCGCAAGACGGGTAGGTGCTCGGATCGACCGGGGAAGGCGATCCGGGCCCTGCAAGGCCAGCTGGAGGCGAGATGAGTGTTCTGTCGATGGACGTGCGAACCGGTGCGGGCGAGCTCGCGCCGCTGCGACTGACGCGTCGTGGGCGCGTCGTGCTCTTCGTGCTCGCGGTGATCGTCCTCGGTTCGCTCGCGCTCTGGGGCGGCGGCGCGGTGGCCGGTGGGCCGGGTGAGCCCATGGAGGTTCGGGTCCACGTCGTCGCGGCGGGTGAGACCGTGTGGGGCTACGCGTCGCAGCTCGCGGCGCCGGACGAGGACGTGCGCGACGTGGTCGCCGACCTGCTCGCCCTCAACGGGCTGGACGGCGCGACGCTGCAGGCCGGGCAGCGGATCCTGCTGCCCGTCGGGTGACTCTCTGCGAAGTTCTCGCGAACCGGTCCGTCATGGGTTGCGTGTTCCGCTTAGGTTGACCTAAGTTAGTCCTACCTCACTCGCCGGGCTGGGGGGCCGGGCAGGAGGTGAGGGGGCACGTTCCCCTCGGAGCACGTCACCGCGTCCGAGGCGAGTCGGACGCGAGATGGGGACGGGGGCGTCCCGACGGGGGTGGCTGGAGACAGCCACCCCCGTTCTGCGTCCCCCGGGCGCGGGGCGGACTGTGAGCGATCTGTGACCGAGGGCGGGGCGAGTTGCCTTGCGTCGGCGACAGCCGACGGCATACGTTCGTCGCGGCACAGCGCCTGCGCCGACCGCGCGGCGTCGCCTCGACCTCGTACAGGAGTGCCCCCATGCACTGTCCGTTCTGCCGTCACGCGGACTCCCGCGTCGTCGACTCGCGGACGTCGGACGACGGCGCGTCCATCCGTCGGCGCCGCCAGTGTCCAGCGTGCAACAGGCGGTTCACGACGATCGAGACGGCGAGCCTGTCGGTCGTCAAGCGGTCGGGTGTCACCGAGCCCTTCAGCCGCGACAAGATCGTCTCGGGCGTCAGGAAGGCCTGCCAAGGGCGGCCCGTCGACGAGGACGACCTCGCGCTGCTCGCGCAGCGCGTCGAGGAGACGATCCGCAGCAGCGGGAGCGCCGAGATCGACGCGAACGAGATCGGTCTCGCGATCCTCGGGCCCCTGCGCGAGCTCGACGAGGTCGCCTACCTCCGCTTCGCGAGCGTCTACCAGGCGTTCGAGTCGCTCGACGACTTCGACGCGGCGATCACGTCGCTGCGCGCCGAGCACGAGCAGCGCGCCGCTGCACGTACCGCGACCGCCGGGGAACAGTCCTCCCCGGAGGGGTGAGCGGCCGTACCGTGCGCCCGACCCCCGGTTCGATGCCGGGGGGTGTCACAGGTCGCTCGAGCGTGCCGCCCAGATGTTGATGCCGCCGTCGCCTGCGAGGGAGTCGATCGCCTCGAGCGTCTCCGCCTCGAACGGCGCGGCACCGAGCGCGTCGATGTTCTGGTCGAGCTGACGCGGGGTGCGTGCGCCGACGACCACGCAGGACACCCGCCTGTCGCGCAGGGCCCATGCGATCGCCATCTGGGCGAGCGGCTCGCCGCGTCCCGCGGCGAGGTCGTGCAGGCCGCGGATGCGCGCCAGGTTCTCCTCCGTGAGGAACTCCGGCCGCAACGGACCGCCCGCGGCGGCCCTCGACGTGGTCGGGACGCCGTGGAGGTACTTGTCGGTGAGCATGCCCTGGGCGAGCGGCGAGAAGGCGACGACACCCAGGCCGGTGTCGTCCGTGACGTCGAGCAGGCTCTCGCCGTCCGGCGACGGCTCCTCGATCCACCGGTTGAGCAGGGAGTACGAGGGCTGGTGCAGCGTCAGCTCGAGCCCGATCGACGCGGCGACCGCCACGGCCTCCCTGGTCCGGCGCGCCGAGTACGAGGAGATGCCGACGTAGCGGGCGCGCCCCGACCGCAGGGCCGTCGCCAGCGCGCCCATCGTCTCGTGGAGCGGGGTCGAGGGGTCGAACCGGTGGCTGTAGAACACGTCCACGTGGTCCGTGCCCAGCCGGGCGAGGGACGCGTCGAGCGACGCCAGGAGGTACTTGCGGGACCCGCCCTCGCCGTACGGCCCGGGCCCCGCCCGGTACCCGGCCTTGGTCGTCAGGATCAGCTCGTCGCGGCGGTTCGCGAGGTCGGCTGCGAGGATCCTGCCCAGTGCCGCCTCGGCCGCTCCCGGCGGCGGCCCGTAGTTGTTCGCCAGGTCGAGGTGCACGACGCCGCGCTCGACGGCGCGCAGCACGGTCTCACGCTGCGCCGCGGCCGGCATCGACTCACCGAAGTTCTGCCAGAGGCCGAGCGCGATCGCCGGCAGCTCGAGTCCTGACCTGCCCGCCCGGCGCAGGGGTGGCTCGCCGAGCGTCGCGGAGGTGCTGTCCATGGACCGACCGTACCGTCGACCGGAGGGTATTCGCTGGCGCATTGCCGTCGGGTAGAGCAGGCTGGCACGGGGCAGGGACATCTGCCCGACCATCGACGAGAAGGAGGTGCGCCGATGACGAACACCGACGGCAACACCGGCGGACACGAGACGACGAGCGCCGTGAGCGAGGACGCGAAGGCGAAGTTCCGCGAGGCGCTCGACCGCAAGAACGCAGCCCGCCATCGCAGCGCGGACGGCGAGGAGAACACCGGGAGCGTGCACGGTTCGGAGACGGCAGGGCCGGTGCAGCGCACCTTCCGCCGCAAGTCCGGCTGAGCGGGTCAGCTCAGTCTGAGCGAGTCTGCGGTCGTCGGTTCAGTCCTCGCCTGCGAGGCGGAACCGGCGACCGCTCACGTGGGTCGGCGCGACCTCGACGTACGTGCTCTTGACGGTCGCGATCTGGGGCGTCAGCGCCAGCCCTTCCGCCGCCTCGATCTCGGCGGAGGTCTCGAGCCGCCGAGCGGTGCCCTTGAGGACCACGCTCCACGCGGAACCGTCCTCCACCCCGTCGAACTCGACCGCCACACGCTCGTTGATGACGAGCGAGAGCAGCTTCGTGCCCTCCGCAGTGCGGAAGACCACCGCGCCGTCACGGGTCGCCGCCGTGATGGGGTAGATGTCCGGCTCGCCGCCCACGGCGACGGCCAGCCGCGCGACCTGCCCGCCGGCGGCCAGTCGCCAGCACTCGTCGTCCGCGAGGATCTCGACGGGTTCGTCCGTGTATCCGGTCATGCCTCAGCGTCTCACGACCGGACCGCGCCGTCATGGGGACGACGGCGCCGTCCGGTCGTGGTTCAGGCCAGGACGCGCAACCGGATCGTCTGGTCCATCGCACCGAGCGCCTCGACGACAGGCTGCTCGAGCTCGGAGCCGACGTCGGTCACCACGTACCCGATCTCTCCGCGCGTGGCGAGGAGCTGGCCCTCGATGTTCGTCCCGTGCTCCGCGAGGGTCGCGTTGACGGCGGCCAGCACCCCGGGCGTGTTGTGGTGCAGGTGCGCGATGCGGCGGACGCCGGTCGTCTTCTCGAGCGCGAGGTTCGGCAGGTTCACGCTCAGCGTGGTGGAGCCCGTCGCGAGGTAGTCGCGGAGCTTGCCGGCGACGAACTGCCCGATGGCCTCCTGCGCCTCCTCGGTCGACCCGCCGATGTGCGGCGTGAGGATGACGTTCGGCAGCCCTCGCAGGTCCGACTCGAAGTGGTCGCCCCGCTTCTTGGGCTCGTGCGGGAACACGTCCACGGCGGCGCCGGAGACGTGACCGGAGAGGATCGACTCCCGGAGCGCGCCGTAGTCGACGACGAACCCGCGCGAGAGGTTGAGGAAGATCGCCCCGGGGCGCATCCGGGCGAACTGCTTGGCGCCGAACAGGCCCGCGTTGCCGGAGCGTCCGTCCACGTGCAGGGTCACCACGTCGGCCGTCTCGAGCAGCTCGTCGAGCGTGTCCATGCGCCGGGCGTTGCCCAGTGCCAACTTCTCGGCCGTGTCGTAGAAGACGACAGACATGCCGAGGTTCTCGGCGAGGACGGACAGCTGCGTGCCGATGTTGCCGTAACCGATGATGCCGAGGGTGCGGCCGCGGACCTCGTGCGCGCCCTCGGCCGACTTGTCCCACACGCCGTCGTGCAGCGCACGGTCGCGCTCGGTGAGGCGCCGGGTGAGCGAGATGATCTCGGCGAGCGCGAGCTCGACGACTGAGCGCGTGTTCGAGAACGGCGCGTTGAACGCCGCGACGCCTCGTGCGGCCGCGGCCTTCAGGTCGATCTGGTTGGTGCCGATGCAGAAGGCACCGATGGCGACGAGGTCGGGTGCCGCGTCGACGACGGCCGCCGTGACGTTGGTCTTGGACCGGATGCCGAGGAGATGGACGCCGTCGAGGGCGTCGGCGAGCTCGGACTCGTCCATGGCCCCCGTACGGACCGTGACGTCGATCCCGGCGGACTCGAGGATCGAGGTGGCGAGGGGGTGGAGGTTTTCCAGGAGCAGGGCGCGTAGCACGCCTCCATCGTCCTCCCAGAACCCAGGAGGCGCCAAACCGGTCTTGACCCTCGGACGCGGACCGCGCCACGCTCCTCAGAGGGTCGAGCCGGCCCCGATCGTGTCGAGACCTGCCGGCAGCTCCTGCGCGTGCACGACCACCAGGCGCCGGGTCGGACGGGTCATCGACACGTACAGGTCCGACGGCCCGCTGACCTCGGCGGCCACCTCGGCCGGCTCGACGAGGACGACCGCGTCGAACTCGAGCCCTTTCGACTCGCCCGGCGTGACGACCCGCAGCGACGGCTCGTCGCCGGCACGGCTCGCGGCGGCGAGGTCGTCGCGCAGCGCCTCGCGCAGGAGCGAGACCGTCCCCGCGGTCGCGACGACCGCGACCTGGCCCGCGCCGTCGGACCCCACGAACTCCCCGAGCGCCGCGCGGACCTGCAGGACGGCGGCCCCCACGGCGTCGTCGTCCACCCGGAGGCAGTGCAGCGAGCCCGGGACCTCGCGCGCCGAGGTCAGCGGGGACACGGGGAGCCCGGCGTGCCGGGCGTAGTGCTGCGCGGCGTCGGCCACCTCGGCGGGCGTGCGGTAGTTGACCGTGAGCTCGCGCAGGCTCAACGTGTCACGGAAGAACGGTGCGAGCATCGCCCGCCACGACCTCGTTCCGGCCAACGACGTCGTCTGCGCGACGTCGCCCACGATCGTCATCGAGCGGGTGGGGCAGCGACGCACGAGCATACGCCAGGCCATCGCCGAGAGCTCCTGCGCCTCGTCGACGACCACGTGCCCGTAGGTCCAGGTCCGGTCCTGCTCCGCCCGCTCGGCCGTCGTCAGGCGCGAGGCGCTCTGGGCGAACCGGCCGGCGAGCACCTCCGCCCCGACGAGACCGCCCCCCGCGCCCGAGCTCTCGAGGACCTGCCGGGCGTACTCGAGGTCGGCTGCCCGCTCGTCGGCCTCGACCCGGGCCTGGGCGCGGGCGATCTGGTCGTCCTCGCCCAGCAGCTCGGCGGCCTCGTCCAGCAGGGGGACGTCGGCGGGCGTCCAGGGCGCGCCCCGAGGGCGCACGAGCAGCGCCCGGTCGGCCGCCGACATCTCGGGCGCGGCCTCGGCAAGCCGGTGCGGCTTGACGAACAGGTCCTCGACGAGACGTTCGGGTGTCAGCGGCATCCAGGCGAGGTTGAGGGCGACGCGGACGTCCCGCAGCCGGCGCAGGTCCTCGACCACCTCCGCGCGGTCCTCGGGCGAGACCGCGTGCCCGAGCTGGCTCGTGTACTGGTCGGCCATGCGGACCAGCATCTCGCGCACGAAGGTCACGCGAGCGAGGTTGTGCGGCTTGTGCGTGCGGCGCGCCTTGTTGATCGCGTCGCGCACGTCACGCCGACGCACGACGACGTCCCGGCCGTCCAGCCGGACGACCTGGTCCGTGGCCGGGACGCGTTGGCGCGCCCGCACGGCCCGTCGGACCACGGTGGCGAGCGCGGCGCGGCCCTTGACCCGGGCGGTCTCGGGCGGCTCGGTGCCCCTGGCCGAGAGCCCGGGGACGAGGTCGGCGACCGTCGTGCTCACCACACCCGTCTCGCCGAGCGACGGCAGCACCTGGTCGATGTAGTGCAGGAACGAGTGGCTCGGCCCCACGAGGAGCACGCCGGAGCGCTCGAGGACCCTGCGGTGGGCGTACAGCAGGTACGCGGCCCGGTGCAGCGCGACCGCCGTCTTGCCGGTGCCGGGACCGCCCTGCACCACCAGTGCGCCCGCCAGCGGCGCGCGGATGATCGTGTCCTGCTCGGCCTGGATCGTCGCGACGATGTCGCCCATGCGTCCCGTGCGGCCGGCCGCCATCGCGGCGAGCAGCGCGCCCTCGCCAGAGAGCGTGGTCGCGCCGGCGACGTCCTCCTCGCCGAGCGCCTCGAGGTCGAGCAGCTCGTCCTCCAGACCGGTCACCTGCCGCCGGCGCGTGACGAGGTGCCGGCGCCGGCGCACCCCGTCGGGGCTGGCCGACGTCGCGCGGTAGAACGACTGCGCGGCCGGGGCCCGCCAGTCGGTGAGGATGGACACGTGCTCGGTGTCCGTCAGGCCGATCCGCCCGACGTAGCGCGTGGTCCCGTCGTCGAGGTCGAGCCGACCGAACGCGAGGCGGTCCTCGACCGACTCGAGCTGGGCGACACGGTCCTCGTAGAGGGTCGCGAAGGCGTCGCGCTCGCTGCGGTTCTGCGGTGATCCCGAGGGGCCCGACCGCCGCACCGAGGCGAGCCGCTCCCGCGTGCCGGCGCGCAGCTCGTCGAGGCGCGCGTAGAGGGAGTCGACGACCGCCTGCTCGTGCGCCAGCTCGTCCTGTCGTGCCACTGAGCGACCCCTCGTCCCGCCGCGGACGTTCGCCTGCGATGCGGCCGTCCATTATTGCCGATCGAGCGAGGTGCCGTGTCCGCGTCTGTCCCCGGGCACCTCATGCGCATCCGATGCGTTCCCGGTGCCCGCCCGCGCCCGCCCGCCCCCGCCCGCGCCGCAGCGGAACAGTCCACTACGATCTCGAACTATGCCGACGAAGGGGAGCGGGCGCCGTGACTGAGCAGCCACCTGCCATGCCCGCGGGTGTGCAGCCGGGACGACCGCCCGCCGGCTCCCGTCCAGGTACCCGGCCGGTCCTGTCGGCGTCGGCCGAGCTGCGGATCCTCCTCGTCGAGGACGACGACGCGGACGCGATCCTCGTCGAGGAGCTGCTGCACGACGCGAGCCTCGCCGTCGACCTGCACCGGGCCACGACGCTCGACCTCGCGATCGAGGCGGTGCGTGCGCACGACATCGACTGCATCCTGCTCGACCTCGGGCTCCCCGACTCGGTCGGCCTCTCCGGGGTCGAGCGGCTGCGGGCGCTGCCGGACCCGCCGTCACTCGTCGTGCTCACCGGTCACACCGGGATCGACCTCGGGGTCCAGGCGGTCGCGGCCGGCGCGGACGACTACCTCGTCAAGGGCGAGGTGGGTGGTGACCTCCTGGGCCGGTCGGTCCGCTACGCGGTGCAGCGCCGGATGTCCGAGGCGCAGCAGCGTGCGCTCTACCGCAGCGAGGTGCGCGCCGCGGAGACCGCCCGGCTCGAGCGGGCCCTGCTGCCGACCCCGCTCGTGCGCGACGACCGCATCTCCCTCATGGTGGGGTACGTCCCCGGCGGCAACGGGCTGCTCGGCGGCGACTTCTACGACGCCGTCGAGCGTCCGGACGGCACCGTGCTGTGCGTCATCGGCGACGTCGCCGGCCACGGGCCGGACGAGGCCGCGCTCGGCGCGACCCTGCGCACCGCGTGGCGCACCATCGTGCTGTCCGACACCGCGCCCGAACAGATCCTCCCGCTCCTCGAACGGGTCCTCATCCCCGAGCGGGCGCGGCCGGAGGTCTTCGTCACGCTCTGCCAGGTCGTCATCGGGCCGGACCGGAGCGGCGCCGACGTCTACCTCGCCGGACACCTCGCGCCGCTCCTGCTCACCGGGGGCACCAGCGCCGAGCTGCCCGTCACCACACGCGGGCGTGCGCTGGGCATCCCCGTCCAGGGGGCCTGGACGGCCCAGCACGTGGAGCTGGCCACGCCCTGGTCCCTCATGCTCTACACGGACGGTCTCGTCGAGGCCACGCTCGCGTCGGCGGAGCCGCCCGCCGACCACGGCGTCGCGTGGATCGGTCGGCGCCGTCGGCTCGGCGTGGACGGCCTGCGCGACGCGGTCGACGCCGAGCTCGGCCGGCCCGGGGAGGGGCTTGTCGAACGGATCTTCCGCCGCGTGCGCGACCTGCACGGTGGGCCGCTCGAGGACGACGCCGCGCTGCTGGTCATGGGGTGGGGCGGACCGGACCGTGACGCGCCCGGCGAGCGGACCGCGACCCTCGCCGACTTCGACGAGCGTGCCCGGTGAGCCCCGGCAACGGCCTGCGCCAAGTGTCGCTGCGGCGTCGGCTCGGTGGGCTCCTCGTGGCGTCCGGCGTCGTCCTGCTCGCGGTGCTCACGACGTCCGCCTACGCGCTCGCGAAGGTCGCGGAGGCGCAGGAGGAGGTCACCGGGCCCTACTTCGAGGCGATCACCCAGGCCGACGGTGCGTACGTCGCGCTCCTCGACGCCGAGCTCGCCGTGCGCACCTTTCTCACCACCGGTCAGCCGGTCGCGCTCGAGGCCTTCGAGCGTTCCCTCGACGCCGATCGACGGGTCGCGCTCCACGACGAGGACATCGCGACGTCGTTGGGTGCGCACCGCGAGCTCGTGGGGTCGCTCGGGCGGGCGGACGACGCCATCGTCTCCTGGCTCACCCAGTACGCGGACCCCGTGGTCGAGGCGACCCGCGAGGGCGGGGTCGGGAGCGTGAGCATCGCGGAGCAGCGGGAGGGCGCCGAGCTGTTCTGGGAGGCGCGCAGCGAGACGGCGACGTACATCGCCGAGCTGCGCTCCGAACGGCTCGCCCGCGTCGAGGCCCTCGAGAACTGGACCCGGGTCCTCTTCGGCTCGGTCCTCGTGCTCGTCGTCGCCGCCGTCATCGTGGGCGCGGTGCTGTGGGTCGTGCTCAAGCGATGGGTGACCGAACCGGTCACGGACCTCGCCCACGACGTCCGGGTCGTCAGCTCCGGCCACCTGGAGCGGCCGATTACGACGACGGGTGTGGGCGAGATCGCCGCGCTCGCCGACGACGTCGAGCGCATGCGCACGGAGCTGGTCCGGCAGGTGGAGGAGATCCGGACCTCGCACGAGGAGGTCGAGCACTCCCACACGCTCCTCGCCGACCAGGCACGCGAGCTCGAGCGGTCCAACCGTGACCTCGAGCAGTTCGCCTACGTGGCGTCGCACGACCTGCAGGAGCCCCTGCGCAAGGTGGCGAGCTTCACGCAGCTGCTGAAGAAGCGCTACGGGGGCCAGCTCGACGAGCGTGCCGACCAGTACATCGACTTCGCGGTCGACGGAGCCAAGCGCATGCAGCGGCTCATCCAGGACCTGCTCGGGTTCTCCCGCGTCGGGCGCACCGGGGCGGAGCGGGTCGAGGTCGACCTCGAGGAGACCTTCACCGTGGTGCTCTCGGACCTCGCGGAGCGCATCGACGAGGCCGGGGCCACCGTCACGCACGACCGGCTGCCGGTCGTGCGCGGCGAACCTGCACTGCTCGCGCAGCTCTTCGTCAACCTCGTCGGCAACGCGCTGAAGTTCCGCGACCCCGCGCGCCCCCCGCAGATCCACGTCGGCGTGGTCGCGCACGAGTCGTCCTGGGAGCTCAGCTGCACGGACAACGGCATCGGTGTCGACCCGCAGTACGCCGACCGGGTCTTCGTCATCTTCCAGCGGCTGCACCCCAAGGACCTCTACGAGGGCACGGGGATCGGGCTGGCGCTGTGCAAGCGGATCGTCGAGTACCACGGCGGTCGCATCTGGATCGAGCCGCGGCCCGACGCGCACGGCACCACCGTGCGCTGGACGCTCGCCCACGAGATCGACCCCGAGGTCCGCTACGCTCACCCAGACCGGTCCGCGGCGCAGCCCACGGGCACCGACACGACGGATGGTGGCAGCAGGGCATGAGCTTCGGGCACAAGGTGATCGACGTCCTCCTCGTCGAGGACGACCCGGGCGACGTCCTCATGACGCGCGAGGCGTTCGAGGACCACAAGCTGACCAACCGGCTGTCCGTGGTCTCCGACGGTGTCAGCGCGATGGACTTCCTGCACAAGCGGGGCGAGCACGCCGAGGCGCCCACGCCCGACCTCATCCTGCTGGACCTCAACCTGCCGAGGATGGACGGGCGCGAGGTCCTCGCCGAGCTCAAGGCGGACGACCGCCTCCGGCAGATCCCGGTCGTCGTGCTCACGACCTCCGAGGCGGAGGAGGACGTCGTGCGCAGCTACTCGCTGCACGCGAACGCCTACGTCACCAAGCCCGTCGACTTCGACCGCTTCATCGACGTCGTGCGCCAGATCGACGACTTCTTCGTCACCGTGGTGCGGCTGCCTGGTCGTTGAGGGTCGTCGACGGGCGGGAAGGTTCTGGACCGCCCGTGCGTTGACCGAGTCGAGCCAGGTGCGCACCGTGCCGAGGCAGGTGCGAGCCGAACGTGGCGCGAACGACGAGGAGGAAGCACGTGTTGGACCCTCGAGGAATCTACGAGGTCGACGAGGACGCCGTCGCCCGGTTGCTGCCGGAGCGCGCCGACGGTCCGGTCGGACCGGTCATGCTGCACGCCGTCCGGGGGTTCGTCGACGCCGGGAGCGCCGGTGAGCTCGCGGTGGGACACCTGCTGACCGAGCTCGAGGTGACGCGGCTCGTGACCTTCGACGTCGACCAGCTGCTGGACTACCGCTCCAAGCGGGCCACGATGACTTTCCGCTCGGACCGGTGGGTCGCCTACGACCGCCCGGTCCTGGCGATCGACCACCTGCGCGACGCGGAGGGGACCGGCTTCCTCCTGTTGCACGGCGCAGAGCCGGACCTCCAGTGGGAGCGTGTGGTCGCCGCCGTGCGCGAGCTCGTCGAGCGGTTCGGTGTGTCGCTCACGGTGGGCTTCCACGGCATCCCGATGGGTGTCCCGCACACGCGACCGTCGTCGGTGACAGCGCACGCGACGCGGGCCGAGCTCATCGAGGAGCACACCTCGTGGTTCGGCACGGTCGAGGTGCCGGCGAGCCTGTCGGCCCTCCTGGAGCTCCGTCTCGGCCAGGCGGGGCACGACGCCGCGGGCTACACCGTGCACGTCCCGCACTACCTCGCGCAGACGGCGTTCCCGCGGGCCGCGCTCGTGGCCCTCGACCACGTCCAGCGGCTGACGGGGCTCGCGCTCGCGACGGCGGACCTCGAGCGTTCTGCGCAGGAGACGCTCGTCGAGGTCGAGCGTCAGGTCGAGGAGTCCGAGGAGGTCGCCGCGGTCGTGCACGCGCTCGAGGAGCAGTATGACGCGTTCGCGCGGTCGGTCGGGCGCACCAGCCTGCTCGCGGAGAGCGCGCCGATCCCGACGGCGGACGAGCTGGGCGCGGAGTTCGAGCGGTTCCTCGCGCAGCAGTCGGGAGAGTAGCCTCCGGGCGCGTGCGGTATCGGCGGATAAATCAGCACGATTGATCGGTGCGTGCCATGGCGGACAGAACGTGGTCCGTGCCACAATTCTTCCGTTGCAGTGACATGCTTGCGCAGGATCCGGCGGTGGTGGAGCGGGACGACGTCCCGGTCGCGGTCGCCGGACGTCGGCGTCACCAGCTGTTCCGGCTGGTCCGTTCGACGAGGTCGTGGGACAGGGCATTGCGGCACCAGGGGCGGGCGAAAGGGTCCGTTCACGGATGTCCCCGGTTGGACGGAAGGTAAGAGGACAGCATGGCGCAGGGTTCTGTGAAGTGGTTCAACGCTGAGAAGGGCTACGGGTTCATCGCCCAGGACGGCGGCGGTGCCGACGTCTTCGTCCACTACTCGGCCATCGACACCCAGGGTTACCGTTCGCTGGAGGAGGCGCAGCGAGTCGAGTTCGAGATCACGCAGGGTCCGAAGGGCCCGCAGGCGGAGAACGTCCGCCCGCTGTGAGTGCTCGACCGGGTTCGCTCCGGCGTCCTCGGTAGCTCTCAGACCTCCACTCCCGCTGTGCGGGAGAGCACGAAGGCCGCGTCCCCGGTCCACCGGGGGCGCGGCCTTCGGCGTCCGGTGAGGTGGCCCCTGCTCAGCGCGAGGGCGAGGGCGAGGGCGAGGGCGAGGGCGGGTCGGTGAGCGGCTGCGCGCCGGCGACGAACGTCTCGAGGTCCGTCCCGGTGAGCAGCCGGGCCGGGACGGCCAGGGACCGCAGCCGCCGGGCGAGCGCGGCGTCATCCAGCGAGACGACCGGTGAGCCATCCGCCGCCCCACGCACGGTGGTCTCCGCCGGCGAGGCGGCGACCAGCGCCAGCACGAGGTTGCCGTAGCGCCTGCCCTTGAGCAGCGCGGGCTCGGAGAGCACCGCCAGATGGGGCCACGGCGACGCGGGCGCGGTGGCGGTGCGGGCGTCGGCGAGGCCGGCGAGCTCGCGCCGCACGTGCGCGAGCGGCGGTCGGTCGGCGCAGTTGGCCAGGTAGAGGCCACCGGGTCGGAGCACACGCAGCACCTCCTGGACGAACTCCGTCGTCGCCACGTGCGGCGGCGTGGTGTCGCCGGCGAAGACGTCGCGGATCACGACGTCGGTGCTCCCCGAAGGGAGCGACGCGAGCTGCTCTCGGGCGTCACCCGCGCGCAGCCGCAGCCGGGGTGCGCGGGGGAGGGTGAACCACTCGCGGACGAGCTCGAGGAGCCGTGCGTCGAGGTCGACCCCGATCTGCCGGGATTCCGGCCGCTGATGCTCCACCCAGCGCGCCATCGCGCAGCCTGCGGCACCGAGGTGGACGACTCGGAGCGGCCCGGCGGGAACGGCGTCCAGCACAGCGGCCATCTGCTGCATGTACTCGAAGCTGAGGAACCCGGGGTCAGCCAGGTCGAGGTGGGAGCTCGGCACGCCGTTGACCAGCAGGGTCACCCCGGTGGTGCTGTCCGGGTCGGGGACCACCTCTGCCGTCCCGGTGCTCGTGGCGACCGGACCCTGGGGGAGCGGTCTTCGCGCCACCCCGCGCCGGGACCCGCGTGTCGGACCCGTGGAGGATGCTGAGGTCTGGGACGAGGTCGTGGAGCTGTTGCGGGAGGATCGACGGGCCATCCCTCCACCGTAGGGTCTGCCGGAACCGGCGATTGACAGGATCGAACAGGTGTTCGATAGTGGAGGCGAGGAGGTGCTCGGATGACCACGCACACGCAGGGCTCGGCGCCGACGGTCGTGCCGGCGGAAGTCGGTCGGATCATGGTGCGTGCCGACGCCGAGCTGGTCCAGGCGTCGCTCGCGGTCGAGCCCGCCGAGAGGTTCGTGCACGCCCACCTGGGCGCGTTGCGCGCCGCAGCGGCAGTGGTCGCGCTGCGCGCCGTGCCGCACCGTGGCCGGTCCAGGAGCAAGGTCGCCTCGGTATGGGACCGGTTGGCGGTCGCCGAGCCCGCCCTCGCACCCTGGTCGGTGTACTTCGCGAGCGGCGCCCGCGTGCGCGCCGCGGTCGACGCGGGCCGGTTCGACGCCGTCGACGCCCGTCGTGCTGACGAGCTGATGGCGTGCGCCGAGGACTTCCGCGACGAGGTCGCCATGCTCATCGACCCGGACACCGGTTTCGTCCGGCACCCGCACCTGACGGTGGCCGGGTCGGTGCGCCAGGAGCGTCGGCGGCCGCACACCAGGGCGGCAGCGTCGTGAGGTTCCTGGTCGGGCCGGGCGCACACCGATGAGCAGGGGACCGCGAGCAAAGCTCGAGCGTCATGACTGGGGCGACGACGAGACCGGGTGCTCGATCCTGCACGTGGACATGGACGCGTTCTTCGCGTCGGTCGAGCTGGTGCGGAGACCGGACCTGCGTGGTCGGCCGGTCATCGTCGGTGGTGGCGAGCGCGGCGTCGTTCTCGCGGCGACCTACGAGGCGCGTGCGTTCGGCGTTCACTCGGCGATGTCCATGGTCGCGGCGCGCAGACGCTGCCCCCAGGCGGTGGTGATTCCGCCGGACCCCTCGGCCTACCGCGAGGTGTCACGGTCGGTCATGGCCGCCGTCGGTGAGATCACCGCGCTCGTCGAGCAGGTCAGTGTCGACGAGGCGTTCCTCGACGTCAGCGGTGCTCGTCGGCGCCTCGGCCCGCCGACGGTCATCGCCGCCGGGCTCCGGCGGCGTGTCCAGGCGGAGCACGGCATCACCTGCTCCGTGGGTGTCGCGAGCACCAAGCTGGTCGCGAAGCTCGCGTCGACGCACGCGAAGCCTGACGGCATGCTGCTCATCCCCGCCGCCGCGTCCGTGCCGTTCCTGCGGGCACTGCCTGTCGGCGCCTTGTGGGGGGTGGGGGAGCGGACCGAGCAGGTCCTCGCGGGGTGGGGAATCCGGACTGTCGCCGAGCTCGCCGACGCAGACCTGGTGATGATCCAGGCCGCGCTCGGCCGGGTCGCGGGCGCGCACCTGCACGACCTGTCGTGGGGGCGTGATCCTCGTCCCGTGCAGGTCGCCCGCACCGAGAAGAGCATCGGTGCTGAGACGACGTTCGACCGGGACCGGTACGACCGGGGGGCGGTGGAGGGCACGGTGCTGCGGCTGGCGGACCGCTGCGCGGGCCGCCTTCGGCAGCAGGGGCTGGTCGCGCGCACAGTCACGGTCAAGGTGCGGACGAGTGACTTCGCCACGCTGACCCGGTCGCGGACCCTCCACGCACCGACGGACGTTGCCCGTGAGGTGTACCTCGTCGCCCGGGAGCTGGTCGCCGGGGTCGACCTCGGCGGCCTGCCCGTGCGGCTCGTGGGGGTGCGCGCCGAGAACCTCGAGCAGCGGAGCACGGCGGTCGTCCAGCCCACGCTCGAGGACGCGGTCGACACCCGGCAGGGCGCGCAGCGCAGGGCAGAAGCGGCTCTCGACCTGGTCCGTGACCGATTCGGGGTGAATTCGATCGCCCTGGGATCGACGGGACCACGCTCGACTACCAACGGCGCTGATGTCGAACTATCCTGAGGGGGACACTCATCAACCGCGGAGAAACGGGGGTGCTCATGCCTCTGTCTGAGTACGAGCAGCGAGTACTGGAACAGATGGAACGCGCGCTGACCTCGGACGATCCGCGGTTGGCCAGCACACTGCAGTCGTCCCGGCGCAAGTCTCCACTGCGCTTCGTGCTCGCCGGCGTCGGGGTGATCGGCGGGTTGCTCCTGCTGGTGCTGGGCGTAGCGATCTCGATGCCCTGGCTGGGCGTCGTGGGTTTCGTCCTGATGTTCGCCGGCGTCGTCTACGCGTTCTCGGCGCCACGCAAGCCCAGCGGCCCGGTCGGCGCCGTCGACGCGGACGGCCAGGTCGTGCCGCGCACCGCGACGCAGTCGAAGCCGTCCCGCGAGCGTCGAGGCTTCATCGACCGGCTGGAAGAGCGCTGGGATCGGCGACGCGAGCAGGACGGCCGCTGAGCTCGTCGTCCACGACTGCGACCGCGGTCTCGACGAGTTCGTCGAGGCCGGCGGCGTCCGTCGGAGTGCTGCGCCGCGCGTAGCGCTGGTTCTCGAGAGCCTGAGCCAGAGTCGCGAGCGCCTCGACGGCCTCCTCCGGGACTGGACGTCCCGTGCGGACGCGGACCTGGCCGACGATCTCCTGCGGGGCCCTGCGCGGGGTCACCGACACCGGCCACGAGACACCCACCTCGCCCAGCCTTGCGGCCAGGTCCTCCCACGCGCTCTCGGCGTCCCGGACGCCCGCTTCCGTCGGTCCCCGGCGTCGGAGCAGCCAGGCGGCCCCCCCGAGGACGAGCGCGAGGACGGCGCCGGCAGCGCCGAGCCAGGCCCACCCCGGCAGACCGCTCCCGGCCTGGCCGCCGACCTGCGTCGTCGGGGCGGTTGCGGCAGGCTCCTCCTCGGGCGCCGGTTCCTCGGCGGCACCCGCGGTGGGAACCTCGTCGGGCATCTGGCCTTGCTGCTCCCCGTCCCCGGCGACGACAGGGTCCGCCCAGCGCGGCACCGGCCCGGACTGCTGGGCGGGTGTCGGCTCGAACCGCACCCAGCCCTCGCCCGGGAAGTAGAGCTCGGGCCAGGCGTGGGAGTCGCGCCCGGTCACCTGGAACGTGGTGTCGGACGTCCGCTGCCCGGGCAGGAACCCGACGCCGACACGAGCCGGGATGCCGAGCGACCGCGCCATGACGGTCATCGAGGTCGCGTACTGGACGCAGTACCCGGTGCGGTCCTGGAGAAAGTCCCAGACCGAGTCGCCGGTCTCGCCGGGTGGCACCTCGGTCGAGTACGTGAACCGGGTGGTGTCGCGGAAGTAGGTCTGCAGCGCGAGTGCCTGGTCGTACCGCGACCCGGCCCCGGCGGTGACCTCGGCGGCCACCGCACCGATGTCCTCCGACCGGCTCGTGGACGGCACCTCGAGGTAGTTGGGATCGTCCGGGTCGGGACCGCTCGCGGTGCGCAGCGACTCGGGCGTGAGCGGTCGTGCGTAGGCCGTGACCGTGAAGGTCGTGCCCGACGACGTCCTGTCCGGCCCCCGCACCTCGTCACGTGTGGCGTCGTAGCTCCAGTCACCCTCGGCCTCGAGGGTGCGAGGCTCCGTCGGGAGCGGCAGCAACGTGTCGCGAAGGCTCTCGAGCGTGATGCGAGCTTCGCGGCCACCCTCGCGCTCCACGTCGGGGTTCGGCCACAGCATCTCGTCGGCGTCCGCGACGGGCACACCGTCGCGGTCCTGCCCGCGGCGCCAGTTGGTGCCGTCGAAGCCGGTGAGGGTGAACATCCGCAACGGCCCGAGGTTCTGTCCGGCCGTCTCGTAGGTGAGGACCCGCTGGCCCGACCGCTCACCGAGGTTGCGCTGCATGTCGAGGTCGTCGGAGAGTCGCACGGTCTGACCCTCGGACGCGAAGATCCGCGACCAGGACGAGCTGACGACCTGGGGCACGGCGGCGCTGCTCGAGCCCAGCACGAGAGCGCCGACCGTGACGGCCGCCGCCACGGCGAGCGACCCTCCCGTCCGCAGCCCGAGAGCGGCGCGCCGGGTGCGTGGGCTCGTGCTGACGGCAGACCTGCGCACCGCGCGGTACGGGTTGTCGACCGCGAGCATGAGCAGGAGGGAGAGCACGGTGACGACGAACGCGGTGGTGGGCACCGTGCCGACGAGTACCAGGCCGGGCACCCACAGCGCGAGCAGCGGCAGGCCGGTCGCCGCCGGGATGCGCAGACCACCGGCGACGAGGTCCGCGACCAGGAACACGACGACGACCCCGCCGACGGCGAGCAGCTCGATCGGCAGCGAGGGGTCGATCGGCGCGGTCTCGCTGGCCGTGAGCTCGCGGGCCGTCGTCAGTCGGCTGGTGAGACGCTCGACGTTCGTCAGACCGACCGCGATCGAGAACCGGTCGGTCGGTCCGCCGTACAGGCCGAGGAGGCCCCACACGGCCACGGCGGCACCGACCAGGCTCGGCGCGAGCGCCGCGGGTGGCGTGACCTGCTCACGGTCTCGCTCCAGGACGATCCGAGCGAGGCACGTGACGGCGGCGAGCACGAGGACGAGCCGCGTCCCCGTGCCCGTCCAGTCGCCGGCGACGATCACGGTCTCGAGCGCGTGCATCGACGCGATCACCGCCACGGCGACGAGCGCGCTCGTCCCGACCAGGCGGCCGGTGGCCGACGTCAGCGCAGTGCTCGGTCCCTGCGTCATCGTGCTCCCTCGGCGAGTCTGCTCCATGCGTGCTCGATGCTGGTGCGGTCGTCGGCCATGACGACGTGCCACCCGGTGGACCGCAGGACGTCCGCGGTCTCGGTGGCCTCCTGGTGGCCGGGCGTGCCCGGAGGGGGGGACTGGACGACCGCCCAGTGCAGGCCGTCGCCGGCCATCGCCGCCACGGCGTGCCGTGCGACGGGGCGCAACGGTCCGAGGACGGCGATCGTGATCTCGCCGGAGCGGCGGGCGCGGCGCAGCGCGTCAGCGGTCGCCGCGACGGCCTTGTCCGCCTCGCCAGGACCGCGGTGCCCCCGCAGGTCGAGGGTGTCGTCGAGGATGCGGGCGACGCCCTCGCTGCTGCGGCTGACGCTGTAGGCCACCGCCTCGACCACGGGCGCGCTCGAAGAGGTGACGAGCCGTGTCGGGTGCCCGGCCCGCAGGAGCGAGAGGGCGACCGACGCCGCGCACTCGACCGCCCACTCGCCTCGGGCGCGGGTCGTGCCGTCGTCGTTGGCGGGTCCACCGGTCGTGGCCGGGAGACTACCGCGGTCGAGGAAGACGGTGACCGGCGGCACACCGGCGCTCTCGTCCGCACGGACCATCAGCTGCCCGCGGCGGGCGGCTGTCGCCCAGTGCACGCGGCGGGGGTCGTCACCGAGGACGTACTCGCGCAGCACACTGTCGTCGTCGGAGGCGATCTGTGCGCCGGCGGCGCTGCGGTCGAACGCGCCGAAGGCGCGCGAACCGCGGACCGGGAGCTCGACGGTGCGCGGCCAGACCGCGACCGGGGTGGGGACACCGAGCGTCTGCGTGGCGCGCACCAGCCCGAAGACGTCGACGCGGCTCGTCAGCAGCGGGCCCAGCGGCCACCTTCCGCGCTGCCCGGGCTGGAGCCGGTAGCGGACGGCGATCCGCTCGCCCTGGATCACGAGCTGCGCGTGCAGCGCCCCCTGGTCGCACAGCTCGTTCGCGGCCTGCTCACTGATCCGCAAGCGGGAGAGCCGACCGTAGGCGGTCACGGACGGTACCCGCGCGCTCACGGAGAGCCGTGCGGTGGTGACCTGGCCGCGGACGGCAGGGTTGGGGTCGACCCGGCGCACGACGTGCAGCGCCCCGCGTCCGCGGTCGATCCTGCGCACGCTCATCCAGGCCCAGACGACGCCGACCGCGAGGAGCGGCGCGGCCCCCAGGCCGACGACGTCGGGCAGGCCGAGCGTGATGCCCACCGCGACCAGGACGAGGCCCGCGAGTGCAGCGCCGGCGCCCCGCGCAGTGGGGCGCACCCGGATCCGGACCCACTCCGGGCGTGCTCGCCGCGCTCGACGTCTCATCTCAGCGGCGCTCGCGCGGCTCGAGCGACGGGATGGGGGTGCGCCCTACGATCGCATCGACGATGCTCTCGGCGCGCTGGCCGGCGAGCCTGCTCTCGGTGCTGATGATGAGCCGGTGCGCGAGCACCGGGCGCGCGAGGTACTGCACGTCGTCGGGCAGCACGTGGTCACGGCCGGACATCGCGGCGACGGCCTTCGCGGCGCGGAGCAGCTGGAGCGACGTCCGCGGCGAGGCGCCCAGCCGGAGGCCGGGGTGCTGCCGGGTGCCGGTGACGAGGGCCAGGACGTAGCGCTTGACCGCCGCCGAGGCATAGACGGCGCGCGCGGCACGGGCGAGCCGGGCGACGCCGGCACCGTCCGTGACCGGGGTGAGGTGGGCGAGCGGGTTGTCGTTCTCCTGGCGGTCGAGCATCTCGAGCTCGGCGTCGAGCTCCGGGTAGCCGACGGTCAGGCGTGCCATGAAGCGGTCCCGCTGCGCCTCGGGCAGCGGGTACGTGCCCTCCATCTCGACCGGGTTCTGGGTCGCGACCACGAGGAACGGGCTCGGGAGCACGTGGGTCGTGCCGTCCACGGTGGTCTGCCCCTCCTCCATGCACTCGAGCAGCGCCGACTGCGTCTTGGGCGACGCGCGGTTGATCTCGTCGCCGATGACGATGTTCGAGAAGACCGGACCCGGACGGAACTCGAACTCGTGGCTCTGCGTCCGGTAGATGTTCACCCCGGTGAGGTCGCTCGGGAGGAGGTCCGGCGTGAACTGGATGCGCCCGACGTGGCAGTCGATCGTCCGGGCGAGCGCCTTGGCGAGGGTCGTCTTGCCCACCCCGGGGACGTCCTCGAGCAGCAGGTGACCCTCGGCCAGCAGCACCGCGACCGTGACGTGCACGAGGTCCGGTCGACCTGTGATCACCGACTCGATGCCCGACCGGATCCGGCCCGTGACCTCCACCAGCTCGTCGAGTCCGGCGAGGTCGTCACGAGGCGTGACAGGAGCGATGTCGGGCAGCACGGGTACCTCCGGTGGTGACGCCTGCGTGGGGTCCTCAGCGTAGTTGACCGTGGCCACCACTTCCCTCCACCCGCATCCCTGACCGCTGCCCGATCGGCGACCCCGCCGTGGTGCGTTCCGCCTACCACGAGCGTGCGACACACGGGAGGGTAGTTCTGCCCTCCACCTGTCCCCACCGTCCTGACCTGCGGAGATTCTGCGAAGGGGGGTGAATCTGCCGTGTTTCCCCAGGCCTGGTGGAGGGATGTGGAGTACTGTGGAGGACCTGGGAGCGAATGGGGAGGGCAGGCCGATGAGCGACGTTTTCGGCGGTTCTCCCAGTCTGCTCCTGGGGACGTACACGCCTCGTCTCGACGAGAAGGGACGCCTCATCCTCCCTGCCAAGTTCCGCGCCCAGCTCGCCTCGGGGCTCGTGATGACGCGCGGACAGGAGCGGTGTCTCTTCCTGCTCCCGATGGAGGAGTTCCGCCGGATGTACGACCAGATCCGCCAGGCGCCCGTGACGAGCAAGCAGGCACGGGACTACCTGCGGGTCTTCCTGTCCGGGGCGAGCGACGAGATCCCGGACAAGCAGGGACGGATCTCGATCCCGGTGAACCTGCGTCAGTACGCAGGGCTCGACCGGGACGTCGCGGTGATCGGCGCGGGAACCCGCGTCGAGATCTGGGACGCCGCCGCCTGGGAGTCGTACCTGGCGGAGCAGGAGGCGCAGTACTCCGACACGGCAGAGGAGGTGCTCCCTGAGCTCCGCTTCTGAGTCTTCCGCACGGTGAGGCCTCCTCCCGCCCGGTCTGGCGCACTTCCCCGGTGCCAGAAAGGACGCGGAGGGAGACCTGACCGGGCGGGGGACCGCGGCGCAGGCCACACGGCACCGAGACCTCAGCACGACTCCGCACCAGGCAGAAGGGCAGGGACCATGACGGGAACGACAGGCGCGGCGGGCACGCCGGACCGTCACGTGCCCGTGCTCCTGCAGCGGTGCGTGGACCTCCTCGCCCCGGCGCTCGCCGCACCCGGCTCCGTGCTCGTCGACTGCACGCTCGGAATGGGTGGGCACAGCGAGGCCGTCCTCGAGCAGGTGCCGGACGTCCGCGTCGTCGGGATCGACCGCGACCCCCAGGCGATCGAGCTCGCGTCGCGACGTCTGGACCGGTTCGGCGACCGCTTCGTCGCGGTACACGCCGTCTACGACGAGATCGCCGACGTGGTCGCGACGCTGGGGTACCCGCTCGTCCAGGGGGTCCTCATGGACCTCGGGGTCTCCTCGCTGCAGATCGACGAGCGCGACCGCGGCTTCTCCTACGCGCAGGACGCACCCCTCGACATGCGGATGGACCCCACGACGGGCCGCACCGCGGCCGACGTCCTCAACACCGAGGACGAGCGGAGCCTGACCCGCATCCTGCGGGAGTACGGCGAGGAGCGGTTCGCGCAGCGGATCGCCCGCGCCATCGTGCGGCGTCGCGAGAGCGAGCCGTGGGACCGCAGCGCCGACCTCGTCGACCTGGTCCGTGCCTGCATCCCGGCGGCGACACGCAAGACCGGGGGCAACCCCGCCAAGCGCACGTTCCAGGCGCTGCGCATCGAGGTCAACGGCGAGATCGAGGTCCTCGAGCGTGCGGTCCCGGCGGCGGTCGAGGTCCTCGCGGTCGGTGGGCGGATCGTCGTGGAGTCCTACCACTCCCTCGAGGACCGGCTCGTCAAGCGGGAGCTCGCGCGCGGTGCGACGTCGAGCGCGCCCGCCGGGCTGCCTGTCGAGCCAGAGACCCACAAGCCCTACCTGCGGCTCCTCACCCGAGGAGCAGAGGAAGCACCGATCGGCGAGAAGGAGAGCAACCCGCGCTCCGCCTCGGTCCGCCTGCGGGCGGCCGAGCGTCTTCGACCCACACCAGACCACCTCCGTCGCCGTCCCCAGGGGGAGCAGCACCCATGAGCACTCGTTCGTCCGCGGCCGCGGCGCGCCCGGTCCCCACCACCGAACCCGCCCGCCGTGCGACCCTCACGCCGCTGCCCGGCGGGGTGTCCGAGCGCGCGTCGCGTCCTCGGCTGCACGCCGTCCGGGCGCCGTTGCAGTCGCCGTCCCGGATCCCGTTCCTCGTCGCCTGCATGTCGATCCTCGCCGCGGCGCTCCTGGGTGCTTTGCTGTTGAACACGACGATGGCGCACGGCTCGTACGAGATGTCGACCCTGCGCTGGGAGGTGGGGCAGGTGGCACAGGACACGCAGAGCCTCGCGACGCAGGTCCGCCAGGCCGAGACCGGCCTGCCCGACCGCGCTCGTTCGCTCGGCATGGTGCCCTCGGAAGAGCTCGTGATGCTTCGGCTCTCCGACGGGGAGGTTCTCGGGGCCGCGGAGGCGGAGGCGGTTCCGTGACCGGCGGCCCGCGCACGGGTGGCACCCCCGGGCGAGGGGAGCGACCACGTTCCGGCGGCTCGGTGCCCCGTACCCCGCGGACCACGACACCGGGACGGGCCACGGGTCCGGTTCGACGCAGCGACCCGGGACGTCGCGCAGAACCGGCGCGGCGCGGTGCTGCGAACCGTCCTCGCCAGGTCGGCACCGCGCGTGCGCGGCCACCGGCCAGCACCCCCCGTCCCGCCGGACGCCCCGAGCTCCGCCAACGGTGGCTCATGGCCGTGGCGGTCGCGGTCCTCGCGGTCTTCACGGGGCGTCTGGTCCAGGTGCAGGTCGTCGAGGCGTCCGCGCTCGCGCAGGACGCCCTCGATACCCGGCTGGCGACCTCGACGACGCTCGCTCACCGCGGGGACATCACGGACGCCGACGGCGTGGTGCTCGCCACGTCGGTCGAGCGTTACACGGTCGTGGCCGACCAGAAGACGATCGCGGAGTTCACCCCCAGCGCCGGCCACGTCGTCGACGGCGAGCCGTTGACCGAGAGCGGTCCGGTGGGCCTCGCCAAGCTCCTTTCGCCGGTGCTCGGCGTGCCCGCGCCCGAGCTCGCGGCCGATCTCGCGGTGCAGGGCGACGCGCCGAACCGCGCCAAGGTGCTGCAGCGCAACGTGGTCCCGGAGGTCCAGCGCGAGATCGCGAACCTCGGCGTGCGGGCTTATATCAGCACCAACCTCGTCGCGCAGCGCACCTACCCGGCGGGGAACGTGGCGGGGAACCTGGTGGGCTTCGTCAACTCCGAGCAGGAGGGCATGGGCGGGCTCGAGTCGCAGTACGACGAGCTCCTGAGCGGCACGTCCGGCTCGGAGCTGTACGAGCGTGGCCGTGACGGGCCACGCATCCCCACGGGCGTCCGGGAGAGCGTCGAGGCGCGACCCGGCGACGACCTTCAGCTCTCCATCAGCTGGAACATCCAGTGGAAGGCCCAGGACGCGTTGGACGCCGCCGTGGCGGAGACGGGCGCCGAGTACGGGATCGTCGTGGTCGAGGAGATCGCGACGGGCCGGATCATCACGCTTGCGGACTCGGGGACGATCGACCCCAACGACCGCAGCACCAGCGCCGTGGCGGACCCGAGTCGTGCGGTGTCCAACATCTTCGACCCTGGCTCCACGAGCAAGGTGATCACCATGGCGGCCGCGCTCGAAGGCGGGTACGCCACGGCGGACTCGCAGTTCGAGGTCCCGTACATGTACACGACGTCGAACGGCCAGACCTTCCGCGACTCCCACGAGCACGGTCTTGAGCGGCTGACGCTCGCCGGTGTGCTCGCCGACTCGTCCAACACGGGCACCGTCCAGATCGGTGAGCGAATCCCCAAGCAGGTCCGGCACGACTACCTCAGCGCGTTCGGCCTGGGTCAGATGTCCGGCCTCGACCTCCCGGGCGAGTCGGCGGGTATCCTCCACCCGGCCGACGAGTGGGACGGCCGAACCGAGTACGCCGTGCTCTTCGGGCAAGGGCTGTCGGTCAACGCCGTCCAGGCCACCCACGTGTTCTCGACGATCGCGAACGGCGGCGTCCGCATGCCGATGCGACTGGTGGACGGGAGCACGGCCGCCGACGGGACGTTCACCCCGATCGGCGCGGGGGACGGCACCCGCGTCGTCTCCGAGGAGACGGCGGACACCGTGCTGCAGATGATGGAGGCGGTCGTCGAGGAGGGCACCGGCAGCTCGGCGAGCATCCCCGGCTACCGCGTCGCGGGCAAGACCGGGACGGCGGAGGCCGCCGGGCCGGACGGGCGGCTGTCGGGGATCATGGCGTCGTTCATCGGCGTCGCGCCCGCCGACGACCCGCAGTACACGGTGTCGGTCTTCCTCAAGGACCCGCGGACCTCGATCTTCGGCGGTGTCGTCGCCGCGCCCGTCTTCAGCGAGGTCATGGGGTTCACGCTGCAGCACATGGAGGTCCCTCCGAGCCGCGTGCCCTACGAGCCCCTCGCGACCACGTGGTGAAGGGCCCGGTGAAGGTCCCGTGAAGCGTCCCGAGGGCGAGTGCGCGGCGACCGGCGCACCCACCGGCGCACGGTAGGTTCTACCCGTGACGACCCCGACCACCCCGCTCGACCGCATCCGGCCCACGACGACCCCTCGGCGCCGGGTGCGTGACCTGGCCGAGCACTTCTCGCTGGCCTCCGCGACGTCGTCGGGAACCGGTCTTCCCGCGGACGCCGAGGTCTGGTCGGTCGCCTCCGACAACCGCGTGGTGACCACCGGCGACCTGTTCGTGGCCCTCCCGGGCGAGCGGGTCCACGGCGCGACGTTCGTCCCGGCGGCGGTCGCGGCCGGGGCGCACGCGGTGCTGACGGACCTGCGGGGCGCCGAGCTGGTCGCCGCCCACGGGGGGACGACGGTGCCGGTGCTCGTGTGCGAGGACCCGCGGGCGCTCCTCGGGCCGGTCGCCGCCTGGGTCTACGACACCCCGGCCCGCCACCTGACGACCTTCGCGGTGACCGGGACCAACGGCAAGACCACGACGACCTATCTTGTCGACCACGTGCTGCGCGCGCACGGCTGGAAGGGCGGGCTGATCGGGACGGTGGAGATGCGCTCGGGGGACCGCGTGCTGCCGAGCCGGCTGACGACCCCGGAGGCCGCCGACCTGCAAGCACTCCTGGCCGCGATGCACGAGGACGGCGTGCGTACGCTCGCCATGGAGGTCTCGTCGCACGCGCTCGCCCTGCACCGGGTCGACGGCACGGTTTTCGACGTCGCGGGATTCACGAACCTCAGCCAGGACCACCTCGACTTCCACGGTGACCTCCAGGAGTACTTCGACGCCAAGGCCGCCCTGTTCACGCCCGCGCACGCGCGGCGGGGGGTCGTCGTCGTCGACGACGCCTGGGGGGAGCGGCTGTCCCAGGTGGCCACGATCCCCGTCGCGACGCTGCGGGTGGCGCCCGCAGCCGCCGAGGTACCGGTGGCGGACTGGACGGTGACCGACACCCGCCCGCAGTCCACGGGCACCGCCTTCACCCTACGCCACCGTGACGGCAGGTCCGTGAGCACCGCCACGACCCTCCCCGGCGGGTTCAACGTCGCCAACGCCGCGCTCGCCCTGGCGATGGTGCTCGAGGCAGGCGTCGACGAGCGTGATCTCGCCCGTGCGCTGGACGCCGTCGGCGGGCTGAGCGCCGCGGTGCCGGGACGGATGGAGGTGGTCGCGGCCGAGCCTCGCGTCGTCGTCGACTTCGCCCACAACACCGACGCCCTCGAGCTCGCCCTCGCAGCGCTGCGCCCGACGACCGCCGGCCGTCTCGTCGTGGTCTTCGGTGCCACGGGGGACCGGGACAAGGGCAAGCGGCCCAGCATGGGCGCCGTCGCGGTCGAGGGCGCGGACGTCGTCGTCGTGACCGACGACGACCCGCACGGCGAGGACCCGGCGGCGATCCGGGCCGAGGTCCTCGAGGGGGCGCTCGCGGCGCGCGAGAGTGCGATGCACGGCCCCGACCCGCGGCCGGTCGAGGTCCTCGAGGCGGCGCCGCGCGCGAGCGCGATCCACCAGGCGATCCTCGGGGCCTCCGCGGGCGACACCGTGCTGGTCGCCGGCCGTGGGCACGAGGTCTGGCAGGAGATCGCCGGGGTCGACCACCCGCTCGACGACCGGGTCGAGGCGCGGGCGGCGGTCGCGGGACGAGGCGACCGACGGCTGGGCGACCGGGTCGCGGTCGCCGACGAGACGAGAGAGCACTGATGCACCACCACGAGCTGAAGGAGCACCACGGATGATCGCGCTGACTGCGGCGGAGGTCGCCGCAGCGACCGGCGGGCGGGTCGTCGCCGACCCCACGGTGACGGTGACCGGTCCGGTCGTCGTCGACTCGCGGCTCGCCGGGCCGGGCGCCCTGTTCGTCGCGCTCGCGGGCGAGCACGTCGACGGCCACGACTACGCCGACGTGGCCGTCGGTCGAGGTGCACACCTCGTCCTGGCGGAGCGGGAGCTCGACGTGCCGTGCGTGGTGGTGGACGACGTCCAGCGTGCGCTCGGTGAGCTCGCCCGCGAGGTGCTCGTGCGCCTGCGTGCCGCGGGCGACCTGCGGGTCGTCGCGGTGACCGGCTCCGTCGGCAAGACGACGACGAAGGATCTGCTGGGCCAGCTGCTCGGCGCCGAGGGCGCGACCGTGGTCCCACGCGGGTCGTTCAACAACGAGATCGGCCTGCCCCTCACCGTGCTCGAGGCCGACGAGTCCACGCGCTTCCTCGTTCTCGAGATGGGTGCCAGCGGGGCGGGCCACCTGACGTACCTGACGCGGATCGCGCCGCCGGACGTCGCGGTCGTGCTGACGGTCGGCGCGGCCCACCTCGGCGAGTTCGGCGGGATCGAGGCCGTCGCGGCCGCGAAGGCGGAGATCGTGGCAGGCCTTGCCCCCGGGGGTACCGCGGTGCTCAACGCCGACGACCTGCGGGTCGTCGCGATGCGTGAGGGAGCCCCGGGCGACGTCGTGACCTTCGGGACGATCCCGACCGCGGACGTGCGAGCGCAGGACATCCGCATCTCCCGCCAGGGCACGGTCTCGTTCGTGCTGCGCGTGCGCCAGGGCTCGCCCACGGAGGCCGACGAGGTGCTGGCGCCGGTCGACCTGCAGCTCGTCGGCGAGCACCACCTCACCAACGCCCTGGCGGCTGCGGCGGCGACGCTGCGCCTCGGTCTTGACCCGCAGGCCGTCGCGTCGCGGCTCACCGCCGCGCGGGCGCTGAGTCCGCACCGGATGCAGGTGACCGAGCGGCCCGACGGGATCACGGTGATCGACGACTCGTACAACGCCAACCCAGACTCCATGCGGGCCGCGCTCAAGGCGCTCGCCGTGATGGCCGGCAGGGAGCGGCGCTCGGTCGCCGTGCTGGGCGAGATGCTCGAGCTCGGCCCCGACTCGAGGACCGCGCACGACGAGATCGGTCGGCTCGTCGTGCGGCTGAACATCAAGCAGCTCGTCGTCGTCGGCGACGGCGCGGGCGGCATCCACGACGGCGCGACCCAGGAAGGGTCGTGGGGCGACGAGTCGGTCTTCGTCTCGGACGTGCGCGCCGCCTCCGCCGTGCTGGCCGACGAGCTGCGCCCCGGCGACGTTGTCCTCGTCAAGGCCTCGAACGGCTCCGGCCTGTGGCGCCTGGGCGACGAGCTGGCGGAGCAAGGCTCCGCCGCCGTGGAGGGGGGCCGCGCATGATCGCCATCCTCGTCGCGGCGAGCGCGTCGCTCGCGGTCGCGCTGCTCGGCACGCCGCTGTTCATCCGGTTCCTCGTGCACCGCAACTACGGGCAGTTCGTCCGTCAGGACGGCCCGACCGCGCACTTCACCAAGCGCGGTACCCCGACGATGGGCGGGGTGGTGATCATCGGGGCGACGCTCATCGGCTGGGCGATCTCCTACGTGGTCTCCTCGCTGCTGTCGGGCGAGAGCCGGACACCGAGCATCTCCGCGATCCTCGTGCTCTTCCTCATGACGGGACTCGGGCTCGTCGGCTTCCTCGACGACTTCACCAAGATCAAGAAGCAGCGCAGTCTCGGCCTGTCCGCGCGGGCGAAGATCCTCGGCCAGGGGATCATCGGCGTCACGTTCGCCGTGCTCGCGCTGCAGTTCCCGAACCAGAACGGGCGTACTCCGGCCTCCACCCGGATCTCGTTCCTGCGGGACACGAACCTCGACCTCGCGTTCGCCGGGGTCACGGTCGGCCTCATCCTGTTCGTGATCTGGGCGAACTTCCTCATCACCGCCTGGTCGAACGCGGTGAACCTCACCGACGGTCTCGACGGTCTCGCGACGGGCGTCTCGCTCATCGTCTTCGGTGCCTACATCCTCGTGAGCATCTGGCAGCTCAACCAGAGCTGCCAGATCCTCGCGTCCGCGGGTCCGCGCTGCTACGAGGTGCGCGATCCCCAGGACCTCGCCATCGTCGCCGCCGCCATCATGGGCGCGTGCTTCGGCTTCCTGTGGTGGAACGCGAGCCCCGCGAAGATCTTCATGGGAGACACGGGATCGCTCGCACTGGGTGGCGCGCTCGCCGGTCTGTCGATCCTGTCGCGGACCGAGATCCTCGCCGCGATCATCGGTGGCCTGCTCGTGATCATCGTCATGTCGGACGTCATCCAGATCGGCTTCTTCAAGATGACGGGCCGGCGGGTGTTCAAGATGGCGCCGCTGCACCACCACTTCGAGCTCTCCGGGTGGGGTGAGGTGACGATCGTCATCAGGTTCTGGCTCATCGCCGGGCTGTTCGCAGGGCTCGGGATGGGGATCTTCTACGCCGAGTGGGTGGTCGGCTAGTGGGTGCGCACGACGCCGCACCGGTCGTCGACCCCGCAGTGCCCCTGAACGAGGCGCACGTGCTGGTCGCCGGGCTGGGGGTGTCCGGGCGTGCTGTCGTGGCCGCGCTCGACGGCCGGGCCGGGAGGGTCACGACCGTCGACCGCTCGGCACCCGACGCGGACGCCCCGGATGCGGACCCCACCATGCTCGACTCGGTCGACCTGGTGATCGCCTCACCGGGCTGGGCGCCGTCGAGCCCGCTCCTTGAGGCCGCCGCCGCCCGGGGCATCCCGGTGTGGAGCGAGGTCGAGCTGGCCTGGCGGCTGCGGGTGCCGCGCGCCGGGACGAGCACCCCGGCGAGCTGGCTCGCCGTGACCGGGACGAACGGCAAGACGACGACCGTCGAGATGCTCGAGTCGATCCTGCGCGCCGCGGGCCTGCGCGCGGTGGCCGTGGGGAACGTCGGCCCCCCCGTCGTCAGCGCGGCGCTCGACCCGATGCTGGACGTCCTGGCGGTCGAGCTGTCGAGCTTCCAGCTCCACTCGACCCACTCGATGTCCGTGCAGGCGGGTGCGGTGCTCAACATCGCGCCCGACCACCTCGACTGGCACGGCGGCCTCGACGCCTACGCGGCGGACAAGGGGCGGGTCTACGAGCGTGCCGAGGTCGCGTGCGTCTACAACGTCGCCGACCCCCGGACCGAGGACCTGGTGCGTGCCGCCGACGTCGTCGAGGGCGCCCGCGCGGTCGGCTTCACGCTGGGCGCGCCACGGCCCTCGCAGCTCGGGCTCGTCGAGGACGTGCTCGTCGACCGGGCGTTCCACGCGGCGGCGGACGACCCCGCCCGGCTCACCCACGCCCAGGAGCTGGCGACCTTCGCGGACCTCGGCCACCTCGCAGGACCGGACGGCACCGTGCCTGCCCACGTCGTGGCGAACGCGCTCGCCGCGGCGGCGCTCGCGCGGGCCCACGGAGTCGGAGCGGCGGCCGTGCGCGACGGGCTGCGGACCTTCCGGCCGGGCGGGCACCGCATCGAGCAGGTCGCGGTCGTGGACGGCGTGGCCTACGTCGACGACTCGAAGGCGACCAACGCCCACGCGGCTGCGGCGTCCCTCGCGTCGTTCGAGCGGGGGACCGTGGTGTGGATCGCGGGCGGTCTGGCCAAGGGCGCGACGTTCGACGAGCTGGTCGCGACCCGTGCCGACCGGCTCCGTGCCGTCGTGCTCATCGGGGTCGACCAGGCGCCGATGCGGGACGCGCTCGCTCGACACGCTCCCGATATCCCCGTCGTGGCGGTCGATCCTGGGGAGACTGGGACGGTGATGCGCCGAGCCGTCGAACGATCCCGTGAGCTCGCCGAGGCGGGCGGCACGGTGCTGCTCGCGCCGGCCTGCGCGTCCATGGACCAGTTCCGCTCGTACGCGGAGCGCGGCGAGGCGTTCGCGACCGCCGTCCGTGACCTGCACACCCCCGAGGTGCCTACCGGACCGGAGGGGTAGCCCCCATGGCCCAGACCACGAGCCGTCGCCCGGCGACGGACGCCCGGGCGGGGACGGTGAGGCGCCCGGTGCGGCGCGGCTCGACGACGTCGACCGCCTCGAAGTCGGCGGGCTCGACGGCCGCTGCGCGGTCTCCGGCGCGCTCGTCGACGACGCGCGGGAGCGCATCCCGGACGCCTCGCGCGGCGACCGAGCGCGCCCGGCGCCCGGAGACTGCGAGCTCTCGGCCGTGGCTCGGTCAGTGGAACAGCACCGTCACGAGCTACTACCTGCTGATCGGCGCGACGACGCTGCTCGCCGTCATCGGTCTCGTCATGGTCCTGTCGAGCTCGGCGGTCACGTCGATCTCGGACGGCTCGTCGGCGTACGGGGTCTTCTTGCGGCAGGCGCAGTTCGCGCTCATCGGTGTCCCCCTGATGATCGTGGCCACCCGCCTGCCGGTGACGTTCTACCGGCGGTTCTCGTGGGTCTTCCTCCTGGGCGCGCTCGGCCTGCAGATGCTCGTCTTCACGCCCTTGGCGCGCGGCGAGGGCGGCAACACGGGCTGGGTCTACGTGGCCGGCATCTCGTTCCAGCCGGCCGAGTTCGCCAAGCTCGCCCTCGCGGTGTGGCTCGGGGCGGTCCTCGGGCGCAAGCAGCGCCTGCTGGGCAGCTGGAGCCATGCGCTGATCCCCGCCGCGCCTGGTGTACTGCTGGTGTTCGGCCTCGTCATGGCGGGTCACGACCTCGGGACCGCGCTGGTCGTCGCTCTCCTCGCGGCCGGCGCCTTCTTCGTCGCGGGCATCGACCTCCGGTTGTTCGTCGGCGCTGCCGTCGTGGGCGCCGCGGCGATCGTCGGGTTCTTCGTCGTGGGACAGGCCGGCAGCAACCGCATGGAGCGCATCGCGTCGACCTACGGCGCCGCGTGCGACACCGCGAACGAGTGCTACCAGTCCCAGCACGGCCTGTGGGCCCTGGGCACCGGAGGGTTCAGCGGCGTCGGCCTCGGCGCGAGCCGCGAGAAGTGGAACTACCTGCCCGCGGCGCACAACGACTTCATCTTCTCCGTGATCGGCGAGGAGCTCGGGCTGCTCGGGACGCTGCTCGTGCTCGCGCTGTTCGCCGTGCTCGGCCTGGCGATGAGCCGCGTCGTGCGCCGGCACCCCGACCCGTTCGTGAAGATCACGACCGCGGCGATCGCCTGCTGGGTCGTCGGCCAGGCGTTCATCAACATCGGCGTGGTCATCGGCCTGCTGCCCGTGATCGGCATCCCCCTGCCGCTGGTCTCCGCGGGAGGGTCGGCGCTCATCGTCACGCTGATCGCCATGGGCGTCGTCATCTCGTTCGCGCGCACCGAGCCGGGCGCCGCGGAGGCGCTCGCCGCCCGGGGCAGCGTCGTGCGCAGGTCGCTCGGCGTCGTCGGGCGGGCGGGACGTGCCGGGCGCGCACGGATGCGACGCCGGTGATGACGGTGACGACGACGTGACGGCGCCGGCCGGCACGAGGCACTTCTGCAGCAGTCCAGCACAAGACGAAGACAGGTGACGACGTACGTGGTGAGTTCAGCAGTTCTGGCGGGCGGCGGTACGGCCGGGCACGTCAACCCCCTCCTCGCGGTGGCCGACGAGCTCCGCGAGCGTGACCCCGACGTCGCCATCACGGTGCTCGGGACGGCCAACGGGCTCGAGAGCGAGCTCGTCCCGGCACGCGGCTACCCGCTGCGACACGTGCCGCGGGTCCCGATGCCGCGTCGTCCGAGCGCCGAGTGGGTCTCGCTCCCGGGCCGGTTCAAGGCGGCCGTCGAGGCGGCCGGGGCGGTCATCGACGAGTCGCGCGCCCAGGTCGTCGTCGGTTTCGGCGGCTACGTCTCGACGCCTGCCTACGTGGCGGCGCACCGACGCGGTGTCCCGATCGTCATCCACGAGCAGAACGCCCGTCCGGGTCTCGCGAACCGCGCGGGGGCCCGGTGGGCCGCACGCATCGGGGTCACGTTCCCGGACACGCCGCTGCGGGGAGGCGAGGTCACCGGCCTGCCGCTGCGGCGGGAGATCGCCGAGCTCGTGCGCGCGCGGGCCGTCGACGCCCGGGCCGCGCGGGCCGCCGCCGCGCAGGAGCTCGGCCTCGACGCCGGCCTGAGCACGGTCGTGGTGACCGGGGGGTCGCTCGGTGCGCTGAGCCTCAACACGGCCGTGTCCGGGGCGGTCGGCGACCTGCTCGCGGCGGGCGCACAGGTGCTGCACCTCACCGGCAAGGGCAAGGGGGACGCCGTCCGCGAGGAGCTGGGCCGCGCGGTCGCGGCGGGGACCGTCCCGACCGCGCTCGTCGGCCGGTACGACGTGCGGGAGTACCTCGGCGAGATGCACCTCGCCTACGCCGTCGCCGACCTCGTGGTGTGCCGCTCGGGTGCGGGCACCGTGAGCGAGCTCGCCGCCCTCGGGATCCCCGCCGTCTACGTGCCGCTGCCGGTCGGTAACGGCGAGCAGCGGCTCAACGCCGCACCGGTGGTCGACGCCGGGGGTGGGCTCCTGATCGACGACGAGCAGCTGTCGAGCACGTGGGTCGCCGAGCAGGTGCCCGCCCTCGTCGCAGACCCGCAACGGCTCGCGGCCATGGCGTCCGCCGCGGCCGGCGCCGGTGTGCGGGACGGTGCGCAGCGCGTCGCCGACCTCGTCGAGGCCGCCGTCGCCGAGCAGGCCGGCCGTGGCTGACGGCGGGCAGGGCGCCCCGGTGGCCCTTGCGGACCTCGGGCGCACGCACCTCGTCGGGATCGGCGGCGCCGGGATGTCGGTCGTGGCGCGGCTGCTCGCCGCGAGGGGGGTGCAGGTCCAGGGGGCCGACGCCCGCGCGGGCGCGGTGCTCGACGAGCTGCGGGACGCCGGCCTCACGGTGTGGGTGGGGCACGAGGCCGACCACGTCGCGGGGGTCGACACCGTCGTGGTCTCGAGCGCCGTCCGCGAGGACAACCCCGAGCTGGCGGCGGCCCGCGCCGCGGGGACGCGCGTCCTGCACCGGTCCGAGGCGCTCGCCGCGCTCATGGTGGGTCGGCGGTCCGTCGCGGTGGCCGGCGCGCACGGCAAGACGACGACGTCGGCGATGGTCGCCACGATCCTGCGGGCGGCCGGTCTCGACCCGACCTTCGCGATCGGCGGCACGGTCGTCACGGCCGACGGGCCGGTCCCGGGGGGCCACCTGGGCACGGGGGCGGTACTGGTTGCCGAGGCGGACGAGTCCGACGGGTCGTTCCTCAACTACGCGCCGACGATCGGTGTCGTGACGAACGTCGAGCCGGACCACCTGGACCACTACGGCTCGCGCGAGGCCTTCGAGCGGGCCTTCGTCGCGTTCGCCGCGCGCATCGTCCCGGGCGGGACACTCGTGGCGTGCGCGGACGACCCGGGTGCGCGTGCCCTGGCCGCCGCACACCGGGAGACCGGCGGGACGGTGCTCACCTACGGGACGCACCCGGACGTCGACCTCCGGGTGCGCGACGTCGTCCCGGACGGTGCGCACGGTCTGCTCGCCCGGCTGGACCTCGGCGAGGACACCACGGAGCTCGCGCTCCGGGTGCCGGGCCTGCACAACGCGCTCAACGCGGCGGCCGCCGTCGCGGTCGCGACGCTCCTGGGCGTCGGGCTCACCGAGGCCGCGCGCGGTGCGGGGGAGTTCCTCGGCACCGGGCGGCGGTTCGACCCGCGCGGCGAGGCGGCCGGGGTGCGTGTCGTCGACGACTACGCGCACCACCCCACCGAGGTGGCGGCGCTGCTCGCGGCCGCGCGGCCGGTCGCCGGGACCGGGCGGGTCCTGGTCCTCTTCCAGCCGCACCTGTACTCCCGGACGCGTCAGTTCGCGCAGGAGTTCGCCGACGCGCTCGGTGCCGCCGACGAGGTCGTGGTGACCGGTGTCTACGCGGCCCGCGAGGAGCTCGACCCGACGGTGGATGCGTCGACCGTCGTCGACCGGATGCCACCGGGCCGGGGGCGCGCCGTCGCCGACCGGCTCGAGGCCGCGGCGGTCGTCGCCGCCCTGGCGCGCGCTGGCGACCTCGTGCTGACGGTCGGCGCGGGTGACGTCACCGAGCTGGGCCCGGTGATCCTCGCCGCGCTCGGGGAGCGGTCGGACTGATGCGCCCGCCCGCCCGACCGCGGCCGGCGTCCCGCCCTGCCCCTCGGTCCGCTCCTCGCCCGGCCGGCGAGCGGACCGACACCGGTGCGGTGCCACGACAGGCCGGCAAGCCCGCGGCACGCAAGAAGCCGACGGTGCCTGCCGCCGGCGACCCGATCCCGTTCCCCACGGGCCGCGACGTCGAGCGCGTCCGCCGTGGCACGGGCGCGACTCCTGTCGGCCCGACCCCGGCCGCGCGCCGCGCGGCCGAGTCGCCCGCCCGTCCGGGAGTGGTCAGTCTCGGGATGGCGGAGCGCCTCGCCGAGCGGTCGGCGATGCGCAGGCACCGGATCTGGCGGCGGGCGCTGGCATGGACGGCGGGCGCCGTCGCGCTGGGCGCGGCGGTCTGGGTGGTGTTCTGGTCCCCGGTCCTGGGCGCCGACCCTGCCGAGGTGAAGATCTCGGGGGAGGGGACGGTCATCGATCTCGCGGAGGTCGAGGCCGTCGTCGCGCAGGTCGACGGGGTGCCGCTGCCACGCCTGGACACGCTGGCGCTGCGCGAGGAGATCATGGCCCTCAACGGTGTGCGCGACGTGCAGATCCTGCGCGCCTGGCCGGACGGGCTCGACGTCGTCCTGCAGTCGCGCGAGCCCGTCGCGGCGGTGCCGGTCGACGGTGCCTTCGCGCTGCTGGACCAGGAGGGTGTGCGGGTCGCGACCACCGACGCCGTACCCGACGGGCTGCCCGAGATCGACGCACCGCTCGACGAGACGGGAGCGAGGTCGCTGCACGCGGCGCTGGTGGTCCTTGGGGCGCTGCCGCGGGAGCTGCAACTCGAGGTGGAGGAGGTCTCGGCCGCGACGCAGGACGCCGTCGTCATGACGCTGCGGGACGGAGCGGTCGTCGAGTGGGGGAGCTCGCAGGACGCTGCCCTGAAGATCGAGGTGCTCACCATGCTGCGCTCCCTGCCGGAGAACGAGGACGTGGAGTTCTACGACGTCTCGGCCCCGACGCTGCCGATCACCCGCTGACGAGGCCGACCGGCCGACGAATCTGCCGACAACTTGCCGACACGCGCAGGCGGGTCGTTGATAGGACCACGACGGGCACCTACCGTCGACACAGAGCACAACCTGACATAACTATAACCCTCTAGTTGAGGGTGAAGGTTGAGGGCTACAGGATCGAGAGGCATTGACGTGGCAACTCCGCAGAACTACCTAGCAGTGATCAAGGTGGTCGGCATCGGCGGTGGTGGCGTGAACGCCGTCAACCGGATGATCGAGGTCGGCCTCAAGGGTGTCGAGTTCATCGCGATCAACACCGATGCCCAGGCACTGCTCATGTCGGACGCCGACGTCAAGCTCGACGTCGGACGTGAGCTCACCCGGGGTCTGGGTGCGGGGGCCGACCCCGAGGTCGGCAAGAAGGCCGCGGAGGACCACGCCGACGAGATCGAGGACGTGCTGCGGGGCGCCGACATGGTGTTCGTCACCGCGGGCGAGGGTGGCGGAACGGGTACCGGCGGTGCACCGGTCGTCGCGCGTATCGCGCGCTCGCTGGGTGCGCTGACGGTCGGTGTCGTGACTCGACCGTTCACGTTCGAGGGGCGACGGCGCTCGGTGCAGGCGGACCAGGGGATCGAGGCCCTGCGCAACGAGGTCGACACCCTCATCGTCATCCCCAACGACCGGTTGCTGTCCATGTCGGACCGCAGCGTGTCGGCGCTCGACGCCTTCCACTCGGCCGACCAGGTGCTGCTCTCCGGCGTCCAGGGGATCACCGACCTCATCACGACCCCCGGCCTCATCAACCTCGACTTCGCCGACGTCAAGTCGGTCATGCAGGGCGCGGGCAGCGCCCTCATGGGCATCGGGTCCGCCCGTGGCGAGGACCGCGCGGTGCAGGCGGCCGAGCTCGCGATCTCCTCTCCGTTGCTCGAGGCCTCGATCGACGGTGCGCACGGTGTGCTGCTGTCGATCCAGGGCGGCTCCGACCTGGGGCTCTTCGAGATCAACGAGGCGGCGCGCCTCGTCCACGAGGCCGCGCACACCGAGGCGAACATCATCTTCGGTGCCGTCATCGACGACGCGCTGGGCGACGAGGTGCGGGTGACCGTCATCGCCGCCGGGTTCGACGGTGGTGTGCCGCAGACCCGCAAGGACGCTCGTGGGCTCGGTCAGGTCGCGGGTGCGGGTCAGCCCGCCCCGGTCCCGTCCGCGCCGGCGGTCCCGGCGCCGGCGACCGGAGCCCACACGCTGCCGCGCCCGGTCGTCCCGATCACGACGGACGGTGATGACGTCCCCGTCACGCTCGACGGTGGTGTGACCCCGGTACCGGTCCCCGCCGCCCCGGCTCCGGCTTTCACGGTCGTCGGCGAGGAGCAGAACCACAACGCCGACGGGTCGTCCGCCGGACAGAACGGGCAGGTCGAGGTCCCCCGGATCTTCGACGAGGAGCCGGCCCGGCGCAAGGTCGAGGAGCTCGACGTTCCCGACTTCCTCAAGTAAGCACGCGTGCCCCCCCTCCCCGTCCTCACCGTCGACCTCGGTCGCGGCGTGCGCGCCGGTTTCACCGGCCGCGAGGGCGGGGAGTCGCCGTCCCCGTGGGCGAGCCTGAACCTCGGGCTCGGGGTGCACGACGACGCCGCGCGGGTCGTGCGCAACCGCGCGCGGGTGAGCGCGTGGCTGGGCGCCCCGACGACCTACGCGACCCAGGTCCACGGCGCCGACGTCCTGCGGGTCGACGGTCCGGCACCTGCCGGGGAGCACACGTGCGGCGAGGGAGACGCGCTCGTGACCACCGTGTCCGGCGTCGGCCTCGGTGTGCTGGTCGCCGACTGCGTCCCGGTGCTGCTCGCGGACCCGTTCGCCCGCGTGGTCGGCGTCGCGCACGCCGGCCGGCGTGGCGTGCACTCGGGCGTCGTGCTGCGCGCGCTCGAGGCGATGGTCGCGCTCGGTGCGTCGCCCTCCCGCGTGCGTGCGGTCGTCGGGCCGTGCGCGTGCGGACGGTGCTACGAGGTGCCCGACGCGATGCGGGCCGAGGTCGCGACCCGCCGTCCGGCGACGTGGTCGACGACCGAGCGGGGGACGCCCGCGCTCGACCTGCCGGCAGGTGTCGCCGCAGACCTGCGGGACGCGGGGGCGAGCGTGACGCTCCTGGACGTGTGCACCATCACCGACGAGCGCTATTTCTCCCACCGTCGCGCGAGCCGAGGCGGTACCACGACCGGTCGTTTCGCGGGCGTGATCGCCCTCGAGGCACCGGCCGAACGATGAGCGACGCGCTACAGCATCTCGCACCGTCAGGTCAACACGCCTGGGCGTGTCGTGCGCCGGTCGACGCTCGTGCTCGGTTAGCGTGATTGGACCGTCCCGGACGGTGAGTGATCAGACGTAGCCACGCAGGTTGACCACGTGGAGGACGGAGAGAGGGCGATGGCCGGAGCGCTTCGGAAGACCATGCTGTACCTGGGCCTCGCCGATGATCGCGGCGAGGGTGAGCAGGACGAGTACGTCGACGAGCTCGACGAGTTAGGGGCAGACGTGCCGCACGACTACCAGGCCCAGGTGACCCCGCTGCACCGCGCGGTCGGTCCCCGGGAGGTTCCGCAGACGAACATGTCGGCGTCCGAGCTGCGCCGGATCACCACGGTGCACCCGCGGTCCTACAACGACGCGCGGGTCATCGGCGAGGCGTTCCGCGGCGGGACGCCGGTCATCATGAACCTGTCGGACATGGACGACGCGGACGCGAAGCGTCTTGTCGACTTCTCCGCCGGCCTCATCTTCGGGCTGCACGGCGCCATCGAGCGGGTCACCAACAAGGTGTTCCTGCTGTCGCCCGAGCATGTTGAGGTGACGGCCGAGGAGAAGGCGCCCACTACCGCCGCGCCGGGTCGAGCAGGCTTCTTCAACCAGAGTTGAGCCGGAGTCTGGCACAGTTGACCCGTGATCTGGGACTTCCTTACCGGCCTGCTCTCCTTCCTGCTCTTCGTCTACCTCCTGATCCTGATCGGGAGACTCGTCCTGGACTGGGTCCAGGTCTTCGCCAGGGACTGGCGGCCTCGGGGCCTGATGCTCGTGGTCGCCGAGATCGTCTACTCGGCCACGGACCCGCCGTTGCGTGCACTGCGGCGGGTCATTCCGCCGCTCACGCTCGGTCAGGTGCGACTCGACCTCGCGTTCCTCGTGCTCTTCCTCCTCGTCTCGTTCGCGGGCGGGGTGGTCCGGAGCCTCTAGGAGCACCAGCCCGCTCGACCGGCGACCGGTCGTGGAGGCGTGGCGCCCGTCACTGGGCGCCCCGCACCGACGTCCTGAGCCGTCCCATCCCGATAAACTCCGCTACTTTGGACTGTGGTGATCGTCGAGATCGCACGGACCGACAGCGCAAACGCATTGAGGTGAACCGATGGCACTGCTGACTGCAGAGGACATCCTGAACAAGAAGTTCGCGGCGACCAAGTTCCGCGAGGGGTACGACGTCGAAGAGGTCGACGACTTCCTGGACGAGGTGGTGCGCACGCTCAACACCCTCCAGGAGGAGAACGACGGCCTCACGACGAAGCTCGCCGCCGCGGAGCGTCGGATCGCCGAGCTCAGTCGTGCAGACGCCTCGTCCCCCGCACCCGCCCCGGTGGCGCCGGAGGTGAAGCCCGCTCCTGAGCCGGTCGCACCCGCACCGGCCCCGATCTCCGCGGCGGTCACGGCCAAGACCGGTGGGAACGAGCCCGAATCCGCCACGGGTATGCTCCAGCTCGCCCAGAAGCTGCACGACGACTACGTGCGCTCCGGGCAGGACGAGGGTGACCGACTCATCGCCGAGGCGAAGGAGGAGGGTGCGCGGATCGTCCAGGAGGCCGAGGAGACGTCACACCGGACTCTCTCGCAGCTCGAGCAGGAGCGGTCGCTGCTCGAGCGCAAGATCGACGAGCTGCGGCTCTTCGAGCGGGACTACCGCACGCGCCTCAAGAGCTACCTGCAGAACCTGCTCGGCGACCTGGACAACCGTGGCAGCGCCCTGCCGCCGCGCTCCGGGTCCTCCGGGGGCCGGCCGAACGAGCTCTCGCCCGGTATCTGACGCACCACACACACCGCATCGCGGCACGACGCCGCATCGCCCGGTCGCGGCCGGTCTGCGCTCGCACCACGTCGGACATCCGGCGTGGTGTGTTGTGCGGACCGGTCGCGACGTCTACTGTCGGGCGAATTCGACCCAGGAGGGTGACATGGCAAAGCTCACCAGCGCGGCACGCGCAGCCGTTCGTCAGCAGTTCCCGAACCTCGCGCGCGACGTGAAGTCGTTCCCTGTGCGGGACGGCGAGGAGCCGTGGACCCTCAAGGAGGTCGAGGAGCTCGCGGCCGAGCTGATCGAGGAGAAGGACCGCCTCGAGAGCGAGCTCGCCGCGGCCGACGAGGAGCTCTCGGAGCTGCTCCGCAACTCGGGCGACGGGGCCGGCGACGACCAGGCCGACTCGGGCTCGAGCGCGCTCGAGCGGGAGCAGGAGCTCACGCTCGTGAACAACGTGCGCGACCTGCTGCAGCAGACGTCCCACGCTCTCGACCGGATCGCGCAGGGGACCTACGCGACCTGCGAGGCGACCGGCCTGCCGATCGGCAAGGCGCGACTGCAGGCGTTCCCCCGGGCGAACCTGTCCGTCGAGGCGAAGCAGCGCGAAGAGCGTCGCTGACCCTGCGACGTGGCAGACTTGCCGGCGATGTCATCGACCGAGCAGTCCCCCCAGAGTCCAGAGCCCTCCGAGCAGCGATCCGGCCCCGACGACCCGGTCGCAGCACCCGCGCGGACGGCTGCGCCCGCGCCGTCGGGCAGGCCGGTGCTGGGTCTGTGGACCGTCGCGCTCGCCCTCTTCGTCATCGCGCTGGACCAGGTGACGAAGTACTGGGCCGAGAGCGCGCTCGTGCTCGGCGACGACCCCGTCCCGGTCATCGGTGAGCTCATCCAGTGGCGCCTGCTGTACAACCCGGGGGCCGCGCTCTCGATCGCGACCGGCCTGACCTGGGTCCTGACGGTCGTCGTGGTCGTCGTGGTGGTCGTCATCGTCCGGATGATCCGCCGGATCGGTTCGCGTGGTTGGGCGCTGGCGCTGGGACTGCTCCTGGGCGGCGCGGTGGGCAACCTCATCGACCGTCTCGTCCGGGAGCCCGGCTTCGCACGCGGGCACGTCGTGGACTTCATCGACTACGCCGGCTTCTTCGTCGGCAACGTCGCGGACATCGCGATCGTGGTCGCGGCGGTCATGATCGCCATCCTCTCGCTACGGGGGATCGGGCTCGACGGCCGTCGGCATGTCGACGATCCGCAGGGGGCCGAGGCTCCGACCGACCCGACCGAGGCGTCCCGATGAGCCAGCGGTCGCTCCCGGTGCCCGACGGTCTGGCGGGGGAGCGCGTCGACGCGGCGCTGTCCCGGCTGCTCGGGCTCTCCCGGACCAGGGCGGCGGAGCTCGCCGCCGCCGGTCACGTGCAGGTCGACGGTCGACCGGTCGGCAAGTCGGACCGGCTCCTGGCGGGAGCCTGGCTCGAGGTCGAGATCCCCGAGCCGCAGGCCGAGGCGCCCCCGGTCGTGGCCGAGCCCGTCCCGGGCATGCGGATCGTGCACGACGACGACGACCTGGTGGTCGTGGACAAGCCGGTCGGTGTCGCCGCGCACCCCTCGCCCGGCTGGACGGGGCCGACGGTCGTGGGTGCGCTCGCCGCCGCCGGCTACCGCATCTCGACGTCGGGCGCGGCCGAGCGCCAGGGGATCGTGCACCGGCTCGACGTCGGCACGTCCGGACTGATGGTCGTCGCGAAGTCCGAGCACGCGTACACCACGCTCAAGCGCGCGTTCAAGGAGCGCACGGTCGACAAGGTCTACCACGCGCTCGTGCAGGGTCATCCCGAGCCGACGACGGGCACCATCGACGCCCCGATCGGGCGGCACCCGAGCGCGGACTACAAGTTCGCCGTCACGGCGGCGGGCAAGCCGTCCGTCACGCACTACGAGGTCCTCGAGATGCTGCCCGCGGCCTCCCTCGTCGAGGTGCACCTCGAGACCGGACGGACGCACCAGATCCGGGTCCACTTCTCCGCGCTGCGCCACCCCTGCGTCGGCGACCTCACGTACGGCGCCGACCCGTCGCTCGCCGCCAAGGTCGCGCTGCAGCGCCAGTGGCTGCACGCGATGCGCCTGGGGTTCGAGCACCCGTCGACGGGGCGCCGGCTCGAGGTCACGAGCGAGTACCCCGAGGACCTCGCCCGCGCCCTCGGTGTGCTGCGCGACACGTACGCGTGAGCCCTCGGCTGCTCGTCTCGCGCGCCACCGACGCCGCGACGCTCGCCGAGGCGTTCGCCCTGCGGATCGCCGTCTTCGTCGACGAGCAGGGAGTCCCGCTCGACGAGGAGGTCGACGAGCTCGACCGGGCACCGACGACGGCCCACGTCGTCGTCCGGCGCGCTGAGCACGGCGAGGTCGTGGGCACCGGTCGCCTGCTCACCGACGCGGCGCACCCCGGCGAGGTTCATGTCGGACGGGTCGCGGTGGCGCCGTCCGCGCGCGGGCACGGTGTCGGAGCCCTCGTGATGCAGGCCCTCGAGGAGATCGCGCTCGCCGACCACGCGTCGTCGGGCACGACGGGTCGCGCCGAGGTCCGTGTGCTCCTCAGCGCTCAGACGCAGGCCAGCGGCTTCTACGAGCGCCTCGGCTACGAGCTCCACGGCCCTGTCTACCTGGACGCCGGGATCGACCACCGGGACGCCGTCAAGGTCCTCCGGCGCCCGCAGGACCTGGGCTGAGACAGGGCTGAGACAAGACCCACGGAGGACGCACCGGCGACACGCCGAGGAGTGTCCGAGGCTCGACCTAGACTCTTCGCATGCCGTCTGCCGTCGCCGAGTCCCGGAAGTCCGACGACTTCGTCCACCTGCACGTCCACACCGAGTACTCGATGCTCGACGGCGCGGCGCGGCTGGGCGACCTGTTCACCGAGACCGCGCGGCTCGGGCAGAAGGCGATCGGCACGACCGACCACGGGTACGTCTTCGGTGCGTTCGACTTCTGGTCCAAGGCGACGAACGCCGGGATCAAGCCGATCATCGGCGTCGAGGCGTACGTCACGCCCGGCACGAGCCGGTTCGACCAGACGCGGGTGCGGTACGGGGACAAGGGTCAGGAGTCCGACGACGTCTCGGCGCGCGGCGCGTACACGCACATGACCATGTGGGCCCGGGACAACGAGGGCCTGCACAATCTGTTCCGGGCGAGCTCGCTGGCGTCTCTCGACGGGCAGATGGGCAAGTGGCCGCGCATGGACCGCGACCTGCTGCAGACGTACGGCAAGGGCCTCATCGCGTCCTCGGGCTGCCCGTCCGGAGAGATCCAGACGCGGCTGCGCCTCGGTCAGTGGGACGAGGCCGTGCGGGCTGCCGGGGAGCTGCAGGACATCTTCGGCAAGGAGAACTTCTACATCGAGCTGATGGACCACGGGCTCGATATCGAGACCCGGGTCCTCAAGGACCTCCTGCGGCTGTCCGAGACCATCGGCGCACCGCTCGTGGCGACGAACGACCTGCACTACGTCAAGCAGGAGGACTCGACGTCGCAGGAGGCGCTCCTGTGCATCAACTCCGGGTCCACCCTCGCGGACCCCGACCGCTTCAAGTTCGACGGCGACGGCTACTACGTGAAGTCGGCCGCGGAGATGCGTCGGATGTGGTCCGAGCTCCCCGAGGCCTGCGACAACACGCTGCTCATCGCCGAGCAGTGCGACGTGTCGTTCAACACCTCGGCGAACTACATGCCGCGCTTCCCCGTCCCCGAGGGGGAGGACGAGACGAGCTGGTTCGTCAAGGAGATCGAGCGCGGACTGCACACCCGCTACCCCGGCGGCGTGCCGGACGCCTCGCGCCAGCAGGCGAAGTACGAGACCGACGTCATCATCCAGATGGGTTTTCCCGGCTACTTCCTCGTCGTTGCGGACTTCATCAACTGGGCCAAGGCGCAGGGGATCCGCGTCGGTCCGGGGCGTGGCTCCGCGGCCGGGTCCATGGCGTCCTACCTCATGGGCATCACCGAGCTGGACCCGCTGCAGCACGGCCTGATCTTCGAGCGGTTCCTCAACCCCGAGCGTGTCTCGATGCCCGACGTCGACGTCGACTTCGACGAGCGCCGGCGCGCCGAGGTCATCCGGTACGTCACCGACAAGTACGGCGACGACCGGGTCGCACAGATCGTCACGTACGGCACCATCAAGGCCAAGCAGGCTCTCAAGGACTCCTCCCGGCTGCTCGGGTTCCCGTTCGCGATGGGGGAGAAGCTCACCAAGGCGATGCCCCCTGCCGTCATGGGCAAGGACATCTCCCTGGGTGGCATCTTCGACAGCGCGGACTCGCGGTACGCCGAGGCCGAGGAGTTCCGCCAGCTCCACGCCGGCGACCCCGACGCGCAGCGGGTGGTCGAGCTCGCGAAGGGCATCGAAGGGCTGAAGCGCCAGTGGGGCGTGCACGCCGCGGGCGTCATCATGTCGAGCGAGCCGCTCATCGACATCATCCCCATCATGCGGCGCCTGCAGGACGGCGCCGTCATCACGCAGTTCGACTACCCGACCTGCGAGGGCCTCGGCCTGATCAAGATGGACTTCCTGGGGCTGCGCAACCTCACGATCCTCGACGACGCGCTCGAGAACATCGTGATGAACGGCAAGGACCCGATCGAGATCGAGACCCTCGAGCTCGACGACCCGAAGGCCTACGAGCTGCTCTCGCGCGGCGACACCCTCGGGGTGTTCCAGCTCGACGGCGGCCCGATGCGCTCGCTCCTGCGGCAGATGCGCCCGGACAACTTCGAGGACATCTCCGCCGTCATCGCCCTGTACCGGCCGGGTCCGATGGGCATGAACTCCCACACGAACTACGCGCTGCGCAAGAACGGCCAGCAGCCCATCACCCCGATCCACCCCGAGCTGGCGGAGCCGCTCGCGGAGGTCCTCGACGAGACCCACGGCCTCATCGTCTACCAGGAGCAGGTGCAGAAGGCTGCCCAGGTTCTCGCCGGGTACACCCTCGGGCAGGCCGACCTGCTGCGCCGCGCGATGGGCAAGAAGAAGAAGGAGATCCTCGACAAGGAGTTCATCCCCTTCCAGGCCGGCATGCGCGAGCGCGGGTACTCCGACGGCGCGATCCAGGCGGTGTGGGACACGCTCGTGCCGTTCGCGGGCTACGCGTTCAACAAGGCCCACTCCGCCGGGTACGGGCTCGTCGCGTACTGGACCGCCTACCTCAAGGCGAACTACCCGACCGAGTACATGGCCGCGGTCCTCACGAGCGTGCGCGACGACAAGGACAAGTCGGCGCTGTACCTCAACGAGTGCCGGCGGATGGGGATCACCGTCCTGCCGCCGGACGTCAACTCCTCGGCCGCGAACTTCACCGCGGTGGGTGTCGACATCCGCTTCGGCCTGACCGCGATCCGCAACGTGGGCGCGAACGTCGTGGACGCGATCGTCGCCACGCGCGAGGCGAAGGGGGAGTTCACGTCCTTCACGGACTTCCTCGACAAGGTGCCCGCCGTGGTCTGCAACAAGCGGACCATCGAGTCGCTCATCAAGGCAGGGGCGTTCGACTCGCTGGGTCACGCGCGGCGCGCGCTCCTGGTGGTGCACGAGCAGGCCGTCGAGTCCGTGATCAGCGTCAAGCGCGAGGAGGCCAAGGGCCAGTTCGACCTCTTCGCGGACCTCGGCGGGGAGGACCCGACGATGTCGTTCAGCGTCGACGTCCCCGACATCCCCGACTGGGACAAGAAGCAGCGCCTGGCCTTCGAACGGGAGATGCTCGGGCTGTACGTCTCGGACCACCCGCTGTCCGGGCTCGAGCACGTGCTCACCCGCGCCGCCGACACCGGCATCGCCGCCCTCATGACGGACGAGGGCCGCCAGGACGGGTCGACCGTCACGGTCGCGGGTCTCATCACGTCGTTGCAGCGCAAGATGAGCAAGAACGGCAACCCGTGGGCCGCGGTGACGATCGAGGACCTCGAGGGCGCCGTCGAGGTGATGTTCTTCGGCGAGACCTACCTGGCGTACTCCACGATCCTCGCGGAGGACCAGGTCGTCGTGCTGCGCGGACGCGTGCGCCGGCGGGACGAGACCATGCAGCTGCAGGCGATGGAGGTCTCGCTGCCCGACGTCTCGACGGTCGCCGAGAGCCCGGTCCTGGTGAGCCTGCCGGAGTCGCGCTGCACCCCGCCCGTCGTCGAGCGGCTGCGGGAGATCCTCACGACCCACCCGGGCGTCACGGAGGTGCACCTGCGGCTCGCGAGCCCCGGCCGGACGAAGGTCATGCGACTGGAGGACCGCCTGCGCGTCGAGAAGTCACCCGCGCTCTACGGCGACCTCAAGGCGCTGCTCGGCCCGTCCTGCCTCTCCGTCTGACGGTTCGCCGTCAGGCCCGGAGGTCACACGGCGGACTCGCATAGACTCGACCCTCGTGATCCACCTGAACCCCGAGCAGCGCGTCTTCGTCACGGAGCGACACCTCGCGACCCTCACGACACTGCGGGCCGACGGCTCGCCGCACGTGGTCCCCGTCGCGTTCACGTGGGACTCCGAGGCGGGTGTCGCCCGTATCACCGCCAACCGCGCCTCGGTCAAGGCGCGCAACGCCGGCCGCACGGGTGACCAGGACGGGCACCGGCCGCGGGCCGCGCTCTGCCAGGTCGACGGCGGTCGCTGGCTGACGTTGGAGGGCACCGTCGAGGTCGTCGAGGATCCTGCGGAGATCGCCGAGGCCGTCGAGCGCTACGCCCGTCGGTACCGCCAGCTCCAGCCCAACCCGGAGCGGATCGTGCTGCGCCTGACGCCGGACAAGGTGATGTCCTCGACGTACATGGCGTCCTGAGCTCAGCCGACGACGGCTTCGGCGCTGCCCTGGGGGTGCGCGACGGCCACGACGTCCCCGCGGTGCAGCTGGCGGCCGCGGCGTGTCTCCACCTCACCGTTGACGCTGACCTCGCCCTCGGAGAGGAGGACCCGGGCGTGGGCGCCGGACTCCACGAGCCCGGCGAGCTTGAGGAACTGGCCGAGGCGGATGACGTCGTCGGTGATCTTCACCGTGGTCGGGGTGCTCATCCCGCCATTGTCTCCTGCGCATCGTCTCCTGCGGACGGGGCGCCCGGGCCACGCGGGCCGGAACTAGACTGGTCGCGTGATCAACCGCATCGACCTGAGGGGTCGCGACCTGTCCGCCCGTGAGCTCGTCCACGTCCTGCCGCGCGCCGAGCTCGGCGTCGAGGACGCGACGCATCTCGTGGCGCCGATCATCGACGCGGTCCGGACCCGCGGTGCGGACGCGCTGCGCGAGTACGCCGAGCGGTTCGACGGGGTACGTCCCGAGCACCTGCGCGTTCCCGCGCAGGCGCTGGCCGATGCGCTGAACGACCTGGCGCCCGACGTGCGCGCAGCCCTCGAGGAGTCGATCCGGCGGGTGCGCACGGTGCACAGCGCGCAGCGCCCGCAGGACTTCACGGTCCGGCTCGCGGACGGCGCCGAGGTGCGTCAGCGCTGGGTGCCCGTACGGAGGGTCGGTCTCTACGCCCCGGGCGGGCTCGCGGTGTACCCGTCCTCGGTCATCATGAATGTCGTCGCCGCGCAGGAGGCCGGTGTCCCCGGGCTCGCAGTCGCGTCCCCGCCGCAGAAGGACAACGGCGGACTGCCGCACGCGACGATCCTCGCGGCGTGCGAGCTCCTCGGCGTCGACGAGGTCTATGCCGTCGGTGGTGCCCAGGCCGTGGCGATGTTCGCCTACGGTGCGGCCGGCACCCAGCCCCAGGACGGCGAGACGCTCTGCGATCCCGTGAACGTCGTCACGGGTCCGGGCAACGTGTTCGTGGCGGCGGCCAAGCGCCTGGTGCGCGGCGTCGTCGGGATCGACGCCGAGGCCGGGCCGACGGAGATCGCGATCCTCGCCGACGGGGGCGCGGACCCGGGTCACGTGGCGAGCGACCTCATCAGCCAGGCCGAGCACGACCCGCTCGCGGCGGCCGTCCTCGTGACGCCGTCCGTCGAGCTCGCCGGCGCGGTCGAGGCCCGTCTGGTCGACCTCACCTCCGCGACGAAGCACTCGCAGCGGGTGGCGCTGTCGCTCGCCGGGCCGCAGTCCGCCGTCGTCCTCGTGGACGACGTCGAGCACGGGCTGGAGGTGGTCGACGCCTACGGGGCCGAGCACCTCGAGATCCAGACCGCCGACGCCGCGGCGCTCGCGGAGCGGGTGACCAGCGCCGGGGCGATCTTCGTCGGTGCCTACTCGCCGGTCTCCCTCGGGGACTACATGGCGGGCTCGAACCACGTGCTGCCGACCGGGGGGTGCGCGCACTTCGCGAGCGGTCTCGGTGTGCACAGCTTCGTCAAGGCCGTGCAGGTCATCGAGTACGACCGTGAGGCCCTCGCCGAGGTCGCGGACCGGATCGTCGCCGTCGCGAACGACGAGGACCTCCCCGCGCACGGTGAGGCGGTGCGCGCCCGGTTCCTGTGACCGGTGCTCGGCGACCTGTGCCGGTGCCCGTGCTCAGCGGACCGCGAGGACGAAGGGGTAGACGGCCGAGGCGCCGGCACGGCGCAGGAGCCGGGCGGCCACGGTGAGCGTCCAGCCCGAGTCGGTCGAGTCGTCGACCAGCAGCACCGCGCGTCCGGCGAGCCCGGCGAGCGCCGCCTCGCCGAGCTCGAGGCGCAGCCGTTGCGTGACACCTGCGAGCCGCATCGCAGAGTTCACGTCGTGCCGCCCGGGCTCCTCCCGGCCCGGCTCCGGACCGATCGAGCCGATGAGCGGCCGCCCGAGGTAGGCGGCCAACCCGCCGGCGAGGTGGTGCGTGAGCTGGGGCCGGGTCACCGAGCGCACGGCGACGACACCGTCGATCACCAGCTCGCCCACTGTGCCCACTGCGCCGTCGGTGCCGGACGGTGTGCCGGACCCCGTGCCGTCCTCGGTGTCGGCACCCGCGGGCACCGGTGTGCGGATCGCGGGCCACTCGTCGAGCACGCGTGCGGCGGCGCGGCGCAGCGGGACGGGCGTCTCGCCGTCGGGCGCGCCGGGCGCGAAGAGCTCGCGCAGCGGGGCGGACCAGCCGAGGCCGTCGAGGCGTGCGACGGCACGGCCCGTCTCGGCGAGCTCGTCGGCCGGGATCCGGCCGCGCAGGTCGAGGCCGAGGCGGTCCAGCCCGCTCGGCCACTGTCGCCGCGCGGTGACGTCCACGCCGGGTCGGTCCATGTCGGCGCGCGCCGCGGTGACGGCCTCCGGGTCGGGTGCGGCCGGCAGGTCGACCCCGCCGCACCGGTCGCAGCGGCCGCAGCGCCAGCCGTCGGTGAGCTCGGGGTCATCGAGCACCGCGCGCAGGAACTCCATCCGGCAGCCCTCGGTGCGCTCGTAGTCGAGCATCGCCTGCTGCTCCGCCCCGCGGGTCTCCTCGACGCGCGCGTAACGGTCGGCGTCGTACGACCAGGGCTGCCCCGTGGACACCCAGCCGCCCTTGACGCGACGCACGGCCCCGTCGACGTCGAGCACCTTGAGCATCATCTCGAGGCGTGAGCGCTTGAGGTCGACCTGGGTCTCGAGCACGGCCACGGACTGGGTGCCGCCGCCGTCGAGGGCCGCGAGCGTCTCGCGGACCTGACGCTCCGCCGGGAAGGCGAGCGAACCGAAGTAGTCCCAGATCCTGCGGTCCTCCTCCCCGGGGAGCAGGACGACGACCGCGTCGTCGACACCACGCCCGGCTCGACCGACCTGCTGGTAGTACGCGATCGGCGACGATGGTGCGCCGAGGTGCACGACGAACGCCAGGTCGGGCTTGTCGAAGCCCATCCCGAGGGCGGACGTCGCGACGAGCGCCTTGACCCGGTTGTCCTTGAGGTCCGCCTCGAGCTGCTCGCGCTCCGCCGTGTCCGTCTGCCCGGTGTAGGCCGCCACGGCGAGGCCGGTGGCGCGCAGCTGGCTCGCGACCTGCTCCGCCGCCGAGACCGTCAGGCAGTAGACGATGCCCGACCCGTCGACGTCCTGGAGCGTCTCGGCGAGCCACGCGACCCGGGACGGCTGGTCCGGGAGGTTCAGCACGGCCAGGTGCAACGACTCGCGGTCGAGCCCGCCCCGCAGCACCAGGACGTCCTCGTGGGTGAGGTCGGCGCCGGACCCGGCGCCCGAGACCCCGAGCTGCTCCGCGACGTCCGCGGTCACGCGCGCGTTCGCCGTGGCCGTCGTCGCGAGGACGGGGATGCCGGGCGGCAGGTCGGCGAGCAGGGTGCGGATGCGCCGGTAGTCGGGGCGGAAGTCGTGCCCCCAGTCGCTGATGCAGTGGGCCTCGTCGATGACGACGAGGCCGGCGTCCGCGGCGAGCCGGGGGAGGACCTCGTCGCGGAAGCCCGGGTTGTTGAGCCGCTCGGGAGAGCACAGGAGCACGTCGACGTCGCCCGCGGCGATCGCGGCGTGCACGTCGTCCCACTCGGTGACGTTCGACGAGTTGATCGTCACGGCACGGATGCCGGCGCGCGCCGCGGCGCCGATCTGGTCACGCATGAGGGCGAGCAGGGGAGAGACGATCACGGTGGGCCCGGCGCCACGGGCCCGCAGGAGCGAGGTCGCCACGAAGTAGACCGCGGACTTCCCCCAGCCGGTGCGCTGGACCACCAGCGCCCGACGGCGGAACGCCACGAGGGCCTCGATGGCGCGCCACTGGTCGTCGCGCAACCGGGCGTCGTCGCGACCGACCAGCGAGCGGAGCGCGACCTCCGCCTCCTCGCGCAGGTCCTCGCCCTGGGCGCCGTCGAGCAGCCCGCGGAGCATCTCGACCTTGGCGCGCCGTGCTGCGTCGTCGGGCACGGGCACCGCCGGCCCAGCGGCCGGTCCGCCCGCTGCCGGCCCCCGAGCAGTCCGTGCACCCTGACCGGTGGCGGACGCACCGCCCGGCTCGTCATCAGGGTTGCCGAACCCGTCCTCAGGAGGGGGCTCCTCGCTCGGGTCGAAGGGGATGTCGCCGTACGGGTCGAAGGAGGACGTCACCTGGCGATCGTAGGCGCCGCCGCCCACGACGCGCAGCCGCCGTCCCCAGGCCGAGGTCCCCGTGGTCAGGCGGCGACGGGACGGCGCAGGACCCGCTCGCGCGCGAGCGCGGCGAGCCCGGCGATCACCGCGACCCACTCGCTGACCGCGGCGAGCACCTGCTGGGTGCCGCCGACGGTCTCGTTGACGCCGAAGAAGCCGACCGTGGTCGACAGGTAGAAGGCGGCGAGCGTCAGCGCCCCGAAACCGACCGCGCCCAGCAGGGGGAGCCAGCTGCCCCACGTGAGGACCAGCAGGCCGAGCGCGAAGCCCGCGACGGCGTTGAGGAGGAAGAGCGGTCCGACGACCTCGATGTCGCGGTAGCCCTCGAGGTAGAGCACGAGGTGGATGTCCGCGGACAGGAGCAGGCCGGCCGCGGTGATGCCGCGCAGGACCCAGGCGCGCCGTGACCGGGCGGGCGGCTCGGGGGGCCCGGGGACGGCGTCGGGCTGTGCGACGGGCGTCGTCATCGAGGCCTCCGTGGTGCTCCGGCCGGGGCGCGCGGTCCGCGCCCCGATGCTTCAATTGAAGCGTCGGTGCGCCGTGCGCGCACCACGAGGACCGCGAGGGCGCGACGGGCGTCCCGACGCCCGCCCGACGAAGGAGCCGCGCATGGCCCAGAGCACACCGCCCGACGTCGGTCACGTCTGCACCGCCGGCAGGACGTGCGCCGCCCGGTCGGGTCCGAGCCGGCGTGCCGTGCTGGCCGGCGGCGGGGCGGGCGCCGTGGTCTGGCTGCTCGCCGCGTGCGGGAGCGAGGGCTCCACGGACCAGCAGGAGCCGGCTCCCGGCGCGGACGGCACAACGGACGGGTCCGAGCCCACGGGCAGCGGCCTCGTGGACGCGGGGCAGACGCTCGCGGCGACGGCCGACGTCCCGGTCGGCGGTGCGCTCGCGGTCACGGTCGGTGGCGTCGAGCTGCTCGTCACGCAGCCCGTCGCGGACGAGTTCGCGGCGTTCAGCGCGATCTGCACGCACGAGGGGTGCAGCGTGGCGCCCGACGCCGACGACGGGCTGCGCTGCCCGTGCCACGCCTCGAGGTTCGACCTCGCGACGGGGGAGGTGCTGGGAGGACCCGCTCCCACCCCGCTGCCGCAGGTCGACGTCGTGGTCGAGGACGGGAACGTCGTCTCCGCCTGAGACCGGCGCGCGACCGCCGACCGCCGGCGCGGCGACCGGCAGCCGGACGGCGCGGGACGCTGCTCGCAGAGTTCGTAGACTGTCCGGGTGACCACTCCCATCGTGCGGCTACCGGTGCGCCCCGAGCACGCCGGCATCGAGCCCTACGGCGCACCGCAGCTCGACGTGCCCGTGCTGCTCAACGTCAACGAGAACCCCTATCCTCCCGGCGAGGACGTCGTCGCCACGATCGCCGCCGACGTCGCGAGCGCGGCACGGAGCCTCAACCGGTACCCGGACCGGGACTTCTCCGCGCTGCGCGCCGACCTGGTCGAGTACCTCGCGGGCGAGTCAGGGGTGCGGCTGTCGCCCGAGCGTCTGTGGGCCGCGAACGGCTCCAACGAGGTCATGCTGCAGATCCTCCAGGCGTTCGGCGGACCGGGGCGCACGGCGCTGTCCTTCGCCCCCACCTACTCCATGTACCCCGAGTACGCGCGGGACACCTCCACGCGCTGGGTCGTGGGCCGGCGCGCCGAGGACTTCTCGCTCGACCTCGAGCACGTGCGGCGGACGATCGCCGCCGAGCGTCCCGCCGTCATCCTCCTCGCGAGCCCCAACAATCCCACGGGCACGGCGCTGCCGACCGCGGTGGTCGAGGCCGTGTGCGAGGCCGCTCTCGAGGTGCACGCGGCGGGCACGGACGGCGCACCGGCGGTCGTCGTCGTCGACGAGGCGTACGGGGAGTTCCGGCGTGCGGGCACGCCCTCGGCGCTCGAGCTGCTCGACCGCTACCCCCACCTCGCGGTGAGCCGCACCATGTCGAAGGCGTTCGCGCTCGCCGGTGCCCGGGTCGGCTACCTCGCGGCGTCGGCCGAGCTCGTCGACGCGCTGCGCGTCGTGCGCCTGCCCTACCACCTGTCGGCGGTCACCCAGGCGGTCGCCCGGGCGGCGCTCGCGCACGCGCCCGCGCTGCTCGCGCAGGTCGAGGCGCTGCGCGTCGAGCGCGACGCGACGGTGGGGTGGCTGCGCTCGCAGCGCTCGGCCGCCGCGGGCGGCGCCGCCCTGCAGGTCGCGGACTCCGACGCGAACTTCGTGCTCTTCGGGTCGTTCGACGACCGGCACGCGGTCTGGCAGGGTCTGCTGGATCATGGTGTGCTCATCCGGGAGACTGGACCCGACGGCTGGCTGCGGGTGTCGATCGGCACCCCTGAGGAGATGAGGGCGTTCAAGGACGCCCTCGTGGAGGTGGCAGGACTGTGAAGCGCACCGCGCGCATCGAGCGCGCGACGTCGGAGTCGAGCGTGCTCGTCGAGCTCGACCTCGACGGGACCGGGAGGACGGACGTCTCGACGACCGTCCCGTTCTACGACCACATGCTCACCGCGCTCGGGAAGCACTCGCTCATCGACCTCACGGTCAAGGCGACCGGTGACACCCACATCGACGCGCACCACACGGTGGAGGACGTCGCGATCACGCTCGGCGAGGCGCTTCGGGTGGCGCTCGGCGACAAGACCGGGATCTCCCGGTTCGGCGACGCCCTCGTGCCGTTGGACGAGGCGCTCGCGCAGGCCGTCGTGGACGTGTCCGGCCGGCCCTACCTCGTCCACTCCGGCGAGCCGGAGGGGCAGGAGTACCACCTCATCGGCGGGCACTTCACGGGTTCCCTGACGCGCCACGTCCTGGAGTCGATCGCCCACCACGCGGCGATCTGCATCCACGTGCGGGTGCTGTCGGGTCGCGACCCGCACCACATCGTCGAGGCGCAGTTCAAGGCGCTCGCCCGTGCGTTGCGTGCCGCCGTCGCGCCCGACGCCCGCGTCGAGGGCGTCCCGTCCACCAAGGGCGCGCTGTGAACGGCCGGGACCCGGACAGGGACCAGCCGGACCTGGGCGACCTGGGCTTCGAGATCCCGGACGACCTGTCGTCGCTGGACCCCGCCTCGACCGTGCCGGACCTCGCGGTCCTCATCACGCAGATCGCGGGCGCCGAGCCGCTCGCCGCAGCCTGCGCGCTCGCGCAGATCGACGCCGACGTCGTCGCCACCGACGTCGGTGCGCTCGCGGTGTGCCGAGACCTGTCCGACGGCGCCCCGCAGCGCGCGGCCGCCGCGATCTCCGGCCTCGTCAAGGGCGTGCCGCTGGTGCTCGTCGTGCGTCGGGCCGAGCAGCTCTCCGCGACGCGCTGGGAGAACGGGGCGCAGGCCGACGAGCTCGCCCCCGGCCTCGTGCTGGGCGGGGCGCCGGAGGTGCTCGAGGACCTGCTCACGGGTCAGACGTCGGTGGCGGACCTGACGGGTGTCGTGCCCAGCAAGGGGATCAGCCGCCTCAAGGCCATGCGGCTGCTCACCGCCGCCGCCCGCAAGGCGCGCAAGCGGTGAGCGCCGCCCAGGGCACCCCGTCCGTCGTCGTGCTCGACTACGGGTTCGGCAACGTGCGCTCCGCCGTGCGTGCGCTCGAGCGGGTCGGGGCGAGCGTCGAGCTCACGGCGGACCGTTCCCGTGCGCAGGACGCCGACGGTCTCGTGGTGCCCGGCGTCGGCGCGTTCGCGGCCGTGATGCAGGGGCTGCGCGCGGTCCGGGGCCACGAGATCGTCGGGCGCCGGCTGGCCGGCGGACGCCCGGTCCTCGGGATCTGCGTCGGCATGCAGGTGATGTTCGAGGAAGGCGACGAGCACGGGACGCTGACGGAGGGCCTCGGTGAGTGGCCCGGCCTCGTGGACCGGCTCGACGCCCCGATCGTCCCGCACATGGGCTGGGCCACGGTCGAGGCCCCGAGCGACAGCACGCTGTTCGCCGGGATCGCCGACGAGCGGTTCTACTTCGTCCACTCCTACGCGGCACGCACCTTCACGCTCGGTGAGGACCTGCCCGCGGACTCCCCGATCCGACGTCCGCTGGTGACCTGGGCGGAGCACGGCGGGCGGTTCGTCGCCGCCGTGGAGAACGGCCCCCTGGTTGCGACCCAGTTCCACCCGGAGAAGTCCGGGGACGCGGGCGCGGCCCTCCTGGAGAACTGGATCCGCTCGTTGTAGGACCCGCGCAGCACCCCGTACGCCGGCCGGCTCGTCCGGCCCCCACCTCTCGTCCCCACGCTGGACCCCTCGGAAGGACCACCTCATGACCGATCGTCTCGTCCTGCTGCCCGCCGTCGACGTCGCGGACGGGCAGGCCGTGCGCCTCGTCCAGGGGGAGGCCGGGTCCGAGACCTCCTACGGCGACCCGCTGTCCGCCGCGCTGGACTGGCAGGCCGGCGGCGCGGAGTGGATCCACCTCGTGGACCTCGACGCCGCGTTCGGCCGCGGGTCGAACGCCCAGCTGCTCGCCGACGTCGTCGCCCGCCTCGATGTGAAGGTCGAGCTCTCGGGCGGTATCCGCGACGACGCCTCGCTCGAGCGGGCGCTCGCGACCGGTGCGTCCCGGGTGAACCTCGGCACGGCCGCGCTCGAGAACCCCGAGTGGACGGCGAAGGTGATCGACTCGCACGGGGACGCGATCGCCGTCGGGCTGGACGTGCGCGGGACCACCCTGGCCGCTCGCGGCTGGACCCAGGAGGGCGGGGACCTGTGGGAGGTGCTCGAGCGCCTCGACGCCGCGGGCTGCGCGCGCTACGTCGTCACCGACGTCACCAAGGACGGCACGCTGCGCGGGCCCAACATCGAGCTGCTGCGCGACGTGTGCGCGCGTACGGACGCTCCCGTCGTCGCGTCGGGAGGCATCTCCAGCCTGGCCGACCTCGAGGCGCTGCGTGCGCTCGTCGCCGAGGGCGTCGAGGGCACGATCGTCGGCAAGGCGCTCTACGCGGGCGCCTTCACCCTGCCCCAGGCGCTCGACGTCGCAGGCCGGCCGTGAGCGTCGGCGACGAGCCGCAGCAGGACCCCGGCACGGCGGCGTCCACGTCCGGCAAGGCCCTGCCGCCGTCGTCGGGCTTCTCGGGCGACGACGGGTCCGCCGACCCTGAGCTGGCGCGCCTGCTCGCGGAGCACGTCGCGACGGGCGCCGGCCTGGGTGCGGCCGTCGCGCGCCTCGCCGAGACGCGGGTCCTCGTCCCGATCCTGGCCGAGCTCGGTCGCTCGGAGACCGGCGCCCACGGGCACGAGGTCGACAAGGAGGCCTCGGCCGGGGTCGTCGCGATCGAGGCACCCGACGGCCGTCGCGCGCTGCCCGTGTTCACGAGCGTGCAGGCGATGGCCGCGTGGCGTGCCGATGCGCGCCCCGTGCCCGTGGACGCCCGCCGCGCGGCGCTGTCCGCGGTGAGCGAGGACTGGTCTCTGCTCGTCGTCGACCCGGCGGGCCCCGCGACGGCACTGGTCCCGCGTCCCGCCGTGTGGGCCCTCGCCCAGGGCAAGGACTGGCTCCCGGCCGTCCTCGGCGGCCAGGTGTCCGACGACGTGGCGCGTGCGGTCTCCGAGGCGGTCGCGGGTGTGCCGCACGTCGCGCAGGTGCACGCCGAGACCGGCCGCCGGGCGGAGGTCGCGGTGGTGCTGCGCATCGACTCCGGACTCGACCGCACGGGCCTGGACGGCGTGCTCGCCCAGGTCAACGCCGCGCTCGCGGGCTCCGAGATCGTCTCCGAGCGGGTCGACTCGCTCGAGCTGCGGGTCGGCCGCGCCGACTGACCGTCCGGGCCGACCGACCGTCCGGCGCGCGCTACGCGCAGGGCTCCGCGGGGGTGAAGGACCCCTCGTCGGCCAGCATCGACTGCACCGTGCTGACGGGCACGAGCAGGCTCTTGTCCGTCGACGTCTTGGCGTACACCACGCCGATGACCTCACCGGCGTCGTTGAGCGCCGCCGAGCCGGAGCTGCCGGGCTCGACCTCCGCGTCGGTGATGAGCACCTCCCCGAGGTTCGCGTTGAGCGGGTCGGTCGTGGTGCCGATCACCTCGCCCTGCGTCACCGTCAGACGTCCACCCTCCGGATACCCCACGACGGTCACCTGGTCCCCACGTTCCGGGTCCTGGGTCGCGAGGGTCGGGTAGGCGGGAAGCTCGTCGGTCGTGCGGACGATCGCGAGGTCGGCGAGGTCGGCCGTGCTCGCCGTCGCGGCCGGGATGTCACGCCCGTCGTACGTGAGCAGCTGCAGCGACTCCGAGGAGTCCACGACGTGCTTGTTGGTGATGAGCGTCGTGGCGTCGATCGCGAAGCCCGAGCCCGTCGAGAGCCCTTCGCAGCCGATGTTGCGGATCCGCACGGCCATCCGGCTCACCGCGTCGAAGCCGTCGGGGGAGAGGATCTCCGACCCCTCGACCTCCTCGGGCGGCGGGAACGACGGGACGACCGTGTCGGGAAGCGGCTCGGGCAGGTCCGGCAGGACGCCGCACCCGGCCGCGCCCACCGCCACGATCCCGACGAGGGCGGCGGCGACCCGTCGGCGCGGGCGAGCGCTCACTGGTCGAGCTCTTCCTGCAGCTGGGAGTTCGCGTCCTCCGCGGCGGTGCACAGGTCGTCGACCTGGTCCGCGAAGCGCTCGATGTCGTCCGGGTCGTACGCCTCGCGGTTGTTGAGGTACCCGATGAGCTCCGACTGCGCGGACGTGCACTGGTTGAGCGCGGCCGCCACCCGGCCGGCCGCGTCCGAGACGCGCGCCTGGTAGTCGAGGTACTGCTGCGACGCGACGTTCTCGTCGCCGAGCTGGGCCTTCTCGTTCGCGAGGTCGGAGATCCGGTCCTGCGCGGTGGAGAGCTGTCCGCGCGCGGACTCGAGCTCGGCGTTCACCCCGTCCAGGTCGGCCTGCAGGCGCGCGACGTCCTCACCGAGAGCACGGGACTGGGCCTCCCAGTCGGCACTGGACTCCTGCCACCGGGTCGTCGTCACGTACAGGTAGGCGCCGACGCCCGACGCGGCCAGGAGCGCGAGCACCAGGAGCACGATCGCCACGGCCGCGCCCCGCCGCCGCCGCGCAGGAGGCGCGGGGGGCGGCGGGGCCGGCGCCGGCTGACCGCCGGTGGCGGGGGCGAAGCTCGGCGCGGGCGTCCCGCCGGCGTACGCGCCGTGCGGGTGGCCGCCGGGCGTCGGACCCGGGCCGGGTGGCCAGCCCTGGGACGACGGTCGGTACGGCGGCTCGGACGGTGGCTGGGACGGCGGTCGGTGGGACGGCGGTGGCGGGCCGGGCGGGGTGGTCAACTCACCGCTCCGGTGAACTTCTCGCCGGGGCCGTCGCCCGGGGCGTCGGGGATGACCGAGGCCTCTCGGAAGGCGAGCTGGAGGGAGCGCAACCCGTCCCGCAGCGACCGGGCGTGCTGGTTGCCGATGTCCGGTGCGCTCGCGGTCACCAGCGCGGCCAGGGCGGTGATGAGCTTGCGCGCCTCGTCGAGGTCGAGGTGGCCCTGCTCGGCGGCGTCCTCCGCGAGCCCGCACTTCACGGCGGCCGCACTCATGAGGTGCACCGCGGCGGAGGTGATGACCTCCACGGCCGCGACGTCGGCGATGTCCCGCACCGCGTCGGAGGAAGCGTGCGGTGCCGGGGACTCGGGTGCCGTGCCGGCGTTCTCGGTAGTCATGGGTCCATCCTTCCAGAGCGTGGCGCCGGGGTGCGCCCCGCCCGGACGCACGCCTGGCCGGACCCGCGGGGTGCAGGTCCGGCCAGGGGTACGGAGCGACGAGGGGGCGCGTCGGGCGCGCCCCCGAGGAGCTAGACCGAGACCGGCTCCGAGGCGGTCCCGGGCTCACCGGTCTCCAGCGGAGCGTCGCCGGCGAGGTTCGCCCGCAGCGCGGCACCGAGGTCGGCGTCGACGTTCGTCCAGTAGCCGATCGCGCGCTCACGGATCTCGTCGCTCGTCACGCCACCGACGTGCCCGGTGATCGTCTCGAGGAAGCGCGCACGGGCCGCGTCGTCGAAGACCTCGCGGTACAGCGTGCCGGCCTGCCCGAAGTCGTCGTCCTCGGGGTGCAGCGTCGCGGCGGAGCGGGTGAGCTCGCCGTCGGCCTCCCACCCGGTGGACTCCGCCGCACGCGCGGGGTCGGCGTGCGCGCCACCGACCGAGTTCGGGGCGTACACGGGGGTCGTGGCCGAGGAGAAGGAGTAGCGCATGGCGCCGTCCTTCGCGTAGGAGTGGCCGTGGGGGTCCGCGTGCTTCGGGGCGTTGACGGGCAGCTCGGCGTGGTTCGTGCCCACGCGGTACCGGTGCGCGTCGGCGTAGGAGAAGATGCGCGCGAGCAGCATCTTGTCAGGGCTGGCCGCGATGCCGGGCACGAAGTTGCTCGGCGCGAACGTCGCCTGCTCGATCTCGGCGAAGTAGTTCTCCGGGTTGCGGTTGAGCTCCATGACGCCGACCTCGATGAGGGGGTAGTCGCCGTGCGGCCACACCTTGGTGAGGTCGAAGGGGTTGAACCGGTAGGTCTTCGCGTCCTCGTACGGCATGACCTGGACCGAGACCGTCCAGCGGGGGAACTCGCCGGCCTCGATGTGCTCGTACAGGTCGCGGATGTGGTGGTCGGCGTCCGACCCCGCGAGCTGGGCGGCCTCGTCGCCCGTGAGGTTCTTGATGCCCTGCTGGGTCGTGAAGTGGTACTTGACCCAGAAGCGCTCGCCCGCGGCGTTGATCCACTGGTACGTGTGCGAGCCGAACCCGTCCATGTGGCGCCACGAGGTCGGCAGGCCACGGTCGCCCATGAGCCACGTCACCTGGTGCGCGGACTCCGGCGAGAGCGACCAGAAGTCCCACTGCATGTCGTTGTCGCGCAGGTTCGAGCCGGGCAGGCGCTTCTGCGAGCGGATGAAGTCGGGGAACTTGATGCCGTCGCGCAGGAAGAACACGGGCGTGTTGTTGCCGACGAGGTCGTAGTTGCCCTCGGACGTGTAGAACTTCAGCGCGAACCCGCGCGGGTCGCGCCAGGTGTCGGGGGAGCCGTGCTCACCGGCGACCGAGGAGAAGCGGGCAAGCATCTCGGTCTCGGCACCGGGCTGGAACAGCGCTGCGCGGGTGTACCGGCTGACGTCGCCGGTCACGCGCAAGGTCCCGAACGCACCGCCGCCCTTGGCATGCACGACACGCTCCGGGACCCGCTCGCGGTTGAACTGTGCGAGCTTCTCGACCAGGTAGTGGTCGTGCAGCACGATGGGGCCGTCGGGGCCGACGGACTGCGAGTGCGCGTCGGACGCGACGGGGGCGCCGGCGTTGTTCGTGGTGAACGGTGTCGTCATGGTGTGACTCCTTCGATCGTTCTTCGGGGCATGTGGGGGGAACGTGATGAATCGGGCGGTGGTGCGACGGAGCGGGGCGCGCAGGGGCGTGTCGCGTACCGGGGGTGTCAGGTGGTGCAGGCGGGGCACAGGCCCCAGAAGGTGACTTCGGCGGTGTCGATCGCGAACCCGTTGCTCGAGCTCGGGGCCAGGCAGGGGGTGTGCCCGACCGCGCAGTCCACGTCGGCGACGGCGCCGCAGGCGCGGCACACGACGTGGTGGTGGTTGTCGTCCAGACGCCGCTCGTACCGGGCAGGGTGGCCGGCCGGCTCGATCCGGCGGAGGAGCCCCTTGTCCGTGAGAGCCTTGAGGACGTCGTAGACGGCCTGGACCGAGACCGAGCCGAGGGCGGACCGGACCGTCTGCAGCACGGTGTCGGCGTCCGCGTGCTGATGATGCGTCACGGCGTCGAGCACCGCGAGCCGGGCGGCCGTGACCCGCAGGCCGTGGGTACGCAGCTCGCTCGCGTGCTGCGAAGCCGTCGCCGGGGGCTCGGTCACCTGTTCCGTGGTCACATCGAAACCCTAGCCCACTTCTCTGGAACAATTCCAATGAACGAGACGGTCTACTTTGCGGTGCAGGGTGCAGGGTGCAGGCAGGTGTCGTGCTAGTCTTGGCCGTTGACCGACCTGTGGGTCTGTTCCTTGAGCGCGTCATCGCTCAAGGAGCACCTCGCAGGTGCGCAAAGTGGATTCCATCCCACCCGAGCTTCGACCGTCGACGTACGTCACGACAGAGGCCGGGTCCCGGTCCGGAGCGTCTCGCCTCGTGCGACGACGCTGCGGCGTCGACCGTCCCGGTACTCCGGGACGGCTGGCGAACCGATGGCCTCCACCCTGTGCTCAGGAGTGGGGGCCTTTCCCGTTCCAGGCGGTCTACCGACGACTTCCTAGGAGCATCACATCAGCGAGCCTCGCATCAACGATCGGATCCGCGTCCCTGAGGTCCGGCTCGTCGGACCCGGTGGGGAGCAGGTCGGCGTCGTCCGCATTGAGGTCGCCCTGAGCCTTGCCCAGGACGCAGACCTCGACCTGGTCGAGGTCGCCCCCGACGCGCGCCCGCCCGTCGCCAAGCTCATGGACTTCGGCAAGTTCAAGTACGAGTCCGACATGAAGGCGCGCGAGGCGCGGCGCAACCAGGCGAACACGGTTCTCAAGGAGATCCGTTTCCGCCTGAAGATCGACCCGCACGACTACGGGACCAAGAAGGGCCACGTCGAGCGCTTCCTCAAGGCCGGCGACAAGGTCAAGGTCATGATCATGTTCCGCGGTCGTGAGCAGTCGCGCCCCGAGATGGGTGTTCGTCTGCTGCAGCGGCTGGCCGACGACGTCGCCGAGCTCGGTTTCGTCGAGTCCATGCCCAAGCAGGACGGGCGCAACATGACGATGGTGCTCGGCCCGGTGAAGAAGAAGGCCGAGGCCAAGATCGAGCAGCGTCGCCGCGCCGAGGCCGTCGAGCCTCGTGTGACGAAGTCGGCGGCCAAGGCCGCGGCGGCGTCCGCCGACGCGGAGCCTTCTGCGGAGGAGCCCTCGGTCGAGGAGTCCTCGGTCGACCAGGCGACGGTGCCGGAGTCCACGACGCCGGAGCCCACCAGCACGCCTGAGCCTGCTGCCGAGCCGGCGAGCGCACCCGAGCCTGTCGCACCGGCGCCCGAGCCCGAGGCGCCGCGCGCCGAGGTCGCTGCGCCGGTGGCGTCGAAGCCTGCGGCGTCGAAGCCGGTCGACTCGAAGCCTGCGGCCTCCAAGCCCGCAGCCTCGAAGCCGGCGACGGCCTCGAAGCCTGCGGCGTCGAAGCCCGCAGCCTCGAAGCCTGCGGTGGCGCCTGCTCCGGCGGCGTCGACCCCGGCGGCCGCACCGAAGCCCGCGACCCCGCGGCCGCCTGCACCGAAGCCCGGTGCTCCGCGGCCCGCACCTCGCGGACCCAAGACCAGCTGACCAGCACGAGCACGAGCCAGGCCCACCGGCCACGGCCCGAACACGTCGGTCATCGCACGATGATCGACCGGACACAAGGAGACACGGCAGCCATGCCGAAGAACAAGACGCACTCCGGCGCCAAGAAGCGGTTCCGTATCACCGGCAGCGGGAAGGTCATGCGCGAGCAGGCCAACAAGCGCCACCTGCTCGAGCACAAGTCGAGCCGACGGACCCGCCGCCTCTCGGTGGACCAGGTCGTCGACCCCGCAGACGTCAAGAAGATCAAGAAGCTGCTCGGCAAGTGATCCCCGCGGTGCGCGCCATGAGCGACGTACCAGCAGGACACTTCCGGACCCGAACTGCAAGGAGCATCACGTGGCACGCGTGAAGCGGGCGGTCAACGCCCACAAGAAGCGCCGTACGACCCTCGAGCGCGCCGCAGGCTATCGCGGCCAGCGCTCGCGCCTCTACCGTAAGGCGAAGGAGCAGGTCACCCACTCCCTCGTCTACTCCTACCGTGACCGTAAGGCGCGCAAGGGAGACTTCCGCAGGCTGTGGATCCAGCGCATCAACGCGGCCTCCCGTGCGCAGGGCCTCACGTACAACCGCCTCATCCAGGGCCTCAAGGCCGCTGGCGTCGAGGTCGACCGTCGTGTGCTCGCCGATCTGGCTGTCAACGACGTGACCACGTTCAACGCGCTGGTCAAGGTCGCGAAGGACGCTCTGCCCGCAGACGTCAACGCGCCGAAGGTCGCAGCCTGACCGAGCATCGCGTCTCCCCGGACGCCCGGACAGCCGTTCCTGTGCCCGCACGGGCAGGAGACGGACCGCGCACCCCCTCGCTCACCAATCCCCGGAGCGACAGGGTGAAGGCGGTCCGTGCGCTGGCCGGGCGTTCTGCGCGCTCCCGCCACGGTCAGCTCCTCGTCGAGGGCCCGCAGGGCGTCCGCGAGGCGGTGCGGTGCGCGGCCTCTCGCGTCCGGGACGTCTACGCCACGTCGGAGGCGCTCGACCGGAACCCCGAGATCGGTGCGGACGCCGCCGCAGCGGGCGTGCGGCTGCACGTCGCGACGCCCGAGGTGCTCACCGCGATGAGCGGTGACGCGCAGGGTGTGCTCGCCGTCGTGCACCAGGAGGCGGTGAGCCTCGACGTCCTGCTCGGCGCGGGAGCCGCCCGGCCCTCGCTGGTCGCGGTCCTGGCTGCCGTCCGCGACCCTGGGAACGCCGGCACCGTCATCCGGGCGGCGGACGCCGCGGGCGCCGACCTCGTCGTGCTCGCGGGCGACAGCGTGGACGTGCACAACCCCAAGGTCGTCCGGTCGACGGCGGGCTCGCTCTTCCACGTCCCGGTCGTCACGGGTGTCACGCTGGCCGACACCGTGTCGCAGCTCCACTCGGCCGGTCTCACGGTCCTGGCGGCCGACGGAGCGGGCGACCTCGACCTCGACGACCTGCTCGACGTGGCGGGCGCACGCGACGTCGAGCGTGAACCGGGGGAGCGTGCTCCCGGTGTCCCGGACCTGTCGTCGCCCACAGCGTGGGTCTTCGGCAACGAGGCCTGGGGATTGCCCGTCGCGGACCGAGAGCTCGCGGACGCGGTCGTCCGTGTCCCGATCCGTGGGCGGGCCGAGTCGCTCAACCTCGCCACGGCCGCGACCGTCTGCCTCTACGCCTCGGGTCGCGCCCAGCGGCCCGCGCGCCGCGGCTGAGGGCCGCGGTGCGCCTTTTCGCCGCGCTCTACCCCGACAGCGGCGCCCTGGACCACCTCGAGCTCGCGCTGGACGCGATCGGGCGCGGGTCTCCCGGGCGGCCGGGTGCGTCGGAACCGCGCTGGACCTCCCGTGAGCTCTGGCACGTGACGGCCTCCTTCTTCGGCGACGTGCCGGACGGCGCGGTCGGCGACCTCACGGCCGCGCTCGAGGCGGTGGCCGGCTCGGTACCGCGCCCGATGCTCGCGCTGCGCGGTGCGGGGGTGTTCGACCGCCGTGTGCTGTGGGTCGGTGTCGGCGGGCAGACCGACGTCCTGCAGGACCTCAGCTCTCGCACGGCGCTCGCCGCGACCGAGATCGGTCTGCGGGAGGACCGGCGACCGCGGCACCGTGCGCACCTCACCGTCGCGCGGGCCTCCGCCACCGGTCGCCGTGCGGGTCGTCGCCGTCGGTCAGGTCCGACCGAGGCGGAGGGGCCTGCGCTCGAGGCGCGGGCGGCGGTGCTCGCCGTCTACGCGGGCCCGGAGTGGACGCCGACGCACCTGGCGCTCGTGAGCTCCGAGCGGGACGACTCGCGGGTCGTGCATCGGGTGCTCGACCGGTTCGTGCTCGCCGACTGACGCGACCTCACGCCGAGAAGCCGACGGCCAGCGGTGTGGCCACGACGAAGCCGACGAGCGCGCCGAGCGCCCGCACGAACCAGCGCAGCACCCTGCCTGCGGTCCTGTCCCCGGCGGTCCGCGCGATCCACACGATCGGGACGGCCACGAGCATCGGGACCCCCACGAGGATCGCGACCACGCTCGGCGTGACGACGGCGTCGTGTCCGGGATCGAGCCCGAGGACACGCATCGAGACCACCACGATGAGCACCGCGGCACCGGCGCCGTACGCCGCTCCCCGGCGCAGCGAGCGCCAGAAGCCGGGAGGTCTCGAGGGCTGTCGGCTCGACGCCCCGACGGTGGACCTGCCCGACGACGCGCGCGTGTGTCCGCCGTCGGCCACCGGTGGACGTCCACCCGGTGCGACCGACGGGACGTCGCCCCACGGGGTGCGCCGTGCGTCGTCCTGGATGCCGTCCTGTACGGCGTCGTGCAGGGTGCCCTGCGTCGGTGTGCCGCGCCGCGCCGCGCTGTGCAACCGCGCGTCCACGGTGAGCTCGAGGGGGTCGGTCGTCGCGCCAGGGCCATGCCCGTACACCGGCCACGCGCCGGCCGGGCTCGGGGGCGCGGTGGACAAAGGCCGGAAGCGCTCGTGGTCGTCCGCCGTCACGCCGCCCAGTCTCTCATCGTGCGTGCCGGGCGCCTAAGATGTGTCCCTGGTCGGCACTCCTCGCGCCACGCCGCGCACGGGTGGCCGACCGTCAACCGCCACCCGCCAGGAAGGCTCGCATGTCCACCCCGGATCACGCCCCGGAGACTGCCCGGGAGCACCCCGCGGCGCCGTCGCCCCTCGACGCACCGGCTCTCGAGGCCGTCGTCGACGACGCGCTCGCGGCGGTCGCCGCAGCCCGCGACCTCGACGCCCTCAAGGCCGTCCGCATCGACCACACCGGTGACCGCAGCCCGCTGGCCCTCGCGAACCGGCAGATCGGCTCCCTCGCCCCGTCGGACAAGGCGGTCGCGGGCAAGCTGCTCGGGCCGTTGCGCGGTCGCCTCAACCAGGCGATCTCCGCGCGCCAGGCGGTGCTCGAGGCGGAGCGCGACGAGCGTGTCCTCGTCGAGGAGTCGGTCGACGTCACCCTCCCGGTCGACCGGGAGCCTCGCGGTGCCCGCCACCCGCTGTCGACCCTGCAAGAGAAGGTCGCGGACTTCTTCGTCGGGATGGGCTGGGAGATCGCCGAGGGGCCCGAGCTCGAGACGGAGTGGTTCAACTTCGACGCGCTCAACTTCGGCCCGGACCACCCTGCCCGGCAGATGCAGGACACCTTCTACGTGGCAGGGGAGCCAGGCCCGGACGGCGAGGTGGCGCTGTCGAACCTCGTGCTGCGCACGCACACCTCGCCCGTGCAGGCGCGCGCGCTCCTCGAGCGGGACCTGCCTGTCTACATCGCCTGCCCCGGGAAGGTCTATCGCACCGACGCCCTGGACGCGACGCACACTCCCGTCTTCCACCAGGTCGAGGGCCTCGCGGTCGACAAGGGCCTGACGATGGCGCACCTGCTCGGCACGCTCGACGCGTTCGCGCGCGCCATGTTCGGGCCCGAGGCGAAGACCCGGCTGCGGCCGAGCTTCTTCCCGTTCACGGAACCGAGCGCCGAGATGGACCTGTGGTTCCCGCAGAAGAAGGGTGGCCCGGGCTGGATCGAGTGGGGCGGGTGCGGCATGGTCAACCCGCACGTCCTGCGTGCGGTCGGGGTGGACCCCGAGGAGTACTCCGGGTTCGCGTTCGGTATGGGCATCGAGCGAACGCTCATGCTGCGCCACCAGATCGCGGACATGCACGACATGGTGGAGGGTGACGTCCGCTTCGCCACCCAGTTCGGAATGGGGATCTGATGCCGCACATCGACATCGACTGGCTCGGCGACCACGTCGAGCTGCCCGAGGGCCTGGGCGCGGAGCAGCTCGCGGCCGACCTCGTGCGCGTGGGCCTGGAGGAGGAGGCGATCCACACCGCGGACGTCACGGGTCCGCTCGTCGTCGGCCGGGTCGTCGAGATGACTCCCGAGCCGCAGAAGAACGGCAAGACGATCAACTGGTGCCTCGTCGACGTCGGCACCCACAACGCCGACGGGCGCCCGGCCGGCGAGGGTGGTGAGCCGCGCGGCATCGTCTGCGGTGCGCACAACTTCGCGCCCGGCGACCTCGTGGTCGTCGCCCTGCCCGGCGCCGTGCTGCCCGGGCCGTTCCCCATCGCGAGCCGCAAGACCTACGGGCACGTCTCCGACGGCATGATCTGCTCCGCCAAGGAGCTCGGCCTCGGCCAGGACCACGCCGGCATCATCGTGCTCGAGCGCTACGGGTACACCGCCGGTGCCGGGTACGACCTGGCCCCCGGCACCGACGCCGTCGCGCTGCTCGGCCTGGGCGACGAGGTGCTGGAGATCAACGTCACGCCCGACCGCGGGTACTGCTTCTCCTACCGGGGCGTGGCGCGCGAGTACGCCCACTCGACCGGAGCGACCTTCACGGACCGCGGGCTGCCCACGGGCGCCGAGCCCGCGGCGACCCCGGACGGCTTCCCGGTGCTCGTCGAGGACGCTGCGCCGCTGCACGGCGCCGTGGGCTGCGACCGGTTCGTCACGCGGGTCGTGCGCGGCATCGACCCGCAGGCGCCGACCCCGGCGTGGATGCAGCGCCGGCTCACCCGGTCGGGGATGCGGCCGATCTCGCTCGCGGTCGACGTGACGAACTACGTCATGCTCGACCTCGGCCAGCCGCTGCACGCCTACGACCTCGCGCAGGTCGCGGCTCCCGTCGTCGTGCGTCGCGCCGCGCCCGGCGAGCGCCTGACGACGCTGGACGACGTCGACCGCGCCCTCGACCCCGAGGACCTCCTCATCACGGACTCGCCGGACGGTGCGCACGCCGCGCGTGTCCTCGGGATCGCCGGTGTCATGGGGGGAGCGTCGAGCGAGGTCACCGCGGCCACCACCGACGTGCTCGTCGAGGCGGCCCACTTCGACCCGGTGACCGTCGCGCGCAGCTCCCGGCGGCACAAGCTCTCGAGCGAGGCCGCGAAGCGGTTCGAGCGTGGCGTGGACCCGCGGCTGCCCGCGGTCGCGGCACAACGGGTCGTGGACCTGCTGGTCGAGCTCGCGGGCGGCACGGCCGACCCGGCGGTGAGTGACCTCGACACGACGCGTGCGCCGGCAGCCGTCAGGCTGCCGCTGCACGAGGCCGAGCGGCTCGTCGGCGTGCCGTACACGCCCGAGCAGATCACCGGCACGCTCGAGGCGATCGGTTGCACGGTGTCGAGCGAGGTGTCGAGCGAGGTGTCGAACGGGACGACGAGCGGGTCGGCGGCCGTCGAGGTCGTCCCGCCGACGTGGCGCCCCGACCTCACCGAGCCGGCCGACCTCGTCGAGGAGATCGCCCGCATCGTCGGGTACGACCACATCCCGTCGGTTCTCCCGGCCGCGCCGGGCGGGCGCGGCCTGACGAGCGAGCAGCGCGCCCGTCGCTCGGTCGCGCGGGCGCTCGCGGAGGCAGGGTTCGTCGAGACGCTCAGCTACCCGTTCGTGAACCCGGCCGAGCACGACGCCCTGCGCCTGCCGCTCGACGACCCGCGTCGCCGGGCGGTCCGGCTGGTGAACCCGCTCGCGGACGACAAGCCCGAGATGCGGACGAACGTGCTCACGACGCTCCTGGAAACCGTGCGCCGCAACGTCGGGCGGGGGCTGACGGACCTCGCGCTCTTCGAGATCGGTCTCGTCACGCGCCCGGTACCCGGCGCTCCGGCCGCGCCGACCCTCCCGGGCGGGGTCCGGCCGTCACCGGCCGACCTCGAGGCGCTCCGGGCAGCGGTCCCTCCGCAGCCCCGGCACGTCGCGGGGGTCCTCACCGGACGCAGCGAGCCTGCCGGGTGGTGGGGCGAGGGGCGCGCGGCGGACTGGACCGACGCGCTCGCGGCGGCCCGGCTCGTCGCCGAGCGCGCCGGGGTCGGGCTGGACGTCGCCGCCGACCGGGACCACGCCCCGTGGCACCCGGGCCGGTGCGCCCGTCTGAGCACCCCGGACGGCGCGGTCGTCGGCCACGCCGGGGAGCTGCACCCGAAGGTCGTCGAGACCCTCGGGCTGCCGCCGCGCTCCGTCGCGTTCGAGCTGGACCTCGACGCCGTGGTCTCCGCGGCCGGTGACGTGCCGGTGCAGGCCGTACCGGTCTCGGCGTTCCCGGCGGCGAAGGAGGACCTGGCGTTCGTCGTCGCGGACGACCTGCCGGTCGGGGACCTGTGGGCGGCGATCGTCGACGGCGCGGGCGACCTGCTCGAGGACCTCGCGCTGTTCGACGTCTTCAGCGGCCCTCAGATCGGTCCCGACAAGACGTCCTTCGCGTTCTCCCTGCGCCTGCGCGCGCCCGACCGCACGCTCTCGGCCGACGACGTGCGGGCGGTGCGTGCGGAGGTGGTCGCGTCCGCCGAGACGCGGGTCGGGGCGCAGCTGCGTGGCTGAGGTCGCACCGGCACGGACGGCGCTGGTCACGGGGGCGTCGCGCGGCATCGGCCGCGCGATCGCCCTCGGGCTGGCCGACGCCGGCCTCGACGTGGCGCTCCTCGCCCGGGACGCGGCACGGCTCGAGGACGTCGCGGACGAGATCCGCGCGACCGGTCGGCGCGCCGTCGTGCTCGGGGTCGACGTCACGGACGCCGCGGCGGTCGGGGCCGCGGTGCGCCGCGCGCAGGAGCACCTCGGCGGCCTCGACCTGCTCGTCAACAACGCCGGTCGCATCGACGCCGAGGTGCCGCTGTGGGAGGCGGACCCCGAGCAGTGGTGGGCGGTCGTGGAGACCAACGTGCGCGGCCCGTTCCTGCTCGCCCGCGCGGTGGTCCCGGGCATGCTCGGGCGCGGCGGCGGCCGGGTGGTCGACCTCAGCAGCGGCGCAGGGTCCCACGACATGGACGGGGCGAGCGCGTACAACGCGAGCAAGACCGCGCTGCTGCGCCTGGGCGCCAACCTGCACCGGTCGGGGTACGCCCTCGGCCTGCGCACGTTCGAGGTCTCGCCCGGCGTGGTGCGCACGGACATGACCGGCTCGATGGACATGCACCGCGGCCGCACCGAGTGGACGCCCGTCGAGCGGACCGTCGAGATGGTCGTCGCCATCGCCGCGGGGACGCTGGACGCGTACTCCGGAAGCTTCCTGCGGGTCACCCACGACACCCCGGAGCTGTTGGCGGCGGCGGCGCGGTCGGCCCCCGGCGAGGTCCCCGGACCCGACGGGCGCCGGCTGCGGGTCACGCGCTGGGGCGACGACGACCCGATGCCCGGCGAGCTCCCGGCCCGCTGATGTACCCGGTCTGCTGATGTACCCGGTGTCGCCGCCGCACGCGGCCGGCCTTCTCGAGGTCGGCGACGGGCACGAGGTGTACTGGGAGACGCGCGGCGCCCCTGCCGGGGTGCCCGCCGTCGTCCTGCACGGCGGGCCGGGGTCGGGATGCACGCCCGGGTCCGCGCGCCTCTTCGACCCCGAGCGGTACCGGGTGGTCCTCCTCGACCAGCGGGGCTGCGGTCGCAGCCGCCCGCTCGCGAACGAGCCGGACGCCGACCTGTCGACGAACACGACCGCCCACCTCGTGGCCGACCTCGAGCGGCTGCGTGAGCACCTGGGCATCGACCGCTGGGTCGTTCTCGGGGTCTCGTGGGGCACCACGCTCGCGCTCGCGTACGCGCGGTCGCACCCGGCGCGCACGAGCGGGCTCGTCCTGGGCGCGGTCACCACGACGACCCGCCGCGAGGTCGAGTGGATCACGCGGGACATGGGCCGCCTCTTCCCCGAGGAGTGGGACCGGTTCGTGGCCGAGCTGCCGCCGGCCGAGCGCGGCGGCGACCTCGCCGGCGCCTACCACCGTCTCCTCATGGACCCGGACCCGGACGTCCAGGAGCGCGCCGCGCGGGCGTGGTGCCGCTGGGAGGACGTGCACGTCTCGCTCGTGACCGGCTTCCGGCCCACGCCGCGCTACGACGACCGGGCGTTCCGGCTGCTCTTCGCCCGGCTCGTGACGCACTACTGGTCCCACGCCGCGTTCCTGCCCGACGGCGCGCTGCTGGCCGGGGCGTCCCGGCTCGCCGACGTACCGGGGTTCCTCGTGCACGGCCGGCAGGACGTCTCGGGTCCGGCGGACGTCCCGTGGCGGTTGCACCGGGCGTGGCCCGGCAGCGAGCTCGTCGTCCTGGAGGACGCCGGGCACGGCGGGCAGGGCTTCCCGGAGGCGATGATCGCGGCCACCGACCGGCTGGCCGGGCGCTGCACGCCCTCTTCCTGACACTCGTCCGGGCACGTGTCCCGGCACGCCTGCTGACACGCGTCCTGAGACGGCCCGTCGCTTAGGATCGGTCACTGACACGGGGTGCCCCGGCACGCGCCACCACGGCGCGGACCGGTGCTGAGATCACACCCGCCGAACCTGATCTAGCTCGTACTAGCGAGAGGGATGTCCGCGATGACGCACGCTCCGACGCCTACCACCACCCCCCGCCGGCCGCGCCCACGGGTGCTGAGCATCGCGGGCACCGATCCCACGGGTGGTGCGGGCATCCAGGCCGATCTCAAGGCGTTCGCCGCGCACGGGGCGTACGGCATGGCCGTGACCACGGCCCTCGTGGCGCAGAACACGCACGGCGTGCGCTCGGCGCACGTGCCGGGGCCCGCCTTCCTGCGCGAGCAGCTCGACGCGGTGTCCGACGACGTGACGATCGACGCCGTGAAGATCGGGATGGTCGCGGACGAGCCCAACGCCCGGGTCATCGCGGCGTGGCTCGACGCGCTCGACGCGCGCACCGACGGTCGGGCAGCCGTCGTCCTGGACCCCGTGATGGTCGCCACGAGCGGGCACCGCCTGCTCGACGAGGGCGCGGAGCAGGCGGTCCGCGACCTGGTGCGCCGTGCCGACGTCGTCACGCCGAACCTGGCCGAGCTCGCCGTCCTCGTCGGCGAGCAGGTCGCGACGACCTGGGCCGGTGCCCTGGCGCAGGCGCGCTCGCTCGCCACGTCGAGCGGCGCCGTCGTGCTCCTCAAGGGCGGCCACCTCACGGGCGAGGACTGCCCGGACGCGCTCGTGCCCCCCGGGGCCGGCGTGCGGGGGAGCGGCGACGGCGCGTTCGACGACGTCACCGTCTTCGACGGGGAGCGGGTCGCGACGCCGCACACGCACGGGACCGGCTGCTCGTTGTCGGCCGCGATCGCGGCGCTGCGCCCGCAGCGGCCCGGCTGGGCGGAGGCCGTGCGGGACGCCAAGGAGTGGCTGACGGGTGCGCTGCACGCCGGGGGCGCGCTGCAGGTCGGGTCCGGACGTGGTCCCGTCGACGCGCTGCACGCCACGAACCTCGGCGCCCGACGCTTCACCGACGAGGCGTGGGACCGCGTGGCGGGGTGGCGGGCCGCCGTCGAGCACATGCCGTTCGTCCGGGCGCTCGCGGACGGGTCGCTGCCCGCGGACGCCTTCGCGTTCTACCTCGCCCAGGACGCCGCCTACCTCGCGGAGTACGCGCGGGCGCTGTCCGCGGCGAGCGCGCTGGCCCCGGACCCGGCCGCGAGGTCGTTCTTCGCGGCGTCGGCCGTCACGTCCCTCGAGGTGGAGACCGCGCTGCACCGCGACTGGCTCGGTGAGCACGCCGGCCTCGACCGGACCGCGATCGAGCAGGTCGAGCCGTCACCGGTGACCGCCGCGTACACCGACCACCTGCACGCCGCGACCACCCGCTCCTACGCGCAGGCCGTCGCCGCGCTGCTGCCGTGCTTCCGGCTGTACGCGCACATCGGGGACGTGCTCGTGCGCCGGGCCGGCGACCTCACCGGGCACCCCTACGCCCGCTGGATCACGACCTACGCCGACGAGGGCTTCCAGGCGGCGACCCGCACCGCCGGCCTGCTCGCGGACTCCGCCGCCCGGTGGGTCTCACCCGCGGAGCGCGAGCTGATGCTGCGGGCCTACGAGCGCTCCTCGATGCACGAGTACCTGTTCTTCGACCAGGGCCTCACCCGCCCGGCCTGGCCCGCGCCGCCCGTGCCGGCAGTCACAGCGCCCCGGCCGGTGCGGGTCTGAGTGCGCTCGTCACCTCACCGTCCACCTCGCCGCTCGGGTAGGTGCAGTCGTAGCCGGGCGGCAGCCAGCGCCACTGCGAGCCGACGTCGCCGACCGCGACCCCGGCGGGGCGGTCGCGCACGCACGCGTCGCGCGCCTGGCCGAGGCCCTGGCTCGCGTAGAACAGCACGAGCACACCGGTGAACAGGACGGCGAGCACGGTGACGGTCCGGCGCAGCGCGGGCGACGGGCCGCCCTGCTCCTCGCCCGGGCGCGGCGGCACCCAGTCCCAGCTCACGCGACCGGACCCGTGCCCGGACCCGTGCCCGGCAGGAGGAGCACCTTGCCGGTGGTGGCGCGGCCCTCGAGGGCGCGGTGGGCGCTCGCGGCCTCGGCGAGGGGGTAGGTCGCCCCGATGCGGACGTCGAGATCCCCGGAGCCGACGAGACCCAGGACCTCCGCGGCACGCTCGGCGAGCTCGGCGCGCGTCGCGGTGTAGTCCCCGAGCTTGGGGCGGGTCACGAACACCGAGCCGGCGGCGTTGAGCCGCTGCAGGTCGACGGGCGGGACCTGCCCGGAGGACCCGCCGAAGAGCACGAGCATGCCGCGCCGGCGCAGCGAGGCGAGCGAGGCGTCGAAGGTGTCCTTGCCGACGGAGTCGTACGCGACGGCGACCCCGGCCCCGCCGGTCAGGCCGCGCACGACCTCCGGCAGGTCCGCCGTCAGGTCGCCGAGCGCGGTGTACTGGATCGTGTGCTCGGCCCCGGCCGCGCGCGAGAGCTCGGCCTTCTCGGGCGTGGAGACGGTGGAGATCACGCGACCCCCGCGGGCGACGACGAGCTGGGTCAGGAGGAGACCGACGCCGCCGGCACCGGCGTGCACGAGGACGTCGTCACCGGCCCGGACCGGGTAGGTCGACGTCGCGAGGTAGTGCGCGGTGAGACCCTGCAGGGCGACGGCGGCCGCGGTGGCGAGCTCGACGTCGTCGGGCACGCCCACCGCCTGCTCGGCGGCGACGACGACACGCTCGGCGTAGGAGCCGGGCGCCTCGGTCCACACGACCCGGTCCCCGACGGCGAGGCCGTCCACCCCCGTGCCGAGCTCCTCGACCACGCCAGCGCCCTCCGATCCGACGACGTGCGGGTAGTCCACCGGGTAGACGCCGGACCGGCGATAGGTGTCGATGAAGTTCACCCCGGCGGCCGCGACCCGCACGAGCACCTCGCCGGGTCCGGGGGAGGGGTCGGGCACCTCGCGGTGCTCCAGGACGTCGGGGCCACCCGCCTCGCGGGCCACGATTGCGCGCATGGACCCAGCCTAGGGTGCCCGGCTGCGCATGACCGGCCCGGGTGGTGTGCCCGGTGTCTGCATAAGTATGTATAGTGCTGCATATGACGATCACCGTGGCGGTCGCCGGTGCCTCCGGGTACGCGGGCGGCGAGACGCTCCGCCTGCTGGCCGGGCACCCCGACGTCGAGATCGGTGCGCTGACCGCCCACTCGAACGCGGGCAGCCCGCTCGGCGCCCACCAGCCGCACCTGCGCTCGCTCGCCGAACGGGTGCTGCTCCCGACGACCCTCGAGCACCTCGCCGGCCACGACGTCGTCGTGCTCGCCCTGCCGCACGGCGCGTCCGGCGAGATCGCCGCACAGCTGCCCGACGACGTGCTCGTCATCGACCTCGGTGCCGACCACCGGCTGACCTCGGCGACGGACTGGGAGGCGTTCTACGGCTCCGAGCACGCGGGCACGTGGCCCTACGGCCTGCCCGAGCTCCTGCTCACCGAGCAGCCGGGCGCCCAGGCGCGCGAGACCAAGCAGCGCGAGATCCTGGTCGGCGCGCGGCGCATCGCGGTCCCCGGGTGCAACGTCACCGCCGTCACCCTCGGCCTGCAGCCCGGGATCGCGGCCGGGCTCGTCGACGGTCGCGACCTCGTCGCGGTGCTCGCCAACGGCTACTCCGGCGCGGGCCGCTCGCTCAGGACGCACCTGCTGGCCTCGGAGGGCCTCGGCTCCGCCCAGCCCTACGCCGTCGGCGGCACCCACCGGCACATCCCCGAGATCGCGCAGAACCTCCGCGCGGCGGGTGCGTCCGAGGTGACCATCTCCTTCACGCCCACGCTCGTGCCCATGGCACGGGGCATCCTCGCGACCGCGACCGCACGGCTCGCGCCCGGGCACGAGGGCGCCACCGACGACCAGGTGCGCCAGGCGTGGGAGCAGGCCTACGCGGGCGAACCGTTCGTGCAGCTCCTGCCCGCCGGGCAGTGGCCGACGACGGCGATGACCCTGGGCGCCAACACCGCCCTCGTGCAGGTCGCCGTGGACCGCGCTGCGGGGCGGGTCGTCACGGTCACCGCGATCGACAACCTCGTCAAGGGCACCGCGGGCGCCGCGGTGCAGTCCATGAACATCGCCCTCGGCCTGCCGCAGACGGCCGGTCTCACGACCGAAGGGGTCGCACCGTGACCGTCACCTCGCCCCGCGGCTTCCGGGCCGCCGGCGTCGCCGCCGGGCTCAAGTCCACCGGGGCGCGCGACGTCGCGCTCGTCGTCAACGACGGACCCCTCGACGTCGCCGCAGCCGTGCTCACCGCCAACCGCGTGTTCGCCGCGCCCGTCGCGTGGACGCGGCAGGCGGTGAGCGACGGTCGCGCGAGCGCGGTCGTGCTCAACTCCGGCGGCGCGAACGCGTGCACGGGTCCCGAGGGCTTCGCGGACACGCACCGTACCGCCGAGCACGTCGCCGACCTGCTCGCGACCTCCGCGGGCGACGTCCTCGTGTGCTCGACCGGCCTCATCGGCGTGCGCCTGCCCATGACCGAGCTCCTCGCCGGCGTGGACGCCGCGGCCACCGCCCTGGACGACCCCGCCTCCGCGACGACGGGCGGCGAGGACGCGGCGCTCGCGATCATGACCACCGACACCGTCGCCAAGACCGTCGAGGTCGTGCGGACGGCAGCCGACTCCGCCGCCCCGGACGGCGCGGCGAGCTGGTCGGTCGGCGGGATGGCCAAGGGCGCCGGGATGCTCGCCCCGGGCCTCGCGACGATGCTGTGCGTCCTGACGACCGACGCCGTCGTCGACGCCGCGACCGCCGACGCCGCGCTGCGCGCCGCGACCCGGGCCACGCTCGACCGCGTGGACTCCGACGGCTGCATGTCGACGAACGACACCGTGATCCTGCTCGCCTCCGGCGCGTCCGGGGTGCCGGTGGACGCCGCCGCGCTCACCGACGCCCTGACCGAGGCCTGCGGCTCGCTCGCACGCCAGCTCGTCGCGGACGCCGAGGGCGCGAGCCACGAGGTCGCCGTCACCGTGGTGGGCGCGACCAGCGAGGACGCTGCCGTCGCGGTCGCACGGGCCGTCACCCGGTCCAACCTCGTCAAGACGGCGATCTTCGGCAACGACGCCAACTGGGGACGGATCGTCTCCGCGGTCGGGACCGTGCCCGAGGATGTCGCCCCGTTCGACGCCCTCGCCCTCGACGTCCGCGTCAACGGCGTGCAGGTGTGCCGTGCCGGGGGAGTGGGGGAGCCGCGCGAGCTCGTCGACCTCGCCGCCGCGCGCGAGGTGCAGGTCGAGATCGACCTGCACGCGGGCGACGCGGCCGCGACCGTCTGGACCAACGACCTCACCCACGACTACGTCCACGAGAACAGCGCCTACTCCTCATGAGCACCGACAGCCCCGCACCGACGCCCGCACCTGCGCCCGTCCGTGACCTGCCGCCCGTCCCCGACGACTTCGTCTTCAACCCGCGCACGGACCTGCGGCCCGACCAGAAGGCCGAGGTCCTCCTCGAGGCCATGCCGTGGCTCCAGGAGTTCCGCGACGCCCTCGTCGTCGTCAAGTACGGCGGCAACGCCATGGTCGACGACACCCTCAAGGCCGCGTTCGCCCAGGACATGGTCTTCCTGCGCCAGGTCGGGCTGCACCCCGTCGTCGTGCACGGCGGCGGCCCGCAGATCTCCGCGATGCTCGACCGGCTCGGCATCGCCAGCGAGTTCCGCGGTGGCCTGCGCGTCACGACCCCCGAGGCGATGGACGTCGTGCGGATGGTGCTCACGGGCCAGGTCTCGCGCGAGCTCGTCGGGCTGATCAACGCCCACGGACCGCTCGCCGTCGGGCTCTCGGGCGAGGACGGGGGGCTCCTGCAGGCCCGCCGCCGGAACGCGGTCGTCGACGGCGAGCCCGTCGACGTCGGCCTTGTCGGTGACGTCGTCGAGGTGCACCCGTCGGCGGTCCAGGACCTGCTCGACGCCGGTCGTATCCCGGTCGTCTCGACGATCGCCCCGGACATCGAGGACCCGACGCAGGTCCTCAACGTCAACGCCGACACCGCCGCCGCGGCGCTCGCCGTCGCGCTGGGCGCCAAGAAGCTCGTCGTCCTCACCGACGTCGAAGGGCTGTACACCTCGTGGCCGGACAAGGGCTCGCTCGTCAGCGAGATCACCGCGACCGAGCTCGCGGAGCTCCTGCCCTCCCTCGAGTCCGGCATGGTCCCCAAGATGGAGGCGTGCCTGCGCGCCGTCGAGGGCGGGGTGCCCGCCGCCACCGTGATCGACGGGCGCGTCGCGCACTCGCTGTTGCTCGAGGTCTTCACCACCGAGGGCAACGGCACGATGGTGGTGCCGTCATGAGCGAGCTCGACACCTTCACGACCCGCGCGGTCGCGGGCTCCGGCGGCGACTGGTCCGCGCGGTACTCCCACGCGGTGATGGACACCTTCGGCTCGCCGCAGCGGGTCCTCGTGCGCGGCGAGGGCGCCTACGTGTGGGACGCCGACGGCACGCGGTACCTCGACCTGCTCGCCGGGATCGCGGTGAACGCCCTCGGGCACGCCCACCCCACACTCACCGCGGCGATCAGCGCCCAGCTCGGCACCCTCGGTCACGTGTCGAACTTCTTCGCGACCCCGACGCAGATCGCGCTCGCCGAGCGCCTCCTGGCGCTCGCCGAGGCTCCCGAGGGCTCCCGCGTCTTCTTCACGAACTCCGGGACCGAGGCCAACGAGGCCGCGTTCAAGATGGCCCGGCGCCACTCCACCGGCACCGCCGGGCCGGGGACGCGCACCCGGGTCCTCGCGCTCGAGGGCGGCTTCCACGGACGCAGCATGGGCGCGCTCGCGCTGACGTCCAAGGCGGCCTACCGCGAACCCTTCGAGCCGCTGCCCGGCGGGGTCGAGTTCGTGCCCTTCGCCGACACCGCGGCCCTCGCCCACGCGTTCTCGTCCGAGGCGACGCAGGCGCGCGGCGAGGTCGCGGCGCTCGTCGTCGAACCCGTGCAGGGCGAGGCCGGCGTCCGGTCCCTGCCGCCCGGGTACCTCGCGGCGGCCCGGGAGCTCACCGAGCGTCACGGAGCGCTCCTCGTCCTCGACGAGGTGCAGACCGGGATCGGCCGGACCGGTTCGTGGTTCGCCTACCAGCAGCCGGAGCTCGGCGGGGGCATCGTGCCCGACGTCGTCACCCTCGCCAAGGGCCTCGGCGGCGGCTTCCCCGTGGGCGCGGTCGTGGCCTACGGGCCGCACGCGGCGACCCTGCTCGGCCGCGGCCAGCACGGCACGACGTTCGGCGGCAACCCCGTCGCGGCCGCCGCGGCGCTCGCGACCATCGGCGTCATCGAGCGCGACGGGCTGCTGGCCCACGTGCGCGCGGTCGGCGAGGCGCTGCGCACCGGCATCGCTGGGTGCGCCAACCCGCTGGTCGCCGGCGCCCGCGGCCGCGGACTGCTCCTCGCCGTCCAGCTCACCCGTCCGGTCGCCGCCGAGGTGGCACGCCTGGCGCTCGACGCCGGCTTCATCGTCAACGCTGTCGCTCCGGACGCGATCCGGCTCGCCCCCCCGTTGATCCTCACGACCGACCAGGTGCGCGACGTCGTCGCGTTCTTCGCGTCGCTGCCCGACGTCCCGACCCCCGGAGAGGCCTGAGATGCCCCGCCACTTCCTGCGCGACGACGACCTGACCACGGCGGAGCAGCGCGAGGTCCTCGAACTGGGACTCGCGTTCCGCCAGGACCGGTTCGTCCGCACCCCGCTGCGCGGCCCCCAGGCCGTGGCCGTGCTCTTCGACAAGCCGACGCTGCGCACGCAGGTGTCGTTCGCAACCGGCATCGCCGAGCTCGGCGGCTTCCCGCTCGTCGTGGACGGCCGGCTCGCCCAGATCGGCGTCCGCGAGTCGATCACCGACACGACGCGGGTCCTGGAGCGGCAGACCTCGGCCCTCGTGTGGCGCACCTACGGCCAGGACCGCATCGAGGAGATGGCTGCGGTCAGCGCCGTGCCGGTCGTCAACGCGCTCACCGACTCGTTCCACCCCTGCCAGATCCTCGCGGACCTCCTCACGATCGCCCAGCTGCGCGGCGGCGTGGACGCGATCGCGGGACAGACGCTCGCCTACGTGGGGGACGGTGCGAACAACATGGCGCACTCCTACCTCCTCGGCTGCGCCACGGCGGGCATGCACGTGCGGGTCGGCACACCCGAGGGCTACCTCCCCGACGCCGCGGTCCTCGCCGACGCCCGGCGCGTCGCCGAGCGCACGGGCGGCTCGGTGCTCGTCACGGACGACGCGGCGCACGCGGTCGCGGGCGCGGACGTCGTCGCGACGGACACCTGGGTCTCCATGGGTGACGAGGACTCCGCCGCCGAGCGCGCCCTGCCATTCGTCCCGTTCCAGGTCGACGCCACCCTGATGGCCCACGCGAAGCCCGACGCGATCGTCCTGCACTGCCTGCCGGCCTACCGTGGCAAGGAGATCAGCGCCGAGGTCCTCGACGGCCCGCAGTCGGCCGTCTGGGACGAGGCGGAGAACCGCCTGCACGCGCAGAAGGCGCTCCTCACGTGGCTGCTGGAGCGCTCGTGACGACCCTCGGTGCGGCGGGGGTCCCCGGGACCAAGGCGGCGCGCCACGCCCGCATCGCGGAGCTGGTGCGCCACCAGGAGATCCACTCGCAGGCCGAGCTCGCCAAGGCGCTCGCGGCCGACGGCGTGAGCGTCACCCAGGCGACCCTCTCGCGCGACCTCATCGAGCTGCGCGCCGAGAAGGTGCGCACGTCCTCGGGCTCGCTCGTGTACGCCGTCCCGGGGGAGGGGGGTGACCGCAGCGTCCAGGCGGCCGCGGACACCGAGTACCTCGCCGCGCGGCTCGCCCGCCTGTGCGCCGAGCTCCTCGTCTCGGCCGAGGCGTCGGGCAACCTCGTCGTCCTGCGCACCCCGCCGGGTGCCGCGAACTTCCTGGCGTCCGCGATCGACCACTCGGTCTTCACCGGGGTCCTCGGGACCATCGCCGGGGACGACACGGTCCTCGTCGTCGCCCGCGACCCGGACGGCGGCGAGGAGCTCGCGCACCGCTTCCTCGCCCTGTCCAGCACCGCCCCGGCACCCTGAGCCGGGCACCTTTCCTGACACACTTGACCCACCCCACCAACGCAAGGAAGAGATCGTCATGACTGATCGCGTCGTGCTCGCCTACTCGGGCGGCCTGGACACCTCTGTCGCCATCGGCTGGATCGCCGAGGCCACCGGCTGCGAGGTGGTCGCCGTCGCCGTCGACGTCGGCCAGGGCGGCGAGGACCTCGAGGTCATCCGTCAGCGCGCCCTGGACTGCGGCGCCGTCGAGGCCTACGTCGCGGACGCCCGCGACGAGTTCGCGACCGAGTACTGCATGCCGGCGCTGCGCGCGAACGGTCTGTACCTCGACCGCTACCCGCTCGTCTCGGCGATCTCGCGCCCCGTCATCGTCAAGCACCTCGTGCGGGCGGCCCGCCAGTTCGGCGCCACGACGGTGGCCCACGGCTGCACCGGCAAGGGCAACGACCAGGTGCGCTTCGAGGTCGCCACGACGTCGCTCGCCCCGGAGCTCAAGACCATCGCGCCCGTGCGCGACCTCGCGCTCACCCGCGAGAAGGCCATCGCCTACGCGGAGAAGCACTCCCTGCCGATCGAGACGACCAAGCACAACCCGTTCTCGATCGACCAGAACGTCTGGGGCCGCGCCGTGGAGACGGGCTTCCTCGAGGACATCTGGAACGCGCCGACCAAGGACGTGTACAACTACACGGACGACCCGACCTTCCCGCCCGTCGCGGACGAGGTCGTCATCACGTTCGAGCAGGGCGTCCCCGTGGCCCTCGACGGGGTGGCCGTCACCCCGCTGCAAGCCATCCAGGAGATGAACCGTCGTGCCGGCGCCCAGGGCGTGGGTCGCATCGACATCGTCGAGGACCGGCTCGTGGGCATCAAGTCCCGCGAGATCTACGAGGCGCCGGGCGCGATCGCGCTCATTGCCGCGCACCAGGAGCTGGAGAACGTCACGCTCGAGCGCGAGCAGGCCCGGTTCAAGCGCGGCGTGGAGCAGCGCTGGACCGAGCTGGTCTACGACGGCATGTGGTTCAGCCCGCTGAAGAAGTCGCTGGACGTGTTCATCGACGACACGCAGCGCTACGTCACGGGGGAGATCCGTCTCGTCCTGCACGGCGGGCGCGCGACGGTCTCCGGCCGGCGTTCCGAGGCGAGCCTCTACGACTTCAACCTCGCCACGTACGACGAGGGCGACTCGTTCGACCAGTCCCAGGCCAAGGGCTTCATCGAGATCTACGGCCTCACCGCGAAGCTCGCGGCGGCACGGGACGAGAAGTTCGGCAACGGTGTGGACTTCGGGTCGGCCTCCCTCTGAGGACGCCTCGGCACATCTACCCCTGACGACTGCTGCGGAGAACCGATGACTGAGACCAACGACCCCACCGAGGGCGGACGCGTGAGCCTGTGGGGCGGGCGCTTCGCCGGCGGGCCGTCCGACGCGCTCGCGGCCCTCAGCAAGAGCACGCACTTCGACTGGCGGCTGGCGGGCCAGGACATCGCGGGGTCGAGCGCCCACGCGAAGGTGCTGCACGCCGCCGGTCTGCTGGACGACGACGAGCTGGAGGGCATGCTCGCCGCGCTCGACCGCCTGCGTGCGGATGTCGCGTCGGGGGCGTTCGTCGCGGCCGACGACGACGAGGACGTGCACACGGCCCTCGAGCGCGGCCTCATCGAGCGGGCCGGCGTGGAGCTGGGCGGCAAGTTGCGGGCGGGCCGGTCGCGCAACGACCAGATCGCCACGCTCACGCGGATGTACCTGCGCGACGAGGCCCGCTCGATCGCCGGGCTCGTGCTCGACGTCGTCGACGCGCTCGTCGACCAGGCGGACGCCCACCCGGGCGCGGCCATGCCGGGCCGCACCCACCTGCAGCACGCCCAGCCGGTGCTGCTGGCCCACCACCTGCTGGCCCACGCGTGGCCGCTGCTGCGCGACGTGGACCGGTTCATCGACTGGGACGTGCGCGCGGCACGCTCGCCGTACGGCTCGGGCGCCCTCGCGGGCTCCTCCCTCGGTCTGGACCCGGCGGCGGTCGCGGCCGAGCTGGGCTTCGACGGGCCGGTCGAGAACTCGATCGACGGCACCGCGGCACGCGACGTCATGGCCGAGTTCGCCTTCGTCGCCGCGATGGTGGGGGTGGACCTGTCCCGGTTGGCGGAGGAGGTCATCCTCTGGGCGACCAAGGAGTTCGGATTCGTGCGGCTGCACGACTCCTTCTCTACCGGGTCGAGCATCATGCCGCAGAAGAAGAACCCCGACGTCGCCGAGCTCGCGCGTGGCAAGGCCGGCCGCCTGATCGGTGACCTCACCGGGCTGCTCGCGACTCTCAAGGGTCTGCCGCTGGCGTACAACCGCGACCTGCAGGAGGACAAGGAGCCGGTCTTCGACCAGGTGGACACCCTCGAGGTCCTGCTTCCCGCGTTCTCCGGGATGGTTGCCACCCTCACGTTCGACACCGAGCGTATGGCCTCGCTCGCACCGCAGGGTTTCTCGCTCGCGACCGACGTCGCGGAGTGGCTCGTGCGCGAGGGCGTGCCGTTCCGGGTCGCGCACGAGGTCGCGGGCGCGTGCGTGCGGTACTGCGAGGAGCGCGGCATCGAGCTGTGGGACCTCACCGACGACGACCTCGGCGCGATCTCGGAGCACCTCGCCCCCGGCGTCCGGGACGTGCTCACGGTCGACGGCTCCCTCGCGTCGCGCGACGCGGTCGGGGGGACGGCACCGGCCAGGGTGGCCGAGCAGCTCGCCGAGGCGAAGGTCCGTTCGGCGGAGTACCGCTACTGGGCGCAGGGCTGACCGGGTCCGTGCCTCCCGTGCTCAGGTCTCGTTCGAGGTGCCGGCGGGCGACGTCGTGAGCGTGTCTCCCGCCGTCCTCGACGACCTCGTCGCACGCGTCCGGTCCGGTGCGCCGCACCTGGGTACGGGACCGGACGCGGTGCGTCTCGTCCTCGTCGACGGACCTGCGGGCTCGGGCAAGACGACGCTGGCCGCCCAGCTCGCGGCGGCGCTGCCGGCCCAGGTGATCCACATGGACGACCTCTACGAGGGATGGAGCGGTCTGGGCGTCGGCGTCGTGCGGCTCGCCGACCAGGTGATCGACCCCCTGGCCGCCGGGCGGGCCGGGCGGTACCAGCGCTACGACTGGGAGCGTGGTGAGCTCGCGGAGTGGCACGACGTGCCGCGGGCTCCTTCCGTGGTGGTCGAGGGCTGCGGCGCGGGCGCCCGGCGCTTCGCGGACCTCACCACGTTGCTCGTCTGGGTCGAGGCCGACGACGACGTGCGGCTGGCCCGGGGTCTCGACCGGGACGGCCAGGACGCACACGAGCACTGGGTCGCGTGGATGCAGGAGGAGCGGGAGGTCTACCGCGAGCAGGCCACGGCGCGGCGAGCGGACGTCCGTCTCGACGGGTGGGGAGCGGTCGTGCACGGCTGACCGGTCATGGCACCCGGAGGGCCGAGGGCGTACCCTCGGGCCACAGGTCGGCGCTGCGGGCGAGCGCGGACCGTGCCCGTGCCGGACCACGGACAGGAGACGTCGTGAGCGAGCGCAGCGCGACCACCGGCCCGAGCCCCGGACCGGGGTCGGTGTCGGTCTACGTGGGGAGCGCGCGGGAACGTTCCGTGCACGACGCGGTCGGCCGCTGGAACGTCCCCGGACGGGGGTGGTTCGCACGTCCGGTGCTCGACGTCGCGCACGACCTCCTCGGGGCGAGCCTGACCCGGCGCAGCGCGCTCGGTGACGTCACGCTCCGGATCACCGAGGTCGAGGCCTACGCCGGGGCGGACGACCCGGGCTCCCACGCCTTCCGCGGGCGCACCGAGCGCAACCGGGCGATGTTCGGCACACCCGGTTCGCTGTACGTCTACCGTCACCTGGGTCTTCACCACTGCGTCAACATCGTGTGCGGGCCGGTCGGCCACGCCGCGGCCGTCCTCGTGCGAGCGGGGGAGGTGACCGACGGCGTCGAGCTGGCGAGAGCACGCCGTGTCGCCTCGGGCGTGTGCGACTCCGAGCGGCAGATCGCCCGCGGCCCCGCCAGGACGGCCGTCGCGCTCGACCTGGACCTGCGGCACTACGGCGGCGACGTCACGGACCCGGAGGGCGAGGTCGTCCTGCACCGTCCGACCGACGGGCACCGGCCCTCGGTCGCGAGCGGCCCCCGGGTAGGGGTGGCCGGCGAGGGCGGCCGCGGTGACCTCTACCCGTGGCGCATGTGGCTCATCGGCGACCCCACCGTCTCTGCGTACCGACCGGTGGGTCGGCGCTCGCGCTGACGGGCGACCGGCTGACGTCGCGTCGGGTGGACTCGGGTGATGGACGCGGGTGATGGACGCGTGGGCCGGCGGTCGCCGGACAGGGCAGACTAGTCGTGCGGGCCGGTCGGGCCCGTTCCCTGTGCGGGTCGTCGCGATCGCGTCCGCCCGCACCCGACGAAGGAGCAGTAGTGGACGACGTTCTCGACGAGTTGCAATGGCGAGGCCTGGTGGCGCAGTCCACCGACGAGGCCGCGCTGCGTGCTGCGCTGGCCGAGGGTCCGATCACCTATTACTGCGGCTTCGACCCGACCGCACCGAGCCTGCACCACGGGCACCTGGTGCAGCTCCTCCTGCTGCGCCACCTCCAGCTCGCCGGGCACCGTGCGGTGGCGCTCGTCGGTGGGGCGACCGGCATGATCGGCGACCCCCGGCAGTCGGGGGAGCGGGTGCTCAACACCAAGGAGACCGTCGCGGACTGGACCGACCGGCTGCGTAGCCAGGTCTCCCGCTTCCTCGATCTCGAGGGTGACAACCCGGCCCGGGTCGTCAACAACCTCGACTGGATCTCGGGTCTGTCGGCGATCGACCTCCTGCGGGACGTGGGCAAGCACTTCCGCCTCGGCACGATGCTGGCCAAGGACACGGTCGCGCGCCGCCTCCGCTCCGAGGAGGGGATCAGCTTCACCGAGTTCAGCTACCAGATCCTGCAGGCCGTCGACTACCTCGAGCTGTTCCGCCGGCACGGAGTGAGCCTGCAGACCGGCGGCAACGACCAGTGGGGCAATCTCCTCGCGGGTGTCGAGCTGATCCGCAAGACCGAGGGCGCCGCGGTGCACGTCCTCACGACGCCGCTGATCACCAAGGCGGACGGCACGAAGTTCGGCAAGACCGAGGGCGGGGCCGTGTGGCTCGACCCGGACATGATGAGCCCGTACGCCTTCTACCAGTACTGGGTCAACGCCGACGACGCGGACGTGATCGGCTGGCTGAAGATCTTCACCTTCCGTTCACGGGCTGAGATCGCCGAGCTCGAACGAGCGGTCGAGGAGCGGCCCGCGGCCCGTGAGGCGCAGAAGGTGCTGGCGACGGACGTGACGACACTGGTGCACGGCGCCGCAGCCACTCAGGCCGCCGTCGCGGCGAGCCAGGCACTCTTCGGCCGGGGCGAGATCCGTGACCTGGATGCCGAGACCCTCGGTGCGGCGGTGGCCGAGCTCCCCCGGGTCGCGACGCAGGCGGGTGCGGCGGTGACCGACCTGCTGGTCGAGAGCGGTCTGGTCCCGAGCAAGGCCGCCGCGCGGCGCGCCATTGCGGAGGGGGGTGCCTACGTCAACAACGTCAAGGTCACCGCCGACGACGCAGTGCTCGCCGCCGACGACCTCCTGCACGGGCGGTTCGCGGTGCTCCGCCGCGGCAAGCGCACGCTCGCGGTGGCCAGCGCGGAACCCACGAGCTAGCGCCCCATGCACGGTGACGGCCGGCTCAGGACCAGGTCCTGCGCCGGCCGTCGCCGGGTGTGGTCGGGGTCACCACACACCGGATTGACCGAGGGCCCCCACGTGCGTAGTGTTCTACTCGTTCGCCCGGCAGGGAGGAACAGACACCGAAGAGATCACCTCTGATGAGGAAGGTCCCGGTGGCTGGTCCCACGGGCGGTCCACCCTCTCGAAGGAAGCGCACGGTTCCCCGTGCGCCCAGCGAGGGGCGCTGGAACCTGGACACGGTCGGATCCATGCTCTGCAGGTCGGAGCGGGTTTGGACCAGGTCCGCGGGTCTGGTAAGTTTGAAGGGTTGCCCCGAGTGAGGGTCCGCTGGGCGGGTCTGAGTCGGTGTGTGTCGGTTGTTTGAGAACTCAACAGTGTGCTTGATAGTCAATGCCAATATCCCTCGTCGGGTGTCTGGTGGTCATCGTTGTGG
>NZ_JAOXSR010000012.1 GCF_026163685.1 Oerskovia flava
GCCGGCTTCGATGTCGAGGCAGCGCCCGGAGGCGGGGTTCTTCAGGGTTCCGTTGTTCTGGTGGACCCATTGCTGGGAGGGGTAGCCCCCGCAGTCCCACAGGTGGGCCTTGGTGCCGTTGGTGGTGCCGCCGGCGACGAGGTCGAGGCACTTGCCGCCGGACTTGAGCGCGGTGCCGTCGAGGGTCCAGTTCATGGCGTCGGCGGTGGTGTTACAGGTCCACTGCTGGATCGCGGTGCCGTTGGTGGTGCCACCGCCGGCGCGGTCGATGCACTTGCCGGACTTGGCGTTCTCGATCTGAGCGTCCGTCGAGGGGTCGGTCGGGTCGGTCGGCTCAGTGGGGTCGGTCGGCTCGGGGTCAGGGTCGGGGTGAGGGTTCCCGGTGCCGCCGTCGAAGGTTACGTCGCTGCACAGGAAGTACTTCTGGTCCATGTGCGACGCCTTCCAGACGGTCACTACGACGTGGCGCCCGCTGTATCCCGACGTGGTCACGTCGGTGACGTAGTGCGCCTGATAGCCGTAGCTGCCGGTCTTCTTGACCAGCTCCAGGTCGTCCCAGCCGATCTGCTCGTACAGGGGGTCGAAGCCCTGCTTCGTGACGTAGACCTCGAGCCAGTCGGCGCCGTGCTGAGCTTCGTCGTAGAGGTCGACGGTGAAGTTGGAGCCGATGCTCTTGGCTACCCATGGGCCGGGGCGGTCGAGCGCTGCGTAGTCGGTCTCGCCGTATCCGCCGGCGCTGCAGATGCGGCCGTCGGGGATGACCTGCTTGTAGTCGTCCCCGGTGTTGTTGGCGTAGACGGCCTTCCACGCTGTGATGGCGTTGGGGTTCTCGTGGTATGTCCGGTAGCACATAGGGTCCTGAGCCTGGTCCGGCTCGTTGCTGCCCCAGCGCTGCAGGCAGCCGTAGTTGCGGGTCTCGGGGGCGATGACCGAGCCGTGCGCAGACGCCTGTGGAGCCTGTGCGACGACGACGAGGGCCATGCCCATCAAGATGGTCAGGAGTGCGGCGACGCCCATCGCGATGGCGCGGGACGCGGGTGCGAACAAGTGGTTCATGAGGTCGTTCCTTCGGTTCTCGGCTGTCAGCGGTTGAGCTGACAGGTCGTGCCTGGGGATGACGAGCCTGCGGATGGGATCAGGCATTGCTGCTGTCACTTGTGGTGATCCGTGCAGCGGACTTGGGCCGTGCCGTGAGGGTGATCGGCCCGGCGAGGGCCCACCGGCCGGGGCCGAGGGCTGCGACGAGCAGGAAGGCCCAACAGAACAGCGCGGCTTGTTCGCCACCGTTCTGCAGGGGAAGCAGCCCGTCGGGCTGGTGGTGGACGAAGTAGGCGTAGGCCATCGAGCCGGAGCAGACGACCGCGGCCAGGCGTGTCGCCACGCCGAGCATCACGAGCGTGCCGCCGACCAGCTGGATCAGCGCGGCCCACCAGCCTGGCCACTGGCCGATGGCGGGGCTCGGGCCGTGTCCTCCGCCGAGTACGCCGAACAGGGTTGCGGCGCCGTGGCATGCGAAGAGCAGCCCGACGACGATCCGGAAGAGGGCGAGGACGGAACCTTGCGGTGATGAACGCTCCTGCACAGTGAGCGCTCCTTTCAGGAACGGGTAGGTGCGGGACGGAGTGTGGAGGTGGCCGCCGGGACAGGCGAGCGCCGACGGCCACCTCGCTGAGTCAGGTCAGGTGGTGATGGTCCACTTCTGGCTGTCCCAGGTGCCGCAGTCCCACAGGTGCAGGCGTGCGCCGTTGGCGGTGGCGCCGGCTTCGATGTCGAGGCAGCGCCCGGAGGCGGGGTTCTTCAGGGTTCCGTTGTTCTGGTGGACCCATTGCTGGGAGGGGTAGCCCCCGCAGTCCCACAGGTGGGCCTTGGTGCCGTTGGTGGTGCCGCCGGCGACGAGGTCGAGGCACTTGCCGCCGGACTTGAGCGCGGTGCCGTCGAGGGTCCAGTTCATGGCGTCGGCGGTGGTGTTACAGGTCCACTGCTGGATCGCGGTGCCGTTGGTGGTGCCGCCGCCGGTACGGTCGATGCACTTGCCGGACTTGGCGTTGATGACCTGGTGGGTGCCGATGCCTGGCCCGGGGTCGGGGTTGGGGTTGGTTGTGCCCGTGCCCCAGGCGTTCCAGCTGTCCCAGGTGTCCGCGTCGAAGCCGATCCGGCCGAGCTTGTCGGCGGACCAGTTCGTGCCGGCCTTGTCGATCGTGACCCCGCCGACGGTGTAGTTCTCGACCTTGATGCCGCGGGAGTTGGTGGTCTCGTTGCCGATGGTGACCTTCTGCCCGTCGGCGTTGGTGTACCGCTTGAGGTGGCTGACCTGGGAGGAGGGGTCCAGGCCGTTCCAGCCGTCGATCTTGAGGTTCTTGATGTGGATGTTCTCGGTGTTCGACAGGGCGTAGATGCGCAGTGCGCAGTTGGTGGTGCCCTCGACGGTGATGTTCTCGAACCGCATGTTGCGCACCGTGGTCCCGGGGTTCGCCGTCTTCGTCGAGCCCATGTCTTCCCAGTGGGAGGAGGAGTTGAGGATGCAGGTGTTGTACTTCACGTCCTTCCAGAACATGCGGTTGTGGATGACGTGGGTGTTGGTGACGACGACGTTGTCGATGTTGCGGGGGGTCCAGCCCCACTGGATGACGGGCCCGTTCTCGTTCTTCCAGATGACGGTGTCGTCGATGTTCACGTCGGAGTGGTACATCTTCAGCACGTCGTCGTTGGCGTGGAAGAACGTGTTCTTCATGGTGCTGCCGCGGTAGAGCTCGATCCCGTCGGTCTGCCAGTACCAGGACCCGACCTGCTTGTAGTTGTTCACGCGCATGGAGAACTTGTCCTCGTTGCCGTAGACGACGAACGAGTGGTAGGGCGGCTCGTTGATCGTGACGCCCTGCAGGTCGAGGTGCTGCTGGGCGTCAGAGGACTCGAACTGCAGCATCTTCACGCAGGTGGCGTGGCAGTTGGAGTCGCCGCTGAGGTGGTTGTAGTTGTTGCGGGTGTCGGCCTCGTAGACGTACTGCTCACCGGACAGCACGCCGTATCCGGTGACCTTGTACAGGCCCTGGGTGGCGTGGAAGAACCGGAAGCCGCCCTTCACGTAGGCGCCAGGTGCGAGGTAGACCCACTTGACGTTGGCAGGCAGGACAGCGTGGTAGTTCGACCCCATGGAGTAGGTGCCGGGCCGGAAGTAGATGATGTCCTGGGTGACGTCGTTGAGGTTGGTGACCTGCCCGGGGCTCGGGTAGTGGATGCTGCCGGACGCCTCGGTGGGGACAAGGCGTTCCTTCTCAGAACCGGTGAGCAGGGGTTCGGCGAAGACGAGCACGGAGTTGCGTGGCTCGGTGTGGATTGCGCGGTTGCCCGAGGAGTTGGTGGTGAGGTTGCCGCTGGCACCGGCCATGTCGTTGTACGCGGTGTACAGCTGCGGGTCGAACTCGACGGAGAAGCGATGGCCGGTCGAGGTGTAGGGCACCTTGATACGGACGGTCGAGCCGTTGACCAGCTGCTTGTCGAAGTTCAGGTGACGCGGCCGGATGGTGACCTGGTCAGCGGAGGTGAGGCTCTGCCCGGTGCGCAGAGTGACGTCGACCCACACGTCGGTGGCGTACTCGAAGCTCGACCAGCTCATGGTCAGGTTGGCGCTGGAGGAGAACTCGGCGCCGTCCTCCTTCGAGTACCCGATCTTGCCCTTGCCGCTGCGCGGGATGGACATGTACGTGAACGAGTCGTACCGGGTGCCCGGCGCGCCGGCGGTGGCGACCTGGACGTCGTAGAACGACGAGCGGCGCACCTTGTCGCTGGCCGTAGGGCTGGTGGTGTTGAACTCGTAGTTGTCGTGCCACCAGGTCTGCAGCTGGGCGTTGTCGGCCGTCGATGCCGGGTCTGCGGCGGCCGGTGCGGCGAGACCGGCGAGCGGCACCGCGGCGGCTACCGGCGGGGCGGGTTGTGCGGATGCGGGTGCGACCAGGGCTGTGCCGGTGATCAGGACCGCTGCGGCGAGTGCGACGAGGCGTCGTCGATGACGCGGGTGTCGGTGCATGATGGGTTCCTCTCCTTCGAGGGTCGGGGTGTTGCTCCCGTTTCAGCTCCTGGGGGAGCCGTGCGCCCGCGGTTGCGGGCGGCCGGCGGCACGGGCACGGCTATGCCCGTGCCGCCGGTGGTCGGTGATCGAGCCCTCCTCCGTCGACGACGACGTCGGCGCGCCCGGCGTGGCGCTCAGGAGGTCTCGTACTTGCGCGGCCCGGTGCCGCCGGACGGCACAGGGCCGCGCTGGTCGGCCGCAGGGGTCAGCAGTCGTGTCCGTCGTGGGGGACGTGCGACGTCGTGCCGCCGGCCAGGTTCGGTCGGGCGGTGGTGGTGACGGTGGCGATCCCGGCGTCGATCGACGTGGTGCGTGCGGCGAACGACTGGAAGGCGTTCGCGCCGGGCTTCACGTGGGGGAACGTCTTGGTTCCGTAGGCGGTGCTCAGCGTGATCGAGAGCGGGCTGTCACTGGTGTTCTCCGCGCGTACGACGACGTACGTCTTGCCGGCCAGGCACCGGGTGCTGGTCGTGACGTCCACGACAGCACCCTCGTCCGTGTCGAGTCCCACGTAGGGCAGGACGACCGGGCCGCGGGTCCAGTCCATGGCGGTGGCCTGGTTGGTCGAGGCGGAGATGACGTCGAACGCGTTGCTGTCGGAGGTGTCGGTGTCTCGGGCCTGGTTCGTGTCGGTCCAGTCACCGGCGCCTCCGCCGCCGCGGTAGGGCCCGACGAAGGCGGGGCAGCCGGTGCCCTGCCAGCACTGGGCGCTGTAGATCGGGCGCACGTTGCCGATGCCTTCGCCGTCTTCGGCGGCGCTGAACATGGAGACCTGGTAGCCGGCGGTGCGCAGGTCGACTTCGTCGAGCGCGTCGGCGGGAACCGAGCTGATGATCTTGCCGCTGGGGATGACAGTCAGCTGGGCGTCGGCGACCCGGGTGAGGTCGGCGTCGTAGGTTCCGCCGCCGAGGCGTGAGGAGTCGTTGCGTCCGTCCGCGACGACGGCGTACTGCCACGGACCGGCGGCGGAGGTGTTCGTCCCCGGGAGCAGGGGCGTGCGTGCTCTCGAGAACCCGTCGCTGAGGTAGATGTTCACCCGCTGGGTGCTCATGCCGTTGCCGCCCCAGGGGTTGCGGATCTCTCCGGCGGTGGAGACCACGAACCGGACGGTGTCACCGTCCTCGTACACGTCGAGTCCGGTCAGGTCGAAGCTGCCCGGGTTGAAAGCCCCGTCGGAGGGGTAGAGGTAGCTGCCAGGTCCGTGGTCGTCGCCGGCCGGGTCCGGGATGGTGCCCACCTTGGTCCCGAAAGCGTAGATCGTGAACCGCTGCACGTTCATCACGCCGTTGTCTCCCACGGCCGTGACACGCACGCGGTTGGTGATCTGGTCGAGATCGATGTCTGCGGAGAACTGTCCGCCGGTCAGGGTCGCGGGGGTGTCGGTGCCGTTGACGGAGAGGGTGAGCTCGGCGGCGTCCGTGGTGCCGGTGACGCGCAGTGTCCTCGTCGAGGTGGTCTGGCCGTCCTGCAGCCCGTCGAGGGTCAGGGTCGGGGCGTCGCCGGTGGGCTGGTCGTCGCTGGTGGCGTTCCAGCTGTCCCAGGTGTCGGCGTCGAAGTCGAGCCGGCCGAGCTCGTCGGAGGCCCAGTTGTCACCGGCCTTGAGGATCGGGATGCCTCCCACGGTGTAGTTGTGCAGCAGGAGGCCGTCGCCATCCGTGACCTCGTTGCCGATGGTCACCTTGGTCCCGGTCGGGTCGGTGTACCGCTTGAGCAGGTTGACCTGCCCGGACGCGTCGAGCTCGTTCCACCCGTCGATGTGCAGCCCGTTGATCTCGACGTTCTGCGTGTTCGACAGGGCGAAGACGCGCAGTGCGCAGTTCGTGGCGCCCTCGACGCGGGTGTCGGTGAACCGCATGTTCTTCACCGTCGTGGCCGTGTCGGCGCGGTCGGTAGCGCCCATGTCCTCCCAGTGGGAGGAAGAGTTGAAGATGCAGGTGTTGTACTTGGTGTCCTTCCAGTACATCCGGTTGTGGATGATGTCGGTGTTGATGACGGTCACGTCTTCGATGTCGCGGGGGGTCCACCCCCACTGGATGACGGGGCCGTTCTCGTTCTTCCAGATGACGGTGTTCTCGATGTGCACGTCGGAGTGGTACATCTTCAGGACGTCGTCGTTGGCGTGGAAGAACGTGTTCCTCATCCGCCCGCCGTCGTAGAGCTCGATCCCGTCGGTCTGCCAGTACCAGGACCCGACCTGCTTGTAGTTCTCCACGTTCATCTGGAACCGCTCGACACCTACCTCGGTGTCACCGTCGTGGGCGTACACGACGAACGAGTGGTACGGAGGTTCGTTGATCGTGACGCCCTGGATGTCGAGGGTCTGCTGTGCGTCGGAGGACTCGAACTGCAGCATCTTCACGCAGGTCACGTGGCAGTTGTCATTGACGTTGTGCTCGTAGCCGTTGGTGGTGTCCGCCTCGTACACGTACTGCTCGCCGGAGAGGACCCCGAGACCGGTGACCTTGTACTGCGACTGGTTGTCGTGCAGGAACCGGAACGCACCCTTCACGTATGCACCGGGCGCCAGGTACACCCACCTGACGTTCTCGGGGAGCACGGCGTGGTAGGCGGAACCCATCGAGTAGGTCCCGGGACCGAAGTAGATGATCTCTTCGGTGATGTCATCGAGGTTCGTCACGGAGCCCGGCTGAGGTCGGTAGATGGACCCGGACTCCTCGGTGGGGATGGTGCGCTCGGCTTCGGCGGCGGACGGCTTGGCGTTGGCAAAGATCAGCATCGCGTTCTGCGGCTCGGTGCTGATCGCACGGTTGCCTGCCGCGTCGGTAGTGAGCGTGCCGCTGCTCCCGGACATGTCGTTGTATGCGGTGATCAGCTGCGGCTCGAACTCGACCGAGAACCGGTACCCGTCCTCGCTGAAGGGCACCTTGACACGAATCGTGGACTCGTCGACCAGCTGCTTGTCGAGCGCGAGATCGGTGGGGCGGATGGTGACCTGTTCGGCGGACGTGATCGCCTGGCCTGTCTTGAGCGTGACGTCGACCCACACATCGGTGGCGTACTCGAAGCTCGACCAGCTCATCGTCAGGTCTGCCGAGGAGGAGAATTCGGCGCCGTCCTCCTCGGTGTAGCCGAGCTTGCCGTTGCCGCTCCGGGGGACGCTCGTGTACACGAACGAGTCGTAGGTCGTGTCCGGGTCTGAAGCCGTGGTGACCTTCGTGTCGTAGAACTCTGACTGGCGGACCTGGTGGTCGCTGACCGGGTTCGTGGTGGGGGCAGCATTGTCGTGCCACCAGGTGTGCAACTGATCGGTGTCCGCCGTACTGGCCTCGGCCGTTGCTGCTGGAGCGGGATCGATCGTGGCCGTAGAGGGTGCCGCCGAGGAGGGCGTGGCGAGCAGGAGACCGGCGAGCAGGACGGCGATGCTGACGGACGCCGTCCCCGTGGCTCGTGGGGTTCGGGCAGTATGCATAGTGGTTCCACTCCTAGGGGGTAGGGCGGTGTGATCGGTCATGCTCCCGGGAGGGAGCCGTGCGCCCGCGATGCGGGCCGCCGGTGGTGCGGGCACGGCAATGCCCGCACCACCGGTGCTGGTCAGGTGTACGTCGGGATGAAGCCGGATGGCATGCGCTCCTCCTTGAGCGGGTCATCGACAGTGATGTGGGTGCGACTCATCGCCGCGCGTCCCCAGCAGGGGTGCGCGGATCGAGCTCTTCGGGTCAGTGTCGGGGCAGGTCGGACAGGACTGTTCGCTGGATGGCCACGGCAGCAGCGCCGCGACCCCACAGGGTCGGGTCGTCGTCGAGAATGCGCAGGTCGAGGGGTGAGGCCTCGGGCTGCCGTGCCTGGTCGATGCCGGCGCGCAGCCTCTGCTCTCCCACGCGAGCGAGGCGGATGCCCTCACCGGTGAGCAGGATGCGCTCAGGCTGGGCGATGTTCGCGACGGCGGCGATCAACGTGCCGAAGGCGTGAGCCGAGCGCCCGATGATCTGGTCAGCCAGCGGGTTGCCGGCTGCAGCGAGATCGAGGACTTCGTCGTAGGTGACGGCGTGTCCAAGGACCATCGCGGCTTGGGTGTGGATCGCCTCGGTGGACAGCATCGCGTCGGCGCATCCGCGGTGCCCTTCGGGGCAGGAGGGGCCGAGCGGGTCGAGCGGGAAGTGGCCGAGGAGACCAATGCCGGAGTCTGGGCCCGTGACCAGCCGGTCGTGGATGACTAGCCCGCCGCCGACGCCGGCACCGATGGTCAGCGCGGCAAAGCTATGCACGTCCCGTCCGTCGCCGAACCAGTGCTCGGCTTCCATGAGTGCGTCCAGGTCGTTGGCGATCACCGTCGGGTGGCCCGTGCGTTCTGCCAGGAGCAGCCCGAGGTCGACATCGTGCCAGTGAAGGAACGGCGCACGCTGGACGAGCGTGAAGTCGCGCACGGAGCCACCGAGCCCGACGCCGACGGCCGCCGGAGCGTGGCCGACGGTGAGGTCGGACACGAGCGCAGCAAGGGCATCGACGACCGACGCCGGGTCCTGAGTCGTGATCTCTTGCGCGCTGGTCGCCAAGACATCCGCCCGCAAGTTCGTCAGCACACCGTAGGCGCGAGAACCCGTGAGCTTGATGCCCACGAACTGCTGTAGATCCGCGTCCACGTCCAGGGGCTGCAGAGGTCTTCCACCCCCCTGTACGTGTACCTCGCGCACCTCGTGGAGGACACCTGTGTCCAGCAGCGGCTTGGTGATGCGCGTCAGGCTCGGGGTCGACAGATCGAGGCGCCGGGCCAGCTCGGTGCGCGCGAGCGGGCCGTGGAGCAGCACCTCCAACGCCACGCGGCGGGAGGTGGGCGACAACGGCGTCCAGGGTGATGCGGTGTCCAGCACCTGCGCTCCTCACTGAGTTGGTCAACACTCAGATAATACCGACACGAAACTCGGGTGCAACCCGGTCTCGTGACTGAACCGTGACTTTGCCAGGCTTGACGTGGGCTCCCGGTCTCCTGGTTAATGTTGCCACGAAGAAAACCTTCGTCTCGGATCGAAGGGGAACCCTGGCGGCGTCGACGACGCGGCTGGGCCGAGAGCAGGACGACGACGTCGTCGACTCAGGAGGTACGGAATGCGTAAGTACACGGCGGTGCTGGCTGCTGGTTCGCTCGTTCTCGCGCTAGGCCTTGGTGCCTGCTCGACCAGCGGGGACGATGCTGGGGGCGCCGAGGACGGCAAGACGCTCAAGATCTGGTGGTGGGAGAACGATGACTCCGCCCTGTCGCAGGCCTGGGACACGGCGATCGACATCTTCGAAGAGGAGCACCCAGGCGTCGAGGTGCAGTTCGAGCTCAAGACCTACGAGCAGATGCAGCAGTCGGGGCAGCTCATCCTCGACTCGAACGACGCTCCGGACGTGCTGGAGTACCTCAAGGGCAACGCCACGGCGGGAGTTGTCTCCAAAGCAGGCTTGCTGACCGACCTGACCGACGTCGCCGTCGAGCGCGGCTGGGACGTGGAGAACACCGCGCAGGATGTCGGCCTGTACGAGGACGGGATCATGGGATCCGGCCAGCGATACGGGGTGACGAACTACGGCGAGTACGTCGGTCTGTTCTACAACACCGACATGCTCACCGAGTACGACCTGGACACGCCGGAGACGCTCGCCGACCTCGAGACGATCATGCAGACGTTCGTGGACGACGGCATCACTCCGCTCGCGCTCGGCTCGGCGGACTACCCGGGCCCGCATCTGCTGTACGCACTGGCCCTGTCCCACATGGACGACGACTCGCTCGCCGCGTTCCAGCAGTTCACGGGCGAGCCTGATTGGACGGCCTGGGAGCGCGCCGCGACAACCTTCACCGAGTGGGTCGACAAGGGATACATCAGCACCGATTCCACTGGTATCCCCGCGCAGGACTCGGGCAACGCGTTCGTCGCGGGCCAGTACCCGCTGTTCTACTCCGGCACCTGGTGGGCGGGTAGCTTCACCGCAGACATCACCGACTTCGCGTGGAACCAGGTCCTCTTCCCAGGGAACGACCTGCACCCGGGCTCGGGCGGCAACCTGTGGGTCGTGCCGGCCAAGGCGAAGAACAAGGAACTCGCCTACGACTTCATCGAGATCACCCAGCGACCGGAGGTGCAGAACCAGCTCGGTGACCTGGGAGGTGTTCCGGTGGCCGCTGGGGACAGCGGAGTGAGCGAGCCGGTCGGCCAGCTCGTCACCGCCCGGTTCAGCGAACTGCTCTCGGGAGAAGGCGGCAAGCTCGCCTGGTACCCCGACTGGCCGGTCGCCGGACTCAACGACGTCCTGATCGCCCAGACCTCGGACCTGGTCCAGGGCAACGTCGAGCCGGCGCAAGTGGCGTCGAACATCCAGGCCGCCTACGACGCCGGAAAGCCGCAGGGCTGAACTCGTCTGCACCAGATCCGGTGGCGCGAGCCAGAGCTCGCGCCACCGGGTCACGAAGGAAACGACAATGACCTCGTTGCCCAGCATGTCCGCCCGCGCGCGTCGTAGCCTCACCACTGAGCGTCCTTCCGGGTACTGGTGGTACATCGTCCCGGGAGCCCTCGGCTTCCTCGCCGTGGTGCTCGTCCCGTTCGGGATGAACATCTTCTACAGCCTGACGGCATGGAGCGGCGTCGGCGATCCGCAGTTCGTCGGTCTGGACAACTACGCCCAGCTGATGGGCGACGCCACGTTCTGGACCTCCTTCCGCAACAGCGCCTTCTTCGTCGTCGCGATGGCGATCTTTCCCACCGCGATCGGCGTGCTCGTAGCCGCGGTCCTCTTCGACTTCATCGCCCCGAGGTTCGGTGCTCGGACCTCGAGTCTGCTGCGCGCACTGTTCTACCTCCCGCAGATCTTGCCGATCGCTGTCGCCGGCGTGCTGTGGAAGTGGATGTACCAACCCGAGTACGGAATCATCAACACCTTGTTCAGCTCGGTCGGCCTCGACGGGCTACGACAGAACTGGCTCGGAGACTCCGATCTGGCCATCTACTCGGTGATGAACGTACTCATCTGGCTACAGATCGGATACACGGTCGTGCTGTTCATGGCCGGCTTGTCTCGTGTGGACCCGGCTCTGCACGAGGCCGCCGAACTCGACGGAGCAGGGTGGTGGCAGCGGTTCCGCATGATCACCCTTGTCCAGCTGCGGCCCGAAATCGCGGTCGTCCTCATCACCACGTCGGTGGCGGCGCTCAAGGTGTTCGCGCCGATCTTCGTCCTGACCCGTGGTGGGCCCGGAACAAGCACGATCGTGCCTGCGTACTTCTCCTTCTCCAACTTCTTCACCACGACCCGTGTGGGGTATGGCGCTGCGGTCGCCACCGTCCTGGCTTTGCTGGTGACGATCATCGCGGTCGCCCTGTTGCGCTACCAGACCCGCACCACGGAAGGGTTCGACGATGACGGTCGATAAGCTCACCCGCAACGCTGTCGCCTCGCCAGACGGCTCAGTGCCTCCTGCACCCTCAGCGCCACTGCGGCAGCGCGGTGGAGCACGTACGCGCCGTCGGGTCAGCGGCTGGGTCGTGCTCATCACGCTCAGCGTGGTGGCGCTGCTGATGATCTTCCCGTTCTGGATTGCGCTGATCAACGGCTTCAAGCCCGCCGGCGAGTACATCCAGTCCGGCCCGATCTCGATACCCACAGAACTCGACTTCTCCGCGCTGGTCGACTTCTGGCGAGGAGTCGATTTCAACCGGAAGCTGCTCAACAGCGTGGTCATCTCCGGCAGCGTCGCACTCATTGCGGCAGCGCTGTCCCTTCTGAGCGCGTTCGCGATCGGCATCGGCAAGCTCAGGGGCCGGGTGTGGATCCTCGCGGTCTTCATGGTTGCTTTCACCATTCCGCAGGAGGCCCTGGTCTACCCGTTGTTCGTGCTCACGCGCGACCTGGGGCTGTACGACACCCTGACCGGCATCATCATCATCCTCGCCGTACTGCAGAGCGCATTCGGAACCTACATGCTCTCCTCGGTCCTGGGTGCCTTCCCCAAAGAAGTGCTCGAGGCTGCACGCCTGGACGGCGCGAGTCGGCGGCAGATCCTCGGGCGGGTCGTCCTGCCGCTGACCCGCCCCACACTGTCGGTGCTCGTCACCTTCTTCTTCATCTGGACCTGGAACGACTTCTTCCTGCCCCTCATCCTGCTTCCCTCGGCGAAGAACCAGACCGTCTCGGTCTCTCTCGGCGCACTGTCTGGGCAGTACACCTCGGACCCCACTGCGCTCGCCGCGGCTTCGCTGGCCGGCATCCTGCCCGCCCTGGTGTTCTTCCTCATTTTCCAGCGCACCCTTATGCGCGGCGTCAACCTCGGCGCTATCAAGTAGCACACCACCTACCCTCCTGGCCTGGTGCCCACCGCCCCGGTCACCGGGCCAGGAGATCGCTCGGGCCCAGCAGAACACCGGCCCGCCCGACACACCTCACAAGGACCGCCATGACGCTCACCCAGCCCGACCACGCCGCCACCACCACCGACCCCCAGTGGTGGAAGAGCGCCGTGGTCTACCAGATCTATCCCCGTTCCTTCGCCGACTCGAACGCGGACGGCGTCGGCGACCTGCGCGGCATCCGCTCCCGCCTCGACCACCTGCAGCGGCTAGGTATCGACGTCATCTGGCTCTCACCGATCTACCGCTCACCGCACGCCGACAACGGCTACGACATCAGCGACTACCAGGGCATCGACCCCACCTTCGGCACCCTCGCCGACTTCGACGCACTCCTCGCCGACGTGCACGCGCGCGGCATGAAGCTCGTCATGGACCTCGTCGTCAACCACACCAGCGACGAGCACCCCTGGTTCGTGGAGTCACGCTCGAGCATCGACAACCCCAAGCGCGACTGGTATTGGTGGCGACCAGCCCGTGACGGCTTCGCACCCGGCGACCCCGGTGCCGAGCCGACCAACTGGGAGTCCTTCTTCTCCGGCCCCACCTGGACCCTCGACGAGTCGACCGGCGAGTACTACCTGCACCTGTTCGACCCCAAGCAGCCCGACCTCAACTGGGAGAACCCCGAGGTCCGCCACGCCGTCTACGACATGATGCGCTGGTGGCTCGACCGCGGTGTCGACGGTTTCCGCATGGACGTCATCAACCTCGTCTCCAAGGACACCGCTCTGCCCGACGGTGCACCCGGCGCAACCGGACTCGGCAACGGCTTCCCCCACTACGCCAACGGGCCTCGCATCCACGAGTTCATGCAGGAGATGCACCGCGAGGTCTTCGACGGACGAGACGGGCAGTACCTCACCGTCGGGGAGATGCCCGGCGTCACCTGGCAGGACGCGGTCCTGTTCACCGACCCGGCGCGGCGCGAGCTCGACATGGTGTTCCAGTTCGAGCACGTCAACCTCGACCACGGACCCGCCGGGAAGTTCGACCCCCAGCCCCTGGCGCTGCGCGACCTCAAGGCGTCCCTCGGACGCTGGCAGCACGAGCTCGGAACGACCGGCTGGAACAGCCTCTACCTCGGCAATCACGACCAGCCACGCAGCGTCTCCCGGTTCGGTGACGACGGCGAGCACTGGCGAAGCTCTGCGACCGCCCTGGCGACCGTCCTGCACCTGCACCGCGGCACCCCGTACGTCTACCAGGGCGAAGAGATCGGCATGACCAACGCCCCGTTCAGCGGCGTCTCCGCGCTGCGTGACGTCGAATCACTCAACCACTACCACCGTGCCATCGCCGCCGGCGCAGACCCCGACGCAGTCATGGCCGCGCTGCGCACCATGGGTCGTGACAACGCCCGCACACCCGTCCAATGGGACGGTACGCCCCAGGCCGGATTCACCACGGCCACCCCCTGGATCGCGGTCAACCCCAACCATGCCTGGCTCAACGCCGCAGCCCAGTACGACGACCCCGACTCTGTCTACAACCACTACCGACGCCTCATTGAACTACGCCACACCCAGCCTGTCGTCGCTCACGGTGACTTCATCATGCTCCTCGCAGACCACCCGAGCGTGTACGCCTATCAGCGCCACCACGAGGACACCACACTGCTCGTCGTGGCGAACCTCGCCGGCGAGGCAATCGACATCGAGCTGGACGTCGTGGCGTACCACCTGCTCCTGAGCAACGCCGACGACTACACGGCGCCCATCGACGAGCAGCTCACGCTCCAGCCCTGGGAGGCCAGGGTCTACATCACGACATCCCCCCGGTGACGGTGGGCGGCCGCACGTCATGGCCGTGCCGCGTGCAGCAGTGACGGCCGTACTGTCATCGCTGTGACCACGAAGTTGACTACTGGGACGTCCTTCGCGATGAGGCCAGCTCGATGGAGACTCTGTTCGCGGTCTTCGCCAACGTCCTGGAACTCGACGGGCAGGGCGAGCCGGTGAACGAGAAGTACGCCGGGCGACGAGCTGCGACGTGGCTCTACCGGTACTGCACGGGCCGCATGCCCGAGGGCGAGGCAGAGCTCGAGAGTTGGGAAGTCGCGCTCTACTGACATCCAAGAGTCAGCCGTGCACCAGGCGATGATCGCGGCCACGGCGACGGCGCCGTGGTACATGGTGGCGTGCGCGTCGTAGCGGGTGGCCGGCCACCGGCTGATTCGTCGCGCTGGCGGTCGGCTTCTGGTCATCGCGCGCTGGGGCCACGGCCCGGACGCCGCAGGCGCGGAAGTCACGCAAATGACCTACCCCACGCCCAGAGCGGTGCGCGCATGGCGGTAATGCGCACACATGCGAGGATACTGACACAGCCGACACGCGTCGACCGGATCGGAGTCGGGTGATGCAGCAGCGACCGCATCGGGTGATGGTCCTGGTGCTCGACGGGGCGCGCCCGCTGGACGTCGGGATCCCGACGGAGGTGTTCCATCCGGAGACGGGGTTCCCCTACGAGGTGTCGGCATGCGGGGTCACCGCCGGTACTGTGCCGGCCGACGGGAACTTCGGCTTCGCGGTCCCGCGGGGCCTGGACGCGCTCGCCGACGCCGACACGATCGTCGTCCCGGGGTACGCACCGGCGGGTCGGCCGATACCAGTGGCGGTGACCGAAGCGCTCCGGAGCGCCGCGTCCCGCGGAGCACGCGTCGTGTCGATCTGCTACGGCGCGTTCGCCCTCGCCGATGCCGGGCTGCTCGACGGCCTGAGGGCGACGACGCACTGGGACGCGGCGGCGAAGCTCGCGGATCGGCACCCGCAGATCACGGTCGAGCCGAACGTGCTCTTCGTCGACGAGGGGTCCATCCTCACCTCGGCGGGGGCCGCCGCCGGTCTCGACCTGTGCCTGCACCTCGTCCGGCGCGACCTCGGCGTGAGCGCGGCGAACGACATCGCGCGCGGGCTCGTCACCGCGCCCTACCGGACCGGGGGCCAGGCCCAGTACCTGCCGAAGGCCAGCGCGGCATCCCGTGGCGAGACCCTCGCCGCGACGCGTGAATGGGCGATGGCGCGGCTCGGAGAGCAGCTGACGATCGCCGAGCTCGCCGCACACGCACGGATGTCGCCCCGCACGTTCTTGCGCCGCTTCGCCGAGGAGACCGGCCGCACCCCGCTGCAGTGGATCCTCCGGGCGCGGGTCGACACGGCCCGCGAACTCCTGGAGAGCACGAGGCTGTCGGTGGACCGCATCGCGGAAGAGGTCGGCCTGGGCACCGGGTCGAACCTCCGGCTGCACTTCCGCCGCCTCCTGGACGTGACACCCTCGGAGTACCGGGCCACCTTCTCCGGGCGGGGATGAACCACCGCGATCATGGCTCGAGTGCCTGGAGCGTTCCGCGACGAGACGCGACAGCTCACGCTCCGGCGTCCGCACCGTCGACGAGCACGGCCCGGTAGGTCGCGCCCTGGAAGCGGTTCTGTGCCACCTCCTGGTACTCCTTGCCGAGGTACCAGTCCTTCGCCGCCGCCGCGTCGGGGAACTGCACGACGACGACGCCTTCGATCGGCGGCCCCTCGAGCACTTCGTGCGGGCCGTAGTCGACGAGGACCTGCACGTCGTGGCCGTCGAACGTGCTGTCGGCGCGTTCCGCGTAGCGGTCGAGGGCTTGCTGATCGGTGGTGGTGTCTCGCTGGAACACGATGTATGCGGTCATGTCGTCGGTCCTCCGTCGTACTCAGCAGGTTGTTGGTTGGGTCATCCCATGCGGTACGGAGACGTCGCTCCGCTCGGTCCCTCTACGAGATGCGAGGGGGAAGCGCAACGGTCTCGCCGGCCACGTCGATCGCGACCTTGCCGCGGAGCGCGTACGACCGCCTGTTCTCCAGGAGCTCGTGAGCCTCGCCCATGCGAGCGAGCGGGAGGGTCGCGCCGATGACCGGCTTCACGAGCCCGCGCTCGACCAGCCTCGTGAGCGCGTCCAGCTTTCCTCGGTTCTGACGCGTGAAGACGAAGTGGTAGGCGGCGTTCCGGCCCCACGCTTCGATGAGGTTCTGCGGCTGCGCGAGGTCGACGATGCTCACGACGCGTCCGGAGTCGGCGAGCGTCAGCGGGCTCCGGGTGAGCGTGTCGCCGCCGATCGTGTCGAGGACGACGTCGACCCCCTCGCCTCGCGTCATCTCGGCCACGGCATCGACGTAGTCCGTCGAGGTGTAGTCGAACGCCGCATCCGCTCCGAGGGAGCGCACGAACTCATGGTCACCGGCTCTCGCGGTGGTGATCACTCGTGCGCCCATCGCCTTCGCGACCTGGATCGCGATCGAGCCGACACCGCCCGTGCCCCCGTGGACGAGGATCGTCTCCGCCACGGTGAGCTGCGCTCGTGTCACCAGGGCTTCCCAGACCGTTCCGCCGACGAGAGTCAGGCTCGCCGCCTCCAGGTGACTGATGTTCGCCGGCTTCCGGCCGACGAGCTCGACGTCGGCGACGTGCTGCTCGGCGTACGAGCCCGGGCCGCCGAAGATGCGGGGCGTGTAGTACACCCCGTCACCGACGCTGAACTCGGTCACGTGAGACCCGACCTCCTCGATCACGCCGGAGATGTCGTGCCCGATGATCGCCGGGAGCGGCACCTGGTCCGCGTAGTCTCCGCGACGGATCTGGAAGTCGAGCGGGTTGACGGCGGTCGCGTGGACGCGCACCCGTACCTGCCGGGGTCCGACCTGCGGTACGGAGACGTCACGCAGTTCGAGAGCATCCGCCCCTCCGAAACGGGCGAGCACAACGGCCTTCATCGAGTCAGTCACTTCGGTGCTCCTCAGCGTGGTTCTGTGCGCACGACGCGCCGGGAATGGTGGCTTCCCAGTCTCGTGTGCACGTTCCACGCGCACCAGTGGCGTGAATGCCAGTATCCGCGAGGATAGTGACAAGCCTACGCATCAGCACCGGGTCACACCTCTGAGACGATGAGTTCCTGACGGGCCCTGTCCATGCGAGGTCCTGGCGTGGGCTGCGACGAAGCTGTACGTAGCCGGTCTCGGTCGTGAGGACTCTCGGGTTCGGAGGCACGGATGCTCGACGACGAGGACGTCGGGTTGGAGGACCCGGACGACCGAGCGTTCGCGGCAGCGCTCAGGCGAGAGGTCGCGGCGTGGGCCCGGCCGCCTGACCATCTGATGGTCGATCCACCCATCGCGAGCTCTCCGTTCGTCGCGTGGATGGACGTGCTGGCAGACGGCTCCGCCATCCTGACGATCGGCGTGCACGTCGCCGACGGCACGGCCGTTGGCGACGAGCTGCACAGTCAGCTCTTCCTGCTTCCGGAGCGCCCGACATCGATCCGCTTCCAGGCGTCGGGATCACCACAACCTCCTTGCCGGGCTGACCAGCGAGCGGCTCCTGTCGCTGGTCAGCCACGACTACGCGCGCCAGGAGTGGGTTCGCCGGGGCGTTGTCTATGCACACCGGTACGTCGTCTCCTCGACGGGTGAACCGCCGTCTGAGCGGTACGACCACAGGGACGCGCCCAAGCGCTTGCGCTCCAGGGGCCAGCGGTGGAGACACATTCGCGAGCTCGGCGAGCCTGATCGCGTCGTCCCCGTGAGCGTGGAGTACTGATCGGTACCCGAACCTCGGCGGCCGAGGACGCCGTCGCTCTCAGGACGGTTCCGGCTGCGGGGTCAGCGCGGGGTACGTCACCCCGGTGAGCTCCTCGGAGACGGTCCACAGCCGCTGCTGGGCGACCTGGTCGTGGGAGTCGGGGCTGGAGCTGACCGGCTTGGGGTGCCCCTTGACCTCGCGCCGGTCGCCGGGTCCGTAGTACTGGCCGCCGACGACGGCGGGGTCGGTCGCGGCGCGCAGGGTGGGTAGCGCGCCCATCTCGGCGGTCTGGCCGAGCAGCGGAGCGATCCAGGTGACGGGCGTCCGCAGGACGGCGGGGGTGTTGCGGAGGAGGTCGGTGCGGGACAGGCCGGGGTGCGCAGCGGTGGCGATCGTGGTGCCGAGGGGTGCGAGGCGGCGCTGCAGCTCGTACGTGAACATCAGGTTGGCGAGCTTCGACTGGCCGTAGGCGCCGACGCGGCTGTACGAGCGCTCCCACTGCAGGTCGTCGAAGTGGATGGCGGCCCGGATGCGGTGACCGGTGCTGCTGACCGTCACGACGCGCGACCCGGGTACGGGCAGGAGCCGGTCCAGCAGCAGGCCGGTGAGGGCGAAGTGTCCGAGGTGGTTGGTGCCGAGCTGCAGCTCGAACCCGTCCGCCGTGGTCTGCCGCGGGGTGTACATCACGCCGGCGTTGTTGATGAGGAGGTCGATCCGGTGGTGGGTCGCGCGCAGGTCGGCCGCCGCGGACCGGATCGAGTCGAGCGACGTCAGGTCGAGGGCCTGCACGGTGACGTCGCCGGTGATGCGGGCGGTTGCCTGCTCGCCCTTCTCGACGTCTCGGACGGCCAGGACCACCGCGGCCCCGCGCTCGGCGAGCATCCGGGCGGTCTCGAAGCCCAGTCCGGTGTTGGCGCCGGTGACGATCGCGACGCGGCCGTGCTGGTCGGGGATGTGCTGCTCGGTCCATGTGTCGCTCACGGTGCGCTCCTCAAAGAACCACTGGTCTGTTACGACCGAACGTAAAGGACCGCCGGTCTGCTGTCAAGAGACCGGTGGTCTCTCCGCTAGCCTGGGGGCGTGACCTTCCAACGGGCGCGCAGCGCGGAGCAGCGGGAGATCCGCCGCCGGGCGATCCTGGACACGGCGGCGGCGATGCTCGACGAGATGCCCGTTGCCGAGGTCAGCCTCAACGAGCTGAGCCGGCGGGTGGGTCTGGCCAAGTCGAACGTCCTGCGGTACTTCGAGTCGCGCGAGGCGGTGCTGCTCGAGCTGCTGGACGAGTTCCTGGGGCGCTGGCTCGCCGAGCTGGCGGACGAGCTCGCCGACGGCGTCGAGGAGCACGCGGCTCCGCAGGTGCGCGCGAGCCAGCTGGCCGACGTCCTCAGCCGGTCGCTGGCAGACCGGGTGGTGCTGTGCGACCTGTTCGGCGCGCAGGGCGGCGTCCTGGAGCACAACGTCTCGGTCGAGGTGGTCAAGCGGCACAAGCGGGCCTCGCTCGCCCGGCTCACGGCGATGTCCGACCTCGTGCTCGGTCACGTGCCCGAGCTGGGCGACGGCGCGCAGCTGTTCTGCCTGATGAGCCTCGTCTCGGCAGGCGCCCTGTCGTCCTACGTGCCACCGCCGCCCAGCCTCCTCGCCGCCTACGCGGACGAGCCCGCCCTCGGCGTGCTCCACGTGGAGCTGCACGAGGCGCTGCGGGTCGCCTTCACCTCGGCGCTCCTGGGTGTGCTGCCGCGCGACTGAACAACGGCATGACCACGTCGGTCGCAGCGCACGTGCGATGGGCGGATCTCGAGGCGCACGGGTCGTCCCCCTACGACGTCTCGGTTCCCGGGTTGGTGTAGATCCCGTTCACGAGCAGGTCGATGCAGTCGTCGAGGGTCGGGCCGGCACCGACAGCAGCGGTGAACAGGGTGCCGAGCAGGACGAGAGCCGCGCGGGCAGGTTCGAGATCGGTGCGGATGCGGCCGTGCGCTTGTTCTGCCGCGAGGTAGTCGGCGAGGTGGCGGGGTGCGCCGGAGAGCTCCGGATGGGCGGTGAGCCGTTCAGCCCTGGCGTGTGCGAGCTCGGGATCGATCAGCATGGCGAGCTCGAGCGGCAGGACGGACTGCTTGAGAGTGGCGAGCTGGTGCAGGCAGGCGCGGATGTTGTCTTCGACGGTGTCGAGGCCGGCTCTGTCGGGTAGATCGGCGAGCCACTGGTCGACGTGGGCGTTCTGATGCATCACCGCTGCTGCGAACAGTGAGAGCTTGTCGGGGAAGTGGCGGTAGATGGTGGCCTCGGAGACCCCTGCCTCGTCGGCGATCGCTCGCGTGGTGGCACGCGCGTATCCGTCTCGCGTGGCGACCGTGAGTGTCGCGTCGAGCAGGTTGGTGCGGGTGTGGGGTCCCCGAGGCATGGTCGTCCTTCAGTCGGTGATGTCCCGTCGTGTGAAGACGGCGAGGGTGACGCCCAGGCAGACGAGCACGTAGGCCGCAGCGAGAGCGAGTGCGGACCCGTAGGGAATCACGTCGTTCCCGCCCGATGCCAACGCGCTGATCGTCGACCCGGGCAGCCAGTTGCGCAGGCCGTCGAAGGCTGCGCTGAGCACGGACTCCACCACGAGCACCCATCCTGCACCAGCAGAGACGGCGATCGCCGCGGAGCGGGTCACGACGGCGAGGACGAGGCCGATCATGCCCCACACGAGCAACGCGAGAAAGAGGTTGACCCAGGCGCCGGCCAGGACCGACGCCACGTCCGTGCCCCACGCGGTGAGGTCAAGGTCCGACGTCCCGCCGATCATCGGTGCGACGAGCAGGTCGACGACGACGGCGACGGCTGTCGCGACTGCTGTCCACACGACCAGGGCGCCGACCTTCCCTGCCACGAGCTTCCAGCGGCGCGGCTGCGCCGACACGAGGAGCCGTACGAGGCCCGTGCTGTGGTCGCTAGCTGTCAGGACCGCCCAGAACGCCAGGGTGACGACACCGAACATGCTCGAGGCCGACGCGAGCGGCGCGACAAGACCCTGCGCCGACTGGAGCATCTCCAGCGTGGGGAACGCAACCCCGGGGCCGGCCGCCGGCACGCCCGCGGGATCGGTGGAGAGCTGGAAGATCACCACGACGATCATCACGGTGAACAGCGCGGTCAGTCCGAGCCATGCCCCGAGCACGCCTGGGCGCCTCGACCGGGTCAGTTCGCTGCGCAGTGCGTCGATCATCGGTTCTCCCCTCCGGCCTGACGGGCGCGGTCTGCTGCGATCTCACCGTCGTCGGTCCCCGTCAGCCCGAGGAACACCTGCTCCAGCGACTCTCGGACCGTCCGCAGCTCTGACAAGGTGATACCGGCCTGCGCGGCCTCGCGGTTGATCGCTGCCGCTTCGCCGACCGCGGCACGCACCCGCACACCCGTCTCGGTCGCCTCGACGGTCCGTCCGGCACGGCGCAGGGCGGCCGACAGGCTGTCCAGGTCCCGCGCGTGCTCGGGTTCGATCTCGACGTGCCCAGCGACCTGAGCCAGCAGGTCGGTGATCGGCCCGGCGAAGAGCAGCTCACCGAAACGGATGATCACCAGGTGGTCGCACACGGTCTCGATCTCGGCGAGCAGGTGCGAGGAGACCACCACCGTGCGGCCCTCGCGAGCGAGACGGCCCAACAGTCCACGAATCTCCACGATCCCCGACGGGTCGAGACCGTTCGTCGGTTCGTCGAGGATGAGCAGCTCGGGGTCGGGGAGCAGCGCCGCGGCGATCCCCAGGCGTTGCTTCATCCCCAGGGAGAAGCGCTTGACCGGTTCGCGGTCGCGTCCGGTGAGCCCTACGGTCTCGAGGACCTCGTCGACCCGCGACGCAGGCAGCCCACGCACCTGCGCCAGCGACATCAGGTTGGTCCGCGCCGACAGCCCTGCCACGAATGCCGGGTTCTCGACGAGGGCTCCCACCCGGCTCAGGTAGTCGCCCTTCCCCCCGACCGGCTCGCCCAGCACACGAAGCGAACCGGAAGTCGGTCGAATCAGTCCCAGGAGCATCCGGATCAGCGTTGACTTGCCGGAGCCGTTGGGGCCGACCAGGCCCACCACTCCACCCAGCGGGATCTGGAGACTGACGCGATCAACGGCGACGACGTCGCCGAAGCGGCGCGTCAACGTACTGGCTTCGACGGCACTCATGACACCTCCAAAGTAAGTGAGTACCCACTTACTTTAGCAGCAGTGCAGATGCCCGGGCCGTTGCCCGGGGGCTTGGGCTGGCGACCGGCACCGGCACCAGACCTCGGCCGGCTCGTCGCCGCGCCTACGGGGCCGGTCTCTCCTCCGGCTCGCCCTGGTACCCGACGAGCCAGGTCGGGTCGATGGCGTACATGCGGATGTCCTCGCCCCACGTCGTCGGGTCGGTGCCGTAGTGCCCGGTCCAGTGGGAGATCACCTCGTCCCACGTCGGGTCTTCCGGCGTGAGCAGGACCGCGGTGCCGTGGCAGAAGACGCCGATCCGTTCGCCGTCGACGTGCGCCGCGCTGACCGCGGGCCTCGCCTCGAGGTGTCGGGCCTTCGCCGCGCCGCCGTCGGTGCCGAAGGTCCACCGCCCGTGGAGGAAGTGCCCGTCCACGGCGCTCACGCGCGGCTCGCCCCGGGCTGTCACCGTCGCGAGGCTCAGGACCTTCATGCCGGTGAGCGCGGCGACCACCTGGGCCGCGTCCATGCGGCGGTCGTCGCTCACGATCGCCTGCAGGTGGCGCGTGCTGCGCCCGTGCGACGCCTCGATCAGCGCGTCGAGCGCGGCCAGCTCCGTCGGTGTCTCGTGCATGGTCACGACAGTAGGCGCCGCCTCTGACGAAGAGCGGCCACCCCAGGGTGGGTGCGAAGCGACTGCGTATTCCTTGACACGAATATGCGTGATGAGGAATGCTCAGCGTATGGAGACCTTCCTCGCCGCACTGGCCGACCCGGCGCGCTGGCGGCTCGTCACGCTGCTGGCCGAACGTCCTCGACCGGTCGGTGTGCTCGCCCAGCTCGCCGGGGCGCGCCAGCCCCAGACGACGAAGCACCTGCAGACCCTCGAGCGCGCCGGCGTGGTGACGTCCCAGCGCTCGGGCCAGCGCCGGGTCTACGCGCTGCGGTCGGAAGCCTTGCGGGAGGTCGCGTCGACGCTGAGCGGGCTCGCCGACACCGCGGACCAGGTCGGGGCGCGCGAGACGTACGAGCGCTACGGGCTCAGCCTGTCCTCCGAGCGGTCCGCCGCCACGCAGCAGGGGTGGGCCGACGGGCGCTCGTTCACCTTCTCCCGCTCGCTGGCCGCGCGTCCCGACGTGGTCTGGCGCCACCTGACCGTGGCCCCGTTGCTCGCCCGGTGGTGGACGCCGGACGACCTGCGCGTGTCCGCGCTCGTCTTCGACGCGCGGCCGGGTGGGGAGATCCTCCACGAGTACCGCGACGTCGAGGACGTCGACGGGTCGGACGTCGTCGTCGGGCGCGCGCGGGGAGAGGTCGTCGAGGCGCAGCCGGAGAAGCGCCTGGCATACCGGCTCTCCCCGCTCCTGCCCGACGGCGAGATCGCCTTCACCGCGCACGTCGCCCTCGACCTGGGCGTCAGCGACACCGGCACGGCCCTCGACGTCCACTACCGGGTCTCCGACAGCACGGTCGACTCGGCCGACTTCATCGCGGGCATCGAGATCGGGTTCGGACAGAGCCTCGACACGCTCGTGGCGACGCTCGCCGCGTCGCCGCACGACACGGACACGGACACGAAAGCGGACACGGACACCGGCATCGGCATCGACATCGACATCGACATCGACACGAGGAGCACACCATGACCACGACCGACCGCACGGTGACGGCGAACATCAGCCTCACGCTCGACGGGCGCTACAACGGGCCCGGCGGGCCTGGCGACTTCGGGCCCTTCGCGCCCTACGTGACCACCGAGACCGCGCGTGACCAGCTGACGCGCATCTGGGAGAACGCGACGACGGCGGTGATCGGGCGGGTCAACGCCGAGGGGTTCATGGGGTACTGGCCGCCGGTCGCGCACGACGAGGACGCCGACCCGCGGGACCGCGGGTACGCGCGGTGGTTGGTCGACACGGAGAAGGTCGTCTTCTCGAGCACCTTGACCCGAGCGCCGTGGGATCGCACCCGCGTCGTGAACGCCCCCGTCGCGGAGACCGTCGCCGCGCTCAAGAGCTCCGGTGAGGGCGAGATCCTGGTGAACAACAGCGCGAGCATCATCAAGCCGCTGCTGTCCGCCGGGCTGATCGACCGGCTGTACCTCATGGTCTTCCCCGAGATCGCGGGTGGTGGGCAGCGCCTGTTCGACGACGGTCTGCCGGCGTCCACCTGGACGCTGGCCTCCCAGGAGACCGGTTCGCTCGGCGAGCTCGCCATGGTCTACGACCGCGTCCGGTGACCTGAGGCTGACGCCGCCGACCTATCCTCGGAGCCATGTTCCGTCCCGAGGCGTCCACGACCGAGATGCTCGCGGCGCTGATGCGCCAGGGCGCGCGACTGCCGGGGACACCCGAGCTCGATGCGTTCACCGACGCGGTGGCGGCCGCGTGGGAGGCGGTGGGTCTGGGCGTGCACCGCGACGCGGTGCCGTTGGCACCGTGGGGTGCTTCGAGCGCGTCGCTGCAGGTGGAGGGTCCGGACGGGACGGTCCGGGAGGTTCCGGTCGCCTCGGTCGTCCCGCACAGCCCGGACACCGGGCCACGGGGCGTGTCCGGGCCGCTCGGGGACGCGGGCCGTGGACGACGGCGGGCGGTGCGGGGGCGGGTCGCGGTCCTCGACGTCGAGGTCCGCCCGTTCCCGGTCGACCTGGCCGTGGAGCCGCTCGCCACGTCGCCGACGGACTGGCGGGCGCCGACGTCGTTGCTCGCCCCGGTCGTGTCGGCCGAGCTGCTGGGGCGGAGGTTGCGCCGGCTCGCGCGAGCCGGCGCCGTCGCCGTGGTGCTGGTGTGGCGGGGGCTGCCGGAGGACGTCGTGGTCGACCAGTGGCTGCCGTTCACGCTGCCGGAGATCGGGCTGCCGGCGGTGTGGGTGGCCGGCGAGCACGCCGACCTCCTCGGTGACGGGCGGGCGACGCTGACGGTGACGACGGCCCCGGCCGGGCCGCCGCGCGGGGAGTCCGTGTGGTGCGTGGTCGAGGGGACGGCCAGCGCCGACGAGACGGTGCTGGTCACGACGCACACCGACGGCCCGAACCCGGTCGAGGAGAACGGTCCCGTAGCGCTCGTCGCGCTCGCCCGGGACCTGGTGGCGAACCGTCCGCGCCGCACGCACGTCCTCGTCGCGGCGTCGGGACACCTCGCGATGCCGCAGCTGCCGCACCACGGGCAGTGCACGGCCACCTGGCTCGAGCAGAACCGCGCGTGGTGGGACGGCTCGGCCGGCCACCGCACGGCGGTCGCCGGCGTCGTGGTCGAGCACGTCGGTGCCCGCGACGACGACGGGACGCCCGAGATCGAGCTCGTGCACACCACGACGCCGGAGCTCCAGGCGCTGACCGCGACCGCGTTCGCCGCCCGGTCGGTGCCGCACCGTGCGGTGCTCGCCGCCCCGCGCAGCCTCGTGCACTTCGGCGAGGGTGAGCCGCTGCACCAGCGCGGCGTGCCCGCCGTCGCGTCCCTCGCGGTGCCGAGCCGGTTGCTGCAACGCGCCGCGCCGGGGGACGAGCAGTGGGAAGCGCGCGTGGACCCCGCGCTGGTCGAGGACCAGGTGGCGGCCTACGCCCGCGTGCTCCGGGCGATCGACGCGACACCGGCCGACCGGCTCGGTCACGTGCACCGGCACGGACCCGTGGCCCGGGTGCGCGACGCGCTGCGGCTGCTGCGCTGGGTGCGCTCGCGCTGACGCGCGGACCCGCACGACCGCCGTCGCCCACGGGCTCGCTCAGTGCGGCTCCCAGGTCACGACGATGCGTCGCAGCAGCCTGACGAGGACGTTGAGCGTGATGCCGAGGGCCGACAGGATGATCAGCAGCGCGAAGACCGCGGGGGTCTCCATCCGCCCCTGGGCCTGCAGGATGAGGACGCCGAGGCCCTTCTGCGCCCCGACGAACTCGGCGACGATCGCGCCGATCATGGCGTTGGCCACGGCGAGCTCGAGGCCGCTGAAGATCTGCGGCAGCGAGGCGGGCACCAGGAGCCGGACCCGCATCTGCATCGGGCTGGCCCCGTTGACCCGGAAGAGGTCGATCTGGTCGCGGTCGACGCTGCGCAGCCCGTGGATGGTGTTGACGAGCACGGGGAAGAAGGCGAGGAGCACCACCACCACGACCTTCGACGGCAGGCCGAACCCGAACCAGATGACGAACAGCGGCGCGACCGCGACCTTCGGGATGGACTCGATCGCGACGATGTACGGGAAGACGATGCCGTACACCGTGGGGAGCTGCGCCAGGGTGATCGCGAGCGCGAGGCCGAGCGTGACGCCGATGGCCAGGCCGAGGAAGACCTCGGTCATCGTGGCGGCCGCCGCGTCGAGGTACCGGGGGAAGGCAGCGGGGTCCAGCAGGGCCCGCATGACGTCGCTGAAGACCGGCACGACGTACGAGGGCGTGCCGAGCGCCGTCGGGAGGAACTGCCAGGCCAGGAGCAGCGTGGCGAGGACGGAGAGCGAGCCGACGACCTGCTGACGACGGCCGCTGCGACCGCGGGAGCGTGGGGCGGTCCCGGTCTGCGCAGCGCGGGTGGGACTCTGTGTGGCGGTCATGCGGCGCTCACCTCGAAGTGTCGACGGATCCTCGCGCAGAGGGCGGCGAACTCCGCCGTCCCCATCAGCTCGAGGGTGCGTTCCTTGCCGAACGGGATGCTGATCTCCTCGACGATCCGTCCGGGGCGGGGGCTCATGACGATCACCCGCTCGGCGAGAAAGACGGCCTCGGGGATCGAGTGCGTGATGAGGACGGCGGTCTTGTGGGTCTCGCGCCAGATGCGGTTGACCTCGACGTTGAGCGCGTCGCGGGTCATGGCGTCGAGTGCGCCGAACGGCTCGTCCATCAGCAGGAGCGAGGGCTCGTGGACGAGCGCCCGGCAGATGGCGGCGCGCTGCTGCATACCGCCGGACAGCTCGTTCGGGCGCTTGCGCGCGAAGTCCTCCAGGCCCACCATCCGGAGGAGCCCGAGGGCCGTCTCCTTGTCCGCGGGGGTCGCGCGCCGTTCGAGCGTGACCGGCAGCAGGACGTTCGCGAGGATGTCGAGCCAGGGCAGCAGGGTCGCCTTCTGGAAGACCATGCCGACGTCGGACGAGCGGCCCCCGCCGAGCTCCTTGGCCCCGAGGATCCCGACGCCGTGCGTGTGCTCCTCGAGGTTCGCCAGGATCTTGAGCAGCGTCGTCTTGCCGCAGCCGGAGGGCCCGACGACGGCGACGAACTCGCCCTCGTCGATGGTGAGGCTGACGTCCTGGAGCGCGACGACGTCGCCGGTGCGGGTGCTGTAGACCTTGCCCAGGTGGTCCAGCTCGACGAGCGGCCTCACGTCGGGATCCCGTAGACGGCGCGGAGGTTGCGGTGCAGGACGCGGTCCGCGAGCCACGTGGCCTGCCGGACGGTCCACAACCGGTCCGTCACCCCGGCGTGCAGCACGGTGTCCAGGGCAGCCCGGGAGCGGGCGGTCGCCGACACGTGCAGCTCGGGCGACCCGGTGTCCGTGCCGAACATGACGCGGTCGGCCGGGAGCAGCTCGAGCCACTCCTCCAGCACCCGCACGGTGGCGTGGTGGTGCAGGTACGGCATCCAGGAGAAGTCCAGGTGCACGTTGCCGTGCATCTGGGCCAGGGCGGTGAGGTACGAGGAGTAGGGGAAGCCGCCGTGGATGAGGATCACCTGCAGGGTGTTGAGCGCAGGGTCGCCCAGGAACTCCTCCAGCAGGAGCGGGTTCGCCGTGGAGATCCGCAGCCCGGGCTCGGTGTGCCCGAACCCGGTGTGGATCTGCATCGGCATCGCGGCGGAGACGGCCCACTCGGCGATGAAGTACGCCAGGTGGTCGGCCAGCGCCTTGTGGGCGGCGGGGTCGAGCTCCGCCTCGCCCTCGCGGCCGTCGAACGGTCTGGCGGCGCCGGTCTGGAGCGTCGCCCAGGCGTCCTTGGCCGTCTGCTCGTCGGTGCGGACGAACTCGAGAGAGCGGACGTACGCGGAGGCGATCTTGAGCCCGACGAACCCGGCGGCGCGGCGTCGTTCCAGGGAGGCGAGGACGAACTCCTTGTAGGTCTCCAAGGAGGTGGGCAACGCGGTCCCCTCGAGCTCGAGCTGCCGCTGCAGGACCCGACCGAAGATGCGGCGGAAGCGCGGGGTGTCGGTGCCTCGCCCGATCCACCGCGGGTGGCCGAAGGGGAAGAGGTAGGGGTCGATCCGGGCGATCGGCTTGTAGCGCGCGTGCGGCCACAGGTCTGCGTCGATCTCGGGGATGTCGGTGAGGACGGACTCCGTGCCGGACAGCAGCAGCGCGCGGTCGTAGAGGCCGACCGGGTCGCTCAGCCGCGCCTCGCGGCTCATGGCGTCCGCCTGCTCCGCGGACGACGGCCCGTACAGCGCCTCGCACCCGTCGCGCAGCGCCACGGCATGGACGGTCGTCTGCTGGTACACCAGGCTCTGGGCGACGAGGTCGGGGATGTCGAGGCTGGTGCCCAGAGACTCGGCACGCTCCTGGTCCCCGGACTCGACGGCGGCCATGTAGCGCTGGTAGTCCGCGTGGGGCACGTGCCCCTCGACGTGCCCGTGCGCGTTCTCGAGCTCGTAGTGGCCCACTCCGCTGACCGGCTGCCCGGGGCGGACGTAGCCGGCGTGGGAGTGGTGGTCGATCGCCGGGATTCCCTCGGTGTAGCGGGGGGCGCTCATGCGTCCCACTCCTGCGCGGCCGTCACGACGGCTGCGCCGTCGAAGTCGTTGTACGTCTCGACGAACTGGTTCTGTACGTGAGCCTGGGCGTCGATCGGTGCCGAGAGGATCCCGGAGTCGGCGGCGAAGTCCGCCCAGGCGTCCACGGCTTCGGGGGTGTAGGCGCCCCAGGTGCCGTTGCCCTCGGGATCGCCGGCCACGAGCAGCTCGATCCGCCGCTCCAGCGAGGTGAGGTCGATCTCGAGCTGTTCGTCCTCGCTCACGCCGGCGAGGCGGGTCTCGGGGTGGTCGGTGTACATGATGCGCAAGGCGGCCTCGGGGTTCGTGGCGGTGAACAGCGTCGCCTTGGCCACGGCGCGGCCGAACCCCGCGACGACGTCGGGGTCCGACTCGAGGTAGTCGGGCGACGTGAAGTAGGTGGTGGAGAACAGCGACTCGACCTCGGGGGTGGTGAAGTAGGTGAGCTCGGCACCCGTGGCCTCGAACGCGGCGTACTCGGTGTCCCAGAGGGAGAGCGCCTGCACCTGGTCGGACTCCAGCGCCTGGAGTGCGGCGGCACCGGTCCCGACGGCGATGTTGCCGAAGTCCTCGCCTTCGGTGAGGCCCACGGACGCGAGGATCCCGTTGGAGAGCAGCAGGTTGCTGCTCCCGAGGCTGGACTGGCCGATCGAGGTGCCGGCGAGGTCCTCCAGGGACTGCACGGGACCGTCGGCGAGCGAGACGATGGAGCCCGTCTGCTGGCGGATGTAGTTGTAGACGAGCTGGACGTCGGTGCCGGCCTCGATGGCCTGCCAGAGCGGTTCTGGTGGTGTCGAGCCGATCTCGAGGGAGCCTGTGCTGACTCCTTGGACGATCGAGGTCGAGTCGGTGGTGTGGACGATCTCGAGCTCGATGCCCTCGTCGTCGAAGTAGCCGAGGTGCTCCGCGACAGCCATGGGGGAGTTGTTCGCTCCCATCTGGGTCGGGATGCCGAACCGGACGGTCACGGGAGAGCTCGAGGAGCCGCCCGTGGATTCGTCGGCGGTGGAGCAGGCGGTGAGCGCGGCCGTCGTGACGACGGCGAGGGCGGCGGTGACGGCGGCGGTGCGTGCGCGTCCGTGGTGCGTGGTCATGGGTGTCTCCTTCAGGCGGTCAGGGCATGGCGAATCCGGGCACGGCGGAGAAGGGCGCGGCGACGAGAGGCGCGGCAGAGGAGGAGTGGCAGTGGGGGAGCGGCGGGGCGCCGGCGGGGGGTGGGGCGGGCGGTCAGTTCGCGGACGGGTCCGGGGAGAGTCGTCCCTTGTGCAGAGGAACCGAGGGGGGCGAGACCACCCATACGGCTTCGGCCGGTTCTGTGCCGGTGTTCAGGACGGCATGGGGGACGTCGGTCCGGAACTCGATGCTGTCGCCGACCTCGAGGGTGGTCACCTCGCCGTCCACGGTGATCTGGAGACGGCCCCGGATCACGAGGCAGATCTCCTGCGAGTCGCCGTGGGTGTAGCTGTCGTCGCCGGTGCCCTGGCCGGGGGCGTACTCCGTGACGAGGACCTCGACGTTGCCGATCGGGGGTTGGGTGATCTCGTGGTGGACCACGGCGCCGTCCGAGAGGATGCGGGGGCGGTCCTTCTTGCGCAGCACACGACCCGTGGTGGGGGTCGGCTGGAAGAGCTCCAGCCAGGTGACGCCGAACGCCTCGGCGATGGACCGGATGGCGGCCAGGCTCGGGTTGGCGTTCCCGTTCTCGATCTGGCTGATGTACCCGGCGCTGACGCCGGCCCGGGTGGCGAGCTCCCGCATGGACATACCGGTCCGTCCACGCAGGTCTCGAACTCGCTGGCCCATCGCGGCGTTGTCCGGTGTTGGCATCCTGGCCTCACTAAGCATCGTGTTTACTCCTTGTGAACTCAACGTATGCCGGGGGCCATGACGGAACAAGCACTTGCTGTAAACACTCTGTTGCAAACCAGTTAACAGGGCGTTCAGTCACGGTGCTGCGTCAGCTCGGCGGCCGGGGTTCACGGTGTGCTGAATACAGCACACCGTGTATCGTCATGCCCCATGGAGACGGTCACCCTCACCCACACGGCGGCGCTGGTCCGGCTCGGGTACGCGCTGTCGGACGACACCCGGGCGCGGATCCTGCTCACGCTGCGGGAGGCGCCGGCGTACCCGTCGGACCTGGCGGACGCGCTCGGCGTCTCGCGCCAGGTGATGTCGAACCAGCTCGCCTGCCTGCGCGGGTGCGGGCTGGTCGAGGCGATCCCGGACGGGCGTCGCACCTGGTACCGCCTCGCCGACCCCCACCTGGCGCCCGCGCTGAGCGATCTCCTCCAGCTCGTCGTGACGGTCGACCCGACCTGCTGCTCGTCCGACGGGTGCACGTGCGCATGACACCGGTCTCCCTCGGTCCTCGTCCCCTGTCCGCCGCCCGGCGTGCCACCCTCGAGCGCCGCGTCCGGTGGATCGTCGCGGCGACGATCGGCTACAACGTCGTCGAGGCGGTCGTCGCGATCACCGCCGGCCGCATCGCGTCGTCGGCGGCGCTCGTCGGGTTCGGGCTCGACTCGCTCGTCGAGGTCCTGTCCGCCGCTGCGGTCGCCTGGCAGTTCTCCGCCCCCGACCCGCGTCGGCGCGAGCGCACCGCGGTGCGCATCATCGCGGTCGCGTTCTTCGCGCTCGCGCTCCTCGTCACGGTCGACGCGGTGCGGACGCTGCTGGGAGCCGCCGAGCCGGACCACTCGACCGTCGGCATCGTCCTCGCCGCCGTGAGCCTGGTGATCATGCCGTTCCTGTCGTGGTTCGAGCGCCGAACGGGCCGTGAGCTCGGCTCGGCGTCCGCCGTCGCGGACTCCCACCAGACCCTGCTGTGCACGTACCTGTCTGCCGTCCTGCTCGTCGGCCTCGTGCTCAACTCCACCCTCGGGTGGACCTGGGCCGACCCTCTCGCTGCCCTCGTGATCGCGGCCGTCGCCGTCAAGGAGGGCCGCGACGCGTGGCGTGGCGACGCGTGCTGCACCCCCGCGGGAGCGCTGCTCACCGGCACCGAAGTCGACGCCTGCGCCGACGGCTGCTGCGGCCCTTGACTCCGCCCTTACGTCATAGTTGTAGATGGAGGCATGAGACCACTATCCGTTGCATATCTGTCGTCCTACCTGCTCTCCATGCTCGGCAACGCGATCGCAGCCGTCGCCCTCCCGCTGATCGTCCTGCAGGTCACGGGCAGCGTCCTCGGGGCGGGTGCGGTCGCAGCGGCGACTGCGATCCCGGCCTTCCTCGCAGGCCTCCTCATGGGGGTGGTGATCGACCGGATCAACCGGCGCACGTCGTCGGTGGTCACGGACATCGTCTCCGGGCTCGCGATCGCGGCGCTGCCGGTGATCGACATGATCTCCGGCCTGAGCCTGGGCTGGTTCATCCTCTTCGGAGTCATCGGGTCGATCGGCGACGTGCCGGGCCTGACCGCCCGTGACGCGCTGGTCCCGGCGATCGTGCGGCACGGCGGCATCACCGCTGAGCGCCTCATCGGTCTGAAGGAGAGCCTCGGGGCGGTCGCGATGCTGCTCGGCCCTGCGGCGGCCGGCACGCTCATGGTGCTCTTCGACGGGTCGACCGTCCTGTGGATCACCGCCGGCACCTCGCTCGCGGCTGCTCTCATCACGATGTTCATCCCTCGCCGGGTCGGCGAGATCACCACGACCTCCGACCTCGCGGCGCAGGACGTCGCAGCGGGCGTCCCGCAGGCGACCAGCGGCTGGTCACAGCTCCGGGACGGCTGGCGCGTGCTGCTGCGCAGCCGGTTCCTCGTCGCGACGACGACGATCAGCGTCATCGTGGCGATCGTCCTCGCGGCGCTCCAGGGGCTGGTCCTGCCCGTGTACTTCACGATGATCGACCGGCCCGGGATGCTCGGGTTCGTGCTCACGGCGCTGGCCGCCGGGATGCTGCTCGGCGGCGGGGTCTACGCCGTCGCGGGCTCTCGCGGCCGACGCCGCGCCTGGTACCTCACGGGGCTCGCGGGGTCGACCGTCGGGTTCGCGATGATCGCCCCCCTGTCCTCGATGTGGGTCGTCCTGGCCGGGGCGTTCGTGGTGGGTCTCTTCGGCGGGCTGTTCAGCAGCCTCATGGGTGTGCTGATGATCGAGCGCATCCCGGAGGACATGCGCGGGCGGATCATGGGCACCCAGAACTCGATCATGACCGCCGCGACACCGGTGGGCATCATCGTCGCCGCCGTCGTCATCGAGTCCACGAGCGTGCAGACGGCCGCGATCGTCATCTCGGCCGTGTGGCTGGTCGCGCTCGTCGTCGGGCTCGCGGCGCGCTCGCTGCGTACCCTGGAACGCGAGTCGGAGCAGACGGCGGAGGTCGAGACGGTGGGTGCCAGCAGTGCGTAGCAGCGAGCTCGCCCGCCTGGCCGGTGTCACCGTGCGCACGCTGCGGCACTACCACCAGGTCGGTGTGCTCGAGGAGCCGGAACGAGGTCTCAACGGATACCGCGACTACGACGTCCGCGACCTCGTCCGGCTCCTGCGGATCAAGCGTCTGGCGTCGCTCGGCATCCCGCTCGACCGGATGCCCGCGCTGCTCGACGACTCGGCGGACAGCACCGACGTCGACCCCGCGGGGGGTGCCGACGCGCTCCTGGAGGAGCTGGACCGGGAGCTGGCCGAGCAGATCGACCGGCTCTCCGGCCAGCGGGCGGTCATCGCGCAGCTGCGCGGTCACCGGGTCTCCCCGGACGTGCCGCCCGAGCTCGCGCCGTTCTTCGCGGTGTTCGCCGCCACCGGCCTGACGCGCGAGCTGCTGACGATCGACCGCGACCAGTCCGTCCTCCTGGCGCACTTCGCGGGCGCGGAGGGGATGGCGCAGCTGACCCACTTCTACGAGCGGCTCTCCGCCCCGGACCTCGTCGGGGAGGTGGCTGCCGTCACCGCACGGTTCGCGCGCCTCGGGCCGGGTACGAGCGAGCAGGAGATGGCGAGCCTGGTCGAGGACTTCGCCCAGACGTTCCAGGGCGTCATCGCCGAGCTCGGCGAGCTGGACCCGCCGCTCGATCTCAGCAGCTCCGCCGTCCTCGTCGAGGACTACGCGGCCGAGGCGCTCAACCCGCAGCAGCGGCAGGCGATGGCCCTGCTCGTGGCCCGGTTCGACCCGCCCGACGCCTGACGCGCGGGTCAGCCCGCCGCGCCGGTCTCCACCGCGTCGACGACATCGCCCGGCAGGCTGTCCCGCGCGCTCTCCAGGAGGACGGAGTATGCGGTTCCCGCGCCGTCCGTGCGAGCCTCCACGACCGTGCCCGTGGGGTCCAGGCGCAGTACGGCGTCCGTCGTGACGAGGAACGCGTCGTCCGAACCTGGGTCAAGGCCGTCGACCGTGAATCCCCGGAACCCGAGGCTCGTCGGCGGGCTCGCCGGCGGCTCGGCCGCACGACCGAGCGCGTCGATGGCGGCGACCACAGCCTCCGCTTCGTCGTCCGCGAGGCCCCACGAGGGGTTCTCGCGACCGGAGTAGACGTCGGCGGTCACGGTCGCAGCATCGTCGCCGGCTCCCGAGCACGCACCCAGAGCTGCGACGACCGCGAGCGGCAGCACGGCGCACGCCGCGCGCCTCACCGCCTGGCTCACGCTGCGGCCTCGCCCGCGGCGACCGTGCCGGTGCCGACGAGGGTGGTCGCGTCGACGGTCGCCAGTCCGCGGTGCTGGAGCTCGGCGAGGTAGCGGACGCGGACGTCCTCGCGCTGGGCGTCGTCCAGGTCGGCGACGAAGCCCCGGTAGCCCGAGCCGACGACGAGGCGCCACGCGAGGTCGTCGTCGAGCCGCAGCGTGTGCGGCGCCTCGTGCACGGTGACGTCGCCGAGCCCGAGTCCGGTGAGCCACTCGCCCCACGCGTCGACGGTGTTCACGCGCGAGATCAGGGGGGTCTCGCCGTCGCTGTCGGCCTTGAAGGGATCGGGAACGCCCACGACCTCGGCGAGCGCCGAGCCCACCGGCTCGATGGCGCCGCGCCGCCAGATGGTGAGCGCGGCCCGCCCGCCGGGCCGGGCGAGCGAGAGCAGGTGCCGTGTGCCGGCCTCCATGTCGGGGAAGAAGAAGACGCCGAGCACGCACTGGACCAGGTCGTAGGTGGCGGGCCGGCCCCAGGTGGTGGCGTCGGCCTGGACGGTGTGCAGGTGCGGCAGGCCGCGGGCGCGCTCGCGCAGGATGCTCAGCAGGCCGGTGGAGAGGTCGACGGCGTCGACGTGCCCGTCGGGCCCGACGGCGCGCGCGGTGGGCATGGCGCTCGCACCGTCCCCGCAGCACGCGTCGAGGACGCGTTCCCCGGACGCGGGACGGCTGACGGCGAGCGTGCCGTGCGCGACGGGTTCCCACAGGTCGGGGCGCAGCCGGGAGAAGTCGGTCGCTGCGGCGTCGAACGCGGCGGTGAAGTCCTCGGTGCCGGGCATGACTCCACCCTACGGGTACTTGCTGAGAATGAAAATCAGTATGTACAGTCACCGTCGAGTGCGTCTGTCTCCGACGCGCAGCGCATGACGTCGCCGCCCGGGTATGGCGGCCTAGAGAGGAACTCCCTGTGCACTCCCTCGCTCGAACGAGGCCGCTCCTGGCGATCCTGGGCGCGTTCGCCCTGCTCGCCGGCCTAGCGGTCCCCGCCAGCCTGTCCCCACCCTCAGCGGCTGCCGTCACCACGACGGCCGCCGTGCCCGACCGCGAACGTGTGCTCACGCACGGGCACGTCGACGGCTTCGAGGTCACGTACGACGCCGGGAGCGGCAAGGTCGTCCTGAGCGTCAAGGACGACACCCGCATCTACGAGCCCGGCTCGGTCTACTGGGCCCCGGAGGTCACGACCTTCGCGTACGAGGACGAGCGCTCGACCATGACGCTGCCGCCCGCCGCGGGTCCGTGGGCCTTCCTCGGTGTGCACGGTGAGACCCGGGCGTGGCTCGGGAGCCAGACCGGCGGCGACCAGGGGTACGCCCCCTGGGTCGGCTGGAGCACCGAGCGGCTCCGCGGGAGCCTCGACGGCACGGGGATCACCCCGGCCTCGGGCTCACCGGTCTCGCTCGACGTCCGCATCGACGGCCCGGGCGACGTGTTCGCGTTCCAGAACGGGTCGTTCGGCGAGCCGATCAACCGGTACGTCGACACCACGACGTCGGCCGGTGGGACCATCCCGGTCACCTCGAACGCGCACGTCCACACGAACTGGATCTTCACGGCCGAGGGCGACTACACGCTCGTCGTCACGCCGTCGCTCGCGACGACCGAGCACGGCACCATCGCCGGTGACCCCGCGACGTACCACGTCCGCATCGGGGAGCGCGCGCCCGAGCCGGTGACCACCTCGGTGTCGGTGACGGCCGACGCGCCCGAGCACGTCGAGGGTGACACGGCGACGTTCACCGCGGCGCAGGAACCCCAGACGGAGCTGTCGACGTACCGCTGGGAGATCGCGCCCGCGGGCAGCGACGAGTTCGCCCCGGTCGAGGGTGCGACGTCGGACACCTACGAGCGTGGGATGACCCTGGCCGACGACGGCGCCCGTGTGCGGGCGGTCCTGCTCGACGGCGAGCGCGCCGCGGGCACGTCCGATCCGGTCACGCTCAGCGTGGCCCAGGCGGCGCCGGCGTACGTCCTGACGATCGAGGGCCTGGAGGACGGGTACATCTCGGGTGACGACCTCCGTCTCGACGCGGTCCTCGAGCCCGCGGCGGACGGCGTGACGTACCGGTGGGAGCGCCGCGACGCACAGGACACGGACTTCACCCCCGTCGACCCGGCCGTCGACGGCCCGACGTTCTCGACGACGGTGACCGCCGACCTGGAGGGGACGGCGTTCCGCGTCGTCGCGCTGGACACCGAGGGCGCCGAGCTCGCGACGTCGGGGCCGGTCGAGGTCGGCGACGTCGGCGACGAGCCGGGCCCCGACCCCGAGCCGGTGACCACCAGGGTCACGGTGTCGGCCGACGCGGCCGAGCACGTCGAGGGCGAGACCGCGACCTTCACCGCGTCGCAGCAGCCGCGGACGGAGCTGTCGACGTACCGCTGGGAGATCGCCCGCTCGGGCAACACGTTCACCCCGGTCAAGGGGGCGACGGCGGCGACGTACGACCGGAAGCTGACCCTGGCCGACGACGGTGCTCGGGTGCGCGCGGTCCTGCTGGACGGCGAGCGTGCCGCGGGCACCTCCGCTCCGGTCACGCTCGCAGTCTCCGCGAAGCCCGCGCCGCAGCCGACGCCCGGCGAGTCCGAGCCGAACCGCGAGTTCGTGCTCTCGCGGGGCCACGTCGACGGCTTCGAGGTCACGTACGACGACGACTCGGACGACCTCACGCTGTCGATCAAGGACGACACCCGGATCTACGCACCGGGCTCGACCTACCGCTCGCCCGAGGACGTGACCATCGCGTACGAGGACGAGCGAGGCGTGCAGCGGCTCCCGACCGCCGACGGCGTGTGGTCGTTCCTCGGTGCGCACGGGGGCAAGGACGCGTGGATCGGGTCGCAGACCGGCGCCGACCAGGAGTACCTGCCGTGGGTCGGCTGGAGCACCGAGCGTCTGCTCCCGTCGCTCGCGGGCTCCGGGCTCACCCCCGCGTCGGGCTCGCCGGTGACGCTGAACGTCACCGTCGAGGGCCCGGGCGAGGTCTTCACCTTCCAGAACGACTCCTTCGGCAACCCGATCAACCGCTACCTCGACACCACCAGGTCCGCGAACGGCAGCATCCCCATCACGGCGAACGCCCACGTCCACACGAACTGGGTCTTCACCGCCGCTGGGGACTACCACCTCACGGTGACTCCGAGCCTCAAGACGACCGCAGGCCGGACGATCTCGGGCGAGCCTGCGGACTACCACGTCCGGGTCGGCGCCTACACGCCGCCGTGGGAGCCGCTCACGGACGAGGAGCTGACGGAGGGCAACCGGGGCGACCTGACGCTCGACGCCTCCTCGTACGAGCTCGGTGACCTCGCCGAGGCGTCGTCTCCGTCGTTCACCGACGGCCAGGAGCTGGTCGCGTACGTCTACTCCGAGCCCACGAGCGCCGGGACGGCCTCCGCGCAGGCAGGTGCCGTGCTCGTGACGATCCCGACCTCCGTCGGGACGGGGGCCCACAAGCTCGCCGTGTACGACTCCGCGAGCGGCGAGCTCGTCGGGTGGGCGCCGTTCACGGCGACCGCGGCCGGTGGGCCGGGCTCCGGCGGTGGCACGGGCGGCGGTACCGGCGGTGGCATCGGTGGCGGTGCCGGAGCGGGCGGGGGAGCGGGCGGCGTCGGCTCGCAGCTCCCCGGTGCCGCCGGGTCGGCAGCGCCCGACCCGTGCGTGCCCACCCCGGTCACGAGCCAGGTGAAGTCGGCGGCCCCGGGCGGGATCTCCGACGGTCACTTCGACTTCGGCTCGCGCGTCGAGGACGGCGAGCTCGTCGCCTCCGTGAAGGACGACCGCAAGCAGCCCGCGAGCTGGGTCGCACCGAGCTCGCTGACGTTCCGTCTCGGCGACGCGTCGAAGGACGAGGTGCCCGCAGGCGGGGACTTCTCGTTCCTCGGCGCTGCCGGTACGCCGATCTGGTCGATCGGCCAGGTCCAGGAGTCCGGTGTGCCGTGGCTCGGGTGGAACACCCAGCACCCGACGCTCGTCGAGGCCGCGACCGGACCGGTCACCTACACGCTCGACGCCGTCGACGGTCCCGGAAAGCTGGGCGTCTACGCGACCGGCAACTTCGGCGGCGTCGGCGCGAAGTACTTCGGGACCATGGACGGCTTCCCGCGGAGCACCTCCGTCCCGCTCAACCAGCACGTCCACGGCAACTGGGCGTTCACCGAGCAGGGCGTCTACAAGGTGACCTTCACCCTGTCCGTCCCGGTCGCGGGCGGCAGGACCCTCTCGGACACGGCGACCCTGACGTTCTCGGTGGGGGACAGCTCCGGCACCACCACGAAGACGACGTACGTCGGCAAGACGGCGTCCGGTGAGAGCTGTGAGCTGAGCGCGGAGCAGCGGGCGGCGCTCGCGACGACCGGCGCCGACCCCCTGTCGGCGCTCGCGCTCGGCGCGCTGCTGCTCGTCACGGGCAGCGCGATGTACGGGGTCTCGCGACGGCGTCGGACCGGGTCGGCCGTCTGATCGTGGCGGTCCCCCCTCCCGCCGACCGGCGGCGGCACCTGTGCGGTGCCGCCGCCGGCCTGGCGGCCCTGACCCTCGCGGGCTGCGCGCTCGCCACGCCCGGTGACTCCGGCGACTCCGACGGCATCAGCGTCGTCGCGACGACCGGGGTCCTCGCCGACCTGGCGCGCAACGTCGTCGGCGACCGTGCCACGGTGACCTCGCTCGTCCCCGACGGCGGCGACCCGCACTCGTACGAGCCGTCCCTGCGCGACGTGCGCGACGTCGTCTACGCCGACGTCGCCTTCAGCAACTACATGCTGCTGGAGGAGCACAACATCATCAAGATGCTCGACGCCAACCTGCCCGACGGCGTCCCGAACGTCTCGCTCGCGGAGTCCGCGGTGAAGTACGCCGCCGAGATCATCCCGCTCGTCGAGAACGTCAACCTCGACACGATCTGGCTCGGCCTGGCCGTCAGCGGCACCGGGGAGCAGCACGGCGCGACGCGATCCTCGGACGTCCTGCTGCGCGCCACCGACCTCGACGGTCCCGGTCAGCTCACGGGCTATCTCACCGAGACGTTCGGGCAGCCCCGCATCTACTTCGACTCTGCGGACGGGTTCGACGGGTCGGACGTCGTGACGCTGCCCACCGACGCCCACACGCACATGAGCTGGACCTTCTCGGAACCCGGTGTCTACCGCCTCACGCTGGCGGCCGAGCTCCTGCCGACACCCGAGGCGGACCCCGTCGCGATGGGCTCGTCGACGGTGACCTTCGCCGTCGGCATCGACCCGTACTCGGTCTCGGGCGCCCAGGGCGCCGAGGTGCTCGACGGCGGCCACGCCGACCTGTCGGTGCAGCTCGACGCGGGCGAGATCGTCGTCGCCTCGGACTCGTCGGACGACGTCGGCGGTCACCACCACCTGCACGACCCGGACGAGACCGTGATCTCGATCCCCAACAAGGCGCTGGCGCCTGTCCCGGCCGGGCAGGACTTCCGCTTCCTCGGCCGGGCGGGCGAGCAGATCTACCAGCTGCCCCAGGCGGTGCTGGGCAAGCACGTGCACGGGGAGATCGACCCGCACCTGTGGCAGGACGTGCGCAACGCCCAGGCGTACGTCGAGATCATCCGCGACACGCTCGTCGCGGCCGACCCCGAGGGCGCCGACGAGTACCGGGCCAACGCCGACGCCTACCTGCGGACGCTCGAGGAGACCGACGCCTACGTCCAGGCGACGATCGCCGAGATCCCCCGCGAGCGGCGGTACCTCGTCACGACGCACGACGCGTTCGCGTACCTCGGCGCCGCGTACGACCTCGACATCGCGGGGTTCGTGACCCCGAACCCGGCGACCGAGCCCAGCGTGGCCGAGCGCGCCAAGCTCACGCAGACCGTCCGCACCCTCGAGGTCCCGGCCGTCTTCCTCGAGCCCAACCTCGCCGCGCGGTCCTCGGTGCTCACGGAGGTCGCGAAGGAGAACGGTGTGCAGGTGTGCCCGATCTACTCCGACGCCTTCGACGCCGAGGTCACCACCTACGTCGAGATGATGCGCGCGAACGCCGACTCGTTGCGCCGCTGCCTCTCCTGAACCTCCACCACCGAAGGACAGACATGACACCCCGCACCCTGCGGCTCCTCGCACCGCTCGTGCTGGCCGGGACGCTCGCCGCAGCCCCTGCCACCGCGACCGCCGTCCACACCGACACCGACCCCGGCCTCGACCAGAGAGTCGGTGCCGACGAGGAGACGGTCGACGGCCGCGAGGTCGTGGCCCAGGGCCACGTCGACATCGGACCACGCTTCCTCGACGGGACGTGGACGCTCCAGGCGCGCGACGACCGCCAGGTCCCGCCGGTGTGGCGCTCCACCGAGGAGACGGTCGTGCACGTCGTCGACGAGTCCGTCCTGCCCGCCCCGGAGAGCCCTGACTTCGCGTTCCTCGGCGTCGAGCCCGAGACGCCGCTGTGGGTCGTACCGCAGGTGCAGAACCAGGAGGTGACCTGGCTCGGGTGGAACACCCAGGACCCGGAGGTCACCGAACGGATCGACCGCGGTGCGACGCTACGGCTCGACGGCGTGGACGGACCGGGCGCGTTCTTCCTCTTCCTCCAGGAGGGTGTCACCGGTCCGCCGAACGTGCTGTGGAACTCCGGCGAGGCCTATCCACAGGACCTGTGGATGGAGGTCAACACGCACGTCCACGCGAACTGGGTCTTCACCGAGCCCGGTGTGTACACGTTCGACGTCACGGTCCTCGCGGACCTCACCGACGGCTCGCAGGTGGAGGACTCCGGCGTCCTGCGGTTCGCGGTCGGCACCGAGACGGACCCGCAGACCGCGTTCGCCGCAGCCGCGACGGAGGAGGAACCGGCCGACGAGTCGCCGGAGACACAGGACGCGGGAGCCGACGACACGGCCGAGAGCCAGGCGCCGCAGGCCGTCGCCACCGAACCCGCCACCGATCCGGCCGACGCCGACGGCTCGCAGGACTCCGCCGTCTCGACCGTCGTGCTCTGGGGTGGCATCGCGCTCCTCGTCCTGCTCGCGGCCGTCGTCGCGACGGTCGTGCGCGGCCGCCGCGCGCGAGCGCTCGCCGAGCTCGAGGCCGACCAGGCCGGGGGCGGGTCGTGACGACGTCCGCGACCACCGCCACGCCCGACCGGGCGGTGGCTTCCCCGGCCGAGGCGCCCTCGCCGGAGGCCGCGGTCCTGCGCGTGCGGGACGTCGCGGTCGAGCTCGGCGGCCGACTGGTCCTGCACGACGCGAACCTCGACGTGCGGGCCGGTGAGCTCGTCGGGCTCATCGGGCCCAACGGGGCGGGGAAGACGACGCTGCTGCGCTCGATCCTCGGTCTCGTGCGCCGCCGGTCGGGCGAGGTGCTGGTGGACGGTGCCGCTGCGCGCGGCGCCTCGACCTCGATGGGCTACGTGCCCCAGCGGCACGAGTTCGCGTGGGACTTCCCGATCTCGGTCGAGGACGCGGTGATGTCCGGCCGCGTCCGGCGGATCGGGTGGCTGCGCCGGGCCGGTGTCGCCGACTACCGCGCCACGCGCGAGGCGCTCGACCGCGTCCGCATGACCCATCTGCGCAAGCGTCCTGTCGGCGAGCTGTCCGGTGGTCAGCGCCAGCGGGTCCTCGTGGCCCGCGCCCTCGCGCTCGGTCCGGGGGTGCTGTTGCTCGACGAGCCGTTCACCGGCCTCGACGTACCCACGCAGGAGCTCCTCACCGACCTCTTCGCCGAGCTGGCGCGCGAGGACGGCAAGGCCGTCCTCATGACCACGCACGACCTCGTGGCGGCGATGCACGCCTGCACGCGCATCTGCCTGCTCAACCGCACCGTCGTCGCGACGGGCACCCCTGCCGAGCTCGACGACCCGGCCCTGTGGATGCGGGCCTTCGGCATCTCGCAGACCTCGCCGCTGCTCTCGGCGCTCGGCCTCTCCACGACCGACCGGAAGGCGGACGCGTGATCTCCCTCGGCGAGTTCATCCAGGACTTGCTCAACCCCGACCTCGCGTTCCTGCCCAAGGCGCTGCTCGTCGCCGTCATGTCGAGCGTGGTCTGCGGCGTCATCGGGTGCCACGTCGTCCTGCGCGGCATGGCCTTCATCGGTGACGCCGTCGCGCACGCCGTGTTCCCCGGGCTCGCCATCGCGTTCGTGCTCCAGGGCTCGCTCGTGATCGGGGGAGCGGTGGCGGGCGTCGTCACGGCGGTCCTCGTCGCGGTGTTCTCCCAGAACCGCCGCCTCAAGGAGGACTCCATCATCGGCGTCTTCTTCGTCGCTGCCTTCGCGCTCGGCATCGTCATCATCTCCACAGCACCCGGCTACGCGGGCTCGCTGCAGCAGTTCCTGTTCGGGTCGATCACCGGCATCCCCGACGAGGACGTCTACGTCGTCGCGATCGCCGGGGCGATCCTGCTGCTGGTCGCCTTCCTCCTGCACAAGGAGTTCGTCGCGGTCAGCCTCGACCGGGAGATGGCCCGCTCGGCGGGGCTGCCGGTCTTCTGGCTCGACCTCGCGCTCTACGTCCTGGTGACGATCGCGATCGTCCTGTCCGTGCAGACGATCGGGAACATCCTGGTCCTCGCGCTCCTCATCACGCCGGCCGCGGCCGCGCGCCTGCTCACCGACCGGCTCGGACTGATGATGTTCCTCGCGCCGGTGATCGGGGGAGCGTCCGCGCTCGTCGGTCTCTACCTGTCGTGGAGCCTCGACCTGCCCGCGGGCGGCACGATCGTGCTCGTGGCGACCGCCGTCTTCCTCGTGGCCTGGTTCTTCGCCCCGCGCCACGGACTGCTCGCACGACGGCGCCGGCACGGCTCGGCCCGCACCCCCGAGCAGGAGGCGGAGAACCAGGGCGTGGCGGCCGGGGAGCGGGCCACGCTCGGCGGGGTCCCGACGGGCTGAGCCGCAGGCATCCTGTCACGACCGGACCTCCGGTGCGCCCGTACCTCGTGCGGCCCACCACCGTGCGTCCCAGGTCGTCCTCGCGGACGACTCGGGCGTCCCCGCCGTCGGGCAGGATGGTCGCCGTGACCGACGCCGTCCCGCCCTCCTCGTCCGCGCCCTCCGCCGCCAGGACCGTGGGTCCCTCGACGGTCGACCTCCTCGTCCTCTGGGCTGGTATCCCGGCGCTCGGCGCCGGGCTCGCGTACGGGGTGCTGCGCCTCGCGGGCTGGTACACCGGTCTGCCGTGGGCACCCTTCCAAGGACCCGCGCGTCTCGTCGACGAGCTGCTCGGGGAGCGCGGAGCCCTCGGGGTCGCGATCGCCCTCGGGCTCGGGGCGCTCGCGGGCGCGGTGTTCGCGGGCTTCGCGCGGCGAGACATCGCGGTGGTGACGGTCGCACCCGAGCGGGCGAGCGTCGTCCTGCACGGCACGGCGACGGAGCTCGACCGGGCGGAGGTGACCTCCGTCTACGTGGACCGCAAGGCGCTCGTCGTCCTCGGAGGTCCGGACGGTGCCGGTGAGCTCGCGCACGCGGTCACGGAGCTGGGGACACCTCGCCTCGCCGACGCGTTCCGTGCCCAGGGCTGGCCGTGGTGCGACGAGGACCCGTACGCGGGCGCGCTGCGCCGCTGGGTCCCCGGCGACGAGAGCCTCCCGGCGAGCGCCGACGCGGTGCTGCGGGCTCGTGCGGTGATGCTCGAGGCGGGCACGTCCGACGACGTCGCCGACCTGCGCCGTGAGCTCTCACGGCTCGGCGTCGTGGTGCGTGACGTCGACAAGAAGCAGTACTGGCGCCCTGCGCGCCCGGGAGGGGTGCGGGGCGCCGGTACCGCGTGACGGAACCGCGGCTCAGTGCTCGTCGTAGTGGTCCTCGTGGGCCGCGTGCTTGTGCCCGTCGTGCACGTAGTCGACGTGGTCGCCGTGGTCGACGGACTCGTGCCCGCATTCCGGGCCGTGGGTGTGCTCGTCGGACGAGTGCTCGGCCTTCGCCTCGTGCTCGTCGTAGTGGTCGCCGTGCACGGCGTGGCGGTGGGTGCCGTGCAGGAAGTCGACGTGGTCGCCGTGCTGCACGGACTCGTGCCCGCAGCCGTCGCCGTGGGTGTGCTCCGCGACGCTGTGCTCTGCGTGGGTGTCGGTGGTCATCGTCCGGTCTCCTCCGTGTCGTGGTCTTGCGCGGCGCGCACCGCGGGAACCTCCTGGACGTGCGCGAGAGCATCGGCGACGACGTGGGACACGTGCGTGTCCGCGACGCTGTAGACCACCTCCCGGCCGGTGCGGGTCGCGGTCACCAGGCCGCCCTGTCGAAGGGTCCGGAGGTGCTGGGAGACCAGCGGCTGGGACAGCCCGGTGCTCTCCGTCAGCGCCCCCACGGTCCGGGGCTCGTCACCCACGAGGTGCAGCAGCCTCAGTCGTGACTCGTTGCCGAGGATCCTGAAGAGCTGCGCGGCATCCGCGAGGCCTTGCTCTGTACGCACAGCAGCAGTCCACCACACATATAAACATATTGCAATATTACTATGTCTTGATGATGGTTCTCAGATGCCTCTCCGTCGCTACGCGTGCGCGGCATCGCCGACGAGGTGACGGTGGACCGCGGCGACGTCCGCCGCGGCGACCGGCTCCCCGGGCCTGACGGCGCAGTCGTCGAGCCGTGCCCGCAGGCGAGGCAGGTCCATGCCTGCTCCGATGCACACGAGCCGGCTCGTCCGGCCCTCGGGTGCCCGTCGGGTACGGCTGAAGCGGACCTGCCGGCCGACCACGTGCGCGACGACGAGGTCGTCACCCTCGGGCGTGGCGAGCCGCAGGACGCCCTTGGCGCGGAACATCCCGGCCGGCCGGTCGTCGAAGAGGGCCGCGACTCGCCCCGGGTGCAGCGGGACGTCGCTCACGAGCTCGAGCGAGTCGTACTGCCCGTGCACGTGCGGGCCGTGGTCCACGCCCTCGTCGTCCCGCCCATGAGCCTCGTCGCCACCGTGAGCCTCGTCGTCACCACGGTCGTCGGTCCACGCGGCCGCGACGCCGAGCGTCGGCTGCCAGGGTCCGCGCCGGCGGGGTGGCGCGTCGAGCAGGAGGAGCGGGTCCACGCGCCCCTCGATCGTGCGCACCAGCGGTGCGTCGGGGTGGAGCGCGCGGCAGCGGCCCTCGACCTGGTCGATCGTCCCCGCCGCCGCGTCCGCCTTGTTCAGCACCACGACGTCCGCCGTCGCGAGCCGCCTGGCCACCTCGGGATGCCGGTCGAAGGTGGTGAGGGCCTCGGACGCGTCGACGACCTGGACGAGCGCCGCCACGTGCGCGCCGGGGTGGATCGCGACGCGCCGGGCGAGGGTGGCCGGGTCCGCCAGGCCGCTGGCCTCGAGCACGACGACGTCCACGTGGGCGGTCGGTCCCGTGAGCCGGTCGAGCATCGCGGGGAGCTCGTCGTCCTCGGCCGCGCAGCACAGGCAGCCGCCCGTGGAGCTCTCGATCGACTCGGCGCCGCCGGTGATCAGCAGCGGGTCGATGCCCGTCCGACCGAAGTCGTTGACGATGACCGCGATCCGCGAGTCCCCGGCGCTCGCGAGGAGATGGTTGACCAGTGTCGTCTTCCCCGCGCCGAGAAAGCCGGCGACGACCACCACCGGGACGGTGCGCGGCGTGGTGGGGCGAGCCATCGGTCGATGATAGTGCTTCTCATCTGCAGGCGGCGGCGTCCTCGAGGAGCTCGAGCAGCTGCGGCGCGGGGGAGGCGGACCGGTCCCACGGGCCGGTCACGACCGACACCACCCAGTGCGGCGCCCGGTCCTCGGGGACCGCGACCTGGACGAGGCGCGCGGCCTGCGGCTTCGCGGCGACGTGCCGCGGGACGAGGGCGATCCCGAGCCTGCGGTCCACGAGGTCGAGCAGCGTGTGGACGTCGTTCACGGTGAACCGGACGCGCCGGCGCACACCGTGGACGTCGCACGCGGCGTCGTTGAGCGGCCGCACGCCCCACGAGTCGTGGAAGTCGATGAAGTCCTCCCCGGCCAGGTCCTGCCACTCCAGGCGCGACCGGCTCGCGAGCGGGTGCTCCGGCGGGCACAGCAGGACCAGCGGCTCGCTGCCCAGCGTCCGCTGGGAGAGCGAACCCAGGTGGTCGGTGGTGGCGACGAAGGCGACGTCGAGGTCGCCGTCGCGCACCTGGGTGAGCAGCTCGTGCGAGCCGGCCTGGACGAAGTGGATCTCCACCTGCGGGTAGCGCCGGTGGAAGCGCTCGAGGAGGGCCGAGACGTCGAGCACCCCGAGGCACTGCTCCGACCCGACCCGCAGGGCGCCGGAGAGCTCGCGGGTCGCCTGGACGACGGCGTCGCGCGCTGCCGCGGCCTGCGCGAGCATGGACCGGGCGTGCGGCAGCAGCGCCAGGCCGGCGTCCGTCGGCCGGACCCGGCGCGTCGTGCGGGTGAAGAGCACGGTGCCGAGCTCGTTCTCGAGGCTGCGGACCGCCGCCGAGAGGCCGGACTGGGACACGCCCGTCACTGCGGCGGCGCGGGTGAACTGCTCCTCGTCCGCCAGGGCGACGAGGTACTCCATCTGGCGCAGGTCCATTCATCGCTCCTGGTCATGAATCGAAGAACCACTAGTTGTTGGACTTCTAGGTTACGGGTTCCTACCCTCGTGGACGACGGGTCGTGCCCGAGCCGGGCACGACCTCTCCCGATCACGAAGCGAGGAAGCTCCTATGCAGCACCGCACTCTCGGCGACCAGCAGGTCGGCGCGATCGGCCTCGGCGGGATGCCCCTGTCGATCGAGGGACGCCCCGACGCCGAGCGCTCCGTCGCGACGATCCACGCCGCGCTCGACGCCGGCGTGACCCTCATCGACACCGCGGACGCCTACCACCGCGACGGGGGCGAGGTCGGGCACAACGAGGAGCTCATCGCCCGGGCGCTGGGGTCCTTCGGCGGCGACACCTCCGACGTCCTCGTCGCCACGAAGGGCGGCCACCTGCGGCCCGGCGACGGCACCTGGACCCGCAACGGCGACCCGACGTACCTCAAGCAGGCCGCCAAGGCGTCGGCCCTGCGGCTCGGCGTCGACGCCATCGGCCTCTACCAGTTCCACCGCCCGGACCCCGAGGTGCCCTACGCCGACTCCGTCGGCGCGCTGGGCGAGCTCCTCGACGAGGGCGTGATCCGGATGGCCGGGATCTCGAACGCCGACGTCGCGCAGATCGACCTCGCGAACGAGGTCCTCGACGGGCGGCTCGTCTCCGTGCAGAACCAGTTCTCGCCGCGCTTCCGCTCGAGCCAGGGCGAGCTCGAGCACTGTGCGCAGCTCGGGATCGCGTTCCTCCCGTGGAGCCCGCTCGGCGGCATCGCGAACGCCGGGGAGCTCGGCGCGCGGCACGCCGCCTTCCGGGAGGTCGCCGACGCCCACGGGGTGAGCGTCTACCAGGTGACGCTCGCGTGGGAGCTCGCGCTCGCGCCCGTCGTCGTCCCCATCCCCGGCGCCTCGCGCCCGGCGAGCATCCAGGACTCGGCGCGTGCCGTCGACCTCCACCTGAGCGCGGACGAGGTCGCCCGCCTCTCCGCCGCGTGAGCCTGCCGACGACCCGTCCGGCCGGCACCCATCCCACCAGTCCACAGGAGCACTCGTGAAGACCTTCACCCTTCCCGGGACGGACATCACCGTCCCCAACGTCGTCCTCGGCCTCATGCGCATCCAGGAGAAGTCGGACGAGGAGGTCCGTACGCTCGTGCGCACCGCCCGTGACGCCGGCATCTCGTTCGTCGACCACGCCGACGTGTACGGCAGCGACCTGCACGGGTGCGAGCGCCGGTTCGCCGAGGCGCTGGACCTCACGCCCGCCGAGCGCGAGGCGACCGTCATCCAGACCAAGTGCGGGATCGTGCGCGAGGGCCCGTACTTCGACTTCTCGTACGAGCACATCATCGAGTCGGTGCACGGGTCGCTCGAGGCGCTGCGGACCGACTACATCGACATCCTCCTGCTGCACCGGCCCGACGCCCTCGTCGAGCCCGAGGAGGTCGCCCGCGCGTTCGACGAGCTCGCCGCGGCGGGCAAGGTCCGGGCGTTCGGCGTCTCGAACCACACCCCGCGCCAGATCGACCTGCTGCGCAAGCACGTGCAGCAGCCGATCGTCGTGAACCAGCTCCAGCTGTCCGTGACGCATGCGCCGCTCGTGACCCAGGGCGTCGCCGCGAACATGCAGGCGCTGGACCAGTCCGTGGTCCGCGACGGCGGCGGCCTGCTCGACTACTGCCGCCTGAACGACATCACCGTCCAGGCCTGGTCGCCTTTCCAGGCAGGGTTCTTCGACGGGGTCTTCCTCGGCTCGCCGCGGTTCCCGGAGCTCAACGCGGTGATCGACCGGCTCGCGGCCGCCTACGACGTCCCCGCGATCGCCATCGCGACGGCGTGGATCACCCGGCACCCGGCGCGGATGCAGGTCGTGCTCGGCACGACGAGCCCGGAGCGGGTGGCCGGTGCCGCGCAGGGCTCCGAGATCCTCCTGACCCGGGCCGAGTGGTACGAGCTGAGCCGCGCCGCCGGGTACACGGTTCCCTGACCTGCGGGGATGTCGGAGGCCACCTGTACTCTCGGCGTGCGGTCACCTGTACGTGACCCACGATCGAGGAGGACGACGATGCCCACCACCCCCGCGCCTGCGGACGATCCCACGACCGGACCCCCGGCAGGCGGCGGACCGGGAGCCGCGTTCGTCGAGCACTTCGCCTTCCTGTGCGCGGGGGAGGACGACCGCGGGCTCCTGCGCGGGCTGGCCGCGACGGTGCGGAGCTTCGAGGTCGCGGACGACGGCTCGGCGCACGCCGTCCTGGGGTGGGTCGGCGAGCCGCACGACGTCCGCTGCGGGCCGCCGTTCGTCGGCAGGCCCGCTCCGGGGGTCCCGGCAAGCTACGTCGACGTCGCGCGCACGCACAACGGGATCTCGTGGGAGTCCTACGGTGGGGGGCCGCTCGGCCACCCCGGCCTGGGCGCGGACGGACTGCCCGACAGCGTCGGGGTCTGGGAGCACGACGCGCTCGAGGAGGGCGACAACGAGGAGTTCCTCGCCCGCCTCGGTGCCGCGGGTCTGTCGCCTGCGGACCTGCAGGAGGCGTTCGGCTCGGGCCAGAACTGGATCCTCTTCGACCCCCTGCGCGCGACCACCGGCGGCGAGCACGCAGTGGCGTTCGTCAGCCACGAGAGCTGTGAGTGGGAACCGATGGCCAGCACCGAGGGCGTCGGCTACGGCACCGTCCTGCTGTGGCAGCTCTCCGACTACTTCCTCGACACCGAGCTGATCCACGACACCCACAACTGAGCGGAGTCCTGCTCAGCGCACCGGTACGCTGCTGCGACCCTCTGCCCGGCCGCTCAGCTCCGCGTCGAGCGTCGCCTGCGCGACCCGCATCTGCTCGATGTAGACCGGGTCCTGCATCCGCTGCCACATGAGGTCCTCGGGCACGTCCTCGACGTGGCTGACGACCCACCAGATATTGCCGAACGGGTCCTTGACGCGCCCACCTCTCTGCCCGAACGCGCTGTCTCCCAGCTCGGTCACCACGTCGGCTCCGGCCGCCGACGCCTTGGCGAAGGTCTCGTCCGCGTCCGGCACGAACACGCGTAGCAGGCTGGGCATGACGGGCCACTCCGGGCGGCGGTCGAACGCCAGCACGACGGTGTCGCCGACCCGGATCTCGCCGTGCCCGACGGAGCCGTCCTCGGTCATGACGCGGGCCACCTCCTCGCCGTCGAACACCTCGGCCACGAAGTCGAGGAAGGCACCTGTGTCGTCGGTGACGGCCCACGGGGCGATGCTGGTGTAGCCGGCAGGGGCACTGTTCTGCAGTGCGGTCATGACGATTCCTCTCGGGCTGCTTCTCGCTGTCATCGACGACGATAGAGAGGGTAGAGGTCAGATGCTGTCCTAGACTCTGCACCGCGTGCGGGTTCCGAGGAAGCCGCGATCCCTGACCCGCGGCCGACGGCGCTAGTCGGTCGTCTCGAGGACGCGCACGACGAGTACGTCACACTGCACGGGGTAGGACTCGGCGCACGCCTCGCCGGTCCAGACCTCGACCCGCGCACCGGTGACGAGGGCGTCCCGGGGCAGGCTCTCGTCGTCAGGCCCGACGACGACGGTGTCCTCGGTCAGCAGTGACATGCCCTCGAAGTACTCGTCCGAGGGCTCCGCGAGCGCGGGCCCGTCCGCGACCACCCCGACGACGGTGGGCTCCCCGCCCGGGATCGGGCCGCCGCACGCGGTGAGCGTGACGAGAAGGGCCAGCGGCATGGAGAGAGCGAGCGCGCCACGGCGCGCTCGCTCCCGTCGGTCGAGGGCTCCGGGTCTCATGACCCGATCATGCCCGATCGTGAGCTCAGCGCCGGGTGGACCGGCGGGTGGCCCACGCGTCGACCGACCACACGCCGGGCCCGGTGAGCGCCAGGGCCGCGGCGGCGGCTGCGAGGACGAGGACGAGCTCGTACCCGCCGTCGCCCGCGAAGAACCCGGCCGAGAGGTGGACGAGGAACAGCGCGCCGAGCATGGTGACGGCGTAGAGCGCCGCGACGACGCGCGTGCCGAGGCCGAGCAGCAGGGCGACGCCGCCGACGAGCTCGAAGAGTGCCACCGCCGGACCGGCCACGCCGGCGGCCGGGATGCCCATGTCGCCGAACGCGGCGCCCGTCCCGCTCAGCGTGAACGTGAAGACCTTCTGGGCGCCGTGCGCGATCATCACGATCGCGAGCACGACCCGCAGGACGAGAAGCCCTGCGGCGGTGGCCGACGGGTGGTGGAGACGAGCACGCTGTGCGCGCGAGTGGTCTGGGTGGTCGACGAGGTGGCAGAGCTCGTGGGCATCGGATGATCCTCCGGGAGGCGCTGTCGGACGGCAATAGTTGAAGAGTCAACGATTGCGACGGTATCAGACAGGGTCGTTTCGGGCCTTTCGCCCTGTCTCGTCAGATCTTCGCGGGATCAACCGTCGCCCGGTCGGACGATTCGCCTGCCGTGCCCGCCGTGTCGGTGTGCGGGTGACGTCGTTCGAGGGCGGACCCTTCGACGTCGACGTCGGGCAGGATGCGGTCGAGCCACCGCGGCAGCCACCACGCCTTGTCACCCGCGAGGTGCATGAGGGCGGGGACGAGCAGCATCCGGACGACGAACGCGTCGACGAGGACGCCGAACGCGAGCGCGAACCCGATGGGGCGGATCATCGCGCTGTGCGAGAAGACGAAACCGCCGAAGACGGAGATCATGATGATCGCGGCGGCGGTCACGACGGCCCGGCCGGCTCGCAGGCCCTGCACGACGGCGAGGCGCGCCGGGGTGCCGTGGGCGTACGCCTCCCGCATGCCGGTGCCGAGGAACAGCATGTAGTCCATGGCGAGCCCGAACAGGATGCCGACGAGGATCGTGGGCAGGAAGTTCAGGACCGGGCCGGGGCTCTCGACGCCGAAGACGCCGGAGAGCCAGCCCCACTGGTAGATCGCGACGACGCCGCCGAGCGCCGCGAAGTAGGACAGGATGAAGCCGAGGGTCGCGATGACGGGCACGAAGATCGACCGGAAGACCAGGATGAGGATGATGAGCGACAGCCCGACGACCACGGCGAGGTAGAACGGCAGCGCGCCGGCCAGCTTCTCCGAGATGTCGATGTTGCCGCTCGCGGCACCGGCGACACCGATCGGGTAGGTGCCCTGGTCGCCGTCGAGGGGTGAGAGTCCGCGCAGCGAGTGGACGAGCTCCTCGGTGGACTCGCTCGTGGGTCCCTCGGCCGGGATCACCTGGAACGCGGCGAGCGACCCGTCCTCGGAGCTCCCGATCGGTGCGACGGCGACCACGTCGTCCTGCGCGAACAGGGCCTGCGCGACGTCGACCTGGGTAGCGAGCACGTCCTCGTCCCCGGACGCCACGGGGACCTCCGCGACCACGAGGAGCGCGCCGTTGACACCCTCCCCGAACTCGGTGGCGATCGTGTCGTACGCCCGGTACTGGGTGGAGTCGTGCGACTCGGTGGAGCCGTCCGGGAGGTTGAGCCGCAGGTCGAGGGCGGGGATCGCGATGACGAGCAGCCCGACGACGCCGATGAGCACGCGACCCACGGCCCGCCCGGTCGACAGGGGTCGCAACGCCGGGGTGGCCGGTGCGGTCCCCGCAGGTGCGGCGTCCGGGGCGGCGTCGGTCCGGCCCGACGGCGCAGGGTGCGTCGCGGCGAGCGCGGCCCGTTCCTTGCGGCTGAGGATGCGCTCGCCCACGAGGCTCAGGAGGGCCGGGGTGAGGGTGATCGCGACGAGCACGGCGATGGCGACGCACATCGCGCCGACCGTGCCCATGAGCCCGAGGAACGGGATCCCGGTGACGTTGAGGGCGAGCAGGGCGATGAGCACGGTCGCTCCGGCGAACACCACGGCGTTGCCCGAGGTGCCGTTCGCGAGCGCGATCGACTCCTGGACGCCGTAGCCCTCCTTGAGCTGCCGCCGGTGGCGGTTGACGATGAACAGGGAGTAGTCGATCCCGACGGCGAGGCCGAGCATCAGCCCGAGCATGGGCGTCACGGACGCCATGTCCACCACGCCGGACAGCGACATGGCCCCGAGCGCGCCGATGCCGACGCCGATGAACGCCGTGAGGATCGGCAGGCCGGCACCGATCAGCGTGCCGAGCATCACGAGGAGCACGATCGCGGCGACCGCGACGCCGACGATCTCGCCGACGCCGAGCAGGTCGGGCACCCCGGCCGCGATGTCCGAGGAGAAGTCGACCTGCACACCCTCGACGGGACGCTCCTCGAAGGCCGCGACGACGGCGTCCTTGGTCTCCTGGGTGATGTCCATCTGGGCGTCGGTGAACGAGACCGGGGCGACCGCGGCGCCGCCGTCCTCGGACACGGTGCGGATCTCTGCCGCCATGTCGAGCAGGGCCGTGCCCTGCTCGAGCTGCGCGCCACGCCGCTCGAGCTCGGCCGTCTGCGTCTCGAGCGCGGTGGACTGCTCCTCGAGCGTGGCCAGGCCCTGGTCGATCCGCGTCTGCTGGGCGTCCAGTTCGGCCTCCGCCTGGGCGAGCAGCCCGGCCGCCTCCGCCTGGGCGCGGGCCTCGTCGAGGGCCACCTGCCCAGCCTCGAGCTCTGCCCGGGCGTCGTCGATCTCGGTGCGGCCGGCCTCGATCTGGGCGGCGCCGTCGTCGATCTGCGCGCGCCCGCTCTCGAGCTGGGCCTGCTGCTCCGCACGGTCGGCCTCGGTCGCGAACGGGTTGATCACGGCCTCGACGCCGTCGACGCCGGAGGCCGCCTCGATGACCTCGCCCAGCGCGGTCTGCTGTTCCTCGGTGAACGCGGAGCCGTCGTCGGTCTGCAGCACGACGGTGCCGGTACCGCCCGATGCCGCGGGGAACTCGGTGGCGAGCTGCTCGGTGATCTCCGCCGTCGGGGTGTCCGGGATGGAGAAGCTGTTGGCGAGCGTGCCGCCGCCCAGCGCGAACGCGACGCCGACGGCGACGAGGAGTGCGAACCATGCGGCGACGACGGTACGGGCGCGGCGCGCGGCGGCGCGCCCGACGCGGTAGAGGAGCTCAGCCATGGGGGTCCTTCGGACGAGGGCGGGTCGGTGGAGTGGTGCGGGCTGACCCGTGGCCGTGGCGTGAGGTCTCCAGGAGCTGCTCCAGGAGCTGGTCCCAGGTGCGGCGCGACGCAGGGTCGTCGCCTCCGCCGGTCAGTGCCCACCAGTGGCGGTGGATGACGATCAGACCGCTCACCAGGCCTCCGACGAGGAGGTGGACGGTCAGCTCGTCGGCGCCGGGGTGGCGGCGCAGCATCGCCGCGGCCAGACGCTCGCTCAGCAGGGTGAACGAGTGCAGCAGCAGCACGGCCTGGTGCGCGGACGGCGCGGAGCCCTCCGCACCGAGCACTCGCGTGAGGTACGACATCGGGGCGACGAGGTCGGTGGACCGGAGCGCGTCGGCGACCTCCTCGAACATCGCGGACGACGCGTCGTCGTCGGCCGTGCTCGCGGCGACCGAGGCGCTCGTCGCACTCTCCAGCGCGTCGACCACCGCACCGAGCCGGTCGCTGCACACCGCGGTCACGACGTCGTCGACCGACGCGAAGTGGTTGAACACGGTGCGCCGTGAGACGTCGGCCCGATCGGCGAGCTCGTCGACCGTGAAGTGGGCGCCGTCCCGCTCGTCCATGAGCGCCGCCGCCGCCGTGACGATGGCGTTGCGGTAGCGCGACCGGAGGGCCGCACGGCGATCGGGGGAGGGCTCGGGCACTTACTTACACTAGGTGCACGGATGCACTGAGTGCAACCTCCGGTCGGTTGCCGAGGTGCCGCTCCGCCTCCTGCCGTACGGTCGAGACCGGACCACCGAGGAGGCCTCATGTCCCGACCGCCGCTGCCGCCCGACACCATCGAGCTGCTCCGCCGCCCCAACCCGGCCGTCATGGCCACCCTGCGCTCCGACGGCACCCCCGTCTCCGCCGCCACCTGGTACCTGTGGGAGGACGACGGTCGCGTCCTCGTCAACCTCGACGCGCAGCGCGTGCGCCTGGGGCACCTGCGCCGCGACCCCCGGGTGACGCTCACCGCGCTCGCGGGCGACGACTGGTACACGCACGTCACCGTCATCGGCCGCGCCACCGAGCTGCGCGGCGACGACGACCTCGTCGGCATCGACCGCCTCTCGCAGCACTACACCGGGCGGTCGTACCCCGAGCGCTCGCGACCACGCGTGAACGCGTGGATCACCGTCGACCGGTGGCACGGGTGGGGCGCGGCGAAGGACAGCGACCAGGCCTCGACCTGACCGTCAGGCGGCTCTCAGCCGTCGTCGCGACGCGTGGAGCGAGGGCCGCCGCGCAGCTGCTTGGTCTGACCGCGCTGCTTCTTCGCGGCCAGACGGCGCTCCTGGGAGCCGCGCGTCGGGCGGGTGGCGCGGCGGCCCTTCGCCGGCGGGGCGATGCCCTCGGCGACGAGCGAGACGAGCCGCCGGGACGCCGCGGCCCGGTTGCGGAGCTGTTCGCGGTGCTCCGACGCGGCGACCGTGAGGACGCCGTCGACCAGGCGGGGACCGAGGCGCTCCGTGAGCCGGGCGCGCTGGGTCGCAGTGAGGACGGCGGACCCGGTCACGTCCCACGAGAGCTCCACCCGGGAGTCGGTCGTGTTGACGCCCTGCCCGCCCGGGCCCGACGAGCGGGAGAAGCGCCAGGTCAGCTCGGCCTGCGGGATCGTCAGCGCAGGCGTCACCGGCAGGCCGGAGCGGGTCGGGGAAGGCACACGACCATCGTGCCCCACGGCTGGCTGGCGCGGGGGCGCGTGCGAGATGCTGGGCCGATGGAGCTCGAGCTCAGCGGAGAGATCTGGTACTGGCGAGGTCCCGCCCCGTTCTACTTCGTCACGGTGCCACCGGACGAGAGCGCCCGGCTGCACGACGTCGCGTCGTCGGTCACCTACGGGTGGGGGATGATCCCCGTCGTCGCGCGCATCGGGTCGACCGAGTGGGAGACCTCGCTGTTCCCGCGCGACGACCTCTACGTCGTCCCGCTGAAGGCGCGGGTGCGTCGGTCCGAGCAGATCGACGACGGCGACACGGTGACCGTCCGCCTGACGGTGAGCGTCCGATGATGCGGAGGTCCGATGATGTGGAGCGGCCGATGATGACCTGGGAGCCCGACGTCGGGCGCGGGGCCTGGCTCGCGGGGCCGTTCGAGGACGTGTGGCCCGTGCCGCGCGGCTTCGACGCGGCGGTCGCGGCGCTCCACCCGGCGGACGAGGACGGAACCCGCGAGCGCGGACGTCTCGACGTCGAGCTGCTCGCGGGCGTGGCCCGGCACCTCGCCGCGCACACGTCCACCCCGCAGGACGGTGTGGCGGCGATCTGGGAGGGCTGGGGCGGCCTCGTCTCGGCGTCCGGCCGCGCGCCCCTGGTCGACCCCGGCCGGGTGGGCTTCTTCGCGGGGATCGCCGGGGGGCTGAGCGAGCGGTGGCGCCGCCGCGGCGAGCCGGCGCCGGACCCCGGGATCCTGCCACCGGAGGTCGCCGCCGGACCGCGGTTCCGACTGCCGCCCGGCGGCGACTACATCCTCTTCCGCGCCGGGGCGAAGCGTTTCGTCGACCCGCGGTGGGTCGACGACGCCCCGTGGCTGGACGCGGTCGGGCGGCACTCCCCGGAGACGCCGAGCCTCCTGTGGCCTGACGACCACGCGTGGGTGCTCGTGACGGACACCGAGGCCGACCGGACCGTCGTCGCCGGGTCCCGCGCCCTCGTCGACGCGCTCACCCGCGACAAGACGATCGAGACCGCGCCCGCTCACTGGTGAGCGCACCTCGCGACCCCGGCGTCGTGCGCCTACCGTGAAGCACCCGACGCCGACCGACCCAGGAGCAGCATGCCGAGCGACCTCACGCTGAAGACGATGAACGTCGTGCACCGTGCACTGATGAAGGTCACGGGCGGGCGGGTCGGTGCGCGCGTCGGCACGATGCCCGCGCTCGAGCTGACGACCGTCGGGCGGAGGTCGGGCCAGCAGCGCTCGGTCATGCTCACGGCGCCGCTCGTGCTGGGGGACACGCTCGTCGTCGTCGCGTCCCGCGGTGGTGACGACGTGCACCCCGCCTGGTACCTGAACCTGCGGGACAACCCGGAGGTGCTGGTCGCCGTCTCGGGCGGCGAGCGCCGGGCGATGTCCGCGCGAGCGGCCTCGCCGCAGGAGCGCGAGGACCTCTGGCCGCGGGTCGTCGAGGACTGGCCGCTGTACGGGAAGTACCAGACCCGCACCACGCGCGAGATCCCCCTGGTCCTCCTCGAGCCGCGCGAGGCTGCCGCCGCGTAGCGCCGAACAGCTCGTCCGTCGTGCGCGGGGGCGACGTCGTGGCACGGTACGGCCCGACGTCGCGGGGTGGCCGCTAGGCTCGCGGCATGTCGGACGAGCGCGTGGTGGCGTGGGGTGCGGAGCTGCGGGCCGTGCACCGGCGCTTGCGCGCCGCGCTCGACCTCGCGCGCGAGACCGTCGAGGACGCCGCCTCCGCCGCGCAGCCGTCGCGGGACCTCCTGCTCTACTGCCGCGGGTTCTGTGCCGCGCTCACGGGCCACCACCGGGGAGAGGACCGCAGCCTCTTCGCCCTGGTGCTCGACGAGCGCCCCGACCTGGCACCGGTCGTCGACCGGCTGAAGCAGGACCACAGCATGATCGACCACCTGGTCGGTGCGCTCGAGCACGCCGTCACGTCCGGGGCGGGCCGGGACACGGTGCTCGGGCACCTCGACGGGATCGACGCCGTGATGGAGAACCACTTCCGGTACGAGGAGAAGGAGCTGGTCGCCGTCCTCGACGGTGTGCACCGACCCGAGCTCGACCGGCAGGAGCTGTTCGGCCCCCTGGCGTGAGCGCGGCAGCGCGCGTGCGCTGCACGCTCAGGGGGCGGTAGACGCCCCGCGCAGGGCCAGCCGGGTCTGGGTCTGCGCGGTGCCTGCCTCCTTCTTGAGCCGTCGGAGCAGGTGGTCGAGCGCCGCGGTGTCGCGGGCGCGGACCCGCAGCAGATAGTCGTACGGTCCGGTGACGTGCACGGCGTCCGTGATCTGGGGCTCGGCGACGGCCCAGGTGAGGAACGCCTCCGAGTCGCGGTCGGGGTGGAGCCGGACGTCGATGAACGCTTCCAGCCCGGCCGCAGGGTCCGGGCGGTCGGAGCCCAGCACGGCCCGGTAGCCGAGGATCACGCCGCTGCGCTCCAGCCGGCGCACCCGCGCGACGGTGGCGTTCGTGCTCAGCCCGACCTGTCGCCCGATCGCACTGAACGAAGCGCGGCCGTCGTCCCGGAGGATGCCGAGAATCTGCTCGTCGAGGTCGTCCATGTGGTGAATCGTCCCACGGTAACGGTGCGATACGGCGGTCTGCGCTGTGAAGGGTGGTGACATTGGCACGTGTGGAGCACCTCCCCGTTCTCGTCGCAGGCCTCGTCGCCGGGCTCGGCGTCGCCGTGCCGCTCGGGGCCATCGGGGTGCTGCTCGTCCAGGAGGGAGCGTCCCGTGGTCGAGCTGGGGGAGCACCCGCGGCCGTCGCGGTGGCGAGCGTCGACCTGCTCTACTGCGTCGCTGCCGTCCTCGGTGGGTCCGCCGCTGCGCCGGTGGTCGCGACATGGGGGCCGTGGCCGCAGGTGGTGGGCGGCGCGGCGCTCGTCGCGATCGCCGCGGTCGGCCTGGTGCGCTCCCGGCGCACGGCACCCGGCGCGGCGCGCGAGACCACCGCCGGCCGCGGGTCGTCGTGGCGTCGATACGCCCTGTTCTTCGGCCTGACCGCGATCAACCCCGCGACGCTGGTCTACTTCGCCGCGATCGTCACCGGGCTGTCCAGCATCACGACGTCCGCCGAGGCCGCAGCGGCCTTCGTCGTCGGGGTCGGGCTCGCCTCCTTGGGCTGGCAGCTGCTGCTCGTCGTCGCCGGTGCGTTCCTGCACGGGAGAGCGGGCCCACGGCTGCACGCGGTGACCTCGCTGGTCGGCAACGGCGTCGTCGGTGTCCTCGGTGTGTCGATGATCGGCGCCGGACTGCTCGGGTAGCGCGGCGCGAGGCGTCCCTGGCTCGCGAGTGCCCGGTCGTGGTGCCTACCGTCGAGCACGCTCCGAGCGGCGGGGCGTACCTGGGTCGAGAGGAGCACGACATGACCCCCGCACTGCGTTCCGTACCGATCCTCCGCCGTCTGGCACGCGGGGTCGAGGACGCCGCCGGGCTGGACCCGCACGCCGCGAGGATCCGCCGGGTCGCCGACGCCGTCGTCCCCTCGTCAGGCCGCGTGCGGGCCGAGCTGCACGGGCGCTCGATCGGGCACGCCGCGCACGCGGCGCTCACGGACCTCCCCGTGGGGCTGTGGACGAGCGCCGCGGTGCTCGACCTCACCGCCGGTGACCAGGGGGCCCTCGCGGCCCGCCGGCTCGTCGGGCTCGGCGTCCTCGCCACGGTCCCCACCGTGCTGACCGGGCTCGCCGACTACCTCGCCGTCGACGGCAAGGGGCGGCGCGTCGGCGCTGCCCATGCGTCGCTCAACGGCGTGGCCACCGCCCTGTACGGGGCGTCGTGGTTGCTGAGACGCAAGGGGCGCCGGGGTGCGGGCATGGCGGCATCCACGCTCGGTCTCGCGATCGGAGGAACCGGAGCGTTCCTCGGCGGCCACCTCGCCCACGCGCTGCGCGAGCCCCCGGCCGGCCTCGCCGTGGAGGACGCTCCCGCAGACTCGCCGTGAGCGCCCCCGGGACGGCACTCGTGAGGGAGGTCGGCGCGGAGTTCACGCGGTCTGCGTGATGCCCCGCACGTGGCGACGCGCCTAGCGTCGATCACGTCCGGTCTGACCCGTCGTCGAGGGGAACGGTCATGAGCGAGAACCGCAGCGAGGTGGCAGTCGGAGCGATCGTGTTCGCCGGGACGATGATGGTCGTCATCGGCGTCCTGCACGCGATCCAGGGCTTGGTCGCCCTCTTCAACGACACCTTCTACGTCGTGGGCGAGGAGTGGGTCTTCTCGTTCGACGTCACCACGTGGGGCTGGATCCACCTGCTCCTGGGCATCCTCGTCGCGTTCGCCGGGTTCGCCGTCTTCCGGGGCGCGGTGTGGGCACGCACCATCGGCGTGCTCGTGGCCGGGGCGAGCGCGATCGTGAACTTCGCGTGGCTGCCCTACTACCCCGTGTGGGGCCTCGTGATCATCGCCATCGACGTCCTCGTCATCTGGGCGCTCACCGCGCACGGCCGAGACGTCGTTCCCTAGATCGTCTGGACGCCGCCCAGCGTGCGGACGGTCTCGATGGTGTCGGCCTCGGCGGCGGACTTGTCGTCGCGGTAGCGCAGCACGCGCGCGAAGCGCAGGGCCAGGCCGCCGGGGTAGCGGGTGGAGCGTTGCAGGCCGTCGAACGCGATCTCGACGACCTGCTCGGGTCGCACGTGCACGACGTACCCGTCGCGTGACGTCGCGAGCTCGGTGAACCGCTGCGTCTGCCAGGCCAGCATCTCGTCGGTCATGCCCTTGAACGTCTTGCCGAGCATGACGAACCCGCCGTCGGGGTCGCGCGCGCCGAGGTGGATGTTCGACAACCACCCGCTGCGTCGCCCCGACCCCTGCTCGACGGCGAGCACGACGAGGTCGAGCGTGTGCCGGGGCTTGACCTTGACCCAGCCCGCGCCGCGGCGCCCGGCCGCGTACGGGGCGTCCAAGGCCTTCACGACGACGCCCTCCTGGCCCTGCGCGACGGCGTCGGCGAAGAAGTCGGCCGCCTCGGTGGCGCCGGACGTCACGAGGCGACGGACCGCGCTGTGCTCCGTGACGGCGTCGAGCACCTCCAGGCGTCGGACGAGCGGCTCGTCGAGCAGGTCCGTGCCGTCCGCGTGCAGGACGTCGAAGAAGAACGGGGTGAGCTCGAGACTCTCCGCGAGCTCGGCGTCGGAGGCGGGGGCGTCCCGGGTCGCCGAGCGGGAGGCCGTCTCCTGGAAGGGGCGCGGGACGCCGTCGGGCCCGACGACGAGCGCCTCGCCGTCGAGCACGAGGTCGTCGCCGGGCAGGCGGCGCACGGCCTCGACGATCTCGGGGACGCGCGACGTGATGTCGTCGAGCGAACGGGTGTAGACGTGCACGTCGTCGCCGCGCCGGTGCACCTGGATGCGGATGCCGTCGAGCTTGACGTCGATCGCGACCTCGACGCCGGTCACCTCTCCTTCCGCGCCTCCCGTCGTGCCGACGCCGAGCTTGTCGAACGCGGCGGCGACGTCCGGCGCGGACTGCGCGAGCATCGGGCGCACCGGTCGCCCGACCTCGAGCGTGAACGTCGCGAGCGCCGCGAGCGGGTCGTCGGCGAGGAGCACGGTCCGGGCCACGGGACCGGTCGCGCCGCGCAGCATCACGGCCCGTCGGACGCCGTCGGCGGGGACCCCGACCGCCTCGGCCACCGCGTCGACGACGACGGCGTCGAGCGCACCCTGCCGCAGCTCGCCGGCGACGAGCCCGCGCAGGAACGCCTGCTCACGCTCGGTGGCGGCTCCGAACAGCGTGGCTGCTGCGGCTCCGCGGGCGGAGTCCGACCCGGGTCCGGACAGCGCGGCCATGTGCTCGAACGCGGCGTCGACGTGGGCGACCGTGAGGGTCGCGTCGTCCGCGGGCGGCGGCAGCCCGCGCAGCGACGCCCAGCCGAGGCCCGTGCGGCGCTGGCGCAGCGCCCCGGCGAGGTAGGCGACGGCGATCTCGACGTCCGACCCGGGGTCCGTGCCCGACGTCGCGGCGCGGCGCAGCAGGTCCGCGATCGCGGCACGCTTGGCGAGCCGGGAACGGGTGGCGGCGACGGCGTCGGACGTCGCGGTGACCTCGGCGAGGAGCATGCTCCATCCTCACGCCGCACCGTGCGCGCCGCTCGCCGACCCGTCCGGGCTGGTAGAACTGGTCGCATGGCGACGCGCTACGTGAGCGACCTCGCGCGAGCGAACTGGAGCTCGCTCATCTGCGGCGCCGTGGGCGCCGGGGCCGCCATCCTGTACCTGAGCCGGAGCCCCGACCCCGACGCGATCGGCACCACGACCATCTTCATGGTGTTCTACCTCGCTGCGTGGCCGACGTTCGTGGGGACGTACCTGGTGTGGACGCACGTCGTGTACGCCCGGCAGGGCCCGCGGGAGCTGGATGCCGCCGCTCAGCGCGAGCGGCAGTCCTTGCGACGGCGGTGGATCAAGTTCTTCGGCTACGGCGGAGCGACGAGCTGGGCGTTGACCGGCGCCGTCGTCGCCGTGGCCCTGACGATCGTCGTCGCACAGGATCCGGCCTTCCGCGACAACTGGATCTACACCCTCCTCGGTCTGCTGACGGTCGCGAGCTCGTGGGCGCTCATGGTCTACTCGTTCGCGCTCGAGTACCTGCGACTCGCGACGGACCGTTCCGAGTCCGGCCCGAGCATCGAGGTGAACGTCGAGGGTGACAGGCGGTTCACGGACTACCTCACCCTCGCCGTGCTGGTGTCGACGATGGCCGCGACGGTGTCGGCGACCATCCGCTCGCGTCGTGCGTGGACACTCGTCCGCGTCAACGTCCTCTTCGCCTTCACGTTCAACTCCGTCATCGTCGCGATGATGGTCTCGCTCCTCTTCGGCGGACTACTGACCTGAGCACCGCTCGATCACACCGCGGCCGTCGCCCGGCGCTCCTGGCCCAGGGTCGCTGCGGCTCGGCTCATCGTTTCGAGCCTAGGGTGGCGCGACCGCGCGACGTCGGGCAAGGTCGTGAGGGATGACTGGATCGATGACGACCCCACGCGCCCGAGTCCTCTCCGCCGCCACCGTCGCGGCCCTACTCGTCGGCGGGATCCCCGCCGCTGCCGGTGCCTCTCCACCCACCGCGCCCACGACGGCACCCACAGCACCTACCGCGCACCAGGTCGACGCGCCCGTCCCGGAGATCGCCTGGGTGGCGTGCGACGGCGAGGGCCTGGAGGCGTACGAGTGCGCCGACGTCGAGGTGCCGTCCGACTACGACCGCCCCCAGGGACGCACGACGACGATCGCCCTCACCCGGCTGCCCGCGACGGGCACGGGCGAGCCCACGGGCAGCGTGCTGGTGAACTTCGGCGGCCCGGGCGGCCCGGGTGTCGAGACGCTGCACCTGGTGGGCGAGGTCATGTTCGACCCGGAGGTGCGCGAGAACTTCGACGTGGTCGGCTTCGACCCGCGCGGCGTCGGGCAGTCCGACCCGGTGACGTGCTTCCGGGACGCGGAGCGGGAGAACGCGCTGCTGATGTCCTTGCCCGCGATCCCGCTGACGTCGGGCGAGGAGCGGCGCACGATCGCCGGGTTCGCGACGATCGCCGCGGGGTGCCAGCTCATCTCGGGGGACCGGCTCGCGACGTCGTCGACCGCGAACGTGGCCCGCGACATGGACCTGCTGCGCCAGGCGCTCGGCGACGAGGAGCTGACGTACGTCGGATACTCCTACGGCACGATCCTCGGGGCGACGTACTCGGCGCTCTTCCCGGACCGGGTCCGGGCACTCGTCCTCGACGGCACGATCGACCCGGTCGAGTGGTCGGGCAAGGGTTCGAGCGACTCGATCGGCACCCGGACCCGGCAGGGCGCCGGTGCGACGGAGACGTTCGACGAGTTCACGCGTCTGTGCGCCGAGGCCGGCTCGGAAGGGTGCGCTCTCGCAGCGCTCGGCGACCCGGCCGACGTCGTCGAGGACGTGTATGCCGCGCTGCGGGAGTCGCCGGTGGAGGTGCCGATCAGCGAGGACGAGACGGTGCGGATCACCTACGGCGACGTCGTCGGGCTCGCCTTCCAGTCGCTCTACAACACGGCCGGCTGGCAGGACCTCGCCCTGGCGTTCGCCGAGCTCGCGGTCCTCACCGGCGTCTCCGGGCCGAGCATGCGCGCGCAGGGCGGCGACCTGCCGATCGTCGGCGACCTCCTGCGCCGCCTGGGCCTGGCCGAGGACTACCCGTCGATCGGCGGGGCGCTCGCGAGCATGTGCATGGACACGCACAACCCGCTGCGCTCGTGGCAGTACCCCGCGCACGCGGACGCGCAGGACGAGCTGTACCCGCACTTCGGACGGATGCGCGCCTGGGTCGGTGCGCAGTGCGCGCCGGTCCTCGTGCGCGACACCGATGCCTACACCGGACCGTGGGAGCAGACGACGCAGGAGCCGGTGCTCGTGATCGGCACCCGGTTCGACCCGGCGACGCCCTACTCCTTCACCGAGCCGTACGCGGCCCACTACCCCGACGCGCGGGTGCTGACCGTCGAGGGCTGGGGCCACACGACCCTCGGCGCGAGCGTGTGCGCCGACGCCGCGATCGCCCGGTACCTCGTCGACGGCGAGGCGCCCACCGAGGCGACGTGCGAGCAGGACCTCGTGCCGTTCGGTCCCGCGCTGCGTGCCGCCGAGAGCGACGAGCGAGCGCAGCTGCGCGACGACGTCGGCCGCCTCGTGTGGCAGTCGGGGCCTCTTGGTTGACGGGCACCAGGTCCCCTCACCGGCACCACGAGGCGACGGCGCCCTCGCCCTCGTCGCAGTCCTGGCGCTCCTGCTCGGGCTGCTCGCCGCGCTCGCACCCGTGGCGACCGAGAAGTACCGCTACGGCGGCGACGGTGCGCTCGCCTGCGTGATGGGTGACGACGCGCCGCCGGGCTTCGACGCCTACGTCGACCGGGTGGACGGCACGTTCGCGTACTTCCCGGCGCGCGTCGAGTGCCGGTGGGACCTGCCGGACGGGAGCGAGGTGCGGACCTTGCGGCCGATCAGCACGAGCAGCACCGTGGTCTCGCTCGTGGGCTGCGGGCTCGGGCTCGTCGGCCTCGTGGTGGTGACCGTCCGCCGAGCGCGCCGACGGGGTGTCGTCGCCGTCTCCCAGCGGTAGCACGCCCCGACCTGCCCGTGTGTGGTGCCGCGGGCTACGCTGCGAGCGACGCCGACGAAGGAGTGGGACGTGCAGATCAGCGGCAAGGTGGCCCTGGTGACAGGAGGGGCCTCGGGCCTCGGACGGGCGAGCGTGGAGGAGCTGGTCCGCGCGGGGGCGCGGGTCGTGATCGCGGACCTCCCGACGTCCGACGGCGCAGCGGTGGCCGAGAAGATCGGCGACGCGGTGCGGTTCGTCCCCACGGACGTGACGAGCGAGGCCGACGTCGCCCGCGCCGTCGACGCGGCGGGCGACCTCGGCGGTCTGCACGTCGCGGTGAGCTGCGCCGGGATCGTGCTCGCGCAGCGCACGCTCGGCAAGCAGGGGGTGCACGCGCTCGACGCGTTCGCGCGGGTGGTCGACGTCAATCTCGTCGGCACGTTCAACGTCGCCCGGCTCGCGGCGCAGCGCATGGCCGAGCAGGAGCCCGACGGCGAGGAGCGGGGTGTGATCGTCGCGACCGCCTCGGTCGCGGCGTACGACGGGCAGGTCGGGCAGGCCGCGTACGCGGCCTCGAAGGCGGGGGTCGCGGGGATGACGCTCCCGCTCGCGCGCGACCTCGCCGGCCTGCAGATCCGGGTCATGACCGTCGCGCCCGGGATCTTCCACACGCCGATGATGGCGTCCCTGCCCGACGAGGCGCAGGAGTCGCTCGCCGCGCAGGTCCCGCACCCGCGCCGCCTCGGACGCCCCGCGGAGTTCGCCCAGCTCGTCCGGGCGATCGTCGAGAACCCCATGCTCAACGGCGAGGTGATCCGCCTCGACGGGGCGATCCGGATGGCGCCGCGCTGACCGGCGCTCGTCAGCGCCAGATCGACGCCAGGCGTGTCACCTCGATCGAGCGGACCGTCGCCGTCCCGCCGCGGGCGTAGACCGACAGGCCGTCGGTCCCCTCGCCCGGGTAGACGACCAGCGTCCCCGTGAGGGCGCCGTCGTCGGCGAACGCCTCGACGGACGACTCGTCCACCAGCACGCGCAGGCGCACCACGCCGTCCACGGGTGCGTACGCCGCGGTGCGACGCACACCGAAGTCGGCGTCCGCACCCGACCGGTCCAGGAGCGTCGTGACGCCGCCCTGCGTCCGGTCCAGGAAGAACCCGTCGGGACCGACCCCGACGACCGTCGCCTCCGCCACCGACCCGTCCTCGCCGCGCCGCTCGCGCACCCGTAGTCCCACCTCCTCGGCGTCGCCGACGTCGATCTCGGCGAGCACCTCGAACGTCCCGCCGGGGGAGTCGAGCACGACGTCGCCGTCCTCGACCGCGAGGTCGGTGACCGTCGTCGTCTCCTCGTCCAGCACCTCGAGCTCGGGCACCGGCGCCTGCGCGAGGACGTACCCGCCGTCGGCCAGCACCTCGCCCGACGGCGCCGCCGCACCCGGGTCGACGCGGCGCAGCGAGAGCTCGCGCGGGACGCTCATCGCGTTCTGCCACGGCGCCGTCGGTGCGGCGTACGGGAACCGCCAGTCGCCCATCCAGCCCATCCAGAGCCGGCGCCCGTCGGGCGCGTTCTCGAACGTCTGCGCGGCGTAGAAGTCCTGACCGACATCCGTCACCTGCACGGTCTCCGGGGGCGTGGTGGGGTCGCGCACGAACGTCGTCCCGTCGAAGTCGCCGACGAAGTACTGCGCCGTCGAGCCGGCCGTCTCCTCGGAGGCACCCACGCTCACGGTGAGCACCCAGCGCGTGTCGTCCGGGTTCCCGTCGACGGGCAGGGGGAACAGGTCCGGGCACTCCCACACCGCCGAGTGCAGACCCTGCCCCTCGCCGAACGTGCTGAGCGGCTCCCAGTCCAGGAGGTCGGGCGAGCCGTGGAGCTCGACGACGCCGCCGACGGAGACGACCATGACCCACCGGCTCGTCGGGTCGTGCCAGAACACCTTGGGGTCACGGAAGTCGGTGCGCCCGTCGTTCGGGATCACCGGGTTGCCGGCGAACCGCTCCCAGGTGCGACCGCGGTCCGTGCTGTACGCGACCGACTGCGCCTCACCGCCCTCGGTCGAGGTGTAGACCGCGACGAGGCCGCCCTCGCCCTCGGGGAACAGGCCCGACGTGTTCCCGCCGTCCACGACGGCGCTCCCGGACAGCGCCTGACCGAGCTCGTCGTGCTCGAGCGCCGTGGGGAGCGTCTCCCAGTGCACGAGGTCCGTGCTCACCGCGTGCGCCCAGGTCCCGTCCTGCTGGTGGAACAGGTGCCACTCGCCCTCGAACCACACGAGCCCGTTCGGGTCGGCGAGCCGACCCTCGGGCGGGCTGTAGTGGAACTGGGGACGCCACTGCTCGGTGTACGCGTCCGGCCCCGCTGCGGGGGGTGAGGTCGTGCCCGACGGCGACCGGTCGTCGTCGGGCACGCCCGTGCATCCTGCGAGGAGGGTGAGGACGAGCGCGGCGGACACCGCGACCCCGCGGGACGGGGTGCGCGGTGCCGCCGCAGGACCGGCTCTCGTCATCGTGGCCATGCTAGGCATCGCCGCGCTCCGCCGCCCCGCGGGGGGTTCTGATCCGGGACTAGGGGAACGGCCTCGGGTCAGGTTCGGGCGAGACGTCCTGCTCGGCGTTGGCCGGGATGTCCCCGTAGCCGCCGAGTCCGTCGTCGCCGTAGGAGCGGTCCACGACCGCGCTGGTCCCGGCGATGTTCAGCCGGACCGTCGGGGCGAGCGTCCCACCGCGTCGCACGTCCGGGTTGCCGATCGCGTCGATGAAGGACTCGACGAGACCGTTCGGCATCACGTAGTGCGAGTACGACTGGAACGTGTGCGCCGTCTGGAACGGATCCGGGCTCGACGGGGTGCCGACCGCGAAGTTGAGGTTCGTCGGGTTGCCCAGGGCGAGGCCGCTGCCCTCGTTGAGCGGCTGGTAGTCGGAACGGATGCCGTCACCCACGAACCCGTAGACGCCGTCCGGCCCGTCGAGGTACCAGAACCGCGGGTCGACGGAGTCGGTGTCCGGTCCGCGCGCCCACGTGTGCCGGTGCGTGATCGTGAACAGGTAGTACTTCGAGCCCTGCACATAGATCTGCGGTCGCTCCGTCTGGTCGTTGACGCAGTTGGCCGACAGGATCGGCGGCAGGTACCGCCACTCGGTCATCGCCCTGTTCTCCGCCACGGCCAGTCCGACGTTGGCCATCTGGACGTTCGCCCCGGACGCCGTCACTGTCTCGGGCAGCTCCGCGTACGGGTCACCCTCGCGGTACCCGAGGTCCTCGGCGGTGCAGGGCACGGCCCCGCGATCACCGCCGGTGTTGCCCTCGAACACCATGTACTCCGGGCTGTTCTCGTCGTTCGGGTCCTGGAACGTGAACGGGTCGCGGAAGTTCACGAACGAGTTCTGCTCGCGGGTCTGGTAGAACGTCCCGTCGGGGACGAGGAGCTCGTGCTGGTCGCGCGCGCCCGTGAGCCAGACGCCGTCCTCGTCGGCGAAGATCCGCAGCTCGGTCTGGACGATCCGCGGGTCGGCAGGCTGGATCTCCTGGTCGTTCGCGTCCCGGTAGAAGGCGACCGCCGTGTAGAACAGCCGCAGCTTGTTGCCCTCCATGATCCGGGTCGACCCGGACCACTCGGTGACCGTCGAGAACGACTGGTCCTCGAAGATCGCGCCGGCCGCGCCGTCAGGGAACACGTGGCCCCCGTACGTCCAGCCGCCGTTCTCCGGCCGGTCCTCCGCCGGAATCCCTGCGGGCCGGTAGAAGAACGCGATCCGCGCGTGCGTGTGCCGGTCGTCGAACGTGTACCCGGCCGTCGAGTCCGCGACCAAAGAGAAGATGACCTCCCAGCCCTTGAAGCTCAGCTGGTCCGAGTTCTCGTCCGTGAGCGTCCAGGTGTCCCAGACCCAGACCTGTGTGCCGTCGGAGTCCACGAGGACCGGGAAGTCCTGCGGAATCGCCGGCATCGTGTACTCCTCCGGCATGGAGTTCTCGCCCGCGGGCGCAGTCGGGTCGGTCATCGCCCGCAGCTGGAGCGCGTCGGCACGCGTCCATCGGGCGGTGAAGTCGTCCTCTGGGTCGTACGCCTGCTGGCTGTGGATCGACGGTGCCGGGAATCCCGGGAACCGGAACGGAGTGACCGTCCCGTCCTCGGTCGACTCGTCGACCGGTGGTGCGTCGTCGCTCGTCGATGGGTCAGACGGCGCCTGATCGTCCTCCGCCCCGAAGGCGGTCGTGGAACCGAGAGTGACGGTCCCGAGGAGGAGTCCGGTGGCGAGCAGTCCGCTCACCAGCCCCCTTGTGCGTGGTCGTGTGCGTGTCGAAGACTTCACGTCCGTTCACCTTCTGCTGGAAGCGTGAGCGTCTTCGTCCGAACGGTTTCCCCCAACCGCGATCTAACGTAGTGTGATCTGTGCCACATTTGTCAAGGGTTTGCGAACAAGTCGCGGATCCGCCCCCACGGGGCAGTACGAAGGTGAGGACACCAGGGGCGGTCCGCCGCCCCACCGGTCGACACGTCACAGCCGACCCGCACTCCGCGGCTTCGACCGAACAGCTCGCACGCAGAACGACCGTGCAACTCTTCCCCCTCCATGCAGACCGGACCGCGCTGGCATGCCCCGCGCGGTAGCGCCCTCGGGCGCATCCCGACTAGCTCATGGAGCATCATGAACACCACATCAGCCCACGGCCGGCCAGCGGCCGAACCGCGGCGTGGGCCCCGCCATCACCGCCGTGCGACCCGCGCGCTCGGCGCGGCCTGCGCGGCCGCGCTCGTCGCCACCGGCGCGGTAGCCGTCGCGGCCCCCGCCTCCGCCTCGCCCGGGCAGAACGTCACGTCGCTGCGCGACCTCGAAGCCGAGGATCTCGCCGCGACCATCGCCGGGCGCGGCATCACGGTGCGCAGCGCCACGTTCTCCGGCAACGACGTCCAGGCCGGGCGCTTCTCCGGCATGCACGACACGGGCATCGCCCGTGGGGTCGCGCTCACGACCGGTTCTCTCATCGACGCCGACCCGCAGTCCGACGCCGACACCGACTTCTCCGCCTCGGCCCTCCTCGGCCCGAACGAGAAGCTCACCACCACCGGGGACCTCGGCGGGCGTGGATCTCGCGCCCTCGACCGGCTGGTCGGTGAGACGACCTACGACGCGGCCGTCCTCACGATGCGGGTCGTGCCGTCGGGAAACCGGCTCTCCCTCTCCTACGTCTTCGGCAGCGAGGAGTACGCCGGATGGAGCGAGCAGGACTTCGCCGACGCGTTCGCCATCTGGGTGAACGGCAGTCCGTGCTCCACCGTCCCGCGCAGCAGGGACCTGGTGTCCACGGCCACCGTCAACGCGGCGACCAACGCGGAGCTGTACGTGGAGAACTTCGCACCGAACGACCCCGGCGCCGGGACGCACGACACCGAGCTCAACGCGTTCACCACGGTCCTCACCTGTGAGGCTCGGGTGACACCACGCCGGGTCAGCACGGTGCGGGTCGCCGTCGCCGACACCCGTGACGGGCAGCTCGACAGCACCGTCCTGCTGGGTCGGGACTCCCTCGTCTCGAACAAGGGAAAGTCCAAGGGCAAGGGGCCGAAGGCTGACCGAGACCACCGTGACCACCGTGGTCACGGCAAGGTGAGCTACGGCGGCCACTCCTGGTGGCTGTACCGCTGACCGCTCGACACCAGAGAGAGGGTGTGGACATCGCCGTGCCGCGATGCCCGCGCCCTCGCTCGCGGCTGTCGGTGGTGCCCACGATGATCGAGGGGCGGGGGCGACGTCGTGCCCCCCAGGCTTGGCGCCTGCCCCGGCCCGCGAGGGCCCGTCCCGGAGGAGATGTGATGGCCGAGGTACTGCTGTTCCACCACGCGCACGGTCTGACGTCGGGGGTCCGCGACTTCGCGGAGCAGCTCGTGGACGCCGGGCACGTGGTCCACACCCCCGACCTGTACGACGGCAGGGTGTACGACACCCTGACCGAGGGCCTCGGGTACGCCGAGTCCGTGGGCTTCGGGGAGATCCTCGAGCGGGGTGCGACCGCGGCCGACGGGCTGCCGGACGAGATCGTCCTCGCCGGCTTCTCCCTCGGGGTCCTGCCCGCCCAGCAGCTCGCGCAGACCCGCCCTGGTGTCCGGGGCGCGCTGCTCTTCCACTCGTGCGTCCCGACGTCGGAGTTCGGCGACGGGTGGCCGGCAGGTGTGCCGGTACAGGTGCACGGCATGGACGGCGACCCGTTCTTCGTCGACGAGGGGGACCTCGACGCCGCTCGCGAGCTCGTCGCGTCCACCGCCGACGCGGAGCTCTTCCTCTACCCCGGCACGGAGCACCTCTTCGCCGACTCGAGCCTGCCGTCCTACGACGAGGAGGCCGCGAGGCTGCTCACCGAACGCGTCGTGCGCTTCCTTCACGACATCCGCTGACCCAGCACCTGCTGCAGGCGCTGGAGGTCCTGACGTTCGGTGCGTGCGACGACGGCGGCGACCAGCGGGCGCAGGAGGCGGTCGGTCCCGGACAGGGTCAGCTGCTTGACGACGTCCACGCGGCACGAGCTTGCCGTCGCCGGGGTCACCGCGCGGCTGCCCTGGGCCGTCGCGCCCTCCACGACGCGCCAGGAGAACGAGCGGCCCGCGTGCACGTCCGACACCTCGACCAGGCTCTCCACCCTGCGCCCGAGCACGCGCAGGACCTCAACGACCCGGGCGCCGTCGTGCACCGGCCCGGGCGGGTCCTGGGACATCGTCTCCAGGCCCGCGCGCCAGGCCAGGTCGTTCGTGTAGACGGACAGATACTCCCAGGCGACCGCTGCGGGCACGTCCAGGTCGATCGAGGAGCGGACGACGACGGGCTTCATCGGAAGGGCCTCCAGAGTAGTTTCCTGGTTGACTATATACCGGTTGAGATACGGTGAGGCATGGCCGCACGCTTCGATGACACTCCCGACTTCGCCGACGTCGCCGTCGCCCACTGGCAGCGGGAGCGCCCGGACCTCGATCTGCGGGCCATGGGGACGTTGGCGCGCTTCGCCCGACTGCACCTCGTCGGCGGCCGGCACGTGGACGCGGTGTTCGCCGCCCACGGCCTCGACCGCGGGGAGTTCGACGTCCTCGCGGGCCTCCGCCGGACGGGCACGCCCTACCAGCTCAGCCCGTCGCACCTCGCCGACATCCTCCTCATCACCCGCGCCGGCATGACCAAGCGCATCGACCGTCTCGAACGGCGCGGCCTCGTCGCCCGGCGCACCGCCCCCGGCGACCGACGGGGCCTGCTCGTCGGTCTGACCCCGGACGGGCTCGCCGTCATCGACGCCGCCGTCACCGACCACGCCCGCAACGAGAGCACGCTCCTCGACCTGCTCACCGAGGACGAGGCGCAGGCCTTCGACGCGATCCTTCGGAAGCTGCTGGCCGGGCTCGCTGATCGAGCTGCGGCCCCGCCGTCGTGACGGTGCTGATCGCGACGATCGCGGCGGCCAGTGCCGTCCCCGCGAGGAGCGCGTAGGTCGTCGGGTAGGCGCCGGTCGCGCCGACGAGGAGGTCTGCGCCCCACGGTGCGAGCGCGATGGCAAGCGTGGTCGGCGCGTTGAGGATGCCGTACAGCGCGCCGAAGCCGGCAGTGCCCCACCGGTCGCTGATCGCGGTGGACTGCAGGAGCGTGAAGGCTCCTCGCGCGGTGCCGAGGGTGATGCTCGCGGCGAGCAGGACGCTCGTCGGGCCCGGGACGAGCCCGACGGCCGCGATGGTCGCCGCGGCGAGGCCGAGGAGGACGACGGCGCGGGCCCGGGGGCGCGTGCGCCGCGCGAGCGGGGCGAAGGCCACCCGGCCGATGAGCTGCCCGGCACCGGACAGCCCGAGCGCCCACGCGGCGAGCGACGTGGACAGACCGCGCTCACCCAGCAGGGGGATGAGGTGGACCGTCGCGGCGGACAGCGCGAAGGCGGTCAGCGACGTCGAGATCACGAGCAGCACGAACGCGCGGCTCGTCGCGATGCTCCGTCGTGCCGACCGCGCGACGTGGGGGCGCACCTGCTGGGCCGGCGGCCACGGTGCACGCAGCCCGACCGCGTGCGCCGGGATCGTGGTGACGGCGAGCACGACCGCGAGGACGACGTAGGTCTCACGCCACGACAGCCGGTCGAGGAGCGCCGCGGTCGCCGGCGCGAAGATCGTGCTCGACAGCCCGGCGACGAGGGTCAGGACGGTCAGCGCGCGGGTGCGGGCGGGGCCGTACCAGCGGGTCAGCGCCGTGAACGCCGGGGCGTAGAGCACCGCCGCCTGTGCGACGCCGGCGAGGACCCACGCCGCGGCGAACCAGGCCACGGTCGGTGCGGCTGCGATCGCGAGCGTCGCGAGCACACCGACCACGGACCCGGCGGTCATCAGTCCGTGTGGGCCGCGCGCGTCGAGGAGCCGGCCGACGGGCACGCCGACGACCGCCGCGACGACCAGGGCCGCCGAGAACGCGGCCGTCGCGGACGTCGTCGACCACCCGGTCTCCTGGGTGATGGCCGGGAGCGCCACGGGGAACGAGTAGTACAGGACGCCCCAGCCGACGATCTGCGTCAGGCAGAGTGCTCGGAGCGCGCGCCGGGCACCTGCGGTGGTGCTCACCCGACGACGGTCGAGCGGCGCCGGACGTGCGTGGCGAGCGCTCGGGCGACGTGGCCGGCGTCGCGCCCCACCCCGCGCAGGGTGTTCGACGAGAACGTGCGCTGCAGCTCGAGGCCGGTGTAGACGAGGCCCGGTCGGGTCGTGGAGGTGCCGCCGGAGTGCAGCGGCGCGCCCGAGCCGGTCAGGGCGCCGAGCGGATGCAGGTACTCGAGGGCGGGCCGGTAACCCGTCGCGAGGATCACGGTGTCCACGTGCTCGCGGGAGCCGTCGGACCAGACGACGGCGTCGCCGTCGAGCCGGGTGAACATCGGGCGTCGCTCGAGCCGCCCGCTCGACACCGCCTCCCGGTAGGCGCCGGTGTCGATCACGAGCGGCGCGCGCAGCAGGCGCCGGAGCACGGCCGGCGGTGCGAGGTCGAAGCCGGTGCGCTTCAGCCAGTGGTGCAGGTCGCGACCGCCGATGCGCTGGCGGGTGAAGGTCACCGGTGCGCGCGTGGCGAGGGTGACGTCGCTGGCCGCGGTGAGCTCGTCGGCGATCTGCACGCCCGAGTTCCCGCCACCGACGACGACGACCCGGGCACCGGTGTGGGCGGAGGGGTTGCGGTAGTCGGCGGAGTGCAGCACCTGGCCGCTGAAGCCGTCCTGGCCGAGCTCCGGGACGAACGGTCGGGAGAACGAGCCGCTCGCAGCGACGACCGCGGACGTGGGGAGCGTGTCCCCGGCGGTCGTGTGCACGAGGAAGCCGTCGCCGTCGGGCTCGACGGACCGGACCGTCGTCCGGGTCCTGATCTCGACGTCGAGGTGCTCGGCGAACCGCGCCAGGTACTGCACGACCTCGTCGCGGCCCGGGTACCGGTCGGGGTCGCCGCCGAACGGGAGGCCGGGGAGGTTGCTGTACCCGGCCGGGGAGAAGAGGTGGAGGCTGTCGTAGTACCGCGACCACGAGCCGGTCGGGCGCTCTCCGGCTTCCAGGACGAGCGGCGGGAGGCCCACCGAGCGCAGGGCGTGCGCGGCGGCCAGGCCGGACTGACCGGCGCCGATGACGATCACGGGGTGAGGGTCGGGTCTCATGGGGAGAACATATCGAGGAATCGGAATATGTCAATACAACGATATGTGTACGCTCGGACCATGACCGAGTCGACCCGCTCCGCACCTGTCGGCCTCGAGCCGGAGCTCGCCGAGGCGACGCGGGACTTCCTCAAGGCGCTGGCCAGCGCCACCCGGCAGCGCATCCTGCTGCTCTTCGCCCGTGGGGCCGAGCTCTCGGTGGGCGAGGTCGCCGAGCTCGCCGGTATCAGCCAGTCCACCGCGTCGCAGCAGCTCGCGCTGCTCCGTCGCGGCGGGATCGTGACCTCTCGTCGCGACGGGAAGGTCGTGCTCTACTCCGCGGACCGGGACGGCATGGCGCGCGCCCTCGCGGACGTGCAGGCCTACCTCCAGGTGTGCTGCTGACCCGTGGGCCGGTGATGCGGGGGTCAGCCGACGAAGAGGCAGAAGGGGTGACCGGCCGGGTCGGCGTACACCCGCAGCGGCTCGTCCGGGTCGTCGGACCGGTCCAGCAGCAGCTCGGCACCCAGGGTGATCGCGCGCTCGTGCTGGGCGTCGAGCTCCGCGACGTCCGGCACGGTGGCGTCCAGGTGGAGCTGTTGCGGCACCGGGCCCTCGGGCCACGTCGCGGGCGGCAGGGCAGCGACCTGCTGGAACGCGAGCTGCACACCACCCGGCGAGCGCAGGACCAGCCAGTCCTGTCCCCGCGGGTCCGGGGCGCCGTCGGCGGGCGGTTCGTCACCCGACCGGTAGCTCAGCCCGAGCAGGGCGCGGTAGAACTCGGCGAGACCGCGGGGGTCGGTCGTGTCGAGCACGACCTGGCGGACGGTCGGGAACGTCTGGGCCATCGCAGACCACCTCCGGCTCCACGGTCCGTCGGGCGGCCGGGTGTCGCAAGCGGCGCGCCCGCCGATGAGTCTCGCGCGCCGCAGCGGTCTACGGGACCATCGGCGAGGATCGACGTGATCCCGCAGCACCGGACGAAGGAGCACGACGGATGTCGTTCCAGGCATACCTCGACAGCATCGAGGACAAGACCGGCCTCACCCCGCGCGAGCTCGTCACCCAGGCGCAGGAGCGTGGGTACGACGACCCGTCGGTGAAGGCGGGCGTCATCGTCCAGTGGCTCAAGGACGACTACGACCTCGGCCGCGGGCACGCCATGGCGCTCGTGCACGTCATCAAGAAGGGCCCGACGATCGACGCGAAGCACGTCGGGACGACCGGCACCCATCGCGACGCGTCGGACACGCTCTGGTTGGACGGGAAGGCCACACGCCCGGCGTGAGTGGAGCCGCGGCCCGGCTCGGTGCCGGGCCGCCGCTCGACCGCCCGCCTACCGCTCCCGCAGGGTGGCGAAGAAGGTGCGGATGTCGCGCGTGACGTCGTCGGGCACCTCGAGCGACGCGAAGTGCCCGCCGCGCTCGAACCGGCTCCAGTGCACGATGTCGCTGTTGTCCCGCTCGGCGAAGACGCGGACGGTCTGGAAGTCGTCGGCGAACACGGCCACCCCGGTGGGCGCGTCGTTGACGGCCGGCTCGGCGCCGGCCCGGGCGTCCTCGAGGTAGCTGCGAGCCATGCCCGCGGCGGCGTTCGTGAACCACGCGACGCTCACCTCGGTGAGGATGCGGTCGAGCGGCACCAGGCTCGTGCCGTTGCCGAAGGAGTTGAAGAGCTCGCTGTACGCGAGCAGGGCCACGGGCGAGTCGGAGAGCCCGACCGCGACGGTCTGCGGCCGGGACGCGTTCATCGTGTTGTACCCGCCGACGGACTGGAACCACTGCATGTGCGCGAGGCCGGCGTGGTCCTCGGGCTGGAGGCGCTCGAACTCGACGGGGTCGCCGGACGGGAACGAGAAGAGCTGCAGGACGTGCAGGCCGAGGAACCCGTCCGGGTTCAGCAGGCCGAGCTCGCGCGCGACCATCGCGCCGCGGTCGCTGCCGTGCACGCCGTACTCGGTGTACCCGAGCCGCCGCATGAGGGAGTCGTACGCGCGGGCGGTGCGCGCCGTCGTCCACCCGCCCTCGGTGACGGGCTGGCTGAACCCGTACCCGGGGGCGTCCGGGACGACGACGTGGAACGCGTCCTCCGCACGCCCGCCGTGGGCGACGGGGTCGACGAGCGGCCCGATCATGTCGAGGTAGTCGACGAACGACCCCGGGTAGGTGTGGGCCAGCAGCAGGGGAGTGGCGTCCGGGTGCGGCGAGCGGACGTGGACGGCGTGGAACGTCTGGCCGTCGATCTCCGTGAGGAGGTGCGGGACGGCGTTGAGCCGCTCCTCCTCGGCGCGCCAGTCGTACGCGGTGAGCCAGTGGTCGACGGCGTCGCGCAGGTAGTGGTTCGGCGTCCCGTGATCCCACGTGTCGCCGGGAGCCGCCTGGGGGAGGCGCGTGCGGGCGAGGCGCTCGCGCAGGTCGTCGAGCTCGGCCTGCGGGACCTCGATGCGGAAGGGACGGATGGCGGTGGCGGTCTCGGTGGTGTTCATGGAACTCACGCTAGATTCCATACAGGAACGTTCAGTTCCTGTTGCGTGCCTCGGATGCCGCTCGTGCGTCCGGATGTCGACGAACCCCAGGAGGGTGCTGTGCTCGACACGTCCGCACGGCTGCTCGCGCTCCTCGGGCTGCTGCAGTCCCGCCCGGCGTGGACCGGTCCGGAGCTCGCCGATCGGCTCGGTGTCACGGTCCGTACCGTCCGCAACGACGTGGCACGGCTGCGCGCGCTGGACTACCCCGTCGAGGCGACGCGCGGCGCGGCCGGGGCGTACCGGCTCGGGCCGGGCGGCAAGCTGCCGCCGTTGCTGCTCGACGACGAGGAGGCGGTCGCCGTCGCGATCGGCCTGCGGGGTGCGACCGGCATCGCGGGGATCGCGGAGAGCAGCACGCGCGCGCTGACCAAGCTCGAGCAGGTCCTGCCCAGCCGGCTGCGCGCCACGGTCGAGGCGGTCGACGCCGCCGTCGACCACGCACCGGAGAACACCGACACCGACGCGGCCGACCCTGCCGTCGACCCCGCCGTGCTGCGTGCCGTCGCGACGGCGATCCAGCGCCGGGAGTGGTTGCGCCCGACGTACCGCGGCGAGCCCCGGCTCGTGGAGCCCTACCGACTGCTCGCGTGGCAACGCCGCTGGTACCTCGTGGGCCGCGACCCGCGGGAGGACACGTGGCACACCCTGCGCATCGACTGGTTGACGCCCGGCCACCCCACGGGCCGCCGCTTCGAGCCGCACCCCGTCCCCGGCGGGGACTGGACAGCCTTCATGATGCGCGACGTCGCATCGAGCGGCTGGGCAGTGCACGCCCGCCTGCGGATCGACTCGCCCGCGGACGACGTGCTCGCGCACATCAACCCGGCCGTCGGCGTCGTCGAGGCCGTCGACGCGAGCACCAGCGTCCTCGTCACCGGCGCCGACTCCCTGGCCACGGTGGCCGTCTACGTGGGGATGCTCGGGATGGACTTCGTCGTCGAGTCACCCGCCGAGCTCGTCGAGCACCTCGACCGCCTGGCCGGTGTGTACGCGCGAGCCGCCCGGCGGTCGAGGGGCGACGCTCGATAGGGTCGACGCTGACGCGCAGCCATCTCTCACGCCGAGGTACGGGACGAGTTTGTACCCGAGTCTAACCAAGCAAAGGGTTGAACAAGTTCCTCCGCTCTCGCCAGAGAAGCGATTACCTTCTCCGCTACTACACCTCGGGGCAAGTATCGGAGTTGATGTCGCCCTCGCTGCATAGGTATACCCCGAGTCCCGCCTCGAACGACCCTTCACCGCGGTCAGATTTCCAGTGAACGGTGAGCGACTCTGCGACGGCCGAAGCGTCCGTAGTGCGCGTCACCTGTATCAGTAGGTCTGCAACCTCGCCCTTCTCGCAGCGGGCTGTCACAGCACCCGATTCTGAGTCGTAGCCTGTGCTCGACAGCGACTGCCACTGGCTGCCGACCCCGGACCAACCCGGGTACACGGCAAAGTCCTCAACGGTCACGCCTGATCCTTCGGGAGCTTCGACAGAGGTGACTTCGGCGTCGCCCGATCCTGTGGCGCAGACTTTGACGTCCCCAAGCGTGACAGGGTCACCTACGCCGACATCGGCGTTCTCGACACCAACGAAGATGCCACCGCCGGATCGGTCGCCCGCCAGCTGCACCTCCGCGCCGGAACCAACTCCGCAACTACTGATCGCTAATACGGCCGCCATCGAGAGTGTCGCAGCCAGCAGCGATCGCATCGATCGCTTCACCTTGGCCGAGCAACAACGCGGCTAGAGGTGGCAAGCCCTGTCGTCAAGTTCCCACAGAGTCGGGCAGAGGACGTGAACTTCCAGTGCAACTTGTTGCTGGAACCCCACCCGGCCTGAGCTGTCAGACTAACGCCCCTCACGGTTAGCGCGTTCGACATCGTGACGTTCTTCCCGGAGTCCTTGGTGAAAGTCGCTCCGGCATCCCGTTGCATGCAGTATCCAGAGAGGTTCAGACGGTCGACGAGCAGACGGTCCGAGGCAACGTCAGCGAACCCGTTCGGCTGGGAGCGATACGGGTTCGACGCCAAGCAGGAGTTTGCAATATTGCGGTAGTTCACCCGGTTGCCAACCCTGTAGGCGCTAGCAGTAGCAGGAAAGGAGCCTCCGATCCCAGTGGTTATGGTCCTTGTCCCGGAAGCAGACCAGCTTGATCCGAACTTTGCTGCGATGCCGAGCGAGTGGTTTGAACTCGCGGTCTGCGAAGCCGTGACGGGCGCACCGGAAACGCCCTGAGAGTGACCGTACCACTCACGGATATTGTTGGTGAACGACTGCGTATAGTCTCTACACGACATGGGCGCGACGACACCGCCCGATGATCGGTCGGCCACGCTGGACCGTGCCCGTAGTTCCTTCGTGGTCTTCGTCGTCTGAGCGACTACGGCGGTGGTCATGGCGAGCTTCCGGTCAGACTTGGAGGCGCTCTCGCCTTCCGGCGTTACTGCGTTGGCAATATCGATCGAACTATCCTCGACAATTCCCGTAGAGAGGTCGAAGACGACGGTGGGTGACGTATTGACGTCTGTCGTGCGACGGGCATCCACCAGAGCGGTCTCGTCGTGGGTGCTTGCAGCCGCCCAGCCAGAAGTGGCGGAGGTGCGTAGTGTGTTTTCAGGGTTCGATGTCTGAGCCACGATCGAGATGGACCAGTTCATCTCGTTCATTCCATCAGCAACGGTCACGTCGACGTCGACCTGGCCGCTGTCGGCGATGAATGTCTCCGGGACTGAAGCGCTGTTGAGCGTGAGAGAGTAGTTTCCATCCGCATCGGTCCGAACCATTCCGAGGGACACGCGAGGAATCGTCTCGCCGATGTCGAGCTTGTCCATGACCTCCTGCTTGGGCCATGCCGTTAGCAGAACGTCTGCCTGAACAGGCACCCCTCCCCTAACCACCTTGCCCGTGATCGCGGGCGGCGAGGGGGGTCTTGGCAGAAGCCGGTAGCGCCCCTGCGCCCAGGAAGCCAACTGATCCCACCAGGACAGTTGAAAGCGTGGCCTTCCAGGTCCTACGTTTCATCTTGAAACTCCGTTGCTCCAAGGGGACATTTTCGGTCGTCCGAGAATGTTGACTGGAGGGTACCAGCGGGGGTGGAGTACCGATACCGGAGGCGAAGGCGAGTGGAAGGTGGCGCTGAGATCACGATGGCTTGACTCGTCTCAGTGGTGATCGAGGGACGACGCTCGATAGGGTCGATGCTGACGGGCGCCGCAGAGCTGCGACGCAGGCCGACACACGGCAGAGCAACGAGCAGGGGAGACGGATGAGCAACGGGCGAGCACGGGCAGCAGCAGGAGTCGTGGCGGGCTTGGTGGGGCTCGCCGCCCTGAGCGGCTGCACGTCGTCGCCCCTGACGCCGGCGGAGCTGGTCTCCGCCCTCGCCGAGCCCCGGACCGATGCCGACGTCCTGCCGCAGGCCGCCGCCGACGCCGACCTCGCCGACCCGGAGACCGAGCGCCTGCTGGCGAGCAACGATGCCGCCGACTTCTTCGTCGCGACGCACCGCGACGAGAAGGACGGTGAGATGATCGACGAGATCTGTCTCCTCGTCGTCGTCGCGGCCGCCGAGGGCCTGGTCGGCTCCGCCTGCGGGGACCCCGCTGTGGCCGCCGAGACCGGGCTACAGGTCTCGATCTCGGGCGAAGGGACGGACGGAAGGGTGAGCGTGTCTGCGTACCTCCTGCCCGACGACGGCACTGCGCAGCCTCTCGACGACCTCGACGACACGTTCGAGACCGTCAGCCCCAATATCCGCGCCCGCTAGCCGATCTGTGGCGTCGCGATGGCCGGTGCGATGGTCGCTATCACTGGCGGCAGCCTGTTTGCGCCCACTGCGGTCGTGTTCTATTTCTTGACGTTTCCCCTTGGGTCGCTCCTGACGCGGTTGGCCTGGGCGGTCTTCTTGCTCGTCGATCTACCCGATGTGCCAGGGCTGGGGCTCGCGATCATCGTGATCGCGAGTCTTCTTCAAGGGACGCTCCTCGGAACGGCGATCTATTTCGTCAGGTACGCGCGTGCGCGAGCTCGACGTGAGGTTGGCCCCCGACAGTGGTCGCCTCCCGCGTAGATGGCCGCAGTGCCGGTGTTATGCGAGCCAGGTGCGCGCGGCTGTGACCAGTGCGTCGACGCCTCGGGTGAGCGTCGGTTCCATCACCGGCGCGAAGTGCGGCGAGTGGTTGGAGGGCACGTCGCGGTCCAGGGTGCCGGCGGCAGCGGCAGCCAGGTACGACGGGGTGTCGACTCCGCCGAGGATCCAGTAGACGAGCGGCGCTCCCGCCGCGGTGGCGAGCAGTCCGACGTCCTCGCTGCCGCTCACCTCTCCAGGATCGAGCACGCTGGCATCGCCGAAGGCAGCTCGGAACGCCTCATTGGTGCGCTCCGCACCTCGGGCGTCGTTGACCAGCACGGGGAACGACTCGGCGTAGTGGAACGTCGGTTCCGGCGCACCTGAGGCTGCGGCTTCGCCCCGCACGATGCGTTCGATCGCTGCGAGAATCCGGAGACGCACATCCTCGGTGAACGCGCGCACGCTCAGGCCGAGGGTCGCCGTGTCGGGGATGATGTTGTTCTTCGTGCCGGCGACGATGCGTCCGACGCTGATGACTGCCGTCTCTTGTGGTGCCACCTCTCGGGCGACGATGGTCTGCAACCGCAGCACGATGGCGGCCGCCAGCACGATCGGATCGACGGTGGTCTCCGGACGGGATCCATGGCCGCCCCGGCCGAAGACGGTGATGTCGATGCTGTTGGCGCCTGCGAACGCCGGACCCGGATGCGCGCCGACCGTGCCGGCGGGCGCAGGTCCGACGTGCTGGCCGAGCACGACGTCCGGGACCGGTACCTTCTCGTACAGCCCGTCCTCGATCATCGCCTGAGCGCCACCACCGTTCTCTTCCGCCGGCTGGAAGAGCGTGATCAGCGTTCCGGCCCACTCGTCGCGGGTCTGGGCGAGTCGATCAGCGGCACCGATCAAGCTGGCCACATGCACGTCGTGGCCGCACGCGTGCATGAGGCCCTCGACCGTGCTGGCGTAGTCCAGTCCGGTGGCTTCCGTCACCGGAAGTGCGTCCATGTCGGCCCGCAGCAGCACCGTCGGGCCCTCACCGTTCCGCAGCACGCCCACGACCCCCGTGCCGCCGACTCCCGTGACGACGTCGTAGCCCGCGGACCGCAGGCGGTCTGCCGCGATGCCGGCGGTGCGGGTCTCCTCGAAGGCGAGTTCCGGGTGGCGGTGCAGGTCGCGGTAGAGCTCCGCGATGGGCTGGGAGACGTCAGTCATGTGCTCATCCTGCCGTGGAATCGGCAGCACGGCCCGAGATTCGGCGGGTCAGCGACCGCGGCTCAGCTCGTCGCGGGCGGTGAGCCAGTCGAGCGCGACGGCGGCGGTGTCGAGCACGGAGACGTGGCCGTCGTGGGGCCGGGTCCACAGCTCGGCCGTCGGGCAGTGCTCGGCGAGCCAGTGGGCGTGGGACGGCGGCACCACCCTGTCCTGCCCGCCCTGGACCAGCAGTACCGGCACGTCGATCAGGCCGACGTCGAAGCCCCACGGTGCGGCGAGGGCCACGTCGTCGTCGATCAGGCCGTCCGGGCCGTCCTCGCCCGCCCGGCCGGCGTCGGCTCCGAGCGCTGACCACGTCCCGTCGAGCGCGGCCCAGTCGGTGTCCGTGAAGCTCAGCGGGTCGAACTCCTCGGTCTCGGCGAACCGGGCCCGGGCCGCGCGACCCTCGAGCGCGCTGCGCAGCGCGCCGTCGGAGGCCATGCCGGCGAACCAGTCGAGGTCGTCCACCCGCGGGGCGACGCTCGCGAAGCAGACCGCCGCCGTGACGCGCCCCGGCAGGAGCGCCGCGCACGCCAGCGCGTGCGGGCCGCCGCCGGACGACCCCATCACCGCGAAGCGCTGGATCGTGAGGGCGTCGGCAACCTGCGCGACGTCGTCGGCCACCGAGGCGACCGTGCGCCCGGGGTGCGGGCTCGACCCGCCGTACGACGGCCGCGCGCAGGAGACGACGCGGATGCCGCGTGCCTGCGCGGCCTCGACGAGCGGGTCGAGGAGCGCGCCGGTCTGCGGTGACCCGTGGTGCCACAGGACCGTCTCGGCGGGCGTCTCGCCGGGCGCGCCACCCGTACCCGAGTCGTGTACCCGGACGACCCTGCCGTCGACCAGCTCGAGGTCGCGGGTGATTCTCATCCTCGGACTGTAGCCAGCGGCGATGTCAGTCGGAAGGTCCTCGCGGACGGTAGCGAGCGTCGTCGTTGGCGTAGGCGTAGTACAGGCCGATGAGCAGCCCTCCACCGACGAAGTTCCCGACCAGTGCCAGTCCGACGTTCGCCGCGGCCAGCCCGGCGTGCACGCCGCCCTCGAGCCCGACCATGAGGAACAGCACGCTGTTCGCGACCGAGTGCTCCAGCCCGAGGAACGCGAAGACGAACACCGACACGATCATCACGAGGGACTTGGTGAGGTCGTCCTTGATGAGGCCGTTGTAGACCATGAGCATCGCCAGGTTGATCATGAGGTTGCACAGCACAGCCCGGACCAGCAGGTCGCCCCACCCGGCGGCGCCCTCGGTGACGAACGCGAGCTTGTGGTCCACCGCCTCCTGCATGAGGATCCCGGTCGCGCCGTCGAGCAGCGTGCTGAAGCGCAGCAGGACGGCGACGACGAGACCACCGAGCAGGTTGCCGAGGAAGCACAGCCCGAGCAGCCGCAGCGCGCGCCCCCACGTCGTGCGCCGGTGGTACGCCCCGATCGAGACGATCATCATGTTCGACGTCAGCAGCTCGGAACGCGTGTAGTAGATGAGGACGAGCGCCCACCCGAACACCACGGCACCTACCAGGCGTCCCACCTGGTAGAGCGACCCGTCCTGCCCGGCCTCCTCGATGCCCGCGATGACGGCGTAGTGCGTCGCGTAGAAGATCCCGATGAGCATGCCCGCCATGGCGGCGCGCTGCAGGTAGCGCCGGGCGAGCTCGCCGGACATCGCGGTCTTGGTGTCGAGCGCCTCGAGGACCGTGCTGATGAACAGCTTTCCCGGGAACAGCGCCCGCGCGTCGTGCGTCATGCGACCACGTTCCCACGCGGGCGGACTTCGGGGGAGATGACATCCTGGCGAGGTGCAGGTGGAGCCCGTGACCCAGGACGTCCTCGTCGCGCGCCTCGCCGATCGCCTCGCCGCCACCCCGCGGGACCGGGCCGTGCGGGTGCTGGTCGACGGGCACCCGTCGAGCAGGCCCGACCTGCTGGCGGACGCGCTCGTCGAGCCGTTGCGGACGGCGGGCCGCCCGGTCGCCCGGATCCGCGCGCACGACTTCCTCCGGGCGGCGTCGCTGCGCCTCGAGCACGGCCGTGAGGACCCCGACGCGCTCCTCGGCTGGCTCGATGTCGGGACGCTGAACCGCGAGGTGCTGACCGCCGTCGGGCCGGGAGGGGCCGGCCGCTACCTGCCGAGCCTGCGGGACCCGGTGACCGACCGGTCGACCCGCGCCGCCCTGCTCGAGGCGCCCGCCGGGGTGGTCGTCCTCGTCGACGGGGCGTTCCTCCTCGGACGAGGCCTGGACGCCGACCTCACGGTGCACCTCGCCCTGCGCGACGGCACGCTCGCGCGCCGCACCCCGCCGGCAGAGGTGTGGACCCTGCCCGCCTATGCCCGATATGCGCGCGAGACTCGCCCGGAGCAGGTGGCCGACGTCGTCGTGCGGGTCGACGATGCCCGGCGCCCCGCGCTCGTCGTCGGCCGCGACGGACCCAGGAGCGTGCCGTAATCTCTTCGCACGGACCACACCGGTGCACCCCGCCGTGAGCTCCGCGACCTGACACCGACCGGGAGAGCGATGGACAGCGACAGTACGAACCCCTCCGAGCTGCGGCCGACACACGTGGCGAAGGAGGGGAGGTTCTGATGTGGCTCTTGACCCTGCTCCTCGGCGTGCTGGTGGTCCTCGCGATCACGGCCGCCACCGGCTACTTCGTGGCGCAGGAGTTCGCGTACATGGCGGTCGACCGGTCTCGCCTCAACGCCCGTGCGGCCGGTGGTGACGAGGGCGCGCGGCGGGCGCTGTCCGTCACCCGCCGCACGTCGTTCATGCTCTCCGGCGCACAGCTCGGGATCACCGTCACCGGGCTGCTCGTCGGCTATGTCGCCGAGCCGTTGATCGGGGCGTCGTTGGGCGAGGCCCTCGGCGGGGTGGGTGTACCGACGGGTGTCGGGATCGCCGTCGGCACGGTCCTCGCGCTGATCCTGTCGACGTTCGTCCAGATGATCTTCGGCGAACTCTTCCCGAAGAACCTCGCCATCGCCCGGCCCGAGCCGGTCGCGCTCTGGCTGTCCCGCTCGACCACCATCTACCTGGCGGTCTTCGGCTGGCTCATCACGATCTTCGACCAGGCGTCCAACGCGCTGCTGCGCGCGCTGCGCATCGAACCCGTGCACGACGTCGAGCACTCCGCCACCGCGCGCGACCTCGAGCACATCGTCGCGGACTCACGCGAGAGCGGTGACCTGCCGGCCGAGCTCTCCGTGCTCCTCGACCGCATCCTCGACTTCCCCGTGCGCGACGTCGAGCACGCCATGATCCCTCGCGCGCGGGTCGACGTCATCCACCCCGCGGACACCGTCGACGACGTACGTCGCCTCATGAGCACCGGGCACTCGCGCTATCCCGTGCTCGACGTGGACGACGAGGTCGTCGGGGTGGTGCACCTGGTCGACATCCTCACCGACGGTCACGACGGCGATACCCCCGCCTCGGAGATCATGCGGGAGGCCGTCGTCGTCCCGACGACGATGATCCTGCCCGACGCCCTGCGTGAGCTCGCGTCCTCACGGAACCAGCTCTCGTGCGTCATCGACGAGTACGGCGGCTTCGCCGGCGTGCTGACCCTCGAGGATCTTGCCGAGGAGCTCGTGGGCGAGATCACCGACGAGCACGACCCCGACATCCCCGTCGCGCCGCCGTCCGAGGACGACGGCAGCTGGCTCATGGGGGGTGACGTCCACGTCGACGAGGTGGAGCGCGCCGTCGGGCACGACCTGCCCCGCGGCGACTACGAGACGATCGCAGGCCTGGTCATCGCCCACCACGGTTCGTTCCCCGAGGTCGGCACGCAGGTGGAGGTCGAGCTCCCGCCCGATCCTGCTGACCTCGCTCTGCCCGAGGCGCCTCCCGTCGTCGTCATGCACGTCGAGGTCGTCGAGATCGACCGGCACGTCCCCTCCCAGGTGCGGGTCCGCGTCCTCCACGACCAGCCGAAGGAGTCGAACCGATGAGCAACCCGTGGGTCGTCGTCGCGGCGACCGTCGCCCTCATCGCGCTGAGCGCGTTCTTCGTCGCCGTCGAGTTCGCGCTGCTGGCCGCCAAGCGACACCGGCTCGAGGACGCCGCCCCGAGCAGCAGGTCGGCACGCGCCGCGCTGCGCAGCTCGTCGGAGCTCACGCTCCTCCTCGCCGGCTCGCAGCTCGGCATCACCGCGTGCACCCTGGCGCTCGGCGCCATCACCAAGCCCGCCGTGCACCACTGTTTGACCCCCGTTTTCGAGGGCTGGGGCGCGCCCCTGGTGCTCGCCGACGTCGCGGGCTTCGTCCTCGCGCTCGTCATCGTGACGTTCCTGCACCTGGTCGTCGGCGAGATGGCGCCCAAGTCGTGGGCGATCGCGCACCCCGAGACGTCCGCGACGATGCTCGCCCTCCCGATGCGCGCCTTCATGTGGCTGACCCGGCCGCTGCTGCGTGCGCTCAACGAGATGGCGAACTGGTGCCTGCACCGGGTCGGCGTCGAGCCGGCCGACCAGGTCGCGACCGGGCAGAACGCGGACGACCTGCGCCACCTCGTCGAGCACTCGGCCAACGTCGGCGCGCTCGACGCGAGCTACCTCGCTCAGCTCTCGGGCGCCCTGGACCTGCAGACCCTCACGGTCGGCGACCTCCTGCGGGAGGGCGCTCGCCCGACGACGGTCGCACCGTCGGCCAGCGTGGAGGACGTCCGCAGCGCCACCCGGACGTCGGGGCACCTGCGGATCCTCGTCGGCGAGCCGACGGCGATCGAAGGGGTCGTGCACGTGCGCGACACCCTCACGGAGCCGGACGACCGCCCCGCGGCGGACCTCATGCGGCCCGTCTTCGTGCTCGCCTCCGACGTCCCGGTCTACAGCGCGCTGACCTCGATGCGGGAGACCCGCAACCACCTCGCGGTGGTGACCACGGACGACGAGATCGTCGGCGTGGTCACCCTCGCGGACGTCCTCAGCCGCCTCTTCCCGCGGACGGTCGCCGCGGCGGTCTGACGGGCACGTACGCTCGAGCGGTGCCGATCGGTCAGGGGTTCCGCGCCCTGTGGGGCGCGAACGCATCGTCCAACCTGGCCGACGGCCTCGCCTTCGTCTCGATGCCGCTGCTCGCGGCGTCGCTGACGGACGACCCTCGGCTCGTCGCCGGGCTCGCCACGGTGTACGCCCTCGTGCGGCTTCTCGTCGCCCTGCCCGTCGGTGTCTGGGTGGACCGGGTCGACCGTCGCACCCTGATGGTCGCGGGCAACCTCCTGCGGGCGGGGGTCGTCGTCGCGCTCGCCGTCTCGGTGCAGACGGAGCAGGTCACGCTCCCGCTGCTGTACGCCGTGCTCGCGGTCGTCGGGACGCTCGAGAGCGCGGCCGACGACGCGGCGTTCGCGCTCCTGCCGTCGATCGTCGAGCACCGCGACCTGGACCGCGCGAACGGTCGGCTCTCGGCGACCCAGCTCGTCGCCGACGAGTTCCTCGGCCCACCCCTCGGCGGGTTCCTCTTCGCCGTGGGTGCGGCCGTTCCGGTGTTCGCGATGGGCGGGCTGTGGGCCGCCGCGGGTGCGGTCGCGCTCGCGCTGCCCGTACGACGGGTGCCGGTGCGGTCGGACGGCGCGACTCCCGTCCGTCGCTCGATGCTCGGCGAGGCCGTCGAGGGTGCGCGCTGGTTGCGGCGTGACCGGGTCGTGGGCGGTCTGGCGGTCGTGGGCGCGCTCGCGAGCGTCGGGTACATGCTGCCCTTCGCCATCCTCGTGCTCTTCGCGCAGGAACGGCTGGGGGTCGGCAGCCTCGGGTACGGGCTGATCCTCGCCGTCTCGGCGCTGGGCGGTCTCGCCGGAGCGCTGACCGCCGCTAGCCTGCGGGCCCGGCTCGGCTACCGCTGGACCGTCGTCGCGAGCCTCCTCACGGGAGCGGTGTCCCTGCTGTGCCTCGCCCTCACGACCCACGCGGTGCTCGCCGCCGTGCTCCTCGCGGTCTACGTCCTGCACGCGGTGGTCTGGAGCGTCTGTGCGACGTCGATCCGCCAACGTCTCGTCCCCGACCTGCTGCGGGGACGGGTGAACGGCGCGACGCGTGTCCTCAGCCTGCTCGGCCTCGTGGTCGGCTCCGCGGCCGGCGGGCTCCTCGGCGGCGTCGACCTCGCCCTGGCGGTCGCGGCGGGCGGGCTGGTGTTCGTCGTCTGCGCCGTCGTCGCCGGGTCCGTGCTGCGAGGTGTCGACGCCGCGGACCCCGGCGCCGGGCCCGTGCGCCTCAGGTGAGGTCGTCGTGGTCCCCGCGCGCCCACGCGGCGTGCCGGTGCGCCGACCTGAGCACGACGGCGCGAGCGTCGGTCGGGATCACACCCTCGAAGTTGTTGTACAACCGGTCGAAGTCGAAACGTGCAACATGCCGGGCGACCCGTTCGGCGACGGCACCCGACAGGGGGATCCGGTTCGGATAGCTGCGCATAAAGCTCACGGACGTGCGGTCCGGGTTGGCGAAGATCGTGTCACCGCTGAGCAGCACGCCCTGCCCGCCCGCGCCTACGGCCCAGTGCACGACCGCGCTGCCCGGGAAGTGCCCGCCCGGCTGGGTGAGCGTGACACCGGGAAGGATCTCGGTGTCGCCCGACCACGACTCGATGACGGAATCGGGGCGGGCAACCCAACCGATGTCGGGCGCGGACACGAGGACGGGGACCCCGCCCAGTGCTCTGCTCCACTCGACCTGCACACCGAACATGTGGGGGTGGCTCGCGACGATCGCCACGACCTCGCCGAGGGCACGCACCTGGCGCACCCCGTCGTCGTCCAGGAAACCGATCGGGTCCCACAGGAGGTTGCCCGCGGTGGTTCGCACGACCTTCGCCTGTTGCCCGATCCCCGCCGCCGCGTCCGTGTCGACCGCGTACAGGTCCGGCTCGAGCTCGTGCACCCGGACGGTCGCGCCCTCGGCGGCCAGCTCGGCGAGCGTCGTCCACAGCTGCCCGTCGGCAGGCACCCACTGGCGCTCGTCCGCGCAGATCGCGCACACCGGTGGCCGTTCGGCATGCTCGACGCCGCAGGTCCGGCAGATCCACCAGGTCATCTCGTGCCCCCCGAGTCGTCGCGGCGCCCGCACCGTCGAGCGCTACCGTCCAACGACCCTAGACCCTTCGATGCCCCGGGCCCCTGTGCTCCGGCGAGAGGTCCACAGGGACGCCAGGAGGAACGCACCCCACAGGACGAACAGCGGGTCCCACAGGAACGTGTGGCCGGTCATCGCCACCTCGTCGTAGCCGTCGTCGGTCGGGACGACGCCGGCGAGCACCGCGCCCCCGACGACGACCTTCACGCCCCCGTAGGCCACCAGCAGCGTGCCGCCCACCCAGCTCCCGGCACGCCAGAGGCGGCGTGGAGGGAGGCGGTCGTACGCGACCAGGACGGGCACCGCCGCCGCGACGGCCTTGACCAGGGCGATGGCTCCCAGGGCCGCGGCGGCGAGCTGCGGGGAGTCCTCGGTCATCTCCACCGCCCACCGGCCCACCGTGGCCAGGAGCCACGACCCACCGAGTGCCCAGTACAGGCTGAAGCCCGCGTGGATGCCGCCGAGCGCCGCGGCGACCCAGACCAGCGTGCGGCTCACGTCCGCCTGTCGACGCATCTCGTCCCTCCCGAGCGACGCTCGCGTGCGACGCGACCCTACGACAGCCGGTCTCCGGTGTCGACGGTGGTTCACTGGTCACGCTCACGCCGACCGAGAACGGATCACTGGACACCCTGATGACGCTAAACCTCCTGCCGAACGAGCGCATCGTCCGCTCGAGCAAGGCGAACGCCGTCGTCCGACCTTCCGACTACGGGATGTCGGAGTTCGCCGCCGGCCACCTCATGGGGTTGGTGGGTATGGCAGGACGCGAGGCCATCGGTGGGCGTCTGCACGTCACGTCGCTGCGGCTGCTGTTCCAGGCGCACGCGGTCAACCGGCTCCGGGGCCAGCTGGCGATCCCGTTGCCCAGCATCCGGTCGGCGTCGCGGTACCGCTCCGGCCTGGCCTTCGGCGTCGAGGTCGTCACGGCCGGCGCGCGGCTCCAGTTCGTCAACTGGTCCGCGGGGAAGGTCCTCGCCTCCCTGGAGGACGCGCGGGCCGCGTTCGGCGAGGCGGAGGCGGCCGAGATCGCTGCGGCCGGCACCGTGGTGCGCGACCTGGAGCTGTGGCGCGCGGCCGAGGCCGCGAACGTCCTCGTCGCCGCGGGCATCGGCCTGCCCGGCGCGGCGCCCGGGTGGCTCGAGTACCTGAGCCTCATCGAGCTGCGCACGGCAGCGGCACCCCCGACCCGCCCGCACCCTCAGGACGACGCGAGGTCCTAGAGCGCGAGGGCGACCTTCAACGCAGCAGCGACCTTCGTCATCGCGGCCAAGGAGAGCCCGCCGGCGTGCCGCGCCTGGTCGTCGTCGTAGATCACCGTGATGTCGTCGCAGAGCACCCTGCCCACCACGGGTTCGCCGTGCTCCAGCTCGACGATCGACGCCAACGACGGCTTGACCGTCGTGGTGATGCGCACCACCAGCGCCGAGCCCAGTGCGCTGTTGCGGCCGTTGTTCGACACGACGAGCCAGGGCTTCTCCCCTGCTCCGAGGTCGGCGAAGTAGACGTTCCCGCGGAGGTAGGCCACGTCAGTCGGTCAGCCGTGCGCGACGAGTGCGCTGCGCTGCAGCGAACTGGCGGTCCTCGTCGTCCAACGCCGCCGCGTACGCGGCGTACCCGGCGTGGACCGCCTGCTCGCGTACGCGAGCCGCGCCGAGGGCCACAAGATCAGCGAGCACCTGCGACTCCGAGACGTTCTGTGGCAGCCGGCCGACGAGCGCCTCCAGCGCAGCACGCTCGGGGCTGTCGCCAGACCGGACGGCGGCCACGACGTCAAGCTCGCTCTCTTCGAGAGGGACGGACTTACGGGTGATGGTCTGCACGCCTCCATGCTACGCCAGATGTGGCAGGTTTTGCTGCGCTCAGTGCATCACATTCTGCTGCAGAGAGTGGTGCGGTTTCCGCCTACCGGCGAGAGTCGGGCCGAAGGTCCCGCAGGTCAGGGCCGCACAGCCGTCGCGGCGCGCGGCCCTGAGCGCCCACGCTGGAGCAACGGCACGGGACGGAGCACGCTCATGACCACCATCGACGCCAAGGTCGCGCGCATCCTCGACGCGGCCACGCAGGCACCCAGCATCCTCAACACGCAGCCGTGGAGGGCCGTCGCCACCGGTGACAGCATCCAGGTGCGCGCGGACTCCTCGCGGGGGCTCCCGCACCTCGACCCGGCCGCGCGTGAGCTGCACGTCAGCTGCGGCGCGTTCCTGCTGAATCTGCGGATCGCCGCCCGGCGGGAGTCGTTCGACCCCCGGGTCGAGCTCCTGCCCGACGCCGCCGACCCGGCGCTCCTCGCCGTGATCGACCTGTATCCCGGCCTGCGGCCCACGGCGGACGAGCTGGAGCTCGCGGTCGCCGTCCCGCGTCGGCGCACCGCCCGCGTGCCCCTCGACGACGAGCCGCTCGCCGTCGACGTGCTCGACGAGCTCACGCAGACGGTCTTCGACGAGCACGCCCTCGTGCGGGTCCTGCCGACCGACGGCCCGCAGCGCCGGTCCGTGCTCGCGCTGCTGCGCGAGACCGAGGCGGAGATCGCGCGCGACAAGGTGGCGCGCGCCGAGGAGGGTCGCTGGACCGACGCGGCGAGGCCGCGGCGTGGTGTGGCGGCGTTCGAGCCACGCACGACCGTCGCGATCCTCACCACCCCCGGCGACTCGCCCCGCGACTGGCTGGTCGCCGGGCAGGCACTCGAACGCCTCCTGCTGACCGCGACGGTGTACGCGGTGCGGGCGTCGTTCGCGACGGCCGCCCTCGAGGACCCGGTGACACGGCACGAGCTGCGCACCCTCGCCGGGCTCGTGGGGTTCCCGCAGGTCGTCCTCGGCCTCGGGCACAGCAGGCTGGGCGACTCCACGCCGCGACGGAGCGTCGGAGACGTCCTGACGGGCGCGTGACGCGACCTGCCGACGGGCCGCCGTCGTGCGAGCATGGCAGCAGACCGACCGGACGGAGGGCGACGATGCCCGTGCGCAACGAGGTCCAGCTCATTACCTACGCCGACCGGCTGGGCGGGGACCTACCGGGCCTCGCCGCCGTGCTGCGCGACAAGCTCGTCGGCGCGTTCGGTGGGGTGCACGTCCTGCCGTTCTTCACGCCGTACGACGGCGCGGACGCAGGCTTCGACCCCGTGGACCACACCGCCGTCGACCCGCGCCTCGGCACGTGGGACGACGTGCGGGACCTCGCGCGGACCCACGACACGGTCGTCGACCTCATCGTCAACCACGTCTCGGCCGACTCCGCCGCGTTCGGCGACGTCCGTGCGCGGGGCAAGGCCTCGCCGTCGTACCCGATGTTCCTCACCCTGTCCTCGGTGTTCCCCGGCGGCGCCACGGAGGAGGAGCTGACGCGCATCTACCGCCCGCGTCCCGGCCTGCCGTTCACGCCGGTGCGTCTCGGCGACCGGCTGCGCTACGTGTGGACGACGTTCACGCCGCAGCAGGTCGACATCGACGTGCGCTCGGCGCCCGGTCGCGCGTACCTGACGTCGATCCTCGACGCGGTGTCCGCCGCCGGTGTGCGCCTGGTCCGCCTGGACGCCGTGGGGTACGCCGTCAAGACTCCCGGCACGACGAGCTTTATGACGCCGGAGACGTTCGCGTTCATCGAGGGTTTCACGGAGCAGGCTCGCGCCCGCGGGGTCGACGTGCTGGTCGAGGTGCACTCGTACTACCGGCGGCAGATCGAGATCGGGCGTGCGGTCGACCTCGTCTACGACTTCGCGCTGCCGCCGCTCGTCCTGCACGCCCTGTACACCGGCGACGGGTCGGTGCTGGCCGGGTGGATGCGGATCCGGCCGCGCAACGCCGTCACGGTCCTCGACACGCACGACGGGATCGGGGTGATCGACGTCGGGCCCGACCAGACCGTCGAGCCCGGACAGCCACCCCGCCCGGGCCTGCTGGACGCCGCGCAGATCGACGCCCTCGTCGAGGGGATCCACGAGCGCACGGGCGGCGCGTCCGCGCGCGCGACGGGGGCGGCGGCGTCGAACCTCGACCTCTACCAGGTGAACTCGACGTTCTACGACGCCCTCGGCGGTGACGACACGCGCTACCTCGCGGCGCGCGCCATCCAGCTCTTCACGCCGGGGATCCCGCAGGTCTACTACGTGGGCGCGCTCGCGGGCGGCAACGACCTCGACCTGTTGGCCCGCACCGGCGTCGGCCGCGACATCAACCGGCACCACTTCACGCCGTCCGAGATCGACGAAGCCCTCGAGCGGCCCGTCGTGCGGGCCCTGCTCGGCCTGTGCCGGTTCCGCAACACGCTCCCGGCGTTCGACGGCGACGTGGAGGTCGGCCTCGACGGTCCCGTGCTGCGCATGGTGCGCCGGGGCGTCGCGGTGCCCGACGCCGTCGCCATCCTGCTCGTCGACCTCGCCACGGGCGAGGCGTCCGTCGAGTGGCGCACCCCGGACGGCACAAGAGCCCGCACGGACGACCTGCTCTATGTCCCCTTGGGCGCCCTCTGACGTCGAACAGGCGGTTTCTCGGCACGATGTCGTGTGGGTGCCGGGAAACCGCCTGTTCGGCGGGGTGCTAGGGGACGATGAGGCCCGGGGTCTGGGTGCGGGCGCGGGTGAGGCGTGCGTCGGCGTCGGC
>NZ_JAOXSR010000013.1 GCF_026163685.1 Oerskovia flava
TTCCTCGGCACGATCGCGTGATCGTGCCGAGGAACCGCCTGCTCGGCGGTCGGTGGGGCCGTTGACCAAAGGGATGCGGGTGGGGCAGGAGGTCGGGGTCGACGTGCTGCTCGCGGGGCGCCCGCGGGTGCCCGACGACGTCTTCAGCTGGCCGCTTCTCACGCTCGACGACGACGCGCTCGAGCACAACATCTCCCTCATGGCGCGGCTGTGCGCCGAGCGGGGGGTCGAGCACGCCCCGCACGTGAAGACCGCCATGTCGCCCGAGCTCTTCGCGCGCCAGCTGCGCGCCGGCGCGTGGGGGGCGACCGTGGCGAACCCCGCCCAGCTGCGGGTCGCTCGCTCCTGGGGGACCGAGCGGATCTTCCTCGCGAACGAGCTGATGGACCCGCGCGAGATCACCTGGCTGCGCGCCGAGCTCGAACGGTCCCTCCAGCCGGGTGGTACATCTCTCGAGATCTGGTTGTACGTCGACTCGGCGGAGGGTGTCGCGCTGCTCGCGCAGGGGTTCGCGGGCGCCGCACCCGCGGTCCTCAACCGCCTCGGCGTCCTCGTCGAGGTGGGGGTCGACGGCGGCCGGACCGGCGTGCGCAGCCCGTCGGCAGCGCTCGCGCTGGCCCGGGCGGTGCGCGCGGCCGGTCTGCCGCTGCTCGGCGTCGCGGGCTACGAGGGGTCGGCAGCCGGTGGGACGACACCCGACGACCTCGACCGTGTCACGGCCTACTGCCGCGGGCTGCGGGACGTCGCCGGCGCGTTCGTCCGCGAAGGGCTCGTCGACCCCGAAAGCCCCGTCGTGCTCACCGCCGGGGGCAGCTCCTTCCTCGACGTCGTGCTCGCCGAGCTGCCCGGTCCGCTGGAGCTGCCCGGTCCGCTGGAGCTGCCCGGTCCGTCGGAGCAGTCCGGGACGTCCCTGCAGCCCGGAAGGTCCCTGCAGCCCGGAAGGACCAGGGACGTGCGCGTCGTCGTGCGCTCAGGCGCCTACGTCACGCACGACCACGGCTTCTGCGCCCGGATGGACCCGTGGACCCGTATCCCCGGCGCGGAACCCATGCAGGCGGCGGCGGTGGTGTGGGGGCAGGTGCTGTCCGTGCCGGAGCCCGGCCTCGTGGTCTGCGGGGTCGGACGGCGCGACGTCTCCTACGACATCGACCTGCCCGTCGCGCTGCACCTGCGCACGCTCGACGAGCACGGCTCCCTTCGCCCTGCCCGGGCGCTCGCCGGAGCACGCGTCACCGCGCTCAACGACCAGCACCTGTACCTCGCCGTCGACCCGGCACCGGACGGCGCACGGGATGCGCACGTGCGGCCCGGTGACGTCGTCGGGTTCGGCATCTCGCACCCCTGCACGCTCTTCTCGACGTGGCGCGTGGCGGCGGTCGTGGGCGCCGACGACGAGGTCGTCGACGTCGTCACCACGGACTTCTGACCCGGACCGCCGGCACCGTCCTCAGACCAGACCAGACCAGGCACCTAGACCCACGACCCGAAGGACGACCATGCACACCACGCCCGACCCGCTGCCCGACTCCCCCAAGACCGCCGTCTCCACGCCGCACGCCCCGGCGCCCGCGCACACGTTCCACCAGGGTGTGCGCAAGGGTCCGTTCGTCCAGGTGTCGGGTCAGGGCCCCGTCGACCCGGAGACGAACGAGTACCTCTACCCCGGCGACGTCGCCGCCCAGACGACGCGCACGCTCGAGAACGTCCGGGCCATCGTCGAGGCCGCGGGCGCGACGTTCGACGACGTCGTCATGCTGCGCGTGTACCTCACCACGCGCGACGACTTCCCGATCATGAACGAAGCCTACGGGGCGTTCGTCGCGCAGCACACCACGGGCGGGGTACTGCCGAGCCGCACGACGGTCTTCACCGGGCTGCCGCGCGCGGAGATGCTCGTCGAGATCGACGCGTTCGCCATCACGTCCTGATCTCACGTCCGCCTCGTCTGCCCAGCCCGGTCGACCAGCCCGGTCGACCTCGGACCACGACCGGCGTGGGCGGCGGGGCGTAGCGTGCCGGGTGTGATCGAGACCGTCGCCGTCGAGGGCTACCGCTCCCTGCGCCGGCTGGTGCTGCCGCTCGGGCGCCTGACGGTCGTGACCGGGGCGAACGGCGTCGGCAAGTCCAGCCTCTACCGGTCGCTACGCCTGCTCGCGGACTGCGCGCTCGGCGGCGCGGTCGGGGCGCTCGCCCACGAGGGTGGTCTGCCCTCCACGCTGTGGGCCGGGCCCGAGAACATCCCGCGGTCCGTGCGCGCCGGTGAGCACCCGGTGCAGGGCACCCGCCGCACCCGGCCGGTCGCGCTCCGGCTGGGGTTCGCGGGCGGTCCGGGCGATCCCGGCTACGGGATCGACCTGGGCCTGCCGACCGACGGCGGTTCGGCGTTCTCGCTCGATCCCGAGATCAAGACCGAGGCGGTGTGGTCCGGGCCGATGCTCCGACCCGCGACCCTCGTCGCCGACCGGCACGGCCCGGCGGTCAGACTGCGGGCCGACGACGGCTCGTGGCGCCCCTGGGGATCGCGGCTGCGGGCCTTCGACTCCATCCTCTCCGAAGTCGTGGACCCGGTCGGCGCCCCCGAGCTCGTCGCCGTCCGGGAGCGCCTGCGGTCGTGGCGCTTCTACGACCAGTTCCGGACGGACCCGCTCGCCCCGGCGCGAGCCGTGCGGACGGGCACCCGCACCCCGGTCCTCGCGCACGACGGCGCCGACCTGCCCGCCGCGCTCGAGACGATCCGTGAGCTGGGCCGGGCGGACGAGCTCGACGCCGCCGTCGAAGGCGCCTTCCCGGGCTGCACCGTCCGGGTCAAGGAGAGCGCGGGCCGGTTCGAGCTCGCGTTCCACCAGCACGGTCTGCTGCGGCCGCTCACCGGTGCCGAGCTCTCCGAGGGGACGTTGCGGTACCTGCTGTGGGTCGCGGCCCTGCTGAGCCCACGACCGCCCGCGCTGCTCGTGCTCAACGAGCCGGAGACGAGCCTCCACCCCGACCTGCTCCCCGCCCTGGGTGCCCTGGTGCACGCCGCCGCCCGGGACACGCAGGTCGTCGTGGTCACGCACGCCCGCCCCCTCGTCGAGGCGATCCGCCGCGCGGCCCACGAGGCCGGGCCCGCCGACGAGGACGCGGTCGACGACGTCCACGAGGTCGAGCTGGTGAAGTCCTTCGGCGAGACGACGGTCGCCGGGCGCGAGGGTCCGCTCGACGAACCCGCCTGGCACTGGCCGGCGCGCTGACGCGTCAGCGCTCCCTCTACCGCGAGGCGGTTCCGAGATACAGGCCCGTGACCATCGCCGCGAGATCGGCGAGACGTGCGGGCGTCCGGTTCAGCAGCTCGTCCAGATCGATCGGGCCGGGGGCGATGCTGAACGCCGCCGCGATCCCTGCCGCGTGCGTCTGCGCCGCGGGCAGCAGGACCCGGCCCGCGAGCACGACGACGGGTGGCCGCCCGGGTGCTGCGGCCGCCAGGGCACCGACGGCGTCCGCGACCTTCCCGTGGACGGACTGGGAGTCGAACGACCCCTCACCGGTCAGGACGAGGTCGGCCGACGCGATGGCCGCCGGCAGCCCGACGGCCTCCGCCACCAGGGTCGCGCCCGGGGTGAGCTCGGCGCCGAGGACCGCGACGAGCCCGGCCGGCACACCACCGGCGGCACCCGCACCGGGCAGGTCCGCCACCGCCACCCCCGTCTGCCGTTCGAGCACCTCGGCCCAGTGCTTCAGCGCCGCGTCGAGGTACTCGACGTCCGCCGGGGTCGCGCCCTTCTGCGGTCCGAAGACGTGCGCGGCCCCCAGGTCGCCGTGCAGCGGGTTGGTCACGTCGACCGCGAGGCGCCACCGCACGCGGGCGGCGCGCGGGTGCAGCCCGGACAGGTCGAGGCGCGCGACCTGCGCGAGGCCCTCACCGCCGTCGGGCACCTGCGCTCCCGACGCGTCGAGGAGCCGGGCGCCGAGACCCGTGAGGATGCCCGCCCCGCCGTCGGTCGACGCCGACCCGCCGAGGCACACGATGATCTCCTCGGCGCCGGCGTCGAGCGCCGCCGCCGCGGCGGCGCCGGTCCCGAGGGTGTGCGCGAGCAAGGGCTGGAGGGGGGCGTCGCTGACACCCGGCAGTCCGCTGGCCTCGGCGAGCTCGACGATCCCGAGGCGACCGTCGGCCGACACCCCGTACCGGGCCGTGCGCGGCCGCCCGACCGCGTCGAGGGCGTCGACGTCGCGGGCGCCGGTGCCCCAGACCGCGAGGAGCGCGTCGAGGGTCCCCTCCCCGCCGTCCGCCATGGGCAGGAGCACGACGTCGGCAGCCGGGGCGACGGCGCGCACCCCGTCGGCGACGACGGCCGCGACCTCGGCGGCGGACAGGCTCCCCTTGAACGAGTCGGGGGCGACCACGACGCGGGGTGAAGCGTCCGGACGGTGACGGGGAGCGGGGCTCGACGGTGAGGACACGCCTCGATCCTATGCAGGCGGGTCGAGCGAGGCGGCGCTCCGCCACGCCGTGATCAGGCGGAGGCCGGTGGCGCGAGGTCGGCGAACCGGGCGAGCTCGCGCGCGGCGCGCCCGGCCCGCTCCGTGAGCCACGGCATGGGGAAGAGCTCGAGGGTCCAGTCCTCCGTGCTGGCGTACACGCCCGTGGGGACCTCGACCGCGCCCATGAAGGCGAAGAGCGGCCGCAGCGCCTGGTCGATCATGAGGGTGTGGCGGGGCGAGCCACCGGTCGCGGCGAGCAGGACCGGCGTCCCGGCGAGCGCCCGCGAGTCGAGGAGGTCGACGAACGACTTGAACACGCCCGCGTAGGAGCCGCGGAAGACAGGGCTGGCGACGACGAGGAGGTCCGCTTGCTCGACCGCCTCGAGCGCCCCGACGAGAGCGGGTGCGCGCGTCCCGATCACCGTGGCGGTCGCGGCGGCCTCCGCGTGCTCGCGCACCTCGACGGTGCGGGTGCGGGCCTCGTGGCCCGCGACCGCGAGCGCCTCGACGGTCGCGTCGAGCAGCAGGTCCGTCAGGGCCCGCGACGTGGAGGGAAAACTCAGCCCGCTGGTGACCGCGACGACGTCGAGCGTCATGCGGACCCGCCGGCGACGGGCGCCGGGATGTCCGCCTGGGCCGCGCGGAGCTTGTCGAGCAGGGTGCGCAGCTCGGCGAGCTCGGCGTCGTCGAGCGCGCCGCCCACGTACGTCTCGATCGTGCGGACGTGCCGGCGACCGATCTCCTTCTGCAGCCTCGCCCCTTCGGGGGTGAGGCGTACGACGGTGCCGCGCGCGTCGTCGGGCGGGGTGCTGCGCTCGACGAGGCCGCGCTGCTCGAGCCGCTCGACCATCCGGCTGAGCGAGGGCTGGGTCAGCAGGATGTGCTGGTTGAGCTCCCGCAGGCGGGCGCCCGTGCCGGGGCACAGCGTGAGCGTGAACAGGACGTCGTACTCCCGCATCGTCAGCTCGTGCCAGATGTCGTCCTCCTGCAGCCGGCGCATGATCGTGACCTGCGCCCGGAAGAGCGACTCCCACGTCTCGGTGGCGGCGCGTGCTCCACGCGCCGGTGCGTCGTCCTGCTGGCTCACGCTGGCTCCGTCCCGACGTCCTGGGCTGTGCGGTCCATGCCTGTGCATCGACCGTCACCAGGTCGAACGGCGCCCGCCGGTGGGCTATTCCGCGGTGGGCGCCCGGCGGTGCGGGCTCATCGGCCCAGGCGGCGCTCCCGGTGGGAGAACGCCCGCAGCGCGCGCAGGTAGTCGACGCGGCGGAAGCTCGGCCAGTACGCCTCGCAGAAGTAGAACTCCGAGTGCGCGCTCTGCCACAGCAGGAAGCCCCCGAGGCGCTGCTCGCCCGACGTCCGGATGACGAGCTCGGGGTCCGGCTGCCCCTTGGTGTAGAGGTGCTCCTCGATGTGCTCGACGTCGAGGTTCTCCGCCATGTCCTGCAGGGACGCCCCCGCGAGGGCCTGCTCCCGCAGGTAGGCGCGCACGGCGTCGGCGATCTCGTGGCGCCCGCCGTACCCGATGGCGACGTTGACCTGCAGCCCTTCGACCTCGTCGGTGCGCTGCTGCGCCTCCCGCAGGGCGGCGGCGAGTCGCTCGGGCAGGAGGTCGAGCCGACCCATGACCCGCAGTCGCCAGCGCCCGGTGTCGGCGAGGTCGCGCACGGCGTCCTCGATGATGTCGAGCAGCGCGGCGAGCTCCTCGCGCGACCGGGCGAGGTTGTCCGTGGAGAGCATCCACAGGGTGACGACCTCGATGCCGAGGTCCTCGGACCAGCCGAGGAACTCGGCGATCTTGTCGGCGCCACGGCGGTGACCGGTCGCGGCCGTCTCACCGAAGGACTTGGCCCACCGCCGGTTGCCGTCGAGGATCACCCCGACGTGCCGCGGCATGGTCGCCCGGGGCAGGGACGACGCCAGCCGGCGCTCGTACAGGCCGTACAACGGATGGGGCAGACGCACGGCGCTTCCTCGGCAGTCTGAGCAGGGTCGGGACCCGCTCACGCTACCGGAGCGACACCCGCCCGCCGGACGGGCGGACGCGACCGACGCGCCCCTCTGCACAATCTTCACACCGGCCGTCAGCACCCTACGGCGACGTAACCTACGATGGCGTAGGTTACCTTCCCCGTCGTCCCCGTCACCCGAGGAGCTCCCCGTGGCACGACCAGCCGACCAGGCCGGCCCAGGCCCCGCCGAGGGCCCCATGGACGACGTCCGCGAGGCCGTGGCCGCCGTCGCCGACGCGGTCAAGCCGCGGCTGCGGGGCTGGATCCACGCCGGGACGTTCCCGTTCGCGCTCGTCGCGAGCATCGTGCTCGTCGCCATCGCCCCGCCGGTCGCCGGGAAGGTCGCGTGCGCGGTCTTCGGGATCAGCGCGTGCCTGCTGTTCGGCACCAGCGCGGTCTACCACCGCGGCACGTGGTCCCCGCGCGTCGCGGGGATCCTGCGACGGGCCGACCACTCGAACATCTTCCTCATCATCGCCGGCACCTACACGCCGCTCGCGGTGCTCCTGCTGCCGAAGTCCACCGCCGTGACCCTGCTGTGGATCGTGTGGGGCGGGGCGGTCCTCGGGCTGCTCGCCCGCATCCTGTGGCTCGGCGCGCCGCGCTGGCTCTACGTGCCCATCTACGTCGCGCTGGGCTGGGTCGCGGTCGCCTACCTGCCGCAGTTCGCCGCGGCGGGCGGCGCCGCGGTCGTGTGGCTCGTCATCGCCGGCGGGCTCGCGTACACGCTCGGTGCGGTCGTCTACGGCATCAAGCGGCCGAACCCGAGCCCTCGCTGGTTCGGCTTCCACGAGATCTTCCACCTGCTGACCGTCGTCGGGTTCACCTGCCACCTCGCCGCCATCACGATCGCGGCTCTGCAGGCCTGACGACGTACCGCCGGTTGGCGAGCGACGGGTTGCGCTCGCGCACCCCCGCCAGGGCCCGCGGATCGATGTCGGCGGTCCGCAGCTCGGGACGCTCCGAGAGCTCGAGCCCGACCTGCCCGTCGGGACCGACGAGCAACGAGCGGCCCGTGACTCCCTTGCCCGCCTGACCGACGGCCACGACGACCGCCGTGTTCTCGATAGCCCGCGCCCGGGCCAGCGTCCGCCAGTGGTCGGCCTTCAGGGGTCCGTCGGCCCACGCCGCCGGGCACACCAGCACGTCGGCACCGGCGTCCACCAGCAGACGTGCCGACTCCGGGAAGCGCAGGTCGTAGCAGGTCAGGACCCCGAACGTCAGCCCGCCCAGGCGCAGCAGCAGGGGCGGGGCGTCGACCGCGCCCGGCTCCAGGCGATCCGACTCGCGCTGGCCGAACGCGTCGTACAGGTGCACCTTGCGGTAGACCCCGACCAACGAGCCCGAGGCATCGAGGGCGACGACCGCGTTGACGGCCCGGTCCGGCCTCGAGCCCGGGAGCGTCGTGCCCGCGACGACCGCGACGCCCGTCTCGGCGGCCGACGCCGCGAGCGAGCGCACGAACGGTCCGTCGAGCGGCTCGGCGTGCTCCGGGCCCACACCCCGTCGGTCGTAGCCCGACGTGTACTCCGGGAGCACGAGCAGGTCCGAGCCCACCCGCGACGCCTCGGCGAACGCCGACCCGACCGCGAGCAGGTTGGCCGCGTGGTCGTTCGCGATCTCCAGCTGCCCGATCGTCACACGCACGGACGCCGCGCCCTGCTCGTCGGTCTCGTCGTCAGCCTGCGCGTCGGGCAGGGCGTCCGTCCGCCGGTCCCGTGCCACGGCCTCAGGCGTCCCGGGAGGGCGCGGACCCACCGTGGGGCTCGTCGCCCGAGGCCTTGGCCGACGTGTCGCCCGAGGTGTCCACGATGGTTTCGCCCTGGTCCGGCTCGGCGCCCCGCTGCTGGGCGTTGTGGTTCATCCGGCGCAGCTGGCGCGAGAGGCCCAGGAACAGGCCCACGCACGCGACGGCGAGGAGGAAGATCGCGAGGAAGCCGGGCAGGCCCGGCGAGACGTCGGTCGGCTCGAGGTCGGGCCGCAGCGGATCGGTCGGTGCGGGGAACGGGTCGGACGTCTCGGCCAGCACGCCGGCCGCCCATCCCGGCCCACCGGGCAGGGCTGCGCCGGGGACCCCGAGGTCCGTCGCAGCGGGGAGGGCGAGGGCTGGCAGCTGGCTCATACGAGACCTTCCTGGGTACGGATCCCGGCGAACAGGTCGTCCTCGGGCTGGTCGGACGGGACACGGGACTCCGCCAGCTCGTACTCCTCGAACGGCCAGACGTCCACCTCCAGGTCGCGCGGGATCGCGAAGAAGAAGCCGTCGGGGTCGATCTGCGAGGCGTGCGCGACGAGCGCGGCGTCCCGCTGCGGGAAGTACTGGTCGACCCGGACCCGTGTGGTCACGGGACGCTCCGGGATCTCCCGGGCGGACCGCGACTCGACCCAGTCGCCGAACGGCGACTCCAGGCCGGCGCCCTGCATCGCCTCGTGCAGCGTACGGATCCGGTTCATGGAGAAGTCATGGTTGTAGTAGAGCTTGAGCGGACTCCACGGCTCCGCGCCGCCCTCGACGCGGTAGCGCTCGGCGTCACCCGCGGCGTGGAAGGCCTCGAATGCGACACGGTGGCACATGATGTGGTCGGGGTGCGGATACCCGCCCGACGGGTCGTACGTCGTCACCACGTGCGGGCGGAAGGCCCGCACGAGCTCGACGAGCGGCGCCGCCGCCTCCTCGAGCGGCACCAGGGCGAAGCAGCCCTCCGGCAGCGGGGGCAGCGGGTCGCCCTCGGGGAGACCCGAGTCGACGAAGCCGAGCCACTGCTGACGGATCCCCAGCGCCGACGCTGCCGCGGCCATCTCCCGACGGCGCAGCCCGGCCATCTCCTCCGGAGTCTGGGGCCCGGGACCGAAGCTCGGGTTGAGGATGTCGCCTCGTTCTCCGCCCGTGCACGTCACGACGAGCACGTCCACGCCCTCGGCCGCGTAGCGTGCCGTGGTCGCCGCCCCCTTGCTGGACTCGTCATCAGGGTGGGCGTGCACGGCGAGCAGCCGCAGCGGCTCACCGCCGAGCGCCGCTGGTCGGGCCGTCGGATCGGCCACAGGGTCCTCCCGGGTACCTCGAGGCAGCTCCTCACGCACCCGGGCGCCGCTGCCGGCGACTGTGATTCGCGAGGAAGGTCAGGGACAATGATGACGCACCCGAGCGGGCTGCACCGAACCACGGGGACCTCACACGACATGACGAACGACACGCATCGCACCCCACCGACCGGCCCGACGCCCCCTGAGAGCGCGGTGCACACCGACCTGCCCGAGGAGGACGGCCCCGCACCGACCGCCTACCGCCCGCCGGCCGACCGGTACGGCGGCGCGCCCGGGCGAGGTGGCCGGCGTGCGCTCCTCATCGCCGGGACGGCGTTCGTCGCCCTCGGCGTCGGGTTCGCGGCCTGGTTCGCGACGAACCTCGCGAGCGACCCGGTCCGTGCGGCAGACGTCATCGGGTTCGACGTCGTCGACTCCGAGACCATCACCGTGACGTTCTCGGTGACGATGACGCCCGGCACCACGGCGACGTGCACGCTCGACGCGCTCGCACCGTCGTACGCGCAGGTCGGTACGCGGGAGGTCGTCATCGGCCCCGTGGAGGAGAGCCTGACGACCTACACGGTGTCGATCGCGACCTCCGAGCTCGCCACGACCGGCGTGCTCGAGGGCTGCACCGCGACGTCGACCTCGACCGGCTCCCCTGCCGGCGCTTCTACCGAAATGGACTGATCTTCGGTCCGCTTTGGTATCCTGAGGGATTCACGCGCTGCCCTCGCTCAGCTCTTCCCCGGGTCGCCGGACGGTTCCCCGTCCGGTCTGCGGCAGCCTGAAGACCACCCAGCATGCGCTGCCACCCGGCCAGCGTCACCACCGGGCAGGCGTGCGACGTGCGCCCGGCTGCCCATCACCGGACGCGTCCGCGCGTCCGACGAGCAAGGAAGGAAGGAGCGAACCGTGACCGAGACAGACTCCACCGTCACCTGGTTGACCCAGGAGGCACACGACAGGCTGCAGGCCGAGCTCGCCCACCTGTCCGGCGAGGGCCGCACCGAGATCGCCGAGCGGATCGCCGCCGCACGCGACGAGGGGGACCTCAAGGAGAACGGCGGCTACCACGCCGCCCGCGAGGAGCAGGCCAAGAACGAGGCCCGGATCCGCGAGCTCACCGAGAAGCTGCGCAACGTGCAGATCGGCACCCCGCCCGACGACGGCAAGGTCGAGCCGGGCATGCTCGTCACCGCCCTCGTCGCCGGCGACGAGATGCAGTTCCTGCTCGGGTCGCGCGAGATCGCCGGGACCACCGACATCGACGTCTTCTCGCCGACGTCGCCTCTCGGCGCCGCGATCAACGGCAAGACCATCGGTGACAAGGTCACCTACGCGGCGCCCAACGGCAACGACATCCCGGTCGAGATCACGGCCGCGACCCCGTTCAGCGGCTGAGCCTGACCACCGGCTGAGCCCCCTCGGGCAGCAAGACTCTCCGGCCCCCGACCCCTCGCCCCCAGCGACGCGAGGAGTCGGGGGCCGGACCGCTGCTCCGGGTGGGCGGTCAGCCGGAGATGACCTGGTAGCCCGCGCCGCGCAGCTCGGTGACGAGCTGGGTGCAGTGCTCGGGACCCTTGGTCTCGAGCTGCATGCGTACCCAGGCCTCCCCGATGGACAGGTGCACGTCCGTGCGGTCGTGGTCGATGTGCATGATGCTGCCGCCCACGCCTGCGACGACGTCGAGCACCTGGGCGAGCGCACCCGGGCGGTCATCGAGCAGGACCTGCAGCTGCACGTACCGCCCGGCGGCGGACAGGCCGTGCCGCAGGACGCGCAGGAGCACGAGCGGGTCGATGTTGCCGCCCGAGAGCACCGTGACGACCGGTCCCTCGAGTCCGGCGGGGTCGGCGAGCAGTGCCGCCACGCCCACGCCGCCGGCCGGCTCGACGATGAGCTTCGCCCGCTCGGCGATCATGAGCAGCGCACGCGAGATCTCGTCCTCGCTCACGGTCCGGACCTCGACGCCCAGCTCCGCGAGGATCGAGAACGGGACATCGCCCGGGGTCCCGACGGCGATTCCGTCGGCCATGGTCGACCGTGTGCGCACCGTCGTCGGACGGCCGGCCGCGAGCGACCCGGGGTAGGCCGCCGCACGAGCGGCCTGCACCCCCACGACGCGCACGTGCGGCGCGATCGCGGCCATCGCGACCGCGACGCCGGCGACCAGCCCACCACCGCCGAGTGGCAGCACCACGGTGCGGACGTCCGGCACCTGCTCGAGGATCTCGAGCGCGATCGTCGCCTGGCCGGCGACGACATCCGGGTGGTCGAACGGGTGGATGAGGACGGCGCCGCTGCGCTCCGCCTCGGTCTTGGCCGCAGCCAACGTCTCGTCCACCGTGTCGCCGACGAGCCGCACCTCAGCGCCGTACTCGCGTGTGGCGGCGACCTTCGGCAGCGCGGCGTCGACGGGCATGTAGACGACCGCGCGGATGCCGAGGAGACCGGCGGCGAACGCGACCCCCTGGGCGTGGTTACCGGCGCTCGCCGCGACGACCCCCCGTGCCTTGTCCGCGGCCGACAGGCGCGCCATGCGCACGTAGGCACCACGCACCTTGAACGACCCTGCCCGCTGCAGGTTCTCGCACTTGAGCAGCACCTGGACACCTGCGAGCTGGCTCAGCGCGCGGCTCGACTGCACCGGGGTCGTGTACGCGACACCCTCGAGCAGGCGCGCGGCGTCCTGGACGTCGCCGAGCGTGACCGCGCCCAGCGTGCGGTCCGTCGTGCTGGTCCCCGTCAGGTCCTCCGGCGGCCTCACGCGCCGCCGTCCCGTGTCGTGCCGCCGACGAGGCTGCGCTCCGACCGGGCGACGAGCACCGGGACCGTCGGTCTGCCGCGGATCGTCAACGAGTCGGCGTCGCCCAGCTCGGGGAACTTGTCGTGCCCGTGGAAGTAGAGAACCATCGTGTTGATCGTCGCTGCGAGCGGCACGGCGAACAACGCGCCGACGATACCCGCCGCGAACCCGCCCGCCGTCACCACCAGCAGGACCGCCACCGGGTGCAGCGACAGCGCGTGCCCCATGAGGAACGGCTGCAGGACGTTGCCCTCGACCTGCTGGACCAGGAGCACGACGCCGAGCATGATGAGGGCCGTCACCCAGCCCTGCGCGACGAACGCGACGAGCACCGCGACGGCTCCGGTGAGCACCGCACCCACGATCGGGATGAACGCCCCGACGAACACGAGGATGCCGATGGGCAGCGCGAGCGGGACCCCGAGGATCGCGGCACCCACGCCGATGCCCACGCCGTCGACGAACGCGACGAGGATCTGCGTGCGGACGTAGGACGACAGGGTCACGATGCCGCGCCGACCGGCCTGGTGGATCCGGTGGCGGGACGTGCTGGGGAACAGGCCGACGACCCAGCCCCAGATCGACCGACCGTCGAGCAGGAAGAAGAACGTGCAGAACAGCGCGATGAGTCCGCCTGCGACGACGTGCCCGACAGTCGTCGCCGCGCCGAGCGCCCCTGACAGGATGCTGGACTGGTTGGCGGTGATGGAGTCGAGGATGTCGTCGAGATAACCCTCGATCTGCTCGTTGCCAAGACTGAGCGGGCCGTCGGAGAGCCACACGACGAACGTCTCGAACCCCTGGACCGCCTGGTCCCGGAGCTCCTCGACGCCGCTGACGATCGACCCGCCCGCGACCGTGAGCAGGCCCGCGACGACGGCCAGCAGACCGATCAGGGAGGTTCCCGCCGCGAGCGCCCGCGGGAAGCGCAGGTACTTCTCGAGGAAGCCCCGCACGGGCACGAGCAGCACGGTGAGCAGCAGCGCGACGGCGATCGGGACGACGATGATCTTCGACATCGCCAGCACGTACAGCCCTCCGGCGCCCACGGCGGCGAACAGCAGCACCCGCCACGACCAGGCCGCAGCGGTGCGCACGGCTGGCGGGACCGTCGCGTCACCGTGGGGCGTGGGTGGCACGAGCGGCTCGGGCGGGCTCACGACGTCGTCGGGTCCCGGACGACGGCCGGCCGGGCCACCGTTGCGCCTGCGGAAGATCACGCGAGCGCAGCCTCGAGGTCGGCGAGCAGGTCGGCGACGTCCTCGATGCCGACGGAGAGCCGGACGAGGTCGTCAGGCACCTCGAGCGCGGTCCCGGCGACCGAACCGTGCGTCATCCTGCCCGGGTGCTCGATGAGCGACTCGACCCCGCCGAGCGACTCCGCGAGGGTGAACACGCGCGTCCGGGCGCAGATCTCGAGCGCCTTGGCCTCGCTCCCGGCACGGAACGAGACCATGCCGCCGAACCCGGTCATCTGCTGGGCGGCGAGCTCGTGCCCGGGGTGCGACTTCAGGCCGGGGTAGATGACCTCCCGCACGCCCGGGTGCTCGTCGAGGAATTGCGCGACGGCGGCCGCGTTGGCGTTGTGCCGGTCCATCCGCACGGCGAGGGTCTTGAGCCCGCGCAGGGTGAGCCAGGCGTCGAAGGGCCCCGCGACGGCGCCGGAGGAGTTCTGGTGGAACGCGGCGGCGTCGGCCAGGTCCCGCGTCCCGGTCGGCGAGGAGAGGTCGCCGGGCAGCTGCGCGCCGTCGGCCACCACGAGGGCGCCGCCGACGACGTCGCTGTGCCCGCCGATGTACTTGGTGGTGGAGTGCACGACGACGTCGGCCCCGAGCGCGATCGGCTGCTGCAGGTACGGGGTGGCGAACGTGTTGTCGACGACGAGCACCGCCCCGGCGTCGTGGGCGAGGCCGGCCAGCGCACGGATGTCGCTCACGCCGAGCAGCGGGTTCGTGGGCGTCTCGACCCACAGGACCCTCGTCCGTCCGGGCTCCAGCGCGGCACCGACGGCAGCGAGGTCGGTGAGGTCGACGGCCGTGTGGTCGATCCCCCAGGGGCCGAACACCCGGGCGACGAGGCGGTACGTGCCGCCGTACGCGTCGTCGGGCACCACGAGGTGGTCACCCGGGCGCAGGACCGCGCGCAGGAGCGTGTCCTCCGCGGCGAGGCCGGAGGCGAAGGCGAAGCCCCGGGCCGTCGAGCCCGCGGGCGCCTCCGCGGCGGCGAGGGCCTCCTCGAGCGCGGTGCGCGTCGGGTTCGCCGAGCGCGAGTACTCGTACCCGCCGCGCAGGCCGCCCACGCCGTCCTGCTTGTACGTCGAGACCTGGTAGATCGGGGGCACGACGGCGCCCGTCGTGGCCTCGGGGTCCTGGCCCGCGTGGATGGCTCGGGTCGCGAAGCCCGTGCTGGACCAGTCGGGGTGCGCGGGGTCGGACGGCTGCTCGGGACGGTGCGGCTGCTCGGTGCTCACCCTGCAAGGCTACGGCGAACGTCCCTCGGTCCGCGCCCCCTGGTCGACATGTCCGGTGTGACGTCGACCGGGGACCGGCCGGGGACCGCCTCGGGGAACAGGAGGACGCCCGCGCGCGTTCTGGATGACGGTGCACCAGGTGGTGCGCCGGTCCAAGGAGGTAAGCGATGAACTCGATCTTCGACGCACTGTTCGGCGGTTCCGCCAAGACCACCCTGATCGCGCCGGAGGACGCCCTGCCCGGCCGCGAGGCGCCCGTGCTGCGCACCCCGGCACCGCACACCGTGCTGGGCACGTCGATCATGGGCCCGTGGCCGCAGGGCACCCGCGTGCTCTACGTCGCGATGGGGTGCTTCTGGGGCGCCGAGGAGATCTTCTGGCAGGTCCCGGGCGTGGTGAGCACCGCCGTCGGGTACATGGGCGGCACGACGTCGAACCCCACGTACGAGGAGGTGTGCAGTGCCCGGACCGGCCACACCGAGGCGACGCTCGTCGCCTACGACCCGCAGGTCGTCACCGAGGAGGAGCTGCTCCGCATCTTCTGGGAGCGCCACGACCCGACCCAGGGCTACCGCCAGGGCAACGACGTCGGGACCCAGTACCGTTCCGCGGTGTACTGGACCACACCCGAGCAGGAGAAGGCCGTGAAGGAGACCGCCGCGCGCTACGGGGAGGTCCTGGCGACGAAGGGCTACGACCCCATCACCACCGAGATGCAGCCCGCGATCGAGGCGGGGACGTTCTACTACGCCGAGGACTACCACCAGCAGTACCTCGACAAGAACCCGAACGGGTACCGCTGCCACGCGACGACGGGCGTCCCCTTCCCCGCCGCCGTGTAGTCCTCCGCTCGTGCGTCCGCTGACCACACTGACGGCACTCGCTGCGCTGACGGCCCTGCGTCGCCCCACCGCCCCACGGGCCGTGGGGCGACGTAGGGTCTTCCCGTGACTCGAACCGCCCCGGTGCCCGTGCTGCGCCTGCTCGCCGCGATCCTCGTCTCCGGTTCGGCCGTCCTGCTTTTCGCGGTGCACGAGCGACCGGCCGGCTACGTGCCGCTCGTGCTGGGCATCGCGCTCGGCCTGGCGGTCGACCGGACGCTCGGGCGCGACCTCGCGCTGATCGGCGTCGGCATGGGGATCATCTCGGCGATCCCGCTCGCCGCGGACCTGTCCGACGCCGGCATCGCGCGCTTCGCCGTGGCGCTCTCGCTCGCGGTGCTGGTGCCGTGGGCGGCGTCGCGCTACCACTTCCGCGACCCGACGATTCGGTTCCCCGTGCACACGGGGCGGCGCTGGACCCGCGCGCAGGTGATCTACCTGGTCGTCGTGGTCGTGGCGGGCTACCTCATCCTGCCGCCCTACTTCATCGGCTCGGGCGCCTACCGCAACTGGCCGACCGTCGAGACCGGGCAGGAGATCGGGCGGCTGTTCGTCGGGGTCAACGCCGTGGGCATCTGGGACGAGCTGTTCTTCATCTGCATCATCTTCGCCCTCTACCGCAAGCACTTCGGGCTGTGGACGGCGAACCTGCTGCAGGCGACGATCTTCGTCTCGTTCCTGTGGGAGCTCGGCTACCGCGAGTGGGGTCCGGTGCTGACGATCCCGTTCGCCCTCGTCCAGGCGTGGATCTTCTCGTGGAGCAAGTCCCTCAGCTACGTGGTGGCCGTGCACCTGCTGTTCGACGTCGTGGTCTTCGCCGTGCTCGTGCACGCACACAACCCGCACCTGTTCGACGTATTCATCACGGCTCCCTGACCCGCGTCCCGACCGTCAGTACGGCCGGGCGGTGAGCGCCTGGCGCAGCACCGGGACGCGGCACGCGGCGTGCACGGCGGTGGTCGCCGGGCCGCCCAGGGCGAGGATCGTCGCGGCGACGGTGCACACGCCGAGGACCGCGCCGGCCACGACGTCGTGCGGCAGGTGCACACCCTGCACCACCCGGGCCGCGCCGGTGACGCACGCCAGCGCGACCGGCAGCGCGACGAGCGCGAGCGACCAGAGGGCGTTCTTCCGCGCGGCCCTGCCGTGGCGCGAGGGCACGTCGGCGGCCCGCACGCGCAACCCGGTCGAGGCGGACGTCGCGACGACGGCCGCGGCCAGCGCGAACGCGATCGTCGTGTGGTTGCTGGGGAACGACCAGTCGCCGGCCGGCGGGCAGTGCGCGACCTCGACGAGCTCCCAGCAGCCGCGCGGTTGGCGCACGACGAGCTTGGTCCCCTCGCTCACGGCGTAGGCCAGGACCGCCCCGAACCCGCCGGCGAGTGCGACGGCGACCGTGCCCGGGCCGTGCGCGCGCGCACGCCACGCCGCGACGACGAAGAGCGCGACGAGCAGCAGCACCCCCGCCTCGGCGACGACGTGCACCCCGGACACCTGGGCGGCGCGGGCGGTGATCGCGAGGTACGCTGCCTCGCTCGGACCGCGCGCGAGGCGGACGACGGGGACCAGCACGGCGGCGGCCAGTACCCACACGAGTGCGACAACAGGGGACGGAACGGACGATCTCACCCGCAGAGCCTAGGCGGGTGAACTCGCGGTGAACATCCCCCTACGGGTGGACGTCAGTCGTCGGCGGGCGGCGCGTAGAACTCGGTCGTCCGGGTGACCGCAGCCCCGGCCTCGTCCTCGTCCGCCCCGGCGGCGACGTTCGCCGCGCCCCAGGCCCTGCTGCTGTCAGCCATGGCCTGGCGCATCTGCGGGCTGCGCTCCGCCTCGGCGGGGTCGCCCAGCTCGACACCGGCGAGGTGCGCGGCCAGGCCCAGCAGCGTCAGGTCCCACCCGACACCGGTGGCGCCGGGCCCGTACCGGTCCCACATCTCCTCCGGGACGACCGCGACGTGCTCGAGGACGAGCTCGGTCGAGCCGTCGGCCGCCGGCTCGAGGCGGACCTCGACGATCGACGAGTCCTCCTCGCTCGGCGCCTCGCCGAAGATCCACGTCACCTGCAGGCGCCGGGGCTCGTCGCACACCCGGATCTCCCCGCCCGCGTTGCCCTCGAGCTGATAGTGCCCGCCGAGCCGCAGGTCGCCCGTGACCGGAAGGAACCATCGCCGGATCCGGTCCGGGTCCGTCAGGGCGTCCCACACGTCGGCGACGTCGGCGTCGTAGGTGCGGGTCAGCGCGATCCGTCGTGCGGCGCCGGCGGGAAGCTCGGCGCCGCCGACCTCGCGCCGCACGGCCTCGAGCTCTGCCAGGAGATCGTTCACGGGGTCCTCCTCGATGAGTCGTCCTCCCCCGCGCCCGGGCCGGGCGCGGGTACTGCGGAGCCGGCGACCTGCGGGCCGCCGTCGTCGTCCGCCGACGTCCGACGCGCCCGCCGCCCGCGGGCCAGCTCGGTGCCGAGCGCGTCGAGCCGCTGCCCCCAGGAGGCGCGCAGGCCCGAGACCCACTCCTCGATCACGTCGAGCCGCTCGGGCTCGAGCGCGTAGAGACGGCGGGTGCCCTCGGGTCGCACGGTGGCGAAGCCGCTCAGGCGCAGCACCCGCAGGTGCTGGGAGACGGCGGGCTGGCTGATCGCGAACTCGTCGGCCACCAGCGCGGCGATCTCCCCGGCCGGGCGCTCTCCCTGGGCGAGGTGCTCGAGGATGCGGCGCCGGACCGGGTCACCGAGGACGTCGAAGGCTTCCACGGCCTCCATGTTTCATCTCTTGCTTATATAAGTCAGGGGCGAACTATCGCTTCTTGCGGCCCGACGACGGCCCGCCCCGCCCGCGCTTGGCCCGCCCTGCACCTCCCGCGCGCCCGCCACCGGCACGTGTCCCGCCGGCCCGAGCACCACCGGTGCGCGAGCTCCCGGCGCGACCACCGCTGCGGGCGCCGTCCTTGCCCCCTGCCCGCTCCTTCGCGGCCGGGCGCTCCTTCGCGGCCGAGCCCTCCGCTGCGGGCGCCGACGTGCGCCCCCGCGAGGAGTTGGCCGTCCGGCCCCGCACGATCCCGACCATCTCCTCGACGAGGTCCGTGGTGCGCTCGCTCACCCACGCGAGCCCGACCGGTGCCGACGGCGCCCCGTCCAGGACGCGGTAGGTGAGGTCCTTGCGATGGTGCAGACGGGCGAGCGACTGCGGGACGACCAGCACTCCGATCCCGGCCGCGACCAGCTCGACGGCGGCCCCCGTCGTCACCGGCCGCTCGAGCGCCGCACGCCCCGGCGGTACGACCGCCCACGGGACCACGTCGTCGAGCGGGCACAGCAGCACCTCGTCGGCGAGGTCGTCGAGGGCGACCGGCTCCTCGGGCTCGAGGGAGGCCAGGAGGTGGTCCGTCGGCACGACCACGACCGGCGTCTCCTCGTAGAGCGCGACGAGGCTCAGCTCGTCGCTCCAGCCGGCGCCGCGGTCGACCGGCGGCCGCAGGAGCGCGGCGTCGGCCTGCCCGTCCCGCAACGCACCGGCGGCCGCGGCGGCCTCGACCGGGACGAGCTCGATCGGCACGGTGCGCAACCGCTCGCGCCAGGTGTTCACCCACTTCGCGGGGGTGACCCCGGGGACGTAGGCCAGCCGGAAGGCAGGAGCGGAGGTCTCGTCGGTCGCGCTCTGGCCGTCTTCCACCCGCCAAGCCTAGCCCGCGACGGTCGGCGCACCGGGGCGGATACCCTTGCAGGCATGAGCACCCCGAACTCCTCGCAGACCATGAAGCCCGCCACGGCGGCGAAGAAGCTCGGGGTGTACCTGCCCGCCACGCCCGAGGACTTCCAGCGCGGGACGATCACGCGCGGCCGGCTCGAGGAGCTCGAGAAGAACCCGCCCGAGTGGCTGAGCGACCTGCGCCGCAACGGCCCGCACCCACGTCCCGTCGTCGCCGGGCGCCTGGACGTGTCCATCGCCGGGCTCGCCCGCGGCGGTATCACGGAGCCGCTCACGACCGAGCAGATCAACGAGTTGCGTGAGGACCCGCCCGAGTGGCTCGTCCGCGAGCGCGCGACGCACGCCAAGGTCCGCGAGGAGGAGGAGCGCCTCAGGGCCCTCGCGACGAAGCGCACTCCCCCGGCGACGCCGAGCGCCTGACGCCCGCCGGGCCCCGACCTCCGAGGCTCGGTCCGACGGGCTCGGGCCTACTCCTCGTGACCTGCCGCGCGGCGCGCGGCACGGTCGGTGTGGCCCAGTGCGAGGCCGGGCGCCACCCGGTCCCGCACGAGCTGCTTGAGCACGGGGATCTCGGGGAAGCCACCCTCGACCCCACGGTCCCAGACCACGTCGTCGCCCACCACGACGCGGAACACCCCGCCCGTGCCGGGCACGAGCGCGACCTCGCTCAGTCGTGTCCCGAAGGTCGTCAGGAGCTCCTGCGCGACCCAGGTGGCGCGCAGCATCCAGCGGCACTGCGTGCAGTAGGTGATCTCGACCCGCGCCTGCGGGTCACGCTCCGCGCCCGAGGCGCCCGGTCCCGTCGGTTCGTCCACGTGCCCAGCGTGCCAGACGCCGGGCGGACGACGGGCGGGACCACCGGTCACCGGACACCCCGGTCCCGGGGGACACTGGTGAGATGCCCACACCCGATCCGGTCGACCCGGCGTCCTCCCCTCGTGACGCGCTCCTCGCGTCCCTGCAGCGCTATCCCTTCGACGACGACTCGCTGGTGGCCGTCGACGCGACGGACCGCCTGCTCCTCGACGAGGCCGCCGACGCGCTCGCCGCGGCGGCGGCCGACGCCAAGCCGGCGGGGACCGACGCGGCCCCGTCGGGCACCGGGCGGATCGTCGTCGTCGACGACCGGTTCGGCGCCCTCACGCTCGGCACGGCCGTCACCCACGGCGCGACCGGGATCCGGGTGCACCAGGACCTGCTGACCGGGGAGATCGGCCTCGACCGCAACGCCGAGGCCGCGGGGCTGCAGGGGGCCTACGCACGGCTCCCGCTCGGCGAGGAGCTCTTCGCCGGGGCCACGGTCGTCCTGCTGCAGCTCCCCCGCAGCCTGGCCGCGCTCCGCGAGATCGCCGAGGCCGTGGCGCGCTGGGCGGACCCGTCGGTCACCCTCTTCGCCGGTGGGCGCCTCAAGCACATGACGACGGCGATGAACGGCGTCCTCGCGGAGTCGTTCACCGAGGTCCGCGCGACGTACGCCCGGCAGAAGTCGCGGGTGCTCGTCGCGGGCGGACCGCTGCAGACCGACTCCACGCCGACGTACCCGGTACGTGAGCACGTCACCGATCTCGACCTCACGGTCGTGTCCTACGGCGCGGCGTTCGCCGGCGCGAGCCTCGACATCGGCACCCGGTACCTGCTCGATTTCCTCGATCGGATGGCACCCGAGGCCTCGCGGGCCGTCGACCTCGGGTGCGGCACGGGCATCCTCGCCGCGGCGCTGGCCCGCCCACGACCGGGGCTGACGGTGATCGCGACGGACCAGTCGGACGCGGCGGTGCGCTCCGCCCGCGAGACGGCGCTCGCGAACGGGCTCGACGGGCAGATCGAGGTGACCCGCGACGACGTCATGTCGGGTGTGCCCGACGCGAGCGTCGACCTCGTGGTCTGCAACCCGCCGTTCCACGACGCCGCCGCGGTGAGCACGAACCCGGCGCACCGGATGTTCGAGGCGGCCGGGCGGGTGCTGCGGCCGGGCGGGGAGCTGTGGACGGTGTTCAACTCCCACCTGCGCTACCGCCCGGCGCTCGCCCGGATGGTCGGGCCGACCGACGGCGTCGGGCAGAACCCGAAGTTCACGGTGACCCGCAGCGTCCGGCGTTGACCCACCGACCGCCTGCGGGCTACTCGACGCCGACGACGTCGACGACGAACACCAGGGTGTCCCCGCCACCGATGCCGGCCTGCGGAACGCCGCGCATGCCGTAGCCGTGCTCGGGCGGGATGGACAGCAGGACACGGGAGCCGACGCTCTGGCCGACGAGCCCCTTGTCCCAGCCGCCGATCACGGCGCCGACCCCGATCGGGAACGAGATGGTCTCGCCCCGGTCGTAGGACGTGTCGAAGATCGCACCGTCCCATACCTGCCCGAGGTAGTGGACGACGATCGTGCGCCCGGACGTGACGACGGGGCCGTCGCCCTCCGCGAGGACGTGGACCTGCAGGCCCGCGGGCGCGCTCGCGCCGGGGAAGGTGAGCGTCGGCTTGTCGCCGAAGCCGCCGGATGCCACCGGCAGGGTGGAGGGAGCGGGGGTGGGCTGGTCGGTCACAGGACAACCTCTCGATGGGGAACTCCTCGACCGTACCTGCTCCGGCGGCAGCCCGGGCCCGGGGGCGCACCGGGACCCTTGCACTTTGCGGCTATGCCGATTAGCCTATGGGCTATGACTATGAGTCGATCTACCTCCCTCTCTCGCCTCGCGCGGCCCGAGGGTCGCCTCGCGTACCAGGTCATCGGCGATCCCGGTGCCCCCCTGGTCGTCGCGGTTCCCGGCATGGGCGACCTCCGCTCGACCTACGACCGCCTCGCCACGGCGCTCGCCGACGCCGGCTTCCGCGTCGCGACCGTCGACCTGCGGGGCCACGGCGACAGCGACACGACGTTCCGCACGCACGGTGACGACACGACCGGCCACGACCTGCTCGCCCTCGTCGAGCACCTCGGCGGCGGCCCCGCCGTCCTCCTCGGCACCTCCATGGGCGCGAGCGCCGCAGCCTGGGCCGCGGCCGAACGCCCCGACCTCGTGCGCGGCCTGGTGCTGTTCAGCCCGTTCCTGCGCGAGCCGGTCGCGAGCCCCCTCCGGCGCGCCGCGCTGCGCGCGGTCTACCGCCTGCTGTTCGCGCGCCCCTGGGGCGCCGCGGCGTGGAGCGCCTACTACCGCTCGCTCCACAAGGGCCGCACCACCGACGGCCTCGCCGCCCACGCCGCAGCCGTCCGCGCGAACCTGCGCGAGCCCGACCGGCTGCGCTCCCTGCGCCACCTCGCGCTCGCGCTCGACCACTCGGTCGTCACCGAGCGACTCGGGGAGGTCCACGCCACGGCGCTCGCCGTCGTCGGCGCCCTCGACCCGGACTGGCCCGACCCCGCCGCCGAGCTCGCCTGGATCGAGGACACCCTCGGTGCGCGCGCACTCCTCGTCCCCGAGACCGGGCACTACCCGTACGCGCAGGCTCCCGACGCCGTCGTCCCGGCGGTGCTCGGCTTCCTCCGCGACGTGCCGGCAGCGTCCCGTGGCTAGGGCGGGGCTGTCCCGGGAGGCCGTGACGACGATCGCCCTCGCGCTGGTGGACGACGGCGGCTCGGCCGGGTTCGCGGACCTGACCCTCGCCAAGGTCGCAGCGCGGGCAGGCGTCGCCGCACCGAGCCTGTACAAGCACGTCGGGTCGCTCGCCGACCTGCGCCGGGAGGTGGCGACCGTCGCCGTGGGCGACCTCACCCGCGCGCTCGCGGGCGCGACCGTCGGCCGTGCCCGCGAGGACGCCCTGCGGGCGCTGGCGCACGCGACCCGGGACTTCGCCCGTGAGCACCCTGGCCGGTACGCCGCCGCCCAGGTCGCCCCCGATCCCGACGACCCCGCCGACGCCGCCCTGTCCGCGGCCGGCGGTGAGTCGGTCGCGGTCGTCGTCGCGACCCTGCGCGGCTTCCAGGTCCCGCCGGCGCGGACCATCGACGCCGTGCGCGCGGTGCGCGCCGCCCTGCACGGGTTCGTCGGGCTCGAGTCGGGCGGCGGCTTCCGCCTGCCCGACGACCTCGACCAGAGCTTCGACACCCTCGTCGAGATGCTGGTCCACGGCGTCACCCGGCTGGCCGAGACGCCCCGGCCCGCCGGTGTGCGGGAGCAGCCATGAGGACGGCGACCTGGACCGCCGCCGTGCTCGTCGGTGCGGGGGTGTCGGCCATGCTCTTCCCGGTGCTGCGCCCCTGGCCCGACGAGACACGCGAGAGCGTCGGGCTCGCGGCGGCGTTCGCCTCCGACCGGTGGGTCGTCAGCCACCTCCTCGGGATCCTCGCGCTCGCGCTGGTGCCCGTCGGCCTGCTCGGCCTGCGTCGCCTGCTGGCCGCGACCCCCGGGCGCCCGAGCCTGACCTGGGCGCTCGCGCTCTCCTGGGCCGGGGCGGGGCTCGCCGCCCTCTACTACGGGGCCGAGACCTTCGGGATCCAGGTGATCGCGCGCCACGCGGCGCAGGGCGACGCGAGCGGGCACCTCGAGCAGGTCGAGGCCCTGCGCACCCACCCCGTCGCGGCGACGCTGTTCGGCGTCGGGCTCGTCCTCGTCGCGGTCGCGGGAGTCCTCACCGCCGTCGGCACCTGGCGCGGCGGGCTGGACCCCCGATGGGCCGGCGTCCCGCTCGCCGTCGCCCTCGTCCTGGTGCTGCCGCAGTTCTGGGGCGGGCCCGGCGTGCGCGTCGCGCACGGTGTGCTCGTCGCGCTCGCCGCGGCCCTGCTCGCCGTCGCCGTCCTGCGGCTCAGTGCGCGAGGAACCCCAGGAGGTCGTGCCGGGTGAGCACCCCGGCCGGGTCGCCGTCGTCCACGACGAGGAGGGCGTCGGCGTCGTGCAGCGCCGCCCGGATGGCCTCCACACCCTCGCCCGACCCGATGAGCGGGAAGCGGGGCTCCATGTGGGCCTCCACCCGGTCCGCGAGCGACGCCCGCCCGGAGAAGACGGCGTCGAGCAGCGCGCGCTCGCTGACCGCGCCCGCGACCTCGCCGATCTTCACCGGCGGCTCCGCGCCCACGACGGGCATCTGCGAGACGCCGTACTCGCGCAGGATCTCGATCGCGTCGCGGACGGTCTCGCTGGGGTGGGTGTGCACGAGCTCGGGCAGTCGGCCGTCCTTCGCGCGCAGGATGTCGCCCGCCGTCACACCCTCCTCGGCAGGCAGGAAGCCGTACGAGCGCATCCATGCGTCGTTGAAGATCTTCGACATGTAGCCCCGCCCGCTGTCGGGCAGGAGGACGACGATCACGGCGCGCGCCGCGGCAGCCGCGTCCTCGTCCTCGAGCCGACGAGCCAGCCGCAGCGCGGCCTCGACCGCCATGCCGCACGACCCGCCCACGAGCAGGCCTTCCTCGCGGGCCAGGCGCCGCGTCAGGGAGAACGAGTCCGCGTCCGTGACCGGGATGATCTCGTCGGGGACCGTGGGGTCGTACGCGTCGGGCCAGAAGTCCTCGCCGACGCCCTCGACGAGGTAGGGACGCCCGTCGCCGCCCGAGTACACCGAGCCCGCCGGGTCCGCGCCGACCACCCGCACCCGGCCGCCCTGCGCCACGTCGCGCTCGGCCGAGACCTCCTGGAGGAACCGCCCGGTCCCCGTGATGGTGCCGCCCGTACCGACCCCGGCGACGAAGTGCGTCACCCGGCCGTCGGTGTCCGCCCAGATCTCCGGACCCGTGGTCTCGTAGTGCGAGGCCGGCCCGTTCTGGTTCGCGTACTGGTTCGGCTTCCACGCACCCTCGATCTCCCGCACCAGCCGGTCGGAGACCGAGTAGTAGGAGTCGGGGTGATCGGGCGGGACCGCGGTCGGCGTGACGACGACACGGGCACCGTAGGCCTTGAGGACGTCGCGCTTGTCCTGGCTCACCTTGTCGGGGCAGACGAACACGCACTGGTAGCCCTTGCGCTGCGCGACGAGCGCCAACCCGACCCCGGTGTTGCCGGAGGTCGGCTCCACGATCGTCCCGCCGGGAGCCAGCTCGCCCGACTCCTCGGCGGCCTCCACCATCTTCAGCGCGATGCGGTCCTTCACGGACCCACCGGGGTTCATGTACTCGACCTTGGCGAGGATCGTCGCCGACAGGCCCTCGGTCACCGCGCTCAGCCGGACGAGGGGTGTGCCGCCGACGAGATCGGAGATGTGCTCTGCGAACTTCATCCCCCGATCATCCCGCAATCGGGCGCCCGCGCGCGACGTCCGGGAATCATCGTACGTTGTATGGTGTTAAACCTGCCGACCGCACCCCGACCGAGAGGTTGCCGATGAGCACCAGCCCGCACCGTACGACGTCCAGCACACCAGGCGACCAGGCGACACCGGGCCGGTCGGCCGGCCGCCAGCAGGCCCCTCCCCTTCCCCCGGTGCGCGCGCAGGCCGAACGGCTGATCGAGATCGGGGTACCGGAGCTGGCCGGGACGGATGCCACCACGTTCCGCGCGCTCGCCGCCCGGCTCGACGGCGAGCTCGACAACACGTCGCGCGCCGACGACCGGCCGGCACCGAGCGCACTGCTGGCGGTCCACCCGACGGCGGCACCCCCGTCGGCTCTCGCTCCCCTGCTGCGCCGGGGAGACGCACCCGGCTTCGTCGTCGTCGACATGCCGGACGTCGACCGGTTCAGCCCGATCGACGGGATCGACGTGCCCGAGGGGGTGCTGTACGTCGTCACGGACCCGGACCGCGGGGACGACCTGAGCAACTGGTCCCCGAACGAGGCGCTCGGAGAGCTCGCGGGCCGCCGCCGCACGCCGCTCCTGCTGAGCGAGGGCATCCACTGGGCGCTGCAGGTGCCCGCCATCGTCGCGCGCAACCACTGCTACATGACGATCGGGTCTCGGCTGCGCAAGCCCGGCGGTGCACTCGACGCGCGCACGCCCGCGGTGTGGATCTCGAACGGCACGGGCCGCGACGGTCGTGAACGCCGGGGCGCACCGAAGGTGGGGTGGTGCTGGGCCGGGAACCGGCACACGTGGCTCGGGTTCGCGTCGGCCACGGGGCGGCGCGGCGGCACGGCCTGACGCCGTGCCGGTACCGGCGGGTCGGTCAGACCAGCAGGCCCGCCGCCGCGACGAGCACGACGAGCACGGCCAGCGTCACGACGAGCACCGGCCGACCGGACGCCTCACGCGCCGTGATGCGGCCCAGGCCCGCACCGACGGCGGCGCTCACCCCGGCGACGGTCGCCACGGCGAGCGTCAGGCCGGAGCTGCCGTCGGTCAGGCGTGACGCGATGCCACCGGCGACGAGCGATCCCCAGACGACGCCGACGACGAGGCCGAGCGCGGCGAAGAGGAGCGCGGCACGCTCCTCGGTCCAGCCCGCGCTCAGTCGTGCACCCGCCCAGGCGACCGCCGCGCCGGCAGTCGGCACGCTGATGACGATGAGGAGCGCCGCGAACGTCAGGAACGCCGGCGGTGCTCCCGCAAGGATCATCACGAGCACCTGCAGGGCGAGCATGGCGACCGCTGCGATCACCAGGCCTGCCAGGAACACCGGTACCCGCGGCCGAGAGTCGGCCGCGGGTACCGGGACGCGGGTTGTCCTGCCCACCAGGGTCAGTCGCTGCTCTGCAGGATCGCGAACAGGCGCAGGAACTCCAGGTAGAGCCAGATGAGCGTCACGAGGAGGCCGAAGGCTGCGGACCAGGCGAACTTCGCCGGGACGCCGGCCTCGACGCCACGCTTGATGGAGTCGAAGTCCATGATCAGCGACGCCGCGGCCAGGCCGACCGCGAAGAGGCCGATGATGATGCCCCACGTGCCGCCGCGCATGCCCCAGCCCCCGAGGACGCCGGTCCAGACGAGGACCACGTTGACGAGCGAGAAGGCGAGGTAGCCCACCATGGCGATGAGCAGCCAGCGCGTGAACTTCGGAGTGACGCGGACCTTGCCGGACCGGAAGAGGAACAGCGCTGCGGCGAACGTCGCGATCGTGGCGAGGACCGCCTGGAAGACGATGTCCGTGAGGTTGGCGCCACCCGCGACCGTCATCCCCGCGAACGCGAGGCTGATGCCGCCGAGGAACGCGCCCTGGGCCACCGTGTAGGCGATGATCAGCCCGGGGCTCGGGTTCTTCTTGAAGGCGTTGACGAGCCCGAGGACCAGACCCACGACGGCACCGATGATCCACAGTGCCGGCATCTGCGGCGTGACGTTCCACGAGACCGCCGCGACGACGACGAGCAGGGCGAGCAGCCCGCCCGTCTTCATGATGACGTCGTCGTAGGTCAGGCGCTTCGTGTCAGCCGTCGTCGCCGTCGGCGCGTTGTACATCGCGTCGAGCTGCGCCGCGTCGGCGGCCTGCGCGCCGTCCTGCGTCCCCGCGGGCGGCGTGCCGTACGGCGCCTGCGCGTAGGGGCTGGACGACGACGACCCGTACGCGGGTGCACCGGTCTGGCCGGGATGCGCCGTCGCGGCGCCTCCGCGGCGGTTCTTCGGCTCGCCGAAGATCACGCTGTTGTTGAAGACGGGGTTGCTCATGAACTCCTCCTGGTCGCGGCGTCCAGTGCCCTCTGGCTCGAGGCGGGTGTCGCTGGCCGTGGCGTCCATCCTATGCAACGAGCGACGCCGTGCGGGTGTTCCCACGGACATCGGCCGAGAGATCCACCCGCAGGGGGACACGATCAGCCCCGGGGCGGCCCTCCTCATTCTTCCGGCGTACACGGACGACGAGGCAAGATCCGCCGTCAGAGGGCTTCTCACGGGGCCGTCGCTCCCTAGGCTGGGAGCAGCAACGACGACACCGCCCGACCTCCCGCCGAACAGAGGTGCACCATGATCGAAGCACGAGGCCTGACCAAGCGCTACGGACCCAAGACCGCGGTCGACGGCGTGACCTTCACCGTCCAGCCCGGCACGGTGACCGGCTTCCTCGGCCCGAACGGCGCCGGCAAGTCCACCACCATGCGGATGATCATGGGGCTGGACCGCCCGACCGCCGGCACCGTCACCGTCAACGGGCGCCCCTACGCGGAGCACCGCTCCCCCCTCACCGAGGTCGGGGCGCTGCTCGACGCGAAGGCGATCCACACGGGACGCACCGCCTACAACCACCTCCGCGCGATGGCCGCCACGCACGGCATCCCGACGAAGCGCGTCGACGAGGTCATCGAGATGACAGGCCTGCCGTCGGTCGCCAAGAAGCGGGTCGGCGGCTTCTCGCTCGGCATGGGCCAGCGACTCGGCATCGCCTCGGCACTGCTCGGTGACCCGAAGACGCTCATCCTCGACGAGCCCGTCAACGGCCTCGACCCCGAGGGTGTGCTGTGGGTGCGCAACCTCGCCCGCTACCTCGCCTCCGAGGGCCGCACGGTCTTCCTCTCGAGCCACCTCATGAGCGAGGTCGCGCTCACCGCGGACCACATCGTCGTCATCGGCAAGGGACGCATCCTCGCGGACGCCCCCGTGAGCGAGATCGTCGACGGCGGGGCCGGGCAGACCGTCCGGGTCCGCACCCCGCACGCGACCCAGCTCGCCGAGCTCGTGGCCCGCGACGGCGCGACCGTCACGAGCGACGAGCCGAGCCTGCTGCAGATCAGCGGGGTCGAGGCCCCCGCGATCGGCGAGCTCGCCGCGGCCGCCGGCATCGTCCTGCACGAGCTCACGCCGGTCACCTCCACCCTCGAGGAGGCGTACATGTCGCTCACCGCGGACTCCGTGGAGTACCAGACCGAGGCCGCCGCAGCGCACCTCGGGCACGGCGCGGGCGAACGGCCCGCCGCTCCCCCCGTCGCCCCCGTGGCACCCGAGGCGCCCACCCAGAACGAAGGAGCGATCCGATGACCGCCGCCACCCTCACCACCGGCCCGACGACGGGCCGCGCCTCCACCTACCGGCTCACCTTCGGCCACGTCCTGCGTTCGGAGTGGATCAAGTTCCGCTCGCTGCGCTCGACCTGGTGGACGATCGGCACCACGGTGCTCGTCATGGTGCTCTTCAGCCTCACGATGGCCGCCTCGATGAACTTCGCGGCGAACGACGCCGAGATGGCCGCCGCGATGGGCAACGTCTCGACGGTCCAGGCGATCGTGCTCGGCTACGTCTTCGCCCAGCTCTCCGTCGCCGTCCTCGGAGCCCTCGTCATCACCGGCGAGTACGCGACGGGCATGATCCGCTCGACCCTGAGCGCCGTACCGCGCCGGCTGCCCGCCCTGTGGGCCAAGACGATCATCGTCGGCCTCGTGACGTTCGCCGTCGCGATCGTGGGCATCGGCCTGTCCTACCTCGCCACGATGCCGATGCTCTCGGGCAACGACCTCGTCCCCGACCTCGGCGACGGCACCGTCCAGCGCGTCATCCTCGCGTGCGCCGCCTACCTGACCTTCGTCGCGATCGTCGCGGTCGGTGTCGGCACGATCATGCGCCACTCCGCGGGGTCCATCTTCACCCTCGTCGCGCTGCTGTTCGTCCTGCCGCTGGTCGCGAGCTTCCTCACCCAGGAGTGGGTCCAGGACATCGCCAAGTTCCTCCCGATGAACCTCGGAACGGCGATGATGGTGGTCACCGAGGCCGATGCCGGCGGGGTCGAGGTGCTCAGCCCGGGCTCCGCGACCGTCGCCATGGCCGTCTGGTCCGTCGTGGCGCTCGCCGCGGCAGCCGTGACGCTCAAGCGGAGGGACGCCTGATCACCATGTCCGACTCGACGACGCCGGACCGGCCCCCTGCCGGTCCGGCGTCGTCGCGCGCGCAGGGCCCGGTGTTCACCGAGCTCGACGCGCGCCGGCTCGGACCGCTGCGCCGGTACTTCGTCGAGCACCCGGTCGTCATGGACTGGCTGGTCTCCGCCTGGTTCGTGGTTCCCGGCGTCCTGGCCGCGCTGTTCATGACCCAGCCGAGGTGGCCTCTCGTCGGGCTCGTGCTCGCCGGCGGTGCCGCTCTGATGTGGCGACGGCGCGCGCCCCTGTGGGTCGCGGGCGCCGTCGGGGTGCTGGGCGTCGTCACGGTGCTCGCCACCGGCGAGACCGGCGGGTTCGAGCTGGCGATCGCCTTCGCGCTCTACGCGGTGGCCGCGTCCCGTCCGCCCCTCGAGACCTGGATCGTCTTCGCCGTGCTCGTCCTCACCGAGAGCGCAGCGGTCCTGCTGTGGATGGACGTCGTCGTCGTCGAGAACGGGGACCTCGTGCGCCGAGACCTGGAGCCGGGCCAGCTCACCGGGGACAGGGTCGCGACGATCGTCGTCCTCGCGCTGTTCCTCCTCACAGCCCTCGCCATCGGCACGAGCGTGCGGGGCCGTCGCCTGCACCTCGCGGACCTCATCGGCCGCGCGAACGCTCTCGCCCGGGACCGCGACCAGCAGGCGCAGCTCGCCGTCGCCGCCGAACGCACCCGGATCGCGCGCGAGATGCACGACGTCGTCGCGCACAGCCTCACCGTGATGGTCGCCCTGGCGGACGGCGCCAAGGCGTCCGGCGCCAAGGACCCAGAGCTCGCAGGCCAGGCGCTCGACGAGCTCACCGAGACCGGACGCGCGGCGCTGGCCGACATGCGCCGTGTCCTGGGGGTGCTGCGCGAGCCCGACGGCGCGCCCGGCCCTGCGCCGCTCGCACCGGTCGACGACGTCGCCGGGCTCGAGGAGATCGTCGAGGTGTTCCGGACCGCAGGCCTCCCCGTGCGCCTGGTGCGCAGCGGCGAGCAGCCCCCTCTCGACGCCGCCCTCCGGCAGGCGTCGCACCGGATCGTCCGCGAGTCGCTGACGAACGTGCTGCGCTACGCACCGGGCACGCCGCTCGTCGTCGTCGAGGTCACGCGACGTGACGAGAGACCGCAGGGCGGGGACTGGCTCGACCTGCGCATCATCAACCATGCGGGTGTGCCCCAGGGCGCCGAGGGGCGGACGCCCCCGGCTGCCGGGGGTGCGCCGCACGGACCGTTCGGCACACAGGTCGGCACAGGAAGAGGGATCATCGGCATGCGCGAGAGAGCAGCGGTCTACGGGGGGGCGGTCACGGCCGGACCTTCCGGTGCGGGGTGGGCGGTGCACGCGACACTGCGGCTCGACCTGGACGCCCGATGACCGGCCCGGTGCGGGTCCTCCTCGTCGACGACCAGGCGCTGCTGCGCATGGGCTTCCGGATGATCCTCGCGGCCGAGGACGACATCGAGGTCGTCGGCGAGGCGTCCGACGGCGAGACCGGGGTCGCGCAGGCGACGGCGCTGCGGCCCGACGTCGTGCTCATGGACGTGCGGATGCCGGGCGTCAACGGGATCGACGCGACCGAGCGCATCGTCGCGGCGGCACCCGGCTGCCGCGTCATCATCCTCACGACGTTCGACCTCGACGAGTACGCGTTCGGCGCGCTGCGGGCCGGGGCGAGCGGGTTCCTCCTCAAGGACGCGCGGCCCGCCGAGCTCGTGGGCGCGATCCGCGCCGTCGCGAGCGGGGACGCCGCCGTCTCACCCCGGGTCACCCGCCGCATGCTCGAGATGTTCGCCGGGTCGCTGCCCGCGGGAGCCGAGACGACTCCCGCGGCGCGGGACGGCGACGGCCGCACCGACCCACGGCTGCGTCAGCTCACCGCGCGCGAGTTCGAGGTGTTCGAAGCCCTCGGCGAGGGCCTGAGCAACGCCGAGATCGCGGCACGCTTCGTCCTGTCCGAGGCGACGGTCAAGACGCATGTCGGACGGGTGCTCGGCAAGCTCGATCTGCGCGACCGGGTGCAGGCCGTCGTGCTGGCCTACGAGACCGGCGTCGCCCGCCCGGGCTGACCTCGCTCTCCCGCGAGGTAGAACTCCCGACCACGAGGTAGAACGCCAGTAGCCGACTGGAGTTCTACCTCGCGCACCGGGGTTCTATCTCGCGGACCCGACGAGCTCCGCGCCCTGGCCACCGGGATCGGCGCTCTGCTGCGCGTCGCGCGGGAGATCGAGACCCGCCCCGCGCAGGGCGGCCCCGCCGCGGCGGCGGGCCCGGAGGTCTGAGGCGCGGGCTACGGTGGCCGCATGGCCTTCTTCCGTCGGCGACCGCGTCGCGCCCGGTCCACGGCCGGACACGGCCCGGTCGACGCCGCTCTGTCACCGCTGTCCGCCGCGGACGCCGACGTCGTGGTCTCCTGGGCGGTCGAGGCGTTCCGCGCCGCGGGCGTCCCGACGGCGTACGACGGCGCCGGTGCGCTCGTCGCGTCGGACGGGCGCACCTTCGGCCTGACGAACCTCGCGGCCCTGCTCGGTCGCCTGCGCCGCTCGCACTGGCGACGCGCCGTCCGGCGCCACGTGCGCACGATCGTCGTCGCACAGTCCCTCGTCCCGCCCCGGACGCTCGACGAGATCCGGGAGATCGTCCTGCCGCGCCTCGTCCCGACCGGGGAGCTGAGCACGGAACCCGCGCGGCCGCCGTCGTACGCCCCGACCGCCGGCCCGGACCTGGCGGTCCTCGCCGCTCTCGACTACCCCACCCACGTGGCGACGATGTCGGCCGACGACGCCCTGGAGCCCTTCGGCGGGTGGGCGGCCGTCCGGCCCTACGCCGAGGCGAACCTGCGACGCCTGCCGCCGCCGGAGCACCGGGCGGTCGACGCCGACCCGGGGCGACCGGACGCGGTGGTGCACGTGTTCGCCTCCGACGACTTCCACGGCGCGAGCCGGCTCCTGCTGCTCGACGAGGTCCTCGCCACGCATGTCGGGGTCGAGTCCCCGGCGCACGGTGTGCTCTTCGCAGTCCCGCACCGACACCTCCTGGCGGCGCACGTGGTCGAGGGCACGGGGGTGCTCCGCGCCGTCGGCCTGCTCGCCCGGCTCGCCCGCTCCGAGCACGCGGACGCCCCGGGGCCGGTCAGCCCGCACGTCTACTACAAGGGCCCGGACGGCGTCGTCGAGACGGTGACGCGCACGGGCGACGAGGGTGAGGTCGTCGTGGACAGCACGGGGTCGCTGGGCACGGCGCTGCGCGCCGTCGGGGTCTTCGACTGAGCGGGGCCCGGCAGACCTTCCTGTAGGTACCACGGATCAGCGTGTACCGTGCACGCATGACCGCGCGGGAGAGCCTGGATGCCACCTTGCGCGACACCCTCGGCCAGATCGAGCTCGCGCTCGCCCAGCTCGTCCGGCGCGCGGAGCGGTCCGTGCAGTCCGCCCACGGCTCCGGTGCGCCGGGTCCGCTGGACCGGGCCGCCTACCTGCTCCTCCAGGAGCTCGGCGTCCACGGCCCGCAGAACGTCCAGGGCCTCGCCGCGCGCATGGGCCTCGACCCGTCGACCGTGACCCGCCAGGTGGCCGCGCTCGAGGCCGCGGGCCACGTGCACCGCACGCGCGACCCCCAGGACCGGCGGGCGGTCGTGGCAGAGCCGACGCCGGTAGGCCTGCAGGCGCTCGCGGCGCACCGGGCGGCGCGCGCCGAGCACTACGGGGACGTGCTCGCGCAGTGGTCACGGCTGGACCGCGCCCTGCTCGCGGAGATGCTCGAGCGGCTGAACGACGACCTCGACGCGCACCACGGCGCGGCACGCCCGGGGGCTGCCTGAGCGACACCCGCGCGATCGGTCACGCCGGGTCGAGCGCCCAGCGGATGAACGACGTCGTGACGCGCCCGCCGGCGGTCGCCGGGCGTCGCCTGCCGACCGCCGGGCCCGCCGACCGCAGCAGCGGCGCGCTCCAGGGCGGCATCGACGCGACGGCGGCACGGGCGAGCGCCGCGAAGCCCGGACGGGCGAACCACGGGATCGGCGGGTCGACGAGCAGGAAGCGGGCGGCGTCGTCGGCCGCGGCGCTCGGCGCCAGCTCCGGGCGGTAGGCCTCGAGGGTCGCTCGCAGGTCGGCGAGCGTGCTCGGCGGGTCGACGACCCCGAGCCGTCGTGCCACGGTCCCGATCTGTGCGACGTACTCGTCGCACCCCGCGGGATCGAGCGGGCGCGCACCGTAGCGCTGGTGCGCGTCGAGGAAGCTGTCGGCCTCGGCCACGTGCACCCAGCGCAGGAGGTCGGGGTCGCTCGCGGCGTAGGCACGACCGTCCGGCGCAGCGCCGCGCACCCGCTCGTGCACCGCCCGGACGACCGAGACGGCCGCCTCGGCGTCGTCGACCGTGCCGAAGGTCGTCACCGCGATGAAGGTGCTCGTGCGCTGGAGCCGGCCCCACGGGTCACCCCGGTACCCCGAGTGCGCGGCCACCGCAGCCATCGCGAGCGGATGGAGCGACTGCAGGAGCAGCGCACGAAGACCGCCGACGAACATCGAGGCGTCGCCGTGCACCCGGTGGATCGCCGACCCGGGCTCGAACCAGCGCGGGCCCGGTGTGTCGTGGATCCGGGCGCGCACGGCCGTCGCGTCCGGGCCGGCGACGCGCGCGAAGAGCGCCGCGCCGGCGCGTTGCTGGAGGGCGCGCGAGGTCCGGGTCACGCCCTGATCCTGCCACCGCGACCTGAGACAGGCCTGAGACCGGTCTGAGTCGGGTCCCGGACTACCACGCGGAGCCCGCCCGCGGGGCGTGCAAAGAAACGTCTGCAAAGAATCTCTTGCAAAGAGTTCTTTGCACGCGTACTCTCGACGCATGAGCACCGACGATCCGACCGACCAGAGCCCGGCTCCTGGCACGAGCCCGGACCCAGCCTCGATTCCCCACCGCTTCGATCCCGTCGGCCCCGAGGCACTCAAGGCACTCGCGCACCCCCTGCGGATCGCGCTGCTCGACGCCATCGCAACCCACGGCGCCAGCACGGCGAGCGGGCTCGCGCAGCGACTCGGCGAGTCCAGCGGCGCGACGAGCTACCACCTGCGCCAGCTCGAGAAGCACGGCTTCGTCCAGGACGTCCCCGGCAAGGGCACCGGTCGCGAGCGCTGGTGGGACCGTCCCGCCGGCGGCTTCACCGTCGCCCTGCCGACCGATCCCGACGACGTGGCGACCATGACCGCGACGCAGACGATCAACCGCGAGTTCGAGCTGAGCCGCCAGCGCAAGATCACGGACTTCATGCTGGCGGCCCCCGACATGGACCCCGCCTGGATCGACGGCGCGGTCCTGACGACGATGCACCTCTCGCTGACGCGCGAACAGCTCGCCGCGGTCAGCGCGCAGCTGCACGACGCGGCCGAGGCGATCCTCGCGCCGTACCGCGACCAGCACGAGCTGCCCGGCGCCCGCCCGGTGCAGCTGCACCTCAACATCTTCCCGCTCGTCGACGGCAAGGAGAACCCGTCATGACCACGCTCACCCACCACACCGCCTCGACGCGCACCACGGACCTCACGCCGTACCGGACCGCCGCGCTGAGGCGCACCGACCGGCTCCTCGTGGCGGCCGGGCGAGCGCTCGAGACCTGGGGACTGCGACGCGCCGGGACCCGCGCCGCGCGGCTCGACCGTGCTGCACGACGCGCCGTACCGGGCGCCGCCGTCGCGGCGCGTGCCGACCTCGTCGACCGCCGCCGGGACAACGCGGCGCAGCAGCACCCCCTCCTCCTGCGCTGACCCCCCTACGACGAGCGACGTGACGCGCGCCGGAGACCTCGGCCTGTCACCATGGAGCCTGCCGGGCGTGGGCCGCGCCCGGGTACGCGCGAGGAGGCGGCGATGTTCCGTTCGATCTTTCCCATCCTGACCACGACCGACATCGGTCGGGCGTTGGCCTTCTACCGCGACCTCCTGCGGGGTCGTGTGGAGTACAGCTACCCGCCGGACGGGCCGCCCGCGTACGCCGCGGTGCGGATCGGGCACTCGACGCTCGGCATCGCGCACGAGTCCGAGCACGGCACCCATGCGAGCGGGCACCACGTCGCACCGCACGGCGGCCCTGTCACCCTCTGGATCTACGTCGACGACTGCGACCACGCCGTCGAGCAGCTCGCCGCGGCGGGCGTGACGATCGTGGCACCCGCGGAGGACCAGCCGTGGGGCGAGCGGATGGCCCGGGTCCTGGACCCCGACGGCAACGAGATCCTCCTCGGCCAGGAGGGCACCTCCGGGACCGAGGAGCCGCAGGGACCGACCGGCCTCTCCTGACGCAGCTCACACCTGCGGGATCGGGACCTTCGTGAGCTCCTCACCGACCCGCCAGACGCGCGCGGCGTCCTCGTGGCTGCGCAGGCGGGAGTAGAGCTTCTGCTCCGCGGGAGCCCCGCCCATGTGGCCGGGTCCGCTCGGGCCGTAGAAGGCGCCCCGTCGGGCGTCGGGGGACGTGGCGGCGTACAGGGCGGGAAGACCCGCGCTCTCGACGGTGCCGACCAGGATGCCGCGCTCGGACATCGCGCCGATGAGCCGTCGTCCCCTGGTGTCGCCGTCACGGCCGAGCTCGGGGCGAGCGGCGAGCAGGCGCGTGGGCGCGATCCCGGGGTGGGAGAGGTTGCTCGTGATGCCCCAGCCGCCGGCCTGGCTGCGCCGGTCGAGCTCGAGCCCGAAGAGCCCGACCGCGATCTTCGACTGGCTGTACGCCGACATGCCGTCGTAGGACCGTTCCCCGTTCAGGTCGTCCCAGCTGATGCCACCCCGGTTCGCCGCGACGCTGACCTGCGAGGTCACACGCGCGCGGCCGTCCCGCAGCAGCGGCAGCAGCTGGGCGACCAGGGCGAAGTGGCCGAGGAAGTTGGTGCCGAGCTGCAGCTCGTACCCGTCGACGGTCGTCTGTCGCTCGGGCGGGGTCATGACGCCGGCGTTGGTGACGAGGAGGTGGATCGGCCGGCCCTCTTCCCGCAGGGTCTCACCCAGGGCGGCGACGGACGCCAGCGAAGCCAGGTCGAGCTCGCGCAGCGAGACGTCCGCGTGCGGGTGCCTCTGACGGATCGAGTCGATCGCGGCCGCACCCTTGGAGGCGCTGCGGACCGGCAGGAGCACCTCCGCGCCGGCGGCGGCGAGGCGCGTGGCGATGCCGAGGCCGATGCCGTCGCTGGCACCGGTGACGACGGCACGCCGTCCGGAGAGGTCGGGGACGGTGATGTCGACGGGCTTGCGTGGCATGGGGATCACTCCTGGAGGTCGTCGGGTCGAGGTCCCCACCGTGCCTGGCGACGGCGGCGCCATCCAGGGCCCCTCGATCCCCTGATCGAGGAGGCCCGGCCAGACCGGAGAGGGGGATCGAGAAGCCGTGGATACCTGCGCCGCCGGCGGCGAGAATGAGGTGGCACCGAGGGAAGCACCGAGGCGGGTATCGAAGGGGGCGTGCATGGTGATCGACCGGACCGGGCTGGCGGAGTTCCTCCGCCATCGCCGGGAGGCGCTGCAGCCCGAGGACGTCGGGCTCCCGCGCGGGCGCCGCCGCAGGACGAGCGGCCTGCGGCGCGAGGAGGTGGCCGCGCTCTGCCACATGTCGACCGACTACTACTCTCGCCTCGAGCAGGAGCGCGGGCCCCAGCCGTCCGAGCAGATGGTCGCGTCCATCGCGCAAGGACTCCACCTCTCCCTCGACGAGCGCGACCACCTGTTCCGGCTCGCCGGGCATCACGCACCGACGCGTGACGCGACCGGCGAGCACATCAGCCCCGGCCTGCTGCGCATCCTCGACCGGCTGCACGACACCCCCGCGGAGATCGTCACCGAGCTCGGCGAGACGCTGCGGCAGACGGAGCTCGGCGTCGCGCTGACCGGCGACCTCACCCGCTACACCGGGCCCGCCCGCAGCATCGGCTACCGATGGTTCACCGACCCGGCGACCCGAGAGCTCTACGCTCCCGGGGACCACCCGTTCCTGACCCGGCTGTTCGTGTCCGGCCTGCGCGGGGTGGTCACGCTCCGCGGTCCCGGTTCACGTGCGGCGCAGCTCGCCGACCTGCTCCTCGCACGCAGCGAGGAGTTCCGGGAGGTGTGGGACGACCACGAGGTCGGTCTCCGGCCCCAGGAGGTCAAGAACTTCGTCCACCCCGAGCTCGGCGCCCTGGAGCTGACCTGCCAGTCGCTGCTCGACCCGCGGCAGTCGCACATGCTGCTCGTCTACACCGCCGTTCCCGGGAGCGAGAGCTACGACAAGCTGCAGCTGCTGTCGGTCATCGGGGCGCACTCGCTCCGATGAGCCACCGTGTCGCAGCACGGGCAGGACGCACCCGTGCCGGCTGTCGGTGCCCCCGCAGGGGTTCGAACCCTGACTGTGCCGATTTTAAGTCGGCTGCCTCTGCCAGTTGGGCTACGGGGGCGGGTCGTACGGGACGTACGCTACCGCCGTCTGGCAGGTCGTCGGGCACGTCGTCGGGCACGGCCTCGGACACGCAAGAGGGCGGGCCGGTCTCCCGGCCCGCCCCCGCACGTCACGTTCGAACCGCCCGATCAGGCGGTCTTGGCGCCCTTCTGCTTCGACAGGTCGGGGTCGACGCCCGCGGCGGCAGAGCTCTGCGCGCTCTGGGCGGGCGCCTCGGCCTTCGGCTTGGGCGGCACGGCGGCGGCACGGAACTCGGCACGCGGGTCGTGCAGCGAGCCGAGCGAGACGAGCTCGCGGCCCATGAGGAACTGCCCGATCCAGCCGATGAGGATGCGGATCTTGCGGTTGCCCGTCGGCATCGCCATGACGTGGTAGCTGCGGTGCATGAGCCACGCCGGCCAGCCGCGCAGCTTGAGCACGCCGAACAGCTCGGCGACGCCCTTGTTCAGGCCGAGGGACGCGACCGTGCCGACGCTCTTGTGCTTGTACTCGACGGGCTCCTCGCTGCGCAGGACACCGGCGAGGTTGTCGGCCAGGCGCTTGGCCTGACGGATCGCGTGCTGGGCGTTCGGCGGGCAGAACTTGCCCTCGTTGAGCAGGTCCGGGACGGCGGCGCAGTCGCCCGCGGCCCAGGCGTCCGGCACGATCGTGCCGTCCTCGTTCGCGATCTGGAGCGTGGCGCGGACCGTGACACGGCCCATCTTGTCGGTCGGCAGGTCGGACTCGCCGAGCACCGGGTTCGCCTTGACGCCCGCGGTCCACACGATGGTCTCGGAGTCGAACTCGACGCCGGTCGACGTCACGACGTGGCCGTCCACGCACGAGCTGAGGAACGTGCTGAGGTGGAACTCGATGCCGCGCTTCTTCAGCTCCTCGAGCGCGTAGGCGGCCATGGGCTCGCTGAGCTCGGGCAGGATCCGGGCGGACCCTTCGATCATGACGAAGCGGAGGTCGGACTCCTCGATCGTCGCGTAGTTGCGGGTCGCGTAGCGCGCCATGTCCTCGAGCTCGGCGAGCGCCTCGATGCCCGCGAAGCCACCCCCGATGAACGTGAACGTCAACATACGACGGCGCAGCTCGGGGTCCCAGGTCGAGGAGGCGACGTCCATCCGGTTGATGACGTGGTTGCGGACGGCGATGGCCTCCTCCACGTTCTTGAAGCCGATGGCGGCCTCCGCGAGCCCGGGGATCGGCAGCGTGCGGGAGACCGAGCCGAGGCCCACGATGAGGTGGTCGTAGGTGATCGAGTACGGGTCACCCTCCTCCGGGGTGATCTCGACCTGGCGCGTGCCGTGGTCGAGCGCCGTGACCTTGCCCTGCAGCACGTCGATGCCCTTGAGGGCGCGGCGGTGCGGCGCGACGACGTCGCGGGCGTCGATCGACCCCGCGGCGGCCTCCGGCAGGAAGGGCGCGTACGTCATGTACGGACGCGGGTCGACGACGACGATCGCCGCCTCCCGACGACCCAGCTTCTTGCGCAGACGGCGTGCCGAGTACAGGCCCACCGAGCCGCCACCGAGGACGACGACGCGCGGGACCTTGCGGGGGCGCGCGGCGGCAGCGGGCGCTGTGGCCTGCTCGACGGCAGGGCTGACCGAGGTCAGGTCATTCTGAGGCATGGTTCCAGAGTATTACCGCGTCCACCGTCACGAAAACCGTGCGTCCGTCTGCTGGGCGTGACGCGCGGCACGTTCTGACGGGGTGCCAGGTCCCCGCGCAGGTCAGGACGTCGCGCCACCCGCCGCGAGCGCACGGTCCTCCGTGAGGGACCAGGCGATCCCGTCGAGGATGTCGTGCTCGCTCGTGACCACTGCGGTGAGCTCGCCCCCCGCGGCGGCGACGTCGGCACGCACCCGGCGGACCACCTGGGACCACACGAGGGCACCCGCACCGATGACGTCCACCCGCCCCGGGTGCATAAAACCGAGCGCCTCCCGCTCGGCGCGCGACCGGTGCAGCAGGTCGTCGCACGCGGCGAGCACGGCGTCGACGTCGAGGACGGCGCCGTCGATCCGGTCGCGGTCGTAGGCGGTGAGCCCGAGGGCGTGCGCCGTGACCGTGGTGACCGACCCCGCGAGCCCCACGAGCGTCGTCGCCTCCCCCACCGGGACGGTCCGTGCGGCCTCGTCCAGGGCCGCCGTGACGTCGGCCGTCGCGGCGGCGATCTCGGCCTCGGTCGGCGGGTCGGAGCGCAGGTGCCGCTCGGTCATCCGCACGCAGCCGACGTCCATGGAGAACGCGGCGTCGGGCGTCGCGCCGCCGAGCACCAGCTCGGTCGAGCCACCGCCCAGGTCGACGACGAGGAACGGGCCGGTGTGCGCGCCCGCGACCGTGCCGGTCGCGCCGCGGAAGGAGAGCGCCGCCTCCTCGTCGCCGGAGACGACCTCGGGGTCCACCCCGAGGGCCGCACGCACGCCCTCGACGAACTCGGCGCGGTTCTCGGCGTCCCGCGTGGCCGACGTCGCGACGAAGCGCACGCGGGTCGCCCCCAGGTCCTCGATCACGCGGGCGTAGCGGGCCGTGGCCTCGAGCGTGCGGGCGAGCGCGTCGGGTGCGAGCCGGCCGGTGCGGTCGACGCCCTGGCCGAGCCGCACCACCTCCATGCGCCGGTCGAGGTCGACGAGGGTGCCGGTGGTGGGGTCGACGTCCGCGACGAGGAGGCGGATGGAGTTCGTCCCGCAGTCGATCGCCGCGACCCGGGTGGTGGAACCAGAAGTCATGGGTCCAAGGGTGCCACCCCGCGCGGCGGGCGGGCGACCTCGATCAGACCTCGGTCAGCAGGTGCAGCGGTCGGGGCGCCAGGAGTCGCGGATCATCTCGAGGGCCTCGTCGCCGAGCGGGTTGACGCCGGGCCCGGCGGCCAGCGCGTGCCCGACGAGCACGTGCAGGCACTTCACGCGCGTGGGCATGCCGCCGGCCGAGATCCCGTCGATCTCCTCGACGTGACCGAGGGCCTCGCGCTCGGCGAGGTAGTGCTCGTGCGCCCGGCGGTACGCGGCCGCGAGCTCGGTGTCCTCGTCGAGCCGGGCCGTCATCTCCCGCATCACCCCGTTGGCCTCGAGCGTGGACGTCGCGGCGACCGCCCCGGGCGCCGTCAGGTAGAACGTCGTGGGGAACGGGGTCCCGTTCTCGAGCCGCGGGGCCGTGCGGACGACGGTCGGTCGACCGCACACGCAGCGCGCCGCGATCCCCACGAGCCCGCGCGGGGGGCGACCCAGCTGCTCGGTGAGCACCTCGATGTCGCGGTCCGTCACGTCGGTGCCCGCGGGCTCGCCGGTCGTGGGGCGGGAGGGGTGCTGCGGGTCGGTCACTGCGGATCCGTTCTGGGGTGGCTCGGACGCGCGCGGGTCGGTCCCCGAGGCGTCAGCGTGGACCTGGACCGGGCACGCCGCTACCCATTGTCCCCGTTCTCGGCGGGTGCCACGTCCGCGGTCGACCCGTCGTGCTCGCCCGCGATCTGCACGGACCGCCAGATCGACTCGTACCACGGGGTGTCGTCGGCCGGCCCGACACCCACCGGCCCCTCGGTGATGGTGCGCCCGGTCTGCGGGTCGATGTCGTCGACCACCGTCTCCGGGTCGATGATCCGCCACGCCTTCTCCCCCGGCATGACGAAGCTCAGCTCGTCGCGCGCACGGGTCACGACGTAGTTCTCGTCCGACCAGCGGTCCAGCTCGATCTGGAGCGCGTCGCGGTTCGCCTCGGCCTGGGCCAGCTCGGCGCGCAGCTCACGCAGCTCGCCCGTCTGGTTGACGTACGCGCGCACGGTGGGCAGCAGCAGCACGACCGCGAGGAGCCCGACGACGGACAGGACCAGGATCCGCACCGTCATGACCTCGGGCAGGAGCAGCCCGTAGCGGCTGCGTCGCCGTTCGGCGAGCGCCGGGGGGCGGGTGCGGCCGCTGCCCGAGCGTGTGGTCGTGCGGGTGCCCTTCTTGGCCCCCGTGGCTCTGCCGGACGTCGAGGCGGACGTCGAGGCGGACGTCGTGGCCGGCTTCTTGGCGGAGCCCTTCGGTGTCGGTGGCTTCTTCGCCGCGGGTGCGGCGGCCTTCGGTGCGCGTCCGGTGCTCGTCCGGGTGCCCGACGTCGGACGTGCGGTGCTGCGTGACCCCGCGGAGGAGGCGCGCCCGCCCGGGCGCGCGCCTCCGCTGGGCGCGGCGGGACGACGGCTGGACGGCATGGTCAGATTGTGCCGCCCCGCGCTCGACGCGGTGCGCAGCGCCGACGGCGCGCCATCGATCGACACAGCATGTTCACCCCTGCAGGGTGATCAGCTGCCCCGGAGCACGGACGCCCGGCAGGCCGATGGCCTGCCGGGCGTCCTGGGCGGCGTGCCACCCGTTGCGTCAGTGACGCAGGGTCACGCGGTCCAGCGGGGGAAGGCGGCACGGCCGGCGTAGCGCGCGGCGTCGTCCAGGGCCTCCTCGATGCGCAGGAGCTGGTTGTACTTGTTGATGCGCTCGCCACGGGCGGGGGCACCGGTCTTGATCTGGCCGGCGTTCGTCGCGACGGACAGGTCGGCGATGGTGGTGTCCTCGGTCTCGCCGGAACGGTGCGAGACCATCGCGGTGAAGCCGTTGCGCTGCGCGAGCTCGACGGCGTCGAGGGTCTCGGTCAGCGTGCCGATCTGGTTGAGCTTGACGAGCAGCGAGTTCGCGGAGCGGAGCTCGATGCCCTTCGCGAGACGCTCGGGGTTGGTGACGAACAGGTCGTCGCCGACGATCTGCACCTTGTCGCCGACCTCGGCCACGAGCTGCGACCAGGCGCTCCACTCGTCCTCGGACAGCGGGTCCTCGATGGAGACCAGCGGGTAGTCCGCCACGAGCTGCGCGTAGTAGGCGACGATCTCCTCGGTGCTGGTCGCCTTGCCCTCGAACTGGTAGGCGCCGTCGCGGAAGAACTCGGTCGCGGCGACGTCGAGCGCGAGGCCGACGTCCTTGCCGGGGACGAACCCGGCCTGCTCGATCGCGACGAGGATGAGGTCGAGGGCGTCACGGTTGCTGGGCAGGTTCGGGGCGAAGCCGCCCTCGTCGCCGAGACCGGTCGCGAGACCCTTGCTCTTCAGGACGGACTTCAGCGAGTGGTAGACCTCGGCACCGGTGCGCAGCGCCTCACGGAAGGACGTGGCGCCGATCGGGGCGACCATGAACTCCTGGATGTCGACGTTGGAGTCGGCGTGCGACCCACCGTTGAGGATGTTCATCATCGGCACGGGCAGGACGTGCGCGTTCGGGCCGCCGACGTAGCGGTACAGGTCGAGGCCGGCGCTCTTCGCGGCGGCCTTGGCGACGGCGAGCGAGACGCCGAGGATCGCGTTGGCGCCGAGCTTGCCCTTGTTCGGGGTGCCGTCCAGGTCGATGAGCGCGCCGTCGATGAGGCGCTGGTCCTCGGCCTCGAAGCCGATGAGCTCGGGGGCGATCTCGTCGATGACGGCGTTGACCGCACCCTCGACGCCCTTGCCCAGGTAGCGGGAGGTGTCGCCGTCACGGCGCTCGACGGCCTCGAAGGCCCCGGTCGAGGCGCCCGAGGGGACACCGGCGCGGGCGAACGTCCCGTCGTCCAGGACGACCTCGACCTCGACGGTCGGGTTGCCGCGAGAGTCGAGGATTTCGCGTGCGCCTACGGCTTCGATGCTAGCCACGGATGCTCCTTCAGCAGGTCTGAGCACGCGCCCGGGGCGCGCGGTCGACCGGTGGTTGGTGACTGGTGGGTTTACGACCCAAGAGTAGTCCTCGTGCTCCCGCGGGCGCCAAGGCGTCCACCCTCGACGGGCCACGACCGGGAGAAGTCGGGACGAAGGTCCCCCGACCGCGCCGGGTCACACCACAGGTGCGGGACGCTCCGCGGCCCGGATGCCGTCCTCGACCGTGCGCAGCGTCCGGCGCAGGGCCGTCTCGGCGTCGACGCCCTCCTCCTGCGCGCGGTGCACGAGGGCGAGGAGATCCAGCCCGAGGCGGTCCTGCGCCGTCGGCTCCGCTCCCCCGCCCGTGGTGCCCGACGTCGCGCCCGCCCGAGCCACGACGTCGCCCAGCCCGGCGCGGCCCGCCCGGGAGACGACCTTCTGCGCCCGGGCGAGGGCGCCCTGCGCGTGCGGGATACCCTCGAGGACGGACGAGCGCTGCTTCTCGACCTTCTTGATCGCGTCCCACCGGGCGTGCAGGTCCGTCGCCGGGGCCAGCGAGCCGTCGGGAGCAGCGAACACGTGCGGGTGGCGGCGCACCAGCTTGGCGACGAGGTCGGACGCGACGTCGTCGACCGTGAACGGGTCCTGCGGGTCGTCGGCGGCGATCCGGGCGTGGAACACCACCTGCAGCAGCAGGTCGCCGAGCTCCTCGCGCATCTCCGCCCGGTTGCCGACCTCGATCGCCTCCGCGAGCTCGTGCGCCTCCTCGAGGAGGTACTGCACGAGCGACTCGTGGGTCTGCTCGGCGTCCCACGGGCACCCGCCCGGCGAGTACAGCCGGTCCATCACCTCGACGAGCCGGTCGAGTGCGCCGTCCGGCGGCGTGGGTCCCGAGACGGGTTCCGGGGCGGAGGTGTCAGCCATGCCCCCATCGTAGGGACGGCAGCCCCACCGATGAGTTCGCGCGCCCACGGTGGTCCACCGGCCATGACACCTTCCGTCGACCCCCTGGTCCACCGGCTCGTCGACGAGCCGAACATCGCCCACCTGGCGACCGTCCTCCCGGACGGCTCCCCCCACAGCGTCCCGCTGTGGGTCGCGTGGGAGGGCGAGCACCTCGCCTTCCTCACCGGCCCGACGTCGCGCAAGGCGCGCAACCTCGCAAGGGACGCCCGCGTCGCGGTGTCGATCAGCGATCGTGAACGCTCGTGGGAGATGGCTCAGCTGCGCGGCCGCGTCGTACGGGTGGTCGACGGCGACGACGGGTGGGCGATCATCGACCGGATCTCCCAGGCGTACCTCGGCACGCCGTACCCGCTGCGCGAGGACCGCGTCGCCTTCCTCGTCGAGGTCGAGCACGCCACCGGCGAGTCGTTCGGCTGAGTGCGGGCGACGCTCAGCGCACGACGAAGTCCACGACGTCCACCTCGGCGTCGGCGGGCATCGTCGGGTAGTGCCGCCGCAGACCGTCGAGATAGCCCTCGACCGTCTCGCCGTCGGAGAGCCGCAACGCCTCGGGCGTCAGGTCGTCAAGGCTGTACCGACGTACCGCCAAGATCTCCCCGCGCAACGGAGGACGTTCATCGTCCTCGAAGTAGAAGATCGCTGGACCCGCCGGCACGCTCTCGTCCCACCGCACCGACGAGGTCTTGGTCCCACTGGCGACTGACTCGTAGTAGCGCTTGTTGAGCCGGAAGACCCGCTCGGCCTGTGCGTCGGGGAAGAAGTAGGTGTCGGGAAGCAACTTCGCGATCTGTCGCATCTGAGGACCGTCAACGGTCGGGACGGCCACCAGGACGTCGGGGTGAAGGTCGAGCAGCACCTGTCGGCAGCGGCCACAGGGAGGAATGAGCCCACGTGACCGGTCCCCGGCAGCGGCCATCGCCACGAGGGGCCCAGCCTGCGCCATCGCAGCGGCTCCGACAGCGACGACCTCTGCACAGGGACCGCCCGTGAAGTGGAAGACGTTCACGGCAGTGTGGAGGCGACCTCGTGTATCGAGTGCCGCGGCAGCGACGGTGTGATGCGGGTTGTCACCGAGAGCACGTGCCAGCGATTCGGCGGCCTCGATCACACGGCGTTCGGACCGGAGAGGTTCCATGGGCGCCAAGTCTGCCCGAGAACGGACGCTCCCCACGCGCCGTCATCGCTGGCGGGGGCCTCTACAGCACCACCCACGACGAGGTGGAAGGCCGATCGTGGTGCGAGGGTCGACAGGCCCGACGGACGCGGTGCTGCGCGCCCCTCGAGGCGCTCGTCAATCGACAGGGGCGTGGATCTCGCCGGAGCCTCGCACGACGAGCCGTGTCCGGACGACCGTCGTGCTGGCCGGTGCGACATCCCCGTCGAGCCGTGCGAAGAGTCGCTCGGCGGCGAGGCGTCCGATCCGGAGGGGGTCCTGGGCGACCACGGTCACCGGGGGGTCGAGGAGGTCACCGAGGGAGATGTCGTCGAAACCCACGAGCGCGACCTGGTGGGACATCCCCGTCGCGCGCAGCGCGCGGATCGTCCCATTGGTGACGATGTTCTGCGCACTGAAAATGGCGGTGGGCGGGTGCGCGCGCGTGAAGAGGCGTCTGACCGCGTCCTCCGCGGCCTCCTCGCTCTGCAGGTCCGTGATGACGGGTGCGTCCTGGGCCGCGATCCCCGCGCGCGCCAGCTCTGCGAGAAAGCCCTCGCGCCGGGCACGTGCCGTCTCGATCGTCTCGAGGTCACCCAGGAACGCGATGCGTCGGTGACCGTGCTGGACGAGGTGGCGGGTCGCCGCGGCAGCACCCTCGGCGTTGTCGCACACGACCGCGTCGGCGTCGATGCCGTGGGGGATCCGGTCGACGAACACCATGGGTGTGCCGCGGTCGCGCTCGGGTGCCAGGTAGGACTGATCGGGCCGGATGGTGGTGAGGATGAGTCCGTCCACACGACGTCGGAGGAAGGCATCGATCTTGCGCGGTTCGGCTGCGGGGTCCTCGTCGAGGCTCGCGGCGAACACGGCGACGCCACGCTCGTTCGCGACCTCCTCGACCCCACGGTGCACGAGGGACGCGAACGGGTTGGCCACGGAGCTCACGAGGAGTCCGAGCGTCCGGGTCCGCCCCTCGGAACGGCGCAGGTTGCCGGCGTAGACGTCCGGCCGATAGCCGAGACGTTCGATCGCCGCCAGCACCTTTTCGGAGGTCGCGGGCGAGACGTCCCGTTCACCGTTGACGACCCGCGAAACGGTCTTGATGCCGACTCCGGCCAGCTCGGCCACGTCGCGCATCCGTGCGCGACGCTTGCCGGAGACGACCTGCTCCGGCAGCCCGCTCAGGTCGCCCACCTCCCTTGACAGCGATGTCACGTTTTGGTCTCCGTTTCGCGTGGGCGGCTTGCCCCCTCGGCCATTGTGGCCTATACCTAGGAACCGACAACGTTGTCGGGTGCCTCGGCATCCACGAGCAAGGGACGAATTCAATGACGATCTCCAGGACCTTCCGGACGGCGCCCCGCAGCCCTCGTGCACGTCTGCTCATCGGGACGGCGAGCCTGTCCGCCCTCGCTCTCACGCTCTCGGCGTGCTCGGACCCGGGAACATCGGGCGGCGACAGCGGCGACACCGGCGACGAAGGAGACGCCGTGGGTGTCTCTCTCATCGTCAAGACGACGACCAACCCCTTCTTCGTCGCGATGCAGGACGGCGCGAAGGCCGCCGCCGCCGAGCACGGGGTCGACCTCACGCTTGCCGCGGGCAGGGAGGACGGCGACGAGGACACCCAGATCCAGGCGATCGAGAACGCCATCGCCAAGGGCGAGCAGGGAATCCTCATCACGCCGAACGGTCCGTCGGTCGTCGACGCGCTCGGCAAGGCGCGCGACGCCGGCCTGTTCGTCATCGCGCTCGACACCCCTCCGGACCCGGCCGACGCCGTCGACATCACCTTCGCCACGGACAACCGCCTCGCGGGGCAGCGCATCGGTGAGTGGACGGCCGCGACCCTGGACGGCGAGAAGGCGACCATCGCGCTCCTGGACCTCTTCGACGACAAGGTCGTCTCGGTCGACGTCGACCGCAACCAGGGCTTCCTCGAGGGCATGGGCATCGAGGTCGCCGACCCTGCGGTGAACGGGGACGAGGCCGCGGCGGGCTCCTACAGCGGTGGCGAGTACGAGATCGTCGGGAACGAGGCGACGCAGGGCGCTGAGGACGGTGGCCGTTCGGCGATGGAGAACCTGCTGTCCAAGAACCCCGACGTCAACGTCGTCTACACGATCAACGAGCCCGCGGCGTACGGCGCGTACCAGGCGCTGCAGGCAGCAGGTGTCCAGGACGACGTGCTCCTCGTCTCGGTCGACGGCGGCTGCGCGGGCGTCGAGAACGTGACGTCCGGCATCATCGGCGCCACCAGCCAGCAGTACCCGGTCAAGATGGCCGAGCTCGGGGTCGAGGCGATCGCGGAGCTCGCGAACGGCGGCGAGAGGCCCCAGACGTCGGAGGGCCTCGACTTCTTCAACACGGGCGTCGAGCTCGTCACGGACGCACCGGTGGACGGGGTCGAGAGCCTCGACTCCACCGAGGCCGCCGAGATCTGCTGGGGCTGAGCATGGCACCGCAGACCACAGTCTCCTCGGCGGCGGCCCCGTCGAACGGTGAGCACGACCTCGCGAGCGAGTTCCTCGACCGCCGCACGACGCTCGACCGCGTTCGCGGGACGTTGCACCGCTACCCCGCGCTGAGCCCCGCGGTCGTCCTCGTCATCGCGATCGTGGTGTTCGGACTCCTCAACGACCGCTTTCTCGCCCCGGCGAACCTGTCGCTCATCACGCAGCAGGTCGCGGTCGTCGGCACGCTCGCGGTCGCTCAGACCCTGATCATCCTGACGGCCGGCATCGATCTCTCGGTGGGGGCGATCATGGTCCTCTCCAGCATGGTCATCGCACAGACCGCGACGAACAACGGCGTCCCGGCTCCGCTGGCCCTCGCGGTGGGCCTCGGTGTGGGCATCGCGGCGGGTGGACTCAACGGTGCGCTCGTCACGCGCCTGCGACTGCCACCGTTCATCGCGACGCTCGGCACGCTGAACGTCTTCACCGCGCTCGCCCTGCTCTACTCGCGTGGTGCGACCGTCCGCGGGACGGACATGCCGGCGCTCCTGCCCTGGACGGGCACGACGTTCCCCGTGCTGGGTGTGCGCATCAGCGTCGGCGTCCTCATCATGCTGTCGCTCTACGTCGTCGTCGCACTGATCCTGGGCAGGACGGCGTGGGGCCGGCACGTGTACGCGGTGGGTGACGACAAGGAGTCCGCACGCCTCGCGGGCATCCGCGTCAACCGTGTCCTCATGAGCGTCTACCTCGCGGCGGGCGCGATCATGGCCCTGGCCGCGTGGATCCAGATCGGGAGGGCCAACGCCGCGAGCCCGAACGTCGGGATGGACCTCAACCTCGACTCCATCACCGCGGTCGTCATCGGCGGGACCAGCCTGTTCGGTGGACGCGGTGCGGTCTGGGGCAGCCTGCTCGGCGCGCTCATCGTGGGCGTGTTCCGCAACGGGTTGTCGCTGGCCGGGTTCGACGTGCTCTACCAGACGCTCGCGGTCGGTGTCCTGGTGATCGCCGCGGTGTCTATCGACCAGTGGATTCGGAAGGTGCGCAAGTGAACGCCGACGAGAACCGCACGCCCGTCCTCCAGGCGATCGACCTGGTGAAGACCTTCGGCCGCGTCGTCGGGCTCGACGGGGTGAGCCTCGAGCTGTACCCGGGCGAGGTGCTCGCCATCATCGGCGACAACGGCGCCGGCAAGTCCACGCTCGTCAAGTGCCTTACCGGCGCCTACGTACCGGACGGCGGAACGCTCCTCCTCGACGGGCACCCCGTGCACTTCAAGCGGCCGCAGGACGCGCGCGAGGCAGGCATCGAGACCGTCTACCAGAATCTCGCCATCTCCCCGGCGCTCGACATCGCGTCGAACCTCTACCTCGGCCGCGAGCTACGGAAGCCGGGCATCCTCGGCTCGGTCTTCAGGGTCATGGACACGGCAGGGATGCGACGACGCGCACGGGCGGAGCTGACCGAGCTGGGCATCTCCACGCTCCAGGACGTCACCGTTCCGGTGGAGAACCTGTCCGGCGGGCAGCGTCAGGCCGTCGCGGTCGCCCGTGCGGCGGCGTTCGGCTCACGCGTCGTCGTGCTGGACGAGCCGACGGCGGCGCTGGGCGTGCGGGAGACGGCGCAGGTCCTCGCGCTGGTCCGGACCCTGCGTGACCGGGAGATTCCGGTGATCCTCATCAGCCACAACATGCCGCAGGTGTTCGAGGTCGCGGACCGCATCCACGTCCAGCGACTCGGCAAGCGTGCCGCGACGATCACCCCGCAGTCCCACACCATGACCGAGGCCGTCGCGCTCATGACTGGTGCGTCCGCGGCCTGACGCCGACGCACGACGTCGGGTGTGCGCCCGCGCGCGTCCCGTGACGTGGGCGCACACCCGATCTGCCGCTCAAACGCCGAACAAAGGAGTTCGTCCGTGTCCGTACCTGTACCCCTTCGTCCCAGACGACGCCGGCTCGCCACCGCGGGGCTGCTCAGCGTCGCACTGCTGGTCGCCACGATCCCGCCCTCCGGGGCCGTCGACGTCGCTCGCACCCCGGCTCCCGCCGAGGCGGTGCCCGACGTCGGGCACGAGCCCTACCGGCCCGGGCTGCACTACTCGCCCGCGCAGAACTGGATGAACGACCCGAACGGCCTCGTCTTCCACGACGGCACGTACCACCTCTACTACCAGCACAACCCGTACGGGACGTCGTGGGGCAACATGTCGTGGGGCCACGCGACGAGCCCCGACCTGCTTACGTGGACGGAGCAGCCGGTCGCGATCCCCCAGACGCTGGACGCGGACGGGGTCAGCGTCGAGGACATCTTCTCCGGATCGGTCGTGGTCGACCATGGCAACACCAGCGGGTTCGGCACGGTCGAGGACCCCCCGCTCGTCGCGGTCTACACGAGCGCGTACACCCCGGCCCACCCGACGCTTGCCGGGATCCAGGCGCAGTCGCTCGCCTACTCGACCGACGGCGGATACACGTGGACCAAGTACGCGGCGAACCCCGTGCTGGACCGTGACTCGGCGAACTTCCGCGATCCGAAGGTGTTCTGGTACGACGGCGGCACGCCCGAGACGTCGTACTGGGTCATGGTCGCGGTCGAGGCCGTCGATCACCAGGTCGAGATGTACAGGTCCGCGGACCTGAAGGACTGGGACCATCTGTCGACGTTCGGCCCTGCCAACGCGGTCGGCGGGATCTGGGAGTGCCCCGACCTGTTCGAGCTGGCCGTGGACGGTGACCCGCAGAACACGCGCTGGGTGCTCGTGGTCAACCTCAACCCCGGTTCGATCGGCGGAGGCTCGGGCGGGCAGTACTTCGTCGGCGACTTCGACGGGACGACGTTCACCTCCGAGTCGACCGTCGAGGGAGTCCCCGTCCCGGACGGTGACCTGCTCGCAGACTTCGAGGGCCCGGGTTGGGACAGCCCGATCGGGGAGTGGACGGTGAGCAACGAGCCCGGCAACGAGGCGGACGGCCCGTTCGGCACCGCACCCGCGAACGGTGCGGTGAACGGCCAGCAGGCCGTGACCGGGTTCGTCGGTACCGGGCTCGCGAACAGCTTCGTCGGCGGCGACTGGCCGGTGGGCACGCTCGAGTCACCGCCGTTCGCGATCGAGCGCGACCATCTGAGCCTGCTCGTCGGGGGCGGCAAGCATCCCCGTGTGCCCGGTGCGCAGCTCGGCAACGAACCGCCCGTCGGCAGCCTGCTGTGGGACGGGTTCGAGCTCCCCGACGGCGAGACGCTCGCCGACGTCGGGTGGACCGGTACCGGCGACCTCGCCGCCACGGAGAGCCCGTCGACCTCCGGAGGCGACTACTACCTGGGAGCCCGGCGGATCAACACGTTCGACGGCGGACCTCGGGGCGACGACAACGTCGGCACCCTGACGTCGCCCGAGTTCACGATCGACGCCGGCCACCTGAGCATGCTCGTCGGCGGCGGGCGTCGTGTCGACTCCGACGACCAGGTCCTGCAGGTCCAGCTCCTCGTCGACGGCGACGTCGTGCGCCATCTGACCGGACCTCAGGCCGGTGCGCTCAACTGGCAGTCCTGGGACGTCACCGACCTGCGAGGCAGCACGGCCCGCCTCCGCGTCGTCGACGAGGCGACCGGTGGGTGGGGACACCTCACGCTCGACCACGTCGTTCTCAGCGACGAGCCCGCGCTCGTCCGCTCGGACGAGACGAGCGTCAACCTCGTCGTGGACGGCGAGGTCGTACGCAGCGCGACCGGACGAGACAGCGAGCACCTGGACTGGACGAGCTGGGACGTGCGCGACCTGCACGGCCAGCAGGCGACGATCCGCGTCGTCGACAACAACCGGTTCGGCTGGGGCCACGTGCTCCTCGACCAGGTCGTCGCCACCGACCACCCGACCGATCCCGTCGCCGAGTCCTACGGGTGGCTCGACTGGGGTCGTGACTACTACGCGACCGTGTCCTTCGACAACGCACCCGACGACCGTCGACTGATGGTCGGCTGGATGAACAACTGGTCCTACTCCGGCGCCACGCCCACGTCCGGCTGGCGCTCCGCGATGACGCTCCCCCGCGAGGTCACGCTGACGGACAGCGGCGGACGGATCGAGCTCGCACAACGTGTCGTACCCGAGATCGACGAGCTCGCGGGCGAGCCCTGGACCGGCGAACCAGGCACCGTCGTCGCCGGGACGCACCCTCTCCCGGTGACGGGTGACCTGCTGCAGATCGACCTCGACGTGGACCCGGGCACGGCTGAGCGCGTCGGGCTGGCGGTCCGTACCTCCGCGGGCTTCAGCGCGGACGGCCGGGGCACGGGGGAACCGGCCCCGGAAGAGTCGGCCACAGAAGAATCGGCCACAGAAGAATCGTCCACAGAAGAGGGCACTCTCGTCCTGTACGACGCACGGACCGGCCGCGTCGTGGTCGACCGGACCAGGTCCGGGGACGTCGGCTTCCACCCGGACTTCGCCTCCGTGTCGTCGATGCCCGTCGAGCACCACACCGACGGCACGGTCCACCTGTCCGTGTACGTCGACCGCGCATCGGTCGAGGTCTTCGCGGCGGACGGCACCCGGACGATCACGGACCAGGTCTTCCCCGACCCGTCGTCCCTCGGGCTCGCGCTCGTCGCCGAAGGAGGGGAGGCAGAGATCCGCTCGCTCACGGTCACTCCCCTGCGGGCGTCGATGTTCGCCGAACCCACGCCGACCGTCGAGCTCGACGTCGACGTCGACGTCGACGCCCGCTGCCTGGGCGGCAAGGCCTACGTCGCGGTCCGCGCCACCAACCAGCACGACGAGCCCGTCGTCGTGGGCATGGAGAGCGCGTACGGGTCCCGGACGTCCACGGTCTCCCCGGGGAAGTTCGCCTACCAGGCGTTCGGGACGCGGGCGACGCGCATCTCGGCCGGCGAGGTGAACGTCGTCGGCACGACGGTGGACGGCGGGCTCTCGCGTGCGTACTCGGTGGCGCACGGCCCGATCGACTGCGGCTGACCTCCGCCCGCACACAGGTGCGGGCGGAGGCCGCAGGACGTCAGACGAGTCCCTGGGCGTGCACGGCACGGGTGCCGCGCACGCCCCAGGGGTTGACGATCCGAGGCGCACCGCATTAAGGTCCGGTTATACGAATAACGCACTCACGAGGAGGTGGGATCAGATGGCGCGCAAGGGTGCCCGGCCGACGATGTGGGACGTCGCGGCCCGAGCCGGCGTGTCGCAGGCGACCGTCTCGCTCGTGCTGAACGACGTCGGCGGCGGAAGGGTCGCGGAGGCGACGAAGGCCCGGGTGCTGGACGCTGTCCGCGACCTCGACTACCGGACGAACGCCTTCGCCAGGACGCTGCGCAGCGGCGAGTCCGGGCTGATCGGGTTCATCTCGGACGAGGTGGCCAGCTCTCCGTTCGCCGGCAAGCTCCTCAAGGGCGCCCAGAACCTCGCCTGGGAGACCGGTCACGTCATCCTCAGCATCGATACGTATCACACGTCGGAGCTGGAAGCGGCCGCGATCGACACGATGCTGTCCTACCGGGTGCGCGGCGTCGTCTACGCCGCGATGTACCACCGCGTTCTCGACCTGCCCGCCGCACTGCGCGACGTACCGACCGTCGTCGTCAACGCCCAGGACCGTGACGGGGCCGTGCCGAGCGTGTTCCCCGACGAGGAGCCCGGCGGGTACACCGCCACCCGGCATCTGCTCGAGGCAGGACACCGCCGGATCGGCATGATCAACATCCAGCCGGCCGAGAGCGACCTGCCCGCAGGCATCGGGCGGCTCGCCGGGTACCGGCGCGCCCTGGCTGATGCCGGGGTCCCGTTCGACCCTGACCTGGTCCGCGCCGGCTACGGCACGATCGAGGACGGATTGGCGGCCACCCGGAGCCTCATGGGCGCGACCGAGCCGCCGACGGCCATCTTCTGCGGCAACGACCGGACCGCCTGGGGCGCCTACCGCGGACTCGACTCCCTCGGCCTGCGCGTCCCGGACGACTGTTCCATCGTCGGTTTCGACAACCAGGAGACCCTGGCCCCGTCCCTCGATCCCGGCCTGACCACCGTCGAGCTTCCCTTCGAGCAGATGGCACGCCGGGCCGTGGAGATCCTGCTCAGCACACAAGGCTCTTACCCGCAGAACAATCCCATCGAGTGCTCACTGGTCCTTCGTGGATCCGTGGCGAGTGCAAAGGTGCGCGAATGACCACCCAACCGACCCTCCAGCACCGCGTGCCGGCCCCACGGCTACGCGTCTCACGGCTTCGCAGGGCCGTGCGGTCCTGGCAGTTATACGTATTACTCCTCCCAGCCGTCCTGCACGTCCTCCTGTTCAAGTACTGGCCGATGTACGGCGCACAGATCGCGTTCCGGAACTACAACCCGGCGGACGGCTTCGCCGGGAGCCCCTGGGTCGGCCTGGACCACTTCCAGCGGTTCGTCGAGTCGTTCCAGTTCGAGCGGCTCATCGTGAACACGCTCAGCCTCAACGCGCTCGGCCTGCTGCTGGCCTTCCCCGTGCCCATCGTCCTGGCGCTCGTCGTGAACCAGCTGCAGAACGAGCGGTTCAAGAAGTTCACCCAGACGGTGCTCTACTCGCCGTCGTTCATCTCGGTGGTCGTGGTGGTCGGGATGATCCACCTCCTGTTCTCCCCCCGCTCCGGGATCGTCAACAACGCCATCGAGACGTTCGGTGGCGAGCCGGTGTTCTTCATGGGCTCGCCCGAGTGGTTCCGGCCGCTGTACATCGGGTCGGACATCTGGCAGAACGCCGGGTTCTCGATGATCGTCTACCTCGCGGCCCTGACGGCTATCGACCCGTCGTTGCACGAGGCGGCACGGGTGGACGGCGCTCACAAGTGGCAGCGGATCCGGCACATCGACATCCCGGGAATCCTCCCGGTGATCACCATCCTGTTCATCCTCGCGATCGGGAATCTCTTCAACCTCGGGTTCGAGAAGGTGCTGCTCATGCAGACGGACCTGAACCTGCCGACGTCCGAGGTCATCCAGACCTACGTCTACAAGGCCGGTCTCCAACAGGCCCAGTTCAGCTATTCCGCCGCGATCGGCCTCTTCAACTCCCTCATCAACCTCACCCTGCTGCTGACCTTCAACTGGGTCGCGCGGCGGGCCAACCAGTCCAGTCTGTGGTGACGACGCCATGACCCAGCTCACGCGAGCCCAAGAATCCCAGCCCTCCACCACCCACACGCCGAACCGGCGTCCTCGACGACCTTCCGGACCAACCGGAGCCCCGAGCCGCGGCCCGTGGCGCGGCCGTCTGGCGGACCCGCTGTTCAACGTCATCGCGATCGGGCTGCTCGGGCTCGCCATCGTCGCGATCCTGTACCCCCTCTACTTCATCGTGATCGCCTCGGTCAGCGAGCCGGCCGAGATCCTCAACGGCAACGTCTGGCTCGTGCCCCAGGGCTTCACCGTCGAGGGGTACGGCCGGATCTTCTCCGACCCCGACATCTTGCGCGGGTTCGCCAACTCGGTCCTCTACACCCTCGTGGGGACCGCCATCAGTGTCGCGTCGATCCTGTGCGCCGCCTACGCGCTGTCACGCAAGGACCTCTACGGGCGCACGTTCTTCATGCTCCTGTTCATCCTCACCATGTTCATCGACGGCGGGCTGATCGCCCGGTACCTCGTCGTGCGCGACATGGGGATGCTGAACACCATGTGGGCGGTCGTGCTGCCCGGTGCGATCGGCGTGTGGAACCTCATCATCGCCAGGGCTTTCTTCGAGAACAACGTCCCCGGTGAGCTGAGGGACGCGGCGCAGCTCGACGGGGCGAATGACTTTCGGTTCTTCCTGCGCATCGTCCTGCCTCTGTCGAAGCCGCTGATCTTCCTGATGATCATGATCCACCTCGTCGCCAACTGGAATGCGTTCTTCGACGCGCTCATCTTCCTCGACGACGAGAGCAAGTACCCGCTCCAGCTGGTGCTGCGGAACGTGCTGATCCAGTCCGAGGTCACCGCCGCGGGCGGATCGGGAGCGCTCGACTCCTATGCCGCCGCCCAGCGCATCGGCGAATTGATCAAGTACGGGATGATCGTCGTCTCCAGCATTCCGCTGCTCATCATCCTGCCCTTTATGCAGAAGCACTTCACCAAGGGCGCACTTCTCGGCGCCGTCAAGAACTGATCCCTCTTCACACCACACCATCACCCGAACCAGACCAAGGAAGATCATGATGAGACACCGCAGTTTCCTCACCACCATCACCGTCACGGCCACCGGCGCCCTCCTCCTCACCGGTTGCGGCGGCGGGGAGGCGGCCACCCAGGTCGAAGACGCCTCTACCGAGTACGGGTTCCGGTCCGAAGGCCTCCCGATCGTCGACGAGACGCTGTCGCTGACCTTCGGCGGAGCGAAGTCCGCCCTCGCGCCGGACTACTCCGACATGGAGCTGGTCCAGCAGTGGGAGACGGACACGAACATCGCGATCACCTGGGAGAACCTGCCTGATCAGGTCTACCAGGAGAAGAAGAGCCTCATGCTGGCCGGCGACGACCTTCCGGACGTGCTCTTCAACTCCGGCCTGACGGACGCCGAGGTGGTGCAGAACGGGTCCAACGGCACGCTCGTGCCGCTGGAGGGTCTCATCGAGGAGCACGCGCCGACGCTGTCGGCAATCCTGGATGAGCGACCCGACGTCCGGGCGGCCATCACGGCCTCGGACGGTCACATCTACACCCTGCCGTCGGTCGAAGAGCTCGGGATCCTGCAGTACCCGAACTTCCTCTACATCAACAAGACCTGGCTCGACACGCTCGGGCTCCCCATGCCGACCACGATCGAGGAGTACCACGAGGCACTCGAGGCGTTCAAGACCGGTGACCCCAACGGGAACGGGAAGGCTGACGAGATCCCGCTGAGCTTCCGTACCGACTCCTTCTGCGCCAACCCCTGGGACCTCGTCGCCGCACTGGGTGGCCAGCCGGAGAACAACGACCACCGCATCGTCCGCGACGGGAAGGTGGAGTTCACCGCGAACACCGAGGAGTACAAGAAGGGTGTCTCCGCGCTGGCCGACTGGCACGCCGAGGGACTCATCGACCCCGAGTCCTTCTCGCACGACGACGTCGCCTATCTCGCCAAGGGCAAGTCCGAGACCCCCGTCCTGGGGTCCTTCTTCTGGTGGGAGCTCAAGGAGATGGTCGGTGACGACCGCGTCGATGACTACGCCATGCTCGGCATCCTCGAGGGCGTGGACGGCAAGCTCGCCAGCGTCACCAACAACCAGGAGATCAACCGCGGCGCGATGGCCATCACCCGGGCCAACCAGTACCCCGCGGCCACGATGCGCTGGGCCGATCGGCTCTTCGAGCCCGTGATGTCGGCGCAGACCAACTGGGGACCGATCGACGTGACACTTCAGGAAGGCGAGAACGGGATCCTCGAGCAGATCCCCGCCGAGGCCGGCGTCTCCGAGGGCGAGCGCCGTCAGCTCGTCGCCCCTGGCGGGCCGAAGATCATCCAGGAGAAGGACTTCGAGACGGTCGTGGCCCCGGAACCGCGCGCCGCAGCGCGCCAGGACCTGGTCGCCGAGCACTACGCCCCCTTCGCCGCGAACGACGCCTACCCGCCGGTGCTGCTCTCCAACGAGGAGCTCGAGCAGATCTCGTTCCCCCAGACCGACATCACCGCACTGGTCAAGGAGAAGTTCGCCTCCTGGATCGCCAACGGCACCATCGACGCCGAGTGGGACGGGTACGTCTCCCAGCTCGACTCGATGGGGATCGACGACGTGACCGGGGTCTACCAGCAGGCCTACGACCGCTTCCAGCAGGGCGGCGAGTGACCGGCGGTGCGGGGGCGGGAACGGCCCGCCCCCGCACCGTGACCCGTCGCATCCATCACGGCGGATCGTCCGCCGCACACGACACGTCAGGACCACCTGTGACCACGACCTCGCCCAGCCAGGCCGCCGCCACCCCGACCGGCTCGACCACGCACCTCCGCCCGGTACTGCACTTCACGGCGCACGACACGTGGCTCAACGACCCCAACGGGTTGCTCCACCACGACGGCGTCTACCACCTCTTCTTCCAGAGCAACCCGCACGGCAACACCTGGGGCAACATGTCGTGGGGGCACGCGACCTCGACCGACCTCGTCACCTGGGACGAGCGGCCCGTCGCCCTGCCGCACACTGCCGAGGAGCTGGTCTTCTCCGGCAGTGCCGTCGCCGACGTCCGGAACACCGCAGGGTTCGCCGGCTCCGGACAGACCGCCCTGGTCGCGATCTACACCAGCGCCTACACGGCCGCATCGGGCCGCCCGGGCATCCAGGCCCAGTCCCTGGCCTACAGCCTCGACGGCGGGGACACCTGGACCCGGTATGCCGGCAACCCCGTCCTGGACACCGGGTCCGGCGAGTTCCGCGATCCGAAGGTCTTCTGGCACGGCGGCGTCGACGGCCGGTGGGTCATGGTCGCCGTCGAGGCGGTCGACCGAAGGGTGGTCATCTACTCCTCCCCGAACCTCATCGACTGGACCCTGGAGTCCCGATTCGGCCCGGCGCACGCCGTCGGGGGCGTCTGGGAGTGCCCCGACCTGTTCCCGCTGGAGGTCCGCGGAACCGGCGAGACCAAGTGGGTCCTCGTGGTCAGCCTCAACCCGGGCGGCATCGCCGGGGGTTCGGGCGCACAGTACTTCGTCGGTGACTTCGACGGTCACACCTTCACGCCCGACCGGCTGTCGACCTCCACCGACCTGACCGACTTCGACTGGCTGGACTACGGGCGCGACTACTACGCGGCCGTGTCCTTCAACGACGCCCCGCACGGGCGCCGGTTGATGGTCGGCTGGGCCAGCAACTGGGACTACGCCAACGCGGTACCGACGCACCCGTGGCGGTCCGCGATGTCCTTGGTCCGAGAGCTCGAGCTCGTCCGCTGCGCAGACGGACGGCTGCGCGTCGTGCAGACTCCCGTCCTGCCTGCTGGTGACCCTGACGTCGAGGTGTTCGACCTCACCGTCCCCTCGGGTCCGGGGACGCGGACAGAGCTGGTGCTCTCGCCGGCCGGAGGTACCGGCACGAGCCGCGTGATCCTCACCGTCGACGGTGACGCCCGGACGGTCACCTGCGACCGCACCGAGAGCGGGGCGGTCGCGTTCCACCCCACGTTCTCGTCGGTCGACACCGCGCCGCTGCTCGGCGGGGACGTCACCGAGCTCAGGATCATCGTCGACGCCACCATCATCGAGATCTATGTCGACGGGGGCCTCGTCACCCTCACCCAGCAGGTCTACCCCCACGCCGCTCTCACCGAGCTACGTGCGACCTCCGCGACGCTGCCTCCTGCAGACCGAGGGGTGCCCACCGCTGAGCGGTAGGCACCTCGGACCGGCGGGCACTCCGAGGGGTGCCCGCCGGACGTGGTCGTCGGCCGTGCGGGTCGACGGGTCGGGTCAGCTGCGCCAGGTGTCGTTCAGGGTCACGGTGCCGCTCGAGCCCACGGTGGCGGTGCGGTTGGCTCCGGACTCCCAGGTGACGTTCCCGGCGCCGTCCTTGCGGACGTACTTGTACTCGAACGTCGTCCCGGCGGGCAGGTCGAGCGTCGAGCGCCACACCGGGTAGGTCGCGGCGGACAGGGGTGCCGCGGCGGCCGGGCTCCAGCTCCCCAGCGCCGGGATGCTGCCGACGACGAAGATGTTCTGCCCCCACGACGTGCTGGCGGTGACGCCGAACGAGACGGGCGCGGTGTCGCCTGGCTCCACGGGGTCGGGGTCGGGGCCGTTCCCACCACCGGCGAGCGCACCGACGTGGATCGCGACGGCGTCGTTCGACCCGACGTTCGCGGCGAACCGTCCTGACCCGTCGACGGTGACGGTTCCGCCCGAGCAGCCGGTCGCCGTCGGGCGTCCCTGCGTGACGTCGCAGTACGTGCCGGCGGGCAGCGAGGTCTGGAAGGTCCGCTGGAGCGTGCCGCCCTCGCCGTTGATCGCGACGTACGCCGCGGAGCCCCGGCCGAACGCGATCTGGTCGTTCCCGTTGTCCCACCAGCCCGTCACCGCGGCGTCGCCCGCGGCGTTGCGGAACCCGACCATCCCCGCGATCTCGGGCCAGGCGTGCTGGCAGTTCCAGCCCTCGGAGTAGCACACGGCGTCCCGGACCGAGCCGTCCGCGTTCTGCGGCGGCCCCTGGTCGTGGCCGGTGAACGCGTACGACGACGTCACGGCCGGGGAGCCGTAGGGCCACGCGAGCATAAAGACGTTGGCGAGGGTGTAGCGCGCGCCGTCCTTGTAGCTGAGGGTCTCGCCGTTGCGCTCGGTGTCGTGGTTGTCGACGAAGACACCGGCCTGGTGGCTCGGCAGCATGCCCCACGACTGCCCGAACGTGGACAGGTAGGCCAGCCGGTCGCTGGTGAACATGCGCTTGAGGTGGCGGGCGTAGTCGAACTCGTGGACGTCGCCGGAGCCGACGTACTCGGACGGGCGGACGGGCTCGCCCGCCGCACCGATGACCTCGTTGACGAAGTACGTGTCGGGGTCGCTGAGCAGACCCTTGATCGCGGCGACGTCCTCGGCGGGCATGTGCTTGGCCGCGTCGATGCGGAAGCCGTCCACACCGAGGGACAGCAGGTCGTCGAGGTAGTCGGCGATCTCCTGGCGCACGTACCCGCTGCTCGTGCGCAGGTCGGCGAGGTTCACGAGGTTGCAGTGCTGCACCTCCCAGCGGTCCTGGTACGTCTGGATGTCGCGTCGGCAGTCGTTGAAGTCCTGCGGACCGTAGCCCCCCGCCGGACCGGGGTAGGCGTAGTGCTGGAACGCCGTGCCCGCCCACCCGGTCCCGCCGGCTGACTGGCCGCTCATGTGGTTGATGACCGCGTCGGCGAGCACCTTGACGCCGGCGTCGTGGCAGGTGCTGACCATCGCGGCGAACTCGGCGCGCGTGCCGAGCTTCGACTCGATCCGGTAGCTGACCGGCTGGTACGACGTCCACCACTGGGAGCCGAGGACGTGCTCCTGCGGGGGCGAGGTGAGGACGTACCCGTACCCGGCCGGCCCGAGCGTGCTGGTGCACTCGTCGGCGATCGCGTCCCAGGTCCACTGGAACATCAGGGCGGTCGTGTCCTTGTCGCCGGGGATCGTGGCCCCGGCGCTCGTGGCCGTGAAGGCGCTGCCGAGCGTGAGGCCGGTAGCGGTGATCGCCGTGGCGGCGAGGGCCGCGACGGCTCGGCGGAACCGGTGGCCGGGTGGGAAGAGTCTGCTGAGCGTCATTGCTGCGGGTCTCCGATCTGGTGTGGCTGCGGCGCGCGGCGGCGGTCCGGCAGCAACCCTGCGACCGGCGTCGACACGTGCCCTCGGTGCGGCCAGGTCGTGGCCGCGATCAGCGCGCCGCAGCGTTGCGGCGCTTTGCTGATTCTTGCAGCAACGTTACACGCGGGGGCGTGCGGTGTCAGCCCGGCGGTCGACATCGACCGCAGGGCTGGGACTGCCGGGAGCCTGGCGCGTCAGGCGGACGTGCCGACGGAAGCCGCCGCGCTCACCTCGCCGAGGACGACCGCGTCGATGAGCTGGCGTGCCCACGCGAGGATCTCCGCACCCCGCAGCGGCCGGCCGCCGATGCGCGCCGTCGTCGGGAAGGGCACGAGGACCGCGCGGATCGCGGGCTTGAGGATCGTCCCCGGGTACAGCCGCTTGAGCCGCAGCTGCGCCGACTCGGCCAGCTCGACCGGCGCGAACCGGACGAACTTGCCCTGCGCCGTGACGTCGGCGATGCCCGCCCGCCGCACGTGGTTGCGGAAGTCGGCGACGTCGAACAGCGCGGCGACGACGTCGGGCAGCGCGCCGTACCGGTCGACGAGCTCCGCGCGGATCTCCGCGAGCGCCGGCGCGTCCTGCGCGGCGGCGATCTTCCGGTACGCCTCGAGCCGCAACCGCTCGGTCGCGATGTAGCTCTCGGGGATGTGGGCGTCCACGGGCAGCTCGATGGAGACCTCCGGGGCCTCCTCCTCCCGCTCGCCCTTGAAGCTGGCGACGGCCTCCCCCACCATCCGCACGTACAGGTCGAACCCGACGCCGGCGATGTGCCCGGACTGCTCGCCGCCCAGGAGGTTGCCCGCGCCGCGGATCTCGAGGTCCTTCATGGCGATCTGCATCCCGGCGCCGAGGTCGGTGTTCGCGGCCATGGTCGCGAGGCGGTCGTGCGCCGTCTCGGTCATGGGCTTCTCGGGCGGGTAGAGGAAGTAGGCGTACGCACGCTCGCGACCGCGCCCGACCCGCCCGCGCAGCTGGTGCAGCTGGGAGAGTCCGAGCATGTCGGAGCGCTCGAGGATGAGGGTGTTGGCGTTGGAGATGTCGATACCGGTCTCGATGATCGTGGTGCACACGAGCACGTCGAGCTCCTTCTCCCAGAAGCCCCGGATCACCCGGTCCAGCTGGTGCTCGTTCATCTTGCCGTGCGCGACGTCGATCCGGGCCTCGGGTGTGAGCTCGCGCAGGCGCGCGGCCGTCTTCTCGATCGTGTCGACCTTGTTGTGCACGTAGAACACCTGGCCCTCGCGCAGCAGCTCGCGGCGGATCGCGGCGGTGATCTGCTTCTCGTCGAACGCCCCCACGTACGTCAGCACGGGGTGGCGCTCCTCGGGCGGGGTCGCGAGCGTCGACATCTCGCGGATGCCGGTGACGGCCATCTCGAGCGTGCGCGGGATCGGGGTCGCGCTCATCGCGAGCACGTCGACGTTCGTGCGCAGCTGCTTGAGCGTCTCCTTGTGCTCGACGCCGAACCGCTGCTCCTCGTCGATGATCACCAGGCCGAGGTCCTTGAACCGCACCGCGCCGGACAGGATGCGGTGCGTGCCGATGACGACGTCGACGCTGCCCTCCTTGAGGCCCTCCTCCACGGCGCGCGACTCGGCGTCCGTCTGGAACCGCGAGAGCGCCTTCACCGTGACCGGGAACCCGGCGTAGCGCTCGGAGAACGTCTCGAAGTGCTGCTGGACGAGCAGCGTGGTGGGCACGAGGACCGCGACCTGCTTGCCGTCCTGCACGGCCTTGAACGCCGCGCGGATCGCGATCTCGGTCTTGCCGTAGCCGACGTCGCCGCAGACCAGCCGGTCCATGGGGACGGTCTTCTCCATGTCGGCCTTGACCTCGTCGATCGTGGCGAGCTGGTCGGGCGTCTCGACGTACGCGAACGCGTCCTCGAGCTCGCGCTGCCACGGGGTGTCCGGCCCGAACGCGTGCCCCTGGGTGGCCATGCGCGCGCTGTAGAGGCGGATGAGCTCGCCCGCGATCTCCTTGACGTGCTTGCGGGCGCGCGCCTTCGTCTTGGACCAGTCCGACCCACCCATCTTGTTGAGGCTCGGGGACTCACCGCCGGTGTACTTGGTGACCTGGTCGAGCTGGTCGGTGGGGACGAACAGCCGGTCGCCCGGGTGGCCCCGCTTCGAGGAGGCGTACTCGATGACGAGGTACTCGCGCGTCGCGGCGTTGCCGCCCGTGCCGAGCGTGCGCTGCACGAGCTCGACGAACCGGCCGACGCCGTGCTGCTCGTGCACCACGAAGTCGCCCGCCCGCAGCTGCAGGGGGTCGACGACGTTGCGCCGCCGGGAGGGCATCTTGCGCATGTCCCGGGTGCTCGAGCCCGTACGACCCGTGAGGTCGGACTCGGAGAACACGGCCAGGCGCAGCTCGGGGGCGACGAATCCCGGCCCGACCGGCGCGGGCGTGACGAGGACGATCCCGCCCTCCGGCTCGTCGTCGATGCGCGCGACGAGGCGCGCCACGGTGTCCACCGCGCCGAGCTGCTCCACCATCCGCTTGGCCGGACCGTGGCCCTCGGTGGTGAGCACCAGCCGCCAGCCGGCGTGCTGCAGCGAGCGCAGGTCGTCGAGCGCGCGCTCCACGTCGCCCCGGTAGGACTCGACGTCCCGGGCGGGGACGACGAACGTCGTCCCGTCCGCGGCGACGTCGTCCACCACGTTGCCCGCGGCGGCGCCGTCACCGCTGCCGTCGGAGGTGCCGTCACCGGCGGCGTCCGGGTCGTCGAGCCCGAACGGGCTGAGCGTCCACCAGCCCAGCCCGCGGCGCGCGGCGATGGTCCGGACGTCGGCGAACGTCTCGAACGACGCCGCCGACAGGTCGATCGGGGTGGCCCCGCCCGCGGCGGCGCCGGTCCACGCGGCCGCGAGGAACTCCTCGGTCGTGGCCACGAGGTCGTGCGCGCGACGGCGCACCTTCTCCGGGTCGTCGACGACGAGCAGCGCGTCGTCGGGAACGAGGTCGAGCACGGGCACCATCCGGTCGACGAGGACCGGGGCGAGGGACTCCATTCCCTCGACGGCCACGCCGGCCGCCAGCTTGTCGAGCATCTCGACCGCGCCGGGGAACTGCTCCACCAGGGCCGCGGCGCGGGCGCGCACGGTCTCGTCGAGCAGGATCTCGCGGCACGGCGGCGCCCAGACGCCATGGTCCGCGACCTCGAGGCTGCGCTGGTCCGCGACGGCGAACCACCGGATCTCGGAGACCTCGTCGCCCCAGAACTCCACGCGCACGGGGTGGTCCTCGGTGGGCGGGAAGACGTCGAGGATCCCGCCGCGCACCGCGTACTCCCCGCGCCGCTCCACCATGTCCACCCGCTGGTAGGCGGCCGCGGTCAGGCGCTCGGCGACGTCCGTGAGGTCCACCTGCTGCCCGACGTGCAGCTCGACCGGCACCAGCTCGCCCAGACCGTCGACCACGGGCTGCAGGAGTGCGCGCACCGGCATGACGAGGACACGCACCGCGCCGGTCTGGCCGCCGTCGGCCGTGGGGTGCGCGAGGCGGCGGAACACCGCGAGCCGCTTGGCCACCGTGTCCGCGCGCGGCGAGAGCCGCTCGTGCGGCAGCGTCTCCCACGCCGGGAGGACCGCGACCTCGTCGTGCAGCTCGTCCGGCAGGTACGCGCGCACGCTCGCGGCCAGGTCGTCCGCCTCCCGGCCCGTGGCGGTGACCACGACGAGCGGCCGGCTGCCCTGCGCAGGCGCGGCGGGCACGGCAGGCACGACGGACGGAGCGTCCGACGTCTCGCCCGTCGCGCGAGCACCGGCCATGGCGGCGAGCAGCGGCGGGCGGACACCGGTGGGCGCGACGACGTCCACCTCACCGCGCGCACGCACACGCTCGACCACGGAGGCGACGACCGGGTCGGCGAGGAGCGCAGGCAGGATGCCGGTGAGATTCATGCGGGCAGGGTCCTTCCGGGGGCGAGCCGAGGCAGCACGAGCGGCCCGGACCGACGAGCTGACGGTCCGGGCTGGGTACGTCCAGACTACGCCCGGGCGGTGACAGCGCACCCGACCCTCCGTCATGCTCAGAGCATGCACCGGACGACCCGCGACGACGCCCCGCCCCGCCCCCGACGGCGCCGTGGGCCGGTCGCGGCGTCCGCGGTGCTCGCGTGCGCCGCCGCCCTCGTGGCTCTCTGGGCCGCGACGCAGCTCACGGCGGTCGGCCAGGAGGTCGACGCCGGGACGTTCCGGCGTGTCTCCTGGCTGCACGACGCCTGGGGCGAGGGAGCGGGACACGTGCGCAGCTCGCTGCCCGTGGTCGCCGCCGTCGTCGTCGCGGTCCTCGGGGTGCTCGCCGCCGCGCGGCGTGCGTGGCGCGACCTCGCCGTCGCCGCGGTCGTGGTGGTGAGCTCGGTCGGCGCCGCAGAGGCCGTGCAACGGCTGGTCGTGCGGCCGGACCTGGGCGGCTACGGCTACGCGCACAACACGTTCCCCAGCACGAACGTCGCGGCGGTCGCGGCGCTGTGCGTCGCGGCCTGGATCCTGTGGCCACGCAGCGGACGCGTCGCGCTGCTCGTCGGCGCGGGCGTCGCGCTGCTCGCCGCGCTCGTCTCGGTCGTGACGTACGCGCACCGGCCGAGCGACGTCGTCGGCTCCCTCCTGCTCGTGGCCGCGGTGAGCGCGACGGTGCTCTGGGCGGCTCAGGACAGGTCGGCGTAGATCCGCTCGTAGGCGCCCGCGACGTCGTCCCAGCCGAAGTCGGCGGCCCGACGCCGCCCGGCCGCGCCGAGCTCGGCGGCGAACGTCGCCTCGCTCGACACCCGCCGGACCGCGGCCGCGAGCGCACCGGTGTCCTGCGGGTCGACGAGCAGCCCGGTGCGGCCGTCGTCGACGAACTCAGGCGGCCCGCCGACGGACGTGGCGACGACGGGGACCCCCGCCCGCCAGCCCTCCAGCACCGTGATGCCGAACGCCTCGACACGGCTCGGGACGACGAGGGCCACCGACCGGGCCATCGTCGTGACGACCTGCCCGCGGTCGAGGCGGCCGGGGAGCACGACCCGGTCCCCCAGGCCGAGCTCGTGCGCCAGCGCGCCGAGCGCGGCACGCTCGGGACCGTCCCCGCCGATGACGAGCGACAGGTCCGGGTCGTCGACCTGCGCGAACGCGCGCAGCAGCAGGTCGAAGCCCTTGGTCCGCACGAGCCGTCCGACGCCGAGCACGTAGCGCTCGGGCAGCCCGGGCGGAGCGGCGCCCGCGGGCTCGTCCAGGTCGATCCCGTTGAAGACGACCTGCGTCCGGCTCTCCCCGCCCTGGCCGGCCCGGCGCTCGAGGTCGTCGGCGGCGCACCGCGAGCACGCGGTGACGGCGGCGGCGCGGGCGACGGACCCGCGCAGGGAGCGCGACAGCAGGACGGAGCGGTCGAACGCGTCGTCCGCGTCCATGAAGGTCTCGCCGTGGTTGCTCAGCACGACCGGCAGGCGCAGGAGTCGGCCCACGGCGTCGGCATAGACCCCGTTGGGCCCGAAGCAGTGCACGTGGAGCACGTCGGGGCGGTCGGCGCGTGCCGCGGCCACCCAGCGGGCGAGCGCTCCGGGGGCGCGGGCGACGAACCGGGCCGCGGGCCCGGCCGCACGGGCGGGCATCGGGCAGGGCAGGTAGCGCACGGGGACCGGACCGAAGCGGTCGACGGCGCCGTCGTCGCCCTGGTCCACCGACCACACCACGACCCGGTGCCCGCGGGCGTGCAGGCGCAGCGCGACGTTCGCCACGTGCTCCTCGACCCCGCCGAACCGCGGGAGGAACGAGCTCGTGACCAGCGCGACGGCGACCACGGCACCCCTCCCGATCGACGGCGGACGAACCTCCCGTGAGGCCAGGGCGGTCGACGCTACTGTAGTGCCCTGCCTGCGACGAGGACCGGAACCGATGCCCCACCTGACGATCGCCACGACGGCCTCGCACGCCCCCATGGGCGCCCAGGTCTACGAGCGCGAGATCGCCGCACGCGCCGCGGCCCAGCTCGCGCGCCTCGACGAGGTCCGGATCGGCGAGGGACAGACCGGCGAGGTGCGCCCCTCAGGGGGCGGCCGCTGGGAGGTCGACGAGCTCGTCGCCCGCTCCCTGCGCTCACCGCTGGCGGGCACCCGCCGGCTGCCGATCGGCTGGCTCTCCACCGCGTCAGCCGCGAGCCGTCGGTCGGTGGGCCGCGCGCTCTACCGCCGGGGCGCCGTCGTGCACCGTATGGACCTCGTCCTGCCACCGGCACCGGGCGTCGACGTGGTGACGATCCACGACGTCGTCTCCTGGCGGTACGAGGACGAGTCCGCACCGGTCCGCGCGGCGGCGGAGGAGGCCCGGCGGGCCGATGCGGTGGTGTGCGTCTCGCAGTTCTCGGCGCAGGAGGCCGTCGACCTGCTGGGGGTGCGCGACCCGCACGTCGTGCACAACGGCGTCGACCCGCGGTACGGCACGGCGGCTCCGCTCTCCGCGGAGCAGACCGCGGCCCTCGGCATCACCGGCCCGTACCTGCTGCACGCGGGCGGGGCGTCGACCCGCAAGAACCTCGAGGGTCTCGCCGGCGCCTGGCCCGCGATCCGCAGCGCCCGGCCAGACGTCACGCTCGTGCTCAGCGGTCCGCCCCACACGCGGCGGACCAAGCTCTTCGCCGACCTGCCCGGCACGCTGCTGGTGGGACGCCTGCCCGACGACGTCATGCCGGGTCTCGTCGCGGGCGCGGCTGCGGTCGTGGTGCCGTCGCACTACGAGGGGTTCGGCCTGCCCGCGCTGGAGGCGATGGCGACCGGCACCCCCGTCGTCGCCGCCGCCACGAGCTCCCTGCCCGAGGTCGTCGGCGACGGCGGCATCCTCGTCGAGCCCACGCCGGCGAAGCTCGCCGAGGCCGTCGAGTGGGCCCTGTCCGGGGACCGGGAGATCACCACCCTCGCCGCGGCCGGCCGCGAGCGCGCCCGGGCCTTCACGTGGGAGCGCAGCGCCGCCGGTCACGCCGCCGTGTGGCGCACGGTCGGCGGCCCTGCGTAGTCGCAGGTTCGTGATCGCCGGCTCGCCGTCGACGCGTGACCGTCATCCCGGCGCCCAGGCCTGCACGGCGCTGATGGCGACGGTCCACTCGCTCTCCGTCTCGAGCGGCATGAAGGACGGGTGCAGGCCGCCCACGACCCCGGAGTAGTTGACCGCCAGGACCGGGACGTCGCGCTCGGTCGTCATCGGCACCGCGACCCGTACGGCCGTGATCTCGACGGCCTCGAACGCGAACATCGCGACCCGGTCGTGGAACTGGTCCGTCTGCTCCGCGACGACGCGCCACGTCCCGTCCGTGGTCCGCACGGACACCGTGTAGTCGCGCAACCCGCCCGTGCAGCACCGGATCCCGGCGGTGGCGACGGCGATGCGGTCGACGCGCTGCGGCCCGTCGGTCGTGATCTCGACCGCAGGCGCCTCGTCCACCGCTCCCCCGGGCAGCCGGCCCGAGCGCCACGGCTCGCGCACGGCGAACGTCCCGGACGTGACGGCCGCGGCGTCCGTCTCCTCGTGCGTGGACGTCGCTGCGACGGGCCGACCGGCGAGCACGTCGTCGCCGAACGGCGTCACCGGCTCGACCGACACGCTCGCCCCCGGCGGCACGACGAGGAAGAGCGGGGCGCCGTTGACGGTCAGCTCGGTACCCGGTGCACCCGCGACGCTCAGGTCGCGCTCGGCGCCGTACTGGTCGCGAAGACGGGCCGCCACCGGTCCGTCGTCACCCAGGACGCGCACGGTTGTCGTCAGGTCCTCGCTCCAGAGGGCCAGCAACCCGCTGCCGTCGGCGCCCTCGGCCCGCACGGCGTGCACACCCGGCGTGCCGGTCGGGACCACCGTCGGCGGCCCGAAGCCCTCGAGGAACCCCGCGGTCGCGGCGAACGCGACCGCAGCCGGCTTGACGTAGGCGCCGTACTGCACGAGCGACCACGAGTTGTCGGCCTCGCCGAAGCCGCCCTCGGAGAAGAAGTACGTCCACTCCTCGATCGGCTCGAGGCCGTACCAGAGCAGCTTGCGCGCGACGTCGGAGCCGCCCGCCCAGAGGTTCGCGACGCCGTCGGACCACCAGCCCGACTCCGTGTCCCACAGGGGCAGGTCACCGCACGGAGCGACCACCTCGCGGAGTTGGTCGAGCTCGGCGCCGTCGAGCGAGAAGCCCTCCTCCTCCCACGACCGGTTGAGTCCCGTGTACGGGTGGATGCCGACGACGTCCATCGAGTCGCACCCGCCGGCGGCGACGAGCCCGTCCCACCACTCGGGGACGATCCCCAGGGTGTTGCCACCGACCACGACCGCACCGGGGTGCGCGGCACGCGCCGCCCGGGCGAAGGGCGCGCCCACCCGCCGCTCGTACTCGGCGGCGTCGCCGAACCCCGTCGTGTTCGGCTCGTTCCACGGCTGCCAGTGGACGATCTCCGGCGCTTCGCGGCGCACCGCCGCGACGATCTGCCGCGCCCACCCGCCCCACGTCCCTGCCTCGACCGCGGCGTTCTCCGCCTCGCCACCGGACCCGAGCTGCAGGATCAGGTGCACGTCCGAGTCCGCGGCGAGCTCGGCCGCGGCCGCCAGCTCGGCGAACGGGTCGCGCTCCGCGCCGTCGTCCTCACCCTCCTCCGGGTCCGGGATGCTCCCGTCCGGGAGCGAGTCCCAGACGAGGGCGCCGGCGTCCGGCGACGCCGTCGGGTCGGGCACGATCGCACCGAAGTCGAGCTGCAGGCGATGGCTGCCGACGCCCAGGCGATCGGCGAGCTGGACGCCGCGGACCGGGCTCGCGCCACCCCAGTCGGCGCCGTCCGCGAGGCTCTCCGGGTCGAGCTCCGCACCCGGGGCCGCCACGGTGTAGCGCAGGCACGTCCCCGCCACCGGTGCGCCGCCGTCGCGCTCCACGAGCGCGGCGTCCACCTCGTACGCCCCCGGCCGGGCCGCGGGGAGGTCGAGAACCACGTCTCCGCCGTCGGGCGGCAGGTCCACCACCCGCTCCTCCCCGGCCACCGGGTCCCACACGCGCGGGTCGCCCCGGACCGTGTAGCGCAGCCGGTACCGGTCGGCGTGGGCCCCCCACGCGGGATCGAAGGCCGCCACGACGCGCGGCTCCTCGTCCGCGTCGAACACGTTCAGGACGCGGCCGGTCACGAGGCCCGCCCCCAGCCCGAGCGTCGACAGGAACTCCTCGTTCGCCGCGTTGTACTTCAGCGGCGCGCGCAGCTGGTAGGCCATCCGGTCCGCGGTGACGGCCGTGAGGGCGACCGCCTCTCCCTCGCCGTGCGTGAGGACGAGGTACTCCTCCCCCGCGGCCACGACCGGCGTCGGGAGGCGCAGTGCGAACGGCTGCTCGATGTCGACCCGCGAGTCCGGCCACAGCCCGCGCGAGACCCCGTCGTCGCCGAACCAGCGGAAGCCGAACCCTTCCTCCACGACGAGCAGCCCGTTCCCTCCGGGCCCGGCCGTGACCCCGGTCATGTCGATCCAGGGCGTCCGCGTCACCCCGAACGGCACCCCCCGTTGGCGCGTCGCGCCGAGGTGCAGGGTGGCCGCGCCGCCGGGGTCGACGACGCGCAGGTCCCACGAGGTGACCGTCGCGGTGCGGGACGACGTCTCGACGACCACGCCCCCGTCCGGCAGCTGCCCCACGATCTCGCCCTCGAGCGCCAGCTCCGCCAGCAGGCGACCGTCCGCGGTCACCCGGTGCAGGACCTCGCCCGACTCCAGGACCCCGATGACGTCTGCTCCCGCGGCGTCATCGTCCTCGCTCCCGGGCCAGCGGACCATGCCGTACAGGTCGAGGACCGACCCCTGCGTCTGCGGACCTTCCGGGAGCTCGACGGTCCACGCCCGCCCCCCGTCGGCGTCGAGCCGGACGAGGTCCCGGCGCCCGGCGATCGTGTCGAGGAGGAAGGCGGACCCGTCCGGCCCGACCTCCAGCTGCCCCGGGGTGAAGACCTCGTCGCCCTCGCGCACCTCCAGCCCGATCTCCGTCACCCCCTGGCGGGATCCCGACGCCACGTCGTACCGCGTGACGGTGTAGGAGCCCCGACGGTCCCAGGCGAGGACGTGCGCGACGCCGTCCCGGGCGCGGATCGTCAGCACCTCGTGGTCCGGCGCGGGCCGCAGGTCCCCGACGACCTCCCGCACGCCGTCGAGCGACCCCTGGTCGACGCCGTCGTGGGTGACCGCGTCGAGGACCGGGAACCCGCACACGGGGGTGTCGCCCTCCTGGGCTGCGAGCGCCACGGGCGGCGAGGCCGACGGCACGTCCGGGGGTGTCACGGGAGCTGCGGGGTCGTCGTCGGCGAGCAGCGCGACCAGCGCACCGACACCGAGGGCGAGCGCGAGGGCACCGGCGAGGACGACCCGGCGCCGGGGCTCGGGCCGCACGGCGTCCTGCTCGCTGCTCATGGTGCCTCCGCTCGGCGGCCGACCGTCCGTCCAGGTCGGCGGACCGCGCCGTCCTGGTCCCCCGATCGTAGGCACGCGGCGGCATCGCGAACCCGGCACCGGACGGCGTTCACCCCTGGGATGATTCACCCGCTTCGGCCTGCATCGGGCACGGACCCAGCGACTATCGTTCATCTGTGCAGGAAATCCGCGAGAAGGCGATCACCGTCGAGGGTCTGGGCAAGACCTATCGTCTCGGTGCGTCCGGCGAGCGCCCGTCCACCGCCGCGGCCGCGGCCATCCAGTGGGTGCGTTCGACCGGCCGGGCCCGCTACACCCTCTTCGACGCCCTCGACGACATCTCCTTCGAGATCCCCCGTGGCGAGGCGATCGGCATCGTCGGACGCAACGGTGCGGGCAAGTCGACGCTCCTGAAGATCCTCACCCGCGTGACCGCCCCGACCAGGGGCCGCATCGAGCTCAACGGCCGCGTCGGCAGCCTCCTGGAGGTCGGCACCGGGTTCCACCCCGAGCTCACCGGCCAGGAGAACATCTACCTCAACGGCGCGATCCTCGGGATGACCCGCAAGGAGATCCGCAAGCGCTACGACGAGATCGTCGATTTTTCCGGCATCGAGAAGTTCCTCGCGACACCGGTCAAGCGCTACTCGTCGGGCATGTACGTCCGGCTCGCGTTCGCGGTCGCCGCCCACCTCGACACCGAGATCCTCGTGATCGACGAGGTCCTCGCCGTCGGCGACGCGGAGTTCCAGCGGCGGTCGATCGCGAAGATGCGCGAGGCCGCCCAGGGCGGTCGCACCGTGCTGTACGTGAGCCACCAGCTCCAGACCGTCCAGGCCCTGTGCACGTCGGCGATGCTCCTCGACCGCGGCACGCTGACCTACTCGGGCACGGTCGAGGGCACGCTCCAGGCCTACCGGGACAGCTTCGAAAGCTTCGCCGCCGCCCAGTCGGACCCGAAGAAGCGCCCGGGCAACGGCAAGGTGCGCTTGTCCTCGGTCCGCATGGAGGACGAGTTCGTCAAGTCCTCCCAGGACATCGTCGTGGACTTCGAGGCCGGCAAGAGTTCCAAGCTCATCGGCACCTACTTCGTCTCCATGCACATCAACGACGACCGTGGCGCCGTGATCGCCCAGTGCGACTCGCGGCTCGTCGGCGGCTGGTTCGACCCGACCGAGACGCAGCGGGGCAGGCTCGTCATCCGTGACCTGTGGCTCAAGCCCGGGCAGTACACGGTCGACGTGTACGTCTGCCAGTCCGGCGTCCTCGACGCCTGGGAGGGCGCCTGGCGCTTCGAGGTCCTCCCCGACCTGCCGTACCCCGAGTTCACGGAGTCCTCCGGGACCGAGAAGGGCATGATCTTCGTGAACTTCGACTACGAGAGGGCCTGAGCCGTGGAGAACGAGGTGCAGCGCACCGTCATCACACCGCCCGGCAGGCTGAACGTCCCCGCCTGGCGCGAGATCTGGAACGCCCGCGAGGTCGCCGTCCGGCTCGCCCAGCGCGACCTGATCGTCCGCTACCGACAGACCATCTTCGGTGTCACGTGGGTGATCGCCCAGCCGCTCGTCAGCGCGGGGATCTTCACGATCGTGTTCGGGGAGATCGCCGGCCTGTCGACCGGGAAGATCCCGACCTTCCTCTTCACCCTCGCCGGCATGCTCGCGTGGAACCTCTTCAACGGATCGCTCGGCAGGGCGTCCGGCTCGATGGTCGGCAACCAGTCGCTGGTCCAGAAGGTCTTCTTCCCCCGGCTGCTCGTCCCGCTCTCGAGCCTCGCCTCGGTCGTGGTGGACTTCGTGGTCGCGCTCATGCTCGCCGTCGTGCTGCTGTTCGTCTTCGCCATCAACCCGGGCTGGGCGGTCCTCCTGCTCCCGGTCTGGGTGCTGCTGATCCTCATGATCGGCACGGGCATCGGGCTCGCGGCAGCGGCCTACATGGTCAAGTACCGCGACGTCGGGTACGTCCTGCCGTGGCTGGTCCAGATCCTGCTCTACGCGAGCCCGGTCGCCTATGCCCTGTCCTCGGTGCCCAGCCACCTGCGATGGCTCTTCGACATCAACCCGGTCACGTGGTTCCTCGAGGCCTTCCGCTGGTCCTTGCTCGGCACCGACCTGCCACCGGTCTGGCAGATCCTCGCCCTGTGCATCGCGGCCCCGTTGATCTTCCTCGCCGGCACCCTCGTCTTCCAGAAGAACGAGCGCGAGTTCGCGGACTTCATCTGATGCGACGGTCCGCCTACGTCCTGCTGGCCGACCCGAGCTTCCTCGGGGCGAGCCTGCGCGCGTACTACGACCACGTCGACCGCATCGTGCTGTCCTACGACGAGAGCGCCACGTCGTGGACCGGGACACCGCTGCCCGTCGACGAGTGCCTCGCGATCGTCAAGGAGATCGACGTCGACGGCAAGTGCGTCGCAGCACCCGGGCACTACGCCCGGCTCGAGCACCCGCCCCTGGACAACGACACGTACCAGCGGCAAGCCGCCCTCGACGAGGCGTCCGACGACGCGGACTGGGTGCTCCAGCTCGACACCGACGAGGTGATCCTGGACCCGGACAGCTTCCTCGCGGCGCTCACGAAGGCCGACGACGCCGGCGCAGGCGGCCTGCACTACCCGTCGCGCTGGCTCTACTCCCGGGTCGCACCGGGCCGCTACCTCGAAGCGAGCACCCGCTGGGGGCGGCCCGTCGCGTCCTACCCCGGCCCCCTCGCGGTGCGGGCCGGAACGAGGCTCGACCAGGCCCGCCAGGCCGACGTCCCGCTGTACCGCGTCGACCTGCGACCCTGGAACACCGACCCCGCGCACCACCACACGACGATCGTCCACGACGTCGTCACCCCCCAGGAGGCCGTGCTGCACTTCTCCTGGGTCCGGAGCGACGACGTGATCCGCCGAAAGTTCGGATGGTCGGGCCACACCGACGACTACTCGCGCCCGGCGGTCTACCGCACGTGGCGGAACCGTTCCCGCCGACCGCACCGTACCGCCCTGACGTCCCCGCTGCGCCGTACCGACTGGTACCGGCTCGTGACCGTCCCCGAGCCCCCCGGAGGCGAACCGTGAGCCCGTCCGTCAGCGTCGTCGTCGTCACCTACAACCGCCCCGACCACGTGCGGGAGTGCCTGGACCACCTGGCGCGGCTCGACACCGCGCCGCTCGAGGTGATCGTCGTCGACGCCTCGCCCGACAACCGCACGCGGCGGCTGGTGACGGAGGAGTTCCCGGAGACGGTCCTGCTGCGCAACGACCTCGGCCGCGGCACCACCCCGGAGTCGCGCCAGATCGGCTTCGCCGCCTGCCACGGTGACATCGTGGCCTACATCGACGACGACGCCTTCGTGGAACCGGAATGGCTGGACGAGCTCGTCGCGCCGTACGCCGACCCCGAGGTCGTCGCGGTCGGGGGTCGAGCCAAGAACGGCATCCCGGGCGAGGAGTCGGTCGGCCTCACCGAGATCGGTCTGCTGCTGCCCGACGGCCGGCTCACGGGGAACTTCGGGGCCGACCCCGGACGCGTCGTGCAGGTGGACCACCTGCTCGGCGCGAACATGTCGTTCCGCCGCAGCGTCCTCGCCGAGCTCGGCGGCATCCGCGGCAACTACCCGGGCACGTGCCTGTGCGAGGAGTCGGACATCTCGCTGCGGGTCGCCACCCGTGGCCGGCTCGTGTTCAACCCGCGCGCCGTCGTGCGGCACGTCGCGGCCCCGTACGGCATCGGGGGCAAGCGGTTCGACCGGCGCTATCTGTACTACCTGCGGCGCAACCACGTCGTCATGCTCGTGCGGAACTTCGGCTGGCGAGACCCTCGCGTGCGGTACTACGCGCGCTACGTCGTGCGGGAGCAGCAGGACTACGTCGCCGTGGCGATCCGCCGCGTCGGCCCGCGCAAGTCCAACGGGAAGCGGCGCCCGCTGCGTGCCCGGCTGACGGCCCCGGTGGTCCTCACGCGCTCGGTCGCCGAGCTCTCCGGGCTTCTCGCCGGCGTCCCCGCCGCGCTGGTCGCGACGCGTCGCGACCAGGCCGCCGGGGTCGCGACGCCGTGACCCGTCCGCTCGTCCACGTCCTGACACCGGGTGACCACTTCTCGCCGCGCACCGGCAGCGCGATCCCGACGATCGTCGACGGGCTGAGCCGCGGCGCATCCGACGGCACCCCGCCGGCCACGGTGGTCGTCGCACGCGGCACCTACGCGGACCGCTACACCAGCGCCCGTGCCGTGGAGTACCCGCCGCGGGCACCACGGCGCACCGACCGGTACGTGGACGTCGCCGCCGCCCGGGCTGGGTTGCCGCGGCTCGGGTCCCGACGGGTGCTGCGCCCGACCCTGGGCGACCAGCGCAACTGGCCGGCGTCGATCGTCCTCGCGCACAACGCCCCTGCCCTCGTCCCCCTCGTGGACGGCCGGCACGACGCGGTGCTCTACGCGCACAACCAGGTGCTGCGCAGCTACACGCTGCGGGAGGCCGGCCGGGTCCTGCGCCCGGCGCGTGCCGTGGTATGCGTCAGCGACTTCCTCGCGCAGCAGGTGCAGGACCGGCTGCCACGCGAGCTGCACGGCCGGGTCCGCACCGTGCGCAACGGAGTAGACCTGGAACGTTTCGCCGTGCCCCGCGCACCCCGACAAGGGACCCTGCGTGTCGTCTTCGTCGGTCGGGTCATCCGCGACAAGGGTGTCCATGTCCTGCTGGAGGCGGTCACGCAGCTGGGCCGCGACGACATCGACGTCACGATCGTCGGTCGCCCGGGGTTCGACGCCGACGCCCCGCTGACGCCGTACGAGCGCGGCCTCCGACAGCTGGCGGCCGCTGTTCGCGGCCGCGTGCGGTTCGCGTCCTTCGTGGCCCGGCCGGAGCTGCCCGCCCTGCTGTCGGCAGCGGACGTCGTGGCCGTCCCGTCGATCTGGCCAGAGCCGTTCGGTCTGACCGCGCTCGAAGGAATGGCCGCCGGCGCGGCCGTGGTCGCATCGGACATCGGCGGGATTCCGGAGGCGGTCGGCGCGGGCGGGACCCTGGTGCCTGCCGGCGACCCGCGGCGGCTCGCGGAGGTCCTTGCCGCCTGGGCGGACGACGACGACGCGCTGACGCACGATGCGCTGCGGGCGCGAGCGCACGCACGCAAGAATGGCTGGGCGACGTCGGCACAGGCGCTGAGGGTCGTGCTCGACGACGAGGGAGAGGCATGAGGACACGTACCGTCGCGCTGGCCGACCTGACGCCCGAGGACGAGGACCGCTGGCGGGAGCTCACCGACCGGGCGCTCGAACCCAACCCGTACCTCTCACCCGAGTACCTGCTGCCCGCCCTTCGCTGGATCGAGCAGGCACAGGACGTCCGCGTCCTCGTGATCGAGGACGACGACGGTATGGCCGCGATGATGCCGGTCGGGGTGAACGGTCGGCGCCCGAGGCTCCCGTTCCGCCAGCTGACGACCGCGTCGCCGTACTTCGCACGCCACGCGCCGGTGTGCGCGCCGCTCGTGGACCGCACCCGGTCGGCCGAGACGCTCGACGCCCTCTTGGCGCACCTCGGCGACCGGCGCTCCGGGCACCCGGGTGTCGTGGAGCTCACCCTCGTCCCGGAAGGACCGTTGCTGACCGCCCTCACGGATGCGGTCGCGGCGCGCAAGATGCCCCTCGTCGAGCAGTACCGCCTGGCGCGGGCGAGCCTGACGATCGCTCCCGACAAGGACCCGAGGGCGCACCTGAGCAAGTCCAAGCGCAAGCAGGTCCAGCGGCTCGCGCGCGGGCTCGAACGCGAAGCCGGGGGCGAGCTCGAGGTGCGCGACGCATGGGGCGAGCCCGGCGCCGTCGGTCGGCTGATGGACCTGGAGGCCGCCGGGTGGAAGGGTGACACCGCTCGTGGCGGCCACGCACGACGCAACAAGGCGCGCAACGCCGCATGGTTCGAGGAGCTGGCCGAGGGGTTCGGTGCCCGCGGACAGCTGCACGTCGTGATGGTGACGGCCGGCGACCACCTGGTCTACGCGTCGGCGACGCTGCGCTCGGGTGACGTCCTCTTCGGGCACGTGGACGCCTACGACGAGCAGCTCGCCCGGTACAGCCCGGGGACGATCGGCCGGCTCCTCGAGCAGGAGCACTTCCTCCGGGCGGGGGACGCCCGGGTCTTCGACGCGTGCATGCATCCCCGGTACGTCGAGTCCACGGCGGTCTACCCCGACCGGCGCACGCTCGTCGGAGTCCTGTTCGCCGCTCGGGGAGTCCTGGGCACACAATGGCTCCGGTCGGCCCCGCGCGTCCGGGACGCCGTGCAGCGGTTGCGCCCGACCGAGGACGCCACGGCGTGACGAGTCAGGTGGGTGGTCCCGAGCTGAGCGTGGTGATCGCGGCGTTCGACGCCGAGGCCACGCTCGGCGAGCAGCTCTCTGCGCTGGCCGTCCAGGTGGCGGACCTGGACGCCGACGTCGAGGTCCTGGTCTGCGACAACGGGTCGCGCGACGGCACGGTCGAGCTCGTGCGCCGGCTCC
>NZ_JAOXSR010000014.1 GCF_026163685.1 Oerskovia flava
ACCGAGGGCGACGGGCTCTCGCGCGGGGCGATCGGCACGGCCGACACCGTGGTGACGATCCCCATGGCCGGGGGAGTGGACTCCCTGAACGTCGCCGCGGCGTCGGCCGTGGCCTTCTGGGCCACCCGGGTCTGACGCTCGGCCCGCTCGCCGGACACCCCGCAAGAGCAGGCTCACCCTGCTCAAGCGGTGGCGCGCCCCGGCCGTCCGCTACGACGAGCAGACCAGGGCCTTCCGCGGCGCTGTCGTTCTGGTCGCTATCGCGGTCCGGCTACGAAGCCGACCCCGAGAGGCGCTGGAACGTCTGGCGAGCAGCTTCGCGCGGGACGCCAGTCCGCGCTTGAAACTCTGAGTCATCGATCGCGTCCGGGCCGTGGAGAATCTCGTTCAGCGCATTGACGATCACCAGTACGTCATCCGCGCCGAGCACGTACTGGTCACCGGCCAGCCACTCCTCAGGCGGACCGTTCCACCCGTCCGGCGGGACGTGGTAGCGGCCCGCCTGGAGGCAGCCGTTGCACGCCCACGCATCCTCGATGGGTAGGCCGAGCCAGCGCGACCGGATCCGGGACGCCTCTGACAACGGACCCATGCACCAGTCGCAGTAGTCCTGCACGTGATCGATCACCATGTCGGCAACCTACCGCCGATCCGCATCAGGCCCTCAGGTGACGAGACGTTCCCTAGCGCGCCGGCGGCCCCGTGCGCGAGGTCGCGGTGGAAGCCGCGACCTACGAGGGGGGAGCGCGTGTACGGACGCGACGACGACGGGTGGGCCGACCTGGTGGCCGCAGCCTCCGACTTCCTGGACGAGGTGGCTGTGCGCGGCGCCCTGACGAACTACAGCGACCTGAACGCCGAGCTGGTCGAGCGCACCGGGCACCGGGCGTTCAACTTCGCCGACCCAGCTGAGCGCGCCGCGATCGGTCACCTGCTCGGTCATGTGGTCGTCGAGGACTACCCCAGCCGCGGGTACAAACTCTCGGCCCTGGTGATCTACCTGCACGGCAACGACCCGAGCACCGGGTTCTACATCCTGGCCCGCCAGATGGGCCTGATGCCCGCGACCGGCGGCGACAAGGACGCCTTCTGGGCCGCGCAGACCCGCGGGCTGTTCGGGTCCTGAACCGGCGTCGTGCCGCACTCTGAAGGGGCCTGAGCCACCCGACCGGCCACGACGAGCAGACCCCCGGACCCCGCCCAGGCGCGCTCGCACATCGTCCTTGTGCTGCCTGGCAACGAGACCGGAGCCGCACTGATCGCCTGCTGCCCTGGCGGCGGGCGACGCCCGTGGACGACGCGTGAACCCGGACCCGGTCGTCGTGTGCGTCATGGAGCGCCCGACGTAGCTGTCGCGCGCCGCGCGCGCAGACCTGGCCGGGTGCGTGTCGGTGTGCGTGGTCGACCCACGGTGGGGCCGGGCGGACCGGCTGCGGGACGCGCTCGTCGCGGCTGCGCTTCGCTGAACTGATCGATCCCGCCGTCAGGCCTGGGGGTCGTTGAGGGTGGAGCCGGCCTCGCCGCGCACGTGCGGTGCGGACGATCCGGGCGTGCTCGCAGGCGTGGTTCTCGCGCGCGCGGGCCTCGCCGGCCCGGCCGGGCTGGCAGCTGGGCTGAAGTCGGTCACCTTCGCGGGCTCGGGGTGCAGCGGAGAGATGTCACGCAGGTTCCGGATCGTCGCGTCGGCGATCTTGGTGCCTCCGGGGATCTGCTCCACGTCCTTGCGAGCTTGCTCAAGAGCGCCGGGTACCGCGGTCAGGACACCGTCGACGACGTCCTGGGATTCTTCGGCCGTCAGGCCCAGGCGGCGCCCCTCCGCGGCGATGACCGCGCCGTGCATCCCGCTGATCCGGTAGTCGTCGCCGATCCGCATCGGGAAGGTCAGCGGCCCGTTGACGGCGGCGTCCTCCGGCTTCTCGTAGGGGGCGATCGACAGCACGTCGTAGGCGGGGGCAAGCTCAACGGTGTCCCCGTCGAGCAGGAGGGAGTAGTTCTTGGCGTGGGCGTCGGTGTTCACCAGAGCAATGTTCAACGTCAGCAGCGCCAGGAAGTCGCGTGCCACCTCGATCCGGTCGCTCGGCTGCAGCCGCTGCCGCAACAGCTCTCCGACTGCGCCGACGCCAGGTCCGCCGTCGAGGTGCTGGTACTTCTTCTCGGGCGGGACTGCGAGGGCCTGGCACAGGTCCTCCTGGTGGCCGCGGTGCACGACTCCGTCGGGCCCGAGGTGCCGGTCGTACCTCTCCACGACCAGCGCCCTCAGCTGCCCGTCCGGTGAAGTCCACGTGCGAGCCGCGGGCGTGCGCAGGCCGGCATGGCGAGCCACCGCGAGGCTGAACGCCTCCACGGTCGTCAGCCCCGGATACTGCTCGTCCGCGGCCGTACGGGGGACGCTGTACTCGGGCTTGAGGATGTGGGTTGTCGGCGCTCCCGGGCCGGGGCGCGCCCAGGAGCCGTCCGGCAGGGCGACCAACGCGATCTTGGGCTGCGCGCCAGCCAGGCTGATCCGCATGCGCTCGCGTCCGCGCAGCGGGGCGCCGGTGCGGTACGCGTCGATGACCCTGGAGAGGTCGTCGGTCACCTCGTCCTCGCTGATCGGTTCGAGCGCTGCCCGGTCGGCAGTGGCGTCGGTGCTTTCGCGCTCGGGAGGCAAGAGCTGCAGGGCTCCGGCGACGTCACCACCGACGTGCTCCAGGATCGCGAACGGGGACCGTGCCGAGACCTGGTAGGTGGTGGCTAGGGAGGCCAAGGCCTTCTCGTTGTCCGGGAGCAGGCCCTGGATGAAGGGCAGCACGACGCGCTGCCGGTGCCGCGCTGTGACCTTGGGCATCGACAGTGACAGCGGCGTCGAGCCGGCAGCGTTCCGGTATGCGCCGTCGTAGGAGAAGGTGATGCTTCCTGCGCTGGTCATGGCGAGCGTCCCGGCGTGGGCGCCGTCCATGTAGACGTCGAGGGTTCGACCGGCCACGGTCAGTGCTCCTCGGGCTGGATGTCGAGGACGAGGCCAAGCTGGGCGAGCACGTCCAGGATGCGGGGCATCTCGGCACTGGTTCGCCCGGACTCGACCTTGATGAGCCATTCGCGGCCGACGCGGGCGCGGCGGGCGAGCTCGACCTGGGTGAGTCCGGCCTGCTCGCGGGCGTCGCGGATGAGGGCTCCGACGTCAGCCATAGTGCGAACTTGCATCCGCGCCTCCTGAGATGTGCGTCCTGGTCCACTTTCGCGGATGTGGCCTACAGTACACTTCAGCGGAAGTGGACCACAAGCAACTTTGCTATCGGACCCGGTTCTATCCCGCCGACACGGCGCCCGAGGCAGCCGCACGTCGGGGGCTCATGATGTCCGCGCCTGTCGTCGTCCTCGTCCTCACGTCATCACGGTCCTCCCGGTGCTCTCGGCCGCCGCGCGTGCGGTGCTGGACCACGGTGCGATCGCTGACGAGTCGGGCTTCCGCGCAACCACGCCGTGGATCGACGGCCGCCCTCCAGCGAGTTGCGCGAGGGAGCGGGCCCTGCCTGGCGGGAGTGGTGGCTGCCGGTCGGAGTCCCATTGCTCGTCGCCGACCGCGTTGTCCGAGAGCGACCGGACGTCGTCGTCCACCTGGGACTGGTGCTCGGCGTCGAGCTGGTCGTGGTGTGGCGCCTTCCGCCGTCACTGGTGGGCACAGGCAGTGGTCGGCGCTGCGCGGGGTGCGCCGCCGGGCCGGACTGGGCCGGGTCACGGCAGTTCCGGCAGGCCTCGCACCGGCACGCGGTCCGACGGGCACACGAGAGTCGGCACGGCCCGCTCGACGACGAACGGCGACTCGAGCACGTCGAGCGCCGCACCACGCGCCGAGCACGTACAGTGCCCGCGGCTCACGACCGCGGAACAGCAACGTCGGCTGGGCCGCGCCTATCTCGGACACCCCGACACTGGCCAGCGCCGCGCGCGCCGGGCCGCCCGGGGCGTCGTTCAGGTCGCCGCCGAGCACGAGCGGGCCGTCCGGCGGCGCCCGGGAGACCTCGGCAGCCTGCCGATGGCCGGGCCGGCTGGATCGAGCCGGGGATACTCCGTGAGTGCAGGATGGGCGGCGAGGTGCCGGCGCGTGCCTGCCGACGGCGACTCACTCGTGATGGCGCGCCCCTCTGGTCGATAACGCGCTTCTGGCCCATGGCTCACCTCCGGCGAGTCCCTGCTCTCGAGGTATCGCGACCTGGTCGCCGATCTTCCCGAGCGCCTCGCGCTCGTGCTCGGCACCGAGGGCGACGGGCTCTCGCGCGGGGCGATCGGCACGGCCGACACCGTGGTGACGATCCCCATGGCCGGGGGAGTGGACTCCCTGAACGTCGCCGCGGCGTCGGCCGTGGCCTTCTGGGCCACCCGGGCCTAGCCGAACTGACCCGGCACGCGGGGGAGCGCGTCGGGTAGCCACCGGTCTGGGCTGTCGCCGAGCGTCCGGGGGGTCCACGATGGGGGTATGTCCGGCGAGGGAGCGCTCAGCGGCCCGGTCGTCGTGGGGTACGACGGCGGTGCGGCCGCTGCTGCCGCCGTGCGGTGGGCGGCGCGGGAGGCGTCGCGCCGTGGGTGCGCCCTGCACGTGGTGCTCGCGCACGACGGCCAGGACGACCACCTGCCCGTCGAGGGGCCGGAGGCGGCGACGCTGGCCGGGGTGGCTGCCTCGACGCGCACGACGACGGCGGTGATCGCGCACGACGTCGCCGCGCGGCGCAGCCTGGTCGCGGCGGCCGGGCGTGTCCTGGTGGACCGGGGGGCGGACTGTGCGCGGGACGTCGCGCCGGACCTGCCCGTCGAGACCTTCGTCGAGTTCGCGCCGCCCGCCGCCGTGCTCGTCGGCTGCTCCCTGGACGCCGCGATGGTGGTCGTGGGGGCGAGTGACCGCGGCCGGGTCGCCGGGGAGCTCGGCGGGTCGGTCGTGCTCGCGGTGGCCGCGCACGCGCACTGCCCCGTCACGGTCGTCCACGGCGACGTCGAGGCGCTGCGCGAGGTGTCGCTGCCGGTCGTCGTCGGTGTCGACGGGTCGCCGAGCAGCGAGGTCGCGCTCGTGCACGCCGCGGACACGGCGCACGCGCTCGGTGTGCCGCTGCGGGTCGTGGTGGCCTGGTGGGTCCGCACGTCGGAGCACCTCGAGTCGCTGCTCCGCGCGGGCTACCCGCCCGAGAACGCGGGGATGACGGCCGAGCACCTGCTGGCGGCCGCGCTGGCGGCGGCGCGGGACCGGCAACCGGGCCTCGAGGTGACGGGGGAGAGCGTCGAGCGTCGGCCCGCCCGTGCGCTGGTCGCGATCTCGGCGCGGGCCGAACGGCTCGTGCTGGGCACCCGCGGGCGCGGCGGGTTCGCCGCGCTGCTGCTGGGATCGGTGACCCACACGGTGATCCGGGAGGCGTACTGCCCGGTGACGATCGCGCGGTGAGATCGCGCGGTCGTCGTCCTGACAGGCCGCGGTGACCTGACTCACACCCGTGACCGAGGGGTGCCATCCGGCCCTGAGTGTGGTTAGGCTCTCCTACGTGAGTCAGACCTTACCCGCCGTCGTCGCGCCGAGCCTGCCCGGCGTGGCCGCGCCCACGACCGCAACCCGGGCCGCCGCGCTCTCGGCGCACGGGATGACCCTCGGCTACGGCGGCGCGCCCGTGGTGCACGACGCCGCGCTGCGCCTGCTCCCGGGCGAGGTCACGGTTCTCATCGGTCCCAACGGCAGCGGCAAGTCCACGCTGCTGCGCTCGCTCGCCCGCCTGCACCGCCCCACCGCCGGCACGGTGTCGCTGCCCGACGCCGACGACGCCCTCGCGCTGCACCCCAAGGAGTTCGCGCGCCGCGTCACGCTGCTCTCGCAGAGCCGGCCGACGCCGAACGGCGTCAGCGTCCGGGACGTCGTCGGCTACGGCCGCCACCCCTACCGCGGGCGCCTGCGCTCCTCCGATCCCGACGGCGTCCGTGCGGTCGCGTGGGCCATGGACGTCACCGGGGTGCGCACCATGGCCGACCGCGGCGTCGACGAGCTGTCCGGCGGCGAGCTCCAGCGCGTCTGGCTGGCCACGTGCCTCGCCCAGGACACCGGGGTGCTGCTGCTCGACGAGCCCACCACGTACCTGGACCTGCGGTACCAGGTCGAGATCCTCGACCTCGTGCGCGACCTGGCGGACCACCACGAGGTCGCGGTCGGTGTGGTCCTGCACGACCTCAACCAGGCCGCGGCCGTGGCCGACCACGTCGTGCTCCTGCAGCACGGCGCGGTGCGGGCCTGCGGCCTCGCGGCCGACGTGCTGACCGCGCCGGCGCTCACGGAGACCTACGGCATCCGCATCGACGTCAGCCGCGACCCGCACACCGGGGCCGTGCGGACCGAACCCGTCGGCAAGCACTCGCGCCGGAGCGCCGTCGGCGCCTGATCGTCCGGCAGCCCGACCGGCGGTCGATCGGCGGTCGACCTACCCAGCCGCCGCCCGTCCTCTCACCACCCGCTCGACACCCGAGCACCACGAACGAAGGAACCCATGCGACCTGCACACCGGATCGGGCTGCCCGCAGCCGTCCTGGCCACGGCCCTCACTCTCGCCGCCTGCGGCACCACGGAGGAGCCTGCCGCGGAGACCACCACGGACGCCCCGGCGGCGTCGGGCCCCGTGACGTACACCGACGAGCGCGGTGAGCACACGCTCGACGCCCCGGCGACCGAGGTCGTCTCCCTCGAGTGGGGGCTGACCGAGAACCTGCTCGCCCTCGGTGTCGACATCGTCGGCCAGGCGGACGTCGTCGGCTACAACACGTGGGACCAGGTCGTGCCGATCGACGAGTCGACGCCCGACGTCGGTATGCGCGGCGAGGTGAGCCTCGACGCCGTCTCCGCGCTGGAGCCCGACCTCATCGCCGTCACCACCGACACCCCCGAGAACGTCCTCGACCAGCTCGAGGACATCGCCCCGCTCGTGGTCCTGCGCGGCTCCGACGGCACCGACCCCGTGGGCTACATGCGGGAGACGGTGACGACCCTGGCCGCCGTGACCGGGACCGACGGCGCCGGCGCCGACCTCCTGACCGGGTTCGACGACGCCGTCGCCGAGGCCACGGCGAGGCTCGCGGACGCCGGGGTCGACGGCGCGGAGTTCGTCTTCGCCGACGGCTGGGTCAGCAACGGCACGGTCTCCGTGCGGATGTACACCGAGGGGTCGTTCTTCGGCGGCATCGCCGACGAGCTCGGCCTCGTCAACGCGTGGCCCGAGGAGGGCGACGCCGACTACGGGCTCTCGCAGACCGACGTCGAGGGGCTCACCGTCCTCGACCGCGACCTGGCCTTCTTCTACGCGGCCAGCGGCGACGAGGACCCCTTCGCCGACGGTCTCGCGGGCAACGCCGTCTGGGAGCAGCTGCCCTTCGTCGAGGCCGGCGACGTGCACCGCATCCCCGACGGCATCTGGATGTTCGGCGGCCCGGCGTCCGCGGGCGCGTACATCGACGCGCTCGTCGAGGCACTGACGGCGTGAGCACGCGTGCCCCGCGGGGGGTGACCGAGGAGGTCGACCGACGAGACCCGTTGCTCGTCGCCGACCCCACCCCCGCGGGGCACGTCCCGCAGGCCACGACCCACCCGACCCACCGCCTGGCGGTGGGCGTGGTCTTCGGCATCACCGTCCTGGTCGTCCTGGCGCTCGCGGCCGTCCACCTGACACAGGGGACCGCCGACGTCGGCGTGGGCGACCTCCTGCGCTACCTGGTGGACCCGACCGACCCCACCACGGGGGCCGTGCTCGTCGCGTCCCGGGTGCCCCGGCTCCTCGCCGGGCTCCTCGTGGGCGTCGCCCTCGGGGCCGCGGGGGCGGCCCTGCAGTCCGTCGCGCGCAACCCGCTCGCCTCGCCGGACACGCTCGCGGTCAACGCGGGCGCCTGGGTCACGGTCGTGCTCGCCGCGGTCGTCGGCATCTCGGTCCCGTTCTACCTCTCCGGCCTGATGGCGTTCGTCGGCGGGCTGGCGGCGGCCGGCCTGGTCCTCGTGCTCGCCCGGGGCGGGGCCTCCGGGCCGACGCGCCTCATCCTCGCCGGCTCCGCCGTCGCGATGGCGCTCAACGCCCTGACCATGGTCCTGCTCGTGCTGTTCCAGCAGGAGACGCTGGGCCTGTTCGCCTGGGGCAGCGGCTCGATCGTGCAGTCCGGGACGCGGTCCGTCGCGCTCGCCGCACCGCTCGTCCTCCTCGGGCTCGTCGGGCTGCTCCTCGTCGCGCACCGCCTCGACCTGCTCGCCCTGGGCGACGACGCCGCGACCGTCCTCGGCGTCGACGTGCGCGGCACCCGCGTCGTGACCGTCGTCCTCGCCGTGCTGCTGTCCGCCGCGGCGGTGACGGTGGCCGGGCCGGTCGGGTTCGTCGGGCTGTGCGCGCCGGTCATCGTCCGGCTCGCGGCGCGCCGCGTCCCCGGCATCAACCGCCACCGCGTCCTCGTCCCGCTCGCGGGGCTCGCCGGGGTGGTCGTCGTCCTCGGCGCCGACGTGCTGCTGCGCGCGGTGCTGCCCGGTGGCTACGGCGTGGCCGTGCCGACCGGGATCGTCACGACCGTCTTCGGGGCGGTCACGCTCGTGCTCCTGGCCCGCAGGCTGCGGGACTCCGGGCCCGCGGCCACCGCGCGCAGCGCCCGCGTGCGCCCCCGGACCCGTCGCCGGGCGCTGGTCGTCCAGGGCGTCCTCGTCGTCCTCGTGGTCGGTGCCGCGCTCGCCGCGCTGCTGCTCGGCGACCGCCTCCTGCTGACCGGCGACGTCGTGAACTGGATGACGGAGCAGGCCGGGCGCCAGGTGACGTTCGTCCTCGACCAGCGCGTCCCGCGGGTGCTCGCCGCGCTCCTCGCGGGTGCGGCGCTGGGCCTGGCGGGCACGATCGTGCAGTCCGTCGCCCGCAACCCCCTGGCCGAGCCGGGGATCCTCGGGATCACGGCGGGTGCCGGCCTGGCCGCCGTGGCCGTCGTGCTCCTCGTCCCCGGCGTCGGCATCTGGGCCATGTCCGGTGCGGCCGTCGTGGGCGCGCTCGGGACGTTCGCGCTCGTCTACGCGCTGGCGTCCCGCGGCGGGCTGAGCTCGGACCGCCTCGTGCTCATCGGCGTCGGCACGAGCGCGGGCGCGACCGCGCTGACGGCGATGGTCATCGTCGTCGTGCAGCCGTGGAACACGAACGTGGCCCTCACCTGGCTGTCCGGGTCGACGTACGGGCGCACCCTCGACCACCTCGTGCCGGTCGTCCTCGCGCTGGTCGTCGTGGTGCCGGTCGCGCTCTGGTCGCGCCGCGAGATGGACGTGCTCGCCCTCGACGAGGACACCCCGCGGGTGCTGGGCCTCGCGCTCGGGCGCGACCGGTTCGTGCTCCTCACCTCGAGCGCGCTGCTCACGGCCGCGGCCGTGTGCGCGATCGGGGTCGTCGGGTTCGTCGGCCTCGTGGCCCCGCACGCCGCCCGCGCGCTCGTCGGCTCGCGGCACGGGCGGGTCGTCCCGGTCGCGATGCTGCTCGGTGCGCTCCTCGTGAGCGTCGCCGACACCGTCGGGCGCGCCGCGTTCGCCCCCGTGCAGATCCCGGCCGGCCTCACCACCGCGCTGATCGGCGCCCCCTACTTCGTCTGGCTCCTGTGGCGTGGCCGCGGGCGCGAGGCGTGACCCACCCGTACGCCCACGACAGGAGACGACCATGACGCAGGCCCCCGCCGACCAGGTGACCGCCGTGACGCCCTGGCGCTTCTTCGACGTGTCCGTGGCGCGGGTCGCCCGGCTGTCGCCGAGCTTCCTGCGCATCACGTTCACCGGCCCCGACCTCGACGAGTTCGCCGACGTCGGGCGTGACGTGCGCATCAAGTTCGTCCTGCCCGCGCCCGACGGCGGGTACACGCACCTCGTGCGCGGCGCCGAGTGGTACGCCGCGTGGCGCGCCCAGCCGGACGACCGCCGCAACCGCCTGCGGACCTACACCACACGTGCGGTGCGCCACGCGGAGCGGGAGGTCGACGTCGACGTCGTGCTGCACGGGGACAGCGGCCCGGCGTCGCGGTGGGCGCTGTCCGCGGTCGCCGGCTCCGAGCTCGTCCTGCTGGGGCCGAACCGTCGCCACGAGGGCCCGCACGGCGGGGTGGAGTTCGCGCCGCCCGCGTGCAGCCACGCGCTCCTGCTGGCCGGGGACGAGACGGCGGTCCCGGCGATCGCCGCCATCCTCGAGGACCTGCCGGCCGACGCCGTCGGCGAGGCGTACCTCGAGGTCCCGGAGACCGGGGACCGCTTCGCGCTCGCCGCGCCGGACGGCGTGCGGGTGACCTGGCTGGCGCGCGACGGCGAGCCGCACGGCACCCACCTCGTCCCCGCCGTGCAGGAGGCTGCCGAGCGCTTCCTCCAGCTCGGGGTGCGCCCGTCCCAGGAGCCGCGCACCGAGGTCGGCACCGAGGTCGAGGACGTCGACGTGGACAGCGCGATCCTCTGGGAGGTGCCCGTCGACAGCTCGGGCGCGCCGCTCGTGCAGGACACGGTGCTCTACGCCTGGCTCGCCGGGGAGGCGGGCGTCATCAAGACGCTGCGCCGCCACCTCGTCGGCGAGCTCGGCGTCGACCGCCGGGCCGTCGCCTTCATGGGCTACTGGCGCGAGGGCCGCTCGGAGAGCTGAGCGGCCCCCGCGGCCTGCCCGACCGGTCCTGCTGGTACGACCGGTCCTGCTGGTGCGACTGGTGCCGCTACGCGGGGACCTGGTAGGTCGGGGTCAGGGTCGCGCGCGCGATCGTGTGGAAGAGCGCGGTGAACGCGACCGCCGTCGGGGAGGCGTCCGGTCCGACCCCCTCGGCGTCGGCGAGAGAGTCGACGTCGAGGGCGTGGACCGCGAAGACGTACCGGTGCGGGCGGTCCCCGGGCGGGGGTGCGGCGCCCTCGTAGCCGACCGCGCCGCCGTCGGTCCTGGTCTGGAAGGCGCCTGCGGGCAGGTCGGCGTCCGGGACGCCCACGCCCGTGGCGAGGGCCGTCGTCGTGACCGGGAGGTCGACCACCGTCCAGTGCCAGTACCCGGCCGGGGTCGGCGCGTCGGGGTCGAAGCAGCTGACGACGAACGAGCGCGTTCCCTCGGGGAAGCCGGACCAGCCGAGCGCGGGGGACAGGTCGTCCCCGGCCGCCGCATGGGTGTCGGGCAGCGGTTCGCCGTCGGTCATGTCGGTGCTCGTGAGGGTGAAGGTGGGCATCTCGGGGAGCAGGGAGTAGGGCTCGGGTGCGTGGGGTCGGAGCTCGAGTTCCATGCCTCCCATCGTGCCGAAGACGCCGTGCGGTAGCCACGGGAGGCGGGAGATCCGCAGGATTCCACGAGATGTCGCCGTTCCGGGTGACCCTCGACCACGGGTCGACGGTTCGCCACGACCCTCGACCTCGACCGGAGGTCGAGGGTCGTGGCGCCGCACGAGAAGTTGACACCGCCCGCACCCGGGCGTGTACTAGAAGTGTTCGAACACCTGTTCGAAGGACGGGTGGCACCCCGTCGAAGGACGTCCCGGCCGTGGCCGGTGCACCATCTGCTGGGAGGCGCGATGACGGTCGTCGAGACTCCCGCGGGCCAGGACGAGGCGACCTCCGCGAGCCGGTTCGCGCTCGCCCGCTCCGTCCTGCAGCGTGCGGAGGAGAGCGCGGGGGTCCGCCGGACGGCGAGGACCCGGGAGCCGACCCAGGCGGCTGCCGCGGCTGCCACGTCGGCCCCCGCGCCTGCGTCGTCTCCTCGGCCGGCTCCTGCTCCTCGTCAGGTCTCCGCCGTGCCCGACGAGCGGACCTGGCCCGTGCACGCCGATCTCGCGCCGCTGCTCCCGCTCGGTGCGCTCCAGCGGGGGACCACGCTCAGTGTCCAGGGATCGACGGGCCTGCTGCTCTCCCTCGTGGCGCAGGCGTCCCGCGCGGGCGCCTGGACCGCCGCGGTGGGCTTTCCGGGGGTGGGGGTGCTCGCCGCCGCCGACGCCGGGGCGGACCTCGGCCGGTTCGTGCTCGTGCCGCGGCCCGGACCGGACGCGGCCGTCGCCATCGCGGCGCTGCTCGACGGCATGGACGTCGTGGTGGTGGGGCCGCAGGCCGCGCTCACCGACCCGGAGCGCCGACGCCTGGGTGCCCGCGCGCGGGAGCGGGGGGCCGTGCTGGTCTCGTCCGTCCCCTGGGTCGGGGCGCACGTCGTGCTGACGGCGCGCGCGGGGACGTGGACCGGCGTCGACCGCGGCGCGGGCTGGCTGCGCCGGCGCACCGTGCTCGTGGAGCGTGCCGGACGTGCCGGCGCCGCCCGGGCGGTCCGTCTCGAGGTCGAGGTGCCCCTCGACCTCGGCCCGGCGCCGCGCTACCTCACCGGTTCCCGTGCCGACCCCCGCACCCGGCCGGACGCCACCCGGCCTGCTGAACCCACGGCCGATCTCGCCCCCGGCCCGGACCTCCGGCTCGTCGGATGACCACGCCGACCCGCACCGCCGCCCTGTGGGTGCCGGACTGGCCGGTGCTCGCCGCGATGGCCACCCGGGAGGTCCCGGCGCACGTGCCGTCCGCCACCCACGACGGCCGCCGGGTCGTCGCGGTCTCGGCGACCGCCCGCGCGCAGGGGGTGCGCCGGGGGATGCGGCGGCGTCGGGCGCAGGAGTGCTGCCCGGAGCTGGAGCTCCTCGACGTCGACGACGCCCGCGACGCCCGCGAGTTCGAACCCGTCGCGCTCGCGGCGGAGACCGTCGTCGCGGGCCTGGAGATCGCCCGGCCGGGGCTGCTGCTCCTGCCGGCGTCGGGGGCCAGCCGGTACCACGGGTCGGCCGCGCGCCTCGCGGAGGAGCTCGTCGCCCGGGTCGCCGAGCGCACCGGGTACGAGTGCCAGGTCGGGGTCGCCGACGGCATCCTCGCCGCGGTCCTCGCCGCCCGGGAGTCCCGCGTCGTGCCCCCGGGCGGCTCGTCCGCCTACCTCGCCCCGCTGCCGGCCTCGACGCTCCTGCACGCCGCCGCGCGCCCCGACGTGGCGAGCCGTGCCGACGAGCTCGTGCACCTGCTGGGCCGGCTCGGGGTGCGCACGCTGGGCGACCTCGTCGCGCTGCCGGCCGCCGTCGTCGAGGCCCGCTTCGGCGACCTCGGGGCGTGGGCGCACCGGCTCGCGCGCGGCGAGGACCTGCGCCCGCCCGCCCGGCGGCGCATCGAGCCCGACGTCGCGGTGCGCACCGACCTCGACCCGCCCGCCGAGCGGGTCGACGTCGCCACGTTCGTGGCCCGTCGGCTCGCCGAGGAGCTGCACGACCAGATCGTCTCCCGCTCGCTCGCCGCCGGCCGGCTGCGGATCACGGCCCGCACGGCGGACGGCGGCGAGCTCGAGCGCGCGTGGCGCACCGACGGCGCGGGCGGCGGGGGGCTGGGCGGGCTCAGCCCGGCCCGCATCACCGACCGGGTGCGCTGGCAGCTGGAGGGCTGGCTCACGGCCTCGAGCCTGCGCCGCGCCGACGTGCCCGTCGCCCCGGTCGTGCACCTGGCGCTCACCGCGGAGGAGGTCGTCGCCGCGGGTGCGGAGCAGCCCCGGCTGTGGGGCGCCTCCAGCGGTGAGGACCAGCGGGCGCACCGCGCCCTCGGCCGGGTGCAGGGCATCCTCGGCGGGGACGCCGTCCTGCAGGTCGCCCTGCAGGGCGGGCGGGACGCGCGCGACCAGGTGCACCTCGTCCCGTTCGGCGAGGACGTGCGCGCGCCGCGCGACCCGGCGCTGCCGTGGCCGGGCCGGCTTCCCCGCCCTGCCCCGGCGACGGTCCTCGTCGAGCCGGTCGACGTCGCTCTCCTGGACGACGCCGGGCGCCCGGTGGTGGTCGACGCCCGCCTCGCGATGAGCGCACCGCCGGCCGCGGTGCGCTGGGGCGTGCCGGCAGGTCCGGGCGGCTCCCGGCAGGAGACCGTCCGGGACTGGGCCGGCCCCTGGCCGCTCGCGGAACGCTGGTGGACCCCCGCCCCCCGGCGGCGGGTGCACCTGCAGGTCGTGCTCGCCGACGGCCGCGGCGTGCTCCTCGCGAGCACCGCGGGCCGCTGGACGGTGGAGGCCGTCTATGACTGAGCGCCCTGCCGACCGTCCTGCCGACCGTCCTGCCGACCGGCCGGCCCGCCGGCCGGCCGGCTGGCCAGCCCGGTACGCCGAGCTGCACGCCCACTCGGCCTTCAGCTTCCTCGACGGGGCGTCCCACCCCGAGGAGCTCGCCGCGGAGGCGGCGCGCCTCGGCCTGAGCGCGCTCGCGCTCACCGACCACGACGGCCTGTACGGGGTCGTGCGCTTCGCGCAGGCCGCGGCCAAGGTCGCCCTGCCCACCGTCTTCGGGGCCGAGCTGCACCTGCCCGCGCCGGCGCACGCCGACGCCCGGTCGCACGGTCGGGCGGACGCACCACCCGGCGCCCCCGTCCTCGACCCGCCGACCGGCGTCCCGGACCCGCGCGCCACCCACCTGCTCGTCCTCGCGCGCGGGCCCCAGGGCTACCACCGGCTGTCGAGCGCGATCGCGACCGCCCACCTGGCCACGGGGACCAAGGGCGCGGCCGACTACCGGCTCGAGCGTCTCGGCGAGCAGGCCGACGGGCAGTGGCTCGTCCTCACCGGCTGCCGCAAGGGAGCGGTGCGCCGGGCCCTCGTCACCGAGGGCCCGGACGCCGCCCGCCGTGAGCTCGACCGGCTCGTCGCCCTCTTCGGGCCTGGCAACGTCGCCGTCGAGATCACCGACTCCGGCGACCCGCACGACGCCGACCTGTGCCGCGCCCTGGCCGCGCTGGCCGAGCGCGCGCGGGTACCGCTCGTCGCCACCGGCAATGTTCACTACGCGCGGCCGCGCGACGCCGACCTGGCCGGGGCGCTCGCGGCCGTGCGTGCGCGGTCGGCCCTCGACGACATGGACGGGTGGTTGCCCGGTGCCCCGACGGCGCACCTGCGCTCGGCCGCGGAGATGCTGGCACGCCACCACCGCCACCCGCAGGCGGTGGCGACCGCCGCGGAGCTGGGCCTGGAGTGTGCGTTCGACCTCACCCTCGTCGCCCCGGCGCTGCCGCCCTACCCGGTGCCGGCGGGGCACACCGAGACGACGTGGCTGCGCGAGCTCGTGCACCGCGGCGCCACCGAGCGCTACGGGCCCCGGGATGCCGAGCGCGAACCCGGTGCCTGGGCGCAGATCGACCACGAGCTGCGGGTCATCGAGCAGCTCGGGTTCCCCGGCTACTTCCTCATCGTCTACGACCTCGTGGAGCTCTGCCGCACCCGGGGCATCCTCGCGCAGGGGCGCGGCTCGGCGGCGAACTCGGCCGTCTGCTACGCGCTCGGCATCACCGCGGTCGACGCCGTGCACCACGGCCTGCTCTTCGAGCGGTTCCTCGCCCCCGAGCGGGACGGACCGCCGGACATCGACGTCGACATCGAGTCCGCCCGGCGCGAGGAGGTCATCCAGTACGTCTACGAGCGCTTCGGGCGCACGCACGCCGCCCAGGTGGCCAACGTCATCTCCTACCGGCCCAGGTCAGCGGTGCGCGACGCCGCCCGCGCGCTGGGCTACGACGTCGGGCAGCAGGACGCGTGGAGCAAGTCGATCGAGCGCTGGGGCTCGCTGCGCGGCCCCGACCCGAGCAGCCCGGCGGCCGACCGCGCGCAGAAGGAGGCCTCGGTCGCGAGCCGGACCGCGGTCAAGGACGCGCAGGTCCAGGCGCTCTGGGGCCCGCAGCCCGGGCAGGTGGTGGACCCCCTCGCGCAGGACGAGCGCCTCGCCGGTGCGCTGCGCGCCGACGACACCCACGACGTCGTGCCCGCCCGCCGCCCGCCGTCGGCCGCCGAGGACGGGGAGATCCCGGACGCCGTCCTCGACCTGGCCGACCGGATGCTGCGCCTGCCCCGGCACCTGGGGATCCACTCGGGCGGCATGGTCATGTGCGACCGCCCGGTCATCGAGGTCTGTCCCGTGGAGTGGGCCCGGATGCCGGGGCGCACCGTGCTGCAGTGGGACAAGGAGGACTGCGCGGACGCCGGGCTGGTGAAGTTCGACCTGCTCGGCCTCGGGATGCTCACGGCGCTGCGCATCGCGTTCGACCTCGTCGCGGAGCACGAGGGGGTGCACCTCGCGCTGCACACCCTGCCGCAGGACGACCCCGCGGTTTACGACCTGCTGTGCGCGGCGGACACGGTGGGGGTGTTCCAGGTCGAGTCGCGGGCCCAGATGTCCACCCTGCCGCGCCTGCGGCCGCGCACCTTCTACGACATCGTCATCGAGGTCGCCCTCATCCGCCCCGGCCCCATCCAGGGCGGGTCGGTGCACCCGTACATCGAGCGGGCGCGGGGCCGCGAGCCGGTGACGTTCCTGCACCCGCTGCTCGAGAACTCGCTCGGCAAGACCAAGGGTGTGCCGCTGTTCCAGGAGCAGCTGATGCAGATGGCGATCGACGTCGCGGACTTCACCCCCGCCGAGTCCGACCAGCTGCGTCGCGCGATGGGTTCCAAGCGGTCGGTCGAGCGGATGGAGGCCCTGCGGGCGCGGCTGATGACGGGGATGGAGCGCAACGGGATCGGGCCCGAGGTGCGCCAGCAGATCTACGACAAGCTCAAGGCCTTCGCCGACTTCGGCTTCCCGGAGTCGCACGCGTACTCGTTCGCGTTCCTCGTCTACGCGAGCGCGTGGCTCAAGGTCCACCACCCGGCGGCGTTCTTCGCCGGGCTGCTCGCCGCCCAGCCCATGGGGTTCTACTCGCCGCAGTCCCTCGTCGCCGACGCCCGCCGGCACGGCGTGCAGGTGCTGCGCCCGGACGTCGGGGCCTCCGCCGTGCAGGCGGGTGTGGAGCGCACCGCGGACGGGGCGCTCGCGGTGCGGCTCGGGCTGGCGAGCGTGCGGGGGATGGGGACGGACCCGGCCGAGCGGCTCGTCGCCGCCCGGGCGCCCGGACCGTTCACGGGTCTGCGCGACCTGGTGCGCCGGGTGGACCTCAGCACCGCCCAGCTCGAGGGCCTCGCGACGGCCGGCGCCCTCGCCTGCCTCGGTGTCGAGCGGCGGGAGGCGCTGTGGGCCGCGGCGGCCCTCGCCCAGGAGGGCCCGGACACCCTGGAAGGGGTGAGCGTCGGGGTCCGCGCCCCGGCGCTGCCCGGCATGAGCGAGGTCGAGACCGCGGTCGCGGACGTGTGGGCGACGGGTGTGTCCACCGACTCCTACCCGGTGCAGTACGTGCGCCCCGGCCTGCGCGCCGCGGGGGTCGTCACGGTCGAGGAGGTCTTCACCGCCCAGGACGGCCGACGGGTCGCGGTGGGCGGTGTCGTCACCCACCGCCAGCGCCCGGGGACCGCCGGGGGAGTGACGTTCCTGTCGCTCGAGGACGAGACCGGCATCCTCAACGTCATCTGCTCGCCCGGGCTGTGGCGCCGGTTCCGGCAGGTGGCGCGCTCCTCGGCGGCGCTCGTGGTGCGCGGGCGGGTGGAGCGGGCCGACGGCGCCACGAACCTCGTCGCCGAGCATCTCGCGCCGCTCTCGCTGCAGGTCGCCACCACGTCGCGGGACTTCCGGTGAGGCGTAGGGTCGTGCCCATGGTCGACCCGACGGCTCCCGGTCAGCGGACGCCGCTGCGCTGCGAGGTCCGGCCCGCGACCGCGGACCGGTTCGACGACGTCGCGGCCGTGCTGTCCCCGACGGGCAACCCGCGGGCGTGCTGGTGCCTGGCGTACCGCGAGCCGTCGCCCGCCGACCGCCGGCGCCTGGACGACGACCGCGGGGCGTACGTCCGCGAGCTCACGGCCCGGTCCCCGGCGCCCGGGCTGCTGGCCTACGTCAGGGGCGACGGAGAGGGCGAGGGCGAGGTCGCCGGCTGGTGCGGGCTGGGCCCGCGCGACTCGATGCGCCGGCTACGCTCCTCCCGCACGATCCCGGCCGTCGACGACCTGCCCGTGTGGAGCGTCGTGTGCTTCGTCGTCCTCGCGCGCTACCGCCGCAGAGGTGTGGCGACCGCGCTCCTGGAGGCCGCCGTCGAGCACGCACGGTCCGCCGGTGCGCCCGCGATCGAGGGCTACCCGGTCGAGCCGGTCGAGGGACGCCTGGGCTCGGCGGCAGCGTTTCCCGGCACCGTCCGGCTCTTCGAGGCCGCCGGGTTCGCCAAGGTGGCACCCACGAGCTCCGTCAGCGGCGGCGCGCCCCGCTGGGTCGTGCGCCGCGACCTGCGGGACTGACGCAGGGTGGGCGAGAGAGCGGCGGGTGCTCGCCGCCTCAGGTGCCCGCGTCCGTCGGGGCCACGACGCAGATCTCGAACCTGTCCCGGCCTCGCCGCAGGAGGTAGCGGTAGCTCTCTGCGGCCGCCTCCCGGGCGTACTCGTCCCGGTAGCTCCACCGCACGTCGACCCACAGCAGGGCCGCGCCGGTGGTCTCGAGCCGGGTGATCTGCGCGACGGCGGCGACCAGGCCACGGTCCCGGTAGCCCCGGGTGGCCGACCGGAAGGCGTCCCGGACGGACTCGGGGTCGGGGACGAGCAGGGACCGGGCGTCGTCGACGACCAGCGCCGGGTAGGCGTAGCAGTCGGAGATCGTGTCGAGGTCGCCCGCCGAGAGCGCGGCCCCGTAGTCGGTGAGGAACGTCTGGACGTCGTCGTGGTCGTAGTCGTTCATGGTCTCCGCCCCGGTCGGTGCTCCCCACGCTAGGGCCCCGGCGGGTTCGGCGCAGGGCCAGGAGCCGGGCGGCGCCCCGTCTCAGCCGGCCGCGGTGGTGCCCGTGATCCGGCCGAGCACGAGCTCGTACGTCCCGGTGGTGTCGAGGCCCATCTGGGTGAGCAGGGCCCACAGCACACCCCCGACGGCGTAGATGCTCACGGGCGTCATAAGGATCCACTCGCGCCGGGACCCGGCGTTCCCGAGGATCGGCAGCGCCATGTTGCCGCCGGGTCGCCACACGTCCTTGAGGATCGGGGTGCGGCGCACGCGGCGCGGGGAGCGGAACCGGATGGGCCACAGCAGCGGGCAGCCGCCCGTGGTCACGACGTCGCCGAGGATGTGCACGCTCGTGCCGAGGGCGACGGCGACGGGCAGCCAGTTCCACTCCTCGGGCGCGAGCAGCGCGATGATGGCGGCGATGGTGACCGACGCGATCCAGGGGCCGAGCTTGCCGCCGCGGGTGAGCTTGAGCGCCTTGAGCGCGAACGCCACGAGCAGGATCGCCACGACGCCCGCCCCGACGGCGACGGTGCCGAACGTCTCGGACTCGTGCGTGACGAGGCCCGCGGCCCAGGCGAGAGCGGTGAAGACCGCGACGCCGAGGATCGAGTGGGTGCCCTTGCGGTGCCCGCCGGAGATCTTCTCGACGACGTCGGCCACGGCCTCCGAGACCGGGGGGAGCGAGTGCGCGATCGTCCCGTTGTGGTGGTCGGCGTCGGGGAGCAGCGCCGCGCCGGCGCAGACGATCGCGCCGGTGACCACCCCGACGTCGGACACGGGGTAGAGCCCGAGGGTGTAGGGCGCGGTCGAGGTCACCGCGACCCAGGCTGCGGCGCCGCACGCGGCATGGTGGCCACCCATCATGGTCGGTCGAGCTCCTGTCGGTTGTGCGAGGTCTGTCCTGAACGCCCTGACAGTACCGGTCGGAGGAGACATTCAGGAATAGTGTGCCAAGCACCTCGCCGGACAGGGCTGCGACCCGTAGCCTGGCACCCCTGAGGCAGGGAGGACCACGTGACGGGCACGAGCGACCGGGAACGGCTCTGGGAACGGCTCTGCGGGCTGCTCGACGACGACCCCGAGCTCTGGCCTGCCGTGCGGCTCGCGCTCACCGACCCCGCGCGCTACGCGACCGAGCGGGCGGCGGCGCTCCCGTCGGGCGCCGCGGAGGACGCGGACGACGGGGTGCCGGTCGACGTGTGGTCGGCGCTCCTGGACGGGCTCGACGACGCGGGCGCCCTCGTCTACCTCGACGCCGCGGACGCCGGGGCGGAGCTCGTCGCCGCGCTCGGGGCGGCGCCCCGGGTGGTGCGTGCCGGCGTCGGTCTCGACCCGCTGCTCGACGACGGTACGGACCTGTTCGGCTCCCTCGCCCACGCCGACCTGCTGCTCTCCGCCGCGGGTCTGGCGCTCGTCCTGCTCGAGGAGGACTCGGACGCCTACCCGCTCGTCGTCGTCCCCGCCCGTGCGGTGGACGAGGTCGTCGCGCTCGCCCTCGAGCTGGGCGGTGCGGCTCACCCCGTGCGCTGACCGGCCCGGCGGTGCAGCACCGTGTGCACGACGAGCCCGGCGACGAGCGCCCAGAAGGCCGCCCCGATCCCGCCGAGGGTGACACCGCCCGCGGCGACGAGGAACGTGACGACCGCGGCGGTCCGCCCCTGCACCTCGGAGACCGCGGCCGCGAGGGCGGCCCCGAACGTACCGACGAGCGCCAGGCCCGCGGCGCTCTCGACGACCCCCGCCGGCGCCGCGGCCACCAGTGCGGCCAGGCCCGCCGACGCGAGCGCGAGCAGCAGGTAGGCCCAGCCGGCCGTCCGGGCGGCGACCCAGCGGCGTCGGGCGTCGGGGTGGGCCTCGGGTCCCGCAGAGAGGGCGGCGCTGATCGCGGCGAGGTTGACGGCGTGGCCGCCCGCCGTCGCGCCGGCGAGCGTCCCGAGCCCGGTCACCGTCATGGTCTCGCGCCAGGGGACGCGGTACCCGAACGACGCCATCACCGCGACGCCGGGGACGTTCTGGGAGGCCATCGTCACGACGTACAGCGGGACGGCGAGCCCGACCACGGCCTGCCAGGTGAGGGTCGGGGCGGTGAGCGTGATCGCGGGTGCCGCGTCCGCCCAGGCGAGCGTCCCGCCGCGCACGGCGACGACCCCGACGACGGCGAGGGTCACGGCGAGCGCGGCCGGTGCGGCCCAGCGTGGTGCGAACCGCAGGAGCGCGAGCCAGGTCACGACGACCGGTGCGACGAGGAGCGGGACGTCGGCGAGGCCGCGCAGCGGCGCGAGGCACAGGGTGAGCAGGACCCCGGCCAGCATGGCCTGGGCGATCGGGACGGGGATCGCCGCGACCAGCCGCCCGAGCCCGGGCCACAGCGCGGTGAGCAGGACGAGGCCGCCCACGACGGCGAACGCGCCGACGGCCGCGGGCCAGCCGCCGGCGACGGCGCCCGTGCTGACGAGCAGCGCGGCGCCGGGGGTGGACCAGGCGAGGGTGAGGGGTGTGCGATGGCGCCAGGTCAGCCAGAGCATGCCGACCCCCTGCGTGACGCAGAGCGCGAGCAGGCCGGACGCGGCCTGCGCGGGGGTCGCCCCGACCGCGACCAGGCCGGCGAGGACCACGGCGAACGAGCTGGTGAACCCGACCAGCGCGGTCACGAGGCCGGCGAGCACGGGCTGGAGGCGGTCGGACATCATGGCGCTCCTCACGGTGTTCTGTTCGTGGAACGGTAGCACCGGTCGTTCCACGAACGGAACGCTAGGCTTCGACGATGGACGACCGCACCACGGAGCTCGTCGGCGAGCGCATCCGCAGCCTGCGCGCCGAGCGCGCGATCTCGCTCTCGGCGCTCGCGGCCGCGGCCGGCATCGGCAAGGGATCGCTCTCCGAGCTCGAGCACGGCGCACGCAACCCGACGCTCGCGACCCTCTACGCCGTGGCCGGAGCGCTCCAGGTGCCGCTCTCGGCGCTCCTCGCCGAGCGGGTCGGTGCCGAGGTCGCCTCCGACGGCGTCAGCGCCCGGCTCCTCGACACCCGGCACCACGACGGGACGACCGAGGTCTACGCGCTCCACCTTGACGCGGGCGCGCACCGCCGCTCGCCCGGGCACGGTCCAGGAGTCGTCGAACACCTGCTCGTCACCCGCGGTGCCGTCCGTGCGGGCCGGACCGGGCAGGAGGTCGACGTGGAGGTCGGCGGGCACACGACGTGGGTGAGCGACGGGCCGCACGGCTACGACGCGCTCGGCGGCTCGCCCGCGGACGCCGTGCTCGTCATCCGGTCCCCGGCGCCCGGTGCGGGCAGCCCACGATGACGAGCGCGCACGACCCCGCTGCGTGCGCGGTGCTCCTGCTCTGGCTGCCCGTGGGCGCCGGCGGGCACGTCGTCAAGCACACGAGCCGGTGGTGGGAGCTGCTCAGCGCGCGCCGCGAGCACCGGCCTCGGGCGCCGCTGCTCCACGCGGCGCTCGAGGTGGTCCTGCACGACGGCCGGTACGTCGTCGAGATGGCGCCGGCGTGGGGTGTTCCCGCGAGCGACCGGCAGGTCGTCGCCAGCGGGCCGGTCGGTCTCCGTGCCCTCGGCCGGTCGCGCTTCTTCCGCTACGAGGTCCGGTGCTGGCGCGACGGTGTCATCCCCGACCGTCGGTGGGCCGTCGGCGGGCCGGTCGTGGTCAGCCGGGACGAGGCCACGGCGGCACGGCTGCTGGCCGCCGTCGAGCAGGTCCCGGTCCTGACCTGGGGCCGGACGGTGCCGCCCACGGGTGAGATATGGAACTCCAACTCGCTGGTCTCCTGGCTCCTCGTGCGTGCCGGTCTCCCCGCCGATCTCGTCCCGCCGGGCGGTGGACGAGCCCCCGGATGGGCCGCTGGTCTCGACCTCGCCACCCGAGGGGCGTGGCGGGGGCCCTCCGGCCCCGAGTAGGCTCCGGAGTCATGACGGACGCGCTCGCGACATGGTGACCATCCACGACGTCGCGCAGCGCGCCGGGGTGTCGGTCGCGACCGTGTCGAACTTCCTCAACTGGCCTGACCGCCTCTCGCCGGCGACCGCGGTCAAGGTGCGCGACGCCGTCGAGCACCTCGGGTTCGTGCCGAACCTTCCCGCCCGCCAGCTGCGCCGACGCCGCAGCGGCATCATCGGGCTGTCCGTCATCAACGCCGCGAACCCGTTCTTCGGGGAGATGGTGACCGCGGTCGAGCTCGCCGCCGAGGACGCCGACCTGGCCGTCGTCGTCGGGAGCACCCACGAGTCACCCGCGCAGCAGACGAAGTTCCTCGACATGTTCGAGCAGTTCCGGTTCGACGGTGTCATCGTCACGCCGTTCGACGACGACCTCGGCCCGCTCCGCAAGCGTCGGTCCCGCGGCGCCCCCGTCGTGCTCGTCGACCACGAGGACCCGGAGAACGGGCTGTCCACGGTGTCGCTCGACCACCGCGAGGGCGGTCGGCTCGCGACCCGGCACCTGGTCGAGAGCGGCCGCCGTCGGTTGCTGTTCGCGAGCGGGTCCGCCGGTGTGCGGCAGGTGCGCCAACGTCTCGAGGGGTGCCGCGAGGTCGTCGACGCCGCCGGCGGCGTGCGCCTCGACGTCGTCGAGTCGGTGGACCTCGACATCGGCGTGGGCGAGGAGGTCGGCCGGTCCGTGGTCGCCATGGCGCCGGCCGAACGGCCCGACGCGGTCTTCGCGGGCAACGACCTGCACGCCATCGGCCTCGTGCGGGCGCTCCAGCGCGGAGGTCTCGACGTCCCCCGCGACATCGCCGTCGTCGGCTACGACGACATCCCCTTCGCGGCGGTCTCCGCCGTCCCGCTGACGACCGTCCGGCAGCCCAGCCGCGAGATCGGCGCCGCGGCCGCCGCGCTGCTGCTCCGCGAGATCGCCGACCCCGCGCGCGACGTCGAGCAGGTGGTCTTCACCCCGGAGCTCGTCGTCCGGGCGAGCACCACGGGCGGCGTCTGACCCCGCCGCCGGTCCGGTCACGCCGGCCCCGCCGTCGCCCCCAGTGGCGGGGTCGTGAGACTCCCGTAGTCTCGGGCCAGACGCGACGAACGTACCCCGACTGAGGTACGAGGACGCGGTCACACAGGGGGAGGCCTCGATGGCCACCGAACGCACGTCGGTCGCACCTGCTGGTCCCGACAGGCAACGTCTGCCACGTCACCCGCACGCGAAGGGCTTCTGAGCCCCACCGCTCCGCGACGCTCGCTCGCGAGCAGACCTCCCACCACGCCGTGGTGCCGGTGTCCGGCACATCCCGGCGGACCTCTCCGAGCACTCTCGCTCGGCATCGGCGGAACGACGCACCCGGCGCGCACGCGCCTCCACCTCTTGCACAGGACGGCGACACCCATGACCCCTGCACACTCCACGACCGGTAGAAGGCCCAGCGGCCGGCTCTCCTCGATGGTCGCGACCGGAACCCTCACCGGGTTCCTCGCGACCGGCCTGCTCGTCGGGGCGGTGCTCACGTCGCAGTCGGCGTCCGCGGCCGGCGGGCCGCCGGTCGGTCTGGGGACGGCCGCGACCTACTCGGTGCTCGGCGGGCAGGCCGTCACGAACACCGGGCCCAGCGTGCTCGGCGGTGACCTCGGCGTCCACCCGGGCGACGCCATCACGGGCTTCCCGCCCGGCACGGTCGGCGGCGCCACCCACGCGGGCGACGCCTCCGCGCTCCAGGCACAGTCGGACCTCGTCGTGGCCTACGACGACGCCGCGGGGCGCGCGACCGACGTCGACATCGCCGGAGACCTCGTGGGACAGACGCTCACGGGCGGGGTCTACACCTCGTCGGGCCCGATCGCCGTCAGCGGGACCCTGACGCTCGACGCGGAGGACGACCCGACGTCGACCTTCATCTTCCAGGTCGCCTCGACGCTCATCACCGCGTCGGCCAGCGACATCGTGCTCCTCAACGGAGCCCAGGCCTGCAACGTCTTCTGGCAGGTCGGGTCGTCCGCGACGCTCGGCACCGACTCCGACTTCACCGGCACGATCATGGCGCTGACCTCGATCAGCGTCACGTCCGGGACCGACGTCGTCGGACGAGCGCTCGCCCGCAACGGTGCGGTGACGCTCGACAACAACACCTTCACGTCGGGGGAGTGCGACAACAGCATCCCGACCGAGACGCCCACCGAGACCGAGCCGCCCACCGACACGCCCACCGACACGTCGCCGCCGACGGACACACCGTCGGAGACGACGAACCCCACGGACACGGGCTCGTCGCCCACACCGTCCGGGGGGACGCCCGGCGCGGGCGACGGGACCTCGAACGCCGACGGCACGCCGTCGGGTGACGGTCCCGGGCCGTCCGGCTCCGGCGGCGACGGACCGGACGGATCGTCCGGACCGGGGAGCGACGGCGGGCGGAGCTGGAGCGGTCAGGGCGGCACGGGCACGCAGAACCCGAGCGCGCTCGCGCGGTCCGGCACCTCGAGCGCCGCGCTGGTCGCCATGGCTGCGGGAAGCCTCGCCGTCGGCGGCACCGGGGTGCTCCTCGCCCGACGTCGTCAGTCCTGACCCGGTCCGGTCCTCAGGCCTGGTAGCCGTGCTGGCGCCGCACGAGGCGCCTCAGCATCAAGAGCGTCTGGACCACCGTGATGATGCCCAGGACGGGCCAGCCGATCGCGAGGACGGTCGACTGCGCCACCAGCGGCAGGGTGGTCCAGATCCAGGCGACGGCAGCGAGCACCACGACACCGACGAGGAGCGGGCTGAGGTAGGCCCAGCCCGCTCCGCGCTCGGCCTTGGCCTGGGCGGCCCAGTTGTCCGTGCGTGAGTGGGAGAGGAACTTGGACCAGGCGCGCACGAAGTGGCCGATGCGGATCCACATGTACAGCTCGGCGGGCACGAGGGTCGCGGCGAACAGCACGTCGCGCCACGTGCGGCCCTTGATCGACAGAGCGGTGCGCACGTTGAGCGCGATCGCGACGAGCGGTGGCAGGAGCCACACGGGGGAGAACTCGAACGCCTGGATGCTCAGGGCGCCGAGCAGGAGCATGCCGAAGAGCAGGCGCGTCGCGGCGTTGACGAGCATGCCCATGTTCTCCATCCAGCGCAGGCGGAGGTTCGGGTGGAACGGCTGCCCCTGGGTGTCACCCCGCTGCCCGGGCCACATGAGGTCGATCGCCCCGTAGTTCCACTTCACCTGCTGGCCGTCGAGGGCGCGGAGCGTCGTCATGCCGCCGACGGTCGCGCGGGCGGTCGCGCTGATCTTCGTGGAGAAGCCGAGCGACTTGATCTGCAGGCTCAGCAGCGAGTCCTCGACCTCGGAGTCGCTCACCCACGGGTTGCGCTGGTGGTGGGCCGCCATGACGGCCTCGAGCGCCGCCATCCGGAACAGCGACGCCTGCCCGCCGAGGACGGCCATGTTGCGCCCGCGCAGCAGGTTCTGCATGTTGAAGGCGGCGAACTGGGCGCGCTGCCCGGTGAGCAGGAACCGGGGGAGGCCCGGGCCGGCGTCGGTGGCGTCGACCGTGTAGATCGCGGAGATCCCACCGATGCGAGGGTCCGAGGACATCTCCTCCTCGAGGCGCTCGACGGCGTCCTTCGCCAGGACGGTGTCGCCGTCGACACCCAGCAGGTAGTCGGCGCCCTGCACGAGCCGGTAGCCGTAGTTCAGCGCGCCGACCTTCTTGTCGGCGAGCGTGCCGAGGTCGTGCACGTAGACGCGGGTGGTCTGCTCGACGCCCTTGCGCACGACCGTGTGCTCCCCGGCCAGCTTGGACGCCTTGGCGAAGGTCTTGTCGCTCGTGTTGTTGACCACGACGTGCACGACGTCGGGCAGGCGCGTCTGGCGCAGGAGCCCCTTGAGCACGGACTTGATCGTCGCCGCCTCGTTGTAGGCGGGGACGACCGCGCCGATGGTCGCCCGTCGCGTCCGGTCGGCGACGACGATCTCGGCAGGGGTGAACTCGTAGCGGTCCAGCTCGACCCCGAAGGCCGGGAGCGGGGTCTCGGTGAACGGGTCGGTGATCGACGTGGCGGGGGACTCGGAGAGCAGGGCGGTCATCGTGTTCCTCAGGTAGTCCAGGATTCAACGAGATGAATCCTGTGACGAGTACCTCGGCGTCCGCGCACCTCGGAGGCAGGAGAGTCCCAAGATTCGCTCAGGAGATGCCGCAGGTCGCGCACGGGAGGACGTGGTCGCAGAATGGCGGCATGAGCAGCGGAGGCGCACGTCCCGTCCGTGCCCGTGCGGGACGCGCACTCTCCGTGCTCGTCCCGGCGAACCAGCGGCGCACCCTGCCGGAGATCGTGGATCGCCTCGACCTCGACACCGGCGACCTGGGGGCGAAGCGATCGGCGTTCTGGGTGATGCTCGTGCTCTCGGGCATCATCGCGGTCTCCGGTGTGGTGACGGACTCGACGGCCACCGTCATCGGCGCCATGATCATCGCGCCGCTGGCGACCCCGATCCTGGGCATCGGGCTGGGCATCGTCCTGGGCGAACGGGCACCCGCGGCACGCTCACTGCTCTACGTCGTCAGCGGGGTCGCCGTCGTCGTCCTCCTCGGACTGCTCGCGACGCTCGTGCTGCCGTCGGTATCGGGCGTCGTGACGAACTCCCAGATCACCGGCCGCACCTCACCGGGGGTCGGTGACCTCGTCGCGGCCTTCGCGACCGGGTTCGCGGGTGCCATCGCGCTCGCGCGGCGCGACCTCGGGGACGTGCTGCCCGGGATCGCCATCGCGATCTCCCTCGTGCCGCCCCTCGGTGTCGTCGGTGTCTGCCTGGGCGAGGGCGAGCCCTCCCTCGCGGCCGGTGCTCTCCTGCTGTTCGTGTCGAACGCCGTCGCGCTCGTCATCGCGGCCGTCGTGGTGTTCTCGGGTGTCGGCTACGCCCGCGAGGAGCGCTCGCGGGGCGGCGACCCGGCCGGAGGTCGACGTCGGCGCTCGCGGCCGGTCGTCGCCCTCGCCGTGGTGCTCCTGGTGGCGGCGCCGATGGTGCTCAACTCCGTGCAGGCAGGCCTCGCGGACCTCTGGTTGAGCCAGGTCCGTGCGGCCGCGCTGGACTGGGCGGGCACGGGCGAGAACGCCACGGTCGACGACGTCCGCTGGCACGGTCACGACGTCGTGGTGGAGGTCCGCAGCCCCGGGGCGGTTCCCGACGTCGGAACGCTCCAGGACCGGGTCGACGAGCTCGTCCCCTGGGAGCCAGACGTCATCCTCGTGCACACGGTGGGAGAACGGGTGGATCCCGCGCGGGGGTGAGGGCCCCTGCGGGCCATCGTTCCGGATGCGCACGCGTTCCGGCGCTGGCATGCTCCCGTCATGACGACACCACCGGCTCCCGCATCTGCAGCGATCGTCAGGCAGCACCAGGCCCTCCTGGGGTCGCTGCCCTTCTCCGACGCCCAAGACTTCGAGGACGCGACGCGAGGCTTGATCGCCAGCCGGTCACCGAACGCGGTGACCTCCGAGGACGGCACCGTCCTGTGGGACAACGACACCTACGACTTCCTGACGGGCGACGCGCCCGACACGGTGAACCCGAGCCTCTGGCGGCAGTCGAAGCTCAACGCCGTCCAGGGGCTGTTCGAGGTGGTGCCCGGCATCTACCAGGTGCGCGGCATGGACCTGTCGAACACGTCCTTCATCGAGGGGGACGAGGGCGTCGTCGTCATCGACACGCTGCTGTCCGCCGAGACCGGTGCTGCCGCGCTCGCGCTCTACCGCGAACACCGGGGTGACCGCCCCGTCAAGGCTGTGGTGTACACCCACTCGCACGTCGACCACTTCGGCGGGGTGAAGGGTTTCGTGAGCCAGGAGGAGGTGGACTCCGGTGCGGTGCGGGTCTTCGCGCCGGAGGGCTTCATCGAGCACGCGGTGTCCGAGAACGTGTACGCGGGCACCGCGATGAGCCGCCGGGCGGGCTACATGTACGGTGCCGCGCTGGCACGCGGTCCGCAGGGCGGTGTGGGAGCAGGCCTCGGCCAGACCGTGTCGATCGGGACCGTCTCGCTCATCGCACCCACGGACCTCGTCACGACGACGGGGCACGAGGAGGTGGTCGACGGCGTCCGCATGGTGTTCCAGATGGCACCGGGGACCGAGGCGCCGTCGGAGATGCTCATCTACCTGCCCGACCACAAGGCGCTGTGCGCCGCCGAGGACGCGACGCACAACCTGCACAACCTGCTGACGCTGCGCGGCGCGGTCGTGCGCGACCCGCACGCGTGGGCGAAGTACCTCACCGAGACCGTCGACCTGTGGGGCGGAGAGGTCGAGGTCGTGTTCGCCTCTCACCACTGGCCCACGTGGGGCAGGGAGCGGGTCGTGACCTTCCTGTCGCTCCAGCGCGACCTGTACGCCTACCTGCACGACCAGACCCTGCGCCTGCTCAACAAGGGTCTCAACGGGCCGGAGATCGCCGAGGAGATCACGCTCCCGCCGGCGTTGGAGAACGCCTGGCACGCGCGCGGCTACTACGGCTCGGTGAGCCACAACGTCAAGGCGATCTACCAGCGCTACCTCGGGTGGTTCGACGGCAACCCCGCGCACCTCTGGGAGCACCCACCGGTCGAGCGGGCGAAGCGCTACGTCGACCTCGGAGGCGGCGCCGACGCCGTCGTCGAGAAGGCGCGGACGGCGTTCGAGGCGGGGGACTACCGGTGGGTGGCCGAGCTCGTCAACCACGTCGTCTTCGCCGAGCCGGACCACGCGGCGGCGCGCGCGCTGCTCGCGGACACGTACGAGCAGCTCGGCTACGGCTCGGAGAACGGCACGTGGCGCGACTTCTACCTCTCGGGCGCCGTCGAGCTGCGGGACGGACAGTTCGGCACGCCGACCGAGACCAACGCCCCGGACGTCGTCGGCCAGCTGACCCCGTCGATGCTCTTCGACGCCATCGCCATCCAGGTCGACGGCCCGAGGGCGTGGGACGAGAAGCTGTCGATCGACGTCGTGCTGACCGACGCGGACGAGCGCTACCGGCTCCGTCTGGCCAACGGCGTGCTCACCTACAGCGCGGCGGCGCAGAAGGGGGACGCCGACGTCACGCTCACGACGACGAGACGCGCACTGCCCGCGCTCGTCACCGGCGCGCTCACAGCGGACGGCCTGGCCGGAGCCGGGATCGAGGTCAGCGGCGACGCCTCGGTCCTCGGTCGCCTCGTGGCCGTGCTCGACCCGGGGGACGCGAACTTCGCGATCGTCACCCCCTGAGCCGGCCGTGGGACGGGCGCGCGCAGTTTCGACAGGACGCCGCGAGGTCCCTGTGGCAATGTCGTGCGCGACGGAGCGCACGAACCGTGCGGCGTCGGGGGCGCGTGAGCGGAGGACACCGTGATCATGGTTCGTCGTACGTCCAGGGGTTCGGCACCGCGCGGCGCGCTAGCGCGCCGCGCGGACCGGGTACGTCGGGGATGGGCTGCGCTCGGGGTGACACTCCTCGCGCTGCCGCTCGCGCTCGGCCCGGCGCTGCCGGCCGCCGCGGCCTCCTGGGGCATCCAGAAGACCGAGATCAGCACGGGCCCGTACGGGCCGGGTGACGACGTCCAGTGGATCGTCTCCGTCTCCTGCTCCGACCCCAACGCGGACCCGTGCGTGCCCACGACGCTCACCGACCCGCTGCCGGACGGGATGGAGCTCGTCAGCGCCTCGATCCAGAACCAGGGCGGCGCCACCGGCGGGGCGATCGTCGCGGACACCGAGACCGACACGGTGACCTACACCGCGGACAGCGTCCCCAACGGTGGCCAGGTCCAGATCCTCGTCACCGCGCGGGTGGACCCGGACCTCCCGTTCAGCCAGGACGGCGTGCCGATCACGAACACGGCGACGGTCGTCTCGGACAACGCGGTCGAGCAGTCCGCCTCCGACGACATCGTTCCGGTGGTCCCGCTCCTGCTCGACTCCGTGACGACCAAGAGCATCGAGCCGGACGGGGCGCTCGCCGCACCCGGTACGCCGGCGACGATGACGATCGGCGCGACGAACACCTCGAACGACCCCGTCGACACGCTCGTGATCCAGGACCCGGTCGACCCGACCGCCGACCCGAACCCGTTCACCCTTCTCGAGTACACGGGGACCGGCGACATCACGCTCCCACCCAACGCGACCGAGGTCACGGAGGAGTACTGGGACGGGGACTCGTGGGAACCGCTCGACGACACGGTCGACCCCACCACCGTGCAGGGCGTGCGGTACACGTTCAGCGGTGACATCCAGCCCGGCGCCACCGCGACGATCCCGGTCGAGGTCCAGCAGAGCGACGCCGTCACCGACCTCACCGACAGCACCACCGTCACCAACGACACGTCGTCGTTCGTGACGCACGGCGACGACCAGTCCGACCCGACGACGGCGAGCGACACGTACGTCATCACGCCGCCGAACAACAGCGTCACCGCGTCCAAGAGCTTCGACCCCGCCACGGTGAGCGCCGGCGCCCCGACCACCGTGACGATCGGCGCGACGAACACCGGTACGCCGGTCGACTCGCTGACGATCACCGAGCCGTCACCCGGGACGCCCAGCCCGTTCGAGGGTGAGGACCCGATCACCTTCACCGGGTTCGGCCCCGAGGGGGACGGGACAGGCGTGACGTGGCCGGCGGACGCCACCGAGGCCACGGTCACCTTCACGTGCGCCGACGGCGCCACGCCGAGCGACAGCACCACGACGACGGGGACGCTGCCCAACCCGCCCCCGGACTGCGAGCTGACCGGGTTCTCGGTCGAGTTCACGGGCGACATCGTCAGCGGTGGCGCTGCCTCGATCCCCTTCACGGCGGACACGGACCCCGACCAGGTGCCCGACGACGTCACCCACCCCAACGAGATCACCGCCGAGGTGCCGAACGCGTCCGGCACCGCCGCCGCCGACCTCGTGACCCTGAACGACCGGCTCGCGACGGAGACCGACAAGCTCATCGCGCCGTCGCAGATCCCCGCGGTACCGGGGCAGAGCGTCATCGTGCAGCTCCCGACCCAGCTCCTGCCGTTCGGACCGGACGGTTCGACGACGAACGCGGACCAGGTCGTCATCTCCGACCCGACCGACCCGTCCGACCCGGGTGAGTTCTGGGAGAACTTCACCGCCACGTCCGTGCGGACCACGGACGTCCCTGCGGGCTCCACCCTGACCGTCAACTATTGGGACGGCACGGCATGGGTCGAGGCGCCCGCCTGCGGGCCGTTCACCGGGCCGACGACCGCGAGCTGCGACCTGCCCGACGGCGCCGAGGGCGTCCAGTTCGTCTACGACTCGACCGGCGACGGGTTCCCGCCGGGCACGCAGTTCCAGCCCAACGTCACCGCCGACTACACCGGGCCCGCCGACCGGGACGACCCGATCGAGAACTGCGGCGCGTCGAGCGCGTCGTCCGGCACCGTCGACCCGACGCCCCCGGCCGAGGGGTGCGCCACGGTCGACCCGTTCCCCGTCGACGGCACGGGTGATCTGGACTTCGTCGACAAGACGTTCCTCGGGGACCAGCCCGTCAGCGTGCTGGCACGCTCCGACGACCAGGTCACCGCCCAGATCACATGGTCCACCAACGGCTTCTCCGGCGTCGACCCGATGGTGATCTCGGACATCGCCGACCCGGAGAGCACGCCGATCGCCGACTCCTTCTACGACGCGTTCGACCTGGTGCGGGTCGAGGCCATCGACTCCTCGGTCGACCCGCTCATCCAGTACGACCAGGTCGAGAGCGTCGAGCTTTTCGTCGACGGTGCGTGGATCGACGCGTCCGGTGACCCCTGCCCGTGCGCCGGGTCGTTCCCCGGCTACACGCTCACCGCGGACGAGCAGGCGGCGGCGACGTCGGTGCGTCTGACCTACACCGAGAACCCGGACCGCGCCGTCACCGACCCCCTCGCACCTCAGCCCGGTGACGGCGTCGCCCGGTCCACGCAGGCAGACGGGCGCCACCTGGACCTCACGTTCGAGGTGCGGGACGACAAGCGCAGCGACGGCTCGCCGGTGCTCGGCTCGACGCAGGGCACGCTCTACAACACCGACGACCCGGGCCTGGTGAACGACACTGCCCGCGGCACGGCGACCTTCGACGGCGACGAGTACACGGACGTCGACGACGACGACGTCCTCATCATCGACCAGCCGCTGAACGTCACCGTCGCCAAGGACTGGACCGGCGGCCCGATCTCGGTCCCGCCCCCGGGCACGCCGCTCGAGTTCTACCCCACCACGACGGTGACCGTCGCCGGGACGAACGCCTCTGCTGCGAAGGTCGACCAGCTCCGCCTGGCCGACCCGACGGACCCGGGCTCCGGGACCGTGCAGACCGCGGACGGCACGACGCCGTTCGACGCGTTCACGCTGCGCTCCGTCCAGATCGACCCACCGACCGGCGCCGAGACGAGCGCCGTCACCCTGTACTACGCCGGCGGCACGATCTCGACCCCTGCCCTCACCGAGGCCGAGGCCGAGGCGCTCACTGCCGCGGAGCTGGTCGACGTCGTCGGCGTCGAGGTCGTCTACGACGGGCTCGTCGAGCCGGGGGCCACGGGGTCGATGGACCTCACGCTGCAGCTGCGCGAGCTCGACAGGTACACGGGCGAGCCCGTCACGGTGGCCGACGACAACCCGGTCCCCAACGGCGCCGCCGCTACGATCGCCGATCCCGGTGGGACCGACGACGACGTGCGCCTCGCGAACGACGACGCCACCATGGAGCTGCAGGACGCGGCCATCGGGCTCGAGGTCGGCAAGTCGTTCAGCCCGGACACGGTGGTCGAGCCGAACAACGGGCAGGGCGGTGTCGACGACGCGCCCGTCGTGATGACGCTCACGGGCCAGCCGCTCGGCCCGTCACGCGCGGTCGAGATGGTCCTCACCGACGACGAGCCGCAGTTCTGGAACCAGTACGACCTCGTGGGCTTCGACCCGAGTGCCACGCTCGTGACACCGATCCAGCAGGTGCAGGTCGACGCCTTCACCGGAGGCACCTTCACGGGTGACGCGGACGGCGTCACCGTCACCGGTGGCGCCTGGGTCACCGGGACGCCCGCCAGCACGTTCGCGCTGCCCGACGGCGTGGACCCGGCCGGGGTGCAAGGGCTGCGTTTCACGTTCACCCGAACGGACGGGTCGGTGTGGGAGAACCCGGCGACCCCGACGCAGGCGGTGCCGATCCAGATCCTGCGGCGTGACGAGCTGCGCACGGGCGGTCCAGTCCTGCCCGACCTCGAGGCCAACCCGGCCGCGCCGGGGGAGGACGGCCCGGGCGTCGCGAGCAACGACGTCCAGGGGGTCGTCACCGGTGCCGACCTCGTCGTGGACCCCGGCACCGGGGACGTGGTCCCGGTCTCGGCGACGGACGAGACCGACGCGTCGATCCTCTACCAGCACGCCACCAACGCCGTCGAGATCGTCAAGGACTTCAACGGTGACGTCACGGGCGGCACCGAACCCCCGGACGCGGTCGTGCCGATGAACATCGCCGTGACCAACACCGGTGACCGCCCGATCGTCGACCCGGTGATCGTCGACGACCCGATGCCAGCCGACGCGGACGGGCCGCAGCTGCGCCTCGCGGACGGCGTCGACGACCCGTACTCCTACGTGCTGGCCGGCGACGCACCCGTCCCCGCCAACGGGACACCCCTGCCCACGGACCCGGACCAGGTCACGGTCGACGCGGACGGCGACCTCGCCGGGCTGACGTTCACGTTCCCCGAAGGGACCGTCCTCGAGGTCGGGCAGACGTACACGATCACCGTCCAGGTCCAGTTCCGCGTCACCCTGGCCGCAGGCACCGTCGTCGAGAACACGGCGGGGGTGACCGGGGACCGGCCGTGGGACGGGTGCGTCACCCGCCTGAACGACGAGACCGGTGCGTGCGAGGCCGACGCCGACGTGCAGACGATCCCCTCCGCGGTGCTCGCGCAGTCCAAGCTCGTCAAGGCGACGGACGACGACGAGCTGGACGTCTTCGTGGACCCGGACCCGGTGGCTCCGGACGTGCCCGGCGGGTGCGTACCGAACGCGGCCGGCTTCTACGCCTACCCGTGCACCCCGGTCGTCCCGCCGGGGCACGACGAGACCTGGCGCATCCGCGTGGACAACGTGGGCAACCTGCCGCTCGACAAGGTCGTGATCTACGACCGACTGCCGACACCCGGTGACACGGGGTCGTCCACCGACTCGCCACGCAACTCGCAGTTCACCCCGATTCTCAGCAACGATCCTCCGCCTCAGCTCGTCAACGCACCTCTGGGCAGCACGACGACGTTCTCCTACACGACCGTCGACGACTACTGCATGGACGACCTGAACCAACCGCTCAACGAACCCGTCTGCCCGACGGACGACCCGACCACCGGCTGGGTCGAGCTGACGGCGGACACGAGCGACGAGACCTACGCGCAGATCACCGCGATCAAGGCCGTCGTCGAGATGGCCGACGGCAACCTCTTCGCGCCCGGACAGTTCATCGCCCTGGAAGGGACGACGACGACGCCGCCGCTCGTGCCGGTGGCCGGCGACCGGGCGATCGCGTACAACTCGGCGGCCGCGTCCGGCGTGACGGTCACGAACCAGGGAGAGTTCCCCCTGCTGTCGGCCGAGGGCACCAAGGTGGGTGTCGCGACGGCGAGCGGCCCGCTGTCGGTGATCAAGATGGCGATCGGCGAGGGGAGCGAGTACGCACCCGAGTCCTTCGAGCTGTTCGTGCAGTGCACCTCGGCGCCCGGGACGTGGGTGGAGACGGTCATGGACCCGATCCCCATCACGGTCGTCCCGGGGGCACCGACCGTTGTGCCCGACCTGCCCTACGGCGCGGAGTGCACCATCACCGAGGACGGCACGAACGGTGAGACCGAGCTGATCGTCGGCACGGTGACGATCGACAGCGAGGACCCTGCCGACCCGACGACGATCGTCGCGGTGAACCGCTACGACCTGTCGAGCATCGAGCTGTCGAAGGAGGTCGTCACGGACGCGGTCGACCAGGACGGCGCGCCGGTCCCGTTCGGGCCGTTCGAGGCCACCGTGGACTGCACCTTCCTCGGGTCGCCGGTGTACGCCGAGGGGTACGGCCCGGACGACCCGATGGTCGTGACCCTCGAGGACGGCGAGACCGTCGAGCTGATCGGCCTGCCCGTGGGGTCGCAGTGCACGGTCACTGAGACCGGTACCGGCAACGCGTCGTCGGTGACGATCACCGTCGAGCAGCCCGTGACCGAGCCGGTCGTGACGGACGGCCCCGTGGCGGACCTCACGCTCGTCGGGGACGTCCTCGGTCAGTCGACGAACGACGTCACGTTGACCAACACCTACGACGTCGGCGCGATCGACCTCACCAAGGTGGTCGACGGCGAAGGCGCGGACGCCTACGGCACAGGACCGTTCAGGATCTCCGTGGTCTGCACCTACGACGACGACGGCGACGGACCGGGTGAGCCGCGCACGGTCTACGACGGCGAGATCGTGCTCGGTGCTGCCGGGCCGCTCGACGCGCAGATCGCCAACCTGCCCGCAGGCGCTGTGTGCGGCATCGAGGAGGTGGACGACGCGGGGGCGACGGGCGCCGTCGTCGTGCCGGACTCGGTGACGGTCGGATCCGGCGAGACCGCCGAGGTGGTCATCACCAACACGTTCGACGTCGGCTCGGTCCAGGTGGACAAGGAGCTCGACGGGCTCGGTGCGCTCTACGGCCCCGGCCCGTTCGAGGTCACGCTCGCGTGCACCTACGAGGACGTCGACCTCACGATCCCCGGCGGTGACGTGCGCGAGCTCGTGCCCGGGGAGCCGGTCGTGTACGACGGTCTGCCCGTCGGGGCGGAGTGCACCGTCACCGAGACGGAGACCTTCGGTGCGTCGTCGACGACCATGAGCGTCGACGGTGGTGAGCCGACGGACGGGACGGTGGTCGAGGTCACGGTCCCGCCCGTGGACGGCGGCTCGCCGACCGCGGTGACCGTCGCGGTGACGAACACGTTCCTCACCGCCCCGCTGGTCGTGACCAAGGTCGTGGACGGCGACGCGGCGCAGTTCGCTCCGCCGATGCCGGACCTCCCGCCCTTGCCGGACGTCCCCGACGGCCCGATCGATCCGACGACGCTCGCGGAGCTCCTGGAAGAGCTGGAGGAGTACCTGGCGGCGGTGCCGTTCGACGAGTTCCCCTACGCGGTGACGCTCGAGTGCACGACGTCGCAGGGCGCACCGGTCGACCTCATCCCGGGCGGACCGGACCGCCGCTTCGGCCCGGGCTTCCCGGCGCTGTACTTCGGGCTGCAGGACGGCGACACGTGCACCCTCACGGAGACGGAGACCGGTGGGGCGACATCGGTGGAGTACACACCGGACCCCGTCGTCATCACCGGCACGGCGAGCGCCCTCGAGCCCGTGACGGCCGTCGTGACGAACACGTTCGACACCGGGGCGATCGAGGTGACCAAGCTCGTCGCCGGCGACGGCGCCGACGCGTTCGGCGCGGGGCCGTTCGCCGTGAACCTCGCCTGTACCTTCGAGGGCGAGCCGATCGACGTCCCGGGCGGCGCGCAGCGAGCGATCGTGGGCGACGAGACGGTCGACTACGACGGCCTGCCGATCGGTGCGGAGTGCGTTGTGACGGAGACCGCCGCGGGTGGTGCGTCGTCGACGACGGTGTCGGCGACCGTGGAGGGCGGAGAACCCGGCGCGGCGACCGTCGGAGCGGACCCGGAACAGGTCACGGTGACGAACGTGTTCGACGTCGGCCAGGTCGTCGTGGCCAAGTCGCTGTCCGGGTCCGGCGCGTCCGAGCACCGCGAGGACGAGTTCGTCGTCTCGCTGACGTGCACGTGGGACGTCGACGGGGAGGCGCGCGACGTGGTGGTTCCCGGCGGCGCGGAACGCACGCTCTCCGCGGACGGCGACTGGACCGCGGTGTACGAGCAGGTACCCCAGGGTGCGACGTGCACCGTCACGGAGACCGGCACGGGCGCCGCGGACGAGGTGCGGATCGAGGTCGCGGGCACCGACGTGACCGTCGACCCCGGTGACGCGGCGGCGGAGTCGGAAACGTTCACGGTGCCGACGGGCGACGGCTCACGGACCGACGTGCGCGTGGTCAACTCCTTCACGAGCGAGGGGGCGAGCGGGGGTGGCGGCAGCCTGCCCGTCACGGGCGCGCGGCTCGGCGCGCTGACCGTCCTCGTCGTCCTCCTCGTCGGCACCGGAACCCTGCTCGTGGTCACCCGTCGTCCGGTGCCGGGCGCGGGCGCGCTCGGAGGTGTCGACTGACCGCCGGCGCGCGCACGTCGTGAGCATCCGTCCAGTACGTGCGGTGCGGACGTGGTGGGCCGAGACACGTCCCGCGACGGGGACGTTCTGGCGCTCGACGGGCGCCGGTGTGCCGGGCGCCGTCGGTGGCGTCCCCGACGGTATGGCGGCAGCCACCCTCGTCGGCGTCAACCCGATCCACGGCCTCTACGCGACGGCCATCGGCCGCATCGCCGGTGGTCTGACGGTCGACTCACGGCTGATGGTCGTGACGACCACCAGCGCGGCGGCACTTGCTGCCGGCTCTGCGCTCAGTGGTGTCGCCCCTGACGAGCGGCTCTCCGCACTCTTCCTCCTGACGACGCTCGCGGGCGTCGTGATGCTGGGCGCCGGGCTTCTGGGCCTGGGCCGGCTCACGGGATTCGTGTCGCACTCGGTCATGACGGGGTTCCTCACCGGGGTGTCGGTCAACATCCTCCTCGGACAGCTCGACGACCTCACGGGCACGGAGCCGCCGGGCTCGCTCGCCGTCGTCCAGGCGTACGAGGTGCTGCGTGCGCCGGGGACGTGGGACCTGCCGACACTCCTCGTCGGCGCCGGTTCCGTGCTCCTGCTGGTGCTGCTCGCCCGGACCCGGCTCGCGGCGTTCGCCGCGGTCGTCGCGCTCGTCGCGGCGTCCCTCGGGGTATGGCTCACGCAGGCGGCGTCCGTGCGGCTCGTGGCAGACGCGGGTGCCATTCCGAGCGGGCTGCCGGCACCCGTCCTCCCGGACCTCGGGTCGTTCTCCGTCGAGGTCGCGCTGGGCGCGTTCGCGGTCGCGGCGATCGTGCTCGTGCAGGGCGCCGGGGTCGCCGAGTCCGTGCCGAACCCCGGCGGGCGCCGTGCGAACCCCGACCGGAACTTCGTCGCCCAGGGTGTCGCCAACATGGCGGTCGGCGTCTTCCGCGGCATCCCCGTGGGGGGCTCGGTCGGCCAGACCGCTGTGAGTGTCTCCGCAGGGGCGCGGGACCGGTGGGCCGGGATCATGTCGGGCGTGTGGGTGCTCGTGGTGCTCGTTGCACTCTCCGGCCCCGTCGGGGCGGTCCCGTCGGCGACTCTCGCCGCGGTGCTCGTCGTCGCGTCGGTCGCGTCGATCCGGGTCTCTGCCATGGCCACGGCCTGGCACACCGGGGGGCAGTCACAGGTCGCCATGGCGACGACCTTCCTCGCCACGCTCCTCCTGCCGGTCGCCGCCGCGGTCGGGATCGGTGCCGCGCTCTCGATCCTGCTGCAGGCGAACCGGGAGTCGCAGGACCTGCGGATCGTGCGCCTCGTGCCGCTCGAGGGAGGCCGCTATCGCGAGGAACGCTCGCCCCACCGGCTCGAAGCCCGCTCCGTCACCGTGCTCGATGTCTACGGGAGCCTCTTCTACGCAGGTGCGCGTGCGCTGGAGGCGGCGTTGCCGGAGCCTGCACGGGCGCAGGACGCTGTTGTGGTGCTCCGCATGCGGGGCCGTGCGAGCCTCGGCGCGACGGCCTTCACCGTGCTCGCCCGCTACGCCGACCGGCTGGGCGAGCACGGTGGCCGGCTGTACGTCAGCGGCGTCGAACCCGCGCTCGTGGAGACGTTCGACCGGGTGATCGACCTGCAGAGGCACGAGCGCATCACGGTCTTCCCTGCTCGGCCGGTGCTGGGGGAGTCCACGGCTGACGCTCTGCGTCATGCCGAGGCATGGCTCGTGCGTGGGGTCGAGACCGTCGAGAGCCCTGTCGAGGTTCAGGACGGGCTCGTCACGAGGCTGTGGGCGCGGCTGCGCTCGACGTGGCGTCGCCGCTGATGAGATCGCGGTCGGGCTGAGGACGCGTCAGGTCCCGACGAGCGCCGAGACGCCCTTCTGGATCTGCAGCACGGCGATGAAGAGCAGCAGCGCAGCGTTGAGAACGCTGGTGTGTGCGGCGATCCAGCGCCGGACGTGGTCGAGCGACGGCTCGGCGCGCGGCCCTGCGGCGAGGCGCCAGCAGACTGGGACGGCGATGGGGAGGGTGCCGGCGAGCCCGAAGACGACGAGCGACCCGACGGCCGCCGTCGTGGGCACCTCGGCGAGCCGGATCTCGAGGGCGGCGAGGAACGCGAACGAGACGTCGACAGGGTTGAGGGCGAAGATCCCGAGCCCGAGCAGGAAGGAGCGTCCCGGGGTGAAGGTATCGACCGCCTGCAGCCAGCCGGGCAGCTGGGGGGCGGCGGCCGCGACCTCGCGCGGGCTCCCGGCTGCGGCCATCTGCTGCTTGCGGCTCGACCCGCGTCGGTAGACGAAGACCGTCGCGTAGAGGAGCCCTGCACCGAGGAGAAGCCGGATGACCGGCACCCACAGCGGTGGCGTGCGCCTCTCGTGGACCTCGAGCGCGTCGAGCAGGACGAAGCTCAGCGCGAGGACCAGGGCGAGGCCGACCACCCAGCCGACGAGGAAGAGGACGCCGTTCGTCCGCGCACGCTGCGAGAGGAGCACGGCGACGAGAGCCATGATCGCGAGCGGGCTCATGACGATGCCGAGCCCGAGCGGCAGCAGCTCGAGGACCAGCGCGCCCACGGTCAGCCCTCCGCCCCGCGGTGCGCGGCGATCGCGCTCTCGACGTCGGGGTAGATCTCGGGTCTCTCGTCTGCGGCGACGGCGGACCGCAGCTCGTCCCGCACCTGGCCGACGTTGCGGGCGAGGACGAGCGTGGCGCCCTGCCGGGCGAGGTCCGTGCGGAGGGTCGCCAGCATCCCCGCGGCATCGACGTCGACGAACGGCACGGTCTCGGTGTCGAGCACCACGAGGTGCGGGCGTCCGTCCGCGACCATGTCCCGTACCCGGCTGCGTACCGTGTCGGCGTTGGCGAAGAACAACCCGGACTCGACGCGCACCACCAGCACGCCCGGGATCGACGTGCCGCCGTCTGCGCCGAGCGCGGCCCGGCGCTCGGCGTCGACCCACCGTCCGTCGGTGGTGCGCGCGAGGAGTGCGACGTGCGGCCGGGATGCTCGGGAGAGCAGCAGGAACAGGGACAGCAGGACGCCGATGACGAGACCCGGCAGGGTGTCGAAGACCAGGACACCGAGCGTCGTCGCGGCCGCGGCGTAGAAGTCGTGGCGTGCGGCGTTGCCGTAGAGGCGGCGCATCGTCGGGGTCTGCAAGCCGTACAGACGGCGCAACGACCGCACGTCGACGAGCTCGATCACCGCGGCGATGACCACGGCAGCGAGGGTCGCCTCGGGCAGCGACTCGAAGACCGGTGTGAGGAAGAGGAGCGTGAGGACGGTGAGCACGGCGGCCGTGAGACCCGAGACCTGGCTCTTGGCGCCGGCCCCGCCGTTGACGGCCGTCTTGGAGAGGCTGCCGTTCACGACCATCCCCGACGCGAGACCGGAACCGAGATTCGCGGCACCCATACCGATCAGCTCGCGGTTCGGGTCGATGTCGTACCCCTCGCGGGCCGCGTACGCCTTGGCCGCACCGAGCGCCTCGGCGAACCCCACGAGCATCACGCCGGCGCACGGGCCGAGGAGCGACGTGTAGTCCCCCCAGGACACGTCGGGTAGGCCGAGAGCAGGCAGTCCCGCGTCGATCGGCCCGACGATCGCGACACCCTCGTCGTCGAGCGAGAGCACCAGGATCGCGACGATCCCGACCGCGACGGCGACGAGCGACCCGGGCACCTTCGGCGCCCAGCGGCGGATCGCGAGCAGCGCGGCGAGCGTGACGACGCCGAGGGCGGCGGTCGGCAGGCTCGTCGTGCCGAGCTGGGCGAGGATCGCCCATGCCTTCTCGAAGAAGTTCCCCTCGCCCTTCTCGACGCCGAGAAAGGCCGGGACCTGGCCGATGATGATGACGAGCGCCATCCCGACGATGAAGCCCTTGAGGACGGGTTCGGAGATGAACGACGCGATGAAGCCGAGTCGCGCGATCCCCGCGACCAGGCACAGCACGCCGGTCACCAGCGCGACCGCCGTCGTCAGTGCCGTGAAGACGGCGGGGTCGCCCGGGGCGTACAGGGCGACGACACCCGCAGACAGTGCCGCGGTCGCGGACATCGGGCCGACGACGAGGTGCCGCGAGCTACCGAACACGGTGTAGAGGACGAGCGAGGGCGCCGCGGCGTACAGGCCGACCACGGGGGAGACCCCGGCGATCGTGGCGTACGCGAGCGATTCCGGGACGAGCACGGCCCAGACCGTGAGACCCGCGATCAGGTCGCTCCTGAGCCAGCCCCGCTGGTAGCCGCGCAGAGAGCCGAACAGGAGCGGTGTGGTGCGCGTGCCTCGACTGCTCGACGGCTGTGGAGCCTCGCCCGCAGGACGGACGACCTTGCCGGGTCCGGACAACGTTCGCCTCCGCTCGTTCGGGGAGTCCCCCGGAACAGATCATCTCGTGAATCCGGCGGACCGCCAGCGGAGCGACCCGGCTCACTCTCGACGCGCGCACCCGGGCGAGGGCGGCTAGTTTCGAAGCGGCTCGTGCGGTTGCGCCGAGCGACGGCAACGGAGAAGGGACGAACATGGCAACGCTGACCGTGTGGAAGTTCGAGACCCCCGACGGGGCTCAGCAGGCTGAGGACGCCCTCTTCAGGCTGCAGAAGCAGGAGCTCATCCAGGTCCAGGACGCAGCGACCGTGTCCTGGGAAGAGGGCAAGAAGAAGCCGAAGACCCGCCAGGCGAACAGCACGACGGCTGCCGGCGCGCTCGGCGGAACCTTCTGGGGCCTCCTCTTCGGTCTCCTCTTCTTCGTCCCGCTCCTGGGCGCGGCGATCGGTGCTGCGTCCGGAGCGCTCGGTGGCGCCCTGGCGGACGTCGGGATCGACGACGACTTCATCGACTCGGTCCGCAGCAAGGTCACCCCGGGCACCTCGGCCCTCTTCGTGCTGACGTCCGGCGGCGTTCTCGACCGTGTGCACGACGCGCTGCAGGCCGAGGGCTTCGACGGCCAGCTGATCCAGACCAACCTCTCCGAGGACGAAGAGGCCAAGCTGCGCGCGGCCTTCGACGAGAGCGTCTGAGCGCCGAGGAGACGATGATGGGAGCAGCGATCGGATCATCCCTCCCCGTCGCGGTGGGCGTGCTCGTCAGCCCGCTGCCGATCGTCGCCGTCGTCCTCATGCTCGTCAGCGGTCGAGCGAAGGCGAACGCGTTCGCCTTCCTCGCCGGGTGGTTCGTGGCGGTGGGGGCGGTGACTCTCGTCGTCGCGACGATCGCCGGCTCCGCCGCCTCGGGCGAGGCCGGCACCGCCACCTGGGTGGCGATCACGAAGATCGTCCTCGGGCTCCTGCTGCTTCTGCTCGCCGTGAAGCAGTGGCGAGGCCGGCCGCGAGACGGCGTGGAGCCGCCCGCCCCGACCTGGATGTCGGCGATCGACGCCTTCACCCCGGTCAAGGCTGCTGGTCTCGCCGTTCTCCTGGGCGCGGTCAACCCGAAGAACCTGCTCCTCGTGGTCTCGGGCGGCACCGCCATCGCTTCCGCTGCCGCGGGGGACACGACCGTCCAGGTCGTCGCCGCGATCGTGTTCGCGATCATCGCGAGCCTCGGGGTCGCGACACCGATCTTCATCTACGTGTTCATGGGGCAGCGAGCGGGCGTGATGCTCGACGAGCTCAAGACGTGGATGATCCACCACAACGCGGTCATCATGGCCGTCCTGCTGCTCGTGCTCGGGTCGAAGATGCTCGGTGACGGACTCACCGTGCTCTGACGCCGCACCATCGTCGTGTCGGATCGAGGTCCTTGGAGGACTGCTATGCCACGTTCGTCGCAGGTCACCGTGTGGGTCGGATGGGTCTGGTTCGCCGGCGTCGTCCTGCTGACCGTCGGATTCTTCAACGCCATCAGCGGTCTGGTCGCGGTCTTCTCCCCGAACAGCCTCGTCGGGGTGACGGACGAGGGGATCGTCGTCCTCGACGTGTCGACGTGGGGATGGATCCACCTCGTCATCGGCGTCCTGCTCGTGCTGACGGCCTTCGCCCTCTTCGCGGGCAAGGGGTGGGCGCGCATGGTCGCGATCGTCCTCGTGGTCCTCAACGCGCTCGCGCAGTTCACGACGCTGCAGGTCACGCCCTGGTGGTCGCTCGTCACGATCGTGCTCGACATCTTCGTCCTGTGGGCGCTCGTCGTCCACGGTGACGAGGCCGAACGGGCCGCGCACTGACGCGCCCAGCATCTGACCTGGAGGAGATCATGGCAACGTTCACCGTCTGGAAGTTCGACTCGCCGGGCGGCGCCGACACGGCGTCGACCATCCTGCACGACGTCGCGGCCGAGGGTGCTGTACGCATCATCGACTCGGCGGTCGTGAGCTGGCCCGAGGGCGCGGCCAAGCCGACGACGCGCCACAAGCACGAGGACACCTGGCGCGGTACCGGATGGGGCTCCTTCTGGGGTCTCCTGCTCGGGTCGCTGTTCCTCGTCCCGGTGCTGGGAGCGGCTGCCGGCGCCGCCATCGGTGCGTCGTCCAAGGCCATGGCTGCCGTCGGTATCGATGCCGACCAGCTCGATCGGATCCGTGAGGGCATCACGCCGGGGTCGTCCGCACTCTTCGTCGTGACCGAGGACGGCGACCTCGACACGGTGGGCGAACGGTTCCACGGCGTGGCCGGTACGCTCGTCGCGACGAACCTCACGGAGGCCGAGCGCAGCGCGCTGCTCGAGACCTTCGGCTGACGCTTCCTCGCGTTCCAGGGAGTGCTGCGGTGGGAGGACCGGTCGTCCGGCTCTTCGTCTACTGGCTGCTGTCACGCGGCGCGGTGCTGCTCGGCGGCACCGCGCTCGCCGTCGTGATCGCGGCCGACGGTCTGGCTCGCGCCGCTGGGCAGGCGTCGGAGTCTCGTGCCGTTCGTCGCCGACTCGACCGTCCTGCTCGCGCTCGCCGTGGCGCTCCCGGGACCCACCCCGTGCTGGTCATGGCCGTCGCGCTCGCGACGTGGGTCGTCGTCGACCGCATCCTCCCCAGCGGCTGGGGCGTCCAGCAGACGGCGTTCGCCGCGCTCGTCGCGGGAGCTGCCGTCGTGTTCGTCGTCCTCGTCGACCGCATCTCGGAGCACGTCACGGGCGTCGAGGCCACCGCCAGGTGTTCACCCAGTCTTTGATTTCAGGTACAGCGGTCTCGTAATTCGCCGTCACCTTCGGAGGGTGTCATTTCGGTATCGCCAGTCGCGATACCCCCTCCGGGCCACGCCCGGACCTCCCGAAAGGAACGCGCATGCGCGCCAACACCCTCCCCGGTCTGTGCCTGCTCGGCCTGGGCGCCGCCGTCGTCCTCGCCGGTTGCTCGAGCTCGTCCGCGTCCGAGACGACCGCCGACCCGGACGCCCCGATCACGTTCGCGACGACGCCCCTGGGGGACGACCCGACGGCGGAGAACCCGATCGAGGCCTTCGCCGAGCTCGTCGAGCAGGAGACGGGTCGTCAGGTCGAGATCGTCGACGTGCCGGACTACACGGCGGTCGTGGAGGCGCTGCGCAACCACCACGTGGACATCGGCTTCATGAGCGGGTTCCCGTCCGCGCTCGCGGTCAGCACCGGCGAGGTCGACTCCCTCGTCGCCTGGCCGGGCAACGATGAACCCGTCTCCACCTGCCTGGTGCTCGACGACTCGCCCCTGCAGACCCTGGAGGACCTCACCCCGGAGACGGTCGTCGCGTTCGCCGACCCGGCGTCGAGCTCCGGCTACTTCATGCCGGTGGCGATGCTGCACGACGCCGGCCTGGAGAAGGACGTCGACTACGCGTCGACGTTCTCGGGCGGGCACGACATGAGCTTCATCGCCCTGAAGGAGGGACAGGTCGACGTGGCCTGCACGTCGACGATCATGCCGACGATGGCAGGCATGGACAACGGCATGTTCCCGTTCGACGAGGGCGAGACCCGCTCGATCGGCGAGAGCGCCTCGATGCCGGTGGCGGTCACGGTCCTCGCGGACCAGGACCTCGCCGAGGACAAGCGCGAGCTCCTGCTGGACGCCGTGCCGAACGTCTTCGTCGAGGACAACGCCGAGGCGCTCGGCGCGATGATGCAGGCGATGCAGGGCACGGAGCCGATCCTCGAGCCGGACGCCGAGATCTTCCGTCCGTTCGTCGAGATCGCCGCCGTCGCCGACGTCGACATCTCCGACCTGGGCTGAGCCGGTGCGGACCATGACCAGCCCGGCGACGGGCGAGGTGAGTGCTGCACGCCTCCCGCTCGTCTCGGTGCGAGGGCTGAAGGTCGCCTACGGCGACGGACCTCTTGTGCTCGACGGCGTCGACCTCGACCTGTTCCCCGGCGAGCTGGTCGCGCTCCTGGGGTCCTCGGGCTCCGGCAAGTCGACGCTCATGAAGTGCTTGACCGGGTTCGCACCGATCGACGCCGGGCAGGTGCGCGTCAGCGGCTATGACCTGACGAACCTGCGACGAGGGCAGCTGCGCACCGTGCGGGCATCCGTCGGGCAGGTCTTCCAGCAGTTCAACCTCGTCGGCCGGCTCAGCGTGCTCACCAACGTCCTGACCGGTGCGTTGCACGACGCGGGGCCGATCAACCTGAGCGGCCGGTTCACCAGTGCGCACCGCAAGCACGCCCTCGAGCGGCTCGACCGGGTCGGGATCGCGCACAAGGCGACCGAGCAGGCCCGGACGCTCTCGGGCGGGCAGCAGCAGCGCGTAGCGATCGCACGCGCCCTGATGCAACGACCACAGCTCATCCTCGCCGACGAACCGGTCGCGTCGCTCGACCCGCGGATGTCGCACTCGGTGATGGACCTCCTGCACGAGATCGCCCGCGAGGACGGCATCCCCGTGCTCGTCAGCCTGCACGAGCTCCCGCTCGCGCTGGCGCACTCCGACCGCATCGTCGGGCTGCGTCACGGTGAGGTGCTCGTCTGTGCCCCGACCCACGATCTCGACGCCGCGGGCCTCGACCTGCTCTACGCGCGGGACGACGAGGACGGAGACCGTGATGACGACCACGTCGCCTGACAGACCGCGGCAGGTCCCGGGACGCGCACCGCGCCGTAGCGGACCGGTCGTCCAGCCGCAGCTCGACCCGCGCGAGCGGGAGCGGCTCGAGTCCGCGTTCCGGGTGCCCCGCGCCCGCTTCCTGCTCGGTGTGCCGATGGCGCTCGTGCTGCTCGTCTGGTCGTTCGTCGGCGCCGAGTTCGACTTCCTCAAGCTGGGCGAGGGCGCGGTCAACATGGGCGACTTCCTCTCGCGCATGTTCCCGCCCACGTGGGACAAGCTCGACGTGATCGTCGAGCTCCTCGTCGAGACCCTCCAGATGGCGATCGTCGGGACCGTCCTCGGCGCGGTGCTGTCCCTCGTCGTGGCGTTCGGGGCCTCGTCGAACATCGCACCGAGGTGGCTCTACTACCCGACCCGCTGGGTCATGAACGTCATCCGCTCCCTGCCCGACCTGGTCTTCGCGCTGATGTTCGTCTCCGCCGTGGGCCTCGGCCCGTTCGCCGGGATCCTCGCGATGACCATCGGCTCCATCGGTTCGATCGGCAAGGTCTTCGCCGAGGCCATGGAAGCCGTCGACACCGGTCCCGTCACCGCCATCCAGGCTGCCGGTGCGTCCAGACGTCAGGTGGTCCAGTACGGCGTCCTGCCGCAGGCCGGGCCGCTGCTCGTCTCCTACACGCTGCTCCTGTTCGAGGGCAACGTCCGCGGCGCCACGATCCTCGGCATGGTCGGCGCCGGAGGCATCGGCCTGGAACTCACCACCGCCATGAAGATGTACGACTACGGGCACCTGTCCGCGATCGTCATCTGCATCATCGTGCTGGTCACGCTCATCGACCAGGCCAGCGCCATCATCCGGAAGAGGATCACATGACCGTCATCGACACTCCCACCGCTCCCGACCTCGTGCTCAGCGCGCCCGTCAACCTCCGCGACCTCGGGGGCATCCACGTCCCCGGGGGAACCGTGCGCCAGGGATTCGCGCTGCGCGCCGACGACCTCGCGATCGTCACCACCGACGACGCGCACAGGCTCGTCACCGACGGCCTGCGCGCCGTCATCGACCTCCGCTCCGCCGACGAGGTCGAGCTCACCGGTCGTGGCCCGCTCGGCACGCACCCGGGCGTGACCTACCACCACGTGCCGTTGATGGTGAGCATCGGTCAGGCGGCCGGCGCGCCCGACGTCGACCCCGGCGACCTGATCGACCAGAGCCGGTTCGGCCCGCTGTACCTGCGCATCTACGAGGGAGCAGCCGAGCAGATCGTCATGGCGCTCGCGATCATCGCGTACGCGCCGGGGACCGTCGCGTTCCACTGCGCCGCAGGGCAGGACCGGACCGGCGTCCTCGCGGCGTCCCTGCTGCTGGCGCTCGGCGCCGACCGCGAGGGCATCATCGCGGACTACGCCCGCACGGGCGAGAACTCCACCGCGATCATGGCGCGGATCGCGCCGCTCATGGCCCCGCTGATGCAGCGGCTCGGGTTTGACCTCGACGAAGCGGCCCGTGCCGCGGTCCGGTCGGAGTTCTCCGACGCGCCGATGCGTGAGCTGTTCGCGGCGCTCACCGCGCGGCACGGCGATCCGCTCGGGCCGCTGAGAGGGGCCGGGCTCACCGACCACCTGGTCGCACGGCTGCGGCAGCGGGCGGTCGACGGTCCGGCGAACGACGTGCCGGCGGCATGACACCCACCTCCGACGAGGACCCCGGGGCCGTGAGCACTCGCCGTGGCCCCGGGCGTCCCCGTGCCCAGGGCCACGACGCCCGGATCGTCGCCGCCGCGGTCGAGCTGATCGACCGGGGCGAGGAGATCACCGTCAGCAGGGTCGTCGAGCAGAGCGGGGTGAGCCGCGCAGCCATCTACCGGCGGTGGCCCAGCATGACCGACCTCGCCGCCGCCGCCCTCGACCACGGCCGCGAGCCGTACCGGATCCCGCTCGACGGCGACCTGCTCGAGAACCTCCTGGCCGCGTTCGCTCCGACCCCACAGGCCGCGGGCCAGCACTTCCCGGAAGAGCGCTTCCGCCTGCGGATCCGCCTGGCGATGTCCAACAGCACCCTCGCGCAGGCGTACTGGCGCTCGCACGTCGCCGTTCGCCGCACCGCGCTGGTCGACGTCCTGCGAACCGGCATCTCCCGCGGGATCCTCCGGCCCGACATCGACATCGACGCCTGCATCGACCTCATCAACGGCGTCTTCTACTACCAGTACGTCGTGCGCGGAGCGCGGTTCGACGACCCGCAGACGATGGCCAGGTGCAGAACTGCCGTCCAGACCGCATGGCGGGGGATGTCGGTGGACACGTCGCCATCACGCCGGCAGCGGACCACGGTCACCGAGCCCTGGACTATGCCTTGACGAGGGGGTGTCGCGCCTCCGCGTCTTCTCGACCACACTGCTGAGTGGTGAACCACACGTACCTCGTGGTTCGCACTCTCCTGCGAAGGGCTGTGCTGATGTGGGCGGTAGCGCTCAACGATGCCGAGGTCGATCAGGCGGGCCTGACGGTGGACACCGATACGGGTCGACTCGTCGGTACGTGGCGAGGTGCTGCCGCGGTCCGTGCCGGGGGCGTGTTCGACATCGAGCTCGACGTCCCCCGTCCCTGGAGATGGTCCGAGATCGTGATGGATCGCGACGTCGTCGACGCGGGCCAGACCGACACGGGATCGGTGCGGTGCCAGGTCGTCACGGTGGACGACATGCCGACCGGGGACCTCGAGTTCTTTCCGACGGGGATCTGAGGCGGCTCGAGAAGCAACGCTGTCGAACGTGACAGCCAGTTCCGCCGACCCGGAGTTCCGCGTGGGTGCGGGCGCACGCTGTGCCTCACTCCGCGCTCTTGCCCGTTTCCGCCTGCTTCGACATCACCCAGCTGATGCTGAACCCCAGGACCGCCGCGACGACGTAGAAGATGACGCCGATCCACGAGGAGGTGCCGCCGTCGCTTCCCCGGGTCGGTACCCAGACCTCCGCAGCGGGGCCCTGGGTGATGAGCACGACGAGGGCGTAGACGGCAGCGCCGACTGCGACAAGGGCCGGGATGCTCATGACCGCGAGCCAGACGAGTCGTTTGTGAGTCACTGCTCCATGCGTCCCGTCTCTCGGTTCAGGCGCCCGGTGAGGACCGCCTTGTGGTGCGGTCTCCCGGATCCTCCACGTGGACCCTACCTGCCCAGCGGGGCAGCGCGTTGTCATCACGGCAGGTCGTCGGCAGGGTGCCGAAGCCAGGCACGAGCTCAGCTTCGGCGCGCACCTTCATGGTTCACCTAGTGTCACGACCGGGGGAGGGGCCCGCCTTCGGTGGGGGCCGGTAGACTCGGACGATGCTTCCGGCGACCGGTAGACTCGGACCATGCTTCCGGCGCGAGAGCGTCGGCGGGATCCGAATGAGACAGCGGATCGAGAGGCCTCGTCGTCCACACGACGGGGCCTCTTGTCGTTCGTGCTCGGCCTCAGATGAGGAGCCGGCGGAACCTGTCGACGTCCGACGTGGTCAGGCCGAGCGCCGATCCAGCAGGTCGATATCGCGCGTACGGACAGATCACTGGTCTGGCTCAATCTGAGTTCGCGGGCTTGGGTTGCGCGATCATCCCTGGGAGTGGTCGATGCTGACGGGCCGTGAGGAGATGGAGCGCTTGCGCGCTGGGGTCGGTGTTCCATCTGGGCCAGCACCGGGCCTGGTCGAGGAGTTGATTGTCGGCGCTGACAGTCCCGACGTGGTGGTGGAGCGCGCCCGGGCCGTGTTAGCGGCGGTGATCGAGGGCGGCGAAGACGGTCTGAGCCCCGGCGACTCGGAGTGGGCTCAGAGGTTGCCGGGGTGGTTCGTCGGAGCATGTTCTGCTCCGCAGACGGCGGATGAACGGGAGAGGTGGCTGGCCCGCTGGCGCACGCTTGATCGTGCCGGAAAGGCGCAAGCCGAGGCAGAACTTGGGTGGATGCTCGAGGACTGGCTTGCTGCCGTCGACTCGCACACGCGGCCATGGCGCTGGTGGGCATTCGATGGCCGGAGAGTGCTGGCGCTGGTCGATGGCTGGCCCGCTTCTCTTGAGGCCCTGGTCTGGCTGCTCCAGGCCGCCGGTGCTGATTCCGTCGAGCTGTCGAACTGACCGGTGCGGATCTGCCAGGTCAGCGGCTCGCGCCGACGGCCTGGGCGATCTGGTCGGGCAACGGGTAGGGGCACTCCGCGGGGAGAAGGGACGGGTCTGCGACCGCGGCGGTGCGCAGCAGCTGCGCCCGTTCGGTGATGTCGTCGATGCTGACGATCCAGTCGTGCAGGTACTGCGTCACGACGGAGCCGGAGAGTCCGACCTGGAGTGAGCGCCAGGGCAGCGGTTCGAGGTGGAGGTCGCGCTCGGGGTCCCACTGGACACGGACGAGGCTGGCTTGCTTGCGTGCTCGCCATTGCTCGGGACTGGAGTAGACAGAGTCGTCGTAGTGGCTCAGGGATGTGGAGGCGAGGTCTTCCTCGAACCCGGTGCGGGCGATCCGGATGGCCAGGATGTGCTCCTGACCGAGCTTGGTGCGCGAGAGCGAGCGTGAGAGGTGGGCGGGACGTCTTGTGCAGGCGAGCCGCCCGCCCTCGTCGCCACCCACGACGGTGCCCACCAGCGAGGTCGCGTCGATCGGCCGGTAAGTAGAGGTGGGCAGCGTCGTCGGCGGCCCGGGCTGGTGAGCGGCGCTGTCGGCGTGCCCGACGCGCCGCGGCGGTAGGTCGGTCTTGCCCCCCTCGGGGCCAAGGATACGTCCACGTCTGGAGAGCGAGCCTAAACGGGGTTGCGCAGGAACTCGTCGACGGCGTGGCGGCGGTGCTCGTCCACGGGCAGGATGCGCCCCAGGGTCACCACGCGGGCCGCGAGGTCGCGCACGGGGACGTTGTGCTGGTTCGAGATGGCGCGAAGGAGCTGGAAGGTCTCCGCGATCGTCAGCCCGTGGGTGAGGGTCAAGATGCCTTTGGCCTGTTCGATCGCCCCCCGATGGGCGGCTGCGGCGCGGATGTGCTTGCCGGCTAATGCCTCAGCGCGCTGAGCCAGAGGGAGGGTGGTGTCGATGAAGTACCCCATGAGTTCGACGACCTCACCGGTGGCGGGATCCAGGCGGCCCTGGCCGACCAGGGTCATGACCCGTTCCTGCCCGCGGGCGTCCATGATGCGGTGGACGCTGTGGAACGGGGCACCCGAGACTTTCGCCGCCTCGAACACCTCGCGGAACCGCTCGCGGTCCGAGGGGTGCTTGTGCGCAAGCACGAGCTCCGTTGTGGGCACGACCTCGTGCGGTTCGAAGCCGTGAATGTGGAAGGTCTCCTCCGACCACCACCACTGCTCGGTGACCAGGTCGAACCGCCATCGACCGGTGACCTGCTGATCCGTCGTGTTTGCTGTTCGCGCGCTGCTGCAGGCGCCGTGACAGCGCGGTCTTCGATCGACATGACGGGACGACTCCTCAGGGTTCAAGGACGCGTGAGCCGACTGCCTGACTCGTTCCGTGCCATAAACCGTACCCACGAAGACCGCCCTTCTCCAGAGCACAGCGGCTTCTGAGTGGCAAGCCCCTTCATCCCCACCAACGTGGGAAGAGCCGATGTCGGCACCGCCACGACCCCCGCACGGCCCGTGGCGGGGTGGGGCGGCAGTCAAAGAGCAGCGCCACGCTCACCCCCGGGCAGTGGAACTCGTGACCCGCGGCGTCGTACCCGACGGCGGCCGTGACGTGCCCCTCTCCGGGCGCCTCCGGCGCGTGGACATGCATCTGGACGTCGAGGACGTCTGGACACTGGTCGCAGAAGCGCCGTTCCAACCACGCCTGTTTGGACACTCTGGTCCCTCCTGATCGAACGAATGTCACGACAAGGATCAGCGCAGCATCCGGGCCAGGGATGTTGGGCGGGGCACCGTCTGTGCATCGTGAGTGACCAGCAAGGAGCGACCGCCAGCCAGAGAGTAGCGCCGGTTGACGGCCCGCTACGCGTCGCGCTGCGCGATCCCGCGCCGATCAGGATCGGCGGCGATGTTGTCGATCGCGAACCGGTCGAGGAGTGCGGCCAGTGCCGCGACGTCACGTGGTTCCCAGGTGCCGGTGATCCCCTCGAGGCGGGCGAGGCGGAAGTGCGCCGCGCGCTCGGCGAGTGCTCGTCCTGCTTCCGTGGCTTCCACGACGGTCTCGCGCCGATCAGTGCCAGAGGCGCCACGTTTCACCGCCCCTGCCCGCTCGGCCCGGGTCACGAACCTGCTCGCCGTCGAGTGCGCGACGTCGAGCTGGCGGGCGACGTCGCGCACGGTCCACTTCTCCGCCGCCGTGGGCGCGCAGGTGACGGCGTCGAGCACGAGCAGCGTCGACAGCTCAACGGAGGCACCGTCGTCGTCGAGCACGGCCGGGGCCTCGAAGAAGCGCCGAAGCCGCACGAGCGCCCGGTCGAGCTGCGCAAGGTCCGATTGTCCGTCGACATCCATGCATGTACTCTACATACAGCGATCGCATGTATGGCGCATACTTCGGGAGTGGGTGGGGCATGTCGACGATCCTGGTGACCGGCGCGAGCGGCAACGTCGGCGCGGCGGTCGTGCGTATCCTCACAGCGGCGGGCGTCGATCATCGCCGGGCAGACCGCCACAGTCCTGCCGGGCACGGTGACACGGTCGTTTTCGACTTCACCGATCCAGCCACCTGGGCGGGTGCGTTCGAGGGCGTCCATTCCCTCTTCCTCGTTCGCCCTCCGGCGATCGGGAACGTGACACGGGACCTGTTACCAGCCGTCGCCGCGGCGCGAGAGGCCGGTGTGAGGCACGTCGTCTTCCTCTCCTTGCAAGGTGCCGATAAGAACAAGGTCGTCCCGCACGCGAAGGTCGAGAAGTGGCTGCGCTCGTCCGACATGACGTGGACCTTCGTGCGAGCGTCCTTCTTCCATCAGAACCTATCGACCACCCATCTCACGGACATCCGTGACCGCGACGAGATCCTGGTACCCGCCGGAAGAGGTGCCACGGCGTTCGTCGACGCTGAGGACGTGGGCGCCGTGGCGGCGGCTGCCCTGATGGACCCCGCGGCGCATGCGGACCGTGCCTGGACGGTTACGGGACCACGTGCCCTGACCTACGACGAGATCGCGGCGATCCTCACCGTTGAACTCGGTCGCCCGATTCGGTACCGGCACGCGAGCATCTGGCGCTACGCCCGGCACGCCCGCAGCGTGCTTGGCATGCCGTGGGGCATGGTCATCGTCACCACCGCGATCTACACCACCGCCCGTCTCGGTATGGCGGCGGGCCTTACCAACGAGGTTCGCACCGTCCTGGGCCGGGACCCGATCGACTTCGTCGACTTCGCCCGCCGCGAACGCGCCCTCTGGCGCCCCACCACCTGACAACGCGCCATTGCCCTGGGCGGCGCATCGGCGCCGAACCCTCGTCTTCCCCTCCGAAGGAACCACTCGTGAAGCTCGCACTCGTCGCAGCGACCGGCCGCACCGGCCGCCACACCCTCACCACAGCACTTGAGAGGGGGCATGACGTCACGGTCCTCGTAAGAGATCCGGACCGGCTCCCGGGAACGGCGCGTGACCACGTCCGAGCAGTGGTCGGCGACTCGACCGACCCCGAGGCGATCGCCGACCTGCTCTCAGGCGCGGACGCCGTCGTGTCCGCGCTGGGACCGACGGGCAAGCAGCCGGACCTCCACACGCGAACGGCCCGCGCTTTCGTCGACGTCATGTCGACCACCGGCCCGCGCCGGTTCGTCGGCGTCAGCGGAGCCGGGATCGACGTCCCGGGCGACCTCAAGGCACCGAAGGACAAGGCAATCAGCTGGCTCATCCGGACACTGGGCGGGGACATCGTCAAGGACAAGCCCGCCGAATACGCCATCTGGGCGGCGTCCGGCCTGAACTGGACACTCGTGCGCCCGCCGCGCCTTGTCGACGGACCACCCTCGGACAAGCCACTCGAGCACGACGCCCACCGATCCACCCGCTCCACATCGATCACCCGGGCAGACCTCGCTGCCTTCCTTCTCGACGTCGTCGAGCGCGACCTGTACCCCTGCACTGCGCCGTTCGTCGCCACCCCACGACGCTGACTGCAGAGCGGGGGCGTCCGCCCCGTCTTGGGTCTGAGACCTAAGCCGTGGGTCCGGAGGCCGCAGCGGATGCACAGTTCAGCCGGGCGGCCAGAGTGATGCGTTCCACGCCGGGTTAAGGGAGATCAATCATGACTTCTAGCCGCATCGATGTGCGCCCCGCGCGCATTAGATTCCTCACGCCGGAAGAGGGTGGGCGGCCAACTGCCCCTTCGTCGGGAGTGCGTTCACAAATCAGACTGGGAGAGCTCCAGACATCTTGCATCGTGGAGGACGACTCGGGGCAGGCGCAGTTCCAACTCGGCGAGACTGTCGAGGTGCACATCCGCGTGATGTTCCCTGACTGGGTCGGGGAGGCGTTTGCACTCCTCAAGTCTGTCGAACTCTTCGAAGGCAGCAGGCTCGTCGCAACAGGAGAGTTCCGCGACCGGGTGTAGCTGTCGCAGCCCAGGTTCAGTGGAGGCCCTGGAGTACCCCGGCTTTCGTGGAGCCGGGTTGCTGGAATCTAGGCCACGGTGATCGTCGCTGTGTTCTAGAGCGATACGGGTGTGAGTCGGCCGAGTGAGGAATTCCGCCGTTGGCGGTTGTGGAAGATCTCGAGATACTCGATGATCCCGTTCGCGAGCTCCAGGCGGGTGCGCCAGCGGCGTCGGTCCAGGAGCTCCGTAATCACGGCCGTGTTCGCCCGTCAACAACCCCAGCATGGACACGAGGACGTTTGACGAGACCGTGCACCCGCGCGAGTCCACAGGCCGGTTCGCGACGAAGGGCACGACTGAGGCCGAGGGCGGGCTGAACGCCCTGCGCGGCGACGGTGACGATCGGCCTCTGGTCGGCGGGATCTTCCCCGCCCCACCTCACCCGGGCATGGTCCCGCCCGGCACGAGCGGGGCCGCGGTGCGGAGGGACGGGCAGTGGCTGCGGGGCCGTGTCCTGGACCTAGAGATCTCCGCCGGCCGGGTGGTTCGGGTCGTCGCTGACGGGCAGATGCTGGTGGCGACCTCCGACGAAGTCCTGGTCGACGTCGACCCGTCCGAGTACGACGGGGACGACGTCGACACGGTCGCCGACGTGTTCGGGTGGTCGGCCCGTGACTGGGAGTCCTACTAGGACGCCTGCGAGGAGCGTGAGGTCGGCGAGCTGAAGTCGGTGGACGGGGTGCTCGAGTCGATCGGCGCGATGAAGCCGTCCCACCGAGTCGATCTGTTCGAGCGGCTCGCGGCCCGTCCGGGCGAGCTCGGGCCTGACGGGCGGCTGCAGATGGTCGTGTCGACTCGCGGTCAGGACTTCACGCTTCCTGAGGATCACTACGACCCGGTGCCGCCGTGGCCGGCGGGGTGCCCGAGTCGGCCGTCGAAGTCGAGTACGGCAACCTCGGCAACCTCGGCCACCTCGTGCTCCGGTCGGTGCCGGTCCTGAGAAGGTCGACGTGTTCTGGGATCCGGACGCGGGGACCTGCACGGAGTGGGGAACCGCAGCTGGTTCCTTGACGACGGCCGAGCGTACGGCGGTCGCACGTTGGGCAGGAGCTGCCTAAGAGCGTGTTGCACAGGCGGAGTCCGCCGTCCGGTGGGCCGCGTTCGCCTCTGCGCAGGACGCGCTCGTCCAGGTCACGAGGCGGACGATGGGTCAGGACGCGTAGACGCGTTCCGACGGCTCTAGGTCAGGGGATGACGCTCGTGCACCATCGTAGGCTCGCGACCCTTTCCAGGCACTCGGAGTCGGCGGTGACTTCACCCTGCAGGCGGACCACCTCTGCGTTCGCTGCCTCCAGGTCAGCGCCCGCGCTCTCCAGTTCCTGGCGGATCTGCACCAGCTCGCTCGTCGTGGCACCGACGTTCGCGCGCAGGTCGCCGTTCTCCTGCTCGAGCTGGGAGATGTAGGCCTCGGAGGACTGCCGGTAGCGGAAGTCCTCGGCCATGCTCCAGACCGATCCGATCAGCGCCAGCACCAGGCAGACACCGATGACGTGGTTGAACTTGTTTAGCTCGCGGGCCTGCGCCATTGGAGTCCTCCGTGTCGTGCGCAAGCGGGTGCGTGGCGGCGTGACTCTACCGCTCGGACGCACCAGGCAAACAGGTATCTGACACTGACTAGAGTCCCTTGAAGGCGCGAGGCGCCGTTGGGGTGTGGAACTGCGGTGGGTAGTTCGACACCACCCCAGGGCGTATCCGCGGAACACAACGTGCGGGATACGATCAGGCAGATGGGGACGTTCGAGAAGATCCGGCATGCGTTGACCGCCAAGCTCGGTAGGCCCGAAGCCCAGTCCGCGACCGCGACTCCTCCTGCGTCCCGCGTCGAGCGAGTCACGCCAGCACGGCTCGCCCGCGAGCTGATCGTCGAGTTCCCCGACGCTGTGCCGGCCGACGTCCTGACAATATGAGCCGAAGCGGCCGGGTTGAAGCCGCAGAAGGTTGACCGCGTGGTGGACCGGATGCGCAACCCCTCGTCAAGTCCCGACGCGATACGGCCGCGCAAACTCGAACCCTCCGCCTTGCACGTCATCGACCTGTCCGACCTGGACTCGCTGCGCCTGCGCATCACCGGAACCGCCTACTGCGTGACCGATGACGAACGCCGTCGGTACGGTGGAACCGAGTACCTCCTGGTGTGTGAACCGGACAACGAGACCGACTCGAGCGCAGTCGCCGTCTATGGCCGCGGTAGCCGAGTTGGCTATCTACCTCGAGCGCGTGCCGCGAGCATCTGTCCAGTCACGCTGATGGATGCCGACGCCTTCCGCGTCAGCGGTGCCGGCAGCGGCATAGAGAATGGGCACCCCACGCATGAAGCTCGCCTTCTACGGACGCGTCTCGACCGAGGACGCCCAGGACCCGCAAGCGTCGCGCGCTTGGCAGCTCAAGCGGTCGCGAGACCTGGTCAGTCCTCTCGACCATGAGATC
>NZ_JAOXSR010000015.1 GCF_026163685.1 Oerskovia flava
CCGGAAGCTAAGCCCTTCAGCGCCGATGGTACTGCCCTGGAGACGGGGTGGGAGAGTAGGACGCCGCCGAACACCCATTCACCAAAGGCCCACCCCACCGGGGTGGGCCTTTGGCATACCCCCACACCCCCCCCACGCGTGGGATGATGATGGGCGCACCACACGGATCGAAGGGACAGCTAGTGAACGACAGGCCACATCGGTCCGACGACGCCCGCGGCGATCGCCGCCCGCCACGCGACGACGCCCGCGGCGATCGCCGCCCGCCACGCGACGGCGAACGCCAAGGCGGTTCCCGCGGCGGTGACCGCGCGGGCGGTTCCCGCGGCGGCGCCGGTCGGTCGGGTGTCTCTGGACGGAGCGGAGCGGAGGGGCGTGGGCCCGCTCGCTCGGGTGGCCGGTCCGGTGGCGACGATCGCCCCGCTCGCCCTCGTCGTGACACTCCCGAGCCTCGAGACCCCGGGCCGGAGATCGCGGAGGACGTCCAGTTCTCCGACCTCGACCGGACCGTCCGCGGTCGCCTGCGCACGCTGAGCAAGGAGAACGCGGAGGCGGTCGGTCGCCACCTCGTGATGGCCGGACGGCTCATCGACGACGAGCCGGAGCTCGCCTACGAGCACGCCCAGGCCGCGGTGCGCCGTGCGGGCCGGGTCGACGTCGTGCGTGAGGCCGCGGGTCTTGCCGCCTACCGCACTGGACGGTACGCCGAGGCGTTGCGTGAGCTGCGGACCGTGCGTCGGCTCAACGGTTCGTCCGAGCACCTGGCGGTCATGGCCGACTGCGAGCGGGGACTCGGGCGGCCGGAGCGTGCGCTCGCCCTCGCGTCGTCCGACGAGGCCGGCACCCTCGACCCTGTCGGCCGTGCCGAGCTCGCGATCGTCGTCAGCGGCGCCCGGCTCGACCTCGGTGAGCACGAGGCCGCGCTCGCAGCGCTGGACCAGGTGTCCGCTGCCCCGACCACCGAGCTCGGGCTCCGGGTCCTGCAGGCCCGCGCCGGCGTGCTCGAGGCCTCCGGCCGTGACGCCGAGGCCGTCGAGCTGCTCGCGTCGGTCGACCCTCGAGCACTGGCCGCCGCGATCGGTGCCGACCTGGGGGACGAGGACGTCGTCGTCTACGACCTGCAGGACGAGACGGAGGGCGTCGGCGACGAATCCGACGAGGCGTCCGACGACACCGGGAGCCGTGACGGCCCCGCTGCGCGGGGCTCCGCACCGGCCGCGGGACGGGGTGAGCGATGACCGCCGGACTGCTCGGCTCCGACGTCCCGCTCGCGCAGAAGTACGACCTCGCCCTCGTCGACCTCGACGGGGTCGCGTACCGCGGGCACGAGCCGATCGCGCACGCCGCGCCCAGCCTCGCTGGTGCCCGCAGGGCCGGGATGCGGCTCGTCTTCGTGACGAACAACGCCTCGCGCGAGCCCGGTTCCGTGGCCGAGCAGCTCACGGGGCTCGACATCCCGACGACCGCCGACGAGGTGATGACGGCCGCGCAGGCTGCCGCCGCGCTGCTGCGGACGCGGCTCGAGCCAGGCGCCCGGGTCCTCGTGGTGGGTGGTGCAGGTCTGATCACCGCGGTGCACGACGCGGGGTTCGTCATCGTGGAGTCCGCCGACGACGAGCCGGTCGCGGTCGCCCAGGGCTTCGCGCCCGAGCTCGGCTGGGCACAGCTCGCCGAGGCCGCGTACGCGGTCGGTCGGGGTGCCTGGCACGTCGCGAGCAACCTCGACCTCTCGTTGCCGACCGCTCGGGGATTCGCCCCGGGCAACGGATCGCTCGTCGGAGCGGTCCAGGCCGCGACCGGGGTCCGACCGGACAGCGCGGGCAAGCCCTCCCCGACGATGTACCGGTTGGCCGTCGAGCGGGCGGGCGCCGCGGCACCGCTCGTGATCGGTGACCGCCTCGACACCGATCTCGCCGGAGCGCGGGCCGGTGACTACCCGGGTCTGCACGTGCTCACCGGTGTCAGCACGGCGCGCGACACGATCCTCGCCGCACCCGGTCTGCGCCCGCACTTCGTGGGTGAAGACCTGCGCTCCCTGCTCGAGACGCACCCGCTCCCTGCGCGCACCGACGGCTGGTGGACCTGCGGGTCGGCGGCCGCGCGCGTGGTGGACGGTCGGCTCGAGCTCGACGAACGGGCGCCAGCGGACCTCGACACCGTGCGTGCGGCGGCCGCGGCAGCCTGGGCCGCGACCGACCAAGGGGTGCAGCTCGACGCCGCCAGCGTGCCGGACCTCCCGGTCGGCCACCACTAGGTCTCCACAAGTGCCTGTCGGAGGCGCCTGGCACCCTCTCACGGCGGGTAGCGTGGACGCGGGATCCACGGAGGGTCCCGGGCGGATGTCCGGCGCGCCGGGCTCCCGGCGGGAAGCGACGAGGGGTGACGGATGCGGCAGCAGGGCGACCACGAGACTCCCGTGCCCGGGCCGCCCAGGAGCGTGCCGACCACCGGGCCGGGTGAGCCAGGCCAGGATGGCGCGGTCGCCGAGGCCCTCGCCCGCCTGGAAGGCCTCGACGACGCGCCCCTGCGCGACCACGTCGCGGCGTTCGAGGTCATCCACGAGTCGCTCCAGCGGCAGCTGACCGAACCCGCGGACGAGCGGGGCGGCGTGTGAACCTGCGCGTCGACGCCGAGCTCGTGCGCCGCGGGCTCGCCCGGTCCCGTGGGCACGCCGCAGCACTGATCGGTGAGGGCCGGGTCCGGGTCGGGGAGACCGTCGTCACGAAGCCCGCAGCACCTGTGACGGCGGCGCACGTGCTCGTGGTGGAGCCGGACCCGGCCGACCCGGGGTACGCGTCGCGCGCGGCCTACAAGCTCGCGGGTGCGTTCGACGCCCTCGCAAGCGAGGAGGGTCGCGCCCTGGGTGGCGTCCACGTGTCCGGCGCCTACTGCGTGGACCTCGGTGCCTCGACGGGCGGCTTCACCGACGTCCTGCTGCGCCGCGGCGCACGGCACGTCGTGGCGGTCGACGTGGGGCACGGCCAGCTCGTCGAGGCGCTGCGGACGGACCCGCGCGTGACCGTCCACGAGGGCCTCAACGTTCGCGACCTGTCGACCGCCCAGGTGAAGGAGACCCCCGGGCTCGTGGTGGCCGACCTGTCCTTCATCTCCTTGACGACCGTGCTGCCGGCCGTCGCGGGCGTCGTCGGGCCGTCGACCGACCTGCTGCTGATGGTCAAGCCGCAGTTCGAGGTCGGCAGGGAGCGCCTCGGCAGCGGGGGAGTCGTCCGTGACCCCGCGCTGCACGCGCTCGCCGTCGAGACGGTGGCGTCGAGGGCGGCCGGTCTGGGCCTGCGTCCTCTGGGCATCGTCCCGAGCCCGTTGCCCGGGCCGAGCGGGAACCGGGAGTTCTTCTGGTGGCTGCGGGCAGCGCCGCACCTCGGGCGCGTGCAGGTCGACGTCCGAGACCTCGCGAGGGTCGCGACCGACGCCGTGTCGTGGAAGCCTGCTGCGGCCTCGTCGTCCGGCCCCGCCGGCCCCGGGGTGCCGCCGCTCTTCACGCTCGGTACGACCTCGCCGCCGTCCCGCTCGACGATCTCGTCCCCGACCGGAGGAACCTCGTGACCCGAAGAGTGCTCATCGTGACCCACGGCGGCCGCCCGGAGGCGGTCGTGGCCCTGAGCGAGGCCGTCAAGGAGCTCGAGAGCGCGGGCTTCGAGGTCGGGCTGCACGACGACGAGCTTGCCGAGACGTTCGGCGACCACATGGCCCGGAACCGGGTCCGTGAAGGTGTGACCGAGTCCGAGGTCGTGATGGTGCTCGGCGGCGACGGCACGATCCTGCGCGCGGCCGAGCTCACGCACGGCACGGGCGTCCCGTTGCTCGGGGTGAACCTCGGGCACGTCGGGTTCCTCGCGGAGAGCGAGCGCGAGGACCTGCACGCGGCCGTGCAGCGGCTGGCGGCGAACGACTACGTCGTCGAGGAGCGGCAGGTCGTCGACGTCCGCGTCCACCTCCCGGGCGTCGTGGAGCCCGTGGTGGGCTGGGCGCTCAACGAGGCGACGGTCGAGAAGGCGCAGCGCGAGCGGATGATCGAGGTGGCCATCGGGGTCGACGGTCGCCCGTTGTCCTCGTTCGGCTGCGACGGGGTCGTCGTGTCGACCGCGACCGGGTCGACCGCGCACGCGTTCTCGGCCGGTGGCCCCGTGATGTGGCCCGACGTGGACGCCGTGCTGCTCGTCCCTCTGGCCGCGCACGCGCTGTTCGCCCGGCCGCTGGTGGTCGGCCCGTCGTCGACGTGCTTCATCGACGTGCTGGATCGGTCCGCCTCTCCAGGGGTGCTGACCTGCGACGGGCGGCGGCGCATCGACCTGCCGGTCGGCGCACGCGTCGAGATCCGGCGCGGGGCGGTGCCCATCCGGCTGGCGCGCCTGAGCCCGGCCCCGTTCACCGACCGGCTCGTCTCGAAGTTCTCGCTCCCCGTCGTCGGGTGGCGGGAGCGCGCCGCGGCACGCACCGCGAGCGACCTCGCCCGGGAGGACCGTTCCGGTGAGGCTGACGGGTCGGTCGAAGCCTCGGCCGCGGTGACCGACGACCCCGCCGCCGACCCGACCGCCACCAGGGAGGTGTGACGTGCTCGAGGAGATCGCGATCGAGAACCTCGGGGTGATCCGGTCCGCACGGGTCCCCCTGGGGCCAGGGCTCACCGTCATCACGGGGGAGACCGGCGCGGGCAAGACCATGGTGCTCACGGGTCTTGGCCTGCTCATGGGGGGCAAGGCCGACCCGGCGACCGTCCGCCCGGGCGCGCCGTCCGCGGCGGTCGAAGGTCGCGTCCACGTGGCAGCACGACCCGAGGTGCTGCGGCGGGTGGACGAGGCCGGCGGGACGGTGGACGACGACGGCACGGTCGTCATCCTGCGGACGGTCGCGGCCGAAGGCCGGTCGCGGGCGCACCTCGGGGGGCGCAGCGTGCCGCAGGGTGTGCTGGCGGACATCGCCGACGAGCTGGTGACCGTGCACGGCCAGTCCGACCAGCTGAGGCTGCGCACCGCGAGCCACCAGCGGAGCGCGCTGGACGCGTTCGCCGGCGCCGACCACTCGCGCCTCCTCGAGTCGTACCGGACCGGGTGGACGGAGCGCTCGGCGGTGCTGGCGGAGGTCGAAGACCTCACGGCCCGTGCGAAGGAGCGTGCGCGGGAGGCGGAGCTGCTCAAGCTCGGTCTCGCCGAGATAGAACGGATCGACCCGTCGCCGGGGGAGGACGCCGAGCTCACCGCTCTCGTGGCCCGGCTCGGCCACGCCGAGGAGCTGCGCCAGGCGGCGCAGCAGGCCCACGAGGCGATCGTCGGCGACGAGACGGGCGAGCCGCAGGAGAACGCCGTCGTCGCCGTCGACCGGGCACGACGCGCGCTGGAGGCTGCGAGCCACACGGACCCCTCCCTGGGACGGTTCGTCGAACGGCTCGCTGAGGTGGGGTACGTGCTCGCGGACGTCGCGACCGATGTGTCGTCCTACGCCGAGGACCTCCAGGCGGACCCGACGGGTCTGGAGACCGCGCACACGCGCCTCGCCGACCTGGGGACGCTCACGCGCAGCTACGGGGAGACGATCGACGACGTGCTCGCCTGGGCGAGCGACGCCGGACTGCGCCTGATCGACCTGGACGACGGCGGCGAGCGGTTACGGGCACTGACCGAGCGGCGCGACGAGCTCACCGCGCGCCTCGCGGAGCTCGCGGAGCAGATCAGCGCGTCACGCCGGGCAGCTGCCGCGGCGCTCGCCGAGGCGGTGACCGCTGAGCTCAACGGGCTCGCGATGGCGGGTGCGAGCCTGGTCGTGGACGTCGACCCCGCAGAGGAGCCCGGCCCGTTCGGCGCCGACGCGGTGACCTTCTCCCTCGTGCCGCACCCGGGGTCGCCCCCCCGCGCGCTCGGCAAGGGTGCCTCGGGCGGCGAGCTCTCACGCGTGATGCTCGCGATCGAGGTGGCGCTCGCAACGGCTGGTGCGGCGCAGGACGGCTCGGCCTCCCTGCCGACCTTCGTGTTCGACGAGGTCGACGCCGGGGTGGGCGGCCGGGCCGCCGTCGAGGTCGGGCGCCGCCTGGCGTCCCTGGCGCGCAGCGCGCAGGTCGTCGTGGTGACCCACCTCGCCCAGGTGGCTGCCTTCGCGGACTCCCAGCTCGTCGTGACGAAGACCGCGGACCCAGCGGGCGAAGGGCCGGGCGGTCCCGGATCCGGCGACGGTGTGACCGTCACGGGCGTGCGCGAGGTCACGAGCGAGGAGCGGGTCCGCGAGCTCGCGCGGATGCTGTCGGGCCAGGAGGAGTCCGACGCCGCGCGCCAGCACGCGGTGGAGCTGCTCCGGTCATCGGTCGTGGGACGATAGTGCACGATGAGACTCACCCTGCGCAGATCTGCTGCTCCGACGACGGACCCGGGCTCCACCGGTCCGGCACGTGTCGACACCCGCACCAAGGCCCTGACGAAGCGTCTGCGACCTGGTGACATCGCGGTCATCGACCATCTCGACATCGACCGGGTCGCCGCCGACGCCCTCGTGTCCGCCAAGCCGCTCGCCGTGCTCAACGCGTCGCGGTCCATCTCCGGCAGGTACCCGAACCTCGGTCCGGACATCCTCGTCGAGGCCGGCATCATCCTCATCGACGACCTCGGTGACGCGATCATGCAGGTCCCCGACGGGCGTCCGCTGCGCCTGGACGGTGACCGAGTGCTCGACGGCGACACGCTGGTCGCGCAGGGCGAGCTCCAGACCACGGAGTCGGTGGCGGCGTACCTGGAGAAGGCCCGGGAAGGCCTGTCGCTCGAGATCGAGTCGTTCGCCGCGAACACGATGGACTACCTACGACGCGAGCGCGCGCTGCTGCTCGACGGTGTCGGTGTGCCCGACATCCGCACGTCGATCGACGGCCGTCAGGTGCTCATCGTCGTGCGCGGGTACCACTACCGGGAAGACCTCGCGACACTGCGGCCCTACATCAAGGAGTACCGCCCGGTGCTCATCGGTGTCGACGGCGGCGCCGACGCGATCCTCGACGCCGGCTGGAAGCCCGACATGATCGTCGGTGACATGGACTCGGTCTCCGACCGCGCCCTGAGCTGCGGCGCGGAGATCGTGGTCCACGCGTACCGCGACGGCAAGGCACCGGGGCTCGAGCGGGTGCGCGAGCTCGGCGTCGACCCCGTCGTCTTCCCCGCGACCGGCACGAGCGAGGACATCGCGATGCTGCTCGCCGACGACAAGGGCGCCGAGGTCATCGTCGCCGTGGGCACCCACGCCACGCTCGTCGAGTTCCTCGACAAGGGCCGCGCCGGGATGGCCAGCACGTTCCTCACCCGTCTGCGGGTCGGCGGCAAGCTCGTCGACGCCAAGGGCGTGTCCCGGCTGTACCGGCACCGCATCTCCAACGTCCAGCTCACGCTGCTCTCCGTCGCCGGGATCTTCGCCGTCGTCATGGCACTGATGTCGACGTCGGCCGGGCAGACGTTCTTCGGGATCATCGGAGCCCGCATCGACGACTTCACGTCGTGGATTGGCTCGCTCGTCGGCGCTGCCTGAGCCGGCACGCCCGGGACCGCCGTCGCTCCCGCACCTCACCGCACGTCATTCCGCACGGACAGAAGGACCACACCGCACCGTGATCGACTTCAGGTACCACATCGTCTCGCTGATCTCCGTCTTCCTCGCGCTCGCGGTCGGCATCATCCTCGGCGCCGGCCCTCTCCAGGGCGCGATCGGCGACCAGCTCACCGGCCAGGTGGAGCAGCTGCGCGTGGAGCGCAACGAGCTCCGCGACCAGCTGGACGCAGCCACCGTGACGGTGGGCAACGACACGGAGTTCATCGAGGCGACGGGTCCGCAGCTCCTCGCCGACTCCCTGACGGACCGGCGGGTGGCCGTGGTCGACCTCGGCGCCGTCGACGCCGAGCGCTACGACGTCATCGCCGGCAAGCTCGAGGCGGCCGGCGCGTCGGTCGCCGGCCACGTCCAGATCACCGACCAGTGGACCGCGGAGTCGGAGGAGTCTGCCCGCCGCACGGTGGCCGAGGGGCTCGGCGAGTACCTCGACCCGGTGGAGGACGCCGCCCCGGAGCAACGCCTGGCGACGGCGCTCGCGGTCGCGCTCACGGAGGCTTCGTCGACCGACGCCGACGCTCGCAGCGAGACCGCGATCGAGCTCGAGTCCCTCCTCGTGAGGTTCGACCTGCTCACCGTCACCAACGAGCAGAGCGAGCCCGCCGACGTCATCCTGCTCCTCTCCGGTGCGGCACCCGTGCCGACCACCCCGCAGGAGCTCGACGAGGCCGAGGAGGGCGCCGAGCAGGTCGAGCCCGACACGTACGTGGTCGACATCGAGGTCGAGCTCGCCGTCGCCGCGCAGCAGGTCTCCCAGGCCGCGCTCGTCGTCGGTCCCACGGCCGTCTCAGGGGACCTCGTGTCCACGATCCGTGGCCGGGACGAGGTGGCGCGTACGGTGAGCACCGTGAGCGGTGTCGAGGCCGAGCCGGGGCGCATCGCGGTGCCGCTCGCGCTCGCCGCCCGGCTCGACGGTCAGGTCGGCCAGTTCGGGTTCGAGGAGAACGCGACCGCGGTCCTCCCGCCGAGCGTCGAGCTCGAGCCTGTCGACCGCACGCCCGCCGAGAGCGAAACCCCGACGGGCTCCTCGAGCAGCGCGGACCAGCAGAGCACCGACACCGAGGACGAGGGCTGACGATGGGCGCACGTCGTCGCCTCCTGGTCGTCGCCGTCTCCGCCGCCGCGACGGCCGCCGTCCGATCGCTCGCCGGTGCGGCGCTGCCCGCCGGGTCGCCGCGCTGGACACGGACCAACCACCGCGGGGAACCCATCACTCTGCTCGAGGGCCCGGCCGTCGCGGTAGGCCTCGTCGCCGGTGCCGCCGCCGCGGCTCCGGACGCCCGCACCCGTGCCGCTCTCCTCACGGCGACGACCGGAGGTGCGGCGTTCGGCCTCGTCGACGACCTGGCGGAGGACGCGTCCACCCGGACCAAAGGGCTGCGCGGGCACCTGGGCGCGCTCGCGCACGGTGAGCTGACCACGGGCGGGCTGAAGGTCCTGGGCATCGGCACGACGTCGTTGCTCGCCGCAGCTGTCGGCACGCCTCGGCGGGGCGGGCTGTTCGGCCACCTGTCGGACGTCGCGCTCAACGGGACGCTCATCGCGACCGGCGCGAACCTCGTCAACCTCCTCGACCTGCGCCCCGGCCGTGCGCTCAAGGCGAGCGCCCTGATGACGCTGCCTCTGGCCGCCGGTCGGACCGGTCCCGTGTCGGGTGCGGTCCTCGGCGCGGGCCTCGCGGCCGCGCCGGGTGACCTCGGCGAGCGGGACATGCTCGGCGACGGGGGAGCCAACGCCCTCGGCGCGCTGCTCGGGACGCAGGTCGCGCTCGGCGCGCCGCGGTCGGTGCGGTGGCTGGCGCTCGCCGGGGTCGTCGGGCTGACGCTCGCGAGCGAGAAGGTCAGCTTCTCCGCCGTCATCGAGCGCACCGACGTGCTGCGCCGGCTCGACGGGTGGGGGCGCCGCCCGGTCGTCGAGGACACGCGCGCTTGAACGCCGGGCGCCTGCGCGGCGCGACGCAGACGCTCGCGGGCGCGGCGGTGATGATCACCGTCGTGACGATCGCTAGTCGGCTGGTCGGGTTCCTGCGGTCGATGGCCCAGGTGAAGTACGTCGGGACCGAGGGGGTCGGCGCCGCCTACGCGGCGGCGAACGTGCTGCCGAACGTGCTGTTCGAGGTGGCTGCCGGTGGAGCGCTCGCGGGCGCCGTCGTGCCGCTCCTGGCGGGGCCGCTCGCTCGCCGTGCCGGGGTGGAGACCTCCCGGATCGCCTCGGCGCTGCTCGGCTGGACCCTGGTCGCGCTCGTGCCGCTCGCGCTGCTCGTCGTCGTCGTCGCGCACCCCGTCGCGTCGTTCCTCTCCGACGACCCCGAGATCGTGCGGCTCGTCGCGGCGTTCCTGCGGGTCTTCGCGCTGCAGGTCCCGCTCTACGGGCTCGCGGTCGTGCTCGGCGGGATCCTGCAGGCGCACAAGCGCTTCTTCTGGCAGGCGGCGGCACCGCTGTTCTCGAGCCTCGTCGTGATCGCCGTCTTCATCGGCTTCGGCGTCCTGGCCCAGGGCGACCCGCGCAGACCGGAGTCGGTCTCGGCCGCGTCCTTGGAGTGGCTGGCGTGGGGGACGACGGCGGGTGTCGCCATGCTGGCGCTGCCGCTCGTCGTCCCCGTGTGGCGGACGGGGGTGCGGCTGCGCCCGACGCTCCGCTTCCCCGGCGGGGAGGGCCGCAGGGCGGCGCACCTCGCCTTCGCGGGCATCGGCGCGCTCGTTGCCCAGCAGGCCTCCGTGCTCGCTGTCATGAAGTCGGCCTTCGACGCCGGGCCGGCGAGCACGTTCGCGGTCTACCTCCAGGCCCAGCAGGTCTACCTCCTGCCGTACGCCGTGCTCGCGTTCCCGTTGGCGACGAGCAGCTTTCCACGCCTCGCGGAGCACGTGGCGCACGCGCGGCACGCGGCCTACCGCCGGCTGCTGTCGACCACGACCAGAGCTCTGCTCACCGTCACCGGCGCCGGGACGGCCGCGCTGGTCGCCGCCAGCGTCCCGGTCGAGTCGGCGTACGCCGACTTCGCGACGGGCTCGGTGCTCGGCATGGCCCTCGCACTGGCGTGGATGGCACCCGGGCTGATCGGCTTCGCGCTGATCCTGCACCTCACCCGCGCCCTGTACGTCATCGACCGGCAGCGGGCGGCCGTCGTCGCCACCGCGTCCGGGTGGGCGGTCGTCGCCGGCGCGGCGCTCGTGCTCCCCACGGCGCTCGGGGCCACCGAGCAGCCGGCGGTCTTGCGCCTGCTCGGTCTGGCGACGACGCTCGGGATGGCCGTGGCGGCGACGGGCCTGCTCGTCGCGGTGCGCCGGGCGGCCGGTGGTGACGCGGTCGCCGGTGTCCCGCGCACGCTGAGCGTGGTGACGGCCGGGACCGCGCTCGGAGCCTGGGCCGGCGCGTCGATCGCCGGGGTGCTCCTGCCCGACGGCGCGTCGCTCCTCGTCGCCCTCGGCGTGGGGATCGTCGCGGCGCTCGTCGCGACCGTCGTGGTTCTCGCGTCGTCGTTCGTGGCCGACCGCGCGGCGCTCGGCGCCATCCTGCGACGGGGCCGTGGGACGCCGTCGGACGTCGAGGCCCAGAGCGACTGAGACGCTCGACACGCCGCGCCGCGAGCCACCCCGAGGGGCCGTCCCGCGAACCGCTGATAGGATCGAGTTCCGTGGCAGACCACTCGAACAGACCTCATTCCCTCAGCGGTGGACGCTCGGACCACACCACACGTCACATCTTCGTGACCGGTGGCGTGGCCTCCTCCCTCGGCAAGGGGCTGACCGCCTCCAGCCTGGGCCGCCTCCTGCGATCGCGCGGACTGCGCGTGACGATGCAGAAGCTCGACCCCTACCTCAACGTCGACCCGGGAACGATGAACCCGTTCCAGCACGGCGAGGTCTTCGTCACCGAGGACGGCGCAGAGACCGACCTGGACATCGGGCACTACGAGCGCTTCCTCGACGTCGACCTCACCTCGTCGTCGAACGTCACGACCGGCCAGGTCTACTCCCAGGTCATCGCCAAGGAGCGCCGGGGGGAGTACCTCGGCGACACGGTCCAGGTGATCCCGCACATCACGGACGAGATCCGCGCACGGATGCGGGCACAGGCCGGGGACGACGTCGACGTCATCATCACCGAGATCGGCGGGACCGTCGGCGACATCGAGTCCCAGCCGTTCCTGGAGTCTGCGCGCCAGGTCCGCCACGAGCTCGGCCGGGACGACGTCTTCTTCCTGCACGTCTCCCTCGTTCCGTACATCGGCCCCTCGGGCGAGCTGAAGACGAAGCCGACGCAGCACTCGGTCGCGGCGCTGCGCAGCATCGGCATCCAGCCGGACGCCATCGTGCTGCGCGCCGACCGCGAGGTCCCCGAGCCCGTCAAGCGCAAGATCGCGCTCATGTGCGACGTCGACAACGAGGCCGTGGTCAACGCGATCGACGCGCCGAGCATCTACGACATCCCGCGCGTCCTGCACTCCGAGGGTCTCGACGCGTACGTCGTGCGTCGCCTCAACCTGCCCTTCCGCGACGTCGACTGGGACGGGTGGTCACAGCTCCTGGAGCGTGTGCACACCCCTGCCCACCAGGTCGAGGTCGCGCTCGTCGGCAAGTACATCGACCTCCCGGACGCCTACCTCTCCGTCACCGAGGCGCTGCGGGCAGGCGGCTTCGCGAACGACGCGAAGGTCGTGATCCGCTGGGTCACGTCCGACGACTGCCAGACGCCCGAGGGCGCGCAGACCGCGCTCGGCGGTGTGGACGCCGTGCTCGTCCCCGGCGGCTTCGGGGTCCGGGGCATCGAGGGCAAGCTCGGTGCCCTGCGGTGGGCGCGCGAGCACAAGGTCCCGACGCTCGGCATCTGCCTCGGCCTGCAGTCGATGGTCATCGAGTACGCCCGCAACGTGCTCGGGATCGCGGACGCGTCCTCGACCGAGTTCGACCCGGACACCACGAACCCGGTGATCGCCACCATGGAGGAGCAGCTGGCGATCGTCGGGGGCGACGGCGACCTCGGTGGCACGATGCGCCTCGGGTCGTACGCCGCCGCGCTCGTCCCGGGATCGGTCGTCGCCACGACCTACGGCTCCGAGCACGTCTCGGAGCGGCACCGGCACCGGTACGAGGTGAACAACACCTTCCGTGCCCAGCTCGAGGAGGCCGGTCTGGTCGTGTCCGGTGCGTCGCCGGACTCGTCGCTCGTCGAGTTCGTCGAGCTCCCCGCGGACGTGCACCCGTACTACGTGAGCACGCAGGCCCACCCGGAGTTCAAGTCGCGCCCGACCCGCGCGCACCCGCTGTTCGCCGGCCTGGTCGCCGCTGCGCTCGCCGCGCGGTCCTGACGTGGACCTCCGCGACGAGGCCGTCGACCGTCCGGTCAGCGCGTCCACGACGGTCCACGACGGTCGGATCTTCGCGCTGCGCTCGGAGACGGTCGACCTCGGCGCCGGGGGGCAGGTGACCCGCGAGTTCCTGGACCACCCCGGCGCCGTGGCGATCGTGGCGCTCGACGACGAGGAGCGGGTGCTGCTCCTGCGGCAGTACCGCCATCCCGTCCGGCGCGAGCTGTGGGAGCCCCCGGCCGGCCTGCTCGACGTCGACGGTGAGGACGCGCAGGCGGCAGCGGCTCGCGAGCTGGCCGAGGAGGCGGACCTGCGCGCTGCGCGTTGGGACGTCCTGGTGGACTACCTGACGACTCCCGGCGGCAGCAACGAGGCCATCCGGGTCTTCCTCGCCCGTGACCTGTCCCTCGTGCCCGAGGGCGAGCGGCACGTGCGCGAGGCGGAGGAGATCGGCATGGAGGCGCGCTGGGTGCCGCTCGACGAGGCGGTCACGGCCGTCCTGGGCGGCGACGTGCACAACCCGTCCGCCGTCGTCGGCATCCTCGCCGCGGCCGCCGCGAGGTCCGCCGGGTGGGCGACCCTCCGGCCGGTGCGCACGCCCTGGCCGGAGCGCCGCGGCGGCTAGGGGACGGGTGACGGGCGTACCGGTGTCCGGACCACCAGGTGGCGCTCGCGCAGGGTGAGCAGCGTCCAGGTGGTCGACACCACGAGCAGAGCGGCCCCGAGCATGTGGAGCCCCACCAGGAGCTCGGGCAGGCCGGTGAAGTACTGCACGTAGCCGATGGCGCCCTGCAGGAGGGTCACGGCGACGAGCACGAGCACGGCGCGGCGTGCCCGGCTCGTCGTCGCGGCGGGCGCGCCTGCTCGCCAGACCAGGACCACGAGGACCGCGAGGGCCACGAGGAACGCCCAGACCGACAGTGCGTGGTAGCGGGTAACGAGCACCGGGTCCAGCGCGAAACGGTAGGGGACGTCGTCGTCGCCGCCGTGCGGCCCCGACCCGGTGACCAGTACGCCGAGCACGAGGACCGGCACGAGCAGCGCCCCGAGCACCCGGCCGGTCCGGGTGGCGGTCGTGCCGACGACCTGCCGCGGAGCGCCGTCCCCCTCGCGATACCGGTACAGCAGGTAGGTCGAGACCCACACCAGGGCCGCCGAGACGAGGAAGTGGACCGCGACCACGGCCGGGTGGAGCTCGAGCAGGACCGTGATGCCGCCGATGACGGCCTGGACCGCGACCCCGGCGAGCGGGACGAGCCCCAGCCGACGGAACGCGTCCGTCCTGGAACGGTCCGTCCACAGCATCACCGCGACGGCCAGCGCGATCACGGCGAGCACTCCGGTCAGCGTCCGGTTGCCGAACTCGATGTACGGGTGCAGCGAGGTGGCCTCGTGGAACACCGGTGTGAACTGCCCGGGCTCGCACTGCGGCCACGTCGAGCACCCGAGACCGGAGCCGGTGAGGCGCACCGCACCGCCCGTGACGATGATCCCGACCTGTGCGACGACGTTCGCGACGAGGAACCCGCGGGTCGTCGGACGCCAACGGGCGAGACGGTCGTGGGGGGCGGCGGTGTCAGGGTCGGTGCGGTCGTCCGCCGTCGCGGCTGGCTCGGTGCTCACACCCCTACGCTATCGGGGCTCCTGGCGCCGGACGGCCGTCGTGCCCGCCACCCGCTGTGACATCCGCCATCGCGTGGTGACATCCGCCATCGCGTGGTGACGTCCGCCGTCGCGCTCGGGAAGGACCCGGCCGGTCTTGCGGGTGCGACCGGGAGTTGACGGGTCAGTGCCAGCGGAAGAGCTTGCCGGCACCCCACCCCAGGGCCGCGGTCCACCCGAGGAGCACGACGACGGAGAACGCGGGCACGGCGCCGTCGACCAGGGCGCCCCGCATGGCCTCGCCCAGCGCTCCGGACGGGAGCAGCACGGCGACGTGCGCGAGCGCGCCCGGGAGCTGCTCGGCGGGAACCAGGACACCACCCGCGACCGTCAGCAGGACGAGGACGAGGTTCGCGACGGCGAGCACACCCTCGGCGCGCAGGGTCCCGGCGAGCAGGAGCGCGAGCGACGTGAACGCGGCCGTGCCGAGGAGGACGGCGAGCAGGGCGGGCGCGAGCCCGGCGGGGTGCGGCTGCCAGCCGAGCGCCAGGGCGACGCCGCCGATGACGACGACCTGCACGAGCTCGACGACCAGCACACCGAGGACCTTGCCCGCGAGCAGCCCGCCCCGGCCGAGCGGGGTGGTCGACAGCAGCCGCAGGACCCCGTTGCGCCGGTCGAACGCCGTCGCGATCGACTGCGACGTGAACGCCGTCGACATCACCGCCAGAGCGAGGACGCCGGGTGTGACGAAGTCCACCCGGTCCGCACCGCCGGTGTCCAGGTCGATGAGGGAGGTCCGCACGAGCCCGACGAGCAGCAGCACGGGCAGGATCACCGTGATGAGGAGCTGCTCGCCGTTGCGCAGGATCATCCGGGTCTCGAAGACCGTCTGGGCCGCGACCCGGCGCCACGGCGCCGCGGGGGCTCCCGGCCGCGTCGTCGCCGCGTGCGGGCTCGGTGTCGAAGAAGCCTCGGGCGCGCTCATCGCAGGTGCCGTCCTGTCAGGTCGAGGAAGACGTCCTCGAGTGTCCGTCGTCCGACCGTGATCCGTGCGGCCAGCACGTCACGGTCCGCCAGCCACCGGGTGAGCACGGCGAGCGTGCCCGGGTCGGCCGGGCCCGTGACGGTGTACGCCCCGGGCCGGAGCTCCTGGCAGGTCCAGCCGTGCGCCGCCGCGGGGTCGAGCAGCGGGGACAGCCCGGTGAGGTCGAGACCCGGGGTTGCGTCGAAGCGCACGGTCCGGGTGCCGTCCGAGCCCTCGGCGGCGAGGAGCGAGCTCGTCGTCCCCGACGCGATGACAGACCCGTGGTCGACGACGTGGACGACGTCCGCGAGGTCCTCCGCCTCGTCCATGAGGTGCGTCGTCAGCACGATCCCGACGCCGTCGGCGCGCAGCTCGCGGACCAGCTCCCACACGGCGTGCCGGCTCTGCGGGTCCATCCCGGCGCTGGGCTCGTCGAGGAAGACGACCTCGGGCCGCCCGACGATCGCCGCCGCGAGGGCGAGGCGCTGGCGCTGGCCGCCGGAGAGCCTGCGCACGGTCGTGCGGGCGAACCCGGCGAGCCCCAGCCGCTCGGTGAGCTCGTCGACGTCGCGGGGGCGGGCGTACATCGACGCGACGTGGCGCAGCATCTCGAGCGCGCGCACCCCGGTCGGCAGACCGCCGTCCTGCAGCATGACCCCGACCCGGGGACGGAGCTCGCGCGCGTCGCCGATCGGGTCCAGCCCGAGGACGCGTGCGGTGCCGGCGTCCGGGGCGCGCAGGCCCTCGCAGCACTCGACGGTCGTGGTCTTGCCGGCGCCGTTGGGGCCGAGGATCGCGGTGACCTCACCGCGTGCGGCGGTGAGGCTCACGCCGTCGACGACCGGTCGGCCGTCGTAGCGCTTGACGAGGTCGCGCAGGACGACGGCGGGGGAGTCTGGCACGGTGGAGAGTCTAGGACGTGCGACCCGGCGGCCGTTCCGCCACCTTCCGCCACGTCCCGCCGCGGGTCGGTGAGGTGCACCTTGGTTGCATCGGAGCATTTAGCCAACGACAATGTTTCCTATATCGATCGTCCATCGATCGTCGTCGTGCGGCACGAGCCGCGCCCGCCGATCGGCCCCGCCCCTGAGCGGTGTCGCGCCTCGCCCTCGGCCCGCGCGCCAGCCGACCTGCGGGGCACCGTCGTCCGACCGGAGCTGGAGGTGAACGTATGGCCGGAGTGATCCGCGACCGTCCGGGCGCCCTCGCGCACCCCTCGCACCACGGCGAGCTCGACGGCACCACGCGCGAGCGGGTGCTCGAGCTCATCATCTCCGAGGGCCCGGTCAGCGCCGCGACCCTCGCGACGTCGCTGGGCCTGACGCCTGCGGCCGTGCGCCGCCACCTGTCGTCCCTCGAGGACGAGGACCTGATCGTCGTCCACGAGGCCGGGCAGCCCACCGGCCTGCGCGGGCGTCCGGCGCGGCGCTACGTCGCCACCACCCGTGGTCAGGCCGAGATGTCCGGCGCCTACTCCGACCTCGCGACCCAGGCTCTGCGGTTCCTGCGCGCGACCGCGGGCGACGCGGCCGTGGAGCAGTTCGCCCACGACCGCCTCGACGACCTCGCGCGCCGGTACGCACCGCGCATCACCGCGCCGGACGTCACCGGTCGGGCGCACCAGCTCGCCGACGCGCTCTCCGCGGACGGCTACGCCGCCAGCGTGCGGCCGGTCGCCGGGACGTCGACCGTCCAGCTCTGCCAGGGCCACTGCCCCGTCCAGCACGTGGCGGAGGAGTTCCCGCAGCTCTGCGAGGCGGAGGCCCAGGTCTTCTCCCGCCTCCTCGGCTCGCACGTCCAGCGGCTCGCGACCCTCGCGGGTGGCGGCCACGCGTGCACCACCAGCGTCCCGACCCCCGACGCCCGGGCACGGCCCGGACCTCCGGGCGAACCGACCACCGCATGACCTCACGACCCCCCGACCGCCCCCACCCGTCTCGACGGAACGTGGAAGGAACACCATGAGCGCACCCACACAGGACACGGCAGGCGTGACCGGCACCGGTCCCGCCCAGGCCGAGCGCCAGAGCGACGACCAGATCATCGCGTCGATCGGCTCGTACGGCTTCGGCTGGCACGACCGCGACGAGGCGGGCGAGACCGCGCAGCGCGGGCTGTCCGAGGCCGTGGTCAGGAACATCTCCCAGCTCAAGAACGAGCCGGAGTGGATGCTCAAGCACCGCCTCAAGGCGCTGCGCCTGTTCGACAAGAAGCCCATGCCGAACTGGGGCAGCGACCTGTCCGGCATCGACTTCGACAACATCAAGTACTTCGTGCGGTCCACGGAGAAGCAGGCCACCAGCTGGGAGGACCTGCCCGAGGACATCAAGTCCACCTATGACAAGCTCGGCATCCCCGAGGCGGAGAAGCAGCGCCTCGTCGCCGGCGTCGCGGCGCAGTACGAGTCCGAGGTCGTCTACCACCAGATCAACGAAGAGCTCGAGAAGCAGGGTGTGCTCTTCCTCGACACGGACACCGCGCTGCGCGAGCACCCGGAGATCTTCGCCGAGTACTTCGGCACCGTGATCCCCTCGGGCGACAACAAGTTCGCCGCGCTGAACTCCGCCGTGTGGTCGGGCGGGTCGTTCGTCTACGTGCCGCCGGGCGTGCACGTCGAGATCCCGCTGCAGGCCTACTTCCGGATCAACACCGAGAACATGGGCCAGTTCGAGCGGACGCTGATCATCGCCGACGAGGGCTCGTACGTGCACTACGTCGAGGGCTGCACCGCGCCGATCTACTCGAGCGACTCGCTGCACTCCGCGGTCGTCGAGATCATCGTCAAGAAGAACGCGCGCGTGCGCTACACGACCATCCAGAACTGGTCGAACAACGTCTACAACCTCGTGACCAAGCGGGCCACCGCGGCCGAGGGCGCCACCATGGAGTGGGTCGACGGCAACATCGGCTCCAAGGTCACCATGAAGTACCCCGCGATCTACCTCCTCGGCGAGCACGCTCGTGGCGAGACCCTGTCCATCGCCTTCGCCGGCGAGGGCCAGCACCAGGACGCCGGCGCCAAGATGGTGCACGCGGCGCCGCACACGTCGTCGTCGATCGTCAGCAAGTCGGTCGCGCGCGGCGGGGGTCGTACCTCGTACCGCGGCCTCGTCCAGGTGCTCGAGGGCGCGGAGCACTCGGCCTCGACGGTGCTGTGCGACGCGCTGCTCGTCGACCAGATCTCCCGGTCCGACACGTACCCCTACGTCGACGTGCGTGAGGACGACGTCTCGATGGGGCACGAGGCGACCGTCTCGCGCGTGAGCGAGGACCAGCTGTTCTACCTCATGTCCCGCGGCATGGCCGAGACCGAGGCCATGGCCATGATCGTGCGCGGGTTCGTCGAGCCCATCGCGCGCGAGCTGCCCATGGAGTACGCGCTCGAGCTCAACCGCCTCATCGAACTGCAGATGGAAGGGTCCGTCGGCTAAATGACGAACATCGCGACAAGCACCACCCCGCCCACGGACACAGCCGCGGGCCTCGCCACCGACCACTCGCGCGCGACCGCGGACGGTACCCACACCCACGGGACCGGCGGCACGCCGCAGGGGTCGCGCGCCGAGCGGGTGACGTCCTTCGACGGCGGCGTGATCGGAGTCCCCGACGGTCGTGAGGAGGAGTGGCGGTTCTCGCCGGTCTCCCGCCTCGCGCCGCTGTTCGACACCCGGCTGGCGGGGCACGGCGTGCTCACGACGGTCGTCGAGGCGCCCGAGGTCACGGTCGAGATCGTGCCCCGGGACGACGAGCGCCTCGGTCGGGCCGGTGTGCCCGGCGACCGCGCCGCCGTCGCCGCCTGGAACTCCTTCGCCGAGGCCACGGTCGTCTCGGTCCCCGCCGACGCCGTCGCCTCCGACATCACGTCGATCCGCGTCGAGGGAGTCTCCGAGGACCCGACCGCGAGCCACCTGCTCGTGCACGCCGGACGCCACAGCGAGGCCGTGGTGGTCCTCGACCACCTCGGCACCGCGAACCTCACCGAGACGGTCGAGATCGTCGTCGAGGACGGCGCCCACCTCACGCTCGTGTCCGTGCAGGACTGGTCCGCCGGTGCGGTCCACGCCTCCTCGCACCGGGCGCGCCTGGGCCGGGACGCGAAGCTCAAGCACGTCGTCGTGACCTTCGGCGGCGACGTCGTGCGCCTCACCCCGGACGCGGAGTTCACCGCCGAGGGCGGTGAGGTCGAGATGGTGGGCCTGTACTTCGCGGACGCCGGTCAGCACCAGGAGCACCGCCTGTTCGTGGACCACGCCGTGCCGCGCTGCACCTCCCGGGTGACCTACAAGGGCGCGCTGCAGGGCGAGGGCGCGCACGTCGTGTGGGTCGGCGACGTCCTCATCCGTGCCGCTGCCGAGGGCACGGACACCTACGAGCTCAACCGGAACCTCGTCCTCACCGACGGTGCGCGCGCGGACTCCGTGCCGAACCTCGAGATCGAGACCGGTGAGATCGAGGGTGCCGGGCACGCGTCGGCGACCGGTCGCTTCGACGACGAGCAGCTCTTCTACCTCCAGGCACGAGGCATCCCGGAGACCGAGGCGCGCCGCCTGGTCGTGCGCGGCTTCTTCGCCGAGCTCATCCACGAGATCGGCGTCGCGTCGGTCGAGGAGCGTCTGCTGGCCTCGATCGAGGCCGAGCTGGCCAAGTCGATGAGCGTCATCGAGGGCACGGACGGTTCCGCCGGTGCCGCCGAGCAGGTGGCGGGCGCAGAAGGCGCGGCATGACCGCACAGCTGGCCTGCACCACCGCGGACGTCGGCCCCGAGGAAGCCCTGCGGGTCGAGCTGGAGGGGACGTCCGGGCCGGTCGAGGTCGCCGTCGTCCGCGACGGCGACGGCGGCTGGCACGCCATCTCCGACATCTGCTCCCACGGCGCGGTCTCGTTGTCCGACGGCGAGGTCGAGGGCTGCTTCATCGAGTGCTGGCTGCACGGCTCGCAGTTCGACCTGCGCACCGGTATGCCGACCGCGCTGCCCGCCATGCGACCGGTCCCGGTCTACCCCGTGACCATCGACGGCGAGCGTGTGCTCGTCGACCTCGACGGCCGGCTCGACGGCTCTGCCGACGGCTCCTGATCCTGCTCCTGCCTCACGGCACCCGCTCCCTGCGAGCGCACGACACTTCCCAGAACTTGGAGAACACCACTGATGTCCACTCTTGAGATCCGCGACCTGCACGTCAGCGTCGAGACGAAGGAAGGCGCCAAGCCCATCCTGCGTGGCGTCGACCTGACGCTCGACAGCGGCAAGATCCACGCGATCATGGGCCCGAACGGCTCCGGCAAGTCCACGCTCGCCTACTCCCTCGCGGGCCACCCGAAGTACCAGATCACCGCGGGCACGGTCACGCTCGACGGCGAGGACGTCCTCGCGATGACCGTCGACGAGCGCGCTCGCGCGGGCCTGTTCCTCGCGATGCAGTACCCCGTCGAGGTTCCCGGCGTCAGCGTCTCGAACTTCCTGCGGACCGCGAAGACCGCGATCGACGGCGAGGCGCCCGCGCTGCGAACGTGGGTCAAGGACGTCAAGCGGGCGATGGAAGACCTGCGCATGGACCCGGCCTTCGCCGAGCGCTCCGTGAACGAGGGCTTCTCCGGTGGCGAGAAGAAGCGCCACGAGATCCTGCAGATGGAGCTCCTCTCCCCGAAGTTCGCGATCCTCGACGAGACGGACTCCGGCCTCGACGTCGACGCCCTGCGCGTCGTCTCCGAGGGCGTCAACCGCGTGCATGCCAAGACCGACGTCGGGGTGCTGCTCATCACGCACTACACGCGCATCCTGCGGTACATCAAGCCCGACTTCGTGCACGTCTTCGTCGACGGCAAGATCGCCGAGGAGGGCGGCTCCGAGCTCGCCGACCGCCTCGAGGCCGAGGGCTACGACCGGTACCTCGTCCCGGCGTCCGCCTGAGACGTCCCGCCGTCCGAGGAGAGACCGACATGACGATCACCCCGTCCGTGAGCCGGACCGCGCACCTGAGCGTGACCGAGCTCGCCGCGGTGCGCGCGGACTTCCCGCTGCTCGCCCGCACGGTGCGGGGTGGTCGTCCGCTCGTCTACCTCGACTCGGCAGCGACGTCCCAGAAGCCGCAGGTCGTCCTCGACACGGAGGTCGACTTCTACGAGGAGCGCAACGCCGCCGTGCACCGCGGTGCGCACCAGCTCGCGGAGGAGGCGACCGAGGCGTTCGAGGACGCGCGGGGCGACGTCGCGGCGTTCGTCGGGGCCGACCCGGGCGAGATCGTCTGGACGTCCGGCGCGACCGCCGCGATCAACCTCGTCGCCTACGGGCTGTCCAACGCGTCGCTGGGACGGGGCGGCGAGGCCGCGCGCCGGTTCGCCCTCGCACCCGGCGACGAGATCGTCCTCACCGAGGCGGAGCACCACGCCAACATCGTGCCGTGGCAGGAGCTCGCCGCCCGCACGGGGGCCGTGCTGCGCTGGTTCGAGGTGGACGACGACGGGCGCGTGCGCGTCGAGGACGCCGCCACGGTGATCACCGAGCGCACCCGGGTCGTCGCGTTCACGCACGTGTCGAACGTGACGGGCGCCGTGACGCCGGTGGCCCCGATCGTGTCCCGGGCGCGTGAGGTCGGCGCGCTCACCGTGCTCGACGCGTGCCAGTCGGTGCCGCACCTGCCGATCGACCTCCCCGCGCTCGGGGTGGACTTCGCGGTCTTCTCTTCGCACAAGATGCTGGGTCCGACCGGCGTGGGCGCGCTCTACGGGCGGCGCGAGCTGCTCGAGGCACTGCCGCCGGTGACGACGGGCGGGTCGATGATCGAGGTCGTCACGATGACCTCCTCGACCTACCTGCCGCCCCCGCAGCGCTTCGAGGCGGGCACCCAGGCGGTCGCGCAGATCGTCGGGTTCGGTGCGGCGGCGCGCTACCTCGACGAGCTGGGCATGGACGGACTGGCCGCGCACGAGCAGGAGATGACCGACGAGCTGCTGCGCATCGGGGAGATCCCCGGTGTGCGGATCATCGGGCCGACGACGTCGGCCGACCGGCTCGCGGTCGTGTCGTTCGTCGTGGACGGGGTGCACTCCCATGACGTCGGGCAGGTGCTCGACGACGCGGGTGTGGCCGTCCGGGTCGGGCACCACTGCGCGCAGCCCCTGCACCGCCGGTTCGGCGTGGCCGCCACGGCGCGGGCCTCCGCGTCGGTCTATACGACCGCCGAGGACGTCGCGACGTTCCGGGAAGCGTTGAGCGGTGTCCGAGCGTTCTTCTCGGTGGAGTGAGGAGAGACAGATGAGCTCGATCGAGCAGATGTATCAGCAGGTGATCCTCGACCACGCCAGGGCGCCGCACGGACGCGGGCTGGTCGAGGTGGACGGGAGCACCCTCAGCGGGGAGTCCCACCAGGTCAACCCCACGTGCGGGGACGAGGTGACGCTCCGGGTCGAGATCGACCGGCCGGGTGAGGGTGGCGCCGACGGCGCTGCCGGTGGGGCGACGATCCGTCGCCTCAGCTGGGACGGACAGGGGTGCAGCATCTCCCAGGCGTCGCTGTCCGTGCTGAGCGACCTCGTGACCGGGACCGGCGTCGAGGAGTCCGAGCACCTCGGAGGTCTCTTCCGCGACCTCATGGGCTCGCGTGGCAAGGGCCTCGACGAGGACGCGGAGGACCTGCTCGGCGACGCGACCGCCTTCACCGGCGTCTCGCAGTACCCGGCGCGCATCAAGTGCGCGCTGCTCGGCTGGGCCGCGCTGCGCGACGCGCTGGCGGTCTCCGGCGCGCGTACCGTCGTGACCGGCACCTCTACCGGCACCGCTTCTGGCACCATCACCGACCTTCCCGCCGGCACGTCTGCCGGCACCGACCAGCAGACGCCGACCCTCGTGCCGACGTCCGACGTCCAGGAGAACTCATGAGCACCGAGACACCGACCAGTCCGTCCCCGCCGAGCGCCGCCGACGTCGAGGAGGCCATGCGCGACGTCATCGACCCCGAGCTGGGCATCAACGTCGTGGACCTCGGCCTGGTCTACGGGATCCAGGTCGACCAGAACAACCACGCGGTCGTCGACATGACCCTCACGTCGGCGGCGTGCCCGCTGACGGACGTGATCGAGGACCAGACGTCCCAGGCCCTCGACGGCCTCGTCGACGGTTTCCGGGTCAACTGGGTGTGGATGCCGCCGTGGGGCCCGGAGAAGATCACCCAGGACGGCAAGGAGCAGCTGCGCGCCCTGGGCTTCAACGTCTGACCTCCTGTTCCGCTGTGGGCGGGATGGTGGTGTGAATCCGTGGCCGGATTCACACCACCATCCCGCCCGCACGCGTCTGGTGGAGTGCCCGGCGAACGCGGGCGAGGAACGGCGCCGGGTCGCGCACGATGTCGTCCGCGACCACGACGACCACCGTCCAGCCGAGCTCCTCGAGCCGGCGGCGGCGCCGGACGTCGTCCCGCCACTGCTGCTGGTCGGTGCGATGGTGGTCACCGTCGTACTCGATGGCGATCCGCAGGTCGCGGTAGAGGAGGTCGACCCGCTTGACGTAGCGCCCGTCCGGGTCGAGGACGACCCCGTTGACCTCCGGGCACGGCAGGCCGGCGCCGACGAGCGCGAGCCGTGCTCGGGTCTCCATGGTCGAGTCCGTCCCCGGTCGTAGCTGCCCGAGGACCGACCGGACCTGGACGATGCCCTTGACCTTGACCGTCCGCCGGGAAAGGTCCGCGAGCTCGGCGGGCGTCGTCAGCGGGCGTCGACGCTGCATCATCGCGTCCCCGAGCACCACGACGTCGTCCGGCGAACGGAGCCCGACCGCGACGTGCACGAACGTCTGGGCGGGCGACGTGACGGTGAGCCCGTCGGTCTCGACGACGTCGAGGAAGCGTTGCCGGGACCGGTGCGCCACGACCCCGGTGCGCTCCGGGCGGTCGCTCGCGGTGCGGGTCACGACGTGCAGGCGGTCGTCGTCCTCGAGCCGCCAGGGCACCTCGACCCCCAGGAGCCGGAGCGCGGTGGTGCGGGAGAAGACGACGCTCTCGTCGAGGACGGTCGCGAGGGCCCGGCACCGCGCGGGCAGGTCGGCGGTCGTCGTCGCCAGGGTCCGCACGCCGGTGAACGGCGCGGCGAACGTCCGGGTCCGCAGGTGGTGCCTGCTCACCCCGGCGCTCAGTGCGTGCGCGGTGGTGAACGGACCGGGAGGGAGACGGTGGTCGGGCGGGGGAGCGGGGCGTGCCATCCGGCCAGGGTGCCGAACCTCCGAGGCGACCACGTGCTCCCTCCACACCCTCACCCCCTGTGGACGGCTGTGGGCGGGACGGTGGCGGGAATCGGAAGCCGGATTCCCGCCACCGTCCCGCCCACACGCGAGAGCCGGGTCAGAGGGTCGTGGCCTCGAAGGCGTTGCAGTCGTCGAAGGTGCCGCCGTCATAGCCGGTCATGAACCAGCGCTGGCGCTGCTCGCTCGAGCCGTGGGTCCACATCTCCGGGCTGACCGTGCCGGTCGCCTGCTTCTGGATGCGGTCGTCCCCGACGGCGGCCGCGGCCGAGAGCGCGTCGCGCAGCTCGTCGGGGGTGATGGGCTCGAGGAAAGGCTCCCCGGTCTGCGGGTCGATCGTGGTCGCCGCGTTCCCCGCCCACATCCCTGCCAGGCAGTCGGCCATCAGCTCGATGCGCACCGAGTCCGACTCCGGCCCCGACCCGGAGCGGTCGGCCTGCGCCATCACGCCGGTGATCTGCTCGATGTGGTGCCCGAACTCGTGCGCGATGACGTACTCCTCGGCGAGCGGCCCGCCCGTCGACCCGAACCGGTCGCGCAGCTCGTCGAAGAACGACAGGTCGACGTACACCGACTGGTCGGGCGGGCAGTAGAAGGGACCGGTCGCGCTGCTCGCGGAACCGCACGCCGTGGCGACCGCGGCCGTGAAGCTCACCACACCCGGCTCGGTGTACTCGACGCCGGTCTGCGCGGGCAGCGTGTCCCTCCAGTACTCGTCGAGCGTGATCGCCGTCGCGACCAGGCGGCACTCGCGCGTGGTGTTGGCCTCGGCTCCTGTGCAGTCCTCGAGGACGTCCTGCCCGGTGTCCTGGCTCGCGGCCTGGTCAGAGCCCAGGAACGGGGTGATGTCGATGCCCTGGCTGCTCGCGAAGACGGCGAGCAGCGCGACCAGCACGGCGCCGATCCCGCCGCCGGCGATGGCCGTCGTGCGTCCGCGCCCACCCTTGCGGACGCGGCTCCCGTCGAAGGAGCTGCCCTCGTTGAACGTCACGCGCTCACCGTACCGCCCGCGGGCTATGGCGCACCGGCGCTGCCGCCTAGTATGGATGGCGTTTGTGCCTTGCCCCCCGCACCTCGTTCGAAGGACCCTCTGTGATCACTGCCCAAGCCGTCGAGCTGCGTGTCGGCGCCCGTGTCCTGCTGCACGAGGCGACGTTCCGCATCGCGGCTGGTGACCGCATCGGCCTGGTCGGGCGGAACGGAGCCGGCAAGACGACGCTGACCAAGACGCTCGCGGGGGAGGGCCAGCCCGCCGCCGGGAAGATCGTGCGCGGCGGGGACATCGGCTACCTACCGCAGGACCCGCGCACCGGGGACCTCGAGGTCATCGCGATGGACCGGGTGCTCTCCGCGCGCGGGCTCGACGCGATCATCCGCAAGATGCGGGATGCCGAGGGGGAGATGGCCAGCGCGGACGAGGCCACCCACCTCGACGCCATGGAACGCTACCCGCGGCTGGAGGAGCGCTTCACGGCGGCCGGCGGTTATGCGGCGGAGAGCGAGGCGCAGCGCATCACCTCGAACCTCGGTCTCGACGACCGGATCCTCGCGCAGCCGCTCGGTACGCTCTCCGGCGGGCAGCGCCGACGCATCGAGCTCGCGCGGATCCTCTTCTCGGGGGTGGAGACGCTCCTGCTCGACGAGCCGACGAACCACCTCGACGCCGACTCGATCATCTGGCTGCGGGAGTACCTCAGGTCCTACAGCGGCGGGTTCGTGGTCATCAGCCACGACAACGACCTGCTGCGCGCGACGGTGAACAAGGTCTTCCACCTGGACGCCAACCGCGGCGAGCTCGACCAGTACAACCTCGGCTGGGACGCCTACCTCGAGCAGCGCGAGACCGACGAGCGCCGTCGACGCCGCGAGCGGCAGAACGCCGAGAAGAAGGCGAGCACACTGCTGGCCCAGGCGGAGAAGATGCGCGCGAAGGCCACGAAGGCGGTCGCCGCGCAGAACATGATCCGCCGCGCGGAGCGCATGCTCGGTGGTCTCGAGGGCGAGCGCGTCAGCGATCGCGTCGCCAAGCTGCGCTTCCCCACCCCGGCGCCCTGCGGGCGGACCCCGCTCACGGCGTCGGGCCTGTCGAAGGCGTACGGCTCGCAGGAGGTGTTCACCGGTGTCGACCTGGCGATCGACCGCGGCAGCCGCGTGGTGATCCTCGGCCTCAACGGTGCCGGGAAGACGACGCTGCTGCGGATCCTCGGCGGCGTCGAGGACCCCGACACGGGGGAGGTCCACGCGGGGCACGGCCTGAAGATCGGTTACTACGCGCAGGAGCACGAGACGCTCGACATGAGCGCCACGGTCGTCGAGAACCTGCGCCACGCCGCGCCGGACCTCACCGACACGCAGGTCCGGTCCGTCCTCGGGTCGTTCCTGTTCTCGGGCGACGACGCGGAGAAGCCCGTGCACGTCCTGTCGGGCGGGGAGAAGACGCGTCTCGCGCTCGCGACGCTCGTCGTCTCGGCGGCGAACGTGCTGCTCCTCGACGAACCGACGAACAACCTGGACCCGGCGTCCCGCGCGGAGATCCTCGGCGCGCTGAAGACGTACGAGGGTGCCGTCGTGATGGTCACGCACGACGACGGCGCGGTCGAGGCGCTCGAGCCGGAGCGGGTCCTGCTGCTGCCGGACGGCGACGAGGACATGTGGAACGACAGCTACGCGGAGCTCGTCTCGCTCGCTTAGCAGGAGGGCGGCCGTCGGCGCTCAGCGGAGCTGGGCGTCGATGAGCGCGTCCTCCTCCTCCTCGGCGCTCGGCCGCCGGGTGCGGGTGTCCCGTCGCGGGCGGTTGCCGCCCGCGCCCGTCGGCCCGGCGCTCTCGTCCGAGGCGGCAGCCTGAGCGGCGAGGAGGTCGCCGACCGACACGGGGCCGTGCTCGTCGCCCTGGGCGTCGCGCCGGTCCCGCCGGACCAGCAGGAGGAACCCGAGGACCGCGCCGGCCGCGAAGACCCCCCACTGGAACGCGTACGACAGGTGCGAGCCGGGGTCGGTGTCGGGCGGCGGCAGCGTCCGCAGGGCCGTCGCGGGGGCCGGGTCCTCCGACCGCAGCGCGCCGTACGCGCCCACCGTGGCGCCGGTGGCCCACGCCGCGTCCTCGACGCCGGCCGCGGCGAGCACCTGCGCCGTCGAGATCGCCTGCACCTGCCCGGGCGGCGCGTCCCTGTCCGACGGCGGTTCGTCGGCCCGCAGCGTCATGGTCACCTCGACGACGCCCTCGGGTGGTGCGGGGACGACGTCGGGCGAGCTGGCGTCGGTCCCCAGGGGCACGAAGCCCCGGTTGACGACGACCACCAGGCCCGGGCTGCCGGGCTCGTCGACGACCAGGGGGACGAGCACGTGGAAGCCGGCCTGCGACCCGACGGGCCGGTTGCGCAGCAGCACGGTCGCGTCCGGCTCGTAGCGGCCGTCCACCGTGACGGGACGCCAGACGTCGTCGGGGTCGAGCACCGCACCCGGGCCGGGCAGGACGTCGGTGAGCGGGACGGCGTCGGCCGTGTAGTTCGCCTCGATCGCGGCGATCTGCTCCTCACGCTCGACGTACCGGTTCCACTGCCAGCGCCCGGCGACCAGGCAGAGCGCGACGAGGACCAGCACGCCCACGGCGAGGGTCACCCACTCGCGGCGCGTGCGTGGCTCGCGCCGGACGTCGTGCGCGGGCGCGGGCGCCGGGCGGATCGCGGTCGTCATGGGCGAGGTGCGCGCTCGAGCTCGTCCACGGAGACGGTCCGCCGCAGGAAGCTCCGCGCACCGAGGAACGTCTCCAGGTGCTCGCGGTGCTCGTCGCACGCGAGCCAGACCTTGCGCCGCTCGGGCGTGTGGATCTTCGGGTTGTTCCACAGCAGGCCCCAGGTGGCCTGCGCCCGGCATCCCTTGGCGCTGCACACCAGGTCGTCGCCGACGGGGTCGGCGGTGCCGAGGAGGTCGATCATCGCTCGTCCTTCGGGTCGTCGGGCGTCGGGGTCGCCGGGGGTGGTGTCGTGGGAGCCGCCACGGGCGGGAGCGTCGACGGCGCGGCAGGGAGCTCGCGGTACTCCATGGCGGACACGTCGTACGTCTGCTGGTCGCGACCCGCGTTGGCGAGCAGGACCGCGACGTAGGGCAGCACGACGGCGGCGGCGATGAGGATCCAGGTGAGCCAGCCGCCGCCCGCGACGACGGCGAGCAGGAAGCACACCAGCCGCAGGCCCATCTGCCACAGGTAGCGGCGGGTGCGGCGGCTCTGCTCCTCCGTGAGCGGTGTCTGCGCGCCCGTGATGCTCGGTACGTCCTCGGCGCGTTCGCGTCGCGCCCGTCGGTCCCCGCCCCGGCGTCCGGGGCGCGAGGTCCCGGGCGGCGGGGCGGCGCGGTTGCTCACTCGCCCAGTCTACGTTTGTCGATACCCCACAAACGCCCTGGCGCCGGTGTGACGGTGACCGCAGGCCGTCCGCGCCGTGCGCGCGGTACGGTCGGTGCGGCAGCCTGCGCCCCACGAACCGCGGTCCCCCACGAACCGCGGCGAGGAGCCGATCACGGTGGTGACACCCGACTGTGACACGCACGACACCGATCAGCCAGCATCCACGAACCAGACCCAGCACCCCACGAACCAGGAGGCGACCGTGCCGACAGCGCCCACGTCCGACCAGCCCGTACCCGCACCGCGCACCGTCGTGGTCACCGGCGCGAACCGGGGCATCGGGCGTGCGATCGCCGAGCGCTTCGTCGCGAACGGCGACCGGGTCGCGACGCTGTACCGCGGTGGCGACCTGCCCGACGGTGTCCTGGGTGCGGTGGCGGACGTCACCGACACGGCCGCCGTCGACGCCGCGTTCACGCAGATCGAGCAGGAGCTCGGCGCCGTCGAGGTCCTCGTCGCGAACGCGGGGGTGACGCGCGACCAGCTCCTCATGCGGATGAGCGACGAGGAGTTCACGTCCGTCCTGGACGTCAACCTCACCGGGACGTTCCGCTGCGTGCGCCGCGCCTCGAAGGGCATGATCCGCCAGCGTCGTGGCCGGATCGTGCTCATCTCCTCGGTGATCGGCCTCTACGGCGGCGCCGGGCAGGTCAACTACGCGGCGTCGAAGGCCGCGCTCGTCGGGATGGCCCGGTCGATCACCCGCGAGCTCGGCGGTCGCGGGATCACCGCGAACGTCGTCGCCCCCGGCTTCATCGAGACCGCGATGACCGCCCAGCTCCCGCAGGAGCGTCAGGACGCCTACAAGGCGACCATCCCGGCCGGGCGTTTCGCACAGCCGGACGAGGTCGCCGCCGCCGTGCAGTTCCTCGCCTCCGACGAGGCCGGCTACATCAGCGGCGCTGTGCTGCCGGTCGACGGTGGCCTCGGCATGGGGCACTGAGCGCCGGCCGCACGACCGCTCCTGGCGTGTCCCACGCCTCGACCCGCCGCCGGGCCCACCCGGTGGCCGCACTGACACCTCGTGGTGCACGCTCCAGTAGGATCGGGGCGCACCACGACGAACGGAAGGAAACCGATGGGTCTGCTCGACGGCAAGAAGCTCCTGGTCACAGGAGTCCTCACCGACTCCTCGATCGCGTTCCACGTGGCGCGGCTCGCGCAGCAGGAGGGTGCCGAGGTCGTGCTGACCTCCTTCGGGCGGCAGTTCCGGCTCACGCAGGCGATCGCCAAGCGCCTTCCGGCGCCCGCGCCCGTCGTCCAGCTCGACATCACCTCGGACGAGGACCTCGCGGCGCTGGCCGACCGGGTCTCCGAGCACGTCGACCGTCTCGACGGGGTGGTGCACTCCATCGGGTTCGCCCCGCAGTCGGTCATGGGTGGCAACTTCCTCGCCGGCGAGTGGTCGGACGTCGCCACGGCCCTCGAGGTCTCCGCGTTCTCGCTGAAGTCCCTCGCCGTGGCCGCCAAGCCGCTGATGGCCTCGGGCGGCTCGATCGTCGGGCTCACGTTCGACGCGAGCTTTGCCTGGCCCGTCTACGACTGGATGGGCGTCGCGAAGGCCGCCTTCGAGTCGACCAGCCGCTACCTCGCGCGCGACCTCGGGCCCGAGGGCATCCGGGTCAACCTCGTCTCCGCCGGGCCGATCCGCACCACCGCGGCCAAGTCCATCCCCGGGTTCTCCGCGATGGAGGACGGCTGGCCAGAGCGTGCGCCGCTCGGCTGGGACCAGACCGACCCCGAGCCCACGGCCCGCGCCGTCGCGGCGCTCCTGTCCGACTGGTTCCCCGCGACGACCGGAGAGATCGTGCACGTCGACGGTGGCGTGCACGCCATGGGCCTGTGACGGTGCGATGACCTCTCTCGAGTCGACGACGCACCGTCTGGTGCTCCTGCGTCACGCCAAGGCCGAGCCTGCCGGGAGCGTTGACGACGTGCTGCGCCCCCTGGCGCTCAACGGCCGGCGGCAGGCCGGCCGGGTAGGCGCTGCGCTCGCCGGTGCCGGGCTCGTTCCCGAGCTCGTCCTGTGCTCCACCGCGCTGCGCACGCGTCAGACCTGGGAGCTGCTGTCGCCGCACCTCGGCGAGGCCGCTCCCGAGCTGGGTCTCAGCGACACCTTGTACGCCGCGGGTGTCGACGACGTCCTCGAGCTCGTGCGCGACGCCGGCAACGGCGTGCGCACGCTGCTCGTCGTCGGCCACGAGCCGACCATGGCGGCGACGGCCGCGTTCCTCGCCGGGCCCGGCTCCGACTCCGGTGCCGTGGCGCAGGTGCGGGTCGGGGTGCCGACCGCGACCTACAGTGTGCTCGAGTCGCCTGACCCGTGGTCGGAGTGGGGCGAGGGCGTTGCGTCGCTCACCTACGTCGGGCGTCCCGCCGCGTAGGTGGTCGTGCGTCGGCTCAGCGGGAGCCCGCGGTCGCGACGTCCGCGCCGTCGACGACACCGTCGATGACCGCGAGCACGGCGTCCAGCCGGGGGCCGTCCACCGCGTAGGGCGCCTGCGCCCGCACCACGGGCTTGGCGGCGAACGCGATCCCGATCCCCGCGGCGTCGATCATGTCGAGGTCGTTCGCGCCGTCGCCGATCGCCACGGTGTCCTCGGTCGGGATCCCTTCGACGATGGCGAACTCGCGCAGCGCCTGGGCCTTCGCCGCCCGGTCGACGACGGGGCCGGTGGTCCGACCCGTCAGCTTGCCGTCGACGACCTCGAGGCGGTTGGCGCGGAACCGGGTGATGCCGAGATCGGCGGCCAGGTCGGCGACGAGCTCGGCGAACCCGCCCGAGACCAGCGCCACGGTCCAGCCCCGGCGGTGGCACTCCGCGACCAGTTCGCGGGCGCCGGGCGTGTAGCTCGTTCGCGCGAGGACGTCGGCGAAGGCGGCGACGGGTACTCCGGCCAGGGTGGCGACCCGCTCGTGCAGCGACGCGGCGAAGTCGATCTCGCCCCGCATCGCTCGCTCGGTGATCTCCGTGACCTCACGGCGTGTGCCCGCGTGGTCGGCGAGGAGCTCGATGACCTCCTGGGAGATGAGCGTCGAGTCGACGTCCATGACGACGAGCCGACGCCGGTGGTCGGCGGCCGGTGACTGCTCAGTCAATGATGCTTCCCTTGGGGACGACGGTGATGCCCGAGGCGGTGACGGTGAAGCCCCGCGCACGGTCCTGCTCGGTGTCGAGGCCGATCCGGGCGCGTTCGCCGACGATGACGTTCTTGTCGATGATCGCCCGGTGGACCTGGGCGTGGCGGTGCACCTGGACACCGTCCATGAGGACGCTGTCGGAGACCGACGCCCACGAGTGCAGGTGGACGCCCGGGGAGAGCACCGACCCGACCGCTGTCGCGCCCGAGATGAGGACTCCGGGCGAGACGATCGAGTCCGCGGCGTGGCCGAGACGGCCCTGACCGGCGTGCACGAACTTCGCGGGCGGCAGGCCGGTGTACCCGGTGTGCAGCGGCCACTCGTCGTTGTAGAGGTTGAACACCGGGGTGACGGCGATGAGGTCCTTGTTGGCGTCGTAGTACGAGTCGATCGTCCCCACGTCGCGCCAGTAGTCCCGGTCGCGGTCGGCGGACCCCGGCACGTCGTTGCGGATGAAGTCGTAGACGCCCGCGGTACCGCGCTCGACGAACGCGGGCACGATGTCCCCGCCCATGTCGTGGCGGGAGGTGGGGTTCGACGCGTCGGCGGTCACGGCGTCGACCAGGGCGTCGGCGTCGATGACGTAGTTGCCCATGGAGGCCAGGATCTCCTGGGGCGAGTCCGAGAGCCCGACAGGGTCAGTGGGCTTCTCGAGGAACGCCTTGATCCGCTCGGGGTCCTGCGGGTCGGTCTCGATCACACCGAACTGGTCCGCCATGGTGATGGGCTGGCGGATGCCCGCGACGGTCAGCTGGGCGCCCGAGGCGATGTGGGCGTCGACCATCTGCGAGAAGTCCATGCGGTAGACGTGGTCCGCACCGACCACGACCACGATGTCGGGCCGCTCGTCGTCGATGATGTTGAGGCACTGGTAGATGGCGTCGGCGCTGCCGAGGTACCAGTGCTTGCCCACCCGCTGCTGTGCCGGGACGGGCGCGACGTAGTTGCCGAGGAGCGCCGACATGCGCCATGTCTTGGTGATGTGGCGGTCGAGGCTGTGCGACTTGTACTGCGTGAGCACGACGATGTGCAGGTAGTGGGAGTTGACGAGGTTCGACAGCGCGAAGTCGACCAGGCGGTAGATCCCTCCGAAGGGCACGGCAGGTTTCGCCCGGTGTGCCGTCAGTGGCATCAGGCGGTTGCCTTCTCCGCCCGCGAGGACGATGGCGAGGACGCGTGGTGCAGCCATGCTCAGACCGTAGTCCCTCCGGCGCCCGGTCGGTACCGGGACTCGCATGGTGGGCAGCGTGCGCAGCCGGCGAGTCCTGGACTGCGTCCGGACGGCGTGGCGACGAACGGGGCCGCACACGCTAGCGTGACGTCTGTGAGAGTCGACCTGCTGACCCGTGAGTACCCGCCCCACGTCTACGGTGGCGCCGGTGTGCACGTCGCCGAGCTGTCTGCGGTCCTGCGCCCCCACGTCGACGTGCGCGTGCGGTGCTTCGACGGCCCCCGTTCCGAGGAGGGCGTGACCGGCTACAGCGTGCCCGCCGTGCTCGCCGGGGCGAATGCCGCGCTGGGCACCTTCGGCGTCGACCTGGAGATGTCCGGCGACGTCGCGGGTGCCGACCTCGTCCACTCGCACACCTGGTACGCGAACCTTGCCGGCCACCTCGCCGGCCTCCTGCACGGGGTGCCGCACGTGCTCTCGGCGCACTCCCTCGAGCCGCTGCGGCCGTGGAAGGCCGAGCAGCTGGCGGGCGGCTACGCGCTGTCGTCCTGGGCGGAGCGCACGGCCTACGAGGGCGCGGCCGCGATCATCGCCGTCTCCGCGGGGATGCGGGCCGACATCCTGCGCGTCTACCCGCAGCTCGACCCGGACAAGGTCCACGTCGTGCACAACGGCATCGACCTGGACGGCTGGCGGCGTCCCGAGGGCACGGCCCAGGAGGCCGCGGCGGACCGTGTCGCCCGTGACCTGGGGATCGACCCGGACCGGCCCGCCGTCGTGTTCGTCGGCCGGATCACCCGGCAGAAGGGCCTGCCGTACCTGCTGCGGGCGGCGGCCGCGCTGCCCGACGACGTCCAGCTCGTGCTGTGCGCCGGTGCGCCGGACACCCCGGAGATCGCCGCAGAGGTCAGCGGCGCGGTCGCGGAGCTGCAGAAGACCCGCGCCGGGGTCGTGTGGATCGAGCAGATGCTGCCGCGCGCCGAGCTGGTCGCGGTCCTCGCCGCGTGCACGGTCTTCGTGTGCCCGTCGATCTACGAGCCGCTCGGGATCGTCAATCTCGAGGCGATGGCGGTCGGGCTCCCGGTCGTCGGCAGCGCCACGGGCGGGATCCCCGAGGTCGTCGACGACGGCGTGACCGGGGTCCTCGTCCCCCTCGAGCAGGCGGACGACGGCACGGGCACGCCCCTGGACCCGGACCGGTTCGTGCGGGACCTCACGCAGGCGCTGCGCTCGATGGTCGAGGATCCAGCGCGCGCCGCCGAGATGGGCGTGGCCGCTCGTCGCCGCGTCGAGGACCACTTCGCGTGGCACGCGATCGCGGAGCGTACGCTCGACGTCTACCGCGCGGTGCTGCCGGGCTGAGCGGTCGTCGCCGGGCGAGCAGCGGTCGTCACAGGGCGAGCGTGGCGGCCGACATGGCCCGGCGGGCGCCCCGCTCGACCTCGCGCAGCGCGCTCGAGCGCTGGTCGGCCTGCCAGAGGTTCACCGCACCGCCGTCGTCCGCGGTGGCCAGGTCGACGATCCCGCGCAGGCGCGCCGCCTGGGAGAGCACCCGCACCGTACGACCGTCCAGGTCGGGGGGCAGGAGGGTGCCCGGCAGGGTCCCCGAGCGCAGCTGCGCGATCTGATCGGCGGCGTCCTCGCGCCAGCGCGCCACGTCGAGGGACATGAGCGCCTCGGTCGCGGTGAGCAGCGCGGTCCGCAGGTCACGCTCGGCGTCGGAGAGCGAGCCGACCACCCCCAGCACCCGGTCCGTCCAGGCCGGCACGGGCTCGACGTGCCAGGTCACGAGGTGGCCTGGCTCGTAGACGCTGCCGAACTCCTCGACCTCGGGCACCGCGGCCCACGACCCGTCGCGAGTGGTCACCAGCACGCACTCGCCGGCGTCGGCTGCGGCGGGGGACACGGGGGCGGGGACGCCCAGCACGTCGCCCGGCGCCGGCAGGAGGGCGACGACCTGCCGCGGGCCGCCCGACCACCGCCCGACCAGGTCGGCGAGGGTGCGCGGGGTCGAGACGAGCACGTCCTCGTCGCCGATCCGCCCGACGACGGCGTGCGCCTCGTCGTCGCCCTGCACTGCCCGCAGGAGAGGGTCGCCAGCACCGGTCACCGATGGTGCCGGGCGCGGCGATGACCGCAGCCACAGGGCGAGCAGGACGCTGCGCGGCAGGTGCGGGGCGGAATGGGAATCCACGCCGCCCAACCTATAGGGTCGGGTCCCATGAGCGCGGTTCTGGACCTTCGGAGCGTCACCGTCAGACGCGGCACCAAGACCATCCTCGACTCCGTGGACTGGCAGGTGAACGAGGGCGAGCGGTGGGTGATCCTGGGCCGCAACGGCGCCGGGAAGACGACGCTCCTGCAGATCGCCGCGGCGCGCATGCACCCGACGGCGGGCACCGCGGACCTGCTCGACGAACGCCTCGGTCGGGTGGACGTCTTCGAGCTGCGCCCCCGGATCGGGCTGGCCAGCGCGGCGCTCGCGGACCGCATCCCCGGCTCGGAGACCGTGCGCAACGTCGTGCTCACCGCGGCCTACGGCGTGACGGGTCGCTGGCGCGAGACGTACGAGGAGTTCGACACGCAGCGTGCGGACGACCTCCTGGCCGCCTTCGGGGTCGGGGACCTCGCGGACCGCTTGTTCGGGACCCTCAGCGAGGGGGAGCGCAAGCGCACCCAGATCGCCCGCGCGCTCATGACCGACCCGGAGCTGCTCCTCCTGGACGAGCCCGCCGCCGGGCTCGACCTCGGGGGACGCGAAGAGCTGGTCGGCGCGCTCGCAGAGCTGGCCGGCGACCCGGTGTCGCCCGTGCTGGTGCTCGTCACGCACCACGTCGAGGAGATCCCGCCGGGCTTCACGCACCTGCTGCTCCTCAAGGACGGCCGCGTGCACGCGGCCGGCCCGATCTCCGAGGTGCTCACGGCGCAGAACCTCAGTGACGCCTACGACCTCCCGCTCGTCGTCGCGCACGGCGGTGGCCGGTGGATGGCGCGCGCGGCGCGGCCCTGATCGTCCCGTGCCGGTCTGTCGACCGCCCTCCGAAAGATGCGAGATGCGCGGAAACTCGGTAAAGTCTGAGTAAAGGTTGCGGGCGTCGTCCTGCAGATCGGGGGTCGTCATGGACTGGTTGTGGTGGGTCGGGGCGGGGCTCCTCCTCGTCGTCATCGAGATCATCTCCCTGGAGCTCGTCCTCATCATGTTCGCCGGCGGTGCGTTCGCCGCGGCCGGCGTCAACGCGGCCGGTGGCCCCGTGTGGCTGCAGGTCCTCACCTTCGCCGTGGTGTCCGCGGCGCTGCTGTTCACCCTGCGCCCCTGGCTCCTGCGCCACCTGCGCGACCGGGTGCCCTTGACCGAGACCAACGCCGCCGCGCAGGTCGGTCGCCCGGCTCTGGTCGTCGACACGGTCACCGAGTTCGACGGCCGGGTGAAGCTCTCCGGCGAGGTCTGGAGCGCGCGCACCGAGGACGGCGCCCCGTCGCTGCGGACCGGCACCGAGGCGCGCGTCGTACGGATCGACGGCGCGACGGCGGTCGTCCGCAGGGAATCGGCGGACCACCCGCCGGCCGACCACCCGCCGGCCGACCACCCCACCGCGTGAGGCGGGCCCACCGACGCTCGACCACTCGTCCGCACCACACCCTGGAGCTCCTTGATGAACGATCTTGAACCCGGCACCCTCGTCCTCTACGTGGTGATCGTCCTCGCCGTCGTCGTCGTGCTCGTCGCACTGGCCAAGGCGGTGCGGATCGTCCCGCAGGCCACGGCGCAGATCATCGAGCGGCTCGGGCGCTACTCGAGGACCCTGGAGCCCGGGCTGCACCTGCTGATCCCGTTCATCGACCAGGTGCGGGCCGGCGTCGACCTGCGCGAGCAGGTCGTGTCCTTCCCGCCCCAGCCGGTCATCACGTCCGACAACCTCGTCGTGAGCATCGACACCGTCATCTACTTCCAGGTCACCGAGCCCAAGTCCGCGGTCTACGAGATCGCGAACTACATCACGGCGATCGAGCAGCTGACCGTCACGACGCTGCGTAACGTCATCGGGTCCATGGACCTCGAGCAGACGCTGACGAGCCGTGACCAGATCAACGGCCAGCTGCGCGGTGTGCTCGACGAGGCGACCGGACGCTGGGGCATCCGCGTGAACCGCGTCGAGCTCAAGTCGATCGACCCGCCGGCGAGCGTGCAGGGCTCGATGGAGCAGCAGATGCGTGCCGAGCGTGACCGTCGTGCGGCGATCCTCACGGCCGAGGGGGTCAAGCAGTCGCAGATCCTCACGGCCGAGGGCGAGAAGCAGGCCGCGATCCTGCGGGCCGAGGGTGACGCGCAGTCCAAGATCCTCACGGCCGAGGGCGAGTCGCGTGCGATCCTCCAGGTCTTCGACGCCATCCACGAAGGTGACGCCGACCCGAAGCTGCTCGCGTACCAGTACCTGCAGATGCTCCCGAAGATCGCGGACGGGACGGCCAGCAAGCTCTGGGTCGTGCCGACGGAGTTCACGGCCGCCCTCGGGTCGATCGCGCAGGGCTTCGGCGGGGTGCCCACGCCTCCCGCGGCGGACGGCGCCGCCGCGAGCACCGAGGCTCGCCCGCACCGCGAACGGAGCCGGGTGCGCTTCGACACCCCCTCGCTGGCGGACCCGGCGGAAGCGCTCGCCGAGGCACGCCGGCAGGCCGAGGCGGCGACCGCCGACGCCACGAGCGCCGGGACCTTCTCGGGCTCGCCGTTCGACGCCGGTGCCGAGCGCGGTCAGCAGCCGGGCGCCGGTCGTCGCTTCGCCCCGTCGCACGACCAGGGATCGGTCTCGCCGCGCCCGCTCGGGACGGGCGAGCCGCAGGACGAGGTGACCGACGCTCCCGACGAGCAGCGCTAGCAGCGCCCTGCCGGACGACACGCTCACGAACGACGCCCTGCGGCCCGGTGGCCGCGGGGCGCTCGTGGGTGCGGACGCCTACGGTGAGAGCGTGCACCCCACGCCCCGAGGACGCCGATGCTCCTGCGCCTGCTGACCACGTCCCTGCGGCCCTATCGCGGGCTCGTCGTCGCGCTGCTCGTCCTGCAGCTGCTGGCGACCATGGCGTCGCTGTACCTGCCGAGCCTCAACGCGGACATCATCGACCAGGGGGTCACGCAGGGGGACACGGGGTACGTCCTGCGGACCGGGGCGGTCATGCTCGGCGTGAGCCTCGCGCAGGTGGTGTGCGCGGTCGGCGCGGTCTACCTCGGCGCACGGGCCGCCATGTCGTTCGGGCGGGACCTGCGCGGCGACGTCTTCCGCCGGGTGCAGACCTTCTCGGCGCAGGAGATGAGCCGGTTCGGTGCCCCGACCCTCATCACGCGGACGACGAACGACGTGCAGCAGGTCCAGATGGTCGTGCTGCTCGGCTGCACGATCATGGTGACGGCACCGATCATGCTCGTGGGCGGCGTCGTCATGGCGTTGCAGGAGGATGTCGGCCTGTCCGGGCTGCTGCTGGTCGTGGTGCCCGTTCTGGCGCTCGTCGTCGGGCTGATCGTCTCGCGCCTGGTCCCGTACTTCCGCCAGATGCAGCGTCGCATCGACGCGATCAACGGTGTGCTGCGGGAGCAGATCTCCGGCATCCGGGTGATCCGCGCGTTCGTCCGTGAGCGGCACGAGGAGCGGCGGTTCGCCGTCGCGAACGACCGGCTCTTCGAGACGTCGCTGCGGGTCGGCACGCTCATGGCGCTGATGTTCCCGGCGGTGATGCTCGTCATGAACGTCTCGAGCGTCGCCGTGCTGTGGTTCGGCGCCGGTCGCATCGAGGCGGGCGCCATGCAGGTCGGCTCGCTGGTGGCGTTCCTCAGCTACATCATGTTCATCCTCATGGCCGTGCTGATGTCGACGATGATGTTCGTCATGGTGCCGCGCGCCGCGGTGTCGGCCGAGCGGCTCACCGAGGTGCTCGACACGGCGCCGAGCGTCGTCGAACCGGCCGACCCGGTGCCGCTCGCCGCACCCCGTCGAGGGGTCGTGACGTTCGACGCGGTCGAGTTCCGCTACCCCGGGGCGCAGGACCCGGTCCTGCACGACGTGAGCCTCACGGCGATGCCGGGCCAGACCACCGCGATCATCGGGTCCACCGGCGCGGGCAAGACGACGCTCGTCCAGCTCGTCCCGCGGCTCTTCGACGTCACGGGTGGTGCCGTCCGCCTCGACGGGGTGGACGTGCGCGAGCTGGCCACCGCGGACCTCGCCTCGATGATCGGCTACGTCCCGCAGAAGGCCTACCTGTTCTCGGGCACGGTGGCGGACAACGTCCGCTACGGCCGTCCGGACGCGAGCGACGCCGAGGTGTGGGAGGCGCTCGAGGTCGCCCAGGCGCGCGAGTTCGTCGAGGCCCTGCCCGACGGGCTGGCCGCCCCGGTGTCGCAGGGCGGCACGAACTTCTCCGGCGGGCAGCGCCAGCGGCTGGCGATCGCGCGCGCCGTCGTACGCCGGCCCGCGGTCTATCTCTTCGACGACTCCTTCTCGGCGCTCGACCACACGACCGACGCGGCGCTGCGGCGCGCGCTCGCCCCGCGCACCCGGACCGCGAGCGTCCTCGTCGTGGCGCAACGGGTCGCCTCCATCCGGCACGCCGAGCGGATCGTCGTGCTCGACCACGGCCGCGTCGTGGGGTCCGGGACGCACGACGAGCTCTGGGCGTCGTGCGGCACGTACCAGGAGATCGTCAGCTCCCAGCTCTCCGCCCAGGAGGCGTCGTGAGCACCGCGCGCCCGGCACCCGTCCGGCCGCCCCACCGCACGGGACCAGGTCCCATGGCCGGTCCGGGCGTCCCGGCCGAGAAGCCGATGGACTTCCGTGGGTCGCTGCGCCGGTTCGGCGGGAACCTGCGCCCCGAGCGGGTGCGTGTGGTGGGGGTCGTCCTGCTCGCCGTGGCGTCGGTCGCGCTCACCGTCACCGGGCCCCGCCTGCTCGGGGACGCGACGAACGTCATCTTCGCCGGGGTGATCGGCTCCCGCCTGCCGGCGGGCCTCACGCAGGACCAGGCCGTCGCTCAGCTGCGCGCCGACGGGCAGGACGCGTTCGCCGACCTGCTCGGCGGGATGAGCGTCGTGCCCGGGCAGGGCGTCGACACCGGCGCGCTCGCGACGATCCTCGCCGCGGTGCTCGCGGTGTACGCCGGCGCGTTCGTCTTCGGCTGGGTCCAGGGCAGGGTGACGACCGTCGTCGTGCAGCGCACGGTCCGGCGCCTGCGCGAGGACGTCGAGCGCAAGCTCGGGCGTCTCCCGCTCGCCTACTTCGACAAGCAGAAGAAGGGCGAGGTGCTCTCGCGCGTCACCAACGACATCGACAACATCTCCCAGACGCTCCAGCAGACCCTCTCCCAGCTCGTCACCGCCGTCCTGACGGTGGTCGGTGTGCTCGCGATGATGTTCTGGATCTCCCCGCTGCTCGCGGTCGTCGCGCTCGTGACGGTGCCGCTGTCCTTCCTCGTGACGGTCGCGATCGCCCGGCGGTCCCAGCCGCAGTTCATCGAGCAGTGGGCCGCGACCGGGCGGCTGAACGCCCACGTCGAGGAGATGTTCACCGGGCACTCCCTGGTGACCGTCTACGGCCACCAGGCGGCAGCGCTCGAGACGTTCGACGAGGAGAACGAGCGGCTCTTCGCCGCGAGCTTCAGGGCGCAGTTCGTCTCCGGGGCCATCCAGCCCGCGATGGGCTTCCTCGCGAACCTCAACTACGTCGTCGTCGCCGTGGTCGGCGGGCTGCGGGTCGCGTCGGGCTCCCTGAGGCTCGGTGACGTCCAGGCGTTCATCCAGTACTCGCGCCAGTTCACCCAGCCCATCACCCAGATCGCGTCGATGATGAACCTCCTGCAGTCCGGCGTCGCGTCGGCCGAGCGGGTCTACGCGCTGCTCGACGCGGCCGAGCAGGACCGGGACCCGTCGCCCGCCGTGCCCCTGCGCGACCTGCGGGGGCGGGTGGCGTTCGAGGACGTCTCGTTCGGCTACAGCCCTGACGCGCCGCTGATCGAGCACCTGACGTTCGTCGCGGAGCCCGGGCAGACGGTGGCGATCGTCGGCCCCACGGGGGCGGGCAAGACCACCCTCGTCAACCTGCTCATGCGCTTCTACGAGGTCGACGGCGGACGCATCACCCTCGACGGCGTGGACGTGCGCACCACGACCCGCGACGCGCTGCGCTCCCAGATCGGCATGGTCCTGCAGGACACCTGGCTCTTCCGGGGCACCATCGAGGAGAACCTGCGCTACGGCGTGCCCGACGGCGCGGAGGTGAGCGACGAGCAGTTCCTCGCCGCCACCCGCGCGACCCACGTCGACCCGTTCGTGCGGACCCTGCCCGACGGCTACGCGACGCTCCTCGACGACGAGGGGGCGGGGGTCAGTGCCGGGGAGAAGCAGCTCCTGACGATCGCGCGGGCCTTCCTCGCCGACCCGGCCATCCTCGTCCTCGACGAGGCCACCAGCTCGGTCGACACCCGCACCGAGGTCCTCGTGCAGCAGGCGATGAACGCGCTGCGCGCCGGACGGACGTCGTTCGTCATCGCGCACCGGCTCTCCACGATCCGTGACGCCGACGTCATCCTCGTCATGGAGCAGGGCGCGATCGTCGAGCAGGGCAGCCACACCGAGCTGCTCGCCGCGGGTGGTGCCTACGCGCGGCTGTACGCCAGCCAGTTCGCGGGGACGGACCCCGAGGATCCCGATGTTCCTCGGTCGCAGAGCGACGGGCAGCAGGGCGACGAGCGGTAGGCGCGTGCCCGCGACGCCCCGTGAGCACGAGAGAATGCTCGGGTGCCACCGACGAACATCTCCGCGCCCGGCCCGCTCCACGTCGTGCGCGTCACCGACCCCGCCGACGAGCGTCTCGCCGACTACAACCGGCTGACCGACGTCGTGCTGCGCGCGAAGCACGAACCCGCCAAGGGTCTGTACATCGCGGAGAGCTCGACCGTCATCCGGCGTGCGCTCGCCGCCGGGCACCGCCCGCGCTCGTTCCTCATGGCGCAGCGGTGGCTCGCCGACCTCGAGGACGTGATCGCCGCCGCCACCGACGACGCGGGCGAGCCCGTGCCCGTCTACGTCGCCGAGGCCGACGTGCTCGAGGCGATCACCGGCTTCCACCTGCACCGCGGGGCGCTCGCGGCCATGCACCGCCCGCCGCTCGCCGGGGTCCACGACCTGCTGGCCGCCGCCCGCGGCGGCCAGGGCGCCCGCCGCGTCGCGGTGCTCGAGGACCTCGTGGACCACACGAACGTCGGCGCGGTCTTCCGCAGCGCGGCGGCCCTCGGCGTCGACGCGGTGCTCGTCTCGCCGCGGTGCGCCGACCCGCTCTACCGTCGCTCGGTGCGCGTGAGCATGGGCACGGTCTTCCAGGTCCCGTGGACACGGCTCGAGTCCTGGCCCGGAGGGCTGCGCGACCTGCAGGACGACGGGTTCACCGTCGCGGCGCTCGCGCTCGCCGACGGTGCGCTCACGCTCGACGAGCTGGTCGCCGATCCTCCCGAACGCCTCGCGCTCGTGCTCGGGACCGAGGGCGACGGGCTCTCGCGCGGGGCGATCGGCACGGCCGACACCGTGGTGACGATCCCCATGGCCGGGGGAGTGGACTCCCTGAACGTCGCCGCGGCGTCGGCCGTGGCCTTCTGGGCCACCCACGCGCGGCTGTACGCCAGCCAGTTCGCGGGGACGGACCCCGAGGATCCCGATGTTCCTCGGTCGCAGAGCGACGGGCAGCAGGGCGACGAGCGGTAGGCGCGTGCCCGCGACGCCCCGTGAGCACGAGAGAATGCTCGGGTGCCACCGACGAACATCTCCGCGCCCGGCCCGCTCCACGTCGTGCGCGTCACCGACCCCGCCGACGAGCGTCTCGCCGACTACAACCGGCTGACCGACGTCGTGCTGCGCGCGAAGCACGAACCCGCCAAGGGTCTGTACATCGCGGAGAGCTCGACCGTCATCCGGCGTGCGCTCGCCGCCGGGCACCGCCCGCGCTCGTTCCTCATGGCGCAGCGGTGGCTCGCCGACCTCGAGGACGTGATCGCCGCCGCCACCGACGACGCGGGCGAGCCCGTGCCCGTCTACGTCGCCGAGGCCGACGTGCTCGAGGCGATCACCGGCTTCCACCTGCACCGCGGGGCGCTCGCGGCCATGCACCGCCCGCCGCTCGCCGGGGTCCACGACCTGCTGGCCGCCGCCCGCGGCGGCCAGGGCGCCCGCCGCGTCGCGGTGCTCGAGGACCTCGTGGACCACACGAACGTCGGCGCGGTCTTCCGCAGCGCGGCGGCCCTCGGCGTCGACGCGGTGCTCGTCTCGCCGCGGTGCGCCGACCCGCTCTACCGTCGCTCGGTGCGCGTGAGCATGGGCACGGTCTTCCAGGTCCCGTGGACACGGCTCGAGTCCTGGCCCGGAGGGCTGCGCGACCTGCAGGACGACGGGTTCACCGTCGCGGCGCTCGCGCTCGCCGACGGTGCGCTCACGCTCGACGAGCTGGTCGCCGATCCTCCCGAACGCCTCGCGCTCGTGCTCGGGACCGAGGGCGACGGGCTCTCGCGCGGGGCGATCGGCACGGCCGACACCGTGGTGACGATCCCCATGGCCGGGGGAGTGGACTCCCTGAACGTCGCCGCGGCGTCGGCCGTGGCCTTCTGGGCCACCCGGGTCTGACGCTCGGCCCGCTCGCCGGACACCCCGCAAGAGCAGGCTCACCCTGCTCAAGCGGTG
>NZ_JAOXSR010000016.1 GCF_026163685.1 Oerskovia flava
GCTGGCCCGGACGACGTCGTGAGACGTTCGTCCGGGCCAGCCGCCGTTCTGCAGCGCCCCCGGGGGTCCCTCTCAGGGACCCCCGGAGGGGAGCCGATCAGATGTCGTAGTAGAGCTCGAACTCGTGCGGGTGCGGGCGCAGACGGATCGGGTCGATCTCGTGGGTGCGCTTGTAGTCGATCCACGTCGCGATGAGGTCCTCGGTGAAGACGTCACCCTGCGTGAGGAAGTCGTGGTCGGCCTCGAGCGAGTCGAGCGCCTCGCCGAGCGACGCGGGCACCTGCTGGATCTGCGCGTGCTCCTCGGGGGGCAGCTCGTACAGGTCCTTGTCGACCGGCTCCGGCGGCTCGATCCGGTTCTTGATGCCGTCGATGCCGGCGAGCAGCTGCGCCGCGAAGGCCAGGTACGGGTTCGCCGAGGGGTCCGGCACGCGGAACTCGACGCGCTTGGCCTTGGGCGAGGACCCGGTGACCGGGATACGGATGCACGCGGAGCGGTTGCGCGCCGAGTAGACGAGGTTGACCGGAGCCTCATAGCCCGGGACCAGACGGTGGTAGGAGTTCACCGACGGGTTCGTGAAGGCGAGCAGCGAGGGCGCGTGCTTGAGGAGGCCACCGATGTACCAGCGGGCGATGTCCGACAGGCCGCCGTAGCCCTTCTCGTCGAAGAACAGCGGCTCGCCGTCCTTCCACAGGGACTGGTGCGAGTGCATGCCCGAGCCGTTGTCACCGAAGATCGGCTTCGGCATGAAGGTCGCGGACTTGCCGGCCTGCCAGGCGACGTTCTTGATGACGTACTTGAACTTCATCAGGTCGTCAGCGGCCGCCTGCAGCGTGGAGAAACGGTAGTTGATCTCCTGCTGGCCGGCGGTGCCCACCTCGTGGTGCGCACGCTCGACGTCCAGGCCGACCTCGCCGAGGACCGCGCACATCTCGTCGCGCAGGTCGGCGAACTGGTCGTTCGGGGAGACGGGGAAGTAGCCGCCCTTGTAGCGCGTCTTGTAGCCGAGGTTGCCACCCTCCTCCTCACGGCCGGTGTTCCACGCGGCCTCGACGGAGTCGATGTGGTAGTACGACTCGTTCTGGCTCGTCTTGAACCGGACGTCGTCGAAGAGGTAGAACTCGGCCTCAGGAGCGAAGAACGCGGTGTCCGCGATGCCCGTCGAGCGCAGGTAGGCCTCGGCCTTGGCCGCGATGTTGCGCGGGTCGCGCGAGTACGACTCGTCCGTGAACGGGTCCACGATCGAGAAGTTCACGATGAGCGTCTTGCGCTTGCGGAACGGGTCCAGGTAGGCGGAGGTCACGTCGGGGATGAGCTTCATGTCCGACTCGTGGATCGCCTGGAACCCACGGATCGAGGATCCGTCGAACATCATCCCGTCGGTGAACGCGGACTCCGCGAACTGCGCGATCGGGATGTTGAAGTGCTGCATGACGCCCGGCAGGTCGCAGAACCGGACGTCGACGAACTCGACGCCCTCGTTCCGGGTGAAGGCGATTGCCTCCTCCGCGTTCTTGAACATCCGTTGCTCCTTGGTTGTTGGTGCCTGTGGTCAACGTGCTGACGTGGCGCCATCGAACCTAGGCCCCGGGCGTTTCCCTGTCATGTACCAAGTGTTTCGGGCGTGTTACGGAGCGCGGCCCAGTGTGACATTCGTGCAACACGCCGCGTGCCGCGGCGGTGCGGCCGGGACGTAGGCTGGTGGCGTGGTCTCACGAGAAGACATGGGTAGCTGGCTCGAGGGTAGCCCCGGTGACGACTCCCGACACTCCGGCTCGAAGCTCGGCCTGCCCGCGGCCGGCCCAGGATCCATGGCACCGCTCGGCCGGCGGGTGCTCGCGCTGATGATCGACTGGCTCGTCTGCCTGCTCATCAGCAACCTCGCCTTCGGCGGGCACGCGATGGCCACGCTCGCCGTCTTCGCCGTCGAGAACGTGCTGCTGGTGAGCACGCTCGGCTACACGCTGGGGCACCGGATCCTCGGGCTGCAGGTCCGCGGCCTCGCCGGCCCCGGCCAGATGGTGGGCTTCGTCCGCGGCGCGACGCGAGCGGTCCTGCTGTGCCTCGTGCTCCCGGCGGTCGTCTGGGACAGCGACGGCCGTGGGATGCACGACCGCGCCGCCGGGACGGTCATCGTCCGGCTCTGACGCTTTGCCCGACCAGGGTTCGACCTCGCGCACCCGGGTTCTATCTCGCGTACCCAGGTTCTATCTCGCGGGACGATGTCCCCGCACGCGCGTCAGCCGCCCGCGCCGGAGGGCGGGGGCGGCTGACGGCGTTCGAGCGGACGCGCGGGGGATCAGCGGCCGCGCATGCCCTTGCGGTCCGGGCGAGCCCGGGTGGGGTCGATGCCCTTCGGGATGGGGAGCTTGACGCCGCCGAGGGCGCGCAGGCGCTTCGAGACCTCGGCCGCCTCGGGCTTGGTGAGGGTGGAGCGCAGCTTCTGCACCGTGCGCGGCAGCTTGCGCAGCGCGACCTGACCCTCGGCGTTCCCGCACTGGATCTGGGTGACGGGCACGTTCGGCAGGACGCGGGTGACGCGGCGCGACTCCTTCTCGAGGAGCTTGCCGGCCCGAGCTGGCGGCCCTTCGCTGACGAGGACGACGCCCGCACGACCGATCCCGCGGAAGACCATGTCCTGTTGCGGGGTGACCGCGACCGGCTCCTCGTCGAACGCCCAGCCACGGCGGATGGTGCCGAGCGCGGCGCGCGCAGCGCCGGGCTGACCCTCGATCTGGCTGTAGGCCGCTCGTTCCGCCCGGCGGGTGAGCACGAACATGGCGCCGAGGAGGGCGAACGGCAGGCCGACGATGAGGGTGTAGACCCACATGCCCCACCAGACGCCGAGCCCGAGGGCGACCGCGAGGATGCCCACGAAGACCGCGGCCATCACCCACGTGACGTTCGGGTCCTCCCGACGGGTCATCTTGTAGGCGGACCACACCTGGTGGTACCAGCGCTGCTTCTTCGGCTTCTTCTGCTTCTTCGCGCCGGCCTCGGAGGTGCCGGTGGCGGCGAGGTCGTCGGAGCCGGTGTTCTTCTTGCGGGCCATGGTTCCTCAGTCTAGTGGGGCACCCGTGCGCTTGCGGACGGGTGGTCGGGAGGCACGTCGCTCAGCGGGCGAGGAGGCTCGCCGCCTCCTGACGGGCCGTCGTCGGCTCCGTGAGGTGTGCGAGCGCGGCGGGGACCTGCATGCCACGGCGTGTCATGGCCTGCCCCCACAGGCGCCCGGCCCGGTAGGACGAGCGCACGAGCGGACCGGACATCACACCGAGGAAGCCGATGCGCTCGGCCTCGTCGGACAGCTCGACGAACTCCTCGGGCTTGACCCAGCGGTCCACGGGATGGTGGCGCAGCGACGGGCGCAGGTACTGCGTGATCGTGATGAGGTCGCAGCCGGCGTCGTGCAGGTCCTGCAGCGCCTCCTTGACCTCGTCGATCGTCTCGCCCATGCCGAGGATGATGTTCGACTTGGTGACCAGGCCAGCCTCGCGGGCACGCGTGAGGACCGACAGCGACCTCTCGTAGCGGAACGCCGGCCGGATCTGCTTGAAGATGCGCGGCACCGTCTCGAGGTTGTGCGCCAGGACCTCGGGCCGCGACTCGTTCACCTCGTCGAGCAGCTCGGGGATGGCGTTGAAGTCCGGGATCAGCAGCTCGACGCCGGTGCCCGGGTTGGCCGCGTGGATCTGGCGGACGGTCTCGGCGTAGAGCCAGGCACCGCCGTCGGGCAGGTCGTCACGGGCGACGCCCGTGATGGTCGAGTACCGCAGGCCCATGGCCTGGACGGACTCCGCGACGCGGCGCGGCTCGTCCGCGTCGAAGTCGGCCGGCTTGCCCGTGTCGATCTGGCAGAAGTCGCAGCGGCGCGTGCACTGGTCGCCACCGATGAGGAACGTGGCCTCGCGGTCTTCCCAGCACTCGAAGATGTTGGGACAGCCTGCTTCCTCGCACACCGTGTGCAGGCCCTCGCTCTTCACGAGGCTCTTGAGCTCGGAGTACTCGGGACCCATCGTCGCCCGGGTCTTGATCCACTCGGGCTTCTTCTCGATGGGTGTCGCGGCGTTGCGGGCTTCGACCCGCAGCATGCGCCGCCCTTCAGGTGCGATCGTCACGGGGTGTCTCTCCCAGTCGGGCCTCTGCCGAGTTACGGCACCGGTCGTCGTTCAGACTACGCCAGCCACCGTGACCGGTCCGTCCCGGTCCACGGCCCGGGGGCGTGATCTGAGCGACATGCCGGTGACCAGCAGCAGGGCCGCGGCGAGCACGGGCCCTCCGAAGGCGGCCGTGGTCCCGGCCTGCTCGGCGACCTGGCCGCCGAGGGCGGCGCCCGCGGCGACGCCGACGACGTTCGCGCTCGCGAGCAGGGTCATCGCGACCCCGCTGCGCCCGGCCGGGCTGCGGTCGCCGCCGACGGTGAACACGGTGACCATGACCGGGCCGATGAAGAGGCCGACCGCGCCGAGCGCGAGGACCAGCCCGCCGACCGTGGCGCCGCTCGAGACGGTGACGAGGGTCACCACCGCCCCGACGAGCAGGCCTGCGGCGAACGTCGTCCAGCGCCCGCGGGGCGACCACGCCGACGGGAGCGCGACGACGGCCAGGGCCGTGGCCGCCGATCCGAGCCCCATGACGGCGTAGAGCAGGCCGGCGCTGTCGGGGATGCCCGCGTCGCGCGCGAACGACGTCACGGCCGTCTGCGTGGAGCCGAAGAGCAGCCCCATCGAGGCCATCCCGAGGACGGGCACCAGCACGCGGCGCAGGAGCGCGGCGAAGTGCGCGCGCGGCGCCTGCTCGGCCGGACCGGTCGTGGTGCGGGAGGCCGCCGCGGCGGCCTCCTCGTGGCGCCGCCCGGGGGCGAGGCGTGCGCTGGGGTGCAGCGCGAAGGCGAGGCCGAACACCGCGCACAGCGCGCCGGCGACGCCCATCGCGGTCGCGGGCGAGGTCGCGCCGGCGAGCACCCCCACGAGGGCCGGGCCGAGCACGAAGCTCACCTCGTCCGCCGTCGACTCGTAGCTCATCGCGGCGAGCAGCGACCGCGGCGCGTCGCGGGTGGCCGCGATCCAACGCACCCGGGCCAGCGGGCTGACCTGCGGCGCGAAGGCGCCCATGAGGGCGGCGGAAGCCAGCACGAGCGCATCGGGGGAGGGACGGGCGGTGACCCAGAGCAGGCCCGCGATCGCGGCCACCTCGAGGGGTACGACGACGAGCAGCACGCGACGCTGCCCCCACCGGTCGGCCACGGCCCCCTGGGCGGGGCCGCAGACAGCGGTCGCGACCGCGCCGGCGGCGCTCGCCAGGCCGCCGACCGCGAGCGAGCCGGTCGCGGTCGACACGAGCAGGAGGGTGCCGATGGTGATCATCGAGAACGGCAGCCGCGCGAGGAACGCGACCGGGAAGAAGGCGCGACCCGTGAGGGCGGGGAGCGTGGCGTACGCGGCACGGGCTCCGACCGGCGGTGCGCCGGACGGGCGGTCGCCGGACGTGGGGGCGGAGGCGAGGGGGGTGGGTGTGCGGTTCATGAGGGGTCCGTGGTTCGTCGACAGAGCGTGCCGACCCACCCGAGAACTCCGGCACGCACGGTTCCCTTGGGGGCTAGCCTACTGCGCGCAACCGGCCCTGCGGAGCGTCGACGTCCGTGCGTTGGGCTGCGCGGACGGCGTCGGGCATCGTGGCTGCGCGGTCGTCGGGCATCGTGATGGCCGCGAGGTGCTCTACGAGCGCGTCCTGGAGCAGCGGAGCGACGTCCGTGATCGTCACGGGCCGGCCGAGCTCGGCGGTGAGGGACGTCACGTCGGCGTCGGAGATCCCGCACGGCACGATGCGCGAGTACTCGGCGAGGTCCGGGTCGCAGTTGAGGGCCAGGCCGTGCATGGTCACGCCGCGCGCGACGCGGACGCCGATCGCGCAGACCTTGCGCTCGCGCCGGGTGGGCGTCGCGGCGAACCACACGCCGCTGCGGCCCTCGACGCGGCCGGTGGTCAGGCCGAGCGTGGCGCAGACGGCGATCACGGCCTCCTCGAGCGCGCGGACGTAGGCGACGACGTCGACGGGCTCCGCGAGCCGCACGATCGGGTAGGCGACGAGCTGGCCCGGTCCGTGCCAGGTGATCTTCCCGCCCCGGTCGACGTCGACGACGGGGGTGCCGTCGGTCGGGCGGTCGGCACGGTTGGTGCGCCGACCCGCCGTGTAGACGGGCGGGTGCTCGACGAGCAGGACCGTGTCCGGTGCGCGGCCGTCGGCGACCTCGGTGTGCACCTGGCGCTGCAGGTCCCAGGCGTCCTCGTAGTCGGTCAGTCCTGGTCCCTCGGTGCGGAAGCGCATGGCCTCAGGCTAGTCCTCGCCGGGACGGGGGTGGGCCTCGATCATCGTGATGAGGATCTCGCGCAGGGTGGTGATCTGCTCCGGCGTCAGCCCGCGGGTGCTGAGCTCCTCCGCCGGCCGGGGCCGAGCCGACGCGAAGGCCGCCCCCCGGCCCGCGTCCGTGATCGACACGGCGCGGCGGCGGCGGTCGGTGGCGTCGTGCTCGCGCACGACGTACCCCGAGCGCTCGAGGCGCGCGACGATCCGGCTCATCGTCTGCTCCGTGACGTTCGACTCACGGGCGAGCTCGCGCTGCGTGCGGGGGCCTGCGAGAAGGTGCATGAGGACGGGCATGCTCGCATGGTTGAGTTCCCAGGTGTCGAGGTGGGCGTTCCACTCCCGCTCGATCCGCCGGGTCACCGCTGACAGGAGCCGGCCGGTCGGCCAGTCCTGGGGCTCCTTGCTCACCGGGCTGATGTCCACTTGCTTATCGAACCTCCGTCGTCAATAGTACTCAGCATGCTGAGTAATCGCTGGAGCGGCGCGCTCCGAGGCCTCCTCATTCTCGCAGTGCTCGGGGTCTGGCTCGCCGTGGGTGCGCTGGGCGGACAGGCGCAGGGGCAGCTGAGCTCCGTCCAGACGAACGACGCCGCAGCGTTCCTGCCGTCCAGCGCTGAGTCCACGCAGGCGGCCGACGCCGCGCGCGAGTTCGTCGACTCGGAGAGCCTCCCGGCGCTGGTCGTCGTGCGCCCCGCCGACGGGTCGGACCTCACGGGCGAGCAGCTCGCCGCCGTCGAGGACTTCGCCGCCGGGATCGGTGACCTGCCGCTCGTCGAGGGCGGCGCCGAGGGGGAGGGCGGTGCCGCGAGCGGCTCCGAGCCGCGGACGGTCGGCGACGTCCTCACTGCAGACCCCGTCACCGTGCCATCCGAGGACGGGCGCGCCGCGCTCGTCGTCGTGTCACTCGACGCCGCGCTGTCCAGCGAGCTCATCGGTGACGAGGAGCGCATCAACAACGTCGTCGTGGCCGCGCTGCGCGACGCGGTCGCCGACACGTTCGACGGCTCCGGCCTCGAGGCGTGGGTGACGGGCCCGGCAGGGTTCGTGGCCGATCTCGTGAACGCGTTCGGTGGCATCGACACCGTCCTGCTGCTCGTCGCGCTCGCCGCGGTCCTCGTCATCCTCGCGGTCGTGTACCGCTCGCCGATCCTGCCGTTCGTCGTCATCCTCACCGCGGTGCTCGCCCTGAGCCTCGCCGGCCTCGTCGTCTACCACCTCGCCGACTCCGGAGTGCTGACGCTCAACGGGCAGTCCCAGGGCATCCTGTCGATCCTCGTGGTCGGCGCCGCCGTCGACTACTCCTTGCTCGTCGTCGCCCGCTACCGCGAGGAGCTGCGGCACGTCCGCAGCACGTACACGGCCCTGCGCCGCGCGATCCGCGCCTCGATCGAGCCCATCGCCGCCAGCGCAGGGACCGTGATCGCCGGGCTGCTCTGCCTGCTGCTGTCCGACCTCGCGTCCAACCGCAGCCTCGGGCCGGTCGCTGCGATCGGCATCGTCTCGGCCTTCCTTGCCGCACTGACCCTGCTGCCCGTGTTCCTCGTGCTCGCCGGGCAGCGCTCCCGCGGCATCTTCTGGCCCCAGGTCCCACGCTTCGTCGAGCCGGAGGCAGACGCCGCCGAGACCGGTCCCACGATCGACCTCACCGGACCCGAGACCGCCCGGGCCGACGCGGCGCGCGTCGACGTCGAGGGGCACGGCGTGTGGTCCAAGGTCGCGTCGTTCGTCGGTCGCCACGACCGACCGGTGTGGATCGTCACGGCGGTCGTGCTGGCGGGCTGCGCGGCGTTCGTGCCCACGCTCGACGCCGAGGGCACCGGCGACTCCGAGGTCTTCCTCACGCAGGTGGACTCGGTGGACGGGGAGGCGGTGCTCGCGGAGCACTTCGAGGGCGTCTCCGCGCAGCCGGTCGTCGTCGTCGTCCCTGAGGGTGACGTCGATGCCGTGACGCAGGCCGCGGAGTCGACGCCGGGCATCGCCGCGGTGACGGCCGTCACCGAGGGAGCCCCTGCGGCGCCCGGCGCACCGAGCCAGGGTCCGCCCGTGGTGATCGACGGCGCCGTCCGTCTCGACGTCTCGACCGAGGCGCCCTCCGACTCGCAGGACGCGGTGGTGGCCGTGGCCGACCTGCGTGAGGCGGTGCACGAGGTCTCGCCCGAGACGCTCGTCGGAGGCGCGGCCGCCGAGCGGCTCGACACCCAGGAGGCAGGCACGCGCGACCTGCAGGTCATCGTGCCGGTCGTCCTCGTCGTGATCCTGCTGATCCTCATGCTGCTGCTGCGATCCGTCCTCGCGGCCGTGCTCCTCATGGGTGCCAACGTGCTGTCGTTCGGTGCGGCGCTCGGTGTCGCGGCCCTCGTGTTCGAGCACGTCCTCGACTTCCCGGGGGCCGACCCCGCGGTGCCGCTGTACGCATTCTGCTTCCTCGTCGCGCTCGGCGTCGACTACTCGATCTTCCTCATGACCCGCGTCCGGGAGGAGAGCGCGGTGATCGGCACGAGACCCGGCGTCCTCAAGGCGCTCGCGGTCACGGGATCGGTGATCACGTCCGCCGGTGTGGTGCTGGCCGCGACGTTCGCCGCGCTCGGGGTGATCCCGCTGCTGTTCCTCGCCCAGATCGCCTTCATCGTCGCGTTCGGCGTGCTGCTCGACACGCTCGTCGTGCGCAGCCTGCTCGTGCCGGCTCTCGTCCACGACATCGGCCGTCGCGTGTGGTGGCCGGGCGCGCTGTCGCGCGGCGGTCCGCGGCCGACCGCCCGGGCCTAGCGGCTCCGCACAGGGTTCACCAGGGGTCGACGGCGTCAGCGGTCGCGGTGCTCGCGGCGCTGGGAAGCGGCTCGGACGGGCAGGCGTCGAGGACGGTACGCATCGCGTCCCGCTCCGCGGGGGTGACCGCCAGCGCGTAGACGCTCTTGACGGCGATCTGCCGGGCGACGTAGGTGCAGTGGAAGGTCTCGTCGGGCGGCAACCACTCGGACGCGTCGCGTGCCCCCTTGGACTGGTTGGCCGAGCCGTCGGATGCCAGGAGGTTCAGCGGGTCGTTGGCGAAGAGCGCCATGGTGTTCTCGTCCCACGAGCGGGCGCCCTTGCGCCAGGCGTCCAGCAGCGGCACGACGTGGTCGATCTGCACGGCGGCGCTCGTCGTCTTACCCCGCTGGAACTCGATCTCCTGACCCGTGTACGGGTCTACGAAGACCCCGGTGGAGATGGTGCAGGTCTCGTCCCGCTCGGTGTAGGTGACCTCGGACAGGTCGCGGGCGAGGATGTCGTTGCGGGTGTCGCAGCCGTTGTCGTCCACGTCCGCCCACGCCCGTCCGAACCCCTCGCGGCTGTACCCGGTGCGGGGCTCGGCGTCGCGCACGTCGAGCGTCTCGAGCTCGGCGAGGGCACTGCCCGGCGGGGCGCTCTCGTGGGCCTCGAGGCTCTGGTTCCAGGCGTTGGCGAGGACGATCGCGATCGCGAGCGCGATCAACGCGATCCTCAGGTAGCGACGGGCGGGGGAGGTGGTGCTGCGGCTGCTCAAGGGACGACCTTCCCGAAACCGACCAGAACCGTGGAGGTCGGTGAATCCTGATGAATGCGCATATTGTGCCACCCGCTGGCTGCTGCTCCTGCACCGCTACATTGGCTCCATGGACGCAACGCGGGTCGCAGTGGTCGGGTACGGCGGAGCGGGGCGGGGGATCCACGCCCGGCTCGTGCGGGAGGCAGGGCTCCGGGTCACCGCGGTGGTCGCCCGCGACCCCGGACGCCGGGCCGCCGCGCAGGAGGACTGGCCGGGCGTGCGTCTGCACGACGACCTCGACTCCCTGCTCGCCGACGGCGCCGAACGCGCCGTCTTCGACGTCGTGGTCGTCGCGAGCCCGACCGCCCTGCACACCGAGCACGCGCTCGCGATCGCCGCCGCGGGCGTGCCGTTCGTCCTGGACAAGCCCATCGCGCTCACCGCGCCCGCCGCCCGGGAGATCGTGCACGCCGCGCAGGCGACGAGCACTCCGTTCACCGTGTTCCAGAACAGGCGGTGGGATCCCGAACAGCTCACGCTGCGCTCCGTCCTCGACTCCGGAGAGCTCGGTGACGTGCACACCTTCGAACGCCGGTGGGAGCGGTGGCGACCGGTGCCGCTCGACCGCTGGAAGGAGAACGACCCGGCGGGCGGCGGGCTGCTGCTGGACCTCGGCCCGCACCTCGTCGACTCGGCGACCCGGCTCTTCGGTCCGGTGCGCTCGGTGACCGCGGAGCTGCGGGCCCTGACGACCCGCACCGAGGACGACGTGTTCCTCGTGCTCCACCACGAGACGCCGTCGAGCGGGACGGACGTCGTCAGCCGCCTGTGGGCGGGATCGGTCGTCGGTGCGCCCGGGCCCCGGACCCGCGTGCTGGGGAACGACGGGGCCTTCGTGGTGACGACCTTCGAGAACGACGCCTCTCCCTTCGAGGTCTTCGACCGCGACGCTCCCGAGGGCACCGAGGGGTGGATCACCAGGGGGCACGAGCGGACCCCGGTGCGCAGGGCGCCCGGCGGGCACGCCGACTTCTACCGGGCCGTGGACCGGTGGCTCACCGCCGACGGACCCGTCCCGGTGGACCCCGCGGACGCGGTGCGCACCGCCGAGGTCCTCGACGCGGCCCGCGTCAGCGCCGCCGAGGGGCGACGCGTCGACGTCTGACGCGTGGACGAGCCGGTCGGACCGGCCCTCGGAGAACTCGACCTGTGGACAACGGTCCGTGGGTGCCGCCCCGCGATGAGATGAGCACATGGCGAGCGATCACGACCACCGACCCGCTGCCCGGCGTGCCCGGCGCGACGGTCGCCCTGAACCGAGCGCTCTGCACGAGCCTCCCGCGGCGTTGACGGCCCTGGCGGCCGACCGGGCCTGGATCCTGCGCCGGCCGCGCACCCTCGCACCCCGGACACCGTGGGTCGTGGTCACACCGGAGGAGGAGACCTACGACGTCACGCTCCTCACCGCCCCGCCGAGCGACGACGCGCGGGCGCGGCTCGCCGAGCGACTGGACCTGCTGCGCAGCGTCGACCACGAGCACATGGCCGGTGTCCACGAGATTCTCCAGGTCGACGCCACGACGCTCGCCGTCCTCACCGCCCACGTCCCCGGTCTGCGGCTCGACGAGCTCGCCGGCGCCCGCGGCCCGTTCCTCGCTGGAGAGGCCGTGACCGTGCTCGTCCCGGTCGCGCAGGCCCTCGCCGCGATGCATCACGCAGGCCTCGTCCACGGCGTCGTCCGGGGCGAGGACGTCACGGTGTCCGACGACGGCCGCCCCGTCCTGCACCCGGCACTCACCCCCTTCACGGGCGACCGCACCGGCGACGTGCACACCCTGGCCCGCCTGCTGGCGGACCTGCTCCCCGCACCGAGCACGGTACTGGCCGCCGGGGGGTCGCCGTCGGCGGCCGCCCCGGCCAGCGGCGCGCCGACGGAGGAGCTCGGCGAGCTCGCCGCGCTCCACGGCGAGCTCGCCCTCGCGCTGCGCGAGGACCCGCGCACCAGGCCCGAGATCGGGACGTTCGCCGCCCGGTGCTTCGAGGCGGTACCGGCGCGCCCGGTCGCCCTCCCGGACGCCGCACGCCTCGTGTCCAGCGCGCTCGCGGCCCGTCGCGTCGGGCCGCGAGCGCCACGCCCAGGGACGCCACGCCCAGGGACGCCGCGACCTGACACACCACGATCCGACGGGCTGCCCACGAGCGACCCGAGCAGGCCTCGTACCGCGTCCGGTCCGGTTGCGCGCCCGAGCACGCGCGCCGCGGCACGGCGCGCCCAGGTGTCGCGACGGCCCGGAGCGTTGCGGCCGGTGCTCTCCGCCGCGGGAGTGCTCGTCGGGTGCACGGCCCTGGTGCTCGTGTTCCTGCACCTCGGACCTGCCGATGCGCCGTCGGGCCCCACGGACCCGGCGCCCGGTGCCGTCGCCACGGTCACCGGACCCGTGGTGACCGGACCCGCGGACCTGTCGGATCCCGCGGCCGACGCGGGCGCACCGCTGGACGCCGCGGCCGCGCTCACGGTGCGACGTGTCGAGCTGCTGGCAGGTGGCGACGGCGACCTCGAGAGCGTCGTCCTCGCCGGGTCGCCCGCCCACACCGCGGACGAGGCGCTCCTGGGTGACCTGCGCAGTGGCGGGACGGTGCTCGTCGGCGCCGGCGTCGAGGTGCTCGACACCCGGCTCGTCGTCGATGCGACGGAGTCCGCGGAGCCGACGGAGCCTGCTGACGTCGCCGACGTCGCGGTCGAGGTGGACTACACGATCTCGGCGCACCGCCAGCGGTCGGCCGACGGCCAGGAGGTCGAGGTGCCAGAGGCGCCCGCCACGACGGCCGTGCTCGTCCTGCGGTGGACGGACGACGGGTGGCGGGTTGCCGAGGTGCGGTGACGCTCGTCAGGCCGAGGGGGCTCCGGAGACCACCCAGCGCACCGCCGACTCGAGGTCCGGGTGGTGGAAGCGGTACCCGCTCGCCTCGAGGACGTGCGGCAGCGCACGCTGCGAGGCCAGGATGTCGCTCGCCAGCTCGCCGAGCACGACCTGCAGCGCGACCGTCGGCACCGCCAGGACCGCGGGGCGCCGCAGCACGGCCGCCAGCGCCCGGGTCACCTCCGCGTTGGGTGCGGGAGCCGGCCCGGTGAGGTTGACCGGACCGTGGACCTGCGCCGTGAGGAGATGGACGATCGCGTCCACCTCGTCGCGCATCGTGATCCAGCTCCAGTACTGGCGTCCCGACCCGAGGCGCCCGCCGACCCCCAGCCGCAGGAGGGGGAGGAGCCTGCCGAGCGCGCCGCCGTCGGGCGTCAGGACGATCCCCGTGCGCAGGTGCGCGACGCGGACGCCCGCCTCCTCGGCGGGCGCCGTCGCCGCCTCCCAGTCGCGGACGACGTGGGCAAGGAACCCGTACCCTGCCCGCGCCGTCTCGGTGAGCACCTCGGCCCCGCGATCGCCGTAGAAGCCCACCGCCGAGCCCTGCAACCACACCGGCGGCGGTGCGTCGAGACCCGCGAGCGTCCGGGCGAGCAGGCCGGTGGTCCGGGTCCTGGACTCGAGGATGGTGCGCTTGTAGGCGGCCGTCCAGCGCTGGTCGGCCACACCCGCCCCGGCGAGGTTCACGACGGCATCCATGCCCTCGAGCGAGCGCGGGTCGAGCAGGCCGGCGTCGGGGTCCCACGTGAGCTCGCCGTCGATCTGTGCGGGACGCCGCACCAGGCGGTGCACCTCATGACCCAGCTCGCGCAGGCGTTCGAGGAGCTCGGATCCGATGAGCCCGTGAGAGCCCGCGACGACGATCTTCATAGCACCACCGTACGGGCTCCGGGAGCCTCGGGTGCACGAGGAAGGCCCCCGATCATGTGATCGGAGGCCTTCCTCGAGGTGGTCGTGCCAGGCGCGTCGACCGCGACCTGCGATCGGCTAGAGGCCGACCTCGGACTCGAACGCGCCGTCCTCGATACGGTTCTTGATCGCACCGAGGAACCGGGCCGCGTCCGCGCCGTCGACGAGCCGGTGGTCGTACGACAGGAAGATGTAGCTCATCGAGCGCACGGCGATGGACTCGTTGCCCTCGGCGTCGGTCACGACGACCGGACGCTTGACGATCGTGCCCGTGCCGAGGATCGCGACCTGGCCGACCGGGACGATCGGGGTGTCGATCAGCGCACCACCGGAACCGGTGTTCGTGATCGTGAAGGTCGCCCCGCCGAGCTCGTCCGGGCTCACCTTGTTCGCCCGGGTACGGGTCGCGAGGTCGGCGATCTTGCGAGCGATCCCGGCGAGGTTGAGGTCACCCGCGTCACGGATGACCGGCACCACGAGGCCACGCTCGGTGTCGACCGCGATGCCCACGTTCTCCTGACCGTGGTAGATGATCTCGTCCTCGGTGATCGAGGCGTTGATCTTCGGGAACGCCTTGAGCGCCTCGACCGCGGCGAGCGTGAAGAACGGCAGGAACGTGAGGTTCGCACCCTCGCGCGCCTTGAAATCGTTCTTCGCCTTCGCACGGAGCTTCGCGACCCGCGTCACGTCGACCTCGACCACCGTGGTCAGCTGCGCCTGCGTGTGCAGGGCCTCGACCATCCGCGAGGCGACGAGCTTGCGCAGTCGGCTCTGCTTCTCGGTCGTCCCGCGCAGCGGCGAGACGTCCGGGACGCGCGGCGCCTTGGCGGCCGGTGCGGCGGACGACGGCGCGGCTGCAGGTGCTGCCGCCTCTTCGGCCTTCTTCGCGGCCTCGAGGACGTCCTCCTTGCGGATCCGGCCACCGACACCGGTCCCGGTGAGGGACTCGACGTCGACGCCCTTCTCCGCGGCGAGCTTGCGCACGAGCGGGGTGAGGTACGAGCCGGACGACTGACGCGCCCGTCCTGCCGGAGCGGCAGGGGCGGCCGGCGCGGACGCCGGCTTCTGCGCGGGCTTCTCGGCGGGCTTGTCAGCCGGCTTCTCCGCGACCGGCTCGGGCGCCGGGGCAGCCTTCTCAGCCGGCTGCTCGGCGGGCTTCTCGGCGGGCTTCTCCGCGGGCTTCTCCGCGGCGGGCGCGGGAGCTGCGGCACCCGAACCGACGATCGCCAGCACCGTACCGACCTCGACCGTCTCGTCCTCCTCGACGAGGATCTTCTGGACGGTCCCGGCCACGGGGGACGGCACCTCCGTGTCGACCTTGTCGGTGGAGACCTCGAGCAGGGGCTCGTCGACCTCGATGCTGTCGCCGACGGCCTTGAGCCAGCGGGTGACGGTGCCCTCGGTGACGGACTCGCCGAGCGCGGGCAGGGTGATCTCCTGGCCGTCGGACGACCCCTCGGACGACTGGGGTGCGCTCTCGGGGGCGGGCTCCTCGGCGGGTGCCGGTGCGGGCTCCTCGACGGGTGCCGGAGCGGCGGGCTCCTCGGCCGGCTCGGCCTCAGCAGGCTTCTCGGCGGCGGGCTCCTCGGCCGGTGCGGACTCGCCACCGCCCTCGCCGGAGCCGATCACGGCCAGGTCGGCGCCGACCTCGACCGTCTCGTCCTCCTCGACGAGGATCTTCTCGAGCACACCGGCGAACGGGGACGGGATCTCCGTGTCGACCTTGTCGGTGGACACCTCGAGCAGGGGCTCGTCCAGCTCGACGCTCTCGCCGACGGCCTTGAGCCAGCGGGTGACGGTTCCCTCGGTGACGGACTCGCCCAGTGCGGGCATCTGCACGTTGTCAGACATGACCTCTTGGGTCTCCTTCGATCGGTGGTCAGTTGTGGGCGTGCAGCGGCTTGCCGGCGAGGGCCAGGTGGGCCTCGCCGAGAGCCTCGTTCTGCGTCGGGTGGGCGTGGACCAGGGCGGCGACGTCCTCCGGGTACGCCTCCCAGTTCACGATGAGCTGGCCCTCGCCGATGAGTTCGCCGACGCGCGCGCCGACCATGTGCACCCCGACGACCGGACCGTCCTTCTGCCGGACGAGCTTGACGAACCCGGTGGTACCCAGGATCTTGCTCTTGCCGTTGCCGGCGAGGTTGTACTCGAGGACCTCGACGGCGTCGGCACCGAAGGTCTCCTTGGCGTCCGCCTCCGTGACGCCCACGGACGCCACCTCGGGCTCGCAGTAGGTGACACGCGGGATGCCCGACTCGACGATCGGGGTGGGCTCGAGGCCTGCGATCTGCTCCGCGACGAAGATGCCCTGCGCGAAGCCACGGTGGGCGAGCTGGAGGCCGGGGACGATGTCGCCCGCCGCGTAGATGTTGCCGACGCCCGTGCGCAGACGCTCGTCGACGATCACGAAGCCGCGCTCCATGGTGATGCCCTGGGCCTCGTACCCGAGGTCCGCCGTGCGGGGGCCGCGGCCGACCGCGACGAGGAGGAGGTCGGCGTCGAGCGTCTTGCCGGACTCGAGCGTGACGTGCACGCCGGAGTCGTCCTGGGTCACCCCGGAGAAGCGGTCCCCGAGGGTGAAGCCGATCTTGCGCTTGCGGAACGCCCGCTCGAGGGCCTTCGACAGCGCCTCGTCCTCGTTCGGGACGAGGTGCGGCAGCGCCTCGACGATCTGCACGTCCGCGCCGAAGGACTTCCAGACGCTCGCGAACTCGACGCCGATGACACCGCCGCCGAGGACGATCGCCGACTTCGGGACGTAGTCCAGCGTGAGCGCCTGGTCGGACGTGATGACCCGGCCGCCGATCTCGAGCCCGGGCAGCGAGCGGGCGTAGGAGCCGGTCGCGAGCACGATGTTGTCGCCCGTGTACCGCTGGCCGTCGACCTCGACGGCGTCCTGCCCCACGAGCCTGCCGTGGCCCTCGATGACCGTGATCTTGCGGGACTTGATGAGCCCCTGCAGCCCCTTGTACAGGCCGGCGATGACGCCGTCCTTGTAGGAGTTGACACCGTTCATGTCGATGCCGGTCAGCTCGGACTGCACGCCGTAGTGGCTTCCCTCGCGCGCGTTGTCGGCGAGCTCCGCCGCGTGCAGGAGGGCCTTCGTGGGGATGCAGCCGTTGTGCAGGCACGTCCCGCCCAGCTTGCCGGACTCCACGAGGGCGACGTTCTTGCCCAGCTCGGCGGCACGCAGCGCGGTGGCGTAGCCGCCGCTACCTCCGCCCAGGACGACGATGTCGAAATGTGTGCCGGTGTCGGCCACGTGCAGCTCCTTAGAGGCATACGAAGAGACGGTCGAGCGAAGGGTCGAGCGAGGGGTCGAGCACAGTACAGACTGCCATCTTGGCACTTCGTGCAGCCTGTCCCCAATCGGAACACGTCCGGCCGGCCTGTGATGCTGGGCACCTGCTCGGCGACCGCGGGCCGCTGTCCGACCACCCGCTCCGGGAGCGCGTCACAGGAAGTGGTCAGCCGCACGCAGTACCCTGGCGCTCATGTCGCGGTTGTCCCAGCTGTTCTCCCGTCGTCCGTCCGGCCAGGCCACCACGCCGGGTGAGCCGGACGGGAGCCGCCGAGCCGTCGTCGAGCACCTCGCGGAGTTCGCCCGCACCCGGGTCGGTGTCGAGGCCTACATCGAGCCCGCCACGCACGACACGCCCACCACCCTCATTCTCATCGCCACCACGGGGGAGTGGACGCGCCGGCGCGTCCCCGACGCGAGGACGGCACGCAAGGTCGCCGAGCAGCTCGAGCTGCCCGTGTACGACGTGAACTTCACCGGCTACCCCCAGCGCATGCGGGACTGGAACTCGCGCCACAAGCGTCGTCGCTGACCGCGACGAACCCGGGGTGGCCGGCCGCGAGGGTCCCCGAGAGGGGGTCCTCGCGGCCGGGCCGGATCAGGTCCGGAGCGGATCAGACGGCGCGGGCCTCGAGCAGTGCGAGCAGCGTACGCACGCCCACACCCGTCCCGCCCACCGGCGTGTACCCGTGCGCCGAGCCCTCGTTGAACGACGGGCCGGCGATGTCGAGGTGGGCCCACGGGGTGTCGCCCGTGAACTCCCGCAGGAAGAGCCCGGCGACGAGCATGCCGCCGAACCGGTCGCCGATGTTCGCGATGTCGGCGACCTTGGACTTCATCGAGGCCGCGAGCTCCTCGGGCAGGGGCATGGGCCAGAACTGCTCGCCCGCGGCGCCGGCGGCGTCCACGACCTCGGTCCGGACGCTGTCGGAGCCCATGACGGCGGACACGCGGTGGCCGAGGGCCACGACCTGGGCGCCGGTCAGCGTCGCGATGTCGATGACCACGTCCGGCTTGTCCTCGACGGCGGCGACGAGGCCGTCCGCCATGACGAGCCGACCCTCGGCGTCCGTGTTGAGGACCTCGACGGTCTTGCCGCCCCGGATCGTGATGACGTCGGACGGGCGCTGCGCCGTGCCCGACGGCATGTTCTCCGCGAGGCACAGCCACCCGGTGACCGCGACGGGCAGGCCGAGGCGGGCGGCCGCGAGGACGGTGTGGAGCACCGCGGCTGCGCCGGCCATGTCGGACTTCATGGCCTCCATGCCCTTGGCGGGCTTGATCGAGATTCCGCCCGAGTCGAACGTGATGCCCTTGCCGACGAGCGCGACCTTCGCCTGGGGGCGGGAGGGCGAGTAGGTGAGCTTCACGAGGCGCGGCCCGCGGGCCGAGCCCTGGCCGACGGCGGTGAGCCCGCCGTAGCCGCCGGAGGCGAGCGCCTTGTCGTCGAGGACGGAGACCTTCACCCCGGTGCCGCGCGCCGACGCCTTGGCCAGGTCGGCGAACGCCGCCGGGTACAGGTCGTTGGGCGCGGTGTTCACGAGGTCGCGCGTGCCGTGCACGGCGGCGGCGAGGACGGCGGCGCGCTCGACGGCGGCCTTCGCCTTGGCGCCGCGCGCGAACGGGGTGAGCACCTCGATCGAGGCGACGGCACCCGGCACGGGGGAGCGGTCGGCGGACCCTGCCGCGGCCTTGCCCGCACCCTTCCCCGTGGGCTTGCCCGCGGTCTGCGCGCCGCCGTCGCGGTAGCGGGTGTAGGCGTAGGCGCCGAGCAGCGCGCCCTCGGCGATCGCCGCGACGTCGGCCTCGTCGGCCGCCGGCAGCGCCACGGCGACGGACGTGACCGCGCCGAGCTCGCGGACGGCAGCGCCGGCCGCGCGCCGCAGGGTCTCCGCGGAGAACGTGCCCTCGGTGTCGCGTGCACCGAGACCGGTCAGGACGAGCACACCGGCCTTCACGGACGCGCCCGCCGGGACCCGCCGGACCTCGTCCGGGGCGCCGGTGACGGCGAGCGCGGGAGCGAGCGCCTCCAGCTCCGTCACCACGTCCGCGGGGAGGTCGCCCCCGACGATCGCGACGCCGTCTGTCGTCGTGTGCGTGCCGACGACGAGCGCGTCGACCTTGGCACCTGCGGGATTCTTGCTGGAGAGAGTGAGTTCAGCCACGCGTCGATGCTAACCCGCGGCGCACGCCGGTAGGCTCGGCGTCGTGGTGCTGCCCCTCCTGCTGCTCGTCGTGGTCCTGTGCGTCGCCCTCGCCGGGTGGGCGACCTGGTTCGTGGTCGTCGACCGTGCGGTGATCCTCCGTCAGCTCTGGGGCGGCGCGGTGATCGAGGGCCTGATCGTCGTGCAGATGGTCGTCGCCGGTGTGCTCGCGGCGACCGGCGACGCCCCCGCGGACCCGGTGCTGTTCTGGGGCTACCTCGTCACCGCGCTGCTCGTCCTGCCGCTCGCGGCGCTCTGGGCGTTCGCCGAGCGCACCCGGTGGAGCTCGGTCGTCCTCGCGGTCGCGGCGCTCACCGTGGCGTTCCTGGAGTGGCGGGTGTGGCAGATCTGGACGGCGTGAGCACGGGCCGCGCCGCCAGCGGCGCGGGCAGCGACGAGAGCAACGGCGACGCGGACAGGACGGCAGAGATGGATCGACCCACCGGTACGGGATTCGGGCGGCTCCTGGTCGCGGTCTACGGGATCTTCGCGATCGCGGCGACGGCGCGTGCGTCGGTGCAGCTGCTGCGGGACTGGCACGAGGCGCCGCTCGCGTACGGGCTGTCGGCCTTCGCCGCGGTCGTGTACGTCCTCGCGACCGTCGCGCTCGCCCGCCCGGGGCCCCGGTGGCGCGCGGTAGCGTGGGCCGCGGTGGGCGTCGAGCTCGTCGGTGTGCTCGCGGTGGGCGCGTTCTCCCTGGTGGAACCGGACGCGTTCGGGCGCGCGACCGTGTGGTCCGGCTTCGGGATCGGGTACGGGCTCGTCCCGCTCGTGCTGCCCGTGGTGGGTCTGACCTGGCTGTGGCGCACCCGCTCCCACGCACCCGACGCGCCGTCGACCTCCGACCTGAAGGGTCCCGCATGAGCCGGCTGTACTCCCTCCTCTTCCACGGCGTCTTCCGCCGGATGGACCCCGAGAAGGCGCACGAGGTCGCGTTCTCGCTCATCGCCGCGGCCGGGCGCGTCCCCGTGGTGCGCGACGTCGTCCAGGGGGCCGTGGCGCCCTACCTGGGCCGCGGCGCCGGTGGGCCGGGCAGCGTCCAGGTCTTCGGACGGACCGTGCCGGCGCCGTTCGGCCTCGCGGGCGGGTTCGACAAGAACGCCCGGGCCGTGCGCGGGCTGACGATGCTCGGCTTCGGCTTCGTCGAGATCGGTACCGTCACCGCGCACGCCCAGCCCGGCAACGACGCACCGCGGATGTGGCGCGAGATCCCGCTGCGCGGGGTGCGCAACCGCATGGGGTTCAACAACGAGGGGGCTGCGGCTGCCGCCGCACGCCTCGAGCGGCTCCGTCGCACCCCCGCCGGGCGTGCGGTCGTCGTCGGCGCGAACATCGGCAAGACCAAGGTGACGGCTGCCGAGCACGCGGCCGACGACTACGCGACGAGCGCACGCCTGCTCGCGCCGTTCGCCGACTACCTCGTGGTGAACGTCTCGTCGCCGAACACCCCCGGTCTGCGGGACCTGCAGTCGACCGAGGCGCTGCGCCCCATCCTCACGGCGGTGCGGGAGGCGGCGGACGCGGCGTCGCCCGTGACCAGGGTCCCGCTGCTGGTGAAGATCGCCCCCGACCTCGCCGACGAGGACGTCGACGCCGTCGCGGACCTCGCCCTCGAGCTCGGGCTCGACGGCGTCGTCGCGGTGAACACGACGATCGGGCACGACCTCGGCCCGGGCGGGTTGTCGGGCCCGCCGGTGCGCGAGCGCGGGCTGGAGGTCGTCGAACGCCTGCGCACCCGGCTGGGACCGGACCCCGTCATCATCGGCGTCGGCGGTATCAGCACGCCTGCCGACGCGGAGGACTACCTGTCGGTCGGTGCGAACCTCGTCCAGGGGTACACCGGCTTCGTCTACGCGGGTCCGTTCTGGGCGGCCCGCATCAACCGTTCGCTCGTGCGCCGTGCACGGGCACGAGGGGGCCGGTCGTGATCCGTCCGCAGTGGGAGTGGGTGCTCCTGGACACCGAGGGTGCGGCGTTGGCGGCGCCCACGAGCCCGGTCTTCACCACGCAGTTCGACGCCGAGCAGTGGTTGGGCGAGTCCTGGCGCGGCCTGTCGGCGCAGGGCGCCGTCGCCGCCAGGCTCCTGCACGACGGCTCGCAGGCCACGGCGCTCATCGAGCTGCGGACCGGCTGAGCGCCCCTCTGCCGGTCCCTCAGCCGGCCACGTGCCGCCACGCCGCCTGCAGGCGTGGCACGGCGCGCAGGAGAGTCGCGGTGTCCTGCGCGTAGGCCAGGCGGACATGGTCCCGCGCGCTCCCGTCCGGGGTGAGCTGCGGCCCGGCGTTGATCACCACCCCGTGGTCCGCGGCCGCACTGACCAGCGCGTGCGCCCGCGGTGACGGCAGACCCACCCAGAGCGACAGACCTCCCGGCGGGCGGGGGACGTCCCAGTCGCGGATCGTGGCGCGCAGCGCGTCGACGAGGGTGTCCCGCCGGCCCCGCAGGTCCTCCACCCGGTCGGCGAGCAGCGCCCGGCGCTCGGTCAGGAGCTCGACGACCGCGAGCTGCTCGAGCACCGACGTCGCGACGTCGCTGGCCCCGCGCGTCCTCGCCAGGCGCGCGACCAGGTCGGGGTGCGCGCGGATCCACCCGACGCGCAGCCCGCCCCAGAAGGTCTTGGACGCGGAACCGATCGCGAGCACCCTGCCGTGACCGGAGCCGTCGCCGCAGAACGTGTGTTCCTGCCCGTGGTCCTCCGGTAGGCCGGGACGGTCGAGCCCGATGTCGACCAGCGTCTCGTCGCCCAGGACGGTCACCCGGTGACGGCGGGCGACCGCGCGCACGTGCTCACGCTCGGCCGGTGTCAGGCTGTAGCCGGTCGGGTTGTGGTGGTCGGGGACGAGGTACACGAGCCGCGGGGCGACCTGTCGCACGGTCGACTCGAAGAGGTCGCCGTCGAAGCCGGGCGCCTCGACTCCGGAGCCCACCGGGACACCGACGAGCCGAGCACCTGCGCCGCGCGCCGCGTCGAGGGCGTGCGCGTAGGTCGGCGACTGCACGACGACCCGGTCCCCACGCCCCACGAGCGCCGCGAGCAGGGTCGAGATGGCGTGCTGGGCACCGGTGGTGACGAGGATCTGGTCCGGCACGGTCGGGGTGCCGCGATCGGTGTAGAGCTGCGCGAGCGCCACGCGCAGCGGCTGCAGGCCGAGCGGGTCGTAGCCGTGACCGGGGAGGTAGGCAGGCAGCGCCTCGAGCGCTCGGGTGTAGGCCGGGTGCAGCTGCGGGGGAGCGGCGGGCGTGGCCTGGCTGAGGTAGATGACGTCGTCCGGCGTGACGACGTCGTCCGTGCTCGGGGCGTCACCGCCGACGATGCCCGGCTGCGCCGTGGGGCGGTCCTGCCGGGGCAGCAAGGTCACCGTGCCCACCCCGGTGCGCCCGACGGCGTACCCCTGCTCACGCAGGAGGTCGTAGGCCGCCGCCGTGGTGGTCCGGGAGACGCCGAGCGTGGCCGCGAGATCGCGCTCGCTCGGCAACCGCGTCCCCAGGGGCACCGCGCCGGAGAGCACACCTGCCCGCACCGCGTCCGCCAGCGCCGCGTATGCCGGGGTGCGCGTCCGCCAGTCGCCGATGACGCGGACCAGGCCGGAGACGGACAGGTGGCGACTGATCGGGACGTCGGCGAGTACGTTCATGAGGCCACTATCCCTCGATTGGCCCTGGAAGACCAGGCCAATCGGCGGGCAGGCTGATCGCGTGCCACCGAACCTCGCTCTCACGCTGCTCCTGCTGCTCTCCGTCGTCGCCCTGACGACCTGCCTCGCGGTCGTCGTCCGCCGCGACGGCCGTGGGCACCGCCCGCCGCCGCCCGCGCGCCACGACTGGACGGACGGACTGTGACGCGCGGGCGGCCCGCGCGACGCACCACCCAGCTCGTCGCCGGGCTGGCGGCGTACGCGTTCTCCATGGCGATGCTCGTGCATGCCGGGCAGGGCGCGATGCCGTGGGACGTCCTGCACCAGGGGATCGCGCGTCGGACCGACCTCTCGCTCGGTCTCGTCGTCGTGCTCGCGAGCGTCGTGGTGCTGCTCGCGTGGATCCCGCTGCGCCAGCGACCCGGCGTCGGGACGGTCGCGAACGTCGTCGTCATCGGTGTCGTCCTCGACCCGAGCATCGCCCTCCTCGCCGCGTGGCTCCCGGACCCGTCCGTCGCGGTGCGGGTGGCGCTCGCCGTCGCTGCCGTCGTCCTCAACGGGGTCGCGACCGCGGCCTACCTGGGCACCCGTCTGGGACCCGGGCCGCGCGACGGACTGATGACCGGTCTGGTGGCTCGCACGGGATGGTCCGTCCGGGTCGTGAAGACGTCGATCGAGATCGGCGTCGTCGCCGCGGGGTGGGTGCTGGGCGGGACCCTGGGGTGGGCGACCGTGCTCTACGCGCTCGGTGTCGGCGCCGTGGTGCAGGTCGCGGCGCCCCGGCTCGTGACGCTGCCGGCGACGCACCCGCCCGTGCCGGGCGACCCGCAGGTCGCCGCGGCACGGGCGTCGTGCGTCGACGTCAGGACGGGCGCTTCTGCGGGGCCGTCTCGGCCGTCTTGGCCGGGTCGCGCACGACCACGTCGCCGAGGATCTCGTCGATCCGCGCCATCAGCTCGCCGGGGATGACGACCCCCGCGGCCGCGACGTTCTCCGCGACCTGCTCGGGACGGGAGGCCCCGACGAGGGCGGCCGCCACGTTGTCGTTCTGCAGCACCCAGGCCACCGCGAGCTGCGCCATCGTCAGGTCGAGCTCGTCGGCGACCGGCCGCAGCTGCTGCACCCGCGTCAGGACGTCGTCGGACATGAACTGGGAGATGCCCCCGCGGCCGGCCTTGGCGTCCGCGGCACGGGACCCGGCCGGGGCGTCCTGGCCCGGCAGGTACTTGCCCGAGAGCACGCCCTGCGCCATCGGGGACCACACGATCTGCGACAGGCCCAGCTCGCGCGAGGTCGGGACGACCTCGTCCTCGATGACACGCCACAGCATCGAGTACTGGGGCTGGGAGGAGATGAGCTGGAAGCCGAGGTCCTGGGCGAGGGCGTGCCCCGCGCGGATCTGGTCGGCCGTCCACTCGGACACCCCGATGTACAGGGCCTTGCCCTGGCGCACGATGTCGGCGAACGCCTGCATGGTCTCGACGAGCGGCGTCTCGGTGTCGAAGCGGTGCGCCTGGTAGAGGTCGACGTAGTCGGTGCCGAGACGGCGCAGCGAGCCGTCGATCGACTCCATGATGTGCTTGCGGGACAGCCCGGAGTCGTTGGGGCCGCCAGGGCCGGTCGGCCAGTAGACCTTCGTGAAGATCTCGAGGGACTCGCGGCGCTGACCCTTCAGGGCGTCGCCGAGGACCTGCTCCGCCTTGGTGTTCGCGTAGACGTCTGCGGTGTCGAACGTGCTGATGCCGGCGTCCAGGGCGGCGTGCACGCACTGCGTGGCGACGTCGTTCTCGACCTGGGAGCCGTGGGTGAGCCAGTTGCCGTAGGTGATCTCGGAGATCTTGAGGCCGGAGTTGCCGAGGTAGCGGTAGTTGGGCATCTGCCGACAATACCTACCGGACGGTCGTGACCGTTACTCGGGGTAGGTGCCGTGCTTCTTGTGCGTGGGCTTGGGCAGGCGCGCCCGGCGGAGCTGGAAGGCACGCATCACCGCGTACATCACCGTGCCCTTGGGGATCTCGCCGAACTTGGCGACGAGGCGCCGCCGCAGCCCACGCCACATGATGAATGCGTCGATGATCGTCAGGACGACGATCCCGTACAGCAGCAGGACGACCGTGAACGCGAGGTCGGGAGCCTGGCTCGTGAGGAACGTCAGGACGATGAACACGAGCGCGATCGGCAGGAAGAACTCGCCGAGGTTCCACCGCGCGTCGACGTGGTCGCGCACGTAGCGCTTGACCGGTCCCTTGTCGCGGGGCGGCAAGTAGCGCTCGTCGCCGGTCTGCATCGCCTGGTACTGGCGCTCGCGGGCCTCCCGCTGCTTGAGCCGGGCAGCCTTCGCGGCCGCACGCCGGTCGTTCGGCACGAGCGGACGCTTGTTCGCAGCCTCGGAGACCTTGCGCTTGGGCGTCGGGCGACCCTTGCCGGTGCGCTCGATCTCGGCGGCGGCCTCGACGGGGTCGACAGGGCCCCCGTCCGGCGTGCTGGACGTGGCGGCAGACTTGTTGCGGGAGAACACCCTCCTAGGGTAGTCGAGCCGCCGGTGCTCGCGGAACGCCCTCCCAGGCTGCCGGTAGCGTGCGGTGTGTGACTACCGCGAACACATCTCCCGTACCCGACGACGTCGCCCACCTGCGCGAGACCGTCGCAGGACTCTTCCCCGCGCTGCGCGCCGACCTCGAGGCCCTCGTGCGCATCCCGAGCGTCTCCAACGCGGCGTTCGACCAGGCGCACGTCGCGGCGAGCGCCGACGCCGTCGCCGCGCTCCTGCGCGACGCCGGCATGCCCGAGGTGCAGATCCTGCACGCCACCGGTGTGGCCGGCCCGCTCGGCGCACCGGCGGTCGTGGCTCGCCGCCCCGCGCCCGAGGGCGCACCGACCGTGCTGCTCTATGCGCACCACGACGTCCAGCCGCCCGGGGACGACGCCGACTGGGACGGCGACCCGTTCGAGCCCGTCGAGCGGGACGGCCGCCTGTACGGGCGCGGCGCCGCCGACGACAAGGCGGGCGTCGTGGCTCACGTCGGTGCGCTGCGGGCGCTCGGCGACGAGCTCGGCGTCGGTGTGACGGTGTTCGTCGAGGGGGAGGAGGAGGTGGGCTCGCCGAGCTTCCTGCCGTTCCTCACCCAGCACCGTGACCTGCTCGCCGCGGACGTCATCGTCGTGGCGGACTCGACGAACTGGAAGGTGGGTGTCCCGGCGCTGACCACGTCGCTGCGCGGGCTCGTGGACTGCGACGTCGAGGTCGCCGTGCTCGACCACGCGGTGCACTCCGGGATGTTCGGTGGTCCCGTCCTCGACGCCCTGACGCTCCTCTCGCGCCTGATCACGACGCTGCACGACGACGCCGGCAACGTGGCGGTGGCAGGCCTCGTCGCGGCCGACGAGCCGGAGGTCGACTACGCGGAGGCCGACTTCCGGGCCGACGCGGGCATCCTCGACGGCGTCCGGCTCGCGGGCGACGGCACCCTGTCGGGGCGGCTGTGGACCAAGCCCGCGCTGTCGGTCATCGGCATCGACGCACCGAGCGTCGCGCGCGCCTCGAACACCCTGGTCCCGGCCGCGACGGCCAAGCTCTCGCTGCGCCTGGCGCCCGGGCAGGACCCCGCCGCCGCCATGACGGCGCTGCGGGCGCACCTCGAGGCCCACGCCCCGTTCGGTGCCCGTGTCACGGTGCGCGACGGCGAGCAGGGCAAGCCGTTCCAGGCGCCCGGCGACTCGGCCGCGATGCAGGCCGCACGCTGGGCCTTCGAGACGTCGTGGGGCACGCCACCGGTCGACATCGGCGTCGGCGGGTCGATCCCGTTCATCGCCGACCTGCTCGAGGTCTTCCCCGAGGCGTCGATCCTCGTCACGGGGGTCGAGGACCCGGACTCCCGGGCGCACGGCGCGAACGAGTCGGTGCACCTCGCCGAGCTCGAGAAGGTGGTGCTCGCCGAGGCGCTGCTGCTCGCCCGGCTGGGGTTCGGTGAGCGCTGACGCGGGGAGGCTCAGCGAGCTGCCACGTCCACCGCGCTGGCCCAGCGGGTGACGTCGTCCGGCAGGAGGGGGGACTCTCCGACGTCGCCGAGCAGGTTGACGACGTCCGGGGCGGGGACGCGCTCGCCGCTGCGGGCGAGGAAGCGGCCTGCGACGAGGCCGCGTGCGCACAGGTCGCCCCCGCGCGTGAAGACCTGCTCCAGGTACACCACGCGCTCGTCCCAGCCCAGGACCCGCGTGCTGATCTCGAACCGGTCCCACAGCTGCAGGGAACGGCGGTACTTCATGGTCGAGGCGGCCACGACCGGGTACCAGCCCCTGTCCTTGAGCAGGCCGAACCCGCCGACGTCGGCGATGTAGTTGCTGCGGGCGACGTCCATCATCTGCAGGTACGTGCCGTTGTTCACGTGCAGGTAGAAGTCCAGGTCGCCGGGGCGCACGCGCATCCGGGTCACCGACACGTCGAGGACCCCCTGACCGGGGACGGCCTTGCGGGGCAGGGTGGAGGCGATGGTCAGCTGGATCTGTCGGGCCATCGTCGCAGCGTACTACCGCGCACGCGCGGTACTAGGTATCTCGGGCGAAGCGCTTCCAGGCTGCTGTGCGAGGATGCGCGGCGTGACGACGAGAACTGCGCCTGCACCCGCACCGAACCCCTCCGCCGACGCACCCGGCCCCCGCCCGCACTGGACCGTCCGTGCCTTCCGCGCGGTCGCTGTCGCCGAGGCCTTCTCCTGGGCGGGCCTGCTCGTCGGCATGTACCTCAAGTGGGTCGCCGGCACGACCGAGCTGGGGGTCGAGATCTTCGGGCCCGTGCACGGTGGTCTCGTGCTCGTGTACGTCGCCCTCGCGGTGCTCGTCGCCGTCCGGGTCCGGTGGTCGCTGTGGACGACGTTCCTCGCGCTCGCCGCGACCGTCCCGCCGTTCTGCACGGTGCTGTTCGACGTCTGGGCGCACCGCTCGGGGCGCTACGCGCCGCGCGCCACGGACTGACGCGAGCGCGGCAGGAGGTCCGACCGGGGCCGTCGCCCGCTCAGGCGCCGGGGCCCGCCGGCGGCTCGTACTGCAGGTCGCGCCGCACGAGGTCGGCGACCTCGGTGCTCTCGAGGCGCGCGACGACGTGCAGGGCCATGTCGATGCCGGCGGCGACGCCCGCCGAGGTGACCACGTCGCCGTCGTCGACGAACCGGGCCTCGGTATCGATCAGGACGCTCGGGTCGAGGAGCGCGAGCTCGTCGTAGTGGTCCCAGTGGGTGGTGGCGGGTCTGCCCGCGAGGAGCCCGGCCGCGGCCAGCACGAGGGCGCCCGTGCAGACGCTCGCCAGCAGCGGGGTCTGCGCCCGCATCGCCCGCAGCCACTCGAGGTGCTCGGAGTCGGCCAGCAGGGACCGGGTGCCGTGGCCGCCGGGGTAGACCAGGACGTGCAACGGGCCGACGTCGTTCGCGGACCTGTCCGGGACCAGGCGCAGGCCCTTGGCCAGTCGCACACCGCCGCCGTCCCAAGAGAAGGTGCTCAGGTGCGGGTGGAGCGCGGACCGCTGCGCCCACGCCGCGAACACCTCGAACGGACCGGCGACGTCCAGCTCCTCCGCCTCGTCGAAGACGAAGATGCCGATGCTCAGCCCGTTCCCGGTGACCATACGTACCTCGTGCCTAGAGCCCCGGGAGCGCCAGCATCTGGTCGAGCGCGACGCGCGCCCAGTGGGCGTCGTCGGCATCCACCACGATCCTGTTCACCACGCGACCCGCGGCGAGGGACTCCATCGCCCACACCAGGTGCGGCAGGTCGATGCGGTTCATGGTCGAGCAGAAGCACACGGTGGAGTCGAGGTAGTGCACCTGCTTGTCCGGGTGTGCGCGCGCGACGCGGCGCACGAGGTTGAGCTCGGTGCCGATCGCCCACGCCGACCCGGGCTCGGCGGCCTCGAGCATCGAGATGATGTACTCGGTGGAGCCCACGAAGTCGGCGGCCGTGACGACCTCGTTCTTGCACTCGGGGTGCACGAGGACGTTGACCCCCGGCACGGCGGCGCGGATGTCGGAGACGTTGCGCTCCGAGAAGCGCCCGTGGACCGAGCAGTGACCGCGCCACAGGATCATGCGGGCGTCCCGGAGCTCGGCGTCGGTCAGCCCGCCCTGCGGCTTGCGAGGATCGAACACCACGCAGTCGTCCAGGGACATGGCGAGCTTCATCACGGCGGTGTTGCGGCCCAGGTGCTGGTCGGGGAGGAACAGGACCTTGCCCGTGCCCTCGACGCCGCCCACCTGGTCGAACGCCCAGCGCAGCGCGACCTCCGCGTTCGACGACGTGCACACCGTGCCGCCGTGGCGGCCGGTGAACGCCTTGATGGCCGCCGACGAGTTCATGTACGTCACCGGGATGGTGTCGCCGGCGACGCCCGCGTCCTCCAGGGCCTCCCACGCGTCCTCGACCTGGTTGATGGCCGCCATGTCCGCCATCGAGCAGCCCGCGGCGAGGTCCGGCAGCACGACCTGCTGCGCGTCCGAGGTGAGGATGTCGGCGCTCTCCGCCATGAAGTGCACACCGCAGAAGAGGATGAACTCCGCCTCCGGGCGGGCCGCGGCCTCGCGCGCCAGCTTGAACGAGTCGCCCGTGACGTCGGCGAAGTCGATGACCTCGTCGCGCTGGTAGTGGTGCCCGAGGAGGAAGGCCCGCTCACCCAGCGCGGCGCGGGCCGCGCGGGCACGTTCCACGAGGTCGGGGTCGCTCGGCGAGGGCAGCTCGCCCACGCACTCCACACCGCGCTCGGACGCGAGGTCGCGGCCCTGCCCGAGCAGCAGGAGGGCGGAGGGGGCGGGCTCGGCGAAGTCGCGGCCCGACGAGGCGTTGTCCAGCAGGGTGCTCACGCACAACATCGTCCCACAACGATGCACCGGACGGACGTGGACCGTCGGCACCTGTCGCCCTGCGACAATCGCGCCATGCGAGTCCTCGTCGCCGCGGCCGGCCCCCTGCCCCTCCTCGCCCCGGGCGTGACCGCCGTGGCGGCGACGTTCGCCCGCTGGTGGAGCGCTGCCGCCCCCCGGGCGCAGACGTCGTCGGTCGAGCTCGCGGGCCCCGGACCCGGGTTCCTCGACGCGCTCGCGCACGCCGCGCCTGACGTCGTCGGGGTGACCGTGCGCGGCGCGGACGGGTCACCGGTCCCCGTGAGCATCCGACTCGCAGGGCACGACGGCCCGGGCGGCACCCGGACGGCCTATCTCGACGCAGGCCGCGCCGTCGGCCCCGCACCTGCCGGGGGAGACCGGTGGGACGCCTCGAGCGTGGGCGTCGGCGAGCTGCTGGCCGCGGGTGTCCGCGCCGCCGGACCGGGCGGGAGGGTCGTGCTCGCCACCGGCGGGACCGGCTCGGGGTCGGGGGTGCACGACGCCGGAGCAGGGCTGATCGCAGGCGTGGCCGCGGCGGGGGTGCCGGAGGGGACGGTCGGCGCGGACCTCGGCCCGTTGACGCGCGGGGCACGTGGGCTCGCCGATCTGACGGCGGGCGACCTGGACGTTCTGCACCGCGCGCGAGACCTGGTCGCCGGGGTCGACCTGGTCGCCGCCACCGACGACGACCTCCCTCTGCTCGGCCTGCACGGCGCGAGCGCGGCGCTGCGCGGCCCGGACGTGACGGACGCCGTCGCCCAGGACCTCGAGCGCGCGACCGGCCACTACGCGCACCTCGTCGCCCGGGCGCTCGCCGCGGGGTCCCGGCCTTCGCTGCTCGCCGAGCCCGGGGGAGGGGGTCCGCGGGCCCTCGAACGGTCGCTCACCGCCCTGCCGGGCGCGGGCTCCGGGGGTGGGCTCGGCTTCGCCGTCGCGGCGCTGGGCGGCCGGCTGCTGCCGGGTCTGCGCGTGGTGGCCGACGCCGTCGGGCTGGCGGAGCAGGTCACGGGCGCCGACCTCGTGGTCGCCGTGGTCGACACGCTCGACGGGCACGAGCTGCACGGCGGGCTCGTCCCGGAGCTCTCCCGGCACGCCGCGGGTGTCGGCGCGCCCCTCGTCGTGCTCGCCCGCCAGGCGCAGGCGGGTCGTCGCGAGTGGTCCGCGGCGGGGGCGAGCGGCGTCTACGAGCTTCCCGGCGATCCCACCGCCGACCTCGCCGGGCGGGTCGCCCGCGTCGCGCGGACCTGGACCCCGTAGCGGTTCCCGTCGCAGCGGGTCGTAGACTCGGGAACACAACGCGTACCGGCTGTGTTCAGCAGGGTGCGAGAGGTGCGCGGCGCTCACGCGTCCGCGCACCGCCCAGACACGGGGCGAGAGCCCGCCGAAGACTGTGCGGAGACAACGATGAGCGAGACCACCGAGACTGCCACCCACGGCGTCGTGCTGACGGACTTCGCAGCCGACAAGATCCGTAGCCTCCTCGAGCAGGAGGGTCGCGACGACCTGCGCCTGCGCGTCGCCGTGCAGCCCGGCGGCTGTTCCGGCCTGATCTACCAGCTCTACTTCGACGAGCGGGTCCTCGACGGCGACGTCCTCAAGGACTACGACGGCGTCGAGGTCGTCGTCGACAAGATGAGCGTCCCCTACCTCGACGGCGCCACGATCGACTTCGCCGACACGATCGAGAAGCAGGGCTTCACGATCGACAACCCCAACGCGGGCAGCGCCTGCGCGTGCGGCGGCTCGTTCAGCTGACGAGGCACGCTGCTCGTCACCGGTGACCCACCGTCGTGGGGCACCGGGAACCTTCCTCGAAGGCCCGGCCGGACGGCCGGGCCTTCGTCGTGCCAGGGCCGGCCGCCTGAGGCCCGTCGGCGAGCCTCAGGCAGCCAGCCGCACCGTGATCGCCCAGGTGCGGGTGCCCGCCGGGTCATCCCGCTCCTCGGTGCTCAGCGTGGTGTGACCCCGCATCCGCGCCCACGCCGGCACGTCGTGCCGGGCGGCCGGGTCCGTCGAGAGCACGGTGAGCACCGACCCTGCCGGAGCGACCCGCGCCGCCGCTGCGAGCCGGATCACCGGGAGCGGGCAGCGCAGCCCGCGGGCGTCGACGACCGCTCCCGGGTCCGGCTCGCTCATCGGCCGTTCACAACCCCTCGACGCCGAGCAGGTCCCGCACGCGGGCGACCGCTCCCGGGAGCACCGCGAGGAAGCGCTCCACGTCCTGCGCGGTGGTCGACCGGTCGAGCGCGATCCGGACGTTCCCGTGCGTGAGCACGCCCATCGCGCCGAGCACGTGCGACGGCTCCAGCGAGCTCGACGTGCACGCCGAGCCGGAGCCCACGGCGAAGCCCGCCCGGTCGAGCTCGGTGAGGAGCGCCTCGCCGTCGACGTACAGGAACGAGAACGTCAGGACGTGCGGCAGGCGGTCGGCCGGGTCACCCACCACCTCGACGTCGGGGATGCGGGCGACCTCGGCCCGCACCCGGTCGACGAGGTCGCGCCGCCGCCGGTCCTCGACGTCGCGGTCCTGGGTCGTCGCCTGCAGGCTCACGGCCGCGGCGAAGGCCGCCGGGACGCTCACCCCGCCGGGGAACCACGGGTCGGGATCCTCCGGCCAGGTCGCCCGCCACCGCACCCGGTTGCGCACGGCCAGCACACCGACCCCCGCCGGCCCGCCCCAGTCGCCCGGATCGAGCGCCAGGGCGTCCCACGCGTCGGGCAGGGGCACGTGGCCGGCGCTCGCCCCGGCGTCGACCAGGAGCGGCACCCCGGCGGCGCGGGCGTGCTCGTGCACCGACTCCACGGGCTGCAGCGTGCCCACCTCACCGTTCGCGTGCTGGAGGACGGCGAGAGCCGTGCCCGGTACGGTGATCGCCGCCTGCATCGCCGCCAGGTCGACCCGGCCGAGGTGATCCACGTCCACGGTGACCAGCGCACCCGCGGGCGCGCCGCCGTCGGGCACGGACGCCGCGTGCAGCACCGCCGCACGCTCGACCGCCGAGGCGACCACCCGGTCGCCGACGCGAGCCCGGCCGCGGCGGACGGCGGTGACCGCGTGGTGCAGCGCGGTCGTGTGGGAGCCGGAGAGGTGTACCTCCTCGGTCCGCGCGCCGATCACGGCGGCGATCGCCTCCCGGGCGCCGTCCAGGAGCGCGGCCGCGCGCCGACCCTCGGTGTGCAGGCGTCGCGGGTCCGCCCAGCCGTCCCCGAGCGCCTGCTCGAACGCCTGTCGCGCGAGCGGGTGCAGCCTCGCACGTCCACCGTTGTCGAGATATGTCCGCATCGGGGCGGTGGTGTCCGTCACATGTCCTCCTGAGCCGGGGTCCGTCGTGCAACCGGTGCACCGCGGCGGGTTCCGGGGCCGGAGCGGCGCAGCCTGATCCCCGCGCGGTGACGCGCTTTTGTTGTGCGCGTGCGGGTGCAGCAGACGCGATGTCCCTGGGTAGCACCGTATCGGTCGGCCGTCCTCGGGGCCACGGACGGTCTGCCGAGCAGGAGGGAGATGACAGACGCGATCGGGTTGTGCCGAAGAGGTGGGCCGCCCCCGGTCGAGGCGCGCGGATCCGTGCCCGAAGGGCGTGCCTGCGGCATCGCCGGGGCGAATCCCGCGCTAGGCTTCGTGTGTCGAGGACGAAGGTTCTGCGCGGGACCCGTGGAGAAGAGCGGGTACCTGGGTCAGGACGTGACGTGAAAGGCCCCCCTTGCACTCGCAACCCCCTAGCCGCACACGGCGAACCATCCTGCGGGCGACGGCACTTGCCGGCGCCGTCGCAGTGCTGGCCTCCGGCTGTGCCACCGAAACCGTCCAGCGCGGGTTCCTGCCCGGTTACACCGACGGGGAGGTGACCAACCAGACCGCGCGCATCACGTCGTTGTGGAACGGCTCGTGGATCGCTGCCCTCATCGTCGGCATCATCACGTGGGGCCTGATCCTGTGGTGCGTGGCCGCCTACCGCAAGCGCAAGGACGACCACGTCCTGCCCGTGCAGACGCGCTACCACCTGCCGCTCGAGATCATGTACACCGCGGTGCCGATCATCATGGTGCTCGTGCTGTTCTACTACACCGCACGTGACATGGAAGCGATCCAGGACACCACTGCGGAGCCCGACCTCAACATCCAGGTCGTCGGCAAGCAGTGGAGCTGGGACTTCAACTACCTGGACGACGACGTCTACGAGACGGGGCAGCAGATCAACGACCCCGGCGCCCTGGGCGAGGCGGACACGATCGACGGGCAGCCCGGTACGGCCACGTCGCTGCCGACGCTGTACCTCCCGGTCGACCAGACGGTGCGCTTCCAGCTCGACTCGCGCGACGTCATCCACTCGTTCTGGATCCCGGCGTTCCTGTACAAGCAGGACATGATCCCGCACCGCACGAACTACTTCCAGGTGACGCCCACCCGCGAGGGCGTGTACGCCGGCAAGTGCGCCGAGCTCTGCGGCGAGCACCACTCGGGCATGCTCTTCAACGTCGCGGTCGTCTCCCAGGAGGAGTACGACGCGCAGATGGACGAGCTGCGGGCCAAGGGGCAGACCGGTGAGCTCGGGCTGGACCTCAACCGGCTCCAGAGCCCGAACTCAGGCACGACCACGACCACGGAGGACGAGAACTGATGGGCGCCCAGACCGAGACCGTCCCCGGTCTCGCCCCCCAGCGTCAGAGGTTCGGGCGGACCGTCATCAAGTGGGTCACGTCGACCGACCACAAGACGATCGGGTACATGTACCTGATCACGTCGTTCATCTTCTTCTGCATCGGCGGCCTCATGGCCCTCGTGATCCGCGCCGAGCTCTTCGAGCCCGGCCTGCAGATCGTGCAGAGCAAGGAGCAGTACAACCAGCTCTTCACGATGCACGGCACGATCATGCTGCTGCTGTTCGCGACGCCGCTGTTCGCCGGCTTCGCCAACGTCATCATGCCGCTGCAGATCGGGGCACCCGACGTCGCGTTCCCGCGACTGAACATGTTCGCCTACTGGCTGTACCTGTTCGGCGGGCTCATCGCCTCCGCAGGCTTCTTCACGCCGCAGGGCGCCGCGTCGTTCGGCTGGTTCGCCTACGCACCGCTGTCGAGCACGACCTTCAGTCCAGGGCTCGGTGGAGATCTCTGGGTGTTCGGGCTCGCGCTCGCCGGGTTCGGCACGATCCTCGGCGCGGTCAACTTCATCACCACGATCATCACGATGCGCGCCCCGGGCATGACCATGTTCCGGATGCCGATCTTCACGTGGAACACCCTCGTGACGAGCCTGCTCGTGCTCATGGCGTTCCCGCCGCTGGCCTCCGCGCTCTTCGCGCTCGGCGCCGACCGACGACTCGGCGCCCAGATCTTCAACCCGGAGAACGGCGGTGCCATCCTCTGGCAGCACCTGTTCTGGTTCTTCGGGCACCCCGAGGTCTACATCATCGCGCTGCCGTTCTTCGGCATCGTCTCCGAGATCTTCCCCGTCTTCAGCCGCAAGCCGATCTTCGGGTACAAGGGCCTCGTCTACGCGACGATCGCGATCGCCGCCCTGTCGATCACCGTGTGGGCCCACCACATGTACGTCACCGGCGCGGTCCTGCTCCCGTTCTTCGCGTTCATGACGATGCTCATCGCGGTACCGACGGGCGTGAAGTTCTTCAACTGGATCGGCACGATGTGGCGAGGGAAACTCACCTTCGAGACTCCGATGCTCTGGTCCATCGGCTTCCTCATCACGTTCCTCTTCGGTGGCCTGACCGGTGTCATCCTGTCGAGCCCCGCGCTGGACTTCGCGCTCTCGGACTCCTACTTCGTGGTCGCCCACTTCCACTACGTGGTCTTCGGCACCGTGGTGTTCGCGATGTTCGCCGGCTTCTACTTCTGGTGGCCCAAGTTCACCGGACGGATGCTCAACGAGCGGCTCGGCAAGTGGCACTTCTGGCTGTTGTTCATCGGCTTCCACACGACGTTCCTCATCCAGCACTGGCTGGGTGTCGACGGCATGGCGCGCCGCTACGCGGACTACATGGAGAGCGACGGCTTCACCTGGCAGAACCAGGTCTCGACGGTCGGTGCATTCATCCTCGCCGCGTCGACCCTGCCGTTCCTCTGGAACGTCTACACCACCTGGCGCAACGCGCCGAAGGTCACGGTCGACGACCCGTGGGGCTACGGCCGCTCGCTCGAGTGGGCGACGTCCTGCCCGCCGCCGCGGCACAACTTCACGTCGCTGCCGCGGATCCGTTCCGAGGGCCCAGCGTTCGACCTGCACCACCCCGAGGTCGCGGCGATGGACCACCCGGAGCCGAACCCGAACGTCCTCGACCGCATCTACGGCGAGGCCGACCGGCGCGGTGAGACCGAGGTGGCCGTCGACCGGGCAGCAGGCACCGCGGAGGGCAGCGCCTCCACCACGACGACGATCATCGAAGAGCCGCGCCCCGACGCGGAGCGCGAGAGCGAGGGCGACAAGTGAAGATCGAGTACAAGCTCTTCCTCTACGGCACGCCGTTCTTCGTTGCCGCCGGCCTCGTCTACGGCTTCTGGAGCGGGTGGGAGCCCGTCGGGTCCGTCTCCATCCTCCTCACCGCCGCGCTGGTCGCCATGATCGGTGGCTACCTCGCCCTGACGGCGAAGCGGATCGACGCCCGTCCGGAGGACGACCCGGACGGCCTCATCGAGCAGGGCGCCGGTGACCAGGGTGTGTACGCGCCGTGGAGCTGGTGGCCCTTGGCGATCGGTGGCTCTGCAGCCGTCGTCTTCCTCGGCCTCGCTGCCGGGTGGTGGATCGTCTACATCGGCGTCGCACTCGGAGTCGTCTCCCTCATCGGATGGGTCTTCGAGTTCTCCCGCGGACAGCACGCCCACTGACACACCGTCACAGGCCGGCCACGGTGCCCTGAGCAGTCGACGACGAGCCCGGCACCCGCACACGCGGGCGCCGGGCTTCGTCGTCTCCAGTGGCGTTCGACGCTCCGACGACTCCTCCGCGAAGGCACGGAGGGTGAGTGGCGGTAGCCTCGGCGGATGGTCTCCTGGCGTGCCGCTTCACCGCTCTTGCTCGCGTCGCTGCTCGGCAGCTCCGGCGTGCTGCACCTCGTGCGGCCGCGGGTGTTCGAGCCGCTCATCCCCGACGTGCTGGGGTCACCCGGGACCTGGGTCGTCGCGAGCGGAGTCGCCGAGCTCGCGTGCGCGGCAGCCCTCGTGAGCCCGGGAACACGCCGCGCCGGGGGTGTCGCGAGCGCCGCGCTCCTCGTCGGCGTCTTCCCCGGCAACGTGAAGATGGCCCTCGACGCGCGTCCCGGCGCTCGCGCCTGGGCCCGGCGACCGGCCGTCGCGTGGGCTCGGCTCCCGCTGCAGGTCCCGCTCGTGGCCTGGGCTCTCGACGTCGCCCGCCAGCCCTGAGCAACCCCTCGCAACGGCGAACAGGCGGTTTCTCGGCACGATGTCGTGTGGGTGCCGGGAAACCGCCTGTTCGGCGGGGTGCTAGGGGACGATGAGGCCCGGGGTCTGGGTGCGGGCGCGGGTGAGGCGTGCGTCGGCGTCGGC
>NZ_JAOXSR010000017.1 GCF_026163685.1 Oerskovia flava
TCCGTGGTGTTCATCAACGCACCACCAGCCGTCACCGACCCCGCCACCACCACCGGAGCCAACCCCGCCCGCGCCGCATACACCGCAGCCGTCCACCCCGCAGGACCCGACCCCACGATCACCACGTTCTCGATCGGGCCGTCGGCCAGTGCCTCGGTGGTCGGGCGGGTCATGTTCTGGTCGCTCACAGGTACTCCTTGATGATGGTCGGTGCGTGGGCGTCAACACCCACGCGCACGCTTCTGTTCCGCAGGCACGCTCCGGCGCGCCGGGCGTCCCTGCTCAGGGTGTTCGGGAGCGTCGCGGCCTCAGGAGATCTCGATCTCGTTGAGCTCGAGGCGGTTCCTGCCGTCGGAGGTCTGGGGCAGCTCGGTGATCCACAGCACAAAGCTCTCGCCCTCGACCGGTTCGTCGAAGATGAGCTCCGTCGTGCTCGAGAACGCGCCGGAGGCGAGCACCTCGCCCTCGGTCGGTGCGTCCTCGGTCGTGGCGCGCACCTCGACCTGGCCGCCTTCGCTGTTGGTGTCGAGCACGATCGAGGACACGGGGGCCGCCTCCTCGAGGATGATCGCGTAGCCGACCGCGGACTTGAGCCCACCGAACTGTGCCGAGTTGTAGGTACGTGTGTACCAGAAGGTCTCGGGCTGCCCGTCGAACGCGAGCTCGACGGCCTCTGGGTGCTCACCGTCGTTGGACTCCGAGGCGGCGTCGCCTTCGGGGTCGAGCGCGCGTCCGCCGGCGATCTGCGGACGGACGTCCTGTGTGGGCTCCGCCGTCGGAGCCGGCTCGGCAGTCTCGCCGTCGGGCTCCTCGGCCTCCTCCGTGGCGGTGATCACCGGTCGCTCGCCCGCCTGCAGCGGCGGTTCGAATCCCCGCACGACGTTGCCGATCGCCCAGACGACGCCGATGACGACGCCCACGAGGACGAGCAGCAGCACGAGGGCGGTGGGGTTGAACTTCCCCGGCTTGCGAGGTCCGCCTGCCGGCGCCTCGGGCGGCCCGGGGGGCGGTGCGCCCTGCGGCATCCCCTGCGTGGCGTCGGGGGGCGGGTACGCAGCTGCGGGATAGGCCGCCGTCGCCTCGGGCGGTGGCGGCGGCACCGCGCCCGCGCCGCCGGGGAACGCCTCGGGCGCGCGCTGGATCCGGCCGGTCGAGGGGCGCCGCACGGGCGGTGCGGGGGGAGGGGTACCAGGCGGGGCGGCCGCCCCGGTGCCGAGCATGGTGAGCACGGACTGACGGTTCACCGGGTCGGTCGGGTTCTGGGCCTGCACGAACGCCGGCAGCGCCGCGACCACGGACACTTCGCCCCACGGTTCGAGGGCCGCGACGACGTCGCCCGGGCTCTGCGGCCCGGCATTCGCAAAGGTCTGCTCGCACAGCGTCGACAGGTCCTGCGGAACGTCGCGGACGAGTGCGGCGAGCGGCATCACGCCCTGCTCGTCCCGCTGCGCCGGCAGCGGATGGATCGCGTCCTCGCTGATCCACGGCACGTCGAGGCTCGGGCCCGCCCAGCGGGCGGTCATCGTGTAGTAGAGGAGTGCGACGAGCGCCACGGCGTCGGTGCGCGACGTCGTCTGCGGGTCCTGCTGGTCCTGGCCGGAGACACCGGCGTCCGTCCCCAGGCCGGTGACGACGACGCGACTGCCGTCCACGCGGACGGCGTCGGGGCGCAGCGCGAGGTGGTGCACGCCTCGGCGACGGGCGACCTCGAGCGCGGCGGCGGCCTCACCGATGACCGCCCTGGCCTGCTGCGGGTCGACGATGCCGCTCGCGACGATGTCGCTGAGCGTCAGCCCGGTGAACGGCTCGGTCACGACATAGGCGAGCCCGTTCTCGGACCCGACGTCGAGGACTCGGGTGAGGCGTGGATCCGTGACGAGCGCTGCCCGCCGGGCGGAATCGAGAGCGTCGGCGACGTACGGACCGGACAGGAGGGTGATCCGGACGGGTCGGTCGAGGATCTGGTCGTGCGCCGACCACGCGGTCATGCCCGCGAGGTCCGACGTGAGCTGCTCGGCCAAGCGGTAGCGGGCTACGAGCAGTGCTCCGGGACCTACGTCGTTCACCTGACCTCCTCGTTCGCACTCGTGGTCGTCGTCACCCCCACATGGTACGCGGGCCCGGAACGTCCGGGTCGTCCCCTACCCGCGCCGTCGGACCTTGCGAAGGATCGGTGCGGCGAGGTCGTCGAGCTCGCGCACGCGCATGGCGCGCAGCGCGATCAGGTAGACGCCCGTCATCGCGATGCCGCAGACCGTGACGACGACACCGGCGCGCAGCCACGACAAGCCGTAGAGGTCGCCGAAGAGCTGGAGGACCGCCCAGCCGACGCCGGCGCTCAGGGCCGCGGCGATCGTCGCCTTGACGTGCATGCGCACGATGCGGAACGCGTCCAGCCCTTGCAGCGTCGAGCGCAGCCCGACGGTGCGCAGGAGCACCGCGACGAGGTTGGACAGGCTCATCGCGGCGGCGATGCCCACGACCCACCACTGCGGCGCGAGCACCTGGGTGGAGAGCCACGAGACGCCGATGAGAACGATCGTCGCGGGCACCTGGATCCAGAAGACGGTCCGGCCGTCCTCGAAGGCGTAGTACACCCACTTCATGAGCACCATGCCGCCGAGGGGGACGAGCCCGAAGGCCATCGCGACGAGCACCTGGCTGACCGCCACGCCCTCGGAGGCCCCGACCGACGGGACGAGCAGCTTGGTGATCGGCAGGGCGAGCACGACGAAGACGGCGGTGGCGAAGACCGTGAAGACCCCGACCGTCCGGACGCCGTGCGACAGAGCGGCGCGGACCCGGCTGAGGTCGCCCGCGTGGGCGGCCGCGCTCATCCCGGTGAACAGCGCGGTCGCGATCGAGACGGTCACGAGCGAGTGGGGGAGCAGGTAGATCATGAGCGACTGCGTGTAGGCGGCGTTGCCGGCCACCGCGAACGAGTCGGGCGCGCCGGTGAGCAGGCCGTCGACGATCCCGCTCGCTCCCGGGTCCTGCGCGTAGTCGCCGAAGGTGTCCTCGAGCGCCGCGTCGGGTGCCGCGCTCGCGAACCGGGTGACGAACAGGACGCCGACCTGCTCGAGGATGACGGCGGCGAACGTCCAGAGCGCGACCTGGCCGGCGGAGCGCAGGCCGATGCCGCGCAGACCGAGCCGCAGGTGCCACCGGAACCCGCTGCGGTACAGCGGGATGAGCAGCACGAGGGCCTGCGCGGCGACGCCGAGGGTCGCGGTACCGGCGAGGAGCGCGATCTTCGGGCCGTCCCAGGCCGTGAGGTCGTCGACGTTCCCGGCGGCCGCGGGGCCGTAGACGGCGATGAACGCGCCGAACCCGGCGATCGAGACGAGGTTGTTGACGACCGGCGCCCACATGAACGGCCCGAACTGCCCGCGCGCGTTGAGCACCTGCCCCAGCAACGTGTAGAGCCCGTAGAAGAAGAGCTGGGGGATGCACCAGAACGCGAAGGTGACGGCGAGGGCCGTCTGCGCGTCGGTCCACCGGTCGGAGGTGTAGAACCCGATGACGACGCTCGCCCCGAGCGTGAGCGCGAGAGAGATGGTGAGCAGCAGCACGCCCGCGAGCGTGAGCAGCTTGTCGAGCCGCTCCTGCGGGTTGCGCGACCGGTACGCACGCACGATCTGCGGGACGAGCACCGCGTTGAGCACACCGCCCGCGAGGATCGCGAAGAGGATGTTGGGGATCTTGTTCGCGACGTCGAACGCGTCGGCGACGACGCCGGTGATCCCGATCGCGGCGACGAGCAGGACGTTGCGCACGAGCCCCAGGGCCCGCGAGACCGCGGTGCCGGATGCCATGAGGGCGGAGGCTCGGCCGAGGGTGCTGGTCTTCGCGGTGCCGGCGACCGTCGTCACCGGGCCGTCGTCCGTCCCGCCGTCCGCCCTGTCGGTCGGGCCGCCAGCAGCGTCGGGTGCGGCGGGCGCGTCGTCCCCGGTGGGGTCGACGACGGCGTCCGCGGCCGCGTCGACGGGTAGGGGAGGCCGCCCGGGACCGCTCTGCGGGCGCGGCGCACCGGGCCGGCGGGCGTGCTTCACGGTGCCTCCTCCTCGGTGGTGGTGGCAGGGGCGGGGGCGGGTTGGTCGACGGTCGCCCCCGCCGCCCGGCGGGGCGAGCGTCCCCGTCGGATCGTGCGCCAGACGCCGGCCACGAGCCCGACGGTGAGCAGCACGGCGACGATCGCGGTGCCGACGGACTCCCAGTCGGCCCGTACGCGCACGACGAACTCCGCGGGCTGCGCGACGACCGTCCCGTCGAGACTGAGCACCTCGACGTCGACGGTGACGTTCCCGCTGCCGATCGCGCGCACCGGGACGTCGACCTGTGCCTCGCCGCCGGCGGGCACGGTGGTCTGCGGCTGCTGCAGGATGCTCAGGCGCGGGTCGTCGGGGAGCAGCGCGACGCGCACGGTGACGTCCTGGTCGAGCGCGTTGCGGACCCGGACCGGGAGCTGGCCCGTCGCGCTGATGAGGTTGATGTCGGAGCCGGGGGCGACCTCGATGCTGTCGATCTGGCGGGCCACGGCCGCGTCGACCTGCTGGATCACGGTGTCCCGGACGGTCGTGACCTGCCGGTACCCGATGCCGGCCGGGGCGACGAACGCGGGCTCGAACGGACGGACCTGCGCTGCCGGGTCCGCCGTGATCGACGCGAAGTCGACGAGTTCGGCACGGCTGCGCCGCAGCGACCGCAGGTCGGTCCGGGAGATCTCGCCGTCGGCGACCTCCACTGCCGGCAGGGAGGAGCGCACGACGTCAGGGATCGGGGAGTCCAGGAGCTCGCCGACGCCGGTCAGGTCGACCCAGGGCGCGTCCCGCAACGCGGCGAGGTGGGCCCCGAGCCTCTCGGTGTCGACGTCGCCGGAACGCGGTAGCGCCGCCAGGAGGTGCCGCAGGTCAGCCGGTCGTTCCCGGGCGATCGTCGCCGTCTCGGCGAGCAACCGCTGCGTCGTGCTCGCCGTGGTGGGCTCACCGCCGGCCCCGTCCGGCCCGCCGGCACCGTTCGACCCGCCGGTCCTGCTCGGCAGGCCGGTGCCGCTGAGCAGCCCGGTCAGCACGGGTTCGGCGACGAGCGCCGTCGTCGGGTCGGTGTCGGCGGCGACCTGGGCGAGACCTGTCGGGGTGTAGGTGAGGGTGGCGGCGGGGACGAGCGCGTCGCCGCGCACCACGACGAACTCCTTGCCCTCCTCGGCAGCGAGCTGGATGGTGACCTGGTCGGGGACGTCGTCGGCCGGCCACCACAGGTCCGTGCGCCAGCCCTCGGTCGGGTCCACGCCACCGGGCAGGGCGACGCCGGTCCGGGGCGAGGCCTCCGCGTGGGCGAACGCGGCGAGGTCCGGGTCGTACGGGTCGAGGGCGAACGTGTCGCGCCCCTCGGCCGCCTCCAGGAGGTCCGTCGCCCAGGTGCGGGCGGTGGGGTCGCCCGAGTCCTGTGCGAGCGCGAGCACCGTCGGGTCGACCACCCACGAGACCTCGGGGACGTCTGCCGTCGCCGTGAGCAGCCTGCCGAGCCGGTCGTCGGGGCCGACCTGGGCGGCGACGAGGTCGTCGGTCGCCTCCAGGTCGAGCGGGTCGACGGGCGGCCCGACGAACGGCGCGAGGACGCTGAGCCGCACGGGTGAGGTGGTGTCCTGCGGTGCCCACAGGAGGAACGAGCGCAGGACGGCGACCCGGGCGCCGCCGTCGGACAGCGTGACGGACAGTGCGCGCGGGCCCCACGCGGAGAAGCCGCTCAGCCCGAGCTCTGCCGGTGCGGCGGTGAAGGTGACCGTCGTCGCCTCGCCGGGCCCGAGCGGGTCGAGGTCGGTGGTCGATCCCGAGACGGGCGTGGCGGCGGCGAACACGGTGCCCGACTCGACCCAGCGGCTCAGCTGGGAGCGGGTGTCGAGCGTCCAGGGGTTGACCCCGAGGGTGGCCGACGGCGCGGCGAGCGGCTGGTCCGTCGGGTTGCGCACGGTGACCGTGACGCTGAGCGTGTCGTCCGGGCTGCTGAGCACGTCCGGCGTCTGGCTGGTGAGCTCGACCGTCACGTCGGTGGCGTCTTCCGCGTCGGTGGTGACGTCGGTGGGCAGGCCCGGCGCGGGGAGCGCACCGAGCAGCACGAGGGCGGCCGCGAACGTCGCGACGAGCAGGGACCGCGCGTGCAGGACGGCGCGGGCGGCGCCGGAGCGGTGCGCGCCGTCGTGGTGCGAGAGCGTCATGGGTGGTCGGTCGAGCTCCGTGGCGAGGGTGGTGCCGGTCGGGTGGTGACGACTGTGCGAGTCACCGTACCGCGGAAGCGGGACGTCCGGCGCCGACCGTGCAGGACGTCGTCGGCCGCTGCGGCAAGGCGTCGTTCGTTGGGGTAGGACAGCCGCGCGGGCAGGTCGTCCATCGCGATCCAGGCCACGTCCTCGGCCTCACCGTCCGGGTCGCCCTCGACGGTGAGGAAGCCCCCGGTGGCCCGCAGGAGGAAGTGGTGCACCACCTTGTGGACGCGGCGGTCGTCGCCGGTGAACCAGTAGTCGATGATCCCGAGCGGCGTCTGGACGGTGCCGGAGATGCCGGTCTCCTCGGCGATCTCGCGGACCGCGGCCTCCTCTGGCGTCTCAGTGCCCTCGAGGTGGCCCTTGGGCAGGCACCACTCCAGGCGGCCACCCCGGTTGCGCCGGGCGATGACGGCGGCGTGCGCCGTCCCGCCGAGGATCTCGACGACCACTCCGCCCGCGGAGACCTCCTCGACGACGGGCAACGGTGCCTGTGCATGCGGCACGAGCGGTCGGGGTGCGTCGGGGTCGATGCGCAGCGCGTGCCCGCCCGGAGGCGCGGGGACTCCCCGGCGATCCGCGGAGTGCGCTGGGGTGGACATGAACCAACTTTACCGAGTTCGGGATGGGCGTCGGGTCTGGCACGCTTGGATGTCGTGCCGACCTTCCCTGATCCCGCGTCTCGCGCCGAGCCCCCGACCCGCGCCGAGCTGGACCTCCAGCGCCGTGCGCTCGGGGTCCTCACCGAGCTCGCTCCCTCCGCCCTCGAGCTGGGAGAGCTGTTCCGGGCGGCGGGTCACGAGCTCGCGCTGGTGGGCGGACCGGTCCGCGACGCGTTCCTCGGGCGGGCGAGCACGGACCTCGACTTCGCGACGTCGGCCTCGCCCGACGAGACGCAGACGATCCTCGCGGCGTGGGGTGACGCGCACTGGGACATCGGCAAGGAGTTCGGCACGATCGGCGCGAAGCGCTTCGCCGGGAAGCGAGGTGTCGACCCCACCGCGGACGACGTCGTCGTCGAGGTGACGACGTACCGCAGCGACGAGTACGACCCGACGTCCCGCAAGCCGGTCGTCGCGTTCGGGGACACGCTCGAGGGCGACCTGTCGCGCCGTGACTTCACGGTGAACGCGATGGCGGTGCGGGTGCCGGAGATGACGTTCGTCGACCCGTTCGACGGGTTGTCGGACCTCGCGCGCCAGGTGCTGCGCACCCCGATCGCGCCCGAGCGCTCCTTCGACGACGACCCGCTGCGGATGATGCGGGCCGCGCGCTTCGCGGCCCAGCTGGGCTTCGCGGTCGACGGCGGCACGCTCGCTGCGCTGGTGGCGATGGCGGCGCGCATCGAGATCGTCTCGGCGGAGCGGGTGCGTGACGAGCTCGTCAAGCTGCTCCTGTCGGCGTCCCCGCGCGCGGGGCTCGAGGTCCTCGTGGACACGGGTCTGGCGGACCACGTGCTCCCCGAGCTGCCCGCGCTGCGCCTCGAGATCGACGAGCACCACCGGCACAAGGACGTCTACGAGCACTCGCTGACGGTGCTGGACCAGGCGATCGCGCTGGAGACCGGGCCCGACGGCGCGGTCCCGGCCCCCGACCTCGTGCTGCGGCTCTCGGCGTTGCTGCACGACATCGGCAAGCCCCCGACGCGCCGCTTCGAGCCCGGTGGCGGCGTGAGCTTCCACCACCACGAGGTCGTCGGCGCGAAGATGACGGCGAAGCGGCTCAAGGCACTGCGCTTCGACAAGGACACGATCAAGCAGGTCTCGCGGCTCGTCGAGCTGCACCTGCGGTTCCACGGCTACGGCGACGGCGCGTGGACGGACTCGGCGGTGCGCCGGTACGTGACCGACGCCGGCCCGCTGCTCGAGCGGCTGCACCGGCTCACCCGGGCCGACTCCACGACCCGCAACCGTCGCAAGGCGCAGCGGCTGTCGGCCTCGTACGACGACCTTGAGCAGCGCATCGCCGCGCTGCGCGAGCAGGAGGAGCTCGCGGCGATCCGTCCTGACCTCGACGGGCAGCAGATCATGGCGACGCTCGGGATCGGGCCGGGCCGCGACGTCGGGCGGGCGTACAAGCACCTGCTCGAGCTGCGGATGGAGCGCGGGCCCCTCGGCGAGGACGCGGCGAGGGCCGAGCTCGTGTCCTGGTGGGCAGACCAGGGCTGAGCCCGACCCTCGCGGCGCGGGACCTCGTGGGCTGCGCCCACCGGGAAGCTAGTGGGCTGCGCCCACCGGGGCGTCCGCCGGCTCGGCGTCCGCGGGTGCGGCCGCACCGCGGCGCAGCAGGAACGACAGCCCGACGGCGACCAGCATGACGGCGGTGCCCCAGACGAACGCCGCGGCCACACCGTCGGCGAGCGCGACCGGCGCGGCCACGCCCTCTTCGCCGAGCGCGACCGAGCGGGACGTCATCACCGCGACGAACATCGCGATGCCCGCGGCGCCGGCGAGCTGCTGCACGGTGCCGATGGCCGCCGACCCGTGGGAGTAGAGCGCGGGGCGCAGCGCACCGAGCGCCGTCGTGAACAGCGGGGTGAACACGAGCGCGAGGCCGAGGCTCAGCACGACGTGCGCGCCGAGGACGAACCACGGTGACGTCGTCGTGCTGATCGTCGTGAGCGCACCCATCGCGACGGTCACCGCGACGAGGCCGGGCAGCACGAGGGGTCGCGCGCCGACGCGGTCGAACGCCCGCCCGACGGTCGGGCCGAGCAGGCCCATCGCGAGACCGCCCGGCAGGACGATGAGCCCGGTGGCGAGCGGCTCCAGCCCGAGGGAGTCCTGCAGGTAGAGCGGCAGGAGGATGAGGGAGCCGAACATGGCGACCATGCTCACGGCCATGATGGTCAGCGCGATCGCGAAGCTCCCGGCGGTGAAGACCCGCAGGTCGAGCAGCGGCCCGACCGGGCCCGTGGAGCGCTGGAGCGCGAGCTGGCGCCACACGAAGAGCCCGAGGAACGCGAAGCCGAGCACGATCGGGACCCACACGGGCACCAGCGGAGCCGCGTGCGCCGCCTCGCCGATGCTGGACAACCCGTAGACGAGCCCGCCGAACGCGAACGCCGCGAGCAGCAACGAGAGCACGTCCAGGGGCGCCTTGGTCCGCGGCGCGGTGTCCCGCACGTAGAAGGCGCCGACGGCGAGGGCGATCAGCGCGATCGGCAGCACCAGGCCGAACACCCAGCGCCAGCTCAGGGAGTTGAGGACGACGCCGGACAGCGCCGGGCCGAGCGCGGGCGCCGCGGCCATGACGAACGCGATGTTGCCCATGATCCGCCCGCGGGAGCTCGGCGGGACGATCGTCATGATGGTCGTCATGAGCAGCGGCATCATGATCGCCGTGCCTGACGCCTGAACGATCCGCCCGGTGAGCAGCCACGCGAACGAGGGCGACAGCGCGGCGAGCAGCGTGCCAGCGCTGAACAGGGACATCGCCAGAAGGAAGGCGCCACGCGTGCCGAGCCTCTGCAGCAGGAACCCGGTCGCCGGGATGACGACCGACATCGTCAGCATGAACGCCGTCGTCAGCCACTGGCCGGTGCTGGCCGTGATACCGAGGTCGGTCATGAGGGGCGCGAGCGCCACGCTCATCGTCGTCTCGTTGAGGATGACGACGAATGCCGACCCGAGGAGCAGGGCGATGACGAGCACGTCCTGACGTGCGAGCGCTGCCGGGGGTGCGGCAGCGGGCGCGGCCGTGGTGGCTACGGGTGGTGCGGAGTCAGGGGTGGCCATGGTTCTCCTGGCGTGGGTGCGTGTGCGTGTGCGTGTGCGTGTGCTGGGGGCCGCGGGGACGCCCTCGGTGAGGGGCACGGCGGACCGCATTCCTCAAACCTCCTGACATCCTGCGCTATTCCCGTGGCGTGTACGAGTTCTTTTCCACGTGGCGTTCTGATACCCCCCGGGGTATGGTCGTCGACAGGAGGTCACCCATGAAGATCGTCATCGTCGGCGGAGTAGCCGCCGGCATGTCCACCGCCACCCGGCTGCGCCGCCTCGACGAGCAGGCCCACGTCGTCGTCCTCGAGCAGGGCGAGCACGTGTCGTACGCCAACTGCGGGCTGCCCTACTACGCCGGGGGAGTCATCGAGGACCGCGACGCCCTGCTCCTGCAGACCCCTGCGGCGCTCGCCGCCCGGTTCCGGCTCGACGTCCGTGTCCGCAGCCGCGTGACGGCGGTGGACGCCGAGGCCCGTACCGTCACGGTCGAGGACCTCCCGACGGGGACGTCGTACGAGGAGTCGTACGACGAGCTCGTGCTGAGCCCCGGCGCCCGCCCGGTCGTCCCCGACGTCCCCGGTGCGGGGCGGGCGCTCGTCCTGCGTGACGTGGCCGACGTCGACCGCCTCGTCGCGGCCACCGGCACCGCCCGCTCGACGGTCGTCGTGGGCGGTGGGTTCGTCGGGCTCGAGCTCGCGGAGAACCTGGCCCGCCGGGGGATCGCGGTGACCGTCGTCGAGCTCGCGGACCAGGTCCTCGCGCCCCTGGACCCGGAGCTGGCCGTGCTCGTCGCCGCAGAGCTCGCCGAGCACGGCGTCACCGTGCGCACCGGCGCGACGGTCCGCGAGATCACCGCCCGCGAGGTCGTGCTCGACGACGGGGAGCACCTGCCCGCGGACGTCGTCGTCGCCGCGATCGGGGTCCGCCCGGACACCACGCTGGCCGAGGCGGCCGGGGCCCGCACCGGGCCCCGGGGCGGCATCCTCGTCGACGCGGACCTGCGCACGAGCGTGCCGCACGTGTTCGCCGTCGGGGACGCCGCGACCAAGCAGGACGCCCTGGCCGACGACGCACCCACCCTCGTCCCGCTGGCCAACCTCGCGAACCGGCACGGCCGGCACGTCGCGGACGTCATCACGGGCCGACGCACCGGGATGCGCGCGGCCCAGAGCACCGCCGTCGTGCAGGTCTTCGGGCTGACCGCCGCCGTCACCGGGTGGAACGAGAAGCGGCTGCGCGCCGCGGGGCGGCCCTACCGGGCGATCCACACGCACCCGGCGCAGCACGCCGGGTACTACCCGGGGGCGCAGCAGATGGCGCTCAAGCTGCTCGTGGACCCGGAGACCGACGCCGTGCTCGGCGCGCAGGGTGTGGGGCGCGACGGTGTGGACAAGCGCATCGACGTGCTCGCGACGGCGATCGCCGGGGGGATCACCGCCTCCGGCCTCGCCGACCTCGAGCTGGCCTACGCCCCGCAGGTGGGGTCCGCGAAGGACCCCGTGAACATGCTCGGCTACGTCGCGGACAACCTGCGCACCGGCGAGACCCGCACCGTCCAGTGGCACGAGCTCGCCGCGCTCCTCGAGGACGGTGCCCGGCTCGTCGACGTCCGCAGCCCGGCCGAGCACGCCGCCGGCACGATCCCCGGCGCCGTGAACATCCCCCTCGACGACCTGCGCGAGCGCCACCACGAGCTCACCGGGGCCCACGGACCGGGCCGGGGCCCCGTCGTCGTGCACTGCCAGGTGGGGCAGCGCGGGCACACCGCCGCACGACTGCTCAGCCAGCTCGGGTACGACGTGCGCAACCTCGACGGCGGCTACCTCACGTGGTCAGCGGGCCGGCGGGCCACCGACGTTGCGGATCACCAGGACGCAGACGTCGTCCTCGTGCGGTGAGCTGACGAGCGCGCGCACCAGCTCGTCGCACATCGTGTCCGCGTCCGGCCCGCCCTCCGGGCCACCGTCTCCGCCGACCAGCCGGGACACGACGTCGGCCAGCTCGGCGAGACCCTCGCGCAGGGGGCGGGTGCGGCGCTCGACGAGGCCGTCGGTGTAGAGGAGCAGCGAGTCGCCGACCTCGAGACGGGCGATGCCCTCGGGGACGTCGTCGTGCACCTCGACCACACCCACGGGCGTCGTGAGGGACCCGTCGAGCATCCGCACCTCGCCCGTCGCCGAGACGATCAGGGGCGGCGGATGCCCGGCGCGCGCGTAGCGCACGTCCATGCCGCCGCAGGGGGTGGGGGTGAGCTGCGCGTAGGCGCACGTCGCGATGTCGGCCATCCCCAGCCCGCGCACGAGCTGGTCGAGGCGCGAGATCACCTCGCGGGGCCGCTCGCCGGTCCACGCGTGCGACCGCAGCACCGACCGCAGCTGCCCCATCGCGGCGGCCGCGCCGATGTCGTGCCCGACGACGTCCCCCACCGCGACCCCGACGCTCCCGTCGGGCAGGTGCAGGACGTCGTACCAGTCGCCCCCGATCTCGGCGCGCGTCGTCGCCGGGAGGTACACCGCCGCGCAGTCCAGGCCCGGGATCGTGGTCAGGTGCGGGAGCAGGCTGCGCTGGAGGGTCACCGCGGTCGAGTGCTCGCGCGCGTAGAGCCGCGCGTTGTCGAGGGCCAGACCGGACCGGCTCGCCAGGTCCGTGATGGTGCGCACGTCCTCGTCCGAGAAGCCCTCGACGTCGCGCGAGACGATCGTCAGCGCACCGATGATGCGGTCGTGCCCGCGCAGCGGGACGACGATCGCGCTGCCGAGGCCGAGCGCGTGCAGCGCGGCGAGCTCGTCGGGGTCGGTGCGACCCGGCAGGCTGGCGGTGTCCACACCGAAGGCTTGCGGCACGTCGCCCGAGTGCAGCACCCGCGTGAGGATCGGAGACTCCTCGAGCCAGCGGCGCCGGGCCTCGAGGAGGCGGGTCTGCTCCTCCAGGCCCTCGTGGCGCGAGACCACCCGGGTCGTGAGGATCTGTCGCCGCTCGTCGACGACCGTCGCGAAGCACCAGTCACCGAAGTGCGGGGCCACGAGCTCGGGCAGCTCGGCCACGCCGGCCTCGGTGTCGAAGAGCTCGACGAGGCGCGCGGTGATGGTGGAGAGCAGCAGGAGCCGGTCGTTCATGGCGCGGATCGCGTCGAGGGCCTGAGCCTGGGCGAGCTCGACCTCGATGCGTTCGGTGATGTCCGCCTGCACCCCGACGTGGTGCGTGACGTTCCCGGTCTCGTCGAGCACCGGGCTGATGACCACCTGGTTCCAGAACGTCGTGCCGTCATTGCGGTAGTTGAGGAGCGTCTCGCCGACGGTGCGGCCCTCGGCGAGGGCGGTGCGGATGCGGTCGACCGCCGCCCGGTCGGTCGCCGGGCCCTGCAGGAACCGGCAGTTGGTGCCGAGCACGTCGTCGGAGGCGTAGCCGGTGACCCGTGTGAAAGCGGGGTTCACCCAGATGAGCGGGTCGTCGGGTGCGTGCGGGTCGGAGATGGTGATCGACAGCTCGCTCGCCATCGCGGCCCGGTGCTGCAGGTCGGACGCCGCGGCGACCTGGGCGTCGCGGACGCCCTCGACGTCGGTGACGGGCAGCAGCACGAGCACCGACTGTCGCTCGAGGGCACCGGGGGCGTTCGACAGCGGGATCCCGACCGCCCAGAGCAGCTCGCGGCTGACCGTGGCGTCCGACGAGCGTCGGGCCGTGAGGGACACCCCGCGCTGGGGGATCCCCGCCGCGAGGTCCGTGAGCGTGGACTCCGACTCGTGGAGGGGTGTGCCGTCGGGCAGCTCCAGGCCGGCACCGCGGGACCAGTGGTCCAGGGACATCGGCAGGGTGCCGTGCCCGGCGAGCTGCGTCGCGAGGTCGTTGGCGTAGACGACCGTCCCGTCCTCGAGGTCCACGAGCAGGACGGCGGCGGGGTGCGCCGCGCTGAGGTCGGGCACGAGCGACAGCGCGAGCGAAGCGGTGGCGCGCAGGGAGGGGGTGGGGCTCAGGGAAGGGGTGGCGGGCGGGCCCGGCGGGACAGCTCGGGGTGCGGCGTCCCGGGGATCGGCGGGGATGCCAGGCGGCGACGAGACCATACTTCCGTCCAGGATCGTGCTTCCGGGGCCGTGTGCTCGACGCCGTACGAGGTCATGAAGGTTCTGCGGGTGCTGCTGGGGTGGAAATTTTCACCCGTCCTCTGGCGTGGTGTCCAGCGGGTTGACGATGTCCACGACGACCCGCACGTCTTTGTCATGATGTGGGGCGTTTCGTCGGGTGAAACGCCAGGTGAGAGTGGCCAAGAGGGCTCAGGACGTTCCGCGGACCGGCGACGGGGCCGCCGTCGGGACCTCGACCGCGGTGCGTGCGCCGAAGCGGCCGAAGACCACGGCCGCGACGGCATAGGCGACCGCGATGCCCGCGAACACCACGGGGGAGTATCCGGTGTCAGGGAGCGTCAGTGCCGCCAGGGCCGCGGCGCCGACGAACGCGGCGTTGTACAGCACGTCGTAGAGCGAGAAGGCGCGCCCGCGGAACTCGTCGACGCTGTCTCGCTGGACCACCGTGTCGACGGCGATCTTCGCGCCCTGCGCGGCGAGACCCAGCAGCGCGGCGCCGAGCATCATCGTCACGTACGTCAACGTCACCGCGAGCAGGACCTGGCTCGCCGCAGCCAGCGTGAGCATGATCGTGATCCACGCCTGCGGGCCCGTGCGCCGGCTCAACGTCGGGGTGAGCACCACCGCCGCGCCGAAGCCCACCGCGGACGCCCCGAGCACGACGCCGAACGTCGCCAGCCCCTGCTGGCTGTCCGCCGGGTCCGAGAGCAGGTTGCGGGAGATGAGGATGCTCGCGATGAACGTCGCCCCGTAGAGGAAGCGGTGCACCGCCATCACGGCGAGTCCCTGCCCGGGGGTGCGCCGCGCCCAGAGGTACCGCGCGCCGTCGGCCAGGCCCTGGGCCGTGCGGGCGAGCGCGCCCCGCAGCTCGTCGCCCGACGCCGGACGGTCCGGTCCCAGCTGCGACGCACCCAGGCGCGTGGCGAGCAGGGCGGCGAGGGCGAACGCGACGGCCGCGCAGAACAGCGCGAGCGAGTCCTTGGTGCGTCCGGGCTCCAGCGCGAGGCCGAGGACGAAGCCGATCGCACCACCGACGCCGGCCGCCGCGGCCCCGAGCGTCGGGGTGAGGGAGTTCGCCGTGAGCAGGAGCGGACCGTCGACGACGCGCGGTAGCGACGCGGACAGCGCCGCGAGCAGGAAGCGGTTGACCGACAGGTTCGCCAGGGCCAGGACGTAGATCCACGGCCCGACACCCGAGGTGAGCATGACGACCGCGATCGTCGCCGTGAGCACCACGCGCAGGAGGTTGCCGAACAGCAGGACCTGTCGGCGCCGCCACCGGTCGAGGAAGACCCCCGCCCACGGCCCGACGATCGTGAACGGAGCGAGCAGCACCGCGAACGCCACCGCGATCGACGACGCCGTGCCCTGCGACTCGGGGGAGAAGAAGAACAGCGTCGCGAGCCCGACCTGGAACATGCCGTCCCCGGCCTGGCTGACCAGGCGCACGGAGAAGAGCCTGCGGAAGTCACGCAGCCGCAGCAGCACACCGAGCTCGGAGATCACACCCACACGTCCACCCTACGTTCGGTCGCTCGGCCCCCGGCCGCCGGTCTGCGCACGAGAACCCTCCCGCGAGAGAGAACCCTCGTGCGCGAGGTAGAACCCAGGTGCGCGAGGTAGAACCCCAGAACGCGAGAGAGAACGCCCGTTGCGTACGGGCGTTCTCTCTCGCGGACGGACGTTCTACCTCGCGGGGAGGGTCAGCTCAGCGCTCGGTCTCGCCGGCGATGAAGGCCTCGAGCTGGGCGCGGCCCTTCGTGTCCTCCATCTGGACCGGCGGGGACTTCATGAAGTACGTCGAGGCGGAGAGGATCGGGCCACCGACGCCACGGTCCTTGGCGATCTTCGCGGCGCGCACGGCGTCGATGATGATGCCGGCCGAGTTGGGGGAGTCCCAGACCTCGAGCTTGTACTCCAGGTTCAGCGGGACCTCACCGAACGCACGGCCCTCGAGGCGGACGTACGCCCACTTGCGGTCGTCGAGCCACGCGACGTAGTCGGACGGGCCGATGTGGACGTTGCGGTCGTCGGTCTTGCCGGCGAGCGCACCCTCGAGGTTCGAGGTCACGGCCTGCGTCTTGGAGACCTTCTTCGACTCGAGGCGGTCGCGCTCCAGCATGTTCTTGAAGTCCATGTTGCCGCCGACGTTCAGCTGGTACGTACGGTCCAGCGCCACGCCGCGGTCCTCGAAGAGCTTCGCGAGCACACGGTGCGTGATGGTCGCGCCGACCTGCGACTTGATGTCGTCGCCGACGATCGGCACACCGGCAGCCTCGAACTTCGCGGCCCACTCCGGGTCGGACGCGATGAACACGGGCAGCGCGTTGACGAACGCGACACCGGCGTCGATGGCAGCCTGCGCGTAGTACTTCGCGGCCTGCTCCGAGCCCACGGGCAGGTAGCAGACGAGGACGTCCACGCGAGCCTCGCGCAGCGCCGCGACGATGTCGACGGGCTCGGCGTCCGACAGCTCGATCGTCTCGGCGTAGTACTTGCCGATGCCGTCGAGCGTGTGGCCGCGCTGGACCGTCACACCGAGCGGCGGGACGTCAGCGATCTTGATCGTGTTGTTCTCGGAGGCGCTGATCGCCTCGGAGAGGTCGAAGCCGACCTTCTTGGCGTCGACGTCGAACGCGGCGACGAACTCCAAGTCGGACACGTGGTAGTCACCGAACTGCACGTGCATCAGACCGGGCACGGTGCTGTTCGGGTCGGCGTCTGCATAGAAATGAACGCCCTGGACCAGCGACGCGGCGCAGTTGCCGACGCCAACGATGGCGACGCGGATGGAGGTCATCCTCGCTCCTTGTTCTCGGTGCCGGGACGCGGAGCGCCGTCGGCGGACTTGTTACTGGGGGTGGTGCTCGGGGAGGTCCCTGAGGTGCTGGGGGTGGTGCGGGGGCGGCCGTAGCTGCCCGCGGCCGTGCGGCCCCGCTCCGTGGTGATGAGCCCGTCGAGCCAGCGCACCTCGCGCTCGACCTGCTCGAGTCCGTGGCGTTGCAGCTCGAGCGTGTACTCGTCGAGCCGCTCGCGGGTGCGGGCCGCGGACTCCCTGACCGCTTCCAGCCTCTCGGTGAGCCGGGTACGCCGGCCCTCGAGGATGCGGATGCGGGTCTCGGCGTCGGTCTGCGCGAAGAACGCGAACCGGACGTCGAAGCTCTCGTCCTCCCAGGCCGCGGGGCCTGACGTCGCGAGGACGCTCTGGAGGTGTTCCTTGCCGTCAGCGGTCAGCTCGTAGACGATGCGTGACCGCTTGCCGGACAGGGCGTGGGACTTGGTCGCTGCCGACGACTCGGTGCCGGTGATCAAGCCACGGGTGACCATCGACTTCAGCGCCGGGTACAGGGATCCGTAGGACAGGGCACGGAACGAACCCAGCATGACGTTGAGCCGCTTGCGCAGCTCGTAGCCGTGCAGGGATGCGTCGTTGAGCAGCCCGAGGATGGCGGTCTCAAGTACGTCCGATCGGTTGCGCACTGGTCACACCTCCCCGTCTGTCCTGCGGGGATGTCCCGCTCGCTCGACTCGATGTATCGAGCCGATACATCGAGAGGTTACGTCGGTTCGACGTATCGCGCAATGTGCTGAGGTGGGCAGCCCGTGTTCTGCGGCACCCGCGCCGAGTTGTGAAGGACTGGCGGACCTGGCGCAGAAACGTGGCGAAGCAATCGGGCCGACTCACGGTCGGACCGCCCCCGCGGCTGCGCGGGCGCCTATTGTTCAGGGTGGTCCGTGCTGTCCGACGACGCCGACCGCTCTTGTGAACAGGCCGAGTAGTCAAGTGGAAAGGTAGACCGTGGCGCGCTCCACGAGGACGACGAACGGACGGAAGTCCGCCCCCGCCGGGCGACGCCGTCGGTTCTTCAACTACCCCCGTTCGCACGTGCGCGGGTTCCGCCGCTGGCTGCCGTCGTGGCGCGTGGTCGTCGGGACGATCCTCACCGGGATCGCGCTCGTGGCCGGACTGGTCATCGCGGCGTACGCGACGACCAAGATCCCCAACGAGCTGCCCGACGTGAACAAGCAGACGACGACCGTCTACTTCTCGGACGGCACCACGGAGATGGGCCGCTTCGCGGCCGAGAACCGGGAGATCGTCGACTTCGACACCCTGCCCGACTACGTCGGCAACGCGGTCGTCGCGTCGGAGGACTCGACGTTCTGGACCAACTCCGGCATCGACCCGCGCGGCATGGTGCGGGCGATGTGGAACAACCTGAGCGGTGGCTCCCGCCAGGGGGCCTCGACGCTCACGCAGCAGTACGTCGAGCGGTACTACACAGACACGACGACGGACTACGTGGGCAAGTTCCGCGAGGCGATCCTGGCGATCAAGATCGGCCAGGAGCAGGAGAAGGAGGAGATCCTCGGGAACTACCTCAACACCATCTACTTCGGGCGGGGCGCCTACGGCATCGAGGCCGCCGCGCAGGCCTACTTCGACACGTCGGCCGCCGAGCTGACGATCTCCGAGGCCGCTCTCCTCAGCGGCGTGATCCCCTCGCCCACCAACTGGGACCCGCGCAACAGCCCGGAGCAGGCCGAGGCGCGCTGGAACCGCAGCCTCGACCGGATGGTCGCGGACGGGCACATCACCGCCGCGGAGCGCCAGGAGGCGGCTTTCCCCGAGGTCGAGGAGTATTCGCCGTCCGACCGGCTGGGTGGACCGAACGGTTACCTGCTCCAGATGGTGCGCGACGAGGTGGTCGAGACCGGGAAGGTCTCCGAGACCCAGATCGACACGCAGGGTCTGAAGATCGTCACGACGATCGACAAGTCCATGCAGAAGGCAGCGGTCGAGACCGCCGACTCCCTGCCGCGCGGCGAGGACGAGCCGAACCCGGCGGCCGACAACCTGCGCCCGGCGATCGTCTCGATCGACCCGGAGGACGGCGCGATCAGGGCGTTGTACGGCGGCCCGGACTACGTCTCCCAGCAGTTCAACAACGCGGTCCAGGGTTCCGCGCAGGGTGGCTCGACGTTCAAGCCGTTCACCCTCATCGGGGCGCTCGAGGACGGGCACACCCTCGAGGAGTACTACGACGGCAACTCCCCGCGGACGTTCGCCGGGGCCAACGACGGCAGCGACTGGGAGCTCGGGAACTTCGGCGGTCGTGGCTACGGGCAGGTCAACCTCATCGAGGCGACCGCGAAGTCCGTCAACACCGTGTACGCCGAGCTGAACATCGAGATCGGACCTGACCGCACGGCCGACGTCGCGCACCGCGCGGGCATCGAGGCGGAGGTCGGCAACGAGGCGTCCAACGTGCTCGGGGCGGCGACGGTGACGCCGCTCGAGCTGACCGACGCCTACGCGACCCTCGCGGCGCAGGGCATGAAGTCCACGCCGCACATCGTCCAGACGGTGCACCTGCTCAACGATGCGCTCGTCTACGAGGCGGAGGGTCCGGAGTCGCGGTCCAAGGAGTTCGAGCCCGACGTCATGGCCGCGACGACGTTCGCGCTGAGCCAGGTCGTCGAGATGCCCGGCGGCTCGGGCAACCCGGCGCAGGTGCTGGACCGCCCGGTCGCCGGCAAGACGGGGACGTCGAACGACAACCGCTCCGCCTGGTTCGCGGGGTACGTCCCGCAGCTCGCGACCGTGATCGGCCTCTACCAGGTCGGGGAGAACGGCGAGCAGGAGCAGATCACCCCGTTCGGCGAGTGGAGCGAGATCACCGGTGGTACGTGGCCGGTGAACGCGTGGACCGAGTACATGGGCAAGGCGATCGGGGACGACGCCAAGCAGGAGTTCCCGACGTACACGCCCCCGCGTCCGACCGTCCCGACCGAGGAGCCGACCGAGGACTCCACCGAGACGGAGGAGCCGGAGGAGACCGAGGAGCCCGTCGAGGAGCCCGAGCGTCCGACGGTCCCCGGTCTCGTCGGACGGAGCCTGGACGACGCCCGCGCGGCGCTGTCCGCGCTCGGCCTCAACGCGCGCGTCACGGAGGAGTACTCCGACGACGTCCCGCGCGGCATCGTCATCCGCGCCTCGTCCGAGGGGACGCAGGTGCCGGAGGGGTCCACGATCTCGCTGGTCGTCTCGCGGGGACCCGACCCGGGCAACCAGCCGGCCCCGGAGCCGGAACCGGAGCCGGAACCGACCGAGGATCCGGATCCGGAGCCGACGGACGAGCCGACGGACGAACCGACCGACGAGCCCGGCGGCGGCAACGCGGGCGGCGGCGGTGGCGGCGGCCGCCCGGGCAGCGACTGACCTGATCGGCCGAGACCGGAGATTTCCTGCGGCCCCGCGCGAGCGGGTACCGTAGGGGGTTGCTGTGTGCTTCGTCCGGGCTGCCATCAGCCGGGTCGTCGCCGCAGCAGAGCAGTACCAGCATGAAGAGACGTGCAGAACCCTCCTGTCACGGATGGACCGTGACCGCTGAGTCCGAAGGAGGTGGGTTAACCGCATGCGTCAGTACGAACTGATGATCATCCTCGACCCCGAGATCGAGGAGCGCACCGTCGCCCCGTCGCTCGACAAGTACCTGTCGGTCATCAAGACCGACGGTGGAACCGTCGACAAGGTGGACATCTGGGGCCGTCGCCGTCTGGCCTACGAGATCCAGAAGAAGTCCGAGGGCATCTACGCGGTCGTCGACTTCACGTCGACGTCCGACACCGCCAAGGAGCTCGACCGTCAGCTCGGCCTCAACGAGGTCGTCCTGCGGACGAAGACCCTGCGCACGGACGCTCGCTGATCCACCCCGCACCATCCCTGACCGTGGTTCTTCCACAGGTCCGGCCTGCCGCTCTGCGGTTGTCGGCGCCTCGTGGTGGGATACCCGCGGACGGACACGTACGAACGACGACACTGAGGAGCTGGCATGGCTGGTGACACCATCATCACGGTGATCGGGAACCTGACCGGGGACCCGGAGCTGCGTTTCACCCCTGCGGGTGCGGCGGTGGCCAACTTCACGATCGCGTCGACGCCTCGCAGCTTCGACCGCCAGAGCAACGAGTGGAAGGACGGCGACACGCTGTTCATGCGCTGCTCGATCTGGCGCGAGGCCGCGGAGAACGTCGCGGAGTCGTTGACGAAGGGCATGCGCGTCATCGCGCAGGGCCGTCTCGTCCAGCGTTCGTACGAGACCCGTGAGGGAGAGAAGCGCACAGTCGTCGAGCTGCAGGTGGACGAGGTCGGTCCGTCCCTGCGCTACGCCTCCGCGAAGGTCACCCGGGCCCAGCGCTCGGGTGGTGGCGGTGGCGGTTTCAGCGGCGGCGGTGGTGCTTCCGGCGGTGGTTTCAACGCTTCCGGTGGTGGCCAGAGCAACGACGACCCGTGGGCCACGTCGAGCCCGGCGTCGTCGGGCGGTTCGTTCTCGGACGAGCCTCCCTTCTAGCCACCTCCACACCCCCAGACAACCCCTTCCTGCCCGACGGCGTCCGCGCCACGGGTGGGGAACGCACCTTGTGAAGGAGCAACACCATGGCGAAGCCTGTGGTGCGCAAGCCCAAGAAGAAGTCGAACCCGCTGAAGTCGGCCAAGATCGAGTTTGTCGACTACAAGGACACGGCTCTGCTGCGCAAGTTCATCTCTGACCGCGGGAAGATCCGCGCTCGTCGGGTCACCGGCGTCACCGTCCAGGAGCAGCGTCAGATCGCTCGTGCCGTCAAGAACGCCCGCGAGATGGCCTTGCTGCCGTACTCGTCGTCGGCTCGCTGATCGAGAGGGGAAGAACATGGCAAAGCTGATTCTGACCCACGAGGTCACCGGCCTGGGTGAGCCCGGCGACGTGGTCGAGGTCAAGGACGGGTACGCCCGTAACTACCTCGTGCCCCGCCACCTGGCGACCCCGTGGTCCAAGGGTGCCGAGTCGCAGGTCTCCGCGATCCGCAAGGCTCGCAAGGCCCGTGAGATCGCGTCGCTCGACGACGCCAAGGCGATCCGCGACTCGCTGCAGTCGAAGTCGGTCGTCGTCGAGTCGAAGGCCGGCGAGTCCGGTCGTCTGTTCGGCGCCGTGACGACGGCGGACATCGCGGCTGCGGTCGCGCAGTCCGGTGGTCAGTCGGTCGACAAGCGCAAGATCGAGATCGGTCAGCCGATCAAGTCGGTCGGGGAGTACACGGTCTCGATCCGTCTGCACCCCGAGGTCTCCGCGAACATCGCGGTCAAGGTCGTCTCGGCCTGATCGTCGTTCCGGCCTGATCACGGCTGCTCGACACGTTCGGCCCGGTCCCCTCAGGGGACCGGGCCGAACGCGTCTCACCGGCCGGTGACCATCCAGCGCTCGCCGCGGGCGCGCAGCCCGGTCGTGAGGGCGCGGGACGCCATGAAGACCCCGGCGAAGGCGAGCCACAACCACGCGAGCCCGGCCGCGCCGTCGGGCGCCCAGGCACGGACGGCGAGCGCGACGGGGGCGTAGACGACGAGCGTGATCATGCCCGCCCACGCGAGGAAGCGGCCGTCCCCGGCGCCGATGAGGACGCCGTCGAGGACGAACACCCACCCGGCCATGGGCAGGAGCAGGCCGCACACGGCCATGCCGAGCGCGACGGCGGTGCGAACCTCGGGGTCGGACGTGAAGAGCAGCGCGAACCACCACCCGCCGGCGGCCATGACGACGCCGATGACGGCGCCGGCCGCGACGCCCCAGCGCAGGGTCCGGCGCAGGACGGCGCGCACGCGTGGGACGTCCCCGGAGCCGAGGCCGTGCCCGACGAGCGCCTGGGCCGCGATCGCGAGGGCGTCCAGCGCGAACGCGGCCAGCCCCCAGACGGCCTGGACCACCTGGTAGCCCGCGAGGGTGACGTCGCCGAGGCCGGTGGCGACGAACACGGTGAGCAGGATCGCGAGCCGCAGCGACAGGGTCCGCACGAACAGGGGTGCTCCCGCGACGGCGTTGCCCCAGATCCCGCCCGCGGCCGGGCGCAGGGACGCGCCGTGGCGGCGGGCGCCGCGCACCACGACGACCACGAGCACCACGCCCATGATCGTCTGCGCGACGGCGGTGCCGATCCCGGAGCCGGCGATGCCGAGCCCGGCGCCGTAGACGAGGACGACGTTGAGGATCGCGTTGAGCACGGCGCCGCCGGCGGCGACGTACAGGGGCGTGCGGGTGTCCTGCAGGCCGCGCAGCACGCCCGTGGAGGCGAGGACGAGGAGCATGCCGGGCAGGCCGAGCGCGGACCAGCGCAGGTAGACGACGGCGTGGCGCGCGACCTCGTCGGTCCCGCCCATGGTGGTGATCGCCCAGGGCGCCACGGCGACGAGCAGCGCGGCGAGGGCGATCCCGAGACCGACGGCCAGCCAGAGGCCGTCCACGCCTGACTGGAGCGCCTCACGGGTGCTGCCCGCGCCGACCCGGCGGGCGACGGCGGCGGTCGTCGCGTAGGCGAGGAACACGCAGAGGCCGACGAGGGTGACGAGGATCGTCGAGGCGAGCGACAGCCCGGCGAGCTCGGCGGTGCCGAGGTGCCCGACGACGGCGCTGTCGACGAGCACGAACAGCGGCTCGGCCACGAGCGCACCGAGGGCGGGGACGGCGAGCGCGAGGATCTCGCGGTCGAGCCGCCTCGATGAACGGGGGCTGTCCGTTGGGTGTGCAGAGGGTTTCGGGCGTGTCGTCGGCGTGTCGTGCGACTTTCTTTCGTCCACACCCCTGAGGGTAGTGAAGAGCCAGGTCGGCGCGCTGCACAGGCCCGAACTGGTCGCTTGTCCACATAGTTGTCCACGGGCTGTGCACAGCAACTCGGGCTGTATCCACACCCTGTCCACCGCCTGTGCACAGCCTTGTGCACAGGGTCGGTTGCAGGGCTCGCAGGGCGCATCTAGTGTCGCGGAGTCGTCTCTGCAGTCGAGCCTCTCAGCCGTCCACGGGTCAACGCCGATCCCGGACGGAACCGCTCGGGAGAGGTGCTGTCCGAGGTCGTGACCGGCCTCGAACGCGACTGTTGGCGGCTCGCAGTAGAACAGATGTACGACGTGGGCGACACCCGGCGAGCGGGCCGGGGGAGTGAGGGACAGATGTCGATCGAGGAGCTCGAGTCGAGCTACGGGGGCTCCGGACCCTCGGCGTACGACCGCACCCCGCCGCAGGACGTCGCGGCGGAGATGAGCGTCCTCGGCGGCATGCTCCTGTCGAAGGACGCCATCGCGGACGTCATCGAGCAGATCCGCGGCACCGACTTCTACCGCCCGGCCCACGAGGCCATCTACGACGCCGTCATCGACCTGTACGGGCGCGGCGAGCCCGCGGACGCGATCACGGTCGTTGCCGAGCTCACCAAGCGCGGCGAGCTCGGCCGCATCGGTGGCGCCCCCTACATCCACGACCTCATGGCGGGTGTGCCCACGGCGGCCAACGCCGGCTACTACGCCCGGATCGTGCGCGAGCGCGCCGTGCTGCGCCGCCTCGTCGAGGCCGGCACGCGCATCGTCCAGCTCGGCTACGCGACCGACGGCGGCGACGTCGACGACATCGTCAACAACGCCCAGGCAGAGGTCTACGCTGTCACCGAGCGCCGCACGGCCGAGGACTACAACATCCTCGGCGACATCATCGGCGGCACCGTCGACGAGATCGAGGCCGCCGGCCACCGCGGCGAAGGCATGGTCGGTGTGCCCACCGGCTTCGCCGACCTCGACCGTCTCACCAACGGCCTCCACCCCGGCCAGATGATCGTCCTTGCCGCCCGGCCAGCCATTGGCAAGGCCCTGGCGCTCGACACCCCCCTGGTCACACCCACCGGCTGGACCACCATGGGCGAGGTGCAGGTCGGCGACCAGCTCGTCGCCGCCGACGGCACCCCGACCACCGTCGTCCGCGCGACCGAGGTCATGGAAGGCCGCCCCTGCTATGAGGTGGTGTTCGACGACGGCACCACCATCGTCGCCGACGCCCAGCACGAGTGGGTGACGACGACCCGGGCAGAGCGCCGGAAGGCGAGTCCACCGAGCAGCGTACGAACGACCGAAGAGCTCGCAGCGACCGTTCGCTGCGAGACCGCCGATAGGCGGGCCAACCATGCTGTGCGGACCGCACGTGCCGTTCAGGCGCCGGAAGTGGACCTTCCTCTCCACCCCTACGCGCTGGGCGTCTGGCTCGGGGACGGTCATTCTGCCTCGGCTCGGTTCACGTCGGCAGATCCAGAGATCGCGATGCGTCTTGAAGGTCTCGGTCTGGTTGCCCAGGAGCGCAGCCGCTTCAAGGGCGCCGCTCGCCTCTACAGCCTCCAGCTACCCGCGTCAGCTCCGATCGCTCTTCGACCGTGCGTCGTGTGCGGTCGGGAGTTCACCCCTCGCACGTCTCAGGTCAAGGCGTGCGGGCGTTCGTGTGGAGGCCGCGCGAGCGCGGTCTCCACGCCGGTCGCTCCGCCGATATGCCCCGACTGTGGTCGGCGGAGCACCGGTCTGCGCAGATGCCAGGCCTGCCACAACGCGCGCGGGACCGTCGCGGGGATCCTTCGATCGCTGGGGGTCATGGGGAACAAGCACATCCCGGCCTCCTACCTCCGGGCGAGCGAGGCTCAGCGGCGTGAACTTCTCGCCGGCCTGCTCGACACCGACGGAACCGTGAACCCGACGGGAAGCCCGCAGATCGCGCTGACCAACCGGACGCTTGCCTCCCACGTCCGGGAGCTTGTGCACAGCCTCGGGTACCGGACAGGTTGGTCGGAGAAGCGGGTAGGCGGGCGAAGCGAGCACTCGTCGGTGGCGTACACGATCACCTTCACCACGGACGACGACGTCTTTGCCCTCGAACGTAAGCGTCTCCTCCACAAGGAGCGTCGTCGCCCGTCGACACCGCGGCTCACCTCGCGGTTCATCGTCGACGTACGCCCCGTCGCGCCGGTCCCGGTGCGGTGTGTCGAGATCGACCACCCGGAGCACCTGTACCTGGCGAGCACCTCGATGATTCCGACGCACAACTCGACCCTGGGAATCGACATCGTGCGGTCCGCGTCGATCAAGCACCAGATGACGTCGGTCGTGTTCTCGCTCGAGATGAGCCGCAACGAGATCACGATGCGTCTGCTGTCCGCCGAGGCGCGCATCCACCTGCAGAAGATGCGCAACGGGTCCATGGGCGAGGACGACTGGCAGAAGCTCGCCGCGACCATGGGCAAGATCTCCGAGGCGCCGCTGTTCATCGACGACTCCCCCAACATGTCGCTGATGGAGATCCGTGCCAAGTGCCGGCGGCTCAAGCAGAAGCACGACCTCAAGCTCGTTGTCATCGACTACCTGCAGCTCATGACCTCCGGGAAGCGCGTCGAGTCCCGCCAGCAGGAGGTCTCCGAGTTCTCCCGAGCGCTCAAGCTGCTCGCCAAGGAGCTCGAAGTCCCTGTCATCGCCATCTCCCAGCTGAACCGTGGCGCCGAGCAGCGCACGGACAAGAAGCCCGCGATGTCTGATTTGCGTGAATCTGGCTCAATTGAGCAAGATGCGGACATGGTCATACTTTTGCACCGTGAAGATGCCTACGAGAAGGAGTCTCCACGAGCCGGTGAAGCAGACCTGATCGTCGCCAAGCACCGAAACGGCCCCACCGACACCATCACCGTGGCGTTCCAGGGGCACTACTCACGGTTCGTCGACATGCAGGTCTGATATCCACGTGTCGACGTGCAGCCTAGATTTCATAAACCCTCACCTATGTAACATGGTTCGGGCTTGAATCTTGCTTGACCTTCGCCTGACGATAGCCGAGGTTCGCTGGCGGCTTGCCTGCCATTTGATCAGCGGTCGCGGGTGGCTCGCGATCAGCGGATGGTTGTCTGGGGCCGCACCTGCCGTGCGGGGCCAGCGCGTGCATGCGGCGAGCTCTGGCATCCTCAGCGCATGCCAGAGACGAGGCCGTGCAGTGGCGCGGTGACTTCCTTGAGCGGCCAGAGCGTTCTGTGCACCGGAACGATCTATGTCGACGGTGAGCACATGACCCGGGTGGCACTCCGGAAGGCGATAGTCGCCCGTGGTGGGAGTGTCCTCGCCGGCACACGCAATGCTGGCGTCACCCTACTTGTTGTAGGCGATCTTCCTGCCGGGGTGACAGATCCCGTGACCAACATCACCGCGGGACCACGCCACCACGCCCGACACGATCAAGCAGCCAGCGACCTCGTGCTGACCGCATGACCAGCGACTTTGCCGGAGCCCTGGGGCTACTCCCCACCGGATCGGCGAAGAGCCGCTTGACCCTGTGCCAGCCACAGGGATCACACTGAGGTCGCTAGCTTACATCGAAAGATGAAGGTCGAGGCGCATCACAGCAGATACGAAGGGAAATTGATGGACGCGATCGAGAGCGAAAAGCCACAATTCTTTGCGACTCACACCACGCCCGTCGAGTACCACCGCGGGCTTGTCAGCGACAAACGCCGAATTGGGCGCGGCATCCTTGCGATCGGCCTCCTTCTCGGAGGCATGCAGGTCTTCATCATCGGGCTCACGATCCTCGCCGCTCTGATCGATGCCGCGATCGGAACCGAGGCCCGGGACGGGTACACCCCCCTCATCAACGCCGTCGGCGCATTCGCGGTCGCGCTGCTGATCCCGTGGAGCATGCTGATCCAGCGCTGGCTCTACGGCGTGCGCGGTGGGGCGCTGTCGTCAGTGCTGTCGCACTTCCGTTTCGACATCTTCGGCCGCGCCCTCGTGGTCCTCCTGCCGGTAACCGTCGCACTCCTGGTCGTCTACTACTGGGCACCGTTCCCGCAGACGACCTGGGCGTGGCACGACCTCCTCCTCCTCGTCGCCACGGCTCTCGTTCTCACGCCGTTCCAGGCCGCGGGCGAGGAGTACGGCTTCCGCGGACTCATCCTCCGCGTCGTCGGCAGTTGGACGCGCAACGCCCGGCTCGGACTCGTGCTCGCGATCACCGTCTCGAGTGTGCTCTTCGCGCTGGTCCACTTCTCCACGAGCGGGCTGCTGAACGTCTGGTACCTCGTCTTCGCGGTCGGCACCGCATGGATCACCTGGCGCACCGGCGGGCTCGAGATCGCCATCGTGCTGCACGCCGTGTTCAACGCGACCCAGTTCGTCATCGACGCGGCGCTCCAGATCGATCCGACCGTCGCGACCGACCGCTCCGCCGGCGCGATCGACCTCAGCGTGCTCATCCCCGTGCCACTCATCATCGGCGCCGTCATCGTTGTGGCGCTCCGTACACGTCGAAGCGGGACGGTGCTGACGCCCAGTGCGCGCATGGCAAGAGGATGAAGCCTCGGAGCATCGATGGTCTCAGGCGTCGGGCCTTCCGGCTCGAGACCTCACGTCGTAGTCCGGGGGACTGCTGCACGAGTAGGTGACGTCTAATCTGGCTTGCTCGGTGGGTGTCCTGGAAGGCTGTTGCTGTGTCCGAGCCTTGCCCGTCCGAGTTCGGCGACGATGTCGTGAGTGTGGCGCGAGAGTGTGGCGACGGCGTGACGATCGCAGCGATCCTTCGTTCCGGTCTTGACGACTGGATCCTGCTCGACGAGGTCGCCTGGGAGGCGATGCTCGGCGATGCCTCCGAGACGAACAGGGCCGCGACGATCCGTGTACTTGATCGGATGTTCCGTGACGGTTTCGTGGTGCCCGGCGCTCTGGGCGAGTCCGGGTTTGAAGACTGGCCGGGTTCACCGGGCCCGTGGCTCGCGCGGGCGCACGCGGAACTGGAGCGATTGGGCTGGCGTCCGATGGGAGCCGGATTCTGGTTGCGCCTGACAGATCTCGGCGAGCGCGTCGCCCGCGCCGACCAGAACGAGTAGTTGTCTAACCGTCCTCATCGGTCCTGATGTCCCGCCGCAGTTCCACGGCGACGAACTTTGGCCGCGCGAACTCCACCGCGGGCCGTGCAGCCTACTTTGCGCACCCACCGCGACACGTCCGGTATCGCGCAAAGTACAGCGGCGTGTCCGCGCAATCTGCGCTGCACGTCAACATTTGTCGACGTGCAACCTAGATTTCACAAACCCTCACCTATGTAACATGGTTCGGGCTTGAGTCTTGCTTGACCTTTGCATGACGTCATTCGGGGTCCGCGGGCAGCCCGGACCTGGCGATCCCGCTGGTACGCCTTGCTCTGACGGACGGCCCTCAACAGTACTTGCGCGCCGCGTTTCAGTGTGCCGATGCTTCCCACTCATCGACGACTTCCTGGTGCTCTGGACACAGAGTCTCGGGTGCGGCGAGGATCATGTCCCAGATGAAGTTGGCGAAGAGCATGTTGTCGTCGGCGCCGTCCGGTATCTCGAGGTAGTCGTAGGTCTCGAGGTAGATCCCATCTAGCGTCATCCCCTCGTCGATCTGGGTGCACATGTCCTCGCCAGCCGTCACGATGCCTTCGCTGTCGTCGAGCACGTCCGCGAGGTCGGGGTACTCGCGGACCAAGGGCGCGCCCGCGTCCTGGACCATCAGCGCGTAGGCCTGCTGCGGATCGTCGCCGTAGTCGCTTGGGGCTTCGGAGGGCTCGTCCACCTGCGGACTGCCGATGAAGTAGTCGATCGCGGGGCCGTCGTCCGGCGGGTAGATCGTGAACACGATGTCATCGGCGTTCTCCACGGCGAAGCACTCCGGCCACTCGGCAGAGCGCCCTGGCTGGAGCCTCGATGGCGGGAGCACATCGCTCTCGCACGACAGATACTCGCCAGGGTGGGTGCCGAGAACGTGTCGAACCCGATCGACCCGGCAACCTCAATCACTTCGTCGGTCGTGTTGGCGACCGAGACTGGGAAGATCACCTCGTCTGGGTAGAGCTCGGTGTCGATCGTGCCCTCCCAGCGCTCGGCGCTCGGCACGCCCTCAGGCTCGCCGACGGTGAACTCCAGGCCACCAGCGGTCCACGGCACACCCAGCTGGGGCGACTCGACCGCCGGCTCAGAGTCAGCGCTGGGACTCGTGCTGGCGATGCTGGACTCGACGGGCAACGATGGTGACTCCTCGTCCGGCTCGGATTCGCTCTCAGTACAGGCACCAAGATTGCCTATGAGGAAGACGGCGGCGGTAGTCGCTGTGCAGCGGTGTCGAAGGTTCATTCCTCAGGGTAGGTAGCATCGATCCGCTCACGCGCGGTGTGCCGGTGAGGACGTGGCGGCGCTCTTCGCTGGTCGTACGCCCTCGGACTAAGAGACCGCTGGATCCGCGTCAGCGGCTCAAGATCGGCGACGGCCCTTGGGCCCGTAAGCTCCACCGCGGGTGGCCTATCGCTGGCATGAATCACACGGGGTCGCGCCCGCCCGCCGATACGATGGCGGCGTGTTGATCTGGGTGAACGGCACATTCGGGGTCGGCAAGACGCACACGGTCGCCGAGCTGCACCGCCGCCTTCCGGGCAGCCTCGTCGTCGATCCCGAGCATGTCGGCTACGGGATGCAGAAGGCGGTCCCGCCGTCGTACTGCCCCGATTTCCAGGAGTTCGTCTCGTGGCGGACCGGCGTGGTGGAGGTGCTCGATCTGATCCTGCGTCGGCATGACGGGCACGTCCTGGTCCCGATGACGGTGACGGATCCACGCTACTTCGCCGAAACGGTCGGGGAACTGCGAAGAATCGGGCATGACGTCCGGCACGTTGCCCTGCTGGCAGCGCCTGAAACGGTCATCGCCAGGCTGGCCGGCCGTGGGCTTGGGGGTGGCCGACTGGCCGACGCTGTCGGCCTGCGGCATCTGGCGCTGCGTCGCGAGCAGTGGGCTGTCGAAAGGGTGGTCCCGAACCTCGAGCGGCTCCGAGCTCCGGAGTTTGCGCAGCATGTCGCCACTGATCACCTGACGGTGCCACAGGCCGCAGAGCGCGTCGCCGCGTCATGCGCGGTGGAGCTTGCCGCCAGCGACGCCGGGCCGCTACGCCGTGCGGTGCGGCGCCTAGTCACTACCCGGGAGCATCTTCGTTCCCGCTGACGCGCGCCGCGGGTTGCTCCGCATCCGCATGGGAGAGTGCGTGGTGCAACCTACTTTGCGCGACGTTCGCGACACGCCCGAGGTCACGCAAGGTAGGCAGGCGTGTCTGCGCAATCTGCGCCGCACGTCGACAACGAATTGCGAACGCGAGTTCGGTGTCGAGATGCAGGCTACTTTGACCGATCCTTCGTCTCGTTGACCCGCACGCCGCTCACAGTCGTGCGGTCGCTCGGGGATAGGCGAGGCGTTCGCTGAAGGTCGAGTCCAGCAGGCGCAGCCCAGTGATGGGCGGGCGAGCAACCGGGGGCAACATGTCCACACCACTTGCCCACCGGTTCGCCTGCTCCGTCGATGGTCGTCGGTGGTGTCGAGATGCGCGCCCTGCTCTGCGCGATCATGCCCCCACGCTGCGCGACCATCGCGCTGCTGCTCCAGCGAAGGGCCCTCAGTCGGCACACTGCCGTTTCTGGGCCCCGCTGATGGTGAGGCAACAGGGCTGCAACTGCCCGTCAACGAGGTGCCACCACTGCCGACGAGAGGGCAACTGTCGATCAGTACCGCGATCTCGCCTCGCGCACAGGACTCTGCGGCACCGGAGCGCGGGCACGGGGGTACATCGCCGACGATGGCGATGCACCCCCGTGTGTCGTTGCTGAGTCAGGTCAGGTGGTGATGGTCCACTTCTGGCCTTCCCAGGTGCCGCAGTCCCACAGGTGCAGGCGTGCGCCGTTGGCGGTGGAGCCGGCTTCGATGTCGAGGCAGCGCCCGGAGGCGGGGTTCTTCAGGGTTCCGTTGTTCTGGTGGACCCATTGCTGGGAGGGGTAGCCCCCGCAGTCCCACAGGTGGGCCTTGGTGCCGTTGGTGGTG
>NZ_JAOXSR010000018.1 GCF_026163685.1 Oerskovia flava
TGGGCATCGGGGCGGAGTCGAACGGGACGCGTTCGCTCGACGGGTCTCTCGATGGTGTGCGGTTGTACGACCGGGCGTTGAGCGCGGCGCAGATCGGTGCGCTGCTCGACACCGAAGAACCCCCCGCCGAGCCTGAGCCCACTCCAGAGCCCACTCCAGAGCCGACGCCCACGCCCACGCCGACGCCGACGCCGGAGCCGACTCCTGAGCCGACGCCGACGCCGACTCCTGAGCCGACGCCGACGCCGACTCCTGAGCCGACGCCGACGCCGACTCCTGAGCCGACGCCGACGCCGACGCCGACGCCGACCCCGGAGCCGACGCCGGAGCCCACTCCTGAACCGACTCCGGAACCCTTGCCGGGCGCGCTGGGCGCCTGGTCCTTCGACGAGGGCACGGGCCAGGTCGCGGGAGACTCGGTGTCCGCTCTCCACGGCACGCTGCTCGGCGGTTCGACGTGGGTCACCGGGAAGTACGGGTCTGCGGTTCGCCTCAACGGCTCGTCCGGGTACGTGCGCGTACCGGATGCGGACGACCTCGACGTCACCACGTCGATGAGCGTCGCCGTGTGGGTGCGACCGGAGTCCACGCGGACGCAGTACGTCCTGAAGAAGGCGGCGCAGGGAGCCACCGACGGCTACGAGCTCGGTCTGTCCAGCGGTGGCACGCCGTTCCTCCGCTTCAACCATGCGTCGTCGGGCGACTCGTTCCGGGTCAACGCCACGTCGACGCATCCCAGCAACGGGCAGACGTGGATGCACCTGGCTGCCACCTACGACGGGACGACGATGCGGATCTACGTCGACGGGGTGCTGCAGGGCACGTCGGGTGGCCCGTCGGCGATCGGGACGAACTCGTTGCCGCTGGGGATCGGGGCGGAGTCGAACGGGACGCGTCCGTTCCACGGCGCGCTGGACGACGTCCGGCTGTACGACCGCGCGCTCACCGTGCAGGAGATCGCCGACATCCGCGCCGGGACCGCCCCCTGACCAGACGCGGGCGTTTCCGTTCGCGGCGGCCGGGCGGGTACAGTAGTCAGGTTGCCTCGGCGAGGGACGTCTGACGGCCGGTGAGTCACCGGAAGGTCAGCAAGGATCCGTTGGATCTCCGTAATCGACTGGGCGGTCGTCCTCGCGCGCCCGTCATGTGTCCCGCGCCGACGCAACCGCCCGTCCGCCCCGGTGCCTACCAGCCGGCCGGACAGCCGACTGCTCCCCACTGGCAGCCGGCCCGCAACGCTTCCCAGGAGTACACGTGTCCGAGATCAAGCTCGTCGCAGAGTCCCGTACGGAGTTCGGCAAGGGTGCCGCCCGCCGTATCCGCCGCAACAACCAGATCCCCGCCGTCCTGTACGGCCACGGCAGCGACCCGCTGCACGTCACCCTCCCGGGCCACGCCACGATGCTCGCGCTCAAGCACGCCAACGCGCTCTTCTCCATCGAGCTCGACGGCGACTCGCAGCTCGCGATCACCAAGGACGTCCAGCGCGACCCGGTCCGCAACGTCATCGAGCACGTCGACCTGCTCCTCGTGAAGAAGGGCGAGAAGGTCGACGTCGAGATCCCCGTGCACATCGTGGGCGAGTCCGCACCGGGCACCATCCACTTCGTCGAGCTCCAGACGCTGTCGATCCAGGCCGAGGCGACGCACCTGCCCGAGGCCATCGAGGTCTCGATCGAGGGCCTCGCGGCCGGCAGCCAGGTCCTCGCGGGCGAGGTCCCCCTGCCCAAGGGCTCCGTGCTGAACGGCGAGACCAGCCAGGTCATCGTCTCCGTCGCCGAGCCGCAGGCCGAGGCCGCGGACGAGGACGAGGCGGCCGCTCCCGCGCCCGCCGCCGCTGAGGGCGCCGAGTCCTGACCCCCCGGCGCGTTCGCGCGCCGACCAGCACGCGTCGAGGCGCCCGGTACCGTGACGGTACCGGGCGTTTCGTGCGCCGACGCCACGACCGAAGGACACCGGCACGATGCCCGATCACCGGCCCGACCAGAGCCCTGCCACCTCGACGTCCGCGAGCGACTCCCTGTGGCTCGTCGTCGGGCTGGGCAACCCGGGGCCGTCCTACGCCGGCAACCGGCACAACGTGGGGCACATGGCGCTCGACGCCCTCGCGACGCGGGCCGGTGCCCGGTTCAGCGCGCACAGGGCGCGCGCGGCCGTCGCCGAGGCGCGCATCGGCGTCCTGCCCGGCGGGCGCCCCGGCCCGCGTGTGATCCTCGCGAAGCCGGCGACCTACATGAACGTCTCGGGCGGTCCCGTCGCCGGGCTGTCGCAGTACTTCGGCGTGGAGCCGGGGAACGTGATCGTCGTGCACGACGAGGTCGACATCCCCTTCGGCACCGTCAAGCTCAAGTCCGGTGGCGGCGAGGGCGGGCACAACGGACTGCGGGACATCACCAAGGCGCTCGGGACACGGGACTACGTGCGGGTCCGGACCGGCGTCGGGCGCCCCCCGGGTCGCATGGACACGGCAGACTACGTGCTCAAGGACTTCTCCGGTGCGGAGCGCAAGGAGCTGCCGTTCCTGCTCGACGACGCGGCGGACGCGGTGGAGATGGTCCTCACCGACGGGCTCCTCGCGGCCCAGGGCAGGTTCCACACCAAGGCCTGAGACCAGGCAGGACGGGGCGACGATGACCGAGGGTGTAGCACTGGCGCACGACTACGCGACACAGCGTGGCGGGGCCGAGCGGGTCGCGCTCTGGCTCGCCGAGGCGTTCCCCGGCTCGCCGCTGTATACGACCCTGTATGACCCGGCGGGGACGTTCCCCGAGTTCGCCGCGCTCGACCTGCGGACCTCCCAGTTGGACCGCGTCGGTGTGCTGCGCCACCACCACCGCCTCGCGCTCCCGCTGCTCGCCCCGGCGGTCTCGTCCCAGCGCGTCGCCGCCGACGTCCTGCTCGCGAGCTCGACGGGGTGGGCGCACGGCTACCGGGGGGCGGACCGCACGGTCGTCTACTGCCACGCGCCGGCGCGATGGCTCTACCAGCGCGACCGGTACCTCGGCGGCACCCAGGGTGTCAGCGCCGCCGGGCGGGCGCGCCGGGCGGTCGCCGCCGCCGGTCTCGGACTCCTCTCACCGGCCCTGCGTCGGTGGGACGGCGCCGCCGCGCAGCGCGCGGACGTCTACCTCGCGAACTCGACGGTCACGCAGCGAGCCGTGCGCGACGCCTACGGCATCGAGGCCGAGGTGCTGCCGCCACCTCCGGCCATGCTGCCCGAGGGTGGAGAGCGCGCGGTGCCCGACGTCGAGCCCGGCTTCCTGCTCTGTGTCGCCCGGCTCCTGCCGTACAAGAACGTAGACGTGATCATCGAGGCCGTCCAGATGCTCGGGGACCGCCAGCTCGTCGTCGTCGGTGACGGGCCGGACCGTGCACGCCTCGAGGCGCTGGCTGCTGGACGAAGCGACCCTTCCCGGGCGAAATCGCGGGTGAAACTCCTGGGGCGTGTCGACGACGAGCAGCTCCGCTGGTTGTACCGCCACAGCGGGGCGCTGGTCGCGGCCTCGTACGAGGACTACGGGCTGTCTCCGCTGGAAGCGGGCGCTTTCGGGCGTCCGTCGATCGTCCTGCGTGACGGTGGCTACCTCGACACGGTCGTCGAGGGCGTCACCGGGACGTTCTTCGACGCTCCGCAGGCCGCTCTCGTGGCCGCCGCTGTCCAGGAGTCGGCGGCCAAAGCGTGGGATGATAACGCCCTGACGTCGCACGTCGAGAAGTTCGCGCTGCCGCGTTTCGTGGCACGGCTCCACGACGTGGTCGCCGAGCAGCGCGAGCGTTCGCGCGCCGGCGGCTGACGGGCGAGGGGAGAGGTGAAGGATGACGCTCAGGGAGTTCGTCCGGACGGTGTGGACGGGCAAGTACTACGTGCTCGCCGCCGTGCTCGTGGTGGTCGCGGCCGCCGTCTTCTACGTCGACCGCCAGGACACCGTCTACCGCGCCAGCGCCACCGTCGAGCTCATCAGCGTCCAGACCGCCCAGGGTGGGGACGAGCTCGTCGACGTCACGGTCTCGGCCAGTACCGACGACGTCAGGTCGGAACCTGTCGCCGAGGCGGCCGCCGAGGCCTTGGGCCACGAGGGTGAGCCCCGCGAGCTCCTGTCGCAGGTTTCCGCGTCCGCCGACGAGAGCGGCGCGACCATCGAGGTCTCCGCGGAGTCGCTCGACGAGGGTGACGCGGTCGAGGTGGCGAACGCCTTCGCGGCTGCGTACGTGACCCAGCTTGGTGTCCTCCAGAACCAGGAGATCGACTACCTCGAGTCCCGGCGCTCGGCGCTGGCCGACCAGCTCTCCGACGTCGCCCGACAGCTCCGGATCGACCCGGAGAACCCGTTGGCGCTCGCCGAGCAGGAGCTCATCGTCGCCGAGTACACCACGCTGACTGTCCAGCTCAACACGCTCCGGTCGATCGAGGAGCCCGCGATCGTCAGCGAACCGGCGGCTGGTGCGGAGGCGCTGGGGATGGCGCCGGCGACGGTCGTCGCGATCGCGATGCTCGCCGGGCTGGTCGCCGGGATCGGCCTCGCGTTCGCTCGTCGGGGACTCGACATCCGTGTGCGCAGCGCCGGCGACGCGGCGCGGGTCACCGGCACCCCGGTGCTCGCCGAGATCTACGGGGTGCGCCTCGCCGACAAGGACTTCCAGAGCACGCACGCGCTCCCTGTGACGAGCAAGGTCGCGACCCCGTTCACGGAGTCGATCCGTGAGCTGCGCACCGCGGTGCAGGTCGCCATGACCGACGCCCCGCACGCCGTCGTGGTGGTCACCGCCGCCGACCGGCACGGCTCCCGGGCGTTCGTCGCGGCGAACCTCGCGGCGTCGTTCGCCCTCAGCGGTCTGCGGACCGTCGCCGTCTCCGGCGACCTCCGGCAGCCGCAGCTCGACGACCTGCTGCCCCCGCCGCACGGCTGGGCCGGTCACAGCCATGCGCTGCGCCCGACCGACGTGCGCAACCTGTCCGTCTTCCCCGTGCCGGAGGAGGAGCTGGACCCTGCGGACTACCTGGCGACGGCCCGCGTGCGTGACCTCATCGGTAACCTGCGCCTGCAGTGCGACGTCACGGTGATCGACGCGCCCCCGGCCCTCGCCGCCGCCGACGCGACCATCCTCGGCCAGTACGCGACCGGTGTGGTCCTCGTCGCCGCGGCCGGTCAGACGGACCGCGCGGTGCTCATCGAGGCGGTCGAGCGCCTGCGGACCAACAACGTGCCGCTCTCGGGCATCGCGCTCGCCGGCGTCAAGGGCGACCGCCGGATGCTCTACGCGTCCACCTACGGGGAGGTCCTCGCAGCACCGCAGGACGAGCACAGCACGTCTCAGGAGCCGGGCGCGAGGGCGGAGGCGGCGCGTGCCTTGGTGGCCGACGGCGACGCCCAGGACAGCAAGGGGGGATCGGCTGCGCAGCTGCCGGTCGAGGAGAACGCCGCGGACTCCGATCCGGAATCCGCTGAACCGGAGAGGGTCGCCACGGAGTCGACGGGCTCCGACGACCGGGCGGCCGCTCAGGTCGCGACGCCCTCCTCGCAGCCGACGCGCGCCCAGGAGCCGTCGACGCACGCGCAGTCACGCCGTGCTGCGAGCGTCGGCGACCAGCCGCCGCCCGAGCCGCGGCCGCGCCCGAAGGCACCTGCCACCGGCTCGAACGGAAAGAGTCGCCAAGGCCCGTTGCTCTCGCCGAACTGGGGGAAGGTCACGACACCGCCAGAGCAGGCGCCGTCGCGCAACCCGGCGTCCGGTGAGACCGGTGACGCCGCAGGATCCGGCCCCGAGGACGACTCCGACGACGGTGATCGTCGGCCCGACGCCGAGGGTGCGGTCAAGCTTCCCTTCCGGTGGTGACCGCGAGCACGGGGCGGATGCGCGTCGTCGTCCTCGACCACACCGCCGAGGTCGGAGGTGCCGAGCTCGCTCTCGTGCGGCTGTGCGCCGCGATCGACGCCTCGCTCGACCCCACGATCGACGTGCGCGTCGTCCTCTTCGCCGACGGCCCGCTGCGGGAGCGTCTCGAGCACCTCGGGACGCGGGTCGAGGTGCTGCCGCTCGATCCGTCGGTCGCGCTCGTCGACCGTGAGACCGCCGGCCGGGCGTCGCTCGGCCAGCTGGCCCGAGCGGTGCGCCTCGTGCCCTTCACGTGGCGTCTGGCTCGCCGGCTGCGCGCGCTGCACCCCGACGTGGTGCACACCACGTCGTTGAAGGCGGACCTGCTCGGGATCGTCCCTGCGGCGCTCGCACGGCGTCCTCTGGTGTGGCACGTCCACGACCGGGTCAGCCCCGACTACCTGCCGGCGGTGCTCGCCCGGCTGGTGCGGGTCGCGGCGAGGCTGCCCGCGGCGGTGGTCGTGAACTCGCGGGCGACGGCCGCGACCCTGCCTGTCGCCTCGACGGTCGCCTACCCCGGCTTCGCTCCGGAGCAGGCGTCCAGCGAGAGCCGGGCCGTGGTCGGACCTGCAGGACGAGCCGCCGACCACGACCCGGTGGTCGGGATGGTCGGACGGATCAGTCCCACCAAGGGACAGCTCGAGCTCGTGCGTGCCGCAGCCGAGGTGCTCTTGCGCCACCCCCGGACGACGTTCCGCATCGCGGGTGACCCGCTGTTCGGCGCCGAGGACTACGCGATCCGGGTCCGTGCCGAGGCGGACCGGCTCGGGATCGCGGACCGGATCGAGTGGGTCGGCTTCCAGCAGGACGTGGCGGCCGAGCTCGATCGTCTCGACGTGTTCGTCCACGCGTCGCCGGTTCCCGAACCGTTCGGTCAGGTCGTCGTCGAGGCCATGGTGCGCGGTGTGCCCGTCGTCGCGACGCGCGCGGGCGGGGTGAGCGAGATCGTCGAGCCCGCCGACCGGTCCCTGGGCCTCCTCGTCGACCCCGGGGACGCGAAGGCGTTGGCGGGCGCGATCGTCGCGGTGCTCGACGACCCTGTCGGCGCAGGCCGGCGCGCGGACGAGGCACGCGCGGACGCCCTCGTGCGGTTTCCTGTCAGTCGCACGGTCGAGGTCGTTACGGACGTGTGGCGGCGCGTCGCCGCGCGCGCCCGACCACGTCGGCCATGACAGCCGCCTGACCGCGCCACGTGGGGATGTCGTCCGCCGTGCCGTCGGCCGCGTCCACCTCCGGGCCGGGAGCCGCGCCGTCGGCGCTCCGACGGACGGCGGTGAGCGCAGCCGCGGGGAAGTCGGCGGAACCCACGCTCACGACCCGGTCGTCGGTGCCCTCCCGGAACCCCGCGACCCGGGTGGCCACGACGGGGCGGCCGACGGCGCGGTACTCGTAGAGCTTGATGGGGTCCAGGCTGTCGGTGAACTCGTCGACGACGTGGGGCACGAGCAGCACGGCGGCGTGCTGGAGGTACGCCGGCACGAGGGTGTGGGCGCGGCGGCCGAGCCGGACCACGCCGGCCCGGCGCAGGGCGTCGAGCTGCCCGTCGTCGAGATCCACGACCGGGCCCACGAGCACGAGCGTCGCGTGCCCGGCCAGGTGCTCGGCGGTCGCGACCGTGAGGTCGACGTCGAACCGGTCCGGGTGGACCGTCCCGACGTAGAGCGCCACGGGCCCGTCCGGCAGGTCGTCCGGCCGTGGCGCGGGTGTGCGGTACCGCTCGACGTCCACCCCGTTCGTCACGAGGGTGACCTCGCGGTGCGCACCCTTCGAGCGGACGAGGTCGGGCGAGCAGACGACGACCTCGTCGGCCCGCGTGAGCAGCACGGACTCGTCCTTGGCGAGCCGGCGCTTCTCCTCGGTGCCCCGCTGCGCGGCGAGCCAGTCGTCGGTGACGTCGTACAGGGACGGCCACCGGGTTCGCTCCAGCAGGCGCGCCGCGGAGGGGTCGTTGATCCAGAGCACCGGCGCGCGGAACCCGCGGCGGTGCACCGCTCGCCGGACCTGGGCGGCGAGCCGGTCATCGGCGCGGCGGTCGATGCGCCGGGGGAGCACCTTGGTCGGCTGGTACAGCCAGACCTGGCCGGCCGCCACGCCCTCGACGGACCCCGTACCGGCCTCCAGCGGCCGTAGTCCTCGGCCGGGTCGCGGGACGGCCCGGCGGGACAGCTGGTGCAGCGGGTCCGCTGCGGGCTCGACGAACAGGACCCGCAGCCCCGGGTCGGCCCGTGCGAGCTCGGCGACGAGGTACTGGTTGCGGCGCCAGACGTCGTCCCACGCCTCGAGCGAGACGACGACCAGGTCCCGGGTGCTGCTCGCGCGCGCACCCGCCCGCGAGCCGCCGGGGTCGTGCGTCTCGCCGAGGACGCGCTCGTAGACGAGCGCCGTCGCCGCCGCCTGGGCCTGGGGGGTGAAGCGCTCGCGCTGGACGGCCCGCGCGGCCCGGGCGTAGGCGTCCCGGCGTCCCGGGGACGCGGCGAGCTCGGCCAGCTGCTTGCCGGCGACCTCCGGCTCGTACGGCGGGTAGAGCGCGAGGGGCTCGAGTCCGTCGAGCATCTCGTGGTGGCCACCGGCGCCCGCCGCGACGACGGGCAGCCCGCTCGCCATCGCCTCGAGCACCGTCAGCCCCAGACCTTCGACGGGGCACGGGGCGAGGAGGAGCGATGCGCTCGCCATGAGCTCCTCGACGTCGGTGCGCGTCCCGAGGAAGGTCACGGCGGTGGCGATCCCGAGCTCGGCCGTGAGCCGCTCGAGCTCAGCGCGCCGGGCCCCGTCGCCCGCGACGTGGAGCTGCCAGCCCTGTGCGGACAGGTTCGAGGCGGCGAACGCCCGCAGCCCGAGGTCGGTGCGCTTCTCCGCCTCGAGGCGTTGGACCATCAGCACGACGGGCTTCCGTCCGGCCGCGTCGGCGCCGTCCGGGCGGTCCTCCACGCCCGGGCGCACGACGACGCTGGGGCCGTCCACGTGACGGGCGACGTGCTCACTGATCGCGATCTGGGCGCGCACCCGGTGCCGCCCCACGGCGGCCTTCAGGGCGCCGGCGCGGCCGCTTCCACGCGTGCTCGCGAAGTGTCTCGTGGTCACGACCGGCGGGAGGTCTCGACCGATGGACCCGGCGAACGTGGCGGCGACCTCGGCGGCCGTCATGTGCGTGTGCAGCACGGCCGCGCCGGGGGCGTGAGACCGCAGTGCCCGCACGACGTCGAGGGTCGTGCGCGCGGGGACGTGGGTCACGCGCGGGTCGGCGAGGGTCGCGCGCATGGCCGCCGGGTCGCCGCCGACGACGACCACCTGGTCGCCGCGCGCGGCCTGGGCGCGCGCGAGGCGCGCCACGTGACGCTCGACCCCGGCGAACCCGTCCGACCGGATGGCGTGCAGGATCCTCACGTGGGCCCACCGCCCAGGCGGCCGGTGGTCCGCACCAGCGAACGGGCGAGGTCGAGGTACTGCGCGGCGACCTGGTCCCAGTCGTGCTGCTCGGCCCGGGTGCGCGCCGCGCGGGACATCGCCTCCCGTGCGGCAGGTCCGGCCTCGGCGACGGCCCGCAGACCCCGCTGCACGTCGCTCACGGTCCGTTCGACGAGGTAGCCGGTGACGCCGTCGTCGATCGCCTCGGGGGCGTAGCCGACCGCCGTCGCGACCACGGGCACGCCGCAGGCGAGGGCCTCCAGCACGACGAGCGCGTTCGCCTCGTAGGCGCTGGGCAGGGCGAGCGCGTCCGCGGCGTGCAGCCACGGCAGGGGGTCGTCGACCTGCCCGGCGAGGTGCACACGGTCCGCGAGACCGAGCCGCTCGATCTGGCGACCGAGGGTCGTCAGCATGTCCGCGGTGCCCCCGACGACGGTCACGACGACGTCGGGGAGGTCGGCGACGGCGTCGAGCACGAGGGGGAGCCCCTTGCGGTCGAACTCGTGGCCGATGAACAGGACGTTCGTGACGTCGTCGGGCAGCGTGGCCAGCGTGCGGGCGGCGTCGCGTTCTGCCGGCGTCGGGGGCCGGTACCGGGTGGTGTCCACCCCGTTGCCGATGACCACGGAGCGTGCCCTGAGACGCGGGTAGGTCCGTGCTAGCGCCGTGCGCTCGGCCTCGGTGAGGTTGACGACCACACGATGGGTCCGTCCCCGGTACCGCAGGGCGTCCCGGGCCGCGGTGAACAGGTGCAGCGGGTTGCGCAGCATCCGCCACGCGTACCCGCCGCGCGCCGCCATGGCCACGCGCAGGTTGCCGTGATTGACGTAGACGTCACCGGCGAGGACGTCGTTGTGGCAGATCGTCACCGTCCCCGGGCTGCGCCGGATCCTGCGGCGGGCGAGGACGGTGCCGGCGGTCGAGAACCACACGACGCGCACGGCCAGCGCCAGTCGTCCCCGCAGGCCCGGGCCGGGGTGGGGGAGCCGGTCACCCCCCGCGTCCGCCAGGGTGAACCGGTCGACAGGTACCCCGGCGCGCGTGAACGCGGCCTCGAGGTGGTGGGCCACGCCCCCCACGCCGCTGCCGGGTGCGATCTCCGGCGCGATCTGCAGGATCCTCATCGAACCGTCATCTCCTCGACCGAGCGCAGGTCCTCCAGCGGCAGGGCGGACCCCGTGCGTTCTCGTGCGGCCCGGCGGGACTCAGCGTACGACTCGGCGCCCAGGCAGACCCCGACGATCACGAACGGCACCGTCACCTGGACCGACACCCAGAAGAGGTCGAACTGGCCCTGGACGAACCGCATCATCAGCATGGAGAACGCGAGCGTGCCGAAGCGTGGGTTGATGCGCCACAGCACGACCATCCCGCCGAGGAAGAGCGCGAGGAAGCCCACGAGTCCCACGATGCCGGCCGACGTCAGGACCTCGAGCTCGACGTTCGGTGGTTGGAAGACGAACTCGGTGACACCCGCCGTCCACCAGCGCAGCCCCATGCCGAACCACGGGTTGCGCTGCCAGACGTCGATCGAGTCCTCATACCAGGTGAGGCGCTGGTTGGCGGAGTTGAACTCGTTGTCGGACGAGAGCTGCTCCTGGACGGCGAGCACGACGAAGTAGATGGCCGGGACCGCGGCGAGGAGGATGAGCTTGGACCGCTTGCGGTCGGGGTCGCCGCGCAGCGTGATGAGCATGATGCCGATCGCCAGCCCGATGAGCGCCTGTCGGGCCTGGGCGGCGAGGACTCCCAGCGAGCAGAGCCAGAACGCGCCCAGCGCGAACCACCGCGGCCACCCCACCCACCACGGACGGGCGTACGCGACGAGCGCGGCGAACGCGAGCACGCAGCCGATGAAGTTCTTGTGCATCGCGATCGGTGAGTCGATGTACACCGGCCCGGTGTTCCCGTCGGCGAGCTGCTCGAGCGCGGTCACGCACGTCAGCAGGGCGATGGCGAGGCAGGGGACGAGGAAGAGCGTCAGGCCCAGTCGGGCCCTCCCGGCGCGCCCGACGGCCCAGCCGACCACGAGCGCACCGGCGACCGACAACCAGGCGTGGAACCACTCGACGATGTTGGCCGTGAACGGGTTGACGATCACCGTGAACAGCGTCGCGACCTGGTAGAGCGCCGAGAGCCACAGCAGCGAGCGCATCGGCGCGGAGTACGGCCGCGGCGCGAAGAAGAGCGCGAACCAGAACGCGCCGAAGAGCGCGAAGTCGGACAAGGAGAGGTCGACGCCGCCGCCGCCGACCCGCTCGACGACCACGAGCGCCGGCATGGCGAGGATGGGCAGGGCGACCGGCTCGTACGCCGTGAGGCCGACGACGAGGACGAGCAGGGCGAGCGTGACCGCGACGACCGCGTACTCCGGGACGAGGATCCCGATCCCGGCGAGGAGCACGGCGAGGGCCAGGGTCCCGATGACCCAGGTCATCGACCGGACGATCACAGCGAGGCCTCTGCCCGCACGGGTCCCTTCAGGTACAGCCGCAGGCGCCGGCGCGCGCTGTCGCGCGCGTCGCCCCGCAGCACGAGCGTGCGTGCCGCGGCGCCGAGCACGGCGCCGACGCGGGCCAGCCGCCACCCCGTGGTCCCATGGTGCTTGCGCAGGTATCGCTCCTGCGAGGCGTGGAAGTGGGTCTCCCGGCGCGTGGGGTCGGTGCTGGTCGCCCCGCCGAGGTGCAGGGCGCTGGCGTCCTCCACGACGCGGTGGTGCCACCGGAGCCTGCTCGCGCGGTAGGCCCAGTCCGTCTCCTCGGCGTACAGGAAGAACCGTTCGTCGAAGGGCCCGACCTCGTCGATCGCCCGGGCGTTCAGCAGCAGCACCGAGCCGATGACGAACGAGCTCGACGGCGGGGTGCGGCGCCGCGAGGCGAGGCCCACCGCCTCGATCCACGTCGCCGCGGGCGACGGGTACGGCCACACGACGCGAGCCGGGGTCCCGTCGCCGTCGACCTGGACCGGGCCGACGCTCGCGGTCCGCGGCTGCGCGTGCAGCCCGCGCTGGAGCGTGGCGACGTCCTCGGGCGTCACGACGGCGTCCGGGTTGAGCAGCAGCACGTCCGCACCGGGAGCCTGCCGGTGGGCGAGGGCGTGGTTCACCCCGGCCGCGAAGCCGCCGTTGCGGCCCGGGTCGAGGTAGAGCGCGCCGGCGCTCTCGCTGATCTCCCGGATCTCCGGCAGCGAGGAGTTGTCGACGACCGTCAGGGGGAACCTGCCCTGGAGAGGGGCGAGAGCATCACGGACCAGGTCCGGTGAGCCGTAGGCGACGAGGACGACCTCGGGCGGCTCCGGGACGCCCGCGACCGCGCGGCCGCCGGTGTCGGTGCTTGTCGCGCGGCCGGTGGTCGTCGCACTGCCGGTGACGGACTCGTAGAGCGCGAGGTACCGGCGCGCGACCTCGTCCCACGCGCACGACCGCGCCCGCTCGAGCCCGGCCGCGCGCAGCTTCTCGGCGAGCCCGGTCTCGGTCGCCACGCGCGCGAGCGCGTCGCGGAGCGCGGCGGCGTCGCCGGGGGGCACGAGCAGACCGGCACCGCCGACGACGTCGGGCAGCGCACCCGAGTCGCTCGCCACCACCGGGACGCCGCACGCCATGGCCTCGACGGCGACGCGGCCGAACTGCTCGACCCACCCGGGGGTCTCCAGCGAGGGGACCGCTAGTACGTCGAGCGAGCGGTAGAACTCCGGCAGCGAGGTGTCGGGGAGCGGGCCGAGGAAGGTCGCACGCTCACCGAGCGGTGCGGCGAGCTCCCGCAGCTCGGCCTCCTGGGGCCCGGCGCCGGCCAGGCGCAGCCGGAAGCGCGCGTCGTCGGCCACCGCACGCAGCAGGACGTCCACGCCCTTGTGCGGCGCCAGGCGGCCCGCGTAGCCCACGGTGACCGGGCCGTCGTCGGGCACGAGCGCACGATCGCTCGGGGCAGGTCCGGGCGAGAACGTCTCGAGATCGACGCCGAGCGGCACCACCTCGACCGGGCCGCGCGCGCCCTTGTCCCGGACGATCCGCCCGGCGGCCTCGTTGCAGACCGACACGGCTCCGGCGTGCCGCAGCGCGCGGGCCTCGAGCCAGCGGAACGGCCAGGGGTACCGCTTGGCGATGTTCTGCGCCGAGTACAGGACGTAGGGGGCGGGTGCCGCGTCGCGCGAGCCGAGGAGTGCGCGCAGGCGGCGGAGCACGAGGATCTCGGCCGTGGCGAGCGCGAACGGCTCCTCGTGGAGGTCGATGACGTCCCAGCGCTCGCCGAGCGCGCGCCACAGCGGCCGGGGGTCGTAGACGAACAGCGCCGGGTGGTTGCCGAGCGTCCGCACGCCGCGGACCGGTTCTCCGGGGCGCGGGACGAGCGGCACGGGCGCCCCGCCCTCGTCCCAGGTGCGTGCCGTGAGCAGCCGGACGTCGACGCCGGCGGCACGCAGCTCACGCTCGCGCTCGCGCCACGCGTCGACCACGGCGCTGTGCGAGACGCGAAGGACCTTCATGTGGGAGATTGTCCCCCACCGCCCGCACGATCCCGAGGGAATCGCCGGATTTCACCCCGCTGCCCGGACGACGAGGAGACCATGGCCGAGGAGCCCGCCACGCCGCTCGTGAGCGTGGTCGTCGCGACGAACCGAGGAGGGCCGTACCTCCACGAGGCCCTCGCGTCCGTCGCCGCGCAGACGTACGCGAGGATCGAGGTGCTCGTCGTCGACGACGGGTCACCGGACCCGGCGGCGCTGCGCGAGATCACGGACCGGTTCCCCGGCGTGCAGGTACTGCGGATCGAACCCTCCGGTGTGTCGGCGGCGCGGAACCTCGGGGTCACTCGCACCCATGGCGCGCTGCTCGCCTTCCTCGACGACGACGACCGCTGGCACCCGGAGCGCGTCGCGCGCCACGTCGAGCGCATGGCGGCCCAGCCGTCCGCGGTGGTCAGCTACTGCGCGATGCGGACCATCGACTCGACCGGTCGTGAGCTCGTGGCGGCCGACCAGCGCGCCGCGCCCGAGCAGGTCGACGTCGTCCGTGGACCGGGGGTCATGCTGCCCAACCTGGTGATCCGCCGGGACGTCTACGACGAGATCGGTGGGTTCGACCCCGCCTACCGCCAGGGCGAGGACCTCGACCTCGTGCTGCGGGCCGCTGCCCTCGGACCGTTCGCGTTCGTCGACGACGTGCTGGTCGACTACCGCCACCACGCGACCAACACCACCCGCTCCCACCGCGACCTCGCGACGAGCATCCGCACGATCGTGGGGAGGCACCGGGACGCGGCCCGGACCGCGGGGAAGGGCGCGCTGGTCACCGCCTACGACGAGCGGCTGCGCGCCAACGACCGGTTCGCTGCCTGGAGCGCCGTGCGGGCCGCCCGGCAGCACCTGCGCGATCGCCGGCTCGGACGCGCGCTCGCCGAGATCGGCTGGGCGGTGCGGTTCGCACCTGACGTCCCCGTCAGCTGGGCACGTGCCCGGACCGGTCGCCACGCCAGGTCGAGATAGCGGCCACGGCATCTCGCAGAGGAGGCAGCGTCCAGGGCTTGTACCGGCGCCGAGGGAGGCTGTAGGACACCACACGGTCGAGCAGCACGACGCTCACCATCTGGAACGCGTCCAGCTCTCCGCGCAGATCCGCCGCCCGCCCGACGAGGGGGCCGTCGAGCTCGCCGGAGGCGATCGCGAGCAACGCCTCACCGAGCGTTCCGCCGGACGCGCGTGCCAGCTGGACCGCGGCATAGGCCGGGTCGAGGAACAGCGGGTTGTACGGCTCGAAGCGGTTCCAGTCGACGAGCAGGGGCTGTCCGCTGCGCGGCACCAGGAGGTTGTCGGGGTGCAGGTCACCGTGCGTCGCGCCGACGGGGACGACGACGTCCCCCAGGTCCTGCAGGACGCGCTCCCGCAGGGCGGACGCACCGATCTCGTCGCAGTCCCGCAGCGCCCGCGGCGATCGGAGGCGGGTCCACAGCGCGGTCGAGTGCAGCGGCGCAAGAGTGGTGGAGTCCTGCGCGTCGAGGATGTCGACGAGGAGGTGCTCCGCCCGGTCGAGGTCCACCTCCGTGGCCCTGACGACGGGATAGCGGGCGACACGGACGGGGCCGACGTCGTCGAGCCGGACTCCCTCCAGCGTGAACGGCGCGAACGTCGTCGAGCGGGCGGCCGTCGTGTTCGCGACCTCCTGCGCCAGCGCCTCGTGCTGGTCCACCGACAACGGGATCTTCACGAAACGGCTGCCGGCAACGGCGACCCGGGCGTCGGACAGCGCGTCGACCGGCGCCCGGGGCGAGCCCGCAGCGAGCTCGGCGACCGACAGACGCGGTGCGCCGCCATCGGTCCGGTGCGCGACCACGACACGATCGGGCGCCAGCAGACCCGCGCCACCCAGCGTCCGCAGCGTGGTCGACAGGACGCGCTTCAGCCCGGACCGCTGATCGCCCGCGGCGAGCGCACCCGCCAGGCGCTCGGCCGGGACGAGCTGGTCCCAGGAGTCGCGGTCGGGGACCGCGACGTGCACACTCGCCTGGGCGACGCGTGCGTGCGCCAGGAGCCGCCGGGTCGACGAACCACGTACCCTGCCGGGAGAGCCGCGCCGTGCCGCGTCGATCGCCCGGCGGCCGGCGTGCCGGGTGTCCACGACGACCACGGCTTGACGGTCCAGGACCCGCCCCACCTCGGTCAGGACCCGGGTCGCGCCGGACGGTCCCAGCTCCGAGCGCACGGCGTCGACGTCGAGCCAGACCAGGTCGAAGGTCGCACCGTCCCACGGCAGGGGCGCACGCAGGTCGAGATGGGCCAGGCCGCCCGAGGTGGGGTGCATCAGCTGTTGGAAGCGCAGCCTGTCGTAGACCCAGTCCGCGCGGGTCACATCGGCGCCCAGGAGCTCGAGAGCCGGGGCGAGCGTGTGGCGTCCCGAACCGAGCACCAGTGCACGCCCCGTCGGAGGAGGCACGAGCACCGCCGCCCCGCCCGACGCGGGGTGCAGCAGGCTCCGCACCAGCTCCGTCGACCAGCCCGACGTCTCGTCGGTCATCGCGTCGACCACCTCGACGGCGCTGGTGGCGCGCCGGACGGTCTGCCGCACGACCGTCGGTACATCGGACCAGACCGGGTCGACCGCGGAGAGGCGACGGATCCCGACCTCGTCGGCGTCGTCGGTGCCGCGCGCGCCCTGCGAGCCCGACCGAGCGGTCATCGCTGCCGGCGCAGCGCACCCCGACGGGCGCGCACGGAGAGCTCGAGGACGCCCGCATAGCTGCGGGCCGCGGCGTACCGCAGTTTTGCGCCGGGCGTCTCGGGCCAGGCCTGCTGCCAGATGCGGAGCCAGATCGTGAAGGTCTGCTTGGTGTTGTGCCAGCTGTCCCGCGCGAAGTCTGCCGTCACCGGATTCTGCGTCAGGTCGACGAGACCGTGGGAGATCCGGAGCGTCTTGTGGGTCAGGTCTCGCCATGACGGGCGCGAGGGGTGGTCGACGACCGCGTCACCGGCGAAGTCCAGCCGGCCACCGGCCACCTGGAGCCGCCGGCCCCACTCGAGGTCACCGCCCGAGGCGAGACCGGCGTTGAAGTCTCCGACGCGTCGAAAGGTGGCGCTCGTCACGAGGAGGTTGGCGGTCGCGGCGAAGTGCGTCACCGTGACGAACCGCTGCTGGTCGAAGCCCTCGACGGTCTCGTACAGCTCCGGGCCCGTCGTCGGGGTCGAGCCGCGCCGGAAGAGGATGTTGATCTCGCCTCCGACCGCGTCGGGACCGTCCGCTGCCGTCAGAGCAGCGACGCCTCGTGTGAGCCAGTCGGGCCGGGGGATGCAGTCTCCGTCGGTGAACGCCAGGATCTCTCCCGTGGCGTGCCGGACCGCTGTGTTGCGCGCCGAGTAGGAGCCTCGCTGCGGTTCCTCGACCTTGCGGAACCGGGCGTCGTCGGGAAACGCGGGGCGCAGGTCGATCGTCGAGGCGTTGTCGGAGACGACGACCTCGAACCGGTCCGCGGGGTAGTCCTGCGCGGTGAGCGCTGCCAGACAGGTCCGCAGGCGCGCCACGTCGTTGTAGACCGGGACGACGACGGTCACGGTCGGCACATCGTCCGGTGGTGTGCCGGACGGCGTGCCCGGTCGGGCGTCGGGCGTCGCCGCCTCGTCGTCGGTCGTCATCGTGCTCCTCGTCCGTCTGTCGACCCGGCACGTTGCCGAGCCCACGTCGTGTAGGCCGACGTGGCGAGCCATCTCGCGTGCCGCGCGGCAGCGCGCGACCTGCGGACGAGGCGCCTGGGCGGAGCACCGGGGAGCACCGTCAGGCTCCGCAGCCGGAAGCCTGCGCGGTGCAGGTGCTGCATGGCGAGCGACCCCTCCGTGAGCACCTCTCGCGGCAGCCCGGTGGCGGCGTACCAGCGTGACGTGTAGCTCATGTCCCCGACGGGAACGTCCCCGGTGAAGCCCGGCCAGGGGCCGACGAAGTTCGCGCTGCGGGCGAACGGCGGGGGATCACCCTCGTAGCGGTGCAGGAACTCGAAGTCGACGATCTTGAGGCCTCGCTGGTGGTCGAGGACGAAGTTGGTCGGCTTCGCGTCGACGAGGTCGTAACCGAGACCGTGCAGCTCCCGGAGCACGGCGACCATCGATCGCACCACGGCCAGGGGCAGGAGCCTTCCCGTGTGCTGGCCGAGCGAGTCCTCGTAGAACGGGCACTCGAACCAGTCAGGACCGGCATCGACGAGCGGGGGAACGGCGTCGACCCGACCGGCCAGGTCGCGCAGGGCGGCGACCTCACGCTCGAGGAACCGGCCGAACGGTGGGGCGAACGTCTTGCGTACGAGCAGCCCGCGGGCACCGGCGACGACGTCGACCCGAGCGCGTCGACCCCGGCTCAGGTTCTTGATCGTGCCGTCGGGTGCGCGGTGCTGCGCCACGCGCCGCGCCGCTTCGGTCCGCACCCGGTCGATGTCCCCGGGGGCGACGACCTCCAGGTACTCCCACGCCTCGGCCGGACTGTCGGACGAGTGCAGGGGATTGAAGTGCTCGGCCTCCGGTACCCGCTCCTCGACGAGCTGCCGGATCGCCGACTTCGCCTCGTAGGTCTCGGAGCTCGTCAGGTGGGGATAGCGCTCGCGGAGCCACTCGTAGGGCGGCAGGGGCGAGTAGTGCAGGGCCACGACCAGGCGCACGGGCGGGCCGCCGCTCTGGGGGAACGGGCCGCGTCCCCAGTTGCCGCCGCGCAGCGCCTGCGCCGCGCGTGCGCGCGCGTCGTCGTCGAGGTCGTGGGAGGTGATCACGTCGAAGCCGAAGTGCTCCAGGAGGGTGTCGACCTCCTGCGGGTCGAGCGCCGACAGGGTCGCCTCGCGCACGAGGAAGACGGCGAGCTCGGCGCCGTCGAGGTCGACCGTCCGCTCGACGCCCAGGAGTCCTGCCGCCCAGGGGTTGGCGGACGCGAGCCGACGCAGCGCGTCGGTCGGTGGCCGCCAGCCGTTGTCGGCGAGGTAGGCGTCCAGGTCCTCGAACACCTCCGGGACCGTGCGACTGTTCGCCGCGGCGAGGTCCTGCAGGACGGCGCGGTAGTCGTGCTCCGGGTCGGGGACTGCGCTCCCGAGGCCGCGGGACGGCAGTCCGGACCGCTCACCCTTGTGATAGACGGCGTGGTACGCGAGAGAGTGCAGATGGTCGTCGGGCGCGGGGACCAGGAACCCGGACGGGTGCACGACGGCGCGGTCGAGGATCTGCTCGGCCAGGTGCGGTGGGTAGTAGGCCGCGCCCTGGTAGTCCGATGCCGACAGCCCCGAGACGCTGTACAGGTCGAGCGGCATGGTGCCGGGCTCCGACTCGACGAGCGTCCGCAGGGAGGCGACGTCCGCGTCCGCGACGAGGACGTCCAGGTCCTCGCCCGGCTCGATCCGCGGCAGGGCCTCGAACCAGCGCAGGATCGCGTAGCGCAGGCCGGCTTCCTTCAGGCGCAGCGCGAGCCCGCTGGCACCCCACAGGGGGGAGAAGTACGTCCGTGGCGCCGGGCCGTGCGGCTCCGGCAGCCGGTACAGGTCGAAGGCCGTCCCCGCCCACTGCACGCGTGTGCGCTGCAGGAGCCGCCCGGCGCGCCGTCCGACGAGGGCCGCGACGCGTGTCTCGACCCCGCCGATCCCCACCGGGCGCTCGACGGCGAGATAGCGCAGGTGGCCGAGGTCGCGGACCGACCACAGGACGCGCGAGTGGTTCGCGCGGAGGATCAGCAGGTCGGTGCTGCACCGGTCGGCGACGGTTCCGGTGGGGAGCGGGTGCAGGCGGGCACCTCCGTCGTCCGACGCTCGTCGTGCCTGGTCCAGCAGCGCCGGCGGTACCAGCCCGAGGTACCGTTCGAGGCCCTGCTCCCGCAGGTGGTCCGCGACCGCGTCGTCGGGCGCGCCGAGGTCGAGGACCCGTGTCCCCGAAGGCAGCGTCGGCAGCAGCTCCACACGCAAACTGTAGGTCAGAGGGAGACTGTCACCGGGTGTTCGGGGGGATTTCACCCGTGCTGGACGGGGCCACGGAATACTCCGCACGCTCACGCCCGGACGTGCGCGACTATGCTCGCCGTGTCCGGACGAGAGGGGAGCGCACGTGCTGATCCGTGGCGTCGTCAGGGGAACCGTGTGAGCCCGGCGCCGTGGCCCGTGCTCGTCCGCCGAGGTGCGATCGATCGGCGCCCTCGGCCCGTCGGCGGCGACTTCGCCGATCAGGCGGTGCCGCGGTTCCCGGTCCCGCCTGCACTCGCGCGTGAGTTCGGGGTGTACTGCGCGGACACCTCCGAGAGAGTGGTCGCCCTCACCTACGACGACGGCCCGCACCCCGAGCACACCCCTCGACTTCTCGACGTCCTTGCTGCGACCGGAGCGACCGCGACGTTCTTCGTCCTCGGGCAGCAGGTCGAGAAGCACCCTGACGTGGTCCGCCGGATCGTTGCCGACGGCCACGAGATCGGCTTGCACGGCCAGGACCATCGTTCTCTGCTCAGCGTCTCCGACCGGGAGGCGTCGGCGCTGATCCGCGGAGCGAAGGCTCGGGTCGAGTCCGTTGTGCAGACGCCGTTGCGGCTCTACCGCCCTCCCTACGGCGTCCACACCAGCGGCCAGGCGCGTGCGGTCCGCCGGATGGGGCTGGACCTCGTGATCTGGTCGGGTGACGCTCACGACTGGCTGCACGACGCGGAGTCGGCCATCGCGGACCGGGTCGTCGCAGAGACGTTCCCCGGGGGGATCCTCCTCCTGCACGACCACCGAGCAGACCCCGAGACCCTCCGCGCGGGCGAGGAGCTTCCGCGCTTCGACCGTGCAGCGGTCCTCGACGCCGTGCTCGCGCGTCTGAGCGACGACGGGTACCGCACGACGACGGTCGGCCGGTTGCTGCGCGATCACCGTCCGGTCCGTAGCCGTTCCCGGCAACGACGGTCACGGCAGTGACGGGTCGGGGCGCTCCCGAGCTGAGCGTGGTGATCGCGGCGTTCGACGCGGAGGCCACGCTCGGCGAGCAGCTCTCTGCGCTGGCCGTCCAGGTGGCGGACCTGGACGCCGACGTCGAGGTCCTGGTCTGCGACAACGGGTCGCGCGACGGCACGGTCGAGCTCGTGCGCCGGCTCC
>NZ_JAOXSR010000019.1 GCF_026163685.1 Oerskovia flava
GTGTGGGGGTATGCCAAAGGCCCACCCCGGTGGGGTGGGCCTTTGGTGAATGGGTGTTCGGCGGCGTCCTACTCTCCCACCCCGTCTCCAGGGCAGTACCATCGGCGCTGAAGGGCTTAGCTTCCGGGTTCGGTATGGGACCGGGCGTTTCCCCTTCGCTGTGACCGCCGTAACGCTATCGAGTTGTCGGGTGCCCCCTGTTGCCGCCCGTGGTCGTGGGTGGTGGGGGTGTTGGCCCGTTTCTCGGGAACCGCACAGTGGACGCGTAGCAAAAGTGTTGGTGTTGAAGTTGTTGGCTGATTAGTACCGGTCAGCTGCGACAGTCTTTGGTCCTGTCTTCCACATCCGGCCTATCTACCCAGTGGTCTAGCTGGGTGCCTTCCGGGGTCTAGCCCCGTGGAAACCTCATCTTGAAGCAGGCTTCCCGCTTAGATGCTTTCAGCGGTTATCCCTTCCGAACGTAGCTAACCAGCGGTGCTCCTGGCGGAACAACTGGCACACCAGAGGTTCGTCCGTCCCGGTCCTCTCGTACTAGGGACAGCCCTTCTCAAGTTTCCTGCGCGCGCAGCGGATAGGGACCGAACTGTCTCACGACGTTCTAAACCCAGCTCGCGTACCGCTTTAATGGGCGAACAGCCCAACCCTTGGGACCTACTCCAGCCCCAGGATGCGACGAGCCGACATCGAGGTGCCAAACCATGCCGTCGATATGGACTCTTGGGCAAGATCAGCCTGTTATCCCCGGGGTACCTTTTATCCGTTGAGCGACGGCGCTTCCACAAGCCACCGCCGGATCACTAGTTCCGACTTTCGTCCCTGCTCGACCTGTCAGTCTCACAGTCAAGCTCCCTTGTGCACTTGCACTCGACACCTGATTGCCAACCAGGCTGAGGGAACCTTTGAGCGCCTCCGTTACATTTTAGGAGGCAACCGCCCCAGTTAAACTACCCACCAGGCACTGTCCCTGATCCGGTTTACGGACCGAGGTTAGGTATACGAAGCGGCCAGAGTGGTATTTCAACGTTGACTCCACCCGCGCTGGCGCGCGGGCTTCATAGTCTCCCACCTATCCTACACAAGCCGCACCGAACACCAATACCAAGCTATAGTAAAGGTCCCGGGGTCTTTCCGTCCTGCTGCGCGTAACGAGCATCTTTACTCGTAGTGCAATTTCGCCGAGTTCGCGGTTGAGACAGCGGAGAAGTCGTTACGCCATTCGTGCAGGTCGGAACTTACCCGACAAGGAATTTCGCTACCTTAGGATGGTTATAGTTACCACCGCCGTTTACTGGGGCTTAAATTCTGAGCTTCGCCCCGAAGGGCTGACCCGTCCTCTTAACCTTCCAGCACCGGGCAGGCGTCAGTCCGTATACATCGTCTTGCGACTTCGCACGGACCTGTGTTTTTAGTAAACAGTCGCTTCTCCCTGGTCTCTGCGGCCGTCCGCGCTCCCACCGCGAGGGTGTTCACGCTTCGGGCCCCCCTTCTCCCGAAGTTACGGGGGCATTTTGCCGAGTTCCTTAACCACGATTCTCTCGATCGCCTTAGTATTCTCTACCTGACCACCTGAGTCGGTTTGGGGTACGGGCGGCTAGAACCTCGCGTCGAGGCTTTTCTTGGCAGCATAGGATCACCCAATCATCGCGCATACGCGCTCACCATCAGCTCTCGGACTCGTGCCAGGCGGATTTGCCTACCTGACGTCCTACAGCCTTGGACGTGGTCTACCATCGCCACGCTGGGCTACCTTCCTGCGTCACCCCTGTTAATACGCTTACCTACTACCGGTTTGGTTCGCGCGCTCTGCCCGCAGTGTGTCCCGAAGGACACGGCGCGGGTTTCGGGCGCTGAGCATCACCGGGCTCGGTATGGGCGGTTCTTCGCCGGTAGGAGAATGTCAACTCCTTGTCCATCGACTACGCCTGTCGGCCTCGCCTTAGGTCCCGACTTACCCAGGGCGGATTAGCCTGGCCCTGGAACCCTTGGTCATTCGGCGGACGGGTTTCTCACCCGTCTTTCGCTACTCATGCCTGCATTCTCACTCGTGTAGGCTCCACCGCTGGTTTACACCGCGACTTCACTGCCCACACGACGCTCCCCTACCCATCCACACGCCTGGACCACGAAGGCCTAGCGGTTGTGTGAATGCCACAGCTTCGGCGGTGTACTTGAGCCCCGCTACATTGTCGGCGCGGAATCACTTGACCAGTGAGCTATTACGCACTCTTTCAAGGGTGGCTGCTTCTAAGCCAACCTCCTGGTTGTCTGTGCAACTCCACATCCTTTCCCACTTAGCACACGCTTAGGGGCCTTAGCTGGTGGTCTGGGCTGTTTCCCTCTCGACTACGGAGCTTATCCCCCGCAGTCTCACTGCCACGCTCTGTCTTACCGGCATTCGGAGTTTGGCTGACGTCAGTAACCTTGTAGGGCCCATCGGCCATCCAGTAGCTCTACCTCCGGCAAGAAACACGTGACGCTGCACCTAAATGCATTTCGGGGAGAACCAGCTATCACGAAGTTTGATTGGCCTTTCACCCCTAACCACAGGTCATCCCCCAGGTTTTCAACCCTGGTGGGTTCGGTCCTCCACGCGGTCTTACCCACGCTTCAACCTGCCCATGGCTAGATCACTTCGCTTCGGGTCTAGACCCAGCGACTATGGACGCCCTCTTCGGACTCGCTTTCGCTACGGCTTCCCCACACGGGTTAACCTCGCCACTGAGCACTAACTCGCAGGCTCATTCTTCAAAAGGCACGCTGTCACCCCTGCTAGGGAGGCTCCAACGGATTGTAGGCACACGGTTTCAGGTACTATTTCACTCCCCTCCCGGGGTACTTTTCACCTTTCCCTCACGGTACTGGTCCGCTATCGGTCACTAGGTAGTATTTAGGCTTAGCAAGTGGTCTTGCCGGATTCACACGGGATTTCTCGGGCCCCGTGCTACTTGGGATCCCCTTCGGGAGGTCGCATCATTTCGTCTACGGGGGTCGCACCCTCTGTGCCGGGCCATTCAATGCCCTTCGACTATGACACGACTTTCTGACTCCCTGACCACATGTCAGCATGGTCTGAAAGGTCCCACAACCCCGCCCGTGCAACGCCTGACAGCTATCACACACGAACGGTTTGGCCTCTTCCGCTTTCGCTCGCCACTACTCACGGAATATCTCTTCCTGCCGGTACTGAGATGTTTCACTTCCCGGCGTTCCCTCCACACACCCTATATATTCAGGTGCGGGTCACTGGACATGACTCCAGCGGGGTTTCCCCATTCGGACATCCTCGGATCACGGTTCGTTTGCCAACTCCCCGAGGCTTATCGCAGGCTACAACGTCCTTCTTCGGCTCCTAGTGCCAAGGCATCCACCCTGTGCCCTTAAAAACTTCAACAAAAAACAAAATTGCAGAAACCAAGAACACACAAGCACCACGCACCCGAAGGCCACGTCATGCTTGCGATGATCTTTGGTTCACAAAGATGCTCGCGTCCACTGTGCAGTTCTCAAGCAACGGACGAACCCGACTCCCACGAGCGGCCTGCCACCACAACCGGTGACGGTTCACACTCCAAGACATCGGCCCGTACCTCAAGGTCATCCCACCAACAAACGTCGGCCGGTTGCCTCAGGACCCAACAGTGTGCTCAGCAAGCCCAGCCACCCCACCCGCTGCGTTCCACCACCACCGACCAGCAAACCCCGAAGGGAAACCAGCCACGCGACAGGTACTAGCACCAGATGCGACCACCAGGCTCTTCGTCAATGTTCCACCCATGAGCAACCACCTCTGCACGCGTACGGCGCAGACCGTGGCCACCACTGCACACCCCGACCAACCACCCGCCCCGAGGGACAGGCAGCGCCAGCCGGCGCATGAGCGTGAGCTCCTTAGAAAGGAGGTGATCCAGCCGCACCTTCCGGTACGGCTACCTTGTTACGACTTAGTCCCAATCGCCAGTCCCACCTTCGACGGCTCCCCCCACAAGGGTTGGGCCACCGGCTTCGGGTGTTACCGACTTTCGTGACTTGACGGGCGGTGTGTACAAGGCCCGGGAACGTATTCACCGCAGCGTTGCTGATCTGCGATTACTAGCGACTCCGACTTCATGGGGTCGAGTTGCAGACCCCAATCCGAACTGAGACCGGCTTTTTGGGATTCGCTCCACCTTACGGTATCGCAGCCCTTTGTACCGGCCATTGTAGCATGCGTGAAGCCCAAGACATAAGGGGCATGATGATTTGACGTCATCCCCACCTTCCTCCGAGTTGACCCCGGCAGTCTCCTATGAGTCCCCACCATCACGTGCTGGCAACATAGGACGAGGGTTGCGCTCGTTGCGGGACTTAACCCAACATCTCACGACACGAGCTGACGACAACCATGCACCACCTGTACACCGACCTTGCGGGGCAACCATCTCTGGAAGTTTCCGGTGTATGTCAAGCCTTGGTAAGGTTCTTCGCGTTGCATCGAATTAATCCGCATGCTCCGCCGCTTGTGCGGGCCCCCGTCAATTCCTTTGAGTTTTAGCCTTGCGGCCGTACTCCCCAGGCGGGGCACTTAATGCGTTTGCTGCGGCACGGAACTCGTGGAATGAGCCCCACACCTAGTGCCCAACGTTTACGGCATGGACTACCAGGGTATCTAATCCTGTTCGCTCCCCATGCTTTCGCTCCTCAGCGTCAGTTGCGGCCCAGAGACCTGCCTTCGCCATCGGTGTTCCTCCTGATATCTGCGCATTCCACCGCTACACCAGGAATTCCAGTCTCCCCTACCGCACTCTAGTCTGCCCGTACCCGATGCAAGCTCAAGGTTGAGCCTTGAGTTTTCACACCAGACGCGACAGACCGCCTACGAGCTCTTTACGCCCAATAATTCCGGACAACGCTTGCGCCCTACGTATTACCGCGGCTGCTGGCACGTAGTTAGCCGGCGCTTCTTCTGCAGGTACCGTCACTTGCGCTTCTTCCCTGCTGAAAGAGGTTTACAACCCGAAGGCCTTCATCCCTCACGCGGCGTCGCTGCATCAGGCTTGCGCCCATTGTGCAATATTCCCCACTGCTGCCTCCCGTAGGAGTCTGGGCCGTGTCTCAGTCCCAGTGTGGCCGGTCGCCCTCTCAGGCCGGCTACCCGTCGTCGCCTTGGTAGGCCACTACCCCACCAACAAGCTGATAGGCCGCGAGCCCATCCCAGACCGATAAATCTTTCCAGACCACACCATGCGATGTGACCTCATATCCAGTATTAGACCTCGTTTCCAAGGCTTATCCCGAAGTCTGGGGCAGGTTGCTCACGTGTTACTCACCCGTTCGCCACTGATCCACCCAGCAAGCTGGGCTTCACCGTTCGACTTGCATGTGTTAAGCACGCCGCCAGCGTTCGTCCTGAGCCAGGATCAAACTCTCCGTAAATGTTTGCTATCAACCACCCAAAAGAGCGGCTAACAACCATACGAAGCGAACCCGAAGGTTCATAATCTAGGCTACAAACCGAAAACATGACGTTTTCAATCCATATACCAAAGGAATCCTCTACGAACACCCAACGGCCACCACAACGATGACCACCAGACACCCGACGAGGGATATTGGCATTGACTATCAAGCACACTGTTGAGTTCTCAAACAACCGACACACACCGACTCAGACCCGCCCAGCGGACCCTCACTCGGGGCAAC
>NZ_JAOXSR010000002.1:0-330588 GCF_026163685.1 Oerskovia flava
CACCCCACGCATGAAGCTCGCCTTCTACGGACGCGTCTCGACCGAGGACGCCCAGGACCCGCAAGCGTCGCGCGCTTGGCAGCTCAAGCGGTCGCGAGACCTGGTCAGTCCTCTCGACCATGAGATCGTCGCGGAGTTCTTCGACATCGGCCAGTCCCGGTCCCTCCCGTGGCGACGGCGCCCGCAAGCTGCAGCGCTGCTCGAGGAGGTCAAGAGCGCGACCAGACGGTTTGACGGCATCGTGATCGGGGAGCCGCAGCGTGCGTTCTACGGCCACCAGTTCTCCATGACGTTCCCGGTGCTGACCCACTATGGAGTGGCGTTGTTCGTGCCCGAGGTGGGGGGAGCGGTCGATCCGGACTCCGATGCGCACGAGATCGTCATGTCGCTGTTCGGTGGGATGTCCAAGAGTGAGCGCACTCGCATCCAGAAGCGCACGAAGTCCTCGATGCACGAGCTCGCCAGGAACACCGACCGGTTCCTGGGAGGCCGTCCTCCCTATGGGTACACGCTCGCCGACGTGGGGCCGCACCCCAACCCTGGGAAGGCGGCGGCCGGACAGCGCGCCCACAAGCTTGTGCCGGATGTGGGCGCAGCACCGGTCGTTGCGCGGATCTTCGCCGAGTTCCTCGAAGGCCATGGCTTGCGCTCGATCGCGCAACGGCTCACCGACGAAGGCGTCCCGTCGCCGTCCGCTCACGACCCGTCACGCAACAGTCATCGCGACCCACGGGGGTGGGCGCACGCATCGGTACGGGCAATTCTCGTGAATCCTGCGTACACGGGCGTCCGGATGTGGGGCAAACAGGCCAAGGTGGAGTCCCTGGCCGACGTCGACGATGTTGCGGGGCACATCGTCGCCCACGAGCTCATGCACATCCTCGAGGCGGTCTACGACCCCGCGCAGGAGCGAACCACCGCCAGTCGCACGTCCTACGACGACCCGACCGAGCGGAGGGTCGAGCTCGTGGCGAGCGAGCTCATGATCCTGATCTCAGGTCGCAGCGGCGGCATCGGGACGAGCCTCGGGTCCTTGGAGGAGTACCGGTGAGCACCTCCCTGAGCGCGATCGCCCTCATCACGCTCGCCGTCGCGACGCTGTGGACCGCGTGGCGGTCGAGGGGCCGCGGCCCGCAGGCGTCCCTGCTGCCGCTGGGGCTCGCCTTGGTCTCGGCGGCCTCTGCGCTGCGCGTCCCGGGCCTGTACACCTGGGTGCAGGCGAGCTTGCCACCCGGGACGCACGAGGTCGCCAAGCACGTCCTCCTCGTCAGCGGATGCCTGGCGGTCGCAGCCTGGGTGCGCGGCTCCCTCACGTCCAGCGTCGTGAAGGCGAGGACCGTCGTCGTGCTGTGCGCGGTCATCGCGGCGAGCATGACCGCCGTCTTCGTCGCAAACGGGCCCTGGACCACTGACGACCTCGACGCGCAGATGGTCGACCGCCCGTGGATGGTCGCCTACTGGGCCCTGTACTACGGAACCTTCGTCCTGGCCGTTGGCGCCTTCGGCTGGTCTGCGTTCACCGCAGGGGCCGGGAAGCCGCTTCGACAGCGGTGGGGGCTGGACGTCGCGGCGCTCGGCGCGCTCGTCGCGGTCGCGTGGGCGATCATCAGCGTCATCGCGCTCGTGCTGCACGAGCCCGGGTCGCTCGAGCCATACCTCGTGCTCGGCATCCGCACGCGCTACCTGATCCTCGCCTCCAGCGTCCTGGCGCCGGTCGGGATCGTGGCTCACCTGGCGATCAGCGCGGGCGAACGTCGTCGCCGGCGACGCGACCTGGGGGACATGCACGCGCACCTGGTCGGGCTGAGCGACGAGGTTCGCCTGGACGGTGCGAGCTCGAAGGTGGTCGACTACCGGCGCCAGGTGGAGATCCTCGACGCGATCGCCGTGCTGCGCCGCTGCGCCGACGATCGCGACCGCGAGACGGTGCGCAACGTGATCCCGGACGCGAGCCCCGAGCTCGAGCTCGCCTACCGCCTGGACATCGCCGCGGCTCGTCGCGACGCCGGCGCCGCACCCGAGCAGCCCGCGACCGACGACTGGGGTGCGCTGGTCTCCGACGACACCAGCCTGGCTCGGCTCGGTCGGGTCTTCCGCGACGAGGTGGATGAGGAGGCCCGGCGCGATGTCCTTGCCGCAGTCGACCACTGATCAGGCGTCGGGGCCTCGCTGGGCCCGGGTCGTCACCGAGGTGCTGGCACCTGGGTACACCGTGGCGGCGACGATCGTGGTCGTGTGCCTGCTGACGTTGGATCTGCCTGCTCAGTGGTGGATCGCCGTGCTGGCGTTCGTAGGCATGGCCGGACTGCCGTACGCGTTCGTGCACGGGCTCGCGCGGGCGAAGGTGTGGGAGTCACGTCACGTGCGGCCGCGCGGGCAGCGCATGGTCGTGCTCGCCGGCCTCATCGTGATCGAGGGCCTGTCTCTGTGGGTGCTGGGCCTGGCCGGTGCGCCGGCCGCGGCGATGCGGGTGCTCGGCGCGTGCGTCCTCGGTGTGGTCGCGATGGCGCTGGTCACACCGGTTGTGCGGGCGTCGATCCACGTCGGGGTGTTCTCGGTCGGTGCCGGCGTGATGAGCGCGTTCTCCTGGCCGTGGGCCGTGGCGATCCTCGCGGTAGGCGCCCTGGTCGGCCTGGCGCGCCTCGCGGTGCGCGACCACACCCGCACCGAGGTCATCGCGGGCCTGCTCGTCGGGTTCACGGCGGGCGCGCTGGCGGTCAGGGTTCTCGGCTGAGAATGGTGCGGCCCAGGTGAGGTAAGAAGCGGGCCCACAAGCCGGACTCTCAAGGGCGTTCTCGAGTCTGTGCGCTACCTCACCCGCCGGGTGTCGAGTGGATGCGGGATGGACTACTTGACCCAAGGTGGGATGGACCACTTTCGAGGTGGGGGCTGCAATTGGGTCCAAGCTGCCGCGATCCAGGAGGTATCACCGATAATCAACACCTCCTCGATGGGAAGATCTGAGCGGAGCCACTGAGATTCCTCCATCGAGCGAACGTCCTCAAGCCGGAGCTTCTTCAGGTTTGGCAACAACGCAACGTTGCTAGCGTGCAGGACTTCACCGATGCGCGACAGTTCAAGCGATTCTAGCCGCTGATAGTCGGGAAGGCTCTCAAGGGAAAGTGAGCGGGGGCCATGAAGTGATAGCTCTCTCACGGAATTGAGCACAGGCGAGGGGCGAGGAATTTTGACGTCTCCCTTCATGCCTGTGAGAGTGACTTTCGATAGCCGCTCTAGGCCTTCAGTCCAGGAGAAGTTGCCATGCTCAAGATAGAGCTCGCGCAGCGTCGGGCTTGTTTTGAGTGACGCCCAGTTCCTGTGCGCGCTTCCCGCAAACGAGTGCAGCGGGATCGTCGATAGGTCGGTAGCGGTCGCCGGAGTCGCCCAGATGCTTAGGTTCGATAGCCGCTTCGCCATCTCCAGCACCTTGGTGTCGAGACGGGCCTGTTCGGTCACGAGGAGATGTCGCAGGTCAGAAATGACCGGCTTGAGAAAATCAAGGCTCTCGACTTCGGGGCTCAGCTCCTCCACGAAGATCCCGAGGCCGGAACGTACCGCCCGGCGAAGCGCTGATTCCTTCGGTGGTAGATCTTTGATCACTAGGTACCGAACGCCGTCGAGCGTTCGTCGACTCCGTAGGATCACAGTCCTCTCCAGTTCTTTGGCGTGGTGCGCATGAGGTGCGCGCGTCGAGGGCCGATAGGGTTGACCCTGTTGTCGAGTCTTCTGAGCGCACGGTGCGTTGCAGGTCTCCTCGTCGGCCAACCCCGAAAGCAGCAGCACCCGCGTCTACACCTGACGCGCGACAAGGGTCGCCACGAGACTGACGCATGCCGCAGCGAGTGCGAGCACGAGCCTGAATCGAAGGCTGCGCGAGCGCCTCAGCTCGCGCAGCATCCGCACGTCCGGGGAGGCAACCCCACCTGAGACCTCGAATCGTCGAGCGACCATCCAGGTGGCGAGTGCCGTCAGGCCGGAGATGGCGTACCAGGAGACACCTACTGCCACCCACTCTTCAACGGCGCCATCCAGGAAGAGGGGTATCGAGATCGCCGACGAGAAGAGGGTGAGCAAGGACGACACGGCTAAACCGATAGTGAGTGCTGGGCCGCACCTCCTCTCCCACACATGGTCATCCATTCCGTTCATCGTGACGACTGCCGAGAAGCTTCCTGGCAGCACGAGAATGACCGCAACCGCCCACAGCGCAATCGTGACGATCACCATCAACGCCACCCGGCACCAGGCGAGATCGCCGCCGATGGATGCTCCGTACCAGGTGGTGATGGGGACTTGTCCGCCGGTGGTCTTGATGGCGTAGCCGGGGTTGTCGGATGCGTCGGTGTAGACCGGCTCGCCCTCGACGCTGGTCGCGAACGGCAGACCCTCGAGACCGCCAGCAGCGCTACGCAACCAGCACCGCCCCAGACAGCCGCGAGGAGCACGACAGGGAGAGCCAGCCACCACGGCACCAGGCCCGCGAGCAGCAGCAGAGGGAGCGCCCAGACCGCCACGGCGAGGAGCAAGAACCGCAGCCCCAGCAGCGTCGTCGCCAACGGCGCGCGACGAGCCAGGCGCGCGACGACCTTCCGGTCGGCGTGGACGAAGCCCGGCAGCACGAGCACCAGAACCGCCCAGATCGGCCACATCGCCGAGGCGAGTACCCTGCGGGGCCAGCCTCGCTGCGCAGGGTTGAACGACCACGCGAGCGTCCATGCCACACCGGGCGCATCCACCGGCGACACGCGACGCATGCCCGGGCCCGAGGGCACCAACGGCGTGTCGCCGTCTGGGCGGGGCGGCTGCGCGGTCTCGCGGTAGGTCACCGAACGAGCGTAGCCGTGGGATGTTCACCACACCCGGCGCCCGTCAACACCCACAGCATGAGCGCTTTCGACGTCAGGTCTCAGCCCACAGGTACAGGCATGGGATACGTCTCGCTGCACACGCACTCCGAACACTCAGAGCTCGACGGCCTCGCGTCGATCAGCGACTACGTGCAGGCCGCGATCGCTGACGGACAGAGCGCGCTGGCGATCACCGATCACGGAACCCTGTCCGGGGCATGGCAGCTCACGACCCAGTGCACCGACGCTGGGATCAAGCCGATCGCCGGAGAGGAGTTCTACCTCGCGTTCGGGTCCAACCGGGCCAAGGTCGGCGAACCCGTCGACCCCGACGACGAGGACAGCGAAGACGTCGGCACCAAGGAGGACGGCGCACGTTCCGCGAAGCCCGACAAGCGGTACATGCACCTGACGGTCCTGGCCCGCACCCCCGAGGGCTGGTCGAACCTCGTGCGGCTGCACAACAACGCCGCCGAGAACGTCTGGTACAAGCCGCGCACCGACCTCGAGCAGCTCAAGGCCCACAGGGAAGGCCTCATCGTGCTCACCGGGTGCCTCGGCGGGCCGCTCGCGTTCTACCTCAACCGTGCCGTCCTGCGGGATGGGCGCGCCGAGCATGACGGTGCGGCCGCCGACCGCGCCACCGCACGCGCGAACGCCCTCGCCCTGATCGACGCCGTCGGCCACGAGAACGTGTACGTCGAGGTCATGGATCACGGCATCGCGGCCCAGCAGCGCGTCACAGGCGAGCTGCGGGCGCTGGCCGCCGACCTCGACCTGCCGCTGGTCGCGACCAACGACGCCCACTACGCCCACCCGGGCGACCACACCGCCCACGAGGCATGGCTCGCCGCCGGGTCGAAGAAGACCCTCGCCGATCCGAAGCGGTTCCACTTCCATGGCACCGGACACCACTTCCGTACCGAGGCGGAGATGCGCGCCCTGTTCGACGGCGCGCCCTGGTGGCAGGAGGCCGTCGACAACACCGTGCGCATCGCCGAGCGGTGCGCAGAGCGCACACTGCCAGCCCCACGCACCCGCATACCGCACTTCCCCGTCCCGGACGGGTACACCGACACCACGGCACTGCTCAAGGACCAGATCGCGGCCGGCGCGCTCAAGCGGTACGGCACCGGCACCGAGACGTCCGTCAAGGACCTTCCCGAGGACGTCCGCAGCCGTCTCAACTGGGAGTTCAAGGTCATCAGGGGTTCCGGCTTCGGTGACTACTTCCTCATCGTGGCTGACGTGATCGCGTGGGCACGCGCCCAAGGGATCCTCGTGGGCCCGGGACGAGGATCGGCGGCCGGGTCGATGGTCGCGTACTGCCTGGGCATCACGAACCTGTGCCCCCTGCGTCACTCCCTGCTGTTCGAGCGCTTCCTGGACCCCGAGCGGGCCGGGCTGCCGGACATCGACGTCGACTTCCAGCAGTCGCGTCGTGGCGAGGTGCACCAGTACTTCGCGCGCCGTTGGGGCGCGGACAAGGTCGCGGCGCTCGGCACGTTCGGCGTCGCGCGCGCCAAGGACGCGATCAGCCGCGCCGCACGTGCACTCGGTCACCCCGACGCGGGCACGAAGAAGCTGACGAAGAAGTACCCGATGGCAGGCGCCAAGCCGTACCCGATGGCGCGCGCAGTCGACCCGACCGACCCGGCAACCGAGACGCTGCGCACCGCGCTCGAGCGTGATGAGGACGCCCGGGCGGCGTTCGACCTCGCCCGTGGCATGGAGGACACGATCTTCGGCAAGTCGATCCACGCGTGCGGGGTCGTGCTCTCCGACGAAGGCCTCGACGACCTCGTCCCGGTGCGCCACAACTCGAAGGACGCCGGCGCCCTGCGCATCACCGAATGGGAGGGCTCGGACGTCGAGGCGTTCGGCCTGGTGAAGATGGACTTCCTGGTGCTGCGCAACCTCGACATCGCGGACCTGTGCGTGAGGATCATCGCCGAGACCACCGGTGAGGTCATCGACGTGGACCGGATCGACCCCGACCACCCGGACAGCCCCGAGCGCGCCCAGGCGACGTGGGATCTGCTGCAGTCCGGACGGACCAGCGGCCTGTTCCAGCTCGAGAGCGGCGGGATGAGCCAGCTCGCCGAGCAGGTCGCGCCCACGTCGATCGACGACCTGTCCGCGCTGGTCGCGCTGTTTCGGCCGGGCCCGCTCGGCGCCGGGATGCACACCCGCTACGCCGACCGGAAGAACGGGCGCGAGCAGGTGTCCTACGACTACCTGACGACCGACCCCGCGGAGCAGCACGTCATCGCGCAGGTGCTCGACGAGACCTACGGGACTGTGGTCTTCCAGGAGCAGCTCATGATCCTGGGGGAGAAGGTCGCCGGGTTCAGTGCCGCGCAGAAGAACCGGTTGCGCAAGGCCGTGTCGAAGAAGAAGGCGGACGAGGTCGCCGCGGTCGGGCGGATGTGGCTCGACGGGGGGCAGCAGGAAGTGCGTGACGACGACGGGCACGTCGTGAAGATCGCGTTCTCGCGTGCGACGCTCGAGCGCCTGTGGGCGACGTTCGAGTCGTCAGCCGAGTACCTGTTCAACAAGTCGCACTCGGCGGCCTACGGGCTGGTGACCTACATGACCGCCTACCTCAAGGCGAACTGGCCGTTGCAGTTTGCCGCCGCGATGCTCGCGTGCACCGACCACGACGACAAGCGGCGCACCGCACTGGTCGAGGTGTCGGCCGAGGGCATCACGATCGGTGGCCCCGGGGTGAACGTCGCCCAGGCGCGCGCCTTCACCGACGGTTCCGCCGTCTACCTCGGGCTCGCCGAGATCAAGGGCGTGGGGGCGCAGGTCGCCGAGGCGATCGTTGCTGAGCGTGAGGCACATGGCCCGTTCACCTCGATGGGTGACTTCGTGCGCCGGACGCACGCACCTGACGGGAAGGTGCTCGGTCCGTCGACCGTGGAGTCCCTCATCCGCGCCGGCGCGCTCGACGAGTTCGGTCCGAGGCTCGGGATGATGATGGTCGCCCGTACCCGGGGCAGCGTCGACCAGATCCCGGACGCGGAGTGGGGAGTCGTCGAGCGCAGCGCCCAGGAGCGGGCCGCGATCGGGTTCGTCGTCGGCGCCCACCCACTGGTCGAGCTGCGAGACCAGATCCGCGGCTGGCGCCCCGAAGGTCACTCGATCACGCCGGTGCCGCTGCACAAGACCCCCACCGACCACGGGGAGGTCACCACGACGATCGGGGTGCTCGCCGACTGGTCCGAGCGCAGCTACTCCCGTGGCCGGATGGCCAGCGGGCGGCTGGAGGGTTCGACGCAGACCAAGGAGATCGTCGCGTTCGACCAGGCGCTCAAGCAGGTCGGGTCGGCGTTCGAGGGTGCCCCGCAGGTGGGGGACGTGGTGGCGATCAGGGGTCGCGTGTCGGTGCGTGAGCGGGAGTTCACCGAGGTCGACGAAGAGGGCAACGACGTGACGAGAACAGAGACCACCACGAGCCTCAACGTCAACCACATGTGGTCGGTCGAGCTCGACGACGCGGCGCACGTGGCCACGCCCAAGGCTAGGGCTCGTCCCGCGCTGCGGGTGGTGCCAAACCGAGAGGACGCGGCGCCGGCGCCCGAGCCGGCTCCCGGTGCCGCGGTCGTGGAGGAGCAGGTGGAGGCGGGCGTCGAAGGGTTCGCGGACCCGGCACCCCTCAGCACGACGATCGTGACTGTCGACGACGTCGAGGGGCTCGCCCACACCCCGGCACCGGAACCGGCGGAGTCGGTGGCGGCGGGCGACGGTGGCGTCACGGTGCTGTCGCTGCGCTGGCGAGAGGAGCGGGACGTGGTGTGGGCGGACGCAAGGGCGTCAGCACGCACCACGTACGCCGCGGCGCTGACCGCGAGCAGGGCTCTGCAGCAGATGTCGGTGACGATGCCGCCCAGCCCAGGAACGTGGGTCACGCGAACCGGCCCGCTGGTCGTCGTGGTCAACGCCTGGACGCAGCGGGCAGCACGTGACCAGCTCGAGGCGCAACCGCAGGAGGATCTCGACGGGTCTGGGCTGCTGCCTGGGGTGTGGGTGCAGCTGACCGCTGTCCGCGCCCTAGCTGCCGTCTCCTGATCGGTGCTTTCGAGGTTGCGCCTCAACCCACAGAGAGAGGGAGGCCGAGGTTGCTCGGCTCAGTCCAGGGCTCGAACCGCGGGTCCTGCGACCGTCCCCCGGCGGGGGTCGGCACGGAGCGGAACTAGAGAGAGGCAGTCATCATGGCTGGCGAGACGATCACCACCGTCGTGGGAAACCTGACCGGAGACCCGGAGCTGCGATTCACCCCGGGCGGGGCTGCGGTGGCGAACCTGACCATCGCTTCGACCCCGCGAGTCTTCGACCGTGAGACCCAGGAGTGGAAGGACGGCGACACGCTGTTCCTGCGCGGCTCGGTCTGGCGTGAGTACGCGGAGAACGTCGCGGAGTCGCTCACGAAGGGCATGCGTGTGATCGCGCAGGGAGCCCTCGTGCAGCGCTCGTTCGAGAACAACGAGGGTGGGAAGCGGACCGTCGTCGAGCTGCAGATCGACGAGATCGGGCCGGTGCTGCGGTACGCGACCGCGACGGTCTCCCGCAACGCGAAGTCCGGCGGTGGTGCGAAGTCGAACGGCTCGGCCGCCTCCGACGACGGAGACAAGCCCGCCCGTGCGCCGGCCAAGGGCAAGGCCAAGGCTGAGCCCGCTCCAGCCGACGACGACTTCTGACAGACCAGGCCACCGCCCCGGCGCGCTCTTCACGGGCCCGTCGGGGTGGTGGCCGTTTCGCTTTCGGAGAGGACACACGGTGAGCCAGGACAGCGGGGGTCTCGACGACCTGTTCACCCCGCGCGACGCGGGCCCCAGCCCCTCGGGTACCCGCCGCTCGCGGCGCGCCGAGCAGACTCTGCCGCGGGACGCGTTGCTGCTGCGCACGCGCCGCCAGACTCTCGCCTACAGGCTCGGCGGCCGGGGGACGAAGGTGGCCAGCGTGGTGCTGGTGCTCGCGCTCCTCGGCGGTGGGGGAGCGTACGCGGTGGACGTTCTCGACCTCGACCTGACCGGCAAGCGTGCCGCTGCCGAGGCGCAGGCCGAGCGAGAGCGCGCGGAGGCTGCTCAAGCGCTGGCCGACCAGGCGCAGGCCGAGCTCGAGGCTGAGCGGAAGGCGAAGGCAGCAGCAGAGCTGGAAGTCGCCCTCACCGCGCTGGACGGCGCGGCCGGCGACCTCGAGGAATCGGTGGCCGCCGCCAGATCAGCGGTGAAGGGCTCGAAGGGCAAGGTCAAGAAGAGCGACCGGCCCTTGCGCGCCGAGCTCTCGGACACGATCAAGGCCGCAGAGACGCAACTCGAACGCGTCATCGACACCGACGTCCTGGCGGTCGTCTCCCACGCGACCAACCAGCACCGTGAGTTCACCGAGGTGCTGACCGGGGCCACCCGGGAGCTCCTCGACGCCCAGGAGGCGTGGCAGGAGGCCGAGGATCGGCGGAAGGAGAGCGAGGACGAGGACGAGGCGCAGAGCCCTTCGAGCGGTGGTTCGTCCGGTGGCGGCAGCGGCCAGGGCTCGTCCGGTGGCGGTTCATCCTCCGGCGGCAGCAGCGGCGGAGGAACGCCGGCACCCCAACCGTCCGCCCAGCCCACACCGAAGCCGACCACGCCGCCGCCCGCGACGACTCCGACCCAGGCACCACCCCCGGCCCCAGCACGGGCCACCCGGTCGATCTCCGTGTCGTGCAACGGCCCCGTGACCGTCACCTTCACCGCCTCCGGCAGTTCCGAGGTGCGCCTGCAGATCAGCGGCGCCGCATCCGGGTCCGCCACCGGGGGCAGCTCGGCTTCCAAGTCGGTCAGCGTCTCCGGGGCCGGGACGGTCACCGCGACGGCGACGGCCAACAGCTCGGTCGCCGTGACGCACTCGTGGAGCGGATCGGGGTCCTGCTCGTGAACGGCATCGACCGGGTGCTCGACACCCTGACCGTGCTCGTCGACGAGCACCCGGTGGCGATGGCAGTCCTCGCCGGCGCGCTCGCGTTCCTGGTCCTCGCACCCGTCCTGCGGGGACGTGCGGGCGGGCGCACGGACCCGCAACGGCTGTTCACCCCGGCCCAGCGCACCGCAGCGTTCACACGGGCAGGCGGGCGGTGCGAGCACAAGACGATGCTCGGGCTGCGGTGCTCGGCACGCCCCACCCACGCCGACCACATCTACCCCTGGTCCAAGGGAGGGGCGAGCACGCTGAGCAACTGCCAGGCGCTGTGCGCCAGGCACAACCTGCAGAAGGGCGCGAAGGTCCCCAGCGCCGGGTACATGTGGCGGCTCGAACGCCGCCGTCGCCGCTACTTCCCACCTGGTGAGCCCGCGCGGGTCGAGTGGCGCCTTGGGGTGCACGCATGAGCCGCACCCGCGCCTGGACCGACGGCGCTTGCAAGGGCAACCCCGGGCCCGGCGGGTGGGGCGTGCTCATCCGCGACGGGCACGACACGGTCGAGCTCAGCGGTGGCGAACCGTCCACGACGAACAACCGTATGGAGCTGCTGGCCGCGATCCGGGCACTGCAGGCGCTGGCCGACGGCACCCAGGTCGCTCTGTACACCGACTCGGCGTACGTGATGAACGGGATGCGGTCGTGGATCGCCGGATGGAAGCGCCGCGGCTGGACCACGGCCGCCGGCCAGCCGGTGAAGAACATGGACCTGTGGCGCGAGCTCGACCAACAGGTCGCGCACCACGACGTCCAGTGGACGTGGGTCAAGGGCCACTCCGGGGACCCGGGCAACGAGCGGGCCGACGCCCTGGCGAACGTCGGCTGCGCCCCGTACCGCCGCCGCGACTAACTCGATAGCGGGCACGTCGGGTCTCTGCGTCCCACCGCATGGGCGAGCGCGCTTCAAACCGCAGCGCGCACCACCGGAGGAGCTCCTATGAGTACCTGGACCAGCAGAGACCAGCACCCCCGACATCGCGGGATGTTTGGTCGAGACCGCGCGATGTTGAGCACGACCGACCGAGCGACCCTCGTGGTCGCTGCACCGAGCGCGAGGGTCCGAGTTCGCCTCCCCGGTGCCCTGTCAACACGCGTCGCATGAGCGAAGTCAGAGAGAGCGCGGCCCCTCCCGAGCGGAACGTCCGCAGCGCCAGCATTCTCCGTCGTACGCGTGAGGCGTCTGCCAGCGAGGTCGACGTCGTGGTGGACGTCCCCGAGGGCTGGGAGCCAAGCGAGGAAGCGTACCGGGTGGCCGCGAAGATCTTGTTGGCGGCGGCCGAACGGGCGCGTGCCGAGGAGAATGAAGCGACCGCGGCATAGAGAATGGACACCCCACGCATGAAGCTCGCCTTCTACGGACGCGTCTCGACCGAGGACGCCCAGGACCCGCAAGCGTCGCGCGCTTGGCAGCTCAAGCGGTCGCGAGACCTGGTCAGTCCTCTCGACCATGAGATCGTCGCGGAGTTCTTCGACATCGGCCAGTCCCGGTCCCTCCCGTGGCGACGGCGCCCGCAAGCTGCAGCGCTGCTCGAGGAGGTCAAGAGCGCGACCAGACGGTTTGACGGCATCGTGATCGGGGAGCCGCAGCGTGCGTTCTACGGCCACCAGTTCTCCATGACGTTCCCGGTGCTGACCCACTATGGAGTGGCGTTGTTCGTGCCCGAGGTGGGGGGAGCGGTCGATCCGGACTCCGATGCGCACGAGATCGTCATGTCGCTGTTCGGTGGGATGTCCAAGAGCGAACGCACCCGCATCCAGAAGCGCACGAAGTCCTCGATGCACGAGCTCGCCAGGAACACAGACCGATTCCTCGGAGGGCGGCCACCGTACGGCTACCGCCTCGCGGACGTCGGGCCGCACCCGAACCCAGCGAAGGCTGCCGCTGGTCAGCGCGCGCACCGACTGATCGCAGACGAGACGACCGCATCGAATGTTCGTCTGATCTTCGAGCTCTACGCGACCGGTGACCATGGCTTGAACGCGATCGCGCAGCGTCTCACCGATGAGGGCATCGCTTCCCCGTCAGCGTCCGACCCGGCGCGCAACCGGCACCGGGACCCGCGGGGTTGGTCGGCCGCCTCCGTGCGGGCGATCCTCAAGAACCCGACCTACACGGGCTTCCGGGTCTGGGGGAAGCAGGAGAAGGTCGAGACCCTGGCCGATGTCGAGGACGTCGCGGCTGGCAGTGTGACGCGGATGCGCTGGAGGGAGGGCGCTGAGTGGGTGCGCCCGGAGCAGCGCACACATGAAGCGATCGTTGATCCGGAGCTCTTCGAGGCCGTGGCGCACCGCTTCGCCGCAAGGGCGCCGTCCTCAATCCGGGCGACGCGCCGTTCGACACGTCCGTACCCGCTCGCGGGGTTGGTCCTGTGCGGCCACTGTGGCCGGCGAATGCAGGGCATGTGGGTTCCGAACCGGAAGGCCGGCACAGGCCGGACGCTCTACCGCTGTGAGATCGGCAAGTCACGCGCAATCTCCGCGGAGCTCGCAGATCACCCGCGGTCGGTGCACCTGAACCAGGCGCACGTGCTGCCACAGCTCGACAGAGAGCTCGGCGCGCTGCTGAGCGACCAGGGCCGACTCCGGGCCGCGGTGGCGAGGCCCGTGACCGGGTCGGCAGAACTCGGAGCCATCCGTACCAAGATCTCCGAGACACAGAAGGTGATCGACAACCTCGTCGAAGCCATCGGGCGTGGACTGATCTCCGACGCCGTCACAGCGCAACTGGCAGCGATGGAGTCGGAGAAGAAGCTGCTGGAGCTACGTGTGAGCAAGATCGCGGGCGCCGAGCCGAGAGGCGTCGCCCAGGAGATCGACGCGGCACTGGTTCGCTTCGCCGGGATCGCAGATGCTCTCGCACTCGCGACAGACGAGGAGCGCGGACAGCTCTACCGTGCCCTGGACCTGCAGCTGACGTACGACTCAACGACGAAGCGGGCCCAGGTGACCCTGGACCCGCTTGGCGCGTGTATAGAAAAGAGTGTCCGGAGGGGGACTTGAACCCCCACGCCCTAATACGGGCACTAGCACCTCAAGCTAGCGCGTCTGCCATTCCGCCACCCGGACGAGTGGACCATTCCGGCGTCTCCGCCGTTCAGGTGCGGGTAGAAACATAGCATGTTCCGCAGGCCAAGCGTGCATCGGCAAGGTGGTGCAGACTGGGCCGAGTCGGGTCCGGATCGGACGTCCGCGGGTAGATGGAGCAGACGTGACAGACGAGCAGGCAGCGTCGCGGACGTCGCCGTCCGGTGCGAGCTCGGTGGGCGCCTCGGAGCGTTCGCCGGTCTCCGTGAAGCACCTGGCGGGGACGAGCAGCGCCGCGCGCAAGGTCGCGGGCGCCCGTCGCAACCCGTCCGTCGTCGGCTACGACGAGTCCGTGCCGGGGTGGTTGCGCACGGCCGGCGGATGGTCGTGGCGGCTGCTGATGGTGGTCGCGGTGGTAGCGCTCGTGTTCTACGCCACGTCTCGCGTGCAGGTCGTGTTCATCGCGATCTTCCTGGCGCTGGTCGTCACCTCCGTCCTGCGCCCGGTGACGGACTGGTTCGCGAAGGCGATGCCGCGCGCCCTCGCGACGGCGCTCGCCCTGCTGTCCGCCGTCCTGGTCGTGGCCGGTCTCCTGACGTACATCATCTCGTCGGTCGCGGGGCAGTGGGAGAGCCTGGCGGAGCAGTTCACGACGGGGCTCGACCAGATTCTCGATTTCCTCGAGAACGGCCCGCTGCCGGTGACGATCACCGCGGACGACGTGAGCGAGTGGATCGACAACGGGCGGGAGTGGCTCGCGGAGCACGGTGGCGACATCGCGAGCCAGGCGGCGGCGAGCGCCGGTTCGGTCTTCGAGGCGTTCGCGGCGATCGCGCTGGCGACGTTCACCACGGTGTTCTTCCTGGCGCGGGGCAAGGAGATGTGGATCTGGTTCCTCAACCAGCTTCCCGCCCGGTCGCGCGAGAGCTGGAAGGTCGCGGGTGGTGCGGGCTGGTTCACGTTCTCCGGGTATGCGCGCGGCACGGTGATCATCGCGTTCGTGGACGGGGTGCTGGCGGGGATCCTCCTGGCGGTCCTGGGTGTCCCGCTCGCCGCGCCGCTCGCGGTGCTCGTCTTCATCGGTGCGTTCATCCCGATCATCGGTGCGCCGCTGGCGATGATCATCGCCGCGGTGGTGGCGCTGGCGGCGGACGGGATCGTCGTGGCGCTGATCGTGACGCTCGGCATCGCGCTCATCGGGCAGTTCGAGGGGCACGTGCTGCAGCCGCTGATCATGGGCAAGCAGGTGCACCTGCATCCGGTGGCGGTGGCGGTCGCCGTGACGGCCGGGACGTTGCTGGCGGGCATCCTGGGCGCTGTCGTGTCGGTGCCGCTGGTTGCGGTCGCGTGGTCGGTGTTCTCGAAGCTGCGGCACAAGGACCCGCCGATGGAGGACGACATCCCGACGGCGAAGGAGATCGCGCTGGGCTCGGCGAGCCGTTCGGCGTCGACCTCGGAGGACGCGGAGGACTCGGGCACGGGTTCGGGCGACGGCGAGCAGCAAGGGTCGGCCGCGCCGTCGGCCACCTGAGGTCCGCCGGGGCGTCACACCGTGATGCCGGCGGCGTGCGGCACGCTCGGCACGTCGTCGAGCCTCAGCCGCACGTGGACGTGGTCGCCGACGCCCTTGCCGAGCTCGGCGCGCACGGCGCGAAGGACGCCCAGCCAGTGCGGCCCGCCGTAGGAAAACAGGGAGGCGTGGAACCTCAGGCCGTCGAGCGACGCGACGACAGGGATCCGCCCCCGCGTCCCGTACAGGTCGGCCGTGTCGAGCGGTACCTCGACGAACGCTCCACGCCCCTGGGACCCGGGGACGATGGCAGCGTCGAACTCGATCTCTCCTGGATCGATCCACGTCGGCACGCTCCGACCGTAGCGGGTCGCGGGTCGTGGCGACAGGCCGGGCTTGGCGCGCTCGGGTGCGAGGACCGCATCGGTGCGGCCACACTGGGGTATGAGGATCGGCATACCGACCGAGGTCAAGAACCACGAGGACCGCGTCGCGCTCACCCCGGCCGGCGCTCATCACCTCGTCGCCCGAGGGCACGAGGTCGTCGTCCAGGCGGGGGCCGGCGTCGGCTCCGCGATCGCGGACGCCGACTACGTCGCCGCCGGCGCGCGGGTCGTGCCGGACGTCGACGAGGTGTGGGGGTCGGCGGACCTGGTGTGCAAGGTGAAGGAGCCGGTCGCGGGGGAGTACCCGCGACTGCGCAAGGACCTGCTGCTCTTCGCCTACCTGCACCTCGCCGCCGACCGGCCGGGCACCGAGGCGCTGCTCGACGCCGGCACGACCGCGGTGGCCTACGAGACCGTCCGGGCGCCGGACGGTTCGCTGCCGTTGCTCGCGCCGATGAGCGAGGTCGCCGGCCGGATGGCGACCCAGGTCGGGGCCTACCACCTGATGCGCAGCGCCGGGGGCGCCGGTGTGCTCCTGGGTGGTGTGCCCGGTACCCGGCCCGGCCGGGTGGTGGTGCTGGGAGGGGGCACGGCCGGTCGGCACGCCGCGGAGATCGCGGTGGGCATGCGTGCCGAGGTGACGGTGGTCGACGTGTCGCTGCCCGTCCTGCGCAGCCTCGACCGGCAGTTCGCCGGACGGGTGCGCACGGTGGCGTCCACGGCGCACGCCATCGAGGAAGAGGTCCTCATGGCGGACCTGGTCGTGGGTGCGGTGCTGGTCGCGGGCGCCCGGGCACCCCGGCTCGTGAGCGACGGCCTCGTCGCCCGGATGCGCCCGGGGACGGTGCTGGTCGACGTCGCGGTCGACCAGGGCGGGTGCTTCGAGGGCTCCCGGCCGACCACGCACGACGACCCGACGTTCACAGTGCACGGTTCGATCTTCTACTGCGTGGCGAACATGCCGGGGGCCGTGCCGGTCACGAGCACGCACGCCCTCACCAGCGCGACCCTGCCGCACCTCGCGAGGTTGGCGGACGGTGGTATCGAGGCCGCCGTCCGCGACCCGCAGCTGCGGGCAGGTCTGTCCACGCACGCCGGCGAGCTCCTCAGCGAGCCGGTCGCCGTAGCCCACGGCCTGCCGTGGCGACCCGTCGACGAGGTCGTGGTCCCCGCCTGAGGCGGAGAAATTGCGCTGACCGGGTCCTCGCGCTGTGGCACTCTGGCGCGATGGAGCCCTTCACCCTGGACGCCGGTGACGTCCACCTGTCCACTCCCACGTCCGCCGACGTCGACCGGATCACCCAGGTCTGCCAGGACCCCGACGTCGCGCGGTGGACCGTCGTGCCCGCCCCCTATACGCGCGACGACGCGGTCGGCTTCGTCGACGGGTACGTCACCGACGGGTGGGCGAAGGGCAACGTCCTCACGTGGGCGGTCCGCGACCGCGCCGCGGTCTCGGCGGGCACGCCCGCCCCCGTGCTCGGCATGATCGGCCTCGGGGTCGACGACGCCCCGGTGGGTCAGCAGTCCGCCGAGATCGGGTACTGGTTGGCCCCGGAGGCGCGGGGCCGCGGGCTCATGACCACGGCCGGGCGGGCCGTCGTCGACTGCGCGTTCGACGAGCTCGGGCTCGCGCAGCTGTCCTGGCAGGCGTACGTCGGCAACTGGCCCTCGCGGCGCACCGCGTGGCGCCTCGGGTTCCGCATCGAGGGCACTGTGCGCGGCTTCGCGCTCCAGCGCGGACGACGACGCGACGCCTGGCTGGGCACCCTCCTGGCCGACGACCCGCGCGAGCCGGTCGAGCCGTGGGCCCAGGTCGAGACGCACGAGAGGATCGGGCGATGATGGGACGTATGACGCACACCAGCGACGACGTCGCCGCCACCGCGGCCGAGTCCCTCGACCCCGCCAACCCGTTCGCCGAGCCCTCCGGCCTGCCCTACCAGCTGCCCGACTACGCCCGCATCCGCGAGGAGCACTTCCTGCCCGCGATCAGGGCCGGGATGGCCGCCGAGCGCGCCGAGGTCGCGGCCATCGCGAACGACCCGCGGCCGGCCACCGTGGAGAACACCGTGCACGCCCTCGAGCGTGCCGGGCAGCTCTTCTCCCGCGCCGTGACGGCCTTCTACAACCAGGTGAGCGCGGACGCGACGCCCGGGCTCGAGGACATCGAGGAGGTGCTCGCTCCCGAGCTGGCGGCACATCACGACGCGATCTACATGGATGCCCGTCTCTACGAGCGGGCCCGCGCGCTCCAGGCCTCCGCGGACGCCGGGCAGCTCGCGCTCGACGACGAGACCGCGTGGCTGCTGCGGACGCTCCTCGTGGACTTCCGTCGCTCGGGCATCGAGCTCGACGACGCGCAGCAGGCGCACCTGCGTGACCTCAACGCCCGGCTCACGTCCCTCGAGGCGGCGTTCGGGCGCAAGCTGCTGGCGGGTGCGAACGCCGCGAGCGTCCTGGTCACCGACCGCGCCGACCTCGCCGGGCTGCCCGACGACGCGATCGCCGCTGCGGGCAAGGCCGCCGCAGACCGGGGGCACGACGGCGCGTACCTCCTGGAGATGCAGCTGCCGACGCAGCAGAGCGTGCTGGCGTCGCTCGAGCGGCGCGACGTGCGCGAGCGCGTCCAGGAGGCGTCCGTGACGCGCGGCGCGACCGGGGACGAGAACGACACGCGCGAGATCGTCCTCGAGCTCGCACGGCTGCGTGCCGAGCGCGCCCGGCTGCTCGGGTACGACCACCACGCGGCGTACATCGCCGAGGACGCCACCGCCAAGACGACCGAGGCCGTGAACGCGATGCTGTCCCGCCTCGCCCCGGCCGCGGTCGTCAACGCCCGGCGCGAGGCGGCCGACCTGCAGGTGGCGCTCGACGCCACCGAGCCCGGTGCTTCGCTGCGGGCCTCGGACTGGTCGCAGCTCGCCGAGCAGGTCCGCAAGGACCGGTACGCGCTCGACGACGCGGCGCTGCGCCCCTACCTCGAGCTCGAGCGGGTCGTGCACGACGGCGTCTTCCGGGCCGCGCACCTGCTGTACGGGCTGAGCTTCACCGAACGGACCGACCTCGTGGGCTACCACCCCGACGTGCGGGTCTTCGAGGTGTTCGACGCCGAGACGCCGGGCGCCCCCGGCGAGGGTCTGGGCCTGTTCCTCGCCGACTGGTACACGCGGGAGTCCAAGCGCGGCGGCGCGTGGATGAACAACCTCGTCGACCAGAACCACCTGCTGGACCAGCGTCCCGTGGTCGTCAACAACCTCAACATCGTCAAGCCGCCGGCGGGCGAGCCGACGCTGCTCGTGTGGGACGAGGTCATCACGCTCTTCCACGAGTTCGGGCACGCGCTGCACGGGCTGCTGTCGGACGTGCGCTACCCGTCCCAGTCGGGGACGGACGTGCCGCGGGACTTCGTCGAGTACCCGTCGCAGGTCAACGAGATGTGGGCGTGGGAGCCCGAGATCCTGCGGTCCTACGCGGTGCACCACGTCACCGGGGAGCCGATGCCCGCGGCCTGGGTCGACACGATGCTCGCCTCGCGGCAGTTCAACGAGGGGTTCGGCACGGCCGAGTACCTGGCCGCGGCGCTGCTCGACCAGGCGTGGCACCAGCTCGCGCCGGACGAGGTCCCGACGAGCGTCGAGGACGTCGTGCCCTTCGAGGCCGCGGCGCTCGAGGCTGCCGGCGTGGCGTTCGAGGCCGTGCCCCCTCGCTACCGCACGACGTACTTCAACCACGTCTTCGGCGGCGGGTACTCGGCCGGGTACTACTCGTACATCTGGTCGGAGGTCCTCGACGCGGACACGGTCCGGTGGTACGAGGAGAACGGTGGGCTGCGCCGCGAGAACGGCGAGGCGTTCCGCCGCAAGCTCCTGGCGCGCGGTGGCTCGGTCGACCCGATGGTCGCCTTCGCCGACCTGCGCGGCCGGGCACCGGAGATCGCCCCGCTCCTCGCCCGGCGCGGGCTCGACGCGTGACGTGTGACGTGTGACGCGTGACGACAGGACCCTGACGTCTGCACCCTGAGCACCGAACCCTGAGCGGAGCGCGCTGCGCACCCTGAGCGCGCTCCGTCAGGACTCGGGGAGAGATCGGGGTCGTCGACGACCGCAGGGGGACGTGGCGCAGCGGACGGCGCTCGTAGCGTCGAGGTGAGTCCGCGGGATCCTCCGCGGCGCACCAGGCGCCCTCCGGCGCCCCCGTCGACGAGGAAGCCCATGCCCACCGCCCGGCCCACCGCCCACCCGACCGCCCCGACCGTGCGCCCGCGACGCCGTCGCCGGCTCGCCCTGATCGGCCTCGCCGTCGCGGTCGTCGTGGCGGTGCTCGTCGCCGCCGGTGCGATCGTCTTCGCGCGCGGTGCGCTGAGCACCGCCGGGCAGGTCACGTTCGACCGGGAGCTGGCGATCCCGCCGCTCGCAGAGTCACGTGTCGAGGCCGACGGCACCCGGGTCTTCGCCCTCGAGATGCAGGAGGGGACCACCGACCTCGGACAGGGCGGCCCGACCCCGACGCTCGGCGTCAACGGGTCGTTCCTCGGGCCGACGTTGCGCGCCGAGCGCGGCGAGCGGGTGCGGGTCGACGTGACCAGCTCGCTGGGAGAGACCAGCACCCTGCACTGGCACGGGATGAGGTTGCCGGCGGCGATGGACGGCGGACCGCACCAGATGGTCGACCCGGGTCAGACGTGGTCGCCCACCTGGACGATCGACCAGCCGGCCGCGACGCTCTGGTACCACCCGCACCTGCACGGGCGCACCGCCGACCACGTCTACCGCGGGCTCGCGGGGCTCTTCCTGGTCGACCCCGGCCAGGGCGACGGCGCGGACGCGGCGGACGCCGCCCACGACGACCTGCCGGGCGACTACGGCGTCGACGACGTGCCGCTCGTGATCCAGGACAAGTCCTTCCACCCCGACGGGCGGCTCGACGACGCCCCGCCGCTGTTCTCGGCCGTCGGCGTCCTGGGCGACACGGTCCTGGTCAACGGCACGCCCGGCCCGTACCTGGACGTGACGACCGAGCGGGTCCGCCTGCGGTTGCTCAACGGCTCCAACGCCCGCGTGCTGAACCTCGGCTTCACCGACGGCCGTGACGTCGCGCTGATCGCCTCCGACGGCGGGCTGCTCTCCGAGCCCGTCCGGACCGACAGGATCACGCTCAGCCCCGGCGACCGCGCCGAGATCGTCGTGGACGTCGAACCGGGGGAGCGGGCCGTCCTGCGCAGCCACCCGCAGGACCTCGGGACGAACCCCGTGACCGCCCGGTTCTCCGGCGGCGACGACACCCTGGACGTGCTCGAGCTGCGCGCCGCTCCCGACCTCGCGCCGTCGGGCGACCTGCCCGCCACGCTGGCGGGCGCCGGCGCCGAGGTGCCCAACGTCGCGTCCGCGACCGCGACGCGCGCCTTCTCGCTCTCCGGGCAGTCCATCAACGGTGAGCAGATGGACAGGGGCCGGATCGACGAGGTGGTCGAGGCCGGTGCGACCGAGATCTGGGAGGTCACGGGCCGTGACGACATGGTGCACAACTTCCACGTCCACGACGTGCAGTTCCACGTCCTCGACGTCGGTGGCGAGGCCCCGCCCCTCGACCTCCAGGGCTGGCAGGACACCGTCTACCTCCAGCCCGGGCGGACCACCCGGTTGCTCGTGACCTTCGGCGAGCACACCGACCCCACCACGCCGTACATGTACCACTGCCACGTCCTGCTCCACGAGGACTTCGGCATGATGGGCCAGTTCGTCGTGGTGGCGCCGGGGGACGACGCGCCCGAGCGCATCGAGGTGCCCGACGACGCCACCCACCCAGGTCACGACGCCGCGGGCGACGGCACGGGCCCCCGCCGCACCCACCTGGACCACTGACCGCGAGGTAGAACCGGGGTCGCCGAGGTAGAACTCCAGTTCCCGAGCGAGAACCCCGGTCGATGACCAGGGTTCTACCTCGGCGACGGGGGTTCTACCTCGGCGGGTAGCGTGGGCGCATGACCTCTCTGCACCCGCACCCCGGCCCCGGCCTCTCCGTACCGACCGCTGAGCAGGAGGTCGCGCGGATCTGCCAGGACCTGCTGCGGATCGACACCTCGAACTTCGGTGACGGCTCGGGTCCGGGCGAGCGGGCCGCCGCGGAATACGTCATGGCCTCCCTGCAGGAGGTCGGGCTCGATCCGGAGCTGTTCGAGTCCGCACCGGGCCGGGCGAGCGTCGTCGTGCGCCTCGCGGGGGAGGACTCCTCGCGCCCGGCGCTCGTGCTGCACGGGCACCTCGACGTGGTGCCCGCGCAGGCCGACGACTGGTCCGTCGACCCGTTCGCCGGCGAGGAGATCGACGGGCTGCTGTGGGGCCGCGGCGCCGTCGACATGAAGGACATGGACGCGATGATCCTCGCGGTCGTGCGCCAGATGGTGCGCGAGGGGCGCAAGCCCGCCCGCGACGTCGTCGTCGCGTTCTTCGCCGACGAGGAGGCCGGCGGGACGTACGGGGCGCGCTACGCCGTCGACCACCGGCCCGAGCTCTTCGAGGGCGCGACCGAGGCGATCAGCGAGGTCGGCGGCTTCTCCGTGGACATCGACGGCCGCCGGGCGTACCTGCTGCAGACGGCGGAGAAGGGCATCGCCTGGCTCCGGCTCGTCGCCGACGGTCGCGCGGGGCACGGATCGCAGGTCAACCCCGACAACGCCGTGACGCACCTCGCCGCCGCCGTCGCGCGCATCGGCGCGCACCCGTGGCCCTACACGCTGACGCCCACGGTCGACGCCCTGCTGCGCGGTGTGGCCGACCTCACGGGCCTCGGCTACGACCCCGCGGACCCGGGTTCGGTGGACGCGCTCGTCGCGGCACTGGGCCCGGCGTCGCGGTTCGTCGGCGCCACCGTGCAGCACACCTCCAACCCGAGCCAGCTCGCCGCCGGGTACAAGGCGAACGTCATCCCCGGCCGCGCGGAGGCCACCGTCGACGTGCGTCTCCTGCCCGGGCACGAGGAGGAGGGCATGGCCACGATCGAGGCGCTCGCGGGCGAGCACGTGCGCATCGAGCCGATCCACCGCGACATCTCGCTCGAGGTCCCGTTCACCGGCGACCTGGTCGACGCCATGGTGGCCTCGCTCGTCGCCGAGGACCCGGGCGCGTCCGTCCTGCCGTACACGCTCTCGGGTGGCACTGACAACAAGTCGCTCGCGCGCCTCGGGATCACCGGCTACGGCTTCGCCCCGCTCCAGCTGCCGGCCGACCTGGACTTCTCGGGGATGTTCCACGGCGTCGACGAGCGGGTCCCCGTCGCCTCCTTGCGCTTCGGCGTGCGGGTCCTGGACCGCCTCCTGCGCACCTGCTGACCCTTACCCACTCCTACCGCTGTGGGCGGGACGGTGGCGGGAATCCGTGGCCGGATTCACGCCACCGTCCCGCCCACAGCGGTGTCGGGTGGGTCACAGCGTCGAGCGCACCCGGATGATCTTTCGGCGGAGCCAGACGCGGCGCTCGCCGCCGACGTACAGGCGGGTGCGGGCCAGCTCCCAGCGGCCGTACTCGGCCTCGTCGGTGAGTATCCGCCTGGCGTCGGACCCGCTCGTCGAGCGGTCGATCGTCAGCACCCGGTACTCGTACTGACCGCCCTCGGAGGCCCAACGGGAGTCGTTGCGCGATGTCGTGCTGCTCGCCACCTGTCACCATCCCCGGCTCGTTCCCGTTTACGTGTGCCATTGTGCCTCTCCCAGCGCTACCGTCAGGGTATGACCGTTGACCCGCGTGCCGCCCTCGACCGGTTCGTCGCTGCGCTGGAGGCCCACTACCACGCCGTGGCCGCACGACGGGGGGACGACGACCCCGCCGTCGACGACGCCTACTACGTCCTCGCGGACGCGTTCGAGGTCTACGACGAGGCGCTCGGCCAGGTCCACGGCGAGGCGACGCCGTTCTACCTCGCGGAGGACGACGACGACGCGGATGACGACTCCGACGACGATGCGGATGACGACGCGGACGACGACGACCTCGAGGACGACGAGCTGGACGTGCTGGAGGACGACCTGGTCGTCACCGACGGCGTCACCAGCGCTCGGGGTAGCCGACCGGGATCGCGCTGACGTCGTCGAGCGCCTCGCGCACGGCGGCCGGGAGCTGGACGTCGAGCGCGGCCAGCGACGACCTGAGCTGCGCGGGGGTGCGCGCGCCCACGATCGCGCTCGAGACCTGCGGGCGGCCCAGTAGCCACCCGAGCGCGACGTCGAGCGGTGCACGACCCAGCCCGTCGGCGGCCGTGACGACCGCCTCGACCACCGCGGACGAGGCACCGTCGAGGTAGGGCTGCACGAACCCGGACAGGTGCGGTGACGCACCCCGGGAGTCGGCGGGCAACGAGGTGCGGTACTTGCCGGTGAGGACGCCCCGGCCCAGCGGCGACCACGCGAGCAGGCCGAGACCGAGCTCCTCCGCGGCGGGCACGACGTCGCGCTCGACCCCGCGCTGGAGCAGCGAGTACTCGAGCTCGACCGCTGCCAGCCCGACGTCGCCACCCGCCCGGAGCTGGGCGGCGGCGTACGCGGCCGCCCACGCAGGGTGGTTCGAGAGCCCGACGTAGCGGGTGCGCCCGCTCGTGACCGCCAGCCGCAGGGCGGAGAGCGTCTCGTCGAACGGGGTGCGCGGGTCCGGGGAGTGCACCAGGAAGAGGTCCACGTGGTCGGTGCCCAGCCGTGCGAGCGAGGCGTCGAGCGAGTCGATCAGCGCGCCGCGGGACGCGTCCACGCCACGACCGTTCGCCGTCCGCCGGATGCCGGCCTTGGTGCACAGCTGCACGTCGCTGCGACCGACCTTGGTGCCGAGCAGGCTCCCGATGAGCGTCTCGCTGTCCCCGTCGGCGTACGACGCGGCCGTGTCCACGAGGGTCCCGCCGGCGTCGACGAAGTCCCGCAGCTGCTCGGCCGCGTCCAGCTCGTCGGTGTCCCGACCCCACGTCATGGTCCCCAGGCCCAGCTGCGAGACCCGCAGTCCGGTGCGACCCACTTGGCGAAGTTCCATGAGCGGCAGGCTACCGGCGCGAACTGCGCGCCGCCGGGTGCGCCGCGCAGGGGCGTCGTACGGGTATCGTGACCGCTCGTGAATGCGTGGGAAGCGATCCTCCTCGGCCTCGTCCAGGGCCTCACCGAGTTCTTGCCGATCTCGTCGAGCGCGCACCTGCGCATCGTCGGGGAGCTCATCGGCTCCGCCGACCCCGGTGCCGCGTTCACGGCGATCACCCAGATCGGGACGGAGGCTGCCGTCCTGCTGTACTTCCGGCGCGACATCGTCGAGATCTGCGGCGCGTGGTGGCGGTCGTTGCGCGGTGACCACGGCACCGACTGGCGCTCGCGCACGGGCAAGCACGACCACCAGGCCGCGATGGCCTGGTTCATCGCGCTGGGTTCCGTGCCGATCGTGGTCCTGGGGCTGGCGTTCCAGGAGTCGATCGAGAACACCTTCCGCAACCTCTACCTGACGGCGTTGATGCTGGCGGTCTTCGCCCTCCTGCTCGGCTGGGCGGACATCGTCGGCCAGAAGCGCCGCACGCTGCGCGAGCTCTCCCCGCTGCAGGCCGTCGGGTTCGGGTTCGCGCAGGCGCTCGCGCTCGTCCCCGGCGTCTCCCGGTCGGGCGGGACCATCACCGCCGGCCTCCTCATGGGCTTCACCCGCGAGGCCGCGGCCCGCTACTCGTTCCTGCTGGCGATCCCGGCCGTGATGGGGTCGGGCTTCTACCAGCTCGGCAAGTCGATCGGGGAGCCGGTGCCCGGCGCGCCCGGGTTCGCGCCGACGCTCCTCGCGACCATCGTCGCGTTCGGTGTCGGGTACCTCGTGATCATCGCGTTCCTCAAGATCGTCTCGACGTACAGCTACCGCCCGTTCGTGTACTACCGGCTGGTGCTCGCGGCACTCGTCGTGGTCCTCCTGCTCGCCGGGGTGCTCCAGCCCGAGGGCGGGGCGCTCGCCGTCTGAGCGCGCGTCACAGCCAGCCCGCCCGCCGGAACGCGCGGAACAGCACGGTGCACCCGGCCGCCATGACCGCAAGGGCCAGCGGGTAGCCGAGCACCCAGTGCAGCTCGGGCATGTGCGTGAAGTTCATCCCGTAGATCCCCGCGACCACGGTCGGGAAGACGATGATGGCCGCCCACGCCGAGATCTTGCGCATGTCCTCGTTCTGCCGCACGGACACCCGCGACAGGTGCACGGAGAGCATGTCCGACAACAGATCGTCCTGGGCGTCGAGGTGGCGGTCGATCCGCTCGACGCTCGCCGCGAGCCGGTCGAGGACACGCCGGTCGAACGCGATCCGCGAGCCCTCGGCGCCGTCGAGGAGCTCCGGGAGCTCGGCGGCGAGGGGCATCAGGGCGCGCCTCGCCTCGCTGATCTCGCGCTTGAGGCCGTAGATCGCCGGTGTCGGGTCGCTGCGTGACGCACCGAACACCGTGTGCTCGACGTCGGCCACCGCGTCACCGAGCTCGAGCTCGACCTGCGAGCCGCGCGAGACGAGCGCGACGAGTGCCGTGCCCGTGACCCGGATCGCGGGCCGTAGCGACGGGCCGGTCGCCGCGGCGCCCACCACGGGCCCGTCGTGCGTGGGTGGGCCGGCCTGGGCGAGGCGGCTCAGCACGTGCTCGTGCACCTGGGCGTCGCCGCTCTCGAACGTCACCACGACTCCCGGTCCCGTGAGGCACTTGAGCTCGCCCGTGCTCACCTGACGGTCGTCCTCGGTGAACCAGACCGTCGGTGCGGCGACCAGCAGCCAGTCCTCCCCGAGGTAGGCGACGTGGGCGAACGCGCGCCGCATCCCGGCGGCGTCGTCGTGCCGCAGCCCCGCCAGCAGGCGTCGTACCTCGGGGTGGAGGCTCTCCGCGAGCGCCCGGAACGACGTGACGTCGGCCACGCGGACCCAGAGCGCTGCGCCGTCGGTCCCGCTGAGGTCGCCCAGCGCCGCGACGTCGAAGGTCGCGTCGGCCCCGGCCACGGGCGGTGTGATCTCCTCGGCCGCACCGGGGACGGCGGGGACCCGCCACGCGCGCACGGCCCGCGCCGCGGGACCGGGAGGTGCTGGTGGAGTGCTCGACGGGGCCATGCTCGCATTCTGGACCGGGAGCCACCCGGGCGCCTTCCGGTCTGGCCGCTCGGCGGGAGGCGGATAAGGTTGTCGCGTGCACAGCTGGCCCTCCCCACAGATCCCCGCCCTGCCCGGAAGAGGCCTTCCGGTCCGCGTGCACGACAGCACCACCGGTGAGCTCGTCCTCGCGGCGCCCGGCGATCGGGCAGCCATGTACGTCTGCGGCATCACGCCGTACGACGCCACGCACATCGGTCATGCCGCGACGTACGTCGCGTTCGACCTGCTCGTGCGGGCCTGGCGCGACGCCGGTCAGGAGGTCGTCCTCGCGTCGAACGTGACCGACGTCGACGACCCGCTGCTGGAGCGGGCGACGGCGACCGGCGAGGACTGGCGCGAGCTCGCCGTCCGGCAGACGGCGCTGTTCGCCGAGGACATGACGGCGCTCGGCGTCGTCCCGCCGGACGTCTTCATGGGCGCCGTCGAGTCCGTCCCCGCGGTCGTCGAGGCCGTCGAGAAGCTCGTGGCACAGGGTGCGGCCTACCGCGTCCCGGTCGAGCCCGGCGCGGGCGGCGACAACCCGTTGCTGGGTGACGTCTACGCGGACCTCAGCGCGGACCCCGACTTCGGCGAGGTCGCGCGGTTCTCGCGCGACGAGATGGTGCGGCTCTTCGCCGAGCGCGGCGGGGATCCCGAGCGCGAGGGCAAGAAGGACCCGCTCGATCCGCTGCTCTGGCGGCGCGAACGGCCCGGTGAGCCGTCCTGGGACGGCGGGAGCCTCGGCTCCGGACGGCCCGGCTGGCACGTCGAGTGCGCGGTGATCGCCCGCGACGCCCTCGGCCTGCCGTTCGACGTGCAGGGCGGGGGAGCGGACCTGCTCTTCCCGCACCACGAGATGTCGACGTCGCACGACCGCCTGCTCGGCGACGGCAAGGGCGCCGCGACCCACGTGCACGCCGGGCTCGTCGCGTACGAGGGCGAGAAGATGAGCAAGTCGCGCGGCAACCTCGTGTTCGTCTCCGAGCTGCGCGCCGACGGCGTCGAGCCCATGGCCGTGCGGCTCGCCCTGCTCGCGCACCACTACCGCGGCGAGTGGGAGTGGACCGAGGCGGACCTCACCGCCGGCGCCCGCCGGCTCGACACGTGGCGCGACGCGGTCTCCGGCAACGGCGGACCCGACGCGGCACCGACGCTCGACGCCGTGCGGGCCGCGCTCGCCGACGACCTCGACGCACCCGCGGCGCTCGCGGCCGTCGACGCCTGGGCACGGCTGTCGCTCGAGCCCGGCCGCGACACCTCGGCGGACACCGAGGGCGCACCGGGGATCATCTCCCGCGCGATCAACGCGCTGCTCGGCGTCCGGCTGTGACCCGGGCGCTCGCCGGGCACTGATCCTCGAGCCCGGGCACCGATCCGCGAGCCGGCCCGAGGCCCCCGGGGGGTGCTGACCGCTCAGGCCGGCGGGCCCTTGTCGCCCTTCTCACCGGTGTCGCGCCGGCGCAGGTAGCGCTCGAACTCGCGGGCGATCGCCTCGCCGCTGGCCTCGGGGAGCTCTGCGGTGTCCTTCGCCTCCTCGAGCTGGTGCACGTACTCCGCGATCTCCGCGTCCTCCTCGGCGAGCTCGTCGACGCCATGCTCCCAGGCCTGGGCGTCCTCCGGCAGGTCGCCGAGGGGCACGGGCTCGGAGAGCAGCTCCTCGACCCGCGAGAGGATCGCGAGCGTCGCCTTGGGCGACGGCGGGTGCGCGACGTAGTGCGGCACCGCGGCCCACAGGGACACGGACTGCATCCCGCGCTCGGACGCCGCGTGCTGGAGGACCCCGACGATGCCGGTGGGCCCCTCGTAGGTGCTCGACTCCACGTCGAGGACCGCCTGCAGACCCGTGCTCTCCGACGTGGCGGTCATGGGGATGGGCCGGGTGTGCGGGACGTCGGCGAGCAGGGCGCCCAGCGTCACGACCGTCGTCACGCCGTGGCGCTCGGCGATGTCGAGCAGCTCGCGGCAGTACCGGCGCCACCGCATCGACGGCTCGATACCGTGCACGAGCAGCACACGCCGCCCGCTGCCGGGCACGAGCGCGCTCGCGACCGTCGTCGTGGGCCAGGTGATCTCGCGGCTGCCGTCCTCCGCCTCGGTCACGACGGGACGGTTCACCTGGAAGTCGTGGTACTCCTCGGGGTCCAGCTCGTCGACGTCCACCGCGCCCCAGACCTCGTGCAGGTGCAGCAGCGCCGACGTCGCGGCGCTCCCGGCGTCGTTCCACCCTTCGAACGCGGCGAGCATCACGGTCTGCCGGCTGCCACCGGGGCGCCCGGGCCGCGGTGTCTCGTCAGGCGCGCGGTCAGGTGCGCCGTCGGGTGTCTCCCACATCTCGCTCATCGTCCCAGGGTATGCGGAAGCGAGGACGTTACCCCGCCCTGTCGAGGACGGGGAGCGTGTCGTCCTCGGACCTTCCCTGCCCGGCTGCCCGCCGACGGTCCCCACCGGCGACCAGCATCGCGGTGACGGTCGTGGCCGCTGCCAGCAGGGCGGCGAGCACCATGTGGGCGCCGACCGCCACGGCGGGCAGCCCGTTGCGGGCCTGGTAGACGCCGAGCAGGACCTGCACGACCTGCAGGGCGAGGAGACAGGCGAACCACGCCCGGGCCCGCAGGGCGCGTACCCGGGCCACGACGGTCAGCGACGCGGTGACGAGGGCGAGCAGGTAGCTGGGCCACGCGTGGACGTGCTGCAGCAGCTCCGCGTCGAAGCCGTTCCTCCCCGCCAGCGGGTCGCCCGAGTGCGGCCCGGCACCCGTGGTCAGGACGCCCAGGAGCACGGTCGCGGCGGCCGTCACCACCATGACGCCGGTCGCCCGCACGAACCACCCGGGCACCGGAGCGGTCTCGCGAGCCCCGGACGGTCCGCGCAGGCGGACCAGGAAGGCTGCGCAGACGCAGACCAGGGCGACCGAGGCCACGTAGTGGAACCCGACGACGAAGGGGTTGAGCCCGGTCAGCACGGTCACCCCGCCCACGAGCGCCTGCGCCACGACGCCCAGCACGACCGTGCTCGCGAGCAGGGCGAGATCTCTGCGGTCGTGCCGGACCTTCACCACCAGCAGGAGAACCACCGCCGCGGCGATCCCGACGACCCCGGTCAGGGTGCGGTTGCCGAACTCGATGAGGCCGTGGATCCCCATCTCGGGCGTGCTCACCAGCGAGTCCGCCGTGCACAGCGGCCAGGTCGGGCAGCCGAGGCCCGACGACGTCAGCCGGACCGCCCCTCCGGTCCCGATGATGAGCACCTGCGCGGCGAACGAGATCCACGCCGCGACGACCACCCGACGATCGATCCGGTCCGGCACGCTGCGCCACCACCGCCGCAGCACGCGGCCCGCGGTCCCGCGGCGCTCGCGGGTGTCCTGGAGCGGGGCCGGGCTCAACGGCCCGCAGACGTCAGGAACGGGACGAGCGCCTCGGTGATGCGTGCACGGGCCTCGTCGTCGGTGATCGTCGGTGTCCCGTCCCCCGACTGCGGCCCGTAGTCGCCGAACTGGGCGTGGGAGGCGCCTTCGATGCGCACGAGCTCGGTGTCCTCGGGCATCAGGGGCAGCGACTCGTCGATCGTCTCCTGCGAGACCAGCGCGTCCTGCGTGCCCGAGACGGAGAGGGCGGCCAGGTCCGCGCGGCCCGAGAGGTCGCCGAGCGAGCAGTAGGACGCCAGGAGGACGAGGGCGTCGACCTCCTCGGACTCGGCGTACGTGCAGGCCCTGACCCCACCCATGCTGTGCCCGCCCACGGCCCAGACCTCGACGTCGGCAGCGAGCGCCGTGAACGCCTCGAAGGGGCGGCGCTCGAGGATCGCGAGGTGGAGGAACGGCTCGACGACGACGACGGTCGTGCCCTCCGCGGCGAGCTCGTGGAAGGTCGCCGCGTACGCCTGCGGCTCGACCTTGGCCCCGGCGAGGAACACGAGGCCGCGGCCGTCGCTCGCGCCCGTCGGGGTCATGACGACGGCGTCGCCCTGGTCGTCGAGCCGGACGCGCGGGTCGTCGCGCACGGCGGCGATCCCGTCCGGCTCGGCGGCGTAGGTGTCGTTCGCCCAGACGAGGAACGCACCGACGGCGACGACGAGCGCCGCGAGCAGCGAGAGCGCGACGATCTTGGCGACCCGGCGGGCGCGGCGCCTGCGGGGACGGTGCGCGTCGGCGGCGGTCGGCGCTGCCGGGGACGTCTCGTCCCCACCGGGCTGGACGGGCTGCGCGGGGTGCGCGAGCGGCGAGGGCATGGAACGACTCCCGGGTAGATGGTACGGCTACCGTAGCATCTTGGCGGGTAGGGTGGTCCCGTGGAAGAACACCCCGACGCCGGTCGCACGCTGTCCGTGGGCCTGCTCCGGGACCTCCAGGACGCGATCGGAGAGGCCGGTTCGGCCGTCGCCCACCGGCTGCAGATGAGCGCCACCGACGCCGCGGCGATCGAGCACATCTCCCTGTCGGCCGACCGCCTGGGACCCGGGGAGCTGGGGGCGCGCCTGGCCGTCACCCGATCCTCGGCCACGGAGATCGTGGACCGGCTGGTGCGTGCCGGGCACGTCGAGCGGGTGCGTGACGACGCCGACCGCAGGCGGTTCCGCCTCGAGCCCACCGAGTCGGCCCGTGACCGCGTCCGCGGCGAGCTCGAACCGTTGGTACGGGCGTTGGACGCCGCCGCGGACGGCTTCTCCCCGGCGCAGCAGAGAGCCATCGCGGCGTACCTGACGGCCGTCACCTCCGTGTACCGGGACTTCGCCGCGGCCCCCGACCCCGAGCCGCGCCCGACGCCGTAGTCGTCGGCCCGGGCACCTCCTCGCGGCGCAGGGCCGGCGCCGGGAGCCCGACCGTGCGGTTAGAGTCGAGTGCTGCACGGCACGGTGCACGGTGACGGATGGAGCTCTCTTTGGCACGCGGATCTGACGACGCCCTGGCAGGTCAGGTGCTCTCGGCGACCGACCGGCGGCACCTGCTGCCGGAGGCGGTGCTGTGGGACATGGACGGCACCCTGGTCGACACGGAGCCGTACTGGATCCGCGGTGAGCACGAGCTCGTCGAGGCGCACGGCGGGACCTGGTCGCACGAGCAGGCGCTCGCGCTCGTCGGCAACCCGCTGCCCGAGTCCGCGCGCCTCCTGCAACGCGCCGGCGTCGACCTCCCCGTGGAGGAGATCGTGACGTACCTCCTCAAGCGCGTGGGGGAGCAGGTCAGGGAGCAGGTGCCGTGGCAGCCCGGGGCGCTCGAGCTGCTCAGCGCGCTCCGGGCCGAGGGCGTGCCGTGCGCGCTGGTGACGATGTCCTACCGTGCGCTGGCGCAGCCGATCGTCGAGCTCGCCCCGGCCGGGGCGTTCGACGTCCTCGTGTGCGGGGACGAGGTGGAGCACGGCAAGCCCCACCCCGAGCCGTACCTGGTCGCCGCGGAGCGGCTGGGTGTCGACGTGACGCGGTGCGTCGCGATCGAGGACTCGCCCGCGGGCATCGGGTCGGCGCGGGCCGCCGGGGCCGCGACGCTCGGCGTGCAGGCGGTCGTGCCGGTGCGCCGGCAGGCTGGTCTGAGCCGGACCCCGACCCTCGAGCGGGTCGACCTCGCGCTCCTGCGTCGGATCGCCGCGGGCGAGGTCGTCGACCTCATGGCGGAGGACGACGCCCTGTCCGCCGGCGGTCCTCACTAGGCTGGCCGGGTGGACAGCACAGGGCCCGCGGGCCGGGAGCCGACCGGACGCGCCGCACCCGGGCGGGCGCCGTCGCGCACCAAGGGATGGGTGATCGGCCGCGTCGCCGGTGCGCCCGTGATCCTCACCCGGTCGTGGTTCCTCGCGGCGGCGATCCTCACCCTGCTCTTCGCGCCGACCGTGCAGCGGGCCGCCCCGCAGCTGGGCGGCGGGATCTACGTCGTCGCGTTCGCGTTCGTCCTGCTGCTCTTCGGCTCGGTGTTCCTCCACGAGGTCGCGCACGCGCTCGTCGCACGCGCACGGGGCCACGAGGTCACCGAGCTCGCGGTCACGCTCTGGGGCGGGCACACCGCGTACGCGGGCTCGTCGCGCCGCCCCCTGGACGGGGTGCTGATCTCCGTGGTCGGGCCGCTGACGAACCTGCTCCTCGGCGGCGCGTTCTGGCTCGCCTTCCAGGCGCAGGCCGTGCTCGGGGTCCCGGCCCTGCTGCTGTACGCCGCCGCGTTCGCCAACGTGTTCGTCGGGGTGTTCAACCTCCTGCCGGGCCTGCCCCTCGACGGCGGGCAGATCCTCGAGTCCGTGGTCTGGGCCGCCACCGGCTCGCGCACGCGCGGCACCATCGCGGCGGGCTGGGTCGGACGCGCCGTCGCCGTCGGGATCGTCGTGTGGGCGTTGACGTGGCCGCTGAGCCGTGGGGCGCAGCCCGACCTCTTCACCGTCGCGTGGGCGGCGCTCATCGGCGCGTTCCTGTGGTCCGGCGCCGGCTCGGCGATGCGTGCCGGTCGCGCCCGCGAGGCCGTGGCGGCGATCTCCGTGCGCGCGCTGGCCCAGCCGGTCGTCACGGTGCACCCCGGATCGGCGGTCGCGGACGCCGTGCGCGCCCTCGCCGCGGCGCCGGGCGCCCGTGCGCTCGTCCTCGACCCCGCCGGGACGCCGGTCGCGTACGTCGACGACGCCGCGGCGCGCAGCGTGCCCGAGGCCGACGCGACCCGGACCCCTGTCTCCGCCGTCAGCGTCGGGCTGCCGCCCGCCGCGCGCGTCGACATCGAGGCGTCGGGCGCGGACCTGGTCGACCACCTGGCGGCCACGGCGCGGTCCACCTCGCTCGTCGTGGTGACCGACGCCGGACGGGTCGTCGGCGCGCTCGACGTCACCCGGGTCATCGCCGCCCTGCAGAGCGCGCGCGGAGGGTCACGACCCGCCCGACCGTAGGATGGTGCCCCGTGACCCACGAGCCCGAGGTACCCGCAGCGTCCGAGATGCCCACCGAGCCGCAGGTGCGCGCCACGTCGACCGGCCACCAGACCGGCGGGGCCACGGGCGCCGACCAGCGCCGCGGCCTGCTGCGCACGGGCGACAAGGTGCAGCTCACCGACCCGCGCGGTCGCCTGCACACCATCACGCTCGCGCCCGGTGCGACGTTCCACACGCACCGCGGCTACTTCGCCCACGACGACCTCATCGGCCGCCCCGAGGGGTCGGTCGTGCGCAACACCGCGGGCATCGAGTACCTCGCGCTGCGTCCGCTGCTCAGCGACTACGTGCTCTCCATGCCGCGCGGCGCCGCCGTGGTCTACCCGAAGGACGCCGGCCAGATCGTCGCCATGGCGGACATCTTCCCCGGTGCGCGCGTCGTCGAGGCGGGCGTCGGCTCGGGTGCGCTGTCGATGTCGCTGCTGCGCGCCGTCGGCGACCACGGATCGCTGCACTCGATCGAGCGGCGCGAGGACTTCGCGGACATCGCGCGCGGCAACGTCGAGACGTTCTTCGGCGGGCCGCACCCGGCCTGGGAGCTCTCGGTCGGCGACCTCGCCGACGTGCTGCCGACGATCGCCGAGCCCGGCACCGTCGACCGGGTCGTGCTGGACATGCTCGCGCCCTGGGAGAACCTCGGCGCGACGGCGGTCGCGCTCGCGCCCGGTGGTGTCCTCGTCTGCTACGTCGCGACGACGACGCAGCTCTCGCGGCTCGCCGAGGACGTGCGCGCCGACGGTCGCTACGCCGAGCCGGTCGCCTGGGAGTCGATGGTGCGCGGCTGGCACCTCGAAGGGCTCGCGGTGCGTCCGCAGCACCGCATGATCGGGCACACCGGGTTCCTCCTGACCACCCGCCGTCTGGCCGACGGGACCGCCCCGCCCGAGCGCAAGCGCCGCCCGGCGAAGGGCGCCTACCCCGAGGAGAGCCAGTGGCTGCCCGAGGACCTGGGGGAGCGGCCCGTGTCGGAGAAGAAGATCCGCCGCGTGCGCCGCGACGTGGGCCACGGCACCCCCACCGACCAGACCGCCCCGACGGACCAGTCCGGCCCCGGCGTGCAGGGCGACTCGACCGACTGAGCCGCCCGGTGACCGTGGCGTGACGGTCCGGTAACGATCGCGTACCACCCGTCTCACCAGGGGTGTCCTGTCTGTGCGGCGAGGACGATTGTGCCTAAGGTCATGCTCTCGGCCGGATGGTGCGACGCCGGCCGGGCGAGCTGCCTGCGAGAGGGGACACCCCATGAGCCAGACACCAGGTGACGAGCACGGCGCCCGGAGCACGGCACGAGAGATCGCGCTGCTCTCCGCCAAGAACGAGCGCCTCGCCGAGGCGCTGCGCGCCGCGCGCGACCAGATCATCGACCTCAAGCGCCAGATCGACGACCTGGCGAAGCCTCCGGGCACGTACGCCGTGTTCCTGGCCGCGCACCCGGACGGGTCGGTCGACGTCTCGGCCGCGGGGCGCAAGATGCACGTGGGCGCGAGCCCGAGCCTCGAGCTGGACCACCTGCGCCCCGGCCAGGAGGTCAAGCTCAACGAGGCGATGACGGTCGTGGCCGCGGGCGGCTACGAGCAGACGGGCGAGATCGTCACCGTCAAGGAGGTGCTCGACGCCGACCGCGTGCTGGTCGTCGGCCGCGCCGACGAGGAGCGCGTCGTGCGCCTGGCCGGTTCGCTCGTGGACGGCCCGCTGCGCGTGGGCGACTCCCTGACGATCGACACCCGGAGCGGCTTCGTCTTCGAGGTCATCCCGAAGTCCGAGGTCGAGGAGCTCGTGCTCGAGGAGGTCCCGGACATCCGCTACGAGGACATCGGCGGGCTCGGTCCGCAGATCGAGCAGATCCGCGACGCGGTCGAGCTGCCGTTCAGCCACCCCGACCTGTTCCGCGAGCACGGCCTGCGCCCGCCGAAGGGCGTGCTGCTCTACGGCCCGCCCGGGTGCGGCAAGACGCTCATCGCCAAGGCGGTCGCCAACTCGCTCGCGCACACCGTGGCCGCGGCCCGCGGGGAGGACGTGAGCGACGGCTCGGCGGGGGTCAAGAGCTACTTCCTCAACGTCAAGGGCCCCGAGCTGCTCAACAAGTACGTCGGCGAGACGGAGCGGCACATCCGGCTGATCTTCGCGCGGGCGCGGGAGAAGGCCTCGCAGGGCACCCCGGTCGTCGTGTTCTTCGACGAGATGGAGTCGCTGTTCCGCACGCGCGGGACGGGCCTGTCGTCCGACGTCGAGACGACGATCGTCCCGCAGCTCCTCTCCGAGATCGACGGCGTGGAGCGGCTCGACAACGTCATCGTCATCGGTGCGTCCAACCGTGAGGACATGATCGACCCGGCCATCCTGCGCCCGGGACGCCTCGACGTGAAGATCAAGATCGAGCGCCCGGACGCCGAGGGCGCCAAGGAGATCTTCGCGAAGTACCTCACCACGGACCTGCCGATCCACCCCGACGACCTCGACGAGCACGGTGGCGACGAGCGCGAGGCCATCGACGCGATGATCCGCAGCGTCGTGGAGCGGATGTACTCCGAGGAGGAGGAGAACCAGTTCCTCGAGGTGACCTACGCCAGCGGTGACAAGGAGATCCTGTACTTCAAGGACTTCAACTCCGGGGCGATGATCCAGAACGTCGTCGACCGCGCCAAGAAGTCTGCGATCAAGGACCTGCTGGCCACGGGCCGTCGCGGCATCCGCGTCGAGCACCTGCTGACGGCGTGCGTGGACGAGTTCAAGGAGAACGAGGACCTGCCGAACACCACGAACCCCGACGACTGGGCGCGGATCTCCGGGAAGAAGGGCGAGCGCATCGTCTTCATCCGCACGATCGTCCAGAAGAAGGGCGAGGGCTCGGCGCCCCGCACGATCGACACCGTGACCAACACGGGCCAGTACCTGTAGCACCGCCGCCGCGCCCGGTGGACACCGTCGACCGGGCGCGGGTGGTCCGGCATAGGGTGTGCGCGTGAGCGTGCGTCGAGTGATGGGCATCGAGACCGAGTACGGCGTCCTGCAACCCGGGCGGCCGCTCGCGAACCCGATGCTGATGTCCAGCCAGGTCGTGACCACCTATCGCGCGCTCGCCGCGCGCAGCGACGGCGCACGCGGTCGGGCCCGCTGGGACTACGACGACGAGGACCCGCTCGCGGACGCCCGCGGGTTCCACCTCCCGCGGGCGTCGGCGCACCCCTCGCTGCTCACCGACGACCCGGAGCGACCGGCACCGTCCGGCCCGGACGCCTCGGCACCCGGTGCCCCGGGGGAGGGCGACGCGGCCCCGGACGGCTTCCAGGAGCTGGCGCGCCCGACCGCCGAGGAGTACGACGACCCGAGCGCCGCCAACGTCATCCTCACCAACGGCGCGCGGCTCTACGTCGACCACGCGCACCCCGAGTACTCCTCGCCCGAGGTCACCTCCCCGCTGGACGGCGTGTGCTGGGACGTGGCGGGCGAGCGCATCATGCTGGCCGCGGCGCGCGAGCTCGCGAACGTCCCGGGTTCCGAGGTGGCGCTCTACAAGAACAACGTCGACGGCAAGGGCGCCAGCTACGGCACGCACGAGAACTACCTCGTCGAGCGGGCCGTGCCGTTCTCGACGATCGTCGAGCTGCTCACACCCTTCCTCGTCACCCGCCAGGTGTTCAGCGGCTCGGGCCGCGTCGGGCTCGGGCCCGGCGGCGAGGAGGACGGCTTCCAGATCTCCCAGCGCGCCGACTACGTCGAGGCGGAGGTGGGTCTGGAGACCACTCTGCGCCGTCCGATCGTCAACACGCGTGACGAGCCGCACGCCGACCGGGCCCGGTGGCGCCGACTGCACCTGATCATCGGCGACGCGAACCTCTTCGAGGTCGCGACGTACCTCAAGCTCGGCACGACCTCGTTGGTGCTGTTCGTCCTGGAGCGTCTCGACGACCTGCCCGACGGCGTGCGGGCGACCCTGGCCGGTCTGCGCCTGCGCGACCCTGTCGGGGACGTGCACCGGGTCAGCCGCGACCTCGACCTCACCACGCGCCTCGACCTGGCGGACGGCCGTCGCCTGACGGCGCTGGAGGTCCAGCGCGCCTACGCCGAGGTCGTCGCCGGGTCGCTCGCCGCGCTCGGGACCGACGCCGCGAGCGAGGCCGCGCTCGAGCGGTGGCGCTCGGTCCTCGAACGGCTCGCGACCGACCGGAGGTCGTGCGTGCGCGAGGTCGAGTGGGTCGCGAAGCTGCGTCTGCTCGACGGGCTGCGGTCGCGGGACGGCATCGACTGGGGGCACCCACGGCTGGCCGCGATGGACCTGCAGTGGTCGGACGTGCGACCGGAGCGGGGTGTCTACCACCGCCTGCTCGCGGCGGGCGCCGTCGAGCGGCTGGTGGACGAGACCGCCGTCGCGCAGGCCGTCCACCACGCGCCGGAGGACACCCGCGCGTACTTCCGCGGGGAGGTCATGGCCCGGTACGGCGACCAGGTCTCCGCCGCGAGCTGGGACTCGGTGATCTTCGACGTCGCGGGCGCCCCTGCCCTGCAGCGGGTGCCCATGATGGACCCGCTCCGGGGCACCCGGGCACACATCGGCGCCCTGCTGGACACCAGCCCGGACGCGGGCGCCCTCCTGGCGGGTCTGTCGGGGACGCGGTGACGTCCAGGGCCTAGGCTGGAGGTCGGGGAGCGAGTCTCCCTGCAGGTCCGGCACGTGGCCAGCACACGTGACGGGCACGACGTACGACGAGCGTGGGGCTCCCCTCACGCTTCAGCACCGAGGAGGCATCCATGGCGGGTCAGGAACGTACGAGCGGGTCGCACGAGGATCGCCGTCCCGACGACGACGCCGATGCGCCGGCCGTCCCCACGGCTCCGTCCACGCAGGCGCGCGACGCCGAGGTCGACTCGTTGCTCGAGGAGATCGACGAGGTGCTCGAGTCGAACGCGGAGTCGTTCGTCCGGGGCTTCGTGCAGAAGGGCGGGCAGTAGGACCTGTGAGCACCGATCGTTCAGGGCGGCTGCCTGACGCCTTCAGGACACCAGGATCCTCGTCGTTCGTCGACTTCCTCACCGGGCACGCACCGGAGATGCTCCCCTCCCACCGGGACACCGGTGCCGGGGCGGCCGGGGCGCAGCTCGCGCCGCACGCGACCACGATCGTCGCGCTGACCTTCGACGACGGGGCGCAGAGCGGGGTCGTCATGGCCGGCGACCGTCGGGCGACGATGGGCTCGATGATCGCGCACCGGGAGATCGAGAAGGTCTTCCCGGCGGACGAGTACTCGGCCGTCGGGATCGCCGGCACGGCCGGGATCGCCGTCGAGCTGGTGCGGCTCTTCCAGCTCGAGCTCGAGCACTACGAGAAGATCGAGGGGACGCTGCTCTCGCTCGACGGCAAGGCGAACCGGCTCTCGACCATGATCCGCCAGAACCTCGGCCTGGCGCTGCAGGGCCTCGCGGTCGTCCCGCTGTTCGCGGGGTACGACCTCGACCGCGGTGCGGGCCGGATCTTCTCCTACGACGTCACCGGGGGGCGGTACGAGGAGCGTGACCACCACAGCGTCGGCTCGGGGTCGGTCTTCGCCCGCGGCTCGCTGAAGAAGCTCTGGCGTCCCGGTCTCGACGAGGCCGGTGCCGTGCGCACGGCGCTCGAGGCGCTGTTCGACGCGGCCGACGACGACTCCGCGACGGGCGGGCCCGACACCGTCCGGCAGATCTGGCCGGTGGTGGCGACGGTCACGAGCGCCGGGTACCGGCGGGTCGACGACGACACCCTCGGCCGGGTGGCCGACCAGGTCGTGGCGGCCCGCGGCGACGACGCACGCCGGGCGGGAAGTCACCGCCGGTCAGGGGAGGAGCCCTCATGAGCATGCCGTTCTACGTCTCGCCCGAGCAGCTCATGAAGGACCGCGCGGACTTCGCGCGCAAGGGCATCGCGCGCGGGCGGTCCGTCGTCGTGATCCAGTACGCCGACGGGATCGCGTTCGCCACCCAGAACCCGTCCCGTGCGCTGCACAAGATCTCGGAGATCTACGACCGGATCGCGTTCGCCGCGGTCGGCAAGTACAACGAGTTCGAGAACCTGCGGGTCGCCGGCGTCCGATACGCCGACCTGCGCGGCTACTCCTACGACCGCTCGGACGTCAACGCGCGGGGCCTCGCGAACGCGTACGCGCAGACGCTCGGCACGGTCTTCACCACCGAGTCCAAGCCGCTCGAGGTCGAGCTCGTGGTCGCCGAGGTCGGCGAGAGCGCGGCGCAGGACCAGATCTACCGGCTGTCGTACGACGGATCGGTCGCCGACGAGCAGGGTTTCGTCGTGATGGGCGGCGAGGCGGAACGGCTCGGTCGCGCGCTCGGCGAGCGGTGGGAGCCCGGGCTCGGGCTCGCCGACGTCCTGCGGCTCGCGGTCACGACGCTCGGCGCCGGGGGTGCGGCACCCACGGCGTCCGCCGGCGACCAGCAGGACGGGAACGCGCCTTCCGAGGAGGCACGTATCCCGGCGAGCCAGCTGGAGGTCGCCGTGCTGGACCGCACGCGCCCGCGCCGGGCGTTCCGGCGACTGACCGGCCCCGTGCTCGACGAGCTGCTGTCGGCGGAGTAGGAGCGTTCATGGATCGCAGGATCTTCGGCCTGGAGACCGAGTACGGGGTGACATGCGCGTCCGACGACGGGCGCGGGCTGTCGGCCGACGAGGTGGCGCGTTACCTGTTCCGCAAGGTCGTGGCGTGGGGCAGGTCGTCGAACGTGTTCCTGCGCAACGGGTCGCGGCTGTACCTGGACGTCGGCTCCCACCCGGAGTACGCGACGGCCGAGTGCGACGACATCCGCCAGCTCGTCGCCTACGACCGCGGGGGCGAGCGGATCCTCGAGGGGTTGATCGCCGACGCCCAGCAGCGCCTCGAGCACGAGGGCCTGCCGGGCAAGATCCACCTGTTCAAGAACAACACCGACTCCGCGGGCAACTCCTACGGCTGCCACGAGAACTACCTCGTGCGCCGGCAGGGTGACTTCGCGCGGCTGTCGGACGTCCTCGTGCCGTTCTTCATCACCCGGCAGGTCCTCACGGGTGCGGGCAAGGTGCTCACGACCCCTCGCGGTGCCGTGTACTGCCTCTCGCAGCGGGCCGACCACATCTGGGAGGCGGTCTCGAGCGCCACGACCCGGTCGCGGCCGATCATCAACACGCGCGACGAGCCGCACGCCGACGCCGAGCACTACCGCCGGCTGCACGTGATCGTGGGCGACTCGTCGATGGCGGAGACGACGACGATGCTCAAGGTCGGGGCGACGGACCTCGTCCTGCGCATGATCGAGGCGGGCGTGCCGATGCGGGACATGGCGCTGGAGAACCCGATCCGCTCGATCCGGGAGATCAGCCACGACATGACGGGGCTGCACCCCGTCCAGCTCGCGAGCGGACGCACGGTGACCGCGGTCGACCTGCAGGGGGAGTACCTGCAGCGGGTGAAGGAGTTCGTGGACGCGAACGTCGACCCGACTCCCATCGTCAAGCAGGTGCTCGACCTGTGGGAGCGGGGCCTGCGCGCGCTCGAGACCGACGACCTGTCGTTGGTCGACCGGGAGCTCGACTGGGTGATCAAGCTGAAGATCCTGCGCCGCTACCAGGCCAAGCACGGGCTCGAGCTCGACGACCCCCGGATCGCCCGTCTCGACCTCGCCTACCACGACATCTCGCGCACGGAGGGCCTGTACAACCTGCTCGCCGCGCGCGGCATGGTCGAGCGCGTGACGACGGACCTCGAGGTCTTCGAGTCCACCGCCGTCCCGCCGCAGACCACCCGGGCCAAGCTTCGGGGCGACTTCGTGCGGGCCGCGCAGGACGCGCGCCGGGACTACACGGTCGACTGGGTGCACCTCAAGCTCAACGACCAGGCCCAGCGGACCGTGCTCTGCAAGGACCCGTTCCGCAGCGTGGACGACCGGGTGGATCGGCTCATCGAGTCGATGTGACGTCGATGTGACGTTGATCTGACCCGCGCGTGCGGGCGCGCCGTGCGCCGTCTGGCATCCTGTGTGCGGTCCGAATCCACGGACGCCACCCGTCCACCGACCGACCGGAGGTCCAGTGCGTCGCCCGCCCGCCGTCGTCCTGACGACGATCCTCACGGCCGCCGTCGCCCTCGGCGCCGCGGCCTGCGCGCCGCCCCCGGACGAGGAGCCGGTGCCCGCGAACACCGCCGTGACGGTGACCGGCACGTCGGACGAGCCTCCCTCGTTCGAGTACGCGACGCCTCTCGAGGTGCCGGAGCCACGGTCCCAGGTCGTGTGGCCGGGGACCGGTGCCGTGCTGGCGGAGGGCGACGCCGTCCTGCTCAACATGTACGCGCAGGACGGCCGGGACGCGGGAGTCCTGCAGAACACCTTCGTCGACGCGCCGCTGCCCTTCATGCTGACCGCCGAGGGCCTCGGCGAGGGCCTCGCCGAGGCGCTGGTCGGTCAGCGCGTGGGCGCCCGGGTGCTCTACGTGGAGGAGGACGACGGTGTGCCCGTCGTCCTCACCGTCGACGTGCTGCCCTCCCGGGCCGACGGCGAGCCCGTCGCGCCGGTCGAGGGCGCCCCCACCGTGGTCCGTGCCGAGGACGGCGCACCGACCGTCACGGTGCCGCCGGAGACGACGCCTCCCGGCGAGCTCGCCGTCCAGCCGCTCATCCGCGGGCACGGGCCGCAGGTCGAGGCCGGGCAGGTCGTCACGATGCGCTTCACGGGGGTGAGCTGGGAGACGGGGGAGGTCTTCGACTCCACCTGGGGCGAGGGTTCGGCGCCCATGTCGACGATGATCGGCATCGGGCAGGTCATCGAAGGTCTGGAGCTGGGCCTGCTCGAGCAGTCGGTCGGCAGCCAGGTGCTGCTGGTCGTCCCGCCGGAGCTCGGTTACGGTGGCACGGCCTCCCCGCTCGCCGAGTCGACGCTGGTGTACGTCGTCGACATCCTCGACGCCCACTTCCCGGTCGTCGACGAGGGCGCCGTCGAGGAGGACGAGTGAGCGTCCGCCGGGGCACAGCCACGAACGTGAAGAGGATGGTCGAGAGCACATGACGGTCGCGGTCCGAGTGATCCCGTGCCTGGACGTCGACGCCGGGCGCGTCGTCAAGGGTGTCAACTTCGAGAACCTGCGCGACGCGGGCGACCCGGTCGAGCTCGCTGCGCGCTACGACGCGGAGGGCGCCGACGAGCTCACCTTCCTCGACGTGTCGGCCTCGTCCGGGAACCGCGAGACGACGTACGACGTCGTGCGACGCACGGCCGAGCAGGTCTTCGTCCCCCTCACCGTGGGCGGAGGCGTGCGGACGCCCGAGGACGTGGACCGTCTGCTGCGCGCGGGAGCGGACAAGGTCGGGGTGAACACCGCGGCGATCGCCCGGCCGGAGCTCGTGGCCGAGATCGCCGACCGGTTCGGCAGCCAGGTGCTCGTGCTGTCGGTGGACGCACGGCGGGTGACCGGCGACACGCGGACGGACTCCGGCTTCGAGGTCACGACGCACGGCGGTCGCCGGGGCACCGGCATCGACGCGGTGGCGTGGGCCGAGAAGGTCGCCGAGCTCGGTGCGGGCGAGATCCTGCTCAACTCGATGGACGCCGACGGCACGACCGCCGGCTTCGACCTCGAGATGTTCGCCGCGGTGCGCTCCCAGGTCCGCGTCCCGCTCGTCGCCAGCGGAGGGGCCGGGACTGCGGCGCACTTCACGGCCGCCGCGCAGGCGGGCGCCGACGCCGTGCTCGCCGCGAGCGTCTTCCACTTCGGCACCCTCACGGTCGGTGACGTCAAGGCGGACATGCGGGCGGCCGGGCTCGTCGTCCGCTGAGCGCTCTGTCGAGCAGCCTCAGGCGGGCGCGACCGCGCGCAGCGCGTCGACGTCCGCCGGCGCTCCGTCGAGCGTGACGTCGGCGCGGGCACCGCGGCCGAACGCGTGCAGCAGCAGCTCCCCGGGGCGCCCGGAGACGACGACGGACCCGTGCCCTGCGCGCGGGCGGCGCACCTCCCGGCGCGGTCCGCCCGGCACGGCGAGGACGACGCCCGCGGGGGAGCGGCGGTAGGCGAGCCGGGCCGCCTGGGTCAGACGTCCCCACAGCGCTCGTTCGAGACCGTGCTCGAGGTCACGTGGCACCACGTCGCCGGCACCACGGCGGACGTCCTCGGTGTGCACGAAGTACTCCACGGTGTTGATCTGCTCACCCGCCCAGGACCACGGGCTCCACGCCGGCGGCGGGGTCGCGAACCGGGCGACGAGCTCGCGGTAGCCGGCGTCGTCGACCGCCGCGACCGCCTCGAAGTGGCGCTGCGCACGCCCGCGCAGTCCCGGGGTGACCAACGCCGCCGCGAGCCAGGGCGAGCGCTCCCGCAGCAGGACGTGCGCCGCGAGGTGCCGTGCCTGCCACCCCTCGCACAGGGTCGGCGCGTCGGGGTCGTGCTCGGTGAGGGCGGCGGCCAGCGCCGCGCGTTGCGTCTCGTGCCAGGCCATGGCGCCATGCTCGCACGGCTCATCCTGTCGGTGCCGTATGAGAAGATCGCGATACCGCCTATCAGGAAGACGAGGTTCGTCCGTGCCTGTGCCAGGGAGCACACATGACCGCGCACACCATCGGACCCGGAACGGCACCACCCCCGCCGCGACGTCCAACGACTCGTCGGCGACCCGTGAGGGCAGGACCCGCCCCGGTGGTCACGGGCTGACCGGTTCGCGGCTGCGACGCTCCGCCCAGCTGATCGGACGCGGCCTGCGCGCCGAGTGGCGGATCTACGTCCTCGCGATCGGCTCGTCCGCGCTGTTCGGCGGCGTGACGGTCCTGATGAGCCAGGCGATCGGCCAGGTGACGGACTCCGTGGTGGTCCCGGCGCTCGCGGGCGACGCCGAGGCGCGCAGCCGTATCTGGGTCGCCGGGCTCGTCCTGGCCGGCATCGCCGTCACCCTCGCGCTGACGGTCGCCGCACGACGGGTCTTCGCGGGCTACGGCTTCGCGAACCTCCAGGCGCGCCACCGCACCGCGGTGACCCACCAGTACCTGCGCCTGCCCATGTCGTGGCACCGGGCGCACCCCACGGGTCAGCTCCTGTCGAACGCGAACTCCGACGTCGAAGCCGCGACCGGTGTGTTCAACCCGCTGCCCTTCGCGCTCGGGGTCGTCGTGATGATCGTCGTGGCGGCCGTGATGCTGTTCCGCGTCGATGTCTGGCTGGCGTGCGCGGCCCTGGTGGTCATCCCCGTCGCGATCGTGGTCAACGTCGTCTTCCAGCGCTACATGTCACCGGCGATCACGCGTGCGCAGCAGCTGCGCGCGGAGGTCTCCGACGTCGCGCACGAGAGCTTCGAGGCCGCGCTGCTCGTCAAGTCGCTCGGGACCGAGGACCGCGAGGAGCGCCGGTTCGCCGCCCGCGCCGACGAGCTGCGGGCCGCGAACGTGCGGGTGGGCGTGGTGCGGGCCTTCTTCGACCCGGTCATCGAGCTGTTGCCGTCCCTGGGCACGCTCCTGGTGCTCGGTGTGGGTGTGGTGCGGATCGCGTCCGGGGACGTCGCGACGGGCGACGTCGTCACGGCGGCCTATCTCCTGACGGTCATGGCCGTCCCGGTCCGAGCCTTCGGCTGGGTGCTGGGGGAGCTGCCCCGCGGGCTCGTCGGGTACGAGCGGATCAGCCGGGTGCTCGACGCCGGCGGGATCCTCGAGCCCGGCACGGTGCACGTCCCCGCCGGCGGGGCGGGCGCACACGTGCGCGTCGAGGGAGTGGGCGTGGACGTGCGCGCCGGTGGCCGCACCATCACGCTGCTCGACGGCGTTGATCTCGACCTCGCGCCCGGCAGCACCGTGGCCGTCGTCGGCCCGACCGGCGCAGGCAAGACGACCCTCGTGTCGTTGCTGGCGCGGCTCTCGGACCCGACGCGCGGCCGCGTCCTGCTCGACGGGGTGGACATCCGGACCGTGCGGCCGGCCGACCTCACCTCCCGGGTCGCTCTCGTCGCGCAGTCGACGTTCATCTTCGAGGACTCCGTCCGCTCGAACGTGACCCTCGCCGACGACGGGGAGGCCGGGGCGCCGTCCGACGAGGCCGTGTGGGCCGCCCTGCGCCTGGCCAAGGTCGACGAGGTCGTCGCGCACCTGCCCGGCGGGCTCGATGCACCGCTCGGGGAGCGGGGAGCCAACCTCTCGGGCGGCCAGCGCCAGCGCCTGGCCATCGCCCGCGCGCTCGTGCGCTCCCCGCAGCTCCTCGTTCTGGACGACGCGACCTCGGCCGTCGACCCCCGGGTCGAGCAGCAGATCCTCGCCGGGCTGCGGTCCGGTACGGAGCGTGGGGTCGCCCAGCCGACCGTCGTCATGGTCGCCTACCGGATGTCGAGCGTCGCGCTCGCGGACGTCGTCGTGCACGTCGAGTCCGGCCGCGTGGTCGACGTCGGCACCCACGACGAGCTGCTCGCCCGCGACGCCGGCTACCGCGCGCTGGCCACCGCCTACGCGCAGGAGGCCGACCGCCGCGCGGCCGCGGCCGAGGACGAGATCGACGAGCCGCACGGCATCGTCGAGGACGACCGCGCGACCGAGGAGGTGGCCGAGTGAGCACCGCGGCGAACGTGCGTCCGGCGCACGAGGAGGTCGTCGAGGACGCGACAGGCGCGCGGATCGCCTCGGCGAGCGAGCTGGGGGTCTTCGCGACGCTGCGCCGCGGCGTGCAGATGTCCCCGCAGATCCTCGACGGCATCTGGGTCACCCTGCTCCTCGCCGTCGCGGCGGCGCTCGGGCGGGTGGTGGTCCCGATCGCGGTCCAGCAGACGCTCGACACGGGGATCCTGCCCGAGGACGGACCGGACACGGGGCGCGTCGCGCTGCTCGTGGGCGTCGCCGCGGCCGTGCTCGTCGTCGCCGGGCTGTGCTCGGCGTTCGTCAACGTGCGGCTGTTCCGCTCCACCGAGGCGGGCCTGGCAGCCCTGCGGGTGCGGGCGTTCCGCCACGTGCACGACCTGTCGGTCCTCACGCAGAACACCGAGCGCCGCGGTGCGCTCGTCTCCCGCGTGACGAGCGACGTCGACACGATCTCGCTGTTCGTGCAGTGGGGCGGCATCATGCTGCTCGTCTCGATCCTGCAGATCGGCGTCGCGACCGTCCTGATGTCGGTCTACTCCTGGCAGCTGACCCTCGTCGTGTGGGCATGCTTCATCCCGCTGTTCCTCGTGCTGCGCCCGGCGCAGCGCCGCGTCAACGTCGCCTACACGGCCGTGCGGGCGCGGGTCGGCGCGATGCTCGGCGCGATCTCGGAGTCCGTCGTCGGCGCCGAGACCATCCGCGCCTACGGTGCCGCCGGGCGCACCGGCCGGCGCATCGACGCGGCGGTGGAGTCCACGCGCTCGGCCATGGTCCGCGCGCAGAAGCTCGTGGCGCTCGTCTTCTCCTCGGGCGTCCTCGTCGCGAACCTCGTGCTGTCGGTCGTCGTGGTCGTCGGCACGATGCTCGGGATCGGCGGGGGCCTCAGCACGGGCGAGCTCGTGGCGTTCCTCTTCCTCGTCCAGCTCTTCACCGGTCCGGTGCAGATGGCGACCGAGATCCTCAACGAGCTCCAGAACGCCGTGGCCGGCTGGCGACGGGTCCTCGCAGTGGTGGAGACCCCCGTCCAGGTCGCCGACCCCGGCCCCGGCGGCGTGCGTACCCCGCGCGGACCCGCCCACGTGCGCCTGGAGGGTGTGCGGTTCGCCTACCCGGGCGGACCCGAGGTGCTGCACGGGGTCGACCTCGACTTCCCGGAGCAGACGTCGGTCGCGGTCGTGGGGCAGACGGGCTCGGGCAAGACGACCATCGCCAAGCTCGTGACCCGCCTCATGGACCCGACCGCCGGGCGCGTGCTGCTCGACGGCACGGACCTGCGCGAGATCTCGGGCACGAACCTGCGCGAGCGGGTCGTCCTCGTTCCCCAGGAGGGCTTCCTCTTCGACGGCACGCTCGCCGAGAACATCGCCTACGGCACCCGGGGAACCGCTCTCGGGGGCGGGGACAGAGCCGAGAGCGCCGACGGCGCGACGACCGTCACGCCGGGCAGTGCTCTCGACGACCGGATCGTCGAGGCCGTCGCCGAGCTGGGGCTCACCGACTGGGTGGCCGACCTGCCCGACGGGCTGCGCACCGACGTCGGCCAGCGGGGCGAAGGGCTCTCGGCAGGCGAGCGCCAGCTCGTCGCGATCGCGCGTGCCTACCTCGCCGAGGCGGACCTGCTCGTGCTCGACGAGGCGACCTCGGCGGTGGACCCCGCCACGGAGGTGCGCATCGCCCGGGCTCTCGACTCGCTCACGGCCGGTCGGTCGACCATCACGATCGCCCACCGCCTGTCGACCGCCGAGGCCGCGGACCTCGTCGTGGTCGTCGACCAGGGGGAGGTCGTGGAGGTCGGACCGCACGTCGAGCTCGCTCGCGCGGGCGGCGTCTACGCGGCCATGCACGCTTCGTGGGTGGCCCAGACCCGATGACCCGACCTGGACCGTGCGACCAGGGCCGCGCGAGATCTGGCAGGATTCTCAGGTGCCCGACTCCGTGAACCCCAGCGACGTGAACCCCAGCGACACCACCGTGCTCGACCCGCAGGTGGCGTCCCGCCTCACGCGCGACGCCGCAGGTCTCGTCGCCGCGATCGTCCAGCAGCACGACACCGGCGAGGTGCTGATGCTCGGGTGGATGGACGACGAGGCCCTGCGCCGGACACTCACCACGGGCCGGGTGACGTTCTACAGCCGGTCGCGCCAGGAGTACTGGCGCAAGGGCGACACGTCCGGTCACACCCAGTACGTGAAGTCCGTGGCGATCGACTGCGACGGCGACGCGCTGCTCGTGCGCGTCGACCAGGTCGGGGCGGCGTGTCACACCGGAACCCGCACCTGCTTCGAGGCCGGCGGGCAGCTTGCCGTCGTCGAGGGCCACCGCCCCGCGGCAGCGGTGTCGGCTGATCACACCGAGGAGGAGCACCAGTGACGCAGGAGAGGTCTGCCGGTACGGCGGTACCGGCCACCGGACCGGCTGTCCCGCCCGGGGGTCCGGCCTGGGGGCAGACGTGGCCCTCGGCACCGGAGTTTCGCGCCCTCGCCGCGCACCGCCGGGTCGTGCCCGTCGTCCGGCGTCTCCTGGCCGACGACGTCACCCCGGTCGGGCTGTACCGCACCCTCGCGCAGGGCCGGCCGGGGACGTTCGTCCTCGAGTCCGCGGAGGTCGACGGCAGCTGGGCGCGCTACTCGTTCGTCGGGGTCGCGTCCAGGGCGACGCTGTCGTCCGAGGGCGGCCAGGCCCGGTGGACCGGGGACGTGCCCGCCGGGGTGCCGGTCTCGGGCGACGTCGTCGACGTGCTCGAGCAGACCCTCGAGGTCCTGCACACACCGGCGGTCGAGGGGCTCCCGCCCCTGACGGGCGGGCTGGTCGGGGCCGTGGGCTGGGACATCATCCGGCACTGGGAACCGACCCTGCCGTCGCGCGCCCCCGACGAGCTGGGCGTGCCCGAGCTCACGCTGTGCCTCGCGACCGACCTCGCCGTCGTCGACCACCGCGAGGGCAGCGTCTGGCTCGTCGCGAACGCGATCAACTTCGACGACACCGACGAGCGGGTCGACGAGGCGTACGCCGACGCCGTCGCGCGCCTCGACCGGCTGCAGGCGGAGCTCGTCGCGGGCGGGACGCACGTCGTCACGGTCGCCTCCGACGACCCGGAGCCCGAGCTCGAGTTCCGCTCGACGCGGCAGGAGTTCGAGGACGCGGTCCTGGCGGGCAAGGAGGCCATCCGTGAGGGCGAGGTCTTCCAGGTGGTGCTGTCCCAGCGCCTCGACCTCGACTGCCCGGCCGAGCCGCTGGACGTCTACCGGGCGCTGCGCACGATCAACCCCAGTCCGTACATGTACTACTTCCAGCTGCAGGACGCCCTCGGCCAGGACTTCGCCGTGGTGGGGTCCAGCCCGGAGACGCTCGTCAAGGTGACCGACGGCCGGGTCGTGACGTTCCCGATCGCCGGGTCACGCCCGCGAGGCGCGACACCGGAGGAAGACGTCGCCCTCGGGGAGGAGCTGCTCGCCGACCCCAAGGAGCGCGCAGAGCACATCATGCTCGTGGACCTGTCGCGCAACGACCTCGTCAAGGTCTGCGAGCCGGCGACGGTGGAGGTCGTGGAGTTCATGGCGACCAAGCGGTTCAGCCACATCATGCACCTGTGCTCGACCGTCGTCGGCACGCTGCGCCCCGGGGCGAGCGCCCTGGACGCGTTCCGCGCGACGTTCCCCGCGGGCACCCTCTCGGGGGCGCCCAAGCCGCGGGCGATCGCCCTCATCGACGAGCTCGAGCCCGCGTCGCGCGGCATCTACGGCGGCACGGCGGGGTACTTCGACTTCACCGGCAACATGGACATGGCGATCGCGATCCGCACGGCACTCATCCGCGGCGGCCGGGCCAGCGTGCAGGCCGGCGGTGGGATCGTGGCGGACTCCGTCCCTGCGCTGGAGTACGCCGAGTCCCGCAACAAGGCCGCGGCTGCCGTGCGGGCCGTCCAGCTGGCCGCGCGGCTCCGGAGCCTGCCATGACGCGTGCACGGTCCGTCCTCCTGCTGCTGGCCCTCGGCCTCGCGGCGCTGGGCGCTGCGGCGCCGACCTGGCTGACGACGTCGGGCGCGTCCGTCCTGGACCCAGACGTCGCGGTCACGCTCACCGGCACCGACGCCGCACCCGGTGTCGCGGCCGGGGCCTTGGTGCTCGCCGCGGCGGCACTGGCGCTGGGCCTCGTCGGGCGGGTCGGGCGCTGGGTGGTCCTCGCCGTGGCGGCGGCCAGCGGCGTCGTCGTCGGTGGGTCCGCGGTCTCCTTCCTGCTCGACCCGGACGGCCCCGCCCGCTCGGCAGTGGCGCAGGTGACCGGGGTGACCGAGGCGACCGGCCCGGTGGAGGTCACCGTCTTCCCGGTGCTCGCCGCCGCCCTCGGGGCGGTCGTGGTCCTCGCGGTCGTTGCGGTCGCCCTGGCGTCGCGGCGGTGGACGCAGGGCTCCGCGCGCCACGAACGCGGGTCCGCTCCGCCCGCCGGGCAACCGGCCGACGAGCAGGCGACCTGGGACGCCCTGAGCAGGGGAGAGGACCCGACCGGTCCCGCGAGGTGACCGGCTCCCACCCGAGACCAGTCCGATAGGCTGAGCGCACATCGTTACGAAAGGCACAACCGTCATGGCCGAGAAGAACCCGCAGCCCACCGAGGTCGCGTACCTGCCCCCGTCAGCACCCCCCACCAACCACGGGCACACCGTCGCCGCGTGGTTCACGATGATCGGCATCATGGTCGGCTCGCTCGTCGCGGCGATCGGCGTCGTCATCGCGGCGGTCTGGCTCTTCTGGGTCGGGATGGGAGTGGTGGCCGTCGCGCTGGCCGGCGGGGTCGTCCTGCGCAACATGGGCTACGGGCAGCAGCTGCCCGCCGAGGCGGACAAGTCGTGACCTACCCACCCGTGCCGGGTGCGGGTGACGACGAGCCGAGCAACCCGTACGGCACGCCGCCGCGCGACGGCGACGTCCCGCCGCAGACCGGCGGCTACCCGGGGTCGGCGCAGTACCCCGGCGCGACGCCGTACCCCGGGGCGACGGCGTACCCAGGGGCCGGCCCCTACCCGGGCGGCCCGGCGGGCTACGGCGGGTACTACCCGAAGAACTCCCTCGCCGTGTGGTCGCTCGTCCTCGGCATCGTGTCGATGCTGGTCTGCGGGCTCTTCACGGGGATCCCCGCGGTGATCCTGGGGCACAACGCGAAGCGGGCCGTCGCCGAAGGCCAGGCCGACAACCCCGGCATGGCGACCGCCGGGATCGTGCTCGGCTGGGTCGCGATCGCCCTGTCGGTCCTGGCCGTCTTCGCGATGCTCGCGTTCTTCCCCGCCTTCCTCACCACGCTGGAGATGAGCAACGATTTCTCCTGACGTGCTCGTGGCGGGTCCGGCGGCCGCGCAGACGGCCCCGCGGGGGCTGCGCGGGGCCGCCGCCCCGCTCGTACTCGGCGCCGTCACGGCTGCCGCGACCGTCTACGTCGCGCTCGTCGACCCGAACCGCCCGGGTCACTACATCACGTGCCCGCTCCTGAGCCTCACAGGCTGGTACTGCGCCGGCTGTGGTGCGCTCCGCGCCACCCACGACCTCGCGCATCTCGACGTGGCCGGAGCCTGGTCGATGAACCCGCTGTGGGTGCTGCTGGCTCCGCTGCTCGTCGTCGGGTGGTTCGCGTGGGTCGTGCGCGCGTGGCGCGGACGCTCCGGACGAGGCCTGCCGATGTGGAGCGCGTGGGTCCTGCTCGGCGTGCTGGTCGGCTACTCCGTCCTGCGCAACGTCCCGGCCCTCGCGCCCTGGCTGGCGCCCTGAGCGGACCGGCCGCCCATCTCGCGTGCTGGCACGTGGTCATCGGCTGCCGTGAGCGGCTCTACGATGGCAGGGACCCCTTGTCAATGGTTCGGTGAGCACCGGCGCACAGCGTCTGCCGCGAGCCGCTGTCGGACGGGGGGCGGTGACGAGCACGGGGAGTGATGGACGATGACCGTTCTGGACGACATCGTCGCAGGTGTGCGCGAGGACCTCGCGGACCGCGAAGCGACGACCTCGCTGGACGCGCTCAAGGAACGTGCCGCGCGCGTGCCCGGGGCTCTCGAGTGCCTGAGTCGCCTCAAGGCCGACGACGCGGTCGCGGTGATCGCCGAGGTCAAGCGGTCGAGCCCGAGCAGGGGAGCGCTCGCCCCGATCTCCGACCCGGCGTCCCTGGCGTCCGAGTACGAGAAGGGCGGCGCCGCCGTCATCTCCGTGCTCACCGAGCAGCGCCGGTTCAACGGCAGCCTCGCCGACCTCGACGCCGTGCGGGCGAAGGTCGACATCCCCGTGCTCCGCAAGGACTTCGTGGTGACGCCGTACCAGGTGTGGGAGGCCCGCGCGCACGGTGCGGACGTCGTCCTGCTCATCGTCGCCGCCCTCGAGCAGACCGTCCTGACCTCGCTCATCGAGCGGGTGCACTCCCTGGGCATGACCGCGCTCGTCGAGGTCCACACCCTCGAGGAGGTGACGCGGGCGCTCGACGCCGGTGCGCGCGTGGTCGGTGTCAACGCCCGCGACCTCAAGACCCTCGAGGTCGACCGCACCACGTTCGCCCGCCTCGCCCCGGCCATCCCCGACGAGATCGTGCGCATCGCCGAGTCGGGCGTGCGCGGGCCGCACGACGTCATGGACTACGCACGATCGGGGGCGCACGCCGTCCTCGTGGGCGAGGCGCTCGTGACCGACGACGCCCCGCGCGCCTCGGTCGCCGACCTCGTGGCGGCGGGTTCGCACCCGTCGCTGCGCGCCGTCCGGCACTGACCAGCAGGCACCGAACGGCGCGACGGGCACCGACGGGCTCGCACGGACGACCCTGCCGACCATCCGAGCGCCTATCCGAGCTGTACATCCGCACCGACCACCCCGAACCAGGAGGCACTGACCCGTGACCGAACCGGTGTCCACCAGCCTGCAGAACCTCGAGGGCCCGTACTTCGGCGACTTCGGGGGCCGGTACGTCCCCGAGGCGCTCATCGCCGCCCTGGACGAGCTCGACCGCGAGTGGCGTCGCGCCACCGCCGACCCGGGGTTCGCCGCAGAGCTGGCCGAGCTGCACCGCAGCTACTCGGGGCGTCCGAGCATCATCACGGAGGTGCGGCGCTTCGCCGAGCACGCGGGCGGTCAGCGGGTCCTGCTCAAGCGGGAGGACCTCAACCACACGGGGTCGCACAAGATCAACAACGTCCTCGGCCAGGCGCTGCTGACCCGGCGCATCGGCAAGAAGCGGGTCATCGCGGAGACCGGGGCCGGTCAGCACGGCGTCGCGACCGCGACCGCCGCCGCGCTGTTCGACCTCGAGTGCGTGGTCTACATGGGCGAGGAGGACACCCGGCGCCAGGCGCTCAACGTCGCCCGGATGCGGCTGCTCGGCGCCGAGGTGATCCCGGTCAAGACCGGCTCACGGACCCTCAAGGACGCCATCAACGAGGCGCTGCGGGACTGGGTGACGAACGTCGAGACGACCAACTACGTGTTCGGCACCGCCGCAGGTCCGCACCCGTTCCCCACGATGGTCAGGGACCTGCAACGGATCATCGGCGTCGAGGCGCGCCAGCAGGTGCTGGACCTCACGGGTCGCCTGCCCGACGCCGTCACGGCGTGCGTCGGCGGCGGGTCGAACGCGATCGGCATCTTCGACGCGTTCCTCGACGACGCGGGGGTCCGGCTGGTCGGCTTCGAGGCCGGTGGTGACGGTGTCGACACGGGGCGGCACGCCGCGACGATCACGGGCGGGGCACCCGGCGTCCTGCACGGCGCGCGGTCCTACCTCCTGCAGGACGAGGACGGGCAGACCCTCGAGAGCCACTCGATCTCGGCCGGGCTCGACTACCCGGGCGTGGGCCCGGAGCACTCCTACCTCGCGAGCATCGGCCGCGCCGAGTACCTGCCGGTGACGGACACCGAGGCGATGGAGGCCTTCCGCCTGCTGAGCCGGACCGAGGGGATCATCCCCGCGATCGAGTCGGCGCACGCCCTGGCGGGCACGCTCCGCCTCGGCCAGGAGGCGGCCGCCGCCGGCCGTACCGACGAGATCTACCTCGTGAACCTCTCCGGCAGGGGGGACAAGGACGTCGCGACCGCTGCCCGGTGGTTCGACCTCGTGGACGCAGACGCCGACCTCGGCGCGGAAGGAGCAGACGCGTGAGCACACCGACCGAGCAGCGACCGGAGGGCACGCCCTCGACGGGCGCGCGGACCGCCGGGGTGCTCGACGCGCTCGCGGGCGACGGCCGCGCCGCGCTGGTCGGCTACCTCCCGGTGGGGTTCCCCACGGTGGAGCAGTCGATCGAGGCGGCGCTCACGCTGGTCGACAGCGGGGTCGACGTCATCGAGCTGGGCGTCCCCTACAGCGACCCGGTCATGGACGGCGCCACGATCCAGGACGCCGTCCAGACCGCGTTGCAGGCGGGGGTCCGGGTGCGGGACGTCTTCGGTGTCGTCGAGGCCGTGGCCGCGACCGGGACACCGACCCTCGTCATGACGTACGTGAACCCTGTGCTGCGCTACGGCGTCGAGGCGTTCGCGCGGGACCTCGCCGCGGCGGGTGGCGCGGGACTCATCACGCCCGACCTCATCCCGGACGAGGGCGCCGAGTGGATCGCCGCCTCCGACGCGCACGGTCTCGACCGGGTGTTCCTCGTCGCGCCGAGCTCGACGGACGCACGTCTCGCCTCCACGGCCGCGGCGTCCCGCGGCTTCGTCTACGCGGCGTCCACCATGGGAGTCACGGGGGAGCGCGCGCAGGTGGGCGCGGGCGCCGCGGCTCTGGTCGACCGCACGCGCCGGGCCGGCGCGACGCGCGTGTGCGTGGGCCTCGGCGTCTCGACCGCCGCCCAGGCGCGAGAGGTGGCCGGCTACGCGGACGGCGTGATCGTGGGGTCCGCGTTCGTGCGGCCGCTGCTCGGCGACGCACCGTGGTCCGAGCGCCTCGCGGCGCTGCGCGAGATCGCGACGGCGCTCGCCGAGGGTGTGCACGGTGCGCGGCGGACGGCCACGTCCTCTGCCGAGCCGGCGGCCGACACGACAGCCGGACCCACGACCGCACAGGAGGTGCGGGCATGAGCGTCACGACCGCCGTCGGGCAGCTGGCCGCCGAGCTCTCTGCCGCTCTGCCGGCCGGGATCCCCAGCCCGTCCCAGCACACCTGGTACGTCGGGCCCTTCCCGCTGCGTGCGTACGCCCTCGCGATCCTCGCCGGCATCGGGGTGGCCCTGTGGCTCACCCGCAAGCGCTGGGTCGAGCGCGGCGGCAAGGCCGACGACGTCCTGGAGATCGCCTTCTGGGCGGTCCCGTTCGGCATCGTCGGCGGACGGATCTACCACGTCATCTCGACGCCCGCGCCCTACTGGGGCGAGGGCGGCGACCCGCTGAGGGCGCTCCGCATCTGGGACGGTGGTCTGGGCATCTGGGGAGCCGTCGCGCTGGGCGCGGTGGGTGCCTACATCGGGTGCCGCCGCCAGCGCGTGAGCTTCGCAGGATTCGCGGACGCGCTCGCTCCCGGCCTCCTGCTCGCGCAGGCGGTCGGCCGGCTCGGGAACTGGTTCAACCAGGAGCTCTACGGCTCGGAGACGACGCTGCCGTGGGGTCTCGAGATCGACGCCCACCCCGGCGTGCTGTTCCACCCCACGTTCCTCTACGAGATGATCTGGAACGTCCTGGCCGCCGTGGCGCTCATCTATCTGGACCGACGGTTCCGCCTTGGTCATGGTCGGGTATTCTGGCTCTACGTTCTCTTCTACACGCTGGGCAGGGTGTGGATCGAGATGTTGCGCATCGACGAGGCCGAGCTCGTCCTGGGGGTCCGGCTGAACGTCTGGACCTCGATCCTGGTGGGAGTCGGTGCGTTGATAGCGTTTATCGTTGTCGGGCGCCGACACCCAGGGCGCGAGGAGACAGTACAGCTCGACCCTGTGGAGCCCGAGCAGGCGGATGCTGCGAGACCCGAACCAGGTCACTGACGCATCAGTCATTCATAGGCGAGGCCGCCGGATCATCGTCCGGTGTCCTCAGTCATGTCCGTTGGGCCGACGACGTCCCAGTTCCCCCCAAGTTGGATCAAGCCCGGCCTCGGCCGGGCGCCTGTGAGGACGGTGTTGATGACCACGCCGCTGCACCGGGCCACCGCGCCCTCGGCCCAGGGTCTGTACGACCCCGCCGCTGAGCACGATGCCTGCGGCGTCGCTTTCGTAGCGACGCTCCGAGGTACGCCCGGACGCGACATCGTTGATGCAGGGCTCACCGCCCTGCTCAACCTCGACCATCGAGGCGCCGTCGGCGCCGAGGAGAACAGTGGGGACGGTGCGGGGATCCTCACCCAGATCCCCGACGCGTTCATCCGTGACGTCGTCGACGCCGAGCTCCCGCCTGCCGGGCACTACGCGATCGGGATGGCGTTCCTCCCGCGAGAGCACGACGAGGCGGCGCGGGTAGCCCGCCGTCTCGAGAGCCTCGCGTCGGAGGAGAAGCTCGACGTCCTTGCCTGGCGCGACGTGCCCGTGACGGCGGACCTCGTCGGGCCGAGCGCCCGTGCATCGATGCCCACCTTCCGGCAGATCGTTCTCGCCGACCCGTCGCGCGAGCTCGCCGGGCTGGACCTCGACCGCCGGGCCTACCGCCTGCGCAAGCGTGCCGAGAACGAGCTGGGCCTGTTCTTCGCGTCCCTGTCCGCGCGGACGCTGACGTACAAGGGCATGCTGACGACGGCGCAGCTCGAGCCGTTCTTCCCGGACCTGTCCGACCCGCGCTACGCGAGCGAGATCGCCCTCGTGCACTCGCGCTTCTCCACCAACACGTTCCCGTCGTGGCCGCTGGCGCAGCCGTTCCGGATGATCGCGCACAACGGCGAGATCAACACGGTGCGTGGCAACCGCAACTGGATGGCGGCACGCGAGGGCACGCTCGGCTCCGACGCGCTGGGCGACCTGGGTCCGCTGCTGCCGGTCTGTTCCGACGGCTCGAGCGACTCGGCGAGCTTCGACGAGGTGCTCGAGCTGCTGCACCTGTCGGGGCGCTCGTTGCCGCACGCGGTGCTCATGATGATCCCGGAGGCGTGGGAGAACCACGCCGAGATGGACCCGGACCGCAAGGCGTTCTACGAGTACCACTCCACGCTCATGGAGCCGTGGGACGGCCCGGCCTGCCTGAACTTCACCGACGGCACGCTCATCGGTGCCGTCCTCGACCGCAACGGTCTGCGCCCCGGCCGGTACTGGGTCACCGAGGACGGCCTGGTCGTGCTCGCGAGCGAGGCCGGCGTCCTCGACATCGACCCGGCGACGATCGTGCGCAAGGGTCGCCTCGAGCCGGGCCGGATGTTCCTCGTGGACACCGGCCAGGGCCGGATCATCGAGGACGACGAGATCAAGGGCCAGCTCGCGGCGCAGCGACCGTACGCGCAGTGGGTGGCGGAGAACTCCGTCTACCTCGACCAGCTGCCCGAGCGCGAGCACGTCGCGCACTCGCCGGCGTCGGTCCAGCGTCGCCAGCGCGCCTTCGGCTACACGGAGGAGGAGCTCAAGATCCTCCTCACCCCGATGGCGGGCACGGGCGGAGAGCCGCTCGGCGCCATGGGCACCGACACGCCCGTCGCGGTGCTCTCGAAGCGTCCGCGGCTGCTGTTCGACTACTTCACCCAGATGTTCGCGCAGGTGACGAACCCGCCGCTCGACGCGATCCGGGAGGAGCTCGTCACGTCGATCGGCGGGGCGATCGGCCCGGAGCCGAACCTGCTCGTCGACACCCCCGAGCACGCACGCAAGCTCGTGCTGCCGTTCCCGGTGCTCGACAACGACCAGCTCGCGAAGATCATCCGCGTCGACCGGGACCCGAACCTCGCCGGGATCTTCCGGGCCGTGACCGTCAGGGGCCTGTACCGGGTCTCGGGCGGTGGTGAGGCCCTGCTCGAACGGCTCGAGGAGATCTTCGCCGAGGTCGACGCGCACGTCGAGGCCGGTGCGAGCTTCATCGTGCTCTCCGACCGGGACTCGGACTCCGACCTCGCGCCGATCCCGTCCCTCCTGCTCTCGAGCGCCGTGCACCACCACCTCTTGCGCCGGCACACCCGGACCCAGGTGTCCCTGGTGGTCGAGGCCGGCGACGTGCGCGAGACGCACCACGTCGCGCTCCTCATCGGGTACGGCGCGGCCGCGGTCAACCCGTACCTCGCGATGGAGACCGTCGAGGACCTCGCGCGTCGTGGCTACCTCGACGTCGACCCGGAGAAGGCCGTCGCGAACCTCATCAAGGCGCTCGGCAAGGGTGTGCTCAAGGTCATGAGCAAGATGGGGATCTCGACCATCTCGTCCTACCGCGGGGCGCAGGTCTTCGAGGCCATCGGCCTGTCCCACGAGCTCGTGGGCGACTACTTCACCGGCACGACGACCCGCCTCGGCGGGGTCGGGCTGGACGTCATCGCGGCCGAGGTCGCGGCCCGGCACGCCGAGGCCTACCCGGCGTCGGGCAACCACCAGGCGCACGTGCGACTCACCACGGGCGGCGAGTACCAGTGGCGGCGGGACGGCGAGGAGCACCTCTTCGACCCCGAGACCGTCTTCCGGCTCCAGCACGCCACCCGTGAGCGCCGGTTCGACATCTTCCGCCAGTACACCGAGCGCGTGGACTCCCAGTCCTCCCGCCTGATGACGCTGCGCGGGCTGCTCGACCTGGTCCCGGACCGCGACCCGGTCCCCCTGGAGGAGGTCGAGCCGGTCAGCGAGATCGTCAAGCGCTTCAACACGGGTGCCATGTCCTACGGCTCGATCTCGGCCGAGGCGCACGAGACGCTCGCCGTGGCGATGAACCGCCTCGGCGGACGCTCCAACACGGGCGAGGGCGGCGAGGACCCCGAGCGCCTGTACGACCCGGAGCGTCGTTCCAAGGTCAAGCAGATCGCCTCGGGCCGCTTCGGCGTCACGAGCGAGTACCTCACGAACGCCGACGACATCCAGATCAAGCTCGCCCAGGGCGCCAAGCCCGGTGAGGGCGGTCAGCTCCCGGGTCACAAGGTGTACCCGTGGGTCGCCAAGACCCGGCACTCCACGCCGGGCGTCGGGCTCATCTCGCCGCCGCCGCACCACGACATCTACTCGATCGAGGACCTCGCGCAGCTCATCCACGACGCCAAGAACGCGAACCCGGCGGCGCGTATCCACGTCAAGCTCGTGAGCGAGTTCGGCGTGGGGACCGTGGCCACGGGTGTGTCCAAGGCGCACGCGGACGTCGTCCTCATCTCGGGGCACGACGGCGGCACGGGCGCCAGCCCGTTGACCTCGCTCAAGCACGCGGGCACGCCGTGGGAGATCGGGCTCGCGGAGACGCAGCAGACCCTCGTGCTCAACAACCTGCGCGACCGCATCGTCGTGCAGGTCGACGGGCAGATGAAGACCGGTCGTGACGTGGTCGTCGCCGCGCTGCTCGGCGCCGAGGAGTTCGGTTTCGCGACCGCACCCATGGTCGTCTCGGGCTGCATCATGATGCGCGTGTGCCACCTGGACACGTGCCCGGTCGGTGTCGCGACGCAGAACCCCGAGCTGCGCGCCCGGTTCACGGGCAAGCCGGAGTTCGTCGTGAACTTCTTCGAGTTCATCGCGACCGAGGTCCGCGAGTACCTCGCAGGGCTCGGCTTCCGGAGCGTCGAGGAGGCGATCGGTCACGTCCAGTCGCTCGACACGCGCAAGGCGATCGACCACTGGAAGGCGCAGGGGCTCGACCTCGGCCCGGTGCTCGAGGTCCCGCAGCCGGTCGAGGGGTCGTCGTTGCGCAACACGACGACGCAGGACCACGGCCTCGCGAAGGCGCTGGACAACCAGCTCATCGCGCTCGCGGCGGACGCCCTCGAGAGGCGGGAGCCGGTGCGCATCGCGCTGCCGGTGCGCAACGTCAACCGCACGGTGGGCACGATGCTGGGTCACGAGGTGACCAAGCGCTTCCGCGGCGAAGGCCTGCCCGACGACACGATCGACGTCACCCTCACCGGTTCTGCCGGGCAGTCGCTCGGTGCCTTCCTGCCGCGCGGCGTGACGCTGCGACTCTTCGGCGATGCCAACGACTACGTCGGCAAGGGGCTCTCCGGGGGACGCGTCATCGTGCGTCCGGACCGCTCGGCGGTGCTGACGGGCTCGAGCAACGTCGTCGCGGGCAATGTCATCGGCTACGGCGCGACCACGGGCGAGATCTTCCTCAGCGGCCGGGTGGGCGAGCGCTTCGGCGTCCGCAACTCTGGTGCGACGCTCGTCGTCGAGGGGGTGGGCGACCACGGCTGCGAGTACATGACGGGCGGATCCGTCCTCGTGCTCGGGCCGACCGGTCGCAACTTCGGTGCCGGCATGTCCGGCGGGACGGCTTACGTCCTCGACCTGCGGGACGGTGCGCTCAACGCCGGCGCGGTCACGGCGGGGGAGCTCACGCTCTCCCCGCTGGACGACGCGGACGACGAGCTGGTCCGCACGCTGGTCCGTCGCCACCTGGAGGAGACGGCATCACCGGTCGCGGCCGGGCTGCTCGACGACTGGGCCGGCGCCCGGGCCCGCTTCACCCGCATCCTGCCCGCCGACTTCGCGCGGATGCGCGCAGCGCTCGCACAGGCCGAGGACGAGGGGCTCGACCCCGCCGCTCCCGGTGTGTGGGACCAGATCTTGGAGGTGGCCCGTGGCTGATCCCCGCGGATTCCTGAAGTCCCGGGAGCGGACGCTCCCGCCGAACCGTCCCGTCGAGGTGCGCCTGCGGGACTGGAAGGACGTGCACGCCCACCTCGAGGAGGGCCAGCCCTTCCTCAAGGAGCAGGCCGGTCGCTGCATGGACTGCGGCATCCCTTTCTGCCACCAGGGCTGCCCGCTCGGGAACCTCATCCCCGAGTGGAACGACCTCGTATGGCGCGAGCAGTGGGCCGACGCGATCGAGCGGCTGCACGAGACCAACAACTTCCCCGAGTTCACGGGCCGGGTCTGCCCGGCACCGTGCGAGTCGAGCTGCGTGCTGGGGATCAACCAGCCAGCCGTGACGATCAAGAACGTCGAGGTCTCGATCATCGACGAGGCGTTCGCGCGCGGCTACGTCGTCCCGCAGGTCCCGCAGCGGCTCACCGGCTCGACCGTCGCCGTCGTGGGCTCGGGCCCGGCGGGTCTTGCCGCGGCCCAGCAGCTCACGCGTGCGGGGCACACCGTCGCGGTCTTCGAGCGTGACGACGCCATCGGAGGACTGCTGCGCTACGGCATCCCGGACTTCAAGCTCGAGAAGTTCCACATCGACCGCCGCATCGAGCAGATGCAGGCGGAGGGCACGCGATTTCGTCCCGGTGTCGAGATCGGCGTGGACATCACGTGGGACGAGCTGCGAACCCGGTACGACGCCGTGGTGGTCGCGACCGGAGCGACGATCCCGCGCGGTCTCGACGTGCCGGGCAAGGACCTGCCGGGCGTCCACGTCGCCATGGACTTCTTGCACCAGGCGAACGCCGTCGTCGCGGGCCACAAGGTCCCGGACCAGATCGTCGCGACGGACAAGCACGTCATCATCATCGGTGGCGGCGACACCGGCTCGGACTGCCTGGGGACCTCACTGCGCCAGGGTGCCGCGAGCGTCACGACCCTCGCGATCGGCAAGCAGCCGCCTCTCGAGCGTTCGGCGGGCCAGCCCTGGCCCACCGACCCGATCCTCTTCGAGGTGTCGAGCTCGCACGAGGAGGGCGGCGAACGCACGTACCTGGCCTCGACCGTCGAGTTCCTCGCGGACGACCAGGGAGCCGTGCGCGCCCTGACGGTCGCGGAGACGGAGTACCTGCCGGACGGGCGACGCGTGCCCAAGCCGGGCACCGAGCGTGAGATTCCTGCCGACCTCGTCCTCATCGCGATGGGCTTCACGGGGCCGGAGACCGACACGATCACCGCACAGGCCGGCGTCGAGCTGACCTCCCGCGGCCTGGTCGCGCGGGGCGACGACTTCTCGACGGATCTCCCAGGGGTCTTCGTCGCCGGGGACGCCGGTCGTGGGCAGTCGCTCATCGTCTGGGCGATCGCCGAGGGACGGGCGGCCGCAGCGTCGGTCGACGCGTACCTGCAGGGTGGGACGGAGCTTCCCGCTCCGGTACGCGCGGGGACGGTGTCGCTGCGCGCATGAGCGTGACCCCGACGCGGGGTGTCCTGCGCCGGGTCGATGAGCGGGGCATCCTAGGGAGGGGCACCCCGCTGCGTGTCCGGTCTCGTCCGGGCGCCAGAAGAACAACGAGGCTGGAGAAATGCGTAGAGCAAAGATCGTCTGCACCATCGGACCCGCGACCGAGTCGCCCGAGCAGATCCGGGCGCTGGTCGATGCCGGCATGGACGTCGCCCGCCTGAACCGTAGCCACGGGGAGTACTCGGTCCACGAGTCCGTGTATCGCAACGTGCGCGAGGCCGCGAAGGCGTCGGGGCGCTCGGTGGCCGTCCTCGTCGACCTGCAGGGTCCGAAGATCCGTCTGGGCCGGTTCGCCGAGGACGAGAAGCACTGGCTCGAGGAGGGCGACACCTTCACGATCACGACCGAGGACGTCGTCGGGACCAAGGAGCTCGTCTCGACGACCCACAAGGGTCTGCCGGGCGACGCCCGCGTCGGCGATCCGATCCTCATCGACGACGGCAAGGTGCTCGTCCGCGTCACCGCCGTGGAGGGCCCGCGCGTCGTCACCCGTGTCGAGGTGGCCGGCCCGGTCTCCAACAACAAGGGGCTCAACCTTCCGGGTGTCGCCGTCTCCGTGCCGGCCCTCTCCGAGAAGGACCGGGACGACCTGCGCTGGGCGCTGAAGCTCGGTGCGGACATCATCGCCCTGTCGTTCGTCCGGTCCGCCGAGGACTTCGCGGACGTCAAGCAGATCATGGACGACGAGGGCCGTGTGGTCCCGGTCATCGCGAAGATCGAGAAGCCGCAGGCGGTCGACAACCTCGCGGAGATCGTGGACGCGTTCGACGGCGTGATGGTCGCCCGCGGTGACCTCGCGGTCGAGCTGCCGCTCGAGCAGGTCCCGCTCGTCCAGAAGCGCATCGTCGAGCTCGCACGTCGCAACGCCAAGCCCGTCATCGTCGCCACGCAGGTGCTGGAGTCGATGACGAACTCGCCGCGCCCTACCCGTGCGGAGGCCTCCGACTGCGCCAACGCCGTTCTCGACGGCGCGGACGCGGTCATGCTCTCGGGCGAGACGAGCGTCGGCGACTACCCGATCCTCACGGTCGAGACGATGGCCCGCATCATCGAGGCCACCGAGCAGCTCGGCCGCGAGCGCATCGCGCCCCTCGGCTCGACGCCGCACACGCGTGGCGGGGCGATCACCCGGGCCGCGGCCGAGATCGGTGAGATCCTCGGTGTGAAGTACCTGGTGACGTTCACCCAGTCCGGCGACTCGGCGCGGCGGATGTCGCGTCTGCGCGCGTCGATCCCTCTGCTGGCCTTCACGCCGCGCGAGGCCGTCCGCAACGCGCTCTCGCTCACGTGGGGCACGCAGACCTACGAGGTCCCGAAGGTCGACAGCACGGACGCGATGGTCGGGCAGGTCGACTCGACCCTGCAGGCCAACGGCCTGGCCGAGGTCGGCGACCTGGTCGTCGTCGTGGCGGGTGCCCCGGTCGGGGTCTCCGGCACGACGAACTCGATCCTCGTGCACAAGATCGGCGACAAGACCGACGCCTGACCGGTAGCGCACGACGACGGCCCCGGCCCTCCTGGAGACTCCTCCGGAGGGCCGGGGCCGTCGTCGTCCACGCCGGGGGTCCGTGGGGTCTCGCTGTGCTCCGGCGTCAGACGCGTACCAGCGCGGGGCGGGCACCGGCCGGGACGTCCGCCCCGCCGGAGGCCGGGCCGTCCAGGTGGGCGAACATCCGGTCGAACACCTGGCCGCGGTCAAACTGGAGGGCGTAGCGACGCGCGTCGTCCTCCCACGTGCGACGCTCGGCGGGGGAGAGCTCGACGAGCACCCGGTCGAGGGCGGCGGCGATGGCGTCGGGGGCCTCGACCGGCACGATGATCGCGTGCCCGCCCACGGCTTCGCGGATGCCGCCGGTGTCGGTCGTGATCACCGGGCCGCCGCCGGCGAGCATCTTCTCCACGAGGGCGATCCCGAACGTCTCGACGAACTCGGGCAACGGCTTGCTCGGCAGGACGTAGGCCGCGCTGCCGGCCATGAGGTAGGGCTTCTCGGCGTCGTCGACGTCGTCGAGGAAGTCGATGCGGTCACCCACCCCCGAGGCTGCCGCGAGCTCGCGCAGCGCTGCCGCCTCGGGTCCGCTGCCCGCGACGACGAGGCGCGTGGAGGGAGGCACGTGGCTGCGTGCGAACCCCGCGACGAGGTCGTCGACCCCCTTGGCCTTCGACAGGCGCGAGAGGAACAGCACGTAGCCGTCGCGGTCGAGGCCACGCCGGGTCAGCACCTGGTCGAGGACCTCGTCGTCGAGGTCGAGGTAGGCGCTCGTGTCGATCGCCGGGTAGGAGATCTTCACGCGGTCACGGCACTGCGCGGCGAAGAATGTGCCGTGGCGTCCGTCGATCTCCTCGGCGCAGGACACGACGAGGTCGCGCGTGTACTCGGAAACGGCGAGGCAGACGTCGCTGCTGAGGTAGCCGGAGAGCACGTGCGCCGCGGCGCCGAAGCGGCCCTCCTCGACGCACGAGCGCACCACGTTGGTGACGTCGGAGCCCACCGCTTCCGCCATGGTGACCACGTCGACCGGCAGGCCCGTGCTCGCGGCGACCCGGACGGCGTCGGTCACGGCGGTCGTGTGGGGGGAGAGGTACAGCGAGAGGCAGACCGTGGGGACGCCGTCGGTGAAGAGCTCGACGAGCCGCCCCGTGATCCCGGCGAGGTGACGACCGTCCGGCACCTTGTAGTCACCGACGGGTTCGGGACGTTCGACGACGATGCCGTCGCGGTACGGCAGCACCGTGTCGAGCGGCTTGAGCGGAAGACCGGCGGCCTGGAGCCGTTCGATTGGCCACGTGACGATCCGGACCTCGGAGAACCCGCGGTCGAGGGCGGCCTCGGCGAGGTTGCGCGCCTCGCCGGAGTGCCCGCAGATCACGGGGTCGGCCCGTACGACGATGACGAGCCGGGTCCAGCGCTGCGAGGTGGTGGGAGTCATGTCGCCTCCTGCGTCGAAGGGATGGCCCGGCGGAGAACCGGGCCGGGAGCTGGGACGGTGGTCGGGTCGGGCCCGCGAGGAGCGGTGCGGAGCGGGAACGACGGCGGGCGCTCCCTCGTCCCCCAGTCGCTCGGGGTGTCGCCGAGCTCGACGAGCAGGTGCCCGCCGCGGTGCAGCTCGGCCCCGGTGAGCCAGCTTCGCTCGAGCGGGACGCCGTCGAGCCGCACGGAGCGCACGTACTGCGGCGGGTCGTCCCGGCGGGGTTCGCGGAAGCCTTCGGTCTGGATCGTCAGGGAGCGGTCCCCGACACCGATCCGGGACTCCGCGAACGAGGGGGCGTTGACGAGCACGACGTTCTGCCCTGCCACGGGGAACAGGCCGAGCGAGGCCCACACGTACCAGGAGCTCAGACCTCCCGAGTCGTCGTTCCCCGGCAGGCCCCCGCGCCCCGTGCCGAACTGCTGGTGCACGACGGCGTGGACCACCTCCGCAGTCCGGTCCGGCCGGCCCGCGTAGTGGTAGGCCCAGGGCGCCTCCATGTCGGGCTCGTTGTTCAGGCCCTCGAACCGGTCGAGCGCGTACCCGCGGGCGATCTCGTCCGCGCCCGGACGCACACCCGGTTGCGTGACGGGGTCCGCGCCGAACCCGAAGAACCGGTCGAGCAGCCCGACGAACGCCTCGTCCCCGCCAGCGAGCGCGATGCGCGCCGCCATGTCGTGCACGAGCCGGAAGGAGTAGTTCCACCGGCCGCCCTCGTAGAACGTCGAGTCCTTGAGGAGACCGGTGTCGTCGAAGGCGTTCACCCAGCCCGCGGCCAGCGGCTCGAACTCGGCGACCAGCGCGCGGTCCCCGACGTGCTGCGCGACCTGCATGGTGCACCAGTACCCGAACGCGACGTCGAGCGTGTGGCTGATGGGGTGCGCGATGCCGTGCAGCAGGTAGTCCTCGCCGTAGGTGCGGCGCAGGTCGTTGTGCATGTGCGCGAGGGCCCAGTCCCAGTCGACGCCCGGCAGCTCGAGCTGGCACAGGTCGGCGAGGAACGTCTGCGCGAGCGCACTCGCCTGACGGGAGAACCGGTCGGCGCCGCGCGCCATCCGGTAGCCGATCGGGAGGTTCCCCTCCTGCTCGCAGATGTACAGCAGCGCGTTCGCGAGCTCGACCGCCCGGTGCGGCAGCAGCGTCGTCAGCAACGGCAGCTGGGTGCGGTAGATGTCCCACATCGTGCTGATGTCGAACGCGAACGGGCCGTCCGCCGGCCAGAACGGGCTCTCGTCGGGGGCGAGGCACGGCTTGAGCAGCGAGTGGTAGAGCGCGGTAGAGAAGACCGTCTGGCGCTCGCGGTCGGGGGTGTCGACCGTGATCGTGCCCAGGTGATCCCGCCACGTCTGGGTCGTCGCCGCGCGCCGGGTCGCGAAGCTCGACGGGCCGGGGCCGCAGTCGGCGTAGAGGTTCTCGCGCGCCTGGGCCGTCCCGCGCAGGGAGAACCCGAAGCGCAGCTCGACGACCTGGCCGGGCTCCGTCGGACCTGCCCACATCAGTCCGAAGGGTCGCAGCGTCGTCGGGCGGATGTAGTCGAAGTCGAGCCGTGTGCCGCCCGGCATGAGCCGGCGGTCGTACCAGAGCATCTGCCGCCACTGGTCGGTGTCGCACTCGACGTGGACGGCGAGCGGCGCGCCCTCGACGACGATCTCGCCCTGGGCCACGCCCGGACCCAGGGACTCGAGGTGCGCGCGCAGCGGCACGGTGGCCCCGTGGGGGATCGCGAGCCCACCGAGGGAGAAGTCGATGACGAGCCGGGCGTCGCGGTGGCTCGGGAACGTGAACCGGTGGACGGCGCTCTTGGGGCCGACCGTGACCTCGCAGCGGATGCCCGACTCGAGGGTGGTGCAGTACCACCCCGGCTCGGCCAGCTCGTCGTGCATCTCCCACAGGGTGCCGAGCGCGTCGAGCGGCTGGAGCATCGGCGTGACACGGAAGTAGTTGTAGTACTTGCGGATCGCCCCGGTGCCGGACTGCTGGAAGTGGGTGATGCCGGACGTCAGCGCCCGGTCGTACAGCTCGGTGGGGACGCCCTCGGTGCTGATGTCGTAGCGGCCGTAGCCGGTGGGGTAGGCGCCGGAGTAGGCGCAGGCCGAGACCATGCCGAGCGGGTGGCTCGCGCCCGGGTGGGTGTTGCCCACCTGGGGCTTGGGCCACCACCAGGTCGCCGCCAGCCCGTGCTGAGGCGGCAGGTCGGTGACCTCGGTCCCGATGAACGGGTCGACGTGCTCGATCATCGCCGCGCCCCGTCTCGTGGGGAGCCGCCGGGACCGCGCTGCGGACGGGTACTCATGTCCGGACGATACGAGCGGCGTGTGAAGGGCCTGTTTCCGCCAGATGACGCCCGGGGTCTGCGCGGGCGGCGGGTAGGGGTGCGGCCCTTGTGCCGCTAGCCGGGTCCGGCGTCCGCGAAGGCGGGGAAGACCCGGTCGTGGACGAGCCGCAGCTGCTCGCGGGCGTCGGGCAGCCCGGCAGGCCGGGTGCCGGTGACGATCTCCACGAGCGTCGGATCGACGAGGGCCAGCAGCACGTGGTCGATGCCGGCGTCCACGAGGTCGGTCCGGATCCGCTCGGCGCACTGCTCCGGGGTGCCGGCGATCGTGAGCGCCTCGCCGGCCGTCGCCCTCCGGCCGTGATCCAGCCCGGCCTCCAGCCCGTGGCGGGCGAGCATCGGTGCCGGGTAGGTGGGCAGCCAGGCGGCGGCCACGGCCCCCGCCGCCTCCTTGGCCACGGCGGCGTCGTCGCCGACCGCGCTCAGGACGCTCGCCCCGAGCCGCAGGGTGCCCGGGTCTCGTCCGGCACGCGCGGCGCCTGCGCGGACGTGCTGCGCGACGTACTCCGAGTTCTCCCGCGAGCTGCTGCCGCACTCGATCCCGTCGGCGACCTCACCGGCCAGCTCGAAGGATCTCGGTCCACCCAGCCCGCCGACGAAGAGCGGCAGGTGCTCCTGGACCGGACGGGCCATGGTACGGACACCCGAGTAGCGGAAGAACTCGCCCTGCTGATCGACGCTGCCGTCGTCGAGGTAGGCGCGCATGACACCGATCGCCTCACGGACCCGCGCCAGCGGCCGGGTGCCCCGCCAGCCGACGTGGTACGCGTCGAGCATCTGGGGGACACCGAAGCTGACCACGGCCTGCGCACGTCCTCCGGAGAGCTGGTCGAGCGTGGCCAGCGCCTGCGCGACGAGGGTGGGCTCGCGCAGGTAGACGTGCGTGGCGCTGACTCCCAGCCGGATCGTCGAGGTCTCCCGCGCGGCGGCGGCGAGCACGGACCACGGGTCGAGGCCCGAGGCGTCGTCGTTCAGGTGGCAGAAGTGGAATCCCAGCCGGTCTGCCGCGCGGATCAGGCCCACCATCTCCTCCGCCGGGTGCACGCACGGCAACCCGTACCCGAGTCGCACCATCGGACGCTCCTCCCGCTCGGCGCCCCTCTTGTCAACCTACTCCGGTGGGCCGGGGCGTCAATCCACGACGAGGTGACGCGAGCTCTGGGGCGAACTCCCCCTGCGGGGGGAGTGGCGCTGTGTCTGCGAGGGCGGAGGGGTGCCCCGGGTGGGATTCGAACCCACACTGGATCGGGTTTGAGCCGAACGCCTCTGCCGGTTGGGCTACCGGGGCCGCTGCGCCGGGGTCGAACGGTCCCGTGCGCGTGCGTGCACCATCGAACCACAGAGCGCACCGAAACGAGAATCACACCCCGGGATGTGACGAGCCGGGAGCGCGGGGTGCTCGGGCGCACTACGATGAGCAACGTGAGTGACGACGACGTGCAGCGCGAGGCGAAGCAGCCGCTCGACCTGCCCCCCATGATCCAGCCCGAGCCGACCCCGGACGACGAGGCTCCGGCGCCCAGCACCGGGCGCCCGGCGCGGCGCGCCGTGGTGGCCGAGGACGAGGCCCTCATCCGTCTCGACGTCGTCGAGACGTTGCGCGAGGCCGGCTTCGACGTCGTCGGTGAGGCGGGCGACGGCGAGACCGCGGTGCGGCTCGCGCTCGAGCTCAAGCCGGACATCGTCGTGATGGACGTCAAGATGCCCGAGCTCGACGGCATCTCGGCTGCCGAGAAGATCGGCAAGGCCCGCGTCGCACCCGTGGTGCTGCTCACGGCGTTCTCGCAGACCGAGCTCGTCGAGCGTGCGCGTGACGCCGGTGCGATGGCGTACGTCGTCAAGCCCTTCAGCCCGGCGGACCTGCTGCCGGCGGTGGAGATCGCGATCTCGCGCTACTCCCAGATCAGCGCCCTCGAGTCCGAGGTCGCCGACCTCGCGGAGCGGTTCGAGACCCGCAAGCGCGTCGACCGCGCCAAGGGTCTGCTGATGACGAAGATGGGCCTCTCGGAGCCTGAGTCGTTCCGCTGGATCCAGAAGACGTCGATGGACCGCCGCCTGACCATGCGCGAGGTCGCCGACGCCGTCATCGAGCAGGTCGGAAGCGCCTGATCCGCGCGTCGTGGTCGCAGCCGTGCTCCACGGCGGACCGCGGCGGTCACCGCCCTGGCCTGGGCCTTTGTGCGGTCGTCCGATCGGGGATATCGTCGAGGATCGGCGTCCAGTTCCAGGGCGGTGAACACCGGCCGCCATATTGAACTGTTGATGGCCACACGGCCGCCGACGAGGTCGTTGCCTGGCTGTGCCCGGCGGATGATCCGTGCGGGGAGTGTGGCGAGAGCCGGAGGAGGTCCGCGTGCGAGTGTCTGTCGAGGTGCGGCCTGCGGTCGGGGACGACCTTCCCGCCGTCGCCACCCTGTGTGCCGAGGCCCGGAGCGAGTCGACCGCGGCGGCGCAGCTCTGCGTCGCCGACGAGTCCCGTCTCGTGCGTCAGCTGAGCGTCCTGCAGGCGGTCCCCGGTGGCCAGGTCCTCGCGGCCTTCCACGAGGGTGTCCCCGTCGGGTTCCTCCTGGTGCGGGTCCTGCAGCCAGCGCTCTTCACGGACGAGCCCAGCCTCTACATCGAGGCGCTGTACGTGGCGGAAAGCTCGCGACGCCGCGGTGTGGGACACGCGCTCCTCACGGCCGCCGCCGAGCTCGCCGAGCAGTCCGGCGCGATCGACGTCTACTCCGTCCCCATCCCCGGTTCGCGCGGGGTGCAGCGCTTCCTCGCCCGCCTCGGTTTCGCCCCGGCGGCCGGGCACCGCGTCGTCTCGACGGCGGTGCTCCAGCGGCGCCTGGCAGCCGACCCCAGCTCGGTGCGCCGCGGTGCGCGAGGTCTTGAGGACCTCATCGCCCGTCGGCGCCGCGCCCGCACCGAGAGCGGACCGGTCGACCTGCGGCTCTTCCAGGACGACTACCGACGCGCCGAGGAAGCTGCCGCGGTGCTCGAGCCGGCACCTCTCTCGCCCTCAGGGCCGGCAGTCACCGGACCTGCCGTCACGACCTGACCGTCGCTCGATCACGCGCCACGCCGGCGCCTCCGTCGACGAGCGCCGAACCGCGGCGGCGCCGATCACGCGGTCGCGAGGATCATGCAGGTGAGTCGCGCCGTGCACACCCTCCGATCGTCGTCGTCGCGCACCACGATCTCGTAGCTCACGGTCGTGCGCCCGAGATGCAGCGCCGTCGCCTCCGCGTGCACGAACCCCGTACGCGCCGCGCGATGGTGCGTGGCGTTGACCTCGATGCCCACCGCCGCCCGACCGCGCCCGGCGTGGAGCTGCGCCGCGACCGACCCGCAGGTCTCGGCGAGCACGACCGACGCGCCACCGTGGAGCAGCCCCGCCGGCTGCGTGTTCCCGGCGACCGGCATGCGCGCGGTGGTGCGCTCCGCCCCGACCTCGAGCAGCTCCACACCCATGCGCTCGATGAGGGTGCCGGTGACGGAGAAGCCCAGCGCCTCGTAGGCGGAGGCGGCGGTGCGCGGTCCGGTGGGCAGGGGGGACTCGGGTCCGTGAGTGTCGGTCATAGCCGATAGGTTGGCACCTGTGACGACCTCTTCGCGACCTCGCCTGCTGCTGATCGACGGACACTCCATGGCCTACCGCGCGTTCTTCGCGCTGCCGGCGGAGAACTTCTCGACCACGACGGGCCAGCACACGAACGCCGTCTTCGGCTTCACCTCGATGCTGACGAACCTCCTGCGTGACGAGCAGCCGACCCACGTGGCCGTCGCGTTCGACGCCGGTCGGCAGTCGTTCCGCACCGAGGCCCTGCCCTCGTACAAGGGCGGGCGGGACTCGACGCCCGAGCCGTTCAAGGGCCAGGTCCCGCTCATCAAGGAGATCCTCGAGACGCTGCGGATCCCGACCCTCGAGAAGGAGAACTACGAGGCGGACGACATCTTCGCCACGCTCGCGACGCAGGGCGCCGCGCTCGGGATGGAGGTGCTCGTGTGCTCGGGCGACCGGGACGCCTTCCAGCTCGTCCGCGACGACGTCACGGTCCTCTACCCGAAGAAGGGCGTCTCCGAGCTCGCCCGTATGACACCTGACGCCGTCGTCGAGAAGTACGGGGTACCGCCGGAGCGGTACCCGGACCTCGCAGCGCTCGTCGGGGAGACCGCGGACAACCTGCCCGGGGTGCCCGGGGTCGGGCCCAAGACGGCCGCCAAGTGGATCACGACCTACGGCGACCTCGAGGGTGTCCTGGCGAGCGCCGGCGACATCAAGGGCAAGGCGGGGGAGTCCCTGCGCGCACACCTCGAGCAGGTCCGGGTGAACCGCCAGCTCAACGCCCTGCTCACCGACATGCCGCTCTCGCTCGGTCCGGACGACCTCGTCACGCAGCCGTGGGACCGCGAGGCGATGCACCGGGTCCTGGACGCCCTCGAGTTCCGCGCGCTGCGCGACCGGCTGCTGGCGATCGCGCCCGGCGGCGAGGTCGAGCAGGAGGCCGGGTTCGACGTCGAGCTGGACACCCTCGAGACGGGCGGGCTCGGTGCGTGGCTCGCCGACCGTGCCGGGCGGCTGCTCGGTGTCGAGGTCACGGGCAAGCCCGCGCCGGTCGGCGCCGACGCCTGGGCGGTCGCGCTCGCGGACGACGCCGGGACCGCGGTCGCGCTCGACCTCGCCGAGATCGGCGCGGCCGACGAGCAGGCGCTCGCCGCGTGGTTCGCCGACCCCGGAGCGCCCAAGGTCCTGCACGGCGCAAAGGCGGCCTGGCACGAGCTCGCCTCGCGGGGCTTCGACCTCGCCGGTGTCACGTTCGACACCGAGCTCGCCGCGTACCTGTGCCACCCGGACCAGCGGGGCTACGACCTCGGTGACCTCGTGCTGCGCCACCTGCACCGCGAGCTGCGGGTCGAGGACACCGACGCTGACCCGCAGGGCGCGTTCGACCTCTCCCTCGACGGCGGCGGGGAGTCCCGCCGGTCCGCCGTCCGGGCCGCCGCGGTCGTCGAGCTGTCCGAGGTGCTCGCCGGCGAGCTGCGCGACCGGGGGTCGGCCGGCCTGCTCACCGACCTCGAGCTGCCGCTGTCCGGTGTGCTGGCCCGGATGGAGCAGCGCGGCGTCGCCGCCGACGTGGCGTACCTGGAGGACCTCGAGCGCCACTTCGGCGAGCTCGTGGCGTCCGCCGCCGCGGACGCGTACGACGTGATCGGCCGGGAGGTGAACCTCGGTTCCCCGAAGCAGCTGCAGGAGGTCCTCTTCGACCAGCTCTCGATGCCCAAGACGAAGAAGATCAAGACGGGGTACACGACGGACGCGTCGGCGCTCGCCGACCTCTTCGCGAAGACCGGGCACCCGTTCCTCGAGCACCTGCTCGCGCACCGGGACGCCTCCCGTCTGCGGCAGACGGTGGAGGGACTGCTCAAGTCGGTCGCGCCCGACGGCCGGATCCACACGAGCTTCCAGCAGACCATCGCCGCGACGGGCCGGCTCAGCTCGACGGACCCGAACCTGCAGAACATCCCGATCCGCACCGAGGCGGGCCGGCGGATCCGGCGGGCGTTCGTCGTGGGCGACGGGTACGAGACCCTCCTGACCGCGGACTACAGCCAGATCGAGATGCGCATCATGGCGCACCTGTCGGGGGACGCCGGGCTCATCGAGGCGTTCCGCACGGGGGAGGACCTGCACAGCTACGTCGGTTCGAGGGTCTTCGACGTCCCGACGACGGACGTCACGCCCGCCATGCGATCCAAGATCAAGGCGATGTCCTACGGGCTCGCGTACGGGCTGTCGGCGTTCGGCCTCTCGCAGCAGCTGAACATCGAGGTCGGCGAGGCGCAGAACCTCATGGACGACTACTTCTCCCGGTTCGGCGGCGTGCGGGACTACCTCACGGGAGTCGTCGACGAGGCGCGGGCCACGGGGTACACGGCCACGATCCTCGGACGTCGCCGCTACCTGCCGGACCTCACGAGCGACAACCGCCAGCGCCGGCAGATGGCGGAGCGGATGGCGCTCAACGCACCCATCCAGGGCAGCGCCGCCGACCTCATCAAGGTCGCGATGCTCGGCGTCCAGCGGGAGATCGACGAGCAGGGTCTCGCGTCGAGGCTCCTGCTGCAGGTGCACGACGAGCTCGTCGTCGAGGTCGCACCGGGGGAACGTGCTCAGGTCGAGCAGGTGCTGCGGGAGCAGATGGGCGCGGCCGCGGACCTGTCCGTCCCGCTCGACGTCTCTGTCGGTGCGGGTCCGACCTGGCACGACGCCGGGCACTGAGCCCGGTCTCGGCGCTCCGAGGGGCGCTGCGCCGGAAGGCTCAGCGCACGGGCAGCCGGGTGCGGAAGATGGCGGTGCCCGGCAGGTAGGCGCCCCGCACCGGGCCCCAGCCGCCCCAGACCTCGTCGTTGTCGGCCGGCCACTCCGGCTCGACGACGTCGACGATCTCGAGCCCGGCCGCGACCACCTCGCGGACGTGGTCCCCGATCGTGCGGTGGTACTCCGCGTAGGTGACCGCGCCGCTCGTGCCGCTCTCGACGTAGGGACGGCGGTCGAAGTACGAGCGGTGCGCGGTCAGGCCGTGCTCGCTCGGGTCGTCGGGGAAGGCCCACCGCAGCGGGTGGGTGACCGAGAAGGTCCAGGACCCACCGGGTCGCAGCACACGAGCCGCCTCCCGGTGGACGGCGTCGGCGTCGGGCACGAACGGGATGGCGCCGAACGACGTGAAGACGGCGTCGAAGCCGTCGTCCGCGAACGGGAGCCGTCGCGCGTCCGCCTGGACGAGCGGGACCCGGATCCCGGTCGCCCGGTTGAGGGCGGCGCCGGCGGCCAGCATCCCGCCCGAGACGTCGGTCGCGACGGTGCTCGCACCCTGGCTTGCGAGCCAGCGCGAGCACTGCGCGGCACCTGCTCCTACCTCGAGCACCCGTCGCCCCCGCACCTCGCCGAGGAGACCGGCGTCGCGCTCGCGCAGTCCTTCGGGGCACCAGCAGAAGTCCGCGGGGCCGAGGAAGCGGCCGTGGTCGGCGAGGTAGTCCTGGGCGTTGAGGTCCCACCATCCGCGCGCGGCGCCACCACCGGCGTCCGACGGCACGTCGCGGTACCCCACCGACCCGATCGACTCGTCCACGGCTCCATTGTGTCGCACCGGATTCGGGACCTTTGCGGGTAGGTCGCCGGGCCGTACGCCGCTAGGGTGAGAACGCGGTCGCTCGACCGCGGACCCAATGGCGAGGAGAGGTACTGGCGTGCGCATCGGACTCCTGACGGGGGGCGGAGACTGCCCCGGGCTCAACGCGGCGATCCGTGCCGTCGTCAAGCAGGCGACGGGCGAGTACGGGCACTCGGTCATCGGGTTCCGCAACGGGTGGCGGGGTGTCGCGGACGGTGACGTCTACCCGATGGCACGGTCCGACATCCGCAACGTCCTGCCCGTCGGCGGCACGCTGCTCGGCACGGCGAGGTTTCACCCGCACGCGGCCGACGGCGGCATGGACGCGGTGATGGCCACGCTCGAGGCCGAACGGATCGACGGGCTCCTGTGCATCGGCGGGGACGGCACGCTGCACGCGGCGAGCAAGGTGGCCGAGGCCGGTGTGAACATCGTCGCGATCCCGAAGACCATCGACAACGACGTCGCGGGCACCGACCTGTCGATCGGGTTCCACACCGCGGTGAACATCGCGACCGAGGCGATCGACCGCGTGCACACGACGGCGGAGAGCCACAACCGCGTGATGGTCGTCGAGGTCATGGGCCGGCACGCGGGCTGGATCGCGGTCAACGCGGGCATCGCGGGTGGTGCGGAGGTCGTGCTGGCACCGGAAGAGCCGTTCGACATCGAGCAGGTCGTGAAGTTCTTGCGCCACCGCCACCGTGCCCACGCGAACTTCTCGATCGTCGTCGTCGCGGAGGGCGCGCTGCCGCGGGCCGGCAGCGCCATGGAGTTCGAGCAGCAGCTCGGCCGGTACGGCGAGATCATCGCCGGTTCGATCGGCGAACGCGTCAGTACCGAGATCGCGGAGCGCACGGGGTTCGACACCCGCCTGACGGTCCTCGGGCACGTCCAGCGGGGCGGCTCGCCCACCCCGACCGACCGCATCCTCGGCAGTCGATTCGGCGTCGCCGCCGTCGACGCGGTCAGCCGCGGCGAATCGGCCGTGATGACGGCGCTGCGGGGAGAAGAGGTCGTGATGGTGCCGCTCGACGAGGTCGCGGGGAAGGTCAAGCAAGTCCCGGCCGACCTCTTGCGCGTGGCCCGGGTGCTGTCCTGAGCGTCGCGTTGACCCCTTCGGCAGCACGCGGATAGGATGTTCGACGGTGCAGTGCGCCTCCAGCATGTCCGGTAACCCCGGACTGGAACGACGCGCCGCCCCCGTCTGGTCCGACGTGACCAGCTCGACACCCATCCGTACTACTTCCTGTCCGCATCGGAGCATCGAACTCAATGACCATCTCCACCCCCGCGAAGTCTGTCCCGCAGGTCGCCGTCAACGACATCGGCACCGAGGAGGACTTCCTCGCCGCCATCGACGCCACCATCAAGTACTTCAACGACGGTGACATCGTCGAAGGCACGATCGTCAAGGTCGACCGCGACGAGGTCCTCCTCGACATCGGGTACAAGACCGAAGGCGTCATCCCCTCCCGCGAGCTGTCCATCAAGCACGACGTGGACCCCGGTGAGGTCGTCAACGTCGGCGACGCCGTCGAGGCGCTCGTCCTCCAGAAGGAGGACAAGGAAGGCCGCCTGATCCTGTCCAAGAAGCGCGCACAGTACGAGCGCGCCTGGGGCACGATCGAGAAGATCAAGGAAGAGGACGGCGTCGTCACCGGCACCGTCATCGAGGTCGTCAAGGGCGGCCTCATCCTCGACATCGGCCTGCGCGGGTTCCTGCCCGCCTCGCTCGTGGAGATGCGTCGTGTCCGCGACCTCCAGCCGTACGTCGGCAAGGAGATCGAGGCGAAGATCATCGAGCTCGACAAGAACCGCAACAACGTCGTCCTCTCCCGCCGCGCCTGGCTCGAGCAGACGCAGTCCGAGGTCCGCTCCACCTTCCTGCAGACGCTGCAGAAGGGCCAGGTGCGCCCCGGTGTCGTCTCCTCGATCGTCAACTTCGGTGCGTTCGTGGACCTCGGCGGCGTCGACGGGCTCGTGCACGTCTCCGAGCTGTCCTGGAAGCACATCGACCACCCCTCCGAGGTCGTCGAGGTGGGCCAGGAGGTCACGGTCGAGGTGCTCGACGTCGACTTCGACCGCGAGCGCGTCTCGCTGTCGCTCAAGGCGACGCAGGAGGACCCGTGGCAGACCTTCGCCCGGACCCACGCCATCGGGCAGGTCGTCCCGGGTAAGGTCACCAAGCTCGTCCCGTTCGGTGCGTTCGTGCGCGTCGAGGACGGCATCGAGGGCCTCGTGCACATCTCCGAGCTCGCTGTCCGTCACGTCGAGCTGCCCGAGCAGGTCGTCAACGTCAGCGACGAGGTGTTCGTCAAGGTCATCGACATCGACCTCGAGCGTCGCCGGATCTCGTTGTCGCTGAAGCAGGCCAACGAGGGTGTGGACCCGGAGTCGGACGACTTCGACCCCGCGCTCTACGGCATGGCTGCCGAGTACGACGAGCAGGGTAACTACAAGTACCCCGAGGGCTTCGACCCGGAGACCAACGAGTGGCTCGAGGGCTTCGAGACCCAGCGCGAGGCCTGGGAGGCCGAGTACGCCAAGGCGCACGAGCGCTGGGACGCCCACCGCAAGCAGGTCGCCGAGGCGCTCAAGGCCGACGTCGAGTCGTCCACGAGCACCAGCGAGTCCGCTCCTGCGTCGTCGTCCGGCTCGACCTACTCCTCGGCTCCGGTCCAGGAGGAGGTGGCGGGTACCCTCGCCTCCGACGAGGCGCTCGCCGCACTGCGTGAGAAGCTGACCGGCAACTGATCCGACCGCGGCCCTCGGGCCGCGACCCGGACGCCACGAAGGCCCGCCACCCCGCGAGGGGTGGCGGGCCTTCGCCGTGCTCAGACCTGCTCAGACCTGCTCGGTGGAGGAGGTCAGGCGGCCGCGACGTCGGAGTCCGCGAACTGCGTGCGGTAGAGGTCGGCGTAGGCACCGTCACGAGCAAGCAGCTCGGAGTGCGTGCCGGCCTCCACCACCCGGCCGGCGTCGAGCACGACGATCGCGTCGGCGTCGCGCACCGTCGACAGGCGGTGGGCGATGACCAGAGACGTGCGGCCTCGCAGCGCGTCGGCGAGGGCGAGCTGGACGGCCGCCTCCGACTCGGAGTCCAGGTGCGCGGTCGCCTCGTCGAGCACGACCACCTGAGGCGCCTTGAGGAACACCCGCGCGATGGCCAACCGTTGACGTTCGCCGCCCGAGAGCCGGTAGCCACGGTCCCCGACGACGGTCTCGAGACCGGCGGGCAGACCCGCGACGAGGTCCCACACGTGCGCACGGCGCAGCGCTGCCTCGAGCTCCGCATCGGTCGCGTCGGCCTTCGCGAAGCGCAAGTTCGCCGCGATCGTGTCGTGGAAGAGGTGGGCCTCCTGGGTGACGACGCCGATCGTGTCGCGCAGCGACTCCTGCGTGACGTCGCGCAGATCACGACCGGCGATGCGCACGACGCCGCCCGTCGGGTCGTACATCCGCGTGGCGAGCTGCGAGACGGTCGTCTTCCCCGCCCCGGAGTGGCCGACGAGCGCGACCATCGACCCGGCAGGCACCGTGAAGGAGATGCCCTGGAGCGTGTCGTGCGTCGGGTCGGCCGTGTCGGCCGCGACCGCCTCGAGGGAGGCGAGCGAGACGTCCGCCGCGCCCGGGTAGCGGAAGGTCACGTCGTCGAGCTCGAGCCGGGCGCCGTGCCGCGCGACGTCGTCCCGCAGGTCGCGCGCGTCGGGCGCGTCGGTGACGCTCGGACGCAGGTCGAGGACCTCGAGGACCCGCACGAAGCTGACGAGTGCCGTCATCACGTCCACCTGGACGTTCGACAGCGCGGTGAGCGGTGCGTAGAGACGGGCCAGGTAGGCCGTGAGGGCGACGACGACACCGACGGTGAGCGACCCGGAGATCGCCATGAGCCCGCCGAGGCCGTAGACGACGGCGACGGCGACGGCCGCGACCGTCGTCAGGCCGACGCGGAAGACGGTCGAGTACATCGCGGCGCGCACGCCGATGTCGCGGACCTGCCCGGCCTGCCCGGCGAACCGCTCGGACTCGCGCTCGGGCTGCCCGAACACCTTGACGAGGTGGGCGCCGGCGACGTTGAACCGCTCGTTCATGAGCTGGGCGGACTCGGCGTTCAGGGCGTAGCTCTCGCGCGTGATCCCGGCGAGGCGTCGCCCCACCCAGCGGGCCGGCAGCACGAAGGCGGGCAGGAGCGCGAGCGCGACGAGCGTCAGCTGCCAGGACATGGTGAGCATCGCGGCGAGGACGAACGTGACGGTGAGGAGGTTGCTGAAGACGTTGGACAGCGTCGACGTGAACGCCTGCTGGGCGCCGAGGACGTCGCCGTTGAGGCGCTGGACGAGCGCGCCCGTCCGGGTGCGGCTGAAGAAGGCGAGCGGCATGCGCTGCACGTGGTCGAACACGGCGGTGCGCAGGTCGTAGATGAGCCCCTCGCCGATGCGTGCGGAGAACCATCGTTCGACGATGCTCAGCAGCCCCGAGAGGAGGGCGAGGCCCGCGACGACGAGCGCGACGGTGACGACCACGTCGGTGCGGCCGGCGGTGATGCCGTCGTCGATGAGGATCTGGAAGAGCAGCGGGGTCGCGGCACCCGCCGCGGCGCTGAGGCTGATGAGGACGAGGAAGACGACGAGCTGCGCGCGGTAGGGGCGGGCGAAGGCGAGGATGCGCCGGGTGGTGCCACGGCGCAGGCGGTGACGGGTCACGGACGAGTCCTGGCGGAACGTGCGGAGTCCGCCTCCGCCGCCTGGTCCGCCGAATCCGGTGGATGGTGCTGGCATGGTGCCTCCTGGGGGTCGGAGGGAGAGGGCGGTGGAGGCGGGAGCGCCTCGACACCGAGATGCTGAGCGTACCTCACGATGAGGTAGTTCACAAGAGCCGGTGCGGCCGATAGGCTCACGGCGTGACATCGACCACCGACGGCCCGGCGGGCGACAGCGCCGAGTTCCTCACTCTGCTGCACGCGGCCATGCGCCAGGTGCGCCGCGACGCCGGCGCGCGGCTGCGCCCGGCTGGGACCACGCCGGGTCAGTACCGGTTGCTGCACGTCCTCGCGCGGTGCGACGGCCCACGGCGCCTCAGCGCGCTGGCCACGACGCTCGACGTCGCGCCCCGGTCGATCACGTCGAAGGTCGACGACGCGGAGGATGCGGGGCTCGTGCGGCGGATCCCCGATCCGACCGACCGGCGCGCGACCCTGGTCGAGCTCACCGACGAGGGCCGTGCCGTCGTCGAGGAGATCGGTGCCGCCCGCGCCGACGAGGCCGGCACGTTGCTGGCGCGCCTGTCCGACGTCGAACGTGCCGAGCTGTTGCGCCTGCTGCGGCTGGTCGCCGGCGAGGTGTGAGGGCCGGCGACGAGTCGCCGCACCCGATGCCTGGCAGGATGGGGGCATGTTCCGCATCGGTCTCACAGGCGGCATCGCCGCAGGCAAGTCCGTGGCGCTCGAGCGTCTGGCCGCGCTGGGGGCGGTCACGATCGACCACGATCTCCTCGCCCGCGAGGTGGTGGCGCCCGGATCGGTGGGGCTCGACCGCATCGTCGCGGAGTTCGGTGCCGAGATGCTGCTCCCGGACGGGAGCCTCGACCGGTCGCGGCTGGCGGCGGTCGTCTTCGCGGACGACGGCGCGCGCGAGCGGCTCAACGCGATCGTGCACCCGGAGGTCCGGCGCCGCTCCGCCGAGGACGAGGCCGCCGCCGCCGCGGCGGACCCGCGCGCCGTCGTCGTGCACGACATCCCGCTGCTCGTGGAGACCGGTCAGGCCGAGCACTTCCACCTCGTCGTCGTCGTCGACGCCCCGCGGGACGTACGGCTCGCACGCCTCGTCGAGTCGCGCGGGCTGACCAGGACGGAGGCCGAGTCCCGGCTGGCCGCCCAGGCGGACGACGACGCACGGCTCGCCGTGGCGGACGTCACGCTCGACGGCGGTGGTGAGGTCGACGACCTGCGCGCCGAGGTCGACGCCCTCTGGGAGCGGGTCGAGCGCGAGGTCGCCGAGGAGAGCGACGCGTGATCCTGCTCAGCGGGTTCGAGCCGTTCGGCGGCGAGGAGACGAACCCGTCCTGGCTCGCGGTGCAGCGACTCGCAGGCGAGCGGGTCGCGCCGCGAGGGGTCGGCGGCGATCCACGCGAGGAGGTCGTGGCCGTGCGGCTGCCGTGCACGTTCGCGGGCGCCTGGGCGGAGCTCGCCCGCGCGATCGAGGAGCACCGGCCGCGTGCCGTGGTCGCCGTGGGGCTCGCTGCGGGGACGACGCACGTCCGGCTCGAGCGTGTGGCCGTGAACGTGGTGGACGCGCGGATACCGGACAACGACGGGGCCGCGCCCGTCGACGTCCCGGTGGTCCCCGGCGGGCCGGCGGCGTACTTCTCCGGCCTGCCCCTGAAGTCGACTCTCGCCGCGCTGCGGGAGGACGAGCTCCCGGCGGTGGTGTCCAACACCGCCGGGACCTACGTCTGCAACGCGACGTTCTACGCGCTCATGGACCACGTCGCCCGCCACGAGCCCCACCTCGTGGCCGGGTTCGTCCACGTGCCCCGGGCGACGTCGGAGCCCGGCGAGGGGATGTCCCTCGACCAGATCGTCGGAGCGCTGCGGACGGTCGCGGCCGCAGCGCTGGTCGACGGCCCGGAGCCCGCCCTGTCCGGCGGCACGGAGGCCTGACGGCCGTCCCGCCCGCGGGTCAGCGCGCAGCCCGGCGTCGGACGGTCACCACCAGCAGCCCACCTGCGGCGAGCAGGGTCAGGGCCGCGCCCACGAGCACCCCGACGCCGGCGCCCGTCCGGGCGAGCGTGTCGGTCCCTGCCGCCGGGGTCGGCGCCGGCCCGGCTCCTGCCGCCGGGTCAGGACCGGCGGTACGCCCTGCGTCGTCGTCCCGTGAGGGGTCGACCGGTGCCCTCGGCTCGTCCTGCTCCGTCGGGAGCCCGCCCGTCGGGCTGCCGGGTGCCGGCACGTTCGCTGACGGCGCCGGGTCGGTGTCCGTCCCGGGGCCCGACGCCGCGGGCGGCTCGTCCGGCTCGGTCGGGGGGACGACGGCCGGCGGCTCGGGCGCCGGGGACGGCGTCCGGTCGCAGCCGAGCTCCGGTGCGCCGATCCACGGGTAGGCGTGGTGCTCGAGGCCGTGCGTCCCGCTGCCGCCGACGACGAGGTCCCCCGCGACCCAGAGGCGACCGTTGGTGCTGGTGCGCACCGTCACGACGCCGGACGACGCGGGGACGAGCACGCTGCCCACCAGCTGGTCGTTCGTCCCCAGGGTCACCTCCGTCGCCTCGGCCAGGTTCCACAGGATCTGCGAGGCCGCGTTGCCGAACCCGGACGACGTCGGGTCGTCGATCCGTGCGGCGCCGAAGGCCTGGTATGTCGGCGACAGCTCGACCCGCTCGCCCGAGACGTTGACCACGACCGGCGCGTCCTGCGAGACACCGACGAAGCGGATCTCGCGCACCTGCGCGAGCTCGGCCGCGTCGACCGAGAAGGTCTGGGGCCCGGAACCCGTCGTGCTCGTGAAGGTCAGGGACGGGCCGTCGCGACGCGTCGTGCCGGTGGGCGCCGCCGCCCCGAGCGACGAGGACAGGCTTGTCAAGGTCGCGCCGAGCGAGCCGTGCTCGGCGAGCGCCTCGTCACCGACGCCGGTGCGGACGACGCCGCGCCGCGTGGCGTCGCCGGTGCCCTGCGTGTCGAGCAGCTCCTGGCCGTGCAGGGTGCCGCCGACGATCACGTCACCACCCGGGTCGGTGCCGAAGCCCACCTGCACCGGTCCCCGGTCCACGGTGAGGTCTGCGCCGACGACCAGCATCTCGCCGGCGTCGGGCGTGATGCCGGAGCCCACGCCGACGGTCCCGACGTTCATCTGTCCCGCGGCGAACGTCGCGTCACCCTCGACGACCAGCAGGCCCTCGCTCTCCTTGGCGCCGGGGACGGCCTGGTAGGAGCCGCCGACGTAGACGGCGACGCCGTGATCGGTGAAGGAGTGCAGCGTGCCGCCGAGGCCGGGCAGCTCGCCGGGTGCGGGGCAGGTCGTGCCGGCGGCGGTGTCCGCACGGGCGGAGGTCGCGGCTCCGGCGCTGGTCGCGGTCGCGCCCGCTGCCAGGGTCGCGGCGAGCAGGACGTTGCAGGCGGCGCGTCGACGTCGACGCGAGGTGGGGCGCACCATGAGGTCTCTCCGGGAGGTAGGCACAGATACGTAAGCAGTCCGAACGAATGTCGGCCACGGGAACACTAGGGGTCGGCGTGCCGACGGCGCAAGAGCGTCCACGAGGTTGTCGTGGACGGCGACCGGGGCGGTGGCCGAGCCGGTCGCTGCGTCGGTCCAGCCATCCCGTCGCGGCGTGTGGGTGCCTCGCCGTACCGTTGACCCATGCGTCCTGTCACCGATCTCCAGCGCACCGTCGCACCGTTCGAGGTGGTCTCGGACTTCCAGCCCTCGGGCGACCAGCCGACCGCGATCGCCGGTCTCGCCGAGCGTGTGCGCGCGGGGGAGAAGGACGTCGTGCTCCTCGGCGCGACGGGCACCGGCAAGTCCGCGACCACGGCCTGGCTCGTCGAGGAGCTGCAGCGCCCCACCCTCGTCATGGCGCCGAACAAGACGCTGGCGGCCCAGCTGGCGACGGAGTTCCGCGAGCTGCTGCCGAACAACGCGGTCGAGTACTTCGTCTCGTACTACGACTACTACCAGCCCGAGGCGTACATCGCGCAGACGGACACCTACATCGAGAAGGACTCGTCGATCAACGACGAGGTCGAGCGGCTGCGACACTCCGCGACGTCGTCGCTCCTGACCCGGCGGGACGTCGTGGTGGTGGCCTCGGTCTCCTGCATCTACGGGCTCGGCACGCCGCAGGAGTACGTCGACCGGATGGTCCGGCTCGACGTGGGGGACGTCGTCGAGCGCGACGACCTGCTGCGACAGTTCGTGACGATGCAGTACACCCGCAACGACATGGCGTTCACCCGCGGGACGTTCCGGGTGCGCGGCGACACGGTCGAGATCATCCCGGTCTACGAGGAGCTCGCGATCCGTATCGAGTTCTTCGGCGACGAGATCGAGGCGATCGCGCTCCTGCACCCGCTGACGGGCGACGTCGTGCGGTCGGAGAAGAGCGTGCACCTGTTCCCGGCCACGCACTACGTCGCCGGCCCGGAGCGCATGGAGCGTGCGATCGGCTCCATCGAGGCCGAGCTCGGCGCGCGGCTCGAGGAGATGGAGCAGCAGAACAAGCTGCTCGAGGCGCAGCGCCTGAGGATGCGCACGACGTACGACATCGAGATGATGCGGCAGATCGGCAGCTGCTCCGGCATCGAGAACTACTCGCGCCACATCGACGGTCGCGCCGCGGGGACGCCACCGCACACGCTCCTCGACTACTTCCCCGAGGACTTCCTGCTCGTCATCGACGAGTCGCACGTGACGGTCCCGCAGATCGGGGCGATGTTCGAGGGCGACATGTCCCGCAAGCGCAACCTCGTCGACCACGGCTTCCGGCTGCCGAGCGCGATGGACAACCGGCCGCTGCGCTGGGAGGAGTTCGTCGAGCGGATCGGGCAGACGGTCTACCTGTCCGCGACACCGGGGGCCTACGAGCTCTCGATGTCCGACGGCGTGGTGGAGCAGATCATCCGGCCCACCGGCCTCGTGGACCCGCAGGTCGTGGTGAAGCCGACGACCGGGCAGATCGACGATCTGCTCCACGAGATCCGCGAGCGGGTCGAGCGCAACGAGCGTGTGCTCGTCACGACACTGACGAAGAAGATGTCCGAGGACCTCACGGACTACCTGCTCGAGAAGGACGTGCGGGTGCGGTACCTGCACTCCGAGGTGGACACGCTGCGGCGCGTCGAGCTGCTGCGGGAGCTACGGATGGGGGAGTACGACGTCCTGGTCGGCATCAACCTCCTGCGAGAGGGTCTCGACCTGCCGGAGGTCTCGCTCGTCGCGATCCTGGACGCCGACAAGGAGGGCTTCCTGCGGTCCGGGACGTCGCTGATCCAGACGATCGGGCGCGCGGCCCGCAACGTCTCCGGCGAGGTGCACATGTACGCCGACAAGATCACCCCCGCGATGGCCCAGGCGATCGACGAGACCACCCGGCGCCGCGAGAAGCAGGTCGCCTACAACGCCGAGCACGGCATCGACCCCACCCCGCTGCGCAAGCGGATCTCGGACGTCACCGACATGCTCGCCCGCGAGGACATCGACACCGCCCAGCTCCTCGCCGGCGGCTACCGGCAGTCCGGCAAGGCCAAGGCTCCGGTCCCGGGAGGTCCCAAGGAAGGCGCGACGGGCGGCAACCGGCTCGCCGGCGTGGCGGCGAGCGAGCTCGCCGACCTCATCCAGGAGCTCAGCGACCAGATGCACGCCGCCGCGGGCGAGCTGCAGTTCGAGCTCGCGGCGCGGCTGCGCGACGAGATCTCCGGCCTGAAGAAGGAGCTCCGCCAGATGCACGCGGCGACCGCCTGACGCACGAGGGCGTCCGATGACCTATGCTTGCACCTCGTTGGAGGGGAGTATTCCCACGCGGTGATGTCGTCATCACGGTCGGCGCAGTCGTCGGCCCGGTGTCACCGGTCCAGCGCGGCTCACGCCACCGCTCCGGCGGGCACGTGACGCGCGGGCGGAAGAGACCTCCGGTACTTCTCCCTACGTACCGGAGGTTCGGCAGATGGATGTCCCTGTCTGGGTGTGGCTCGTCACGGTCGGTCTGATCGTCGGCATGCTCGCGTTCGACTTCGTCGGGCACGTGCGCACCCCGCACGCTCCCAGCATCCGTGAGGCTGCCTGGTGGTCCGCCGGCTACGTCGCCGTGGCGTTGCTCTTCGGCGTCGTCGTCTGGGCGGTGTGGGGTTCGGTCTACGGCGGCGAGTACTTCGCCGGCTACGTCACGGAGAAGAGCCTGTCGGTCGACAACCTCTTCGTGTTCGTCCTCATCATGACCAGCTTCCGCGTCCCGCGGCTCTACCAGCAGAAGGTCCTGCTGATCGGCATCACGATCGCCCTCGTGCTCCGCACGATCTTCATCCTGCTCGGTGCGGCGCTCATCGAGAACTTCAGCTGGATCTTCTACGTCTTCGGTGCGTTCCTGATCTACACGGCGTACGCGCAGATCAAGTCGGGCTCGGGCCACGACGAGGAGTTCTCGGAGAACGGCGTACTGCGCCTGACCCGGCGGATCTTCCCGACCACGGACGCCTACGTCGAGGACCGCCTGACCACCCGGATCGACGGCAAGCGGTACATCACCCCGATGCTCATCGTGATGATCGCCATCGGCAGCGCAGACCTGCTCTTCGCGGTCGACTCGATCCCCGCCATCTTCGGGCTCACCCAGGAGACCTACCTCGTCTTCGCGGCGAACGCGTTCTCGCTGCTCGGCCTGCGCCAGCTCTACTTCCTCATCGACGGGCTGCTCGACCGGCTCGTCTACCTCGCGTACGGTCTGGCCGCGATCCTCGGGTTCATCGGCGTCAAGCTGCTCATCCACGCGATGCACACCAACGAGGTGGGCTTCATCAACGGGGGCGAGCACATCACGGTGGTCCCCGAGATCCCCACGTCGCTCTCGCTGATCTTCATCGTCGTCGTGCTGACCATCACGACGGTCGCCAGCCTCCTCAAGGACCGACGTGAGCGCCTCCGCTCGGCGGAGCGTGCTGCCGTGGAGGCGGCCGCTGCGCGCGAGGCTGCCAGCCCCACAGCGGACGAGAAGCACTGACCCGCACGACCGGGCCTCGTCGAGGCCCGGCCGGCAGGTCCTGGTCGGGACGGCGGGGTCAGGCTCGGTCGGCCCAATCGCCGATGACCGGCGACCAGGGACGCACGGTGCGCTCGGTGATCAGCCCCGCCCGCGCGAACGGGTCCTGGTCCAGGATCTCCTCGACCGAGGCGGCCGACGGCGCGTCCACGACGATGAGCGCACCCGGACCGGCGGTCTCGGTGGCCGGGAGAGGCCCGGACGCCAGGAGCGAGCCGTTGGTGTGCAGGTCGCGCAGGAACGCGCGGTGCTCGGCTCGCACGGCGTCGAGCTCGGCAGGTCGGTCGGGGTACGCGTAGGTCACGGCGTGGATCGGCATGGGCGACATTGAACCACCCCGGAGCGACGCGTCCGTGAGCACCTCACCATCCGCGCGCCCGCCACACGGGGAGCTGGTCGCGTTCCGCGCCGAGCGTCGTGTCGGCGCCGTGCCCCGGGTAGACCCACGTGCCGTCGTCGAACCGGTCGAAGACCCGGTCGGCGAGGTTGTCCATGAGGCGCGCGAAGTCCGCCGGTCCGGCGGTCTTCCCGGGACCGCCGGGGAAGAGCGAGTCGCCCGTGAACAGGTGCACCCGGCCGGGGACCGCGCCGAGGGCGTGCACGTGCGCCGGTTCCCGGTAGGCGAGCGCGATCGACCCGGGCGTGTGCCCGCGCAGGGCGATCACCTCCAGCGTCAGGTGCCCGGCGCAGAGCAGGTCGCCGTGCTGCACCCGTTGCGACGGGTCGACACCCGACCCGGCCCGGATCGCCTCGGCGTCCGCAGCACCCGCCACCGTGGCCGCGCCGGTGACCGACACGATCGACGCGAGGGCCCCGAGGTGGTCGTGATGGCTGTGGGTGGTGACCACCAGGTCCAGCCGTGCGCCGCCCGAGCCCTCGCGCACCAGGTCCAGGAGCCGGTCGTCGTCGGCCGCCGCGTCGACGAGGACCTGGGCGCCGTCGCGCCGGCAGGTCAGGAGGTAGGCGTTGTTCGCCATGGGTCCGACGGCGAGCTTGCGGATCTCGATCTCGTCGAGGACGCGGTGGGCGGCCGGGCCGCCCACCTGCACGTCGCCGGTGTAGGCGTCGTCACGGGTCACGGGAAGCTCCTCGCTCGTCGTCCTGGGCCTGACTCGTCAGTCTCCCACCGGGGCGCGCCGTCGCGCCGGTACCGAGTGGTGAAGGTGACGTCGAACAGGTGTGCGACTGTGGGTGGGCGGGCTTACGATGCTTCGGTGAGCAATCGCCTCGTCATCTCCGGTGCCCGTGAGCACAACCTGCGAAACGTCGACCTCGACCTGCCGCGTGACCAGCTCATCGTGTTCACCGGGCTCTCGGGCTCGGGGAAGTCCTCGCTCGCCTTCGACACGATCTTCGCCGAGGGTCAGCGTCGCTACGTCGAGTCCCTCTCGGCGTACGCGCGCCAGTTCCTCGGCCAGATGGACAAGCCCGACGTCGACTTCATCGAGGGCCTCTCACCGGCTGTCTCGATCGACCAGAAGTCGACCAACCGCAACCCGCGGTCGACGGTCGGCACCATCACGGAGGTCTACGACTACCTCCGCCTGCTGTTCGCGCGCGCCGGCACGCAGCACTGCCCGGTGTGCGGGGAGAAGGTCACCGCCCAGACCCCGCAGCAGATCGTCGACCGGCTGCTCGAGCTTCCGGAGGGGTCCCGCTACCAGGTGCTCGCACCCGTGGTGCGGGGGCGCAAGGGGGAGTACTCCGAGCTGTTCAAGGAGCTGCAGTCGAAGGGCTTCGCGCGCGCCCGCGTCGACGGGGAGGTCGTCTCGCTGACGGAGCCGCCCGCGCTGGAGAAGAAGCTCAAGCACGACATCGAGGTCGTCATCGACCGCCTCGTCGCCCGGGAGGGCGTCCAGCGCCGCCTCACGGACTCCGTCGAGACGGCGCTCGGTCTCGCCGGGGGACTGCTCGTCATCGAGCTCGTCGACGCCGACGCCGACGACCCTCACCGGGAGCGCCGCTTCTCGGAGAAGCGGGCGTGCCCCAACGACCACGAGCTCGCGCTCGACGAGATCGAGCCGCGGACGTTCTCCTTCAACGCGCCGTACGGCGCGTGCCCGGAGTGCACCGGGATCGGCTTCCGCCTCGAGGTGGACCCGGACCTCGTCATCCCGGACGAGGAGAAGTCGCTCGCCGAGGGCGCGGTCGCGCCGTGGGCGCAGATCTCCTCCGAGTACTTCGTGCGGGTCCTCACGGCACTCGCCGACGACCTCGGCTTCTCGATGGACGCGCCGTGGCGCGCGCTGCCGCAGCGCGCGAAGAACGCCGTGCTGTTCGGGCAGAACCACGAGGTGCACGTGCGCTACCGCAACCGATGGGGCCGTGAGCGTCAGTACTCGACGGGCTTCGAGGGCGTCGTGTCGTTCCTCGAGCGGCGGCACACCGAGACCGAGTCGGACTGGTCCAAGGAGAAGTACGAGGCGTACATGCGCCAGGTGCCGTGCCCGGTCTGCGACGGCACGCGTCTCAAGCCCGAGGTCCTCGCGGTCAAGGTGGGTGACCGGTCGATCGCGGACGTCTGCCGGCTCCCGCTGCGTGAGGCGGCGGAGTTCCTCGGCGGGCTCGAGCTCGGCGAGCGGCAGCGGGCCATCGCGGCCGAGGTGCTCAAGGAGATCCACGCACGCCTCGGCTTCCTGCTCGACGTCGGTCTCGACTACCTCTCCCTCGAACGCCCTGCCGGCACCCTGTCCGGCGGCGAGGCGCAGCGGATCCGGCTCGCGACGCAGATCGGGTCCGGTCTGGTCGGGGTGCTGTACGTGCTCGACGAGCCGAGCATCGGCCTGCACCAGCGCGACAACCGTCGGCTCATCGAGACGCTGACCAGGCTGCGCGACCTGGGGAACACGCTCATCGTCGTCGAGCACGACGAGGACACGATCCGGACCGCGGACTGGGTGGTCGACATCGGCCCGGGCGCGGGTGAGCACGGCGGGCGCGTGGTGCACTCCGGCGACTACGCCGGGCTGCTCGAGGCGCCGGAGTCGGTCACCGGTGCCTACCTCTCCGGACGCCGCACCATCCCGCTGCCCGCGCAGCGCCGGCCCGTCGACCCGGGACGGGCCGTGGAGGTCGTCGGTGCCCGGGAGCACAACCTGGGCGGGATCGACGTGAGCTTCCCGCTCGGGACGTTCACGGCGATCACCGGTGTCTCGGGCTCGGGCAAGTCGACGCTCGTGAACTCCATCCTCTACACGGTGCTCGCCAACCAGCTCAACGGAGCCCGGCAGGTCGCGGGCCGGCACACACGGGTCACAGGGCTGGAGGACCTCGACAAGGTCGTGCACGTGGACCAGGGTCCGATCGGCCGAACGCCGCGCTCGAACCCCGCGACCTACACCGGGGTGTGGGACCACGTCCGCAGGCTCTTCGCCGAGACCACCGAGGCCAAGGTCCGTGGGTACACACCTGGTCGCTTCTCGTTCAACGTCAAGGGCGGGCGCTGCGAGGCGTGCTCCGGAGACGGCACGATCAAGATCGAGATGAACTTCCTCCCGGACGTCTACGTGCCGTGCGAGGTGTGCCACGGCGCGCGGTACAACCGCGAGACGCTCGAGGTCCACTTCAAGGGCAAGACCGTGGCGGACGTGCTCGACATGCCGATCGAGGAGGCCGCCGAGTTCTTCGCGGCGGTCCCGGCGATCTCCCGGCACCTCAAGACGCTGGTGGAGGTCGGGCTCGGCTACGTCCGTCTCGGCCAACCCGCGCCGACGCTCTCCGGTGGCGAGGCGCAGCGCGTCAAGCTCGCGAGCGAGCTGCAGAAGCGCTCGTCGGGACGCACCGTCTACGTGCTCGACGAGCCCACGACCGGACTGCACTTCGAGGACATCCGCAAGTTGCTGGCCGTGCTGCAGTCGCTGGTGGACAAGGGCAACTCGGTGCTCGTGATCGAGCACAACCTGGACGTCATCAAGAGCGCCGACTGGGTCATCGACATGGGTCCCGAGGGCGGGTCCGGTGGAGGGACGGTTGTGGCCGAGGGCACGCCCGAGCAGATCGCCGTCGTCCCGGCGAGCCACACGGGCAGGTTCCTCGCGGACGTCCTCGACGGGCACCCGCCGGTCCCGGTCGCGCCCGCGAAGGCTCCGGTGACCCCGGCAGGCAAGGCGTCCGGCAAGTCATCGGGCAAGGCCGCTGGCAAGTCCGGCGCGGTGGGCAAGGCCAGCGCGGCGAGCGCGTCCGGCACCGGGGCCCGCAAGGCGACCGCGACCCGCAAGGGCGGCCGCACGGCGGCGGCGAGTGCCCGCGCCACGGGCGCGGTCACGACGCGCGCGTCGACCTCGACGGCCTCGGTCGATCGGGAGGCGTGAGCGACTCTCTCAGCGGCTCGCGACCCGGGCCGGGACGGGGTCGACGCGGACCGGGAAGTTCACGGACCGTGCCAGGAAGCAGTGGTCGTGGGCCAGGTGGTGCAGCTCCGTCAGCGTCACGTCGTCGCCGTCGGGCGTCGACGTGACCGTCACGCGCGGGTGCAGCACGACCTCGGTGAACTGGCCCGCGCCTGCGGACTCGACGCGCATGCTGCCCTCGACGTCGTCCTCGTACTCGAGCACGACCACACCCGCGGCGGACGCGAGGTGCAGGAACCACAGCATGTGGCACTGCGCCAGGCTCGCCACGAAGAGCTCCTCGGGGCTGTGCCGGGCAGGGTCCCCGCGGAAGGCGGGGTCGGCCGACGCGCGGATCGCGGGTCGTCCGGTGATCTCGACGTCGTGGTCGCGGCTGTAGGCCGTGTAGCTCGTGGTCCCGGTCTCGCCCGCGCCCGTCCACCGGACGGTCGCTGCGTAGGAGTGGAAGGCGCCCATGGAGCCACCCTACTGGGGGCGGTGACCTGCGTCACAACGAGAGCCGGGTGATGCTCGGTCGCGGCCTGAGAGTGGGCGGGCTCAACTAGGCTGGAACCTATGGCTGACCCCGCGACGTACCGTCCTGCGCCGGGAGAGATCCCGACCTCGCCGGGGGTCTATCGGTTCCGTGACGCGCACGGCCGGGTCGTCTACGTCGGCAAGGCGAAGAACCTGCGGTCGCGGCTCTCGAGCTATTTCCAGGACATCGCCGGCCTCCATCACCGCACCCAGACGATGGTCACCACCGCCGCGTCCGTCGAGTGGACGGTCGTGGGCACGGAGGTGGAGGCGCTCGCCCTCGAGTACACCTGGATCAAGGAGTACGACCCGCGGTTCAACGTCAAGTACCGCGACGACAAGTCCTACCCGTACCTCGCGGTGACGATGTCCGAGGAGTTCCCCCGGGCACAGGTGATGCGCGGGACCAAGCGCCCTGGCACCCGCTACTTCGGCCCGTACGGCCACGCGTGGGCGATCCGCGAGACGCTCGACCTCCTCCTGCGGGTCTTCCCGGTGCGCACGTGCTCGTCCGGTGTGTTCAAGCGCGCGCACCAGACCGGTAGGCCGTGCCTGCTCGGCTACATCGACAAGTGCTCCGCGCCGTGCGTCGGCAGGATCTCGCCGGAGGACCACCGTGACCTCGCCGAGGACTTCTGCGACTTCATGGCCGGTGACACCGCGAAGTTCGTGCGCCGGCTGGACCAGCGCATGCGGGAGGCCGCGGCGGAGATGGACTACGAGCAGGCTGCCCGTCTGCGCGACGACATCGCCGCGCTCGAGCGTGCGACCGAGAAGAACGCCGTCGTCCTCACCGACGCGACCGACGCCGACGTCTTCGCGCTCGCCGGGGACGAGCTCGAGGCCGCGGTGCAGGTCTTCCACGTCCGGGGCGGCCGGATCCGCGGGCAGCGTGGGTGGATCGTGGAGAAGGTGGAGGACGTCACGGACGCCGAGCTCGTCGAGCACCTGCTGCAGCAGGTCTACGGGGCCGCCGACGAGGCGGGCGGCGGGGACCGTGCCGCCGTGCGTGACGCGGTCCCGCGCGAGGTGCTCGTGCCGGTGCTCCCGCCCGACGTGGAGCAGGTGACGGCGTGGCTCACCCGCCTGCGCGGGGCGAAGGTCGACGTCCGGGTCCCGCGACGAGGTGACAAGCGGGAGCTCGCCGCGACCGTGCACAAGAACGCCGAGCACGCCCTCGTGCTGCACCGCACGCGACGTGCCGGTGACCTCACCACCCGCAGCCAGGCCCTGCGGGAGATCCAGGAGGCGCTCGGCCTCGAGAGCGCTCCGTTGCGCATCGAGTGCTTCGACGTCTCCACCACGCAGGGGACGCACCAGGTCGCGTCCATGGTCGTCTTCGAGGACGGGCTGGCGCGCAAGAGCGAGTACCGGCACTTCGCCGTGCGCGGGCCGGACGGCGAGGGCGCTCGCGACGACACCGCCGCGATGCACGAGGTCGTCACGCGCCGTTTCCGTCGGCATCTCGCGGACCAGGCGCGCGTCGCAGAGACCGGTAACCCGCTGGACCAGGACACGCGTGACGTCGACGGCGCAGACCTCGCCGCCGATGTTCCCGAGCACCCTGGAGACGGCCCGGCGTCGGGCTACACGCCGCGCAGCCGCCAGGTGGACGCGTCCGACGCCGCAGAGCGCCCGGCCCGGTTCGCCTACCCCCCGAACCTCGTCGTGGTCGACGGTGGCCCTCCGCAGGTCGCCGCGGCCGCGAGCGCGCTCGACGAGCTCGGGATCGAGGACGTCGCGCTGTGCGGGCTCGCCAAGCGGCTGGAGGAGGTGTGGTTGCCCGGCGAGGACTACCCGGTCATCCTCCAGCGATCGTCCGAAGGGCTCTATCTCCTGCAGCGGGTCCGGGACGAGGCGCACCGCTTCGCGATCTCCTACCACCGCAAGAAGCGTGGCAAGGGGATGACCGCCTCCGCCCTCGACGACGTCCCCGGCCTCGGGCCGGCGCGCACGAGCGCGCTCCTCAAGCACTTCGGCTCGCTCAAGCGGCTGCGGGCCGCGACCGCCGAGGAGATCGCCACCGTGCCCGGTATGGGCACGCGGACCGCTGCGGCCGTCGTCGCGGCTCTCGCACCGCCTGCCCCCACGGACACACCGGTAGCGATGGGTGAGGGCGGACCGTCGCCGGCTGGCATGCTGGACACATGAGCAGCGAACCCCAACCGACCACCGTGCCGTCCGGGATCCCCGCGATCGAGCTCGCCGGCCACGGCCCCGATGCCGACGTCGCCGAGGTGCTCATCATCACCGGCATGTCGGGCGCGGGCCGCTCGCGGGCGGCGGCCGTCCTGGAGGACCTCGACTGGTTCGTGGTGGACAACCTCCCGCCGAAGATGATCGTGCCGCTCGTCGACCTCATGACCCGGTCGAGCTCCACGCTCGAGCGGATCGCCGCGGTCGTCGACGTCCGGGGACGCGAGTTCTTCACCGACCTCGTCGACGTCCTCAGGCACCTGCGCGATTCCGGCGTCTTCTACCGGATCCTCTTCCTCGACGCGTCCGACGAGGTGCTCGTCCGCCGCTACGAGCAGGTGCGCCGACCGCACCCGCTGCAGGGAGAGGGGCGGATCCTCGACGGCATCGCCGCCGAGCGCAAGCTTCTCGCGAGCATCGAGGAGCGCGCCGACGTCGCGATCGACACCTCCGAGCTCAACGTCCACGACCTCGCGCGCGAGGTGCGCGCGGCCGTGGCTGACGGGACGCCGGACACGCTGCGGATCAACGTCGTCTCCTTCGGGTTCAAGTACGGGATCCCGCTCGACGCGGACCACGTAGTGGACGTACGGTTCCTGGCCAACCCGTACTGGATCACCGAGCTGCGCCACCTCACGGGCCGTGACGCGGCGGTGCGGGACTACGTCCTGGCGCGCCCCGGTGCGACGGAGTTCGTCGACCGCTACCTCAGCGCTCTCGAGCCTGTCCTCGCCGGCTACCTCGGCGAGGAGAAGCGGTACGTGACCATCGCCGTCGGGTGCACCGGGGGCAAGCACCGGTCTGTCGCCATCAGCGAGCTCCTCGCCCAGCGCCTGCGCGCGCAGGGCCAGCGGGTGACGGTCACCGCGCGTGACCTCGGGAGGGAATGACACCGTGCACGTCGCGAACCCCGCGGTCGTCGCGCTCGGCGGCGGCCACGGACTTTCCGCGAGCCTGTCGGCGCTGCGTCTCGTTTCGGACCGTCTGACGGCCGTGGTAACCGTGGCCGACGACGGCGGCTCCTCGGGCCGGCTGCGCACCGAGCTGGACGTCCTGCCGCCCGGGGACCTGCGCATGGCGCTCGCGGCGCTGTGCGACGACTCCGAGTGGGGCCGGACGTGGAGCAGCCTGCTCCAGCACCGGTTCACCTCCGCCGGCGACCTCGACCAGCACGCCGTCGGGAACCTGCTCATCGTCGCGCTCTGGGAGCTGCTGGACGACCAGGTGGCGGGCCTCGACTGGGTCGGGCGGCTGCTCGGTGCCCGTGGACGGGTGCTGCCCATGGCGTCCGTGCCGCTGCGGATCGAGGCCGAGGTCCGGTCGGGCGACCGTCTCGAGACCGTGGTCGGGCAGAGCAAGGTCGCGGTCACCGAGGGTCGGATCGAGCAGCTCCGTCTGATCCCTCCGGACCCGCCGGCCTGCCCGGAGGTGATCGATGCGGTGCGTGCCGCGGACTGGGTCGTGCTGGGCCCCGGCTCCTGGTACTCGTCGGTGATGCCGCACCTGCTCGTCCCCGAGCTCGCGACCGCCCTGCACGAGACCCGGGCACGGCGGTGCGTGACCCTGAACCTCTCGTCGGACGCGGGGGAGACGTTCGGCCTGAGCGCGACCGACCACCTCGACGCCCTCCACGCGCACGACCCGGGACTGCGCATCGACGCGGTGGTCGCCGACCCGTCCGCGGTCGAGGACACGCAGCAGCTCAGCGAGACCGCGGCGCGCATGGGCGCGCGCCTGCTCCTGCGCCAGGTGCGTCGGGGGGACGGCACCGCCCGGCACGACCCGCTGCGCCTCGCGGCGGCCTACCAGGACGTGTTCGACGGCTTCATCGGGGACGTGGGCACGGTCTCGCGCTGAGCGCGACGCACCTGGTCACCGGGCGCGTGCGCGTCCGTTCGCGTCACGGGGGCCGGGCGTTGATGGCAGGATGGCGCCATGGCGCTCACGGCACAGGTGAAGGACGAGCTGGCCCGACTCAAGGTGGACAAGACGTCCTGCCGAAAGGCCGAGGTCTCGTCGACGCTCCGGTTCTCGGGCGGGCTGCACCTGATCTCCGGCCGCATCGTCATCGAGGCGGAACTGGACACCGCGATCGCAGCCCGCAGGCTGCGGCAGGCCATCAGCGACGTGTACGGCCACACGAGCGAGCTGATCGTGGTCTCGGCGGGCGGGCTGCGCAAGAGCAGCCGCTACGTCGTGCGGGTGGTCAAGGACGGCGAGTCGCTCGCCCGGCAGACGGGTCTGCTCGACAACCGTGGTCGTCCGGTCCGTGGTCTCCCGCCCCAGGTGGTCTCCGCCGGGGTGGACGAGGCGGAGGCGGCGTGGCGCGGGGCGTTCCTCGCCCACGGGTCGCTCACCGAGCCCGGCCGCTCGTCGGCGCTGGAGGTCACGTGCCCCGGCCCGGAGGCAGCCCTCGCGCTCGTCGGTGCCGCCCGGCGCCTCGGCATCTCCGCCAAGGCGCGCGAGGTCCGGGGGATCGACAGGGTCGTGATCCGGGACGGTGACGCGATCAGCGCGATGCTCACCCGGCTCGGCGCCCACGAGACGGTGGTCGTGTGGGAGGAGCGGCGGCAGCGCCGCGAGGTCCGGGGCACGGCGAACCGGCTCGCGAACTTCGACGACGCCAACCTGCGGCGCTCGGCGCGGGCCGCGGTCGCGGCCGGCGCGCGCGTGGAGCGGGCGTTCGAGATCCTGGGAGCGGACCTCCCTGACCACCTGCGCGAGGCCGGGGAGCTGCGGCTCGCGAACAAGCAGGCCTCGCTCGAGGAGCTCGGGCAGATCGCGGACCCGCCGTTGACCAAGGACGCGGTCGCGGGACGGATCCGGCGCCTGCTGTCGATGGCGGACAAGCGCGCGGCCGACCTGGGGATCCCGGACACCGAGGCCGGACTGAGCCCTGACCTGCTCGATCTCTGACCGGACCGGCGGAGTGTTCGTCAGGTGCGCGTGTACTGTCTCATTCCTCGCGCCAGGTCACGGGCTGGGGGCGCTTGGGTATAGGCTCGGGGTTGTCAGGTGACGAGGACGTGCACCTTCGCCGGCGTCCGTGACGGACCCGGGCCGCCGCAGCGCTTGCTGGGACGACCCTTCGCCGAGAGCCGCCCTCAGGGGCGCCTGTCGACCGGTGAGGGGAAGCGTCATCGGTCACCACCTACGTACAGCGTCGTACGTGATCGTTCGGTAACAACCGTGTGCGTCGGAACCAACCGGCGCGCCCTGAGGAGGGCATTGTGACCATCCGCGTCGGCATCAACGGCTTCGGTCGGATCGGCCGTAACTTCTTCCGCGCAATCATTGCGTCGGGTGCAGACATCGAGATCGTCGGGGTCAACGACCTCACGGACAACAAGACGCTCGCGCACCTGCTGAAGTACGACACCGTGCTGGGCCGTTTCCCCCTGAGCATCGACTTCGACGACGACAACATCATCGTCGACGGCAAGGCGATCCGTGCGCTCGCCGAGCGCGACCCGGCGAACCTGCCCTGGGGTGAGCTCGGTGCCGACATCGTCATCGAGTCCACGGGCTTCTTCACCGACGCGACGAAGGCCAAGGCGCACCTCGCCGGCGGGGCCAAGAAGGTCATCATCTCCGCCCCGGCGAAGAACGAGGACGCGACGTTCGTCGTCGGCGTGAACCACGAGCAGTACGACGCCGCGGCGCACAACATCATCTCGAACGCGTCCTGCACCACGAACTGCCTGGCCCCCCTGGCCAAGGCGCTCAACGACTCGATCGGCATCGAGCGTGGCCTCATGACCACGATCCACGCCTACACGGGTGACCAGAACCTGCAGGACGGCCCCCACGGCGACCTGCGCCGCGCTCGTGCCGCCGCGCAGAACATCGTGCCGACCTCGACGGGTGCCGCCAAGGCCGTCTCTCTCGTGCTCCCCGAGCTCAAGGGCAAGCTCGACGGCTACGCGCTCCGCGTGCCCGTCATCACGGGTTCCGCGACCGACCTCACCTTCACCGCCTCCAAGGAGGTCACGGTCGAGGAGGTCAACGCCGCGGTCAAGGCTGCTGCCGACGGCCCGCTCAAGGGCATCCTCGAGTACGTGGACGAGGACATCGTCTCGAGCGACATCGTCACCAACCCGCACCAGAGCATCTTCGACTCGAAGCTCACCAAGGTGACCGGTGACCAGGTCAAGGTCGTCTCCTGGTACGACAACGAGTGGGGCTACTCCAACAGCCTCGTCGCCCTCACGCAGTACGTGGGCGCGCGTCTCTGACGTCCTCGACCGACGTGTAGTGCGATACGTCCGCGTGCGCGCCGTGGCCTGCCGGCCCCGCGCGCACGCGGACGTCGTCGTGTCAGGCCCGATCGGGCCGACCCGCCGGCCGTCACGCCGGCAGATTCTTCGACTGACCTCTCGACTGGAGTGCTCATGAAGACCATCGACGACCTGGGCGACCTGCGCGGCAAGCGCGTGCTGGTGCGCTCGGACTTCAACGTCCCCCTCGACGGGACGACCATCACGGACGACGGCCGCATCCGCGCCGCCCTGCCCACGCTCACCCGGCTGACCGACGCCGGCGCCAAGGTCGTCGTCATGGCGCACCTCGGGCGCCCCAAGGGTGAGCCGGACGCGAAGTACTCGCTCGCGCCCGTCGCGCAGCGGCTCGGCGAGCTGCTCGGAGCCCGCGTGACGCTCGCGGCCGACACGGTCGGCGACTCGGCCCGCGAGACCGTCGCCGCGCTCGGTGACGGCGAGGTCGCGCTGCTCGAGAACATCCGGTTCGACGCCCGCGAGACCTCGAAGGACGATGCCGAGCGCGCGGCCCTCGCGGACGAGCTCGCGGCGCTCGCCGACGTCTTCGTCTCCGACGGGTTCGGCGTCGTGCACCGCAAGCAGGCCTCGGTCTACGACGTGGCGAAGGTCCTGCCTGCCGCCGTCGGCGAGCTGGTGCTCAAGGAGGTCCACTCGCTGAAGAAGGCGACCGAGGACCCGGAGCGTCCCTACGCGGTGGTGCTCGGGGGCTCCAAGGTCTCCGACAAGCTCGGCGTGATCGCGAACCTGCTCACCAAGGCGGACCGCCTGCTCATCGGTGGCGGCATGGTCTTCACCTTCCTCGCGGCCAAGGGCTACGAGGTCGGCAACTCCCTGCTCGAGGCGGACCAGATCGAGACCGTCAAGGGCTACCTGGCGCAGGCCGAGGCCAACGGCGTCGAGATCGTCCTGCCGACCGACATCGTCGCGGCCGAGTCGTTCGCCGCCGACGCCCCGCACCGGGTCGTCGCCGCCGACGCCATCCCCGAGGGCACGATCGGCCTGGACATCGGCCCCGCCTCCGGCGAGCTCTTCGCGAGCAAGATCGCCGACGCGCGCACCGTCGTCTGGAACGGCCCGATGGGTGTCTTCGAGTTCGAGGCGTTCGCGGCCGGCACCCGTGCCGTCGCGCAGGCGCTCGTCGAGGCGACGGCAGGCGGCACGTTCACCATCGTCGGCGGCGGCGACTCCGCCGCGGCCGTGCGTCTGCTCGGCTTCGACGAGGCCGGCTTCAGCCACATCTCGACCGGTGGCGGCGCGAGCCTGGAGTTCCTGGAGGGCAAGGACCTGCCCGGGATCTCCGTCCTCGACAACTGACCCCTACATCTCGAGAGAGAAGGCACATCGTGGCTGACAAGCGCACCCCGCTCATGGCGGGCAACTGGAAGATGAACCTCGACCACCACCAGGCGACGCACATGGTGCAGAAGCTGGCGTGGACGCTCAAGGACGCCAAGCACGACTACTCCTCCGTCGAGGTCGTCGTGCTGCCCCCGTTCACGGACCTGCGCAGCGTGCAGACGCTCGTGGACGCGGACAAGCTCGAGCTCGGCTACGGGGCGCAGGACGTCTCGCAGCACACGGAGGGCGCGTACACGGGAGAGATCTCGCCCGTGATGCTCGCCAAGCTGGGCGTGTCGTACGTGGCCGTGGGCCACTCCGAGCGCCGCGAGTACCACCAGGAGGACGACGCCGTCGCCAACGCGAAGGTGCGCTCGGCCTTCGGTCAGGGCATCGTGCCGATCCTGTGCGTCGGGGAGGGCCTCGACGTGCGTAAGGCGGGCGACCAGGTCTCCTACACCCTCGCCCAGGTCGACGGTGCGCTCGAGGGCCTCGCCGCCGAGCAGGCGGCTCAGATCGTCATCGCGTACGAGCCGGTGTGGGCCATCGGCACCGGTGAGGTCGCGACGCCGGAGGACGCGCAGGAGGTCTGCGGTGCGATCCGTGCGCGGCTGGCCGAGCTCTACGACGCCGAGCTCGCCGCAGGTGTGCGCGTGCTCTACGGCGGTTCGGTGAAGTCCGGCAACGTGGCGTCGATCATGGCGCAGCCCGACGTCGACGGTGCACTGATCGGTGGTGCGAGCCTCGACCCCGAGGAGTTCGCGAAGATCGTGCGCTACCAGTCGCACGCGGTCTGACTCTCGAGCATCTTGACGACGGCCGGGTCCGGCCGACCCCTGATCCCCGTGAGCTCTGCGGGGCCGGGGTTGGCCGGATCGGCCTGTCGTCGCCTACCCTTGTCCTGCGTGCCACCGGCGGACCCCGGCGGCACCGGACACCCGTGCGGTCCGGCTCCTCCGGCGGACCCAGAGCATCAAGGACGTACTCGTGGACGCGCTCCGCATTGCCCTCCAGATCATGCTGGTCCTCACCAGCTGCTTCCTCACGATGCTCGTGCTCATGCACAAGGGCAAGGGTGGGGGACTGTCCGACATGTTCGGCGGTGGTATCTCCAGCAGCGTCGGGAGCTCGGGCGTCGCGGAGAAGAACCTCAACCGCATCACGATCACGTTCGCCGTCGTCTGGGCGATCGTCATCGTCCTCCTCGGTCTCATCCAGCGGGTCAGCTGACGGTTCGGCCGGGGCGTGACGGACGTCCCGTGTACGACACGACCGGTCCTGACGGGCCCGGTTCGCACAACAGGGGAGTGATCTGGTGGCTGGTGGTAGTGCGATCCGTGGTTCTCGGGTAGGTGCCGGGCCCCTGGGCGAGACGGAGCGGGGCGACGCCGCCCCGCGGTTCTCCGTCTCGTACTGGTGCGCCAACGGGCACGAGACCCGCCCCAGCTTCTCCCTGGAGGCTGAGATCGAGGCGCCGGAGACGTGGGACTGCCCGCGGTGCGGGTTCCCGGCCGGGCAGGATGCGTCCAGCCCGCCGAGCCAGCAGCGTAACGAGCCGTACAAGACGCACCTCGCGTACGTGAAGGAGCGCCGCACCGACGAGGACGGGATCGCGATCCTCGACGAGGCGCTCGCCGCCCTGCGGGCCCGTCGCGGAGGCTGACCCTCTCGAGGGCCGGAGGCCCCACCGGTCGGTCCGTCAGCGCTGTCTCCGGCGGAGCGCGCTCAGGAGGCGACGCGCAGGAGCACGAACCCGTCGTAGCCCTTGACCGAGACGGTCTGGACGGCGGTCGCGGTGAGCCGTGGGTTCGCGACGACGTCCTCGACGAACCGGCGCACACCCAGCACGTTCTCGTCGGTGCTCAGCGCGTCGGCCACGGCACCCCCGCGCACCGCGTTGTCGAGGACGACGAGCGAGCCGGGCCGTACGAGCTGCAGGGCGAGCTCGAGGTACAGCGGGTTGGAGGGCTTGTCCGCGTCGATGAAGACGAGGTCGAAGGGCTCGTCCCCGCCGCGCACCAGCTCCCGCAGCGTGTCGGCGGCCGGACCCTCACGCACCTCGACGAGGTCGGCGACACCCGCCGTCGCGAGGTTCTCGCGGGCGACCCGGGCGTGGGTCGGGTCGAGCTCGCAGGTCACGAGGCGCCCTCCGGGTTCGAGCGCGCGCGCCAGCCAGATCGTGCTGTAGCCGGCGAGCGTCCCGATCTCGAGGATACGGCGCGCGCCCTGCACCAGGGCCAGGAGGTGCAGGAGCTTCCCCTGAGCGGGCGAGACCTGGATCGCGGGCAGGCCCGCCGCCGCGGCACGTGCGTCGGTCTCGCGGAGTGCGTCGTCCTCCCCGACGAGCGGCGCGTAGTACCGGTCGACGCGCTCCCACGTGTCGCGATCCGTCATGGTGCACCACTCTCTCGTCGGGCCCGCCCGCGGCGGGCGGGGGTCAGCGCGCCGAGCTCGTCCCGCCGGCAGCGGCGACGTCGAGCAGCCAGAGGGTGCGTGCGACCCCGCGCACGGCACCTGCAGGGGCGTCGTGCGTGGACGCACCGCCGAGGGCGGCGCTGACGGCGTCGGCCTTCTCGGCTCCGGCCGCGACGACCCAGACCTCCGCGGCGGCGCAGATCGTCTCGAACGTCAGCGAGACACGCTCGGGCGGTGGCTTCGGTGAGCCGTGTACGCCGACGGCCGCGACTCCCCGGACGTCGAGGGCCTCGTGGCCGGGGAACAGGGACGCGACGTGGGCGTCCGGGCCCATCCCGAGCAGGAGGACGTCGAACACGGGTGCGTCGGCCCCGTCGGGCGCGTGCTCGGCGAGCGTCGCGGCGTAGCGGGCCGCGGCGTCCTCGGGGGTCGTGACCTCCGAGGACAGCGCCGGCACGACGTGCACGTTGCCGGGCGGCAGCGTCGGCAACGCATCGAGCAGCGCCGCGCGGGCCTGCGTCTCGTTGCGGTCGGGGTCGCCGTCCGGCAGGAAGCGCTCGTCGCCCCACCAGACGTGCACGCCGGCCCAGTCGACCGCGTCCCGCACGGGGTCGGCCGCCACCTCGGCGAGGGTCGCGATCCCGACGGTCCCCCCGGTGAGCACGACGTGCACCGTGCTGCGGACCGACTGCACGTCGAGGATGCGCGTGAGCAGCCGGGCCGCGGTCGCCCGGGCCAGGACGGTCGCGTCCGGGTGGACGACGACCAGGCGCGGTACCGACCGGCCCGTAGCGGTGCCGGTCACGAGCTCACCCGCGTCAGGCCCTTGGTCAGGACGTCGCCGAAGACCTCGTCGGGGTCGAGCCGGCGCAGCTCCTCCGTGAGGCACTCCTCGAGCTGGCGCATCGGCAGCGAGATCCGCCGGTCGGGCTGGTCGGGCTGGCTGATGGTGACGACCCGGCCGTCGGGCCGGTCGAGGACGATCGAGCCACCCTTGCGCCCGAGCACGACCCGGGTCACACCCGAGACGCCGGAACGACGGGTGAGCGTGACGGGGCACCTGAGCTGCAGCGCGAGCCAGCCGGCGAGGAGGTCGACCGAGGGGTGGTCCTCCTGGCCCTCGACCTCGACCGCGGTGACGGACTCGTAGGGCGGTTCGTCGAGCGCGGCCGCGATCAGCCCGCGCCACAGGGTCACGCGGGTCCACGCGAGGTCGGTGTCGCCGGGGCTGTGCGTGGAGCTCAGGGAGGCCAGCCGTGCCACCGGGTCGGCGCAGCCCACGGTGTCCGTGATCCGGCGGTGCGCCATCTGCCCGACGGGGTCGCGCGACGGGTCGTCGGGCAGCTCTCGCGGCCACCAGGCGACGATCGGGGCGTCGGGCAGCAGGAGCGGCATGACGAGCGTGTCGGAGTGCGCGGCGAGCGGCCCCGAGGGGCGCAGGACCACGACCTCGCTGGCGCCGGCGTCGCCACCGATGCGGATCTGCGCGTCGAGGCGCGGCTGCGTGCGCTGCACGGACGGCGCGACGACGACGATGCGGCAGGGGTGCTCCCGGCTCGCGCCGTTGGCGGCGGCGACGGCGTCCTCGACGTCGGCCTCGTCGGCCAGGACCACGAGCGTGAGGACACGGCCGAGCGCGACGGCGCCGCCCTCGTCCCGCAGCTTGACGAGTCGCTTGTTGACCGCGTTCGTGGTGGTCTCGGGCAGGTCGATGATCATGCGGGTCGCCTCCACGGGCTCCTCGGGGCGGGTGCCGCGTGCACGCGGCGGGTGGCGGGCCCGACGGCCCGGGGGGCGGTCACGGCCGCCGCCAGGTGCGACCGTCCCGGGCCATCATCTTGTCGGCGGAGTCTGGTCCCCAGGTCCCGGAGCGGTACGGGTCCGGTGTGCCCTTGGACTCCCAGAAGGCGGTGATCGGGTCGAGGATCTTCCACGACAGCTCGACCTCCTCGTGGCTCGGGAAGAGCGGCGGGTCACCGAGCAGCACGTCGAGGATGAGCCGCTCGTACGCCTCGGGCGAGGACTCGGTGAAGGCGTGGCCGTACCCGAAGTCCATGGTGACGTCGCGCACCTCCATCGCGGTGCCCGGGACCTTGGCGCCGAAGCGGATCGTCACGCCCTCGTCCGGCTGCACGCGGATCACGAGGGCGTTCTTGCCGAGCTCCGAGGTGGCGGAGGACTCGAACGGCAGGTGCGGTGCGGACTTGAAGACGACCGCGATCTCCGTCACACGACGGCCCAGGCGCTTGCCCGTCCGCAGGTAGAACGGGACGCCCGCCCATCGCCGGTTGTCGATGTCGACGCGGATCGCGGCGAACGTCTCGGTGGCCGACTCGGGGGAGATACCGTCCTCGTCGAGGTACCCGACGACCTCCTCGCCGCCCTGCCAGCCAGCGGAGTACTGGCCGCGCGACGTGTGCTTGGCGAGCTCGCGCGGCAGCCGCACGGCGGACAGGACCTTGATCTTCTCGGCGCGGAGCTGGTCGGCGTCGAAGGAGACCGGCTCCTCCATGGCCGTGAGAGCCAGGAGCTGCAGGAGGTGGTTCTGGATGACGTCCCGGGCCGCGCCGATGCCGTCGTAGTACCCGGCGCGGCCACCGATGCCGATGTCCTCGGCCATGGTGATCTGGACGTGGTCGACGTAGTTGGCGTTCCAGATGGGCTCGTAGAGCTGGTTGGCGAACCGCAGCGCCAGGAGGTTCTGGACGGTCTCCTTGCCCAGGTAGTGGTCGATACGGAAGACGGAGTCCGGGGGGAAGACCTCGGAGACGACGTCGTTCAGCTCGCGTGCGCTCGTGAGGTCGTGCCCGAAGGGCTTCTCGATGACCACCCGCCGCCACGCGTCGTCGGTGGACTCGGACAGGCCCGAGCGGGAGAGCTGCTCGCAGACCAGCGGGAAGGCCCCGGGTGGCACCGAGAGGTAGAAGGCGTGGTTCCCTCGGGTCCCACGGTCCGCGTCGAGCTCCTCGACGGTCTGCCGCAGCCGCTCGAACGCCTCGTCGTCGCCGAACTCGCCCTGGACGAACCGGATGCCCTCGGCGAGCTGCTTCCAGGTCGCCTCGCGGAACGGGGTGCGTGCGTGCTCCTTGACGGCGTCCCGCACGACCTGGGCGAAGTCCTGCTCGGCCCAGTCGCGCCGCGCGAAGCCGGTCAGCGCGAAGCCCGGTGGCAGGAGCCCTCGGTTGGCGAGGTCGTACACGGCCGGCATGAGCTTCTTGCGGGCGAGGTCGCCCGTGACGCCGAAGATCACGAGGCCGCAGGGGCCCGCGATGCGGGGGAGTCGGAGGTCACGCGGGTCGCGCAGCGGGTTGTGCTCTGCGCTGATCTTGGCCGGTCTCACCTGGTGTCACCGTTCTCGTCGGCGGGCTGGATGGTCGGTCCGGGACGCGGACCTGGTCAGAGCGTAGGGCGTCCGTCGCATCCTGACGGTGTGACGTCCGTCCTGGTGGTCACGACGTCGGCGCCGTGCGGCGGAGTCCGGCCGAGACCGTCGCGAGCAGGTCCTCCCAGCTGGTCTCGAACTTCGAGACGCCCTCGCGCTCGAGCGTCGTGGTGACCTCGTCGACGGAGACGCCGAACGACTCGATGGCCGTGAGGACGGCGCGCGACGCCTCGTAGGTGCCCACCACGGTGTCGCCGGAGACCGCCCCGTGGTCGGCGAACGCCTCGAGCGTCGGCTCGGGCATGGTGTTGACGACGCCGTCGGTGACGAGCTCGTCGACGTACATCGTGTCGCGGTACTCGGGGTTCTTCACGCCTGTTGACGCCCACAGGGGCCGCTGGGGGTGGGCGCCGGCGGTGGCCAGGGCGCGCCAGCGGTCGCTCGCGAGCACCTGCTCGTACGCCTCGAACGCGAGCCGGGCGTTGGCGATCGCCGTGCGGCCGCGCAGCTCGAGGGCGTCGGGCGTGCCGACGGCCGTCAACGCCGCGTCCACGGCGGAGTCGACGCGCGAGACGAAGAACGACGCGACCGACGCGATCGTGGACAGGTCGTGGCCCGCCGCGGCCGCCCGCTCGAGCCCTTCGCAGAAGGCGTCCATGACGGCGCGGTACCGCTCGAGGGAGAAGATGAGCGTGACGTTGACGCTGATGCCCTCGGCGAGGGTGCGGGTGATCGCGTCGAGGCCCTCGAGCGTGGCCGGGATCTTGATGAGGACGTTCGGGCGGTCCACGGTGCGCCAGAGCCGCACGGCCGTGGAGACCGTGGCGTCGGTGTCGTGCGCCAGGCGGGGGTCGACCTCGATGGAGACCCGACCGTCGATGCCGTCGGTGGCGTCGTAGACGTCGCGCAGCACGTCGGCGGCCGCGCGCACGTCGTCGGTGGTGATGGTCTCGACGGCAGCCTCGACGTCGACGCGGGCCGCGGACAGCTCCTCGAGCTGCGCGTCGTACGCGTCACCGGACTCGAGGGCGCCCGCGAAGATCGTGGGGTTCGTCGTGACCCCGACGACGGCCCGGGTGCGGACCAGCTCGGCCAGCCCCCCGCTGCGCAGCCGTTCTCGGGAGAGGTCGTCCAGCCAGATCGAGACTCCTGCCGCGGACAGCTCGCGGACGGGGGCGGGTGCTGCGTCGTGGTGCACGGTGTTCTCCCTCTCGTGGGTCTGACGGCCCGGGAGGGGACGGACGTCGGCCCGTCCCCTCCCGGAAGCCTACAAACGGATCAGAGCTGGTCGCCGGTCCCGCCCTGGGAGGGGACCGCTGCGCCGCCCGGTGCCGCGCCGTCGCGGGCTGCGGCGATCGACTCCTTCGCGGCGGCGGCCACGGCCTCGGCGGTGATGCCGAACTCGCGGTAGAGGACCTTGTAGTCCGCGGAGGCCCCGTAGTGCTCGAGGCTGACGATGCGGCCGGCGTCGCCGACGAGGTCGCGCCAGCCCTGCCCGATGCCCGCCTCGACGGACACGCGGGCGGCGACGCCCGCGGGGAGCACGGACTCGCGGTAGGCGGGGTCCTGGGCGTCGAACCACTCCCGGCTCGGCAGCGACACGACCCGTGCCGCGACACCCTCGGCGGCGAGCTGCTCGCGCGCCGCCACGGCCAGCTGCACCTCGGAGCCGGTGCCGATGAGGATGACGTCGGGCGTGCCGTCGGTGTCGAGCAGCACGTAGCCGCCACGCGCGGTGCCGGACGCGTCCGCGTACCCGTCGGTGCCGCGCGGGAACGTCGGGACGTTCTGGCGCGTGAGCACGAGGCCGGCGGGCCGGTCGTCGTGCTCGAGGATCGTGCGCCAGGCCCAGGCGGTCTCGTTGGCGTCGGCGGGTCGCACGACATCGAGGCCGGGGATGGCGCGCAGCGCGGCGAAGTGCTCGATCGGCTGGTGCGTCGGGCCGTCCTCGCCGAGCCCGATCGAGTCGTGCGTCCACACGAACGTCGACGGGATCTCCATGAGCGCGGCCAGGCGCACCGCGGGACGCATGTAGTCGCTGAAGGTGAGGAACGTGCCGCCGTAGGCGCGGGTCCCGCCGTGCAGCACGATGCCGTTGAGGATCGAGCCCATGGCGTGCTCACGGATGCCGAAGTGCAGCGTGCGGCCGTACTCGTGGCCGGGGAACTTCTTGGTGGAGTGCTCGACGGGCACGAACGACGGCTGTCCGTCCATGGTCGTGTTGTTCGAGCCTGCGAGGTCGGCCGAGCCGCCCCAGAGCTCGGGCAGGGTGTCCGCCAGTGCGGACAGGACCTTGCCGGAGGCAGCACGGGTGGCGACGTCCTTGCCGGCCTCGAAGGTCGGCAGGGAGTCGGTCCAGCCGGCCGGCAGCTCGCGGGCGGTGAGGCGCTGCAGGAGGGCGTCGCCCTCGGGGTTCGCGGTCTTCCACGCGTCGAACGCCGTGTTCCACCGCTCGCGGAGGTCGCTCTGGCGCTCGCCGACGGCGCGGGTGTGGGCCAGGACCTCGGCGGGCACGGCGAAGGTCGCCTCGGGGTCGAGCCCGAGCTCTTCCTTCAGGCCGCGGATCTCGTCGGCGCCCATGGCGGAGCCGTGGATGCCACCGGTGTTCTGCTTGGTGGGCGAGGGCCAGCCGATGATGGTGCGCAGCGCGATGATCGACGGCTTGCCGGTCTCGGCCTGGGCGGCCGCGACCGCGGCGGCGAGGCCGTCGACGTCCTCGGCGTAGCCGGTGCCGCCCTGGGTCCAGTCGACGCGCTGGGTGTGCCAGCCGTACGCCTCGTAGCGCGCGAGCACGTCCTCGGTGAACGCGATGTCCGTGTCGTCCTCGATCGAGATCTTGTTGTCGTCCCAGATCACGACGAGGTTGCCGAGCTGCTGGTGCCCGGCGATCGACGAGGCCTCGGAGGTGACGCCCTCCTGCAGGTCGCCGTCCGAGGCGATGACGTACACGTGGTGGTCGAACGGGCTCTCGCCGGGGGCGCTCGAGGGGTCGAGCAGGCCGCGCTCGCGGCGCGCGGCCATCGCCATGCCGACGGCGGAGGCGAGGCCCTGGCCGAGGGGGCCCGTGGTGATCTCGACGCCGTTCGTGTGCTTGTACTCGGGGTGTCCGGGGGTCTTCGAGCCCCAGGTGCGCAGCGCGGCGATGTCCTCGACCTCGAGGCCGTAGCCGGCGAGGAACAGCTGGAGGTAGATCGTCAGCGAGGAGTGGCCCGCGGACAGGACGAAGCGGTCGCGCCCCGTCCAGTGCGAGTCGCTGGGGTCGTGGCGCATGACCTTCTGGAACAGCAGGTAGGCGGCGGGCGCGAGGGAGATGGCGGTCCCCGGGTGCCCGTTGCCGACCTTCTCGACGGCGTCTGCGGCCAGCGCCTTGATCATCTTGACCGCCTGGTCGTCCAGGTCGGACCACTCGAGGGGCTGGTTGGCAGGAACGAACGCGTTCACCGGACCTCTTTCCTGTCCGGAGCCTCGCCCCGGATCGTCGTCGAACAGCTCGGAGCAACCGTTGAACTATTTCCTGCCGTGGGCCGCGCGGGGCCGGGGCCGCGGTGTGCGGGCCGGCCGAGACCGGGCGCACAGGCGGAGCGTGCACGCCGCAGGGCGAGGCAGGAGGTGTCAGTTGCGCTCCTCAGCCTATACGCGCACCCGCACCGACGTTCCAGGGCGACCACACCGTGGATCACCGTGCGCACGGCGAACGATCCCGTCGGGCGGGCCACGAGCACGTCGCGACCCGTCGAATCTCACACCGTGCGCGGCGTGCGCGCGGCGTGCTCGTGGAGTGCCACGACGTACGATGAGGCGTGGGCCACGCGCCGCGGCCCCCACCGCGGGCGCTCGTGGCGTCAGCCGTTGACCACGAAGAACCTCGCCAGAACGGAACACCGAAGCGCGTGCACACCACGAGCCAGGCACCGATCGACGAGACGGGTGTCCCGTCTCCCGCCGTCGCGACCTCCGCGGACTCCCGGGTCCCGGCGGCGGCGACCACCCTCGACCTGGTGCGCAGCCGCGTCGGCGCGTACGTGGCGCTGACGAAGCCGCGGGTCATCGAGCTGCTGCTGGTCACGACCGTCCCGACGATGATCCTCGCCCAGGGCGGCTTCCCGTCGTTCGGCCTCGTGGTCGCGACGCTGCTGGGCGGGACCGCGGCCGCGGCGTCGGCGAACGTCTTCAACTGCTACCTCGACCGTGACATCGACGAGGTGATGAACCGCACCAAGCGCCGCCCGCTGGTCACGGGGGAGGTGACCCCACGGGCCGCGCTCGTCTTCGCGACCGTCCTCGGGGTCCTGGCGCTCGTGTGGTTCTCGTGGCAGGTGAACGCGGCGTCGGCGTGGCTGACGTTCGCGGCGATCGCGATCTACGTCGTCGGCTACACGATGATCCTCAAGCGCCGCACGCCGCAGAACATCGTCTGGGGCGGCATCGCGGGGTGCATGCCCGTGTTCATCGGCTGGTCGGCGGTCACGGGCTCGCTCAGCTGGGCGGCCCTCGCGCTGTTCCTCGTCATCTTCTTCTGGACGCCGCCGCACTACTGGCCGCTGTCGATCAAGTTCCGCCGGGACTACGCGGAGGCCGGCGTGCCGATGCTCCCGGTGGTCGCGGACAACCGCAAGGTCGCCCGCGAGATGGTGCTCTACACGGTCGCCATGATCGCGTCCTCGCTCGCGCTGTGGCCGCTGGCGGGCATGACGTGGGTGTACGGCCTCGTGGCGCTCGCCCTCGGCGCCTGGTTCCTCTCGTCGTGCGTGACGATGCTGCGCCGGGCGAACGACCCGACCCGCGGCAAGCTCGGTGCGATGAAGGTCTTCCACGCCTCGATCACGTACCTCACCCTGCTCTTCGTGGCCGTGGCCGTCGACGTGTTCCTCCCCTTCTGACGGGCGGGCGGTGTGACGCGAGGGAGCGTGCACGAGGACGCTCCGGCCCCACCCGTTCCGGGGGGACTGGAGCGTCCGTTGCGCGAGTACCTGGCGCACGTCGCTGTCGAACGCGGCCTCTCGGTCAACACGGTCGCGGCCTACCGGCGTGACCTGACGCGCTATGTCGCCTACCTCGCCGGCTGCGGCCGCACGGGGCTCGGCGACGTCGACGCCGACGACGTCGCCTCCTACGTCACCGCGCTGCGGACCGGGTCCGACGGCGGCAGCCCCCTCTCGCCGTCGTCCACCGCGCGCTCGGTGGCGGCCGTGCGCGGCTGGCACCGCTTCTGCGCGGCGGAGGGCATGACCCCGACGGACCCGGCGACCGACGTGCGGCCCCCCGCGCTCGGCAAGCGGCTGCCCAAGGCGATCTCGACCCAGGAGGTCGAACGGATCCTCGAGGCCGCCGGTGCGGGCGACGGCCCGGGGCCGCTGCGCGACCGTGCGCTGCTCGAGCTCGTCTACTCCACGGGGGCGCGCATCACGGAGGCCGTGACCCTCGACGTCGACGACATCGACCTCGACGGTGGTGCCGTCCGGCTCTTCGGCAAGGGCAGCAAGGAGCGGGTCGTGCCGGTCGGGTCCTACGCGCGGCGCGCGATCGACGCGTACCTCGTGCGCGCCCGCCCGCACCTGTCACGCCAGGGGAGCGGCACCCCCGCGCTGTTCCTCAACACGCGCGGCGCGCGGCTGAGCCGGCAGAGCGCGTGGGCGGTGCTCCGTGGCGCGGCCGAGCGTGCGGGGATCGACCGCCCCGAGCGGATCTCCCCGCACACCCTGCGGCATTCGTTCGCCACGCACCTGCTCGCGGGCGGCGCCGACGTGCGTGTGGTCCAGGAGCTCCTGGGGCACGCGTCGGTGACCACGACGCAGATCTACACGCTCGTCACGCGCGACGCGCTGCGCGAGGTCTACGCCTCCGCCCACCCGCGCGCGCTCGGCTGACCGGTCCACAGGTTCTGCGCGCTCCCGGCGCGTGCAGACGTGCGGGCGCGGCCCCTGGGGTACCGTGGCGAGCGTGAGTAGCCAGGCCCCGAGCGAGACCACGACCGACAGCTCGACGGACCCCTCGACGGCGCCCGTCGGTGTGTCGGCGCCCCTCGACCCTGCCGGCCGCGAGCTCCCGCAGTTCGCGGACCCCGCGCCCCTGTCCGGGCACGGCCCGGCGCGCATCATCGCGATGTGCAACCAGAAGGGCGGCGTCGGCAAGACCACGACGACGATCAACCTGGGCGCCGCGCTCGCGGAGTACGGGCGCCGGGTCCTCCTCGTCGACTTCGACCCGCAGGGTGCGGCGTCGGTCGGCCTCGGGGTCAATCCGCACGACCTGGACCGCACCGTCTACAACCTGCTCATGGACCGGGCCGTGACGGCCCACGACATCGTCGTCCAGAGCAACGTCCCGGGCCTGGACCTGCTGCCCGCGAACATCGACCTGTCCGCGGCCGAGGTCCAGCTCGTCGGCGAGGTCGCCCGCGAGTCCGTGCTGTCCCGGGTGCTGCGACCGATCGCCGACGAGTACGACGTGATCCTCGTCGACTGCCAGCCGTCGCTCGGCCTGCTCACCGTCAACGCGCTCACCGCGGCGCACGGGGTGCTCATCCCGCTCGAGTGCGAGTTCTTCGCCCTGCGGGGTGTCGCGATGCTCGTGGAGACCATCGAGAAGGTCCGCGACCGGCTCAACCCGCTGCTCGAGGTCGACGGCATCCTCGCCACGATGTACGACTCGCGCACGCTGCACTCGCGCGAGGTGATCGCCCGCGTCCACGAGGCGTTCGGCGACAAGCTTCTGCACACCGTGATCGCCCGCACCGTGAAGTTCCCGGACGCGTCGGTGGCGGCCGAGCCCATCACCGTGTACGCCCCGAACCACGCGGGCGCTACCGCCTACCGGCAGCTGGCCCGGGAGCTGGTAGCACGTGGCGACGCCGCCTGACACGACACCGGTCGCGACCGTCCCGACCGGCTTCGAGGTGCACCTGGAGAACTTCTCCGGGCCGTTCGACCTGCTGCTGTCGCTCATCATGAAGCACAAGCTGGACATCACCGAGGTGTCGCTCGCGCAAGTCACCGACGAGTTCATCGCGTACATCCGCGCGGCCGACGCGCCCGCGACGCGGCGCGGGGTCCGCGGCGGCTGGGCGCTCGGGACCGCGAGCGAGTTCCTCGTCGTGGCGGCGACACTCCTCGACCTCAAGGCGGCACGGCTGTTGCCGGCCGGTGACGTGGAGGACGCCGAAGACCTCGAGCTCCTCGAGGCCCGCGACCTGCTCTTCGCCCGCCTCCTGCAGTACCGCGCGTACAAGCAGGTGGCCGCCGTCATGGCCGAGCGTCTCGCGACCGAGGGCCGCCGGTTCCCGCGCGTCGTGCAGCTCGAGCCGGCGTTTGCCGCGCTGCTGCCGGACCTCGTCTGGCAGCTCGGGCCCGACCAGCTCGCGGCGCTCGCCGCCGACGCGCTCGCGCCCAAGCCGCCACCGCCCGGCGTCGACCTCGCCCACCTGCACGCGCCGGCCGTCAGCGTGCGCGAGCAGGCCGGGTTCCTCGTCGACCGGCTGCGCCACGAGGGCGCCGCGACGTTCCGTGCCCTGGTGGCCGACGCGGGCGAGACGGTCGTGGTCGTGGCGCGGTTCCTCGCGCTGCTCGAGCTGTTCCGTGAGGGCGTCGTGGGCTTCGACCAGGTGACGGCGCTCGGCGAGCTGACGGTGCGCTGGACGGGCAGCGAGGACGCGCAGACCGAGGACGTCCTGGGCGAGGTCGGCACGGAGTTCGACGGCGACGCGGAGTTCGACGCCGTCGACGGGGCCGATGATGACACGGAGGGATCGCGGTGAGCGACGACGCGACCATGGACGAACCTGACGCCGTGCACGACGTGCACGACCTCCCGGGCGGGGCGAGGGCGGCTCTCGAGGCGGTGCTCATGGTCGCCGACGAGCCGATCCCGGCCGTGCGGCTGGCCGCGGCGCTCGGGCTCCCGACCGGTGAGGTTGACGACCTCCTCGTGTCGCTGGCGGAGGAGTACCGCGGCGAGCACGGCTTCGCGCCGCGCGGGTTCGAGCTGCGCGAGGCAGGCGGCGGGTGGCGCGTCTACTCGGCGCCCGCGTTCGCCGAGGTCGTCGGGCGGTTCGTGCTGGAGGGGCAGACGGCCCGTCTCACGCAGGCCGCTTTGGAGACCCTCGCCGTCATCGCGTACCGTCAGCCGGTCACCCGCGGTCAGGTCTCGGCCGTCCGGGGGGTGAACGTCGACGGCGTGGTCCGTACGCTCTCCACGCGTGGGCTCGTCGCCGAGGTGGGTCAGGACCCGTCGACCGGGGCGGTCCTGTACGGGACCACGGGGTACTTCCTGGAACGGATGGGCTTCACGAGCCTCGACGAGTTGCCGCACCTGGCACCGCACCTGCCGGACATGGAGACCCTCGACGGGCTCGACGCGTTCGGCGGTCTCGGGCCGCGTCACGAGCCCGCCGGACGTGACGATCACCACGATCACGCCGACGGCGCCGGCACGAGCACCGACGTCAGCACCGACACCAGCACCGCGGGTCGCACCGCACCGACGACCGAAGGACGATCATGAGCAGCAGGCAGCACCAGGGCGAGGGGTCCGGTCGCGCGTCGGGCGGGTCGAGGTCGAACGAGGGCAGGTCCGGTCAGGCACGGTCGGGCCAGGGCAGGTCCGGCCAGGCGCGTTCCACCCAGCCACGGTCGGGTCAGGCGAGGCCTGACCAGGCAGGGGCCGGTCGGACGCAGTCCGGCCAGCCGCGACCGGGCGAGGCCGACGACGGGCGTCCCCGCCGGTCCACCGGTCGGCCCGACGGCGGGTCCCCCCGCGGGGGCGGCCGTGCCACCGGACGTGGCACGGGGCGCGGGGCCGCTGGGGCGTCGCGTCCTGCCCGTGCGCGCCGCGCGGCGCCGGAGAGCCCGCCTCGCGACGTCCACGTCGCCGACGGTGTGCGGCTGCAGAAGGTCCTCGCCTCGGCGGGCGTGGGGTCGCGCCGTGCGTGCGAGGACCTCATCTCGGACGGCCGCGTCGAGGTCGACGGCGTGCGGGTGACGGAGCTCGGCGTGCGCGTCGACCCGGAGCGCGCCGTCGTGCACGTCGACGGGATGCGTCTGCAGCTCGACACGACGAAGATCACGCTCGCGTTCAACAAGCCGCTCGGTGTGGTCTCGACCATGCACGACCCCGAGGGGCGTCCGTCGCTGCAGGAGTTCGTCGCGAACCGCACGGAGCGTCTCTTCCACGTCGGTCGCCTCGACGCGGACAGTGAGGGCCTGCTGCTGCTCACCAACGACGGTGAGCTCGCGAACCGGCTCGCGCACCCCAAGTACGAGATCCCCAAGACGTACCTCGTGACCCTCGAGGGCCGCGTGGCGGGCAACACCGCGAACAAGCTGCTGCACGGCGTCGAGCTCGAGGACGGGCCGGCCCGCGTCGACCGATACCGGGTCGTCGACTCGACCCCGCAGGCCAGCCTCGTGGAGGTCGAGCTGCACGAGGGCCGTCACCGCATCGTGCGGCGGATGTTCGAGGAGGTCGGGTACCCCGTGACCCAGCTGCTGCGGACCCGCATCGGTCCGATCCACCTGGGCAACCTGCGTCCCGGCACCACCCGCGTGCTGGGCCGTACCGAGCTCGGCACCCTCATGAGCGAGGTCGCGCTCTAGGGCGTCACCACCTCGTCCGACCACCTGTCCGCACGTCATCAGCAGCACGCCGCCGTGCACCGGCGCCGCGCACCACCTACCGAGGAGCACGATCTATGCCGGTCCGGGCCATCCGAGGAGCGACGCAGCTCGAGACGGACGAGCGCGAGCACCTCTTCGAGCGCACGCGCGAGCTCGTCCGGGCGGTGCTCGACGCGAACGCCGTGGACTCCGACGCGCTCATCTCGATCTTCTTCACCTGCACCCCCGACCTCACGTCGGACTTCCCGGCCGCTGCGGCCCGGGAGATGGGGCTCGGTGACGTGCCGCTGATGTGCGCGGTCGAGCTCGACGTCCCGCACGCGCTGCCGCGCGTCGTGCGGCTCATGGCGCACGCCGAGCTCGCGGTCGAGCGGGCCGACGTGGCGCACGTCTACCTCCACGGTGCGACGTCCCTGCGCAAGGACCTGGCCCAGTGAGCGCCGACCGCGACCCAGCCGTCGCCGCGCTCGGCAGCCCACTGGTCGTCGCGATCGACGGGCCGTCGGGCTCGGGCAAGTCCAGCGTCTCGCGCGCGGTCGCCGGTCGTCTCGGTGTCGCGTACCTCGACACCGGGGCCATGTACCGCGCGGCGACCTGGTGGTGCCTGCGGCGGGGTGTGGACCTCACCGACGCCGACTCGGTCTCCCGGGCCGTGCGCGTCATGCCGCTCGTCATGGGGATCGACCCCGCTGCACCCGGTGTGCACGTCGACGGCACCGACGTCAGCGAAGCCATCCGCACCACCGAGATCTCCACGGCCGTGAGCGCGGTCGCGACGAACCTCGACGTGCGCAGCGAGCTGCGCCGACTGCAGCGTGCCGCGATCGACGCCGAGCGCGAGCCCGGGTCGTTCTCCGGCGGACGCGGGATCGTCGCGGAGGGCCGCGACATCACGACGGTCGTGGCACCCGACGCCGACGCGCGGATCCTGCTCACGGCGAGCGAGGAGGCGCGCCTGGCCCGGCGCGCCCTCGACGTGCACGGCGAGGCCGGCGAGGCAGCGGTCGCGGCCACGCGTGACCAGGTCCTGCGGCGCGACCGCGACGACTCGGCCGTCTCCCAGTTCCACGTCGCCGCGGACGGTGTGGTGACGGTGGACTCGTCCGACCTCGACTACGAGCAGACGATCCAGGCCGTGCTCGACGTCATCGAGCAGGTCGCCGGGCGCCCCCAGGGCGCCGACCCGGCACGATGAGCGCCGCGGCCGCGCCGGCGGGTGCGGTCCCCTCGCCGGTCGGGCCGGCGTGGTCGCGGTGGGTGGGCCGGTTCCTCGCGCGGGCGGTCTGGGCCACCGGCGTCGAGGGACGTGCGTACGTCCCGGCCGACGGACCGGTGCTGCTGGCCGCCAACCACACCGGGCTCGTCGACGGACCCGTCGTGCTCGGCGTCGCGCCCCGGCCGGTGCACATCCTCGTCAAGGAGGAGATGTTCTCGGGCCCCGTCGGCCTCGTGCTGCGTGCAGCCGGGCAGATCCCCGTCGACCGCCCCGCCACCGGTACCGGCGGCCGGGCCGCGCTCGCCACGGCGCTCGCGGTCCTGCGCCGCGGCGGGGCCGTCGGTGTGTTCCCGGAGGGGAACCGCGGTCGGGGGGACGCGGTCTCGGCCCGCGCGGGTGTCGCCTGGCTCGCGCTCAACGGGCACGCGCCCGTCGTGCCGGTCGCCGTGCTCGGCACGCGGCGCACGGGTGAGGGCGTGGCCCACGTCCCCGGGTTCCGGCGTCGGCTGCACGTCGAGTTCGGGCCCCCGCTGCACCTCGAGCGGCAGCCCGGCGTCAGCGGGCGGCAGGCGCTCGTCGACGCGAACGAGCAGATCCGGCTCGCTCTCGTCGAGCTCGTGACGGCGGCCTCGGCCCGCACCGGGATCGCGCTGCCGACGGACGACCCCAACCGGGAGCGCGGAGCGGCCCGATGAGCCCGTCCGCGCCCGCCGGCACGTCGTCGCCGGGGGCGGGCCTGCTGCTCGGCCTGGCCTCCGCGCTCGCCTTCGGGGCGAGCGGGCCGTTCGTCAAGCCCCTGCTCGAGGCCGGGTGGACGCCCGGTGCCGCCGTCCTCGCCCGCGCCCTGGGCGCGGCGCTCGTGCTGGCACCGTTCGCGCTCGTCGCGCTGCGGGGCAGCCACCGGCTGCTCCGGCAGGAGTACCGGCTCGTCGCGGGGTTCGGGCTCGTCGCCGTCGCGGGCACCCAGCTCTGCTACTTCGCGGCCGTCGAGCGGATGCCGGTCGGGCTCGCCCTGCTCATCGAGTACCTCGCGCCCGTGCTGCTCGTGGGCCTCGCCTGGGTGCGTACCCGGCGTGTCCCGCCGGCGATCACGCTCGTCGGCTCGGCGGTCAGCATCGCCGGGCTGGTCCTCGTCGTCGACCTCTCCCGCGGACGCCCCGACCTGCTGGGCATCCTCTTCGCGCTGGGCGCGGCCGTCGGTGTCGGCACCTACTTCGTGCTGTCCGCGCGCCCGACCCGGCTGCCGCCGGTGGCGCTCGCGGCGAGCGGGTTGGCGGTGGGCGCCGCGGCGCTCGGGACGGCGGGGGCCGTGGGCGTCCTGCCGCTCGCCGCCCCGCGGGTCGACGTCGTCCTGTGGGACACGGTCGTGCCCTGGTTCGTGCCGCTCGCGGTCGTCGTGGTGATCGCGACGGCGTTCGCGTACGTGTCGGGGGTCGCCGCGGTCGTGCGGATGGGGGAGCGCCTCGCCTCGTTCGTCGGGCTGTCGGAGGTGCTCTTCGCGGTCCTCCTCGCGTGGCTCCTGCTGGCGGAGGTGCCGAGCCTCGTCCAGCTTCTCGGAGGCCTGTGCATCGTGGCCGGGGTGGTGCTGATCCGCCTCGCCCCGGCGTCGGCGGTGCTGCCCGGGCACGGCGCCCCGGCACCCCGCGACCGGTCCGCGACCGACACCCCGGACCCCACGGTTTAGCGCTGGGGCGTTCGCCTGGGAGAATGGCCCCATGACCACTCCTGACCCCGCCCAGTCCGCCGACCAGGCACCGGTGAACCACGACGGCGAGGCCATCACGTCCGACGACTCAGCCGTCGTCTCGCCGATCGACGCACCCCCGACCATCGATGACGAGGTCGCGCACGAACGCGCCCTGCGCGTCGGTCTCGACGAGTACGAGCTCGAGGACGCCGACCGCGCCCTCATCGACGGCGAGCTCGACGAGGACGGTGACCACGTCCCCGAGGCGCCGGCACCGGTCCTCGCGGTCGTCGGCCGCCCGAACGTCGGCAAGTCCACGCTCGTCAACCGCATCCTCGGGCGCCGCGAGGCCGTCGTCGAGGACCGCCCCGGCGTGACGCGCGACCGTGTGAGCTACCCGGGCGAGTGGGCCGGCCGCCGGTTCACCCTGGTCGACACGGGCGGCTGGGAGGTCGACGTCGCCGGCATCGAGGCACGCGTCGCCGAGCAGGCCGAGGTCGCGATCTCCCTCGCGGACGCCGTGGTGTTCGTCGTGGACGCCATGGTCGGCCCGACCGCCACCGACGAGCGGGTCGTGCGGATGCTGCGCGCCTCGGGCAAGCCCGTCGTGCTGTGCGCCAACAAGGTCGACGGACCGCGCGGCGAGGCCGACGCGGCGTCGCTGTGGAGCCTCGGGCTCGGTGAGCCGCACGCCGTCTCGGCGCTGCACGGCCGCGGGACGGGTGACCTGCTCGACGCCGCCATGAAGGCGCTGCCGACCGAGTCCGAGCACGGTGAGCTGCGACCGGACGGCCCGCGCCGGGTCGCCCTCGTCGGCCGCCCGAACGTCGGCAAGTCGTCCCTGCTGAACAAGATCGCCGGCTCCGAGCGCGTCGTCGTCGACGAGGTCGCGGGCACGACGCGCGACCCGGTCGACGAGCTCGTCGAGCTCAAGGGCATCCCGTACTGGTTCGTCGACACCGCGGGCATCCGCCGACGGGTGCACCAGACGAAGGGTGCGGACTTCTACGCCTCGCTGCGCACGCAGGCCGCGATCGAGAAGGCCGAGGTCGCGGTCGTGCTCCTCGACGCGTCCAACCCGCTCACCGAGCAGGACACCCGCGTGCTGTCCCAGGTGGTCGACGCCGGTCGTGCGCTGGTCATCGCGTACAACAAGTGGGACCTCATGGACGACGACCGCCGTCCCTACCTGGAGCGCGAGATCGAGAAGGAGCTCGTGCAGCTCCAGTGGGCGCCGCGCGTCAACGTCTCGGCCCGCACGGGCTGGCACACCGAGCGCCTGGTGCCCGCGCTCGAGCGCTCGCTCGAGTCGTGGGACAAGCGCATCCCGACGGGCCGGCTCAACGCGTTCCTCGGTGAGCTCGTCGCTGCCCACCCGCACCCTCTGCGCGGCGGCAAGCAGTCGCGCATCCTCTTCGCGACGCAGGCCTCCACCCGGCCCCCGCGCTTCGTCATCTTCGCCACGGGCTTCATCGAGGCCGGCTACCGCCGGTTCATCGAGCGTCGCCTGCGCGAGACCTTCGGGTTCGACGGCACGCCCATCGAGATCAGCGTGCGCGTGCGGGAGAAGCGCAAGCGGTGAGCGACGGCGCGGGGCTGTCGCGTCGCGCCCGGATGCTGCGCGCCGGTGTCGCGCGCGACACGGCCGCCGTGCGGCACCTGGTGACGTTCCTCGTCGTCGGGGTGGCGACCGTGCTCGGCACGCGCTTCTACCTCGCGGCGGCGAACTACCCGCAGGTCGGCGGTGGTGACCTGCACGTCGCGCACGTGCTCTGGGGCGGTCTCGGCATGGCCCTGGGCATCGTCGTGCTGCTGTCGTTCGTCGGCCCCGCGCTGCGGTCGCTGGGCGCGGTGCTCAGCGGCGTCGGCTTCGGGCTGTTCGTCGACGAGATCGGCAAGTTCGTCACGAGCGACAACGACTACTTCTACCAGCCGACGGCGGCGCTCATCTACGGCGTGGTCGTCGTGCTGGTCCTCGTGACCGAGGCGCTGCACGGGCGTCGGCGCCACCACCCGGCGGAGTATCTCGCGGTCGCGACCGACCGGGCGGTCGCCGGCATCGCGGGCGGCTTCACCGACGTCGCGCGCGCCGAGGCGCGCACGCTCGCCGAGCGCGGTCGCGGGGAGCCTGCGGCCGACGAGGTCCTGGCGCTCGTCGAGGCCGTCCCACGTGACGACGTCGACGTCCCCGACCCTGTCCGTGCGCTCGTGCGCCGCGCGGCGGCGTGGTTCACCGCGGCGCTCGAGCACCGGTGGACCGCCGTCGTGGTGGTCGTCGCCGTGCTCGGCGCGGCGGCCGGCTCGCTCGCCGCCGGGGTGCGTGTGCTCGTCGGCGACGTGGACGTCCCGACCTGGGTCGGGCTCGGGATCGTCGTGGGTGTGGCGGTGACGGTCGCGTGCGTCGTCGCGGGGCTGCTCGTCGGCCGCGACGACCGCCGCGCGGGCGCCGTGTGGGTACGCCGCGGGGTGCTCGTCTCGTTGCTCGTCACCCAGCTTCTCGCCTTCCGCGCCGTCGAGTGGGTCGCGGTCGCCGGGCTCACGGTCGACCTCCTCGTCCTCGCGGCGCTCGGCGCCGCGCTGGGGCGCGACGACGAGCAGCGCACCCGCCACGGACGGACGGGTGCCGCCGCTCGGTGAGCGACGGCACCCGGTCCTGTGCCGGGTCGTTTCCCCGGCAGACGTTCCCTCAGTCGAGCGCCGGGTAGAGCGCCGGGCTCGTCCGGGCTTCCGTCGCCTGCTCGAGCGCGAAGCCGAGCCCGAGCAGCGTGCCCTCCGAGAAGTCCCGGCCGAGGAGCTCCAGGTTCACCCCGCCGCCCGTGACGGTGCCGTCGGCCGCGACGGCCTGCCCGACGGGCACCGATACCGACGGCAGACCCGTGTTCGGGCCGAGCCGCAGGTTCGTGCCCTGCGTGCCGTAGGGGTTGCCGCTGGGGTAGACGAGCGCGTCGAGGTCGGCGTCGTCGAGCATCGCGGTGACGAGCACCTTGCCTTCGGCGAGGACCTTCGTGTGGGTGCCCTCCGGGCCCGCCCACGCCTCGTACGTCGCCTCCGTGACCGCTGCGCGCCCCACGTACGTCGAGCGGCGTGAGGTGACGAACCGGCCGGAGTCGAGCACGTCGTCGAGCGTGCGGGCCTCGACGCCCGGTGCCAGGTGCGTCGCGACGTACTCGTCCAGGTCGTGCCGGAACTCGTTCGTGCTGCCGCTGCCCTCGCCCAGGACGCTGGTGAACCCGTTGGGCAGCACCGGCGAGGACGACGTCGGGGGCGTCACCTCGACCACGGTCGCTCCCAGGCTCTCGAGCGTGGTGACCGTCTCGGCCCACAGGCGCCGGGTCGTGGTGTTGTTCCCGAGCATGGACGGCACGTAGCCGATCCGGGCGCCGTCGAGCGCGTCGGCGTCGAGGGAGGCCGTGTAGGACTCGGGGACCTTGCCCTCCTGGCGTGCCGTGACCGGGTCGGCCGCGTCGATCCCGACGACGGCGTCCAGCGCGACCGCGGCGTCCGTGACGCTGCGGGCCATGGGGCCACCGGTGTCCTGGCTGAGCGCGAGCGGGACGATCCCGTCCCGGCTCGCGAGGCCGATGGTCGGGCGCACCCCGACGAGCTGGTTGTACGACGACGGCACCCGGATCGAGCCGCCCGTGTCCGTGCCGAAGCCGATGCCCGCGAGGTTCGCGGCGATCGCCGCTCCCGTGCCGCCGCTCGACCCGCCCGCGGTCCTGCTCGTGACGTACGGGCTCGCGACCAGGGTGGTCTGCCCGGCCGGCTGGTACGCCGAGTACTCCGAGGCGAACCCGAAGGCGAACTCGTCGAGCGTCGCCTTCGCGAGGATCACCGCACCGTCGCTCCGCAGGCCCTCCACCATGGTCGCGTCGGTCGAGGTCTGGTTGTCGTCCCAGCATCCGCACCCGGCGGTCGTGGGCATGTCGTGGGTGTTGTAGTTGTCCTTGAGCGCGATCGGTACACCGAGCAGCATGCTCGTCATGCCGACGGACTCCCGGATCGCGTCGGCCTCGGCCGCCGCGTCCAGCGCGACGTCGCTCGTCGTGATGATCGAGTGCAGCGGACGGCCACCGTCCGCCGTGTCGACGAGCGTCGTGTCGTACGCCGCGATGCGGTCCAGGTACGCCTGCGTGATCTCCACCGACGTCGTGACGCCGGCGTTCATGGCCGACTGCATCGCGACGACGTCCGCCTCCACGAGCTCGAACGGCCCGTCGTCGTAGACCATCCGCTGGGAGACGCCCGCGAGGTCGGCGACCGTCAGCGCGCCGTCCCCGTCGACGTCGACCGCGGCCAGCTCGTCCCAGCCCGGGTCGGCGTCGGTCGCGCCGAGGTTCTCCGCCACGACCGCGAGATCGTCGGCCGTGACCTGACGGTCGCCCGTGAGGTCGAGCTCGGTGTAGTACGGGGCGAGGAGCGTCGCCGTGGCGGGCTCGGGGGCGCTCGCAGCCGGGGCCGCGGTCGCGACGCCGAGGACGAGCCCCGAGAGAGTGACGACGACGGCGCCTGCGGTCACCGCACGCCGGTGGTGTGGGGTCACGGACCTGTCCTTCAGGGTCGAGGGGACGGCGGCGGGGGCGGTGCCGCCGAGAACCGGGACGGTACGGCTCATCGCGACATCACCGCCCGGCGGCGGACGAGGACGATGCCGCTCACGACGGCGAGGAGTGCGATGGCCACGAAGGTCCCGACTGCCGCACCGGTCGAGGCGAGCGAGCCACCGGTGCCGTCGGCGTCGCCGCCGGACGACGCGCCCGGCGACGGCTCCGACGACACGGGAGCTGCGCTCGTGGTGTCGTCGGTGGGCTCGGACGGGTCGGTCGGCCCGGGGTCGACCGGGTCCGTCGTGGGCTCCGGCTCGCCGGGCTGCTCGACCGCCGCGATCGTGATCGTGGCAGCGGCGGCGTCCTCGACGAGGAGGGTCTCCCCGTCGGCGCCGACGAGGCCGACGCTCACCACGTCGACGGTGGTGTCGATCGAGGTGCCCGACCCACCTGTGACCCCGTCTGTCACCGTGAAGCTCAGCGCCGCGAGGGTCAGGTCGCCCTCGAGACCGGGGGAGGACCCGAGCCGGGTGTGGGTGAGGACGACGACGCCCTCGTCACCGGTCACGTCGTCGAACCCGCCCTCCGGCAGCGTCACTCCGTCCAGGTCGGGGGTCAGGAGGTCGGCGTCGTAGGCGAGCACCACCTCGTAGGCGTAGAGGTCGCTCACGGCCGAGGCGGTGAGCGTCACGTCGAACTCGTCACCGGCGCTCGCGGCGGCCGGAACATCGAGGGTGAAGGTGTCGACGTCGGGCACGGCGGCCGCAGGTGAGGCGGCCAGCGCGGTCGCCGCGACGGCGAGCCCGAGGCCCCAGACGGACGCCCGCAGGGTCGCGGGTCGTGGGAGAGAGACGGACATGGGTGGGATTCCTTTCCTCGGCCTGCGGCGACGTGTCGACGCGCTGCCAGACCGTGGGTGGACGCGGTGTGCCCCCTGACGTCCGGAATGCTGTCAGGTGACTGTTTCCCACCCGTTTCCTGTGTGTTAGCGCAAACACCTCGGCGTCCGTCAGGGCCCGGACGCACGAATGCCGACCGGGTGAAAACCCGGTCGGCATCCGTGTGTGGAGCGCGGCAGCGCCTGGCGGTCAGCGCATGGCGGCCACGGGGAACCCGTCCATGTCGTCGAACGACTGGTTCTCGCCGGCCATGGCCCAGACGAAGGCGTACGCGGCGGTCCCGACCCCGGAGTGCACGGACCAGCTCGGGGAGATGACCGCCTCGCGGTCGCCGACGAGCAGGTGGCGGGTCTCGGTCGGTTCACCGCACAGGTGCACGACCCGGGCGTCTGCCGGCAGGTCGAAGTACAGGTAGCACTCGGTGCGGCGGGCGTGGGTGTGCGCCGGCATGGTGTTCCACATGCTGCCGGGGTGCAGCTGCGTCACGCCCATGACGATCTGGCAGGACTTCACGCCGTTCTCGTGGATGTACTGGTTGAGGGAGCGCCGGTTGGACGTCACCTGGTCGCCGAGCTCGCGGACCGTGCCCTCGCCCGGGAGCGTCAGGACGGTCGGGTACGTGGTGTGCGCGGGCGCGGAGAAGAGGTAGAACGCGGCGGGCTCTCCGGACTCCTCGCCGGATGCCGTGTCGGCGTTCGCGAAGACGACCTCGCGCACACCCCGCCCGACGTACAGGCAGGCGCCCTTGGGCAGCTCGTGGACCTCGCCGTCGGTCGTCACGGTGCCGGCGCCGCCGACGTTGACGATGCCGATCTCGCGGTGCTCGAGGAAGAAGTCGCTGCGGATCTCGTCGTACGTGGGCAGCGGCAGCGGCGCGTCACCGGCCGGGACCGCTCCGCCGAGGACGACGCGGTCGTGGTGGGTGTAGGTGACGTTCACCTCGCCCGGGACGAACAGGTCCTGGACGAGGAACCGGTCGCGCAGCTCGGTGGTGTCGGCACCCTTGATCTGGTCGGGGCTGGTCGCGTAGCGCTGGTGCACGGTACGTGTCTCCGTTCGGTGGATCGGTGGATCGGCAGGTCAGGTGGTCGGGGGGTGGACGGCCGCGGTGCTCAGCGCACGAGCCAGCCACCGTCGACGGGGACGATCGCCCCGTGCACGTAGGCCGAGGCGTCGGAGGCGAGGAAGACGAACGTCCCCTGCAGGTCGGCGGGCATGCCCCAGCGCCCGGCGGGGATGCGCTCGAGGATCGTCCGCTCGCGGGCCTCGTCGGCACGGATCGGCGCGGTGTTGTCGGTGGCGATGTAGCCGGGGGCGACGGCGTTGACGTTGACGCCCCGGCCGGCCCACTCGTTGGCCAGCGCCTTCGTCAGACCGGCGACGGCGTGCTTGGAGGCGGCGTAGCCGGGCACGAGGATGCCGCCCTGGAATGAGAGCATCGAGGCGACGTTGATGATGCGCCCCGAGCCACGCTCGAGCATGCGCCGCCCGGCGGCCTGCGAGAGGTGGAACACGGCGTCGAGGTTGACGGTCAGGACGGTGTCCCAGTCCTCCGTGGGGTGCTCGGCGGCCGGTGCGCGCCGGATGGTCCCGGCGTTGTTGACGAGCACGTCGACGCTGCCCAGCGCCTCGACGACCTCGGCGACCGCCGCGTCGAGCTCGGCGGGCGTGGCGGTCGCGAGGTCGCGCTGCACGGTGTGCACGCGGCGTCCGGTGGCCTCGACGAGCGCGACGGTCTCGGTGGGTACCGTCCGGTCGAGCAGGGCGACGTCGGCACCGGCCTCGGCGAGTGCGACGGCGGCGCCCTGGCCGAGGCCGCGGCTGGAGCCGGTGACGAGCGCGACCTTGCCGTCGAGACGGAACTTCTCGAGGATCATCGGTTCTCTCCTTCGCTGCGGTCCGCGTCGACGAACCGGGTCGTGAGGGCCAGGGGGTGCTCGCCGAGCACGACGCGGATCGTCACGGCATCGCCGTGGGCGAGCGGGCGGTGCGCGGCGAGCGCCTCGGGCAGCTTCTGCGGGGTCCCGGTCGAGATGACGTCGCCCGGCTCGAGGGTCATGACCTCGCTGAGGTAGTGCACGAGGAACGGCAGGGTGAAGACCATCGTCGACGTGCTCTGGGACACGGTGACGACGCCGTCCCGCTCGACCTCGACCAGGAGGTCGTGGAAGTCGGGGACCTCGTCGGCCGTGACGAGCGCCGGGCCGAGCGGGCCGAACCCGTCGAAGCACTTGCCGAGCTCCCACTGGCTCGAACGGCCCTGCCACCCGCGGTCGGAGACGTCGTCGAACAGCGTGTAGCCGGCCACGTGGTCCATCGCGTCGGCGACGCTCACGCGGTGGGCGCGCCGGCCGATGACGACGGCGATCTCACCCTCGTAGTCGACGTCGTCCGCCGCGGCCGGCAGCGCGACCGCGTCGTCCGGTCCGCACAGCGTGTTCGGCGTCTTGACGAACACGTCCGGGTACGCCGGGTCGTCGCCGTGGGGGTCGGCGCCGGCGGCGACGTGCCCCCGGTAGTTGTACCCGAGGCACAGGATCTTCCCGGGTCGGACCGGGGGACCGAGCCGCACGCCGTCGGCCGGCGGCAGGTCGGCCGGCGCGTGGTGCGCGTGCGCGACGGCGGCGCGCACCCGGGCGGTGGCGCCCGGGTCCGCGAGGACGTCCGCGAGCGCGGCCTGGCCGACGACCGGGGTGAGGTCGAGCAGGCGCTCGGTGGCGCCGTCGGGCACGAGTGCGGCGGGACGCCCGTCGAGCGTCGTGACGAGCCTCACCAGTACCGCGTCCAGGCCGGGAGGGTGTGGCGCACGAGTGCCTCGAGGTAGAAGTAGTCGCCCCAGAGGCTGCCCTCGTCGACACCGATGTTCTTCGGGGCGTCGTAGACCGAGTGCAGGAGGAGGGCGTCGGAGTCCACGCCCTCGGCGGCCGGGGTGTAGTGCTCCACGAGCGCGCGGAGCATCTCGGCGGCGGCGACCGCGTACTTCTCGGCCTTGGCCGGGTCGGTCTGCAGCGAGGCGAGCTCGTGCAGGCCGCAGGCCGCGATGGCGGACGCGGAGCTGTCGCGCGGGGCGTCGCTGCCGTCGGTGTAGACGAGGTCCCAGTAGACGACCTTGTCGTCGGGCAGGTGCGCGAGGAAGTAGTCCGCGCAGCGCTCGGCCGAGCGCAGCAGCGCCGGGTTCCCGGTCGCCCGGTAGTTGAGCGCGAAGCCGTAGATGCCCCACGCCTGGCCGCGGGCCCAGCACGAGTCGTCCCCGGCGCCCTGCTCGGTGGCGCCGTGCAGCGCCTCGCCCGTGACCGGGTCCCAGTAGAAGGTGTGGAACGTCGAGTCGTCGTCGCGCAGGACGTGCTCGGCGAGCTGTGCGGTGTGGCGGCGCACGGCGTCGTCGAAGCGCTCGGCGCCGCTCTGCTCGCCGGCCCACGTGAGCAGCGGCATGTTCATCAGGCTGTCGACGATCGTGCGGCCTCGCTGGGCGGGGTCGGACAGGTCGCCCCACGCCTGGAGGATCCCGGCGGGCTCGAGGAACCGCACCATGAGGTGGTCGGCGGCCTCCAGCGCTGCCTGGCGGGCGACCGTGTCGCCCGTCAGGCGCCACGGGGCCACGCAGGACAGCGTGTAGAGGAAGCCGAGGTCGTGCGTGAGGAGGTCCTCGCCCTGCGCGACGCGGCGCGCGAAGTCCTGCACGTGCTCCTCGCCGGCGCGGCGGAAGTCCTCGTCGCCCGTCAGCTCGTAGGCGAGCCACTGCATGCCGGGCCAGAAGCTGGTCGTCCAGCCCCGGTTGCCGCCGAGCGGGAACTCCTCGGTGGCGGGGCGCGGCAGATAGCGCCCGTCGGTCGTGGTGTCGTCCGGGTAGCGGGAGCCGAACGTGGCGATGTTGCGACGGACCGTGGTGAGCGCGGCGTCGACGGCGGGTGCGAGCTCGGTGGCGAGCTCGGTGGCTAGCGTCATCAGGAGAACTTCCTTCTGGTCGCCCGAGCGTGCGGGCGGGATGTCGAGCGGACTGAGTGTCGTGGGGGCTCGGGGCAGGTCAGGGACCGGCGGCCGGTCGCGGGGTGAGCGTGGCGTTCAGCGCGTAGCGGGTCGCTCCCCACGCCGCGAACAGCAGCGGCGCCAGCGCGACGCCGAGCCCGACGGCCGGGCGGGCCGCGACGAGCGAGGCGAGCATGCTGAGCACGACCAGGCTCGGCAGGGTCAGGTACCACCGGCGGACGCCGACGAACAGCGCGACCCGGAACAGGTCGCGCAGACGAGCCTCGGGGTGGTCGGGGAGCGCCGTCGCGGCGACGAGTGCCGTGACGACGGTGAGCACGGTGAGCATCGCGAACACCGGGATCGCCACGGCCCCGACGATGCTGCCCCACACGGCGGCGATGTCGACGGCGAGGATCACGACGAGCGCCGTGCTCAGGACGCCGAGCACGAGGGACCGTCGCCACTGGCGGCGGTAGGTGCGCCAGAACGTGCGCACCACCTGCGTCGACGCGTCGGACGTGAACGCGGAGAACACGCCGAACGCCGCCACCACCGCTGGTGTGCAGAACGGCACCACGAGCGCCAGCACCGGCCAGGACGTCGCCGGGTCGGTCGTCATGGCGAGCACGACGAGCGGGAAGCAGGCGACGACGAGCATCACGTTCGTCGCGAGCCCGGTGTAGACGGTGCTGAAGATCAGGTCGTAGGTGTCCTGGGAGACGAACCGCCTGCGCGGGCGGTGCACACCGGGGGACGCCGTCGCTGCCGTCGCTGCCGTCGTCATCGCGGTCACCCCTTCACACCGGTCGAGGCGATGCCTTCGACGAAGTACCGCTGCCCGAGCAGGAAGATGATCGCGACCGGCAGCACCGACAGGACCGAGCCGGTCATGATGAGCGCGTGCTCGGCGTTGTACTGGCCGATGAAGCTCTTGAGGCCGAGCTGGATCGTCCAGAGGTCCGGGCTGCGCAGGTAGATCAGCGGGCCGAGGTAGTCGTTCCAGGTGTTGACGAACATCAGGAGCGTGAGGCTCGCGATCGCGGGGACCGACAGCGGCATGATGATCCGTCGCCAGATCCCGTACTCGCTCAGACCGTCGATGCGAGCAGCCTCGCTGAGCTCCTCGGGGATCGACTCGAAGTACTGCTTCATGAGGAACACACCGAAGGCGCTGAAGGTCTGCAGCGCGATGATGGCCCACAGGGTGTTCGACAGGCCGACGTTCGACAGCATGATGAACTGCGGGATCATGTACGACTGCCACGGCACGGCGATGGTGCCGATGTAGAGCACGAAGAGCGCGTCGCGGCCCTTGAAGCGCATCTTGGAGAACCCGTAGGCGGCGAAGCTGCCGGTGACGACCTGGAGCACGGTGACGGTGACCGACAGGATCAGCGTGTTCTTGATCCACGTCGTCATGTCCGACCGAGCCCAGATGTCGAGGTAGTTCTGCCAGACGATCGGGTCGGGGATCCAGGTCACCGGGACGGTGAAGACCTGGTTGTTCGTCTTGAGCGACGAGATGACCATCCACGCGAAGGGCAGGAGGATCGCGGCGGCGGCCACGATCATGGCGCTGTAGCCGAGCGCCTTGGCGACCGCGGAGCGGCCGGCGTCCCGAGGGCGGCGGTTGAGCGGGTTGAGCGTGGCCGGTACCGGCGCTGCAGCGGGGGTCGGGGTGTCGAGCGTCGCCATCAGGACTCCCTCCTCTTGTTCGCGATGAACTGGATGATGGTCACGACGAGGCAGATGGCGAAGAGCGCGACGGAGACTGCGGACGCGTAGCCGAACTGGTTCTCGACGAAGCCCTTCTGGTAGATGTACTGGCTCAGCACGAGTGTCGACTGGCCCGGCCCGCCGTTGGTCATGACGAGGATCAGGTCGAAGATCTTGAAGCTCTGGATGGTGAGCATCACGGTGACGAAGAACATCGTCGGGCGCAGCCCGGGGAGCGTGACGTTCCAGAACCGCTGCCAGGCGTTGGCCCCGTCCATGCGCGCCGCCTCGTAGAGCTGCGCCGGTACGGTCTGCAGGCCCGCGAGCAGCAGGAGCATGTAGTAGCCCATCTCACGCCACACGCTCACGAGGATGACCGCGGGCATCGCCCAGGTCGCGCTCGTCGTCCACCCGGGAGGGTTGTCGATGCCGATGGCGCGCAGGAACTGGTTGATCGGCCCGAACTCGGGGCTGAAGAGCATGTTCCAGACGACGGCGATCGCGACGACCGACGTGATGTAGGGGAAGAAGGCGACGGTGCGGAAGAAGGCGACCCCGCGCAGCTTGCGGTTGAGCAGCAGGGCGAGCCCGAGGGACGCGGCGAGCGTCAGGGGGATGTGGAACACCGAGTAGTAGAAGGTGTTGAACAGAGCCTTCTGGAAGCTGGCGTCACCGAAGAGGCGCGTGTAGTTGTCGAGCCCGGTCCACTGCGCGGCCCCGAACACGTTCCAGTTGGTGAACGAGACGTAGAACAGCGCGAACACCGGGATGAGGGTGAGCACGGCGAAGCCGATGAAGTTCGGCAGGATGAAGCTCCACCCGATGAGGGTGTTGCGCAGCTTGAGCTTGCGTCCGGCACGGTTGCGTCCGGTACGCGGGCCGTCGGGGCCTGGTCCGACTGCGCCGGGCGATCGCTCGTCGGCGGCGATGGTCGCCATGAAGGACTCCTGTGTCTGGTGCGGGCGCCCGGGGTGCCGCGACCTGCGCGGCACCCCGGGGACGTGCGGTGGTGGGGTGACCCGGGTGGGTCAGCTGATCCCGGCCTCGTTGGCGGCGCGGGCCTCCGCCTCGCTGATGGCGTCGGCCACCGAGGTCGACTCCGACATCACGGCCGAGTGCAGGTCGCCGAGGATGTTCTGGACGATCGCGGTGCTCGCGCCGACCGGGTTCTCCGGGAGCGTCTCGTGCGTGGAGAACGCGAACCGGGTCAGGTCGTCCGTGGGCATGCCTTCGAGACCGAAGTAGGTGTCGACCACGTCGTCGCCCAGGAGGGCGGGGGTGATGCCGATCTCGGCGAGCGCGTTGGCGCCGCCCTCACCGGCGGCGAAGGCGAGGAAGTCCTGCGCGGCCTGGATCTTCTCCTCGTCGATCCCGGCGTTGATGCCGAGGCCGGTCGGGTCGCCGAACGTCACGGGGGTGGCGTCGGTGCCGGTCGTCGAGGAGTCGACCTGCGGGATGGGCGCGAGGCCCCAGGCGAACTCGTCGGCCTCACCGGACGCCTGCTGGGCGATCAGCGTCGCGACGTACCACGAGCCCATCGGCAACATGGCGGCCTTCTGCGTGCCGAACTCGGCCTGGTAGGTGAGCGAGTTCGTCGTGATGGTGCCGAAGTCGACCTGGGCGCCGGAGTCCTGCAGGTCCAGGACGCGGTCGTAGAACGGCTCGAGGTAGCCGTAGTCGGCCGTGTCGAGCGCGCCGCCGCTCTGCGCGAGCGCGAAGCCCTGGACGGTCGACTGCCAGCTGTGCTGGTAGGTCCCGCGGGCGTCACCCTCGAGCCCGTCGGTCAGGTCGTTCGCGGCCTGCTCGTAGTCGTCCCACGTCCACGAGCCGTCGGGCTGGTCGACGCCCGCCTCGTCGAACATGTCCTGGTTGTAGTACAGGACCCACGAGTCCTGGCGGTAGGGCACCGCGTAGCTGGCGCCGTCGGCCTCGTACGCGTCGAGCCCGCCGGTGCTCGGGTCGAGCGCGCCGGTGACCTCGGAGACGTCGAGGAGCTGGCCGCCCGACTGGTAGGTGAAGAAGTTCTTGAGGTTCTTCAGCACGTACACGTCCGGGGCGGTGCCGGCGGCGAGGTCCGCGGTCATCTGGGTGTCGTAGTCGTCACCGGCGGCGTACTCCTGGACCTCGACGGTCACGTCGGGGTTCTCCTCGTTGAACGCGTCCGCGAGCGTCTGGAACTCGGGCGTCGAGGACAGGCTCCAGCCCGCGAGGGTGAGGGTCACAGGTCCCTCGGCGGCGGGCGGGGTGTCGCTCCCGCCGTCGTCACCGCTGCAGGCGGTGAGGGTCAGGGCGAGGGCGGCGGTCATACCGATGAGTACCGGGGTCTTGCGCTTCATTCCTTGCTCTCCTTCGAGTGAGGCAGGTCCGGCGTCGGACCTGTTCGAGACATCGGGCCGGTGGGCGACCCGATACGTCAGTGCAGGACGGTCGACGTGCGTTCTCCGTCCGGCCAGACCACGTCGGCAGCTCGTCCTGCCGTCGCGAGTTCGAGGGTCGGCGCCCCGGAGGGCGCCCGAGGTGCGGGGTCGTCCCGCTCGAGGGTCACGCCTCGTTCGAGAGTGACCAGTGCGGCGACCCAGGTGCCGGGGGCGACGACGAAGTCGGCCCACGGGGTGCGGCCGTGCCGGCCGAGGGGCGAGGCGTCCTCGCGGTCCTCGTGGCCGGTCGTGGCCTCGCCGCGCAGCGGGACGACCTGCGAGTCGAGCCCGTCGCCCGCCACGACCGGCCAGCCGCCGACGCGCAGGCGAGCGGACGCCGCGCCGTCGGCGAGGCGATCGACCTGCACGAGCCGGACCTCCCACGGGCCGCGCACGAGGGAGACGACGGTGAGAGTGCCGGCGTCGGTCGCGGCGCCGGGAAGCCCGGAGCCGTGGTCCCGGCCGCCGAGCTCGGCGTCGAGCCAGTGGGCGCTGACCTCGCTGGCGCCGACGCCGACCGGCACCTGGCCGGGCCGGGCGTCGATGCGGACGCCGAGCTCGCGCCAGCCGGTGCGGTGCGTGGCCCGCCCGTCCGCGTCGACGAGCGTGACGCTCTGGTCGAGGGGCGAGGTGCGGCTGCGCTCGTCGGACCAGGGTGCGGTCGCGGTGGAGTAGGCGAGGCGCGCGTACAGCGGCGAGTCACCGACCTCGTCGCCCTCGCGGGCGTGGTCGGTGCCGTGGTTGTGCACCCGCACGACGCCGTCGGCCTGCGTGCCGCTGACGATCCACCCCGGTGCCTGCACCGTGCGCAGGACGTTGCCGCGCTCGATCGGCAGCGGCTCCTCCGTCGCGGTCCACACGGGGTGGTCGGCGGGCAGCGCGAGGCCGAGCATGCCCTTGCTCGCCCAGTAGGGTGAGCCGGGTCCGGTGTACGACTGGGAGATCGGCAGCCACTCGTGGTGCCAGCCCTGGGAGAGCAGGCCGCGCTCGTCGGGGGCGCCGTGCGTGACGAAGTGGTCGACGACGCCGGATGCGGCGCGGCGCAGCAGCCCGGGGGAGAGCGAGGGGACGTCGGCGATCGCCCCGACCCAGAACGGCGCGGCGGCGGCGAAGCGGTAGGTCAGCGAGCGACCCTGCAGCAGCGGGGAGCCGTCGGCGCCCACGAGGGCGACGGCGTCGGTGAGGAAGCGGTCGAGGCGTGCCACGTCGCGCTCGCGGCGGTCGGCGGCGAGGTCCTGCGCGCCGCGCATCCGCGCCCAGAGCGTGGGGTAGACGTGCAGCGCCCAGCCGTTGTAGTGGTCGAAGGACCGCTCCGGCCCGTCGGCGAGCCAGCCGTCGGCGCGTTCGAACGAGTCGTGGGTGGCGAGGTCCGCGGCCATCTCGTCGAGCGAGTGGGGTCCGCCGACCGAGCGCAGGAACGTCTGGACGACGAGCCGGAACCAGACCCAGTTGATGCGCGGGTAGGTGTCGTCGCCCACGGCCTCGGCGAGGTAGTCGACGAGCTGTTCCTGGACGAGGGGGGACAGGCCGTCCCAGATCCACGGGCGGGTGAGGTCGAGGACGAGCGCGAGCGACGCGGCCTCGACCTTGGCCTGGGCGTGCTCCGACAGCCGCAGCCACCGGTCCGCGGCGTGCGGGTCGGAGCCGGCGGCGAGGCCGTCGGCGTACCACTGCGCGTAGCCGTGCGGGTCGGCGCCGTGCTCGCCCGCGAGGCGGAACCCGGCGAGGAGGAAGGTGCGCGCGAAGCCCTCGAGGCCGTCGATCGACCGGCCGTAGCCGCCCTCGGGGCCGGGCAGCGTGATCCGTGCGTGGCCCGACGAGGCGAAGGGACGGACCGAGGCGAGCAGGTGGTCCGCGAACGCGGCCCACCGTGCACGGTCCCACCCGGTCAGGGGGCTCGTGGTGGTGGGCTCGGTCGTGCGTGACCCGGTGCCCTCGAGCGTCATTGCGTCCTCCGTCGACGTCTGCGTCGTCCTGCCGTACTGGTCGTCGTGCTCGTCCTGAGCGATGCGTCCGTGTGAGCGTTCACCGAACACATCCGGAGTCAATCGCTCAGAAACAGGTACTGTCAAGCACGTAGCCATTCTGTTATGATCGTTTCCGTTCGCTTAGCAACCATCCGTGGTCGTTATCGGACACGCACGTCCACCCAGGGGATCGCGATGTCGCGATCGTCCCGCCGGAGCCCAGATCCTCGACGGAGAGCGATGTCCAGCCAGTTCACCGGCCCACTCGCGGCGGCGTTCGCGCCGCGCCTGACCCCCTCGCGCCCGGACGCGCTCGCGCGCCTTCTCCTCGACCCGGACCGGGCCCTTCCCGTGCCGTCCTCGAGCGCGCGCACGGTGTGGGACCTCGACCGGGGCACGGCCGACGCCACGACGCTGCGGGCCGTGCTCACCCGCGCCGAGAAGGACCTCGATCGGCCGTGGCCGCTCCCGCTCGCGAGCACGGCCGCGCGGCTGCACCGCGACGGCGACCGCGCGACGCACGAGGCGCTCGTCTTCGAGCGCCAGGAGCGGCTCTCCCGGGCCGTCGTCGCGGCCGCCGCCACGCACACGGACCGCTGGACCGATGAGGTCGCCGACGGGCTCTGGCAGCTGTGCGAGCAGAGCTCCTGGTGCTGGCCGGCCCACGACGACACCCGCGCCGTCCAGGGCTGGGTGCTGCCCGCCGTCGACCGCCCGTTCCTGGACCTCGGCGCGGGGGAGGTGGCCGGCCAGCTCGCCTGGGCCGACCAGGTGCTCGGCGACGTGCTCGACGCGCGGTACCCGGGCGTGCGCGCGCGGGTGCGCCACGAGGTTCGCACCCGTGTGCTCATCCCCTTCCTCGACCGGCGCGACTGGCACTGGCTCGGGCTCGACGGCGACGCGCACAACTGGAACCCGTGGATCCACGGCAACGTGCTCGTCGCCGCGCTGCGCCTGCTCGACGACCCGGACGACGCCGCGCTGCGCGCCCACGTCGTGGACCTCGTGGTGGAGGGGATCGACCGCTACGTCGCCGTCCTGCCCGTCGACGGGGCCATCGACGAGGGCTACTCGTACTGGTGGAACGGCGCGTGCCGTGCGGTCGAGGCGCTCGACCTGCTCGCGCACGCCACGGGCGGTTCGCTCGATGCTCTCGCGCCCGGCGGAGCCGCCGGTCTGCGCGCCACGCTCGCCTTCCCGCACCGCATGCACCTCGGCGGCGACTGGTACCTCAACGTCGCCGACGGCCCTGCCCGGCCGCCCGCCGAGCAGCCGTGGCACGCGCTGCACCGCGCCGCCCGCCGGGCGGGGGACGACGAAGCGCGCGACCACGCGGCGTCGTACCGCGTACCCGGAGCGCCGGTCGCCGACGAGCGCTCCGGCCTCGGTCGTCTGCTGCGCGCCGTCACCGACCCCGCGTGGTGCGCCGCACCGCGGGCCACCGCGCCGCTGCCGCGCGACGTGTGGCTCGGCTCGACCCAGGTGCTCCTCGCCCGCGAGCACCCCGGCACGCCCCGCGGGCTGGCGCTCGCGGCGAAGGGCGGCCACAACGGCGAGAACCACAACCACAACGACGTCGGCTCGTTCGTCGTGGCCTCGGACGGCGTGCCCGTGCTCGTCGACGCCGGGCGCCCCACGTACACCGCGCAGACGTTCGGCCCCGACCGGTACACGCTGTGGATGATGCAGAGCTCGTGGCACAACGTGCCCGAGGTGGCCGGCACCGCGCAGGGGACCGGGGCGCAGCACGCGGCCCGCGACGTCGCCGCCCGGACCGACCCGGACGTCGCCGGGCTCGCGCTGGACCTGGCCGGGGCGTACCCGGTACCGGGGCTCACGTCCTGGCGGCGCGAGGTGCGCCTCGAGCGCGAGCCGGCCCGCGTCGTCGTGCACGACGCCTGGGACCTGGCGGGCGCGACGACGGACGAGCGGTCGGCCCCGACGTCGGTCCGGTTGCTCGTCGCGGGCGAGGTCCGTCCGGGCACGGGCGGGGCGCTCGTGCTCCCGCTCGACGGTGCGACGCCCGTGCGCCTGACCTGGCCCGTGGACGTCGCCGTGCAGGTGCACGTGCAGGAGCTGGACGACCCGATGCTCTCGGACGTCTGGGGGCAGCGGCTCACGCGGCTCGACCTGGACGCGAGCGGTCGGGACGAGCTGACCGTGGTCGTCGAGCAGGACGGCACCGGATGAACCACCACGACATCGCTCACGACCACGACACTGCCGAAGACGACAGCACGGCCGAAGACAGGGGAGACCACGTGACCACCGAACAGGCTCAGCGCGCGCCGCTCGCCGCGGAGCGCCGGGCGCACGTGCTCGCCGCGCTCGAGCGGGAGGGTGTCGTGCGCGTCGCCGACCTCACCGACGAGCTCGGCGTGACCGCCGTGACGATCCGCCGCGACATCGCGACCCTCGAACGGGAAGGGCTGCTGGCGCGGGTGCACGGCGGCGCCGTCGCGGCGTCGGGCGACCACCGTGCGGGTGACCCGGCGATCACGGCGACGATCGGTGTGCTCGTGCCGTCGCTCGACTACTACTGGCCGGGCGTCGTGCGCGGGATGGAGATCGAGGCGCGCAAGCACGGTCTGAAGATCGTGCTGCGCGGCTCGTCCTACGAGGCCGCGGACGAGCGGCCCACCCTGCAGCGCCTCGTGGAGTCCGAGAACCTGCGCGGCCTGGTCCTGGCGCCGCGCACCGACGGCCCGCACGCGCAGGAGATGGTGCAGTGGCTGGCGCGCTCGGGGGTGCCGCACGTGCTCGTCGAGCGCGAGGCCGCGCTCGCGCCGCACCGCGAGGCGCTCGAGTCCGTGGTCTCCGACCACGCGCTCGGGGCGCTCATGGCGGTGCACCACCTGGCCGACCTCGGGCACCGGCGCGTCGCGCTCGTGCTGTCGCGGCTCTCGCCGACGTCGCGCAAGATCGCGGCGGGCTGGCGGGCGGCGTGCGCCGACCTGGGGCTGTCGACCGACGAGCACTTCGAGCGCCTCGCCCCGGACCGGCACGAGCCGGGCTTCCCGCGGGTCGTCGAGGAGGTCGTCGAGACCGCGCTGTCGTCGGGCACGACGGCGCTGCTCGCCCACTCCGACCCGGAAGCGTTCGCGATCGTCCAGCACGCGCAGGACCGCGGGCTGTCGGTCCCGGGAGACCTGTCGGTCGTCGCGTACGACGACGAGGTGGCGGGCCTGTTCAGCCCGGCGCTGACGGCGGTGCGCCCGCCGCGCTCGGCCGTCGGGCACGCGGCGGTCGACCTGCTCGTCAAGCGGCTGGAGGACCCGTCGCGCGCGGTGCACCGCGTTGCGATCAGCCCGCGTCTGGTCGTGCGCGAGTCGACGGGGCCCGTGCGCGCCTGACGGTTGGCGCCCGGAGGCGTCAGCCGTGCGCTGCCGCCAGCCGCGCCATGCCCCGCACCCCGGCCGCCTGCACTGCCTTGAACCGCCCGACGGCGTCCCGCACCTCGTCGCGCTCGCGATCGGCAGCGGTCAGCCGGGTCGGGTTGAGGGGCGTCGAGTGCGCCCACGCGGCCACGTCCGGTGCCGCCATGAAGGCCGCCGTCGAGACCGCCCCGGCGGCCTGCGCCCCGACCCACTCGGCGGGCGTCGAGAAGTACGGCGTCGCCGGGCACAGCGCGTTGAGCTCGGCCTCGCCCGACGACGGTCGCGTCGCCTCCACGTAGCCGACCAGGGCCGCCGCGAAGCACGGGAACCCGGCGCGCACGGGTTGCAGCACCATCCGTCCGGGTGACCAGACCGGCACGACCGGCCGCTGCCGCAGGCCCTCGGCCGCGCAGTGCACGACGACGGCGTCGCGCGGCACGTGCACCTGCCCGCGTTCGAGCGTCACCACGCCTGGCGAGACCCGCCGCACGTGCCCGAGCCGCACCACGTCCTCGATCGTCCGCAGCAGCTCGAGCTCCCACCGCGCCAGCGTCGGCACGCGCGCCATGGTCGGGACCACCGCGGGTTCGATCCGCAGCATGACGCCGTCGTCCTCGAGCCGCAGGAAGAACTCGTCCACCGACGCCGCCGACGCCCCGGCCACCATGAGCGACGTCACCATGGTGAGGAACACGGCCGGGTCGGGCTGCACCACGGCCCGGTCCAGCATCCACGGCTCGCGCGGACGCACCCAGCACACGGCGTCCGGCGGCACCCCGTTCCCGAGCAGCCACACGATCGCGTCGGTCGCGGTCTTGCCCGACCCGACCACCACGAACGACCCCGCCGACCCCGCGACCGCCGGCAGCTCGCCCACCGGCACGCACGTGGCGCCGTCGGACACCTCGAACGGCGGCGGGTCCAGCGCGGGGATGCGCGGGGACAGGTAGCGGGCGTCCACGACGCGCCGTCGGACCCGCACCTCGTGCTCGACGCCGGAGTCGAGCGCCGTCACACGGCCGCCGTCCGACACCTCGTGGCCGCCGAGGAACACGAAGCGACCGCTCGGCTCGAACCGCTCGTGCAGCACGCCGTCGTAGTAGGCGCAGACCTCGGCACCGGTGGCACGCTCGTGCAGTCCGGCCTCCGGGCCGAACGTCTGGACCGCCCCGCCGAACGGCGTGGACGCCACGCCGTAGAACGGCGACGCCTGGTGCAGCCGCACGAACGGGTACGCGTCGCGCCAGTGGCCGCCGACGGCGTCACGCCGGTCGACGAGCGTCACGTGCGCGTCGCCGTGGTCCAGCACCGCGTCGGTGAACGCCATACCGGCAGCACCCGCGCCGATGACGAGGTAGTCGGTCTCCAGGGCTCCGCCCATGGGACCAGTGTGCCTCAGCGCCCGTGTCCGCCGACAGGGTGCGCGTGCGCGCGCCACGCACCGCCACGGCCTACGAGCTCTCCACTGCAGCCGCGGCGGCCTGCGGTGCGATCGTCTTCAGCAGGGGCAACGCCACCAGCAGCGCAAGTGCTGTCGACGCGACGGCGACCCACACCGGCGCCAGGACGCCGTACCCGGCGGTGAGGGCTGCCGCTGCGATCGCAGGGCCCGCGGCCGCGCCGAGGTTCAGTGCGGCGGTCGCGTACGAACCGCCCATCGTCGGTGCGCCGGTGGCTGCGTAGAGCACCCGCGAGATCAACGTGCTCCCCACCGCGAACGCCAGAATGCCCTGGATCAGCAGGAGACCGAGCAGCAGCACGGGATGACTCGCGAGCAGCGCCGTCGCGATCCACCCCAGCAGGAGGAGGGGCCCTCCTCCGGCGATGACGAGGCCGGGACGCCCGTCGGAGAGACGTCCCGCGAGCGTGACGCCGAGGAAGGAGCCGAGACCGAAGAGCACGAGTGCCACGGAGACCCACGTCTCGGCGAGGTCAGCCGTGTCGGTGACGATCGGTGCCAAGAAGGTGAAGACGGCGAACGTGCCGCCGTTGACCAACGCTCCGAGGAGCATCGCCAGAAGCACCCTGGGCGCCCGAAGCTGCACGAGCTCGGACCGCAGCGTGGGGCCGCCGACAGCCCGCGCGGCCTCGACGGACCTGCGGGGAATGCTCCTCGCGATGCTCAGCGTGGCGGGGACGCACAGCAGGACGATCGCCCAGAAGGTCGCCCGCCAACCGAGCGCGGAGCCGAGCAGCGACCCGGCCGGGACGCCCGCGACCACCGCGATCGTCGTGCCCGACAGAAGGACCGACAGTGCCCGGCCCTTCTGATGCGGTGCGACGAGTCTGGTCGCGGCGCTCAGCGCGACTGCCAGGAACCCGGCGTTGGCCAGCGCAGCGATCACACGCGTGAGGAAGAGGAGGGAGAAGTGGGCCGTCGTTGCGGCGACGACGTGGCACAGCGCGAACACGAGGACGCACGCGAGCAACGTGGCACGTTCCGGCCAGCGGCGGGCGAGCGCCGCCATGGCGGGTGCGCCGACGACCATTCCGATTGCGAAGGCCGACGTCAACAGGCCGGCGGTGCCGACCGAGACGTCGAGGTCCGCAGCGATGTCCGGCACGAGGCCGGCGAGCATGAATTCCGAGGTGCCCATGACGAAGACGGCCAGGGCAAGCAGGTAGAGAACAGAAGGCATCGAGGACTCCGAGGTGAGAGAACGAGGAGAGGACTTCTCGTCACCGCGGTCAGCACGCCCGAGATCGCCTCGGCGTCGCCCGTGCGCAGGCGCGACAGGGAGGGGGCTAGATGCTCAGTGGCTCGGGGCTGACGGCGTGACCGGCAGCCCTCGTGTGGACGCCTCGGGGCTCGACATGGCACAGACGTTACTCATGACCTGCGCCTCCCCGCGAACCGGCGGGTGCGGACCCCGTGCACCCGTGCACATCGCCCACGACGACGGGCCCGTCCCTCGCACCAGGTGCGAGGGACGGGCCCGTCGGTCTGCTCGGTCGAGCGTCAGCAGGTGGGCGCGGGGTGCTCCACCTCCTCGACGCCCTCGCGCTCGCCGCCGGTCGTGCTGGCGGTGACGGTCACGGTGCCGGCCTCCGGCGTCTGGCGGACGACGAACGACTGGTAGGCGTTCTTGCCCGGCGCGACCTCCGCGAAGGCCTTCGTGCCGTACGCCGTGTCGATCTCGACGTCCAGCGGGACCTCGTCGTCGTTGGTCACGCGCACCGTGAGGTACGGCTTGCCGGCGACGCAGCGCTCGGCGACGACCGTGGTCGTCTCGACGCCCTGCGCCACGCTCTCCTCGCCGGCGACGGCGACCCAGCTGATGACGGGCGCCTCGGTGCCGCCGTCGTTCGCCACGGTGTACGTGACGACCGTCTCGTGGTCCAGCGTGAAGTCGCCGGAGAGCACCTCGGAGCGTCCGCTGCTGCCGTTCGGGAAGGCCACGGCGCCCACGGGCACGGACTGCGCCTGCCCGGCGGCGTCGGTCCAGTTCACGGTCGTGCGCATGTTGCGCGCCCGGCCGCTGCCGACGTTCCACCACTCGGTGTGCCCGGAGGACACGGTGTACTCACCGGCGGGGAGCGTGAACCGGTACGAGAGCGGGGTCGTGGCCCCGGCCGTGTACCACCCGGTCTCGCGCATCTTGTCGTACGGGGTCTGGTTCAGCAGGCCCTTCGCGGTGTACGTCGCGGCCCGGCCCCAGCCTCGCTCCGCCGTGAACGCGGCGTCCGCCACGTCGTTGCGCAGCTCGCCGCCCTGGTCGGCGACGTACGCCAGCACCGCGGGGTGCGTGACGGCGGCGCTCGTGGCGGGCGCGTTCGCGTCGACGAGGTACTGCAGCCCGTCCGGGACGACCTCGACGTGCGCGAGCACGCTCAGCAGCGGGTTGTTGACGAACGTGCCGTCGACCGTGACGAGGTCGTAGGCCTCGTCGAACGCACCGACCGAGACGGACCAGTCGACCTCGGCCTCGATCGTGGTGCCGGCCTGCGACGTCGCGGTGACGGTCTCAGGGAGCTCCGGTGCCTCACCGACGCCGGTCACGAGCCGGCCGAGCTGGCCGTCGACCGCGATCGGCTTCTCCTCGGGGTCGACCTCGAGCGCCGGGGCGCCGCCGACGAGCACGTCGATGCCGTCGAGCGTGAACGACCCGCTGCGGACGGTGACGGTCAGGGTGTGCGGCACGTCGCCGTCGAGACCGCGCAACCAGTACGACGTCTGACGGTCGGCGGCCGAGCCCACGTTCACGGTCCGCACGGGCTCGTCGTCGACGGCGACGTCGAGCGTCGCCGCCCCCGTCGCGCCGAACAGGTTGAACCCGGTGCCCTCGAAGTCGAGCGTGAAGGACCGGCCCGTCGACAGCACGTGCTGCGTGCGGTTGCCGTGGCCGTAGCCCGCCTGGTTGAACGCGAAGCCGCCGGGGTAGGTGATCCGGGAGTCGGCGTCGTCGATCTTGATCGACTCCCAGGCGTAGCCCTCGATCGGGGCGATCTCCAGGTCGTCGAACTGCGTGTTGTAGTACCCGCTCACCAGGGAGATGCGGCCCGCCATGACGGGGTTGGCGCTGGTGTCGGTGTACCGGGCGATCTGGTCGCCGTCCAGGCGGACCGTGATGACGTTCTCGCGGGCCTCGACCTCGAGGTTGTGCCACGCGTCGGCGTCGAACCCGCTGATCGTGCCCGAGGCCACGGCGTTGTTGAGCTTGCGCAGCTGCCACGACCCGTCGGCGTGCACGCGCGCCGCGTAGGCGGAGAGGTCGGCGCCCTGCGCGACGACCTGGCGGACGCCGACACCGACGAAGTTCGGCAGCGACGCGTTGCGGACCTGGGTGTCGAGACGGAAGTCGGTCGACGCCGTGTAGTTCGCCCACGTGTGGTCACCGAGGACCGTGGCGGGGTCCGCGGTCGCGAGGATGTTCTGCGCGCCGTTGCCCCACACGTTCCACGTGTAGCCACGGTTGTCGGCGTGGATCCGCTGCTCGAGCACGTTGCCGCGCTCGGCGTCGTCGGTGCGCACGACCTCGAACGCGCCGTTCTGGTCGGCGGTGTACCGGGGCGAGCCCCCACGACGCTCGACGTAGTCCATCTCGACGCCGTTGACGTCGGTCGTCGGGTAGTCGGCGTACTCGAAGTCGTCGGTGTACGGCAGCTCGAGGGGGGTGTCCTCGACGTCGGGTGCGTACTCGCCGGGTGTGTACTCGGTCGTCGAGCCGTGCACGCCCTGCGGCAGGGTGGACAGGGTCTGGATCGAGTACGGCGCGACCTCGACCTGGTAGACGGCGTGCTCGACGCCGTCGATGGTCTCGGTGCGCACCGGCGCGACGTAGCCGGTGTTCTGGAAGTAGTTCTCGTCGTAGGACTGGCCGGCGTCCGGTCCGCGGGTCTCCCACACGCTCAGGGGGCGGGCCTCACCGAGGTTGGCGACCTTCACCTCGAAGTGGCGCACCGTGGAGGTGTTGTTCGCGTGCACCTGGGTGACGTCGGGCTCGCCGCCGTCGGCCGCCGGGGTGCGCAGCGTGAGGTAGGTGCGGGTCGAGGTGTCGACGTTCGTGCCGCCGTCGCCCTTGGTGCCGTTGCCGTAGGACGCGCCCTCGACGTACTCCCAGCCCTTGTCGATGAACTGCATGAAGTGGCGCACCGTGGTGATGCCGACGCCACCCTCGTAGTACCCCGACCAGGGGTCCGACGCGCGGATGAGGTGCTTGGGGGAGTACTGCGACCCCTCGTACATCGCGCTGACCGCGGGCTGGAACAGGAACGACGTCATGTGGCCCGGGTGGTCGCCCGCGCCGCTCCAGCGGTAGGCGTTGATGAACCGGTCCGCGATGTCGACCGCACCGACGGTGCCGCCGATGCCGCCGCGGGCAGGCTCGGCGTTGATGCGGTACTGCGGGTCGATCATCGGGGCGACGGCCTCGGAGTACAGCACCTCCATGCCGAACTCCTTGTTGAGCCGCGTGAGGCTCGGGCTGCCCGCGATGTCGTAGTGGTAGCCGATCGCGTCGACCTGCTCGAGCGCGCGCGGGTTCGCGAGGATCGCGGCCGCGACGGGCTCGACGTTGCGGTAGCTGTCGAGCGCGACGATCTTGATGTCGCTGTAGTCGTAGCGGGCGTCCGCCTCGTCGGCGTCCTCCTCGAGCCGCTCGGCGAAGTCGACCGTCCAGTTGAGCTGCGGCGCGATGTCGGCGGCCCGGAAGCTCCCACCGACCTCGTTCTGCGACGGGCTCATGTAGTCGAACTCGATGCCGTACGTGTCGTACGCGGCGTCGATCGTCTCCTTGTACCACTGGTAGCGCAGGTCGAAGTCGTTGCCCGTCCAGGACGGCTCGCCCCAGCGCAGCGCCTCGGTCTCGATGTCCGGGTTGATCGACAGCGCGTCGGCGATGAAGTGGAAGCCCGCGCCGCGCAGGACGTTCGCCGGCTCGTCCTCGCTGCGCTTGGTCGCCGGCTCCGTGCCCGACGACGTGTTCGTGTCCGAGCCGAGCTCGACCTTGATGTGCCGCAGCCCGGCACCGGTCTCGGTGTCGAACAGCATGCGCATGATCTTCCAGTACGCCTCCGGGTTCTCCTCCTTGTAGTCCAGCAGGAGGTTGCCCGTGTTGTTGCACGACACGGAGCCGAACCCGCCGAACACGTTGAAGGCCGCGCCGTCGTCGTCCCGCTCGACGTCCTCACCGTCGACGAGGATCTGCGCCCAGTTGATGGAGGGGTCGTCGAAGCGGAGCTCGGGCAGGTCGTCCGGCAGCGTCGAGGTGGCGACGGGCGCCGCCGGGACCGTGCCGGGGACCGCGGAGGTGGCGGGTGCGGCGGCCAGCCCGGTCACGGTGAGGGCGAGCGCGGCCGTCACGGCGGTGGCGGTGCGCACGCGCCCTGCGAGGGGTATCGCGAGGAGTCTCATGGTCAGCCTTCCTGTCGCCACGGGGTGCGACATGGTGCGGGGTGGTACGGGGGGACAGTGCGTGGGGTGCTTGCGCTCAGCAGGTCCTGGCGGGCGCCGTCAGGTCCTCGCTCACCGTGACCGCCTGCCCGTCGACGACGGCGGACGCCGTCACCTCCACGGGCGCGGCGTCGGTGCTCGCCGAGCGGGTCGTGAACGACTGGTACGCGCTCGCGCCGGGCGCGACGCCCGTCACGGTGCGCGTGCCGTACGGGGTGGCGAGCGTGAGGTCGGCGGGCACGACGTCGTCGTTGGTCGCCTTCACCGAGATCGCGACCCGGCCCGCGAGGCAGCGCGCGTCGGCCTGCGCCGAGACCGCGAGCTCCGGCGCCGCGACGGGCACGGTGCCCGCCACCGCCAGACCCGAGATCTTCAGGTACGACCCGGGGGTGTCGAAGGTCAGGCGCACACCCGTCGTGTCGACGGGGTCGAAGCGCACCGTGGTGAGCGTGCCGTTGGCCGACGGCGCGACGGCGCTCGCGGTGGTGGGTCGCCACTGGCCGTCAGCCGGGTCGCGGTACTCGACACCGATACCGGTGATGACGCCCTCGGTGTTGGTCAGTCGGACGGCGTTGACGGTCCAGGTCGAGGCGGCCGAGACCGTGAACGTCACCTGGTCGCGCTTGCGGTCGCCCCCCGCCCAGGTGGACCACGCGGTGGCGGGGTTGCCGTCGCACGCCCGCGCGGCGGGCATCGTGTCGTACTCGGTCTGGTGGAAGGAGGCGCTGACGGTCGTGCCCGGCTCGCGGCAGACGTCGACCGGTCCGGTCACCTCGACCGTTGCGGTGACGTAGCGCCCGGCGAGCGGTCCGTCGCCCGCGACGTGGCCGACGAGCGTGTGGGTGCCGGCGGCCGCGAACGCGGTGCCGAGGCTCGCGGCGGACCAGTCGGCCGTGAGGTCGTCGTACCGCTCGCCGGCGACCGTGACGTCGAAGGTCGGGTCGAACGTGTCGCGGTCGTCGACGTGCGCGCTGAACGCGAGCGGGGCGACGGGCTCCATCGGGTGGAACAACGCCGTGTTCTCGGGGTCCCACGCACCGACGTTCTCGACCGTGACGTGACCGGCCTGCGTGTCGACCTGGATCGGCGCCCACACGTAGCGCGAGCCCTCGCCCGCGGAGCCGGTGGCGGGGTCGACGATCCAGCGGTCGCCCATGTACGCGAACCGGCCCGCCTCCTGGTCGAGCGTGATGACGTACGTCGGCTGCGAGTCGAAGCACCGGGTGGGGTCGGCCGTGCCGACGCCCGCACGGGCCGCCACGCCGACGCAGGGGTTGCGCGGGTCGAGCCGCTCCCACTGACCGGTCGACGGGTGGCCGTTGTTGTTGCCGACGACGGCCTCGGTCGGGGTGATCATCGAGCGCGACCGGTACGCCACCACGGGGGTGGACGCCCAGCCGTCGGTGCCGGAGGTGATCATGTAGTACCAGCCGTCGTACCGGAACACGCTGGAGGCCTCGCGGGAGAAGTCCGGCAGGACGCGGTTCGAGAAGTCCTCGCCGAGCGTCGCGGCGTCGGCCTCGGCGAGCGGGCCGGTGTACTCGGCGTTGAGCCTCGAGACGTACATCCACTTGTTCATCTCGGAGGAGTAGACGGCGTACGCGTCGTCGGCCTCGTCGTCGACCGTGTGCTGGCCGGCGTCCTGGAAGACCGTCATGTCGCGCGAGTCGCCCTCGCGCCCGGCGGTAGGCACGCCCGGGGCCCAGTTCATCTTCGTCGTGTTGACGAGCTTGAACGGCCCCCACGGGGTGTCGGACGTCGCGAAGCCGATCTCGGCGCGCGAGTAGCGCGAGCCGATGTTGCGGTCGGCCGGGTTCCCGCCCTCGCCGACCCAGCGCACGAGGTTGGTGTCCGTGGGCAGCGGGCCGTCGGCGTGGTAGATGATGACGAACTTGCCGGTCGCGGCGTTCCAGAGCATCTTCGGACGCTCCATGATGTTGATGTTGCCGTTGAGGCGGTAGGACGCGTTGGCGAGCGCGGCGTCGTCGTAGGTCGCGGCGACGCCGGCGTCCTCGTCGGCCCACGTCTCGACGTACGGGGCGACGAACTCCTTGGCGGCGTCGATCTGCGCCTGGGTCGAGCTCGCGTCCGGGGCGGTCTTGTTCGCGACGGCCGTCAGGGCGTCGACCTTGGCCGGGTCGACCTGGACCGACCCGCCGCCCGGGGCGACGCTCAGGGTGAGGTGCTGGTGGCTGGGCAGGACGAGCCCCATGTCGTTCCAGGTCGTGAGGTCGGTCGACCAGTAACCCCGCACGCCGTCGACGGGCCGGGTCGCGTGGGTCTTGTCCTCGCCGTACCAGAGGTAGACCTCCTGGTCGGTGGTGCCGTCCCCGGTGATGTCGAGGCCGACCTCGGCCTCGTCGACCGTGACGACCGAGCCGCCGTGAGCCTTGATGGCGTTCCCGTCGGTGTCCTCCCAGACCGAGCCGTCGGGCGCGGGGACGAGGTCCGGCGCGGCCGCTGTCGCCACCGCGGCGGGTGCGCCCGGGGCGGTGACGGCAGCGGTGGTGGGTACGGCCGGGGAGGCGACCGCGGCGAGCGACCCGCCGAGCGCGAGCGCCGTCGTCGCGGCCAGGGTCGCCGTGAGGCGTCGCCGGAGGCCGGCTGGGTGGTGAGGGGGTCGGTGCGAGAAGGCGCGGGGTCCGGCGGCAGCGTCGGGCACGGAGATCTCCTTCGATCATGCGCCGCAGCCGCCACGATCCTCGGTGATCGTTTGTGTTTGTTCGCGTGCTGCAACGTTCGTTCGTGTCCGAAAGTAGGCGTCGGGGGGAGGCCCGTCAACCGGTCCTGGCAACGTGAAAGCAAACGAACACGTGCGTCAGAGCGACTCGCGGAACGTCGCGCTCGCCCTCTCGGCCGCACTCGTCACCACGTCGATGCGGGCCGTACCGCTCAGGTCGCGCAGGTACCGGTCCGGGATGTTGTGCGACCGGAACGACACCAGCGAGGGGTCGGCGAGACCCGCCACGGGCTCGAACGTCGCGTCCGCCGCGAGCTGGGCCGTGCCGTCGTCGGCCACGAGCCGCAGCGCGTACGCGTCGTGCCGCAGGTAGTGGCCCGGGAAGTTCACCGACTCGAACGACACCCGCCCGCCCGCGCTCGACGCGAGCCCCGGCACCATCCGGAACCGGGCGTCGTCGGCCGGCGAGACGGACGCCTCGACCCGCCCGACGTACCCCCGGTGCCGCAGGAACGCCCCCGGGCGGCCGAGCGCCTCGAACCGGCTGGGGCTGGTGCGCGCGGACTGCAGCAGCGTGCCGAACCCGAGCTGGTCGTACCCGCCCGACGTCGACCCGTAGTCACCACCACCACCCTCGGCCCGCACCGTCGCGGCCATCTGCTCGACCCACGGCGCGTGGAGGCCGCGGCGGCCCGCGTAGTGACCGAGCACGAGCTCCCACACCGGTCGCACGTGGCCGCGCGCGATGTCGCTGACCGCGGTCTGGGTGTTCCAACCGACGTGCGGAGCGGTCGTTGCCGGGCCCGACTGCCACGTGTACGGGGTGAACGGCACGTCGTGACCGAGGTTGTACTTCGCGACGTACTCGGCGCCCTTGAGGAAGCGGTTGTCGTCGTACCCGTAGCAGTCGACCCCGAGGTTCCACGCCATCTCGCAGAACGCACCCATCAGCCCGATGCCCATGACCGAGTGCCCCTGGTCGCGGCCCGACTCCTGCCACTGGCCGAGCCCGTCGTCGTGCAGGTGGGGAACCGCGTGCAGGATCGACCCGTTGCCCGCGCCGGTCTCGAAGTACTCCAGCGCGCGGTCCACGAGGTCTGGGCGGTCCGCGAACGCCCCGATGGCGAGGACGGCGCACATGTTCGCCAGATCCCAGTTCGCCCAGTAGTTCGTGATGACGGCGCCGTTGTGGTGCGTGAGGAAGTGCTCGGCCATCGGGTGGTACACGTCCAGCAGGAGAGTCCGGAACGCCTCGACGTCGAAGTCGGGGTGGTCACGCACCAGCTCGGCCGCGTTCGCCCACTGGTACCCGTAGATCCCCGACGCCAGGAACCGGTCGGCGTTCCCCGCGAGGCCGGTCTGCGTCGACGACCACGCGTTGAGGATGCGCACGGCCGCGTCGCCGTGCGCGTCGCCGCCCCCGAGGCGCCAGCGGACCGCGTTCTGGTAGGCGGCGTGGATGTCCGGGTACATCTGCGCGTAGTTCTGCCCGGTACCGCCGCGCACGACCGTCGTCAGCGGTCGAGGCTGCCAGCCGCTGCTCGAGCGTCCGTTCTGGGTGAGACGGGCCCACCCGTCGCTCCACGGCGCGAGCCCGGCCGCCACCCGCGGGCGCAGGTACGACAGGTCGCCCGTGGTGTGCAGCAGGCCGGGGTGGGCGCCGAGCGACGAGGCCGGCGTCGTCGCCGCCACGAGGGGCCCGTGCCGCAACGTCCGGCCGACGGCGCTCGCGGGCGTCAGGGGGAACGCTGCGGCGAGCGTGCCGGCGGCCGCCACGGTGAGGAACGAGCGTCGGGTGAGGTGCCGGGGGTGCGATGTGCGCGAAGACATCGAGAGTCCTTCCACGGTCGTTGCAGTGCAGGCAGCACTGCGGGGCGCGGCATCGGTGCCGGCTCGACGCGCGCTGGACACAGTACGCAGCCCACGGCGTGAGCGCTACGGATACCCTGCGAACGTGGACATCACGTGGCCGCAAGCCCTCGCCTGGCGCCTGCGACGCCAGCTCCTCGACCCGGTCGGCGGCGACCTCGCGGGCAAGCCGGTCGCGGGCGTCGTCGGGCGCCTGTGCGCCGTGCCCGCGGCGTCCGACGCCGAGCTCGCGATCCGCACACGACGCACCTCCTCGACGCCCGGAGAGGTCACGCGTGCGCTCGCAGCCGGCGAGATCCTCAAGGTCTACGCGTTCCGTGGCGCGACGCACCTCGTCACCCCCGAGGACGGCGGCGCCTACCTCACCCTGCGCGCGGCCGGGCGCATGTGGGAGCGCACGAGCTGGCGCACCTTCTACGACCTGGAACCGGGCGACTGGCCCCGCCTGCGCGAGACTGTACGGGCGGCGCTCGCGGACGGGCCGCTGACGCGCGCCGAGCTGGGCGCCGCCGTCGGGCAGGACGCGGGGTTCGCGCACCTGCGGGACGTCTTCACCGACGGGTCGGACACACTCCTCAAGCCGCTCACGTGGCAGGGGGACATGAGCTTCGGCCCGACCCGCGACGGGCAGGGGACGTTCCAGCTGCTCAGCACCAACCCTCGCTGGACTCCGTGGCCGGACCTCGAGGTGGCAGGGCACCACGCCGTGCGGTCGTACGTCGCGACCTACGGCCCGGTGAGCGAGGCCCAGGCCCACTACTGGCTGGGCGAGGGACTCGGCGCCGGGCGCGCACGCATCCGCCGGTGGTGGGCAGAGCTCGGCGACGAGCTCGCCGAGGTCGTCGTCGAGGGCGAGCGCCTGGCCGTCCTGCGCGAGGACGCCGCCGCGCTGGCCGCGACGCAGCCGTCGACGAGCGTGCACCTCCTGCCGGGCTTCGACCAGTGGGTCCTCGGTCCCGGGACCGCCGACCCGCACGTCGTGCCGCCCGCCCACCGGCAGGCCGTGAGCCGCGGCGCGAACCTCGTCGTGGCCGGGGGAGTCGTCACCGGGACGTGGACCGCGCCCCGCGACGAGGTCGTCGTGTCGATGTTCGACGCCGGCACGTCACCCCTCGAGTCACCCCTCGAGTCACGCCCCGAGGCGCTCGGCGAGGCGCTCGCCGCGGAGGTCGACCGGCTCGGGCAGATCCTCGACCGGCCGCTGCGCCTCGCGGTCCGGACCGGCTGAGCACCGGCTCGTGCCCCGACCCCGCCCGGCCGCGACGCCGACCAGGTCGAGGTGGACAATGCTCGTATGGCGACGGCTGCGGCCACGCCTCCCGGAGGCGACGACGTCTCGCGTCTGACGGACGCGCAGCGTGCGCTGCGCGCCCAGATCCTCGCCACCGAGCACTGGAGCCTGCTCGCGTCCCGCTCGACGACGCAGAGCGAGGTGCTGACCCGCATCGCGATCTTCCTCACGCTCGTCTCCGCCGGCGTGTTCGGCCTCGGCGTCCTCGGCAACGCCACCGGGTTCCGCGGCGGATTCGCAGGTGTCGCGATCGGCGTCCTGCTGCTCCTGTCCACGCTCGGCGTCGTCACACAGCTGCGCGTGTTCAACACCGCCGAGGAAGACCTGGCCTACGTCCTCGCGATGAACCGGCTGCGCGGCGCGTACGTCGACCTCGACCCCGGCGTCGAGCCGTACCTCCTCATGTCGCCCGCCGACGACGCCGAGGGCGCCATCCGCACCTACTACCCCTTCGCCGGTCGCGACCGCACCCAGGTCCTCGGCAGCTCCATGATGCTCATCCTCCTCGTCGGGTCCGTGCTCGTCGGGCTGCTGTGCGGGAGCGTCGTGTGGGCGCTCGCGGACGTCGCGGGCTGGGCCGTCGCCGTCGCCGTCGGGGTCGCCGCGGCAACGGTGAACTTTGCGCTGTGGTTGTTCCGCGGCTACCGCAGCTACGAGCGCGTGTGGCGCACCCACGTCCCGCTGCGACGCACGACGCCGGACGGCGGAGCTGCCGGGTCGGCCGGTGCCTGAGGCGTGGCACGGTCCTGCTGACGGGCTGCGTCTGGCACGATCGGGACGGTGAGACTGAGAAAGGCGCGCGTGCCGTGCTACACCGCACGTGACGGCGCGACCGCCGACGAGCTGGACGCGCTGTGCCGCGCGACGCTGCTCGCCCAGCGCGAGCGGCTCCGTCACCTCGACGTGGACGTGTACTCCGACGAGGACTGGCCGGACGACCTCCGCTGGGCCGTCGAGGAGCTCGGCGAGCGGGCGTTCTCCCAGCGCAGCGCCCTCGCGAAGCGGTTCGGGTGGAGCCCGGGCATCACGGTCCGGCTCGATCCGCGTGCCGACCGCGACGTCGAGCTCGCGGCGGCGGTCGCGTCCCGCACGATCTCCGCGAGCGGCATCAGCGAGGACGGTCGCCTCGCCTGGTCGACCGCCGACACCGGGACCGGCCTGGCCTTCGAGCTCCTCCCCGAGGAGCTCGAACGCGTGACCGCAGCCCTCGCCGCGCGGGGCATGGCACCCGACCTGCTCGTCCCGATGCCCTGAAGCTCCGCCCCCACCCGAAGGAGAACAGCGTGTCCGACGTGCGCCTCACCGGACAGCTCGTGTGCGCGGACGACGGCGAGGCTGCCGTCGTGCGACGCCACCTGCCCCAGCACGTGGCCCTGACCAGGGCGGAGCCCGGTTGCCTGTCGTTCGAGGTGACCCCGGCGGAGGAGCCACTGGTCTGGCACGTCGAGGAGCGGTTCGTCGACGCCGGTGCGTTCGCGGCGCACCAGCGCCGGGTCGCGGCCAGCGAGTGGGGTCGTGCGACGGCCGGGATCGAGCGCCGCTACACGATCGACGGCATGGATCCCGCGTCATGACGGAGGTCGACCTGACCCTCGACGAGATCCGCGCGGTCGCCGGCTACGCGGCGCAGTGCGCGCTGGAGGTCCTGCCGCTTGTCGAGGACGTCGAGCCTGACGACGCTCGGCCCCGCGACGCCGTCGACGCCGCGCTGGCCTTCGCCGCGGGCGGCAGGCGGACGAACGCGCTGCGCGCCGACGCCTTCGCGGCGCTGCGAGCGGCGAAGGACGCGAGCACACCCGTGGCGGAGCACGTCGCGCGGGCGGCGGGCCACGCGGCCGGGGCCGCGTACCTCCACCCGCTCGCTCGGGCGACGCAGGTCAAGCACATCCTCGGGTCGGCGGCGCACGCCACCCGCGCGGCCGAGCTCGCCGCCAGCGACGACCACCGTGTGGGCGCGGAGCACCTCGACCGGTCGCGCGAGGCCGCTCCCGCGCTCGTCGTCGACGTGCTGCGCCGGTATCCCGCCGCGCCCGACGGCGGTGGCCGCGTCGGCGAGCTCGTCCGCCTCCTCGACGGGGCGCTGCGGGCCTGACGAGAGGCGTACGTCCGTATGTCGGAGCGAGTGCATGTCGTCGACCAGATGTATGCATCATGTATCTATGCCTCGAACGACCAGTGTTTCCGCCACGGAGCAGGCCTACCGCCACGTCAAGCGCCATGTCCTCGACGGGAGCCTGCCCGGCGGTTCGATGACGAGCGAGGGGGAGGTCGCCGAGCAGCTCGGGATGAGCCGTACCCCCGTGCGTGAGGCGTTCCTGCGCCTCGAGGCCGAGGGGTTGCTGCGCCTGTACCCGAAGCGCGGGGCGCTCGTCGTGCCGGTCGCGCCGGGGGAGGCGGACGACGTCCTCGACGCCCGGCTGCTCGTCGAGGTCCACGCCGCCCAGGGTGTGCTGCGCCTGCCCGACGACGAGCTCGCCACCCTCGTCGCCCTCCTGCGAGACCTCGTCGCCGCGCAGGAGGCCGCGGTCGCGGACGGTGACGTCGCCGAGTATGCGGCCCTCGACGCGCGCTTCCACCAGGGGATCGTCGCGGCCGGAGGCAACTCCCTGCTCACGACGTTCGCCGTGAGCCTGCGCGAGCGTCAGCAGCGGATGGTCGCGCACAGCGTGCGGTGGGACCGGGGGCGGGCCGCGACGTTCGTCGCCGGGCATCGCGCTCTCGTCCAGGCCCTCGAGGCCCGCGACTCGCGCACCTTCCGCCGCCGGATGCACCGCCACCTCGACGACGCCCGGGCCGGGCTGTGACCCGCGCACGCCCCGGCGCACCGGTGGGCCCGCGGGCGTGGCTGCCCGTCGCCGTCGCGATGCTCGCCGTCGCATGGGGCGGCAACGAGTTCACGCCGCTGCTCGTGATGTACCGCGAGGTGGGGCACTTCTCCGCGGTGACCGTCGACGCCCTGCTCGCCGCGTACGTGCTCGGCATCGTGCCCGCGCTGCTGCTCGGCGGGCCGTTGTCCGACCGGTACGGGCGCAGGCCGCTGCTCCTGCCCGCCGCACCGGTCGCGCTCGCCGGGTCCCTCGTCCTCGCCGCGGGCGCCGAGTCGGCCGCGCTGCTCGCAGTCGGGCGTGTGCTGTGCGGGGTGGCGCTCGGCCTCGTCATGGCCGTGGGCACCACCTGGATCAAAGAGCTGACCGACGCCGCCGCGCGCGCCTCGGGTGTGCCCGACGGCGGGTCCGGCCCCCGCCGCGCAGGCCTCGCCCTCACGCTCGGGTTCCTCGCCGGAGCAGGCGTCGCCGCGGTGCTCGCGCAGTGGGCACCCTGGCCCACGCACACCGCCTACCTGCTGCACGCGGCGCTGGCGGCCGTCGCAGGCGTGTGGGTGCTGCGCGTCCCGGAGACGCGGGTGGTCCGTGTGCCTGCGGTGCGGGGCCGGTTGCTCGACGACCTGCGCGTCCCGGCGGTCGCGCACCGGAGGTTCCTGCGCGTCGTCGTGCCCGTCGCGCCGTGGGTGTTCGGCTGCGCCGGCAGCGCGTACGCCGTGCTGCCCGGGCTCATGACGGAGACCGCGGGCAGCGCGCCCATCGCGTTCTCGGGGCTGATGACGGTGCTGGGGCTCGGGTGCGGCGTCGGGATCCAGGTGCTCGGCCGCCTCATCGACACCCGGCGCAGCGCGCGGGCGTCGGTCGTGGCCATGTCCATCGTCGTGGTCGGTATGGGACTCGGCGCCCTCGCCAGCGCACGGCTCGACCTCGTGACGGCGCTCGTCGCCGCTGCCGTGCTCGGTGCGGGGTACGGGCTCGCGCTCGTCGCCGGGCTCAGCGAGGTCCAGCGCATCGCCGGCCCCGACGACCTCGCCGGCCTCACCGCCGTGTACTACTCGCTGACGTACCTCGGGTTCTTCGTGCCCGTGGCGCTCGCGGCGCTGTCCGTGCGGTGGGCCTACGCCCAGATGTTTCTCGGTGGCCTCGCCGTCGCGGTGGCGTGCCTGGTGATCGTCGCGTGCGCGTGGCGCGCTCACCTGCCGACGGGGGAGCGGAGCGCACTGCCGGAGCCTGCCGACGAGACCGACCGCACAGCGGTGACCGGGGCAAACGGTGCACTCGACGGGGCGCGGATGGGGTAGAGTATCCGAGGTTCACGGGGCCAGATCCGTACGGATCAGGCTCGGTGATTCCAGCCACGGGCTGTGGCGCAGCTTGGTAGCGCACTTGACTGGGGGTCAAGGGGTCGCAGGTTCAAATCCTGTCAGCCCGACCGTGTGATGTCTCAAGACATCGAGGACAGCCGGACCTACGTTTTTGTAGGTCCGGCTTTCTGCTGTCCGGGGTCGGTGCGGTTGGCGACGCGGAAGACGACCCGCCCAGAGCGCCGTTCGGCCCCGGCGTCGATCCAGGTCGCGAGCTCGGTCCACGGTCTGGCGTCGATGTCGCCGGTGTCGAGGGACGGGTCCGCTGCGAGGTATGCCATCTCGTCGGCCAGGTCGGGCTCCGATCCGAGGAAGAAGCTCGTGATCGAGCGGTCGGAGGTCGCCGGGTCGGCGACGAACGCCCCGTACGGGAAGTGCTCGTCGGCGCCGGCGGCATGACCGAGGGCGATGACCGTCGCTCCTGGTTCGAGCAGGGCGTACGCGTCGACGAGGTGCTGCCCGCCGATCAGGTCGATGGCGCCGTGGACGCGGGACGAGACGGCGGCGAGGGCCGTGTGAGTCTCGTACGCGCCGAGGCGGCGGAGATCGGCGTGGCGGCGCTCGTCGCGCGCGACCGCGACCACCCGGGCGCCGGAGCGCGCCGCAAGCTGCACGGCGAACCGGCCGACCGCGCTCGCCGCGCCGACGATCAGGAGACGTCGCCCGAGGACCGACCCGAACCGGCGCACAGCGCGCAACGCGCTCGTCGCGGGCACGGGAAGCGTCGCGAGCCGTTCCCACGGCGCGTCGGCGGGGGCCGCGGCGCACATCGCGGAGGGCACAGCGCGCCGCTGCGCCCAGCCGCGGGCAGCGAGTCCGAGGAAGACGACGCGCTCGCCCGCCCGCGGCCCTCGTCCGTCGGCGGCGGACTCCAGCACGACGCCGCTGCCGTCCCATCCCGGTATCGTCCCCGCCGGCGCCTCGGCGAGTGCCGCGAGGTCACCGGGATTGGGAGCGAAGGCCTCCACCTGCACCAGCACCTCGTGAGGCAGCGGGACGGGTTCCGGGACCTCGCGAAGCGTCAGCCCGCCTCGGGATCCGGGTGTCGTCGTCCATGCCAGCATCCTGAACCCGCCTCGCTCCGATCGTCGTCGCCCATGCCTGACCGGAGGCGACAGTCTGTCCATGCCACACCCTGTCCCGAGCACAGGGTCAAGACGTCGTCGTCCCGTTGACCGTGTGGTGGGAGCACGGGATGGGGCTGCCTGCGGAGCGAGCCGGTCATCGGTCCGGCCCGCTGGCAGCGATCCCGTCGAAGGGAACGGCCTGTGCCCCTGGCGGTCGCGTGTCGCACCGGGAACAATCGCCTCATCCGGAAACGGATGCCGGTTCGGGCGGGCGGAGGCGGGAACCTGGTGAATCTCCTCGGCCGGCGCACTGAGCGCGCGGTGATCGAACAGCTGCTCGCGGACGCCCGCGTCGGGCGGGGCGGCGCTCTCGTGGTGCGCGGGGAGGCCGGCATCGGCAAGACGGCCCTGCTCGAGCACGCCGCGGAGGCGGCTCAGGAGCTCGGGTTCCAGGTGCAGGAGTCGGTCGGAACGGAGTCCGAGACGCAGTTCGCGTTCGCGGGCGTGCACCAGCTGTGCACGCTGCTGCTGGACCACGCGGGCGCGCTTCCCGAGCCGCAGCGCGCCGCCCTGGGCGTGGCGCTCGGCCAGCACCGCGGTACAGCACCCGACCGGTTCCTGGTCGGGCTGGCCACCCTGAGTCTGCTCGCAGAGGCCGCCGAGGAGCAGCCGTTGCTCTGCCTCGTCGACGACGCGCAGTGGCTGGACCAGGCGTCCGCCCAGGTGCTGGCGTTCGTCGCGCGGCGAGCGGGGGCCGAGCGGCTCGCCGTGGTGTTCGCGTCGCGCAACACCGGCGGAGACGACGCGAGCACGCTCGCCGGGCTGCCCGAGCTGCGTCTGGAACGGCTCGCCGACGCGGACGCGTGTGCGCTCCTGACCGCCGCGGTGCGCTCGCCGCTGGACGACCGCGTGCGCGATCGGATCGTCGCCGAGGCACGCGGGAATCCCCTCGCCCTGCTGGAGCTGCCCCGTAGCGTGCCGCCCGCCCAGTTCGCGGGCGGGTACGAGCGGCCCGACGCCGCGGACGTCCCGCGCTGGGTCGAGGAGACCTATCGGCAGCGGTCGACCAGCCTGCCGGCCGCGACGCAGCAGCTGCTGCTGATCGCCGCGGGCGATCCGACCGGCGACGTGGCGCTGCTGTGGCGGGCCGCAGCCCAGCTGCAGATCGCCCGTGACGCAGCGGCGTACGCAGAGGCCGCCGGACTCATGGAGATCGACACGCGGGTGCGGTTCCGCCATCCGCTCGTGCGCTCCGCGATCTACCAGGCAGCAGTGCCGCGCGACCGCCGCAGCGCCCACGCCGCGCTCGCCGCGGTCACCGACGTGCGCACCAACCCCGATCGGCGGGCGTGGCACCGGGCACAGGCGGCGGACGGGCCCGACGAGGACGTCGCAGCGGAACTCGAGTCGTCTGCCGACCGGGCGCGCAGCCGCGGCGGGTCGGCGGCGGCCGCCGCGTTCCTGCGCCGGGCTGTCGAGCTCTCCCCGGATCCCGACCGCCGCGCGCGCCGGTCGCTCCAGGCGGCGCACGCCGCGCTCGAGACCGGCGCGTCGAAGACCGCTCTCGAGCTCCTGACCAGTGCGCAGGGCGGACCGCTCGACGATCACCAGCGCGCGCGCCTCGGACTGCTGCGCGCGCAGATCGCGTTCCACACCACCCGGGGGAGCGAGGCGCCGCGGATGTTGCTCGACGCCGCCGAGACCCTCGGCCCGCTGGATGCCGATCTGTCACGCGACAGCTACCTGCACGCACTCGAGGCGTCCTTCCACGCCGGTCGGCTGGGTCGCGGCGGAGAGCTGACGCGTGCCGCCCGAGCCGCGCAGACCGCGCCCGCGCCGTCGCAGCCCGCTCGGCCGGTCGATCTCATGCTGGACGGGCTGGCCACCTTGTTCGTCCAGGGCTACGCGGCGAGCGTCCCGATCCTGCAGCGGTCCCTCGAGACGTTGCGCGCCCCTGCCTCCCGACTCGAGGACGGCAGCCGTCACCGACTGTGGCTGGCCTGCCACATCGCGGCCACGCTGTGGGACGACGAGGCGATCTACGAGCTCGCGGCCCTCGACGTCCGGCTCGCGCGCGACGAGGGCGCCCTGGCACGCCTCCCTGCGGCGCTCAACGCCCTGGCCTCGGTGCTCGTGCTGACCGGCGAGCTGGCTCGCGCCGCAGAGATGCTCGCCGAGGAGCGCGCGATCACGCAGGCGACCGGCGCTCCGCCGCTGCCGAACGCCCGGCTCATCCTCGCCGCATGGCGCGGCCGGCAGACCGAGACGGCGGACCTGCACGCGGCGATGGTCGACGAGGCGACCGGACGCGGGGAAGGCGCGACGCTCGGCCTGTCCGACGTCGCGCTGGCAGCCCTGCACAACGGGCTCGGCAACTACGAGGACGCGCTCGCGGCGGCCGAGCGACCGGTCGAGCACGACGAGCTGACGTTCAGCAGCATCGCCCTGCCCGAGCTCGTCGAGGCGGCCGTCCGCGCCAACCGGCCGGAACGTGCGTCCGCCGCACTCGACGTGCTCAGCGAGCGGGCTCGCGCCAGCGGCACCGAGTGGGCGCTCGGGCTCGAGGCGCGATCGAGGGCGCTGCTCGAACGCGGGCCTGCCGCCGAGGCGTCCTACCGTGAGGCGACCGAGCGGCTCGGCCGGACGCGGATGGCTACTCACCTCGCTCGCGCTCACCTGGTGTACGGCGAGTGGCTGCGCGACGAAGGGCGCCGCCAGGACGCGCGCGAACAGCTCCGCACCGCCTACGACCTGCTGACGGACATGGGCGTGGACGCCTTCGCCGCTCGGGCCGCCCGCGAGCTGCGCGCCACCGGTGAACACCCGCGGGAGCGGACGGCGCAGCCGTCCGACGCGCTGACCGTCCAGGAGCTGCACGTGGCGCGGTTGGTCGCCACCGGCGCCACGTCGCGGGAGGTTGCCGCGCAGCTGTTCCTGAGTCCGCGGACGATCGAGGCTCATTTGCGTCGCATCTTCCGCAAGCTCGGCATCACCTCGCGGCGCCAGCTCAAAGAGGTGCGACTGCCCTGACCCCGGCTGCCCAGGCGCGGCCGGTCCCGCTTCGGGAGGGGGTTCCCTATGCCGCAGGAGTGAGTGCGGGGCCGGAGCGCCGGGTCCGGAGCCACACCACGACCGCGACGGCGATGATCACCAGGGAGAGCGGCACGAACAGGGCGGGTGTGACCGCGCCCGCCGAGCGGTCGAACCTGTCGGCAAGATCCGCCTGCAGGACGAACCAGAAGAGGAAGACCACGAGGTTGAGGGCGGCGTGCATGACGACCGCGATCTCGAGTCCGCCGGTGCGCCAGGTGACGAGTCCGGTCGAGACCGAGAACAGGGCGTAGAGGACGTTCCACCAGAGGTCGCCCGCAGTGTGGATCACCGCGAAGACGGCGCCGGAGACGGCGATCCCCAGGATCAGGGACGCCCGAGGGCCGCGCGCCCAGCTACCCGCGACGCGGAAGACCAGACCTCGCAGGCCGTACTCCTCGCCCGCAGCCTGCAGGGGCACGAACAGCATGACCACGACGAACAGAGTGATGATGTCCGCGTGCGACCACACGACGGTCGCGCGTGGCTCGAGATACTCGGTGATGGCGAACGCGATGAGGAAGAGGGGGAAGACTCCCAGCAGGGCGCGCCCGAACAGGTCGAAGCGGAAGCGGGAGACGACCGAGTGGAGCGACGGCCCGCGCACCCCGTAGAGCCAGCGCTGGATGAACATGCTCCAGGGGATCAGCAACGCGGTGGCGACCAGACCTGAGCCGAGCGTCAGCGCGGTGTACTCCGGTACGCCGGAGTCCGTGTCGGGGCGGATGAGCCCGTCGATCCAGGCCGCGAGCAGATAGAACACCTGGATCGCGCCGAACAGGCCGCCGATGAGCAGGACGATGGCGAGAACGCCGCGCCCGATCCTGCGCTCCTCGCCGGCGAGCACCCGGTGGTACTCCACACCGGGTGGTACCTGACCGGCGCCGGGGGCTGGGGCTGTCGGTGTCGGTGTTGCGGTGGTCATCGTCTCTGCTCCGTTCCGAGATCTTGCGTGGTGCGGCCATCTCAGACCGTGTTGTCACCACGCAGTCAAGTCGTGCCGACCCGATCGCCACAGCGGTGGATCAGGTGCTTGACCCTGTGCCAGCCACACGGTTTTCACTGGACGGTGAGTGTCGTCCGGTTCGCACAGCTCGACGGAGGGTTTCGCCATGACCACGCAGAGGCAGCGAGTCGCCATCATCACCGGCGCGGGAAGTGCACACGGGATCGGGTTCGCGGCAGCACGTCTGCTCGGCGCCGACGGGAATCGCGTGGTGATCACGTCGACAACGGATCGCATCTTCGAGCGAGTCGCAGAGCTGCGCGCCGCCGGGATCCGAGCGGAAGGGGTGGTCGCGGACCTCACGGAACAGGCAGGTGTGGACGCCGTCGTCGCGTGTGCGTCCGATGCGTTCGGCGGCGTGGACATCCTCGTCAACAACGCCGGGATGACGTCCATGTCCGGCTGGTACGCCTCGGGTGCGATCGACGGGCTGTCCCTCGACCACTGGCATGCCTCGATCGAACGCAACCTGACGACGTCGTTCCTGATGATCCGCGCGGTGGTGGCGTCCATGCAGGCTGCCGGCTACGGACGCATCGTGAACGTGTCGTCGGTGTCCGGGCCGGTCGCCGCGTACCCCGGCGATGTTGCTTACCACGCGGCGAAGGCCGGCATCGTCGGGCTGACGCGATCAGCGGCGATCGACACCGCCGCGGCGGGCGTCACGGTGAATGCCGTCGCTCCGGGCTGGATCGATACCGCGTCCGCCTCCGCTCGCGAGCGGGTGATGGGCGCGGCCACGCCCGTCGGGAGGTCCGGCACGGCGGACGAGGTGGCGTACGTGATCGCGTTCCTCGCCGGCGAAGGCGCGTCGTACATCACGGGTCAGCTCATCACGGTCGACGGAGCGAACTCCATCAGCGAAGAGCGCGGGCGTTGAACCCCCGAGCGATGCCTTCGTTCCGCTGCGGCGTGCCTGCGGTCCTCCTGGTCTGACCCGTCGCGGGCGGTCGCCGGTCGACCCCGTCCTCGAGGGAAGAAGGTGACGACAGTGCGTGCGGTGACCGACGGATTCCTGCTCGCCCTCGCGAGCATCGCAGCGACCCTTCTCGGCGCGTTCATCCTCGCGGTGTTCTTCTACCTGAACTCGGCGCTGCACCGGGCCCGCGGCGCCGCGGGCAGAGCCCACGACCGGTACATCCGGGCCGGCGTCCGCTGGGTGCTCATCGCCTACAGCCTGCCCCTGATCGTCGCTCTCGCCCTGGTCGGTGCGGAGCCGGTCTGGGCGGCCGTGTCGTTCCTGGTGTTCGCGACGGCACTCGTGGTCGCAACCGTCGACACGTCCCGTCGGATCGTCCAGAAGGGCGCGGCGAGGAGGTCTCTCGCGCTGGCCGCGAACGAGATCCTCACCTCGCTCGCGGTGGTGGCCGTCGTGGCACTGCCGTGGATCCTGGGCGGCTGGATCCCGGCGTCGAGCGACTTCGCCCCTTCTCTCCTTCTCGCCCTCGCCATCGGCTTCACGAGCACGGCGGCGGTCATCATGTCGGTCTTCGACGCCGACGAGATGTCGGCGCATGCTCCGGAGCCGGCGGCGCCGCTGCGCCGCTCCGCGACCCGTCTGCGGCGACGGTCGTGATGCCGCGTCGACAGGGCGGCCGCATAGGTGACTTCCACCGACGCGAAACGGGCCTCAGCGATGTGAACCTGTTGTCACCACCGCGACCGTGCAGAACGGTCTCTACCGCAGGAGACGACCCATGAGCGAGCACCCGGCCATCACCAGGATCCGCCCCATCGCGGCGCCGTTCGCCGAGGTGGGACCGAACCGCCGCGAGGCGGCCTCCGCCGAGGGCGCTGGTCAGGCGCCACCGGACGGGGGCGTCAGCGTCGCCGCCGCGCTGGGGTGCCTGATCATCAGCCTCCAGGTCGCGGGTGCATCCCCACGACGGGCCTGACACGGAGGAGGAGACGATGGCCTGGAGCACGAGCGAGATCGCGGACCTGGCGTCCACGACCGTGAACACGGTTCGTCACTACCACCGTCTCGGGCTGCTCGACGAGCCCGAGCGTGGGGTCAACGGCTACAAGAAGTACGAGGTGCGGCATCTTGTGCAGCTGCTCCGGGTCCGGCGACTCGTCGAGCTGGGTCTCCCGCTCGCGCAGATCGGCGACATCAACGCCGGTGGCGGTCAGGAGATGCTTCGGGAGCTGGATGCCGAGCTGGTGGCGGGTATCGAGCGGATTCAGCAGGCGCGAGCCGACATCGCCGCGATCCTGCGCGAGGACGCACCCGCCGACACGCCGGCCGGGTTCGAGCCGGTGGCGTCCCGGCTGTCGGAGGCGGACCATTCGATCCTGCACATCTCCGCACAGCTCTTCGACGCGCAGGCGATGGCTGACGTGCGCCGCATGGTGGAGGTCGACGTGACAGCCGACGGCGTCGGCGCGCAGATCGACGCTCTCGCCCCGGACGCCGACGATGCGAGCCGTGAACGCCTCGTGCGGCTTCTCGCGCCGATCCTCGCGCGCAACCTGGTCGAGTACCCCTGGCTCCTGAATCCGTCCGAGCACCTGTCCCGCAGCGAACGCGTCGCACAGCAGACGATGTCGGAGGCGGTCGCCGAGCTGTACAACCCGGCACAGCTGGACGTGCTCGGCCGTGCGAGCCGACTCGCCCACGACCTGCTGCAGGTGGGATCCGATGCGCCGGACGACGATCCTCAGCCACGGGATCTTGCGCTCGTGGGCTGACCTACCGCGAGCCCCGCCCGATCCGACCGAGGTGGGTGTGCGCGAAGTCGTCCAGCTTGAGTCCGTAGCCGAGCGCTCGGTCGACGGCGACATGGAACCCCCAGCAGGCGGCGACCACGGCGAGCCAGGGGAGATCCTGTCCCCCGAGGGCGAAGCCGGCATACCCCACCATCAGGATCGCCGGCCCGGTGTAGCTGTGCACGGCGTTGTAGAGCAGCGCCCCCAGGCGTGGGCCGCTCACGTACCCGACGGCGGAGAGGTCGAAGACGAGGAAGGCCGCGACCAACCACCACCACGACTGTCCCATGGCGACGACGGCGATGACGATGGCGACCGCGATGGCGCCGTTCTCGACCCGCTGGACGGCCACGGCTCCGTCGTCGAACGTACGCTGCCTCATGGCACCAGTGCACACCCGGTTCTCGGAACGGAGTCAAGACCCCCGGGCCGTCAGGGCAGCGGGATCTCCCTCAGCTCGCGACGGGACGTGATCCCGAGCTTGCGGTAGATGCTGCGGAGGTGTGCCTCGATCGTGCGCGGGCTCAGGAACAGCTGCGCACCCACCTCGCGGGAGCTGGCGCCGGTGGCCACGTGCCTCGCGACCTGCAGCTCTTGAGCCGTCAGGTCGTCGGTCGACTGCGCCGTGCGCTTGCGTGGGTGCTCACCCGTCGCGCGCAGCTCGTTCGCCGCCCGTGCGGCGAACGCGTGCGCGCCGATGCGCGAGAGGAGGTCGTGCGCGATCCGCAGCTCTTCTCGGGCCTGCTGGCGGCGGCCCTCGCGGCGCAGCCATTCCCCGTAGACGAGGTGGGCCCGCGCTGCCTCGCCGGTCATCCGGGTGGCCTCGAGATGCTCGATCGCGGCGCGATAGTGCGGCTCGGCCGACGGCCCGTCGATCGTCAGCGCCCGAGATCGCGCCTCCACGCCGCGAGCCCACGGCGTGTCGCACTCGTCCGCCCGATCTCTCAGCTCGTCGAGAGCCCGAGCGGCGCTCTGCGGATCGCCGGCGCGGGTCGCCGCCTCGATCAGCTCGGCAAGCCCGACGCTGCTCAGCGACAGCGCGACGCACGCGCACGTGATCGTGGCGGCCCGCTGCGCCTTGTCGTACTCGCCGAGGGCGTTGTGCAGCACGGCCATCGCGTAGGCGGCGAGGCCGACCTCGGCTCCGTCCGGTGGGTTGCCCGGGTTCCGCAGCGTGAGCTCGTGCAGCCTGGCCACCGTGGCGGCGTCGCCCCGCCACGCCGAGACGATGGTCTCGGCGTGGCGCATCGGCACCCCGCCGGTGGACTCCAGGATCGCGATCGACTGCCCGGCCATCTCACCGGCACGAGTGAGCTCCCCTGCGAGCGCCAGGACGTTGGCGTGGAAGTTGAGCGCACTGGCGAGTCCGGTGAGCGCGCCGGCCTCGCGCGCCGATCGGACGTTGGTCTCGGCGAGCCGGTGGGCGAGGTCGTCGTCCAGGATGCCGACGGCGCTGCGCGCTGCGAGCCAGAACCATGACCGGTACTGGTCGCCCTGCGCGGTGACCGGGGCGGCGTCGCACAGCGACTGCAGTGCGTCTCGCAGCGGGGGAACGCCCTCGGCGAAGCCCCGGATCATCGTCGTCGAGAGAGAGACCAGCAGTCGGTCGACCGGCCGGACGGCTCGCTCGAGCGAGGTGTCCGCGAGCGCCGCCCTGGCGACGTCGTGCGTCGTCGGGCCGCAGATGACGAGCGCAGCGTCGAGTGCGTGGAGATGCGTCTCGTGGGCGAGGTCCGCATCGAACGGGGCCATGTCGTCGGCGGCGGCCAGGAGCATCTGCGGAACGTCGGGGTGCCGGGTCAGGTGGAAGGAGATCTGCGCGCGTAGAAGGGCCAGGCGTGCGCGCTGGAAGTCGTCGAGGGGGCCGGTCTCAGCCGTCGCGAGCAGGTCGAGCGCCGTGTCTGACGCACCTGCCTCGTGCACGGCGTGCGCGGCCTCGAGTGCGCGCCCTGCTCGTTCGCTCAGGTTCGGCGTCAGCTGCGTCGCTCGCAGCAGGAACGCTGCCGCGGCGGCGTACCCTCCGCGTGCTCTGGCTCGGGTGGCCGATCGTTCCAGCTCGGCGGCGACCTGCTCGTCGAACCCGGACGTGGCCTGGGCCGCGTGCCAGGCCCGGCGATCGGGTTCGGACGCCGGATCGGTGACCGCCGCCAGCGCCGCGTGGGCGCGGCGACGGTCGGGCTGCTCCGCGGCACGGTAGACCGCTGACCGCGCGAGGGGATGCCGGAAGCGCACCCGGGTGCCGATCTCGATCAAGCCGGCCGACTCGGCGGGCGCCGCCGACTCGGGAGCGATGCCGGCATGGGCGGCGGCACGCCAGAGCAGGGTGGGGTCTCCGGTCGGCTCGGCGGCGGCGACGAGCAGCAGCATCCGGCTCTCGTCGGGGAGCCCGTCCGCCCGGTTCTGGAACTCCGTCTGCACGCGGCTGGAGACGTCGGAGAGATCGGGCTGCTGGAACCCGCCCGCGAGTCGGACCGGCGAGGTGTGGGAGGGAAGCTCCAGCAGGGCGAGCGGGTTGCCGCGGGCTTCCGCGATGATCCGGTCCCGCACGTCCTCGTCGAGGGGCACCGGGACGGCGGAGTCCAGCAGCGAACGGGCATCCGCGTCGCCGAGCCCGCTCAGGCGCAGCTCCGGGAGGCCGGTGAACGCCCTGCCTCCGGTCCCGTCGTCGCGGATGCCGAACACCATCGCCAGCCGTTCGGCCCCGATCCGGCGCGCGACGAAGGCGAGCACCTCGGTCGAGGCCTGGTCGAGCCACTGGGCGTCGTCGACGAGACACAGCAGACCGTTCTTCTCGGCCGCCTCGGAGAGCAGCCCGAGGGTCGCCAGGCCCACGAGGAACCTGTCCGGTGCCGCGCCGGCGTCGCGGCCCAGCGCGACGCGGAGCGCCAGCTGCTGAGGCTCGGGCAGCGCGGGCAGGTGGTCGAGCAGCGGAGCGCACAGCTGGTGCAACCCCGCGTAGGCGAACTGCGTCTCGGCCTCGGCACCGGTTGACGTCTCGGTGCGGAACCCGAGATCGCCGGCCCTGGTGCGCAGGTGTTCCAGGAGCGCCGTCTTGCCGATGCCGGCCTCGCCGCGCACCACGAGCGCCCCGCTGTGCCCGACCTTCGCCTCGCTCAGCAGCTGCTCGACCCGGTGGCACTCGCCGTGCCGACCTAGAAGCAACGGCGGTCTCCTTCTCCTCGCGGAACGGTCTTTGCCGAACTGTGTGCCTTGCACAGCGATTATGACTGGTTCCGCGGACGCCGGTTCGGTGGTTCCGACGATCTGCGGAAAGCCTGAGGAGACGAGACGTCCTTGACCCTGTTGCGACCACACGGTGTCTGCTGATCCCAGCGGCAGGCACCCCGCAGGCCGGAGCGGAGAGGACCAGGACCATGGGCTACATCACTGTCGGGACCGAGAACAGCACGTCGATCGAGCTGTACTACGAGGATCACGGGTCGGGGCAGCCGGTCGTGCTGATCCATGGGTATCCGTTGAACGGGCACAGCTGGGAGAAGCAGACGCGGGAGCTGTTGGCGGCGGGGTACCGGGTGATCACGTACGACCGTCGTGGTTTCGGTCAGTCGTCGAAGGTCGGTGCGGGATACGACTACGACACCTTCGCTGCCGATCTGAGCGCCGTGCTGGAGAACCTCGATCTGCGGGACGTGGTCCTGGTCGGCTTCTCGATGGGTACGGGCGAGCTCGCCCGGTACGTCGCCAACCACGGGCACGAGCGGGTCGCGAAGCTGGCCTTCCTCGCCTCGCTGGAGCCGTTCCTGGTGCAGCGTGACGACAACCCCGAGGGTGTTCCGCAGGACGTGTTCGACGGGATCGAGGCCGCCGCGAAGACCGACCGGTACGCGTGGTTCACCGACTTCTACCAGAACTTCTACAACCTCGACGAGAACCTCGGCAGTCGCGTCAGCCAGCAGGTCGTCGACGCGAACTGGAACCTCTCGGTCACCAGCGCCCCGGTCGCGGCCTACGCCGTGGTGTCGAGCTGGATCGAGGACTTCCGCAGTGACGTGGAGGCCGTGCGCGCCGCCGGCAAGCCCACCCTGATCCTGCACGGCACGAAGGACAACATCCTCCCCATCGACGCCACCGCGCGCCGCTTCCACAAGGCCGTCCCGGACGCCGACTACGTCGAGATCGAGGGCGCCCCCCACGGCCTGCTCTGGACCCACGCCGACGAGGTCAACAACGCCCTGAAGACCTTCCTCGCCCAGTGATCACCGCGGGTGCGGAGGCGACGGCCGGCCCTCCGCACCCGCAGAATCACGAAGGAGACGTCCGTGGCATGGAGCACGCGCGAGCTCGCCGAACGAGCCGGGACGACGGTGAACACGATCCGTCACTACCACCGGATCGGTCTGCTCGAGGAGCCGGAGCGCGAGGACAACGGATACAAGCAGTACGAGGTGCACCATCTCGTGAGCCTTCTGCGCATCCGGCGCCTCGCCGACCTCGGAGTGCCCCTGTCCCAGATCCGTGACGTGCAGGCGGGCAGCGACGACACACCGCAGATGCTGCGCGAGCTCGACGCCGAGCTCCAGGAGAGCATCCGCAGGCTGACGAAGGCTCGAGCCGACGTCGCCGCCATCCTGCACGAGGAGGTCCCGCCCGACACGCCGGCCGGGTTCGAGTCGGTGGCAGGCCGGATGTCCGCGACCGACACCTCCGTCGTCCACATCTACACGCAGCTGTACGACGAGGCAGCGCTCGCAGACATCCAGAAGATCGCCGAGGACACCGTGGACGTGGCCGCCGATCTCGACCGACTGCCGCCCGATGCCGATGAAGAGACCCAGCGACCGCTCGTCGCACGGCTCGCCAAGAGTCTGGCGCGGAACCTCCTCGACTATCCGTGGCTGAATGATCCGGCGGCTCACCTGTCCAAGAGCCGATACGTCACGTCGGAGACGATGCTCGAGGCCATCCACGAGCTGTACAACCCGGCACAGCTCGACGTGCTCGGGCGAGCCGTGCAGGTAGCGCGAGAACAGGTGGAGGAGCTGCAGGAGCGGGGGGAGGGGTCGCAAGGCGACGGGACGTGACCGTGTCGTGAGAACACGGTGCAGGCCGCCGGCTCAGCCGGACTCCGGCACCAGCGCCGGGGAGTGCAGACGGTCCTGGCGGCAATGCGCCCAGCAACGCGCGAACCGCTGCTCGACCGGTTGACCGCGACATCCCGTGGACGAGCCCGGTGATCGTGCGAGCCGAAGAGCTCAAGGACGGAAACTGGGGCGCGGGAGCGACCGCGAAGGCCGTAGCTCGCAGCGTGACTTCCCACATCGTCGGGAACTTCGTCGTCGTCGGGAACTTCGTCGTCGCAGCCGCAACCCTGCCTCGCACCCAGCGCGACCGCGCACGGGCATGCCTTCGCGAGAAGGTCTGGGGTGCCTGAGTGGGTTTTGGTGCGCGACAAGGTTGTGTCGTGGTGGTGAGTCAGGACGAACTCGACCACGGGTGCCAGGGTCGCGGCGGGTGAGGTGTGGGAGCGCCTACCAGCCTAGCCTTGGTCATGATCGATCATCGCGACCCGATAGTGATGCTGATGTCGTGAGACATGGTGTCCGGGATGTCGTGGGACACCTGTCCGGGATGTGCTGAGCCAGGGCACTGTCAGCCCGACCGTGTGATGTCTCAGGACATCGAGGACCGCCAACCCCCCGTTCTGTAGGTCCGGATTTCTGCTGGTCGGGTCGGTGTGGGTGGCCGGTGGGTTGGTCGTCCCGAGGGGGGTTGAGGGTGAGCTATCGCAGGATCTCTCCGGTGGCGGCGTTGATGATACGGATGTTGAGGTCGTGGACGAGTAGCAGGGAGGAGCCTGACCCGGTATCCCGCACACCTGGTCTGTGGCGATCAACGCCTCAGACCAGGCGTCCGGGAAAGTGGGTCAGGCTCCGATGTCCCAGCAGATCCGGCGGGCGGCCTTCCACGGTTTCCATGCCCCGTAGACCCGGGTAGTTCTCCACCCACGGTGCCCGGACCACCGGCCGAACCATGGCATCAAGTAGCGCACGGGCCGACGGTCGGTGCGTCCTGACGGCGTATTGGGAACTCGGAACCACCAGTAGTTCCGCCCGGACAAGGCGGCGCAGATGGACTTGACCCGAGCTTTCTGCCCTCGATGACCTCGTGCCGGTTGGCCTCGATGAACGCCGTTCCACTTGTGCTCGGGCTCGGGCTCCGTCCCGAAGAAGTTCGCGAACCCCCAAGAACGCCAGGGCGGTTCAATACGGATCGCCACAGGTCATCCGAACCTGGCCAGGGGTAGAGTGCTGTCGCCCGCTGAGACACGCGCGATGACAACCGCACCTGTGAGCTCCGTCTGGTTCGGGGTAGCTGGCGATCGCGTGATCAGTTCGGACGAGCAGGCTGCAGAAGGGGCGGCGTCACACCATGGTGCCAATGGAGGATGCTGAGCAAGCGCATACGACGGCGCTGCGCAAGAGTAGCGCTGGCGGCGGGGTCGCCGACAAGCTGGGAAACAAGTACGAGTTGTCCTGGGCCGTGCACCATGCCTTGCGGTGCATCCAAGACGAGCGGTGCGCCATCACCCTCGAAGACCTCGATCCAGATCTGGCCGATGGTTCTGAGTTCACCTTCGTTGACGAGAACGGCTCCGTCGCCGTCACGCAGGTCAAGCGCCAGCACAGCATCAACGATCATTGGACGATTGCAGCACTGCGCAGTCGCGGCATCTTCGCGGCTGCAGCGCGGCACGTCACGGCCGGCCGCGAGTATCACTTCAGCTCAATGACCCCGTGCGGGTCGCTACGCGTGCTTAGCGAGTGGGCTCGGCAGTCCACCGATGTTCAGCAATTCATGACTCGCCAGCTAACCAAACAGTTGAGCCCAGTATTCGATGAGCTTTCAGCTAGCGAGATCTTCGGCGATGCGGAGGATGCTTGGCGAGTGCTTCGTGGCATGTGGTTCGAGATCGGTGACGAACAACAACTCGCTAGGACGAACGCCATGCTCGCCGCGACGGTGCTGGAGGGGGCCGCAGAGTCGCTGCAACCCGTAGCGGTCGGGGCGGTGCTGCTGGATAGCCTCCGCCGGCGACTGACGAGGCGCGAATTGCTTGAGGGGCTGGCTCGCCACGGAATTTGCGCCCGCCACGCAACAGCGAAACGAACCGCTCATGATGAGGTACGATCCACAACCACAAGTTGGCGACGTACCGTGGAGCGGGAGTTGCTTAGACCGGTTATCCCGCGCACAGAGTCCGCTGAACTCATCGAACTTATGAGCAAGACGCGCTTGGCGCTGGTGGTCGGCACCGGCGGCGGCGGCAAGAGCTCGGTCGTCTATCAGGCCGCGAGTGGCCTGGAGTCGAAAGGCGCCGAAGTTCTCGCCTTCCGTCTCGACCGTCGCGGGGCGTATAACTCGACAGCCGAGTTGGGATCGCAGCTCGGTTTGACTAGTTCCCCGGTTGCCTCACTGCGGATGGCAGCCGATGGCCGCGGCGCTTTCCTGATCATCGATCAGCTCGACGCTGTGTCACTCGCGTCGGGACGACTTTCGGAACGCTACGACGTGATTGAGGATTTGATCGATGAAGCTATGGCGGTCGAAGGCGTACGGGTCATTCTGGCGTGCCGCCTCTTCGATGTAGAGAACGATCACCGCATTCGCAAGCTCGATGCTCGGACCGACGTTGAGCGACTTACCGTCAAGTCGCTGCCCGATGAGGCCGTCACTGCGGCCGTAGAGGCGATGGGTCTCGACGCCACGGCGCTCACGTCGTCGCAACGGGAACTGCTGAAGTCGCCGCTAAACCTCGTGCTTTTCGAAACCGTCGCGAGGCAACAGGGAGCGCTCAGCTTTACCTCACGTGGGTCGCTATTCGAGGCTTTCTGGCAGCGCAAGCGCCAGACTATCAAAGACTACCGCCCAGAGGTTCGTTTTAATGACGTGCTGGCGCGCGTTGCGAACGCCGCAAGCGATCAGCAGGCGCTTTCGGTCGCCATCGAAATTCTCGACCCCGACGACTACATTAGTGACGCTCATGTACTGGCGTCTGAGCAGGTCCTGGCTATCGACGGCGACCGGGTTTCTTTCTTCCATGAAACCTTCTTCGATTACACCTTCGCGCGCCAGTGGCTGTCGCGGCGTCAGTCAATGGCAGAATTTCTCTGTGCACACGAGCAAGAGCTGTTCCGACGGGCGCAGGTGCGTCAGATTCTTGAACTGCTACGTGAGCGTGATCCAGCGCGTTTCCGCACTGAAGTCGAGGCGGTTCTGAGCGAGCCAGCAATCCGTTTCCACATCAAAGAGACGGTCATGATCGTTTTCGCCACCGTGAAGGCACCGACGGACGAAGATCTCGGCCTCGTTCTTCGAATCAGCGAGCTCGACACCACGCTGGCCAGTCGTCTGTGGCAACAGATTGCCCGCCCCAGTTGGTTCGACGTGCTTCACGACAGCGGACTCATCGAGACATGGCTCGACAGCACCGATCAGACGCTGCGCGAACGAGGCGTCACCTGGCTGGCAAGCGCCGGAGTTGAACGTGACGCAGTGGTGTCGGAAGTTCTTACAGCGAGACGGGGGGCCCCAGAATACCTGATGTGGGTGCGAAGGCTCACGCAGCGTGCTGACATGCACAAGAGCCGGCCCATATTCAACCTTCTACTGAATGCGGTACGATCGGGAGACTTCGACCCGGGGGATCGAAACCTGTGGCTGTCGACCCACAAGTTCGCTGAACATAGGCCGCTTTGGGCGATTGAATTGCTGAGTGCATGCTTCATCGAAAGCCCGTCGGCGCTCGTTACGGACGAAAAAGGTAAAGTCGGCATTCTCGGTCTGCGCGATTATGGTGCAGCAGCTCTCATTAAAGTGTCGAGCGAGTTGGAGCCTCGGGTATTTGCTGAAACCGTAGTGCCACATCTGCTCGCCGTTATGCAGGCGACTTCCCTAGAGCGGCGCCACGACGGCCTGCTCTACGACCAGCACTTCAGCCTCCGGCTGCGATCGGAGGCAGGTTTTGACAACGTTGATGACGCACTCTACAACGGTGCGGCGGATGCACTCGCAAGTTGGGTGTTGACTACTCCAGCGTCGACCGAGGCGCTGCTTCGGACTCTCGCTGCAAGCGAGTACGACTCCGCTCAAGCCTTGCTGTTTCGCGCGCTCATCGCCGGTGCAGGACACTTCACCGATTGGGCAGCGGAGTTGATCCTCGAAGGTGACAGCCGTCTTGAAAGTGGTTGTCTCTCAGATGGCCATTGGCTATCTAGAGAAGTTGTCCAGGCTGTCGCGCCGCTTGTCTCCGACGAGGTCCACTCCCGCCTTGAGGACAAATTTCGAGACCTTCGCAACTCATGCGAACGTTTCCGCTCGTTCGGCTACACTGCTTTCAAGTTCTTGTCCGCACTCGAGCACGACCGGCTTAGCCCGGCGGGCACACGGCGACTTGCTGAGTACCAGAGGAAATTCGGAATGGATGTTCCTCCGCCACCGACCGGCATCATCACCTATACGGTCAGCTCTCCGATCAGCGACACGGCGACCGCCAGGATGTCTAACAAGCAATGGCTTCGAGCAATGGCCAAACACGACACTGACGACCGCGATTGGGACACATCGGCCGGTGGTGCCCGCGAACTCTCGCAGATGCTTAGGAAGCGCACCGCCGAGGATCCGCTACGGTTTGCCGGCCTAGTTATGCAGATGACTGCAATGACGAACACGGCCTATCTCGGTGCCATCCTGTGGGGCTTCGGCGAGGCCACTATCCCGACCAGCGCACTGCCAGCGGTGTTTGATGCCATCCGGCACATCATGAGCTTGGGGCTGACTGAGTGCGATCGCTGGCTCGGGTGGTCGGTGCGAGGTGTCCTCGATGACACACCTCTTGACATCGTCGAAATAGTCCGGGAGCGTGCCCTGCATGCGCCAGACCCGAAGGACAACTCACCAGTCTTTACGGGCCACGGTGACGACCGTCCCGGTCGTGACCTGCGCCAGAACGGCATAAACACTGCACGAGGGAGCCTTGCCGAGGCGCTTGGTGACCTCCTACTTCATGACGCGGATGGCGAGCGCACCGCGGCGGTTCGTCCTCACCTGGTAGTGCTCGCCAGTGATCCGGTCCTCAGCGTCCGGACCTGTGTCGCCCACACGATCGCTGCCTGCCTTCGACATGCACGGCCTACGGCGTACGAGGCGTTCGAATGCCTCATCGATGCTGACGACGTCCTGCTTGCCTCCAACCTTGTCGTCAAGCTGATGATGTACATCGGGAATGTCGACCCGGAACGAATCGACCCGGTGATCAACCGGATGCTCGAGTCAGCGGACCGGGAGGTAAGGCATGCGGGCGGCAGCATGGCCGCGTTCGCGGCGCTTCAGTGGGAGCGTCCGCAGCTGATGGAACGAGCACTCGCAGGTGGCATCGAGGTTCGGACAGGCGCGGCTACCGTTTGCAGCGCTAGGGTGGCTCTCGCCGCCAACTCAGAACTCGTCTTCGCCGCGTTGCGCCAACTCATGCGCGATGATGACGACGAAGTCCGCAAGGCAGTGGGTGAGCTCGCAATCCACCTCAGAGGGAAGAGCCTGCGTTCATTCGCCAGTTTCCTTTCGGACCTGATCGCATCGCCGAGCTTCGTCCACGCGACCCCGCAATTGCTGATTGCTTTGCAAGAGGCCCCCGACAAGGTCGACGACCTGGCTGATCTCGCCGCGCACCGCTTCCTCGACATCTACGGCAGCGACGTTGCGGACATCCGGACCGGGGCAGCTGGCGACGCGCATTACATCTCGGACCTGATCGTTCGAGGTCTGGCACAGACCCGCGACAAGGTGCGCGTATCGGCGCTGCTCGACATTCTCGATCGTCTGGTCGAACTCGGTGTCTATGGAGTCAACCAGGCGGTCGAGGATGCTGAACGCCGCTAGGGTGTGTTCGGATTGAGCCAGCGCTGGTTGATCCAGGCCAGGATGTCGTCGGCGATCGTGCAGGGGTCTGCGGCGGTGGTGATCGTCTGCTCGCTGGTCGCGGGGTCGGTGCGGTCGATCTCGAATCCGCCGAACGCACTGATATTCTTGGAGACCGCGATGGACCAGTCGAGCTCGTCGCCGACGGGGAACGTGTTGGCGCCGGTGTCCAGGGCGTCGATCAGGTCGATCAGGTCGATCAGGTCGATCAGGTCGTTTTGGCTGGGCTGGTCGACGTGGTCGCCTCCCTCGGCGACGGCGTAGAAGTCCATGCGTGTCAAGATGCCAGCAGTCAGGCTGCCTTCACGATCGCGGCGACCCAGTCGTCGATCGCGGCCACGGTGATGGTGGTCTGGTAGCGCAGCTGGAGCTTGTCGAACCTCGTGGCTACCGCCCGCCACCGCTTGAGCCGGTTGAACATGCACTCCACCGCGGAGCGCTTCTTGTAGTCGGTGAAGTCGACCTTCGGCGGCCGCCCGCCGGCTGAGCCGCGGGCCTTGCGGCCTGCTTGCTGGTCGACCTTCTCCGGGATCGTCGCGGCGATCCCACGCCGGCGCAGCAGGGCACGGTTACCGGCCGAGGTTTAGCCACGATCGGCGAGCACCTGGTCCGGGCGGGTGCGCGGGCGCCCACCCTGCCTGCCCGGGCGGTGGACCTTGACCATGGCGAGAACGGGACCGAATTGCGGGCTATCACCGCGGTGCCCGGCCGTGACGACCATGCCCATCAGCTTCTGCCCCTGCTCCGCGGCAGCGTGGATCTTCGTGGTCCACCCGCGCCGGGCCCGGCCCAGCCCATGATCGCCCGGCTCGTCGCCGGGCGGCTCGGCCTGCGCCTGCGGATCACGGCGTGCACCCGCGGCATGCTGGTGAACCCGCGCGATCGTGGAGTCGACGTTCAGATCCCACCCGATCAGACCGGCCTCGTCCGAGATCGTGCGCAACCGATCCACGACCCGCTGCCAGGTCCCGTCGCGCTGCCAGTCCCGAACCGACGGTAGACGCTGCCCCACGGCCCGTACCGATCAGCAAGAACATCGCGCCACGGACACCCGACCCGCACCCGGAACCGGATCCCGTCGATCTGCCTACGCAGGAACCTCGCCCGACGCCCACGCGCCTTGACCGGCAACAGCGGCTCCAGCACCGCCCTCGCCTCATCGCTCAGATCATGCCGACCCGCAACATCCACCACAGGCCCGCAGCATGCCGAACCCGCAGGTCACACGCCACTTCCGAAACACGCCCTAGTCGTCGCGTTTGATAGTCACCAAATCAACCGTTGCGATCCGGGCCTGCGATCCGAAGGGGTAGCTCTCTTGTCGATTCTGGCGTTGCAGGCGAGACGTAGTGGCGGCGTCCCTGAGTCGATCGACCCGCGCTACGGCGACCGCAGACTGGGCGTGAAGGGCCTTACGCTCGGGGCATGCCCACGATCCTCCTTGTCCGCCATGGCCGCACCACCGCGAACGCTCGAGGGATCCTCGCCGGTCGCGCGGGTGGAGTCCGGCTGGACGCCGCCGGGCGTGACCAGGCGCTCCGGGCCGCCGAACGCGTCGCCGGCGTTCCGCTGTCCCGCGTGGTCACCAGCCCGTTGGAACGGTGCCGGCAGACCGCCCGCAGCCTGCTCGAGCACCAGGCGGGTGCGCCGGAGCAGGCGACCGAGCACGGCATCACCGAGTGCGACTACGGGCAGTGGCAGGGGCGCGTACTGAAGGACTTGGCTGCGGAGCCGCTGTGGTCGGTCGTGCAGACGCAGCCGTCGGCCGCCGTGTTTCCGGGCGGCGAGTCGCTCGCGGAGATGCAGGCTCGAAGCGTCGCCGCGATCCGGCGGCACGACGCGGAGGTCGAGGCGCGGTACGGCGCCGACGCGGTCTGGGCGGCGGTCTCGCACGGCGACGTCATCAAGTCCGTGCTTGCCGACGCGCTGGGGATGCACCTGGACCTGTTCCAGCGCATCGTCGTCGGTCCGGCGTCGATCTCGATCGTGCGGTACGGCGCGCACCGACCGGAGGTGGTGGCCACCAACACCGACTCCGGTGATCTCTCGTGGTTGCGCACGGCCGCGCCGGTCGGGGACGCGCCCGTCGGGGGCGGTGCCGGTCCGGAACAACCCGTCCCGAGCGAGCCGCGGGCGTCCGACGAGCGACCCACACCTGGCTGACGGAGCGCGCGAGCGCTCGTAGAGTGAGGACATGCCCACTCTCGTGCACGAGTTCGACTGGCCCGACCGCGTCGTCGTCGGGACCGTCGGGATGCCCGGATCACGCACGTTCTACCTGCAGGCGCGTTCGGGCACCCGGACGGCCAGCGTCGCCCTCGAGAAGGAGCAGTCCGCCGTCCTCGCCGAGACCGTCCAACGGCTGCTCGACGAGCTGATGCAGGACCCGGACAACCCGTACAGCGTCCCCGCCGACGTGCCCGTCGAGCTGATCGACGACGACCCCCTCGACCAGCCGGTCGAGGAAGAGTTCCGCGCCGGGGCGATGCGGCTCAGCTGGGACCCCCGCACGGCACAGGTCGTCGTCGAGGCGTTCCCGCTCGTCGAGGGCGAGCCCGACGAGGAGGAGGACGAGTCGGAGCCCGCCGAGGTGCTGCTCGTCCGGATGCCCGTCGGGACGGCGCGCGCGTTCGCCCAGCGCACCCGCGTCGTCGTCCGCTCCGGCCGTGCCCTCTGCCCCCGCTGCGGACAGCCGATGGACATCGACGGGCACGAGTGCGTGCTGCCCGAGGCGTGACGTCGCCCCACGTCGATCTCGACGAGGCATCCCTCGAGATCGTCGGACGCATCCGCGTCGCCTCGAACGCGACGTTCCGGGCCCGGATCGGCGACGTCGACGTCGTGTACAAGCCGGTGGCCGGGGAGAACCCGCTGTGGGACTTCCCGGACGGCACCCTGGCCGGCCGGGAGGTGGCCGCGTACCTCGTCTCGGAGTCGCTCGGGTGGGGGATCGTCCCGCGCACGTGGCTGCGCGACGGACCGATGGGTCCCGGCATGGTGCAGCTCTGGCAGGAGATCGACCAGGCGCAGTCGCCGGTCGACGTCGTGCCGACCGACGAGGTGCCGGAGGACGGCGTGCGGGCGGTGCTGGAGGGTCTCGACGGCGACGACCGGCCGGTCACCCTGGTGCACGAGGACACGGCGGCGCTGCGTCGCATGGCGGTGTTCGACGCCGTCGTGAACAACGCCGACCGCAAGGGCGGGCACGTCCTGCCGCAGGCGGACGGGCGGCGTCTTGGCGTCGACCACGGTGTGACCTTCCATGTCGAGCCGAAGCTGCGGACGGTGCTGTGGGGCTGGCTCGGTGCGAGCCTCGACGCCGACGAGCTGGCAGGCATCGCACAGGTCCGGGCAGACCTCGGGCCACACCTCGACGGTGATCTGGCTCGCCGGTTGACCGGGCTGCTGACGCAAGACGAGGTGGCCGCGCTCGCAGCACGCTGCGACGCGTTGCTCCGAACGCCACGCTTCCCGCAGCCCGCCGGCGTCATGCCGGCCGTTCCCTGGCCGCTCTTCTGAGGGGTCGCCGCGCACAGCCGAGGTGCCGGGCCCGCGCGGGCGTCGTGGTCCACCGGTACCGTCGCTGAGGATGAGCCACGACACCCAGAACACGGTCTCGACCGGATCCCTCCCCGGACCCGACGTCGTCGAAGCGGTCCTCGACGAGGCCTACGAGCGGTTCCGCGACCTTGACGAGGGCACGGTCATCGAGGGTGTCCCGGCGCTCGCCGACGCGGAACCTGACCTCTTCGGCGTCGCTCTGATGGACTCCGACGGTGCTGAGCACATCCGTGGGGACGCGCGGCACCAGTTCTCGATCCAGTCGATCTCGAAGGCCTTCGCGTACGCCCTCGTCTGCCAGGAGATCGGCCACGACGCCGTGCTGGAACGCGTGGGAGTCGACAACACCGGTGTCCCGTTCGACTCGGTCCTGGCGATCGAGCACAACGAGGGGCACCCCATGAACCCCATGGTGAATGCCGGGGCGATCGCCGCGACCGGACTCGCGCCCGGAGACTCGAGCGCGGAGCGCTGGGACTTCCTCCTGCACGGGCTGTCGAGGTTCGCCGGTCGTGAGCTGGAGATCGACGAGGCGGTGTACCGCTCGGAGTCCCGGTCGAACCAGCGCAACCAGGGCCTCGCCCTGCTCCTCGAAGGCCACGGGCGGCTGAGCGGTGACGCGCTCGGGGTCGTCGACGTGTACACCAAGCAGTGCTCGCTGCTCGTCGACGCGCGCGACCTCGCGGTCATGGGCGCCACGCTGGCGAGCGGAGGGGTGAACCCGCGCACCGGTGAACAGGTCGTCGACGCGTCGATCGCGCGCGACACCGTCAGCGTCCTGGCCTCGACGGGCATGTACGAGCGGTCGGGGGAGTGGCTGTTCGAGGTCGGAGCGCCGGCCAAGAGCGGCATCTCCGGCGGCATCGTCATGGTCTCGCCGGGCAAAGGGGCAGTCGGAGCCTTCTCCCCGCGACTCGACGACGCCGGCAACTCCGTGCGGGGCCGCAAGGTCAGCGCCCACCTCTCAAGAGCCCTCGGCCTCGACGTCTTCGCTTCCCGGCCGCCCTCGGACCTCCCGTCGGAAGGTCCGAGGGTGCGCCGCAGGTGATCAGATCTCCGCCGCGAGGTGGAGCGACGAGAAGAAGGTGCGGATGTCGTCCGCGAGCAGTGCCGGCTCCTCCATCGCGGGGAAGTGACCGCCCTGGGTGAACTCGCTCCAGTGGCCGATCGCCTTCCACGGGTCCATCGCGCGGCGAACGAGCGGGTGGGTGTCGAACACGGCCCATCCGGACGGCACCCCGGAGGCCATGACCACGCCGAGTCCGGAGTGCTCGGCCTCGTAGTAGAACTGCGCGCTCGACGCGCCGCTACGGGTGAACCAGTACAGGCTGATGTTCGCCAGGAGCTGGTCACGGTCGACCGACTCGTCCGGCGTCCGGTCGTCCCCGCTGGCCCTGCTCCGGAACTTCTCGGCGATCCACGCGAGCTGACCGACCGGTGAGTCGGTGAGCGCCGGGCCGATCGTGTCGGGACGGTGGTTCTGCATCAAGAGGTACCCATGATCGGCAGCGTCCTCGGCGCGCACCGCCTCGATCTGGGCGATCTCGTCGTCGGACAAGCCGTCGGGGTAGGGGAACACCGAGCCGACCAGCCCGAGCAGCCGGGGGTCGCAGCCGACGTGCGTGCCGATGACGCGTTCCGGGTAGAGCGCCGCGAGGCGGCTGGTGGTGCCCGAGCCGATGTCGGTGCCGTGGGCCGCGAACCGTTCGTAGCCGAGCCGCGTCATGATCTCGGCCCAGGCGTCCGTGGTGCGCGCCAGCTCCCAGCCGGTCCCCGACAACGGGGTGGAGAACCCGAAGCCGGGCGGCGACGGGATGACCACGTGGAAGTCGTCGGTCAGCAGCGGGACGAGCCGCTGGTACTCGACGAACGAGCCCGGCCAGCCGTGGCTCAGGATCAGCGGGGTGGCTTCCGGGTTCGCCGATCGCGCGTGGACGACGTGGAACCTCTGGCCGTCGACGACCGTCGTGAGCTGTTCGTGCTCGTTGAGCTGCGCCTCCTGCGCACGCCAGTCGAACCCGTCGCGCCAGTACTCGGCAAGTTCCTTCAGGTACACCAGCGGGATGCCGCGGCTGAAGTCGGTCCGGTCGTCTCGGCCCGGCACGGCGTCCGGCCAGCGCGTGTGAGCGAGGCGGTCGCGCAGGTCGTCGACGTCGGCCTGCGGAATGTTGATGCGGAACGGTGTGAGTGCGGTGTTCTCGGTCATGACATCGACGTTCCCAGGTCATGCGGCAGGTTAGCTTCCGCAATTGCTGGAATGATCGAGACCATGGTGGAGACCTCGGCCCGACTGCTCGAGCTGCTGTCGTTGCTCCAGCTCAAGCGCGACTGGACGAGCTCCGAGCTTGCCGACCGGCTCGACGTGAGCACGAGGACCGTCCGTGCCGACGTCGGCAAGCTGCGGTCGCTCGGGTATCCCGTGGACGCGCGCCCCGGCGTCGGGGGCGGGTACCGGCTGGCGGCCGGGACGGCGATGCCCCCGCTGCTGCTCGACGACGACGAGGCCGTCGCCGTCGCCGTCGGGCTGGGAGCGGTCGCGACCCAGGGGTTCGGCGTCGAGGAGACGTCGCTCACCGCGCTCGCGAAGCTGGAGCAGGTGCTGCCCTCGCGGCTGCGTCGGCGCGTGGAGGCGGTGAGCGAGGCCACGAGTGCCGTCCCGGGGGCCGGACCGCCGCTCGATCTGTCGGTGCTCGGCGCGGTCGCCGCCGCGATCCGCGGCCACGAACGGCTCCGGTTCGGGTACACGAAGCCCGGGGGCAGTACCGAGGATCGTCACACCGAACCCCAACGGCTGGTGACCTGGGGGCCGCTCCGCTACCTGCTCGCGTGGGATCTCGACCGTGACGACTGGCGGGTCTTCCGTGTCGACCGCATGGTTCCGCGCCCACCGACGGGTGCGCGGTTCCGGCCGCGCGTGCTCCCGGAGGACAGCGCCGTCGAGTACGTCGTCCGGCGCGTCACCAAGGGGTCCTGGACGTACCGTGCCCGCGTGCTCGTGCGGGCACCCGCCGCCGAGATCACCGCGAAGATCCTCATCCCGGTCGACGTCGAGGTGGTCGACGCGTCCACGTGCCGCGTCGAGCTGGGGGCCGACGACCCGGACCGTCTCGCGCTGTGGTTGACCCAGCTCGACGTCGACATCGAGGTGATCGAGGGCGACGAGCTCGCGGCGGCGTTCGAGCGCCTCGCGACGAGGCTCCGCCGGGCAGCGAGCGGCGCTCAGCTCCTGTGCGGCCCGGACGCATTGCGGACGCGCACCACGTCGTCGTAGTCGCCGCGCGCCTCGCCGTCGACAGCCACGCGGCAGGGCGAGCGGACCCGTGGGACCGATGAGTTCTGCCGCCGCGGCCGGTCTGGTCATCGTGCAACCGACCGAAGGAGAAGCGTGATGCGTGACGTGACCTACTCGATGAGCGTCTCGGCGGACGGCTACATCGTCGGACCCGACGGCGGGATCGACTGGACCGGCCCCGGGGACGACGTCTTCCAGCACTTCACGGACGAGCTCCGCGGGGTCGGGGTCCACCTGCTCGGGCGTCGGCTCTACGAGACGATGCTGTACTGGGAGACCGCCGACCAGGACCCGGCGCTCGGCGAGGCGGAACGCACCTGGACCGCGCTGTGGAACGCTCTGCCGAAGGTCGTCTTCTCCAGGTCGTTGTCGACCGTGGAGGCCTCCAACACCCGGTTGGCCACGGGTGGTCTGGCCGAGGAGGTCGCGCGGCTGCGCGCTGATCCCGGGGAGGGCGAGATCGCGATCGGCGGTGCGACGCTCGCTGCGGAAGCGGCTGCGCTGGACCTCATCGACGAGTACCGCGTGATGGTCTGCCCGGTGCTGGTGGGCGGCGGCACCCCCTACTTCCCGCACCGCGAGCGCCACGTCGACCTGCGCCTCGTCGAGACGCGCACGTTCGACGAGAGGCTCGTGCTCCTGCGCTACCGGGTCGAGAGGTAGCACCCTGCCCCCGCTTGGTAGCGTGCCGGAGGTGTTCTCCAACAGGCGGCGGCGAGGGGCCGCGCGGCGCGTCAAGCCCGGAGACGGGCATCCGCTACCGCGGTACCGGTGGTGGCAGCCGTTCTCCCGGGCGTTGTTCCACCTGCGGCTCGCCGGTGCGGACGGCCGTCCCGAGACGTGGTCCGTCGACGTCAAGGTCTGGGGGGACGGCGACGACGGGGAGGTGCGGGCACGGCTGTATCGGGACGGCGTGCACCAGGCGACCTCGAAGACGCCGGCCGCGTTCCCGGTCACCGGTGGGACCGTCGAGGTCGAGACCAGCGGCTACGGGCTGAAGCGGTGCCACTACGTGCGCGACGACGGCACCGTGTGGCAGCTCGCGCCGGACCCGGCGTCGGCCGAGGGCCGCCGCGCCCGCCTCGAGCAGAACCACCCGGCGGCGAGCCGTGCCATCGGGGCGGTCTCCGTGGTGATCCTCGTCGTCGTGCTGGTCCTCGGTGTCCCGCAGCTCGTCGAGGAGATCTCGAACATCCCGCCCGTGGCCGAGAACGTCGGCACCTTCACTGCGCCGATCCATCTCTCCGCGACCCTCAACATCGCGCTCGTGGTGGCAACCATCCTGGCCAGCACCGAGCGTGCGTTGCGGCTGCGCTACAACTGGCTGCTCGACGGCGGGCTGTTCGACGGCGACGACTAGGGGTTCGCTCCCATTCTCAGTTCGTGGCGATGGCCGTTCTTGGCGGGCCTTCACTCGGCGGTCGTCGCGGCGCTGGCGATCGTCGTCGGACACGTGGCAGGCTCAGGCCGGACGGCGAGCGACCTCGCGGACGTTGGCTTGCGAGCGATGAACTGAGACGAGATTCCCATGGCTGGTGCAACGGCAGGCTGGTATGACGACGGATCGGGAACTACGAGGTGGTGGGACGGTCGAAACTGGACCGACCGCGTCCAGCCAGCGTCTCCGCACACGGGGCTAGGCGGCGCGATCGAGCGCTTGCAGGCGGAAGCCTCGGCCGGCGCGCGACCCCGGCCAGCACCCAACGGCATGAACTACGTCGTTCTCCAGGTCATCCTCAAAGAGAAGCTGTGGGGCACAGGGTCAGGCAACCTCACTGAGCTCGAAAAGGTGATCAATGCCCAGGCCGCCCTCGGCTATCGGCTCCACACCATTACAACCGCGGCGTCGGGAAGCAAGGGAATGGGCGGCGGTGACCGCATCCAGGCCACGATGGTCTTCGAGCACCTGACGTGATCCGCACAAAGCGACTGCGATAGAAGGCCCATTGCGGCCGCGCGGTGGCCGGTTGCCAGCAACTAGGTGTTCTCGGGTCTCCGCGACCCTCAACATCGCGCTCGTGGTGGCAACCATCCTGGCCAGCACCGAGCGTGCGTTGCGGCTGCGCTACAACTGGCTGCTCGACGGCGGGCTGTTCGACGGCGACGACTGACCGGCCGACGACTGACCGGCCGACGACTGACCGGCCGGCGACGACAGAGCAGTGCGGATGCTGCGCGCCTCGGGGCCGTCGGAGTCCTCCCCGAGCGTCTCCAGCGCGTCCCGGAGCAGCGCGCGGGCGCGGGCGGCGTCGCCGTCGGCGGCTGCCACGCGTGCGAGGCCCTGCAGGGCACGGGCGCGCTCGAAGGTGAGATCGAGGCGGGTCGCGATCTGCAGGCCTTCGTCGAAGGACCGGGCGGCGGCATCGGGGTCGGCGTCCTCGAGGTGCTCACCGAGGTTGACGAGCGCCGCCGGTTCGAGCGCCGTGATCTCGTGCGTGCGCGCATATGCCAGGGCCTCGCGCTGCAGCTCGACGGCATGCGCGACCTGGCCGCGTCGGGCTAGCGCGTTCGCGAGGTTCGCCAGGCCGTAGCCGCGCATCGTGGTGTCGCCGAGGGCGTGGGAGACGTCGAGCCCCTCGCGTGCGGCCGACTCCGCGCCGTCCACGTCACCGGTGAGGAGCAGCACCTCGCTCATGTTCGTCAGGGAGGTCGCGACGGCGCCGAGGTCGTCGCGCGACCGGGCGTCCGCCAGCGCCTCGCGGTGATGGTCGAGCGCACCGTCGAGGTCGCCGAGCCGACGCAGGATCACCGCGATGTTGTCCGTGAGCAGAGGGATGGCCTCGGTCATGCCGTCCTCGCGCGCGAGGACGAGCGCCTCGCGGAACCGGGCCTGCGCGGTCCGGAGGTCGCCGTTGTTCGCGGCGAGGATCGCGAGGGCGTTGCTCGCGGCGTACACGGGCCGCGCCGTCCCGGCGAGCCGGCCGAGCTCCTGCGCCCGCAGGAGGTGCGCGGTCGCCTGCGGGAGGCCCAGCCTGACCGCCGACTGCCCGACCCCGAGCTCGGCGAACGCCTCCGCGGCAGGGTCACCCGTGAGGCGCGCCGCCCGGACGGCCGCCTGGTGCAGTCCCAGGGCGAGCGTCGAGCGGCCCTTGCCGTCGAAGTGTCGGCTCAGCGCGCGCGAGAGGGTCGTCGTCACCTGGGGGCGGGTGCGTTCGCCGGCGAACGCGAGCTGCAGCAGGGTGTCGAGCTCCTCGTCGAGCCAGCACGACGCCGACGACGCGTCCGCGAACGCGCCCGGCCCGCTCGTCGGCGGGACGGACCCGGGGTAGAGGAGCTGCACCGCGTCGTGGGTGCGGCGCACGAGGTCGTCGGCGAGACGTGCGTTCGCCTCGTCCCGCGACGACGGGGGATCCTCCTCCCACGAACGCGCGACGGCGAACGCCCGCACGAGCGCGTGCAGGACGACTCGACCGTGCGCGGGGCCGCGCAGGAGGCACCCGGCGCGGGCGAGCGCGGCGAGGTCGCCGCGCGCTGCGCTCGCGCTGACGCCGAGGAGCACCGGTACGGAGGCGGTGGAGATCTCCAGGCATGGCTGGGCCGCGAGCAGGCGGAGCGCGCGGCGCGGGCCTGCGGCCAGGGCGTCGTACGAGAGCGCGACGGACGACTGGACCGGCGCGTCGAGGTGGTGCGCCGCGATCCTGGCCTCGAGCGCGTCGACGTGGTCGGCCAGCGACCAGTCGGGCCGGTCGCGCACCCGGGTCGCGGCGAGGGACACCGCCAGGGGGAGCCCTCCCACGAGCTCTTCGAGGCGGCGGGCGGCCGCCGGGTCGGCGTCGACGTGCGTGTCGCCGGCGACCTGCCGCAGGAGCAGCGCGGTCTCCCCGGACGTCCACGGTGCGATCGGGACGAGCGCGACGCCGGGCAGCCCGAGCGTCCGTCGGGTCGTGAGGAGCACGGGGGTGCGCGGGCGGGCCATCAGGAGCGGGAGCGCCTGGTCCGGGTCCGTGACGTCGTCGAGCACCAGCGCCGTGCGCCGCGCCGCCAGGACGTCCACGAGGCGCCGTGCCCGCTCGTGGGGCCCGGGCGGGACGGGCGCGTCGGGGAGCAGCGTGCGCAGCACGGACTCGGCGACCGGCGCCCACGACGGGGTGTCTCCCTGAGAGCCGGAGAGCCCGACCACGACGACGTCGTTCACGTCGCCCGCCTCGTGCAGCGCTGCCGCGGCGCGGCGCACGAGGTGCGACTTGCCCGTCCCTGCCATGCCCTCGACGACGACCGGTCGGGTGGAGCGCAGGCACACCTCGAGCTCGTCCGCCCGCCCGACGAACGGCTCCTGCCGGTCCGGGACGCCGCGCCGCACGACGAAGACGTCGTTCTTCGTGCGCCCGTCCTGGGCGAGGGCGCACGCCGCACGCCACCGCACGAGCTCGTCGCCGTCCACGCCGAGGACCTCGGCGATGTCGGTGACCAGGGCGACGTCGATCCGCTTGCGGCCCGACGCGAAGCTGTCGTAGACGGTCACCCGGCCCGGGGCGTGCGCCGGAGCACCACGGCCGGCCCGCAGGTCCCCGACCCGGCGGGCGATGTCGGTGTACGACGGCGATCCCGCGGCGATGCGCCAGGAGCGCAGCCGTGCCGCGACGTCGTCGAGCGTCGCGAGGTGGGGCAGCGTCGCTTCGTCGCTCGTCACAGTGCCCCCCGGCGCAGATCCTCTACGGTCACGTCCACCCTAGGGCGGCGTTCGGGATCGTTCGGGAACCTTCCGCTGCGCGGACGCGCGCGCCCCGCCGGTGCCAACCTGGCGGCAGCCACGGGAGCCGACGCCGGTAGGTGCCGCGCCCCGAGGTGGAGGTCGAGAACCACCACGACAGGCGGGCGCCGCTCGCCGGAAGCAGGAGGAGAAGGATGAAGCGCACGGTGTTCAAGCGGGCCGCGGCGACCTTGCTGGTCTCGGTAGGCCTGGTGACGGCGACGGCCGGGGCGAGCCAGGCGGCGTGGTACGGGGCGTGCAGCGGGGACGACTGGGTCATCTGGGACGGGAACGGCAACTACATGATCTGGCACGGCAAGTGTTCCTGATCCCCGCACGGCCCTGCTCCGCGGCCTGAGCGGGGCGCCTGCGCGGCACGGCGGACCTCTCCCGACGACGGGACCCGGCGTGCCGCGCGGGCACGTGACCGACCGGGACTGCGAGCCCTCGACCGTCGTGAACCGATCCGACGCGCCCACGCGACCCACGTAGCAAGCGGGTGGCCTGGGGGAGTGGCACTGTAGCCAACTACACGTGCGACACGAGGGAGTCACGATGGGACTGGGCATGCGCCGATCGCAGGAGCGGGCACGCCAGCGCGCCGCCGAGAGGGAACCCGAGAAGCGGGAGCCCACGCCGAGCGCTCCGCCGCCGAGCGGGGTGTCCGCGCTCTGGGCCGACGGCGTGGGTCGTGTCGGGACGCGGTCGGTGCAGGTGCTCGCGATCCTCGCGCTCGTCGCGGTCGCGGTCTTCGCGGTGACGCGGCTGACGCTGATCGTCATCCCCGTGCTCATCGCGCTGGTGCTCGCCGCGGCGATCTCGCCCCTCGTGAGCTTCCTGCGTCGCAAGGGGTTCCCGTCGCTGCTGGCGACGGTGATCTCGCTGGTCGCCCTGGTCGCCGTGCTGACGGGCGTCGTGTGGCTGGTCGTCGCCGCCGTCGTGAGCCAGTGGCCGGAGCTGCGTGACCAGGCGATCGAGGGCTTCGACGAGCTCCAGTCCTACATCCAGGGCCTGCCGTTCGACATCACCGAGGAGCAGCTGGAGTCGGTGCGCGACTCCGTCGTCGGCCTCCTGCAGTCCGAGGCCGTCAGCGCCGGCGCGATGGCCGGCGTCTCCCAGACCGTCGACTTCGTCGCCGGGTTCGTCATCATGATCGTGGTGCTGTTCTTCTTTCTCAAGGACGGGCCGCAGATCTGGGAGTTCCTGCTGCGTCCGTTCGAGGGCACGTCCTACGCGCGCGGCCAGCGGATCGGAGACTCGACCGTCCAGACGCTCGGTGGCTACGTGCGCGGTACCGCGATCGTCGCGGTGGTGGACGCCGTCGCCATCGGTATCGGCCTGGCGATCGTCGGGGTCCCGCTGGTCATCCCGCTCGCGGTCCTCGTGTTCCTGCTGGCCTTCATCCCGCTCGTCGGTGCGACGCTCGCCGGCATCCTCGCCACGCTGGTCGCCCTCGTGGCGCTCGGACCGATCGAGGCGCTCATCGTGCTGGCGATCGTCATCGGGGTCAACCAGCTCGAGGGCGACCTGCTGCAGCCCGTCGTCATGGGTCGCACGCTCCGCCTGCACCCCCTGGTCATCCTCGTCGCCCTGACCGCGGGCACCGTGCTCGCCGGCCTCAGCGGCGCCGTGCTGGCCGTCCCGATCGCCGCGTCGATCTGGCGCGCGATCCAGGTGTGGGACGGCCCCGAGCTGCCCGCGCACTTCGCCCGGCAGAAGCGGCACGAGACGGTGAGGACCGGGTCCTAGGTCAGCCAGTTCTTCTTTCAGGTCAGCGGGGTCAGTGCGGCGACGAGGTCCTCGAGGCCGTCGAACTGTCCGTCGAAGACGTCGGAGCTCGCCGGCGGGTCGCCGACCGGGCGCCGCACGTAGGCGGTCCGCATGCCCTGTGCCTGGGCTCCTCGCAGGTCCCAGGCGTGGGCGGCGACCATGAGCACCCGCTCGGCGGGGCACCCCGCGACGTCGACGGCGTACCGGTAGATCTCCGGTGCCGGCTTGTAGACGCGGGTCGTCTCGCCCGACGCCGCGACGTGCCACCGCAGGCCGGCGTAGACGTTGAGACGCAGGAGGGCGGCGGACGAGGCGTTGGAGAGCGCGACGACAGGCATCTGCTGCGCGAGCCGGTCGAGTCCCGCGACGGAGTCGTGCCACGGTGGCAACCGCTGACCTGCGGTGGCCAACCGGCGGATGGTCGCCGGTACGGTGATGCCCGCGCGGGCTGCGAGGTCCCGCGCGGCCTCGTCGTCGACGACCTCGGAGCTGGCGTACTCCCGGTGCCCCTGCGCGATGCGCAGCTGCTGGAGGGCGACGTAGCGTTGCCACTCGTCCAGCAACGTGTCGACGAACGCGTCGTCGGCCCGGGGGAGCGCCTCCCGTATCGCCGCGCGGAGCCCGGAAGGCTCGTCGACGAGCGTCCCGAGGACGTCGACGACGACGACCTCGATGTCGTGGATCGGGGGCATGCGTGCTCCTCGTCGGTCGTCCTGTCGTGACGGTCGTGTGCCACGATCTTCCCCTGGCGCGGCGGGCGCGTCGTCAGACGAAGAGTCCGCGGCGTGCCGGTAGCGCTGGGCGAGACGTGCGAACGCGTCGACCAGCTCGGGCGGAGCGGCGGACTCGACGTCGACGTCGTGGACGCCGATCGAGGCCGCGAGCGCCGTCCACGACCACGAGCCGAGGACGACGCGGCAGCGGTCGGGACCGAGGTGCTCGACGACCCCGTCGGCGACGAACGGTGCCACCCGTGTCGCGGGTGCTGCGAGGACGGCCTCGCCGAGGCAGGGCCACGCGCCTGCGGTGTCCGCGCCGCGGAACCTGGACGTGACGAAGCTGCGCACGTCGCCACCCGGCAGCGCCCGCGGGGTGAAGCGCGGTCCGGTGGGCGTGCGCGGGGTGAGGCGGTCGACGCGGAACGTGCGCCAGTCGTCGCGGTCCAGGTCCCACGCGACGAGGTACCACCGCCCGCCGGAGACGACGACGTGGTGCGGCTCCACGCGGCGGAGCGGGACGGCGTCGGGCTCCGCGCGCGCCCCCGGCGAGGTGTAGTCGAGGCGGAGCACCTCGCGCGCCCGGACGGCGGCGCTCACGGCGAGGAGCACCTCGACGTCGACCCGCGGCGCGCTGCCGGAGCCCGGCGGCACGGTCGTCACCTGGACGGCGTCGACGCGGTGGCGCAGCCGTGTCGGCATGACCTGGCGCAGTGTGGTCAGGGCGCGTGCGGCCGCCTCCTCGAGCTCGGCGCCGACCCCGCTCGCCGCCAGGGTCTGCAGGGCGACGGTCAGGGCGACGACCTGCTCGTCGTCGAACAGCAGGGGCGGCAGCTCGGCGCCCGCGTCGAGGCGGTACCCGCCGTCGGGCCCGCGGGACGCCGTGATCCGGTACCCCAGCTCCCGCAGACGCTCGACGTCACGGCGCACGGTGCGCGGGTCGACCCCCAGGCGCTCGGCGAGCGCGGGACCCGACCAGTCCCGGCGGGCCTGGAGCAGGGAGAGCAGGAGGAGGGTGCGGGCCGAGGTCTCTGCCATGCACCACATCGTGTCAGGAGATGCGGGCGCTACCTGTCCGCTTCCGGCGCGAGCATCGTCACGTGACGTCGGGCACCCGCCGGGCGCACGTCTCGTCCCTCACTCAAGGAGCATTCCGATGACCGTGACCACCACCCCGCACCTGAACTTCCGTGGCGACGCCCGGGAGGCGTTGTCCTTCTACCGGTCCGTGTTCGGCGGCGACCTCGTCGTGGCGACCTACGGCGACATGGGGCAGGCCGACTCGCCCGAGGCCGACCTCGTCGTGTGGGGCCAGGTCGCCGCCGGGAACGGGTTCCGGGTCATGGCGTACGACGTGCCGGCGGCGCGGCCGTGGAGCCGGGGCGACGACCCGTTCTTCGTGTCCGTGCGCGGCGACGACGTCGCGGAGATCGCCGGCTACTGGGAGAAGCTCGTCGAGGGCGCGACCGTCGTGGCTCCGCTGGCGCCGTCCGCGTGGGCGCCGGCCTACGGGATGCTCACCGACCGGTTCGGCGTCACGTGGGTCCTGGACGTCGCCGCCGTCTCCTGAGCCGCGGGCGCGGGTGAGGCGATCCGGCGGTTCAGGAGGGCTGGTCGGCGAACGCGCCGGTGTAGGGGATGGGCTGGATGACGTCGACCAGCACCCCACCGGGCGCGACGACGATGAAGTGACGCTGCCCGAACTCCTCCGAGCGGATGTCGAGCGCGAGCTCGGTGTCGTCCCGTGCGCTCAGCCGGCGGTACTCGCTGTCGGCGTCCTCGACCTCGATGTTGAGGAGGACGCCGGCAGCGGGGGTCCGGTACCCGGCGGGGATGGTGGTGTGCTCGGCATCCAGGAGCGCGAGCTCCCAGGCGTCTCGGCGCAGCGAGACGCACCAGTCGCTGTCGAACACGCTCTCGAACCCGAACACGTCGACGAAGTACCGGGCGCTCGCCGCGACGTCGGCAGTCATCAGGACGGGGTAGATGCTGGTGATCACGACTCCTCCTCCAATAGATACTGTGTGTATGTATCATCGACGCTAGTATAGATACAGCCAGTATGTAAAGGGGTGGGGTGTGCCGAGGTCCAGCAGAGAGCAGAGCGTGCAGACGGAGAAGCGACTGCGCGGGGTCGCCCGCGAGCTGTTCGCCGACCGCGGGTTCGCGGACGTGAGCATCGACGAGGTCGCCGAGACCGCGGGAGTGACCCGCGGCGCCGTCTACCACCACTTCGCGAGCAAACGAGGCCTGTTCGAGGCGGTGCTCGCCGACGCCCAGGCGACTATCGCGGACGCCGTCGCCCGGGCCGCACCGGGGGACGGGTGGGAGGCGCTCGCGGACGGCAGCGTCGCGTTCCTGCGCACGGCAGTCGACCCGAGGATCCGGCGGATCGTGCTGGTGGACGGTCCGGCCGTGGTCGGCTGGGACACGTGGCGGCGCGCCGACGCCGAGAACTCGGTCCGGCTCCTCGCCGAGGGCCTGGCGGCGCTCGACAACCTCGCCGTGGACGCCGGCGCCGCAGGGGCACTGCTCAGCGGCGCGATGAACGAGGCTGCCCTCTGGATCGCCCAGGGCGGCGACCCGGACCTGGCGGAGGCCGCGCTGCGGCGGATGATCGCCGCACTGCGCCGCTGACGACGCCGACCGGGCCGGCTCAGCCGTTGGCGTCCGGGAGCGGCTGCGGGCAGGTCCCGCCCGGCTCGGTCGCCAGCTCGAAGTGCCACATCTCGTTCGCGAACGTCTGGCACAGGCCGTACGCGGCGCCCTTGCGGACCATCCAGTCGGCGGCGTCGGTCGGGCCGATGTCGACCGCCTCGCCCGTGACGTGGCTCGAGCTCTCCGGGGACGCGACGAACCGGCGCGCCTCCTCGTCGCTGCCGTACCGCTCCACCGCCCGGTCGAACAGCTCCTCCTGGTAGGCGGCCGTGCGCCGACCGGACGTGACCCAGAACAGTTCGATGCCCTGGGCGCCGGCGTCCCGCGCGGCCTCCTGGAGCGCGTCGCGCACCTGCGGGTCGAGCCCGGCGATCGCCGGGTGGTCGTCGTCGAACGGGTCGACCTGGGTGTCCCGCAACCGCGGGTCGTCCGGCACGGACCGGTCCTCGGCGCCCTCGTCGGCCGAGCCGACGCCCGGCAGGCCCTCGGCGCCCGGCAGGTCACCGGCACGCAGCGACGGCACCAGGGCGAGCAGGCCCAGGATCACGACCCCGAGGACGACGAGCCCCAGGGTGACGATGAGCACCCGGCGCGTGGTGGGGGACGACGTCGGGCGCCTCGTCCTGATCGTCGGCGTTGTCGTGGTCCGGGGTGGGGTCTGGAAGGTCGTCATGCCAGCATCGTCGCGAGAGCGACGTCGCGAGAGCGTCACGGGTTGTGTTGACGTTCTCGTGACACCCGCGTCCCTAAAGCCTGTCGAACAACCTCGGTGGGGTGTTCGGCAGCGTCCTTCTCGGACGTCCCTATGCCGCGGTGGCGGTGAGGGTTCCCACGTCGTCCGGGCTGGTTTCGTCCGCGCGGGTGCGCGGGCCAGAGCCTTCCCGTCGGTGGGCGTTGGTGACCTGGCCTCGTGCTTGGGGGTCCAGGACCTGGGAGTAGTGCTTGACGCCCCAGGTAGCGAGGTTGACCGCGGCGTTCAGGTCGCGGTCGATGGTGTGTCCGCAGTGCTCGCAGCCGAAGACGCGGTCCGCGAGAGTCAATGTCTGGTTGACGTCCTCGCAGTTGGAGCAGGACTTCGACGACGGGAACCACCGGTCCGCGGTCAGGACTTGCCCGCCGCGCCAGGACTGCTTGTAGGTGATCTGGCGGGCGAGCTCACCCCAGGCCGCGTCCGAGATGGCTGCAGCGAGCCGGTGGTTGGCGAGCATGCCGGTGATGTTGAGGTCTTCGATGACGAGCCGGTCGTGGGTTTTTGACCAGCAGGTTCGAGACTTGGTGCAGGAAGTGGTGGCGGCGGGCACGGACCCGCTCGTGATGACGGGCGAGGCGGCGCACGGCGGCCCGCCGGCTGGCGGAGCCCTTGGCCTTGCGGGACACGGACTTCTGAAGCCGTCGGGTGACGGGTTGCGCTGCGCGCAGTGCTTTGGGTGCCTCGTCGATGCGGAGTATCTGCTCGCCGTTGGCCAGGGCGGCCACGACGGGTGCGTGCAGGCCACGATCCACGCCCGCCCACCCGATGTGGCCGGCGTCGTCGCGGGCGGGATGCTGGGCGGCGGGGTGCAGGTCGGCGGCTTCGACGTTCAACGAGATCCGCCACCGCCCGCCCCGCCGGGAGACGGTCGCGAACAGGATCCGTGCCCGGCCCTTGTCGAGCATGCGGCGCAGGCGTCGGGTGTCGTCGTGGACCTTGATGGCGCCGATGCCAGGCAGCGTCACCGAGCGGGGCTCGGCCTCACCGAGACGTATCGTGGCGCGCTCGCCGGTCTTTGTGCTGGAGGTCTTGTTCCGCATGCGGAACGAGCCGCGCTCGTAGTTCTTCTTCTTGAACCGTGGGTGCCCGACCGGCCGGCCGGCGCGCTTGCCGCGCCGGGATGCGGTCCACGCTTTCAAGGCTTTGCCGAGGTCCACGACGGCTTCCTCGAAGACTTGCGCGGACACTTCCGAGCGCCAGGCCAGGCCGGTGATCTCCAGCTCGGCGACACCCGAGCCGTCGATGACGAAGCGGCGGCCGGCGTCCTCGGTCTTCTTCCACGTGTTGAACGCGTTGATCAGGTCGAACCCGGTCCACGGGATCTTCACCGCACCGTCGTCGGTGCCCTCCTTGGACGCGTTACGGGCGTTCAAGTGCAAGCGCAGGCCCTGGTTGAACGCGAACCGTGCGGCGCCCTCGTGCCGGGCAAGGGCGCGTGCCTGTTCCGCGGTGGGGTCAGCCACCAGCTGGAACGTCGTATGCCTCGCCACGACCAGGACGCTACCGGCCGGCACCGACAACGACTGGGATGTCAGACCTGGTCAGGACGATGGCGCACGTGTGAACCATCGACGCGGCGCCCTTACCCGTCCGACCTGACCGACGCGGCCTGGGCGCGCATCGCCGCGCTCGTGATCCTCACCCACACCCGTGGTGGGCGGCCGTGCTGCGAGCACCGGTGGCGCGAGTACGTCAACGCGCTCCTCTTCGTCGTGACCACGGGGATCCCGTGGCGCTCGCTCCCACACGACTTCGCCGTCTCCTGGTCCGCGACGCACAAGCACTTCACCCGGTGGACCAGGAACCAGGTCTGGGAGCAGGTACTCGCCGTCTTGCGCGCCGAAGACCGCGTCCACGACGGTCGCGACCAGCGGCCGACGGCGGCCGTCGTGGACTCGTCTTCCGTCAAGAGCACCCCGGTGCCCGGTGAGCGCGGGTTCGACGGTGCGAAGAAGGTCGACGGCATCAAGCGGCACATCCTCGTTGATACCGCCGGACGGCTCCTGGCCGTCCACGTGACCGCGGCGAACGTACAGGACCGGGCCGCGTTCGCCGACCTCCTCACGACCCGTGCACGTCCGTGGCGCGCGTCTGGGCCGACAAGGGCTACACCGGGCAAGCTCCCGCCGACGCCGCAACCAAGGCCGGGATCGACCTGGAGATCGACTCCGGCCCCAAGCCAGTCGGCGGGTACATCGTCCAGCCACGCCGGTGGGACGTCGAGCGGACTAACGGCTGGATCAACCGACACCGACGCCTCGTGCGCCAGTACGAAGCCACACTCACCGCCCACGAAGCGTTCGCTTTCCTGGCCCAGATCCGGCTCCTCCTACGCCGCCTTGATCGCCACGGGTAGTTGTTCGACAGGCTTTAGGCTCGAACGGGCGTCGAGCTCTGCGTCGAGCCGGGCGCCGACATACGAGGAGGAACGGATGAGGGTGCTGATCGTGGAGGACGAGGAGTACCTCGCCGAGGCGGTCCGCACCGCGCTGCGCCGTGAGGCGATCGCCACGGACGTCGTGCTGACCGGCACGCAGGCGCTCGAGCGGATCGCCGAGACCGCCTACGACGTCGTCGTCCTCGACCGGAACCTGCCCGACATGACGGGCGACGACGTCTGCCGCACGATCGTCGCGGACGATGCCGGGAGCCGCGTGCTGATGCTGACGGCCGCGAGCACCCTGGCGGAGAAGGCTCAGGGTTTCGGCATGGGGGCGGACGACTACCTCACCAAGCCCTTCGAGATGGCCGAGCTCGTGCTGCGGGTCCGGGCGCTGGGCCGACGTCGCGCGTCCACCAGCCCGACGCTCGAGGCGCACGGCATCACCCTGGACCGGTTCCGGCGCGAGGTCTTCCGCGACGGGCAGTACGTGCGCCTGAGCCGCAAGCAGTTCGCCGTGCTCGAGGTGCTGCTCGCGGCGGACGGCGGGGTGATCAGCGCCGAGGGCCTGCTCGAGCGGGCATGGGACGAGAACGCCGACCCGTTCACCAACTCGGTGCGGATGACCATCTCCAGCCTGCGCAAGCGGCTGGGGGAGCCGTGGATCATCCACACGGTGCCCGGGGTGGGCTACCGGATCGGGCCACCGGCGCAGGCGGACGCGTGACGGGCGCGACCGACGGGGCGTGGTCCGGGTTCCGGGTCACGGCACGGCTGCGGCTGACGCTCAGCTACGTGCTCTTCCTGCTCGCGGCCGGTGCCGTCTCGGCCGTGTGCCTGTACGCCGTGATGCGGTTCGTTCCGGACTACCCGCTCACCGCCGCCAACCCGCGTGACGCGGACCTCCCGGTCGCCTCGCGCGGGGAGATCCTCGACGCCGTGGTGCAGGCGAGCGCCGTCTCGCTCGTCGTCCTCGCGCTGCTGGGCAGCGTGGGCGGGTGGTGGCTGGCGGGCCGGGTGCTGCGCCCGCTCGCCGAGCTCAACGCGGCGGCGAGGGCGGCCGCGGACGGGGACCTCGCACGGCGCGTCGGGTCCCCGGGGCGTCGCCGGGACGAGTTCACCGACCTGGCCGACACCTTCGACAGCATGCTCGACCGCCTCGAGCGCGACCTGCACGGCCAACGACGCTTCGCCGCCAACGCCTCGCACGAGCTGCGCACACCGCTCGCCGTCATGCAGGCGATGCTCGACGTCGCACGCGCCGACCCCGACGACGTCGACGTGCCCGAGCTCCTCGACCGGCTCCACACCACCAACCGGCGAGCGGTCGAGCTCGTCACCGCGCTGCTGGAGCTCGCGGCGCTCGACCGCGGCCCGCTGGTGCGCACCCCGGTGGTCCTCGACGTCGTGGTCGAGGACGTGATCGACGACGTGCAGGCCGAGGCGCGGCAGCACGGCGTCGAGGTGCGCGCGGACCTCGAGCCGGTGACGGTGCCGGGCGACGAGGCCCTGCTCGGGCGCCTCGTCGACAACCTGCTGCGCAACGCGGTGCGTCACAACCTGCCCACCGGCGGCTGGGTCGACGTCCGGGTGGTTGCCGAGCGCCGCGGTCCGGTGCGCGACGTCGTCACGCTCCTCGTGTCGAACAGCGGGCCGGACGTCGACGCGCGGGCGCTCGCCGTCGCGCAGGAACCGTTCGCGCGCGACGCCGCGCCGCAGTGGCGTGGGCAGGAGAGCGGCGAGCGCTCCGGGTCCACCGCCGGCCGTCCCGGCCTGACGGCGTCCCACGGGCTGGGCCTCCCGCTGGCGGCGCGCATCGTCGAGGCGCACGGCGGCACGCTCCGCCTCGCCCCCCGCCCGGGAGGCGGCGTCGTCGCCGCGGTCTCGCTCCCCGCCCACGTCTCGCAGGGCTGAACCGGGGCCGGAGCGTGTGGGAGGCGGTGCCTAGGCTGAGCGGGACCGCACCGACCAGGGGAGACGCACGTGACGCAGGACGGGACCGCACCGGACGGCACGGAGGTTCTCGTCGTCGCGGACGCGGCGGGCTGGCGGGCGTGGCTCGACGAGAACGAGGACGCCTCGGACGGGGTGTGGTTGCTGCTCGCGAAGAAGGGGACGACCACCCCGACGTCGCTCGGCTACGGCGAGGCGCTCGACGAGGCGCTGTGCAGCGGCTGGATCGACGGGCAACGCCGCAGCCACGACGCGACGACGTTCCGCCAGCGCTTCACCCCGCGCCGCAAGGCGTCGCTGTGGTCGCAGCGCAACGTGGGCCTCGTGGCGGAGCTGATCGCCGAGGGCCGCATGCGGCCGCGCGGGCACGCCGAGATCCTGCGTGCGCAGGACGACGGCCGCTGGGACCGCGCCTACGCCGGCCCGGCCACCGCCCAGGTCCCCGACGACCTCGCCGCGGCGCTCGCCGCCGCACCCGACGCCGCCACGCTGTTCGCCCGGCTCAACGGCCAGAACCGCTACGCCCTGATCCACCGGGTCGTGACCGCCCCGAGCGCGACGAGCCGCACGAACCGGCTCGCCAAGCTCGTCGCCATGCTGGAGCGCGGCGAGACGCCCTACCCGCAGTGAGCACCGTCGGCCTGGCGCTCGCGGGCGCCTGCTGGTCAGCTCACCTTGCCCTGGAGCAGGCGTCGCCAGTAGATCGTCGGCTGCAGGTACCGGTCGAACAGCAGCAGGCTGCGGCGCGGCCGGGCGAGGTCGGGGAACGCGACGATGGGCTCGGGCCGCCCGTCGCGGTCGAACTCCGCGAGCAGCAGCTCGCGGCGTGACGTCGTGATCGGCGCCAGCGAGTACCCGTCGTAGTGCTGCATCGGGGTGCCCTTGCGGCGGGCCTGGATGTTGGCGGCCACGACCGGGACCTGACGGCGCAGCGCGCCTCCGGACGGCATGGCGTCGACGGCGGCGGCGTCGCCCAGCCCCCAGACCCGGGGGAACGTGACGTGCTGCAACGTCTCCGGGTCGACGGCGACGAACCCGCCGCTCCCGGTCGTGGCGAGGCCGCTCTCCGAGACCCACCGGGGGGCGCGGTGCGGCGGGGCGAGGAAGAGGGCGTCGTAGTGCGTCGTGTCGGTGCCGTGCGGTGTCCGCAGGCGAGCGGTGCGGTCCGTCGGGTCGATCGACACGACGGACGTGCTCGTGCGCACCCGCACACCGTACTCGGTGCAGGCCGCCCGCAGCTCACGCTCCGCGCGAGGGTCGTCGACGAGCCGCGACGCCTGCACGACGAGCTCGATGTCGATCGCCCCCAGCACTCCCGTGCGTCGCCAGTGGTCGGCCGCGACGAACAGCGGCTTGAGGCCCACGGGGAAGCACGGGACCTGCCACGACGCGAGGGCGAACACGGCCCGCCCCGACGTCAGGGACGAGAGCATCTCCCACGTCCTGCCCGCGAGCTCGGGCAGGTAGCTCGTCGCGGCGAACGGTGTCCCCATGGCCTCCTCGCTGCCCGGCACGGCGTCCCAGTCCACCTCCGACCCGGGGCACACCGCCAGGTCGCCGTACCCGAGCTCGGTGCCGTCGTCGAGCCGCACGACCGAGCGCTGCGGGTCCAGCCCCACGACCCGGGCCGGGTAGCGGAGCACACCCGCCGGGACGACGTCGTCCTGCGGACGGGTGAGGTCGTCGAGGGTCGCCATGCCGGACGCGACATAGGACAGCAGCGGCCGGTAGTGGTGCACGTCCTTCGGTTCGACCACGGCGACGTCGCGGCACCCGTCTCGCACCAGCCGGCCCGCGAGGGACAGGCCGGCGTTGCCGCCGCCGAGGACGAGCACGTCGTGCTGGCGTGGTGAGCTCATGGTCGAGGTGCTCCGCAAGGATCGGGGACGAGGACCCTCCCCACGCTAGGAGCAGGTGCGTCCGCTCGCCCCTCAGGGTCGGCGGCGGGGGAAGCAGCGCTCGCGCCACCGCTCCCACGGCGGCGACTCGGCCCAGTTCACGCGCAGCGTGCGCCAGGCACGGTCGAGGCGCCGCCGGCGCTGGCGGTGCCCGCGCAACGAGCGGGCGGAGACCTCCACCCGCCAGGACCGTGCGAGGCGCGTCCTGCGGCCGGGACCCAGCCGGAAGGCGAGGTCGAGGTCGTCGTGCACCTCGGGGTCGTCGCGCACGGCGGACCCCCGCACCTCCTCCCACGTCGAGGTACGCACGGCCATGCACGAGCCCCAGAGCGCGGTGTGCCCGAGCGCCAGGTGGCTCAGCACGTAGTAGGAACCGAGGTAGGCGACCGAGACGGTCGTGCGCGCGCCTCGCGGCACGTCGTGGAACAGCCCGGTCCCGGTGAGGGCGTCGAGCCCGGCGTCGGCCGCCATGTGCTCGACGACGGTCTGCACCCAGCGCGCGTCGGGCCGCGAGTCGGCGTCGAGGCGGGCGATGACGTCGCCCTTCGCGGCGTCGTACCCCGCGGCGGCCGCGGCGGGGATGCCGACGCGCGGTTCGTGGACGACGACGGCGCCCCAGCGGAGAGCGACGGCGGCCGAGTCGTCCGTGGACGCGTTGTCGACGACGACGACCTCCCACGGCGCGACCGTCTGCTGCGCGAGCAGGGCGAGGCACCGCTCGAGGGCCACGGCGTCGTCCCGGACGGGGATGACGACCGACACGGTCGGCGCACCGGCGGTCACGACCGGACCCCCGCACGTCCCGGGCGCACGGCGAGCGCCATGCCCGCGACCACGGAACCGACCAGGCCGGACGCCAGATCGGTCACGGTGTCGGTGTACCCGACGCCGATCCGGTCGTCGAGGTACGTGAACCCCGCCCACTCGCCGATCTCCCAGAGGATCGCGACGACGGCGCCGAGGCCCGTCGTCGTGACGACGACACCGGTGCGGCGGTGCGCGTGCGAGGTGTCGCGCGGACCGGGGAGCACCTGCCAGCGGGTGAGGGCCACGGCTGCGACGGCCGCGATGAGGCCCGTGCAGGCGGCGTGCACCGGCAGGTCCAGCCACGGCACGGCCTGGTACCAGCCGAGCTGGGCGGCCCACGCCGCGAGCAGCAGCGCGCTGCCGTAGGCGACGTCCAGGACCGCCGGCATGCCGACGGCCCGCGGCACCATCAGACCCCCGAGCATGAGGAGGAAGAGCGCGACGGCCACCCCTTCGAGCGACACCGCCGCGACGACGACGCTGGTCAGGGCCGCGACGCGCACGACGTCCCCGGGGACGAGGACGTCGCGGGCAAGGGTGGTGGGAGGCATCGGTTCCGCTTCGACGGCGCAGGAGGTGTGGCACTGCAGTCTCACATCACGGGCGGGCCCCCGCACGGCATCGCGGGTCCGGGCGGGCGCCGCGGCCTGGTGTCAGATCCGGCGCACCGGGACGTCGCCGGCCGTCTGCGGTGTGCGGCCGAGGACGTCGGCGCCCACGGCCTGGACCGTGAGGAGGTCGCCGGTCGCCAGCTTGCCGTCGCCGCTGACGTCCACGTGCACCCGCACCGTCGCGCCCGCGGGCACCTCGCCGACGTCGATCGCGAACGGCACCCGCGCACCGGGGGACAGCTGCACGTGCGGCAGCACGGCCTCGGCGAGCCGTACCGCCGCCACGTCCTGCAGCGTCGTGTCCTCCAGGGCGACGCGCACCGTCGCCTCGCCCGCGGGCGCGTCGTCACCCAGCAGGACCTCACCGAACATCGTCGTCATGTCATCACTCTGGCACGGTCTCGCCGGGCGAGCGCCGCCACGACGGCGTCGGTGATGGGCAGGCCCGTGAGGTCCTCGCAGAACTGCCACAGGCCGGCGGGGTTGACCTCGAAGAACACGTGCTCGCCGGTCGGGGTCCGGCGCAGGTCCACCGCCCCGTAGACGAGCCCGAGGCGTCCCATGAGGGTCCGCACCTGCGTCAGCACGGCGTCGGGCAGGGTGACCGGCCGCACCGCCGCCTCGTCGAGGACCATCCGCATGTCGCTCGGCAGGCTCGTGGCCGTCGCGTCGATCTCGGTGGCGTACGCCGCGCCGTCGATCATCGTGATCCGCAGGTCCACCCCCGGGACGTACTCCTGCAGGATCGTCGGGGCGAAGCGCACCTGGTCGAGCCGTCCGACGTCGTCGGCGTCGAGCACGTGCGTCTCGCGCCACGCGTCGGCCCGGGCGATGAACGCCTTGGTCACGACGCGGCCCAGCCCGAGCTCGGCGACGAACGCCCGGGCCCGGTCGGGGTCGCGCGTGACGATCGTGCGCGGCAGCGCGAACCCGAGGTCGGCGGCGACGGCCCACTGCCACGGCTTGTGGTGCGCCGCGCCGTCGGACCGCGGGTCGTTGACCCACGCCAGCGGCAACGACGCGATCACACCCTCGAACACCTCGGTGATCTCGCTGACCGCGAAGCCGAACGCGGCCGGGTCCGTGACCGACGGGTCCGGCGGGGTCCCGCGCAGGCGCCGCCACCAGCCGACGGTGGCGTCCTGCAGGTCGTGCTCGACGCCGGCCGCGTGCAGCCGCATGTCGGCCTCGCCCGTGGCGTACGCGAGCTCGAGCGACTCGGTCGATCCGAGCGTCGCGGTGTCGAGCACGACCACCTCGTGGTCGAGCGCCCGCAGGCGCTCGACCACGACGGCGGTGTGGTCGTCCTCCGGGAAGCTGACGACGAGGATCATCGTCAGATCCCGGCCTCGGCCGCGGCCTGCTCGGCGAGCGCCGCCAGTGCCTCACGCACGGCGTCCAGCGTGGTGATCACCTCGGCGAGCGCGAGTGCCTGGTCGGCGGCGCTCGACGTCGCCCCGGTGTCCTGCTCCGCGGTCCCCGACTGCTGCGCGACGGCGGCCTGGAAGCGGCTGACGAAGTCGCTGTCCCGGCCGATGACGAACGGGACCGAACGCTTGAGCGCAGGGTTGATCAGCGGGGTCTCGGGCCGGAGCGGCTCGACGACCTCGCGGATGGTCGGCTGCGGGTCCCGGAACGGCTTGGTCAGGTCGCGCAGCGGCTTGACCACCTCGTCGCGCGGTTCCTTGACGACCTCCTTGAAGGGCTCCTTGACCGGCTCCTTGCCGGTGTCCTTGAAGGTCTCCTTGATCGTCACCGTGCCCTCGCCGACGGGTTCCTTGACGATGTCCTTAATCGCCGTCTTGGGCCACGCCAGCCCGGGGTACATGATCTTCAGCCCTGCGATGTCGCCCGCCGAGAGGGACGTACGCTGCCCGATCACGGTGCCGGGCGGGACGGTGCCGATCGGCACGATCGTCGGCTGGCCGTTCGAGGAGAACGCCGTGGTCGGGTAGTGCATGATCGAGCCGAAGTCGTACCCGCCCAGGTCGTCGCCGTCGCTGATGCGCTGGTTGAAGTTGTGCTCCTTGCCGGCCTCGATGTTCGCCCAGTTGATCTGCACGAACGCGTCCCGGTCCTCGCGCGACTGCTCGTGCCACAGACCGTAGGCGTGCCCGATCTCGTGGATCGTGTTCCCCACGCTGCAGCTCGGGCCGAGCGTGATGTTCTGCTGGTTGCCACGGCGACCGACGGCAGAGCTGCACCCGCCGCCCCCGACGAACCGCACGAAGTTCGTCTCGCCGTTGCGCGGGACCAGTCGCAGGGGCGTCTTGGCGTGCCAGTGCGCGATCGCGTTGTGCACCCGGGACGGGTTGGAGAGACCGGCGTCGATCTCGAACGGGATGACGCCGTTGGGCCAGCGGAACTGGGCCCCGCTGATCCCGACCGCGTGCGCGACGTCGGACCCGTCCTCGTCCGCGGTGAGCGTCGACACGTCACGAGCGCGCGCCTCCTCGACCGTGCCGATGACGATGTCACCCTCGACGAGAGCCAGCCCGTCGACCTCGACCCACACCACGGGCAAGGACGCGAAGCCGTAGCCGTCGATCAGTGCGGTGCCGCCGACGTCACCGACGGCCTGCTCGCAGGACAGGTGCGTACCGGACTTCTTGTCCGACGTGCGTCGACCGCGGCCGGCGCTCGACTTCCCGCCTGCCGGAGCCTTCTTCTCGACCATGACGAACTCCCTCCGAGTTCCGCGGAGAGCTCCTTCTCGCCGCGGGCGGGGCACTGTGCTCCTGCTTCGAGGGAGGTCGAGCGACCCGGCGTTGATGCGTCGCCGGCGAACCTGTCGGTGCGACGTCCAGGAAGCGGTGGCGGGGTCGACGCCGTGGACGCGCGCGTTGGCGGCGATCGCCTCGTGCAGCCAGGTCGCGAGCCCGGGATGCCGGGCGTCGTAGTTCGCCACGGCGTGCCGCGCCGGGACGGCACCCGGCAGCGATGCGGCGCGGGTGCTCGCCGAGCGGCACCGGGCGTTGATCGGCGCGCGTTTCTCGACGTCGCGCAGGAACGGCGCCTCGTCGCTGTCCGGCAGGTACGTCGTCGCGGCGGTCGTGAACACCCGCGCGTTCTCCGGGGTACGGACCTCGACCTCGACCGAGTTCCGCGGCATCTCGCGCGGGCCCTGCACGCTGCCCGGTCGTAGGTCGGCGCAGGCGGCCGCGATCTCGTCGACCTGGCTCAGCACGCACGCGAAGCTCACGGTCGTCCCTGGTGCGTCGTCCGGGGCCGCTGCGGCCGTCTCGGCGGGGACGAGCAGGACGTCCTGGAACGCCCACCGCCGCAGGGGCACGAGCTGCCCGGGCACGCCGAACGCGACGGCGTCCGTGGCGGGCTGCGGGACAGGGCTGACGTCGAGGGCGGGGTAGGTGTCGGTCGTGCGGTCGGTGTCGGTCATACCGACACCCCGACCTTGACCCTGCGTGAGGGTCAAGCGGCGGCGGACGAGGGACTCAGCCGCAGCTGTCGCAGACCCCGGTCGCGGGCAGCACCATGAAGCAGGTGGGGCAGATCGCCGCGGGCTTCTCCGGCTCGGCCGCCCGACGGGTCGTGGTCCGGGTCCGCGGTGCGGGGGAGGACCGCCGCGGCCGCGCGGGGGCGGGTGGCGTGGGCGGTCCCGTGACGTCGAAGCCGCGCTTGCGCAGGATGGTCGCTGCGGCCTGGACGCCTCCGGCGAACTCCTCGGCGGTCGCGACCCGGCCGGTCGCGAACCGGTGCGCGACCCCGAGGACGGCGGTCGCGTCGTACGTGCGCCCCTCGTGGACGAGCGGGTAGCCGGTCGACGGGTCGAAGCCGTAGACGCCGAGGAAGTTCTCGGCGCCGCGGTCGTCGTACTCGGCGATCGCGGCGAGGATGTGCTGGCGGGTCACGGCGGAGAAGGTTGCCACCCTGTGAGCCTAGTCCGCCGTGGGAGTGCCTCCGGACGCGGGTCGTCAGTCGTCGCGGGAGCGGTACTCGTGCTCGTCGAGCGCGACGAGCGCGGTGTCGGCGGCCATCCGGAACGGCGAGAGCACGAGCGAGATCGTCCCGTCCTGGACAGCCTGCGTGTAGCGCTCCGCGGCCGCGTCGCTGTGCGCGGTGACCGCGATCGGGCAGGTGGCGCCGTGGTGCCGCAGCGCGGTCGCGACCACGACGCTCGTGCCGGCGTCGGGCACGGTGCTGATGATCCACCGGGCGTGGCGGACGGGCAGCGTGTCGGGGAACTCGGGGCTGTTCGCGTCGCCGAAGACCACGGTGACCCGGCTGGCCAGGTCCGCGTCGGCGATCTTGACCTGCGCGTACGGGTCCCAGTCGACGACCATGACGGACCGGCCGTCGGCGACGAGCTCGCGCACGAGCTGGGTGCCGAAGCGCCCGTACCCGAAGACGATCGCGTCGAACGTCTGCGGCTCGTAGTCGTCGACCTCGATCGTCCGGCGGCGCTCGAAGACGGTCAGCACGGGTTCCAGCCAGGTGTACAGCTGCTTCGAGTACAGGATCATGTACGTCGACCCGGCGATGGTGATGAGGCCGACGAGCGTCACCAGGCCCACGATGTCGTCGCCGACCTGGTCGAGGTCTCGGCCGAGCGCGATGAGGATGAGGGAGAACTCGCTGATCTGGGCCACGGCGAGACCCGCGAGGAAACCCACCCGGCTGGGGTAGCCCATCAGGCCCATGATGACGAGCACGATGAGCGGGTTGCCGATGAGCACGAACAGGGAGAAGACGACGGCTGCGGGAACCTGCGCGCCGATCGTCGAGAAGTCGAGCTGCGAGCCGAGCGTGATGAAGAAGAACAGCAGGAGGAAGTCGCGCAGCCCGCTCAGGGAGGCCGCGATGGTCTCGCGGTAGCGGGTCGAGGCGAGCGCGAACCCGGCGAGGAACGCGCCGACCTCGATGGAGAAGCCGAGCAGGTCGGTCAGGGCGGCGACCGCGACCGCCCACGCGACGCTCCACACGATGAGCAGCTCCTGGGAGCTCGCCAGCAGGTTGAGCAACCACGGCAGCACCCACCGCGCGACGACGAACAGACCGCCGAGCAGTCCCACGGCGCTGACGACGAGGAAGAGCACCTGCTCGCCGACGGTCCCCTCGCGGCCTCCGCCGAAGCTCGTCAGGGCGATCATGGCGATGATCACCACGATGTCCTGCACGATGAGGAACCCCAGCGCGATGCGCCCGTGCAGCTCGTCGAGCTCACGTTTGTCGGAGAGCAGCTTGACGATGATGATCGTCGAGGAGAAGGTCAGCGCGACCGCCACGTAGAGCGCGGGGACGAGGTCGAGCCCGAACGCGAGCGCGATGAGCCAGCCGATCAGCGACGTGAAGACGACCTGCCCGAGCCCGGTGAGGAGCGCGACCTTGCCGATCTGCCGCACGAGGGTGGTGTCGAGCTTGAGGCCGACGAGGAACAGCAGGATCGCGATGCCGATCTCGGCGAGCAGCTCGAGCGGCTCGGCCTCCTCCACCAGGCCGAGCGCGGTGGGTCCCACGAGGATGCCGACCAGGATGAACGCGATGATCAGCGGCTGCTTGGCCCGGTGGGCGAGGAACGCGACGACCCCCGCGATCGCGAGGATCGCCGCCGTCAGTCCGAAGGTGTCGAGATCGACCTCGTTGAACGGCATACGACCATCCTGCCCGAGGTGGTCGCCCCGTGGCGAAGCAGGTCGGCGCTACCGTACCCGCGCTCAGCTCAGGCGGCGCCGGAGGTGCACGGTGACCTCGTCCCCGAGGTCCTTGCCGAGTCGCGCCCGGATCTTCGCGTTGAGCGAGAGCATGTGCCCACCGGTGCCCGTCACCATGAGGCCGACGTTCGACAGCTCGATGCCGTCGACGCTGCCGTCGACCCGCACCGCGCGCCCGGTGCCGAAGAACTCCGCCGACCCGGGCATCTCGACGCAGTGCCAGGTCTCGCCCTTGACGTCCACGCCGATGGGCGCGGTGAACGTGTGGTCGAGGGGAGTGGGGTCGTAGGTCATGCGGGTCTCCTAGTCTTCGGGTGGCCGCAGGCTGCGGGCACACCTCAGACCCTGCCAGGCACCGAAAGTCATCGCTGCCTCGCCGTGGGTGCGCCCCGCGACGACGGGCGGGGGCGTCGCGACGCCCCCGCCCGCACCGAGCACGCTACGCCGTGCCGCGCCGCCGGCGGCGCACCACCACGAGCGCGACCCCTGCCACGGTGAGCAGCAGCGCGAGCCCGAGCGCCGCGAGCTGCGCACCGCCCGTGCTGGCGAGGCCGCCCACCATCTCGGCGCCCGACCCCGCGGTGCCTGATCCCGCGGTGCCTGATCCCGCGTCGCCCGACTCTTCGTCGCCCGACCCGGCGTCGTCCGCCGGGGGAGCGTCGGTCTGCGCGACGGTGACGTCCGCCCAGCCGATCAACGACTCGTCCGCGGCGTAGACCGCGAGCCGGTGCGTACCGAGCGGTGTGTCGGCCGGGATGCGCACGGTGATCGCCCCCGCGCCGTTCGCCGGCGTCCAGTCCTCGTTCAGCAGCGTCGGCGTGGAGAACAGCCAGGCGGCCGCCCACCCGTGGGCGTGCTCCCGGCCGAGGTCGACCACGAGGAAGTCCCCGGGCGTGACCGTCGTGGACCCGAGCTCGATTCCGCCCTCGGGCGTGCCGTCGAGGTCGGTCGCGGTCCGGTCGCGCGGAGCATCGCTTGGCGCGCCCGGCACGGGCTCCTCGTCCTCACCGGGCTCCGGGTCCGGGTCGCCGCCCTGGTCCGGGTCGGTTCCTGGGTCGGGATTGGGGTCGGTTCCTGGGTCCGGGTCCGGGTCCGGGTCCGGGTCCGGGCCGGGGTCCGTCGGGTCCGAGTCCTTGACGGTCATGACGACCGGCGAGGACGGGCCGTAGGCGATCGAGCCGTCCGGTCGCACGACGGCGACGCTGAGAGCCGCGCCGTCGAGTGCCGGTGCCGCCGCGAGCTCGTACGTCGCCGACGTCGCGCCCTGGACCGGCGCTGGCTCGTCGGCCCCCGGGAGCTGGACGAACCACTGGAACGAGTCCAGGACGGTCTCGGGCGAGACCTCTGCGGTGACCTCGATCGGCTCGCCCGCGGTCGCGGTCAGCGCCCCGTCCTGCACCTCGGGCCCGGTGATCGACACCACCTGCAGCGGGGCAGCGCCGTGGTCGTCCACGAGGATCGTCACGGGCTTGGCGACCAGGTTCTCGCCGCCGCCGGCGAAGGACAGGGTGGCTCGGACCTCGACGCCGTCGAGCGCCTGCTCCGCCACGAGGGCGTGGCTGAGCCCGGAGGCGTCCGGGACCGCGGTCCACTCGTCGGTGCCGGGCCACCTCCACTCCCAGGCCACCGAGTCGCCGTCGGCGAGGCCCGGGTCGGCGACGACCTTGAGGCCGATGTCGCCGCCCTGGTGGTAGTGCCCGCCGAGCGACTCGAAGAAGAACAGCTGTGTGTCGGGGTCGGCGTCGAAGACGGTCAGGTTCTGGTAGTACCAGCCGGCGGGGCCGCCGACGAGCGGGCTGTCGTCGGGCAGGCGTACCTCGAACCCGAGGGTCCATCCGTCGTGGTGGGCCTCGAGCGGGAGCTCCACGGTCAGGTCGGACGGGTCAGAGCCCTCCTTCAGCTCCACCGTGTCCATGGTCATGGTCTCGCCGTTCCACGTGAACATCTCCCAGGAGTAGGTGGCGCCGGCGAGCTCGGGGTAGACGTCGGCGGTCACGTTCAGGGTCTGCCCGGTGCGGTACACGCCCTGCAGTCCCTGCAGCATGACCTCGCGCGCCGGTACCGCCTTGCGGACGGGGTCGCTCTGCGCGACGACGCGGCCGTCGCGCACCGTCTGGACGACCCAGGTCACCGAGTCGTTGAACGCGAACTCGGGCCGCACCCGCAGCGTGGTGGCGTCGACGCGCGTGGTGAGGGGGTCGGCCGACGTCCACGGGTCCGAGCTGAAGCGGTAGGCGAGGCGGACCTCGTCGCCGTCGGCCGGCGGGTCGTCGAGGGTGAACAGCACCTCGTCGCCCAGGTACAGGTCGTCGGCCGGGAACGAGCCGGTGAGGGGAGCGACGTCGGACTCGACGGTCAGCGTGACCCACGACGACCGTGTCACGGTGGTGGATCCCTGCCGGATGCTCACGGAGACCTCGTAGCCGTCGTGGGACCTGTCCAGAGGGAGCGTCAGCCTGCCCGCTGCCTCCTGGCCGCCGGTCCCGGTCAGGGCGTAGGAGGACTCGACGCCGACGGGGCGCCACGCCCACCGGTAGGTCTGGCCCTCGGCGAGGGTGTGTCCTACGACGCGTGCTTCGAGGACGTCCCCGACCTGGTAGGAGGACGCGACGCCGGCGATGCCGAACTCGTCTCCCGAGCCGTCGCTCACGGTGACCGTGGTCGGGTCCGAGGTGGAGGGCCGGGCGAGGTTCGCGACGGACGGCACGTAGACGGCGGTGAGGTCGTGCCGACCGACCGCCGGTGCGGTGGTCGTCAGGACGGCCGTCCCGTCCGAGAGCGCGTCGTGCCCGAGCACGGTGCTGCCGTTGCGGAACTCCACGAATCCTCGTGCGTCCGCCGGGCTCACCTGTGCGGTCAGGGTGAGCGGGTCACCGGTCACGAGCTCGGTGGACGACGTGGCGAGCGTGGTTGCCGTCTCGACCGCGTCGGGAAGGTCGCCGACGACGAAGGTGTAGGTCGCCTGCGCGGTCTGCTCGGTGCCGTCGACCGTCACGGCGCCCTCCACCCCGAGCCGGTAGGTGCCGGGAGCGGTGAAGGCCCAGTTGGCGTGCAGGTGAGTGCGGCCGGCTTGGAAGCTCCGGATGTCGTCGTCCCGCGACGACCACAACCGCTGAGTGCCGTTCAGCCCGCCGCCGGTGAAGACCTCGAGGTCACCAGGGCCCTCGACGTCTGTCAGGGTGAAGGTGGTGCGGTTGTCGTCGATCGCGCCGGACGCGACGGACTCGGTGTTGAAGCCCGGCCACAGGCGACCCGCACCAGGGTTCGACTCCGGCGCCGTCCACACCGTCGACCCGACCGGTGCGATGAACTCGAACCCGGCGGTCACCACGCGCTGCGCGTCGTCCTCCAGGTGGAACCAGACGTCGTCCGCGGCGAAGCGTGTGCCGTTGCCCTCTGCCACGTCGGCCTTGGACGCGAGGGAGAACCGACCGTCGTCGAGGAACGTGGACACCGCGTCGGTGTGGACGCCCCCGACGACCCGGATCTGGGTGGGTGCGGGAGCGGGGCCCTCGGCCGCGAACGCGGCGGTCGGCACGCTCAGCGCGCCGCCGACCGCCACGGTCAGCGCCGTGAGGATCGCGGCGGCACGCCGCGGTGGTGAGTGGGTGGTCATCGAGTCCGTCCTTCGTCGTGAGGTCGTCGCCGTGATGGGCGATCGGCGTGATGCTCTGCGACCGTCGCAGTAGTTGCTAGAGAGAATCAATATCAGTAAGGCGGCGGGTCGCACAATCGACATCCAGCCGTGCGTCGACGAGCTCGTGCGCGCAGGCGGCCCGGATACGGTGACGGCCATGACCGCACCGATCTCTCCTGCCGTGCTGCCCCCGGACCGCTCCGCTGACCAGGACCAGGAGGTGCTCGTCACGCGCTGCGCAGGCTGGTCGGTCCCGGAGAACCGGCCGGCCATGGCGAACGACGTGGACCGGCACGCGCGGGTCGGGCTCACCTCCCGCCACCTGCTGCGCGACGGTGCGCCGTGGATCCCGGTGTCGGGGGAGATCCACTACTCGCGGGTGCCGCGTGCGCGGTGGCGCGAGCGGCTGGCCCTCCTGCGCTCGGGGGGCGTCGACGTCGTGTCCACGTACGCCGTGTGGATCCACCACGAACCGGTGCGCGGTGAGCCGAGCTTCGCCGGTGACCTCGACGTCGCGGCGTTCGTGCGGCTGTGCGGCGAGCTCGGCCTGCACGTGGTGCTGCGTGTGGGCCCCTGGGTGCACGGCGAGGTCCGCAACGGCGGTTTCCCCGACTGGGTGCAGCGGGCGCCGGTCGCCCACCGCACCGACGACCCCGCCTACCTCGACCTGTTCCGCGGCTGGTTCGAGGCGCTCGGCGCGCAGGTCGGTCCGCTGTGCGGACCCGAGAGCCCTGTCATCGGCATCCAGCTTGAGAACGAGCTGCCCGACCAGCCCGCGCACCTGGCCACGTTGAAGGCCATGGCGCGCGCGGCGGGGCTGAGCGCACCGCTGTGGACCGCGACGGCCTGGGGCGGGGCGGACCTGCCCGCGGGCGAGGTGCTCCCGCTGTACTCGGGGTACGGCGACGGGTTCTGGGTCGAGGCGTCGGCCCCGTGGGACGCGACGTTCCGCGCGCACTACCTCTTCTCCCACGTGTGGGACGACCCGGGTGTGGGCGCCGACGTGCGGGGGACGGCCGCGAGCGAGGTGCAGGTCAGGGACCGCGACGAGACGTTCCCGCCGGCGACCTGCGAGCTCGGCGGCGGGATGGCCACGACCTACCACCGCCGCCTGGTGCCCACGGGGGCGGACATCGCCGCCGTCGCGCACACCAAGCTCGGCAGCGGATCGATGTGGCAGGGGTACTACATGTACGCCGGCGGGCTGAACCCGCGCGCGGGCGGTCCCGTGCAGGAGTCGCACGCGACCGGCTACCCCAACGACCTGCCCGTGTTCGACTACGACTTCCACGCCGCCGTCGGCGCGGCGGGCACGCTCGCGGAGAGCCATGCGGCGCTGCGGCGCCAGCACGCCGTCCTCGCCGCGTTCGGTGACCGGCTCGCCGGCATGGGATCGCACCTGCCCGACGTCGTCCCGCACGGCGTCGAGGACACCTCCACCCTGCGGTGGGCCGTGCGCTCGGACGGCCGGTCCGCCTTCGTGCTCGTCGCCTGGCACCAGCCGCACGTCCCGCTGCCGACCCTGCGGGGCGTGCGCCTGGCGGTGGAGCTGGCCCACGGGCGCGTCGAGATCGGGCACGACGGCCTCGACGTCCCGCCCGGCACGCTCGCCTGCTGGCCCGTGGGTCTGCCGCTCGGGCCGCATGACGGTGCGACGCTCGAGGCCGCATCGACGCTGCGGTGGGCGACCGCCTCGGTGCTCACGACGCTGCCCGACGGGACGCTCGTGCTCGTGGCCGAGCACGGCCTCGACGCCGACCTCGCCCTCCCGCCGGGTGCCGTCGTGTCCGGCGACACGGTCGTGCCCGGTGACGGTGAGCACCTCGCGCCCGGGGTGCACCGCGTGCCGGGCCGCACGGGCGGCGTCGTGCACGTCGAGCACGAGGGTCGCTCGGCGCGGGTCGTCGTCGTGGGGGCCCAGGACGCGGGCCGCGTGTGGGTGCTCGACGGCCCGCGCGGCCGCGAGCTGCTCCTCGCCGACGACCCCACGTGGGTCGACGACGGTGGGCTCGTGGTGCGCGCCGCGACCCGGCCCCGCGTCCTGCGCTACGACCACGGCTGGCAGCCGCTCGCCCTCGCACCCGACGCGGACCCGGGCCGCTCGCGCACGGTGCGTACGACCCTCGAGAGCACCTGGACGCCGCCGCCCGCCTCCTACGGCTCGCACGCGGGACGTGCGTCCGCGCCCGGCCAGGACGTCCTCGACGAGCACGGCTCGGTGCACCGCCTGCACGCCGTGGGGGAGCCGGCCGCCGCGGTGCGCCGGACGCTGCGCGTCGAGTGGGCCGGGGACGTCGCCCAGCTCCTCGTCGACGACGAGGTCGTGGCGGACCGGTTCTGGGACGGCACACCGTGGGACGTGGACCTCGACGTGCTCGACGGCGCGCGCGGCGACCGCCTGAGCCTGCGCGTGCTGGCGCTGGACCCCGGCGCCGAGGTGTGGCTGCCGGCGGACGCGGCCGACCGCCGGCGGTCCGTCGCGGGTCCGCTGCACGCCCTCGACGCCGTGACGCTCGAGCGCACGGTGTGCTGGCGCGCACCGCTGACCGGTGGCGCGGAGGGCTAGCCGGCCCGGGCCGCGGCGTCGGGCAGCGCGAGGACGAGCTGTCGGACGCCGTCGATCTCGAGGGGCGTGACGGCGACGCGGTAGACGGGCTCGAGCACCGCGGGGGTGAGCACCTCGGCGGGGGTGCCGGTCGCGACGACCTCGCCGTGGTCGAGGAGCACGAGGGTGTCGCAGTAGCGCGCGGCGAGGTTGAGCTCGTGCAGCACGACCACCGTCGTCAGGCCGAGGCCGTGCACGAGGGACAGGACCTCGTGCTGGTAGCGCACGTCGAGGTGGTTCGTCGGCTCGTCGAGCAGCAGGTAGGGGCTGTCCTGGGCGAGCGCCCGCGCGATGAGCACCCGTTGGCGCTCGCCGCCGGACAGGCCGCTCACGCCCCGGTCGGCGAGGTGCGTGACGCCGGTGCGGGCCATCGCCTCGTGGGCGCCGCGACGGTCGTGGGCCGTGTACGACGCCCAGCCGGAGCGGTGCACGCTGCGGCCGAGCAGGACGAGCTCGGCGACGGTGAGGTCGAGGGCCGGTTCCTCCTGCTGGGAGACGAGGGCGGTGCGGCGGGCGAGCTCGGTGGTGCGCAGGCGGCGCACGTCGTCGCCGTCGATGAGCAGCGTGCCCGTGGAGTCGACGGCCTGGACGAACGCGCGCAGCAGGCTCGTCTTGCCGCTGCCGTTGGGTCCGATGAGGCCGACCACCCGGCCGGGGCGGGCCACGAGACCCACCCCGGCCAGGGCGACGGACGTGCCGTAGCGGACCCACAGGTCCTGGGCGGTGAGCACGTCAGTCGAGCTCGGCCACGGCCTGCTGGAGGCGTTCGAGACCGGAGACCGCCGCGGGGGACGCGGTGGACTCGTTCGCCGGGATCCCGATGATCCGGTCCTCGCGCACGGCCTGCAGGTCGCTCGCTCCGGGCTCCGCGAGCAGGCGGGCCTCGGCCTCCTCGTACGTGTCGCCGTGCAGGCCGTAGGCGAGCACGATGACCTCCGGGTCGGCGTCGAGCAGCGACTCGAGCGAGATCTCCAGGTAGGTCTGGGGCTCGTCGCCGTAGACGTTCTCGAGCCCGGCCCCGTCCATGACCGACTGGATGATGCCCGCGCCGCCGTAGGTGCTGATCGGCGAGCTCGTCGAGAAGTAGTACACGGTGGCGGCCGAGCGGGTCTCGGCCGGGGCCTGCGCCTCGACGGCGTCGACACGTCCGCGCAGCTCCGCGACCGTCTCCTGCGCGACGGCCGAGGTGTCGAACAGGCGACCGAACCGGTCGATGTCGTCGAGCACCACGTCGAACGTCACGGGCTCGACCGTGGCGCCGATGTCGTGCCCGCACTCGCCCGTGACGGTGAGCGTGGTGATGCCCGCGTCGGCGAGCGCGGCCGGGTCGGCGTTGAAGAACCCGTACCCGACGACGACGTCGACGCCCGCGCCGATGATCTGCTCGGTCGTGGGGTCGGACGGGTCGATGACGGGCGCGTCGTCGGGCGGTGAGGTCAGGCCGGCGGGCAGGTCGGCCCCGAACTCGCCCGAGCGGGCCGCGATGTGGGTGCTGGCGCCGGCGGCGTCGAGCAGCGCGATCGCGTCGCTGCCCACCGTCATGACGTCGCCGGGGGCGGCGTCGAAGGTCACGTCCTGGCCGCAGTCCGTGAGGGTCAGCGGGTAGGTGGTGGAGGTGCCGCCGTCGGTGCCGTCAGCGGCGTCCGTCGTGCTCGTGCCGTCGGCCGCGGGCGGTTCGGCCTGGCTCGTGGTCGCGCACGCGCCGAGGGTCAGGGTCGCGGCGGCGAGCGTCGCGGCCAGGGCGGTGCGGGGGCTGCGCACGGTGCGGGCGCGGGGGGAGGGGATGGTCATGGTGTTCCTCTCGGGTGGGGTGCTGCTGGTTCGGGATGCGGTCGTGCGGTCAGTGCGTCGACATGCGGTGCACGAGGACGATGAGCAGGGGGGTGCCGAGCAGGGCGGTCAGCACACCCAGCGGGAGCTCGGCGGGGGCGACGACGGTGCGGGCGAGGGTGTCGGCCCAGACGAGGACGACACCGCCGAGCAGCGCGGCGGTCGGCAGCAGCGCGCGGTGGCTGCCGCCGACGAGGCGTCGCGCGAGGTGCGGGATCACGAGCCCGACGAAGCCGATCGCGCCGGAGACGGACACGGCGGTCGCGACGAGGAGCGCGACGAGCACCGCGGCGCCGGCGCGGAAGCGGGTGGGGTGGGTGCCGAGCGAGCGGGCGGTGTCGTCCCCGAGCGCCATGGCGTCGAGGCGGCGCGACCAGGCCCAGAACGCGACGAGGGACACGGCGGTCACGACCCACAGCAGGGCGAGCACGTCCCAGCGGCTCTGGCCGAGCGAGCCGAGCGTCCAGAACAGCACGGCCCGCACCCCGTCGCGGGAGTTGGCGAAGAACACCATGAGGTTCGTCAGCGCACCGAGCGCCAGGCCGACCGCGATGCCGGCGAACACGAGCCGGGAGGGCACGAGCCGTCCGCCGATCCGGGCGACGGCGAAGACGAGCACGATGGCGACGACCGCGCCGACGAACGCGCTGCCGGCGAGCGCGGTGGCCCCCGTGACGGCGCTGAGGCCGAAGAGGATGTGGGCCGCGGCGCCCGCGGAGGCGCCCGAGGAGATGCCGAGCAGGTAGGGGTCGGCGAGCGGGTTGCGCACGAGGGCCTGGATGACGGCGCCCGCGACGGACAGCGCCGCCCCGACGGCGACTCCCGCCAGCACGCGCGGGACCCGCAGCAGCCACACGATGTTGTCCTCCGAGGCGGTCCACCACGTCTCGTCGGGCACGTGCAGTCCGGTGTGCGCGCCGACGACGGCGAGCACGCGCGCCGGGTCGACGCTCACCGACCCGACGCCGACGCTCAGCACGACGGTCGTGACCAGCGCGACGGTGAGGACGCCGAGGACGAGGGTGGGGCGGTCGCGGCCGAGGAGGCGGCGCGGACGGGTGTCCGTCGTTGCTGCGGTGGTCATGGTTGCACATGATACTCATTCTCAGTACTGTTCCCGCCATGCCCGAAAGCACCCCGTCTGCGGTAACCCCATGAAGCCCGGTTCGGTCCACCTGCGCCTGCTCCGGCTGCTCGGCCCGCTGCGCCGGGCGATGGTCGGCCCGTTCCTCCTCGGCCTGCTCGTGTCGTTCCTGCTGCTCGGCCAGGCGTACGCGACGTCCCGCATCTTCGTCGCGCTCTTCTCGGACCCCGTCGGCCCGATCGGGCAGTGGCTCGCGGTCCTGCTCGTCCTGCTGGTCGTGCGCCCCGCCGTCGTGCTCGGGCGCGAACGCCTCACCGTGCTCGCCATGACCCGGGTCAAGTCCGACCTGCGGCGCAGGGTGCTCGACCGCCTCGCCGCCCGCGGACCCGTGCCCCTGACCCGCGAGCGCAGCGGCCACGTCCAGTCGCTCCTCGTCGACGGCGTCGAGAACCTCGACCCGTACTACAGCCGGTACGTGCCGCAGGTGGGCATCGTCGCCGTCAACACCGTCGTGGTCGTCGCGATCCTCGCGGTCGTCGACCCGGTCGTCGCGGCCGCCGTGGGCGCCTGCGCCGTGGCCGTCCCGCTCCTGCCGCGGCTGTGGGACCGGATCCTCGCCGAGCGCGGCTCGTCGCACTGGGCCGCCTACTCCGGGCTGCACGCCGAGTTCGTCGACTCCCTGCAGGCCATGACCACCCTCAAGGCGCTCGGCGCGGTCGAGCGCCGCCAGGCCGCCCTCGCCGACGCCTCCCAGAGCCTGCTCACCCGCACCATGACCCAGCTGAAGGTCTCCCTCGTCGAGTCCGGCATCTCCGCGTTCGCGCTCGTGCTCGGGCCGCTGGTCGCCGTGGTGGTGAGCGTCGCGCGGATCCGCTCCGGGGCGCTCGAGCCCACCGACGTGTTCGTCGTCAGCCTCCTGACGTTCGAGCTCTTCCGACCCTTCCGCGAGCTGTCCGGGTTCTGGCACGCCGGCTACCTCGGCGTCTTCGCGGGCCAGCAGGTCCTCGACGTGCTCGCCCAGCCCGCCGTGCCGCTCCCGGTGCGCCCCCGCACACCTCCCGCCGCGCCGGGCCTCGCCGTCGACCTCGACGACGTGCACTACACCTACCCCGGGTCGCCGCGACCGGCGCTCGCGGGCGTCGACCTGCAGGTGCCCGCCGGGGCCACGGTCGCGCTGGTGGGCCCGAGCGGGTCCGGCAAGTCCACGGTCGCGGCCCTCCTGGCACGCTTCGCGCTGCCCGACGCGGGCGAGGTGCGCGTCGGGGGAGTCCCGACGACGGAGCTCGAGCCCGCCGCGTGCGTCGCCGCGGTGGGGCTCGTCCCGCAGACGCCCGTGCTCTTCCACGGCACGCTGCGCGCCAACCTGCTCGACGGCGCCCCGGACGCCGGCGAGGACGACCTCGTCGAGGTCGTGGCCGTCACCGGGCTGGACCAGCTCGGCGACGGCGACCCGCGGGCGGCGCTCGACCGGGCGATCGGCGAACGCGGCTCCCTGCTGTCCGGGGGGCAGCGCCAACGCGTCGCCGTCGCCCGCATCCTCCTGCGCGGCACACCGGTCCTCGTGCTCGACGAGGCGACGTCCGCGCTGGACGTGCGCGGGGAGCGCACCCTGCTCGACGCGCTCGCCGCCGCCCGCCCCGCCCAGACGCGCATCGTCGTCGCGCACCGCCTCGCGGCCGTGCGGCACGTGCCTACCCTCGTCGTGCTCGCCGACGGCCGCGTCGCCGAGACCGGCGACCACACGTCGCTGCTCGCCGCCGACGGGCGCTACGCCACGATGGTCCGCCACCAGGAAGCCACCACGTCGATCCCGGTGCCCGCCGGGGCGGAGGCCACGTCATGACCACCACCGCAGCGGCAGGCACGACCGCGACGACGTCGCGCGAGCTCGTCGGCGACATCCTGCGCCTGCGGCACCTGCTCGCCTCCCACCGCGCGCTGTTCGTGGCGTCCGTGACGCTCGTCGTCGCGATGCAGGTCTGCGCCGCCACCGTCTCAGCCCTCACGGCCTGGGTCACCGCCCGCATCGCCGCCGACCACCTCGACGGCGTCACGCTCTGGCTGACGCTCGTGGCCCTGACCGTCCTCCTCCTGGGCCTGCTCACCTGGCTCGAGTCCTGGTGGTCGCACGTGCTGGCCTACCGCGTGCTGTCGACCATGCGCCTGGCGATGCACGCCGCCATCGGGCGCATCGCGCCCGGCGGCCTCGCCGGCCGTCGCACCGGCGAGGTCGCGGGGGCGGCGATCAACGACGTCGAGCAGCTCGAGTGGTTCTACGCGCACACCGCCGGCGCGTCCGTCGCCGCCCTGCTGAGCCCCCTGGTGATGGTCTCGGCCGCCGTCACCCTCACCGGACCCGTCGGGCTGCTGCCCGCCGCCGGGCTCCTCGCCCTGCTCGTGCCGCTGTGGTTCCTCGGGCCGCTGCAGGCCCGGCAGGGCGAACGGGTGCGCGCCGAGCTGTCCGCCCTCAAGGCCGACACGCTCGAAGGCGCCCAGGGTCTGCGCGACCTGCTGACCCTCGACGCCGCCGGCCGCCGCACCGACCTCGTCCTCGCACGCACCGCGGACCTCCAGCGCGCCAAGCTGACGTTCGCGCTGCGCGCCGGGGCCGAGTCGGCGCTCGCGGACGCCGTGATGGCCGCGGTGAACCTGGGCATGCTCGCGCTCCTCGGCGCCCGGGTGCGTGACGGCGTCCTGGACCCCGTCGTGGTGCCCGTGGCGGTCGTGCTCGTGTTCCACACGTTCGCCCCGGTCACGGGGGTGTACGCGATGTGGCAGCGCCTCGGCGAGATGGCGGCCGCCGCCCGGCGCGTCGACGACGTGAGCCGCGCGCCGTCCCCGGTGGACGACGACGCCGCGACCGACGAGCCGTTCGACGGCACGGGCGACCTCGAGCTGTCGGGGGTGCGGGCCGGGTACCCGGGCCGTGAGGTGCTGCACGGCGTCGACCTGCGGGTACCGCAGGGCCAGACGGTCGCGCTCGTCGGCGCGAGCGGGGCGGGCAAGTCCACGCTCGCGCACCTGCTCGTGCGGTTCGCCGACGCGCACGCGGGGACGGTGCGGGTCGGGGGCCGCGACCTGCGCACGGTCGCCGCGGACCGGGTCCGGGACCGCATCGTGCTGGTGCCGCAGACGTCGTACGCCATGCGGGCGACGCTGCGCGAGAACCTGCTCCTCGCCCGGCCGGACGCCACCGAGGAGGCCATGGTGGCCGCGCTGCGCGAGGCGGCCCTCGGGGGCCTCCTCGACACGCTCGCCGACGGCCTCGACACCCCGTTGGGCGAGGGCGGCGGCACCCTGTCCGGGGGCCAGCTCCAGCGCCTGGCGATCGCGCGCGGCCTGCTGCTCGACCCGGCGGTGCTCGTCCTGGACGAACCCGTCGCGCACCTCGACGCGCTCGCCGAGGCAGAGCTCAACGCGACGCTGCGCCGCACCCGCCCCGGCCGCACGACCGTCGTCGTCGCGCACCGGGTCTCCACGATCCGTGCCGCCGACCGCGTCGTCCTGCTCGACGGCGGTCGCGTCGTCGCGGACGGCACGCACGAAGACCTGCTGGCCACGTCGCCGCAGTACCAGCGGCTGGTCAGCGAGGAGTCCGCGGGACCGGTCGGTCCCGCGGGCACGTCCGAGCAGGAGAGGGGGTGACACACATGCAGATCGACATCAAGGAGGTCGTCGCGCAGGTCGAGGAGGACGCCATCCTCGCGCCCAACTCGCACAACCACGGCCACACCACGACCGTCTTCGCCTGGAACGCCTGATCACCTGATCGGTGCCTCCCGGCGTGACGGGGGCCGGGCTCGCCGCCGACGCTAGCGGCGACGAGCCCGACCCACCCATCCTCCTCCCACCCGACCGCCCGAGCCCCACCCGCCGCAGCCAAAGGACCCGTCGTATGCCGTCGACCAGCCCCACCACCGTCCGCACGGCCGTCGAGCTGCGCGCGCTGCCTGGCGGCCGCACGCTCCTGACGACCCCGGACGGGCGCAGCTTCCGCCTCGGCGTCACGGCGGGCGACGCGCTGCGCCTGCTCGATGCCGTCGCCGACCCGCACCTCGCCTCCGCCGCGCTCCCCGACGGGTGGCCCGACGCCGCGCGGGCCCTGGCCGAGCTCGTCGCCGGCACGGGCGACACGCCCGACAGCGCCGGAGGCCCCGGCGACGCCGACGGCACTCACGGTGAAGCTGCGGACCGGGGCGGCGACCTCGACCCGATGAGGCTGCCCGACGGCGAGACGTGGGTCCTGCACGGCGACCCCGAGGTCGTCGCCGCGCTCGTGGGGGCGGTGGGCGCCGACGAGCAGGTGGAGGTGGTGACGGGGCCGCTGCACGAGGCGGTGCACCGGGCCTTCGCCCGGCGGGCGGTGCTCCTCGTCGCCCAGCGCGGGCACGCCGCGACGACGTTCGTCGCGGCCGACCGCGCCTGCGCCGACGCCCGTGTGCCGTGGGTGCCGGTCGTGCTCGAGCGCTCCCGGGTGCACCTCGGCCCGTGGGTGACGCCCGGGGTGGGCGTGAGCTACGAGGACTACCTGGCGCGGCGGATCGCCGCGGCACCCGACGACGAGGTCGAGCGGGCGCTGCTCACCGCGAGCCTCACCGGCGACTGCGGCGCGCCCCCCGCAGCGCTGGGGGAGACCGTCGCGTCCGCCGTCGAGCACCTGACGAGCGACGCACGCCTGCGCGGCGGCGACACCGTCGTCGACCTCGGCCACGGCCCGGTCGCGCACCACCCGGTGCTGCCCCTGCCCGGCCCGCACCGCACCCACCGTGACCGCGACCCGGCCGCCCTGGCCGACCCGCTGACCGGCATCGTCACGCGCGTGCGCTCGATCCGGCACCACCCGTCGGTCCCCACGAGCCTCGCGACCGTGCAGGCCGACGTCTGCACCATGCGGCGCGTCTCCCGGTGGGCCAACAGCACCTCGTGCCAGGGCAGCGCGTTCGACGACCCCGCCCAGGCGCGGGCGGCCGCGCTCGGCGAGGCCGTCGAGCGCTACTGCGGCAACATGCTCGACACCCTGCCCGTCGAGCACGCGTCCTACACCGCCCTGCGGCGCCGCCCCGTCGGGCGCGTGCTGGACCCCGCCGACCTCGTGCTCTACTCCGACGCCCAGCACGCCGCGCCCGGCTTCCCGTTCGAACGCCTGACCCCCGACCTGCCCGTCCACTGGGTACCGGGCCGCTCGCTCACGCACGACGAACCCGTGTGGGTGCCCGCCTCCCTCGTCTACGTCAACTGGTTCACCGCCGGGTACTCCGCCGCCCCCGTGACCAACTTCTGCCCCTTCGCCGGCATCGCCGCCGGACCCACCCTCGAGTACGCCGTGATGAGCGCCCTCGAAGAGGTCATCGAACGCCACGCCACCATGGTCTGGTGGCTCAACGGCCACCCGCTCGACGCCGTCGACCCCGGCCCTGAGCTCGACGCCGTGTGGTCCGACGTCCGCCGCACCCACGCCCAACGCCCCGGCCTCATCGCCCTCGACAACGAGTTCGGCGTCCCCGTCGCCGCCGGGGTGCTGTGGAACGACGACGACCACCTGCTCAACATCGGGTTCTCCGCCCGCGCCGACCTGCGCTCGGCCGCCTTCAAGTCCTGGACCGAGGCCCTGACCCTCCAGGAAGGCTCACGCGACCTCCTCGCGCAGGACGGGCGGCACTGGGGTGCCATGCACCGCGGAGCGCTCAACGGCCGCTCCTTCAAGCCCTGGCGCGCCGACCGCCGCTACCTCGACGACTTCCGCCCCGACATGCACGACTGCGACGACCTCATGGTCCAGCAGCAGGTGCACCTCGATCCCCGCGCCCTCGACCGGGTACGACCCCTCGTCGACACCCCCGTGCGCCGCACCCTCGCCGACGTGCCCGCCCTGCCCGCCCGCAGCCTCGAGCACTACCTCGCCGCCACCCACGCCCTCGGCCTCGAGGTCGTCGTCGTCGACATCACCTCCGCCGACGTCGCCGCCACCGGACTGCGTGTCGTGCGCGTCATCGTCCCCGGCACCGTCGGCAACGCGCCCGCTGCCTTCCCCTTCCTCGGCAAGGGGCGCGTGCAGGACCTCGCCGTCGAGCTCGGCTGGCGCACCACCGCGCTCGCGGAGGACGAGCTGAACCACTTCCCGCTCCCGCACGCGTGAGCACCCACGCCCACGTCGCGCCCCTCGCCGGCGGACTCCTCGTCACCGCCGGCGCCCGGCGCCTGCACGCCCGAGTCCCGGCCACGGCGCTCGCGGACCCTGCCGGCCGGGCGCAGGTGCGTGCGGCGATCGAGGCCCGGCTCGGCCCGCTCGTCACGTGGCCCGACGGCGCGGGGCCGGGCGCGGCGCTCGGCCCGCCCGGGCGCGTGTGGTGGTTCGGCGGGGCGTGGTTCGGCTGCACGGACGAGTCCGTGCAGGACGCGCGACGCGTGGTGCGCACGCACGCCCCGGACGAGGCCACGGCCGACGCCTGGGGGACGCCCGGCGTCGGGCTCGACCTTCCGGTCGCCCACGACCCGGACCTCGACCGCGTGCGCGACGCGCTCGGTGGGCTGCCCCCGGACACGCTGCTGCGGTGCACCGGGGGCGAGCTCACCCGGCACCGGCTACGCCCGTGGCCCGAGTGCGACCCCGTCACGGGTGCGGCGCGTGCGGTCGTGGTCCGGCGACCGGAGCCAGGGTTGCCGCCCGTGTTCCGGCACGTGCACGCCCTCCTGCCGCGCACCGAGCTCGGCTGGCCCGCGTGGCAGGCCGACCGGCTGGCACCGGCCGCCGCGTTCAGCCATGCCGACCCGAGCGGTCGTGACGCCCTGCCTGGCGCCGCCCGCGAGGCGGCGCTCGCCTCAGCGGTCGCGCACCTGGCGGGTCCGTGGACGGGGGCGAGCACGGTGCGGCACGCGTCGCCCGCCGAGCTCGCGGCGAGCGGGGCGGACCATCTCGACCCGCAGGACCTGGCCGTCACCGACCCCGCGGTGCTCGCCCATCCCGGCTCGCCGCTGAGCCCCCTCGAGCCGGACCGTCCCCTCGCCTGGGTGCAGGGCCACCGGGTCACGGACGGCGCGCCGGTGTGGGTGCCGCTGCGGTTCGTGCACACGCACGCGGACCCGCCGCCGGTCGCCGACCAGGACGTCTCGGCGTTCCACAACCTCGCGGGCATGGCGGCGGGCCGCACCCGGGACGAGGCCGTCCGGCGGGGGCTCGCGCACGTCGTGTCGCACGACGCCGTCGCGCGCTGGTGGCGGTCCGCGCAGGCCCCCGCGCCCCGACGGCTCGTGGTCCCCGACGGCCTGGCCGCGGACTGGGCGGGAGCCGGTGTCAGGCTGGACCTGCGGCGGGTGCCGAGCCGGTTCACGTGGCCCGTGGTCCTCGCCGTGGTCCGCGACCACGAGCACCGGGTCCTCGGGATCGGCCATGCGGCAGGTCCGCTCGACGACGCAGCACGCACCGCGGCGCTCGACGCGCTCGTGCAGCTCGTCTCGGCCCGCGACCTCGACCGGCCCGACAGCCTGGTCCGGCGGGCGGCGGCGGACGGTGTCGGCGCGGTGCCGGGATTGCTGGACCACCGCCCGGCACGCGACTACCTCGACGCGGCACCCGTGCTCGAGGTCGCCGGGGCGCCAGGTACCGAGCCGCTGGTGGTCCGGCCCGCCGCGCTCGACCCGATGGTCCACCTGCAGCTGGGCCTCGATCCGCGAGTCCAGGAGCGCGTGGCCGCGCGCCTCGGCGCGCACGACGCTCCGAGCGGGGCCGGCATGGACGCCGAGCACCACCCGGAGAGAGCCGTGGACCCCGCCGCGCACGCGGTCGTGGTGGAGACGACGCCGCCGGCGCTGCGTGGCGGCGAATGGTCGGCGGTGCGCGTCCTGCGGCCCCGGGCACTGCGGCTCGAGCCGGCCGCGTTCCCGCTGCGCCCGCCGCACACCGGACCGCGCGAACGGACCCCGTACCCGGGGTGGTGAGCGTCAGCCCGTGCCGTCTCGGTCCGCACGGACCCGCTACCCGGCGGGCGCGTCGTCGGACGGCGTGGTCGGCGCGCCACCGAGGATCGAGCGCAGCCGCTCCTGACGGGCGGCATAGCGGGCACCGAACCGGGCCTGCGCGCTCCGGCCCGCCACCAGCAGGGACAATGCACGGGTGGACCTCGACCCGATCGACCGCCTCCTCGCCCACCCGCCCGACCTCCCGGTCCGCCACGTCCTCACCGACCTCACCACCGCGCTCGCCACGCACGGCACCGTCGTCCTGCAGGCCCCGCCCGGCACCGGCAAGACCACCCTCGTCCCGCCGGCGCTCGCGGCCCGCGGGTCGACGGGTCGTGTGGTGGTCACCCAGCCGCGGCGGATCGCGGCGCGGGCTGCGGCGCGCCGGCTGGCCGGGCTGCTCGGCGAGGAGGTGGGGCGCACGGTGGGGTTCACGGTGCGCGGGGAGTCGGCGACGAGCCGTGCGACCCGGGTCGAGATCGTCACCACGGGGGTGCTGCTGCGGCGTCTGCAGCGCGACCCGGAGCTGGTGGGCACCGACGTCGTCGTCCTCGACGAGGTCCACGAACGGCACCTGGACGCCGACCTCGCGCTCGCGCTGGCGGTCGACGTGCGGGCGAACCTGCGCCCCGACCTCGCCCTGGTGGCGATGTCCGCGACCGTGGAGGCGGGCCGCACCGCGGAGCTCCTCGGCGGGTTGAGCCCCGCGCCCGTGGTCGCGGCGCAGGGCGCGCTGTTCGACGTCGAGGAGGTGTGGTGCCCGCACCCGCCGCGCACCGGGCGCCTCGACGAGCGGGGCGTCACGCGCGCGTTCCTCGACCACGTCGCCGCGACGACCCGGCGGGCGCTCTACGAGCGGGAGGGCGACGTCCTGGTGTTCGTGCCGGGCGCGGGCGAGGTGGGTGCCGTGGCGGCGCGGCTGTCCGGGATCGCGGGGGTGGACGTGCGTCCTCTGCACGGTCGGCTTCCGGGGCGCGAGCAGGACCTCGCCCTCGCCCCCGGGCCGCGGCGCCGGGTCGTGGTCTCGACGGCGGTCGCCGAGTCGTCCCTGACGGTCCCGGGGGTGCGGGTCGTGGTCGACGCCGGGCTCTCGCGCGAGCCGCGGACCGACCATCGTCGTGGCCTGGCGGGTCTCGTGACGGTGGGGGTGAGCCGGTCGTCGGCCACGCAGCGGGCGGGGCGGGCAGGACGTGAGGGGCCGGGTGCGGTCTACCGGTGCTGGTCCCCGGGCGACCACGCCCGGCTGCGCGCGCACCCGGAGCCGGAGATCCGCACGGCCGACCTGACGGCGTTCGCGCTCGAGCTCGCCTGCTGGGGCAGCCCGGACGGTGCGGGTCTGGCGCTGCTCGACCCGCCGCCGGCCCCCGCGCTGCAGGCCGCCCGCACGACGCTGGGCGGGCTCGGTGCGCTCGACCCGGACGGCCGGGTCACGCCCCGCGGTCGGCAGATCGCGGCGATCCCGACCGACCCGCGACTGGCCCGCGCCCTGCTCGACGCGAGCGACGTCGTCGGGCCGCGCCGGGCGGCCGAGGTGGTCGCGCTGCTGTCCGACGACGTGCGCTCGCCCGGGGCGGACCTCGTCGCCGCGCTGCGGGACGTGCGGCGCGGCGGGCCGCAGCACACGACCTGGCGCGCGCAGGCCCGCCGCCTGCAGGCGACGGTGTCGTCCGCCGTCGACCAGGGGCCGGGTGCGGGGCTGGGGGAGGACCTCGCGACGGGCCTGGTCGTGGCGCTCGCCCACCCCGACCGGGTCGCGCGCCGCCGCCCCGGCGGGTCCACCTACCTCATGGTCTCCGGCACGGGCGCGAGCCTGCCGCCGGGCTCGCCGCTCGCCGGCTACGAGTGGCTCGCGGTGGCCGAGGCCGACCGCGGTGCGGGCCGCCGCGACGCGCAGGTGCGCTCGGCCGCGCCGCTCGACGAGGACCTCGCCCTGGACGCCGCCGGGCACTGGCTCGGCCAGGACGAGGAGGTCACGTGGCAGGGCGGCTGTCTCGTCGCACGCCGCAGCACCCGTCTGGGCGCGATCGAGATCGTCGCCGAGCGCATCACCGATCCCTCGCCCGCGCGGGTGGTCGCGGCGCTGCGCGAGGCGCTCGACCGCGACGGGCTGTCGACGCTGCCCTGGCGGGACACGGCCCTCGCCCTGCGCGCACGCCTGGCGTTCCTGCACGGCGCGATCGGTGCGCCCTGGCCGGACGTGTCCGACGACGCGCTGCTGACGGGTCTGGACGGCTGGCTCGGCCCCGACCTCGCCCGGGTCCGGACCGCCGCCGCGCTGGGCCGGCTCGACCTCACGAGCGCGCTGCGCCGCCTGCTGCCCTGGCCCGAGGCGGCCAGGCTGGACGTGCTCGCCCCCGAGCGGGTCACCCTGCCCGGCGGCACGCGGGTGCGGGTGGACTACACGGGCGACCAGCCGGTCGCGGCAATGAAGGTCCAGGACGCCTTCGGGTGGCGCACGACCCCACGGCTCGCCGGCGGTCGCGTCCCGCTGCTCGTTCACCTGCTGTCCCCGGCGCGCCGCCCGGCCGCGGTCACCGCCGACCTCGAGTCGTTCTGGGCCACGGGCTACCCGCAGGTGCGCGCCGAGCTGCGGGGGCGGTACCCCAAGCACGCGTGGCCCCTCGATCCGTTCGCCTGACCGCCGGTCCCTCAGGCGACCTGGGAAATGCCCTTCCGCACCGGCGATCCGCGGGCTACCGTAGCGACAGCCGGGCACGCGGTCCGGTCCTCGAGCAGCGCAAGGAGACAGGATGCCCCGCACGACGACGTCAGCCAGCACCCGTCCCCGCGCCGGCTCGGCCCGTGCCGTCGACCTCGTCGGAGAACCCGGGAGGCAGACGTGATACGCGACCGGCGCACCGCGCCGGACCCCGCACGAGCCGCTCCAGGTCGACCCCGGGGGCGGCTCTTCGTGTTCCGGGCGCAGACGGCGCGCACCCGAGCGGGAGGTGCGGACTCGTGACCGACGTCATCATCTACAACCTCGGTGGTGGTCAGGTGCTCGGCCGGGTGTCGCTGCGCCACGCCATCCGCATGCTGCACCGTAAGGTCGCGGCGGTCCACGAGGCCGTCGAGGGGGAGACGTTCGGTCCGTACCAGCGTCCGCGATCGGTCGAGCTCGTGCGGTACGTGCACGCGCGCTGGGTCTACGAGCGCACGGGCGCCGTCCCGTACTCCCGTGCCGCGCTGCTGCGTCGCGACCGGCACCGGTGCGCCTACTGCGGCGCGTACGCCACCACGATGGACCACGTCGTGCCCCGCTGTCAGGGCGGCCGCACCACGTGGCTCAACGCCGTCGCCGCGTGCGAGCCGTGCAACGCCGACAAGGGCGGCCGTACCCCCGAGGAAGCCGGCATGGTGCTGCGCGTACGGCCGTTCACCCCGTCGTTCACGGACATCTACCCGGCCGGTCGCACGGTCTCACCGTAGGATCTGGGCATGGCGAGGTACTTCGACGTGCACCCGGACAACCCGCAGCCCCGAGCGATCGGGCAGGTCGTGGCGATGCTGACCGAGGACGCCCTCGTGGCCTACCCGACGGACTCGTGCTACGCGCTCGGGTCCCGCATGGGCAGCCACGAGGCGACCGAGCGCATCCGCCGCATCCGCCAGCTCGACGACAAGCACCACTTCACGCTCGTGTGCGCCGACTTCGCGCAGCTCGGGCAGCTGGTGCGCCTCGACAACGCGGCGTTCCGCTCCATCAAGGCCGCCACCCCGGGCGCCTACACGTTCATCCTCCCGGCGACGAGCGAGGTCCCGCGGCGCCTCGCGCACCCGAAGAAGAAGACGGTCGGCGTCCGGATCCCGCGCGACGCGGTGGCCCAGGCGATCCTGCGCGAGCTCGGTGAGCCGCTGCTGTCGAGCACGCTGCTCCTGCCCGGGGCCGAGGACCCGCTGACGGACGGGTGGAGCATCAAGGAGGCCCTCGACCACCAGATCGACGCGGTCGTGGACGCGGGGGACCGGGGGACGGAGCCGACGACGGTCGTCGACTTCTCGTCCGGAGCGCCGGAGGTCGTGCGCACCGGGGCGGGCGACCCCGACCGCTTCTCCTGACAGGTGTGACCCGCGCCTCACTCCGCCCACCGAGGCGTGGGCCCCGCGGGGCCCCTAGCATCGGGTCCATGAGCAGCCACGTGAGCACCGACGGTCTCGACCTCGCCCGGCGCAAGATGGCCGACGCGGGCGTCCACCCCCTCGCCATCGACGCCTTCAGCCGCTTCTACGGGCTCGTCGAGTCCGGTGAGACCGGGGTCGTCCCGGAGTCCGACGTCGAACCCCTGGTGGACGTCGTCCACCGCGACGAGCTCGAGATCGACGACGAGACGGCACGGGCGGCGCTCGGACGCACGGCGATCATCAAGCTCAACGGCGGACTCGGCACGTCGATGGGCATGGACCGGGCGAAGTCGCTGCTCTCGGTGCGTCCCCCCGCCGTCGAGGGTCAGGAACCGTTGACGTTTCTCGACGTCATCGTCGGCCAGGTCCGCACGGCGCGCGCCAGCACCGGGGCCAGCCTCCCGCTGCTCTTCATGAACAGCTTCCGCACGCGCGACGACACGCTCGCGGCGCTGTCCGCGTACGGCGACCTGTCCGTGGACGACCTCCCGCTCGACTTCCTGCAGAACCGCGAGCCCAAGCTGCGCGCCGACGACCTCACGCCGGTCGAGTGGCCGGCGGACCCGTCCCTCGAGTGGTGCCCGCCCGGCCACGGAGACCTCTACACCGCGCTCGCGGCGTCAGGCGTCCTGCGGGACCTCCTCGCCGCCGGGTTCCGGTACGCGAGCATCTCGAACTCCGACAACCTCGGAGCGGCGCCCGACGCCGCGATCGCGGGCTGGTTCGCGGCGAGCGGCGCGCCGTTCGCGGCCGAGGTCGCACGGCGGACCCCGGCGGACCGCAAGGGCGGACACCTCGTGGTGCGCCGCAGCGACGGCCGGACCGTGCTGCGCGAGACCGCCCAGACCCTCCCGGAGGACGCCGACGCCGCCGCCGACATCTCCCGCCACCGCTACTTCAACACGAACAACCTGTGGTTCGACCTCGAGGCTCTCGCCGCCGAGCTGGACCGCACGGGCGGTGTGCTCGAGCTGCCGCTCATCCGCAACGTCAAGACCGTGGACCCGACGGACGCCTCCTCGCCCGAGGTCATCCAGATCGAGTCGGCGATGGGTGCGGCGGTCGAGGTGTTCGACGGCGCGCTCGCCATCGAGGTCGGTCGCTCCCGCTTCCTGCCCGTCAAGACGACGGCCGACCTGCTGGTGCTGCGTTCTGACGTGTACGACCTCGACGAGGACTACCGCCTGCAGGCGCGCGTCGACGCGCCGCTCGTGGACCTCGACAGCGCGGCCTACAAGCTCATCGCCGACTTCGACCGGCGGTTCGCCGCCGGCCCGCCCTCCCTGGTGGAGGCGACGTCGCTCACGGTGCGCGGGGACTGGACCTTCGGCGCTCAGGTCCGCGTCGACGGGGCGGGTCTGCTCGAGGATGCGGGGTCGCCGAGCAGCGTCCCGGACGGCGCCGTCGTCGGCCCCGAGGGCCTGCGCCCCTGACGGCAGGCGTCAGGGGAGGTCCACGATCCGCTCGTGGCCACGCTCTGCCACGAGGTGGCCACCGCTGAGCTCGGCCAGCACGGCGTCCAGCGCGTCGAGCGCAGCGGGCGGGACGACGAGGTCGAAGGCCACCACGTCGGTGTACCGGGTGTCCTCGAGGAGGGCGCCGTGCGTGGCGCACCACTCGTGCAGCAGGTGCGCCACCCGGCCGGCGTCCGTGTGCTCCGCGGTGAGGCGCACCTCGGTCACGACCGCCCGGTGGACGGTCCGCGCGGCGTCGACGGCTGCGGACACCGCGCCCGAGTAGGCGCGCACGAGCCCGCCGGCTCCGAGCAGGACCCCACCGAAGTACCGGGTGACGACCGCCACGACGTCGGTCATTCCGCGCTGGCGGAGCACCTCCAGCATCGGCACGCCCGCTGTGCCGGAGGGCTCGCCGTCGTCGGAGGAGCGCTGCTGGTCCGCGTGGGTGCCGACCACGAGGGCGACGCAGTGGTGGCGGGCGTCCCAGTGCTCCTTGCGGACGCGGGCGACCACCGCCTCGGCGCCGGCGACGGTGCCGACGGGGGACAGGTGCGTGATGAACCGGGACTTCTTCACGACGAGCTCGGTGGTGACCGGTGCGGCGATCGTCGTGGGGAGCGGGACAGGTTCCATCGTGGCCGACCCTAGCCGAGCGGCGCCGCGCCGACGAGCAGCCTCGATCAGTAATAGTGTGCCAAGCGCTACGATTCCTCCATGGCAGACGAGCAGGCGTCCTCACCACCCAGCCGATATCCGCGGCCTCCGGTCACGCACGACGAGGCGGAGTGGGTCTGGCGCCTGCTGTCCACGGAGGCGATGTCGATCACCGCGAAGCCGGAGACGGTCCGTCTCGCGGTCATCGTCGCGCTGACGCGCGCGACCGGCGCGCGCTACTCGGACCTGCTGCGTTGCACGGTCGACGCGGTGGACCTGGGAGAGGTCGCGGCGAGGGCGGGGGAGGGGAGGGTGCTCGTGCTGCACGGCAAGCACCGCACCCCGCGCGAGCACGTGCTGGACCCCGGGACGGTGCTGGTGCTCTCCCGCTGGATGGACGTGCGCGAGGAGCTCTGCACCGAGCTGGAGGGGTCCGTGCCCCGGGCGCTGCTGCTCACCGTGCACCACACGCACGACAACGGCGTCACGGTGGCGAGCGGCCTCCCCATCACGCGGCAGGGGCTGGTGCTGTCCTGGCGACGGTTCGTGCACCGCACGAACGCCCGGTACGGGGGAGTGCGCCCGCCGCTGCCGACCCGCTTCGAGCAGGTGCGGCGCGCGTGGCACGACGCCTCGGACGACGCCGGACCTGCCGTCCGGGGCGGTGCCGACTAAGCAGGGTCTCCGTCGACCTCCCGCCCGGAGAGCTCCTCGAAGACGGTGATGTGCAGTGCCGCCGGGGCGTCGAACCTCGCGTTGAGCGAGTCCCAGGGCGTGCGCGTGGGTGGCGCGACGAGGTGCGCGCCGCCTGCGACCAGCTCGTCCGTGACGCCACGTGCGTCGTCCACCTCGAACGCGACCCGCAGGCGGGGGGCCACCTGGCGCCCCACCTCGAGGTCGTCGATCGAGCGCTTGTGGGTGGGGTTCGCGATCTCCAGCGTGGCCCGGCCGGCGTCGAGGATCGCCACGCGTCCGTCGCCGTCGCCGGAGAACGCGGCTTCCTCCGGCATGCCGAGGACGTCGCGGTAGAAGCGGACCGCCTCGTCGTAGTCCTCCGCCTCGACGACGAGGCGGAGCTGACGGACGCGGGAGGGTGAGGGGTGAGCAGGCATGGTCCGAGCGTAGGCACCTCACACCCGTCCCGTCTTCTCGTCCTGGCGCTCTCTTTCCCGATATAAATAGTGTGCCAAGCAGATGGAACAGGTGTAGGTGCCTCACGAGAACCCTCACCACAAGCCCAGACGTGGGGAGCTCGACGAAGGGCGCCCACCGACCAGGTCGGTGGGCGCCCTTCGTCGCGCGGCTCAGGCCTCCTTGCGCGCGGCGGCCTCTGCCTTGGCCGCCGCTCCGCGTTCCGTGGTCGCGTTGCCGGTGGACAGCTCGCCGCCGGTCGACTCGAGGTGGGCGCGGACGAACCAGTGGAACAGCTCGAGCTCGTGCAGGTGCCCGACCAGCAGGTCGTTGGTCACGTCGTCCAGCTCCGCGACCTCCTCGGCCGCCTGGCGGTGCGACGTGATGACGCCGAGATACACCTCGTCGAGCGCGCCGAGGTGCGCGATGGTCGAGGCACGGTCGAGGGAGTAGTCCTCCCAGGTCCGCTCGGCGACGAGAGCGCCCGGGGTGCCGCGGGGCGGGACACCGAGGGTCGCGATCCGCTCGGCCGTGGCGTCGACCATGGCTCGGACGGCGTCGACCTGCGGGTCGATCATCTCGTGCACCGCGATGAAGTGCGGCCCGACGACGTTCCAGTGGATGTGCTTGAGCGTGAGCGCGAGGTCGTTGAGCGCGTGCAGACGTGCCTGCAGGATCGTGGCGACCGTCGCGCCCTCTTCGGGGGTGAGCGACGGGACGGTGTACTTCGGCAGGTTCTTGGCCGCAGCCATGAGTGTCCTCCTCGGACGTCGACGACGGGTGGTACCTCCCCATCGTGGACCTGGCCCGCCGCGCACGCAGGTTGTACGGGGTGTGATCTACCGCCACCACGTGCGGGGGACGAGCAGGAGCGCCAGCGCGGCGATCGCGACGGCACCGAGGACGACGGCCGCCGGCGTGCGGGGCAGGCCTGACGCGAGGAGCGCGAGCAGGCCGAGCGCCTCGCTCGCCCCGACGACGACCGCGCCGCGGCGCAGGTCTCCGCCCAGCGCGGCGCGCTCCATCCGGGCACCGACGGTGAGGTGCGCTGCCCACCACGCCAAACGCACGGTCGCGTACGCGAGGGGCAGCAGGGCGAGGACCCAGGGGTCGAACGTCGTGCCGCCGATCAGCAGCACGGCGCCCGCGCCGGCCACGACGAGGTGCGGTGTGGGAACCGCGGGACGGAGCACGACCAGGGCGGCGACCCCGAGCGCGATCAGCCCGAGCACGATCGGGTCGGTCACCAGCCGGTGCAGGCTCGTGACCACGAGGGCACCCGTGACGACGGCGAGCGCCGCGCGGACGTGCCACCAGGTGAGGAAGGGGCCGGCGTCGGTCTCGACGGCGGGTCCGGCGGCCGGGTCGACGACGGCGTCCGGTTCTGGTGCGGTCATCGGTGGCGCACCGCCGGTCGGTGACGTGCGGCGCGGCGCGCGGCCGCCTCGAGCTGGACGTGGGGTGCGGGGGTGGTGTCGTCGGCGGGGATCCAGCGGATCACGTCGATGCCGGCGAGCGTGAGGGCGTGGACCCTGTCCTCGCGCTCCATGCGGGTGATGCGCCAGGCGAGGGTGACGGTGGGGGAGGCTCCCGCGAGCCGGACGGGCGGGAGGGTGTCGACCGCGACGACCTGGTGGCCGTGCTCGTGCCAGATCTGTGCGAGCCGGGACGCCTCGTCGTCGAGGAAGGTGGAGAACAGGTAGAGGGTCGCGCCGGAGGGGACCTGGGGCGGTCGGTGCCGGGCGCGGGGCTCCCCGTAGGGGCGCGCGAGGGCGAGCCCGTGGACGATGCGGCGGAGCTGGCGTCGTCCACCGGCGGGTGGGACGGGCCGGCGCATCCGGCCGAGGTCCTCGTACCCGACGCGGTCGCCGGCATCGATGACGGCCTGAGCGACGGACGTGGCGGCGTGGCGGGCGACGTCGAGGGAGGTGATGTCCTCGGGGCGCAGGGTGCCCGCCCCGCCCCAGGTGGTGAGGTCGGGTCCGACGTCGTCGCGGGAGTCGACGACGAGCATGACGGTGGCCTCGGCGGTCGCGTAGGTGCGTCGGACGTGCAGGGTCTCCAGGGACGGGGAGCGCCGTGCGGTGGTGCGCCAGTCGATGCGGCGCATGCGGTCGCCGGGTCGGTACTCGTCGATGTCGCGCAGCTCGGATCCGTCGCCCATGCGGCGGGAGGTGTGCGGTCCCGTGAGGCCGCGGAGCTGGTGGGGTGCGGGGAGGCGGCGCAGGGTCGTCAGCCGGGGGAGGACGAGGCGCGGTGGTGCGGTGGTGTCGGCAGGGTGCTGCTCGAGGGCGCCGTGCCGGCCGTACGCCTTGTGGTCGACGCGGAAGGTGGGCCGCAGGCCGGTGCGGACGGAGCGGCTGGTGAGGGTGACGTACCGCTCCGTGTCGACGTGCAGGACCTGTTCGAGGTCGCCGACGTCGGGGGCGGTGACCCGCAGGTGGACGAGGTCGCAGCCGACGGGGGCCCGGACGTGGATCCGGGAGGTGAGCGTGCCGGGTGCGGCAGGGGCGGCGTCGGGCACGAAGTCGACCGTCACGCCGCCCTGGGGCCGCGTGGAGTGCCCCCAGGCGGCGGCTGCCAGGACGGGCACGCCGAGGAGTGCCACGTCCGCGCGGGCGGTGAGGAGGCCGGCGGCGAGCAGGACGAGGCCGAGGCCGATCCCGGCGGCGAAGGCGGGGGTGCTCGCCCACCCGGACTCATCGGGCGGGCGCGCCGACGGCGTCGGCCGGGGCGACCGGGAGGTCATGCCGGCTGGGACGGTCGGGCACCGGCGACGGTCGGCGGTCCGGGCACGGTGCCGAGCAGGGCGGTGACGACGGACTCGGGCCTCAGGTCGTTGGCCCAGGCTGCGGGTGTGAGGGTGAGCCGGTGCGCGAGGACGGGGACGGCGACGCGCTTGACGTCCTCGGGCACCACGTAGTCGCGGCCGTCGAGGACCGCGACGGCCCGGGCGAGGAGCACGAGGTTCTGCGACCCGCGCGGCGACGCGCCGACCTCGAGTGCGGGGTGGCGGCGGGTGGCGGACGCGAGGTCGACGCAGTACCCGACGACGTCCGGGTCCACCTCGACGTGCTCGACGCCGGCCTGCATGGCGAGGACGGTGCGGGCGTCGACGACCTGCTGGACGTCGGCGTGCTCCTGATGGCGTGCGAGGCGCCGCCGCAGCACCTCCCGCTCGTGGTCCCGCGCCGGGTACCCGACGCCGAGGCGCACCATGAAGCGGTCGAGCTGGGCCTCGGGCAGCGGGTAGGTGCCCTCGTACTCCACGGGGTTGGACGTGGCCATGACGTGGAACGGGTGGGGGAGGGGGTAGGTGGTCCCGTCGATGGAGACCTGCCGCTCCGCCATCGCCTCGAGCAGCGCGGACTGCGTCTTGGGCGCCGTGCGGTTGATCTCGTCGGCCAGGAACAGCCCGGTGAAGACGGGGCCCTTGCGCACGACGAACCGGGTCGTGGCGGGGTCGTACACCGACGAGCCGGTGATGTCGGCCGGCAGGAGGTCGGGGGTGCACTGCAGGCGGGCGAAGTCGAGCCCGAGCGTCGTGGCGAGGCTCCGGGCCGCGAGGGTCTTGCCGAGACCGGGCACGTCCTCGAACAGCACGTGGCCGCCGGCCAGGACGGTCGCCAGCGCCAGGGTGAGCGTGTCCCGCATACCGACGACGACGGTCGCGACCTCGTCGAGGATCCGCGCCCCGTGCGCGGCGACCTCGGCGACGTCCAGTGGCGGCTCGCCCTCACCCGTGCGTGCGGCGGGGTCCTGCGTGGACCGGTGGTCGGTGTCCTGCGGTGCGTCGGTCAAGGGATGGACCTTTCGTGCGGTGCGGTCGGGGGTGCGAGCCGCTCGAGGGTGCTCAGCCACGCCTGGAGCGTACGAGGGGTCGGGTGGTCGTCGTGGAGGAGCTGGCGGTGCACCCGCTGGCCGAGGAGGCGCGCCGCCTCGCTGGCGTCCGCCGGGTCGGCGAGGTCCACCCCGTGGATCGCGAGGCGCTGGGCCGCGAGCGCCCGGGTGCGGCGGACGACGCGTTGGTTGACGCGTCCGTCCTTGCCGAGGATGGACCAGCCGAGCTCGGAGACGTCGCGGCGGGCGCCGTCGCGGTCGGGCCGGGGGGTGTGGGACCAGTCGGTCTCGTGGGTGTGTCCGGCGGTGGCGGCGAGGACGACGAGGGTGAGTCCGGTGCCGAGGACGGCGAGGACGTGCGCTGGTCCGGCGCCGAGGAGGGCGGTGAGGGTGGCGGCGGCGAGGACGAGCAGGGTGGGTCCGACGGTACGGCGGACTGGCTGGGGCAGGGCGCGCCAGCGGCGGGTGAGGTTCATGCGTGGTGGCTCGGGGGTGTCGGGTCGGTCCCTGTGGGTGCGTCGAGGGTGCCGAGCGCGTGGGCGATGTCGGTGAGGGCGGTGTGTGCGGTGGTGACGTCGTGGGCGGCGACGGCGGCGCTGGTGAAGCGGGCGCGGTGGTAGAGGTCGCGCAGGGTGGTGACGGCGTGGGGTGGGGCGGGGGTGCGGTCGAGGACGGCGACGGTGAACTCGGTGGGTGTCTGGGCGGGGTCGCGGGTGGTGCCGGCGGTGGCGGCGGCGTCCTCGAGGGTGACCCAGGCGGCGATGATCGCGTCGTGGGGGGCGAGGGTGGGTGCGGTGAGCTGCTGCTGGGCGCGGGTGGTGGCGTCGCGGAGCTCGGGGAGCGCGTCGACGTCGGTGTCGTGGGCTTCGAGGGTCTCGCCGGTTCCTGGTGCGGTGGGTGGTGCTGGGTCGGCGCGACCGGGGCCTCGGCGCACGAAGCGGCGGAGCACGGCGAGCAGGATGGTGGCGGCGAGCACCGTGAGCAGGGTGAGGACGATCTGGAGGACGTCACCGGTCTGCTCGTCGATGCGGGGCTGGTCCGCCTCGAGGTCCTCGACGGGTGCGGTGGTGACGGGGTCGGGCTCGGGGGCGGGTGCCGTGGTGGTGGTGTCGGTGGGGCTCGTCCAGTCGGGTGTGGTCCCGGTCGCTGCGGCGAGGACGAGCAGCACGACGAGCGCGGCGACGGCGGCGATCGTCGTGCGGGGGGTGCCGGGACGGCTCATGCGCGGGTGGTGAGGCGCACGGCGTGCGCACCGGCGACGGCGGCGCCGAGGAACGCGGCGGGGTCGACGTCGAGGCCCCTGCCCATGGTGGACAGGGTGACGGGGGTCTGGTGCAGGGCGTCGAGGAGACCTTGGTCGGCGGTGACGTCGACGAGGCGGTGACGCCCGTGGGGTGCTGCGAGCGCCGTGGCTTGCTCGGTGATGCGGGCGGTGAGGGCGGGTCCCCAGCCGGGTAGTGCCTGGATGTCGGGTGCGGGGCGGGGGACGACGAGGTCGGCGGGGGTGAGGGCGACGCGTCCGTAGGCGGTCTGGGAGTGGTGGGAGATGCCGAGGTGGCGGTCGCGGGGGTCGGCGCCGGAGATGCGCAGGGAGGCGACCGGTCGTCCGCCGAGGGTCGCGGCGGCGTTGACGGCGTCTCCGGCGGCGACGCCGGAGAATCCCCAGCGGGTGCCGGTGCCGAGGTTGCCGGGTCCTTGGGCGACGACGACGAGGTCGGCGCGGTCGACGTGGTGGGCGGCGAGGAGGCCGGTGTGCACGGTGACGGCTTCGAGGTCTCCGCCGAAGGCCTGGCCGACGGTGATGCAGGTGCTGAGCCAGCCGGTGTCGCGCAGGGAGGCGACGGTGCGGGAGAACGCGGCGGGGAGGGTGCCGCCGTCGGTCATGACGTAGGCGATGCGGGGTGCGGGGCGTCCGGCGCTGGCGGCGGCGTGGCGGGCGCCGGCGACGACGGCGGGCAGCGCGGAGTGCAGGTCGGCGACGACGACGGGCAGCCCGTCGAGGTCGTCGGCGTCCTGGAGCTCGTGGTGGTGGGCGGACTCCTGCTCGTCGACGCCGAGGACGAGGCTCTGCAGGGGGGTGTAGCGGGCTTTGACGAGGTGTCCGGGGCTGGGCACGGGGTCGGGGGGGAGGTTGTCGGGGAGGCCGACGACGAGGGCGTACCCGCCGGTGCCGAGGCCGCGGGCGAGGGCGCTGACGTTGAGCAGGACCCGGTCGCCGGGTGCGGGTTCGCCGACGAGGTCGGTGTAGGCGAGGGCGCGGACCTGGGTCGGTCGGGAGGTGTCGGTGTGGCCGGGCCCGGGTGGCCCGGGGAGGGGTTCGTCGAGCTCGACGGTCATCTCCTGCGCGCCGGCCCATGCCCGGCCGCGCGACACAACTCGTGCCGAACGCCATGTGATCACCCCGCACACGCTACCTGGCGCTAGCGTTGTCCCGATGCCTGAGTCAACGAGCCCACCGATCAGCCCGGCCATGCGGCTGCTGAACCTCGTCATCGCGCTCGTGAACACGAACGTGTCGATGACGAAGCAGCAGATCCGTACCAGTGTCGCCGGGTACGGTGACGCACCCTCCCCGGACGCGTTCGAACGCATGTTCGAGCGAGACAAGGACACGTTGCGCGATCTCGGTATCCCGGTGCTCACGGTCGATGCCGGGGGGCACAGCGACGACGTCGGGTACCGCATCGACCAGGACGCGTACGCGCTCGGCGCGGTGGACCTGACCCCGGCGGAGTTCGGTGTGCTGTCGCTGGCCGCCCAGTTCTGGCAGGACAAGACGCTGCGCACGGACATCTCGCGTGCGCTGACGAAGCTGCGCGCGGCGGGTGCGGGGGAGGTCGCGAACGACGCCGTGGCCGGCCTGGCTCCCCGGGTGCGCGCGGTGGGCGACGCGTACGGGCCGCTGCTCGACGCGATCGGCGCGCGCCGCGCGGTCTCGTTCACCTACCGCGCCGCGAGCACGGGCGAGGTTCTCGCCCGTCAGGTCGAGCCGTGGCGCATCGCCGCGCGCCGGGGCGGTTGGTACGTGCTCGGCTACGACCGCGAGCGCCGGGCACCGCGGGCGTTCCGCCTGAGCCGGATCGAGGGCCGGGTGCGTGCGGTGGGGCGCCCGGGGGCGTTCGACGTGCCGGCGGAGATCGACGTGGAGTCGCTGCTGGGTGCGCGGGGTCGTCACGGTGGGGTGGCGCGCCTCGCGATCGTGCCCGAGCGGGCCGGGGCGCTGCGTGCGCGCGCGGTCTCCGACGACGGCGGCCCTGGTGACAGCGGGTCCGGTGAGGGCGGGAGCGGTTCGCCGGCCGGGCGGGACGTGGTGGCGGTGCCGTTCGTCGACGTGCACGGTGCGGCCGACGAGATCGCGGGCTACGCGGACGCGGTCGTGGTGCTGGGGCCGCCCGAGCTGCGCGACGCCGTCGTGCGGCGCCTGCGGGCCGCGGCCCGTCTGGACGCACCGGACGACGAGGTGACTGAGACGACTGAGGCGACCGGGACGGAGGATGACCGTGGCTGAGCGGGCGGACGAGCGGCTGGTGCGCCTGCTGGGGATCGTCAGCTACCTGGACGCCGCAGGGGGAGTGCCGGTCGAGGAGCTCGCGCAGCGGTTCGGGGTGAGCACGCAGCAGATCCTCGCCGACGTCGACGCCCTGTGGGTCTCGGGCACGCCCGGCTACTGGCCGGACGACCTCATCGACTTCGACGCCGACTCGATCGAGCGCGGCGTGGTGCGCCTGACCGAGGCCCGTGGCATGACCCGGCCGCTGCGGCTGGGCACCCGGGAGGCGGTCGCGCTCATCGCGGCGCTGCGGGCCATGCGCGAGGCCGTGGCCGTGCGCTCGGACCGGGCGCGGTCCGCCGTCGTCGAGTCGGTGCTCACCAAGCTCACCGACGCGACCGGGGAGGCGGCCGCCGCCCTGGACGTGCAGCTCGCACCGGAGGGCGACCCGCAGGTGGTCGCCGCGATCACGGGCGCGCTCGTCACGTCCCACCGGCTGCGCGTGCGGTACGTGACGGCGGCCGACGTCGTGTCCGAGCGCGAGATCGACCCCGTGAGCCTGCACACGCAGGACGAGCACTCCTACCTCCTCGCGTGGTGCCACCGCGCGGCCGGGCGGCGCACGTTCCGGGTCGACCGCATCCTGGAGGCCACCGAGCTCGACGTCCCCGTGGAGGGGCACGACGTCGACCCCGAGGTCGACTTCGCCCCCGCACCCGAGGCCCCGGTCGCGACCATCGTGTTCGCGAGCCCCGCCCGGTGGATCGCCGAGCAGGTCCCCACCGAGTCCGTGCGCAACCTCGCGGACGGCACCTTCGAGGTGCGCGTGCGCGTGACCAACCCCGTGTGGCTGCGCCAGCTGCTGCTCGCCCGGGCGAGCCACGTGCGCAGCGTCGAGCCCTCGTGGGTGCTCGACGACGTCACCGGCGCCGCGCAGGCCGCGCTCGCCGCGTACGGCGCGGGCGGCGCGGGCGGCGCGGGCGAACTAGGCTGACCGACATGTGGTTCTGGGTGTGGTCGCTCCTCGTGCTCGGCACTCTCGCCGGCGCGTTCTTCCTCGGGCGCGACCTGTGGCGCAAGGCCGTGGCGCTGATGCGCGAGGTCTCGCACGCGACCGCGCTCCTCGGGCAGGCAGCGCAGACCGTGCAGACCCGTCTGCAGGAGGCCGCGGCCGCCCGCCCCAGCACGGCGCCCACGCTGTTCGACGACCCCGACGACCTGCGCGCCCGGCTCGACGAGGTCCGCGCCGAGCGCGCCGGTCGCCGGGCGCAGCGCCGGATCCGCGACGAGGCCGTGTGGGAGCGCTGGCGGGGCTTCAACGAGTGACAGAGCGTGACGGAGCGTGACGGAAGCCACATCCCCATGACCTACACTGGCCAGGAGGAATCGCCGTGAGATTTGCCCGACCGACGTCGTCCAGGAATAGAGTCCACCCGTGAACATCGCACGCCACCCGTGGATCATCCCCGTCCTGATCCTCCTCGTCCTGCTGCTCTTCGGATCGCGGCGGCTACCGGACATGGCCCGCAGCGTCGGCCAGTCGCTGAAGATCTTCAAGAAGGAGGTCAAGGACCTCCGCGAGGACGACGACGCCCCCGCCGCCGCACCGGCGCCCACCACGCCCACCGCACCGCAGGCGCAGGACACCGCGCCCGTGCAGCCCACCGCACCGCCCGGCACGGGTACGGGTACGTCCACGCACGCCACGGGGAGCTCGCCGACGTCGACCCCGGACGACGGCACGCCGAAGGGCTAGGACGTGTCGCGTTCCGCTCGCGACGCCGAGGGGCGCATGCCCCTCAAGGAGCACCTCCTCGAGATCCGCAAGCGCATCGTCCTGGCCTCCGTCGGCGTCGTCCTCGGCGCCGTGCTCGGCTGGATCCTCTACACCCCGATCTTCGACCTGCTGCAACAGCCGCTGCTCGACGCCGCCGCCGAGCGCGGCTCGCTCACCACGACGAACTTCGGCGGCGTGGCCACCGCGATCGACATGCGGGTCCGGGTCTCCCTCTTCCTCGGCGTCCTCGTCTCCTGCCCCTGGTGGCTCTACCAGCTGTGGGCGTTCGTCAACCCCGGCCTGACGCGCACCGAGCGGCGCTACGCGTTCGGGTTTCTCGGCGCCGCCGTGCCGCTCTTCCTCGGCGGAGCCGCCCTCGCCTGGTACGTCCTGCCCCGCGCCGTGGTCATCCTCACCGAGTTCACCCCGACCGGTGCGGCGAACCTCATCGACGCGCAGGGCTACCTGACGTTCGTCATGCAGTTCATCCTCGCGTTCGGAGTCGCGTTCCTCCTGCCCGTGGTCATGGTCACTCTCAACCTCCTCGGTGTCGTGCGGGGGTCGACCTGGCAGGGTGGCTGGCGGTGGGCGATCCTCCTGTCGTTCGTGTTCGCCGCCGTCATCACCCCCACCCCCGACGCCCTGACGATGTTCTGGGTCGCCCTGCCGATCTGCGCCCTCTACTTCGCAGCCGCCGGGATCTGCCTCCTGCACGACCGCCGCGTCGACCGGCGCAACGCCGCCCTGCTCGAGGCATGAGCACCGCTGCACATGTGCACGGTCGCGTGAGACCCGTCCGGTGAGCACCATCGGGGTCGTCGTCAACCCCACCGCAGGTCGCGGACGCGGCCGCCGCGACGGCGCACGCACCCTGGCGCTCCTGCGCGAGGCCGGGCACACCGTCGTCGACCTGTCCGGACCCAACCTGCCCCTCGCGCTCGAGACCGCCCACGCCGGCGTCCACCACGACACCCGCCTCGCACCCGGCACCGCCGACGGCCTCGACGCGCTGGTCGTCGTCGGGGGCGACGGCATGGTCCACCTCGGCGTCAACGCCGTCGCGGGCACCACCACCCCCCTCGGCATCGTCGCCGTCGGCAGCGGCAACGACACCGCCGCCGCCCTCGGCCTGCCCGTGCGCGACGTACGCGCCGCCGTCACCACCGCGCTCGACGCCCTCACCGCACCCCGCACCATCGACGCCGCCACCGTCCGCACCCACCACCCGTCCGGCACCGCAGCCGACACCCCAGCCGGCACCGCGCCCGACACCGCGCCACGCTGGTTCTGCGGGGTGCTGTCCGCGGGCATCGACGCCGCCGTCAACGCCCGCGCCAACCGCCAGCGCTGGCCCCGCGGCAGCGCCCGGTACGTGCGCGCCGTCGTCGCCGAGCTCGCCCGGTTCGTCCCGTACGGGTACCGCCTGACGCTCACCGGCGCCGACGGGCACCCGCACGTGTGGGAGTCCCCGGGCAGCCTCGTCGCCGTGGCCAACGGGCCGCGCATCGGCGGGGGAGTGCGCATCGCCCCGGACGCCCGGCTCGACGACGGCCTGCTCGACGTCGTCGTCGCCGGCCCCCTCACCCGCCTCGGCGCCGCTCGCATCTTCCCCGGCATGTACGCCGGGCGGCACGTGCACCACCGCTCGGTGCACGTGCACCAGGTCACGCACGTCGTCCTCGAGGCCACCACCGCCGGGCACGCCCCGCCGCCCGCCTTCGCCGACGGCGAGCACATCGGGAACCTGCCGCTCGAGGTGCACGTCCACCCCGGCGCGCTGCGCGTCCTCGCCCCGGGCGGCGAACCGTAGGCTGGCACCATGACGGCCGCCACACGATCCACCGGAGCGAACCCGCCCGACGACACCACCAGCCCGGCCGCCCGGTACGCCGCCGCGCGCGCACGCCAGGCCGCCGGACGCACCGAGCTCGCGCGGTTTCGCGAGACCCTCGACTTCCCCCTCGACGACTTCCAGGTCGACGCCTGCACCGCCCTCGAGGAAGGACGAGGCGTCCTCGTCGCCGCCCCCACCGGCGCCGGCAAGACCGTCGTCGGGGAGTTCGCCGTCCACCTCGCCCTCACCAGCGGGCGCAAGGCGTTCTACACCACCCCGATCAAAGCGCTGTCCAACCAGAAGTACACCGACCTCGCGCGCCGCCACGGCGTCGACGCCGTCGGCCTGCTCACCGGCGACACCTCCATCAACGGCGACGCGCCCGTCGTCGTCATGACCACCGAGGTGCTGCGCAACATGCTCTACGGCGGGTCGCGCGCCCTCGACGGGCTCGCGTACGTCGTCATGGACGAGGTGCACTACCTCGCCGACCGGTTCCGCGGACCGGTGTGGGAAGAGGTCATCATCCACCTCTCCGACGACGTCCAGCTCGTCTCCCTGTCCGCCACCGTGTCCAACGCCGAGGAGTTCGGCGACTGGCTCGAGATGGTGCGCGGCGACACCGCCGTCGTCGTCAGCGAGCGCCGACCCGTCCCGCTGTGGCAGCACGTCCTCACGGGGTCGACCGGGACGCGCGCCCCGGGGGCCGCAGGGGCGGGCGGTGACCTGCTCGACCTGTACGCGCACGACGTCGACCCGACGGACCCGGGGGTCAACCCGCCGATCAACCCCGACCTGCTCGCGGCGTTCCGTACCGTCGGGCGCGACCTGCACGGCGGGGGCAGGCGCGGGCCGGGCGACCGGGGGTACCGGGGCCGTGGTGGGCGTCGGGGCGGCGACGGCCCGCGTGCGGCGCCCGGTCGGCGGACCCCGCCCCGGTTCGCCGTGGTCGACGCCCTGGACGCGGACGGGCTGCTGCCCGCGATCTACTTCATCTTCTCGCGCGCCGGGTGCGAGGGCGCCGTGACGCAGTGCCTGGCGGCGGGTCTGCGGCTGACGACGCCGCAGGAAGAGGCCGCCATCCGGGCGGTCGTCGAGGAGCGCGGCGCGACCATCCCGCCCGAGGACCTCGAGGTGCTCGGCTTCTGGACGTGGAGCGAGTCCCTGGCGCGGGGGGTGGCGGCGCACCACGCGGGCATGCTGCCGGTGTTCAAGGAGACCGTCGAGGAGCTGTTCAGCCGGGGGCTGGTCAAGGTGGTGTTCGCCACCGAGACCCTCGCGCTGGGCATCAACATGCCGGCCCGTTCGGTCGTGCTGGAGAAGCTCGTCAAGTGGGACGGTACGTCGCACGTGGACGTCACCCCCGGCGAGTACACCCAGCTCACGGGGCGGGCGGGGCGGCGGGGCATCGACGTGGAGGGGCACGCCGTCGTGGTGGACCACCCGGGGCTGGACCCGGTGGCGCTGGCGGGCCTGGCGTCCAAGCGGCTGTACCCGCTGCGCTCGAGCTTTCGCCCCACGTACAACATGGCGGTCAACCTCGTCGCACAGGTGGGCCGTGAGCGCGCCCGTGACGTCCTGGAGACGTCGTTCGCGCAGTTCCAGGCCGACCGTGGTGTGGTGGGCCTGGCCAAGCAGGCGCAGTCCCACGCGGAGGCCCTCGACGGGTACGCGAAGGCGATGACGTGCGACCGGGGGGACTTCGCCGAGTACGCGGCGCTGCGCCGGCGGATCTCGGCCCGGGAGCAGGACCTGTCGAAGTCCGCGCAGCGTGAGCAGCGCGCGCAGGTCGTGCGTTCGTTCGAGCAGCTGCGGCCGGGCGACGTCGTCGAGGTCCCCGGGGGGCGGCGCGCCGGCTACGTCGTCGTGCTCGACCCCGGGCTCGGGGCGGGGTTCGACGGGCCGCGGCCGACCGTCCTCACGCAGGACCGCCAGGTGAAGAAGCTCACGGTCGCCGACACCCCGTCGGGCATCCGCACCGTGACGAAGATCCGCATCCCGAAGTCGTTCAACCCGCGGGTGCCGGCGTCGCGCCGCGATCTCGCGTCGTCGCTGCGCAACGCCCTCGGGGCGTTCGCGGACGCGCCCGGCACCCATCCGGGCGGGCGGGGGCGGGCGCGGTCCGCCGCGGCCGACGACGCCGAGCTGACCCGCCTGCGGGCCGCGCTGCGCGAGCACCCCTGCCACGGGTGCCCCGAGCGGGAGGACCACGCCCGGTGGGCGGAGCGCTGGGGGAGGCTGAAGAAGGAGCACGACGCGATCGTGCGCCGGGTCGAGGGCCGCACGGGGTCCATCGCGCGGGTCTTCGACCACATCTGCGACATCCTCGAGGGCCTGGGCTACCTGGAGTCCGCGGACGACGGTGCGCTGCGGGTCACCGACGACGGCCGGTGGCTGCGGCGGCTGTACGCCGAGAGCGACCTGCTGCTCGCCGAGTGCCTGCGCCGGGGCGTGTGGGACGAGCTCGACCCGCCGGCGCTGGCCGCGGCGGTCTCCACCATCGTGTACTCCGGGCGCCGGGACGAGCCGTCGGAGCCGTACGTGCCCGGCGGGCCGACGGGGCGCCTCGCGCGAGCCCTCGACGAGACGGTGCGCGTGTGGTCCGAGGTCGACGACCTCGAGCAGGTGCACCGCATCGAGGCGACCGGGACGCTCGACCTCGGTCTCGTCGCGTCCGTGCACCGCTGGGCGCGCGGACGTGACCTCGACGCCGTCCTGCGTGGCTCCGAGCTCGCCGCCGGTGACTTCGTGCGCTGGTGCAAGCAGATCATCGACGTCCTCGACCAGCTCGCGTCCGCCGCCCCGCAGGCGCGGGTGCGCAGCAACGCCGTGCGCGCGATCGAGCTGCTGCGGCGAGGTGTGGTCGCCTACTCGAGCGTGTGACCCCACCGCCGCACGTGTGCCGCTAGGGTGCAGGACTGTGGCTTCCACCCTGTACCGCAACGGCGTCATCCACTCCCAGAGCGACCCGTTCGCCGAGGCGCTCCTCGTCGACGACGGCGTCATCGCGTGGATCGGCGCGAACGACACGGCCGCCGGGTTCGCACCCCGCGCCGACCGGGTGATCGACCTCGACGGCGCACTCGTCACCCCCGGGTTCGTCGACGCCCACGCCCACCTGTTCGACACGGGACTCGCGCTCGAGTCCGTCGACCTCACCTCGGCCGCCGGCACCACGTCGCTGGCCGGTGCCCTGGCCGCCCTGCACGCCGCCGCCACCACGTCTGCCCACACCTCCGACGTCCTGCTGGCCTTCGGGTGGGACGAGCAGGCCTGGCCCGAGGCGCGTGCCCCGCACCGCACCGAGATCGACGCCGCGTGCGGAGGGCGCCCGGTGTACGCCGCACGCGCCGACGCGCACTCCGCCGTCGTGTCCTCCGCGCTCGCCGCGAGCGCCGCTCTCCACGGGCTGCCGGGCTGGTCCGACGACGGCCGGGTGACGGGCGAGGCGCACCACGTGGCGCGGGACGTCGCGCGCGACGTGTCCGGTGCACGGCGGACGGCGGCGTACCGGGCGGCGCTGGCGCAGGCGGCGCGGCGCGGGATCGTCAGCGTGCACGAGATGAGCGCACCGCACATCGACACGCGTGCCGGGCTGCGGGAGATCCTGTCCCTCACGCAGGACGCCGCGGACGGGTCCGCGCACGTCGTGGCCTACCGGGGTGAGCTGTGCGTGACGGTGGACGACGCGCGCGAGCTCCTGGCGGACGTGCCGGGCCTGACGGGCATCGGCGGTGACCTCAACGTGGACGGGTCGGTGGGGTCGCGCACGGCGGCGATGCGCCTGCCGTACCAGGACGCCCCGGGCGAGCGGGGGGAGCTGTTCCTCGGTGCCGAGCAGATCGGCAACCACCTGAGCGCGGTGACGGGTGCGGGTACGCAGGGCGGGTTCCACGTCATCGGGGACCGCGCGATGGACGAGTTCCTCCTCGGCCTGGAGGTGGCCGCTCAGGTGCACGGCGCGGGCCCGCTGCGGGCGGGGCGTCACCGCGTGGAGCACGCCCTGTTCGTGGACGCGTCCGCGCTCGCGCGCCTGCTGCTGTTCGGGGTGTCGTTGAGCATCCAGCCGGCGTTCGACGCGACGTGGGGCGGGGCGGCCGGCACGTACGCGGCCCGGGTCGGGGCGACGCGCGCGGGTGGTGTGTCCCCGTTCGCCGACCTCGCCGGGGCGGGGGTGCCGCTCGCGTTCGGGTCGGACGCCCCGGTGACGCCCCTGGACCCGTGGGGTGCGGTGCGGGCGGCGATGACGCACGCGGACCCCGACCAGCGGATCTCGGCGCGGGCCGCGTTCCGTGCGCACACCCGGGGTGGCTGGCGCATCGCGGGCCTCGACGACACGGGCGCGGGGCAGCTGCGGGTCGGTGCGCCCGCGCACCTGGCGGTGTGGCGGGCGGAGCACCTCGTGGTGCAGGGTGCGTCGCGCGCGGTCTCGTCCTGGAGCACCGACGCCCGCGCGGGGACCCCGCTGCTGCCGGACCTCGGGCCGGGTGCGCCCGAGCCCGAGTGCCTGCAGACGGTGCGCGCCGGCGTCGTCCTGCACGACACGTTCGACTGACGTCCGGTCGGCCGGCACGCCGGGTGACCCGTCGGGTGGTGCTTCCGCTTGACAGCTCCGGGACCCGGGGGAGTAGGTTCGATCAGGTGTTCCGGCCTCCACGGCCGTGCAGGGGGACGAGCCACCGATGACGGCCCCCGCGTGCGCTGTGGCAGGCGACTGGTCGGACCCGCGCGCTCAGTAGAAAACGTGCCTCGCCGGTGGCGGTGTCGTACGGGCCGAAGGGCGCGCGGGTCGGCCGCTCCCCACCTCCTGTCCGCTTCTCGTGGTGCCTGCGTGGGTCGCCGGGACGACGTCGCGTAGTCTGCACAGGTGGTGAACCGTGCCCCGAGCCGTTGGCTGCTCCTCCTCCTCGCCGTCGCCGGTGGTCTGATCACCGACACCGCCTTCCCGGACCGTGGGTGGTGGGGCACCGTGTTCGTCGGTGTCGCGCTGCTGTACTACGCCCTGGTGCGCGACAACGCATGGTTCAACGCGCTAGTCGGGTTCGTGTGGGGCATGGCCTTCTTCCTGCCGCACATCCAGTGGGCGCAGTACGCGACCGACACGGTGCCGTGGGTGGCGCTGAGCGTCCTGGAGTCGTCGTTCGTCGCGGTGTTCGGCGCCGCGTGGACGTGGGCGCGCCGGATCGGTGCGGTCCGCGACCACCGGGCGGTCCAGGTCGTGGTGTTCGCCGTGCTGTTCGTCGCCGCCGAGCAGGCCCGCAGCCAGGTGCCGTTCGGCGGGTTCCCCTGGGGGCGGCTCGCCTTCTCCCAGGTCGACTCGCCCCTCGGCCGCACCGCCTGGCTGGGCGGCGAGGTCCTCGTCTCCCTCCTCGTGGCGCTCACCGGCGCGCTCCTCGCGGTCGGCCTCGTCTGGGCGCGCCGCCTCCAGGTGGGGGCCACCCTCACTGCCGGCGCCCTCGGCGTCGCCCTCCTCGTCGGGTCGTTGCTCGTGCCGCTCGACACCCGGGCCGAGTCGGGACGCCTCGCGATCGGCGCCGTCCAGGGCAACGTCGCCGAACCGGGCCTCGGATCGTTCGCGAACCGGGCCGAGGTCCTCAACAACCACATCGACGGCACCGTCGCCCTCCTCGACGACTCCCTGCGCGGAGACCTGGACGTCGTGCTGTGGCCCGAGAACGGCTCGGACCTGGACCCGCAGACCACTCCCGACGTCGCGGCGGACATCGACGCGGCCGCCGAGGCGGTCGGCGCGCCGATCCTCGTCGGCGCGCAGGAATACCCCGAGACCGGTGGCCGGTTCAACGTCGCGCTGCTGTGGGAGCCCGGCACCGGTGTCATCGACCGGTACGCCAAGCAGCACCCCGCCCCGTTCGGCGAGTACATGCCGATGCGCGACCTGCTGCGGGTCTTCTCCGACCAGGTCGACCGCGTGACGATCGACATGATCGCCGGCGAGGAGGTCGGGATCATCGACCTGCCGTCCGAGCGCCTGGGGCGCACGGTGCCGCTCGGCACCGTGATCTGCTTCGAGGTCGCCTACGAGGAACTCATCTACGACGCCGTGGACGCCGGCGCGGAGATCCTCGTCGTCCCGACGAACAACGCGTCCTTCGGGTACAGCCCCGAGTCCACGCAGCAGCTCGCGATGAGCCGGCTGCGCGCCATCACCACGGGTCGGGCGACCGTGCAGATCTCCACCGTCGGCGTGAGCGGCATCATCGCCCCCAACGGGGCGCTACTGCAGAGCACCGAGCTGTTCACCGCCGACCAGCTCGTCGCGTCGCTGCCGCTGCGCACCTCCACGACCCCCGCGACGCGCCTCGGCGCGATGCCCGCGAACGTCGTCCTGGTCGCCGGCATCCTGCTCGTCGCCGGCGGGGTCGCGGCGCACGTGCGAACCCGTCGCCAGGGCAGTACGCGCCGTCGACCGAACGGCGGACGATGAGCACGGCCCACGGCGCACGAGTCCTCGTCGTCATCCCCACCTACGACGAGCGGGACACCCTGCCCGGGACGCTCGCACGCCTCCGGGTGGCGGTGCCCGCTGCGCACGTGCTCGTCGTGGACGACGCCAGCCCTGACGGGACCGGTGAGCTCGCCGATGCGGCGGCGCGTACGGACGACCAGGTGCACGTGCTGCACCGCGCCGGCAAGGCCGGTCTCGGCACCGCGTACGTCGCCGGGTTCCGGTGGGCGCTGGACGCCGGGTACGACGTCGTCGTCGAGATGGACGCGGACGGCTCGCACCAGCCTGAGGAGCTGCCCCGGCTGCTCGACGCGCTCGACGACGGCACCGCGCTGGTCATCGGCTCCCGGTGGGTGCCGGGCGGGCGCGTGGAGAACTGGCCGGGGCACCGCGAGCTGCTCTCCCGGGCGGGCAACACCTACACGCGCCTCGCGCTCGGCATCGACCTGCGCGACGCCACCGCGGGCTTCCGCGCCTACCGGGCCACGGCGCTGCGCGCGATCGACCTGGGTGACGTCGCGTCCCAGGGCTACTGCTTCCAGGTGGACATGGCGTGGCGCGTCACCCGCACCGGCGGGCGCGTCGTCGAGGTCCCCATCACGTTCGTCGAGCGCACCGCCGGCCGCTCGAAGATGAGCCGCGCGATCGTCGCCGAGGCGCTGTGGAAGATCACGGCCTGGGGTGCGGCCCACCGCGCGGCACAGCTCGCCGCCGTCCTGCGGCCGCGCCGCAACCCGAGCACCGGGACGCACGACGAGGCCCGGACCTCGTAGGGTCCGGGCCTCGTCGGCAGGGCAGTCTGATCAGGCGGTGCGCCAGACCGTGCGCTCAGGCGCTGCGGCGCAGCTTGCCCGCGCGCAGCAGGCCCAGACGCTCGTCCAGCAGGTCCTCGAGCTCCTTGATCGTGCGGCGCTCGAGCAGCATGTCCCAGTGGGTACGTGCCGGCTTGCCCGCCTTGGGCTCGGGGCGCTCCGCGTCACGCAGCAGGGCCTCCTCGCCGCAACGGCACTCCCAGACCGCGGGCACCTCGGCCTCGGTCGAGAACGGCAGGATGATGGTGTGGCCGTTGGGGCAGTCGTAGTGCGCCTGGAAGCGGGGAGCGAAGTCGACGCCCTCGTCCGACTCCATGCTCTTCGCACCGATGCTCATTCCACGCAGGGACCGGTCGGGCATGTTGTCCTCCAAGGGGGTTGCGGCAGGGTTCTACGACGAACAACGCCGTCACCTGATCGAGTGTTCCAGTGCGGCGTGAAGGTCCGGTGAACGTCATGGGGGAGCGATCGTGGACGTCCTGCGCCGGTCCAGCCGTCGGTGGCCTGCACTCAGGCTTCCGGGTTTTGATGCCCCGCGCAACTTCTCACCCCGGGAACGAGCCCCTGACCGGGCCAGGTGTGCGCGACGTCACTCGCCCCGACGAGCTGCGCGCTGCGGGAACAACCAGCGGGGGTCCGTGGTTGAGCCGCATGTACATACAAACGCATCGACCGCAGCACGCACGCTGGATCGTCTCGAGAGACCTGGAGCACCCCATGCAGTTCGGAATCTTCTCCGTCGGCGACGTCACCACCGACCCGACGACGGGCCGCACCCCCGACGACACCGAGCGGGTCCGGTCGATGCTGACCATCGCGCGGCACGCGGACGAGGCCGGTCTGGACGTCTTCGCCACGGGCGAGCACCACAACCCGCCGTTCGTGCCCTCGTCACCGACCACCATGCTCGGCTACCTCGCGGGCGTCACGAAGGACATCGTCCTGTCGACGTCGACGACCCTCATCACCACCAACGACCCGGTGCGCCTCGCCGAGGAGTACGCCATGCTCCAGGTCATCTCCGACGGTCGCATGGACCTCATGATGGGCCGCGGCAACACCGGGCCGGTCTACCCGTGGTTCGGTCAGGACATCCGCCAGGGCATCCCGCTCGCGGTCGAGAACTACGCGCTGCTGCGGCGCCTGTGGACCGAGGACGTCGTGAACTGGGAAGGTAACTTCCGCACCCCGCTGCAGGGCTTCACGTCGACACCCCGCCCGCTCGACGGCGTGCCGCCGTTCGTGTGGCACGGGTCGATCCGCAGCCCGGAGATCGCCGAGCAGGCCGCGTACTACGGCGACGGGTTCTTCCACAACAACATCTTCTGGCCCATCAGCCACACGCGGCAGATGGTCCAGCACTACCGCCAGCGCTTCGAGCACTACGGCCACGGCCGCGCAGACCAGGCGATCGTCGGTCTCGGCGGGCAGGTCTTCATGCGCAAGAACTCCCAGGACGCCGTCACCGAGTTCCGGCCCTACTTCGACGAGGCCCCGGTGTACGGGCACGGTCCGAGCATGGAGGACTTCACCGCCCAGACGCCGCTGACCGTCGGCAGCCCGCAGGAGGTCATCGACCGCTACGGCGCCATGCGCGAGCACGTCGGGGACTACCAGCGTCAGCTCTTCCTCATCGACCACGCCGGGCTGCCGCTCAAGACCGTCCTCGAGCAGATCGACCTCCTCGCCGGAGAGGTCGTGCCCGTGCTGCGCCGCGAGGCCGAGGCCGCCCGCCCCGCGCACGTGCCCTCCGGCCCGCCCAGCCACGCCGAGCGCGTCGCCGCCGCGACGTCAGGCACGGCACAGTCCGGCACCGCACAGCCCGCAGCCTCCGTCACGACCGGGAAGTGAGCACCATGACCACCACCGACCGCCGCATCGTCGCCCTCTCCGCAGGGCTGTCCACGCCGTCGTCGACCACCCTGCTCGCCGACCGCCTCGGCAAGGCGACCGTCGCCGAGCTGGGTGCGCTCGGCCTGACCGCCACCACCGAGACGATCGAGCTGCGCGAGCACGCCCACGACATCGTCAACGCGATGCTCACCGGCTTCGGGTCGGACGCGCTCGAGGCAGTCATCGAGCGTGTGACGACCGCGGACGGCATCATCGTGACGACACCGGTGTTCACCACGACCTACTCCGGGCTGTTCAAGTCGTTCGTCGACATCCTCGACAAGGACTCCCTGGTCGCGACCCCGGTGCTGCTCGGCGCCACCGGGGGGACCCCCCGGCACTCCCTGGCGCTCGAGTACTCCATGCGTCCCCTGTTCACCTACCTGCGCGCCGACGTGGCCACGACCTCCGTGTTCGCCGCCACCGAGGACTGGGCGCAGGAGCGGGACGGCGCGAACACCGGCGGCGGCTCGCTGCACGAGCGCACCGCCCGCGCCGGGCGCGAGCTCGCGGAGAAGGTCGCCCTGCACAAGAACACCGGACCGGTCGACCCCTTCGCCACGGCACCGAGCTTCGAGCAGATGCTCGGCAGCTGACGCCGGTTGCTGCCTCGTCGCAGCACCGTCCCCGCGTCGTTCTCGACCCGTTCCGCTGTCGGCCCCCTCGGCCTTGCCGAGGGGGCCGTCGTCCGCGAGGATCGAGGACGACGGACCGACGCCGGTCCGCCACACCCGCACCCGGGTTGCACCGGGCCGCACCAGGGGAGCGCACATGGACCGGACCGCCACGCCCGCCCCGCCGGCCCGCCGCAGCGCGGGCGTCGTGCACCGGGCGGACGACGCGCCGGGCACCGTCGCGCGGCTCGCACCCCACCCCCGGTACCCCGCGATGTTCCACACCGCCGGCGGCCGCCTCGTCTGGGACGGGCAGGCGTTCCACGTCCTCGCCGCAGACCAGCAGATCGCCCTGCCCGGCTCCCGCCTCGAGGTGACGGTCCGCCCGGACCCGAGCACGGGAGTCCGCGTCCGGTTGGGCCGCGACCGGTCACGTCCGGCACCGCCCGGTCCGGCAGCCTCCGGACCAGCAACGTCGGGTCCGGCCGTGCGGTCCGCGAGCGCCGGTGTGGTCGAGGTCGTGGTGCTCCCGGCGTCCGCGGAGCGTTTCCTGCGCCTGGTCCGCGCCCTGTCAGCGGTGCCCGGTTCGTCGGTGCGTCTGGTCGACCAGCGGGTGCCGTCGCGACGTGTCCCGCGGCTGAGTCCGGGCGCGGCGGGGTCCGAGCAGCGTCCGGGTGTCTTCGCTCGTGCGGTGTGGCGGGTGCGTCGGGCGGGTGGTGCCCGGGAGACGGCCGCGGCGGCCGAGAGTGCCGACGTCGTCACGAGCCTGGAGCGGTTGGTGGCGCTGCACGAGCGCGGGTACCTGTCGGCCCGGGAGTTCGCGCTCGCGAAGGAGCGGGTGCTCACGTCCGGGTGAGCCTTCAGGTCCCGCGGGGTCGGCCGACGTCGGACGTCTCGTCCGCCTGCTCGCCGAGCAGCGCTGCGCCTCCCGCGAGGACCTGCCCGTCGACCGGTGGAGCGGCGCGGCGCACGACCCAGCCCAGCAGGGTGGCACCGGCGACGAACAGCGCTGCCGCCACGACGGTGGCCTCGAGGCGTTCCTCGCCGACGGCGACGCCGCTGCCGGTGGGGTCGAGCACGAGCATCAGCGTCACGGTGAGCAGCGCGGCGTTGAGCCACGTGGGTCGGGGCAGGGCGAGGATCGCGGTCGCGGTCAGCACGACAACGACGGTCCGCACGGCGCCCGGCGGCTCGAGCCAGGTGACGAGGGCGCCGGCCGCGACGCCCACGGCGGTGCCGAGCACCCGGGAACGTGCGGCCCGCGTCCACCGCAGGCCGGGGACCGGGATCGCGAGGAGGAACACGGTGGCGGGCAGCCAGTAGGCGAGCCGGGACCCGGAGTCGACGGCGAGGGTCGCCGCGAGCGCCACGACGGCTCCCAGTACGATCGCGGCGGCGCCTGCGGTCCGTGCGGTGACGCGCGTAGCGCGGACGGCGGGCGGGACGTGCAGGAGGCGGGCGACGGCCACCGCGTAGAGGGCGGCGACGGCGACCCACACGGCGCGTTCGGCCCACCCGTCACCGAGCGCGAGGGGTGGGGCGGACGCGGCTGCGGCGCCGACGAGGGCGATCGGGCTCGACAGGCCGTAGCGGGCTGCGACGCCGGTGCCCGCGCCGAGGAGGGCGAGGACGGCGATCCAGGCAGGTGCGCCGCTGGTCGCGGCGGCGACCACGCTGAAGACCACGAGCACGGGCAGCAGGCGGGCGGCGAGGCGCCACCCGGCGCGGATCGCCAGGAGGAGGCCGAAGAGCGCGCCCGACCCGGCGACGCGTGCGCCGGACTCGCCGGCCAGGACGAGGCCTGCTGCCGCGGGGACCGCTCCCGCCACGACCAGCACGAGCGCTGCCTGCGCGAAGCGACGTGGGAGCGTCCGGAGCGGGCCGGCCCCTGCCCTGTCACCGGCGCTCGTCCTGGCCCTGTCGGTCATGGTCCGCACTCTACGGATCGCGGGTGGCGTCGTCGCGACGACGCCACCCGTTCCTTGTCCAATGATATGCCGCTATCCTTGGACAAGGGCCCGAGAGATGCGGCGCTCGACGACACCAGGGGAGAGGCACCCATGACGACCGACCCCGTCCACCCCGCAACACCCCCAGCATGGCCGGCGGTCACCTGGGAAGAGCACCCCTGGCACCTGTACGCCGACGCCCCGGTGTCCCGCCGCCAGCGCTCGACGCACCACGGACCGTACCGCGCCGCCGTCACGGCACCGATCGCGGACCGCGACCTGGCGCTCCCGGCCGCGCTCGTCGCCGAGTGCGAGGACGCCGCCACCGAGATCGCCCGGTTCGACGCCGAGACCGACGCCACCCTCGGCACCGCCGAGATCGCCCCGCTGCCCAGCGTCCTGCTGCGCAGCGAGTCTGCGGCGTCCTCGCAGATCGAGCACCTCACGGTCGGTGCACGCCAGCTCGCCCTCGCCGAGCTCGGTGAGCACGCCACCCGCAACGCCACCACCGTCGCCGGCAACGTCCACGCCATGCAGGCCGCCGTCGAGCTCGCCGACCGCATCGACGACACCACGATCCTCACCGTCCACCGCGCACTGATGGGGGAGCGGGACCCGCAGGCCGGGCGGTGGCGCACCGAGCAGGTATGGATCGGGGGCACGTCGGCCGGACCCCACCTCGCCGACTTCGTCGCGGTCCATCACACCCGCGTACCGGCCGCGATCGACGACCTCGTCACCTTCGCCCGGCGCACCGACCTGCCCGTCCTCGCCCACGCCGCGGTCCTGCACGCCCAGTTCGAGACGATCCACCCGTTCACCGACGGCAACGGCCGCACCGGCCGCGCGCTCGTGCACGCCATGCTCCGCCACGCACGCCTCACCCGCCGCCTCACCGTGCCCGTCTCCGCCGGGCTGCTCTCCGACGTCGACCGCTACTTCGACGCGCTGACGGCCTACCGCGCCGGGGACCCCGCCCCCATCGTCGATCGCGTCAACGACGCCGTCCTGGCCGCCGTCGGCCACGGGCGCCGCCTCGTCGGCGAGCTCGAGACCATCCGGGTCGGATGGCGCGACGCCCTGCCCGCCCGCCGGGGCGCCGCCGCATGGGGTGCTCTCGACGTCGTGCTCGGCCAGCCCGTCGTCAACGTCCGGTACGTCGCGCAACGCCTCGATGTCAGCCTCACCGCGGCGCAGACCGCGGTCGACCAGCTCGTCGACCTCGGCGCCCTCGCGCCCACCGACGGCGCTCGCCGTCGCAACCGCACCTGGCAGGCGCCCCAGGTGCTGCGAGCGCTCGACGACTTCGCCGCGCGGGCCGGCCGCCGCCGGCGCGCGGGGGAGTGAGGCCCGGGCATGCGCCCCGGCCCGGCCCGGCCCTGCCCTGGGCAAGGTGGGTGGGACGTGGCACGATCACGAACGTGACCAGCAGTCCTGCCACGACGCAGCACCTGCGCGACCTCGCGCTGCTGCGGCGCGTCCGCGACCGGATGGACCGTGAGTACGCGCAGCCGCTCGACGTCGAGGCGCTGGCGCGCGGGGTCAACATGTCGGCGGGCCATCTCAGCCGCCAGTTCCGGCTCGCGTACGGCGAGTCGCCGTACTCCTACCTCATGACCCGCCGCATCGAACGGGCGATGACGCTGCTGCGCCGCGGCGACCTCAGCGTCACCGACGTGTGCTTCACGGTCGGGTGCTCGTCCCTGGGCACCTTCAGCACCCGCTTCACCGAGCTCGTCGGTGTCCCGCCCAGCGTCTACCGCCGCGAGGCCGCCGACGACGCCGCCGGGATCCCGCCGTGCGTGACGAAGCAGGTCACACGACCGATCAGGAATCGAGAAGCGCAGGCGTCGGGCCGCCCCTAGCGTGAGAGCCATGGACATCACCATTCACCAGACGTTCCTCCCGCACGACGACCCCGACGCCGCGCTGGCGTTCTACCGCGACGTCATCGGCTTCGAGCTCCGGGCCGACGTCGGGTACGGCGGCATGCGCTGGCTCACCGTCGGCCCGGCCGGCCAGCCCGGCACCTCCGTCGTGCTCCACCCGCCGGCCGTCGACCCCGGCATCACCGACGACGAGCGCCGCACCATCACCGAGATGATGGCCAAGGGCACCTACGCCGCCATCATCCTGGCGACCGACGACCTCGACGGCACGTTCGACCGGCTGCAGGCCAGCGGGGCCGAGGTCATGCAGGAGCCCGTCGTCCAGGACTACGGCGTGCGCGACTGCGCGTTCCGCGACCCCGCGGGCAACACCGTCCGCATCCAGGAGCGGTGAGGCGCCGTGACGACGATCGAGCACTCCCGCCGCCGCGACGGCCGCCGACCCGGCACGCCGGGCAGGTTCTCCCGCTGGATGCAGCAGCGGGCGAACTCCCGGCTCGTCGCCAAGATCCGGCGTGGCCGCGGGACCTTCATGGGGATGGACGTGCTGATCCTGCACACCGTGGGCAGACGCAGCGGTGCACCCCGCCTCACCCCCCTCGCCTGGTTCGACGACGGCGCGGGGGACCGGTTGGTCGTCGCGTCGGGCGGGGGCGCACTCCACCCGGACTGGTACCTCAACCTCATGGCCGCCTCCGACGGCGCGGCGATCGAGCTCCCCGGCGCGGAACCCGTGCCGGTCGGCGCACAGCTGCTCAGCGGTGACGCGCGCGAGCAGGCCTGGCGCCGGGTCGTGGCCGCCCAGCCCCGCATCGCCAGGTACCAGGCGAAGTCCGATCGGGAGTACCCGCTCGTGCGGCTCGTCAGCGGATGATCGCGTGTGCCGCCCCGGCCTCACCGGGCCACCTCCCCGACCGCCCGAGCACGTCGGTCGCCGACCGACGACACACCCGACAGACGGAGACCACATGAGCCTGGACACGACGACCGACCCGCGATCGGCGACGACGCACCGCGCCGACAGCCACGACCTGATCCGGGTGCAGGGGGCGCGCGAGAACAACCTCAAGGACGTCAGCCTCGAGATCCCGAAGCGTCGCCTGACGGTCTTCACCGGCGTCTCCGGCTCGGGCAAGAGCTCGCTCGTGTTCGCGACCATCGCCGCGGAGTCGCAGCGCATGATCAACGAGACGTACAGCGCGTTCCTGCAGGGCTTCATGCCGTCGTTGCCGCGGCCCGACGTCGACCTGCTGGAGGGCCTGACGACGGCGATCATCGTCGACCAGGAACGCCTGGGCGCCAACCCGCGCTCGACCCTCGGCACCGTGACCGACGTCAACACCCTGCTGCGCATGCTGTTCAGCCGGCTCGGGCAGCCGCACATCGGCTCGCCGAACGCGTTCTCCTTCAACATGCCCTCGATCAAGGCGTCCGGCGCGATCACGATCGAGCGCGGCAACCGCAAGGCCGAGAAGACGACGTTCACCCAGCTCGGGGGCATGTGCCCGCGGTGCGAGGGCACCGGCCGGGTGACCGACATCGACCTCACCCAGCTCTTCGACGACTCGAAGTCGCTCACGGGCGGCGCGATCACCGTCCCCGGGTACACCGCCGAGGGCTGGTACGTGAAGATCTACAGCGAGTCGGGCTTCCTCGACCCCGACAAGCCCATCCGCGACTACACGAAGCGCGAGCTGCACGACTTCCTCTACAAGGAGCCGGTCAAGGTCCCGGTCGGCGGCGCGAACATGACCTACGAGGGTCTCGTCCCCAAGATCCAGAAGTCGATGCTGTCCAAGGACAAGGAGTCCATGCAGTCGCACATCCGCGCCTTCGTGGAGCGGGCGGTGACGTTCACGACCTGCCCCGAGTGCGACGGCACCCGGCTCGCCGAGCACGCCCGGACGTCGACGATCGGCGGCGTGAGCATCGCCGACGCGTGCGCCCTGCAGATCAGCGACCTCGCGCAGTGGGTCGGCGGCCTCGACGACGACACCGTCGCGCCCCTGCTCGCCGCGCTGCGCTCGACGCTCGACTCCTTCGTGGAGATCGGCCTCGGGTACCTCTCGCTCGACCGCCCGTCGGGCACGCTGTCCGGGGGAGAGGCGCAGCGCACCAAGCTGATCCGGCACCTCGGCTCCGCGCTCACCGACGTCACCTACGTCTTCGACGAGCCCACCATCGGGCTGCACCCGCACGACATCCGCCAGATGAACGACCTGCTCCTCCAGCTGCGCGACAAGGGCAACACCGTCCTCGTCGTCGAGCACAAGCCGGAGACGATCACCATCGCCGACCACGTCGTCGACATCGGGCCCGGCGCCGGCAGCGCGGGCGGGACGATCTGCTTCGAGGGCACCATCGCCGAGCTGCGGGGGAGCGGCACCCTGACCGGTCGGCACCTCGACGACCGCGCCACCCTCAAGGACACGGTCCGCACCCCCACCGGCACGATCGAGATCCGCGGCGCCGACACCCACAACCTGCAGGACGTCGACGTCGACGTCCCCCTCGGTGTGCTCGTCGTCGTCACGGGAGTGGCCGGCTCGGGCAAGAGCTCGCTCATCCACGGCTCGCTGGGCCGGCGGGACGGCGTGGTGTCCATCGACCAGACCGCGATCCGCGGCTCACGCCGCAGCAACCCCGCGACCTACACGGGCCTGCTCGAGCCGATCCGCAAGGCGTTCGCCAAGGCCAACGGCGTCAAGCCGGCCCTGTTCAGCGCGAACTCCGAAGGCGCGTGCCCGGCGTGCAAGGGCGCCGGCGTCATCTTCACCGAGCTGGGCTTCATGGACACCGTCTCGACCGTCTGCGAGGAGTGCCGCGGCAAGCGGTTCCAGGCCGCGGTCCTCGAGTACGAGCTCGGCGGCAAGAACATCGACGAGGTGCTCACCATGTCGGTGGCCGAGGCCGAGGAGTTCTTCGCGTCCGGCGAGGCCCGCACGCCCGCGGCCCACACCATCCTCGACCGCCTCGTCGACGTCGGGCTCGGCTACCTCACGATCGGCCAGCCGCTCACCACGCTCTCCGGCGGCGAGCGCCAGCGCCTCAAGCTCGCCACGCACCTGGGGGAGAAGGGCGGTGTCTACATCCTCGACGAGCCCACCACGGGCCTGCACCTCGCGGACGTCGAGCAGCTGCTCGGGCTGCTCGACCGCCTCGTCGACTCCGGCAAGTCGGTCATCGTCATCGAGCACCACCAGGCGGTCATGGCGCACGCCGACTGGATCATCGACCTCGGGCCGGGCGCCGGGCACGACGGCGGTCGTGTCGTCTTCGAAGGACCACCGGCCGACCTCGTCGCCGCCCGCAGCACACTGACCGGAGAGCACCTCGCCGACTACGTGCACGCGGAGGCTGTCCCGGTTGCTGAGCGACGGGACGGCGCGGTACCTCTCTGATGAGGAGTGCGACCTGCCCTGATGCGACCGGAGTGGATCCGAGTCGTTCTCGCGATGAGAACGTCATCGCGAGCAACGGCCTGTTCGTGCAGTCGCCCGCCCCCTGGTTGACCTGTCAGTCGATTCGATCTCCCGCTGTGAACCGGACAGAACCGGACACAGTCTCCGGAGTCGTCACACGTCGGGGGAGTGCCGCGCCCCGGCACGAGCGCACTTCCAGGCCGCCGATCGGCTCGTCACCCCACGCCTTGATCAAAGATCCGCCACGGAGAGCTGGCCGAGTCGCGCGCCAAGAGGTATCCCCACGTGGTGGGCCCCTCATTCATCGAACCGTCGTTGCGAAGGAGACGCCAGCTCAGGTCGAAGGTGACCGCGACACGGACAACCTCGTCAGGCGCCACGTGGCCGGACCACTCGGGACGCTCCGTGACGTGGCCCTGGACGTCGACGCCCTCCAGACTCGCCACGTCGTGACACCACGACCGCGCATGGTCGGCAGCGGTGGTGGTCATCAGCGCCTCGGCCGTGTCGCAGTCGTGCCCGTTCAGGGCGTCGAGGTACGCCGAGACGACCTGCTCCGGGCTGGCATCGCGTGGAGGGACGGCGACGTCACCTGTCTGCCGTGGAGGGAGCAGCAGGTAGGTAGCGGTGGCGGCAACTACCGCGACCATCACGAGCGCGATCCACACGCCCTGACGTTTCGACACAGCAGCATCTTCGCACCTCCGTGCCTCACTGCGGCGCGGCAAGGATGGCGAGCCGACTATCGCAGCCCGAACAACCCGTTCTTAGCGCACCGATAATGTACATTATGTCATTACGCACCAGAAGTGCCCTCCCTGAACCCTGCTGGTAGCAGTCTCCCACCACCCCTCGCGCATCTCCGTCGCATCACCGTGCACCGCTCCGCCTCCCTCCTGGTGTGGCTCACGACGACAGCGCCCCGGCACCGACGACGACGTCGCTCACGGCGCGCACCCGTCCGCCGGCGACCAGCATGGCGCGACGCGCCGCCGGCACGATCTCGGTCGCTCTCGTCGCGGCCGGTTCGCTCGTCGCCGTCGCGGTGACCGCCGCCGTCCTGCTCGTCGCGACGCTCGTCGCGCTCGTCGCACTGGCCCTGGCGTCCCCGTGGCTCCTGGCGCGACGTGCCGCACGCGAGAATGCCGTGCACGACCGGGCCCGGCCCGGCCGCGCCGCCACACCCGGGCTCCTGCTCCGGCGATCCCCCGCGGACCGCAGCTGAGGTCGTTTCCCGCGCCAGGCCGGCGACGTCGCCATCCCGGCCGGGCAAGCGGTCACGCCCGATCGCCTCGGCGGACTCACTGCGGTATGCTGATTCGGACATATAGACCAAACCATTGTGTATGCCACAACACAGTCGTGTGGCGCGTCCGCGCTCATGGCAGGCTGTGGGTGGCGACTCCTATGCTCCGGATGTCCGGTTCTGTACGAGTCTCCTGGAGGTCACGTGGTCGCGCCGCCGCGCCTCGACCGCATCAGCGTCGACGAGGCGGTCGAGCGCTACCTGTCCGCGGTGGCGGGCGAGACGGTCCGCGGTGTCCTCTCCCCCGCGACCGAGCGCAACTACACCCGCGACCTGCGAGAGTTCGCGCGGCTCGCGGGTCCGTCGACCGTGCTGGACGACGTCACCGGTCCCGACATCGACGACATCCTCCTGCGCTACCAGACGACTCCCGACGGTCGGTACACCGACCCCGCCCGCAAGCAGGACGGGCCGGGACGCCGTACGGCCACCGTGAACAGGTTCCGCCAGTCCGTGTCCCGGTTCTTCGCGCACGCGACCCGTGACGGGTGGGTGCAGGCGAACCCGTTGCAGTGGGCCTCTCCCCCGGCGCGCTCCCGCGACGGGCTGCGCGTGGCCCGGACGGCGCTCTCCGCGACCGCGGCACGGTCCCTGCTCTCCACGACCCAGGCACCGTCAGGCACGCAGGCGCGCAGCGACCAGCGTCTCCAGGCGCGTGACCGACTGGTCGTCGCGCTCCTGCTCATCCTCGGGCCTCGGGTGTCGGAGGTCGCCCGGGCGGACCTGGACGACCTGGTGCGGGAGCCGGGCAGCGTGCGCTGGCGGATCCGCGGCAAGGGCGGCACCTCGCGATGGGTGAACCTCTCGCCCCCGCTCGTCGAGGCGCTCGACGAGTACCTCACCGAGCTCCGTCCGCGGCTCGCCGCGCGCCGACCCGACGACCCGGACTCGGCGCGCGCCCTGCTGCTGTCGTGGCGAGGACGACGCGTCGACACCCAGGCGATCCGTTCCCTGCTCGCGCGCTGCGTCGCCCGGATGCCCGCAGAGTACCGCCGCGCCACGACACCTCACGCCCTGCGCCACACGACCGCGACGCTGCTCGTCGCCGAAGGATGGGACGTCAAGGTCGTCGCGGAGCTGCTCGGGCACGCCTCGATCGCGACGACCGACGTGTACCTCGACCGCATCGACGGCGAGCTCGCCGCCGCGATCGCCGCCCACCCCTTGTCCCGGGTGCTGCCCGGGGACCCGGGCTGACCGGCGCCGTCTGACACCTGGGACACGGCGCTCGTGGTGCGAGCGTGCGCTCGGCGCGTGAGGGTAGACCTGCTCCCCTGCTCCAGCGACGACGCAGGTACACCGACGTGGAGGTAGACCATGCCCCGACGCACACCCGGCCCCAGCGTGAAGGACGACGAGCTCTACGAGAAGCTGCGGGACGAGGGCAGCTCGAAGGAGAAGGCGGCGAGGATCGCGAACGCCGCGGCGGCGTCGTCTCGTTCGTCGGTCGGACGTCGCGGCGGCTCCGCCCCGGCATACGAGGACTGGACGGTCCCGCAGTTGCGCGCCCGCGCGGCAGAGCTCGGCATCGAGGGTCGATCGACGATGCGCAAGGCCGAGCTGGTCGACGCGCTGCGTTCTCACTGACCGCGAACGAGCCCTGATCGCGGGCGCGCACAGCCGTCCGTGAGCATTTCTCACCCGCTCCCGGTGAGTCAGGTTCGTGGTGGTTCGTTACCGTGAGGTGGTGCCTTCCTCGGACTCGCTCCTCCAGCTCGCCCGTACCGTCCTCGCCCGCACCGCCGTCGTCGCTGCTGCCGCCCCGGTGGCCGTGGCCGCCGTGCTCGTCACGACCGATGCCGTGCGGCGCCGTCGGCGCCAGGCGACGGACGTGACCTTCCCCCACCCCGAGCCGGCCGAGGCGACCGTCGACCAGAGCAGCGTGACGGTCTTCACCTACGGCGAGGACCTGTACGAGGAGATGCTCGCGGCGATCCGCGGGGCGCGCGAGTGCATCATGCTCGAGACGTACATCTGGAAGGGTGACGCCCTGGGACAGCAGTTCAAGGACGCCCTGATCGAGGCGACGCATCGGGGCGTGGAGGTCTTCGTCGTCTACGACGGGTTCGCGAACCTCGTCGTTCCGCGGGCGTTCCTGGACTTCCCCGCGCCGATCCACGTGATCAGGTTCCCCGTGTTCCGCCCCGGCATCCTGATGATGAACCTCCGCAAGTCCGGGCGAGACCACCGCAAGGTGCTGGTGGTCGACGACGAGGTCGGCTTCGTGGGCGGGTACAACATCGGCGAGCTGTACGCGACGCAGTGGCGCGACACGCACGTCAAGCTCACGGGGCCGTCGGTCTGGGAGCTGCGCAACGCGTTCGTCGACTTCTGGAACGCCAACCGCGACCCGGCCCAGCCCGCCCTGGAGGACCCGGGGTCGGAGTACTGGCAGCCGCGGCTGAAGGCTGCCCGCAACGCCCCCGCGCACCTCGTCTTCCCGATCCGGGGGATCTACCTCGACGCGATCGACCGGGCGAGCAGCCACGTCTACATCACGCAGGCGTACTTCATCCCGGACCGCGAGATCCTCCACGCGCTGCTCGCCGCGGCCGCGCGAGGGGTCGACGTGCGGGTGGTGGTGCCCGAGCGCTCCAACCACGTGGTGGCGGACTGGCTGGCCCGCGACCTGTACGAGACGCTGCTGCGCGGCGGCGTCACGATCTGGCTGTACGAGAACACGATGGTCCATGCGAAGACCGCGACGATCGACGGGCAGTGGACGACGATCGGCACGGCCAACATCGACCGGCTCTCGCTCACGGGGAACTACGAGATCAACCTCGAGATCGTCGACCCCGACGTGGCGGCACAGATGGAGATGGTCTTCGACGTCGACCTGTCCAACTGCCGCGAGCTGACCCTCGCGGAGTGGGAGTCCCGGTCCCTCGTCGCGAAGATCAGCGAGGTGCTGCTGCGTCCGCTCCGCCCGCTGCTGTAGTCCGGTCGGCTGGGTCCGCCTGCTCACGCGCGAGGTCGGCGATCTCCTCCTCGGGGCGCGGAGGGACGGTCTCGTCGTCCTCGAGGAGCCGGACCTCGTCATACTCGGGGTGCTCGGCGAGGATCTGTCGCGCCACGTCCGCGGCGTCCGACACCGCGGACCCCGGTCCCCCGCCGCCCGCTGCCTCGGGAGGCGTCCCCTCCGGTGCGGAGGGCACGTGCGACTGCTCGACCATGTCGGACTCCTCTCGTTGCATCCACGGTAGGTCCCCGACCAGGGTCCCGCGACCCCCGCAGCGGTGCCGTGAGGAACACGGCCGTCACGTCACGACCAGGACGAGGTCACCGCCCTCGAGCTGCTGCACCGTGCCGATGGCCACACGCTCGACGGTGCCCGCGACAGGCGTCGTGATGGCCGCCTCCATCTTCATGGCCTCGACGGTCGCCACGGTCTGACCCGCCGCGACCCGGTCCCCCGCGCTCACGATCGGCGTCACCGCTCCGGCGAAGGGCGCGGCGACCTGACCCGGCTGCGCGGGGTCCGCCTTCTCCGCGGTGCGGGCCGTGACGTCGACGGACCGGTCCCGCACCTGCAGCGGGCGCAGCTGCCCGTTGAGGGTGAACATCACGGTCCGCATGCCCTTGTCGTCGGGAACCCCGACGGCCTCGAGACCGACGAGCAGCTTGACCCCGCGCCCGAGCGCGACCTCGACCTCCTGGCCGGGCTCCAGCCCGTACAGGTAGGCGACGGTGTCGAGGACGCTCACGTCACCGAACGTCGTGCGGGACGTCTCGTACTCCGCCGCAGGGCCGGGGAACAGCAGGTGGTTCAGGCGCCGCCTCCGCTCGCTCGACGTCCCGTCCAGCGCGGCGAGGTCCTCGGCGGTGAGCGGGGCGCTCGCCCGGTGCACCGCACGCCCGGCGAGCGCGGACGTGCGGAACGGCTCGGGCCACCCACCCGGCGGATCCCCCAGCTCCCCGGAGAGGAACCCGATCACGGAGTCCGGGATGTCGTAGGACTGTGGGCGGGCGGCGAAGTGCGCAGGGTCCGCACCGGCGGCGACCAGGTGCAGCGCGAGGTCCCCGACGACCTTCGACGACGGCGTGACCTTCACCAGGCGCCCCAGGATCCCGTCCGCGGCCGCGTACATGGCCTCGACCTGCTCGAACCGGTCCCCCAGACCCAGCGCGATCGCCTGCTGACGCAGGTTCGACAGCTGCCCGCCCGGGATCTCGTGGGTGTAGACACGGCCGGTGGGCCCGGGCAGCCCGGACTCGAACGGTGCGTAGGTGCGCCGGACCGCCTCCCAGTACGGCTCGAGGTCCGCGACGGCCCCCAGGTCGAGACCCGTCGCGCGCTCGGTGTGCTCGAGAGCCGCCACGAGCGCGGACGCCGACGGCTGGCTCGTCGTGCCCGCCATCGCGGCGCTCGCGGTGTCCACGGCGTCGACGCCGGCCGCGACGGCGGCGAGCAGGGTCGCGGTCTGCCCGCCGGCGGTGTCGTGGGTGTGCAGGTGCACGGGGAGGTCGAACCTCTCGCGCAGCGCGGTCACGAGCGCGGTCGCGGCGGCCGGCCGCAGGAGCCCCGCCATGTCCTTGATGGCCAGGACGTGCGCGCCGGCGGCGACGATGCGGTCGGCGAGCCGCAGGTAGTAGTCGAGGGTGTAGAGGTCTTCGCGGGGGTCGAGCAGGTTGCCGGTGTAGCACAGGGCAACCTCGGCGACGGTGGTGCCGGTCTCCCGCACGGCGTCGATGGCCGGTCGCATCTGCTCGACGTCGTTGAGCGCGTCGAAGATGCGGAACACGTCGATGCCGGTGCTCGCGGCCTCGCGCACGAACGCGCTCGTGACCTCGGCCGGGTACGGGGTGTACCCCACGGTGTTGCGTCCGCGCAGCAGCATCTGCAGGTTGATGTTCGGCAGGGCTTCTCGCAGGACCGCGAGCCGCTCCCACGGGTCCTCGCCCAGGAAGCGCAGCGCGACGTCGTACGTCGCGCCGCCCCAGGCCTCCACGGACCACAGCTGGGGGGTCAGGCGGGCGACGTGCGGGGCGACGCCGACGAGGTCGTGGGTGCGGACCCGGGTGGCGAGGAGCGACTGGTGCGCGTCGCGGAAGGTCGTGTCGGTGACCCGCACCGCCGCCTCGGCCCGCAGGGCGCGGGCGAACGCGTCGGGGCCGAGCGCGGCGAGCTGCTGGCGGGTGCCGGGCGGCGGCGGGGTCTCGAGGTCGACGCGCGGCAGCTTCGCCCGGGGGTCGAGCCGGCCCGGTGCGGCGCCGTGGGGCCGGTTGACGGTGACGTCGCCCAGGAACCCGAGCAGCTTGGTGCCGCGGTCGGCGCTCGCGCGTGCGGCGAGCAGGCGGGGGCGTTCGTCGATGAACGACGTCGACAGGTCCCCGGCGACGAAGTCGGGGTCGGCGAGCACGGCCTGCAGGAACGAGATGTTGGTGCTGATGCCGCGGATGCGGAACTCGGCGAGGGCGCGGCGCGCGCGGCGCACCGCCGTCGGGAAGTCGCGTCCGCGGCAGGTGAGCTTGACGAGCATGGAGTCGAAGTGCCCGCTGATCTCCGACCCGGCCGTCGCCGTCGCGCCGTCGAGGCGCACGCCCGCGCCGCCCGGCGAGCGGTACGCGACGATGCGCCCGGTGTCGGGCCGGAAAGCGTTCGCGGGGTCCTCGGTGGTGATGCGGGTCTGCAGGGCGGCGCCGTTGACGCGCACGTCCTCCTGCTGGATCCCGAGGTCGCCGAGGGACTCGCCCGCGGCGATGCGCATCTGCGAGGACACCAGGTCGATGTCCGTGACCTCCTCCGTCACGGTGTGCTCGACCTGGATGCGCGGGTTCATCTCGATGAACACGTGCTGGCCGGCGCGGTCCCCGACCGTGTCGACGAGGAACTCGACGGTGCCGGCGTTCTGGTACCCGATGGCGCGGGCGAAGGTCACGGCATCGGCGCACAGCGCATCGCGGACGGCTGGGTCGAGGTCCGGTGCGGGGGCGATCTCGATGACCTTCTGGTGGCGGCGCTGGACCGAGCAGTCGCGCTCGTAGAGGTGCACGACCTCGCCGGTGGAGTCCGCGAGCACCTGGACCTCGATGTGACGCGGGCGCAGCACGGCCCGCTCGAGGAAGACCGTCGGGTCACCGAACGCGCTGTCGGCCTCGCGCATGGCCGCGGCCAACGCCTCGGGGAGGTCCGCGGCGTCGTCGACGCGGCGCATGCCCCGCCCGCCGCCCCCGGCGACGGCCTTGACGAAGATCGGGAACCCGACGTCGGGCGCCGCCGCGATCAGCTGCGCGGGGTCCGCGGAGGGGGCGCTGGAGGCGAGGACGGGGATGCCGGCGTCGCGCGCGGCCTGCAGGGCGCGAACCTTGTTGCCTGCGAGCTCAAGGACCTCCGCGGGGGGCCCGACGAACGTGATCCCCGCCTCGTCGCACGCCCGGGCCAGGTCGGGGTTCTCCGAGAGGAAGCCGTAGCCGGGGTAGATCGCGTCGGCCCCGCACTCGCGGGCGACCCGGATGATCTCGGCGACGTCGAGGTAGGCCCGTACGGGGTGGCCCTCCGTGCCGATGCGGTAGGCCTCGTCGGCCTTGAGCCGGTGCTCGGAGTTGCGGTCCTCGTGCGGAAACACGGCGACCGTCCGTGCGCCGAGCTCGTAGGCGGCGCGGAATGCGCGGACCGCGATCTCCGCGCGGTTGGCGACCAGGATCTTCTCGAACACGTGCTACCTCGTCCCTGTTCGAGGGCCCGCGCGCGTCGCGCGTGCTCCGGCGTCGGCGGAGACCGCCGTGGTTCACCGGAGATACTGCCACGTCACGGGGTGGGCGCGGCACTCCCGTGACGCCGGCGGCCAGGTTCAGCCCGCGGTGCGTGCCCGACGGCGCTGAGCGAGCTCGTCCTGCGGGCTCGCCGGGGCCGGGTCCTCCTCGTGCAGGGACTCGGTGGGCAGCTCGGAGAGGGTGCCCTCGACCTCGCGCCAGACACGACCGAGAGCGATGCCGAACACTCCCTGGCCGCCCTGGACGAGGTCGACGACCTCGTCGGCCGACGTGCACTCGTACACGCTCGCCCCGTCGCTCATGAGCGTGATCTGCGCGAGGTCCTCGACGCCGCGCTCGCGCAGGTGCTCCACGGCGGTGCGGATCTGCTGCAGCGAGACGCCGGTGTCGAGGAGTCGCTTGACGACCTTGAGGACCAGGATGTCGCGGAACCCGTAGAGGCGGTGGGTACCGGATCCGGTCGCGGGGCGGATGGTGGGTTCGACGAGGCCGGTGCGGGCCCAGTAGTCGAGCTGGCGGTAGGTGATCCCTGCGGCACGGCAGGCGGTCGGCCCGCGGTACCCGGTCGTCGTGTCCTGCTCGGTGATGTCCTCCCCGAAGAGCAGTCCCTGTGCGCCCTGCGGGATCGCGGGACCGTGCCCGGCGCTCATCTCGCCGCTGCTGTTCACTGTGCCTCCAAGGATGATGTCCACGCCCACGCTATGGCCGCCCTGCGGGGTCGTCAACGACTGCGGCCCTTGCGGTCCGGCGTGTCGCGGGTCTTCGCCCGCTCCGGTCCAAACCCTCACCCTCAGGTTGTGCTTGAGGGTCCGTTCTGTCCTGCTCGTTCTGTTCTGGTCCCGTGATCCTCCTCGATCGACGAGACCGTGTCCTCACTCGTCGCCGCTGGCCGAGAAGTCCTCGGGCGTGACGTGGTCGAGGAAGTCCTTGAAACGCTCCATCTCCTTCTTCTGCGCGAGATCGACCACCTCGACACCGGCGAGGGCGACGATCTCGGCGGAGCACATCACCGGGCTCACGGTCCGCACGGCGAGCGCGAGGGCATCCGAGGCGCGGGAGTCGAGCCGGATACCGTTGCTCAGGACGAGCTCGGCGAAGAAGATGCCGTTCTCGAGAGCCACGATCTCGACGCGATCGAGCCGCACGTTCACGGCATCGAGCAGGTCGCGCAGCAGGTCGTGCGTCATCGGTCGAGGGGTCGGCATCCCCGCCTGCGCCATCGCGATGGCACTCGCCTCCCGCGGGCCGATGACGATCGGCACCACGAGCTCTGCGGCGCTGTCGAGGAGCAGCACGACGATCTCCTGGTCCCGCTGCTGCTGCCGCACGCCGAGGACCTCTACAGGCACCATCGGCACGTCGTCGGTCACCGTCCCACCGTACGACGCGCAGCGCCGTCGCGTCAGGTGACCGTCAAGAGGTGAGGTCGGAGATTCCCTGCCGTACCCAGACCGTGTGCAGCTTCGCGCACATCTCGCCCACCTCCGTGGCGACCGTGCCGGCGTGGGCCCGCGCGGACGCGGTCTGCTGGCTGCGCCACGGAGCGACGACCTGCTGCACGAGTCCCACGTGCCGGTCCGCGGCCGTGCGCAGCGAGCGCAGGTGGCGGGGTTCGATCCCGTACTCGCCGAGCCCGGCGGCGAGGATGACGACGTCCAGCGCCCACGCGTCGAGCTGCCCACCGGGCGCCTGCCGCAGGACGCCCGCCTCGACCAGCCCTTCGACGAGCGCGGCATCGGTCCCCGCCGCCGCCGCGAGGGACTCCACGGAGTACCGCTGCCGCGGCGGGCGGACCTCCGCCTCACCCTCGGTGGTCGCCAACCGGGGCGCAGGGCTGTCGGTCTCCGTCCCGGCGTCGAGCGCCGCCAGGTTGTCCTTGATGACCTTCAGCGGGAGGTACCGGTCGCGCTGCTCGACGAGCACGTAGCGCAGCCGCTCCACGTCCGCCGGGCTGTACTGGCGGTAACCGGACGCGGTGCGGACGGGGTCGATGAGCCCCTGCTCCTCGAGGAACCGCAGCTTGGAGTGGCTCACCGTCGGGAACTCCGCGCGCAGCACGCGCAGCACGTCGGAGATCCGCATGCTCGGCGTGCGGGAGATACCCTGCGGCCACGGCTCGGCGGCGACCTCCTGAGGATCGTCGTCCGGCGACGGTCCGACCGCGCTCAGGGAGAAGGCAGGGCGGTTCACGGGCGGTCTGCCACACCTTCTGCAGCAGCCTGCGGGCTCGCGTGGAACGTCAGGCGGTACTTGCCGATCTGCACCTCGTCACCCGTCGTCAGGCCCACCGCGTCGATGCGGTTGCGGTTGACGTACGTGCCGTTGAGCGAGCCCACGTCCCGCACCAGGAAGCCGTCGCTCTCACGGACGAACTCCGCGTGCTTGCGTGAGACGGTGACGTCGTCGAGGAAGATGTCGGCGTGCTCGCTGCGTCCGGCGACCGTGCGGTCGGCGTCGAGGAGGAACCGCTCCCCCACGACCGGGCCACGCTGCATGATCAGGAGCGCCGAGTGACGCGGCAGGGCGGCGATCGCGGCCTGCTCCTCCGGGCTCAGCCCTCCCGGCTGCACCTGCTCGTCCGCCGTGACCTCGATGCGACCGAACGTGATCGTGGTGTCGCTACTCACCGCTCGCTGTTCCGGAAGACCACCAGGGACAGTCATCTCGCCTCCTTGGGGAGCGTCGACACATCGGGAGCAATCGCCCCACACCCGAAAAACTACTACACGTGCAGGTCACCATGGTCGAACGTCACGGTGACGCGCGCACGCCATCTCCTCAACCTACCCCGACCGGTCGACGCTCGGGAAGCGTGCGCCCACCGTTCCCGAGTCCTAGTCGTCCTCTGCCGGGACAGGTGTCGCGAACTCCGGGTCCGACGGCTCACGGGTCGCCGTGACCTCGACCTGGTCCTGCTGGCGGATCACCGGCCGGGCACCGTCGTTGCGCACCGACGCCATCGCGCCGCCGGGGATCTCCAACGCCGTCTCCAACGTGGAGGGCTCACCGATCGCCACCCACCGGTACGGGGGGGTGATCACCCGACCGTCGACGACGATCTCGCCGTCGACCTCCTCGAAGTAGCTGCTCGTGACGAGCCGGATGTCGTTGAGCTGGACCGCCTCGACGCCCGCGTTGCGCAGCTCCTCGAGGATGTTGAACAGCTTGAGCGCACCCACCCGCTGGCCGGACTCCGTGATGTCGATCTCCAGGCCGGGACCCTGCGCCGGCAGCCGCCCGGAGAGGATGCCCTGCGTCTGCGCCTGACGCTCCGCGAGCTCGAGGGCCGCACGCTGACGGCCCGTACCGGACTGCAGCTCGTCCCGCGTCGCCCGCAGGCTCGAGACCTGGTCCTCGAGCTCCGCGGCGCGCTGCGTCGTCTCGTCGAGCAACCGGACCAGGTCCGACTGCGGCAGCGTCGAGAGCTGGTCCTCCTGCGTCTGGCTCACCTGGACCGCCAGCGCGAACCCCAGGATCGCGCAGAGCAGACCGGCCAGCACCTGCGCCCTGGTCGGGCGCGGGTGCAGCGTCGCCCGCACCGCCGCCCACCCCGTCGGCCTCGCGTCCTCGGCGCTCGCGGGCGTCGAGGCGTGGCGACCGTGGGGCGCGGGCTCCGACGACGCGTCGGCCGGCGGCGTGGCGGTCGCCGCCGGCACGCGGGTGCCGCTCTGCTCGGCTCCCGCGTCCTCGGCGCCCCGAGCATCCACCTCGGCCTGCGCTCCTTCTTCCGGCGCAGCCCGTCCCGACAGCTCGTCCGACGAGTCGTCCGACGAGCGGACGTCGGCGGCGGACCCTGCCCCGGTCTTGTCGTCTGCCCCGGAGCCTGTCGTGGACACCGAGGTCTGGGTGTGCTCGCTCACCGGAGCCGAGATCACCGGGGCAGGCGTCGTCAGGACCGGGGCATGAGCGGCGTCGGCAGCAGGGACGTCGGCATCGGCGTCGGCATCGGCGTCGGCATCGGCAGCAGGGACGTCGAGAGAGTCGGTCGATTCGTCGGCAGCGACGGCGCCGTCCGTGTCGACTGCCGCGCCCCCCGTCACGTCGGTGACGTGCTCGTCGCCGTCGATCTCGGAGTCCGCTGCGGTGTCCTGCGCAGCAGGATCCGAGGCGCCGTCGGTTGTCGGCTCGGGAGCGGTCCCGGTGGTCCCGTCGGTGGGCACGGCGTCGGACGCGCTGCGGTCCTCGGGCGCGCGGTCCTCGTCGGGGGTGCGGGTCATCGTCGCGTCCTCGGGCCAGGGTCTGCTGCTCGGCGGCTCGTCATCGATGCCCTCACGCCTTGAACAGGTGCCTGCGGATCGCCGCCGCGTTGGAGAAGATCCGGATGCCGAGCACGACGACGACACCGGTCGAGAGCTGGGTGCCCACACCGAGCTGGTCGCCGAGGAAGACGATCAGGGCGGCGACCACGACGTTCGACAGGAACGACACGAGGAACACCTTGTCGTCGAACAACCCGTCGAGCATCGCGCGCAGTCCGCCGAAGAGCGCGTCGAGCGCCGCGACGACCGCGATCGGCAGGTAGGGCTGCAGGTAGACAGGGACGGTCGGCTGGAGCACAAGACCCGCGACCACGCCGATCACCAGCCCGACGACTGCAATCATTCAACGCTCTCCTGCCCTGATCGTGAGCTCGGGCTTCCGCCGAGCAGGTCTTCCCACGACACGTCACCGTCGCCGGGAAGCACCCCGGGTGCAGCGGCGTCGTCAGGCTCGTCGTCCGGCCCGGGCCCGGTCCCGCCGTCGGTGAGCGAGTCTACGGGGCGCGCGTAGAACAGCCGTGCGGTCGACCCTCCGGGCATCTCCAAGGAGCTCTGGCCGATGACGCTCGACTGGATGCCGTACTGCGAGGACAGCACCCGCAGGTAGTCGGACGTGCCCGAGCGTGCGAACTGGGTCTGCATGCCGTCCGAGCTGCCGATGGCCACGACCCGGTACGGGCCGATGAGGGGTTGCAGGTCGACGAGGATCGCGCTGCCGGCGCTGCGGATCGCGCTCAACGGCGTCAGACGCTGGTCGTTGACCGCCACGGCCTCGGCGCCCGCGGCCCACAGCGCGTTGACGACGCGCTGCAGGTCCACGTCCTGGACCTTGGTGTTGGGGTCCGCGGCGTCCGGGTCGACCAGCCCACCGGAGGCGTCCCGCAGGGTGATCACGACGCCGGGCCCCTCGACGGCGACGGAACCGGTCACGAACGCGTCCCGCCGCAGGGTCTCGAGAAGCTCGGGGCTGCGCTCGGACAGCGCGCTCGTCTGGAGCTGGTCGATCTCGGCGTCGAGCGACGCCTCCTGCGCGACCAACGCCTCGACCTCGCCGCGACGGTCGGTGATCTCCTGCTCCAGCACGCCCCGCGCCTCGATCACCGCCGGCTGCGGGGCCCGCAGGTCCACGGCGGCGCTCGCGGTGACCAGCCCGAGGAGGACGGCGAGCGCAACGAGCAGGCCGCGTGTCCCGGCACCCCGGGCAGGCTCGGTCCCGGCTGCGCGCCGGGACGCCACCTCGGCATAGCCCGGGTCGAGAGGACGCTGCATGACCTCTGTCAGCAGCGTCATCGACGCGTCGACCGGCGGGCGCGCGGGTCGGGGGTCGGTGGAAGAGCTCACCGTGACCGCTCCCCCCGCAGGAGGGTGCGGGTCTGGCGGACGTACTGCACGCCTGCGAGCCAGTACAGCCCGACGCCCCACCAGGTGAACGCCCAGCCCACGACCGACGCGACGAGCCCGAGCGTGCCTGGCGCCTCGGCGAGCAGGAGCAGCGGGAACGCGTAGAGCAGCGCGAAGGTCGCGGCCTTGCCGACGAAGCTGACCTCGAGCGGGCCGTACCCGTGCCGGGTCAGAGCGGGCAGCAGGGCGAGCAGCACGAGGTCGCGCCCGACGATGAGCACGACGAGCCAGATCGGGACGATGTCGCGCCACGCGAGCCCGAGCATCGTCACGAGGATGAACAGTCGGTCGGCCGCGGGGTCGAGCACCTGACCGAGCTTGGTGACCTGGTTCATGCGGCGGGCGAGGACACCGTCGAGCCAGTCGGAGGCGCCGGAGACGGCGAGGACGACCAGCGCCCACACGTCGTGACCCTGGACGATGAGGACGGCGAAGACGGGTACCAGCAGCAGCCGCAGGAAGCTGATGGCATTGGGGACGGTGAGGACTCGGGAGCTGATCTCCTGCCCAGGTGCCACGCCCACCGTCCGTCGCTCGCTTCCCCGCAGCGACCCGTCGGGCCGCTGCTCGTGCGCCCATCCTACGATCGTGGCACGCCGGAACCCCGACATTTGCGGACCGTCCACGCGCGACGCACCGCAAAACATGCCCAACGGGATGAAACGCCGCGGAGTGTCCGGCTACGAGGCGGACGGTGCGGCCGACCCGTGAGCGAGGTCACCGGTCCGCACCTGACGCTCGCACGACGACGTCCGGTAGTATCAGTGGTTCTGGAGTTCGTCGCCTTTCCCGCGTGTTCGTGTGAGAGTGCCCCGCCCATCGTGCGCGGGTCACCAGTGTGTGTTCGGGAGTCGGCCTCGTGTGTGCCATCAGAGGCGCCCGCATGGAACTCCCACCACCTCGACGAACGGTCCCCACAGACTCATGACTGCTGACATCAGCACGCCTTCGCGCGCCCTCGACACCGACTCCACCCTCCCCGCCGACGCCGCAGCCCCCGCGTCCGTCACCTTCGCCGACCTCGGGCTGCCCGCGACGATCCTGCGCGCGGTGACCGACCTCGGCTTCACCATCCCCTCCGCGATCCAGGAGAAGGCGATCCCCGCCCTCGTCTCGGGACGCGACATCACCGGCGTCGCGCAGACCGGCACCGGCAAGACCGCCGCGTTCGGCCTCCCGATGCTCGCGGCCCTCGACCCGTCGCTCCGCCGCGTGCAGGCCCTCGTCCTCACCCCGACCCGCGAGCTCGCGATGCAGGTCGCCGAGGCCATCGAGACGTTCGCCGCGCACGTGGACGGCCTGCAGGTCGTCGCCGTCTACGGCGGCTCCCCGTACCAGCCGCAGCAGCGCGCCCTGCGCGCCGGGGCCCAGGTCGTCGTCGGCACCCCCGGCCGCGTCATGGACCACCTCGAGCGCGGCAGCCTCGTCCTCGACGACATCCGCTACCTCGTCCTCGACGAGGCCGACGAGATGCTCCGCATGGGCTTCGCCGAGGACGTCGAGAAGATCTTCGGCCAGGCACCCACCAAGCGTCAGGTCGCGCTGTTCTCCGCGACGATGCCCCCGCAGATCCGCCGGGTCGCCGCCCAGCACCTCAACGACCCCGTCGAGATCGCCGTCACCCGGCAGTCCTCCACCGTCACCAGCGTCCGCCAGACGTACGCCGTCGTGCCGTTCCGGCACAAGACCGGTGCGCTCGCGCGCATCCTGGCCACCTCCGACGCGGACGCCGCGATCGTCTTCACGCGCACCCGCGGCGCGGCCGAAGAGGTCGGGTCGGCGCTCGTCGAGCGCGGCGTGTCCGCCGCGACGATCTCCGGCGACGTCGCCCAGAAGGACCGCGAGAAGATCGTCGAGCGCCTGCGCTCTGGCGCCCTCGACGTCCTCGTCGCCACCGACGTCGCCGCCCGCGGCCTCGACGTCGACCGCATCGGCCTCGTCGTGAACTTCGACCTGCCCGGCGAGCCCGAGGCGTACGTCCACCGCATCGGCCGCACCGGCCGCGCCGGACGCACGGGCGAGGCCATGAGCTTCGTCACCCCGCAGGAGCGCGGCCGCCTGCGCTCCATCGAGCGCACGATCCGCGCCACGCTCGAAGAGGTGGAGATCCCCTCCCCCGCCGACGTGTCGGCGCACAAGGTCCGTTCGCTGCTCACGCAGGTCGCCGCCCGCCAGGAGGCCGGCCGCCTGTCGATGTACCAGGGGCTGGTCCGCGAGTACGTCACCGAGCACGGCATCGACCCGATCGAGCTCGCGGCCGCCCTCGCGGCGCTCGCGGTGGGCGACGACGGCCCGCGTGCCCGCGAGGAGCAGGAGCGCTTCGAGGCCGAGCGTGAGCAGGCTCGCGCCGCTCGCAGGACGGCCGACGTGCGCGGTCCTCGGCGTGAGGGCGACCGTCCCGAGCGTTCTCGTGGGGTCCGCCGCGACGCGGCCGGCACCCGTTACCGTCTGTCGGTCGGGCACACGCACGGCGCTCAGCCCGGCGGGATCGTCGGTGCGCTGACGAACGAGGCAGGGCTCAACGGGTCGGACGTCGGCAAGATCGACATCTTCCCGAGCTTCTCGCTGGTCGACATCCTCGCGCCGCTCGACGCGGACGCGATGGACCGCATCTCCCGCGCGCGGGTGGCCGGCAAGCCGCTGCGCATCAAGCTGGACGAGGGCGCACCCGTCTCGCGCGCACGGACCGCTCGCCCCACGGGTGACCGCCCGCGCGGCGCGCACGGCCCGGCGGGCCGCCACGACGAGCGTCGCACCGAGCGTCGTGAGTGGGCACCGCGCGACGGTGCCGAGCGCAAGCCGCGGCACCGCACTGCCTGACGAGTAGCACGACACGATGCCCCCGACCGTTCACGGTCGGGGGCATCGTGTCGTTCAGCGGTCCATGGCCTCGCCGTGCGCCTGCACGAGTGCGGCGAGGCGGCGTGCTTCCTGGTCCCCGCGCTCGCCGTCGGCGCGCTGGATCCCCATCACGGCGAGCGTCTTGCCGTCGGTGAGGTCGAGGCGCACCCAGGGGTCGCCGCTGCCGTAGTCGACGGAGAGGATCTCGGCCCAGTCGAGCCGACGGGTGTAGACGACGTTGCGGACGACGAGCCCTGTCGGCGAGGGGTCGGCGTGCACACCGCCGAGGCGCCAGAGCAGCAGGGCGCACAGGAGCCCGAAGAGGACGAGCGAGATCCGGTTGCCCACGCTCGCGAGCGGCCCGGTCGTCACGACCGCGAGGACGACGCAGCCGCCGAGGATCACTGTGGTCGTCGCCCAGGAGACCACGAGCCCGAAGCGGGGCCGGAACGTGCGGTACGGGTCCTGCCCGGCGGTGTCCTGATGGTCCCGCTGGTCCCCGTCCATGGCTGGCCTCCCTCTTCGTGAGTGCCCTGTCCGTGAGTGACCCTGGCAGTGAGGTCCCGGCGAGTCGACGTCTGGTCGCTACAGGCGGCAGGCGTGGATCGACGTCACCAGGATCGCGCGTGCGCCGACGTCGTACAACGCGTCCATCACCTGGTTCGTCTGGTCGCGGCGCACCATGGCCCGCACCGCGGCCCAGTCGCGGTCGTGCAGCGGCGAGACCGTCGGGGACTCCAGGCCGGGCGTGATGGCCACGGCCTGCTCGACGAGCGAGACCGGCACGTCGTAGTCCATGAGGACGTACTTGCGCGCGGTGAGCACCCCCTGCAGCCGCCGGCTCAGGACCTCGAGCCCGGCAGCGGGCTCGGCCGACCGCGGGCGGATGAGGACCGCCTCGGACACGAGGATGGGGTCGCCGAACACCTCGAGGCCCGCGCCACGCAGGGTCGTGCCGGTGGACACGACGTCCGCGACGACGTCCGCGACCCCGAGCTGGACCGCGGACTCGACGGCACCGTCCAGGTGCACAACGGACGCCTCGACGCCGTGCGAGCGCAGGTGGTTCTCCACGAGCACCTCGTACGACGTCGCGACCCGCAGGCCGGCGACCTGCTGGAGCGAGGTGACCGCGCCGGTGGGCGCCGCGTAGCGGAAGGTCGATCCGCCGAACCCGAGCTGCATGTGCTCGACGGCGTGCGCACCGGAGTCCAGCAGGAGGTCGCGACCCGTGATGCCGGCGTCGACCGTGCCGGAACCGACGTAGACCGCGATGTCCCGCGGGCGCAGGAAGAAGAACTCGACGTCGTTCTCGGGGTCCGCGAGCACGAGCTCACGGGTGTCGCGGCGCTGGCGGTAGCCGGCCTCGCGCAGCATGTCGACGGCGGGCTCGGACAGGGAACCCTTGTTGGGGACGGCGATACGGAGCACGGTTCCTCGATCAGGTAGGTGGGAAGCACTGGGCACGACGACGGCCGGGCACCTCGGGCGTGCGCACCCCCGGTGTCAGCGGGGGACGCGGGCGACGCACGAGGTGCTCACAGATGCGCGTACACGTCCTGCAGGCTCAGGCCCTTCGCGACCATCAGGACCTGCAGGTGGTAGAGGAGCTGGGAGATCTCCTCGGCGGTCTTGTCGTCGCCCTCGTACTCGGCGGCCATCCAGACCTCGGCCGCCTCCTCGACGATCTTCTTGCCGATCGCATGGACACCGGCGTCCAGCTGCGCGACGGTGCCGGAACCGGCGGGTCGCATGGTGGCCTTCTCGGTGAGCTCGGCGAACAGGGCTTCGAACGTCTTCACGGGGACAAGGGTAGTCGGCGAGCGGACCCGGGGGCGCCAGGTCCGCCCACCGGGCACCGGTGGGCGCTCGTCCCGCTACAGGTGCCGCAGCGCGACCGCGGTGGCGACGGCCGCCTCCACGGCCTCTGCCCCCTTGTCCTCGCGCGACCCGGGCAGGCCCGCACGGTCCAGCGCCTGCTGCTCGTCGTCGCACGTGAGCACGCCGAAGCCGACCGGGATACCCGTGCGCACCGACACGTCCGTCAGGCCCGTCGTCGCCGCGGAGCACACGTACTCGAAGTGGGGCGTCCCACCGCGGATGACGACCCCCAGCGCCACGACCGCGTCCGCGCCGCGCTCGGCAGCCCGCGACGCCGCGACGGGCAGCTCGAACGAACCCGGTACCCGCACCTCCGTGACGTGCGTGACGTTCGCGGCCGCGAGAGCGCGTCGTGCGCCCGCCACCAGCCCGTCCATGACCTCGGTGTGCCAGCTCGCCGCGACGACCGTGACCCGAAGGCCCGTGCCGTCCACGGAGATCGTCGGTGCGCCTGCGCCGCTCATCAGGAGTTCTCCTCGTTCGTCGTGGTGGTGGCCGGGCTCGTGCCCGACCCGGTGATCGTCTCGAGGAGGTGCCCCATCGAGACCTTCTTCGTCAGCAGGTAGGAGTGGTTGTGCACCCCGTGACCCACCTCCAGCCGGTGCGAGCCGACGACGTCGATCCCGCTCGCGGTCAGACCCGTCACCTTCGCGGGGTTGTTCGTCAGCAACGTGATGCGGGTCAGGCCCAGGTCGGCGAGGATCGCCGCCGCCGCACCGTACTCGCGCCGGTCGGCGGGCCACCCCAGCTCCAGGTTCGCCTGCACCGTGTCCAGGCCCGAGTCCTGCAACGCGTACGCACCGATCTTCGCCAGCAGGCCGATCCCGCGGCCCTCGTGCCCCCGCAGGTACACGATCGCCCCGCCCGTCGCCGCGACCCGCTCCATGGACGCCTGCAGCTGCGGACCGCAGTCGCACCGCAGCGACCCGAACGCGTCCCCCGTCAAGCACTCCGAGTGCACCCGCACGAGCGGCGCAGCACCCGCCGCACCCTCGGGCACGTCCACCGGCACCAGCGCGACGTGCTCCGCGCCCGTCCGGACGTCCCGGAACCCGTGCACCCGGAAGTGCCCGTGCGCCGTCGGCAGGTCCGCGACGTTCGTCGGGTGCACCCGCGCCGCCTCCGGCTCCGCGTCCGGCTCGGCCACCACGGGGTCGTGCACCCGTCGCCACTCCACCAGGTCCGCGATCGTGATGAGCACGAGGCCCTCCCGCTCGGCCAGCTCTGCCGCGTCCGCGAGCCGCATCATCGACCCGTCGTCGTTCACGAGCTCCGCGATGCCCCCGACCTCGCCCTCGCCCGCCAACCGCACCAGGTCGACCGCCGCCTCGGTGTGCCCCGCACGGTGCAGCACCCCACCCGCCACCGCCCGCAACGGCAGCACGTGGCCCGGCCGGATCAGGTCCACCGGACCCGACGCCGGATCCGCCAGCACCCGCAACGTCCGCGCCCGGTCCGACGCCGAGATGCCCGTCGACACCCCCGTCGCCGCGTCCACCGTCACCGTGTACGCCGTCCGGCGCGGATCCTGGCTGTGCGGCACCATCAACGGCAGCTCCAACGCATCCGCACGCGCCGACGGCATCGGCGCGCACAGGTACCCCGACGAGTGCCGGATCGTCCACGCCACCCACTGCGGCGTCACACCCCGCGCCGAGAACACCACGTCAGCCTCGTTCTCCCGGTCAGGAGAGTCCGCCACCAGCACCGGACGCCCCGCCCGGATCGCGTCCAGCGCCTGCTCGACCGTCCCCACCGACACCCCGGGCGACTCGCCCGACAGCTCGCCCGTGACACCGCTCATGACCGCACCCCCTCGGCGCTCGCGGACCCCAGCAACCGCTCCACGTACTTCGCCACCACGTCCACCTCGATGTTGACCCGGTCCCCCGGCACCAACCCCCCGAGCACCGTCGCCTCGAGCGTCGTCGGGATCAGCGAGACGCCGAAGCTCTCCGCACCCACCTGCGTCACCGTCAACGACACACCGCTCACCGCGATCGAGCCCTTCTCCGCCACGTACCGCGTCAACCCGGCAGGCACCGCGAACACCAGGTCGTCCCAGCGCGCACCCGGCGTCCGGGAGATCAGCGACCCGACGCCGTCCACGTGCCCCTGCACGATGTGCCCACCCAGCCGCGTGTCCGCCCGCACCGCCCGCTCCAGGTTCACGCGCGAACCCGGGACCAGGTCACCCAACGCCGTCCGACGCAACGACTCCGGCATGACGTCGGCCGTGAACACCCCGTCCCCCGGCAGGCTCGTCACCGTCAAGCACACCCCGTTGACGCTGATCGAGTCACCCAGGCCCGCGTCGGACGCGACCAGAGCACCCTCCACCGTCACCACCGCGTCGGCCTCCGGCCCGTCCCCCCGGGGGAACTCGATCCCTCGGACGGACCCGATCTCTTCCACGATTCCCGTGAACATCACTTCTCCTGCTCGGTTCCTCGAACTGACGACACATCCGCACCACGCGGTGCCCTGGCGACCACGAGCACGTCCTCCCCCAACCGGCGCACCTCGACGGTCCGCAGGCGCAACGCGCTGCTCAACGACTGCACACCCAGATCACCGACCGCACCCAGACCCGCCCCGAGCAGCACCGGCGCGAGATACGCGTGCACCTCGTCCACGGCGCTCGCGGCCAGGAAGGCGGTGGCGAGACGCGGGCCCCCCTCGACCAGCAGGTGCCGCACCTCGAGGGCGGCGAGCTCGCGCAGCACCTCGTGGACGTCGTGGGTGCGCAGACGCACGAGGTCACCGCCGGGACCGTGGAGCCGCGCGCCGTCGGGCACCTCCCGGTTCCCCACGACGACGCGCAGAGGCTGGTGCCTCGCGAGGCCGCCGTCACCGGGACGACGTGCCGTGAGGCTCGGGTCGTCCGCGAGGACGGTGCCCGTCCCGACGGCGAGTGCGTCGACCGACGCGCGCACCTCGTGCGCGTGCTCCCTCGCGGCCGCGCCGGTGATCCACCGGCTCGACCCGTCCGGTGCGGCGACACGCCCGTCCAGGGTGGTCGCGAGCTTCAGGGTGACGTACGGGGTGCCGCGCTCGGCGGCCACGAGCCACGGCCCCAGCAGCCGGCGCCCCTCCGCCGCCCGCACGCCGGCGGTGACGCGGACCCCGCGCTCGCGGAGGTAGGACGCTCCCCCGGCGGCGACCGGGTTCGGGTCGGAGACGGCGTGCACCACCTCGGCGATGCCGGCCTCGGCCAGGGCGAGCGAGCACGGGCCGGTCCGGCCGGTGTGGTGGCAGGGTTCGAGCGTGACGACGGCCGTCGCGCCCCGGACGTCGGCGCCGGCGGCCCGTGCCCGGGCGAGGGCGTCCGCCTCCGCGTGCGGCGTACCGGCACCGCGGTGCCAGCCCTCGGCGAGGACCGCGCGGGCGTCCGACCGGTCGTTCCCGGGGGCGGCGAGGAGGACACAACCGACGCGCGGGTTCGGGCCGTGCACCGGGCCGAGCGCGGCGAGCTCCAGCGCTCGCCGCATGGCCTCGTCGACCGTGAGCCGCGCTCCGCCGCGATCCTCGTGGACCTGCTGGGCCACCCGTCCTCCTCGTCCTCTCGGGCACAGGGCTCCGGGGTGAGGGGTGGGCAGCGCGGGCGGACCCGGACGCTACGGCACCACGGCGCGCGGAGATGCTCCACGAGCCGCCACGTACTTCCTCCCATCCGGACTTTCACCGTCGGTCCTGGAGTTCCACCAGGTCAACCGCACTGGGTGCGGGTCGCGGACTGTCACCGCCGGCTCGGAATTACACCGACCCCGGAGCACGTGTATGCGTACTGCTCTTGACTGCTGAACACAGGATGCCACAGCCGCATTCCCCTCGATGAGCCCACCCCCTCCCTGTCCAGGCTCTATGGCGAGACAGGCGGTGTGCTGACCGGTGTCATCATGCGCGCTTGGCACACTATTTATTCAGGAGGAACTCGGATCGACGGAAGTCGACCAGATCGTGACGCCTCGGGTGACGCCTCAGTGGGCGTGCGACGCCGCGTCCGCGAGGTCGCGGAGCGTCTGGATCTCGTCCGGGATGCTCTCGGCGCCGTAGACGGCGGAGCCCGCGACGAAGACGTCGGCCCCCGCGTCGGCCGCGCGCTCGATCGTCGAGCGGGACACTCCCCCGTCGACCTGGATCCACACGTCCAGGCCCGCCGCGCTGACGGCCTCGCGGGCCCGGGCGATCTTCGGCAGGGTCCCGTCGATGAAGGACTGCCCCCCGAACCCCGGCTCGACCGTCATGACGAGCAGCATGTCGAACTCCGGCAGCAGGTCGAGGAACGGCTCGACCGGGGTCGCCGGCCGCAGGGCGAGCCCCGCCCGCGCGCCGAGCCGGCGCAGCTCGCGGGCCAGCCGCACGGGCGCGTTCGCCGCCTCGGCGTGGAACGTCACCGACGCGGCACCCGCCTCCGCGTACCCCGGCGCCCACCGGTCCGGGTCGGCGATCATCAGGTGCGCGTCGATCGGGATCGGCGAGACCTGCGCCAGCCGCTCGAAGACCGGCAGCCCCAGCGTGAGGTTCGGCACGAAGTGGTTGTCCATCACGTCGACGTGCGCGTAGTCCGCGGTACCGATCGCCGCGAGGTCCCGCTCGAGGTTCGCGAAGTCGGCGGACAGGATGCTCGGGGCGATGAGTGCGGCCATACCGCAAGCCTAGGGTCTGACGTGCCGGACCCGTCAGCGCACTCAGCGACGTCGGCGCAGGAGCGTCAGGTGCATCGCGTCGGTCCCGTGCACGTGCGGCCACAGCTGCACGTCGCGCCGGTCCCCGAGCTCGATCGTCTCGCGCGCCTCGGGACGGACGACGGCCCGCACCGCGGCCGGGGCGTCGAGCACCTCCACGTCGTCCCGGCGGCGCAGGACGTCGTCGACCACCAGACGGGTCTCGGCGAGGTGCGGGGAGCACGTGACGTAGCCCACCACTCCCCCGGGCCGTACGGCCGCGAGCGCCGACGTGAGGAGCTCGCGCTGGAGGCCGGTGAGGACGGCGAGGTCGGCCGGTGTGCGTCGCCAGCGGGACTCGGGGCGGCGGCGCAGGGCGCCGAGGCCGGTGCAGGGGGCGTCGACGAGGACGCGGTCGTAGGTGTCGGGTTCGTCGGTGCCGATCTGGCGGCCGTCGCCCACGCGGACCTCGGTGGTGCCGTCGGGGACGGCGGTGAGGGCGCGTTCGACGAGCCGGGCGCGGTGGGGGGCGAGCTCGTTGGCGACGAGGTGGGCGCCGCGGTCGGAGGCAAGGGCGGCGAGGAGGGCGGCCTTGCCGCCGGGTCCGGCGCAGAGGTCGAGCCAGCGTTCGGTGCCGGTGCCGCCCGGTCCGTCGGCGTGGCTGTCGCCGTCGCCGTCGTCGAGATCCACGTGGGCGAGGGCGAGGGTGACGAGCTGGCTGCCCTCGTCCTGGACGCCGGCGCGGCCGTCGCGGACGGCGGGGATCGTCGAGGGGTCGCTGCCGGGCAGGACGAGCGCGGTGGGCGCCCAGCGAGCGGGGCTGGGTGCGAGTCCCTCCTGGGCACCTTCTCGCAGCTCCTGGGGGGTGGTGAGCCCGGGCCGGGCGACGAGCGTGACGCGGGGTGCGGTGTTGTCGGCGTCGAGGAGCGCGGTGATCTCGTCGACGGGGCGACCGTGCCCGACGAGCGCCTCGCGCAGGGCGCGGGTGATCCACACGGGGTGGGACCCGAGGACGCTGAGGCGGGTGACGTCGTCGGGTGCCTGCTCGGCGAGCCGTTCGGTCCAGCGCTCCCCCGGTGTGCGGGACACGGTGCGCAGGACGGCGTTGACGAACTGGGCGCTGCCGGCGCCGGTGCGTTCGCGGGCAAGGCCGACGGTCTCGGAGACGGCCGCGTGCTGGGGCACGCGCATGCCGAGGAGCTGGTGGACGCCGAGGCGCAGCAGGTCGAGGACCGGGGGGTCGATCTTCGTCAGGGGTCGGTCGACGCACTGGGCGATGATCGCGTCGTACCTCCCGCGCATCCGCAGTGTGCCGTAGGCGAGCTCGGTGGCGAAGGCGGCGTCGCGGGCGCGGATGCCGCGCTCGCGCAGCAGGGGCGGCAGGACGAGGTTCGCGTAGGCGTCGGAGGTCTCGACCTGACGCAGGACGTCGTACGCCGCGCTGCGGGCGGGGTCGGTGCCCTTGCGGCGTGCGGACGGGGCGCTGGTGCTGCGCTGGCCGGCGCCGCGGGAGCGGGCGGCGCCGCGCTCCCGGCCGCGGTCGTCGCGGCGCTGGTCGCGGGCGGGGCCGCGGGAGGAGTCGTGCGGGCTCATGCCGCCACCTGCTCGCCGAGGACGGTGCCCTCTGCGGGGCGGGCACCGCGGGCCCAGTCGGTGGCGGGCATGTGCTTCTTGCCGACGGGTGCGACGTCGCCGAGCTGCACGGCGTGGGTGGCGGTGCCGACGAGCACCTCGCGCTTGCCGGTGCGCAGGTGGCCGGGTGGCAGGTCCGTGACGTCGGGCCGGGGCGTGACGGGGCCGAGGCCGAGGCGTGCGCCGTCGGGCAGCGTCGTCCAGGCTCCTGGTGCGGGGGTGCAGCCGCGCACGAGCCGGTCGACGGCCTGCGCGGGGTGGTCCCAACGGACCTGCGCGTCGGCGGGGCGGAGCTTGGGGGCGATGCTCACGCCGTCGGGCGGCTGCGGGACGGGGGCGGCGACCCCGTCGGCGATGGCGTCGAGGGTGGCGAGCAGGAGCCCGGCGCCCGAGTCGGCGAGGCGGGCCAGGAGGTCGCCCGCGGTGTCGCGGGGCCGGATGGTCTCGGTGGTGGTGCCGAGGACGGGGCCGGAGTCGAGGCCCTCCTCGATGAGGAACGTCGTCGCGCCCGTGACCTCGTCGCCGGCGATGATCGCGCGCTGCACGGGTGCGGCGCCGCGCCAGGCCGGGAGCACGGAGAAGTGCAGGTTGACCCAGCCGTGCCGCGGGACGGCCAGGACGTCGGCGGGCAGGATCTCGCCGTAGGCGACGACGGGTGCGCAGTCGATCTCGAGGTCCGCGAGCGCCTGGGTGAAGCCCTCGGTGCGGGGGCGGTCGGTGAGGACGGGGATGCCGGCCTCCTCGGCGCGGGCGCGGACGGGACTGGGGGTGAGGCGGCGACCTCGGCCGGCCGGGGCGTCGGGTCGGGTGAGGACGGCGACGACCTCGTGGCGGGAGGACAGGAGGGCGTCGAGGGTCGGGACCGCCACGTCTGGGGTCCCGGCGAAGAGCAGGCGCATGCGGCGAGTCTACGGCGGGCGGGGGTCCGCTCCGGTGGGGTGAGGTGGCGGGCCTGGTGTGGTCAGGCTGCCGGTGGGTCGGTGACGGGGACGCCGGCTGCGCGCAGGTCGGTGCGGAAGGCCGGTGTGGTGGTGAAGTGCACGGCGTGCAGGCCGACCTGGCGGGCGGCGGTGACGTTGGCGGGGCTGTCGTCGACGAAGAGGGTGCGGGTGGGGTCGAGGTCGAAGCGTTCGACGGCGGCGGTGAAGATGCGGGGGTCGGGCTTGGCGAGGCCGACGCGCCCGGAGACGAGGACGTCGCGCAGGAGGCCGATGGCGGGGGCGGCGGGCTCGGCGGCGTGGAAGAGCTCGGCGGACCAGTTGGTCAGCCCGTACAGGCGGATGCCGAGGGCGGCGAGCTCGCGCACCAGGGCGGCGGAGCCGGGGACGGGGCCGGTGAGGGAGGCGGCGAAGTGCTCGACGTACACGTCGAGGGCACCCAGGTGCTGGGGGTGGGTGGTGGCGAGGTGGGCGCGGGCCTCGGCCCAGGTGCGCCCGGCGTCCTGCGCGTGGTTGAAGGTGGCGAAGTCGACGTCGGTGAAGAACCGGTCGACGTCGGCGCGGGGCATCCGACCGGTGTAGGGGCCGTAGGGGTCCCAGCCGACGAGGACGTTGCCGAGGTCGTACAGGACCGTGTCGATCGGGGCGGTCATCAGAGCATCTCCTGGGGGTCGAGCTGGACGCGGACGGTGCCGCCCTCGCGGCGGGCGGAGCGCACGGCGAGCGAGGCGGAGAGCTCGCGTGCCAGGCGTTGTCCGTCGCGGACGGGGACGCGCACGAGGGCGCGCACGGGGGGTTGGAGGGATTCGCTGCGGCTGCGGGGCGCTTCGGGGACCTCGACGGGTCCGAGCGTCGTGGCGGGGGTGGCGAGCTCGACGCGGGCAAGGACGGCGCCGACGGCGGACCGGTCGCCCGTGACGGCGGCGACGCGCACGGCGGGCGGCAGGTCGAGCTCCTGGCGCTCGGTGAGGTCACGGTCGGCGAGGCCGGCGGGGTCCCAGCGCACGAGCGCGCCGGTGGGCGCCGGAGCGGCGTCGCCGACGAGCAGCACCTGGCCGCCGTCGCTCGCGGGACGCACGAGGCTGGCGGCGACGAGCCACCGGTGCAGGGCGTCCTGGGCGGCGGCGAGCCCGACGTGGGAGGTGCTGGCCGCGGCGTCCAGGAGGAGGGCGACGACGTAGCCGCCCTCGGCGACGGGCTCGGCACCCGGGGTGGCGACGATCACGGCCGGACGGGAGCCCACCCCCGGGAGCACCCCGCCGGGTGCGTTCGCCCCCGAGACGCGCACCGGCACCCCGGGGAAGGCGCGCCCGAGCTCCTCGGCCGTGCGCTCGGAGCCCACCCGGACCGAGCGCAGCGCGCTCGAGCGGCACTCGGGGCACGTCCAGCCGCCCGCGAGCGCCCCGCACCAGGTGCACTGGGGCGGGGCGCCGGGTCCGGGCAGGGACAGCGGCCCGTGGCAGGCCGTGCACTGGGCGGGGGTGCGGCAGCGGGCGCAGGCGACGACGGGCAGGTACCCGGCGCGGGGCACCTGGACGAGGACGGGTCCGTGCTCGAGCGCGGCGCGGGCGGCGCGCCAGGCCGCGCTGGGCAGCCGTGCGGTGGCGCCCACCCCCTCGGACGCGAGCTCGACCGACGTCAGGGCGCGCACGCGCGGGGCGCGGGCACGGACGACCTCACGGGGGGCGACGACCTCGCGCGCCCAGCCGGAGACGAGGAGCGCCTGTGCCTGGACGGTGCGGCTCACGGACCCCAGGAGGTAGGCGGCGCCCTGCTGCTCGCTGCGCAGGGCGAGCACGTCGCGGGCGTGCGGGTACGGGGAGCGGGGCTCGGCGAGGGTGTCCTCGCCGTCGTTCCAGCAGGCGACCAGGCCGAGGTCGTGCACGGGCGCGAACGCGGCGGCGCGCGTGCCGATCACCACGCGCACGTCGCCGCGCAGGGCGGCGAGGAAGGCGCGGTACCGGGCGGCGGGCCCGTCGTCGGCGCTCAGGCGCACGAACGACCCGCCGTGGCGGGTGCTCCACGGCGGGAGCCCGGCGAGCTCGAGCGCGTGGGCGACCTGGTCGACGTCGCGCGCGTCGGGCAGGACGACGAGCGCGCCCCGCCCTCCGGTCAGGGTGGCGTGCACGGCGGCGGCGAGCGCGAGCGCCCAGTGCTGCACCCCGGGTGCGCCCGCGCCCGGCAGCGCGGTCCACACGGCGCGGGGCCCGTCGCCGGCGGTCAGCCGGGCGAGGAACGCCCCGCCACCGCGGTAGTCGCGCCACGCGCCGGCGGCGACGTCGGGCAGCGGGGGCACGCTCGGCACAGCGGGCACAGGCGGCACGGCGGGCGGGGGGGTCCGCACGTCCGGGGCCTCGGCACCTGCTGCGGGACCCGCCTCGCCGCCGACACCGCTGTCTGCCTCAGGGTCTGCCTCAGGGGCCGCGGGTAGCGGCGCGACCGTCTCGGCCCGGGCGTGGCGCGGCGGGACGGCCAGGCGCAGGACGTCCGAGAGCGTACCGGCGTACCGGTCGGCGACGGCGCGGCACAGGGCGATCACCTCGGGGGTGAGGACCTGCTCGGCGGAGACCACCCGGCGCAGCGGCACGAGCCGCCCGTCGTGGTCGCTGTCGGCCTCGCGCGACAGGACGTACCCGTCGACGTCCTGGGCGCCGAAGCGCACCTTGACCCGGACGCCGGGGAGCGCGTCCGCCGCGGCGTTCTCGGGGACGAGGTAGTCGAACGTGCGGTCGAGGTGGTGCGGCGACAGGTCGAGCGCGACGCGGGCCACGGGCAGGTGCGTGGTGATCTGCACGGCACCGGGTCGGCGCGTCCTGCGGCCGGTGGCGCCCCGCTGCGGGGGCTGCGCGCGGGGCAGGTCGTCGAGCCCGGGCAGCGCGGGCTGCTCCGCGGGGGCGTGGGGGTCGTCCGTGCTCACGCCGCCGTCACCGCGTCCTTCTCGTCACGGCGCCAGCACAGCACACGCCACCCACGGGTGCGGGCCCGGTCGCACGCCTCAGACGGCGGACTGCAGGTCCGCGACGCGGTCGGTGCGCTCCCACGTGAAGTCGGGCAGCTCGCGCCCGAAGTGCCCGTAGGCGGCGGTGGCCGCGTAGATCGGTCGCAGCAGGTCCAGGTCGCGGATGATCGCCGCCGGGCGCAGGTCGAAGACCTCCTTGATGGCGGCGGTGATCCGCTCGACGGGCACCGTGTGCGTGCCGAAGGTCTCCACGTACAGGCCCACGGGGTGCGCCTTGCCGATCGCGTACGCGACCTGCACCTCGCACCGGCGCGCGAGGCCGGCGGCCACGACGTTCTTCGCGACCCAGCGCGTGGCGTACGCCGCCGACCGGTCCACCTTCGAGGGGTCCTTGCCCGAGAACGCGCCGCCGCCGTGACGAGCCATCCCGCCGTAGGTGTCGACGATGATCTTGCGTCCGGTCAGACCGGCGTCTCCCTGCGGGCCTCCGATCACGAACGTCCCGGTCGGGTTCACCAGCAGCCGCACGTCGCGCGTGTCCAGGTCGAGCCCTTCGACAACAGGTGCCACGACCTCCTCCGCGATCAGGCGGTGCAGCTTCTCCTGCGCGACGTCCGGGTCGTGCTGCGTCGACAGCACCACGGTGTCCAGGCGCAGGGGCCGGTCACCGTCGTAGCCGATGGTGACCTGCGTCTTGCCGTCCGGGCGCAGGCCGGCGACCGACCCGTCCTTGCGCACCTGCGCAAGACGCTCGGCGAGCCGGTGCGCCAGCCAGATCGGCAGCGGGAGGAGCGTCGGCGTGTCGTCGCTCGCATACCCGAACATCAGCCCCTGGTCGCCCGCACCCTGCGCGTCGAGCGGATCCCGCACGACCCCGGGGCCGGCGAGGTCGTCCCGCTGCTCCCACGACTTGTCGACGCCCTGGGCGATGTCGGGCGACTGCTGCCCGATCGAGACCGAGACGCCGCACGAGTCGCCGTCAAACCCGATCGCGGAGGACGTGTAGCCGATCCTGCGGACGACGTCGCGCACGATCTGCGGGATCTCGACGTACGCGTCCGTCGTCACCTCGCCGGCGACGTGCACGAGGCCCGTGGTGACCATCGTCTCGACCGCGACGCGCGAGGACGGGTCCTGCGCCAGGATCGCGTCGAGGATGGTGTCGGAGATCTGGTCGCAGACCTTGTCAGGGTGACCCTCGGTCACCGACTCCGAGGTGAACAGGCGCAGATCCGTCATGCTCCCAGCCTACTGTCTCGCCAGGTGATCGCTGGAATCCGGTCCGCGAGACAACGGTGGGCTACGAGGCCAGGAGGGCGCCGACCGCGTCCCACACCGCGTCCGCGACCTCGCGCTTGGTGCCCGCGGCCGTGACGAGCGTCTCGCCGTCCGCGTCGACGATCGTCACGTCGTTGACCGGCGTGCCGAAGCCGAGGCCCGCACCGACGGCGTTGATGACGAGCAGGTCCGCGCCCTTGCGACGTGCCTTGGCCCGGCCGTGCGTCAGCACGTCTCCCGCGGCGTCGCCCGTCTCGGCGGCGAAACCCACGACCCGCTGGCCCGGGCGCAGGCGCTCGCGCGCGAGCTCGGCGAGGATGTCGGGGTTCTCCACCAGCTCGATCGGTGCCGGGGCCTGCCCCGGGACCTTCTTGATCTTCGCGCCGCCGACGTGCGCGGGACGGAAGTCGGAGACGGCCGCCGCCATGACGACGACGTCCGCCGCGGTGGCCGCGGCACGGACCGCGTCGCGCAGCGCCACGGTCGTCTCGACGTCGACCCGCTCGATGCCCGTGGCGTCGGCCGCCAGGTCCGTCTCCACGTCGCCGGCCAGGTCGGCCGCGACGAGGACGACGCGTGCACCGCGGTCCCGGGCGGCGCGGGCCAGCTCGACGCCCTGGCGCCCGCTGGACCGGTTCGTGATGAACCGCACCGGATCGATCGGCTCCCGCGTCCCCCCGGCCGAGACGACGACGGTCCGGCCCTCGAGGTCGCGCCGGCGAGCGGGCGGGGCGACGGCCTCCAGCGCGACCCGCGCGATGACCTCCGGCTCCGGGAGACGGCCCGGCCCCGTGTCCGCACCGGTGAGGCGACCGGAGTCCGGGTCGATGACGAGCACCCCCCGCGCGCGCAGCGTCGCGACGTTCGCACGGGTTGCCGGGTGCTCCCACATCTCGGTGTGCATGGCGGGCGCCATGACGACCGGGCACCGCGCCGTGAGGAGCGCGGAGGTCAGCAGGTCGTCGGCCCGGCCCGTCGCGGCGCGCGCGAGGAGGTCGGCCGTCGCCGGGGCCACGACCACGAGGTCAGCGCCCTGACCGAGCGCGACGTGCGGGACGTGCGGGACGTCGTCGAACACCTCCGACGTCACGGGCTCGCCCGACAGGGCCTCCCACGTCGGGGCGCCCACGAACCGCAGCGCGGCAGCCGTGGGCAGCACCCGGACCTGATGACCCTGCTCACGCAGGATCCGCAGCAGGAGGGCGGCCTTGTACGCCGCCACTCCCCCGCTGACGCCGAGGAGGATCCTCATTCGCTCGTGCGCTCCCTCGTGCCGAGCCCGGGCCTGCTCAGGCCTCGGGGGTCTCGTTGCTCTCGATCGACAGCAGACCCGCGTTGATCTCGCGCATCGCGATCGACAGCGGCTTCTCCTGGTTGCGTGCCTCGACGAGCGGGCCCACGTTCTCGAGCAGGCCCTCGTTGAGCTGGGAGTAGTACGCGTTGATCTGGCGGGCCCGCTTGGCCGCGTAGATGACGAGGGCGTACTTCGAGTCCGCGCGCTCGAGCAGGTCGTCGATGGGCGGGTCGGTGATGCCCTCGGGGGCGGCGATGGTTCCAGACACAGTCTCACTCCGTGAGTCAGGGGTGGTGCAGCGGGGCTGCCGGTTCTCGATCAGTGGTGACGATCGGGTGGCGGGCACGAAGGCACGCGCCGGAGATCAAGTCTACGGGGCGCTGGCAAGTCAGCCGTGGTCGGCAGGCGTCAGCGCTGTTCAGAGCGGCGTGGGCGCGGCCTGCACGTCGAGTCCCATGACGTGCACGAGCTCGTCGGTCGCACGCCGCACCTCGTCGTTGACGACGACGTGGTCGAACTCCGGCGCGGCCGCGAGCTCGACGCGCGCGGTCGCCAGGCGCCGCTCGCGCTCCTCGGGACCTTCCGTGCCGCGGCCTACGAGCCGACGCTCGAGCTCTTCCCAGCTGGGCGGCGCGAGGAACACGAACCGGGCGTCAGGCATGGACTCCTTGACCTGGCGGGCGCCCTGCAGGTCGATCTCGAGCAGCGCCGGAACACCGGCGGCGAGCTTCTCCTCCACCGCGCGGCGCGGCGTGCCGTAGCTGTTACGACCGTGGACCACCGCCCACTCGAGCATCTCGCCCGCCGCGACCATCCGGTCGAACTCCTCGCGCCCCACGAACAGGTAGTGCACACCGTCGACCTCACCCGGACGGGGGTCGCGGGTCGTCGCCGAGACGGACAACCACACCTGCGGGTAGCGCTCGCGCACGTCGGCCGAGACCGTGCCCTTGCCGACAGCCGTCGGACCCGCCAGGACGGTCAGCCGCGCCGGCGGGTCGGACGGACGATCGGGCCGCTCGGACGAGGCAGCGTGCGCAGGTGCGGGCGTGCCGGACGACACACGGCCCGGCACGTCGGGTGATGCGGAAATGTCAGCCAAACCTCTCGATGAGCGCCGCCGACTGGTGGGGTCCCAGCCCGCGGACGCGGCGTGTCTCGGCGATCCCGATCTCTTCCATGATCGCCCGGGCCTTCACCTTACCCACGCCCGGGAGGGACTCCAGCAAGGAGACGACCTTGAGCTTGCCGATCACGTCGTCGGTCTGCCCGGTGCGGATCACCTCGGCGAGGGAACCCTGGGAGTACTTCAGCCGGTTCTTGACCTCGGCGCGCGCCCGGCGCGCCTCGGCGGCCTTCTCGAGCGCAGCTGCGCGCTGTTCGGGGGTCAGGGGTGGAAGTGCCACGCAAGTCACCTACTTGTCCTCAGGCGGGATGGGCCCACTCGGTGTCGACGCAGGTCGCGGACCCGGACGGGCCGGGTGCACCGACCACTCGAACGTATCGAGGCGGAGGCGTGCGAGCAACGCTCACACGCCCGAACGGGCAAGACCGTACGAACTCGACCTGCCGACGATCACCGACGCAACACCCCTGCATCACCCCGCGTCACGGGAGGTTGCCGAGCGTGACGGTACCTCCGAGCTCAGCCGCGCAGTGCCTCGCCCGCCTCCCGGGCCGCGGAACGAGCCGCGGCCAGCAGGTCGCCCGCGAGCGGCCCGGCCCCGAGGACGCCCCGGGACGACGACGCGAGCACCTGGCGACGGCCGCCACCGAAGACCTCCGTCAGCTCCGTCGCCCCGGCGCCCTGTGCGCCCACACCCGGCGCCAGCAGCGGCCCGTTGACCTCGGCGAGGTCGACGCCCGCTGCGCGCGCGGCGTCGCCGATCGTCGCGCCGACCACCAGGCCGACCGAGCCGAGCGGCTGCGACCCCGCGTTGAGCACGGCGGCCTGCGCCGCCACCACGGCGGCGACCGACCGACCGTCCGCCGTGCGCGCGTGCTGGACCTCGGCCCCCTGCGGGTTCGACGTCAGGCACAGCACGAACAGCCCGCGACCCGAGGCCAGCGCGGCCTCCACAGCGGGCTCCAGCGAGCCGAAGCCGAGGAACGGCGAGACCGTCAGCGCGTCGCCGGCCAGCGGCGAGCCGTCGCGCAGGTACGCGTCGGCGTAGCCCGCCATGGTCGAGCCGATGTCGCCGCGCTTGGCGTCGACGATCGTCAGCGTGCCCGACGGCCCGGCCGCACGGGCCGCGGCGAGGATCTCCTCCAGCGCCGCGACCCCGGCGGACCCGTGCCGCTCGAACAGCGCCGACTGGGGCTTGAGCGCCGCCACCTGCCCCCCGAGCGCGTCGACGACCCGCAGGCCGAAGTCACGCACCCCCGCCGCGTCGTCGGGGAGCCCCCACGACGCGAGCAGGCCGGGGTGCGGGTCGATGCCCACGCACAGCGGACCGTGGTCGTCCATCGCCGCCGCGAGGCGGGCACCGAACGCCGCGCGCGGGCCGCTCACGCGCCGGCCGCCGTGCGCGCCACGCCGGCGGCCATGTGCTCCTGCAGGCTCCAGACGTCGAACGGCCCGGCGAGCACGGCCTCGATGCCCTGGACGGCCGCGGCGAGCTGCTGCACGGTCGTGACGATCGACTTGTCGGCCGCCGTCGTGGCCGCCCGGATCTCGTAGCCGTCCGCGCGGGCGCCCTGGCCCGACGGGGTGTTGATCACCATGTCGACCCGGCCCTCGGTGATGAGGTCCACGATCGTCGGTTCGCCGTCGGCCCCACGGCCGGAGGAGAACTTGCGCACCACCATCGCCGGGATCCCGTTGCGGCGCAGCACCACCGCGGTGCCCGCGGTCGCGAGGATCTCGAAGCCGAGCTCGGTGAGCCGCTTGATCGGGAAGACGATCGAGCGCTTGTCCCGGTCCGCCACCGACACGAAGACCGTGCCCGACGTCGGCAGACCGCCGAACGCCGCCGCCTGCGACTTGGCGAACGCCCGCGGGAAGTCCCGGTCGAAGCCCATGACCTCACCGGTCGAGCGCATCTCCGGGCCGAGCACGGTGTCCACGACCAGGCCCTCCGCCGTACGGAAGCGCTTGAAGGGCAGGACCGCCTCCTTCACGGCGATCGGCGCGTCGAGGTCGAGCGTCCCGCCGTCGCCGGTCGCGGGCAGGATCCCCTCGGCACGCAGGTCCGCGATCGAGTCGCCGACCATGATGCGGGCCGCGGCCTTCGCCAGGGACACCCCCGTGGCCTTGGACACGAACGGCACCGTGCGCGACGCCCGCGGGTTCGCCTCCAGGACGTAGAGCACGTCCGAGACGAGCGCGTACTGCACGTTGAGCAGACCGTGCACCCCCACACCCTTGGCCAGCGCCTCGGTGGAGCGGCGGATCCGGTCGATCTCCGACTCCGAGAGCGACACGGGCGGCAGCACGCACGCGGAGTCGCCCGAGTGGATGCCGGCCTCCTCGATGTGCTCCATCACGCCGCCGAGGTAGAGCTCGGTGCCGTCGTAGAGGGCGTCGACGTCGATCTCGAGCGCGTCGTCGAGGAAGCGGTCGATGAGCAGCGGCGCGGGCAACGAGCCGGTCGTCGTCCGGTCGTCCGCCGCGGCGGCCTCGAGCGCCCGCTCGACGTACCCCGTGAGCTGGTCGGCCGAGTAGACGATCTCCATCCCCCGGCCGCCCAGCACGTAGGACGGGCGCACCAGCACCGGGAACCCGATCCCGGCGGCGACGTCCAGCGCCTCGCCGAGCGAGCGGGCGGTGCCGAACGCCGGGGCGGGCAGGCCGGCCTCCGCCAGGACCCGGCCGAAGACCCCGCGGTCCTCCGCCGCGTCGATCGCCTCCGGGCTCGTGCCCAGGACCGGCAGACCGGCGTCGGCCAGACGCTGGGCGAGGCCGAGCGGCGTCTGCCCACCGAGCTGGACGATGATGCCCTTGACCGGGCCGGCGGCGAGCTCGGCGCGGTAGACCTCGAGGACGTCCTCGAAGGTCAGGGGCTCGAAGTACAGGCGGTCGGACGTGTCGTAGTCGGTCGAGACCGTCTCCGGGTTGCAGTTGACCATCACCGTCTCGTACCGCTCGCGCAGCGTGAGCGTCGCGTGCACGCACGAGTAGTCGAACTCGATGCCCTGCCCGATGCGGTTGGGGCCCGAGCCGAGGATGATCACGGCCTCCCGCTCGCGCGGCGCGACCTCGGACTCCTCGTCGTAGGACGAGTAGTGGTACGGGGTGGTCGCGGCGAACTCCGCGGCGCACGTGTCGACGGTCTTGTAGACCGGGCGCACGTCCAGGGCGTACCGCACCTCGCGGACGGTCGACTCCCCCGCCGCGCCCATGCCGCGCAGCTTCGCGATCTGGGCGTCGGAGAGCCCGTGCCGCTTGGCCTCGGCCAGCACGTCGCGCGTGAGCGCCGGCGCCGCCGCGACCGCGGCGGCCGTCTCGTTGATCAGCTGGATCTGGTCGAGGAACCACGGGTCGATCTTCGTGGCCTCGAAGACCTGCTCGACGCTCGCCCCGGCGCGCAGCGCCTGCTGGGTCGCCACGAGCCGACCCTCGGTGGGGCGCGCGATCTCGGTCAGGAGCGCGTCCAGCGCCTCGCCCGCCACGGGCTCGCCGTCCCAGTGGAAGACGGACCCACCCTTGTCGATCGAGCGCAGGGCCTTGCCGAGCGCCTCGGTGAAGTTGCGCCCGAGCGCCATCGCCTCGCCGACCGACTTCATGGTCGTCGACAGGGTCGGGTCGGCGGCCGGGAACTTCTCGAACGCGAACCGCGGCACCTTGACGACCACGTAGTCGAGCGTCGGCTCGAACGACGCCGGCGTGACCTTCGTGATGTCGTTGGGGATCTCGTCCAGCGTGTAGCCCACGGCGAGCTTCGCCGCGATCTTCGCGATCGGGAACCCGGTGGCCTTCGACGCCAGCGCGGACGAGCGCGACACCCGCGGGTTCATCTCGATGACGATGACCCGGCCCGTGGCGGGGTCCACCGCGTACTGGATGTTGCAGCCGCCGGTGTCGACACCGACCTCGCGGATGACCGCGATGCCGATGTCGCGCAGGCGCTGGTACTCCCGGTCCGTGAGCGTCAGCGCGGGGGCCACCGTGACGGAGTCACCGGTGTGCACCCCGACCGGGTCGACGTTCTCGATCGAGCACACGACCACGACGTTGTCGTTCTTGTCGCGCATGAGCTCGAGCTCGTACTCCTTCCAGCCGAGGATCGACTCCTCGAGGAGCACCTCGGTGGTCGGCGAGTAGTGCAGGCCCGACCCGACGATGCGGTGCAGGTCCGCCTCGTCATACGCGATGCCCGAGCCGAGGCCGCCCATGGTGAACGACGGGCGCACCACCATCGGGTAGCCGAGCCGGGTCGCGGCGTCGACGGCCTCGTCGACCGTGTGGATGATCTCCGAGCGCGCGCTCTCCCCGCCGCACTTCTCGACGACGTCCTTGAACTGCTGGCGGTCCTCGCCCTTCTCGATCGCGGCGATGTTCGCCCCGATGAGCTCGACGCCGTACTCGGCGAGCACACCCGCCTTGTCGAGCTCGATGGCCGCGTTGAGCGCGGTCTGGCCACCGAGGGTCGGCAGCAGCGCGTCGGGCCGCTCCTTGGCGATGATCGAGGTGAGCACCTCGGTCGTGATCGGCTCGACGTACGTCGCGTCGGCGAACTCGGGGTCCGTCATGATCGTCGCGGGGTTCGAGTTCACGAGGACGACCCGCAGGCCCTCCTCCTTGAGGACGCGGCACGCCTGCGTCCCCGAGTAGTCGAACTCGCACGCCTGGCCGATGACGATCGGTCCGGACCCGATGACCAGGACGCTGGAGATGTCGGTTCTGCGAGGCACGGGTCAGTTCTCCTTGTGCGCGTCGGCGGCGGTGGGCAGCGCGGCGGACGGTGTGGTCATGAGGTCGACGAAACGGTCGAAGAGGTAGGCGGCGTCGTGGGGACCGGCCGCGGCCTCGGGGTGGTACTGCACCGAGAAGGCGGGCAGGTCGAGGCAGGTCAGGCCCTCGACCACCTGGTCGTTGAGGCCGACGTGCGAGACCTCGACGCGGCCGTAGCGGCCGGCGTCGTGCGGGGCGACCGAGGCACCCTCGAGCGGCGCGTCGACGGCGAACCCGTGGTTGTGCGCCGTGACCTCGACCTTGCCGGTCGTGCGGTCGAGCACCGGCTGGTTGATGCCCCGGTGGCCGTAGGCCAGCTTGTACGTGCCGTAGCCCAGGGCGCGACCGAGGATCTGGTTGCCGAAGCAGATCCCGAAGAACGGGATGCGACGGTCCAGCACGTCGCGCAGCAGCGCGACCTCCGTCTCCGCCGCCGACGGGTCGCCGGGGCCGTTGGAGAAGAACACACCGTCCGGGGCGAGGGCGACGATCTCGTCGATGGTCGTGGTGGCGGGCACCACGTGCACCCGCACCCCCCGCTCGGCGAGCCGCTGCGGGGTCATCGACTTGATGCCGAGGTCGACCGCGACGACGGTCGCGACCGGTCCGTCCGGCGTGCCCGCACCCTCGACGGGGTCGACCGTGTAGGCCTCGTCCACCGTCACGGAGCTGGCGAGGTGCGCACCGGCCATGGCCGGCGAGCCGGCCACCTCGGCCGTGAGCTCGGCCACGGGCCGCGGGTAGCCGCCGCGCGTCAGCGCGTCGCCCGAGAAGATCCCCGCGCGCATGACGCCGAGCTCGCGCAGGTGCCGGGTCAGCGCACGCGTGTCGATGCCGCTGATCCCGACGACGTCCTGCGCTACGAGCTCGTCGTCGAGCGAGCGCTCCGAGCGCCAGTTCGACGCCCGCCGCGCGGGGTCGCGCACGACGAAACCGCTCACCCAGACGCGGCGGGACTCGCGGTCCTCGTCGTTCACGCCGGTGTTGCCGATGTGCGGCGCCGTCATGACGACGATCTGCTGGTGGTAGGAGGGGTCGGTGAGGGTCTCCTGGTAGCCGGTCATGCCGGTGTTGAAGACGATCTCGCCGAACGTGGCGCCCCTGGCGCCGTAGGCGCGGCCCGTGAAGACCGTGCCGTCCTCGAGGACGAGGACCGCGGTCTGGTCGGTGAGGGTCTCACCGGGCCGGATGATGGTCGAGGTGCTCACAGCGGTTCCTTCGGGTCGGTGCCGGGTGTGCCGGACGGGTCGGGGTCCGGACCGGAGGTCTCGGGTGCCGCCGGGGCGACGAGGGTGCGGACGGCCGCCAGCAGCGGGGCCCGGTCGGCGGCGCGCAGCGTGCGCAGCCCTGTGTCGAGCGCGACGGGCGCGTCCACGGCAGAGGCGGGCGCGGTCCAGGTGATGACGACGAGCCCGTCCTTGCCGACGTACTTGCCGGCCATGCCGGGCGCGGTGCCCGCCGCCGTGACGGCGGCGGCCGGGACGAAGAGGTCGGGGGCGCCGCGGCGCGCCACGACCACTCCCTGCTCGTGCACGGTGACCGCCGCGGCGGAGCGGTCCCCCAGCCCGTGCGCGCCCACCCGCGCGAGCCAGTCGCCCGCGAGAGTGCTCGAGACGTAGACGGCGTCGAACGGGCCGGCGAGGACCTCGCCCGGCGCGGCCGGGACCGCGAGGGGCGGGGGCACGACGGCGGACGTGCGGGTGGCGAGGCGGCGGCGCCCGGTGAGGACGACGACGAGCAGCAGCAGGCCGACGACGACCCAGATGCCGACCGCGACGGGGAGCGGGAGGTTCATCGACGCCTCACTCCTTCTCGACGGGCGCGCCGTCGAGCACCGTCGCGGTGCCCCGCAGGAACGTCGCGACGACGCGGCCGGGCAGCTCGTACCCCTGGAACGGCGTGTTCGTGCTCGACGTGACCTGCACCGCACCGTCCACGACGCGGCGGGCCGCCGGGTCGACGAGCGTGACGTTCGCCGGCTCACCGACCTCGAGCGGACGGCCGTGGGCACGCTCGCCGGTGTCGATGCGCCCGATGCGCGCGGGGGCGGCGGACAGCACCCGCGCCACGTCGGCCCACGTCATCCGGCCCGTGTCGACCATCGTCTGCTGGACGATGCTCAGCGCCGTCTCGAGGCCGGTCATGCCGAACGCGGCCGCGGCCCACTCGCAGTCCTTGTCCTCGCGGGTGTGCGGCGCGTGGTCCGTCGCGACGATGTCGATGGTGCCGTCGGCCAGGCCCTCGCGGACCGCCTCGACGTCGCGGGCCGTGCGCAGCGGCGGGTTGACCTTGAACACCGGGTCGTACTGGCGGGCGAGGTCGTCGGTGAGGATCAGGTGGTGGGGGGTGACCTCGGCGGTCACGTCGATCCCCCGGCCCTTGGCCCAGCGCACGATCTCCACCGAGCCGGCCGTCGACAGGTGGCACACGTGCAGGCGGGAGCCGACGTGCTCCGCGAGCAGGACGTCGCGCGCGATGATCGCCTCCTCGGCGACCGCGGGCCAGCCCGGGAGGCCGAGCTCGGCCGAGACGACGCCCTCGTTCATCTGGGCACCCTCGGTCAGGCGCGGCTCCTGCGCGTGCTGGGCCACGACGCCGTCGAACGCCTTGACGTACTCGAGCGCACGACGCATGAGGATCGGGTCCGCCACGCACTTGCCGTCGTCGGAGAAGACCCGCACGCGCGCGGCCGAGTCCGCCATGGCACCGAGCTCGGCGAGCTGCGTGCCGTCGAGGCCCACCGACACCGCGCCCACCGGGTGGACGTCGACCCAGCCGGCGTCCCGCCCGATGCGCCAGACCTGCTCGACGACACCGGCGGTGTCGGCGACGGGTGTCGTGTTCGCCATGGCGTGCACGGCGGTGAACCCTCCCGCCGCCGCGGCGCGCGTGCCCGAAGAGATCGTCTCGGCGTCCTCACGACCGGGCTCGCGCAGGTGGGTGTGCAGGTCCACGAGGCCGGGCAGGGCGACGAGACCCTGAGCGTCGACGACGACCGCGCCGTCGACGTCCGCCGTGCCGACGGCGACCACCTGGGCGATCACACCGCCGTCGAGGACGAGGTCGACGGGCTCGCCGCCCAGCGGGCGGGCGCCACGGAGCACGTAGGTGCCGGCGGCAGTGGCTGGGGTGGTGTCGGCGCTCACGGGACTCGGACCCTTTCGGTCGTGGGGGCGGGGTCCGTCCGGTCGCCGGACGTGTCCCCCGCGAGGAGGAGGTAGAGGACGGCCATGCGCACGGCCACGCCGTTCGCGACCTGCTCGACGATCACCGCGCGCGGCGAGTCCGCCGCCTCCGCGGAGATCTCCAGCCCGCGGTTCATGGGTCCGGGGTGCAGGACGACCGCGTGCTCGGCGAGCAGGCGCAGGCGGCGCGCGTCGAGGCCGTACTTGCGGGTGTACTCGAGCGGGTTGGGGAAGAACGCGCCCCCGCCGGTGCCGGCGCCGCTCATGCGTTCGCGCTGCACGCGGAGCATCATCACGGCATCGGGCGACCAGTCGCGCAGGGTCTCGTCCAGGTGGTAGGCGACCCGGCACGGCCAGGCCTCGACACCGACCGGCAGCAGGGTCGGCGGCGCGACGAGCGTGACCTCGGCGCCGAGCGTGTGCAGCAGGTGGACGTTCGAGCGCGCCACGCGGGAGTGCAGCACGTCCCCGACGACGGCGACCCGTCGCCCGGCGAGGTCCGCGCCCAGGGCGGCCACGTCGTCGGGCCCCGACGCGCCCGGCGCGCTCAACGCCGTCCCCGACAGGTGCCGGCGCAGCGTGTAGGCGTCGAGCAGCGCCTGCGTCGGGTGCTGGTGCATCCCGTCGCCGGCGTTGACCACGGCCGCCTCGACCCAGCCCGACGTCGCGAGCGTGTAGGGAGCGCCGGACGCCTGGTGGCGGATCACGACCGCGTCGGCGCCCATGGCCTGCAGGGTGAGGGCGGTGTCCTTGAGGGACTCGCCCTTCGAGACGCTCGATCCCTTCGCCGAGAAGTTGATGACGTCGGCCGACAGCCGCTTGGCCGCCGTCTCGAACGAGATCCGGGTGCGGGTGGAGTCCTCGAAGAACAGGTTGACGACCGTGCGGCCGCGCAGCGTCGGGAGCTTCTTGATCTCCCGGGACTGCGTCGCGGACATCTGGGCGGCCGTGTCGAGGATGCGGATCGCGTCGGTGCGCGCCAGGTCCTGGGTGGACAGCAGGTGCCTCATCGGTCCACCCCCTGCTCGATGACCACGGAGTCGGTGGCGTCGTCGACCTCGGCCAGCCGCACGCGCACACGCTCCGACTGCGACGTCGGCAGGTTCTTGCCGACGAAGTCCGGGCGGATGGGGAGCTCGCGGTGCCCGCGGTCGACCAGCGCCGCGAGCTGGACCGCGCGGGGCCGGCCCAGGTCGCTGATCGCGTCGAGCGCGGCGCGGATGGTGCGGCCGGAGTAGAGCACGTCGTCCACGAGCACGACGACCTTGCCGTCGATGCCGCCGGCGGGCAGCCGGGTCGCACCGATGGTGCGCGTGGGGTGCTTGTAGAGGTCGTCCCGGTACATCGTCACGTCGAGCTCTCCGACGACGTCGGCGGGGACGAGTCCCGGTTCGATCGTGGCGAGCCGCTCCGCGAGCCGCACGGCCAGCGGGACGCCGCGGGTCGGGATGCCGAGGAGGACGAGCTCGTGCGCTCCCTTGTTCCGCTCCACGATCTCGTGGGCGATGCGGGTCAGCGCTCGGGCGATCTCCGTGTCACCGAGGACGACGGTCTCGATCTCGGGGGGCAGATCGTTGGGCAGATCGTTGGGCACAGCAGGGCCAGAGTTCATCTGGCGACCTCCTTCCCCGCCTCACCGGACGGGCCTTAAAGGATGTCGGACAGGGCACACACTACCGCCCGTCGGTGCGCACCGACGCCGCCGTCCGGGGTGCGGACGGCGGCGCCGGGGGCGTCACGCCAGCAGCGTCGGTTTCATGTCGAGGATGCGGCCGAGGAGCCCGTTGACGAACGACGGGGAGTCGTCGGTCGACAGCTCGCGGGCGAGGTCGACGGCCTCGTCGACCGCGACGGCGTCGGGGACGTCGTCGTTGTAGAGGATCTCCCAGCTGCCGATGCGCAGGAGGCCTCGGTCCACCGCGGGCATGCGGTCAAGGGTCCACCCCTGCGAGTAGGTCTCGAGCAGCTCGTCGATGCGCTCTCCGTGCTCGACGACACCCTCGACGATCTCGACCGAGTACTGCGGCAGGGGCGACTGCGCGACACCGGAGTCGACGACCCGCTCGGCGAGGAGCCGCACCGGGTCCCGGTGACGCTGCTCCGCCTCGAAGAGGACGTCGAGGGCGCGCTTGCGCGCCTTGGTACGAGCACCCACGTCAGTCGTTCACGCGCCCCAGGTAGGAGCCGTCGCGGGTGTCGACCTTGACCTTGGTGCCCTGCTCGAGGAAGAGCGGCACCTGGATCTGCGCGCCGGTCTCGAGCGTCGCGGGCTTGGTCCCGCCCGTGGAGCGGTCGCCCTGGAGGCCGGGCTCGGTGTAGGTGATCTCCAGCACGACGGAGGAGGGGAGCTCGATGTAGAGCGGCACGCCCTCGTTGGTCGCGACGATCGCCGTCTGGCTCTCGAGCATGTAGTCGGCCGCGTCGCCGACGGTGGCTGCCGAGACGTTCAGCTGGTCGTACGTGGCGGTGTCCATGAAGACGAAGTCGTCGCCGTCCTTGTACAGGTACTGCATGTCGCGACGGTCGACGCTCGCGGTCTCGATCTTCAGGCCTGCGTTGAAGGTCTTGTCGACCGTCTTGCCGGACAGGACGTTCTTGATCTTGGTCCGGACGAACGCACCACCCTTGCCGGGCTTGACGTGCTGGAACTCGATCACGGTCCAGAGCTGACCGTCGAGCTTCAGCACGGTGCCGTTCTTGATGTCGTTGGTGGTTGCCACGTTCGATCTTCCTGTCGGCGGGTCGGTGAGGGCCTCGCGGGTCGTCCTGGGTCGTCGTCGCGCCTCGCTCGCGGCCTCGTCGACCGGTGCCGGCGCGCCCACGGCTCTGCGACCCGGGGAACACCCGCGAAAAGCCCGCCCTAGTCTAGCGGAGGACGGCCAGCAGGGCCGCGCCGCCCATCCCGACGCCCGCGGCCCAGACCATCGAGGACAGCGTGCCGATGACGAACCGCTCGGACGCGACGGGGTGCTCGCGCAGCTCCGGGTAGCGTCCGAGGCCCTTGATCGCGACGACGAAGGCGATCCCTGCGGGGTAGCCGGCCAGCAGGCAGAGGGTGATGGCGAGCCGCTCGAGGACCCCGATCCAGGTGCCGCCCCGCAGCGCCTTGACGGCGGCGGTGCCCATCGGGCCGCCGACCGGCGGGGGCGGGACCGGCGGCATGGGAGCGCCTGCGGCGTTCGTCATGGGAGGGTCGGTGGGCTCGGACTCGCGCGCGGCCAGGCGCAGCACGCCGGGTGTGACGAGCAGGCCGCCGAGCACGCTCACCAGGAGCGCGACGACCCAGACGCCGACCGTGACCAGACCTTCCTCCGTGCCGCTCACCGGCGCACCTCGTTCCTCTCGTCCGCCTCGCTCATCTGCACGCCTCGCTCATCCGTCGCCCTCGTCCGTCTCGTCCGCCTCATGGAGCAGTCTCGCCACGAGTGGCCGCACGGCCGCCTCCTCGTGCCAGAGACTCGTACGCAGCGACCGGCTCACGGCCTGCGCGCTGATCCCGAGCTCTGCGGCCACGTCCTTCTGCACGCCACCCGCACGCGCGAGCGCGTCGATGACCTGCCACGCGCGCTCGGTCCGCCGCTGGACGGTCGCACCCAGGAGCTGGAGCAGCGCCTCGACCTCCGCGGCCACCCCGGCCGACGGGCCGACGACGGCCAGCGGCACCGCGCTCCCCCGCCCCTTGGCCTGATCGACGGCGGCGCGCGCGTGCACGAACGCTGCGCCCGTAGCCTCGCGCGACGTCGCAGGGAGCGGGGTGCTCACGGGGCCGAGGCCGAGCCCGATGCTCCACCCGCCCCGGCGCACGAGAGCGAGCACGACGTCGACCGTGGTCGCGGCGTCGCCGAGCACTCCCTGGACCTCGTCGCCGACCGTGCGCTCGAACCCCAGCGCGACACCTGGCGCACCGTCGAGGTGCGCCGCGAGGTCCGCGAGAAGGCTCGGCACGAGGTCGGCCCGTCCCGTGCTCGACTGCTGGTCCACCGTCAGCACGAACATGGATCAACCGTAGAGGGTGGATGACAATCCATCAACCCCGAGCAGTTGATCATGTCAGATCACATTCCTGAGGTTGATCCTTCGAGCGCTGACCCGCTCAGGCGCTCTGCACGAGCCGTACCGCGAGCGCCGAGAGCGCGAGCCGGTAGGAGTCGAAGCCGAACCCGGCGATCGTGCCGGTCGCCACGGCGCCCACGACGGAGTGGTGGCGGAACTCCTCGCGTGCCGCGGGGTTGCTCAGGTGGACCTCGAGGAGCAGGAGCCCGGCGGTGGTGACCTGGGCGGCGGCGTCCCGCAGGGCGTAGGAGTAGTGCGTGAAGGCCGCGGGGTTGAGGACGACGTGGGCGCCGTCGTCGACGGCGCCGTGCAGCCAGCCGACGATCTCGGCCTCGTCGTCCGTCTGACGCACCTGCACCTCGAGGCCGAGCTCCGCGCCCCAGCGCTCGCCGGCCGCGACGAGGTCGGTGTAGGAGGCGGAGCCGTAGACCTCGGGCTCGCGGACTCCGAGGCGTCCGAGGTTGGGCCCGTTGAGGATCAGCACGCGTGTCATGGGCCCGAGCCTAGAGGACGACGGGCCGTGCGCCCGGGTGTCTCACAACGCGACCGGGCCGCGCCCTGCGGGGGGTTCCTTGCTGATCTCGGCGTAGGCCGCGGCGAGCAGCGTCGGGTCGGGGCCCTCGAGACGGGACGGCTTGCCCACGGCGTCGAGGATGACGAACCGGAGCAGGTCCCCGCGGGACTTCTTGTCGCGGCGCATGGCGGACAGCAGCTGCTCCCAGCGGTCGCCGCGGTACCCGACCGGCAGGCCGAGCGAGGTGAGGATCGCGCGGTGGCGGTCCACGACGTCGTCGTCGAGGCGGCCCGCGAGGCGTGCGAGCTCGGCGGCGAAGACCATGCCGACGGAGACCGCGGCGCCATGGCGCCACGCGTAGCGTTCCACGAGCTCGACCGCGTGGCCGAGGGTGTGCCCGTAGTTGAGGATCTCGCGCAGGCCGGACTCCTTGAGGTCCTCCCCCACGACGCGGGCCTTGACCGCGACCGACCGTTCGATGAGCTCGGCGACCACGGCCCAGGTCTCGTCGGTCGTGGGGGTCTGGCCCCACTCGGACAGCGCGTGCGCGTGCTCCTCGACCAGCTCGAGGATCCGGGGGTCGGCGATGAAGCCGGTCTTGACGACCTCGGCGAGCCCGGCGACGAAGTCCCAGCGGCCGAGCGACTCGAGCGCGGCGACGTCGCACAGCACCCCGGCGGGCGGGTGGAAGGCCCCGACGAGGTTCTTGCCCTCGGCGGTGTTGATGCCCGTCTTGCCGCCCACGGCGGCGTCGACCATGGCGAGGAGCGTCGTGGGTACGTGCACGACAGTGATCCCCCGCAGCCACGTGGCCGCGACGAACCCCGCGAGGTCGGTCGTCGCGCCGCCGCCGACGGCGACGATCGCGTCGCTGCGGGTGAAGTCCGCCTGTCCCAGCACCTGCCACAGGAAGGCGGCGACCTGTGCCGACTTCGACTCCTCGGCGTCGGGCACCTCCGCGAGGTAGGTCTCGTAGCCCACCTCGAGGAGATCGGCGCGGACGGTGTCGGCCGTCGCGGCGAGCGCGGCGGGGTGCACGACGAGCACCCGCCGGGTGCCGGTGCCGAGGAGGCCGGGCAGCTCGCCGAGCAGGTGGCGTCCGATCACGACGTCGTAGGGCGCGTCGCCCGCGACGGTCACCCGGACGGCGGGGGTGGGGACGGGGGCCTCGCTGGTCACTCGGTGCTCCTGGGGTGGTCGTCGGCTGTCGTCGGGTCCGGTGCCTGCTCCGCGCCGGGCGCGGGGGCGAGCGCTCGGGCGATCTCGTCCGCGACCTGGCCGGGGGTGCGGGCGTCGGTGAGGACGCGGAGCGTCGCGAGCCGCTCGTACACGGGCCGGCGCTCGGTCATGAGGGCCTGCCACCGCGCACGGGGGTTGCCCACGAGCAGCGGGCGCGACTGGTTGAAACCGACGCGCGGTGCGGCGTGCGCGAGGGACACGTCGAGGAAGACGACCTGCCCGCCCGCGGCCGCGTACGCCTCGAGGGCGGCCTGCGTGTACTCGTCGAGCACGGCGCCACCGCCCAGGGCGAGGACGCCGTCGTGCACCGCGAGCGCGGTGGTGACGGCCTCGCGCTCGAGGGCACGGAACACGGGCTCACCGTCCTCGAGGAAGATGTCGGCGACGGACTTGCCCGCGGTGGTCTCGACGTCGGTGTCGGTGTCGCGGGCTCGCAGCCCCAGGCGACCGGCGAGCAGGCGCCCGACGGTCGACTTGCCACAGCCGGGAGGGCCGACGAGCACGGCGGCGGGCTGTACGGCCCGTGCGTGGGGTGCTGTCACGGCGTTCAGCGCAGCGGCTCGGGGACGGCGTCGAGATAGGCCTGCGCGTTGCGCCGTACCTCGGCGACCGAGTCGCCGCCGAACTTCTCGAGCGCGACCTCGGCGAGCACGAGCGCGACCATCGCCTCGGCGACGACCGCCGCCGGCGGCACCGCGCACACGTCCGAGCGCTGGTGCTGGGCCTTGGCCGCCTCTCCCGTCGCGAGGTCGACCGTGGCGAGCGCGCGCGGCACGGTGGAGATGGGCTTCATCGCCGCGCGGACGCGCACGGTCTCGCCGTTGGACATCCCGCCCTCGATGCCACCGGCACGGTTGCTCAGCCGGCGCAGGCGCCCGTCCGGGCCTCGCTCGATCTCGTCGTGCGCCTGCGAACCGCGACGGCGTGCGGTTCGGAACCCGTCCCCGACCTCGACGCCCTTGATCGCCTGGATGCCCATGAGCGCGGCGGCGAGCCGCGCGTCCAGGCGCCGGTCGCCGTGCACGTAGGTCCCGATCCCCGACGGGACGCCGTAGGCGAGGACCTCGACCACACCACCGAGCGTGTCGCCGGCCTTCTGGCAGTCGTCGATCTCGGCGACCATGGCGGCCGAGGTCGCCGCGTCGAAGCAGCGCACCGGGTCCGCGTCGAGCGTGCTGAGATCACCGGGCGACGGCGCCGCGGCGTCGTCGGGCACCTCGACCGGGCCGATCGCGACGACGTGGGACACGAGCCGCACACCGAGCGCCTGCTCCAGGAAGCGGGCGGCGGCCGTCCCGAGCGCGACCCTGGTCGCGGTCTCGCGGGCGGAGGCGCGCTCCAGCACCGGCCGGGCGTCGTCGAAGCCGTACTTGCGCATCCCGACGAGGTCGGCGTGGCCGGGCCGGGGCCGGGTGAGCGGGCGGTTGCGGGCGATCTCCCGGACGTCGCCGGTGCCGGCGTCGACCATCAGCGCCTCGGGTGCCACCGGGTCGGACGACATGACGTCGACCCACTTGGGCCACTCGGTGTTGCCGATCTCGATCGCGAGCGGCCCACCCTGCGTGACGCCGTGGCGCAGCCCGCCGAGGACCCGGACCTCGTCCTGCTCGAACTTCATGCGCGAGCCTCGGCCGTACCCGAGACGGCGGCGCGCGAGCGCGGCCTGCACGTCCGAGGTCACCAGCTCCACACCCGCGGGCAGACCCTCCAGGATTCCTACCAACGCCTGACCGTGCGACTCACCTGACGTCAACCAACGAAGCATGGTCGCCATCCTCCCACGCCACGACCCCGCCCCTGCCGACCGCCCGCAGTGCGGACCGGCGCTCCCCCGGAGGTGGACCCCGGGTCACCACGCGGAGGTACCTGTGGAGGGGCCCCGCGGAGCGGCCCGCCCGTCCGATAGGTTCGCCGCGTGACGACGACCGGACAGACCGCCGAGCGAGCACCCCTGCGGCACCGGGTCGTGGCCGAGGTCGCGCCGCACGCCGTCGCGATCACCGTGGTCGCGGCCCTGGGCGTCGCCGCCGCGCTCTGGTACACCGGCCCGTCGTGGACCGCGCCAGCCGCGGCGACCTTCGCGGTCACGGGCGCGGCGCTCGCGGTGATCGACCTGCGGACCCACCGGCTGCCCGACGCCCTCGTCCTGCCCTCCTACCCGCTGGCGGGGGTCGTCCTCGCGGTCGCGAGCATCGGCACGGAGGACCCGGCCGCGTACGGCCGCGCTGTGGCCGGGTGCGTGCTGCTGCTCGTCGCCTACGCGGGCCTCAAGCTCGCGCACCCCGCGGGCCTCGGGCTCGGCGACGTCAAGCTCGCCGGGGTCCTCGGCGCGTACCTGGGGTGGGCCGGCTGGGACGCGCTCGCCGTCGGCGCGTGCGCCGCCTTCGTCGCCGGCGGCCTGGTGTCGGTGGTCCTGCTCGTCACCCGACGTGCGACCCGCACCACCGCCCTGCCGTTCGGACCGTTCATGATCCTCGGAGCGGTCCTCGGGATCGCCGGTGGCGAGCGCACCGTGGCGGTCCTGCTCGGCGGCTGACCGCCGTCGGACGGACGACCGTCAGACGGTCGCCGGGGTGTCGAGCGCGGCGTCGAGCGCGGCACCCATCGCCGCCAGCGGGGCAGGACGACCCGTCATCAGCCGCACCTGCTCGGCAGCCTGGTGCAGAAGCATCCGTTCACCGCCGACGACGGTCCCGCCCTGCCGGGCCCACGCGCGGGACAGCGCGGTCGGGCGCGGCACGTACACGGCGTCGAGCAGCACACCGTGCGCCCGAGCCCCACCAGCCAGGGCATCGGCCAACGGGTCCGCGGCGTGCGCGGGAAGCGTGGAGACGACGACGTCGGCCGTCGTGATCTCCGACGCGCCCGGACCGAGGACCACGAAACGGGGCGAGACGCCCATCCGGTGAGCGGCGCGCTGCAACCCACCGGTCCGCCCGAGCGACCGCACGAGCACGGTCGGGTCGGTGCAGCCGAGCTCGGCGAGCGCGGCGAGCGTCGACGCCGCGGTGGCGCCGGCGCCGAGCACGACGGCACGACCCGCCGTCCGACCCGTCCCGCCCAACCCCTCGCGCAGCGCCGCGACGAGACCGTGGACGTCGGTGTTGGCGCCGACGAGCGTGCGTGTGGCACCCGGACCCGGCTGGAAGAGCACGGTGTTGATCGCGCCGACGACACCCGCGAGGGGCTCGACGTGGTCGATCAGGTCGAACACGACCTGCTTGAGCGGCATGGTCAGGCTCAGCCCCGCCCATGTGTCGTCCAGGCCCGCCAGGAACGCCGCGAGCCGCTCCTCGGTCACGTCGACGGCCGTGTACTGCCAGCCGTCCAGGCCGAGGTCGGCGTAGGCCGCACGGTGCAGCACCGGCGACAACGAGTGCGCGACCGGGTGCCCGAGCACCGCGGCGCGGCGCGCCCCGGCAGGCAGCGACGGACCGCTCACCCCTCGTTCTCCCGCTGCCACTGCCGCAGCTCGGCGACGTTGGACTGGTGCTCGTCGAACGTCGTGGCGAACTTCGTCTCGCCCGTGTCGAGGTTGACCGCGCTCCAGAAGATCCACGTCCCGTCGGCCGGGTTCATCACCGCGGCGATCGACTCCTGACCCGGAGACGCGATCGGACCCGGCGGCAGACCGGCGTGCCGGTAGGTGTTGTAAGGGTTGCTCTCGTCCTCGGTGTCGGCGCGCGTCAGCTCGGTCCCGGGGATGCCGAGGCCGTAGGCGACGGCCGCGTCGATCTCGAGCCGCATGCCGTCCTCCAGGCGGTTCTCGATCGCCCGCGCCATCATCGGGCGGTCCGGCGCGAACTTCGCCTCACGCTCGATGAGGGACGCCTTGATGAGGACCTCCTGACGGTCGCCCTCGGGCACGCCTTCCGCATCGAGCACGTCCTTGGTCTGGCTGACCATGTTGGCGATGATGTCCACCGCGGTGTCGTCCGGCTGCAGCACGTACGTCGCCGGGAACAGCCACCCCTCGACGTCGCCGTCTGCCGCGTCGGGCAGCCCCAACGCCTCCGGGTCGGCCAGCGCCTCCTCGAACTGCTCGCGCGTGAACGCCGTCACCGCGACCGCCCGGTCGATCACCTGGTCCTGCGTGTACCCCTCGGGGATGGTCAGACGCAGCTCGACCCGGCTCTCGTTCGCCACGAGGAGCGCCACGGCGTCGGCCGCACGCATCTCGGTGAGCATCGTGTGCGTGCCCGACTGGATACCACCGGCACCCGGTGTCGCCTCATAGGCGTCGACGAACGCGCGCGTGCTCGCGACCACACCCGCCTCGACGAGCGCCTGGCCCATCGCCGTACCAGTGGAACCCGGCTCGATGAGCACGTCGACGGGCTCGCCGCCCGGACCGTCGAAGTCGCTCGCGGCCACGGCCGGGTTGCGGAAGCCGAAGATCGACTCGGCGTTGCTCAGCACGTAGTACCCCGCCGCACCGACGAGGCCGAGGGTGAGGATGACGACCAGCGCCGCCCGGCGACGACGGCGCGCCCGGCGCTTGGCCGCCCGGCGCTCGCGGTGGGAAGACCGCGACTGCCGCGTCGGTGTCCCCTGCTGCATCGGGGGGGACTCGAAGAGATCGGTCACGGGCGGCTGCCTCCTGACGGGTGTACTCGCACCAGATGAGCGACGGTCATAGTTCTACCAGTTCTCCTGCACGCGCCCCGGTGGCGCGTTCGCTGTCCAGCGCGGTCTGGAGAATGATGACCGCCGCTGCCTGGTCGACGACGGTACGGTGCTTTCGCCCGGATCGTCCAGATGCGCGGAGCGCCTGGTGGGCACTGACCGTCGTCATCCGTTCGTCGACGAGGCGCACCGGAACGGGGTCGATGATGCTCGCGATCGACCCAGCGTACGCGCGTGCCTCCTGGGTCGCCGAACCCTCGTTGCCCGACAGGTGGCGGGGAAGCCCGACGTAGACGACGCTCGCGCCCCGCTCCGCGACCTCCTCGGCGATCCGTGCGACGTCCGTCGGCGCCCCGACGGAGCGCCTGGCCGTGTCCCGGGGAAGCGTCGCGACCGGCGTCGCGATGAGCCCGTCGGGGTCGCTCGCCGCGAGACCGACCCGGACGCTCCCGACGTCGACCCCGAGCCGGGCACCCCGCACGAGGGAGGGGTCGGCGTCGGGCTCACCGGTGGGATGCGTCATCACGCGCGCCTCCCTCAGGCGGCCGCGACGTCGTCGCGCAGGCCGGTCAGGGCGGCACCCAGCTTCGCCGTGTCCGTGCCGCCGCCCTGGGCCATGTCGTCCTTGCCGCCTCCACCGCCGCCGAGCACCCCGGCGGCGGCCTTGGCGAGGACGCCGGCGCGCAGACCCTGAGCACGCGCGGACGCGTTCGTCACCACGACGACCTGCGGACGGTCCTTGGCGACCCCGCCGACGGCCACGACCGTCGGCGTCGACTCACCGAGGCGACCGCGGACGTCGAGGGCGAGCGCCCGCAGGTCGTCCGCCGAGGCGACCTGACCGGCGTCGTGCACGACGACGCGGACCTCGCCCACCTGCTCCGCCCGCTCGGCGAGCGAGCCGGCCGCCGCGAGGAGCTGCGCCTGGCGCAGAGCCGAGAGCTCCTTCTCCGCGTCCCGCAGCCGGGAGACGAGCGAACCGACGCGCTCACCGAGCTCGTCCGGGCGTACGTTGAGCAGACCCGTGAGCTGACCGACGAGCGCGTGCTCCTTGGCCTGGAACCCGTACGCGCCGTCGCCGACGAGCGCGTCCACACGCCGCACGCCCGAGCCGATGGACGACTCCCCGAGCAGCGTGACGAGACCGAGCTGGCCGGTCTGCCGGACGTGCGTGCCCGCGCACAGCTCACGCGACCAGTCGCCGCCGATCGAGACCACCCGCACCTGGTCGCCGTACTTCTCGCCGAACAGGGCCATCGCGCCGAGCGCCTTGGCCTCCGCGATGGGCATGACCTGGTCGGTGACCTCGAGGTTCTCGGCGAGCTGGACGTTGACCCGCTCCTCGACCTCGGACAGCACCCCGACGGGCACGGCGCTCGAGGACCGGAAGTCGAAGCGGATGCGGCTCGGGGCGTTCTCCGAGCCGGCCTGGGTCGCCTCGGACCCGAGCTGCTCCTGGATCGCCTTGTGGATCATGTGCGTGGCGCTGTGCGCACGGCTGATCGCCTTGCGACGCTCCGTGTCGATCTGCGCGGTCCCCGGGTCACCGAGCGCGACCGTCCCCTCCGTGAGGCGTCCACGGTGCACCGACAGGCCCTTGATCGGGCGTTGCACGTCGTCCACCTCGATGATCGCCCCGCCGTCGAGCACGATGGTCCCGTGGTCGGCGAGCTGACCGCCGGCCTCGGCGTAGAACGGCGTGCGGTCCAGCACGATCTCCACGTCGGCGGGCGCGACGGCGGCCGGCGTCGGCGCACCGTCGACCAGCAGGCCCGCGACGGACACCGCGGCCGTGGCGTCGGTGTAGCCCAGGAACTCGACCGGGCGCGCGAGGTCCCTGGCCAGCGACTCGTAGGCGACCGTGTCGACGCCGCCGGAGCGCTTGGCGAGCGCGTCGGCACGCGCCCTCGTGCGCTGCTCCTGCATCAGGGACCGGAAGGCCTTCTCGTCGACCTGGACGCCCTGCTCCGCGGCCATCTCGAGCGTGAGGTCGATCGGGAAGCCGTAGGTGTCGTGCAGCGCGAAGGCCTGCTCGCCGCCGAGGACCGGGGTCCCCGAGGCACCGACGGTGCTCTTGGCGCGCGCGACGGCCGTGTCGAGGATGGTCGTGCCCGACGTCAGCGTGCGGCGGAACGCGTCCTCCTCGGCGTAGGCCACCTGCGAGATGCGCTCGAACTCGGTACCCACCTCGGGGTAGGACGCCTGCATCGCGTCGCGGCTCACCGGCAGCAGCATCGGCAGCGACGGGTCCTCGACGCCGAGGAGACGCATCGCGCGCACCGAGCGGCGCAGCAGGCGGCGCAGCACGTAGCCACGGCCCTCGTTCGACGGCCGCACGCCGTCGCTGATGATCATGAGTGCGGAGCGGACGTGGTCGGCAACGACCCGCATGCGCACGTCGTCGTCGTGGCTCGCCCCGTACGTCCGCCCGGAGAGCTCCTGCGCGGCGGCGATGACCGGGAAGACCTCGTCGATCTCGTAGAGGTTGTCCTTGCCCTGGAGCAGGTACGCGACGCGCTCCAGCCCCATGCCGGTGTCGATGTTCTTGCGCGTCAGCTCGCTGACGATGCGGAACTCCTCCTTGGAGCGCACGTCGTCGATCGCGTACTGCATGAACACGAGGTTCCAGATCTCGAGGTAGCGGTCCTCGTCGACGACGGGCCCGCCCTCCTTGCCGTACGCGGGGCCGCGGTCGACGTAGATCTCCGAGCAGGGGCCGGCAGGGCCCGGCTGCCCGGTGGACCAGTAGTTGTCCTTCTTGCCCCGCGCCTGGATGCGCTCGTCGGGCAGGCCGGCGATCTGCTTCCACAGCTGACGGGCCTCGTCGTCGTCGTGGTACACGGTGACCCAGATGCTCTCCGGGTCGAACCCGTACCCACCCTTCTCGCGCGACCCCGTCACGAGGTCCCACGCGTAGGTGATGGCGCCCTCCTTGAAGTAGTCGCCGAACGAGAAGTTGCCGTTCATCTGGAAGAACGTGCCGTGCCGCGTCGTCTTGCCGACCTCTTCGATGTCGAGGGTCCGCACGCACTTCTGCACGCTCGTCGCGCGGTCCCACGGCGCCGTCTGCTCACCCGTCATGTAGGGGATGAACGGCACCATGCCCGCGATGGTGAACAGCGTGGAGGGGTCCGGCGAGATCAACGACGCCGACGGCACGACGACGTGGTCGCGCTCGGCGAAGTAGTCGAGCCAACGCTTGCGGATCTCGGCGGTGCGCATGGTGTCCTTCGGCAGTGTGGTGGTGGCAGTTCGACGATCGCGGGCGGGGCGAGGCCCCGGCCCGGTGAACAAGTATGGCGCGCGCTCGCGCCTCGGCATGCATCCCGGGTGACGCTCAGGACCGGCGGGCGCTTCAGAAGAAGGAGTAGCCGAGCAGGTCCTCGTCGTCCGGGGCGTCCTGCGCCGGTGCACGGTGCCGTCCCCCGGCGGACGTCGCCCGGCGCGCCCGGACGGTCTCGGGATCCTCCTGGCCCTCTGCCAGCAGGGAGGCCATGAGCTGGTCCTCGCGCTCCTGGCGCGCACGGGAGAACTCCGTGCGGAAGTCCTGGACGAACCGCGTCGCCCGCTCCCCCGCGCCGTTGACCTGGTCCGTGGCCTGCTCGACCAGGGACGCGGGTGCGTAGCGTGCGACGACCTGGCGGCCCTTGACGACGACCACGACGGTGATCGCCACCCCGACGCCGACCCAGAACACGCGGCGCATCAGCGCCCGCCCCCTGCTGTCCCCTGGCGAGGGCCACGACCCGCCGCACGCCCGAACGCCTGGCGGACCCCGTAGGTGAACGACGCGACCTTGACGAGGGGCGCGCCGAACGTCGCGGCGTACAGGCCGGTGAGCGCAGAGACGTTCTCGCTCACCTGCGCAGCCGACGTGGTGATCGTGTCGACCTTCTCGAGCTGGCCGTTCGTCGTCGCGACGGTGGTGGCCGCCTCGTCGAGGATCGGTACCGAGTGCTCGGTCACCTCGCGCAGGCTCGTGCGCGCCTCGTCGAGGACGCGACCGAGCTTGATCAGCGGTACGGCGAGAAAACCGACGAGCGCCACGAACGCGATCGCTGCGATGAGCCCGGCCACATCTCCTACGGACATCTGCTGCTCCTCCACGTGTTCCGGCAAGCGCTCCGACGAGCGCGTCGACGAGGTCGATCGCCTCGCGAAACCCTACCCGGGTGCACGAACGCCTCGCTCTCCGACAGGCGGCGAGCGAGGCGTCCGGGGTGGTGGGCCGGTCGTGGTGACCGACCTCCCGACAGATCAGCGAGCGTAGTACTCGACGACGAGCTGGACCTCGCAGGTCACGGGGACCTCGGCGCGCTTGGGGCGACGCGTGAGGACGGCGCTCAGCTTCTCGAGCTGGACGTCCAGGTAGGCCGGGACGGCGGGGAGCACGTCACGGTGCGCACCGGCGGCGGCGACCTGGAACGGCGTCGTGGCCTGGCTCTTGGGCTTGACCTGGATGGTCTGGCCCGGCTTGACCTTGAAGGAGGGGCGGTCGACGATCTTGCCGTCGACGAGGATGTGGCGGTGGCCGACGGCCTGGCGCGCCTGCAGGATGGTGCGGGCGAAGCCGGAGCGCAGCACGAGGGCGTCCAGACGCGTCTCGAGGTTCTCCACGAGCGCCTCACCGGTCAGACCGGCGTCCTTGCGGGCTTCCTCGTACGCACGGGCCATCTGCTTCTCGCGCAGGGCGTACTGGGCGCGCAGGCGCTGCTTCTCGCGCAGACGCACCGCGTAGTCGGACTCGGTGCGACGACGCGCACGGCCGTGCTCACCCGGGGGGTAGGGGCGCTTCTCGAAGTGCTTGACGGCCTTCGGGGTCAGCGCAAGACCCAGAGCGCGGCTCAGGCGAACCTGGCGGCGCGAACGCTTCACTGAGGTCACAGTGATTCCTCTTCCTGTCGTGTGATGGTGACGTCACACCCGTCCCAGCCCGCTGTGCGCGGACGTCGATCACGGGTGCGGGACCAGCCGATGAGCGGCCGCCGACCGGATGGTCGGGGCGCTGCCGGGCCGAGGTCCCAGGTGGCTGCCTCCGCCGCGACGGGCGGGGGCAACCTCAAAAGTCTACCGCACGATCAGGGTCGCCCCGGCGGCGGCAGGATCTGCCGGATCCGCTCGAGCCGCTCGGCGACCGACCTCTCGAAGCCGCGGTCCGACGGTGTGTAGTACCGGGCACCGGACAGCTCGTCGGGGAGGTACTGCTGAGGTGCGACGGCGTGGGGGGCGTCGTGCGCGTACTGGTACCCCGCACCGTGGCCGAGGTCCTTGGCGCCCGCGTAGTGAGCGTCCCGCAGGTGGGCCGGCACCGACCCCACCCGACCGGCGCGCACGTCCGCGAGCGCCGCGTCGATGCCGAGGTAGGCGGCGTTGGACTTGGGGGCCGTGGCGAGGTGGACGACGGCCTCGGCGAGGATGATCCGGGCCTCGGGCATGCCGATGAGGGCGACGGCCTGGGCTGCGGCGACGGCAGTCTGCAGGGCGCTGGGGTCAGCCATGCCGACGTCCTCGGCGGCGGAGATGACGATGCGGCGGGCGATGAAGCGGGGGTCCTCACCGGCGGCGATCATGCGGGCGAGGTAGTGCAGGGAGGCGTCGACGTCGGAGCCGCGGACGGACTTGATGAACGCGCTGATGACGTCGTAGTGCTGGTCACCGTCGCGGTCGTAGCGCACCGCGGCGACGTCGATGGCGCGTTCGACGGTGTCGAGGTCGATGACCACAGGGGCCTCGGATGGGTCGCCTACCAGGTCATGAGCGTCGGCGGACTCCTGAGGACCGGTCGTCTCTGCGCCGGACAGCGCGGCGCCGGCGGCGGCCTCGAGGACGGTGAGCGCCTTGCGGGCGTCTCCGCCGGCGAGGCGCAGCAGGTGGTCCTCTGCCTCGTCGGAGAGGGTGACGGCGCCGCCGAGGCCGCGCTCGTCGGTGAGGGCGCGGCGGACGAGGGTGCGCACGTGCTCGATGGTCAGGGGGCGCAGGGTGAGCAGGAGCGAGCGGGACAGCAGCGGGGAGTTGACGGAGAAGCTGGGGTTCTCGGTGGTGGCGGCGACGAGCGTGACCCAGCGGTTCTCGACGCTCGGCAGAAGGGCGTCCTGCTGCGACTTGGAGAAGCGGTGCACCTCGTCGATGAACAGCACGGTCTCCTCGCCGCCGGTGGCGAGGCGGCGGCGGGCGTCCTCGATGACGGCGCGGACGTCCTTGACGCCGGCGGTGACGGCGGAGAGCTCGACGAACCGGCGTCCGGAGGCTGCGGCGACGAGGTACGCGAGGGTGGTCTTGCCGGTGCCCGGTGGCCCCCAGAGGATCGCGGAGCCCGGGGACGCGCGCCGGGACGCGTCGTCGGGTCCCTCGACGAGACGGCGCAGCGGCGAGCCGGCGACGAGCAGGTGGTCCTGGCCGGCGACCTCGTCGAGGGTGGCGGGGCGCATGCGCACGGCCAGCGGCGCGCCGGGCCCGGGCCGCGGGGTGCCGTGCGCGCTGGAGGTCGCCGAGTCGAAGAGGTCCATGCCGTGCATGGTCGAAGCGTACGGCGGGGAACCGACGCTCGGCGGGCCGACCGGAGCCCGCGCTCGATGGCCCGGCCAGTGCGCGCGGCTCGCGGACCGCGGACCGTGGACCGTGGACCGCGGACCGCGGACCGCGGACCGACCTGACACGAGGTCGGCGCAGGTGGGATGCTGACGCTCGTGTTCGAGAGCCTCGGTCGTCGTGTCGCCCGTCATCCCCGTCTGACCCTCGTCGCGTGGGTGGCGCTCACCGCGATCGGATTCGCGCTGGCGCTGTTCGGTGTGCACGGGCAGAGCCTGTTCGACCGGGTGTCGACGGGTGAGCCGTCCGTGGCGGGCTCGCAGAGCGCGCAGGCCAACGAGATCCTCGGGGAGCAGAGCGAGTCCGGGGCGTCGATCACGCTCCTGGTCGGCGGGGTCGACCCGGTCGACCCGGCGGTCGCGGACGCGATGGCGGCGGTGAACGAGGAGCTGCTCGCGCTCGAGGGCGTCGAGTCGGTGATCGACCCGTTCGTCGTGCCGGGCGGCGTCGAGGACGAGATCGCGCAGGGACTGCTCGCAGCGAGCGGCGACGGCTTCGTGGTGGACGTCACGCTGGCGGCCGACCTGGACGCGGCGGCCGAGGCGGAGGTGGCCGACGCCGTCGTGGAGCGCCTCGACGCGGTCCCCGGCGATCTCGCGGCGATCTCGACCGACGTGCAGGGGCTGGTCGGGTCGAACGCCCTGATCATCGAGGCGATCACGGAGCAGGTCGAGAAGGACCTCACGACCGGCGAGGTGATCGCCCTGCCCATCGCGCTGCTCATCATGGTCCTGGTGTTCGGGGGCTTCATGGCCGCGGCGATGCCGATGGCGGCGGCCATCGCGTCGATCGCCGGTGGCCTCGGGGTGCTGCTCGGGCTCTCCTACCTGCTGGACGTGGACGCGTCGGTGGTCAACGTCGTGACGTTGCTGGGCCTGGGCCTGTCGATCGACTACGGGTTGCTGGTGGTGTCCCGGTACCGCGAGGAGCTGCACCGCGCGCTGGCGGACGATGACGGCGCGGCAGTGCGACGGCGGCGCGGCGACGGTGCGGTGCACACGGCGCTCGTGCGCACCATGGCCACCGCGGGACGCACGGTCGCCTTCTCGGCGCTCATCGTCGCGATCTCCATCGCGGGGCTGATGGTGTTCGAGCCGGACATCCTGCGGTCGATCGGTGCGGGCGCCCTCGGCGTCGTCCTCGTCGCGGTCGCGACGGCGCTGACGCTGGTCCCGGCCCTGCTCGCCTACAGCGGACGCCGGCTCGCGCGCCCCGGGCTGCTGAGCAAGGTCCCCGGTGTGCGGTCCGTCCTGGCGCGCACGGCCGACGTCCAGTCGGACGAGGGTGTGTTCTCACGGCTCGCGGCACGCGTCCAGAAGCACCCGCTGTGGGTGCTGCTGGCCACGGTGGCGGTGCTGGTGACGCTGGCGCTGCCGGTCGCCGGCCTGCAGATGCGCAACTCCGGGATCGAGCTGCTGCCGACGAGCTCGCCGCAGCGCGAGTTCGTCACCCAGCTCGCCGAGGAGTACCCGCAGTCGGCCAGCCCTGCCGTGATCGTCGTCACGCAGACGACCGTGGAGGACGCCGCGGCCTGGGCCGAGGACCTGGGCTCCCTGGACGGCGTCGAGCGCGTCGACGCCGCCGCACCGACCGGCTCCTACGTCGTCCTCGGCGCGCACCTGGAGACCACGGACCCGGGCGGGCCGGAGGCGGTCGCGGTCGTCGAGGAGATCCGCGCCCTCGACCCGGGCTTCGAGTACTGGGTGACGGGTCAGGCCGCCGGGCAGGTCGACTTCCTCGAGGCGCTGTCCGAGCGGGTCTGGTGGGCCGTGGGGATCGTCGTCGTCGCGACGTTCGTGCTGCTGTTCCTCATGACGGGCTCGGTCGTGATCCCCGTCAAGGCGCTGCTGACCAACGCGCTGTCCCTGGCGGCCTCGCTCGGGGTGCTCGTGTGGGTCTTCCAGGACGGCCACCTCGAAGGGCTCCTCGGCTTCACGTCGGCCGGGGGCATCGAGACGTACGTCGTCGCCCTCGTCGTCGCGTTCGCGTTCGGGCTCGCCATGGACTACGAGGTGTTCCTCCTGGCGCGCATCAAGGAGCTGCACGACGCCGGGCTGTCGAACGACGAGGCGGTGCGCCTGGGGCTGCAGCGCTCGGGCCGCATCATCACGTCGGCCGCCGCGATCATCATCGTGGTCTTCGCCGGGTTCGTCTTCGGCGAGCTCCTCGTCATCAAGGAGGTCGGCTTCGCGCTCGCGGTCGCCGTCCTCATCGACGCCACCATCGTGCGCCTGCTGCTGGTCCCGGCGACCATGACCCTGCTCGGCCGGGTCAACTGGTGGGCCCCGGGTCCGCTGCGCCGTCTCCACGCGCGCACGGCGATCACGCACTGAGAACACCGGAGGGGGTGGCTCGCAGGCCACCCCCTCCCGGTGGTGCTCGATCGACGTCCCGACGGGTGCGCTCACCCACCGGGCGTCGTCACGCCGGACCTCACGCCTGCGCGGCGGGCACCGGCTCCTCCACGGCCTTGGGCTTCGCGTCGACCCCGGCCTCCTTGCGCTGCTGCGCCGTGATGGGCGCGGGCGCCTGGGTGAGCGGGTCGAACCCGCCGCCCGACTTCGGGAACGCGATGACGTCGCGGATGGACTCCGACCCGGTGAGCAGCGCGACGATACGGTCCCAGCCGAAGGCGATCCCGCCGTGCGGCGGCGCACCGAACGCGAACGCGTCGAGGAGGAAGCCGAACTTCTCCTGCGCCTCGGCCTCGCCGATCCCCATGATCGCGAAGACACGCTCCTGGACGTCCCGGCGGTGGATACGGATGGACCCTCCGCCGATCTCGTTGCCGTTACAGACGATGTCGTAGGCGTAGGCCAGCGCCTCGCCCGGGTTCTGCTCGAACGTGTCGATCCACTCCGGCGTCGGGGACGTGAAGGCGTGGTGCACCGCGGTCCACGCGCCCTCGCCGACCGCGACGTCGTCGTCCTCGCCCGTGGGCTTGAACAGCGGCGCGTCCACGACCCAGGCGAACGCCCAAGCGTTCTCGTCGATCTGGTCGGTCCTGCGGGCGATCTCCTGGCGAGCGGCCCCCAGCAGCGCACGGGAGTCCGACGTCTTGCCGGCGGCGAAGAAGACCGCGTCGCCCGGCTGGGCGCCGGTCGCGACGGCCAGCCCGGCACGCTCGGCGTCCGAGAGGTTCTTGGCGACCGGCCCGCCGAGCGTGCCGTCCTCGGCGAACGTCACGTACGCCAGACCACGAGCGCCGCGCTGCTTGGCCCAGTCCTGCCAGGCGTCGAACTGGCGGCGGGGCTGGGAGGCACCACCGGCCATGACGACGGCGCCCACGTACTCGGCCTGGAAGACGCGGAAGGGCGTCTCGGCGAAGTAGTCGGTGAGCTCGACGAGCGGGTTGCCGAAGCGCAGGTCGGGCTTGTCAGACCCGTACAGGCGCATGGCGTCGGCGAAGGTGATGCGCGGGATGGGCGTCGGGATGGTGTAGCCGATGAGCTCCCACAGCGCGACGAGGATCTTCTCGGCGAGCGCGATGACGTCGTCCTGCTCGACGAAGCTCATCTCGACGTCGAGCTGGGTGAACTCGGGCTGTCGGTCGGCGCGGAAGTCCTCGTCGCGGTAGCAGCGGGCGATCTGGTAGTAGCGCTCCATGCCGGAGACCATGAGCAGCTGCTTGAACAGCTGCGGGGACTGCGGCAGCGCGTACCAGGCGCCGGGGGCGAGTCGCGCGGGCACGAGGAAGTCGCGGGCACCCTCGGGGGTGGAGCGGGTGAGGGTGGGGGTCTCGATCTCGACGAAGTCCTCGGCGTCGAGCACGGAGCGGGCGGCCTTGTTGGCCTGGGAGCGCAGCCGCAGGGCGGCGGCTGGCGCGGGCCGGCGCAGGTCGAGGTAGCGGTGCTTGAGGCGCGCCTCCTCGCCGACGGTCTCGGTGTCCGCGAGCGCGGTCGAGACCTGGAAGGGCAGGGGCGCGGACTCGTTGAGGACGACGACGTCGGCGGCCAGGACCTCGATCTCGCCGGTGGCGAGGTTGGGGTTGGCGTTGCCCTCGGGCCGGCGCGAGACCTCTCCGGTGACCTGGAGGACGAACTCGCTGCGCAGCGGGTGGGCGACCGACTCGTCGCGGATGACGACCTGGGCGATGCCGGTGGCGTCACGCAGGTCGATGAACGCCACTCCCCCGTGATCGCGTCGACGGTCGACCCAGCCGGTGAGGGTGACGGTCTGACCGATCTGCTCGGCCCGCAGGGAGCCGGCGGTGTGGGTGCGGAGCACGGGGTGAGTCCTTCCGGAGCATGCCGGATCACCGGGGTGATCCGTGGGTGGGTGGGCTGGCGCCGGGGCGCCGGTGGTCGAGTCTAGTCTGTGGGTGGACGGAGTTCAGGAGCATGGCGCGGAGGTGGACCTGTGGCACGACGGATCGCGACGACGGACCGGGTGGACCGTGAGGAGCTCACGACGTTCCTGCGGGCGAACAAGCGGGCGGTGCTGCTGACGACCCGCGCGAGCGGTGCGCCGCAGATGAGCCCGGTGACCTACGGGGTCGACGCCGCGGGACGGGTCGTGGTCTCGACGTACCCGGACCGGGCGAAGGCGGTGAACCTTCGACGCCGGTCCCAGGCGTCGCTGTGCGTACTGGGCGAGGACTTCGACGACGCGTGGGTCCAGGTCGACGGCACGGCCGAGGTGCTCGACCTGCCGGCGTCGGTGGAGCCGCTCGTGGAGTACTACCGCTCGATCGCCGGTGAGCATCCGGACTGGGACGAGTACCGCGAGGCGATGGTCCGCCAGGGCAAGTCCCTCGTCCGGGTGACCGTCACGGGCTGGGGGCCGGTCGCCACGGGCGGGTTCCCGGCGCACCTCGCAGGCTGAGCCGCAGCGTCGCGGTTCGCCAGGTTCAGAAGAGGCTCGGTTGCCCTGCTGGTTCTGCCGCGCCTCCGGCGCCACCGGACGCCGCGGCGGCGCGGTGCTCAGCGGTGCTGAGCCCGCGGGCCTCGAGCATCGGACGCACACGGTCCCACAACCACGCGCGGTAGGCGCCGCTGGCGTGGGCGCCACGTGCATAGACACGCTCGTAGCACGCCACGAGGTGCGGGTAGTCATCGGCGAGCCACTGCATGTACCACTCCCGGGTGCCGGCCTTGAGGTGCAGCGGGAGGACGGTGACGCTCGTGGCGCCCGCGTCGTGGACGGCATCGAGGAGCCGCTCGAGGTGATCGGTCGCGTCGGTGAGCCACGGAAGGACCGGCGCGACCATGACCCCGCACGGCAGCCCTGCGGCACGCACGGCGCGCACGAGGTCGAGCCGGGCGCGTGGAGTCGGCGTGCCCGGCTCGACCGCCTGCTGGAGCGCCTCGTCGACGAACGCCAGGGAGATTCCGACACCGACGTCCACGCGCTGCGCGGCCTCGCCGAGCAGCGGCAGGTCACGCCGGAGGAGCGTGCCCTTGGTGAGGAGGGAGATCGGTGTGCGGGCGTCCGCGAGCGCCCCGATGATCCCGGGCATCAGCCGGTAGCGTCCCTCGGCACGCTGGTAGGGGTCGGTGTTGGTCCCGAGCGCCACGGCCTGCCCGGACCACGTCGGACGAGCAAGGTCTCGACGCAGGGCGTCGACGACATTGACCTTGACCACGATCTCGCTGTCGAAGCCGCGTCCAGGATCGAGATCGAGGTACTCGTGCGTGGGGCGAGCGAAGCAGTAGCGGCACGCGTGGGTGCACCCCCGGTAGGGATTGACCGTCCAACGGAAGGGCAACCGGGACTGCTCCGGCACGCGGGACAGCGCGCTCTTCGCGAGCACCTCGTGGAAGGTGACCCCCGCGAACTCCGGCGTACGCACGGTGCGCACGAGACCTGCCATGCGCACGAGACCGGGCAGCGCGCCGTCGTCGGCCGCGATCGCCTGCCCGTCCCACCTCATGACCCTATTCGAACATGCGTTCGAAGCAGGGTCAACGGCGACGGGTGACCGGCGCGGGCGGGCCGACGTCAGTCCCCTGCCGGCACCATCCGCGGCCACAGGTCGTCCGCGGGCGGCGACCACACGAGCGGGTCGGCCGTGGCCTGCTCGCCGGAGCGGATGTCCTTGACCTGGTGCGCGACGGGCTCGCCGTCGGGGCCGAGGCCCGCGGGGAACCACACGAAGGGGATTCCGCGGCGGTCGGCGTAGCGGATCTGCTTGCCGAACTTCGCGGCGCTGGGCGCCACCTCCACGGGGATGCCGCGACCACGCAGCGCGGTCGCGACCGCGTCGGACGCGGCGCGCGTCTCCTCGCTCGTGACCGCCACCACGACGGCGCTCGGCACCGGCCGTGTCGCCCGCACCAGCCCGCCCGACAGCAGGCGGGACACCAGGCGCGAGACCCCGATCGACAGCCCGACGCCCGGGTAGGTCGTCGCGCCGTCGGAGGCGAGGGTGTCGTAGCGCCCACCGGAGCAGATGGATCCGAGCTGCTCGTGACCCACGAGCACGGTCTCGTAGACCGAGCCGGTGTAGTAGTCGAGCCCGCGCGCGATCTTCAGGTCCGCGACGACGACACCCGGCGCCCGCACCGCGGCCGCCTCGATGATCGCCGAAAGCTCCGCGAGGCCCGTCTCCAGGAGCTCCGACGTCACGCCGTGCGCGACCGCGAGCGCCCGCACGCGCTCACCGACGGTCGCGTCCGCGCCGGAGATCGAGGCGAGCTCGAGGCAGGCCGCCGCCTGCTCACGGGTCGCGCCGGACTCGGCGACGAGGAGGTCGGCCACCTTGTCGGGCCCGATCTTGTCGAGCTTGTCGATGCTGCGCAGCACCCCGTCGACGTCGTCGAGACCCAGCCCCCGGTAGAATCCCTCGGCGACCCGCCGGTTGTTGACGAGGATCCGCACGGGGGGCACGCCGACGTCGCGCAGCGAGGCCAGGGCCTCGGCGATCACGAGCGGCAGCTCGACCTCGAAGTGGTACGGCAGCTCGCCGGCGCCGACGACGTCGATGTCCGCCTGGTAGAACTCGCGGAACCGTCCGTCCTGGGGGCGTTCGCCCCGCCAGACCTTCTGGATCTGGTAGCGCTTGAACGGGAACGACAGGTGCCCGGCGTTCTCCAGCACGTACCGGGCGAACGGCACCGTGAGGTCGAAGTGCAGGCCCAGCTGCTTCTCGCTCTTCTCCGGCACCTCGCCCGCTTCCTCCTGCAGGCGGCGCAGCACGTAGACCTCCTTCGAGGTCTCGCCCTTGCGCAGCAGCTGGTCGAGCGGCTCGACGGCGCGCGTCTCGATGCCCGCGAAGCCGTGCAGCTCGAACGTGCGGCGCAGCGCGTCCAGCACGTGCTGCTCGACGACGCGCCCGGCGGGCAGCCACTCGGGGAATCCGGACAGGGGTGTAGGTCGGGCCATGGGACCCGATCCTTCCAGACCGGTGACGGGAACCGGGAATCGCGTCTCAGGCCCCGGCGAGGAACGGGTTGGTGCGGCGTTCGCGCCGCATGTCCGTCGCGGGGCCGTGCCCCGGCAGGACCATCCACCCGTCGTCGAGGCGCCCGACGACGTCCCGCAGCGTCCGGGACATCGTCGCACCGTCTCCCCCGGGCAGGTCGGTGCGCCCGATCGTGCCGGCGAAGAGGACGTCACCGGTGAGCACGGCGCCGTCTCCCGGCCGACCCACCAGGTAGAGGACGGAGCCCTGCGTGTGCCCGGGTGCGTGCAGGACCCCCAGGCGCACGGCACCGGTGTCGAGCACCGCTGCCTCGCCCCCGTCACCGGCGTCGACGGCGCGCACGTCGGTCGGCACCCGGTAGTCCTCGGGCCTCGCACCGGCGGCGCGCAGCGCCTGGCCGAGCGGACCGGACACGTGCGAGTCGCCGGCACCCCGGGTGACGCCGGGCTCGATCGTGCCGAACGGGTCGTCGAGGCGGTACGCGTCCGCCGCGTGCAGGTACATCGGGACGTCGTAGTGCGCGCACAGCGCGGCCGCGTCCCAGGTGTGGTCCACGTGACCGTGGGTCGCGAGCACGGCCCGGGGGACCAGACGCTGATCGGTGAGGAGATCGCGCACCGCCGGAGCGACCCCGGCGCCGGCGTCGACCACGACGCAGTCCCGGTCCCCCTGCTCCCCCATGGGCCCGTCGGCGGCCGCGACGTAGCAGTTCGTGCCGAACACGGGAGCGACCACGGTGTAGATCTGCATCTCCGGAGGCTACCGCTCGGCTCGTCGAGACCTGACCGTGACCTCCCAGCGGCCGTTTCACCGGCCGCGACGGCCCGCGATGCCTAGACTGTCCCCCGAAACGTCCCGACGGCGGCAACGGCCGCGCGCGCGGACCCGGACGACGAAGGAGCCTCGGTGCCGACGACCCAGCGCGAGCGCGAGAAGGCGCGCCGCCGCCAGGAGAAGTGGACCCAACGCCAGGCGCAGGCCCGGGCACGCAAGCAGCGCGCGTGGGCGATCGTCGGGATCGTCGTCGGGATCGCCCTGGTCACGGCCGTCGTCGTGCTGGCGCTGAACGCCGCCGGGGAGGCGGACACCGCCGCGGAGCCGTCGCCCACACCGGCGACCGAGGACCGCGAGCTCCCGCCCGCCTCCGCGGCGGAGGGCAGGGAGTGGCAGACGACGCTCAGCACGAGCGCCGGCGACATCGAGATCACGCTGGACGGCGCTGCGGCACCCCAGGCGGTCGCGAGCTTCGTCACCCTCGGCGAGTCCGGCTACTTCGACGGCACCGACTGCCACCGGCTCACCACGGCGGGCATCTTCGTCCTGCAGTGCGGGGACCCGACGGGCACGGGGACGGGCGGTCCCGGCTACACGTTCGGCCCGATCGAGAACGCGCCCGCGGACGGCCTCTACCCCGCGGGCACCGTCGCGATGGCGCGCACCGCGGACCCCGACTCCATGGGGAGCCAGTTCTTCCTCGTCTACGAGGACACGACGTTGCCGACCGACACCGGTGGCTACACCGTGTTCGGCACGATCACCACCGGCTTGGACGTCGTCCGAGCAGTCGCTGACGCGGGGACCGCGGACGGAGCCGGCGACGGCTCCCCCGCCACCCCGGTCACCATCGAAGGAGTTGAGTCCCAGTGAGCGAGAGCACCGAGAACCCGACGGACGCTCCGGCCCAGGAGCCTGAGGGCTCCTCGACCGAGCAGCTCGACACGTCCACGGCGCCGGAGTCGCCCAAGACGTCCGAGACGGCACCGGACGAGGCGGCACCGAGCGCTCCCGAGGTCACCGAGCCCGCGCTCGCTGAGGAACTCGCGCCGGCAGCAGAAGCCGACGACGAACCCGCCGGAGAGCCGACCGAGGAGCTCGCGGCGCCCGAGGCTCAGCCAGCAGCGGCCGACGCTGAGCCCGCGGCTGAGCCCGAGCCGCGGCCCGCCGCGGCGCCGAAGCCGAGCCCGGTCCCCAAGCCCAGTGCACTGCCTCGGCCCTCCGCGCTCCCCCGGCCGCCTGCACCCGGGGCGTCGTCGGACGCGGCGCCCGCGGCGGCGACGCAGGTACCGGCCGTCCCCGTGCCGGACGACAGCGCCGCTGCCAAGGCAGCCGCGGCGTTCGGGCGCGTCGAGGAGGACGGCACGGTGTGGGTCCGTGAGGCTGCCGGTGAACGCAGCGTCGGGCAGTTCCCCGGCGTCGGGGCCGACGAGGCGCTCGCGCTCTACGTGCGTCGCTACCTCGACCTCTACGCGAAGGTCGCGCTCTTCGAGGCCCGCCTGTCGGGCACCGACCTCTCGGTCAAGGAGATCGACTCGACGCTGTCGAAGCTCGGCGACGAGACGGCGGAGCCGTCGGCGGTCGGCGACCTGGACGCGCTGCGGGAGAAGGTCGCGTCGCTGCGCGCGGTCGCGGCCGAGCGACGGGCCCAGCTCGAGGCCGAGCGGGCCGCCGCGAAGGAGGTCGCGCTCGCGGCACGCACCGAGATCATCGAGGCCGCCGAGAAGATCGCCGCCACCGACCCCAGCCGGATGCAGTGGCGGCCCGCCGGCGAGGAGCTGCGGACGCTGCTCGACCGCTGGAAGGACGCCCAGCGCAACGGCCCGCGGATCGACCGGACGAGCGAGGAAGCGCTCTGGAAGCGGTTCAGCCACGCCCGCACCGCCTTCGACCGCGAACGTCGGCACTACTTCGCCGACCTCGAGCAGCGCAACAGCGCCGCGAAGGCCGCCAAGGAGGAGCTCGTCGCCGAGGCAGAGGCGCTGTCGACCAGCACGGACTGGGGCGCCACCGCGGGTGCGTACCGCGACCTCATGACCCGGTGGAAGGCCGCCGGCCGCGCCAGCCGCAAGGACGACGACGCGCTGTGGGCACGCTTCCGGGCCGCGCAGGACGCGTTCTTCCAGGCCCGGGACGCGGAGAACGCGGCCACGGACGCGGAGTACGCGAGCAACCTCGTGGTCAAGGAGGAGCTCCTCGAGCGCGCCGAGTCCCTGGTCCCGGTCACGGACCTCGGCCAGGCGAAGACGGCGCTGCGCGACATCCAGGAACGCTGGGAGAACGCCGGGCGGGTCCCGCGCGGCGACCTGCAGCGCGTCGAAGGACGTCTGCGTGCCGTGGAGAACGCGATCCGCGACGCCGAGCAGTCGCAGTGGAAGCGCTCGAACCCGGAGACCCGTGCGCGCGCGGAGGGCGCGGCCGCGCAGCTCGAGTCCGCCATCGCCGGCCTCGAGGCGGACCTCGAGGCCGCACGTGGTGCGGGTGACGCCCGCAAGGTCGCAGAGCTCGAGACGGCCGTCGCCGCCCGGCGTGCCTGGCTCGAGCAGGTCGTCAAGGCCGCCGAGGACTCGCGCGGCTGACCGACAGGTCATCGATCGCCCGCTGCCCGGCCCGCGCTGGTTGTCCACAGCCGCAGGCCGGGCGGTGGCGTGTCGTGGCAGACGTGCGCGACCGTGAGCACATGCACGCCACCACTTGCTCGCTCGCCGACCTGCTCCACCCCACCGAGCCCGTCGTCCCCACCCTGGTGCGGCCCGCCGACGTCGGCGGGCACGCGGCCTGGCAGGAGCTCGTGCGCTCCGGGGCGCTCGTGCCCGTGCGGCACGAGACAGCCCTCGTCGCCGGCACACCGCCCAGCCCGGCCGCCCGCGTGGAGACGATCCGCCACCTCGTCCCGTCACGGACCGTCGTCGGCGGGGCGAGCGCGGCCTGGGTCCACGTGGGGTCCGCCGTTCCACGACAGGTCGACGTCGTCTACCTCCCTGGGACGCACCGGCCCCCTCCGCGTGCAGACCGCACGCTGCGCCAGGCGGCCGTCCTGCGATCGGAGACCGTGGAGATCGGTGGCGTCCTCGTCGCCGGGCTGCGTCGGGCCGCGCTCGAGGTCGCGTCGACCCGTCCCTCGCACGAGGCGCGGCAGACCTTGTCCCTGCTGCGCGACGCCGGCCTCGATCTCGACGCGGTGGCGCGCTCGCTCGAGCTACGCCTGCGCTGGCCCGGACGCGCCACCGCGCGCGACCTGCTCGCGACCGTGTCGTCGGGCGCCACCGCGGCGAGCGGTCTAGCGTGACGTCATGGCGCCTTCGTCGACACCACCGGTCGAGCTCGACGTCCGCGGTCGCACCGTGCGGGTCACCAGCCCGGACCGTGTGGTCTTCCCCTCCCGCGGCCTGACGAAGCTCGACGTCGTCGAGTACTTCCTCGCCGTCGGTGACGGCATCCTGGGCGCGTTGCTCGACCGCCCCACGACCCTCGAGCGCTGGCCCAAGGGCGTGTTCGAGGGCGCCCGGCTCAGCACCCGCACGGACAGCAGCGGCGACGCCTTCTACCAGAAGCGCATCCCGCGCGGCGCACCCGACTACGTGCAGACCGCGACGATCGCCTTCCCGTCGGGACGCACGGCCGACGAGGTCAGCCCGACCGAGCTGGCCGTCGTCGCCTGGGCGGCGAACCTCGGGACGCTGACGTTCCATCCCTGGCCGGTGTGCTCGGACGACGTCGAGGCACCCGACCAGCTGCGCATCGACCTCGACCCTCAGCCGGGCACCGACTACGACGACGCAGCCCGCGTGGCCCCGGAGCTGCGCGCCGTCCTCACCGAGCTGGGTCTCGAGGGCTGGCCGAAGACCTCCGGCGGTCGTGGGCTGCACGTGTTCGTCCCGATCGCACCCCGCTGGACGTTCGTCGACGCGCGCCGCGCCACCATCGCCATCGGCCGCGAGCTGGAGCGCCGGTTGCCCGACCAGGTCACGACGAAGTGGTGGAAGGAGGAGCGGGGGGAGAAGATCTTCGTCGACTACAACCAGATGGCCCGCGACCGCACCATCGCGTCGGCGTACTCGATCCGGGCCAACGCCCGGGCCACGGTCTCGGCACCGCTGCACTGGGACGAGGTGCCCGACGTCGCTCCGGACGACTTCGACGTGACGACCATGCCCGCACGGTTCGCCGACGTCGGAGACCTCTTCGCCCCGCTGCGCGCCGACCGGACCGTCCCGGGCGGGTCCCTCGAGGCCGCCCTCGAGCTGTCCCGGCGGGACGAGGCCGAGCACGGCCTCGGGGACCTGCCCTACCCTCCCGAGTACCCGAAGATGCCGGGCGAACCCAAGAGAGTTCAACCTTCCCGCGAGCGGCGCGATACCAACGAAAACTAGCCGTGCTCGGTGCGTGGTGGTGTGAGCATAGCGCACCCTCACGCGATAACGTACCGCCATGGAACCCGCGAGTCTCGACGACCTGGCGCGCTCGTTCGCCCGCCACCTACGCGCCGAAGGGCGCTCCCCCGCGACCCTGCGCCTGTACGGGCAGTCCGTCCGGTTCTTCGCCGAGTGGCTCGCGGCGAACGGCCACCCGACGACCATCGACCAGCTGAACCGGCGCAACGTCGTCGACTGGCTCGCCGACCTGCGCGCCGACCGTGAGGCGTCGACGGTGCGCACCCGGCACCGCGGCCTGTACCGGTTCGCCGGCTGGGCCGTTGCTGAGGGCGAGATCGCGGCGAACCCGCTCGACGGTGTGTCTCTGCCCAAGGAGCAGCCCAAGCCCGTTCCGGTGCTGACCGACGCCGAGCTGACCGCGCTGGTCAAGGCGTGCAAGGGCCCGGCGCTGCGCGACCGGCGCGACGAGGCCGTGGTCCGGTTCCTGCTCGACTGCGGCGTGCGGGTCGGCGAACTGTGCGCGCTGACCCGCACAGACCTCGACCTGGACGCCGGCATGGCGATCGTGCGCGGCAAGACCGGCACGCGGCCCGTCTATTTCGGCGCCCGCACCACGGCCGCGCTCGACCGCTACGAGCGTGCGCGGCGCACGTCCCCGCACGCGCAGCTCGACGCCTACTTCCTGTCCCAGCGAGGCGCGCTCACCCCCGACGGCGTGCGCGAGCTCGTGCGCCAGCGTGGCGCGCGCGCCGGCATCACGGCCCTGCACCCGCACCGGTTCCGTCACACGTTCGCCCACGACTACCTGATGGCCGGCGGCCAGGAGCGTGACCTCAAGCGTCTGGCCGGCTGGTCCTCGGACGTGATGCTCGATCGCTATGGTTCCAGCGCCGCTGACGCCCGTGCCCGATCCGCCGCCCAGCGCCTCAAGCGCGGGGATCGGGTATGAGCGCCCCTGAGCGTGTCGAGCGGACCATGCGCTGCCCTCATGGTGACGGGCGCGCCGTCGCGCGCGTCGTCGTGCGTGACGGCGCCCGCTTCCTCGACGTCGTCGGCGGTCGCTTCGAACTCGGCGCCCAGCGGCGTGCCTGGCTTGCAGACCAGCGCCGCACGGCGGACCGGACGCTCGAACTACCCGACCATCCCCTACTCGCCGTTCATCGCGTAGTGGCCGAGCGGATCAGTCGGTCAACCGAGGCGGACCTGGACGACATGGTCTATCCCGAGTCGCACCCGATCCCCTCCGACCTCGACATCTTGCTGAGAGACAACGGCAACGACCCCATGAAGCACCCTGCCGCGTGCCCCCGCTGCCACGCCCTGCTGTGGATCGCCGTGCGTCCTCGCGGTGATGCGTGGAACGTCGTGCTATCTTCCTGAGCACACCGCCCGGTGCGACTGGCGCCGAACCTTAGTTCGCGAGCAATGGGCCGCCGCGAGAGTCCCGAAAGGGTTCTCTCGTTATGCCTGCCAGCGACACCGAGCGACGCCTGCGCGGCCAGATTGCCGCGAACACCTCCTGGGCGAACACCGAAGACCGCACCGCACGCACCGCACCGGCGCGGCGTGCCCTCGAAGCCCGCTTTCTCACGGACGCCGGCGGCGACCCCAAGCGCGCGGAGAGCCTACGCCGCGCCCACTTCCAGAAGCTCGCGCTGAAGTCGGCGCGGGCTCGTCGTCGTGCCCGCGAGGCCCTCGCGGAGGCCGACGCCACCGCCGCGGAACTCGACGACACCACAGCCACGGGGGACGTCGAGGCCCCGGACGATGCCGCGTGAAGACCCCCGCCCGCGACGACGACACCCCAGCCGCGCCGTCACCGCCGACGCCCGTCGTCGTGCCCGCGACTGGCCTGCACGTGTCCGCGTCGTTGAGCCGGCCCCGAGCGTCGATCGCGCTCGAGCACAGCCACCAGCGGCGCGTTCGTCGCGCGGAGCAGGCGTACGAGTCCGCCCGCGCCAGCGGCAACCCCGTGTGGATGACCGAGGCCATGGCCGCGCTCGACGACGCCCGCACCGGCGCCGGTCTCTGGCGCCGCTGACCGATCCCACCGGCGCGCGCATGTAGCCGCCGACCCTCCACCGCACCACCGAACGAAAAGGAACCCCTCATGACCAGCACCCACCGTCCCGGCCTGCGGGCCGTGGCCGTCCCGCCGGCGCTGCCGGACCCCGAGACCGACGACGCGACGCCGCTGCCCGCGACCTCGGCACTGCCGGCACGGCTGTTCGTCCGGGCCGTCGCTGGCCGCCGCGCCCGGCGCCGTCGGCCGAGCGCGTAGCCGGCTCTCGCCATCCACCCCCCACCCCACCCTGGTGCCGTCCGGCACCTGACACGAGAGGAACACCTCATGGTTCTCAAGGCCCTGACGAAGCGCACGACCCCGGAGCCCGCCCCGACGACCGAGGCGACCACGCCGCCCGAGCCCGCGCTCCCGCCCGCGTACACCGACCCGGACAGCCCGCTGTTCGTGCCCGTCGAGCTGCGCCCGTTCTACACAATCGACCCGGTCGCCGACGGCCGCCTGTGGGATCACACCGCAACCCTTCCCGGAAACCCGGACCTGCGCGGCGCGTTCAGGCGCCGGGTCGAAGCGGAGCCGGAGTACTGGACCTCGCTCCGCGGCCGCGGGCTCATCTCCCAGAAGCAATTCACGATCGGGCACACGGACTGGAACACCCCGTGGGATCACATCAGGGCCGCGGTGCGCGCGGACCTCACGGACGCGCACCGCGAGCGGTACCTGTTCCACCCCCGCCGCATTGGACATGCGAGCTTCGAGCACAAGCAATACAGGTTGGGTCAGGAGGCCGCTCGCACCATCGCCCGTCCGCGTACGGACGCCGCGACGGGTGAGGTGGGCGCCGCCCGCATCGGACTGGTCGAGATCGCAGGTTTGCCCCGTCCGGTGCAGCTCTCACCGAGGATGGCGACGATCGTTCGCCAGCGCATGGTGGAGCGGCTCGCGGCCGAGGTGCTGCCGGACGGGCGGACGCGTGGGCAGGCGGCCGACGAGTTCATTGCCCGCATCCTCAGCGAGCAGTAGGCCGGGCGGCCGTTCCCCGGGGTCGGTGCTGGACACACCGACCCCGGGACGGTCTGCGCGACAGGACGGACGACGGCCGTGTACAGGCCGGTGGTCCGCGACCGGACTACTCGCCAGAGAGGCTACAGGGCCGCCCCGTGACCCACTCACCCGCTCCACCCGCCGACGAGGACTCGTGGTTCTCGCCCGACACGTACGACGACCCGGGCGACTCCGCGCTGAGTGACCGCGCGCTTGAAGCGTTCGTCGCCGCGACCGGTCTCGCCGCCGACCCGCAGCCGGCAATCGAAGACGACGCTGAGCCGCCGCTGTTCGCGGACGTGGCGGCCTTGCTCGACGGCACGATGCCCGAACCTCCGCGCCCCAGCCTCATGGTCTGTTCGGACGGTGCGGCCCTCTTCTACCGCGGGCAGTTGAATCACATCTACGGTGACCCGGAGTCCGGCAAGACCTGGGTCTGTCTCGCAGCCGCCGCGACCGACCTTGACGCTGGGCGTCGAGCGGCGGTGATCGACGTCGACCACAACGGGGTGGCGTCGACCGTGCACCGCCTGCTCGACCTCGGTGCGCCGGCGGCCGCGCTGCGGGACCCGGACCGGTTCCGGTACGCCGAGCCCGAGGACGGCGCGCAACTCGTCCAGGTCGTGCGCGCCTTGGCCGAGTGGACACCGGACACGGTCGTCCTGGACAGTCTCGGCGAGGTCCTACCGATGTTCGGTGCATCGTCCAACAGCCCCGACGACTTCACCCGTGTGCACGGGCTCGTGATGAAGCCGCTGGCGCGATCCGGCGCCGCAGTTCTCGTCATTGACCACCTCGCCAAGGGCGAGAGCTCTCGCGCGATGGGCGCCACCGGTACGGCGGCCAAGAAGCGTGCGATCGGCGGCGTGTCGCTGCGCGTCACGGTCGGTACGGCGTTCGCACCCGGTCGCGGTGGGTCGTGCTACCTCGCCATCTCGAAAGACCGGCACGGCGGTCTGCGTCAGCACCGCGCCGGCGCCGGCGACAAGGAGCCGCTGGCCGCCGTGTTCCGCCTGAACGACGACACGACCTTCGCCCTGTACGCGCCGAAGCCGGACGACCGCGACCCGGCCCTGGCGGCCTCTGCCGAAGACGTCGCCGCGGTCGCTGCCCTCGATCCCCCGCCAACCGCAATCAAGGAGGCGCGCGAGCGGCTCGGGTGGAACATGCAGCGCACGGTGAATGCGATGCGCGACTGGCGGCAGTCGGACCGTTCGTGATGCGTTACCCGTTACCCGAGCGTTTCCCGGTAACGGGTAACGACACTCACCCTTCGGTTCGTCATTACCCAATAGCCCGGGTCGTCGCCGCGAGGATCGTTGATCTTCCGCCATTTCCGAGCGGTACCCGTTACCGCACCCCTGGTGTCGGTAACGCGGTAACGACCGATGCGCCGACGTCCGTCAGAATCCGGTGCCACCTATGAGCAGCACTCGCGACGAGCTCGTGCGTGCGGCGGAGCGCCGCGTGCTGTACACCGCGCTGTGGGACAGGTCGTCCGCCGACGAGCTGCGTGCCACGCTGCCGCGGGACGCGTTCGACGGCCCCGCCGCGCTCGTGTGGGCGCTCATCGAGCACCACGACGAGCACACCGAGCCGTGGCCGGTCGGCGGCCCTGCGACGTCGACGTGGTCCGGACCAGACCGTGTGCTGTCGATCCAGGCCTCTGCGCTAGCGCTCCCCGACGTCCCGCCGGCGCACGACGCCCGCGCGGCGTTGCTCTCGGCAGCTCGTCGGCTAGCGCGAACGCACGTTCTGGCCGACGTCGCGGTGATGCCACCGCGTGGTTGGGTAGTCGACGTTCCCACCGCGTGCAGCGTCCTCGCACTCGCGCCGGCGTACCGGGCCGCGGCCCTCGCGCTGGCACAGCTCGACGCCATCGCGCACGCGATCGCGACCGGCGGCACCACGGCTGCACCGTCGGCGCCCGCCTCGAGCGGAAACCGACCAGCGGCATGAGAGCCCAGACGACTCGCGATCCCGCCGCCCATCCAGCAGCGCCGTCGCCGCGGCGCACCTCCCCGCTCACGAGCCGGTGTCGTGACGTAAGCGAGCACCCGCGACGCGTGGTCGACCGGCGCCCGCCGCGCTCTCGGTGATGGGCCGTGTCGGTGCTCGTGGTGTATGTTCCTCGCGGTAGCGCTTCACCCACTCGGGTGGGAGTGGTGGGGGAGGTATGCCCGAGGGCAGGCACAGCCGGCCAGCTCGGGGTCAGGACGCGGTGTCGGGGGCCCGCCCCCCGAGCGCGCCCGGGACCCCCCCCCCCAGTGTGGTAACCAGGG